>NZ_KV917377.1:246564-2646564 GCF_002019705.1 Shouchella patagoniensis | reverse complement strand
ATGCGGAAATTGCCAAAAAAGCATTAGAAGCAGGAAAGCATGTGTATGGTGAAAAGCCTTTAACAGCAACACTTGAGCAAGGAAGAGAAGTATTGCAATTAGCTCAAGAGAAAGGGCTATTTGTTGGCAATGCTCCTGATACATTTCTTGGAGGGGCTCATCAAACGGCGCGGCATCTTATTGACTCGGGTGAAATTGGCACGCCGGTTTCAGCTACTGCCTTTATGATGAATCATGGGCATGAGCACTGGCATCCCGACCCTGCTTTTTATTACGAGGTAGGTGCTGGTCCAATGTTTGATATGGGACCATATTATTTAACGGCTCTCGTTCATATGATTGGGCCAGCAAAACGCGTAACCGCTTCTACAGGTGTGGCGCAGAAAACACGGGTCATTTCCAGCCAGCCAAAAGCTGGAGAAAAAATTGAGGTAAAAACACCAACGCAAATCAATGGCATTATTGACTTTGAAAATGGAGCCATTGCATCTATTATTACGAGTTTTGATACGTGGTACCACCGTCTTCCATTTATCGAAGTGTACGGAACAAAAGGGAGTTTATCTGTCCCGGATCCAAACCATTTTGGAGGAGATGTCCATCTTCGTACAGAAGGAGATCGTGAGTGGCGAGTTGTTCCATCACGCTTTGAACATGAAGACAACAGCCGGGGAATTGGCCTTGCAGATATGGCGACGGCCATTCAAGAAGGCCGCTCAATTCGTCCGAGTGGAGAACTTGCTTTCCATGTGCTTGAGATGATGCACGGGTTCCATTACGCATCGAAGAAGGGCACGCATTATGAGTTAACAAGCACGTGCGAGCAACCAGCTGTGTTTCAAATGCTGAAAACGCAAGACCGATAATGAATGGAGGGATAAATATGGGAAAAAAAGGTGTGCGTATTGGACTTGTCGGTTATCAATTTATGGGGAAAGCGCATAGCCATGCTTACCGGGATATTCCGTTCTTCTTCGAGACGGATGCTAATCCAATCTTACAAGCCATTTGTGGGAGAAACGAGGATGCGGTAAGCCAAGCGGCCGATCAAATGGGGTTTGCCTCCTATGAAACAGATTGGCGTGTTTTGATTGAGCGAGATGATATTGATGTCATCGATATTGTAACACCAAACAATACTCATGCTGAGATTGCCATTGCAGCAGCAAATGCCGGGAAGCATGTGATCACCGAGAAGCCACTGGCAATGACAGTTGAAGAAGGGGAGCGCATGCATGAAGCCGTTTCGCGAAATGGCGTCATCCATATGGTTTGCCATAATTATCGTTTTGTTCCTGCGATTCAATATGCAAAAAAATTGATTGATGATGGTCGTATTGGAAAGATCTATCATTTCCGGGCAAATTATTTACAAGACTTTATTATGAGTCCTGACTTTCCGCTCATTTGGCGTTTAAATAAAGATGTGTGCGGTTCGGGAGCGCTTGGAGATTTGGCTGCTCATAGTCTAGATGTAGCGCGCTTTCTTGTTGGCGAAATTGCTGAAGTATCGGCAACAACAGAAACCTTTATTAAAGAACGTCCAACTGGTGCAATGACTGGAGGCCTTAGTGCCAAAGTCGAAGGCGGAGAAAAGGGACAAGTGACCGTTGATGATGCAGTTGCCATCATTGCTAAGTTTGAAAGTGGATCAATGGGCACGTTCGAAGCAACTCGATTTGCTGGTGGAAACCGCAATCGCAACCAATTCGAGATTAACGGCGAGAAAGGGTCCCTTCGCTGGAATATGGAAGATATGAATAAGTTGGAGTTGTACGTAGCTGATGATGAAGTCGGCATGCAAGGCTTTCGAACGATTGATGTAACAGAAGAATCACACCCATACATGGATTCTTACTGGGCTGCCGGTCATATGATTGGTTATGAACATACATTTATCCACTTGCTGCATGAATTTCTGCAAGGTGTCGTCCATGGCAAGCAGCCAACACCTAATTTCTCTGACGGTCTCAAGAATCAAGTGGTTCTTGCGGCAATCGAAGAATCAGCTAGAAGTGGCAGGCGTTTATCTGTCGCAGAATTCCGCGATACAGTAAAGAAAGCTTAATAAGAGAACTCCCTTGTAAAGGTAGATATGCGTCTACGTATACAAGGGAGTCTTTTTAGGGAAATGCGGAAAGGACTAATTGGCGTTATACGTAATGAAAAGCAATGAACAAGGTTTATTGACTCCTCTGCTCCTTCATCGCTTTTTTAAAGTTTCTTTGTGTTGCTGTTTGAAGAGGCGAACGTGATTGAAGCAATTTATAAAATTCAACCCGTGTCATGTGATAATAGACAAGACTGAAAAAGACGCCAACGATAAAAACGGCTAAACCTAGAGCGAGAATAAGACTAAAAAGAAAAAACAATCCCATTAACGGCAGTCGGTTGCCTTTTGCTAACTGAAAACTGTAAGAAACCGCAGAGAAAAATCCATTTTGGGGATCTTCGTAGAGAATATATAAAACATGAGAGAAGCCTAAATAAAGGTAAAGCAGCCCAACTGATACTGCGATTAAGAAGAAGTATCCAATTGAAATCGCACCCGTGAATAAGCCTAAAATTGCAAATCCAATAGGCATCAAGGCGGAGAATAATAATGTCATGTTGATAATATTTATAAAGATGCCTTTATAAAGCAACCGTGGATTCTTAAAACTATAAAGAAAAGCTGAAAAAATCGATTTTCTCGTTCTTTTAACCCGAAACAATAATCGAGAATTGCAAAATGGACAATACTTGTAATTAGAGCTCCGATTTTCCCTACTATGGATAAGAGATTCATCGACGTTGAGATAGAAATTGGACTGATAGAGAATCCGTCTTCGCTAAAACGAAGTCCACAAAGTGATTCCCAAAAAAGATAATAATTAGGTATGAAATAACCATAAATCCAATTGATTTCCACCAATTTCGTTTTAAATAAAGAGATGCTTGTTTCTGTGCTTCACCAACCATAATAAACTCACTTTTTTTACTAGTTTAAAGCCTCTAAAAGTCTAGCTGATCCTACCTATAAATTCAAACGAATGATAAGATTTTCTGCTTATTTAATAGGTTTATTGGAAGGTGCATGATGGCTGCCTTCTTCAGTTAATGATTGATCAATAACCGCTTTCTGACGACTTTATTTAAACGAGCTAACCCTATTACAAGCCGCTCTAGGCTTTCATATGCATAAGACAAGCGTATGTGGTGATTGTCCTTTTGGTCATACAAATAGCCGGGATTAATTAAAACATTGTGTTGCAATAGCTCTTTAAATACATCTTTCTTAATAATTGGTTGATTAAATCGCAGCCAAATGTAAAAGCCCCCTTTTGGTGACTCCCATGTCGCAATGTCTGCAAATGTTTCATTTAGCATCGTTTCGGTATATTGGGCCCGCTTTTGTAACGTAGTACGTAATGAAGTGAGATGGGTTTCATAAAGTCCTGATTGAAGCCAGTAAGTGACAATTTCCTGTGAAAAGCCGCTCGAACCATAGTCCAGTTGCATCTTTAAATCGGCAAGGCTATTAATAATTGGTTCTGGTGCAGTGATCCAACCAATCCGTAAACCAGGGCTAATTGTTTTTGACATTCCGCCCACATAGACAATTTGACCACTTGTATCCATCGCCTTTAATGGCGGTGGGGGATCGGTGAATGTAAGGTCGCCATAAACATCATCCTCTACGATCGGGATCTGATCTTGCCTGCATCGTTGCATCAAAGCGCTGCGTTCTTTTTCTGACATGATCGTACCAGAGGGGTTGTTTAATGTCGGAATGGTATAGAAGAATGCATTTTTCTTGGCAATGTTTCTGTCTTCTGCTTCGATTGGAATGAGCTTCATTCCGGCTGCCTGGAAAGACTGGATTGATTCAACGTAAGAAGGGGCTGAATAATATACAGTTGAATGCTGTGCAAGTATGCCGTAGCTAATGAGTTGAAGCGCTTGTAAAGCACCTGAAACGATCAAAATATTCTCTGGAAAAGCGCTGATCCCCTTTTTTTTCAAATGAGATGCGACAGCGTGCCTTAGTTGGATATTCCCTTTTGGTGACGAGTAACGAATGTTTTCCTCGGTTAAGACCATTTCGGTTAAAGATTGACGAAGTTTTGTTAGTGGTAACAACTCAGGTGAAAGCTCGCCAGTCCCTAGTCTGAGGACTTCGCTTTTTTGTTCAAATTCATTGATTAATTGGATCGTCTCGACATTCGGTGTATACAGGCTATTCTGCATATGTGCATTCCAATTTGGTTGTTTACGGGCTAATAGCAGTTCCCATCCATTGCTTGAAACATATGTGCCGCTACCATGTATCGTTTCTAGTATCCCTTCTGCTTTTAATTCTTCAAACACTTGAACGATTGTACTGCGATTAACCCCTAAATCATGGGCAAGCTTCCGTTGTGAAGGAAGCCTCATAGAAATCGGCCAATCGCCACGCTCGATATGGGAAAGCATCCAGTCATGAATTTGAGTAAACAATGTTTTTGAATCTGATCGCTGTGGTTTCCAGTCCATAGCTTCTCCTTTCAAATGAGAAAGTGGTTGGTTGAATTAGTGCCTCAGTGGTTGTTTTATAATTAGTGAAACGCCATTATGCTAATCATATCAACAAAAATTGTTAACTGGAAAGGAAAATTGGATGGTTGCGGCAATGGTTCATGGACTTATTTTATCATTAGGTTTAATTATACCGATTGGTCCACAAAACATTTTTATTTTAAATCAAGGCGCTGCACACCGGGGAATGAGGGGAGCGCTGCCGGCCGTTTTTGCGGCTGCCATTTCCGATACGCTATTGATACTCCTAGCTGTGTTTAGTGTTTCAGTACTTGTGCTCGCTATTCCAGCGCTAGAGCTTGGCATGTATGCAATTGGCTTTTGTTTTTTACTTTATATTGGTTATTCGATTTGGAAGAGCAGTTTCAGTGTTCGAAGTGGAGGAGCATCCCCACTATCTGCTCGAAAGCAAATAGTGTTTGCCATATCCGTTTCACTCATTAATCCTCATGCGGTTATTGATACCGTCGGTGTGATTGGTACTAATTCACTTCACTATCATTTCTTTTATGAGAAGGCAGCCTTTGCGGTAGCTTGTATTGGCGTTTCATGGATTTCATTTATAGGATTGGCATGGATCGGTGGTTGGGTCCTTTCAGTAGATGGAAAAGGGCATCTGATGAAGATGATTAACTGCGGTTCAGCCATTATGATTTGGGGCGTTGCGCTTTTTATTGGTTACCAGTTGATAAAAAGGGTAATTGAGATTGCTTTGTAGTTCTGATTCGAGGAGGAGCTCGATATGAAGCGCCTCCTCTGCCGTTACTTGAGCAAGTCTGTAGTTAGTCTATTTTCTAATGAACGTTATTCATCGTTCAAACAGTACTTCCCCCGTTTGTGCAACGTTATAGCCACCTAATGCTGCAATTTCTTCCTGAAAAGAAGTAGATTTTAAGACGGAAAGGGTTTGCTTAATCAGTTCGATGTTTTCTTCTTTCTTGAGTAAAACAAGATCGTATCGTTCCTCGATTAATGGGACAAATTCAGTTCCTACCGTTTTTGCCGCTTTTTCAATGCCAATACCTACATCGGCACGCTTTTGTTTGACTGCGCTCGCTACACTTAGATGACTTGTTTCTTCATGTTCATAGCCTTGGAGCTTTTGATAATGAATGTGATGGGACTTCAGTTTTTCATCTAATAGAACTCGTGCACCAGAGCCGATTTCGCGGTTTACGATCGTTAAACCTTCTTTGCCCAGATCGCTCCAGTCATAAAGTTTCTTAGGGTTGTTTTCTTGGACATAAAATCCAGCTTGTCTACTAAGTAAGTTGATTACGAGATAGGATCTACCTGTTAAGATTCGATTAATATAAGGCAAGTTGTACTCGCCTGTTTCACCGTCATAAAGGTGGACGCTCACGATGTCTCCTTCGTTTTGGTACATTGAAATTAAACTATTTAAACTACCATGATAGGAACGCAGTGAACGCCAGTTTTGCTTTTGATCTAAATGTCTTCCAAGTATGTCTAAAGAGATATCCTGTCCGCTTATGACAACAGAGCGCTGTGGAGAGGGGGACGGTTTAGTAAACACAGGGACTGTGCTAGCCGTTTTATTTTTATGTTTATAGGCTTCTAAATCAGACGCGTCAATACGCATTTGTTTTCCGACACGGTAGGCTGGAAGTTTGCCTTTTTTTATTAAATCGTAAACAGTTAGTTTCGATACTTTGAGCATTTGTGCAATTTCTTCTGTTGTATAAGATCCCTTAAGCATGTCTGATCCCTCACTTTCTCTTCTACATCCATTCTAACAGATCCAACGCTTTTGGTCGGAAAATGAAAACTAGTTATAACTAAATAGATTTACTTATAACAAAACATAATTTATAGTTGGAATGAGATAGAAATCGGGAGTGGCTACTATGAAAAAAAAAGCTTTTAGTTCGATTGTCGCTTGTCTGTTTTTGACTGCTTGTAGTACGTCTGGAGACGAGGAACCAACAGAAGTTATGGTGATGGCAGCAGCGAGTTTAACGGACGCTTTAGATGAAATAAAAGTGCTTTATGAAGATGAAGAAGATGTTGAGTTGGTCATTAATTACGGTTCTTCTGGACAACTAAGAGAGCAAATTTCGCGAGGTGCTCCTGCAGATTTATTCCTGTCCGCTTCATTATCGGATATGGAACGTTTAGAGGAAGATAACGAGGTGCGGGAGTCAGCAAATGTATTGCTTAATCAGCTTGTCTTTATTGCAACACCAGAGGCAGCTAAAGACTTAAATGAGTGGACTGACTTACTTAGCGGAGACATTCAAGGTATTGCAATGGGAAATCCAGAGAGTGTACCTGCGGGCAAGTATGCGCTCCAAGCTTTGGAATCTCTTGATATGTGGGAAGAAATTGAAGCAAATACGCGGTACGGGTCGGATGTGCGGCAAGTGCTTACATATGTAGAAACAGGAAATACGGATGCGGGCATTGTGTATGAAACGGATGCGCGCACATCTGGCGACGAGATTATGATTGTTGATCATGCTCCAGAAGATACTCATGATCCGATCGTTTACCCGATTGGTTTGTTGGAAGAGGCTGCTGATAAAGAGGAGACGGCTGATTTTTATGAGTGGTTACAAACGGAAGAGCCACTTGAAATTTTTGAGTCCTACGGCTTTAACAGGAATTAACGGATGGGCGTAGAGTTTTGGACGCCGATTGTTGTTTCCCTTCGAGTTGTTGCAGTAGCGAGCGTCCTTTCATTTATGCTTGCTGTTTTCGCTGCATGGATGCTAAAAAAGCGTCGCTTTAAAGGGAAGGTCTTTGTGGAAACGGCTTTAATGCTCCCCCTTGTTTTGCCGCCAACTGTTATCGGCTTTGGGTTACTGACGCTATTTGGTCGTAGAAGCTTTATTGGAGAATGGTTTGAGCATCTGTTTAATCAGCCAATTGTTTTTTCTTATCTGGCCGCTGTTATTGCGGCAACGGTTGTTGCCTTTCCTCTTATTTATCAAATGTTAATAAATGGTTTTGAGGCCGTTGACGATGACTTAGAAGCAGCAGCGAGACAAATGGGTGCAAGTGAGTGGAAAGTCTTTTATTATGTGACATTGCCACTTACTTGGAGGGCACTTGTTTCTGGCTATATGCTGGGCTTTGCTAGAGCCCTTGGTGAGTTCGGGGCAACGTTAATGTTTGCAGGAAGTATTTTTGGCGTCACTCAAACAATCCCAACGAGCATTTTTATTGCGGTGGAATCTGGTAATATGGCACTTGCTTATTATTGGGTGCTATCAATTGTTGTGTTTGCTTTTGTACTACTAGCCTTTGTGCAGCGGATCAAAACAATCGGGAATAAGTAGTAAGAAAAAGCGCCGTCATGCAATGAATGACGGCGCTTTTCCTCTTACAACCAGCTTTTACGGTTCCCGTGGGATTGAACAAGTCGCCACATCTGATGCCGATGACTACGGTTTTTAGGGTCAACACCACGTATGCTTCAATTGTTAAAGAGAGATGTCCTTTATCATCAGGGAATTGCTTCCAATATCCATAGATCGATTGGCTCGTAATAAGTCGCTTTTGTAAGGCGCGGATCATCGTTTTGTTATCATGAAAAGAGAAGAGTAACAGCAACATGTATGCGTCTGTCATTGGCCCGGATTCAAAGCAGAAAACAAACGAGCCATCTTCTTGTTGGTTTTGTTTAAGTGCACGTAAACTAAACGCTTGTGCAGCAGTAATACGTTTCGTTAGGTTCATGATCCTCCTCCATCATCAGACGTGTAAAAAGTTGCGTGAAATAAACGCTTCTTGCACATCCTATGAAGAAGGAAGTGAGACGGGCAGGGACGACACCCAAAGACCGTAAAAAAAAGCTCAAAAAAAGAGCCTAGGGTAGGTGAAACAAAATGGTTTATCTTCTTTTTGCTTTCTTGGTCGCTGTGACCGTATTTGCGGCAGTGAAGTTATCAAAGTATGCAAATGTGATTCAACAAAAAACGGCAATGACAGGCTTTTTTGCAGGTGCTGTCTTAATTGCAGGTGCAACTTCATTGCCAGAAGTAACGACAAACGTAACAGCCGGGGTGATTCGTAGCCCTGATCTAGCTGTGGGAAATGTCCTCGGCAGCAATGCCTTTAATTTATTTGTACTAGCTGCTGTTGATATGTGGTTTAGAAAAAAGAAAATGTATGTACATGTGTCGAAGCAATCAGCTATTCCTGCGTTATTGGGTCTTGTTCTCACACTAGTTGTAGCAAGTGCTTTTCTTATAAGGACGTCTGTTGGCTTTTTAGGAATTGGGATTGATGTTTGGCTAATTATCGCCTTATATTTTGGAGGTATTTTTTATTTAAACCATGCAAATAAATTACCTGATGAACCACCTGCTGAAAAGAAAACAACGTTGACTTTAAAGGGTGCAATCATTCGCTTTGTTATTGCTGCATTAATCATTATGGCGGCGGGGTCATACTTAACGGTACTTGGTGACGAAATCGCGGTCATCACTGGGCTCGGTCAATCTTTTATTGGTAGTTTGCTTATTGCTGGAGCGACCACCTTGCCAGAAGTGTCAGTTGTATACCTTGCATTAAAACGTGGTCAATATAATGGAGCGGTTGGTGTCATTATTGGAAGCAATATGTTTAACTTAATCCTGCTTGGAGTGGCTGATTTATTTTATCGGGACGCTACTTTAATTGGAGATGCAAGTTCAGTTCATTGGATTACATTGCTTGCTCTATTAATTCTTACAACAGTTATGCTCGCTGCAATTTATATAAATAAAGGGATAAAACGAGTAAGTTGGCTACCGTCGTTAACGGTTATTACTTGTTATGTGATTATGACTGTATTGCTTTACATGTACTCCGGTAATTGACTAGGTTTTTCTCGTCGGTATCCTCTTTTACGCCATTATTCTCTAGTGATTTTGTTGCGCTTAAGGCAGAAAGGACGGCGCCAATCGCTTGAATCCAGCTTCCCGTAGTATTCAAGCGCTCTTCGTGCCTATCAACTTCGAAATCAAGAATGCCAGCGAGGGCTTGCATGGAGTTTCCAATGACTTGAAGAAGGTCCCCGTAAAAGGCGTATATACTAGCGATGTTCACATCCGCTTTTACATCCCCGGAGAAAGAAACGGCCCCACCAGCGGCTTGAAATAAGTTTCCTTTAATCGTTAATGTTTGCTCGAAGTCTTCATTGAATGGCAGGATAAGCGCACCAACAATAATGGAGTTTCCTGCCGCTTGAATAACGTTCCCGGCTTGATCAAGAGAACCGGGTTCATTGGTGTCTGCTATTAGACCGTTCCCTGTAGCTTGCAAAACATTGCCCCATAGACCGAGGAAGTCAGTTGCTTCCTCAGGTCTTGTGTCTGAAGGAGTATCGCCGACGGCGGCAACAATGGTTCCAATTGCTTCAATCCAAGCACCTGTAAAGGCTTTGATTGAATGACCCATCGTCCCACCCCCTGCATAATAGATAGATGCTTTTTCATCATATTCAACTGGCTATAGAGACGTTCGCCTAGCGCTAAGAAGCGTCTTTCATACCACGACAACCGAAAACAACACTAAGTGCATGAGCTGGTTTGTCATTCTTTGTCCCCTTTTGCAGATTAAATGGAAAGATCCGGCTATTCTTGTTAGAATGTATGTAAGCGTTTTCGTTTGTGACTATTGTGTTGAGAAGGGGACGATTTGAATGAGTAAAATCATCGCTTCAACGGATCAAATAATGAGCCAGATCCAGAACGGGGCAACGCTAGTTGTTGGAGGATTTGGACTATGTGGCATACCTGAACATTTAATTGCAGCTGTAAAAGAAAAGGGTGTGACAGACCTCACTGTTGTTAGCAATAATTGTGGCGTTGATGACTTTGGTTTAGGGCAGCTACTTGAAGACAAACAAATAAAAAAGATGGTTGCTTCCTACGTAGGTGAAAACAAACAATTTGAACAACAATTTCTAAATGGAGAACTGGAAGTCGAACTTGTTCCACAAGGAACCCTTGCTGAGAGGCTGCGGGCAGGAGGAGCGGGTATCCCTGCTTTCTACACAGCAACAGGTGTAGATACGCCAGTGGCAGAAGGCAAGGAAGAAAAAGAGTTTGATGGCAAACGATATATTATGGAGCGTGGCATCGTCGGAGATGTGGCATTAGTAAAGGCGTGGAAAGCTGATTCGTTTGGAAACCTTGTCTTTCGAAAAACATCACGCAACTTCAATCCGTTAGTAGCAACCGCAGGCAAGGTCACCATTGTTGAAGTAGAAGAGTTAGTTGAACTCGGTGAACTCGACCCAGACGAAATTCATACGCCAGGTGTTTATGTGCAGCACGTATTTGTTGGCGACTCATTTGAGAAGCGGATTGAACGTAGAACGGTAGCTCAAGTGGGAGGGGGAAACTAACATGAAAGAGACACGGAAGCGTATTCTCGAGCGAGCGGTAAAAGAAATAAAAGACGGAATGTGTGTGAATTTAGGAATTGGTATGCCTACGCTTATTGCCAATATGATTCCAGACGACGTACATGTAATGTTGCAGTCAGAAAACGGTTTATTAGGCATTGGACGGTATCCAACAGAAGAAGAAGTGGATCCTGATTTAATCAACGCCGGGAAAGAAACAGTAACGGCTAAAACAGGTGCTTCTTATTTTGATAGTGCAGAATCATTTGCGATGATTCGTGGAGGGCATATCGATTTAGCCGTTCTTGGCGGCATGGAAGTATCCGAATCAGGCGACCTTGCCAATTGGATGATCCCAGGAAAAATGGTAAAAGGTATGGGCGGCGCGATGGATCTTGTGCAAGGTGCTAAGAAAATTGTGGTCATTATGGATCATACAAATAAATACGGTGAATCAAAAGTAAAGCAAAGCTGTTCATTGCCATTAACGGGAAAAGCAGTTGTTGATTTACTCGTAACCGATTTAGCTGTCTTTTCGTACAAAGACGGGCAAATGACGTTAATTGAATTGCAAGAGGGTGTGACGCTAGAAGAAGTGAAGCAAGTAACGGAAGCAAGTTTCCGTGTTGGGATTAGCGTTTAACAAAAAACAAAAGAAACCCAGGTGCTTATGCTCCTGGGTTTTAGCTATTCTTTTGCCAAACACCGCCACCACTAAAAATAAAACCGCATTTCTGATAAAAAGAAGTATGTTTTGGCATGTAAGAGACAGTAATGATTTCAAGCCCAATTCGCTCGCCCTCATGTAACAGAGCTTTTACAAGGGCGGTACCGATTTCTTGACCTTGATAAGTAGGATCGACAATGATGTCTTCCATATAGCCGTGTTCAAGACCCATACCACATACATAGCCAAAGCCGATGAGTTTGCCAGATTGGTCGATAGCAGCTGCATAGAAGTTGCAGCGCTTAAATAGAGCTGGGAAGTCCTGATCTCGTCTACCCCAGCCGACTTTCTCTCTTAAGGAGGGGACTGCATCGTTTGTTAGTGGAGGGTTTATGTTAATTGTATAGGGCAATGATTGAACCGCCTTTCTTCAGTCATCTTCTTCATAAAAGATAGAAATTTAATTATCAGATTAGGTAGTGCAGCGGCATTATGAAGATGAGCTTTATGTTTAATCAACCTGTAGTCTTCATTTATTCTCTATCAACGATGTAATACCTGCTCATTATTCAATGAAAATCGTATAGATGTCGTTTGACTGATGATTAAGTGAGCCAGCATAATAGACAGGAGAGAGAGACCGGTTGAAAGGATGGCGTTTTATGTATCAAAATTTAGAAGAATGCATTGTTGATTTGGAAGCTCATGGTCACCTTGTCCGCATAAAAGAAGAAGTGGACCCATACTTAGAAATGGCTGCTATTCAGCGTCGTACTTACCAAGAAGGTGGACCAGCTATCTTATTTGAAAATGTGAAGGGCTCGAGATACCCTGCTGTTGCGAACTTGTTTGGTTCAATTGAGCGAAGTAAATTTATGTTTCGTAAGAACTGGGATAAAGTCGAACAAATTATCGCGCTGCGCGATGATCCAATGAAGGCCATTAAAAACCCATTAAAAAATTTGGGCAATGGATTTTCCGCGCTAGCAGCATTACCAATGAGGAAGCCTGGTTTAAATGGTTCACAGCTTGAAGAGATTGAGATCTCTGATATTCCTTTTATTCACTCTTGGCCAGATGATGGCGGTGCATTTATTACACTGCCACAGGTCTATTCCGAAGACCCTGATAAACCCGGCATGATGAATGCCAATGTTGGGATGTACCGCGTGCAGCTTAACGGTAATGAGTACGAACAGAACAAGGAAGTTGGTTTGCATTATCAAATTCAACGCGGCATTGGTGTACACCAGACAAAAGCGGCGAATAAAGGCGAGCCATTAAAAGTGAGCATTTTTGTTGGTGGGCCACCTGCTCATACATTGTCGGCAGTAATGCCGTTACCAGAGGGGCTTAGTGAGATGTTATTTGCAGGACTGTTGGCAGGTCGTCGTTTTCGTTATGGCTATGTTGATGGATATTGTGTGAGCCACGATGCTGACTTTGTGATAACAGGTGACTTATATCCGGACGATACGAAGCCTGAAGGTCCTTTTGGTGACCACTTAGGTTATTACAGTTTGACGCATGAGTTTCCTGTCCTAAAAGTGCATAAAGTCTATGCACGCAAAGGGGCCATTTATCCATTTACCGTTGTTGGGCGACCACCGCAAGAAGATACAAGCTTCGGTGCGCTTATTCATGAGCTAACTGGTGATGCGGTGACGCAAGAGCTTCCAGGAGTAAAAGAAGTTCATGCTATTGATGCAGCGGGGGTGCATCCACTCCTGTTTGCGATTGGAAGTGAGCGATACACACCTTACCAAGAAGTGAAACAACCAACTGAATTGTTAACGATCGCGAATCGCATTCTTGGGTTTGGCCAGCTTAGCTTGGCGAAATATTTGTTTCTAACGGCAGAACAAGATGAACCAGTAAGTACACATGATGAAGAGGTTTTTCTCCAATATATATTAAAACGAATCGACTTAAAGCGTGACCTGCATTTCCAAACGAATACAACGATTGATACGCTGGATTACAGTGGTACAGGTTTAAATAGCGGCAGTAAAGTTGTGTTTGCGGCATATGGTGATGTTAAACGAGAATTATGTACAGCAGTACCTGAAGCACTTCTTGATGCAAAAGCAATAAAACGAGCCGACTTAATTATACCTGGTGTGATTGCGATTGAAACAAAGGCGTTCAAAGACTATGCGCAAGTTAGAAAAGAAATGACAACCTTAACCAATGCACTTGCGAAGGAGGGTGGACTAGAAAATTGCCCATTAATCATCTTATGTGATGACAGTGAGTTCGTAAGCAAATCATGGCAGAATTTCCTCTGGACAACGTTTACCCGCAGCAACCCGTCACATGACATGTATGGAGTGAATAGTTTCACGGCAAACAAACACTGGGGTTGTGACAATGTCATAATTGACGCACGTATTAAAGGGCATCACGCACCTCCGTTAGTTGAGGATGAGGACGTAGAACAACGGATTAATCGTTTCTTTGAAGCAGGAGGCGTACTTTCAAAGGAGCAATAAGAGAAAATCAATCGGCTCTATTTAAGGGAGCAGATGTCTTGAATGAACCAACTCGACTGCTTTGAGTTGGTTTTTCCTTTTGCCTGTACATAATAAAGCGCTCATGAACACAAACTTTTCGAAAGGTATCGACTGATATTCATTCGTTGACAAATATCTCGAATTAAGTATAATTGAATTAGAGATAAAACCAAAGAAACGATTCGCCACTTTAAGGAGGCAATAATACATGAATCATTTAAAAGGAATCCACCATGTTACTGCAATTACGAGCAGTGCGGAAAAAAATTATGACTTTTTCACACACGTTCTCGGCATGCGTTTAGTTAAGAAAACAGTCAATCAAGATGACATTCAAACATATCACTTATTTTTTGCAGATGATAAAGGGAGTGCAGGAACAGATATGACGTTCTTTGATTTTCCGGGCATTCCGAAAGGGTCACACGGGACCGATGAGATTTATAAAACGTCGTTTCGGGTTCCAACGGATAATGCGCTTGATTACTGGGAAAAACGATTTGACCGTATGGATGTAAACCATACTGGCATAAAAGAAGTATTTGGGAAAAAAACGTTATCTTTTGTTGATTTTGATGATCAGCACTATCAGCTTATATCAGATGAGAAAAACGAAGGAGTAGAATCAGGTACTCCTTGGCAAAAAGGTCCCATACCACTTGAATATGCAATTACAGGTCTTGGTCCCATTTTCGTCCGCGTGGCAAATGTAGATTTCTTCAAACAAGTATTGGAAAACGCCCTTCACTTTAAAGAAGTTGCTCATGAAGGTTCGCTTTTTCTCTATGAAGTAGGCGAAGGTGGTAACGGAGCGCAAGTTGTTGTTGAGCATAATATGATTTTGCCAAGAGCGCGCCAAGGCTATGGCACTGTCCACCATGCTGCCTTCCGTGTTGAAGATCGAGCGGTGCTTGATGAATGGACAAATCACCTTGAATCAATGGGCTTTAACACATCAGGCTATGTGGATCGTCACTTCTTTGAATCGCTTTATACACGTGTCTCTCCACAAATTCTATTTGAATTTGCAACAGACGGTCCTGGCTTTATGGGCGATGAACCATACGAAACACTAGGTGAAAAACTATCCTTGCCACCGTTCCTCGAACCGAAACGCGAGTACATTGAAAGCGTCGTACGCGAAATTGATACCGTCCGAAGCGATAAAGAATTTACAAAAGAATAAACAACTCTTATCCCAAAAACTTCTTTTGAAGGAGTCTTTGGGATTTTTTATTGTTCCGTGGAACAATATCGGGAGAGGAGCTTTGGAATCCGTGGGAGAAGATCAAGAATGAGGGAAGAAGATCAGGAATTGGGAGAGCAGCTCAGGAATTGAGAGGAGAAGATCAGGAATTGGAGAGAGCAGCTCAGGAATTGGGGAGAGGAGCTCAGGAATTGGGGAGAGGAGCTCAGGAATCAGGAGAGAAGATCAGGAATTGGGAGAGGAGGTCAGGAATTGGAGAGAGAAGATCAGGAATTGGGGAGAGGAGCTCAGGAATTGGGAGAGGAGGTCAGGAATCAGGAGAGCAGCTCAGGAATTGGGGAGAGGAGGTCAGGAATCAGGAGAGCAGCTCAGGAATCGGGGGAGAAGATCAGGAACCGGGGGAGAAGATCAGGAATTGGGAGGAGGAGCTCAGGAATCAGGAGAGAAGATCAGGAACCGGGAGAGCAGCTCAGGAATCGGGGGAGAAGATCAGGAATTAGAGAGAGGAGCTCAGGAATTGGGGAGGAAGATCTCAGAAGGTTGAGAGGAATAGCTCACGATTTAGCAAGAGCTAGAATACGAAAAGGAAGTTCCGACTCCATGAGCAACCTGCCTCATCTCTGGGATAGAATATTCGGACGTTGCCTCAAAACCATCGTTTAAACGAGAAGTAAAAGGAATAATACGAGGGATGATCCGGTTTGTTAGTATCTTTTTTCTTTTACAAGTCCTTATCTTCAGGGGGAGAAGAATGGATCTCACTTATTGCTACAGCAATTATAGCGGGTGTTTTTTGGTTCTTGATCCATTATGCTTCGTTAAAAAGTTCATTTAAGAAAAATAAGAAGCTTCTTGATGAGTAAAATCGAATGATAACTGATGTGGAAATAGATAAGGAAGTCGCTAGGAATGATTCTTCGTTGCGCATATGCTTTGATTTTACTATGATAGACGAGGAAGACGTTTGCATTTCATTCATGCAAATGCACAAGCTATAGTATAAGATGGAAGGCCAAATCGATTACGATAAAGGAGACAGAACATGTCAGAACATAAACAGACAGCTCATATTAATCCAAAAGGTGCAGAGATCGCTGAAACGGTTTTACTTCCAGGTGATCCGCTACGCGCAAAATTTATTGCGGATACATTTTTAGAAGACGTTACACAATTTAATAGCGTCCGTAATATGTTTGGTTATACAGGTACATATAATGGCAAGCGTATTTCTGTTATGGGGACAGGTATGGGTATGCCGAGCATGGGAATCTACTCGTGGGAACTCATTCATATTTTTGGTGTGAAGAATTTAATTCGTATCGGTTCTTGTGGAGCGCTTCAAGACAACTTGAATTTATATGACATTATCATTGGAATGGGTGCGTCATCAAACTCAAATTATGTGAGCCAGTACCACTTACCTGGTCACTACGCGCCAATCGCGTCTTTCTCATTGCTTGAGAAAGCGAAAAACATTGCCGATGAAAAAGGACAAGAGGTACATGTAGGGAACATTCTTTCTAGCGATACGTTTTATAGCGCTGATAAAGAAGCTGCTGGGAAATGGCGTGACATGGGCATCCTTGGAATTGAAATGGAAGCCGCTGCTCTTTATATGAATGCTGCAGAAGCGGGTGTGAACGCGCTTTGTATTCTAACAGTAAGTGACCAT
This sequence comes from Shouchella patagoniensis, assembly GCF_002019705.1. GTDB lineage: Bacteria > Bacillota > Bacilli > Bacillales > Bacillaceae_D > Shouchella > Shouchella patagoniensis. Next base: position 2,629,590 of record NZ_KV917377.1, on the reverse strand, counting down.
ATCTTTAAGCAAGAAGAAACGACATCAGAAGAGCGTGAAACATCCTTTACGAAAATGATGGAGATAGCGCTTGAGCTAGCTGAATAAGTACATCAATAAAAATATGTAAGTCTGGCGTTCATATTCTTAAGACGCCAGGCTTTTTTGCATGTTGTGTGAATTTGCTGCATAGGAATAGGCAGGGAAAAAGGAGGTTCAGCTATGAATCAACATCTTTTGTCTTCTCCTGGGCTAGCGCTTGCAGCTGATGCAACAACGACAGTCAATTATCAACGTGATTCGCAAAATTTCATCACACAAGTATTTGCCGATCAATTACCCGCAATAAAAACGGGTCTCTTTAATGTACATTTAAGTCAAAACATAATCGTCCAACCACACTGGCATACAAACGTAACAGAGCTGGTCTTTGTTATTTCCGGTGAAGTCACTACAACGGTTTTTAATCCTTTTACACAACAACTTATGTCGTACCGGCTTGGTCCAGGACAAGTATCCGAGTTTCCGAAAGGATGGTTTCATTGGATTGTGGCGTTACAAGATCATACGCATCTTCTTACAATTTTTGATCAGCCAACCCCAGATATTGTATACGGATCAGACTTTTTACGCTTCACGCCTAAAGAAATTGTAAACCTTGCTTACTGCGTGGACCCAAATGAGTACGCTAGGGCGGTTGCTCCGATTCAAGAATCGGTTATTCTCGGGCCTCCAACTTGGTGTGGCAATCAACAGAGGACGGGAGAAGCAAACCATTTGACTCCTCCATCACCTTATCAAGGTTATCGTTAGAAAAAGCGTCGTGCATAACACACGGCGCTTTTTCTCATTTTGTTAAACCCCTAGCAATAAAGCCAATTTATCACGTTCCAAACGTAGTTCTTCTATATTTGAAAAAGCAGCGAGCATCCCTTGAAACACGACTTTCTTAGGTTCGGTTTTTTCTAGTTCAGCTGTGAGTACTTGTAGTGCATCTTCCAGGTCTGTCCGTGTTTCTGAAGGAAGAGCTAATGTCGAGAGGATCTGTTGCATTCTTTCTAACGTTGATTCAATTTGTTCTCGAGCCGCAGGTACATCATTTGGACTTTTTGCTAGTAGCATTTTAATGGACTCTCTTGTTAAAAGAGGTGGTTCATTTCTGTTTATGAGACACGTGAAAACATCATCTAATCGTTGTATTAAAAAATGCGCTAAAGTATTAGCAGAAATAGAAAGATTGTTTAACATGATTATATGGAAATAGGAATGCAACATCCCTTCTAAAATTACGCTCCCATCAACGATGTACTCCTGGGCTTCTTTTCCATAAATCCGTAGCAAATTCTTCTCATACCATAAATGGATTTCCTTTTTCTTTTCCCACATAAACCTTGCCATTTCTGGGTTTGACGCGAGACCTTGTTCTTGAAATTGCATAATAATAAAGTCTCTATGACCTACGATTTCTCGAAACTGAACTTCAAGTTGCTTTTTAAAAGACTCTTTTGGAGGCAACCCTTTCTCCTCAACGTCTGTTACTTTCTCCCATAAACGGCCATAATAAAAACGGAATATCGCTACGAGTAACTCGTCCTTCGAATGAAAATGCAGATAAAAAGCGCCTTTCGAAATGCCGCTTTCTTTAGCGATTTCTTGAATCGAGGTTGAGTGGAACCCTTTGCTTGCAAAAAGGCGCATAGCTGCCTCAATTAGTAATGTTCGCTTATCGCTCATTCAAAACGCAGTCCTCTCATTTTATATATTTATAGATAGCGTACCAGATAATAAAGAAAAACGATACTAATAAAATGACCAGTGGGTCATTTTGATAAAAATAGACACAATTACATAAGAATAACCATTGAAATAAGGTGGTTAATTAGGTAGTATGTATGTATTATGACTGGTCAGTCAGTTTGGAGGGGAGAGAGTGTGAAAACCATAGTGAATCGTTTTTTATGGGTACATACAGATAAACCCAAAGAAAACAAACAAGACGTAGAACTGTTAGAAGTGATCGCTGCGCGTTTAAGAAGACGTGGAGTCGATGCAACCGTTTGCCAGCGCCAAAATTAAAATAGGGAGTCAAACAATGAAATCAATCATTTCGTTTTCGATGAATAACAAGTTTGCGATTTGGCTATTAACCATTATTATCGCTATCACAGGCATATACGCTGGAACGACAATGAATCAAGAGGTTATTCCAGATATCGATGCCCCTCTTGTTAGTGTGTCGGCCGTTTATCCTGGAGCAACACCGGAGGAAATTGCTGACGAGGTTTCCATACCAATTGAACAAGCGATTGAGAATTTAGACGGAGTAGCGGTCGTTCAATCGTCTTCTTTCGAAAATTTTTCTTCGATTCAAATCGAGTATGAATTTAGCAAAGACATGGAAGAGGCAGAAATAGAAGTAAAAGATGTTGTCGAAAGCATTGATTTTACTGACGGTGTTGAAACACCGACTGTTTCACGCCTTAGTTTTGGTGCATTCCCAGTTCTTACACTAAGTGTTTCACAAGAAGGTATGGACTTGGCTGAACTAACTGAAATGGTTGAGGATGAAGTGGTTCCTTCCTTAGAAGGCCTTTCAGGAGTTGCATCAGTAACTGCAACAGGGCAAGAAGCACAAGAAGTACAAATTTTGTTTGATCAAGATGCACTTGCTGAAAATGGGCTGACTGAAGAGGTGGTCACCCAACTTTTACAAGGTACGTCAATGCGGTTCCCTCTTGGTCTTTATACGTTTGAAGGGGCTGAACAGTCGGTTGTAATCGATGGTCGCGCGACTACACTTGAAGATTTGCGATCGTTGCAACTACCAGTCATTCCAGATACGTCTGGCATGGAGGGAATGCCAGAGATGGTTCCTCCTGGGGCGGAAGAAATGGAAGGCGTGGCTCCCCCGAGTGGTGATTTAGGTGGGGAAGAATTTAGTTTAGACGAAATGCCACCGATGCAACTGGAGACTGTAGCACTTGAAGAAGTAGCCGACGTTGAGGTCGTTACAGAATCAAGCTCAATCTCACGGACAAATGGCGAAACATCAATTGGCGTTGAAATTGTAAAAGCGTCAAATGCAAATACAGTTGAAGTGGCGGAAGCAGTTAAAGAAGCTATTGCCGATTTTGAAGCGAAAGGCACTTCGATTTCAATTACAATGGATCAAGCCGAACCGATCCAAGAAGCAGTAGCCACCATGATTAGCAAAGCATTATTCGGAGCGTTATTTGCTATTTTAGTTATTATGCTGTTTTTACGTAACATCAAATCAACGATTATATCGGTTATCTCCATTCCGATTTCGCTGTTTATCGCCCTGATTGCTTTGCAGCAACTTGATATTACATTGAACTTAATGACGTTAGGCGCGATGACGGTCGCAATTGGTCGGGTTATAGATGACTCCATTGTTGTGGTTGAGAATATCTTTAGACGAATGGGATCGAAACAGGAATCTCTGTCCGGGCGCGAGTTAATTAAAGACGCAACAAAAGAAGTATTTAAGCCAATCCTTTCTTCAACCATTGTAACAAGTGCGGTTTTTCTCCCACTTGGGCTCGTTGAAGGTATGGTCGGTGAATTATTCCTTCCATTTGGATTAACGGTGATTTTTGCTTTATTTGCATCGCTTCTTGTAGCGATAACAGTGGTGCCGATGATGGCTCATTCAATGTTTAAAAAAGGAATTCCCAAAAAACATCAGCACCATGAAGAAAAGCCAGGCAAATTAGCTGGTGCGTACCGTCGATTACTCGTCTGGACGCTTAATCATAAATGGATTACGTCGCTAATAGCAGTTGCGTTATTAGTTGGGAGCTTAATGCTCACACCTTTTGTTGGCGTGAGTTTCTTACCTGAAGAAGAAGAAAAAATGGTTTTTGCAACGTATTCCCCTAATGCAGGAACAACATTTGACGATGCAGAAGCGGATGTAGATGCAGCAGAAGCGGTGCTGCTCGAACGCGACGGCATTGATACATTCCAATTTTCGCTTGGTGGTCAAAGCCCAATGCCTATGATGGCATCGAGTGGCAATTCAGCAATCTTCTACATCTTGTATGATGATGACTATGAAGGTTTTACAGCTGAAAAAGATGCAGTGATTGAGGATCTTGAAGCTGTAACGGAAAACGGGACATGGGCATCTCAAGATATTGCGACAGGTGGAATGGGATCAAGTGATTTCTCTGTTCGTGTATATGGAGACTCTGAAGCAGAAATTGAACCAGTCGTAAATGAAGTAGCTGATTTAATGGCTGGATACGAAGATCTTGATGAACCGGAAACAACCATTTCCGATCGTTATGATGAATATACACTTTCTGTCGATCAGGAACAGTTAAGCGAACTTGGTTTAACGACTGCACAACTAGGAATGGCTCTTTACTCTGTTGATAGCCATGACGCAATAACGACGGTTGTTGAAGATGGAGTAGACTTAGATGTAATCATCGCAACCGATGAAGAAGAGTATGATAATATTGATGAATTAACAGATGTAACGGTACAGACTCAATTCGGAACAGAAGTACCGATTTCGGACCTTGTAACCATTGAAGAAGGAACAACTTCATCAACGATTACAAGACGAGAAGGTCAGGTTTATGCAGAAGCTTCTGCCAAGATCTTGTCTGAAGATGTGTCTAGTGTATCGGCGGCCATTATGGATGACGTTAATGAGTTAGAGCTTCCAGATGGTGTCACTACGCAAATTGGTGGCGTTACAGCTGATATTGAAGAATCGTTTACACAACTTGGTTTAGCTATGCTAGCAGCAATTGCAATTGTTTACTTTGTTTTAGTTGTTACATTTGGTGGTGGCCTAGCTCCATTTGCGATCTTGTTCTCCTTACCATTTATTGCGATTGGATCGATTGTTGGTCTACTCATTGCAGGTGAAACGATTAGTATTTCGGTATTAATTGGTGTACTGATGCTTATCGGTATTGTTGTCACGAATGCAATCGTGCTAATCGACCGCGTCATTCATAAAGAAAAAGAAGGACTCTCTACTCGAGATGCGTTGCTTGAAGCGGGCACAACTCGTTTACGTCCGATCTTAATGACGGCATTAGCAACAATTGGGGCGCTTCTACCACTTGCATTTGGATTAGAAGGCGGCGGGCTCATTTCAAAAGGTCTTGGTATTACAGTAATCGGCGGATTAACAAGTTCGACATTGTTAACACTTGTTATCGTACCAATTGTGTATGAACTATTGATGGGTTTAAAAGCAAAAGTAGTACGAAAAGGATAAAAGATGAGCATGAGTTCGGCATTGTGCCGAACCGTGCTTTTTTCTTGTTCTTAGGCAGAATCAAGCTAAAGGGATTTCTAGATCAAGCCGAGGATTTTTACATAAGTCCTTGAACTACATGGCAACTAACTAACAAGGAGGTAAGTGAGATGGTTGTTCTTCAGAAGACATTTAATGTGAACGGGACCTGCTTCATCATAAGACCTGCTAGTAATAAAGATGCAAAAAATTTATCTGAAATTAGATTGCAGATTGATGGTGAAACACAAAATCTAAATAGAGAAAAAGGGGAAGCATACTTAGATACAAGTGATTTTGAGCAATTAATTAAGACAGACTCGAAAGATCTAAAAAACCTTTTTCTAGTTGCAACAGTTAACGAGAACATTGTTGGCTTTTCAAGATGCGAAGGAAATCAATTAAAAAGATTTGCCCATAAAGTAGAGTTTGGAGTAGGTGTTTTAAAAGATTATTGGGGCTTCGGTATTGGAACAAACCTTCTAAAAGAATCGATTGCATGGGCTGATGCAATCGGAATAAAAAAAATAACGTTAAGTGTTCTAGAAACAAACGCTCCAGCGATAAATCTTTATAAAAAGTTTGGTTTTAAGATTGAAGGTATTTTAGAAAATGATAAAAAGCTTTCAGATGGTCATTATTACCATACTGTTGTCATGGGGAGATGGAATAATTAATTGTTCTTTCTCTATATGAAGTACCATTGACAAATAACTCCTCATTTCATAAGATAAGTGTGAAATCAATTATTCCCTTTTAAAAGGAGATCTTTTTATGTATCTGGTTGTTCTTAACTAATCCAACAAATTGGATAGCCTACATGCAAAAAAACGTGGTGAAGCGACGTTTGTTTATTTGTGCGCATGTTGGTATCAGTTAAGAACACGCATCATAGCCAAAAGGGAAGTTATTGCTATGGCAGAGGTGTCATGGTTTTTTTGTATTTAAAAAACCGTGATCAGCGCCTCTCACCATACGTATACCCTGCCGTCATGAGCGCTTTGTTCATGGCGGCTTTTTTGTCGTCTAGGCATGCGTTTATGGAGGCCAGGAAAAATTAGGAGGGAAAATGAAAATGAATCAACAAGCATTTGAAGCACTAGGCTTTCATGATATTTTAACTGAAATGGCGTCTTACGCCCGCACCGAGGCCGGGAAGCAAACAATAATCGATCTTCAACCTCTACAAGACAGAAAACAAGTTGAACAGAAATTAGCGGAGGTTACTGAAGCGCTTGGTATCCTTACTAGAAGTGGGAGTGTGCCAATCCATAGTCTTGGAGAGATCGATCAGTATTTAGAGCAGGCAAAAAAAGGATTGTACGTCCGTGCCGATCAGTTCGTGCACGTGCTATCATTCCTAGATCATTGTCGTAAATTAAAGGCGTTTATGAAAGACAAAGAAGGAATTGCGCCTGTGGTTTCGAGTTATGCTTTTTCAATTGAAGAGATGGAGCCACTTGAAACAGCAATTGCTGGTTGCTTACGTCACGGGCAAATCGATGATCATGCATCAAGTGATCTTGCGTACTTGCGACGCCAGTTGGTGACGTTACGAGATAAGTTAAAAGACAAGGCGCAAAGCCTTGTGAAAAACAAACGCTACACACCTTATTTACAAGATAAGACCTCAGCGGAAAGAAATGGCCGTATTGTGCTTTCGATCAAAAAGGAGTATCGCGCAAAAGTAGATGGAACGGTGCTTGACGCGTCTTCTTCTGGTTCAACACTGTTTATGGAACCCACCGTATTAAGCGATCTTCAAGAAGAAATCTCGATTATGAAAATGGCAGAAGAAGCAGAGGTTGAACGAATTTTATATGAGCTAACTGAACAGTTGCTCTCCTATGAATATGGAATTCAGATTGCAATTGAAGTGATGCACCACTATGATGTGCTTTTTGCAAAAGCGAAGTACAGCCAGGCAATTGATGCGATCGCCCCGACTGTAAATGAGGCGTATCATATTGACTTAAAACAAGCACGTCATCCAATGCTGGGTAAAAATGCAGTCCCGCTTTCCATTCGCTTTGGTGAAAACGAACGTGCGCTTGTCATTACGGGTCCGAATACTGGCGGAAAAACAGTCACTCTAAAAACAATAGGGCTGTTAACGCTCATGGCACAATCAGGTCTACCAATACCGGTTGAAAAAGGAAGCTCAACGGCTCTTTTCGGTCAAGTGTTTGTTGATATTGGTGATGGACAAAGCATTACTGATAATTTAAGCACATTTAGTTCACGTATGGTCAACATTATCGAGATCATGCGCCAGACAAATGACCGGTCTCTTGTCTTGATTGATGAACTTGGGTCAGGTACCGACCCAGCAGAAGGAATGGCACTTGCTATTGTCATTTTAGAGCAATTGTATCAAAAGGGTGCAACGTTGTTTGCGACAACCCATTATAGCGAAATGAAAGAATTCGCTCATACGACGTCAGGTTTTCTTAATGCATCAATGGAGTTTGATTTGGAAACTCTTGCCCCAACGTACAGGCTACTCCTCGGAAAAACAGGGAAAAGCCAAGCATTTGATATTGCTTTAAAGTTAGGCATGCATCCATCGATGGTTGAACGCGCTCATGAAGTGGCTTATAAAGAAGCGTCTGTTTATACAGATCGGTTCAGCAAAGACCAACTGAATCATGACGACTACAAACGCCAGGTGATTATCAATAAATACGTGCGATCAACGAAAAAAAGAAAAGGTACCGAAGACACGGTAAAAGCATTTAGTCAAGGTGACAATGTAACAGTGGCAGCAACTGGAGAGACCGCGATTGTTTATACGGGTCCGGACGGATCGGGGAACTATGTGGTGCAAATAAAAGGCGAGAAGAAAACGGTGAACCATAAGCGGCTCGAGCTAGCGATATCGGCAAGTGAGCTGTATCCGGCAGACTACGATTTTGACATTATCTTTAAGAGCAAAGAGTACCGCAAAACAAAAAATACGATGTCAAGAAAGCATGTCGACGGCCTGTCTCTTGACGAAGAATAAACAAAAAACGTAAAGCCAATCTACGAAAAATGCAGATTGGCTTATTTTATGTTCTATTTGACTTAATTGTTGTTTTTGGAGTAAAAGTATGTGGGGTCACGAATGGTTTTTTAACCGATCAAAGTGAGTGGGGCATTGACTATCATGGATATTTACAGGCTGTACAATCGAACCGCGGGCCTTGCTTAGCAACACACATGCGTTATGTAAAACGGACGGCAACTCTTTTCTGTAACCAATTTGTTTTAAATTTTTATACTATAGGGATCTGCAACTAGCGGACGGCATACACGTAGACTCTGCGGGAGAAAAGATGATGATGAGACCCACGGCTACGCTGTGAGGCTCATCCGTCGCCCGCGGAAAGCGAAGTGTATGCCGGGAGTGTGGAGAAAGAAACGTATCTTCTATTCGCACATCAATAAATAACAAGATGAAGGTCTTGTTTTTATGTAAGAGAGGGCTTTTTCTAAAATTTAGGTAAAGCTAATGACACCAATGGATTTGCTTTGGTATTCAACTTAAGTCATGTTACAGTAAGAGAATCAATGAGTTTCAACATTGCACAAACAATTATGGAAATACAGTGTATTATTATTATTCTGCTAGTTTAGGAAGCGTTTACATCGCTTTCCTGCTATGTCATACTACAAGCATAAATGCCTGTAACGTATGGGAGTAGAAAAAAGTAAATTAGTTAGAAGGAGGCTTCCATGACGAAAATTAAAATTGTAACGGATTCTACCTGTGATTTCGATCAAGCCGAATTGAATGCACTTGGAATTACGGTCGTTCCGTTGTCGATTAATATAGGAGGCACCACTTATTTAGATGGTGTTGATATTAGTAAAAAAGAGTTTGCTCACTTACTCACAACAAGCGAAGAGTTACCAAAAAGCTCTCAGCCGCCAGTTGGGGAATTTATCCGTGTTTATGAAGAGCTGCTTGCGGAGCCCGATTCCCATGTTCTTTCCATTCATATGACAAGTGCAATGAGCGGTACAGTTACATCTGCACAAATGGCAGCGGATCAAATTGGTAGTGGCGTGACTGTTGTTGATTCTGAATTTATTTCAACCGCATTAGCATTTCAAGTTAAACGGGCTGCTGAAATGGCAGAAGCTGACGCATCAATAGAAGATATTCTTAAAGAGATTGAGCAAATCCGTGCTAACACTTCATTGTATATTGTGGTTGATACGCTAGAATACTTGGCAAAAGGTGGACGAATCGGTAAAGGAAAAGCGTTACTTGGTTCACTTTTGAAGATTAAGCCAATTGCCGCTATTAAGGAAGGGGCATATACGCCTGTTGCAACAAAGCGCTCGTATAAGCAAGTGGTTGAATTCTTAACGGATAAATTTAAGACGGAAACGGAAGGTTCAGATATTGGGTATATAGGCATTGCCCATATTGAAGCAGAACGTTTTAGTAAGCAAGTCCTGGATAGCTTGAAGCAGGTGCGCGATGACTTTAATTTCTCGATCATGGAAACGTCTCCTATTATTAGTACGCATACAGGTCCAGGTGCGATTGCATTAATGTATTATACGCGCTAAGAAGCTTTCGTTTAAACACTCCTTGTACAAGGAGTGTTTTTTGGCGTTGTAAACGACGTACTGTTGAAATGAATATCAAAGGATTTCATCATAAAGCAAAAAACCAAATACGCTCGAGATGATCTTACAGTATTTGACGGCGCCCGGTATGGAAGAGCGCTATCGTTGTGATATCTATGAAAAAAATAAGGACAAAGGAATTGACGTTTTCTTCTAATAGAGGAGGGGAATTTGCGTGTCCTATGGAAGAACGGAAGAGGGTATTTAAAGAAAAGAAGAGGATAAACTGACGAGATTAAATCAGTTTTAACTCTTCGTCAGCAATTGCCCCTCTTCGTGTATAATCGATTAGCTTGGTCGCTTCAGTTTCGACCCGCTTGCGGCCATAACGGTTCGAAAACCAATTGCTTTCTTTTGTTGTCCGGTCTGATACAGGACAGAGAGAGTATGTGATCCAACTAGGCATATACATGTTCATAGTTAAATAGACGCGTCGCATGTGGATCTCTGCGGTAACGATGATCATATGGTTAATATTATGCAAATCGAAGGCACGATCGAGTACAAGCAACGATGCAAGAACATTTTCCTTTGTGTGTAAGGAGATGTCTTCAATTAAAATATCGTTTGCCGGTACACCTTCTTTCAAAGCTCGTTCACCCATCATGACGGCTTCCGGCTTTTTCGTTTGGTCCCAAGATACCCCACCAGAGAAAAGCATTTTTTGTGCTCTTCCAGCTTTATACAACTCAATTGCTTTTGGTACTCGAAGTTCAACAGCTTTGCTGCTGCCAGGGACGAAAATGCATTCTCCGGCTTGACCATCATCTTCTTTATAATGAAACAGCAATTGCGTTAACTGGTCATCTGTTAACTTCGTTGGTTGCAATTCTGAAATAAGCATCTGTTTCCTCCATTTTTGATCTCCTTAACATATTCGTTTCCTTGTCACTATACCCTCTTATTCTTTATTCAATGCTGGACTGGCGAGTTGATATTCTCTTATCTTTTGCCGTTGCTCTTCTGGCCACCAGGCACCACAATCATCCGCAACAACGCATGCTGCGCACTTTTGTAAATCATAAACTTTCATTCCGGTAATGGGTGGCGCGTAAAGGTGTAACGTAACTAAACCTTTTCTTCCCTTCATTTTATGAATCCCTTTTCTTGGAGCGAGAAAGAGTTTTCCGTTTCTATGGGTTTGGGTAAATAGTTCTTGCGGTATACCGTCATCATTGGTCTTATAGACAGTATTTTGACAATCATTGCTAACCACTTGAATCCATCCAAATGAATTCCCGTGATCATGGGGTGCGCAGTCTAGATTAGACCAGTTCATAACAAGCAGTTCCACTTCCTTAGACTGGAACAGCAATTGACGGTAATAAGGTTTGTGTTCGTCTTGCATTAAATAAGGAGACACATCTTTCATTTTTGCATCAAGCGAGAGTATGGCATCACGTAGTTCGGTCATATTCGGCGACTTTAAGGACCCTAACACTTGATGAATCCTTTTAGTAAACATTGTAGCAATCACCTCTTATATCTAGTTATAAACTTATCGCCACTTCTGTTCATTAAAATAACTCCTCCTATAATTATGACGCCGCCAACCATGCTTATGAGTACGATTTTTTCATTGAGAAGATGGACAGCTGCAATCAGTGTAGCAATCGGTTCCGCATACAAAAAAGAAGAGGTGCGAGAAGCACCAATTGTGTTAATCGCTTTAGACCAGCACCAATAGGCAATTCCAGAAACAAAAATACCTAAAAACAATAAGTGTGACCATTCAACTATACCTATTAAATAAAGTTGCTTAGTGCCCTCGTTTGAGAGGAAAAGAGGCATCGATAATAACGCACCTATAAGGCATGTATAACATGTAATCGCAAGAGGTGGTAAAGGAATCACGATTTGTTTTTACAAAATGGAATAAATCGCCCAATTCAGCGTGCTTAGTAGCTTGAGGAAATAACCTATGTTGGCATAAAAAGCAACTGATTGTCCATTTGAGCCAGAGATAACCAATATCACACCAATCGTTGCGATGACAATACCAACTGATTTTTTAGGCGTTAGGCGTTCGTTTAAACATACAATTGATAAAGCTACCGTAAAAACAGGTGCAAATGAAATCATCCAGCCTGCTGCTGAGGCATCAATAGTAAGTAACGCAGTAAGTTGCAGCAATTGATGCACAAAAACACCGATAACACTTAATACAAATAAGTGAGGCAAATAGCGGAGAGGCGGAAGTTTAGCTCCTTTTGAGAAAAGGAGCAAGAGAAACAGAAAAAGTGCACCGATCCCAAATCTTATAAAAAGGAGCGTGCTTGAATCAATAAACGGGAGAACCACCTTGGCAGATACAAATGAGATACCCCAGAAACAAACAGCAGTAAGTGCATAGAAAGAAGCTAGAGAAGTAGAGCTATTCACGTTTTTCATCCTTCCGGAACGAAGCATATATCATTGTATGCCTGTCCGAAGACGATGTATGAATAGAGCGTGGAAAACAAAAAAACCTCTAACAATTTGTTAGAGGTTAAAGGGGGAATAGGGAATACAATAACCATTGTATCCGCCTAGGTTTTTTCTTATACATCATTCGTTAATATTATTTACAGAATCATGTAACAAAACGAATTGACCAATGTGTTTTCATGTATAATGGAATGCAATATCTGGCTGAAATCAGGAGAATGAGGTGAAGGGATTATTTATCAGAAAACAGAGAAAACAATTGAGACAGATCGTTTGCTTTTACGCTTGTTTAAAAAAGAGGATGCTGAAACGGTCAGTAGAATGTGCAACAATTATAATCTATATAAGAGTACGTTAACTCTTCCATATCCTTATACACTGGATTGCGCTCTTTTATGGATTTCGACTCATGAACAGAATTTCGAAGAGAATAAACGATATGAATTTGCAGTAACAGATAAGTTTAGCGGACAGTTATATGGCGCAATTAGTATGTCGAATCAGCAACCTCATCGAAATGGGGAAATGGGTTACTGGATAGCAGAAGAGTATTGGGGCAATGGATACGGAACAGAAGCAGCAAAGGCAGTTATTGAGTTTGTATTTAGTGAAAAGAAATACCACCGGGTTTATGCACGATTTTTGAAATCAAACCCTGCCTCTGGAAAGATCATGGAAAAGTGCGGGATGGAATATGAAGGAATCCAAAAAGACCATGTAGTAAAAAATGGTTTATTTGAAGACGTCGTGCTGTATGGCATCATCAACAAAAATGAAGAGTAAGAAGAAGAAAGTTCCTGCATGCGGAGTTCAGTTTGTTGACAAAATCTCGATTGATCAAGAATGTCGCACGCCGTTTTACTGATGAAAAAATCACGCGTCCAGTATGCATTTCGCTGTTTGCGGGCGACGGAAAAGCCTCGCAGCTTGCTGCAAGGCTTTTTTTCGTCTTAACTTCCACATAAATGATGTCTCACAAGTGTTACCTATTTAAGAGGGCATTCCAAGTACAGCTTTAACTTCAAGGTATTCTTCAATACCGAAGTCACCCCACTCACGGCCGATACCAGACTGTTTGAAACCGCCAAATGGCGCCATAAAGTCTGTCCGCGCGTTATTAACGGTAATCTGACCGGCACGGATGTTTGAAGCAACATAGCGTAGCTGTTCAGGGTCATTACCAACGACGTAGCCTGCAAGGCCATAAATCGTATCGTTGGCGATTTCCAATGCATGATCAAGATCATCATACGTAATGATCGAGATAACCGGGCCGAAGATTTCTTCTTGAGCAATGACCATATCGTTCGAAACGTTTGTAAAAACAGTTGGTTTTGCGAAGTAACCTTTGTGTAGACCTTCTGGTTTACCAGTTCCACCTACAAGTACAGTCGCTCCTTCGTCAATTCCTTTTTGAATGTACGATTGAACGGTATCCCACTGACCTTCAGAAACAAGTGGTCCTGCATTATGACCATCTTCACGCGGGTTACCCATTGAGAATGATGGTAGGACTTTTTGAACGGCATCTTCGAATTTGTCTTTCTTTGTCTTAGGCACAAGAATACGGGTTGCTGCGGTACACACTTGTCCAGTATTCATAAACATATTGGAAACGGCCATTTTTGCTGCTTTTTCCATATCCGCATCTTCTAGTACAATAAGTGGTGATTTACCACCAAGTTCAAGTGCAACTTTTTTAATGGTTTTAGAAGCGTTTTGCATAATTTTTTCACCAACGCCACCAGAACCTGTAAAGGATACAAAATCGATATCAGGGTGTGAGCTAATACCGTCGCCAATCACATCACCTGTCCCATTTACAAGGTTAAATGCCCCTTTTGGAACGCCAGCTTCATGAATGATGTCTGCTAAAATCATTGCCGCATAAGGCGTTTTTTCAGCTGGTTTTAATACAACTGGACTTCCTGCTGCAATCGCGCCGGCGATTTTAGTAGATGTTTGGTTGGTTGGGAAGTTCCATGGTGTAATTAAACCACTAACCCCAATACTCTCTTTCACGAGTGTATGACCATCACGATCCTCTGAAAATGAGAATGTTTTGAGTGCTTCAGCCGCTTTTTTAAAGTGTGCAAGTCCCATTTTAAAATGAACATGCTCTGAAATAGACAGAGGAGCACCAAGTTCATCTGTCATTACATCAATTAATTCACTGCTGCGTTTTTTATAACCTTCAACAATCTTCTCTAGCCAGTCAATTCGTTCTTCTCTAGTAGACTTAGAAAAAGAAGGATAAGCTGCTTTTGCTGCAGCAACGGCTTTGTCGAGATCTTCCTTTGTACCTGCGCTAATCTTGCCAATCACTTCTTCGGTTGCAGGGTTTATCACTTCAATTGTGTCTGATCCAGCGGGTTCGATCCATTCTCCATTAATAAAATGTTTTGTTTGATTACGCACGAAAATCGCCCCTTCTTTTTTAATATCTATTTGGTTGATTGACTGTTTTTTGCTTACATTGTTATGTCTACCCGTCTATGAAAGAACTAAAACAAATGAATAAAGTGAGTAAGGAAAAACACGCCATCCCCTGTTTTCTGGGGTTTTAAATAAACGTTCGAAAGAAAATCTTACAAAAGACTAGAAATAAACATTATAATGTTATGTACTTTATAGAGAAGTTGGCGTATACTGTTGGCATATAGGCAACGCTTACATATCGGAAGAACAGTCTGTATAAAAAAGGGGTGTGGGAAAATGGGCTATGGCCAGTATTATCGAAAAAGTCAAAATGAAGCTCTGTGCCAAAAACTGCATGAAGAAGCAAATCGCTTTTTTATAGGGAAGGAGCAGACGCTTGAGAGCTATCAGGAAGAAGCACTAGTCAATCACTTAGCGGAAATGATCTTACGCTCTGCAAACAAAGCGCCAATCGATCCTCTGGATAAAGCGATGTTTAATGAGCTTTCTAACGAGTCTTTAGAGCAAGCAAGATCAATCGTCCGGCTACTCGAACATTTGCCAGATGATGAGGCGTATTTATTAGCGATTCATTTTGAAGTAACCAACTATAACTAATGAAAGAAGAAAAGGAGCCAATCATATGAAAATTGTTATTGCCGACCGTTTAGGGAAAGGTCAAAATGTCGGAAAGGGGGCCGAAGCAGCTGGAGCGGAGGCCATCGTTGTCCCTGGTATGGGGGCGGATATGAAACTAGGAGATGAGATGAATAAAGTCGCTGCCGACCTTGGCATTTCTTTTTGCGGAAGCGGTGGCGCAGGGGCCATTACCGCTCAGACTAAATATGGTTATAAAGCAAAGTACGGGATGCGATCGATCGAAGAAGGAGTTACTGCGATTAATGATGGCTATACAGTCTTAGGGTTTGGGTTTATGGATAAAGAAGAGCTTGGTAAACGGATTGTGGAAGCTTATTTAAAAAAGCAACAGGGGTGAGCAGCTGTGGTTGAACAAGGAAACAAACACGTAGATGTGAGCGGAAAAGGAAGCTCAAAAGAAGAGGCGATTAGCCATGCACTGAGCAAAATCCAACGCCAAGTGTTTAAAGGGAACAATCAATTGCTCCTGCGGATGGAGCCACAATCGGTGGAAGTGTTAAAGGCTGAAACTCTTACTTATACCGAACGTTTCTTATTTTTGTTCATGCCCCGAAAAAAAGTGGTTTACCATATAACATTAAGAGTGGGAGTCGCAACAAAATCATTCAATCAAGAATTGATTCAATGGAACGAAAAGACTACTCCTTAGAGGAGGTAAAGATATGAGCGAGTTTATAGTCATTTTGCTGAAGTCACTTGTCATTGGTGGACTTGTTGGGTTTGCGGTAGGCATTGGAGCGGCACGTATGTTCCATGCACCAAAGTCACAAGCGCTGGGCGCATTTCGGACTTTAGGTGAGATGAATGCTTGTGCTGGAGACCGTGTGTCGCATTTTTCATTTGGTCTTGGTTTCTTCTTTAATGCATGGGCTTCAGCGGTTGGGGCAGGGGCATTCACCCAAGATGTTGATCACCGGATTATCCCAAACTGGGCTGCAGCTCTTGTTATGCGAAAAGGAAGTAGCATAGAGGAAACGATGCATGACCCGAAAAAAATGGGTTTTGCAGGAGCTATTATAGGAATGGTGGTTGTTGCATTTTTAAGTTCAACAACAGCGGCAATACCAGTAGGATTGCGGAATGTTGCGCTAGAAGTGCTCGCACCTGCTGCGGAGTGGCTTATTAACCCAGTCATGCCTGTTATTTTTTGGCTGGCAGCTTTAGATGCCGGAAAGCGAACGGGGTTTTGGGGAACAGTCTTTGGCGGGCTCTCTCATATTATTATGGGAAACGCGGTTCCTGGCGTTGTTTTAGGAATCTTAGTCGGTAAGGGAGTAGACGATGGCGGATGGAATAAAGTGACAAAAGCATTATTTGCGGCTATTGTTGTCTTGTTTATGCTAAGTGCGTTTTTCCGCCAAATCGATATTGAATTAATCGAAAGCTTAAATATGAATGTCCCGGCTTGGCTTGAGCAATTGCATAGCTTGATTTCTGTAGAGTAGGAGGAGAATACGCGTGGAAGTTGAGAAAATTCAACAATTAGATGAGAGCGATTTAAAATACAAAAAATCATTTTGGTATGCGGATTGGTCGTTTCCGATTATTGTAGCGCTACTTTCTGCCGGAATTTTTTCCGGGACCCATATGTATTATGTACATAAAGTTGGCGCTTTTAACGAAGTAGCCATTGTTGCCATGCTTGAAGCCGGAATTCAAGGAGCTGGGTATGGAGCTGCAGCTGCATTTGGAGCAAGCTTTTTGTTTGCCCGTATTCTTGAAGGTGGGCTCGTTGGTATTTTGGACATTGGCGGATCCATTTTAACGGGAGTGGGGATTGGTATTCCAGCGATGTTGCTCGGGGCGGGCATTGTTTTACCAATTGAAAATTTTTGGGTTTCATTGTTGACAGGATTAGCGCTAGGCGTTGCAATCGGCTATATTGTCATTTTAATTAAAAAATTAACAGTTGGCCAAGCGAATTCAACGTTTGGTAGCGATGTCATGATGGGAGCCGGAAACTCGGCCGGAAGATTTCTTGGACCATTAATCATTATTTCCGCTGCTAGCGTGTCGATCCCGATTGGTTTAGGCTCTTGTTTGGGAGGAGCCCTGTTTTATCTATGGAATAAGCCTGTAGCAGGAGGGGCTATCATCGGAGCGATGGTGTTGGGTGCTTTTTTTCCTGTTTAAAAATCATGCATATGTACGATGAAGGAGTATGCCATTGTTATGAAACAGATCTTTAAACATATAAAACTAGCAAATGGAAAGAGGAGAGACGTTGTTGTTGAAGCGGGGCTGATTCAAGAAGTGTCCGAACAGTATGATGGCAGCGCAGATGTGATCGAATTGCCTGATGATGCTTATCTTTCTCCTGGTTGGATTGACTTACACACCCATGCGTTTCCAAAGTATCCTCCATACGGGGCAGAGGCCGATGATATTGGTTGGAAGACAGGCGTGACAACGGTTGTTGACGCGGGTACTTGTGGCGCTGATGACATACAGGAGTTTTATGAGTTTGCTGAACGTTGCAAAACGCGTGTACTGTCTTTTTTAAACATTTCAAGAGTAGGACTATCGAGGACCGATGAATTAAGCGATTTAACAAATCTTTCTTTAGATGCAGCAGAGGCGGCAATGACAATGTATCCAGCGTTTATCGTTGGAATCAAAGCTCGGATGAGCGGTAGTGTTGTTGGGGAAAGTGGCATCGAGCCTTTAAAGCTGGCGAAAAAGCTGCAAGACCGTGTGAAAAAGCCTCTGATGGTTCATATCGGCAGTGCGCCGCCACAAGTGGAGGACATCCTGCACTTGCTTAGCGCAGGAGATATAGTCACACATTGTTATAACGGGAAAGAAAACAATGTATTTAATCAAACAGGAACGCCATTGCCTGCTCTAACGAAAGCGATTGATCGGGGCGTCTTGCTTGATATTGGTCATGGAACGGAAAGCTTTTCTTTTAAAGCGGCTGAGTATGGACAAACGTCGGGTGTGGTTTTTGACACAATCAGCACGGATATTTATAACGGCAATAAGGAGGGTGGACCGGTTTATAGTATGGCAACGACACTAACAAAGTTGCTAGCGCTTGGGTCGTCACTAGAATCATGTATTCAAGCCGTCACGGAAAAGCCAGCAGTAGCAATAGGGCGCGCTGACCTTGGTCAGCTTCGTCCGGGGGCA
Source organism: Shouchella patagoniensis (assembly GCF_002019705.1). GTDB lineage: Bacteria > Bacillota > Bacilli > Bacillales > Bacillaceae_D > Shouchella > Shouchella patagoniensis. The sequence goes on along the minus strand of NZ_KV917377.1, from coordinate 2,611,070 downwards.
AAAGCAGAGTTTACCGTTTTTCGACAAGTAGACGAAAGCAGCGAGTTAATTGATTCATACGGAAACAAACGGTACAGCAAGACGACAATTAAACCAATTGGCGTATACATTGGAGGGTTATATCATGAGCTCTGATTATGGCTTAAAAAAGACGATCAATGCAAGTGGCAGAATGACGATTTTAGGAGTTTCGACGTTATCAGAAGCTGTTTTAAGTGGAATCGCTTATGGCGGCAAGCACTATTTTGAAATGGCAGAGCTTTATAAGCGATCAGGAGAACTAGTTGCCGCCCATTGCCAGAGCGAAAGCGCGATGATTACAAACTCGGCTTCCGCAGCATTAACGTTAGCAATCGCCGGGCTTATTACAAAAGAGGATCCTTATTTGGTTGAACATCTTCATAAGGAAGCACCGAAACTAGCGAATGAGATCATCTTGATGAAAGGCCATAATGTTGATTACGGTGCGCCAATTGAGACGATGGTCTATCTTGGAGGCGGCATTGTAAAAGAAGTTGGTTACGCCAATGGCTGCAAGCCCGAACATGTAATACATGCAGTAAATGAGAAAACAGCAGCTGTTTTATTCGTTCAATCCCATCACTGCGTCCAAAAAAATATGCCAACGCTTGAATCGATTTACAAAGTGTGCAAGGAAAAAAACATTCCGTTGATCGTTGATGCAGCTGCGGAAGATGGCATTTCAACTTTTAGCGAAGTGAGCGATCTTGTTATTTTTAGTGGATCCAAAGCGATAGAAGGTCCGTCATGTGGGATTTTAGCTGGGAAAAACGAGTTTGTTTCTTATGCAGTCGCACATCGATCCTATATTGGCCGGGCGATGAAAGTAGGCAAAGAAACTGTGTTTGGTCTGCTGGCTGCGCTTGATGAATATGGACAAAAAACGATGAGCCTTGCTGAACAGCATGACGTAGTCAAGGTTTTTGACGCATTGAATCAGCTTGAAGGAGTTCGTGTTGAAACTACGGAAGACCCTGCTGGGCGGCCTATTGTACGCGCGCGGGTGCATGTTGATAGCGATCTTGGAAAGATGAGTGCGGTGAAGTTGGTCGAGTTGCTTAAAAAAGGCGATATTCCGATCTATACACGCGATTACCATGCCAATGAAGGGCATATTGATTTAGATCCGCGGCCATTGCTTGATGGCGACGCTGATTTCATTGTGAAGCGGTTTAACGAATTATGGGAGGGAAAGCGATGAGTCCATTTTATAAAGGCCGCGTTAGTGTAAATGTGCTTGCGAGCTCAATTGAAAACGCAAAAGACTGTTTTGAAGCAGCGGAGGGGTACGCGCTTATTGGCGTATTGTCGAAAAACTATAGCACAGTCGAAGCTGCAGCAGAGGCAATGAAGGGTTATGGAGTGGAAATTGACAACTGTGTCTCGGTTGGTTTAGGTGCAGGAGACCCAAACCAATGGAAGATGGTTGGCGAAATCGTGCGAAGCTATAAACCAAAGCACATTAATCAAGTTTTTACAGGAGTGGGTTACACGCGCGCAGCTGTTGAGAATGAAGACACAATTATCAATTGCCTTGTGTCGCCTACAGGAAAGCCTGGCTATGTAGCCGTTTCAACTGGACCGCTTAGTTCGAAGGAAGAGCCGGCCGTTGTGCCAATTGATACAGCGATTGCGATGATGAAAGATATGGGCGCAAACTCCGTTAAATTTTTCCCGATGAGGGGGCTTGAAACGGTTGATGAATACCGCGTTGTTGCAAAAGCATGTGCGAAACAATCGTTTTGGCTTGAACCGACTGGTGGAATTGACTTAGAAAATGTAGAAGAAATTGTGCAAATTGCGCTTGATGAAGGGGTTGAAAAGGTCATTCCCCATGTGTATTCATCTATTATTGATAAAGAAACGAGCCTAACTAAAACGGAGGCTGTTGCAAAATTGCATGGCAAAATGAAGGCGTTAGTGGATCGTAGCCTTTAAAACGTGATCAACGGACGTTATCGCGGTCCGTTCCTTGCAAGCCTTTTCGTAACAAGGCGTATACTGCTCCAGAGAACGTGCTGATCTTTTTCTTTTTTCGATAGGTTTCAATCTGCTGAACGAGATCGGTTGGGAATTTTATTAGCTTTGGAATGCGTTTCATTCTGACTCCTTCTTTGGTTAAATGGAACGATCGACCATTGGCGATGAAGATTATCTTTGAAGACTTTTTTCAAGTGAATCATACTCCCGAACAAAAAGTCTGTCAACAGTTGGAAGTAATAAAAAGACAGGCGTATAGATAAGACCAGGAGTTTCCAATAGAAAAAAGGAGAATCCAGGCATTTGGCTTTACACATTGAAATTAATGACATAGCTATGCAAGTCAGTTAAATAATAAGCAATGGAATACTCGATCAGCGATTCGTGTAAGTCGTAAGCAGAGCGCGTTCGTACAAGCAGTGGCTTTTGTTCTATGAGCAGGAGTTTGCTCACTGCCATGGGTGGGGCAGCCACATGAAACTCGTCTCTAAACCGATTAAAGGAAACGCCAGATTCTTGCAGGGCGTTGTAAAGCGACCGTTCATAGATCCCCGGTTCTAAGGAAAGGGCAATCGTGTTCGGGATATAATGAACCATATAAATATAAGGCTTTTGATCAAGATAATAGAGCCTTTCAATTAACGTGTACGCTTTTATTGAGCAAATGTGTTTCAAGGAGTCTGGCGGTGCGGTCTGTTGCGAAATGGACAGCACTTCCTTAGACAATTGCTTGCCTGCTTGCAGCAAATGGCTTGAGAAATTTTGTCCTGTCGACATATTAATAATAGCAGCATTATCAAGCACTGTTGTACCAATTCCACTACGTTTATCGACATAACCTTCACTTGCCAGTTGTTCCACTGCTTTCCTAACTGTAATTTTGCTGACACCAAACTCAAGTTCAAGTTGTGATTCAGGTGGTATGAGAGACCTGACGGGATAGACTTGACTTAAAATACGCTCTTTAAGGATGTTTTTTATTTGTGTATATAACGGCCCATTTTTTCGGTTTAACTTCATTTTCATTACCTTTCTAAATCAAGTGTTTGTTTGAGACGCAAGACATCTGTAATTGTGGAGACAGGCGAGTCGCCAACGGTTGTATGAGCTAAGACTCCAGCTGACGTGGCGAATTCAATCCATTCTTCAGGTGGCATCTTTGTTTGCAAACCATGCAAGACGCCGCTTGCGAATCCATCCCCTCCACCAATGCGGTCTAACACATGCAGGTGGTGCATATGTGAATAAGTGACCGATCCATCTTTGACAAGAAACCCTATGAGTGTTTGTTCAGAAACCGATTTTACCGCGCGAATTGTTCCTGCAATCAGTTGTATATGGAACGTTTGCGCAACTCGTGGCAGCAGGTCCCCAATTTGCTCTTTTTTATGTAGGTATGTGGTTTTGAAGCCAAGGATCAACTTTGCGTCGGCTTCTGTTATGAAACAAATATCGGCTAGACGAAGCATTTCCTCATAAACGGGTTGCGCTTCTGCGTATCCGTTTGTCCACAGTTTCGGGCGGTAGTTGCAGTCAAACGAAATCGTCAGCCCACGTTCTTTTGCTTTACGAGCAACAGCGAGCGTCAATTTCCGTGTATGGGCGGAGACTGCTAAACTAATTCCGCAAAAATGAATGAGGCTTGCCGCGTCCAAGCTGTCTAAATCGAATTCGTCCAATTGCGATGTGCAAAAGCTGCTTTGGCTCCGGTCCGTGTAAGTGACGGTGGAAGTTCTTCCACCGAATCCTCGCTCAAGGAAATAGAGTCCGAGCGTATTTCCACCATAAATGCTCTGCCCTGTTTGAATACCAAGAGATTGGAGATAGGACTTCGCAGCCGCACCAAGTGAATTGTTTGGCAACTTGGTAATCATCGCAGTTTCATGACCAAAATGGCTTAATCCACTAAGTACATTGACGCCGGTTCCAGAATAAGACACAAGCAACGATGACGCTTGTGGTAGTTTTTGATACTGTGGTGCTTCCAGCCGCATCATCACTTCACCAAATGCATAAATCATGGAGAGAGCCTCCTTTTATAAACAGTATAACATTATAATATTGAAAATATCAGTCCATTTTGTCTTCGAACCGTTAGCTTCCCGATATGTCTGTTTCTGTTTTTTCGAAACATAGATTAACCGTACGCGTGTATGATCGTGTACGGTGGCGAGTTGCTGCCGGGATTGTGAACATTTCACCAGGTTTTAATGAGACTGTCCGATCTTCGAAATCAATAAAGAGCTCTCCTTCCAGTACAAGGAAGAGTTCATCGCAGTCCTCGTGACTGTGCCAATGATATTCGCCGTCAATGACGGCAATACGTAAGGAATGGTTGTTAATCTCGCTCACAATAAAATTGCTGTATTCTTTTTGATTTTCTACAAGGCTTAACAAATTTATTGCTTCTAATTGCCCGATTTTCAAACCCATCACTCCTACACTTGTTTTTCTAATAACCATTATTCGACAAAATAGTCATGTAATTCCTTTTAGAAAGGTTGGACTTAAGAAGGTAAGAGGTGGACAAGCGAGTTGAGAAGAGCGTTTTTAATGGTTCATGCCCCCAAATGATGCTTGACGGATGATAAGCCCTTGCTTATTCTGTTTGAATAGACAGAAAGATCTTTTTAATAGTTGATCGATCTAGGGAGAGAAAACGATGAGGACATTTTACTTGCTGCTCGCTTTGTTTCTGGCAGCACTCAATTTGCGCCCAGCGATTACTTCAGTGTCGCCATTGCTCGAATCCATTCAAGCTTCTCTTGGAATGAGTGGGATGACAGCTAGTTTGTTGACGACGCTGCCAGTTCTTTGTATGGGCGTTTTTGCTCCGTTTGCAGCAAAAATTAGCAAACGATTTGGTTTAGAAAGGGCGATCTTCTTATCGCTCGTTTTAATTACAATTGCAACCTTTATGAGAGGTGCGATTAGTTCATCGGTTTTATTAATTGCCACCGCTTTTTTAGCAGGGGTGGGTATTGGGATTGCGGGTCCACTTCTTTCAGGTTTTATTAAACAATATTTCCCGGGTAGGCCAGGTCTGGTAAGTATTTATTCAGCGGCGCTTGTCGTTGGAGCAGGTATCGCAGCTGGTGTATCTGTTCCGATTTACGAGGTTGCTCGCTTTAACTGGGGAACTTCTTTAGCCGTATGGGGCCTCCTCGGAGCAGCCGCTGTTTTTGTGTGGTTGAAGTTGGCTTTTAACAAACACACGTATGTAAAAGAAGCAAAGGCAGCCCTGCCGATTCGGAATAAAAGAGCCCTCCTTATGACCTTGTTTTTTGGTTTGATGGCAACTGTGTTTTATACAACAACTGCTTGGGCCGGACCAATCGTCATTAGTATGGGTTACTCAACCGCCGTTGCTGGAACGATGGTAACCGTTTTCCAACTAATTCAAATTCCCGTTTCGCTCACATTGCCTAGCTTTGTTTCAAAGTATGGCTATTTAACAACATCATTAGTTATTTGCAGTTTGTTTGAGTTAACGGGCTTACTGATTCTCTTATTCGGAGGTCACCCTCTTGCTGGTATGGTGTTTATTGGTATGGGTGCAGGGGGGCTGTTCCCATTAGCGATAATGCTGCCAATTGTTGAGACGAGAACAGCCGATGAAGCAAGCTCCTTATCCGCATTAAATCAAGGGGGCGGATATGTACTCGCGGCTTTAGGGCCTTTATTAGTAGGGGGAATGTACGATTATTTTAATAGTTTTACGCCTGCACTATTATTCATGGGAGGACTTGTTGTCTCTATGATTGTGGTTCAATTAGCACTTGGAAAAAGCAAGTTAGATGAACGTGTAAAAGAACGCTAGTAAACCTTTTTTTAAGATTTCCATAAGGTGGGATTAAACTTGTTTATTGTTAATGTAGAAGCGGCTATTTTTAATGAAGGGAATAAATGGCTAGTCATAAAACGAAGCGAGAAAGAAGAACATGCCCCAGGCGAGCTCTCATTAGTTGGCGGGAAAGTGGATGCAACGAGTGGATATGCCGTAGATGTGCTTGAGAAAACAGTTATCCGTGAAGTATGGGAAGAAGTGGGCATTCGTTTACAGGATCAAATTGATTATGTGTATAGCTCATTTTTTACGACACATAATGGTGTGCAAGTAGTGGACGTTGTCTTTTTATGTGAACATGCATCTGGGCAAGCGACTGCCAAAAGCAAAGAGGAAGTAGACGAGGTGAAATGGTTGTCCTCTGAATACATTTTAAGTGATGTGAAAGCTCCTGACTATGTAAAAGAGCATATCCGTCGTGCAGAGAAGGTCAAAGAGACTCGTACATAAATGAGTGCCCGTGTGAACAGTGACAAGGAAAAGTGAGGCGGAGCTACTGTAGAGACACGATTATAAAGCGGTAAAACACTTCTTAACGTTGTCTTTTTTTGTTGCAGAATAGTCGATCTAGCACAGAGCTGGATTGGCTTTTTTAGCATGGGAATACACGTCAGTGAATCCTTTAAGAATTCGTATTTATTTCACATTTAAGTGCTATACTGTTCGGGAAAAGGGGGAACGACATGAAGCGATCACTTGTTGGATTTGTTATGATGGCACTAATGCTTAGTGCGTGTGGAGGTCAACCCTTTTCATTGCCAAATGAAAACGGTTCATACGCGTTCATTTCACATTTGAAGGAACCCTCACTTACGATCTTAGATTTAACGAACGATCAAATAGAAAAAGTGGAACCACTTGAGTCGGCATGGAGCGCCCAAGTAGCGTATGGAGATGGTCAGGTTGCTGCACTTTCCGATGATGGGAAGGAGATCGTTAAACTCGATTTAATGAATGGAGAAATAAACACAGTGACTCGGTTAGAAGAGAGCGCAACAGCCATTGTGCACGTTTCAGATCAACAAGCATTTGCAGTTACTCTTGAAGAAAAAAATGAAGTGCAATTAATTGATGAACAAAGCGGTCAGACGATGGTTTCCATTCCTTTAAGTGGTCAACTTTCAGAGATGGTTGTAACAGACGAGGGACGTTTGTTTGTATTAAGCACAGAAGAGGAATGCGTTTATCAAATAAATATTGAAGAAGGTATGGTAGAAAATTCATTTTCTGTTACTGACCGTGCAGCAGGAATGTATTATGACGGTGACGTGTTATGGATTGGGGGTCATGGGAAGTCGGGTGAACTTAACCAGATGATTTATGGATATGATGGGGATACAGGTTTGCTGGAACAAACAATTGATGTAGGATTAATGCCAATTGCTATAACTGGTGGACAGGACGCTTCCTTTTTTGTTTTATGTCACGGAGACCATCAACTTTATAAAATCAAAGAAGCAGAAGTGGTAGGAACTGTGGAGGTTGGGCAAAACCCGAACTATGTATATATACATCAAGACCAGTTACTTGTGAGTAATTTTGATAGTGACACAGTTACAATCGTGAACAAAGATCCATTTACGGTGGCAGGGGAAGTTGCTGTTGGCTCTGGCCCACACGCCATCGCGTCAGGAGAGATAAAGTAATGGAGAAAAGGACGGTTCTTGTAGTCGATGATGAGCCAGAATTACTGCAACTTGTTGTCACATATTTAAAAAAGGAAGCGTACATCCCCTTAACAGCAAGCAATGGAGCGGATGCTCTACGCCTTATTCAAGACAAACAAATTGACCTTGTTATTTTAGATGTGATGATGGAGGGCATGGATGGTTTTTCTGTATGTGAGACGGTTCGGAAAACATACGCGCTTCCCGTTATTATGTTAACGGCTCGAAGCCATGAGGAAGACAAGATTCGCGCTTTAAAGCTTGGAGCAGACGATTATATGGTTAAACCGTTTAGTCCAAAAGAGCTGATGGCACGTGTTGAGGCAGCACTACGGCGGTCTTATGAACTGAAGCCTATATCTGATTTGCTTGTATTTGCAGAACTTCGAATCAACCGTGGTGCCCGGAGTGTGTACGAATCGGACCAAGAGCTTGTATTGACAAGAAGAGAGTACGAGTTGCTTTTATTTTTAGCGGAAAATCAGAACAGAGCGTTTTCAAGGGAACAGCTTTTCTCTCACGTTTGGACTGATGTAAGTGTGAGTTCGTTACGAACTGTTGATACGCATATAAAGACTCTGCGCTTGAAGTTAGGTCCTGCTGGTCGGATGATTCAAACTGTTTGGGGCGTAGGTTATAAATTTGAGGGAACAGGATGACAGGTTTCTCAATCCGTAAAAAAGTGTGGTTTGGGATTGCCGCCACGGCGGCAGCTGTTATAGGTCTATCTAGCTTGCTCGTCTTTTATCTATATGAGCGGCTTTATGTGGATGAACAAATCGCGCGATTCACAGAGGAAGGACAAGCATTAGCGCAAGTATACGAGGAATATGGAGCGTCAGAAGCTTTATTTGACCGAATGGAATGGCTTGATGAAACGACGGATGCGCTCTATCTTTTTACAGAGGACCCAATGGAGCTTTCAGGAGGTGTGCCCTTTGAAAGCGCTGCAGGTGATGAACTCATTACATATGAAGAACGACAGGTTCTTCTACAAGGTGATACAGTTCTAATTCGCCGTGAACACCCTCGCTTTCACCAAGACATGCTAGGCATCGCCATTCCGCTCTTAGATGGAGACCTTCTAGGGGGTGCAGTGTTTATTTCCATGCCGCTGGCAGATGTGTATGATGCATTTGCAGATATTCAGTGGTTGCTTTATGGTGCCCTCGTTCTTGCTGTAGCCATCATTGTTTTTCTAGGCAATCGCATTACACGGAGACTACTCGATCCACTGCTAAAGATGAAGGCAGTTGCAAAGAAAATGGCACAAGGTGATTTTAGTAAACGTGTGACGATTGGAAAAAAAGAAGATGAGATGGATGAATTGGCACGTTCATTAAATCATTTAGCTCATTCGTTACAGCAAGTTGAGGAAAATCGACGCTTGTTTCTTGCGGATCTTGCCCATGAGTTGCGAACGCCTCTTAGCTATATGGTTGGCTATATTGAAGGTATGCAAGAAGGGGTAATGGGGCAGGAGCAAGGTATGGCCATACTATCGAAAGAAACAGCAAGATTGAATCGACTTGTTAATGACTTGTTGGACCTTGCCCAATTAGAGGGAGAGGCTTACCCGCTTAAACTGGATGCGGTTGTATTTGCAGAACTAATTCGTGAAGCGAGTGAGACGGTTGCGTTTGAAGCAAAACGAAAAGAAATGCATCTCTCCCTTGAACTTGATGAAGATAGTATTATTCAAGCCGATCGTGATCGAATGAAACAGGTCATTATCAATTTACTTACAAATGCGATTGCTTATTCGGAGCCGAAAAAAACAATTAAGATTACACTCATAGCAACAGATGGTAAAGCTTTAATGACAATACATGATCAAGGTTTTGGTATTCCTAAAACAGATCTTCCTTATGTAACCGACCGCTTTTTTAGAGTAAAGCGTGCCCGTAGTCGTGAAAATGGAGGTACAGGACTAGGCTTAGCGATTGTACAAGAAATTATTGCACGTCATAATGGACTCTTTCTCCTGGAGTCTAATGATGATGGAACGAAAGCGATCGTTCAACTAAATGAATTTAACTTTGAGGAATGGAGGGGAGAGGAGCAATGAGGGGGTTACTAACGACCATACTTGCGTTCATTTTGCTTGTCGGTTGTTCACAAGAAGATGGTGGGAACGAAGTATCACTAGAGATGATTGACGTTACTATAGATGTTGAAGACGAGCAACAAGTAGGCGAATTGTTTGATTTACAAACATGGGTAGCACAAGGGGACGATAAAGTGGAAGATGCCCATGAAGTATTGTTCGAACTATGGAAAAACGGAGATCGAGACAATGGAGAGTTCCATGAAGCCGTTCACGAGAAAGACGGTTTATACAGTGCTCCAGTTAAGGTCTCCGAAGATGGGATCTACTTGCTTCAAGCTCATGTAACGGCACGAGATATGCATGTAATGCCAACTCAAGAAATTATAGTTGGAGCTGTAAGTGAAGAAGAGCGTGAAGCCTTTTATGAAGATAGAGAGTAATCGGTTCATCTACCATTCATAATGAATGGATTGGGTAAACGAAAAGGAGGAGTTAACGAATGAATTATGCGAAGCTCTTATTAATCGTTTCATCTCTATTTGGTTTATGGGGTGTACTAATGGGTGCTCATATGGCAGGAGGAGGGTCTTATGCTTTATCAGCCATCCATGCTCATGTGCTAGTGCTTGGTTGGCTAACACTTTTTGCGTGGAGTGTTTTTCATAAAATATATGAACCAAATCAAAGAATTCTTGCGGGAATTCAAGCGTGGACGGGTGTAGTTGGAGCGATGCTGCTAACATCGGGAATGTGGCTTCATAACAATGAACCTATTGAATTACCGTTTGGTGTAACATTAGGGTTTTACATTGGAGGCGGTGTAACAGTTGTTATTAGTTTCCTTGTGTTTGTGATTCTTGCTTTTTTACAAGAGTCAAAGAAAGAATCACAATAAGCCGCCTTTACCACGGCGGCTTATTTCATGATACATAAAATGGTACGTGCCACCGCTCCCGCATACACTTCGCTTTCCATGGGCGATGAGCCTCACAGCTCTGGTGTGTGTCTCATTTTTGTCTTATCTCCTGCAGGTGTTTATGTGTATAGTTCTAGCTAGTTTGGTATTTATTAAGCGTAAAATGTGTCACAAGCTTGTGCAGCTTCAATATCTTTTTTTGTTAACTTACCTTCATCTACGGTTGTCCATTTAATTGTAATCGTTGTATGGTCAATGATAAGGTATGGATGATGTTGGGCTCCTTCAGCATACGCGGCGACGTTTTGAACGAAATCAATCCCTTTTAAAAAGTTATCAAAGGTAAATTCTCTCACAAGTGTTTCGTCTTCTAAATCCCAGCCTGCCATTTCTTTTGCCTCTTTTTTTATCTGACTCAATGCATGTCCCTCCTCTTTGTTTAACCTCTTTCATTGTATACCTGCTTTTTGGTTACTGGAAACCTTAAAATAAGAGTAAAGCTAAGTAAATAACAAAAGTGACGGTCATACTGCTAAGCACCGTTGAGTAAAGAACAATTTGGGCGGTGAGTTCAGGAGCTTTTTCATATTCCAAAGCAAGTGTCGCTGTATTTCGAGAGGTGGGAAAAGAGCTAGCAATAAACAAGGATTGGGCAATGACTCCATCGATTTGTAGGAGATAAATAAAGGCAAGCGCGAAAGCGGGTCCAGCCACTAATCGACCAAGCAAGCTCCACCCAATGACAGCGTGGAATGATTTTAGCGAAATTGTCGCAAGTTGAGCTCCAAGCAAAAGCAAAGCTAATGCAACAAAGCCATTAGCTAATTGTTCAAGAGGTATTAGCGCAAAGGCTGGTATTGGCAAATGAAACAACTGAAAAACAATGCCGAGTATTAAGGCGTGGATTAAAGGCAACCGCAGTAACGACTTAAAAATTTGTGCGCTTGATTTTGAAGCATTCATTAAGTTAAACATCCCATATGTATAGGTAAGCAAGTTTTGGAAAACAAGCATAATGATTTGCACAGAGACACCCAATGGATTTGCACTAAAGATCAGTTGACTGACTGGTAACCCGTAGTTTCCAGAATTCATGAGCGAAATGCTGTTTTTTAAGGCTGCCCCTTCATCTGGTGGTAATTTAAGGAGCTTGGCTATGACATTACTTAGCAAGATAAGGCTTAAACTGAATAAGAAAAGATAGAGAATGAGCTGAAGAAGCAGCGAATAATCCAAATTAGCGTTATAAATATTTAAAAAAATCGCCGCTGGCATAAAACAATAGGTAAGCAATTGAGCAAGTGGGCGCAATTGAAACTGAAATTTTCGTTGCAAGATGGCCCCTACTGCCATTAGTAGTAAAATAGGCAGAACGACTTGCATAAAAACAAGAATAATAACATTCATAGACGCTCTTCCTTTCTGTGTTGTTGTATTTATCGTAACTGAACAGCAGCAAATCAGGTAATAGGAAAAACAAATCTATTTTGATAACCAATTAAAAAATAAGTGGTATTAACGGATTCTATCTAATAATAGAAGCTTGTGGTAGTTAAGCAAGCTGTATCTTATGGGTGGTAGTTTTAACACGTTAAGCAAAAAAATAGCAACATAAATAACCGTCCGAGACGTTTAGCTCGGACGGCTTGTTTTTACATTATAAATTGCATCGCAAACACAAACACGATCACGATTGGGACGAGCGTCCGAATTAAACCAAACCAAAGGTGAGCGCTTTTGCCAAGAGAACCGCTAGCAAGTTCGTATTGTGCAAAAATGGTTTTCTTATTCATCTTGTAGCCAACAAAGAGCGCAATAAATAAACAACCGAGTGGAAGCATTAAGTTCGAGACGATAAAGTCTGTTAAATCAAATATGTTTTTTCCAAAAAGGAGCGTGTCATTTAATAGGTTCTCTGATAAGGCTGCAGGTATTCCTGCCAGAATAACGATGATTCCAGAAATAGCAGCAACATTTACCCGACGGTAGTTTTTGTTTTGTGTAAAAGCAGAGATGATAATCTCGAGTAAACTGAATGAAGATGTGATGGTTGCAAAGAAAAATAGCAATAAAAATAAAATCAAAAAGAACGAACCTAAGGGCATTTGCTCAAATACAGTTGGTAAGACAACAAAAAGCAATCCAGGTCCATAACCTGGTTCGAGACCAAAAGCAAAGACAACTGGGAAAACAGCTAATCCTGCTAAGAAAGAGACAAGGATATTCATGCCTGAAATGAATCCAGCAGAACTAGGCAAACTTTGATTATTGCCAAGGTACGAACTGTACGTAACCATACACGAAAAACCAACTGCAAGAGAGAAGAAAGAATGACCGAGTGCTTCTAGTGTTCCTGCTGCCGTGATTTTAGAGAAATCTGGTACAAGGAAGAAGCGAACACCTTCCATTGCGCCTTCAATTGTCACACCTCGAATGATAATGATGAGGAGAAAGAGAAATAAAAGAGGCATTAAATATTTATTGGCTCGTTCAATACCATTTTTTATACCAAATGAAAGCACAACTACATTCAAAAAGACAAATAAAGCTAAACCTAGAATGCTTATGATTGGGTTGCCAATAACGGAACCAAACAAAGCTTCATAATCTCCATTTGGCTCAAGGATCGAGCCAGAAAAGGATAAAACAACATAGGTAAGCATCCAGCCACCAATCACTGCGTAAAAGGTGAGTAGTAAAAAGCAACCTACAACGCCAAAACGACCAATCCATTTCCAAGCTCCTGTTTTGGATAACCGTTCATAAGCGGAAACCGCTTCACGTTTGGATCCACGACCAATAATAAATTCGGAGATTAACAAAGGTAACCCAATTAAAAGGGTAAATAAAATAAACAATAAAAAGAATGCGCCACCGCCATTATCACCAGTTAAGTAGGGAAAACGCCAAAGAGCGCCTAGTCCAATTGCTGCGCCAGCGGAAGCTAGAATAAAACCAAGTTTAGAAGACCATTGCTCACTCATAATAGATGCTAGTTAAAGCATTCACCTACTTTCCGAAATTGTACGATAGGATACACTTTAACACAGAAAAGTTTATTTGCCGATAGGAAAAGAATAGAATTCGAAACTGTTAGAAAGTTAAACAAAAAGATCAAGGTAATAATTGGAAAATAAGCGTTTTAAGTACGTATATGTGAACAAAATTCAAACATGTTTGTGAAACGCTTCACATAAAACAAATATGCGCTATACTAGATTTATAGAGATTGTGAAATATTTCACAAAGGAGGAGATTATATGTTCACTCACTATTTAACAAAATCAAATGTCTCTATGGTAGGTTTATTGTTTGTTCGGCTTTATTTAGGATGGCAGTGGTTTTCATCCGGTTTAGGAAAAATAACAGGTGACGGTTTTAACGCTAGTGGATTTCTTGCAGTAGCAGTAGAAAATCCAGTAAGAAGTGGGAGTGGAGCAATTGCATATCCCTGGTACAACTCATTTATTGAAACAATCGTGTTACCAAATGCAGAAATTTTTAGTTTTATTGTGATGTGGGGCGAACTTTTGGTTGGATTAGGGTTGATTGTGGGACTATTTACGACGACTGCCGCTTTCTTCGGTGGAACAATGAATGTTTCATTTATGTTGGCAGGAACAGTTTCTACGAACCCTATCATGCTTTTACTAGCAATCTTGCTTATGATTGGCAAAGGCAAGAGTGGAGCAATTGGACTTGACTCAGTTGTGAAGCAAATTCGTAGAAAAAAACAAGATCCACCAATGAAGAAGGAGTTGGAATTCGTTTCTTAAGTAAAAGCAGCGTATGGTTTAACCGTACGTTGCTTTTTTTGCTTGCCAAATGGTCCAGCGGTCTTTCTCGACGATTGCACGATCGAAATTTATGCTTTTATCTATAAAGTCAACGAGTTCTGATAATTCTTTGTCTGACAATTCATGTAGGAGCGATCTACCGGTGCGGTTTTGAATATCTAGGAGCAAATCTGTTTTTGAGGGAAACTCTTTTCGTTTTTCCCAAATGGTATGGGATGTGATTTGTGAGAAACCAACATTTTTAAGCGCTGAAACGATCACATCATGATGCGGACGTCTGCTTTTTTCATAATCAATTAAATGGGGAAAACGTTGAAAAAAGTAGCCGCGTATATGTGTACTGCTGCCTGGGAGGAAACAATCATCTGCAAGACGGTCTTGTATAAGGAATGTGCCACCATTTCGGATAAGACGATAGGCTTCTTGAAAAGCAGATGAGTAATCACTAAGATGATGGATAAGCGCGCGTTCAAGAATTAGATCAACAGAATGAGTTGGTAAAGGTACTTGGGCGGCTTCTCCTTTAAGAAATTCAATTCGCTGTTGATGACCATTGTTTTGATTGGCTGATTTTAACATCGCCTCTGAAAAATCAATGCCGACGGCTTTTTTTGCTCCAACCTCGATTAAAGCATTTGTGTAAATCCCGCCGCCGCAAGCAATGTCTACAGCTAACTCGATAGGTTGATTACCAATAAGCTGTTTAACAAATGTGGTCCAATGACTATCAGCTTTTCGCGTGTCATAGTTTGCATGATTTGTATCATGAAAATTAATCGACATATACATTCTCCTCTCATATGTTGGTTCCTATTTAGCATATGAGAAGATGGATCATCATAAAAGAACAAAGATTGAATCGTTAGTGATTCAAAAAAGCAATTAAAAGGAAGTGGACAGTAAAAGAGAGTGTATGGTACACTTGGCAGCATCGAAAAAAATCTCACCCTATTAGTCAGATAATTCCATTACTTAAAGAAGGTCTTAACAAAATGAATTCACAAGTAAAAATTTCGAAGAAGAACATTTTTTTTATTGGTTTAATGCTATTTTCCCTATTCTTCGGTGCGGGAAATCTGATTTTTCCGCCAGAGCTAGGACAAGCTGCAGGTGAAAATGCATGGCCAGCTATTATTGGTTTCTTAATTTCTGGAGTAGGTTTGCCAATACTAGGTGTTATGGCAATTACATATGTAGGTAGCGACGATGCAGAAGGATTGAGCAAACGAGTTCATCCTTACTTTGCAGTTGGTTTAACAGCATTAACGTACTTAACAATTGGACCATTCTTCGCAGTGCCAAGAACGGGTACAGTGTCATATGAAATCGCCATTGTCCCGTTTTTAGAATACATCCCATTTCTACAAGAACGTAGTCAGTTAGCCCTCGCGCTTTTTACTGTCTTATATTTTGCGATTGTTTATTTCTTAGCGTTAAATCCTGGTAAGTTTGTTGACCGGATTGGTAAAATTATTACGCCACTTTTGTTAATTGTCATTACGATCCTGTTAGTTCGTGTTGTTGTAGGACCGCTCGGTACATACACAGCTCCAACCGGCGATTACGTTGATTTTGCCCTTTTCCGTGGAATTACGGAAGGTTATCTCACAATGGATACAATCGCAGCGGTTGTATTTGGCATCATTGTTGTAAAAGCGATTAAAGATTTAGGTTTGACCGATCAGAAATTAATTCAAAAAACGGCATGGAAAGCAGGACTCGTAGCTGCTATCTGTTTAGGAACGGTTTATACCGGGTTAGGTTACCTTGGTGCGATTAGTGCTTCTGAAATTACCACTTCAGGGGGCGCCGAGATTTTAGCAGTTGTTTCAGGAGAATACTTTGGTCTCATGGGAAATGTATTACTTGGTGTGACAATCTTATTTGCCTGCATTCCAACAGCGACTGGATTAATTTCTTCATGTGCAATTTACTTTAACAAGCAATTTCCACGTGTTTCATATAAGAAGTTAGTATTAGGATTCACGTTGTTTAGTGCAGGTATCTCAAACTTTGGGCTTTCGCGAATCATTGAATTTTCCATTCCAGTACTAAGCTTTATTTACCCAATCGTTATTGTGCTTATCTTCTTGGCGTTCCTTGATAAGTTGTTTGGAGGAAAGAGAAGCGTCTACCAATTCACGGTTCTCTTTACTGGTATTGTTAGTGTAAATGAAGGTTTGACGGCAGCGAATGCTAATTGGGATTATCTATTCTGGCTTCCACTGCCATTTGCAGAGGTCGGATTTGCTTGGGTTGTTCCAGCAGTCATCGGTTTTGTAATTGGCCTTCTTGTCTCGTTTATGCGAGGAAAATAACGTAAAGAAAACGGGCGGGCTACTTAAGTCCGCTCGTTTTTTATAAGGAAAGGATTCATATGATGATAAATGTAAAAGGACAAACCGTTGATAATCAAACAAGATGTGTTCATTATCATACAGAAAAAGACATTGTAGCGATAAAATTTGCTTGTTGTAACGAGTTCTATCCTTGCTATAAATGTCATGATGAAGCTTGTGAGCATGAACGAAAGCAATGGCCAAAGACACAGTTTGAGGAAAAGGCGATCTTGTGTGGGCATTGTCAATCGCTGTTAACGATTTCCGATTACTTGTGTACTGCAAAATGCCTATCGTGTGAGCACTCATTTAATCCGAACTGCTCGCTTCATGCACATTTGTATTTTGAATAATCTTTAATCATTGGATTCTTTTTCCAAACATATAGTATGAGAGGATGTTGTTTTAAGGGGGATAAAAATGGCACAGAAAAGATATGTATTGTTGTTTTGTGATCCAGGCATTGATGATGTGATTGCATTAATGTATACACTGATGCACCCTCATTTGGAGTTGGTCGGAATTGTAACAAGCTATGGCAATGTCACGAAAGAGCAAGCAACAAAAAATGCAGCCTATGTGCTCCATCTGTCTAATATGGTGCATATCCCTATTATTCCAGCCGCCTATACTTCGTTATCCATTCCTTATCAACAGCCTTTTTCTGATATTCATGGTAGCGATGGGTTAGGGTCATTTAAACTCCCTCCTCATTCCCCAGGAAATATTCATCAATTCGATACAATCAGACAAATTGTGCACTATTATAAGGAAGAACTTTTAATTGTCGAGTTAGGCAGAATGACTGCCCTCGCTTTTGCATTAAATATATATAAAGAAGAAATGGCACAAGTCGGTGGTTATTACATAATGGGTGGAGCCTTTTTAGTGCCCGGAAATCGAACAACTGTGGCAGAAGCAAATGTTTATGAAGATGCGGTTGCAGCTGACTTTGTGTTCACACAGACACAGAGTCACCAAGTGTGTATTACTCCTTTAAACACAACAAATCAAGCCATTATCCCACTATCATTAATTAATAAATTGACGAATCATGGGCAATATGGGTTTTTAATAAAAGAGATTTAGACTTTTATACAGCCTACTATCAAACAACAAACCCTGGAATTGTGGGCGCGCCAATTCATGATGTAGTTCCGCTGATGCTTATTCATCAACCACAATTAGCACAATATATAGAGAGAGACATTAATGTTGTTACAGATGGAGTTGCAAAAGGGCTGACGATTGCTGATTTTCGCCCTTCAAGCAAGAAAGGAAAGCATAAAATCGCTATCGGACTTGATCAACAAGGTTTTATAGATCATTTTGAAAAAGTGATGCTGACCAGTAGCTAGTGAATAAAATGAAAATTTGTTATAGTTAGTAAAGATAACTTATGGAAGGGTGATGTTTATGTTAAATAAGAAGAATGTATTACAAGTAGAAAAAGGAAAAAGAAAAAGGAGAGGTTTTATTGATAAAGGGAAAACGCATCGAGTTGAGGCCAGCTTCTAAAGGTGATTGGCGCAGGCAAGTAGAGTGGAGAAATAACCCAGACTCAGCTAGATTAGCTGCAGGAACGGATGCCCCGCTTTATAGCAATGTGACGATCGAAGAAGCAGAAGTTATTTTTGATAAAAATGTGCTACCTGATCGAAAGGTAGGTTGTTTGTTTGCGATTTACCTTACCGAAACAAATGAACATATCGGAAACTGTGATTACCGCTCTGTTAATCTTATAGCAAGAAGTGCGGAGGTCGGTATGATGATTGGTAACTCTAACGCTAGGAATAACGGTTACGGAACCGAGGCACTTACACTTTTAATCCGCTATTTATTTATGGAGTTGAACTTGCTTCGGATACAACTCGATACATGGAGTGGGAATGAACGGGCATTACATGTGTATAAAAAATGTGGGTTTCAAGTGGAAGGTACCTTACGCAACGCTGAGTTTGTGAATGGAAGGTACTATGATCAAGTTGTGATGGGTTTATTAAGAGAGGATGTAAGTCATGTAAGTCAAGACTAAAAAAACGAGCCTAGGCTCGTTTTTTTAGTCTTGCTTATCTTCTTTTTTGCTCTCAAGTTCTGCTAATTTTTTCATGAGGACATGCTGGGGCATATGCATAACCTGTTCAATCGGCATATTAAGAGATTTTGCTAATGTAACCGCTGTTTCAGCTGATATACGTAATGGAGGCATCCTCTTACTCCTTTCTTTCTCGAATTAATTCTTCAATTGCCAAGGAAACTTGCTGTAAAAAAGTGAGTGAATGGGGCACAAGATCTATAAGTGACAGTGCGTTTTTATAGAACTCTCTCACGCCATTTGTGTCAATGAATCCATCAGCAGACATGGATGTTTGATTTTGGAAACAGACATCAAAAAATTCTCGAAAAGGAACGCGTACAATGCCTGAGACTTCTTCTTCTTGTAAAGCGAACGATTCAAACGGTATGGGTGCTGTGAAGACATAGGTTGACGCGAATTCGCGATCAATGATCTTCACTTGATTTGGGATACAACGGAATTGACCAATGAAATGAAGGTCAGATAAAACAATAGAGATTCCTAATTCTTCTTGTATTTCGCGTATGCCGTCTTCTGTTTGTTCATGAGAAAGCAAGTGTCCGGCAGCTGTGATATCAAATAAAGAAGAGAACTCTTTTTTTGTATCGCTGCGGCGTTGCAAATAAAGCATTGGCTCTTTAGCCGTATCATCAAGAATCCAGCAATGGAAAGTCTCATGCCATAACCCATTGGTATGGACTTTTTCCCTTTCTGCTGTTCCAATTGGTTGTTTGGCACGATTGTAGATTGTTAGGA
This sequence comes from Shouchella patagoniensis, assembly GCF_002019705.1. Taxonomy (GTDB): domain Bacteria; phylum Bacillota; class Bacilli; order Bacillales; family Bacillaceae_D; genus Shouchella; species Shouchella patagoniensis. The sequence goes on along the minus strand of NZ_KV917377.1, from coordinate 2,591,620 downwards.
CTTCGCTTTGCATAAAGAGCTCCTTTCGATGCCCCATCAGTATAGCATGGAACATGGAAGAGAAAAATGGTAAAGCAAGCAAAAGGAATGTAATTGTTCATATTATTATGTCATTCATTTCGAGTAATTGGTATGATAAAGAATGAACAGTGACTGTGGCGGAGGTTAAAGGGAATGAAGCAGGTTGTATTAACCGCAGTGGATAAAAGCTACGGTTTCGGAAAAAAGAAAAAAAGCGTGTTAAAGCAAGTGAACTTAACTGTGCGATACGGTGAGTGGCAAAAACGAAGCGTTTGAAACACAAAAACAAGCTGCACAAACATTTGGTATCGAAACATTGTTAGAACAAGAGGGTTCTTCGCTTTCTGCTTATGAGAAGGAAGCAATCTTGTTTGCGCGTATGGTCATAGCGGAACCTGAATTGTTGATCGTCGATGAACCACAAGAGGAATCATTGCTCCGCTTATTGATTGAACATGCACGTTCAAAAGGACAAACATTAATTGTAGCAACATCAAATAAAGAGTTCGTAAAACTATTTCCGGGTTTAGTTGCGCTAGAGGATGGACATATTGTTGAAATGGCGGGAGGATTCAGGTGAAGCGGAGAATGTGGTTACGCTTATACGTCACACGATTAAAGGAGATCCAAAAGCCGATCATTTTTTGGTCTCTTAGTACGGTATTTACGAGTGCGGTGTTTATTTTAGCCGTACTTGTTGCATATCAGTCAAGTGGATACCATGAACGATGGAACAAGGTACAAAATGATCAAGCGTATGATTTTGTATTGCGCGATGCGAATGAAGAAACAACCGAATATGTTCAATCGAGGCGTGATACAACATTGGCATGGCTTGTTGGTGACCAGGAAACCTGGGAGCAAGAAGAAGGAACGCCGATAACCGTGCAGCAGTTAAACAACCCTCATTTCATAGAAAGTGGGTTCTATTTACATAGAGGCGAATGGCCAAGTAAAGGAAATGAAATTGCGCTTGATTTCCAATTTGCTTTAGAAACGATGCCAGAGCTACTGTTTGGTGACAAAATTCGCTTTGTACATGACGATGTTGAGCAAGCTTTTACTGTAACTGGTTTATACAATGGATATGGAGAAATGACAGAAGCGCTTGTTTTAGGAGAACCGACTCTAGGTGATCTTTATGTAGTGACCTCAAATGAGGATGTAAAACAAACAAAAGATGCGATAGAAGAACAGACCGGTATGCGTTCAAGGGGGAATCTTCATCATGTCTCAATTGATTGGACCCCATTCTATGAACAACATGATGGTTTAAAAACAACGGTTTATGTGCTGGTACTTGTCCTTTTTTTGTTTGCTGGATCAAGTACATACATGTTTACTAGGGAAATTAAGCTAGCTTTCCGAAATGATGAGGACCTCTTAATGCGTTTAGGTTTTTCGCCACGAACGTACAAAAAAGGCATGACCGTTTTAGGGGTAGCGCTTGCGTTGCTAATGACTGGATTAAGTACAGGATTAAGTATTCTTCTTTACAACTTCATTGGAGAAGATGCAGTGGTCGCATTTGGTACATTAAGTGAATCTTTTAATTATCTGGGTATTGGATCCATTCATGTTCTGTTTCCTTTCACAATGATTATCATCGCTTCAATCGCTCTTTTAACTATGTCTTTCCTTATTTTTACGACGGTACTAGCATCAATCAAGAAAATGCAAAGAGGGTTAGCTTTTATTAAACCTGTCATGGTTGTTGGATTAACCGTTGTATTGCTTTCACTTGTTCAATTAATTGATTTAACGAATGAACGTATGAATGAAATAAGTGAGTGGCAAGGGAAAAAAGAGGATTTTTTGTATACCCAATTTTATCATGACGATCAAGAGGAAATCGTTATGGAAAAACTTCGCACAACAAATAAATCTTTTTTGGAGCTACGGCACATTGGCTTTTATCAAGTAAAACATACAACAGGTGAATTAAATGAAGATGAGCAATATATGTATTGGGACACGTTAACGGTTATGGAAGCAAGTGAAGATGACTGGAAGACGTTATGGTCGTTGATGAGCCCAGCTGGTGTAACGAGCAGTGATGAGTTTTCGAATGGTGGTATCTTGCTCGCGGATATACGAGCAGAGGGTTTTTCAGAAGAAGATTGGGGAATGGAACAGCTGTTAGAGTTAGGAAGCCAATTTCAGCTTGCACCATCAGAAGAGGAGGTCACTTTTAGTGATGAAATCTTCGAAGTGGAAGCCGTCGCAGAATTCCAAGGTAGTTATCCTGTACAAATGATCATTGTCCCAGAAAATACGTTTGCTGCAATTCAAGGTGAGTGGAGTGAGATTGTGCTCTTCTCACTTGATCGGGATGCGGCAGCATTAAAGGAAGAAATGGAGCCGTTTATCTCGAATCATCCCTATATCGCCACCTATGTTCCTAGCCAATATGGCTATGGGACATTTGATGAACAAAAGTTGGAAGAAAGTAAAGGTATATTTGTTGCTTTCATTCTAGCTCCTTTTCTACTTGCAGCAGTGTTTACCCAGTTTTCTATCGGGTTTGCTTACCCTCGTCTTTCAATCAAATATCGAAGTCTATTGATTTTTGGAACGGCAGTTATTGCTAGTGTGGCAGGATGGTTGGGGACAACTGTAATGGAAGGCGGCCCTGTTCCATTGAGCTTCTTATTTGCGCTGTTCACCGGTCTTTCTTTAGCTGGTTTTAGTGGCTTAGCTCTGTATACGTTTAAGCGAAAGAAAAACGAAGAAGTGGTTTAAGGCTTCTTCGTTTTTCTTTTTCTATTTATATAAAGGATAAGCTGTTACTCGCCAGTCGGGACCAACTTTCTCAACAGAACCAATCTCGACTTCAATCGCTTCGCCCATATCCTTGATTCCTAATCCCTCAAAAAAGGTTGGTGCACCGCGACCACCGACGAGCTTTGGAGCGAAATAAATAAAAAACTTCTGCACGAGTTGTTCTTTTATTAATGCTGCGTTTAATGTGCCGCCAGCTTCAAGTAAGACAGAAGAAATCGCTTGTTTGTATAAGTAGACCATTACTTCGCGTACGGAAACTTGTTTTTCATTCGTTGTGGCAATCACGCGAACACCAAGTTGTTCAAGAGAGGTACGTTTGCTTTCATTTTCTGGATGCGCCGCTGTGAAAATCCAAGTTGGTGCTTCTTGGTCGCAGACAATTTTTGCATGAAGGGGTGTGCGCAAATTGGAATCAACAATTATTCGAATCGGATTGCGTCCGTTTGGAATACGCGCAGTTAGGGAGGGGTCGTCTTTTAAAACGGTTTCGACCCCAACTAAGATTGCTTGATGCTCTGAACGAAGTTGGTGGACTTCTTTGCGCGCTTCGGCGGAAGTAACCCACTTGCTGCTACCGGTTTTTGTAGCGATTTTTCCATCTAATGAAACCGCCGTCTTTAATGTAACAAAGGGGAGTTGACGGGTAATCGAATAATTAAAAACATCGTTTAAGCGTAAAGACTCTTGTTCGCATACGCCCGTTTCAACAGAAATGCCTGCTTCTTCTAATAAGCGTACGCCGTTTCCAGCAACAAGAGGATTTGGATCAAGTGCAGCAATGACAACATGCTTAACGCCAGCTTTAATTAAGGCGATTGCGCATGGACCTGTCTTACCAGTATGGGAACAAGGTTCTAAAGTAACATATGCAGTGCTACCTGCAGCTTCTTCTCCAGCCATTCGGAGCGCATGCACTTCTGCATGGGGACCACCTGCTTTTAAGTGAGAGCCAATTCCAACAACACGTCCGTCTTTGACAAGTACGCAGCCAACGGTCGGGTTTGGGTCGGTTTGACCGCGCATCATGCGCGCATTATCCAAGGCTAATTGCATGTATTTGCGATGCATCATTAGTCACATCCTTAAAAAGGGTATTGTACGTTCGTTAATTTCTCTGACACGTGCCACAGTTTTTTGGCAGTTTCTTTATCAAACAGTTTGTCTCCAATGGAATCAACGATTGGCTCTCCACGCCACGCTTTAAAACCGTCTGGTCCAATCCATTCACCACCGTCTAAGTTAGGATCGGTTGCCGCATAAATTGTTGGTTTAGCACCATCTGCGGTTGATTGAGTGAACAAAGGGAGTAATTGGCGAATAAGCAAACTCGTTTGTTTACCAGAACCTCGGGATAGCAAGTTTGTATTAGCGAGACCTGGGTGTGCGGCGATACTAATTGTTGAAGCGCCAATCTTCGTTAAACGCCGATGTAATTCTTTTGCAAACAGCCAGTTGGCATGTTTGCTTTGTCGGTAAAAGACCATTGGTTGATACTTTTTGCTGCCATCAAGGTTTTCGAAATCGATAAATCCTTTAATTGCTGCAATGCTTGTTATGGTGACAATTCTTGATTGTGGTGATTGTATGAGCAGAGGCAATAATAAACCGGTTAATGCAAAATGAGCGAGATGGTTTGTGCCAAATTGGAGTTCGAAGCCATCTTTTGTATAACGAAGTGGTGGAATCATCACACCAGCATTGTTAATCAAGCAATCAATTGAAGTGTACATTGCTTTTATTTGGTCAGTAAAGTGTTGAATGGACGCGAGCTCTGCGAAATCAACTTCTAAAAAGATAATTGAACCGTATTGGTTTAAGGATTGAACAGCATCCGTTCCCTTCGTTTTATTTCTACCAGCCAAGACAACATGATAGTCATGTTTTAACAGACCTTTTGCTGTCTCATATCCAATTCCACTTGTGCCGCCAGTAATGATCGCTGTTTTAGGCTTCATTTTAAAAACATCCTTTTCTATTCAAGTCCAAAATAGGGTATGCTTGAGAGAGCGAGGTGCATGATGACAAAAAAGACGTTTTCTTCGTACCCACTGGATGCTTCTATTCAGCGGGCACTATCTTTATTACACTATACAAACCCTACAGACATTCAGCAACAAGTGCTACCGATTCTGCTTGAGAATGGAAGGAAGGATTTAATCGCCCAATCACAAACGGGAAGTGGGAAGACCGCAGCATATGGAATTCCACTTTGCGAAAAGGCAAATTGGGAGGAGAATAAACCACAAGCGCTTGTGCTCACACCTACTAGGGAACTTGCGGAACAGGTGCGTGGTGATTTGACCGCAATTGGTCGTTTTAAGCGGCTACAAGTGAGAGCAGTATATGGAAAACAGTCCTATGAGCGACAAAAATTAGGGCTAAAACAAAAAAATCATATTGTAGTCGGTACGCCTGGTCGGGTTCTTGATCATTTACAAAAAGGAACACTTCCAGTCGAAAAACTACAATATGTGGTTATTGATGAAGCGGATGAATTATTTAACAAAGGGTTTCTCGATCAAGTAACGGACATTCTTGATTTATTGCCTACAAAACACGTAACAATGTTGTTTTCAGCAACGTTTCCTCCGGAAATTAAGAAATTAATTAATGTGTATTTGCAAGAACCAGTGGTGATAAAAGGTGAAAGTGCGGTGGAGCTTCCTGCCACGACTAGTCACGCTGTTATGATCACAAAACGCAAGAAAGAACAATTGTTAGTGGATGTGCTCGCCCATGAAAAGCCGGAGAGTGCACTTGTTTTTTGTGAGACCCAGGAAGAAGTCGATCGCGTTTTTCGAGCGGTTCAAAAAGAAATACCACGGTCGGGCAAGCTTCACGGAGCGTTGCGTCAAGAAGAACGGTTCGCAGTGATGGATGCATTTAAGAGTGGAAAAATCCGTTATTTAATCGCAACCAATTTAGCTGCTAGGGGAATTGATGTAGCTCAAATGGAAATGGTCATTCAAATGAATGTGCCACCAGTAGCAGAAGAGTATGTTCATCGCACGGGACGCACTGGTCGAGCTGGAGCAAAAGGGAAGTCGTTACTATTTGTTCATGCAGATGAAGCAGAGCGATTACCGGAGCTTGAAGAGGCAATTGGATACTCGCTTGAGAGTCAAAGTGAACCTAAGATAAGCCCAGCTGTAAGAAAAACCTTCCGGGAGTTGAGAAGCAATGCCAATGCCCAGTCGGACAGTAAACAAGCAGTGAATCATGGGATTATGAAGCTTTATTTTAATGGAGGTAAGCAAAAGAAATTACGGGCTGGGGATTTTGTTGGGACAATCACTCGTTTGCAGAACGTCAGTGCGGATGACATCGGGATTATTACCGTTGAAAAGACATCCACTTTTATTGAAATTTTGAATGGAAAAGGGACGCTTGTACTTGAGCAAATGAGAAAAACACCTGTGAAAGGCAAGCTCTTAAAAGTACATCAAGCGAAAAAGTAAATAAAATGATAAAAGAGACCACGCTGAATATTATACAGCGTGGCTTTTTCGTAATTAAATTATGCTTTTATCCGATAGGGCGAATGAGATGGCCATTTCGGCATGGAGTTTTGTTGAATCAAACAAAGGTAAGCGAGAGTCCGCTTGAGTAATGAGTAAGGGAATTTCTGTACACCCTAATATAACGCCCTCTGCCCCTTGCTGTTTGAGTTGATCGATGACAGATTGATAATACTGATTTGAATTGGGACAGATGGTACCAACACAGAGTTCATTAAAAATAATGTTATGAACGCGTTCTCGATCCATTTCGGTTGGTATAAGCAAATCAATACCATGGTGCTGTTTCATTCGTTCCTTATAAAAAGGTTTTTCCATCGTGAATTGTGTGCCAAGAAGGCCAACTGTATTCATACCTCTTGCTTTAATTGATTCGGCTAAGGCATCTACGATATGAATAAGTGGGAGCCCTGTTGCTCTTTCTACCTCGTCAGCCATTAGATGCATCGTGTTTGTGCAAATGACTAAGAGTTCTGCTCCGCCTGCTTTAAGTTTTTCACCTGCTTCAATCATTCGCGCAGTGGCCTCGTCCCAATTCCCTGCTTTTTGCAGAGACACAATTTCTTCGAAGTCAAACGAATACAACAAACATTTAGCAGAGTGCAAGCCACCCAGATGGCGTTTCGCATATTCATTTATATATTGGTAGTAAGATACGGATGATTCCCAACTTAATCCACCGATTAATCCAATCGTTTTCAAAACAAACCCTCCATCAATCTTTTTTTTAACAGTAACATGCTATACTGGTCCAATAAAGATCCACATTAGAACAGATATTAAGGTACCAGAGGAGTGGGAGCATGCTTTGGTTTTCTCTGTCACGTCAGTCAACGAAGACACTTGTACAACAAATAGAAGAAGAATTAAGACAGAAAATCTTCTCTGGCAATTTAATTGAACACCAGAAGCTGCCGTCATCAAGAGAGTTAGCCTCATCCTTAGGAGTATCACGGAATACGGTAAATGAAGCATATGAACAATTGCTTTTAGAAGGGTATATTTATCAGGTCCCGCGGTCTGGAACATATGTATCTCAAGGGTTAGCGTTTCGTAAAGGCCTGGGAAGCGTACCAAAACTTCAGGAATATAAGGAAGAATTACAACAGTGCCAGAATGTAATCGACTTTAAAGCAAGTCATCCGTCCACTGAACATTTTCCAAGACATACTTGGGGGAATTTATTTAAGCAAGTTTGCATGGAGTCAGAAGATCGTCTATTTGGTTACCAGAGCGCAAAAGGAGCTTTTGCGTTACGAAAAGAAATTGCTACTTATTTAGAGCGAATGCGTGGCGTCAGAGCTGACCCACGCCAAATTGTTATTACTACAGGTGCTACTCAAGCGCTCTCATTACTTACGAGGCTTCTTAACAAAAAGGGAGATCTAGTTTGTGTTGAGGACCCTGTTACAGACGAAATGAGGCAAATTTTTTCTTATGCTGACGCAAGCATTTACCCAGTTCAAGCAGATCAACATGGCATGAGACCGGAGTTATTACCACAAACAGAGAAACCACGTTTTGTTTTTACAATCCCTTCCCATCAATTTCCATTAGGGGTCATTATGCCAGTAAAAAGGCGGATTCAACTTGTTGAGTATGCAAGAACAAATGGAACATACATTGTTGAAGATGACTATGATAGTGAGTTTATTTATGAAGGGACCCCTGTTCAATCAATGCAAGCACTCGATCCGGATCGAGTCATTTATGTAGGGACATTTAGCAAGATATTGGTACCTAGTATCCGTATTGGCTATATGGTGTTGCCGTTTCATTTAGTTGAAGCAAGTGAAAACGTCAAATGGTTCACCGATCGCCATTCTTCTACACTTGAGCAATTAACGTTAGCGAAGTTTATTGAAAAAGGCTTATTCGAAAAACATATAAGGCGTATGAAAAAAGTCTATGCCAAGAGGCGTAAAGTACTGGTGGCAGCGATCGAGGAAGCTTTTGGAGAAGATCGCATAATCGGTCAGGCTGCGGGTATGCATTTAGTTGTTCGATTTCATGAGCGAATAGATAAAGACAAGCTTAAAGAAAATGGTGTTAAAGCGGCTTTTGTGGAAGATTTCGCTATCGAAAAAGGGCTGCATCAAAATGAACTTGTACTTGGGTATGGAGGGTTGGACGAAGATGAGATTATTGAAGGAGTCGCACGATTAAAGCGGGCTTCTGAAGAAAGATCATAATAAACCATATAGCTTAAAGAAAAACGAGCAACTGGGATGCGTTGCTCGTTCTAGCTGATTAGCCAACTGTTAGAAATAGAATCAAACGTTTGAATTAGAATATCGGTCAACAATGAGCACACCTTCTATAAAAATAGATCTAGATAAGGAAAAAAGAATGGAATGTGCCACCACCATGTTGGTGGTCATCTTTCTTTTTGTCTTGTTACTTAGATAACGAAGCCAAAGTTTACTTGGATCACTTTTTTTATCATTAAAAATGCTGATAGAAAAGAGCTTCTTTATTGTTTTTCTCGATCGAGAAGGCTAGTAGAGAACACGTAAAATCGATTTCTAATTTTTGGAATAAAATGAAGTAATGGTTGATGTGGTAGTGCAAATAGCTTGCGTGTATAACGTGCGGTGTATATCGTAAAGAGAGAGGAAAGGAGCAATTCTCATGCAGGTAGAAATATGGTCGGACATAGCTTGTCCGTTTTGTTATATCGGGAAGCGCAAGTTAGAACAAGCGTTAGAAGAGTTTCCAGAGGAAGTGGCTATTACTTATAAAAGCTTTCAGCTTGATCCAAGTGCACCTAAAAACTCAAATAAAACAATGGTTGAGGAATTGGCTAAGAAGTATCAAATGCCAATAGAGAAAGCGAAGGAAATGAATGCACAAGTTACAGCTCAAGCAGCAGAAGTGGGCTTGAATTATCAGCTGGAAAACATTCAGGTGGTAAATACAATGGACGCACATCGCCTAAGTCATTATGCAAAAGAACATGGGAAAATGGGCGAAGTGATGGAATTGTTGCTGAAAGCACATTTCACTGAAGGGAAGCATGTAGGTAAACCCGAAACGTTCAAAGAAATTGCGGCAGCAGCGAAGTTAGATGAAGAAGCAGTCGCGGCACTTATAGAGAATGATGATTATAAAGATCAAGTGGAGCGCGATCAGCAAGAAGGTTCACAGATTGGTGTGCAAGGTGTTCCATTTTTTGTGTTTAACCGAAAATATGCTGTTTCGGGCGCACAACCGAAAGAAGCTATTTTGCAAGTGCTTGAAAAAGTAAAAGAAGAAGACGGTGGAATTCAAATCATGCAGCAAGGTGATGCGTGTACGGATGAAAGCTGCTAACTAAATGGCAAGTATTTATGTAAATACTCCTTTTTAATTAATGATTGACGGTCAATCACGAACGGAATGCGAAACGGTAATGCTCAAGGCAGAGATTTGAGGGTCTGTAAAGGTTAGGATCGTTTTTACGTTTAAATCAGAGTTGGTACTAGCTTTGCCGATAAGCTTTCAGCACCTAGGGATTTACCCTAAGTGCTTTTTTTGCCACTAAAAATGGCTTATAAAAAGCTCCTTACGTTTCGTACGAAATACGACACAACGCATTTGTGTTAACGATCCGTTTCTTTCGTACCGCAAATAAACGTGAGCTCCCCTTTATGTAGCTTATACATGACGGGTGTTTCCTCGTTTTGTTCACCATCGCTGTCAATATCGAGCATAGGGAATGTTTCTAATTTAAAGCTAGCTGATCGAAAGATCTCTAATCCTTCTGGTTCATTTAGCCAGCCATTGTCCATTCTTGCTTGATTGTACATATTCTTAATTAACGTCATTCCTGCTTCCTTAATAATGAATAGATGCAAAAAACCGTCTGAAAGAGAGATGTTCTCTTCAAATAAACCAACGGTACCGATGTATTTTCCATTCATTGCTAAAATCATAACAGCTTCGCCAGTCGATGTCTCCCCTTCCTCTGTTTCGAGTTGATACGAAAAGGATTGTGGCTCTTTGAGTGAACGGACAGCACTGATGAGATAACCTAGTTTACCAAACTTGTCCTTCGTTTCTTCTTCAATTTCCTTGGACGCTTCTGTTATCAATCCAACGCCAGAGAAATTACTGAAATATTGCTCGTTTTGTTGACCGATATCAATTGCGAGTGTATGTCCTTCTAAAATGGCATCGAGTGCTTCGTCAAATGTTTCATTTTGTAATCCTCTAGATAAGTCATTGCATGTCCCTGCTGGCAGGATAGCAATAGTAGGACGACTTTTTTGTTTCATCATTCCGTTCACGCATTCATGAACCGTTCCATCGCCACCCATAATTAAAAGTAAATCCATGTCGGCGGCCCGCTCAAGACATATTCTCTCTGCGTCCCCTTGTTTGAGCGTTTGAATAATCGTAAATTCGACAATTTCTGGAGCTAATTTGGCGATCGTTTTTGGCAACAATTCTTGTGCGTCTTCTTGGCCTGCTTGCTGATTGTAAAGTAGAATCGCTTTCTGGTAGCGTGGCATCTGCACACCGCCTTTCTATACAAGAGCTATACCCGTTAAAAATAAAATTGCGTCATGGCGAAGCTTTTTTTTTCTGAATCATGAACTGATCGTTCACATAACTGCAATAAAAAACCCTCGATGAATCGGCAATTCCCTGTTTTTGTAGCTCCGTTTTAAGCCACTCCACTGAGTAACCAAGAATCTGTAAATGGTCATGTTGGATGATGCCATCCATAATGAGTGGCAATGAGAATGGTTTATTGTCACTTTTCGTGAATATGGATAATGTTCCTGAAGGTTCGAGTAATGCCCAGTCAACTTCTTGAATATCGGCTATCGTCTTGTCACGAAGTTGGAGCATAATATCATCAATGTTGTAATTTTGTTTACGAATATTTTCTTGTAATAACTCACCATTACGAATCAAAATAACGGGCTCTCCATCTACTAAATCACGGAATTTCTGGCTTTTAACTTGAATGTAAGAGAAAATACGCTGCAAGAGAATGAGTAGCGCAATCGGCGCTAACCCACGATATAAGGGTAGTTCAGGATCATCAATTAATACAACGGCAAGTTCTGCAATCATTAATGTCACAATGACATCAAGGACGCTCACTTCCCCTAGGTCTTTTTTTCCTGTTAATCGAAAAAAGAGGAGTACCGCGAAAAACATAATTACAGTACGGAAAAGGATTAAAAATAGTGGTTCCACGCAAAATCACCTCGAGGTTAGTATGAGCGAAATGGTGCAGCATTAAACGCCAAGTAAGCGGGAATTATAGCGGATGAATCCATAATAAAGCTATAATAAGGGTAAAGAAGAATGGAGGTACGATGACATGTATGTACTGCAAATGGACCAGATGTCATTGAGAGACCGTTATAAAATAATGAGTGGCACAATTGTCCCAAGGCCAATTGCTTTTGTCACAACGAAATCTACTGAAGGAGAAATTATTAATGCGGCTCCATTTAGTTTCTTTAATATGCTTGCTGGAGATCCACCTCTTGTCTCAATTGCTGTAGGCAGACGAAATGGGACAATGAAAGACACTGCGCGTAATGCAATCGCGCATAATGAGTTGGTTATACATGTTGTTAGTGAAGATTTGGTTGAGAACATGAATGAAACGGCAGCTACATTAAATGCTGATGAAAGTGAACTAGCACGAACATCTCTAAATCTAGTCGAAAGTACCTTTATTACTACGCCAGGAATTAGAGAAGCACGAGTCCGGTTCGAATGCGTATTGGAAAGCCATCTGCCTACTAAAAATGATGAAGGTGCTGTTTCGTTTGATCTACTTATTGCCCGTGTGAAAGGCATGCATATAGACGAGGCTGTATTGAATAAAGAAAAGAAATACATCGATTTAGATAAATTAAAGCCGGTTGCCCGTTTAGCTGGTCCTAACTATGCTCAACTGGGTGAACGTTACTCATTAAAGCGTCCAGATTAAAAAGCTCATTCTAAAAAATAGTGAAAAACAGACCAAAAGGATGTTTGGTCTGTTTTTTTAGACGGAAATCCGTCATAATGAAGGAATGTGATTGGCAAGCAGGATGCACGTTAAAAGCGTAGTTCGAGTGAAAGTCGACACAACTTAAAAGCACAATAATGGACGCATGCGCATATAGGTGTGGTAGTATGTGGTCATTTGAAATGATTTAGCTAGAGGAAGATGATAATGAAAACATATAATGAGACATGCCGACCATTGGTGAAAATGTTAACAGAAGGGTCTGTCCATGAGCATGAGCCGATTAATAAACACACGTATACGCAAATGGGTGGCTTAGCCGATTTATTTATTACTCCGGCTACGTATGAGGAAACACAAACTGTTTTACAGTTTGCTCATAAAAACAGTGTGCCGGTTACGTTACTTGGTAATGGATCAAATGTGATTGTTAAAGATGGTGGCATTCGAGGAATCACTTTAAGTTTAAAGAAACTAAATAAGATTCATATTGATGGAGAGACAATGACGGCACAAACAGGTGCAACCATTATTGGCGCTTCGCGTGAAGCATTGAATGCGAAATTAACAGGATTAGAATTTGCGTGTGGTATTCCAGGCACAGTCGGAGGCGCATTTTTTATGAATGCAGGAGCTTATGGAGGTCAAATTTCAGATGTTCTGGAACGTGTTTTAGTGTTAACTGTAGAAGGAGAGTTCTTAACGCTAGAAAAAGAAGACTTTGACTTTTGTTATCGAACGAGTGTTTTTTCGAAGAAACGCTATATTGCTCTAGAAGGTACTATGAAACTCCAGGCGGGTGACACAGCTCAAATCAAAATGAAGATGGATGAGCTGACAATTGCCCGGGAAACAAAGCAGCCTCTGGAGTATCCTTCGTGTGGAAGTGTATTTAAACGTCCTCCAGGCATGTTCGCGGGTAAGTTAATTCAAGACAGTGGGTTGCAGGGGACAAGAATCGGTGGAGCGGAAGTTTCAAAGAAACATGCTGGATTTATTGTCAATGTCAATCAAGCCACGGCAACGGATTATATGAGTCTTGTCGACTATGTAAGAAAAACGGTTAAAGAAAAGTTTGATGTAGAATTAGAGACGGAAGTGATTACAATTGGTGAGGACATTGAGCCTGCTAACAACTAGGTAGCAGGCTCAACGTAAAAATTTTTCCTAGGGACTAGTACAACTCGTTTCTTTTATTTATATCTGATTAGAGTGAATGTTTAATTTAAAAAGGGGTCTGCCTTTAGGCAGAGGTAAAAACTGAAGATGATTACATGCAGCCCGTCTTGCGAATTTAGAAAGCTTAATTGAATCTCTTCCACACGGATACGATACACAAATTGGTCAACGGGGCTTGAAGTTATCAGGGGGGCAAAAGCAACGTATTGCAATCGCACGTACCTTTCTCAAGAATCCACCGATTTTAATATTAGATAGCCACATCTGCGCTGGATACAGAGACTGAAGCGATGATACAAGAGTCGCTGCAAGAGCTTGCAGTCGATCGAACGACGTTGGTTATTGCGCACCGTCTTGCGACAATTCGTCATGCAGATCATATTGTTGTGGTCACAAAAGAAGGAATTGCTGAACAAGGCACGTACGAAGAGCTCATCGAGAAGAATGGCGTATTTGCGACATTAAATAGTATTCAAATTAACCAACAATCATTCAGTCAGGAAAGATAACTGTCAGATGAGTGAGATACGAAAGTAGAACATGGTATAAACATAGAATGAAACAAACGTTTGAATTGAACCAAAGCAGATAGCTAACAAGCTGTCTGTTTTTTTATGCATAACTTTCCTTCATTTGGCAAGGCTAAGTTAGAACAAAATGTAAAGGAGTTGTGTGTAGCAAATGGATGAGCAAAAAAAATCTGCTTCTTATGGAACAAATGTTGACGGAGCTGGTGATGCAAGCGATGGTCGCAAAGCCGCAAATGAGCAAGAAGATACGCTAACAAATCGTCAAGGACATCCAGTTAAAGATAACCAAAATGTTCGTACCGTAGGGAATCGTGGTCCCACAACACTTGAAAACTATGATTTCCTTGAAAAGGTCAGTCATTTTGACCGGGAACGTATACCAGAGCGGGTTGTACACGGGCGTGGGGCAGGCGCACATGGCTACTTTGAATCGTACGGAAAAGTAGGCGATGATGATATTTCGAAATATACAAGGGCAAAAGTGTTTACAAATACAAGTGTAAAAACGCCGGTATTTGTCCGATTTTCAACGGTCATACATGGAATACATTCACCAGAAACATTACGTGACCCACGTGGGTTTGCAATTAAATTTTATACTGAGGACGGGAATTGGGACTTAGTTGGAAACAACTTAAAGATTTTCTTTATTCGTGATCCATTAAAGTTTCCTGATATGGTTCATGCCTTTAAGCCAGATCCTGTTACAAATCGACAAAGCATGGAACGGTTCTTTGATTTTGTCTCACAAAGCCCTGAAGCAACACATATGATTACATTCTTATTCTCTCCATGGGGGATTCCAGCTAATTACCGTCATATGCAAGGCTCAGGTGTGCATGCATATAGATGGGTAAACGAGGAAGGCAAAGCAGTTCTTGTTAAATACCACTGGGAGCCAGTGCAAGGCATAAAAAACTTAACGCAAGAGGAAGCGGATCAAATTCAAGGTCAAAACTTTAATCATGCGACCCAAGATCTGTATGATGCCATTGAAAAAGGAGATTATCCGGAATGGGAATTGTACGTACAAATTATGGAAGATAGCGAACACCCTGAACTAGATTTCGATCCCCTCGATCCAACGAAGCTGTGGTATAAAGACAAATTTCCATGGCATAAAGTCGGGAAAATGGTTTTAAATAAAAACCCAGAGAATTACTTTGCTGAAGTGGAACAAGCGGCTTTCGGAACGGGTGTGCTTGTTGATGGGTTGGATTTTTCTGATGATAAATTGTTGCAAGGACGGACGTTTTCATATTCCGATACACAACGTCACCGCGTTGGAGCGAATTACTTGCAGTTGCCAATTAACGCACCTAAAAAACGCGTCGCAACAAATCAGCGTGATGGTCAAATGACCTATCAAGTAGATAGTCCACCAAGCAATAACCCACATATTAATTATGAACCTTCGGTAATTGGTGGATTAAAAGAGGCTGAAAAAACAGGCGAACTTCACACGCCACATGTATCCGGAGAAGTGAAAGGCGAAGCGATTGACCGCCCGAACAACTTTGGCCAGGCTGGAGAAACGTATCGTCGTCTCGCTGATTGGGAGAAAGACGAGTTGATTTCTAATTTATCAGGCGCATTGGCTGATGTTCATGATGCTGTGCGTGAACAAATGATTAAAAATATCACGGCAGCGGATGCCGATTATGGCAAACGACTACAAGATGGTATTAAGCGCGAGCAGGAAAGTATGAAGGAAAAGCAGGCTGATGCTGTGAGGGAAGCGGGACAAAAAGGGGATCCTTCAGATCCTTATTAATACAAGCAGAAAAACCAGTTGAAGAGTCAACTGGTTTTTTGTTGTGTGGGATGTTCTTTTGAAAAACGCTGTTTGTTATCTTTGTAAATGGACCACCCCGTAATGATTAGCGCTAAAAAGCTTATAACAGCAGCTAATGTAAAGACGTGTCCGATGCCAAAGTGCTGGGCAGCAAATCCCGCTAAATAAGGGCCGATGAAGATCCCAATCGCATAAACCGATTGATAAAAGCCCATCACTGATGTTTTTAACCGTGGTTCAGGCAAACTCGCTACTTGTGATAAAAGCAGGGGGAGGACGAGACCGATTGTTAAACCAATGACAGCATGCAACATACTGATCGAAAATAGACTCGTTGCTGTTGGCATTAATAAGAAGACAATGAATGTCACAAGGAGACTAAGCGTGATAAGGTGTAATTCATTTTTGCGTGACACATTAAAGAAAGCGACACCCAACGATGCAGCGGCATGCGGAATAAAAAAGGCCGCCATAATTGCAATCATTTGTCCTTCTCCAATGCCCTGGGCATTCGCATATACGGGAGAAAAGCCAAAGATTGAGATAAATAAAACGGCATGCGTAAATAAAGAAACAAAGGTAAGTGGTAATAACCTTTTTACCTTAAATGTTGCCCGAATATTGCTTGAGATGTGAACGGCTTTCTTGGCTTGGTCCCGAGGTGGGACAACTTTTACGCACAGGGCAAGCACAAGACCGATACATGCTGTCGCTACCCCAACCCAAAAAGGGATTGTAAAATGAAAAAGTTCTACAAGCAGGCCAGCAGTCAACATGCTAAGAAATTGAGGCATGACGGTCAAAAACTGAAGTGTCCCCATCGCCCGACCCGATTTATCTGGCGCAAAATAGTCAGCATACATAATGGTTGCCATAACCCACATTGCTGCAGTAACACCTGCAAGCAATCTTCCTATTAAAATCCAAGCGAAAGAAGAAGAAAACACTAAAATAAGGCCACTAATGATGGCAACAACAAATCCAGCTATATAAAAATGCTTGCGCAAATGCACAAGTTTGTCGAGAAGAAGTCCAAGGGGGAAACGGAGTAAAACTTGTGTAATGCCATAACTTCCAAGGATAATGCCAGAGATTGCGTAGCTGAAAGGAATTTGTTCTAAGTATAAACTAAAGATCGGCACATAGCTGTAAGTAGAAAGCCAGAAACAGAAAACCGATGCAAGAAAAAGAATATGATGACTGCGTTTAATAGGTGTGCTCACGGTTTTTGCCTCCAATCCTTTCTCATCTTATCACCTTTTGCTCACATGTGCGTATCTGCTGCAAGCATCTTTTGCAGGATTATTAGTGACGGTAGCGAACTGGTAATTGAAAGCGTTATACGGAAAATGCGAATGGTAAAAGGTTGATCATCTAAGGGGGAGTTTGATGACAAAGACAAGAGAGATTATTAAGAAAACAGAACAATACGGGGCGAATAATTATCATCCGCTACCGATTGTCATTTCAAAAGCGCAAGGGGTTTGGGTATGGGATGCTGATGGTAAGAGGTATCTTGATATGCTTAGTGCATATTCGGCGTTAAATCAAGGCCACTGTCATCCTCGGTTAATTCAAACGTTAAAAGATCAAGCTGAACGCGTCACACTAACGTCGCGTGCCTTCCATAACGATCAGTTAGCGCCTTTTTACGAAAAAGTAGCTACTCTAACGAATAAAGACATGGTTTTGCCTATGAACACAGGCGCGGAAGCGGTTGAGACTGCACTTAAAGCAGCAAGACGCTGGGCTTACGATAAGAAGAAGGTAGCGGTAGACGAAGCAGAAATCATTGTATGTGAAAATAATTTTCATGGACGTACGCTTGGTGCTGTCTCTCTTTCATCAAGTGAAGAATACAAGCGGGGTTTTGGACCGCTATTGCCTGGAATAAAGGTTATACCGTACGGGGATATAAATGCGTTAAAAGAGGCAATCAATGAGAATACGGCGGCTTTTTTAGTGGAGCCAATTCAAGGGGAAGCGGGCATTATTATTCCGCCTGCAGGCTATTTGCAAGAAGTGCGTGAATTATGTACTGCAGAAAATGTTTTGTTTATCGCTGATGAAATTCAATCAGGTTTAGGGAGAACGGGAAAAGTTTTTGCGTGTGATTACGAACAAGTCAAACCAGATATGTTTATATTAGGGAAAGCATTAGGTGGAGGTGTACTACCAATTTCTGCGGTAGCCGCTGGACGTGATGTGTTAGGTGTGTTTGAACCAGGTTCTCATGGATCAACATTTGGCGGGAATCCTCTAGCTTGTGCCGTAGCAATTGAGGCGCTTCAGGTGTTAGAGGATGAACGTTTAGTAGAAAATGCGGAACAAGTTGGAAACTATTTTATTTCACAGTTAAAGAAGTTAAGCCATCCTAGTATTGCTGAAGTTAGAGGGGTAGGGTTGTTTATAGGAATTGAATTAACTGAACCAGCTCGCCCTTTCTGTGAAAAATTAAAAGAAAAAGGACTGCTTTGCAAGGAAACGCATGAAAATGTGATTCGATTTGCGCCGCCACTGATTATTACGAAAGAAGAGATTGAAGGTGCGCTAACGCATATCAAAGCAGTACTATCATAATCATTTTCCGAACTTTTAGAGCCAACTAGTCCTTAGTTGGCTTTTATTGATTGGAGATGAATATTTGAAATGGAATGATGACAGCGGTATACTTGCAATAACTAGAAGAGCTAGAGAAAAACTGGCTTAAAGGAGCAAAAAGAAAATGCAAGGTATGAATAAAACGATCTTTGATATGATTAAACCAACGAAGTATCGCTATGTACATATATGTAAATCGTGTGAGCAACCGTCGTTCTCTAATGAAGATACAATGGAGGAACCGTGCATCCGTTGTGAAAATACAACTTTTCATGTAACACCTTATTATAACCCTGCAGAAGATTACGCTCTAGACGTTGACTACTATGCGATTACGATGATGTACGCTCTTTGGAAAGAAGGCTTACATCAAACAGATGTTGTGTTTGATGACTTCTACCGAAAAGCGCCCTTTGTACGTGGCGTAGGTGATTTTAGTAGCGAATTAGGTGGATACGTGGCGTTTGGTGGTTTAGGGCATCTAATTGAAACGATTAAAAACCTGTACTTTAATGAAAATGACATTGCTTATTTACGCCAGCAAGCTGAAGGGTTTGATGAAGCCTTCTTAGATGATTTGCGCAGGCTTCGTTTCAGTGGTGATTTGTATGCAGTGGAGGAAGGGAACTTAGTTTTCCCGAACACGCCGTTTATCCGCATTGAGGCACCCGTTTGGGAATGCATCTGGATTGAAGCGATGTTACTTAACATAGTCAATGCAGAGTCTCTTGTATTAACAAAAGGCTCACGCATTAAAACGATCGCTGGCACTGATGGGTTATTGGAAATGGGTAAACGTCGAGCCCAAGGGCGAGATGCGAGTGTGTACGGAGCAAAAATGGCTTATATCGCGGGCTTTGATGCAACGAGTAATGTGAAAGCCGGCAAGATGTTCTCCATGCCAATTACGGGAACACAAGCGCATGTATACATTATGTTCCATCCATCAGAACTAGATGCCTTCTTGGCGTACGCCGATGTCTTTCCGAAGAAAACCATTCCATTGCTTGATACGACGGATACGTTGGGAAGCGGTCTGCCTCACGCAATTGAAACAGCTAGGAGATTACAACAAAAAGGTTATCAAATGACGGCTGTTCGCCTTGATAGCGGTGATTTAGCTTTTCTATCAAAGGAAGTGCGCAAACGTTTAGATGCGGAAGGGCTTGAACAAGTTAAGATTGCCGCTACAAATGATTTGGATGAATATACAATTGCTTCATTAAAACAGCAAGGAGCCAAAATTGATATATGGGGTGTCGGGACAAAGTTCATTACTGCATTTGATAATCCGGCACTCGGAGGCGTTCATAAGATTGTCGCTCGCCGCCCCCTCGAGGTTGAGCTAGAAGCAGGTACTCATACGATGGACGAGTGGATTGCATTAATTAAGATATCAGAGAGTATCGAGAAAATCTTAAATCCTGGGCGCAAGAAAGTGTATCGTTTATTTGGTCAAGATGGAATGGCGAAAGGTGACTATATTTGCCTTGACGGTGAAACCCTAGAAGGGAAATCAGAAATCGTCTTAAAACATCCAAACAACCCGCTAAAAGCAAAGAAAATCCGTGATTTCGAAGCGGTGGAGCTTCATAAACCAATCTTTTTAAATGGTCAGCTCGTTTATGACGTTCCAAGTTTAAAAGATGTTAGAGAGTACCATCAAAAACAAAAGCACTCTTTCTGGGAAGAGTATTTACGTCTGGAAGTGCCGGAAGTGTATCCTGTTTCTCTTTCAGATGACCTTCGTTCGATGAAAGAACAGCTTATCCATGATAAGCGCGAGCAATAAGAAAAACAGCCTTAGAAGCGGAGCTTCTAAGGCTGTTTTTAGTAAGAGCATTCCTAATTGCTTCCTCTAAACTTGAATGGACTTATCTAACGTTTTGCTTGGAGCCATTTTGTTAGAAAGGTTGCTGTTTCTGTATAAGCTGTTCGGTTATTTTCAGTTCGTACAAAAAAGTGACCTTCATCCTCAAAACAAAGGTAGGAAACAGGGTGGTCACGCTTCTCTAGGTCAGCCACGAGTTGTTCTGCTTCGGAATGGGGACACGGGGTCATTTCTTCCTTGCAACACAAGTAGTGGGGCGGTAATTGCATCTGTCCGATGAATCGGGTCAATGTCATTAAAGAATTCTATGTCCTCCTCAAGTGAACCATATTCGGCTTCTCGCATTTGTCTGCGCCAGATGCTCGTATTTTCGAGAAACGATTTGAAGCTTGAGATGCCAACGATGTCTATGCGGCTGCCCACAGCTCTGGATGAACATCATGATTTCCTTTTAACCAACGGGCAAGCTCATCTAGATCTCGAACGGCATCCATTCGCTTGCGTTTGGCATTCATGTATATGGGGGATGTTCACAGATGGAAAATGGGTCGCGTGGAGCAGCAATAGCTGTGATTTAACGAATTTTGACGTGTATATTCAAAACCTTGAGCGCTCATACTCATATGCTTGGGGAAGACCTGTAACGTTACTTATGTATAATAAGAGATTTGCGATATGAGGGTGGTACTTAGCTTGACATGTCGCAGGCAGAAATAAAAATGGATCGATTTGTATGTCTGACCCCTCCTTATCAATTAGGTTTTCTTTATTATGCGAATAAACTGTAAATAAAGCTCATTTTAATCATTTAAGGTGCTAAACGAAACGGAGCTAACGAAACCATGCCGTTTGCATTTCTGGTAATTATTTCGTCGGTAAATTAAGAAAATACTTTACGGTTGTCGGATTTGTGCCGAAGATAAGAACAGATCATGTAGAGGTGGGAAAAGAATGAAAGGAAAACGAAACATTAGTCTAAAGGCGAAACTTTATATTGCTTTTGGTCTTATTTTGCTTGTGCCAAGTTTGCTCGTCGGTCTTTCATCCTATTTTATAACGAGAGACAATGTAGAAGAAACGATGTTGGATCAAGCAGAGCAAATTACATCGAATGTACATACGTCGTTACAGCAATTTATGGAATTGCAAACGGACACCGTTCAGTATGCAGGTAGCACCATTAATAGAAGTGAAATGTCTACCGATGAAATTCAGCAAAGCTTGACTGACCTTACAAATACAAATGAAAACATAAAACAGACTTACTTAGTTAATTCGAGTGGGCAAGCCATTGTGTATAACAGCTCGAGTGGTTTTGGTGAAGAAAGTGGATTGAATGAGACAAGTTGGTACAGACAAGCCATTGCAAGGCAAGTGGATGTTTCTGTAAGTGAACCAATTATTACAGGTGAAGGTGAAGAGCAAGATGTAGAGATTATATTTGGAACGTTAACGAAGGATAATCAAAATGTTCTTGCGGTGCGGGTGAGCTTAGCAGATGTTATGAGCTACGTGTCCGAGGCGAAAATTGGTGAAACCGGGTATTTGTTTTTAATGGATCAAGCAAGAAGAGTTGTTTCTCATCCAAGTATGGAAACGGGAGAATACATGCCGGCAACACTTACAACGAACATCACTGAGTATAGCGGACAATTTTATTATGAATCAGAAGATGAATCGCGAGAGATGACGTATAACGTTGTTTATCCAACAAACTGGGTATTAGTTGGAACGATGTTGCCTAATGAGGTTGTTCATATGGTTCAGCCAATCTTGCAAGCAACTACGGTTATTATCGTTGTTACATTACTAATTGGTTGCGTCGTTATTCATCTACTTGTTCGATCGATTATTTCCCCGATTTCTGGATTAGCTAAAGCGGCGACGGTTATTAGTAGGGGAGAGCTAGGTTCCACATTTGATAATGGGAAGTTAGGAAAAGACGAAATTGGAACGTTGGCGGGATCATTTGAAGAGATGCGAACATCGTTGATTGCCACTTTGCAAGATATTCAAGATAAATCAACGTATTTGGCAGCCTCCTCAGAAGAGTTACAAGCAAGTACAGAACAAAATATGCAAGCGACAGAACAAATTACACTGTCGATTCAAGAAGTGTCTGGAAGTGTCGAGGATCAGTCGAGCAGTATGGAAAGTGGAAAGGATGCTGCAAAAACAGTATCGCAAGGCATTACGGACATTGCTTCATCCGCGACCCACGTCAATAAAGCAGTAGATCAGGCAGCGTCTGCTGTAAAAGTAGGTCGAACAGGGATTGAAGAAAGTGTCAAACAAATGGATGCTATCCATGCTAAAGTATCGACCATCGCTATGTCAATTCAAACGTTAGAAGGGCAAGCTGCAACAATTGACCAAGTAAACCGAGTCATCTCTGATATCTCTGAACAAACCAATCTGCTTGCGCTAAATGCATCAATTGAAGCGGCTCGTGCAGGAGAGAATGGACGCGGCTTTGCTGTTGTTGCCCAAGAGGTAAGGAAGTTAGCAGAACAATCTAACGATGCTGCGAAACAAGTGCAAGATCAAATTCTAGAAATCCAATTAGGCGCAAGGCAAGCGGGGCAAGAGATGAATGATGGGAAGGGCGAAGTCGAAAAAGGCGTAGAAGTCATTCAGAGTGCTGGTACGTCGTTTGAATTGATCCAAACACATATGGAAGATGTACGCTCGAAAATGATTCAAGTGACGAAGGAAGCAAAACAAATGTCTACACAAACGGAACAGTTTCTTTATTCGTATGAGCAAATTGCTGGCGCGACAGAAACAACTTCTGCGAGTGTACAAAATGTTTCAGCAGCAACTGAAGAACAGCTCGCATCAATGGAAGAGATTTTAAGTTCTACAGCTAATTTGTCGGAGTTGGCAGAAGAACTTGAAAGAATGATCCAACGATTTAAATGGTAAAAGGAACAGCGCAAGCATTGCTTGCGCTGTTTTTGCATGTTTACTTATAAAGAGAAAAAGGAATGGATGTACACGACAAAAAAAGAGGTGTAGACATGAATAAGCTAGTGCTAGTGATGAAAGAAGAGGGACAAGAAAAGCCCGTAGAATTATGGAGGAGTACGACATCAGATGAACAAGCAAACAACAAGATTTTTGAAACAATAGCAGCACAATTTGATTCTGAAAAAGTTGAAACAAAAGAAGAAAATGAACCACTGTTAACATTGCGCCTTGAACCAATCGAGTCAACAGACATTTCTTCATATGTCAGAGATTTCTCCATTGATGCGGAGAAAAAAGATG
Source organism: Shouchella patagoniensis (assembly GCF_002019705.1). Lineage (GTDB taxonomy): Bacteria > Bacillota > Bacilli > Bacillales > Bacillaceae_D > Shouchella > Shouchella patagoniensis. Next base: position 2,568,132 of record NZ_KV917377.1, on the reverse strand, counting down.
AATTAATAAACTATTTAGATGAGAAATCAACGAATTAACCCAGCAAACATGCTGGGTCTTTTTATTAAAAAGAATCAAATAATACGGGTGCTTCGTTTGGTAAATGATTAAAAAAAGCAAGAATAATCGCTAGGTCACCATGAATTAACCCTTGTTTGAGGTAAAAAGAAGGGCGTTGGTAACCTAATAACAAACCCGTAAGCGTTTGTATGCTCATTTCTAATTGGGGTGCAGTTGTTATTGGTTCACAACGAATCTGTTTTTCTAATGAAAGATCGAATGTTGCTTGATTCCACGATGCATAAGGATCGTTTATTTTGATTGTGTAATAACCGCCACTACGAATAACAAAAGGGTATTGTGTGAGAAAGGCTTTCACATCTACGATTCTCGCCATGAAATATGGACTTGTTTCGGCTTTTGTTTTAGGGTCGGGCAAGAAATAGTGCAAAGCATCTGCGCTAGCTGCTGGTAGTTCAGCTGTCTTTATCATTGAATCATGTTGACCAATAAAGGATAGCAGTGCGTTAAGACCATTCATGTCGTTATAAATCATTTCCTCAGTCTCGAAGTGATCTTCCTCAATCTGATAAACGATATACGCTGTTGGCTCGCCGTCCTCATTTTGGTAAACGGCTGTTGTGTGGCTTTTGTATTTTCGGTTAAGTTCTTCCCACCACCATGATTCACGTTCCAACATTCCGTGAGTTTGTCTGCGTTCATAGACTGCTCGGATAAGGGGATCGAAAAAGGATACACGTGATATGCGGCCTGTCGTTAATGGAGTTGCTTTTGGTAATTGATGCTTGTTTAATGTGTACGTCATTTCATCACAGAGAATTTCCCAGCCAAATGCCCGGTAAAAAGGAACTGAGAAAGGATTAAGGTAGGAAAGCAATTGTCCTTGTGAACGCATGGAATCAAGTGCATGAATAATTAGTTTTTTGACGAGTCCTTTCCGTCGGTATTCAGGGTATGATGCTACCCCTGCAATACCTCCCATTGGCATAGATTTGCCATACACGTTTACTTGGAACGGCAGAATATCTAGTTTTGCTTGGACATTGCCGTTAACTACTTCGCCATAATGAATCGCGTTTTTCCAAGAGGCACGACTAGCAGTACGTCTTTCCTCTGCATCACTGACTTGAAAAGCATAACAACTTAGTTGAAACGCCGCTTCAAATTCCGCATCTGTTAAACGTTGAATGGTCATTATAGTTATTCTCCCCTCTGTGACTTGCTTGAATGGGTCTAGTGTAGCATGGTTCTAAATAATATGATGCTTCTAATTATGGTACAATACGACAAAACAGGTGATATTAAATGAGGTGAAGAGAATGGGCACATCGGTAACAACCTATTTACAAGAGAACCGGGAAGCACACTTGCAGGAATTAAATGATTTTCTTAGATTACAAAGCATTAGTTCCATTTCTGAACATAAACAGGACATACGAGAAACAGCTGATTGGTTAGAAAAGGCGTTTATTCGTGCTGGTATTAAAAATGTTGAAGTTATTGAAACAGCTAAACACCCTGTCGTTTATGCCGAATGGCTTGGTGCAGGCAAGGATGCGAAGACGATTCTTGTGTATGGCCATTATGATGTACAACCAGTTGATCCATTGTATTTATGGGAAACAGAACCTTTTGAGCCAACGGTTCGAGATAATAAGCTTTATGCACGTGGTGCAACGGATGATAAGGGTCAAACGTTTATGCACTTGAAAGCAGTTGAAGCACTATTAAAGACTGAAGGTACGCTACCGTTTAATGTGAAGTTTTTAATTGAAGGGGAGGAAGAAATCGGATCTCCTAACTTGGATGCCTTCGTTGAAAATGAAAAAGAACGCTTAGCCGCTGATGTGCTACTCATTTCAGACACGCCAATGCTTGAAGCTGGTAAGCCTGCTATTTGTACAGGTTTGCGAGGCTTAGCTGCGATTGAAGTTCGAGTCAAAGGAACAAAAGGAGATCTCCATTCTGGCTTGTATGGTGGGGCTGTACAAAACTCTCTCCATGCATTAGTCCAACTGATTGCAACGATGAGAGATGATCAAGGTACGATTACTGTTGATGGGTTTTATGATGGTATAGAAGAGGTACCTGCTGAAGAAATGGAAAGCATCTCTGCACTTGGTGATGGCGATAAAGCGATGAAAGAAGAACTTGGCGTAAATGAGTTATTTGGAGAACCTGGATATACGTCAAGAGAACGTACTTGGATTAGGCCAACACTTGAATTAAACGGGTTGTTTGGAGGCTTTCAAGGCGAAGGTGTGAAAACAATTATTCCTGCGGAAGCTACAGCAAAAATTACGTGCCGTCTTGTTCCTGGACAAGACCCGATTGACATTCTAGAAAAAATTGAAGCGCATATACGCGAAAACACGCCTGCTGGTGTGACGATTACAACGGAGCGCCACGACACCGGAAAGCCATTTGCTGCACCTGTAACGGATGCCGCGTTTGCTGCAGCGGCACGTGCTTATGAGCGTGTTTATAAGACGGAAGTGGCTTATACGAGAATGGGTGGGTCGATTCCAGTAGTTGAAACATTTGATTCACAATTAAAAATACCGATTGTGTTAATGGGTTTTGGTTTACCGAGTGAGAATTTCCACGCACCAAATGAACATTTTCACCTTGAAAACTTTGATAAAGGTTTAGAAACCATAATTGCGTTTTGGGATGAGTATGGAAAAAGTGAATCATAGAAATGGATGAGCGTAAAGCTCATCTTTTTTTTTTGAAAAAAAGGTTTATAGGCGTGTTTAATCGTAATCAAATTTAAACATACTGCAAATAATAGGTCCAAGATGAATACAATCGACCTTAGAATGTAGTAAACTAAGGGTGATATGAATGTATCGTGGAAGGAGTCAATTGCATGGAACCGCAGAAAAAACCAGAGATAAAGTTAATCGCACTTGATATGGATGGTACGTTGCTTAATGATAATCATGAAATATCGGCAGCGAACCGTGAAGCGATTGCCGAAGCTCAAGAAATGAATGTTCATGTAGTGATAGCAACTGGAAGAACGTTAGCTACATGTGGAAAGTACGCCCAGTCACTTGACTTAAAAAATTATGTGGTAACAGCGAATGGTGGAGAAATTTACACTCATGAAGGTGAGCTATTTTCTGCAACCCATTTGGCAGAAGAAGCGGTGGATCATATTTATGAGCTAACAAAAAAACATGGCATCCATGTGTGGGGTGCTTCTGCTGATAATTTGTATCGGGGTGAACTTCCGCCTGATCGACACGATCATGAATGGCTGAAGTTTGGGTTTGATACAGAAGACGATTTGATTCGGGAAAGCATTGTGAATGATTTACGAGAAAAAGGCGTAACGGAAATTACCAATTCAAGCCCAACAAACATAGAAATAAATGCACTGGGTATTAATAAAGCAACTGCGTTAAAACTTGTTTGTGATCAATTAGGAATATCGTTAAATGAAGTGATGGCTGTTGGTGATAGCTTAAATGACATTGCGATGATTGAGGAAGCTGGCCTGGGTGTAGCAATGGGAAATGCGCAAGACGCTGTTAAACGAAGAGCTGATTGGATTACGGCAACAAACCTGAATGACGGAGTTGCTGCAGCAATTCAACGCTGGGTGATCTTGCCAGGTAATATGGATAAAGACAGAGAGTAATTTCTCTGTCTTTTTTTATTGTTTAGGGGAACCTAGAAAACAATAATTCTTGACAAAGTTGAGCTCGGGAATTAAAGTTGCATTAAAGAAACTTTATTGTGGACAGGAAATTATTAAGGGTAAGTGCATATATTAAGAAAAGTGATGGGGAAAGAAGGAGGAGGAAACAAATGATTTTTAAGATAGTGGGAACTGGTTTAATAAGCATTAGCGCAATTACTGCTTTAGTGGCTTGTGGAAATAATGAAGAAGAAGCAGTTGTCTCAGAAGAAAACCCTATTCAAGTGGTCGCTACAATTGCCCAGATCGGTGAACCTCTCGAGGAAATAGGGGGCGATTTAGTCGAGGTTGAGACGGTAATGGGACCTGGTGTTGACCCCCATGTATATGAACCGTCGCAAAGCGATATTCAATTGCTTCAAAATGCGGATGTGATCTTTTATAATGGATTACACTTAGAAGCACAAATGTCTGATGTGTTTAATAATATTGATGTAAATGCCATTGCTGTTGGAGAATCGATTTCAACCGGAGATTTGCTTGAAGATGAAGAAGAAGCTGGTATGGATGATCCCCATATTTGGTTTGACGTACGGCTATGGCAACAAGCGCTTGATACTGCAGTCGAACAACTTAAGGAAATGGCTCCTAATCAAGCTGACTTATTAGAAGAAAACAAGCAAGCTTATTTTGAAGAACTTGAGGAGTTATATACGTATTCAACCGAAACATTTTCGAAAATACCTAGTGAACAACGCATCCTTGTTACTGCTCACGATGCATTCCAATACTTTGGACAAATGAATGATATTGAAGTAATTGGGCTTCAAGGATTAAGTACGGAAGCTGAAGTTGGGATCTCCGATATTCAGTCAACCATTGAGACAATCGTTGATAAGGAAGTTTCAGCTGTATTTATTGAAAGCAGTGTAAATGATTCGTCCATTCAAGCAGTTATTGAAGGTGCCGCTGGATCGGGTTTAGAAGTGGAATTAGGCGGAACCCTATATTCTGATGCAATGGGTGATGAAGGAACAGAAGAAGGAACATATATCGGGATGTATCGCTATAATGTTGATACGATTTATCATGCATTAACAGACTCAGAAGAAGACACACAATGACGTTAAGCGACTAACAGGAGATGAATGAACATGAGTGTGCTTAAAGTAGAAGGGCTAAGTGCGGCATATCGTAAAAACACGGTCTTAAACAATGTGACATTCGAAGTGGAGCAAGGTACGCTCACAGGGATTGTTGGACCTAATGGTGCTGGGAAATCTACATTAATTAAAACGTTATTACAACTGCACCCCCATTTAACTGGAAAAGTAGAATTTTTTGGTTCATCAATTAAAAAAGAAAAAACAAGAGTTGGCTATGTACCCCAACGTGGCTCTGTTGATTGGGACTTTCCAACAGATGCGTTGGATGTAGTGATGATGGGGCTTTACGGTAAAATTGGATGGTTAAAACGACCAACAAAACAACACAAGGAAAAGGCATTGGCAGCACTTGAAAAAGTAAGTATGGTTGATTACGCTAAACGGCAAATTAGCCAACTGTCAGGTGGACAACAGCAACGGGTTTTTCTTGCTAGAGCGCTCATTCAAGAAGCGGACCTGTATTTTATGGATGAGCCCCTTGCTGGTGTAGATGCAGCGACAGAAAGAGCAATCATGGCCATATTAAAAGAGTTGCGGGAGCAAGGGAAAACCGTGCTTGTCGTTCACCATGACTTGCAAACAGTAGAAGATTACTTTGATCAAGTGTTGTTATTAAATAAAACGGTTGTGGCACACGGTTCAACTTCTTCTGTATTTACGCCAGATAATATTACAAAAGCATACGGAGGCGCCGTTCGCTTTATGAAGGAGGCGGCGTACAGTGTCAATTCTAGCATCCGTTAATTTTCAGTGGGTTCTTGTAAGTACGATTATGCTGGGTGTGGCTTCGGGTATGTTTGGCACACTTGCTTACTGGAAAAAACAAAGCTTAATGAGTGATGCGCTCTCTCATGCTGCACTTCCTGGTGTTGTGATTGCTTTTATGATTATGAACGAGAAGAATCTATTTTTATTAATTCTAGGTGCAGCAATGAGCGCATTGCTTGGAGCTTGGTTTATCCATGCAATTAAATCATCAACCCGAATTAAAGAAGATGCAGCGATGGGTATTATTCTTTCTGTTTTTTTTGGAGCTGGCATTGTATTGTTATCAATCGTCAACCGAACCGGCGGGGGGAATCAAAGTGGTCTCGATACGTTTATCTTTGGGCAAGCAGCTAGCATGGTGAGAAGTGATGTGTATACGATGGCTGGGCTTGCCGTTGCCATTATTCTTTTAATTGTCATCGCCTTTAAAGAATGGAAATTGTATTTGTTTGATCCGAATTTTGCGAAGGGACTAGGATTATCTTCCTCTACGATGAACGTACTCTATGTCTTTGGACTTGTCACAACGATCGTTATTGGCATTCAAGCGGTAGGCGTTATTCTAATGGCCGCGTTATTAATTATTCCAGCGGTTAGCGCACGATACTGGACACATTCATTTAAAGTGATGATGATTTTAGCAGCTATTTTTGGTGGTTTGTCTGGTGCCTTGGGTACATTTGTTAGTGCTCAAGGAACAGGTTGGCCAACCGGTCCGTTCATTGTGCTTGCCGCATCTGTTTTCTTCATCGTTTCTCTTGTTTTTGGAAAAGAGAAAGGGTTATTAGTAGAGCGTGTTGAGTTCAAGAATCAACAGAGAAAGGCAATTGCACAAAATGAATTACCAGGTGTGTTGAAAGAAGGTGACCACTAATGGTTTCTTATGAAGGTTGGATTTTAATAACAGGTGCGCTCGTCGGTATTACATGTGGGATTATTGGTGCCTTTCTCGTTTTGAGGCGCATGGCAATGATGGCTGATGCAATAAGTCACACAGTCTTACTAGGGATCGTAGTCGCGTTCATGATTACAAACAGCCTTGAAGGAATCCATATGTTAATAGGAGCAACGATTGCAGGTATTCTCACCACTTTTCTAGTACAATGGTTTCATTCAAAAGGAGTTCAGCATGATGCGTCGATTGGTGTCGTGTTTACATCATTATTTGCATTAGGGGTTATCTTGATTTCGACCCAAGTTGGAAATGTTCATTTAGATGTAAAACATGCATTGATGGGAGAAATTTTATATATACCTTGGAATACAGTGAGTATACTGGGGTTTGACATCCCCGCAGCTACATTAATGTTGTTTATTGTATTAATCATCGTTCTCTTTTTTATTATTGCTTTTTATAAAGAATGGAAAATTACTGCATTTGATCCTGCATTGGCATTAAGTCTTGGATTGCCTGTCGCGTTCTTACATTATTTATTTATGACGCTCGTTTCGATTACAACCGTTGCATCATTTGATGCAGTAGGAGCTATTATGGTCGTAGCGATGTTAATCACTCCTGCAGCGGCTGCTTATCTTTGGACAGAACGCCTTTTGGTTATGATTGGCTTAAGTGCTTTCTTTGGAGCTACTTCAGCAATTAGTGGTTATTATCTCGCTCTTGGGCTCGATAGCTCGGTATCTGGAGCAATGGCACTTATGACAGGTGTGGTGTTTTTAATTAGTTTTATTGGATCACCATCTCATGGCCTGATATCAAAATGGATCAAACCTAGCGTGAAAAACGAAGCAAAGCAAGCTCCATCTTAGGAGCTTGCTTCTTTATGCATGGCTTGAAATTGGCGAAGTTGCCTTGATAAACGGGCAAACTCTTCGTGATTCCGATCATCTAATGCTTTGTCAATTGCAGCACGAAGCAAGTTCATTTGATTCTCGTTTGAGACATAATCAAGCAGATCGGCTGTTTCTTGTTCATATGCTTGAAATTGTTTGTAGTGTCGATAACTTCGATGAATTGGGGACTCAAGCAATTGTTGATATAAATGGTTTAGATGGCGACCGTAAAAATGGACAACCAAATAAATAGGACTGGATGGATTTGTTACGATATCGTCACGTGCTTTAGATACACTTTCCGTTTTTCGCTTACCTTGGACATAATAAAAACCAGGCTCATCTGATTGCGTACTCGCAATAACTAGAGTGCGAGACTGTGGTTGAATCTTCTCGGTAATACGTAACTGGTGAAGGATGTGGGGCGTTGATTGGATATGGATAAGAAGCGCCCGTGCATCTCGTTGTTTTAAGTGGTGCTTGTTAACAAACCATTGCAAAAACTGTTTTTTTAATTGGTCACTCAAGCGCTCCCCTCCTCTCTCTCTATTAAAACATGAAAAAAGCCGTTTCTCTAGAAAAGAGAAACGGCTTTTTGTTTAACTTAAATCACAAATGTTTCTGGCTGGTTTGTCACAACAAGAATAATTTTACCTTGATCAAGCTGTTCTTCCAGTTGTTGCGCTTCATTCTCGCCAAAGCCAAGCTCTTCAAATTTTGCGCGGAGCTCGTCTCCTTTTTTCCGGAATGTGTTTTTAATAGCTGTGCCAAGACCTGTTTCAGAAGCAGTCACTTTATTGGCATCTGCAGTGCTAGCAACACGATCTGTTCGATCATCATCATGCGTAATTACATAAATATCGTCTTCAGAAATATTGCTTGCCTTTAATGCGTTAACAGCAGTAATTACTTCTTCGTCATTAAAAAATTCTTTGTATGCAGGTTTCATTAAAATCGCCTCCTGCTCTATTGAATACCCGTCCAAAGCTGATTAAAACAAGGAAAAAAGACCCAATTTATTGTGGGTCTTTTAGAAGTTCGTAAATAGAGTTATACCGCAGGGGGCTCGTGTTTTTTCAAAATGCGGCCTTCAAATACAAACGGACCAAATGGAATTATCGAAGCAAGACCAGCAAAGAAGGATGTTTTAAAGGTCCATTGTTTGCTAAAGAAAAACGTGGCAACAAATGCCAGATAAACCATAAATAACACACCGTGTGCCATTCCAACAATCGAAACCATTTCAGGCATATCAGCGATGTATTTTAACGGCATAGCGATAAATAACAATAAAAGTAATGATGCGCCTTCAGTGTAACTAATCCATTTAAACATAAGCGTTCCACCTTTTTTATTTTCTACTACTAGTATATCAGGACATGTTGCTCTTATGTATGAAAAGAAAGCGTTAACATCAATCGTCACTCATTCTTCACAAAATGTAGTGAGGTTTAGTGAAAATAAATTATGGGAACAGCCAATACAACATGAACGTAAAAAGGAGCTGTATAAGAAAATGAACCCTCATAAACTTTATATAAACGGTGAATTTGTTGCATCAAAATCAATCGAGACAATTGACGTCATTAATCCAGGAACAGGAGAGGTCATTTCACAAGTCATCGATGCGACGGAAGAGGAAACGAATCAAGCAATTGAATCTGCTTGGGTTGGACAAAAGGAATGGGAGAAAGTCCCACAAGTCGAGCGAGGTCAGATTGTTCGTCAAATTGGTGATGCCATTCAAGCGGATAAGGAAACATTTGCGAGGATGTTAAGTGAAGAACAAGGAAAACCATTGGAAGAGGCCCGTGGTGAGTTAGATCAAGCAATCGGTTTTTTTCATTACATGTCTGAATGGAACCGTAAAATTGGTGGAGAAATTGTTCCAAGTGATGATCCCAATGAGCAAATTCTCATCCAGCGCAAACCAATTGGAGTTGTTGCTGGGATCATCCCGTGGAATTACCCAGTCTTTATCTTTGCAAGAAAAGTGGCAACGGCTCTCATTACAGGTTGTTCTGTCGTCATTAAGCCATCAGAAGAAACACCAAATACGGCAATTGCGTTCTCAGAAGTAATTGATAGCATGGATTTGCCAAATGGAGTATACAATCTCGTCACTGGTAAAGGAGATACGGTTGGTAATCGACTGTCTAGCCATCCGAAAATCGCGATGGTCAGCATGACAGGTAGTGTACCAGCAGGAACAAAGGTAATGGAAGCAGCTGCTCAACATATTACGAAAGTAAATTTAGAACTTGGCGGTAAAGCTCCCATCATTGTATCAAAACATGCAGATTTGGATTTAGCAGTGAAAAACATTAAAGCTTCTCGAATTGAGAATGCTGGACAGGCATGCATTTCTGCCGAGCGTGTGTATGTCCAGGAAGAAGTGGCCGAAGCGTTTACCAAAAAGATGGTTGAGGCAATGAAAGAGATTAAAGTAGGCTATTCCCTTGAAGAAGAAGGGATAGAGATGGGACCAGTTTCAAGTGCTCATCACCTTGAAAAAGTCGAAGAACTTGTGGAAGAAGCAAAAAAACAAGGCGCACATGTTGAGACAGGTGGGAACCGACTCGATTTCGGTAAAGGCTATTACTATGCGCCAACTGTGCTAACAAATGTCCAACATCATATGGACATTATGACTAGCGAAATCTTTGGGCCAGTACTTCCAATTACGACGTATAAGGAGTTTAGTGAGGCAATTGAACTTGCAAATGATTCCATTTATGGTTTGGCATCTGCCCTTTATTCAGATGATTATAACGAGGTCATGCAAGCATCTAGAGATTTACAGTATGGAGAGACGTATGTAAATCGAGATACTGGCGAGGCCATTCAAGGGTATCATGCTGGTATGAGACAATCTGGAATAGGTGGAACGGATGGAAAGAATGGGATTAGTGATTTCTTATCAACACACGTCATGTACTTGGCCTACAATGAGAAAAAATAATGAAATGTAAGCAGGTTGGACTTCTCTCCAACCTGCTTTTTGTTTTGATGCGAGAGGGGCATGGAAGTAAAAGAACAAAACGTTGCGTACATGCTTATGGCTAGGAAGTCTTACTTAATAGCTGTAAAAAGCAGATACTCAAATCAATATGCTATACTTGCGGTGAGGTGAAACAATGAAAACCAATGAAATGGTCATTCATGTAGATGAACGGACAGCGAACAAATTAAAGGGTGGATACCCTTTGTTAGATAAAGAATACGTTAAGATAAACGATGCGGAAGAGGGAGTACTGCTTCACATTAAAGATCGGAGTGGACGGTTTGTAGCAAGAGGCTATTATGGAAAGCAAAATGTAGGGAATGGCTGGGTACTTACAACAAACGAGCAGGAGGGCATCAACCAAGCTTTCTTCCAAAAGAAAATTGCAGCAGCGTTAAATAAGCGTCAAGCTTTGTTTGCTTCAGAGGAAACAACCGCATTTCGTGTATTTAATGGTGAAGGTGATGGGGTTGGTGGACTAACGATTGATTACTACGACGGCTTTTTCGTCATTACCTGGTATAGCGCAGGTATGTATGCTTTCCACAAGGCGATTGTGGCTGCGTTAACGGAGAGCATCGCTTATAAAGGGGTGTATGAGAAAAAAAGATTTGCGACAGATGGAAAATACGTAGATGATGATGATTTTGTTTGTGGTGAGCGAGGAGAATTTCCTTTGATCATAAAGGAGAATGGGATGTTTTATGCTGTCTATTTAAACGATGGACCTATGACGGGAATCTTCTTAGATCAGCGTAATGTGCGCCGGCGGATTCGAGACTCCTATGCTTCTGGTAAACGAGTATTAAATTTGTTTTCGTATACAGGTGCTTTCTCCATAGCTGCGGCTCTAGGTGGTGCAGCTCAAACAACGAGTGTCGATCTTGCAAATCGAAGTAAGCCCAAGACAGAAGAACAATTCTTAATTAATAACATCCTTGTGGAAGATCAGCGCATTATTGTGATGGATGCATTCCGCTATTTTGCATATGCGCAGAAAAAAGGAATTGAATTTGATTTAGTTGTTCTTGATCCTCCTAGTTTTGCTCGTTCAAAAAAGCGAACATTTAGTGCGGCAAAAGATTATACAGGTTTACTGCAAGAAGCAATATCAGTTGTTCCAGATGGTGGATGCATCATTGCATCAACAAATGCAGCGAACGTAGCGCCAAAGCAATTTAAGAAGTTTATCCATGATGCATTCCAAGCTGAAAACCGTGGTTTTAAGATCATTGAGGAGCATGGTGTACCAGAAGACTTTGTCACGACTGCTGCATATCCAAAAGGAAGCTATTTAAAAGTATTAATGATACAAGTAACGAAAAAGGGATGATTTGATGAAGAAAAAAGCAGTTCTCGCAGAAAAACCATCCGTAGCTCGCGATTTAGCGCGTGTTCTAGGAGCCAATCAAAAAGGGAACGGTTATTTTGAAGGGAAAGAGTATATTGTTACTTGGGCATTAGGTCACCTTGTTACACATGCTGACCCGGAGCATTACGGAGAGCAATATAAGACATGGAAGCTTGAAGAACTACCGATGCTACCAAAACGTCTTGAGCTTGTTGTCATTAAACAAACGTCAAAGCAATTCCATACTGTCAAAAAAGTGTTAAACCGTCAAGATGTTGGTGAAATTGTCATTGCAACAGATGCAGGACGTGAAGGCGAACTCGTTGCACGTTGGATTCTCGCGAAAGCACATGTGAAAAAACCGGTGAAACGGTTATGGATTTCTTCGGTAACAGATAAAGCAATAAAAGAAGGCTTTAAAAAACTTAAAGACGGCAAGCAATATGAGAATCTTTATGCAGCAGCGGAAGCTCGAGCAGAGGCAGATTGGTATGTTGGAATGAATGGGACGCGGGCATTAACAACAAAGCATAATGCACAACTGTCATGCGGACGCGTGCAAACACCAACACTTGCCATTCTTGCAGCGCGAGAAAAGGCGATTCAAACCTTTGTGCCGAAATCGTATGAAACGATTCGTGCACTTACTCGAGACGGCGTGACATTGCGTTGGTATGATGGGAAGTCTGGTGATGAGCGATTATTTGATGCGAACCGCGCCAAGGAATTGCAAACGAAACTGCAAAGTTCAGCTTTCAAAATTACAACGGTCCATGCGAAATCAAAGCGTACACCAGCGCCTCCTCTCTATGATTTAACAGAGCTGCAGCGTGAAGCAAATAAACGGTATGGCTACTCTGCAAAAGAAACACTTGGTTCTTTGCAACGATTATATGAACAACATAAAGCGGTCACGTATCCAAGAACGGATTCTCGTTTTCTTTCTTCTGATTTAGTAGAAACGCTTAATGAGCGGTTGCAAGCAGTTGATGTTCAGCCATTCCGGAAAACCGTGGCGCAAGCGAAGAAACAAGGGTTATCCAATGCGAAAAAACAAATGGTGAATGATGCAAAAGTATCTGATCACCATGCCCTTATTCCAACAGAACAAGCAGTGAGTGCAAGTGCAATGAGCGATAAAGAATATAAACTGTACCAACTAATTGTGCGCCGCTTCTTAGCGAATTTCTTCCCTGCAAGTGAATCTGAACAAACGACGGTTGAAGCAGAAGCAAACGGAGAGAAGTTTCGTGCGAAAGGGGAGCGCCTTGTTTCTGCTGGCTGGCGTGCAGAAGATTTGCAAGAAGATGAAGGAGACGTTCAGGACCTGCTTCCGGCAATGCAGAAAGGCGATTCAATTGCAGTAAAGTCTATTAGTCTTGTACAAGGAAAGACGAGTCCGCCACCTCGATTTAATGAAGGAACATTGCTCTCAGCAATGGAAAAACCGGCTCAACATATGGTTGAAAAAGATGCCGAGATTTCGAAGACCCTTGCGGAGGCTGGAGGTATTGGCACGGTTGCGACCCGTGCAGATATTATAGAGAAGTTGTTTGCGAGCTTCTTAGTAGAGAAGAAAGGCAAGGACCTGTATGTCACTTCAAAAGCAAAACAATTACTCGACTTAGTACCTGAAGAATTAAAGTCACCTGCTTTGACGGCGGAGTGGGAGCAACGTTTGGAGAAAATTGTTCAAGGGAAAGAAAAAAAATCTGCTTTTATTGCGGAAATGAAAGAATATGCAAAATCAGTTGTTGGTCAAGTGAAAGCCGATACAACAACGTTTCGTCATGATAATAAAACAGGTGAGAAATGTCCCGAATGTGGAAAGTTCCTGCTTGAAGTGAATGGCAAGAAAGGAAAAATGCGTGTATGCCAAGACCGTGGATGTGGCTACCGCAAAAACATTGCCATGACAACAAATGCGCGCTGCCCGAAATGCAAAAAGAAACTTGAACTTCGTGGGCAAGGTGAGGGTCAAGTGTTTGCTTGTATTTGTGGACATCGTGAGAAAAAAGCGCAATTTGAGCAACGACGAAAACAAAATAAGAACAAAAACGTCTCTAAAAAAGAAGTAAATAACTATATGAAGCAACAGAAGAAAGAAGATTTTTCGAACTCAGCATTAGCGGATCAATTAGCGAAGCTTGGGTTAAATAAAGATAAATGATGATGAGAACCTCCACAATTCACTTTGTGGAGGTTTTTTATATGCTTTAAAGAATTAACTCTTTAGGCGCCCTGAGGTCGATGTACTTGATGTCTGCACTTAATAAAAGAGAAATATCACTTTTTTTGTGATACTTTTCCCGCTCCCGGCACACACTTCGCTTTCTGCGAACGACGTGTGTGCCGTCTGCTAATTATTAATCCTTTCATATAAATTATTTTATACATGTTTACAAAACATTAAAACAGTATTTATTAAAATGAAGTACTAGCTTTACATAGGTAATCTAAAGTAAGAGTGTACATAATTTAGGTTGAAAGGATGATTCACGTGAAACATTCAAAAACATCCGTTATAGCGGGAATGGCAGCATTACTTTTAGTAGGATCAACATACACACCGGCGCTCGCCTCAGATGATGGGAGCAATGGAGGTGGGAATGACGACAAGGGACAGAATGGACAAGCAAAAAACGTCATTTTTTTAATTCCTGATGGCTTCTCGCAAAGTTATGTTAATAATTATCGAATGTTTAAAGAAGAATCCGAACCTATTTGGGATGAGAGGGATATGTTTACTGGATATGTCATGACTCATTCAAATGATAAAGTCATTACAGATTCAGCGGCAGCAGGAACAGCATTTGCAACAGGACATAAAACAAACAATGGTGTGATTGGTATGTCACCAGAAGGGGAGTCGTTACCAACATTGGTTGATGCAGCAAAAAATGCAGGAAAACGTACAGGTCTTGTAGCTACATCAACGATTTCACATGCCACTCCAGCAGCATTCGCAGCGAATGTTGAGTCAAGGGGTAGTTACACGGAGATCGCCAAACAAATGGTTGAAAACGATCATTTAGATTTGATGTTAGGAGGCGGTCGTACTGAATTCCTTCCAGAAGAGCAAGGTGGAATTCGCGAGGATGGCATTGATTTAATTACAGAGGCAGAAGATCGAGGTTTCGCTTACCTTGAAACGAAACGACAACTCGCTAACTGGGATGGTGATGAAGAAAGGCTGCTTGGGTTATTTGCAGAAGAAGCGCTTGAGCCAGCGATTCATCAACGAACGGATGAACCGAGCCTAGGCGAAATGACGGAGGCTGCCATTTCATTCTTATCAGAAGAAGACGACGGATTCTTCTTAATGGTCGAAGGAAGTCAGATTGATTGGGCTGGACATGATAATGATCCTTTATATGCGATGACAGATACGGAGGCATTTGAAGAAGCAGTAAAGGCAGCGGTCGATTTTGCTGATGAAAATAACGATACCCTTGTTGTCATGGCAGGAGATCATGATACTGGAGGCATGGCGGTCCATGCAAGTGAAGAAGCGCATCCGAGCATGTTGCATGGGATGAGTTCCATTGGTGAAACAATGGCTGCAGAAGTTGATCATCGTTTAAGTAATTTACGTGAGGTACTTGAAACGAACACGGAATTTGAATGGACGGAAGAGGAACTAGATGAAATAAAAGCAGGTGAATCATTAAAACTCGCAATCAATGGAGCAATTAGTGAAAAAACAGGATTTGGTTGGAGTTCGTACAATCACACTGGAATTGATGTGCCTCTCTTTGCTTATGGAGAAGGGGCAGAACTTTTCGCTGGAACAATTGATAACACAGACGTACCTCGGTTAATGCTTCAAACGCTTGGTATAAATGATTTTTAATAAGAGAAGAGCCTTGCTAAAGCAAGGCTCTTTTTCATTATTTCTTTGAGAAATTCTCGACAAGTTCTTTTACGTCAATCCCACTTGTTGCTTTTAAAGATTCTTGAAGTCCGGCCATTAAGTCAGTCGCATAACCCGTTACACGGTTAGCGCCACCGCCTTCACCAGAACCACCAGTATCAACAACAGTGATTTTATCAATGTTCGATAGTGGTGAAGACACTTCGCGAGCATATTCAGGCAGCATGTCGATAATCATGCTGAGCTTTGCAGCTTCGCCATACTTTTCGAATGCTTCTGCGATCTTTTCTTTTGCTTCCGCTTCGGCAAGACCTTTTAAGCGAATAACGTCTGCTTCTGATTCCCCACGTGCACGGACAGCATCTGCTTCAGCGAGACCGTCAACACGTACACGTTCTGCATCAGCTTTTGCCATTGCCTCAACGCGGTATTTGTCTGCATCAGCTTCTGCAAACTGCTTGCTTTTCTGAGCGTGAGCCGATTGCTCAACAGAATAACGATCCGCATCGGCTTTCTTTTTCACTTCTGCATCGTACTGACGCTCACGACGAGCAATTTCTTTTTCTTCAAGTTCAATTTGTTTCTGACGTTCAATGATTTGGATTTGCATTTGTTGTTCCGTTACTTCTTGTTTCGAACGTGCCTCTTGCAGATGGTATGATTGGTCTGCTTGGGCTTTTGCTTGTTCTTGTTCACTACGATATGCTGCTACTTTTAATTGGTTTTCTTTTTCTGATTCGGCAATTTCAGTCGCGCGCTCAATTTCTGCTCGTTTTGCTTGCGTATGGGCATCTGCTTGGCGAATGCGTGTTTCTTTTTCAGCTTCAGCTGTAGCGATGTCTGCATCTCGTTTTACTTGAGCAATTCTTGGTTTACCGAGTGATTCTAAATAACCATTTGTATCGCGTAAATCTTTAATAGTAAAGGATACAATAACTAGACCCATCTTAGCTAAATCTTGGGAGGCTACTTTTTGCACTTCTTGCGAAAAGCGCTCCCGGTTTTTGTAAATTTCTTCAACAGTCATTGAACCGAGAATAGAACGAAGATGACCTTCTAATACTTCCTTCGCCTCTTGTTCACGGTCATCTCTTGTTTTCCCTAAAAATTGTTCCGCAGCTGTTGCGATTTCGCCAATCGACCCACCGATTTTAATAATCGCTGTTCCGTCTGCAATTACAGGAACCCCTTGTTCTGTGTAAACTTCTGGTGTCTGTACGTCCAGTTTGCTTGAAAGTAAAGAAAGGGGCTTTGCTTGTTGGAACACGGGCATAACAAATGTGCCGCCTCCACGTACGATTTTAATCCGATTTCCTGCTTCATCCATATTAACGTTTTTGCCACCTAAGTAACTACCAGTAACAATTAATGCCTCATCTGGTCCCGCCGTACGGTATCGAGTCACAAATACGCCGAGTAAAACGAGTACAATTGCAACGACGATACCAATTATTACAATAAGTTCAATTGCCATAATTTTTTCCCCCTAAATTAAAATGATGTATCAAGATCGAAATCAAGCATGGCCACGTAAGCAATCCCATTTTCGATTTTGACAATAACAACTTCTGTACCCGCCTGGATTTCAGTACCATCTACACATGCTGCTGTTTTTGCGATTGTGCCACTATCACCACGTAATACAACTTCACCATAACCATCAGTTGGAATGGACAAGATGATTTCGCCCGTCCGTCCTTCTAAATCTTCATCGTCATAGGCATTTGATTCTTCTGCATGCTGTAATGGTGTTAAAATAAATAAATTAAAAATAATTGCAAGTACAAGTGCAATAACAACAGCTATGGACGCGGAAATAGCGCTGGTAAATGGAGAGAACCGTTCAAGCAAATACGCTGAAGCCCCAAAAAAACTAAGTGTTGAGAGGATAAGTGTTGGTGACAACCAGCCATCAAAGATGTCGAAAATGCCATCAAGCACGTCTGAAAGTAAAACATATACAACCGTTAAACCGCCACTAACGAGCAGGATGGTAAAGTATAGTGTTGTTAATTCCATGCCGCTCCTCCTTTTTTAGGTCTATCGCATTTACGTAATGAATGCATAGAAAGGTTTCATATTTTTAAAATTTGTTCCCATTTTTAAAATAGAGTACCTCTCCTCGCCTCTTTAATTGTACACGTAAATAAAAAGGAATGGTTCATTTTTTGGAATGATTCAGTAAAATTTAATAGTGAACGTGTAAAGAAGAAAAAATGATAGATCGTGATCAAAAAATCTGAATTATTTTAATAAATGAATACAAAAAGGCAGCCTGTAACAAGGGACATTCTTCTTTTTCAAAGGATATAAAAAGACCTCAGAGATACTGCCTCTGAGGCCAGACTGCATATGGTTTATTCGTTTAATTTCTCTAATGGCTTTTTAGCTGGCCCCTCAATTACATCACCTGTATAGGAGTAGCGCGAACCATGGCAAGGACAATCCCACGTATGATCAGCGTGGTTCCAATTACATTCACACCCCATATGAGTGCAAGTTGTATCAATCACATGGAGGCTGCCATTTTCATCTTTAAAAGCACCGGCCTTTTTGCCTTTATACTTAACAACGGCTCCTTGACCATTTTCTAGATCATCAATGTCTTCCACATCGCGATTTAACTTCCCGGCTATTAAATGTTTTGCTACATCGACATTTTCTTTTAAGAAATGTTTAATGCTTGGATCGGAATGAAAACGCATTGGCTTGTATAAATCGCTATACAAGCTGTTTCCATCAATGATTAAATCTGATAATAGTTGCGCTGCACATATCCCACCAGTCATACCCCATTTTCTGTAACCAGTGGCCATCAACACATTGGGTTCAAAACCAGAAAGTGGGCCAATATAGGGGATATTATCAACAGTTATGAGGTCTTGAGCAGACCATTCTTGTTCTGCTTCAAACGACTCAAGTGTTTCAGCTGCAAAATCATGTAGTGCATCATAATGCTTACGTGCGTCCATCCCTTGACCCGCTTTGTGATGGTCGCCACCCACAAGAATATAATGTTTATCGTTTAATGTTAAGCCACGAAGCGAACGCTTTGGTTGTTCAGCACTTAAATACATACCTCCTTGCCAAGGGGTTGAAGTGGAACCAGCTACAACGTAGGAGCGGTCAGCTTTTAAACGAGTCATGTAAAGTCCACCACCGTCAACAAACGGAAAGTGTGTTGCGGCGATGACTTTATTTGCTGTTATCGTATGACCTTTATCTGTTTGAACGGTTACCGAGTCTTTTTTATGAGAAACGTTTATACAAAGTGTTTCTTCAAATAACTGAGCTCCCTTTTCGCTCATCTTGTCACATAAATGTGTCAGGAAAAGCAAAGGGTGGAATTGCGCTTGGTTAGGTACTTTTAGTGCAGCTCGTGCTCCTAATTCCACTGGTGTTGAAGTAACAAATTCGTGGGGGATATCAAGCGCTTCATACGCTTTTTTCTCTCTTCTTAATCGGTGTTCTCCGTGGTGTGTCGTCGCATATAAATAGGCATCTTCATTTGAGAACCCACAGGAAATATTCTCTTTTTGAACTAGTTGCCTAGCGAAAGAGAGGGCAGCATTTTGTGACTGGTAATACTGACCTGCTTTTTCTTCACCAAGATGAGAGAGAAGTTCATCATAAATAATGTCATGTTGAATTGTCAGTTTTGCAGTAGTATGACCAGTAGTACCACGTCCAAATTGGTTAGCATCAAATACGGCGACATTTTTCCCTGCTTCAGTTAATAAAAAGGCGGTAGTAATACCTGTGATGCCACCACCAATTACGGCTACATCCACTTCTATGTCCGATTGAAGTGGTGGATATGCTTTATGGTGAGATGACATTTGCCAAATGGAAGTTAATTCAGATTGCTTATCGTTCATTCTGTCGCCCCCGTCGGTTTATTTTGTTATTACGATTAACCAAAAAGACCTATTTTAACCACGGTTGGAATAAAAATTTTATAAGCTAGTAAGGTTTATGGATTGCTTCCTAGCTTTAATCTTAGTAAAAAGATCAAATTTGATGGTAAAATGAATCATGAAGTTACAGAAAATGTTGGATATTTGCCATATGCTTTTAGGGGAAGCTAGTATAGAATAAAAACAGATGATTTATATGGAGAAAGGGGCTTTTCCATGAATAAAAAGGCAGAGAATGGACTTTTATTCGCATGGTTCACATCCTTAATTGCTACGCTAGGGTCCCTCTATTTTTCAGAAATTAAAGGGTTTGAGCCGTGTGCTCTGTGCTGGTATCAGCGAATATTTATGTATCCTCTAGTCATTTTAATTGCGATTGGGATTATCCGTAAGGATCGCGGTGTTGCAATTTATTCGGCGGTTTTGTCAGGCATAGGATTTTGTATTTCCACTTACCATTACGCGATTCAGAAACTTCCAGTAGCGGAGGATGATGTAATTGGTTGTGGTTTAGTCTCGTGTTCAGGTCAATACATTAATTGGTTGGGATTCATTACGATTCCTTTTTTAGCGGGTACAGCTTTTTTACTTATTTTTATAACAAGTATCTATGTTATTAGAAAGCGTTAGGGAGTGATATGTAAATGAAGAAATTAGCGATTATAGGCGGTGCGGTTATCGCAGTATTTATCGTACTTGTCATCATACAGAATTTAAACCAGAATCAGCAGCTTGAAAACAATACACAATATGATACAGATGATTTAAATTCCGCTACGATTGATCAACTCGATGATCCAAATTATCAAAACGTTATTATGCCGGATGATTTAGAAAATAAATTACAAGACGGTGAAGATGCAGTTGTGTACTTTTTCTCTCCAACTTGTGAACATTGTAAAGCAGCAACACCTGTTTTAATGGATATTGCAGATGATGAAGATGTTACAATTGATCAGTTTAATTTGCTTGAGTACAACGATGAGGGTGCTCCATATGCCATTCGATCAACACCGACATTAATTGTTTATGAAGATGGGCAAGAAGTTCGTCGCCTTGAAGGAAATAGACCGCCAGAAGTATTTCGGGCTTTCTTAAATGATGAGCCGATAGAAGAAGATTCATAAGCTGTGCTAATGCACAGTTTTTTTCATACGTACGAATTAGGCCTAAAGAAACCGTTAATTGGGTATAATATATATCTAAACCAGTTAATGGAGGTAATAAATGGAAAAGAAACTAAGAACACCATTTAAGTGGGCCGGAGGGAAGCGACAACTTCTACCAATCTTACATGATCTGGTCCCAAAGACTTATGAACGTTATGTAGAGCCTTTTGCAGGAGGTGGTGCTTTGTTTTTTTCTTTAGCCCCAGAAAAGGGGATAATAGGCGATATTAATGAGACACTAATGTTAACGTACAAAGTCATTAGGGATGAATGTGATGACTTACTTAAGCACTTAAGTATGCACCAAAACCAAGAAGCTTATTACTATGCTGTTCGAGATTTGGATCGTTTGCCATTATATGATCGTATGTCTAATGTAGAAAAAGCCTCGCGTTTTTTATTTTTAAATAAGACGGGTTACGGTGGGATATATAGAGTTAACAAAAGAGGACAAGTTAATGTCCCTTTTGGTCATTATAAACAAGTGAATATCATCAATGAGAAAGTCGTTTGTAAAGCAAGCGAATTTTTAAATGGAGCATCTATTTCATTAATGACAAGTGATTTTGTATCAACAGCGGATCGAGCGAAAGAGGGTGATTTCGTTTACTTTGATCCCCCGTATTATTTTGGATCCGAACGGAATTTTACGGCGTATGCCACGCGGTTTACTTTATATGATCAAATTCGCTTAAAACGGACGTTTTCACAGTTAAATGACAGAGGGTGTTATGTCATCTTAAGCAATTCAGATACACCAGCAATTCGAGAACTATATAGCGATTTCCATATTCGACCAGTAGAAGTGACAAGGCTTGTAAATAGGGACACGAATAAGCGTAAGGGCAGCGGTGAGCTACTCATTATGAATGACAGATTGTGGCAAGAGAAACAATTAAAAGTTTCTTGCGCAGCAAAGTAATTTATGATATGATTATTCTTTGAGAACAACGGAGCGCCTTTTGTGCGAACGTACGGATCGAGTACGTCGTTTTTGTAAGTATTCATCAGATATAAGGCTGTCTCGATGTTAAAAGCGAGCCGTGCGACTGGCTTTTTACATCCAGGCAGCCTTTTCCCTGCGCGAGAGGCGTTTCAATCTAATAAATAGGGAGTTTTTATCACTTGGCAAATTTTGAACAATTTGGTTTGGACTCATTAGTCGTTCAAGCTTTAACGAAAATGGGCTTCACAGAAGCCACACCAATTCAAGAAGAAACAATTCAGCTTGTACTTAATGGCAAGGATGTCATTGGTCAAGCACAAACAGGAACAGGTAAAACGGGAGCTTTTGGTATTCCTTTAGTTGACCGTATCAACGCCGATAATCCAGTCGTTCAAGGACTCGTTCTTGCACCAACACGTGAGCTTGCTAATCAAGTTGAGCAAGCACTTAGAGAGTTTGGTCGCTCGAAAGGTGTTCGTACAACGGTTGTTTACGGTGGAGAAGACTTCGGTAAACAAATTCGAGCTTTAAAAGCACGTCCACACATCATCGTCGCTACACCAGGTCGTCTTATGGATCATATGCGTCGCAAAACAATCCGTTTAGAAACAGTTGAAACGGTTGTCCTTGATGAAGCGGATGAAATGTTAAACATGGGCTTTATTGAAGACATTGAGACTATCTTGGCTGAAACGCCTGAAGAGACGCGTCAAACGCTTCTTTTCTCAGCTACAATGCCTCGTCGCATGGAGTCTCTTGCAAGCAAGTTTATGAAAGACCCAACGCGCATTTCCGTAAAAGCGAAAGAAGTAACAATGGAAAACATTGCACAACAGTATATCGAAGTGCATGAGCGTGAGAAGTTTGATGTTTTATGTCGCTTAATTGACTTAGAAACACCAGATCTTTCAATCGTCTTTGGTCGTACAAAGCGTCGTGTTGATGAATTGTCAGAAGCGTTGATTAAACGTGGCTACCGTGCTGAAGGATTACACGGAGACTTAAATCAAGCGAAACGTAACAGTGTTCTTCGCAAATTTAAAGAAGGTTTAATTGATGTGTTAGTTGCAACTGATGTAGCTGCGCGTGGTTTAGATATTAGTGGAGTAACGCACGTATTTAACTTTGACCTACCACAAGATCCTGAAAGCTATGTACACCGCATCGGTCGTACAGGTCGTGCGGGTCGTTCTGGGATTGCCATTACACTAGCAACCAAACCAGAGCGTGATCATGTGAAGGCAATTGAGCGTGTGTCGAAAAAACGCATGACTCAGCGTCAAAAACCTTCATTTGAAGAAGCGCTTGAAGGACAAAAGCTTGCTGCGTTAAAAGAACTTCGTGAACTTGCAGCTGAAGGTGCACAAGACAACTATCGCGTAGCAGCGAAAGAACTTCTTCAAGAAACAGATGCAGTTACTGCTTTATCTGCAGCATTGAAATTGCTCACAAAAGAGCCAGATCAAACGCCAGTGAAGCTAACAAGCGAAGCGCCACTCCGTTCGAAAAAACGCCATGGCGGAGGCGGAGGCGGAAGCCGTGATGGACGTCGTCCTCAAGGCGATCGTCGCCCTTATGGTGGGAATAAACGTAGCGGTGGTCGTGATGACCGTCGTAGTGGTGGCGGACAAAACCGTAAATGGGCAAATTCAAACCGCAGCAATAGCGGTTCAAAACGTCCATCTTAATGAAAGAGAACTTGAAAGCAGTAGCTTTCAAGTTCTTTTCTGTTAAAAAATAGAATATCATGGTACGATTCTTTTGAAGCTTTTTTAAACGATAACTCGTATACATAAAAGATTGGGAAAGGAGAATGATAAATGGAGATAAAACGTACTGGAGAACGGGTGTTAGGAATCATTGGTCTAGTCATGTTTGTGATTGGTGGACTTATATTCGGATTGGTTTCAGTTGCAAGTGGCCAAGGTATCATTGAGGATTTTCTAATGGAATTGACCGATCCTGAGAGCATGTTATTTGAAGAAGAAGGTGCTGAGGACATTGAACCAATAGCAGATGCAGATGCAGAATATATAAGTGAATTTATTAGTAACATGAACTTTACGTTATATTCAATTGTCGCTTTTCTTACTGCTGGAGCTGGTCTTGCCGCTGTTATTGTTGTGAAGAAGAAGCCGATTGTAGCAAGTATCTTGTTTTTAGGAAGTACCATTGTCTATGGTGTTTTGACATTTGTGACATTGACTTTAATAGTTCCATTATTACCGATGCTGCTTTACATTATCGCAGGTATAATGGCGCTTGCTCGAAAGCCGAAATCAGTAGAAACGATCTAATGCAGCGCATAAGATTGTTTAATAAGAAGGATCGAGGAGTTGAAATTCCTCGGTCTTTTTTTCAGTTGTTCAACGTGCGTCAGTAAGCGGCGTGAAGGCAAATGCTCTCTATAATA
The DNA here is from genome assembly GCF_002019705.1 of Shouchella patagoniensis. Taxonomy (GTDB): domain Bacteria; phylum Bacillota; class Bacilli; order Bacillales; family Bacillaceae_D; genus Shouchella; species Shouchella patagoniensis. The sequence continues at coordinate 2,544,063 of NZ_KV917377.1, read as the reverse complement.
GACCCTTTTATCTGAATATTATCTTGTTAGATTATCTGACAAAACAATTGCAGATTGTCGTTAATCATCATAGAGTAGTAACAAGAAAATAGATGAATTCCATTCATCTTAACATTAGGGGAGTGTTCGAGATGACGACACAAGCGCCAACACGCGAGAGCATAGTAGAGACAATTCGCGAAACAATTGAGAAGAAAAATGTTGAATTATTGCATATGCAATTCGTAGACATTGAAGGGATGCTGAAGCATGTAACAATCACGGCAGAACAATTGGACCAAGCGGTGAATGGTCAAACGATGTTTGATGGTTCTTCGATCACTGGCTTTACACCAATTAATCAGTCTGATCTTTATTTGAATCCTGACCTATCAACATTTGCTGTTCTTCCGTGGACAGAAGAAGAAGGGTATTCTGAAGCCCGGTTTTTGTGCAGCGTAAAAAAGCCAGATGGCTCTGACTTTGATGGGGATCCTCGTAATGTTTTGAAAAAAACAGTGAAGCGTGCAGCTGATAAAGGTTTTTCCATCAGTGTAGGGCCTGAACTTGAGTTCTTTTTGTTTGATACAGATGAATTCGGACAACCGACGTTGCGTACACAAGATGTTGGTGGTTATTTTGAGCCATCTCCAAAAGACGATGGTGAAAAAGTCCGTTTAGCGATATATAAAGCGTTACGGATGATGGGCTTCACAATCGAAGCGTCTCATCACGAAGTAGCAATCGGTCAACATGAGATTAATTTTAAATACTCAGATGCATTAGGTGCAGCAGATGCATCAACGACGTATAAATGGGTTGTAAAAACAGTCGCAAAGCAATTTGGTTTACACGCAACATTTATGCCAAAACCACTTGGTGGAGAAAATGGAAGTGGGATGCACGTAAACATGTCGCTATTTGATATTGAAAAGCAAGAAAATAGCTTTTATAACGAAGATGATAAAATCGCTTTATCAAAAACGGCATACCACTTTATTGCTGGTTTACTTGATAACGTTAAAGACTTTGTTGCCGTAACGAATCCACTGGTTAACTCCTATAAACGTCTTGTGCCTGGTTATGAAGCGCCTTGTTATATCGCTTGGTCTGCCTCAAACCGTTCTGCGCTTGTTCGTATTCCGGCAACTCGCGGAGCGGGAACACGTGTAGAAATTCGTTGCCCAGATCCATCAGCTAATCCATATTTAGCGTTTGCAATTATTGCTTCTGCAGGGATGGATGGCATTGATAACGAAGTGGAATGCCCTGCTTCAGTTGATGCAGATATCTTTAACATGACAGCTGCTGAAATTAAGGAACGTGGGATTGAAAACCTACCAACAAGCCTTGAAAATGCGATTAACCGTTTTGAAACAGGTAAAATTGGGCGTAAAACATTTGGCGATCATGCATTTGAAGAATACATCGAATTAAAGCGTGGAGAGTGGGATGATTTCCGTACGAGTGTACACGCTTGGGAACTTAATGCGTATCAAAGCAAGTTTTAAATTTGTTCAATAAAGGCATTGCTCCTTTGAGAGAAGCAAGTTATAAGCGAAAATCCTGTACTTCGGCTTCCGTTGTACGGGATTTTTTTGTGATTTATTAATGAATGCGTACATAGTTTATGAAAGGGATCGTGGCAATTCATCACGTATATGTTGACTGACGATTCGATTTGTCACTACATGTGTGAGGCGAGAATCGCTATCTGAAATAATCGTCCACTTGACTTTTGAATCTCCTTTATTGCGATTCAACTATACATTGGGGGTGTGGAACGTGAATAAGAAGACTTGCAACTTAGTTGGCTTGCTGTCTCTTGTCGTAATACTCATTGCTTCCTTTTTGTTTGTACAAGGGGAATGGCTATGGGCAAAGGCAAACGAAGAACATATAGAAGCAGGAACATCGTTGGAAGAAAAACTGAAAGAAGTACTCGACAATGAATATTTGGACGGAACGGTGACTGGGGTTAGTATCAGACATGGGGATACGGGTGAGGTTCTTTTCTCGCAGGATGGGGACATCCGACTTCACCCGGCATCGAATATGAAACTTTTTACAGCTGTCGCTGCCTTGGAAACGTTAGGTGAAGATTATCGGTTTCGAACAGAGGTGCTAACAGATGGGAAAAAGAAAGGGGACGTATTACATGGTAACCTTTATTTAAAGGGGAAAGGAGACCCGACTTTATTACGAGAAGACCTACAACAATTCGCTAAAGAGTTAAAAGAGCAAGGGATTACTAAATTTAAAGGTGATTTGATTGGTGATGATACATGGTATGATGATGAGCGTCTTTCACAAGACTTGAATTGGTCCGATGAACCTTTTTACACCGGGGCTCAAGTTTCCGCTTTAACACTTTCTCCTGACAATGATTATGATGCGGGAACGATTATTGTAGAAGTAACCCCAACAGATAAGACGGGTGAAAAGGCAAGCGTGTCTATGCGTCCGGAAACAGAGTATGTAGTAATTGAAAACAACACAACGATGGTAGCAGCGGGTGAAGAAAAGAAGATTTCAATTGAACGTCAACATGGCAATAATAAGATCATGGTCGAAGGAAAAATGCCTCTAGGTGGGACACTTACGCGTTCGTGGTCGTCTGTATGGGAACCAACTGGTTACGTCATAGATGTCTTTAAACAGACATTAGGAGAAGAGGGAGTAGAATTTATTGGCAAGTTTAAAGTGAAGAGTGAACCTGCACCAAAGGATGCTCAAGTTGTTGCGTTTAAAGAATCGATGCCACTTGAAGAGTTACTAATACCGTTTATGAAGTTAAGCAATAATGGTCATGGGGAGGTTTTAACAAAAGAAATGGGGAAAGTCCTTTTCGAAGAAGGGAGCTGGGAAAAAGGACTTGAAGTAATTGAAAAGAGTGTAAGGGATTTTGGAGTCAGGGCAGATACAGTCCAATTTCGTGATGGATCTGGCATGTCCCATAAAACAGTCATTCCAGCTAACGATATAACGCAGATGCTGTTTGAAGTTCAAGAAGCAAGCTGGTTTTCAGTCTTTAAACACTCGCTACCGATTGCTGGCGAGACAGATCGTCTTATTGGAGGTACACTCCGGAATCGACTGACTGGCGAGTTCACGAAAGGAAATGTAACCGCGAAAACTGGCTCAATTTCAGGTGTTTCAAGCCTTTCTGGGTATGTAAAAGCGAAAGATGGAACGGACTTGATCTTTTCTATTATGATTAATAATTATCTTGGAGAAGGTAGGAATATTCGGGCGGTTGAAGATGCTATCGCTAATACGCTTGCGGAGCATGAATTTCAAACAAAACAATAAATGAAAAACAGCTTCTTACAACTGTTGACAATCTTTTTCTTGAAAAAAATACGAGTCCGGTTTTTAAGGGAGTTACAGTGACGTTGACAACGGTCCCATCGTAATCTACACTAAGATTAATAGAATCTGTAATAGTGGAGTTGATGAGATGGGCTTATGTTGGAGCAGACGAACAAAATCTCTTTTCCATAGCAAGTATCAGCTCATCGAGGCTGCAGTTTTTGAAATCAAGTGATTTCAAACTGCAGCCTCTTTTTATTTGGACTTTAATCAGATAGAGGAGTGAAGGTATGGTTATTTTAACGGGTGAAACATTGACGTTTCAAGATTTAGAAGCGATTTTATATAGTGGTGTAAAAGTGGGGTTGAGTAAAGCGTGTATTGAGAAAATCCATGCTAGTAGGAGAGCGGTTGAACAAATTGTGAATGAGGGGAGAACGGTATATGGCATCAATACAGGTTTTGGTAAGTTTAGTGATGTACAAATCGATGTGCAAAACGTAGAAGAGTTGCAACGAAACCTCATTCTTTCTCATGCTTGTGGAGTAGGTCCGCTCTTTTCAAATAAGATTTCCCAGGCAATGATGGTATTGCGTGCCAATGCACTTGCCAAAGGGTATTCTGGCGTGAGGCTTGAGGTGGTTGAAATGTTACTCGAGTTAGTCAATAAAGAAGTTTATCCGTGTATTCCTCAACAAGGCTCACTTGGAGCGAGCGGAGACCTCGCTCCACTATCTCATTTAGCACTTGTTGTTATTGGTGAAGGGGAAGTGGTTTACAATGGCGAGCGAATGGTGACGAAAGACTGTTTTGCACAAATTGGTATGAAACCTCTTGTTTTGCAAGCGAAAGAAGGTCTTGCTCTTATAAATGGTACACAAGCGATGACGGCAACTGGAGCTGTCGCCTATATCGAAGCGGAACGACTTTCCTATCAAGCGGAGTTGATTGCTTCAGTAACAATGGAGGGTTTAAATGGCATTATGGATGCATTTGATGCAGATGTCCATATCGCTAGAGGGTATCCAGAACAAGTAGAGACGGCTGCACGTATGCGTGGTTATTTAAAAGATAGTAAGTTAACAACAGTACAAGGTGAGTTGCGAGTGCAAGATGCGTATTCAATGCGTTGTATACCCCAAGTCCATGGCGCCACATGGCAAACATTGAGTTATGTAAAAGAGAAATTATTAATTGAGATGAATGCGGCGACTGATAATCCACTTATTTTTGATGATGGAGGCAAAGTGATCTCTGGAGGGAATTTTCATGGTCAGCCAATTGCATTTGCGATGGATTTTTTAGCAATTGCGATGGCGGAGCTTGGAAACATTTCCGAACGTAGGGTAGAACGACTTGTAAATCCCCAGTTAAATGATTTGCCACCATTTTTAAGTCCAAGTCCAGGTCTTCAATCTGGGGCAATGATTATGCAATATGTCGCAGCTTCCCTTGTATCAGAGAATAAAACCCTTGCTCATCCTGCAAGTGTAGACTCGATTCCTTCCTCTGCTAACCAAGAAGATCACGTTAGTATGGGGACAATTGGCGCTAGACATGCCATGCAAGTAATTGAGAATGTAAGACGAGTGTATGCAATTGAAGCGATTTGCGCACTGCAGGCTGTTGAAATACGTGGAATAGAGAGAATGGCGTCAATAACAAGTGATTTTTACGAGGCGGCACGGGAAATTGTGCCAACAATACGAGCGGACAGAGTGTTTTCGACAGATATGGAGCGGATGGCTGAATGGTTGCGTATAAACAAAGAGCACACAGTAAATAACGCCGTATAATAAAACAATGCCCCCTGTTATTGGGGGCATTGTTTTATTTATTATAATTAAAAGCGCCGTGGGCGACAGAACCAACATATTCATTTAGTTTGCTACCATGCTTAATCGCTGCTGTTACAAATTCTTTTGCGGTGTGAATGGCCTCTGATATCGGTTTTCCTTTAGCTAAGTTTGCAGCGATTGCTGCAGCAAATGTGCAGCCCGCTCCATGGGTAAAGCTTGTTTGTATTTCATCTGATTCTAGCAATTCAAACGTCTCGCCATTGTACCAAACATCGACAGCAGTCGGATGGTCAAGTTTGCTGCCCCCCTTTATAACAACATGTTGTGCACCAAGGTTGTGAATCGCTTTTGCCGCTGCTTTCATATCATCAAGTGTTTGGACTGTTATGCCTGAAAGCTGGGAGGCTTCAAAAAGATTTGGTGTAACTACAAATGCTTTTGGTACAAGAACATCTCGTAAACAAGCATCGGTTTCAGGGTTAAGAGCTTCATCCGCCCCTTTACATACCATGACAGGATCAACAACAAGTTGATCGACTCCGTATTCTTCTATTTTCTTTGCGACAATTTCGATAATCTCAATTGAACCAAGCATGCCTGTTTTAACGGCATCTACGCCAATTCCTTTTAAGACCGTATCGATTTGTTTATCGACAACCGACGGCTCCTGTGGGAAAACTTCATGGGCCCACCCTTTAAATGGGTTTTGCGCGACAATCGTTGTTAGAGCATTCATTCCATAGACTCCGAGCTCCTGAAAGGTTTTTAAATCGGCCTGTATGCCGGCTCCGCCGCTTGTGTCAGAGCCAGCTATTGTTAAAGCTTTGTATCGTTCCATCGATTCTGTCCACTCCTTTTCTGCAATGTGTTTATTATACTAAAGAATTGCTTGTCATTAAAGCAAGCACTACAAATGGAAAGCAATGACTAAACTTCCGATATAAAGGATAGAAAAGTGAAGGAGGCATGAGGAATGATTAAGAAAAAACTAATCAGTGGGTATGTTTTAATAGCTGGACTAATGTTCCTGTTCTTGATTGTCTGTTCTTATTTTTTGTTGTCCACACAACATGAGCTAAATACTTCATTTAAAGAACCGCTTGATTTAATAGAGGAGAATGGGCAAGCGTTAGCAAAAGTGGCAATAGTAGAACGAGAGATCCATGATTCGTTGTTGACGGGGGTGGCTCCAGAGATTGGGAATGAGACGTGGGAAGGTGATTATGCCGAATGGTTTGAACAAGTTGAATCAACCGAATCGTACCTTTGACTGCTGGTGATAGAGATCTTGCGGAAGAACAATGGAGGCAACGTTCAGCAGAGGCTGCAACATTGCAAGAAATAAGTGAAGAAGCAATGACAGCAGCTTACGAATCTGGTTTATCTACCTTAGGAGAAACCTCTTCAACGATGACTAAGCAACTGGCAGTTACCTGGATTTTATTATTTATCTTTAACATCATCGGCTCACTGGTAGCTCGCCGTCAGGCACTTATGGTGCTTGTTCCGTTAAGAAGATTGATTAGGAGGGCAAATCATTTAGCTGAAGGAGACTTCTCAAGGAAGCCTATACCTGTGTATGTAAACGATGAGTTTGGTTCGTTTACAAGCTCTTTTAATGAAATGACAAATGAATTAAAAACCTCTTTATTGCAACAAGCAAAAGCTTCCTACGAGTTAGCGGCGACGTCGGCTCATCTAATTCATTGTTCAGAGAAGACTTTACAGGATGCGATATTAATTGCAAAAGCAAGTAAAACAGCAGCACAAACAAATGAGGAGCATCTGAAAACAACAAGACAAAGCGCTCACTCAACAAATCGTTTAGGACAAAAAGTTGAGCACATAACAAACTCGCTTGCATCAGCGGAAAATTCCACGGATGCAGTTCATACGTTAGTTGAAACTGGTGAGAGTACAGTAAAACAGTCATCTGATCAAATGGAAGTAATTGCACGGAGTACAAAACGAGTAAGCTCATTTGTTGGTCAACTCCATGGTCGTTCAGAAGATATGATTGAAGTGGTTAATGCATTAGGTTCCATTTCAAAACAAACAAACTTATTGGCATTAAATGCTGCGATTGAAGCGGCTCACGCTGGAGAACAAGGACGTGGCTTCGCAGTAGTGGCAGAACAGGTTCGTAAATTAGCAATAGAATCGGAGCATTCAGCTAAAAGTGTAAACGAAATGATTCATTCCGTACAAGCTGATGTAAGAAAAGTAATTGGTGAAATGAATGCAGGAGAAGTAGAGATTGAAAAAGGGCAGTTGGCAATGGAAGGAGTCCAACATATCTTTGAACAGATCCGAGAAGCGGTCATTCTTTTAAATCAAGAGATCTATGAAGTGTCTAGTGCCACGCAATCCATCGCTGGTAATACAATTGAATTAACTGCGCAAATTGAACAACTAAAGCATTCAAGTGAAGCGAGTGGTTCAGAAACAGAAATAGCAGCGACTACAGCAAGTGAACAAGCTGAAGCGATGAGTGATGTCATGGAATATATCCATAAATTAGAAAATACAGCACAAAAACTATTAGAAATTACTCATTCTTTTAACTTTAAAGAGGAAAAAATAGAAAATCAATAAAGTTTCCATAGCGTAAGAAATAAAATGCATGTATAATGATTCAGTATCACTTATACTTATCCGGTCGGGGGATTTTATTTCATGAATTCAAATACAATTACATTAAAAAATACACTTTTGTTTCTTATACCTTCTCTAATCGGTATCTTTTTATTCATGACGCCATTTTCGATTGAGGGTGAAGTGTTATTACCAGTTGCTTATTTTGCAGATTTAACAATGGCGTTATTAACAGAAGATGTTATTATCTTAATTGTCGCTATTGTCATGGGTATTTCAGCTATTCTTTCAATTATTGCAACTGTGAACAAACGGAGTGAAAACAAACAAGATTCATTCTTCCACGCTGTTTTTGCTACAACGTCTAGTTGGATTGTTGTCCGCATTCTTGGTGCATTATTCGGGTTTATGGTTTATTTTGAAATTGGACCCGAATTTATTGTCTCAGCAGATACAGGGCAAGTATTATTGTTTGATTTGCTTCCATTTCTCTTTACGATCTTTTTATTTGCGGGAATACTTTTACCGCTCTTACTGAACTTCGGCTTAATGGAATTTGTCGGTGCTTTACTCAAAAACTTAATGAGACCATTGTTTCGTTTACCTGGAAGAGCCTCAATTGATACAATAGCCTCTTGGGTCGGCGATGGGACGGTCGGAATCATGCTGTCGAATCATCAGTATGAATCTGGGAAGTATACAGGGCGTGAAGCGGCGATTGTCGCCTCTACTTTTTCTGTTGTTTCGATTACATTTAGCATTTATATTTTATCTGAATTAGGAATTAGCCACTTATTCTGGCAGTTTTTCATTACATTGTTTGTAGCTGGTTTTATCGCGGCGCTCATAATGCCGCGTATCCCACCACTATCATTAAAAAAGAATGAGTATATTGATGGGTCAGAGGGAGAAGTTGAACCCAAACAAAAGCATGTATTTAAAAATGGTTTTTTACAAGCTGTCACTCGAGCAGAACATAGCGTAAAGTACGGAAAGAATGTAAAAAGCGGTTTAAAAAATGTGTTTGACCTTTGGTTCGGTGTGTTACCAGTTGTTATGACGATTGGTACACTTGCTGCTGGTGTAGCCACCTACACGCCATTGTTTGAGTGGGTAGCGGTACCATTTGTTCCTTTGTTAGAATGGATGAATGTTCCGCAAGCAGCTGAAGCAAGTCAAACGATCTTGGTTGGTTTTGCTGATATGCTCTTGCCAACAATTCTTGCTGAACCATTAGGAATTACAAATGAACTTACTTTGTTTGTAATTGCAACATTATCCGTATCCCAATTGATTTACATGTCAGAGACAGGTGGCGTATTAATTGCATCAAAGATTCCATTTAATTTCTTAGATGGTGTGCTTGTCTTCTTGATTCGTACGGTCATTACGTTACCGATTATCGTGTTAATGGCTCATTTACTATTGTAAGGAATAAAACGGCAGCTTATCTGCCGTTTTTTTGCTGTTTGTCAGAACGACGAATACAGGAGTATGATGATAGAGACTGAGGAAGAAAAGGCGGGATAACTTGGATGTATTAGAAAATGATTGGATAAATGTGGTTGGTAATGAATTTACGAAACCTTATTATTTGGAGCTTCGGGAGTTCCTAAAGAAGGAATATGCAAACGAGACCGTTTATCCACATATGAATGATTTATTTAACGCACTTCATTTGACTTCGTATTCAGATACGAAAGTCGTCATTTTGGGACAAGATCCATATCACGGAGCTGGTCAAGCTCATGGACTTAGTTTTTCAGTCCAGCCCGATGTCGCTATACCTCCATCTTTAAGAAATGTGTATAAGGAACTGGAAGCCGATGTGGGTTGTCTCAAACCAGACCATGGTTTTTTAGTAAGCTGGGCTAAACAAGGAGTACTCTTGTTAAATACGGTTTTAAGTGTGCGTGAAAAACAGCCGGGGTCTCATCAAGGCAAGGGGTGGGAGAATTTCACCAATGAAGTTATTGATCGGTTAAATGAGCGTGAAAAACCGCTTGTTTTTGTCCTTTGGGGTAAGCATGCACAAGTTAAACGTGACCGAATTAATGAAACACGCCATTGCATCATCGAATCACCTCATCCGAGTCCATTTTCCGCACACCGTGGTTTTTTTGGCAGCAAACCGTTCTCTAAAATAAACAATTGGTTAAAAACACACGGTGTGGAACAAATTAATTGGCAATTACCGATGAAAGCGGAGCTTGGCGTTGATGATGACAAGTAAAGTGATTTTTTTTATTGTCTCTTTCACTGTTGGGTGGATCATGCAGGCGCTTGGCATGCCAGCAGGGTGGCTTCTTGGTGCGCTGATGACGGGAATTATTTGGTCCTTTTTTATTCAAAAGCTTATTTTTCGAAGTGAATTGTTTACTGTTTCGCTGGCATTAGTAGGTATTTCAATTGGATTTATGGTTGTACCTGAAGAAGTATGGGCTTACCGCATGCTTTTGCCTGCTTTTTTGTTGACGCTTGTGTTAACACTTGCTGGAGGTATCGTACTAGGTAAGCTGTTTGGTAAGTGGTCAAAAACTTCGGGGAACACCGCTTTTTTTTGCTGTCTACCTGGTGGGGCCTCAGAAGTAATTGCTCTTAGTGAACGATACAATGCAGATCAACGTATTGTCGCAGCCTTTCATACTGCGCGTATTACGCTTTTTGTGTTTGTGGTGCCTTTACTCGTCGGGATTGGAACAAATACAACTGGTATTGATATTGTGGAGCCGATTCAATCGAATGGAATAAACATGGGTTTAGCTGGTCTTGCAGGACTTGCCGCAGCTCTTGTTTTTTTTCTAAGCAGGTTCATTTCATTTCCTGGAGCACCGATGTTTGTTGCTATTATAATCGGCTTTTCATTGCATCAGCTCGTAGTCCCAAATTATGAAATGCCGAGTTTTGTGATGGGCAGTGCTCAAGTATTAATTGGATCGTTAATTGGCATGAGATTTGATAGGGAAACGCTTAGAGAGCTAGCTCGAATTGGTAAACCAAGTGCTGCGGCGTTATCTCTATATGTAATCATGAGTGTCGTTCTGGCGCTTGTCTTTTTTGTACTTACTTCATTGCCGTTTTATACGACACTTTTAGCGATCGTTCCAGCGGGAGCTGCAGAGATGGCCTCGACTGCGGCGACACTTGAGCTTGATGCAACGGTTGTGGCAACGTTACAAATGCTAAGGGTGTTATCGTTATTTATTGCGCTGCCATTTTTAATTCGATTTTTTGCCCAGAAACCATTGGCAGAAAAAAATAAAGCAGCAACATGAGGTTCGGAAAGTCAGGGGATGGGTATAGTGCCTAAACTTGTAATCGGTAGCGATAAATTTGGTAGGTTGCATGTTAAAGGAGAAGCCTATATCCCGTTCGTAAAAAAGCTTGTCGACGGTCTCGTTTTTAAGGGACTCGATCGACAAGCTTTTTTTTATTGCACCGGAGCTTTGGACTGAGGCATCGTTGCCGGCTGTTCATTTACTGGTTGATACGAGTGAACCATCTTTTCTGCATCACTAGGACTTAGTTGGGGTACTTGGTAATAACTATGCTTATTTTGATACAGGAAGATCTCGTAAGCAAGTTCAATAAAATTTGGTACCGTATCGGCGACAATTCGACGCACAATTGGGTTGGTAATTTCTGTCGCACCCATGCCCATAAGTGATGCTTGGGATTTAATTAAGCCAAGCATATGGGCGGATAAACCAGCTTCTTTCACATCGGAAATAGAGCGGTTTGGTTTTTTGGGCTGTGAAGGTGTAATGCCAAACTGGACATCGTGAGACAATGTCATGTTGTATACACCAGTTGATGCACTTGGTTTTTGTCCTGTTGAAAAAGCCTCTGCCAGTACGTTGTATTGACTTTCAATAAAAGCATATTGGCGATCAAGCAGAGAAATAAGTTCTTGATCCGTCATAAATGTCCGGAAGATCATGTATTGATCTAGCACATTTATCATCCCTGCAATGATTTCGTGGCTGTCAAACAAATCATGGCCTCCGTGGTTGAGTGTTGGAGCCATTTGTTGTGATGGTTGTTTTCCTGTTTGTGGCATCATCGTGCATTTCCCCCTCGCCTTATTTAAAAAGATGAACTTGCAGGTCTAAACCCGCTTTTTTAGTGTAGGCGTTTAGTCATGCTTCTATGCTGGGAGGTGTAGGTAATAAATATGATGTTAGATAAACTGACGCATTTATGGAACAATTATGACAAAGGAATATAATAACCGTTATAGCTATTGATTTTAGCGTAAGGGGGAGACGCATTTGGAAGACAGCATTGTATTAATGGATAATTTATGGCTGACAATCGCAGCTGTGTTGGTGCTTTTGATGCAAGGTGGATTTATATTACTTGAAGCAGGCTCTACTCGAATGAAAAACGCAGGGCATATAGCTGGTAAAACGATTTTTACTGTAGGAGTTGCTTCACTTGTATTTTGGGCAGTCGGATACGGCTTTATTTATGGGGATGGAAACGCAATTATAGGTTTATCTAATTTCTTTTATGGAGATTACGCCGATGGCGTCGGCTCTGTTGATTTCTTCTTTCAACTTACATTTGCTGCAATTGCGTTAACAATTGCATTTGGTGGATTTGCAGAACGTGGCAAGCTTGCAGCGTATGCCATCTTTGCCGTTTTGTTCTCAGCATTTGTATACCCTCTTGTCGCTCATTGGATTTGGTCCGATGATGGCTGGCTCGCGGATCTTGGAAAACAAGATTTTGCTGGGTCGACAGTCGTGCATTTAACCGGTGCGATGGCGGCCCTTGCAGCAACCATTATCCTTAAGCCTCGTCTTGGTAAATATGGAAAAGACGGAAAAGTAAATGATTTATCTGGTCATAACCAAGTGTTTACAGCTTTGGGTGTGTTAATTCTTTGGGTAGGTTGGTTTGGTTTTAATGCAGGTTCAACAGGGGGAGTGGCTGATGCATTTTTTGGTTATGTTGCTTTAAATACACAATTGGCTGCTGGAGCAGGTACGATCGCCGCATTGTTTCTTGTTTGGGCGATTAATGGGAAAGCAGATGTACCAACAACACTAAATGGGGCCCTTGCTGGACTGGTTGCCATCACCGCATCTTGTGCATTTGTCGCTCCTTGGGCAGCTGTAGTTATCGGGATAATTGGTGGCCTTATCGTTGTTGTTAGTATGAAAATGTTTGATAAGCTAAAAATTGATGATCCGATTTTTGCGCTTAGCGTTCACGGTGTAGCTGGTATATGGGGAACGTTGTCGAATGGAATTTTCGCAACACCAGAACTAGCTTTAATGAACGGAGGCCATGCAGGTTTACTTTATGGCGGGGGATTTGATCAACTGGGCATTCAAGCATTAAGCGTTGTGGTTTGTGGCTTATTCGCTTTTGGAGCTTCGTATATATTGTTGCTTCTTACAAAAGGACTTGTTGGTGGAACGTTACGTGTTACGGAAGAAGAAGAAATTCTGGGTCTTGATATGAGTGAACATGGTTCGTATGGTTATCCAGAAAATGTGATGTCTGAATCCAAATCTAATTCCACAAAAACGGGATCTTAGTATGGAAAAAGCGAAACAATTACAAAGCTTACATGAAGATAAATTAGTTAATGCAGTGGAAGCAGCTATTTCGCAAATGATGAAGGAGCAGGGAGAGATCCCCGCTCCATTTGCGTTTTTTGTAATGGGTAGTGCTGGCCGTAAAGAACAAATTCATGATAGTGATCAAGACCACGGGATTGTCTTTGATGGTAACGAGCATTGTTTACCTTATTTTCTTGAACTTGGCGAACGCATTGTAGAGCGACTTGAGAAGGCTGGTTACGAACGTTGTATTGGTGGAGTAATGGCGTCAAAGCAACGGTGGTGCCGTTCCTTTATCAGTTGGAAAGAGCAGTTGGAAGGCTGGCTGCAAGACGATTCATTTGAGCATTTAAGGCATTTACTTACTTTTTTTGATGCTAGACCAATTGAAGGTGAAAAAGAGTTGGTTTGGTCATTAAAAGGGTTATTGTTTGAAAAAGTGAAAACAAAACCCTATTTATTGAAGCGGTTTGCTGACAACACTGGCAGGCTCCCTCAAGGGTTAAATCTTTTTGGACAGTTATTGGTTGAACAGCAAGGAGAGAAACAAGGATTATTAAATATGAAGCAACAAGTGCTATTTCCGTTTGTAAATGGAATGCGTTTGCTTGCTTTAAAAGATGAGATGTTCGAATCGTCGACTCTGGATCGTTTTGAAGCGAACAAAAGAATAGACACTGAAATAGTGGAGGCTCACTATTCATTTAAGCAATTGATTGAAAAACGAGCGCAGTGGAAAGAAAACATAGGCATTGTAACGTATGTGAATCCAGATGAATTAAAAAAAGATGAGCAGAAACAATTAAAGAGGTGGATTCGAGAAGGGCGCCGTTTTTATGAGGCTGTCCAAAAAAAGATTGAGGCAGGCGATTAAAGCAATGAATATGATTCAGTTCATGCGCCAATTGTCAGGGAGATTCAGTTCAACGATGGCGGCTTCTCAGCCAAATAATGCGAGCCAAATGGCACGGTTTCGTAGGTACCAAAAGGAAGCACAGCAAGATGTGCTTCAAGTACCTTTTTCAGAGTTACCGATGGTAGTGTTTGACTTGGAAACGAGTGGTTTTAATCCAGACCAAGGAGACGGGATCTTATCAATTGGTGCTGTGAAAATAAAAGGGGCAGACATTGAGCATGATCATTTTTATGAAACAGTTAAATCTAAGCATCCACCGTCAAAAGATGTGCTTGATTTAACCGGTTTGACGGCTCTTGAGCTTGAGAACTCTCGACTCATTGGGGAAGTGTTATTGGCGTTCTATGATTTTGTTGGTAGCTCTACATTGATTGCACACCATGCTGCACACGAACGTCGTTTTCTTCGTCATGCCACTTGGCAAGAGCTTGGAAAAACATTTACACATCGACTTGTTGATACAACATTCTTAACGAGTATAACGGCAGCTCATCAAGGCGAACTAAAAACACTCGATGAGTGGTGTGAGGCATATGGAATTGTCGTAAGAAAACGACATCATGCACTAGCAGATGCCCAGATGACGGCTCAACTATGGACAAAACATGTGACGATTGCACATCATGCAGGTTATTTCTGTCTAAGTGACATATACAAAGAATTAGCGATAAAAAAGTAGTCATTTATGAGCATGTGGGAAGCATATGAAGGATGTGCGGCATTTTGCTTGAATGTGGGAGGTCACTTTTCGTCAGCCCTGATTCTTGATACAAATACAAAGTAAACGTTACTGGTTCTATTCGATTCTTATGGTCTCTCCGTGCTATGATAAATCAGTGCTCGAAGAAAAGGGAGGACACGTATGCTTATCCAAGCTGAAGACGTAATTGCTCAAATGGAGCGCCAAGTAAACCGATTGCGCCAATCGGTCGAATCAGGAGATGAAATAGCTTTAAAAGAAGCTGCGGCAGTCATTGAAGGTTACTGCCAATTGTTAAAGTCTGGTCGAGAAGAAACGGTTCCTGTATATAAGAATGAAACGGAACATTTGATTCAAAAACCAGCATTTTCTGTCCCGGAACAGCATATGACAGAAAGAGAGAAAAAAATACCACAAGAACAAAAGACAGCGGAAAAAAGAAACTTGCTGGATTTCTAAGCTCGTCTCTTTGATAAGAGGCGGTTTCTTTTGTGGATAGGAAAGGATGTTGATTCACATTTCATATGAAATTATTATTTCAATTATTGTCTATTTAATCTTAATGCTTATCATCGGTTGGTATGGCTACAAGAAAACGGCTAGTCATTCGGACTATACGTTAGGAGGACGAGGGTTAACCCCTGGAGTAGCTGCTCTTAGTGCGGGTGCATCAGATATGAGTGGTTGGCTCATGCTCGCTCTGCCTGGTTCGATGTATATAACGGGGCTTGGCGCTGGATGGCTTGCGCTTGGACTTATCATTGGCGCCTATTTAAACTGGCTCTTTTTAGCTCCACGCTTACGCACGTATACAGAAACGGCAAATGATTCAATAACAATTCCAGCCTTTCTAGAAAACCGATTTTTTGACGGTTCCAAACTACTGCGCATTATATCGGGACTTATTATTATTTTATTCTTCACGGTCTACGTATCATCAGGTATGGTTTCTGGTGGGGTTGTGTTCGAATCAGTCCTAGGTATAGACTATCATACGAGTCTATTGATTGTCGCGAGTGTAACAATCGTTTACACACTGTTTGGCGGTTTTTTAGCGGTGAGCTGGACAGATGTCGTACAAGGTAGCGTCATGATGCTTGCTTTGTTATTCGTACCCACTTTTGCTTTAGCTGAAGTTGGCGGTTTAACGGCGTCTTTTGATGAAATACGGAGCATCGATCCTAATTTACTTGATATTTTTAGAGGCGTCTCTGTCATTGGTATAATTGGTTCTTTAGCATGGGGCCTTGGTTATTTTGGGCAACCACATATTATTGTTCGTTTTATGGCAATGCGTACAGCAAGCGATGCAAAGCCAGCTCGCCGAATTGGTATGACATGGATGATTTTATCGATTGTAGGTGCGATGTTTACAGGTCTTATTGGGCGCGCTTATTTAAATGGCGAAGGAATTTTCCTTGATCCCGATGTAGGCAGTCAGCATGAGACAGTATTTGTTGTATTAGGCGAAATGCTATTTCATCCGTACGTAATTGGCTTTATATTTAGCGCCATTTTAGCAGCGGTTATGAGTACAATTTCTTCACAATTACTTGTAACATCAAGCTCCCTGACGGAAGATTTGTATAAAACGTTTTTAAAAAGAAAGCCGGGAGACAAGGAATTGGTTTTCCTTGGGCGTGGTGCTGTCTTAGTAGTCGCGCTGATTGCACTTGCTCTTTCATGGAACCCGGATAGTTCAATTCTTGAACTAGTAAGTTATGCATGGGCAGGGTTTGGTGCAGCATTTGGTCCTGTTATGCTCTTAAGTTTATACTGGAGAGGTATGACGAAGTGGGGTGCGTTTGCAGGGATGCTTACAGGAGCAGTCGTTGTGATTGTTTGGGCAAATACAAATCTGTATCAATGGTTTGGTATGGATGAACGTGTTTACGAACTGTTACCTGGATTTATTATCGCTTCCTTGGCCATCTTTATTGTTAGTAAAGTGACATCAAATGATAAGCGTGTTGCTGGAGGGTTTACAGACTTTAAGAAAAAACTTAAAGAAAACAAATAAGCACTAGCTTGAGAAAAAACCTCTGAGATAAAATCTCGGAGGTTTTTAGTGTCTAGAGATTGGGGGAGATATTGAACGTTGTCAAGAAGTGCTGTTTTTAGGTTTCCATTCAACAAACACACCATAGTTAAGTGATTCCTCGTCTTCAACATAATTAGGTTGGACATGGGTTGGGGTAAGACCTTGTTTAAGCATAAATGAAAGAACCGTATCATAGTAATCACCAGATTTCACAAGATCAACATATTGTTGAGGCGAGTAGTGTTTGGCGACAGCCTTGTATCCTGGGATGCGGCAAACAGCTGCATATCGTTTCAGCTTTAAATTCAGGACAGTTTGTTTTCTGGCGTTATACATAGCTTGAGCAACACCATTCCCCCGAGCGACAGGGCGTACACATAAATCAATGCCATACAACGTATCACCGTTAGGATCATGTGTCTGACGCAAAAAGCCATTATCGCTGATTTCTTCCCACGTGTGGGGTTTGTCTGCATTGGATACTACTAGTGATGTTGCGGATCCGACGATTTCACCGTCTACCTCAGCAAGCAATGCGCCTTCTGGAAATGTTTTCGTTTGAGCTGCAATTTGCTCTTCACTCCACCATAACTCTTGTGAGAAAGGAGGAGGGAAGGCTTCTTTTTGCACTTGAAGCAAGCAAGGGTAATCAGCGAGCGTATAAGGTCTAACGTGAATCATGAATAACCGCCTCCATGTAATGAGCGTATGTTCTCGTTATCATAGCATGGCTAAAGGTAAGTAGCGAATCGTTTGAATGAGTATGATATGTTATAGTCAAAATAAGAAATACATAAAGAATAGGTGATGAATGATGGCAAAACTATTTATTCTGATCGGGTCTATTGTGATGGGCATTGGCGTAGGCATCGGCGCATTTGGTGCCCATGGACTTGAAGGACGAGTAAGTGAGCGAATGATGAGCAATTACCAAACAGGTGTACACTATCATCTGATTCATGGGTTGGGTATTTTTGGCGTTGGCCTTCTTGCATTAAAAATGACAGGGAGTGGTCTGGTTCATGGAGCAGGTTGGGCATTCTTAATTGGAATTGTGCTTTTCTCGGGAAGTCTTTATACAATGGCGCTTACAGGCATAACAAAGCTTGGTGCAATTACACCACTTGGTGGGGTAGCATTTATCGTCGGTTGGGTACTCCTCGGGATTGCAGCAATGCGCCATCTATAAGTAGAAAAAAGCGACCTATGAATAGGTCGCTTTTTTAACGTGGGGAGTATTGAGAAAGACTTGGTTCAGTGCCGTATTGATACGTATAGTCAATCGGTTCATCAAATGTAACAAAATCTAGATTCACCATAAGCAGTAAGTAGTATTCGCCAGTATCGGGATTGCCAATAATAATGTGGTCGCGCCCTGCTTCTTCAATACGCCCACGGAAAACACGGGCATTCCACTCGCTATTGCCTTCAAACGTTTGATGGATAGTCACGTATTTCCCGCGATTGAGTCGTAAGATATTTTCAATAAACGATTGTTCAATCGGAAGCATACTTGTATCGCTTCCTGGCATGGATGTTGGTTGTTGTTGTTGTACAAAACCCGGAACTTGGTATTGTTGGGCAGAGAAATAACCTTGTTGCGGAGATTGCATGCCTTGTTGAGGCTGCTGCATCTGTTGAGGCTGCATCATTTGTTGCTGGCCGTACCCATATTCTTGCGATTGTCGATTTTCTTGATTCCATTGATTTGGATACATCATTTATCTCTCCTTGGACTAAAAAGTATTAAACACTTCCTCACATTCGGTTGGAGTAGGTTGATAGAAACAATGCGCTTTATAACGCCCGGTATTCCATTGTCCCCACCACTCACCTGGACACGGACCCTCCGGTCTGAAAAACCATAATGAGAACTCGGCAGGATTAAAACGCTCGCCATTTACGAGTCTCCTCGCTAGACGTCTGTCTCGCTCCCTTGCTCGTTGATAAAAATAACTTTTTTGGACGGCTTCGAATCCACCAGGTGATTGAAAAGCCATATTATTAATCGTGTTTACATTCCCAAAATCTAAACAGCGCACTCTCGTCCGGTTAACCATGACATTACCTGCGAGTAACATGCCGAGTTCTCCCTCGCCTTCGGCTTCAGCACGCATGAGCCTA
Organism: Shouchella patagoniensis; assembly: GCF_002019705.1. Classification (GTDB taxonomy): domain Bacteria; phylum Bacillota; class Bacilli; order Bacillales; family Bacillaceae_D; genus Shouchella; species Shouchella patagoniensis. The sequence continues at coordinate 2,525,024 of NZ_KV917377.1, read as the reverse complement.
GCCAATATATCAATATCATTGGATGAAGCTTTAATAACGGCCATTCCCCACCTCCGCAAAGTTGACTGATTCATGATGATATGAGCAAGAATAAGGTCCATAAATAAGACCAAATACACAGGGTCCTTTAATCGTATGTACAAATAAATATGATTATGCTGATAACATGATGAAAAAATTGCTTGAAGAGTGTGTTTAGTGTGTGCTACTGTATATATAGATATAAACAGATAAACAGTGAAAAGGAAGTTGTTTATGAAGGTTGGCATAAAGTTAATGATGGTTGAATTCCGCCATACACCGTTAAAACGGTGGTGGAGCGTTGTGGCGATGGCAGTAGTATATGGTGGTTTAATCGGCTTATTCATAACGGATATAGGCTTAGAAGCTCCTGGCAAACTTAATTTCGTCCAAGGGTTATTACCTCTGTTGCTTTTAATTTTCTATCCTGCCTTGATTATAAGAGGGGATGCTTATCGGATAAGTGACCCATATGCAAAAACACCAGTTCCGGATATATATGTGCTCCTGAAACTAATAGCCGTGAAGCATAGGGAAAAAGCTTTGGGGAGCATCTTTAGTGCCATCGTTTGGGTGATGTTTTTTAACGTTTTTTTCATCTTATCAATCTGTATAACGTTGATTATTCAGTCAGAATTTAATTGGAATGGACATTATGGAGATTTAATAAGTGCATGGGTCATGTTAACAGGCATATCAACGGTCAGTTACATCATTTCCGAAGCTCGATTAGTTAATCAAATTAAAATGAAAGATACGATTCGTACATTTCTTTTAATCGGCGGATTGATTGGTGTGTTATCGATTGTTGGAATGGGAAGCGATCTTTGGTTCTTTGGAATTGTTTATTATTTCATTTACCATTATCCATTTTGGACGATTACTGGATTATTGCTTCTCTTTATCCTGACAATTATGGCTACTATTAAAGCGTTTGAACGTACTTTTACAAAGGTTGATTATCATGTCTGATTTGCCACCGATCCAGCTAGATGAGATGAGTCGGACACCGATTTATGATCAAATAGAAGAACAATTGAAGTCGTTAATTATAAGTGGCACCCTCCCTCCGGGTACAGTGTTGCCATCGATTCGAAAGCTGGCAACATCGCTATCATGTAGTGTTATTACAACGAGACGCTCATATCAAAATTTGGAACAACAGGGTTATATAAAAACGATTCAAGGGAAAGGGACGTTTGTCAATGAGCTAAATCAAGCAGAACAGTCGGAAAAGAAACAGGATGCTGTTGAAAAAGCATTAAAACAAGCGATTGTAAGTGGAAGAAACTATGGCTTTACGGAGGAAGAGTTAACGAAGTTATTTCTCTCCATTATTAAAAAAGGAGGAGAAGAATGTTGATTGTTTGTAATCAGATCGAGAAAAAAATAAGCAACGAATTCAAGATAGGCCCACTCTCATTAACAATCGAACCTGGTACGGTTAATGTTCTTGTAGGAACAAATGGCTCTGGTAAAAGTTCACTTATTCGAACAATAGCAGGGTTAATTCAACCGGATAAAGGAATGATAGACCGTTTTAACCTATTGGAAGAAGAATGGAGAGAACATTTAGCGTTTGTTCCCCAATCTTCTAAGGGATTTGAGAAATATACATTACAGCATTTAGCAAGTATTCATGCCGTCGGATTTAGAGGTTGGGATAATGAAAGATTTTCTAAACTTGTGAAACGATACAACTTACCTTTAAATAAGACGGTCGGAGAAATGTCAGGCGGGATGCAACGTAGGGTTCTAGTGGTTCTCGCATTAGCTAGGAATTCAACGGTTCTTATAATGGATGAACCTCTCGCAGGTGTAGATATGGCCGCCCAAGAATTAATGCAAGAAGATTGGCTTGCTTATCTGGAAGGCGATCCGAAGCGAGCCATTTTGTTTGCGACCCATGTTGCTGATGAAATTAAGGATTATGCTGATTACATTTTTCTTATGAAGCGGGGTTCAATTGTTGCTCGGTATGAAAAAGATACGTTATTTAGGAACTACGCACGTTTTTGGACGAATGAGCAACTTGAGGTCGTACGAAACCTTACCGGGATAACCTACGTAATACAGAGAGGACCGCAAGTAGAGATTATTTCTGACAATCGAAGTCAAACGGAATCCGACATGAATCGATTAGGGTTGGAAATAACAATGAAACAATCGCTGAAGGTGGCGGAAATTTTACGAATTTTATTAAAAGAAGGAGAGGAAGTTAATGACACTTATTATTAATGATGTAAAAAAGAGATTTAATGAGCATAAAGCGGTTGATGGCATTACATTAACAGTGGAAAAAGGAAGTATGTTTGGTATGCTTGGGGCGAATGGAGCAGGTAAAACAACAACATTCCGTATGATCCTCGGTTTGCTTGATCCAACGGAGGGTGAAGTGACATGGAACAATCAACGTTTATCGTATAAGCAAACCAATTTAATCGGCTACTTACCTGAGGAACGGGGTCTGTATCCTAAGATCACTGTGCGCGATCAGCTTACGTATCTCGCAAAACTAAAAGGGATGAAAAAAGGCGCGATCTTAGAAGAGATGAAGTCATGGTTAAATCGTTTTAAAGCAGAAGAGTATGAAAATAAAAAAGTAGAAGAGTTGTCAAAAGGAAATCAACAAAAAATCCAATTTATTGCCGCTGTTTTACATAAGCCAGAGTTGCTCATTTTAGATGAACCATTTAGTGGTCTAGATCCAGTAAATTCAGATATGTTGAAGGATGCCGTTCGCTACTTGCAAGACCAAGGAACGACGATTGTGTTTTCAAGTCACCAAATGCGTAATGTCGAGGAAATGTGTGAAGACATTATCATGCTTAAAAAAGGAAAAGCGGTATTACAAGGAAATCTGAATGAGATTAAGCGTAGTTACGGAATGAAATCCATTTCTATCCGTGCAGATTATGACTTGTCCTTTTTAAAGGAAGATCAGCATGTACAAAAGTATACGGAAGCAAAAAACGGCGTATCTATTCAAGTGGAAAGTGAAGAAAAAGCCAAGGATGTCTTTCAACAAGTAGCTGCAAAAGGGTTTGTCCGCAAATTTGAAGTGGAAGAGCCAAGCTTACACGATATTTTCATTGATAAAGTAGGAGGAGATGCAGATGAATAATTTTTGGACAATTGTCTCACATACCGCATCTGGCCGATTAAAAGCCAAGTCATTTTTTATATCAACCATTGTTATTATGGTTTTAATCATTGGTATAACAAACATTTCAACGATTATCGATCTATTTTCAAGTGACGATGCCAGTCAAGAAATGGATCATATCGCCGTTATTGATGAAACAGAAGATGCCAATGGAATTGCAGAAATGCTTGCTGCACCGAGTGATGAAGGATCCTATCGTTTTCAGTTAATTGAAGAGCCTGTAGAGCAAGTGATTGAGGAGGCTCGTGAAGGTGAATATGCAGGTGTATTGCAATTAAGTGGTACGGCAGAAACACTAAATGCTGAGCTTTATGGCGGCGATTCAGCATTTGCAATGGGCGTTGAACAAGAAGTTCAACGGATAAAAGAAGGTGTGCTGACAAGTGAGCTTGATATTGATGAGGAGCAGTTAGCTACTGTCTTTCAACCAATTACATTTGAACAGTCAGCATTAGGAGAAGGAGAAACGGTAGAAACAGAAGCGATGGAAATGCGGTCATACTTTACGATATTGGGTGTTTCCTATGTGTTGTTTTTCATCATCATTACGTATAGTTCTATGATTGCGACAGAAGTGGCAACTGAAAAATCCTCCCGGGTCATGGAATTAATTGTTTCAAGTGTAAATCCGATTGTGCAAATGTTTGGTAAGCTCGTCGGTATTGCTCTAGTTGCTTTTATTAATATTCTTAGCATCGTTGTTGCGCTTATTATCGGTGCGACCATTGGTGGTAATAACTTCTTAGATTATTTATCTGGTGATTTTATTGACATATCTCTTATCGGCTATGCTTTACTTGTTCTCGTATTAGGGTACTTTTTGTTTGGGGGAATTGCAGCAATGCTTGGCGCTCTTGTTAGTCGGACAGAGGATGTTCAACAAGCAGTGCAACCATTAATTTATTTGGCGATGATTGGTTTCTTCCTAGTCACTTTCGGATTAAACAATGCAGACGCAGCATTTATGACAGTGGCATCTTATATTCCATTTTTTACGCCTCAATTATTAGTTATGCGCATCGGGTCTGGGGTCATTGCGGGATGGGAAATTGTGCTACTCATTGCCATTTTACTCGTTAGTGTAGTGCTAGTAAATTATTTGGCCGCTCGTGTTTACAAAGGTGGAGTGCTTATGTATGGCAAACTTTCTTTTAAAGAGGGGATTAAACAGGCACTAGCCTTGTCGAAAAAAGAAAAATAGTATTGTACGAAACTAGTTTGTTCTTGGCATTTGAGTATGGTAAGATGGAAATATTGTGAATCGAAACGGGAAGGAGGCGGATAAGGCATGGTTGATGTGTTTATTGAGCTACTGTTTTTGTGGATTAGTGTTGGTCTTGTGATGCCAATTCTGGCGTGTATGGCATATGAAAATATTCGATTGCACCGCATACATCTACGAATGAACCGTACGGTGCTTGATACAGACACAACCGGTCGTGTAAAAACGGTGCCTTTGCCGCCTGTACTTATTCAAGTAAGACCAAAAATTCCAGGGCTTAGGGAAAAAAGCTGTCAAGATGATGACGACCCGTTCTTTGTTGTCTAAGAAAATCAGCTTGTAAAGACAACAAAGGAGGATGCAATACAGATGAATAGAAAATTAATGCTTACGCTTAGCGTAGTCATGATGGCGCTAGTGCTGTCAGCATGTGGCTTGGACAAGCCAATTACAGCAGACTCAGAAGGGTTCTGGGATTCATTTTTTGTTTACCCAATGTCATTTCTTATTACGTTTTTTTCAGATTTAACTGGAGGCCATTTTGGGTGGGGAATTGTGATTGTAACGATTTTTATCCGTTTGCTCATTTTACCTTTAGCATTAAAATCACAAAAGAGTTCACGTGCGATGCAAGCGCTGCGCCCTGAAATGCAAGATATTCAAGAACGGATGAAAAAAGCAGCAGGTAATCCGGAGAAACAAAAAGAAGTGCAATCGGAAATGATCGGTCTTTATCAAAAGCACGGTGTAAATCCAGCAGCAGGTTGTTTGCCGGCTCTTGTACAGATTCCAATTGTTATGGCGCTTTATTTTGCCATTATGCGTACAGAGGCAATTGGGCAAGGGCCTGAAAGTGATTTCCTTTGGTTTAACCTCGGACAAATGGATCCAGTCTTGCCTTTCATTGCTGGTATTACAACGTTTGTTCAGTTTAAAATGTCAATGAGCCAAATGCCTGCAAACCCAATGGGTGAAGGAATGCCAAATCCAATGACAATCATGCTTTGGATTATGCCAGTTATGATTATTATTGCTGGTTTAACACTTCCATCTGCTCTTGCTTTGTACTGGGTAATTGGGAATATCTTTATGATTGTACAAACGTACTTTATTATTGTACGTCCAAACATGACGAAAGAAGAACTGAAAAAAGATAAAGCATAATAAACAAAAAACCTTTGAGATTTTAATGAACTGTACCCTTTTTAATAGACAGTTAAAAAAACCTTTATGCAGCTAGTAAATGACCTCGGTATTGTTCCGGGGTCATTCTTTTTAATCCCCATTGATAACGATCAGAATTATAATAGTCAATAAAGTCTTCGACTTTGCTTTTCAGTTCAAACAACGTCCTGCACGCTTTAGCTTGTACGTGATCTTTGAAAAGTCCGAAGAAGGATTCCATTGATGCATTATCTAGGCAGTTCCCTCTGCGAGACATGGATTGTGTCAATCCAAGTTTTTTTACCCGTTTTTGGTACACAGGATGTGTGTAATGAAAGCCTTGATCCGAATGAAGGAGTGCACCAGGGAGAAGATTTCCGTCCGAAACGTCTTTTAACCGCTGGAGAGTCTTATAGACAATGCTCATTCCTAAGGATGTAGATAAATAATGCGCAACTATTTCTCGTGTTGTTCCGTCTTTGACACATGAGAAATAGACCTTTGTTCCATCAGCCAAATATAAGTACGTAATATCTGTCAGTAAGACGGCACCTGGTAGTTGAACAAACTTTCGATTAACAAGGTTTGTACACGTTTTGTGTTCTTGGGTTGCTTTAGCCAATTGTTTATAAGGATTTTTTCTACGGATGGTGGCTTGAATATGAAACTTCCGGGTTAGACGGAAAATTTTCTTTAGGTTCATCGTTACTCCATAATCATGCTCTAATTTCATCTTTAATTGACGTCCACCATCTTTTTTCTTTCCTTGTTCGTAAAGGGTATTAAGAAGTTTGTAATCTGCTTCATCACATTGCTCACGTTGAATACGCTTGTCTTCAGATGATAACCACGCGTAGTAGCTTGTACGTTTTACTCCTGCCATTTCACAAAGAAAGGTGACCATTCCTTTAAGCTGGTATTTTCTAATGGTTTGTTCGATTAACTGAAACGACTCTGATAGAGTTAATGCTTCTTCTTCGCCTGCCTTTCTAGTTCGTCGAGCTTTTTTAGAAAATCATTCTCCATCTCTAAGAGGGCTATACGCGCTTCCGCTTTTTTTAATTTTTCTTCTGCCGTTAAGACTTTTGAAGAAGGACGCCCTGTGCTCCCCTTCCCCCGACGCTCTGTATAAAATCCCTCTTCTCCATAGCTTTTATAGATCGATCTCCATCGTTTTAAACATTCTTTAGGTTTATCAGAACCTATGACCTCTAAATCAAATTCATGATCGAGAAAAATAGCCGTTGGTCCTTTTCCTGAAAGATTTTCTCGAACAGCTTTCACCTTAAAATCGGCTGAATAACTAATTGAACGATCAGAAACATGATGAACAGATGGATGACTCTCTAACTGTTGTTGTTCAAAGGTAGTAAAAATTCGTTTACTCATTTTTCATTCCCCGTTCTTCTCATTTGATTTGATTATAACGGGTCTGTTGTAAAAAAGAACACAAAAAACCCGAAAGATGGACTTTTTTAAAGTGTCCATTTTTCGGGTTACAGTTCATAATCTCAGAGGTTTTTTTTTGTTTTTATACATGGAAATAGGCACTAAGTTGTTCTGATGGGAGAATATTACCGACATAAAAGGAGCCAAACTCGCCATAACGAGCAGATACCTCATCAAAGCGCATTTCATAGACAAGCTTTTTAAATTGCAGGACATCGTCAGAAAAGAGAGTAACTCCCCATTCCCAGTCATCAAATCCAACTGAACCAGAGATAATCTGTTTCACAAGACCAGCGTAACCTCTACCAATCATTCCGTGACTCCGCATTAAATTTTTACGTTCATCCATTGGTAGCATGTACCAGTTATCTGCGCCTTCACGACGCTTGTCCATTGGATAAAAGCATACGTGTTTAAAGCGTGGAAGCTGTGGATATAGACGAGCACGAACATGTGGATTTTGGTAAGGATCGTCATTTGAATCGCCTGCTAAGTAATTACTTAATTCCACAACAGATACATACGAATAGGTTGGCGTTGTATATGCGGCTAGACCTGACTTGTTAAAAGCAAGTTCAATCTCGTTTAATTCTTCCATAGTTGGACGCAAAAGCATAATCATTAAATCGGCTTTTTGCCCAACAATGGAATAAAGAGCGTGACTCCCTTTTTCCGCCTTTTCTGTCTCGTCCCATTTAGTAAGTAAAGATGTAAATTCATGAATCATTTTCTCACGTTCGGTTGACGAAACTTGTTTCCATGAATTCCAATCTATTTTACGGAAATCATGTAAAACATACCAACCATCTAACGTTTTTGCTGCTTCATTCATATGATTATCCTCCTATGATGCAATCTCTACATTCACTATAACATAGGGGGGACACTTTTTATAAAGGACTGAATCAACGAGGGCTTTTGTTCACAAATTGTTCAAGAGCATAACGGTGTTCTTTTGATTCGCTTGCTTCGCGTTGTGCGGTGACTTCCATTTCTAATACTTCAGCGAGGTGATGATCAAAGCTCTCACGGAAATTTTGCTTCATTAAACGATAAGCTGTTGGAGGGAGCTTCAAACATCTTTCTATATAAGAATCAACGTCATCAATGCTGTTAATGAGTCCGATTGATTTTGCTTCGTATGCATCAAATGTGCCTTTCACTGCGAGTTCTAGAGCGGTTGGAAAACCAACAAGACGAGGTAAGAAGTAGGAAGCACCTGCATCTGGAACGAGACCAATCGCAAGAAAACCAAGACCAAATTTCGCTTGTGGTGAAGCAACCCGGAAATCACAGGCGAGAGCGATACTAAGTCCTGCACCTACAGCAATCCCGTTGATATGTGCGATAATTGGTTTTCCAATATTCATTAGTAAGGTAATGAAGCGGTTGTACGTTTCACGAAGCACTCGGCCGTAATTAAAATTCTCAATGTCATTTAAATCAACCTCTTTTAAATCTGCACCGGAACAAAAGGCATTGCCACTGCCTGTCAAAACAATAACACGGACACGGTCATCCTCATTCGCTTTTTCAAATGCGCTGTAAAGTTGTTCGTGTGCTGCTTGGTTTAATGCGTTTTTTACTTCTGGTCTGTTTAATGTGATCGTTGCAACTTGATTATGTACTTCTAATGTAACAACAGTTGAACTAGTCATAAAATCCTCCTGAAAATAGGTTTGTCTCCTTAATAGTATTCGTCATACAGGGTGAAAACCCTTTCTTTTTGTGTAAGCGTAATCTAAATGTTAATTTTAAAAATTAACGCTTTCTATAAGTCGGTTTCCTTTTTTATTAAACAAGGGTATCCTAAAATAGAGGAAGAACGAACACTATGAGGAGGTTTTTATTCGTGAGCGATTTATTTGCTGACATAAAGCAGCAGGTAGGGTCTCTAAAGCCGAGCATTGTTTTGCCGGAAGGAACAGATGAACGGGTATTGGAAGCTGCAGTAAAGCTTGCTACCGATCGGATTGTTGAACCAATTGTGATAGGAAATAAAGACGAGATTTCGTCTCTTGCAGATAAACTGAACTTGATCATTTCTGATTTAACGATTTATGATCCAGAAACGTATCCCCATTTGGATGAAATGGTTGACGCTTTTGTTGCTCGACGTAAAGGGAAAGAAACGGAAGAGTCTGCACGCAAGCTTTTGAAAGATGTTAATTACTTCGGAACGATGCTTGTATATATGGAAAAAGCAGATGGTCTTGTTAGTGGGGCAGCCCATTCAACAGGAGATACTGTTCGTCCAGCTTTGCAAATCATAAAAACACAGCCAGGTATTAAACGTACATCAGGCGTGTTCGTGATGGTAAAAGAAGACAAGAAATTTGTGTTTGGTGACTGTGCCATTAATATTTCACCAAATGAAGAAGAACTTGCTGAAATTGCTACGGCTACAGCTGACACAGCTAAACTATTTAACATTGATCCAAAAGTTGCTATGCTTAGTTTTTCTACCCTTGGATCTGCATCTTCACAAGAAACGCAAAAAGTTTCTGCGGCAACGAAGATTGCACAAGAAAGCCGTCCTGATTTAGTCATTGATGGTGAATTCCAATTTGATGCAGCATTTGTGCCAGCTGTTGCTCAGAAAAAAGCACCAGACTCCCCGTTAAGAGGAGAGGCAAATGTATTCATTTTCCCGAGTCTTGAGTCAGGAAACTTAGGTTATAAAATCGCCCAACGCCTTGGTGGGTATGATGCAATTGGTCCGATCCTTCAAGGGTTGAACAAACCAGTAAACGATTTATCACGTGGATGCAATGTCGACGATGTGTATAAGTTAAGTTTAATCACGGCAATGCAAGCCATTACGCAAAAAGCAACACAAGTATAAGGAAAAAGCTTTCGGAGTATACTCCGAAAGCTTTTTATATTCATTTAGTCCATCATGATCGTAAACAGCGGTTGTGCCGATCAATTACACGTTCTAATTGAGATTCGAAAAGCAGTTCCTCTTCTGGTGAAAGTTGAGTATCTTCTAAGTTCATACCAAGCTCGTGTGAAGCTTTTTTTGCAAGTTCGACGACATCGTGAACGGTATATTGGCACCCTGTTAGTTCATTAATCGACGCCATTACTTCTGGTTGAATATGCGGGTAATCAAAATTGGGTGTACTATCAGCTACGGCGAGATCGTACATTTTTTTAATATAACCTGCTCGAGTAGGTCCGCTGCCGCTAACACACAAATAAATTTGGACGGCAATCCCTCCACGAATACGTCTCTGAGAGATACCAGCAAATTTCCTACCATTGATACTAAGATCGTAACTGCCAGGGCAATAAGACCCGATAATTTCGCCTGTCTCAATTAAAAGTCCTGGAAACATCGTCCGAATAAGCGTGACCATTTGTTCGTATCCATCATCAATTGAAAAGTCTGCTTTTCCAGGAAATATAAGAGAAATGTTTAAAACACCTTCGTCCAAGTAAACAGCAAGACCACCTGAATTACGAACGATTACTCGATTGTTTTGTTTTTCTAAAAAAGCAATTGCATCTTGAATATGGGCTAATCGTGTGTCTTGAGTACCAAGTACTACGGTTTGATTATGAACCCAGAAGCGAAGGGAAGAGACATTTTTTTTCCCGGAAAGAGTGCACAACATATCATCAAAAGCGAATGATTTAAATGCACTTTGATCGATATAATCCTTGCTATTATCAATAAGTCTCCACGGTTGGGGTAGACTAGTAACTGGTGAATTCATTGATCATCATCCCTTCAAATCGATACAAATAGTATATCATGCAACTAGCGTTCCTATAAAAAGGAAGTTGCAAGAATAAATATAAGCAGTTATACTGAAAAAAGTTTTACATCGTAAACGGTTTAATCTATTCCTTAACATTTACTAAATGCGTGAATAAATCGTTTGTTTTTTAAAAGCAAGGGTATAAAGAGGAAATGGTTTTTTTTGATTGGAGGAGAATAAATGAATAAACTGACTATTAAGATTTTAATTGGACTCTTTCTTGGTGCGGTAGTTGGACTTGGCTTACCGTCACTATATCAAGATGGATTTAACTTTCTTAATCAATATGTTTTTGATCCAGCCGGGTCAATCTTTTTACGTTTAATTATGATGGTGGTTGTGCCACTCGTATTCTTTTCACTTGTTATTGGTGTGTCTGATTTAGGCAACCCAAAACAACTAGGGCGAATGGGGATTAAAACGATTGCCTTTTTCCTAGCTACGTCAGCAATTTCCTTGACGGTTGGGCTCACTGCGGCTTCAATTATTCAACCAGGAAACCCAGGCCTACTAGGAGAAGATATTGCAGAAGATTACGAGGCTGCTGATTCAATACCATTTATGGATACGCTCGTTAACATTATCCCAGAGAATCCAATTGAATCGATGGCTAATATGGAAATGCTACAAATTATTGCTTTTGCTCTGTTTGTAGGTATTGCAATGGCTGTTCTTGGTGATAAAGTAAAAACAGTAAAAACGTTTTTTAATCAAGCAAATGAAATCATGATGAAAATTGTTACGTTTGTTATGGGATTTGCTCCGTACGGTGCGTTTGCGTTAATTGCGTCTGCTCTAGGTGAAGCTGGATGGGATGCAGTAGGCTCACTTCTTTCATACATGTTAACTGTAACAGGTGTTTTGATCTTCCACTTATTTGTTGTTTATGGCCTAATTGTTTACTTCCTAGGTAAAATGAGTCCATTTAAATTCTTTAAAGGCTTTGCTCCTGCAATCACAATGGCATTTAGTTTATCAAGTTCAAATGCAGTTTTGCCGTTATCAATGAAATCAGCACAAGAGAACCTGGGTGTCTCTAGACAAGTGTCTGGATTTGTTCAACCGCTTGGGGCGACGATTAATATGGATGGTACGGGTATTATGCAGGCCGTAGCTACTGTTTTTATTGCTCAAGTATATTCAACGAACTTATCGTTAACAGAGATGCTTATCATCGTATTAACAGCAACTCTTGCTAGTATCGGTACTGCTGGAGTACCAGGTGTCGGTATGATTATGCTTGCCATGGTATTAACCTCTGTTGGCTTACCGACAGAAGCAATCGGATTAATCATTGGTGTAGACAGAATTCTTGATATGCTTCGTACATCGGTCAATATTACGGGGGATGCTGTACTCGCTGTTATTGTCGATCGTTCTGAAAAGAAACGAGGCGCGATAGACGAAGACGGGAATGCTACTGAAGCATCATAAAAATGAAGGGCTCGCATTATTTCATGCGGGCTCTTTTTTTTGAAGCAAATCACGCATATAATAGATAAAGAATGTTAGGCAGGGAGGAGAGATGTGGATGTGCAAGAAGCTGCAAGAAGAGAAGGTTTTTAAAGACCCAGTGCATCGTTACATCCATGTCCGCGATCAACTTATTTGGGATTTGATTGGAACGAAAGAATTTCAGCGACTTAGACGAGTAAGGCAGCTTGGGACAACGTCATTAACGTTTCATGGTGCAGAGCATTCACGGTTTAACCATTCTCTTGGGGTGTATGAGATTATGCGCAGACTCGTGTCTTCTTTTTCAGGTAAACCCTATTGGAATGAAGAGGACCAGCTTTTGGCACTAACAGCTGCGCTGCTACATGATATTGGCCATGGGCCGTTTTCTCATTCATTTGAAAAAGTGTTTAACACGGATCATGAAGAGTGGACGAGAATGATTATTCTTGGAGATACAGAAGTGAATAAACTTTTACGAGAAGTGAATTCAAATTTCCCTAAAGCGGTTGCTGAAGTTATTGAAAAAACATCAACGAATAAATTAGTGACAAGTATGATATCAAGTCAGATTGACGCCGATCGAATGGATTATTTGTTGAGGGATGCGTATTATACAGGTGTGAGCTACGGGCAATTTGATTTGGAGCGTATATTACGTGTGATGCGTCCACAGCAAGATCAAGTTGTTGTAAAGCAAAGCGGAATGCATGCGGTGGAAGATTACATTATGAGTCGGTACCAAATGTATTGGCAAGTGTATTTCCATCCTGTCACACGAAGTTCAGAAGTTATCTTAAGTAAGATTTTATTGCGTGTGAAGAAATTGCAAAACGAAGGTTATGCATTTAAACAGCCGCCTATTCATTTTCAGTCCATCTTTGATGGTGCTATAACCTTGCAAGACTATTTAAGGTTAGATGAATCGATCATGCAGTTTTACTTTCAGAGTTGGCAAGATGAAGATGACTTGATTTTAAGTGATTTGTGTAAACGATTCTTAAATCGTCGTTTATTTGATTACGCCGAATTTCATCCTAATGAGCGAATGAACGACTGGCCTAAATTAAGAACGTTATTTCAAGAGGCAGGAATAGATCCTGATTATTATTTAGTGATGGATTCGTCATCTGATTTACCATACGATGTGTATCGTCCAGGTGAAGAAGAGAGAGTGCCAATTCATTTGCTTATGCCGGATGGATCGTTAAAAGAGTTATCGAGTCAATCGGATGTTGTTGAATCAATTTCAGGCAAGAAACGTACAGATCACAAACTCTATTATCCAAAGGATTTATGTGAGCTTATTGATGATCAGCAAATTCTAGGAGAAATCAAATCAATTATAGGGTTTGGTTAAGGAGGAGGACGATGTGCTTAACGATCATTTAAACGTGATGGCACTCTTTTCGATGTCAGGTGAAGTGGTTGGCAGAAAAAAATTGCAGAAAATGGTCTATATTGCTAAACACTTGGGGTTTCCGTTTAATGAGCGCTACCATTTTCATCGATATGGACCTTATTCTGATGAATTAACGGTACGATTGGAAGAGCTCTGTAATCTAGGCTTTTTAGAGGAATACGAAGAAGATAAAGGGCACTATGCCCAGTATCGATATATTCTTTCAAGTCGAGGTGAAGACTTCTTGAAGATGTATCGCTCACCACTTTCAGTATACGGACCGTTGTGCAATTCTTTAAATACCCAGTCTTCCAGATTTTTAGAGTTACTATCAACAATTATTTATTTTGAAGGACTTGAAAAAAGAAAGCGCGACGATAAGATTAGGCAATTGAAGAAAAAGCAAAATTATACAGAACTTGATTTTAAAGAAGCTTATACATATTTGAAGGAATTGGAACAGCATAAACCTACTGTCATGTGAAAAGGATTGTTCATACAATTACATCTTGTTTGACAGCCTTTTTGTAGTTATGGTCGATCGTTTTAGGTAAACTAACAGTATCTTAATACTAAGATAAATTCACCGTAAAAGAGAAGGGTGGGACCATCCGTGGTCAGCTTCGCATTGATTTTGCTGTTATTTGCTACTGGCATCCCGTTGCTTCTAATATTAATGCTGTATTCGCCGTTTCTTGGCTTAGCTGCAATTGCAGCTGTTTGTATAAATTGGTTTCTTATTTCTTGGTTGTTGCACCGTAAACATCATCGGGTCCATGCACATAAAAAAGACGGTCTGTCATAAACACAGACCGTCTTTTTTTGTTTATATTTATTTATCGCTTTGCAAGACGCCTCCAACAGCAAAGTTTTCTGTTTTCATTTCATCAATGACGACAGAAACGCGTTCCGCTGGTGAATTGATGGTCTCTGATACAGCTGTTGTAACGCGCTCTACTAAAGCACGTTTTTGTTCAGTTGTTCGACCTTCAAGGATTTGAATATGAACGATAGGCATAAAAAAGCCCCTTTCTTCTTTAGGTATCTCTATTATACCAGAAGAAAGGGGGGAATGATTGATGCTAAACTAAAGTTCGTTATAAACCATCAGAGTATCAAACACATCCGCTTCAATTAAATCGCCAACAAGAACATAACGGTCTGGCGCATCACCAATAAAATCAAAGGGATAACAAGTCGTTACAGTTAATTGGGCATCGTCCGTTGGAACAATGACGGTTCGATCATCTGCATCAACAATCCTGACGGTGTGAATTTTGTACGTATAACTGCCACTTTTTGTTTCAACAACGAGTTCATCACCTTCTCCAACTTCACCAAGCTTCCGGAAGACGGTATCGCGATGACCAGATAAAACGGAGTTATCAGCTTCGCCAGGAAGGACGCTATCAGCAAAGTGACCAACACCTTTATCAAGCTCATCCTCACCCGTTCCATGAATAATTGGAATGGTCGCGTTTAACTTTGGAATTGTAAGAGTCCCCATATCCTCACCGACCGTTGGCTGCCAATCAGAAACATCCATTTTGTAAGCAGGGGTCTCTTCTGTTTCCTCTTTTGTTGGAATAGATGTGACCGCAGTAGCTTCAACTGGTGTTGTTTTGTAAAGGAAGTACCCATAAAGTAGTTTAAAACCGGTTGTTGAAGTAAGCCAAATGCCTCCCCCTAAAAGCGAGAAGGCAAGTACGAGTAAGACGACTTTTTTTCGACTTTGTTTTTTAAACCACGCCACTTATGCGACCTTCTTTTCACGAAAGACACGACGGGAAAGGATGATCCCACTAACCATTAAACCAAATCCAAGCAAAATATAAAGCGGATAATTGGTGGCTGTATTAGGCATTTTTGCCCCAGCTGCTGTTTTAGTTACTTTGCCGTTTGCATCACGCTCGGCATCAGTAGTGCTTTCTAATTTGTTTTCCTCTTTATGAGTTGGTGTTTCAACTTTATCTTTGTTTGGAAGTAACGTCTCAGGTGCTGGTTTTTCAGGTTTTTTGGTAACGACTTTTCCGATCTCTGTTACATCTTCAACGACTTTTTTAACAAAGTGTGAGTTGAACATTTCCGCTGTAATATAGAAATCCGCTAAGAAGTACCCATCTGCGTCATAAAGTTCGATCAGAAGGTCATACCCTTTAATCGCATCGCCACTAATTAACGTTTTGTAATCAATTGGTTTTTTGTCTTCGCCAACACGATCAAGGAAATATTTTGGGTGTAGGTCAAGAACATCAATTGCTTTTTCTCCAATAGAGAACAATTCTGCTACATCAGCTGCACTAAGTTCACGGATGGATTCAAACCCTTCAAATGCATAACTACGTTGTTTAAGGTCTTCAAGCTCATTGGAAAGTTGAGGATTTGTTTCACTAATGTACCAAAAATGTTCATAGAGAGCCCATTCCTCTTCATAACTTAACGAGAATTCTTTAAGGAAACCTTCAAAATCAGGGAAGTAAGGACCCCAATCCTCTTCTATTATAGTAAGGAAGACATCCACAATGACGTAAAATGTATTGTAGAACAAAAAGTCGCTATAAGGCATCCCAATATATTCTTCTAAGATGAAGTCAAGTTCTTCGCGGTCATAGCCATAGTCTGTTGATAATTCATCAAGGATTTCATTTATAGACTCAGCTGTTAAACGAGGCCCTAAAAAGTCAGCCAGCTCGTCCACATTTTCAAATTGATAAAAAGTTGTGCCATCCCACCAGTACATAAGATGTTCGGCTAAATCTTTTTCACTTACTCCTACTTCCTCTAAGTAAGCGTCAAATTCAGCGTCATCAAATCCGTGTGCAAGGCTTGTTAGCGGATTAGAAAGGATAAAGACAAGTGTTAATAAAATTAAAACAAATGACTTTTTCATTGTGTTCCTCCCGTATTCAATTGTCAGATTTTTAAGTGCAAATGAATTATATACCTAAATAAAGCGATTTGTCAGTAAAATAATTGATATTTTATAAAAAATTTATAATATAGTTTGAATACGCCGAATTTCGACTAAATGCTCTATATTACACGTTTTAACGTAATTGTGTCTTAGTTTAAGATGCTGATGCTGAATCAAAGTGTTGATTATGATACACTTATCCAAAAGAATAAGTATTAAAGAGAGGGCGGATGATCGTGGATTTGCTCAATAATGATAACTTGAAGAAAGCTAAGAAAAAATCGTCGAATTTTACGATTCTAAGCAATGATTCCAATGATGGACATGGGGGATACGGAGCTGGAACGATTAATTTAGATCATGTGACACCTGTGTTTATCGAGATTGATGAAGCAGAGGCATTTGTTGATATGGGTGCTTTACACGCAAGAGCGCAAGTTGAGAAACGGGTAAAGTTTCTTCCAAATGAAGATGAAGTGCCAACAGAGGGAATGAAGCGTTATTGGCTTGTTTGGATTACAATCGGAACAAAAGAGAAGAAGCCTTATTACAGTGGTGTCGCTGGTTGTTATATGACAGTGAACAAACAAGCAAAACGTGGCTATAAAAGCATGCCGGAGCATGTTAATAACATGGATAAGTCGATAAAAGGGAAAATATTTGTAAATCAGATGGATTTTTCATCAAGGCAAGTACTTAAAGACTTTTTGAAAAACCATAATGAAGAAATGTATGCTCATTCAGAAGCAGAACTCCATGATGCGTTAGATGCGAAATGAAATTTGAACAAACTGTGAATTAAGACGAGCGAGCCTTGTTCTTTCTTGTTTGTTCCATTAATCTAAAAGAAGTACTAGGACAAAAAAGCAGCCGGGGAAATGTATCCCTCGGCTGTTTTTTTGCGTATAGAATGTGTTGAACGCGGACTTATAATTGCTTTAATTCCGCAACAAGCTCAGAGAATTTTTTCATGGCTGCTTCAACGGGTTCGGGTGTTGTTAAATCAACGCCAGCTGCTTTAAGTAGTTCTAGTGGGTCGTCGGAACTTCCACTTTGTAAAAACGTTTTATACGATTCTAGAGAACCTTCTTTACCAGCGAGAATGTCTGTCGCAATTTGAATGGCTGATGCAAAGCCTGTAGCATACTGATATACATAAAATGCTCGATAAAAGTGAGGGATGCGAGACCAGCCATATTTTACTTCGTCGTCAAAGACAATATCAGGACCGTTGTATGTCCGGAATAGTTCTTCGTATAATTCATTTAAACTTTCTGCATCAAGTGGTTCGCCAGCTTCAGCTCTTTCGTGCGTCTGTTTTTCAAAGTCGGCAAACATGACTTGAGTGAAGAACGTGCCACGAAATTGTTCGATAAAGTGGTTTAGAAGATATGCGCGCATTTTTTTGTCTTCTGTTTTATCAAGCATATGGTTAATGAGTAAGACTTCATTCACAGTAGAAGCAACTTCAGCAACAAAAATACGGTAGCTAGCTGTAATTTGTGGCTGGTGTTTGCTTGAGTAATGACTATGAAGAGCGTGGCCCATTTCATGAACAAGTGTAAATAAACTATTTAAGTCATCGTGGTGATTTAACAGGACAAATGGATGTACACCATAAACGCCCATATTATATGCACCTGAACGTTTTGCAGGTGTTTCACGGACATCGATATAACGTTTTTCTTTAAATTCTTTTAAAAGCTCAATATAATCATTCCCGAGTGGCTGAAGTGCTTCAAGCATGGTTTCATATGCTTCTTCATACGGAATTTCTGCTTTAACACCTGGGACAATGGGTGCGTTCAAGTCGTATTGTCTCAACTCTTCTACGTTTAATTTATCTTTGCGCAAACGTGCGTAATCATGTAGAGGCTCGATGTTGGTTTTTGCTGATTGAATAAGCTGGTCGTAAACCGTTTGTTCAATATTGTCAGCGAATAGGGCTTTTTGCAATGCCGATTCATAATTACGTACTTTCGCGAGAGTCGCGTTCGTTTTTACCTCGGCAGAAAGCGTTGTTGCGATTGTGTTATTTAACTCTACATACGGTTTGTAATATGCTTTATAAGCCTCTTTACGTTTATCACGGTTTTCGTCTTCAATAAGTTTAGAATACATCCCGCGCGTTAGCTGCACTTGTTCACCATCTTCATTGGTGATGTAACCAAACTGTATGTCTGCGTTATTTAACATATTAAATGTATCGCTTGGTCCTTGAAACGACTCACCGAGTTGTGACAGAAGTTCTTCTTTTTCTTTTGTTAATACATGATCTTTAAAACGGAACGACTTCCATAATTCGTCTTCGAAATATTCAAGTTCCTTTTCCTGGGAAATAAAATCACGTAATGTTTCTTCGTCCAAACTAAGCAAAAACGGCATAAAAAATGCAGTTGACTCACTCACTTTTACGCCTAATTGTGTTGTTTTAGCGCTTAATTTTTGCGCATGAGAATCGCGCGTATCAATATCAGTTAAAAACATTGTATAAGCAAATGCTTTTCGTAAAATAAAGGAAAGCTCTTCTTGTGTTTTTAAAAAGGCAAGTAAGCTTGAACCGTCATTAATCGCACCATCGTACTGAATCAATTTATCAGCAAGTGAGTAGCTCTCATCCATATCTTTTTGCCATGCTTGTTCGTTCGCGTATAGATCGGTTAAATCCCATTTTTCATGATCAGGCACTTCACTGCGTGATTTGTATGTACTCATTCAAACACTCCTAACGAAAGTAAATTTCCTTATTCGTTCTAGTTTAGCACGCAAGCGGTAAATTATGTTTAAATCTGCATATTGATCGAACTTTACAGAAAAACGATCATGCAAGGCAAAGGGTTTGATAAAATGAGAATTGCAGGAAGGAGTGAATGTTTGTGGAAATTGTTCGTTTAAAAAGATTTAGTAAGAGAGAAGGGGATACAAACGCCTTTGCAGAAATAGATTTAACGATTAATAGTGGAACAGTCACCAGTATACAAGCGCCATATGAAACCGGTCGAAAAATAATTGATTTACTAATGGGGAAAGGAACCCATTCGAGTGGAGCGTTTTTCTTAAAGGGAAAGCCAATGACAAAAAGTAGGCTGACAGAAATGGCGCTATTTAGGCAAGAACATGTCGGCTATGAACGGTTGACGATAAAAGAATACTTATTATTTTGGAAAAGGCTCTTTCCGTCGTCCATTTCAATGGACAGCGTTTTAAATGAATTGGCTTTAATTGAAAAACAAGGACATGTGATAAAAAAACTGACAACTTCTGAGAAGAAGCGTGTCCAGTTTGCGCGTTGCCTCATGCAGGATGTTGATTTCTATCTATTTGAGTATCCAGATTTACAAATTGATTTAGAGACGTCCTTTTTATTTCGCCAGATGATTGCTCGATTAAAAGAAGCGAATAAGGCAGTCTTAATCTTCTCAAGTTCATTAGAAGAGTCGCTTTTAACTAGTTCCAGTGTATATAAGTTATCGGAAACCGAGTTTAAGGAAATGGAAAGCGATGATGGAGAGTCTGATAAAAGACAAATACAAGTGCCTAATCGCTTAGAGAAGATACCAGCCAAAATGGCTGATAAATTAATTTTATTTGATCCAACTGAAATTCATTACATAGAAAGTAAGGATGGCGTAAGTCATTTACATGTTAATAAGGAAAGTTTTGAATGTACATTAACGTTGGCACAGTTGGAAAAACGGTTAACACCAGTTGGTTTTTATCGCTGTCATCGCTCCTACATAGTAAATTTGCAGCGCGTAAGAGAAATTATTACATGGACCAGGGACAGTTATAGTCTTGTTTTAGACGACCAGAAAAAGAGCAACGTCCCTCTATCAAAAGGGAAGTATGGACAGTTAAAAGAGACACTTGGTGTTTGATAAAAGACGCCATATAGCGAGCAATTGATGCTATTCAACGTGAAATAGGTGGCATTCACGGTTTATTAGACCAGAATAAAAGCCTAATACAGTCAGTTTTTACGTCTGTTGAGTTAGTTGGAGCCATTTAAAGTACGATTAGGGTGACTTAACTTCTTTTTACGGCTGTTTAAGGAGAAACAAATGCGGTTTTTAAAATCTCGCTATACACTTGGAGTAATTCAAGCAGAGGGCGGGGAGAACAGATGGAGAACGTATTAACATTAGATCGAGTGAAAAAGGCTTTTGGAAACAAGGTTGCATTAGACGACATCAATCTTTCTATTAAAAAAGGTGAAATCTTTGGTTTACTTGGACCGAGTGGTTCAGGAAAAACAACTATGGTGAAGGTGCTTACGGGACAGCTTAGTGCATCATCGGGGACAACCGAAGTGCTAGGATATAATGTAAAAAAAGGTGCGAAGTCAGAGATTATGCAAAAGGTAGGAATATTAACTGATAATAGTGCATTGTATGAGCGCTTGAGTGTGTATGATAATCTAAGCCTATTTAGTAAATTATATGGGGTTGAGACAGAGAAAGAGAGAATTGCAGCGGTTCTTGAAGATGTTCAATTAACTGGTGAAGAAAAAACGATCATTAAGAAGCTCTCAAAAGGGATGAAGCAAAGGGTCACTCTTGCGCGAACATTGCTTCATAAGCCGAGCTTGTTGTTTTTAGATGAACCAACATCGGCTCTTGATCCATCAACGACAGGACATGTGCATAAAGCTTTAAAGAAATTAAATGAGAGTGGAACAACCATTTTTTTAACGACGCACAATATGGCGGAAGCGGAGTCGCTTTGTGATCGAGTGGCCTTTCTTGATAAAGGTAGTTTAATTACAGTTGATACACCAAAAAATTTGCGGATTGAACATAGTGACAAACGAATTGTTGTGGAAACAGAGGTAGAGACATTAGAAATTGAACAAAATGAAGAAGGTTCTAAAGTACTTGCAGAGCTTATTCAAAACAAACAGGTACTTACCATTCATTCAAACGAACCAACCCTCGGGGATATTTTCATTAAACTTACAGGAGGTGCATTAACATGAATGGAGCGATGAAACGAATTTTAGCAATCTTTGCAAAAGACTTTAAAGACGCTAGTAGAAATTCACAAGTGTGGTTTCCGGCAATTATGCCAATTGGATTTGCCTTTTTATACAGTTCATTAGAAAGTGGATCAACTTCGATGTTGCCTTTTGTCTTAATATTAACACTAGGTATGGCTGGAGCAACATCTCAAGCTTTAATGATCGCGGAAGAAAAAGAAAAACAAACGTTACGCATGCTTATGCTATCACCGGCTAAAATGTATGAAGTGTTGATAGGGAAGGCTGTTCTGTTATTCTTACTTGTTTTAGTCATTAATTTCATTGTCATGGCTATATACGGAACTGAAATGAGTGACTTTGGTTTATTTACCCTTTTATCTGTCCCACTAGTGATAACGTTTTTACTACTAGGTACGTTTATAGGATTATTAGCGAGAACGGTCGCAGAAACATCTGTCTGGGCTGTCCTTATTATCTTAGCGATATGTATGCTTCCGCTAATGGTTCCTGCCTTTGATAATGCATTATTAATGAGTGTATCGGATCTTTTAATGACTTCTCGTTTTATCGACATTATTAATGGAATTCAATCTGGTGAAGGTTCATCTACCCTTGGAATGGATTGGCTTGTCATTGGTATATGGATGGTCGTAAGTGTAATAGCTGTGTATATTGCTTATAAACGAAATGCAATGGATAAGTAAGGGACGTTCATATCGTGTACAAAAAATTAAGAAAATAACAGCCGCTTTCTATGCTATACTGAAAAAAAGGCGGTGAGAGACATGCTTACATCCGAGCAACGAAAAGCGATTCATGCGCTTCAGCAAAAGGTTGAGCACGCAGATCGTATTAAATTAAAACTGAATTGGGATATGTTAGCGAGTGAATCCCGCTCTGAATCGGGAACGGAAGATTATTTTCATTACAATGCTCAAGGGGATTTGCTAGGTTTCCTAGCAATCTATCAATTTGGGAATAAAATTGAGTGTTGTGGAATGGTGGATCCTGACGAAAGAAGACGTGGGATTGCGACGATGTTGCTTGAGCAAGCATCCTCTGATTGGTTAAAGCGAACAGAACGCTTTCTAATAAATAGCCCGGTCTTATCAAAAACAGGCATAACATACTGCAAAGCGATTGGTGCAGCCTATGCATTTACGGAGCATCAGCTTGTATGTAAGGAAGTCCCGATACCATTCACGAAAGAGGGCGTACGCATTCGACCTGCAGTAGCAAATGATAAAGAGAAACTTTATCAACTTGATAAAGAAGGCTTTGGACTAACAGCAAACGAAGTGAAATCGTTATACAAAAACGGTGGAGCCGAGGGCAATTATATCATTGAAGAAGATGGCCAAACGGTAGGGAAATTACGTGTTGATCGTCAGAAAAAAGAAAGCTGGATTTACGGATTTGTGCTCACGAAGGAACGACGTGGAAAAGGGATTGGGCGTGCCGCATTAACAGATATTGTCCATCGAGAAGTGACCAATGGGAAAGTGGTTTGGCTTGATGTGGCGACTGATAATGACGCAGCACTTTCGTTGTATAAAACATGTGGCTTTACTGCCGATGGAGCGCAAGCCTATTATGAATTGGAAAAATAAGACGTTTCGCTACCAAGAGCGAAACGTCTTATTTTTGTCCATCTATTTATTCATACTCAACATCTTCGTCTAAAATTTCTGGTCCGTTTGGATCACCATCTTCAATACTGAACCATTTAAAGAAGCGTTTGAAGAAACCGTCGCCTTTTTCTTCTGGTTCTTCTTGTAAATCTTCAATGGCATCTGGATCAGAGCATGGTTCAAGTGGAGCTGTTCCTTCTAAAAAGGCTGTCGTTCTACCACCAGGACATGTTTCGTTGGTGAGCAAACCTGTATGCGGATCGATTTCCGTCATAACAACGCCAGGTGGTTGATGGAATGGTAGCTTAAGCTCATCTTTCATTGCGGCTTCCATAAAATCGGCCCAAATCCGTTTGGCGATTTGACCTTCCACTGCCTGATCGATCTCTTTGTCTTTGTCATAGCCAGTCCATACAGCTGTAACAAGCTGGGGTGTGTAACCAATCATCCAACTGTCCCTTGGCGTGGAACCTGACTTCCCTGCGGTTGGATGCGTTAATTGCTTGGCGACACTTCCCCCTGTTACAGAAGTATAGCTGTTTAATGAAGGGTCAAAAACACCTCGCATCATATCGGTTAACACAAACGCTGTATCTGCATGCATCACTTGACGAATAGGGTGTTGCTGCCTGTAAAGAGTCTCCCCATTTGCGTCGGTTACACTGCGAATAAATATGGGCTCAATTTGCTTGCCTTCATTTGCTAAAGGTGAATAGGCATTCGCCATACTAATGATGGATACGGGCTGAGCACCTAAAGCGAGAGATGGACGTTCATCAAATGAGCCGAGTCCAATGTTTTCTGCGACTGAAACTAACTCGTTTGTTCCAATTGATAAATGTGTCTTCACTGCATAAATGTTGTCAGAATAAGCAATTGCTTCAAGCATCGTAATAAAATCATTGGCGTAAATATCGTTGTAATTCTTGGGTGCGTATTCTTCTTTGCCATCATCGTACGTAAACGATGTGGCTTCACTTAAAAAAGTGGACATTGGCGTAAATCCGTTTTCAAGGGCTGCATAATAAAGAAAAGGTTTAATTGTTGAACCAGGATTCCGCTTTGCTTGTGTTGCGCGGTTGAAGGTACTTTCATTGTAATCTCTTCCTCCAACAAGCGCCTTCACTTCACCGTTTCGGGGATCAATGGCAACAAAAGCAACTTGCAAGTCATTATCTGGCATATAGTGATCCACAAGTTCTTCAGCTTTTTGCTGAAGGGCAGGATCAAGTGTTGTTTGAATGGTTAATCCACTCGTATCAAGCGCCTCTTCTTCTAAATTCGCTTCTTTTCTTAACAGGGCTTTTACATGGTCTTGAAAGTACGGCGCAATGTCTCCATCTTCTAATTCAGTCTTGCTTTCAAAATTCAACGTTTCTTCTTTTGCAGATGCCGCTTGTTCTTTACTAATTGCGCCAGTTAATACCATGCTGTCTAATATTAAATGCTGACGTGATGTTGCTCGCTCTAAGTCGTTCAGTGGTGAGAAATAACTTGGTCCTTTTGGAATACCAGCGAGCATGGCAGCTTCTGCTAACGTCACATCACTAGCAGACTTATTAAAAAAGAGCTGAGCTGCTGCTTCGACACCATACGCTCCGTGACCATAATAGACTGTATTTAAATAGCCTGCTAAAATCTCGTCCTTGGAATAATTCATTTCAAGACGTAAGGAATACAGGAGTTCATTCCACTTTCTTATATACGTTTTTTCATGCGATAAATATAAGTTGCGTGCATACTGTTGGGTAATGGTGCTAGCCCCTTGTGATTTCTCTCCGCTTTGGAGATTCGCTAAAATCGCTCCGCCAATACGTTTAACATCAAAGCCGTAATGGGAATAAAATTTCCGATCCTCAATCGCAATCGTTGCTTGTGGCAGATAAGGTGACATCACTTGAAGAGGGATAGACAAACGGTTTTGTCCTGCTTCTTCATTGCCAATAATAGACCCATCTGCCGCGAGGAATTGAGTATTGATTGCAAGGTCCATGGGCGGAGGACCTTGCATCCGCGTGTATGAAAGAAGGGCAATAATACTAATCGTAACAAGAATAGTGAAAATCAAGATTAAACGAAACAGTTGTTTTGTCCGCTTAAATCGTTTTCGTTGTCCTCGTGTGGCTGGAATCATTTGCTGGAGTACCCCTTTCTGTGCAGGCTGTTAACCAGTCTGGGTAGGAATATCGTTTTTTAAACCAAACCAGTAGTTGCAATTCCGTATGCATCAGCTATACTAGCTCTTAGCATAGGAAAGCTGTGCGCCTTAGAGGCTTAATTAATAAAGAGGTGACAAACGTGGAATTTTGGTTTACAGAAAAACAAACAGAACGTTTTGGCATTACAATGAAAATAAAACGAACTCTGCATACTGAAAAAACGGATTTTCAACAGCTTGATATGGTTGAGACCGAAGAATTTGGCAATATGTTGTTATTAGACGGGATGGTTATGACAACGGAGAAAGACGAATTTGTTTATCATGAGATGGTGACGCATGTTCCTTTATTTACTCATCCAAACCCAAAACATGTTCTTGTAGTTGGCGGTGGAGATGGTGGAGCGATTCGCGAAGTGATCAAACATCCATCTGTAGAGAAAGCAACTTTAGTTGATATTGATGGCAAGGTCATTGAGTACTCAAAAAAATATTTACCAACAATTGCTTGTGCACTTGATGATGCTCGTGTTGATGTACAAGTGGATGATGGTTTTATGCATATTGCAAAATCAGAAAATGAATATGATGTGATTATGGTTGATTCAACTGAGCCAGTAGGACCAGCAGCAAAACTATTTGAGCGTGGGTTTTATGAAGGAATTTCAAGAGCGTTAAAAGAAGATGGCATTTTTGTTGCTCAAACTGACAACCCATGGTTCCATCAAGATTTAATTACGAACGTGTACAAGGATGTTAAGGAAATTTTTCCTATAACACGTCTTTATACATGTAATATTCCAACGTACCCAAGTGGTATGTGGACATTTACGATTGGTTCGAAAAAGCATGATCCACTTGAAGTACCACAGTCTCGTTTTCATGAGATTGAGACAAAGTATTACACACCGGACATTCACAATGCATCATTCGTATTACCTAAGTTTGTCCAAGATTTACTGAAGTAGGGGGAACGAACATGCGATTTGATGAATCTTACTCAGGTAAAGTATTCATAATGAGCCGTGCTTCATATGAAGAGGCAGATGCGGTTGTTTATGGTATGCCTATGGATTGGACAGTTTCCTTTCGTCCAGGTTCACGCTTCGGTCCTGCGCGGATTCGCGAAGCTTCCTTGGGCCTAGAAGAATATAGTCCTTATGCGGACAAACACCTAGAAGAAGTCGCTTATTTTGATGCGGGTGACATTCCTCTTCCGTTTGGAAATGCGGCACGAAGTCTTGAAATGGTTGAGGCGTATGTCGACACCTTACTAGAAGATGGTAAATTTCCACTTGGACTTGGTGGAGAGCACTTGCTATCATGGCCCATTTTTAAAGCCATGTATAAAAAGCATCCAAATATGGCGATTATCCATATTGATGCACATGCCGATTTGCGTGAAGAATATGAGGGAGAAGTTCTGTCTCATTCAACGCCAATTCGCAAAGCATGTGGATTAATTGGTCCAGAAAATGTCTATTCGTTTGGTATTCGTTCAGGTATGCGTGAGGAATTTGCTTATGCGAAGGAATCGGGTATGCATATGCATAAATTTGATGTAGCTGAACCGTTAAAAAAAGTGCTACCTACCCTTGCTGGTCGACCGGTTTATGTGACAATCGATATTGATGTGCTTGATCCAGCCCATGCGCCTGGAACAGGAACAGCTGAGGCTGGTGGAATCACATCAAAAGAGTTACTTGAAGCTCAAAGGTTAATTAGTGAAGCGGATATTCAAATAATCGGTGCTGATCTAGTGGAAGTAGCGCCGGCATACGATCCATCAGAACAAACGGCTATCGCAGCAAGCAAGTTTGTTAGAGAAATGTTGCTTGGTTGGGTTCATAAGAAATAAAAGGGCGCGTATGGCAGGTTAACTGTCATACGCGTTTTTTTATTCAATATGATTAGAAAAAATGGGGAATGGAAGAATGATTCTTAACTGAAAGAGTCCCTTTACTGTTAGAACATGTATGATTCTTGTCATGTCCGTTCTGTACGTTTATGTGAATTTGACGGAAATAAATATCCAAACATTGCAACGCGTATACAAACCCAGTAAAATAGAAAGAAGCGGTTAATGCACGTTACACAGAATGGATGAAAAAACAATGAAACGGAAAGTTCAGATTTCATTTCAAACGACGACTTTTATAGAGGGACAACAGCCCGATTCTTTTTCATTTGTTACAGACGGTGATTTGTATGTGAAAGGAAACGCATCTTACTTGCGATTTAAAGAAGCCCATACCCATAATCAAGATGTTTTCTCTACGATGAAGTGGGACGGTCGTGAGCTCATGCTCATTCGCCAAGGAACCATTATTATGCGGCAAAGCTTTATCTCAAAAGAAGAAACGTACGGACGATATGTAACTCCAGAGGCTTCGTGGGAAACAAAAGCCCTAACGGAAACATTGCTAGTCCAATTGCCGACTGGTAATAAAAATAAGGGCAAGCTGTATGTACGCTACCAGTTTTATTTGCAAGGCCAGTCGACGGGAGAGCATGAGATTCGACTCTCGATTGAGCGCAAGGGCGAATAATTAAATGATGCGTTTATGCAAGGGATTGCCAAAGCATTCCTTGCTTTCTTTTTTTCAGATGTTAAGTAAATAAATATGATACCGAGTGGATATAAGGAGTTATCGATGATGAACAGTATGGAGCAAAGAAAAGAACACTTGCAGCAAGAAATACGGGCGGCTGTTTTAAAGGCAGGACTTGCAACAGAAGATCAAATGCCAGCTGTTATTCTTGAAGTACCAAAAGAGAAAACACATGGCGATTATGCGTCAAATATGGCCATGCAACTTGCTCGCGTAGCAAAGAAAGCACCTAAATTAATTGCTGAAAACCTTGTGGAAGCAATTGATCGTAATAAAGCAGGGATTGAGCGAATTGAAGTAGCTGGACCAGGATTTATTAACTTCTTTTTGGACAATGCCTATTTGCGTGAGATTATTCCAGCTGTACTCGATGCAGATGTGGATTACGGCAAGAGCACTGCTGGCAAAGGGGAAAAAGTGCTAATTGAGTTTGTATCAGCGAATCCAACTGGCGACCTTCATTTAGGTCATGCTAGAGGTGCTGCAGTTGGTGACGCACTAGCAAATATTATGAACAAAGCTGGGTACCAAGTTGCACGTGAATACTACATTAACGATGCTGGAAACCAAATTAACAATTTGGCGTTATCGTTAGAAGCTCGTTATATGCAGGAGCTAGGAAAAGAGTTTGAGATGCCTGAAGATGGATATCACGGAAAAGATATTATCGAGATTGCGCGTCTTTTAGTAGATGAAGTTGGCGATGCTTATGCAAAGCTTGAAGAAGAGGAAAGACTTGAAACACTACGCACATATGGCTTGGAAAAAGAGTTAGAGAAAATCAAGACAGATTTAGAGGCTTACCGCGTTCAGTTTGATCATTGGTTCTCTGAAACATCGTTGTATGAGTCAGGACAAGTTGAAAGAGGATTACGTGTACTTGAAGAAAAGAACGAGACGTATAAGCAAGACGGTGCGACGTGGTTACGCTCAACTGCATATGGAGATGACAAAGACCGTGTTCTTGTTAAACAAGATGGGAGTTATACGTACTTAACGCCAGACATTTCTTATCATCTCGACAAGTTTGATCGCGGTCACCATCGTTTAATTGACGTTCTTGGAGCTGACCATCATGGGTACATTCCGAGAATGCGTGCAGCGATTCAGGCGCTTGGTTATGATGCAGACCGCTTTAGTGTTCAGATCATTCAAATGGTCAGCCTTTTCCAAGGCGGTGAAAAAGTAAAGATGAGTAAGCGAACAGGGAAAGCCGTTACGCTTCGTGAGTTAATGGAAGAAGTAGGTGTTGATGCAACACGTTATTTCTTTGCGATGCGGAGTGCAGATACACACCTTGACTTCGATATGGATTTAGCGGTATCGAAATCAAATGAGAATCCCGTTTATTATATTCAGTATGCTCATGCACGTGTATGCAGCATGCTTCGTCAAGGCGAAGAACTAGGTTTAGAGTATTCCAGTGATACTGATTT
Source organism: Shouchella patagoniensis (assembly GCF_002019705.1). GTDB lineage: Bacteria > Bacillota > Bacilli > Bacillales > Bacillaceae_D > Shouchella > Shouchella patagoniensis. Next base: position 2,495,649 of record NZ_KV917377.1, on the reverse strand, counting down.
ATCTTTTATAGCGAGTGAGAAAGAGTACGAGTTATTAAAAACAATTGGAGACTTTCCAAGTGCTGTTGCAGAAGCAGCTGCAAAGCAAATCCCGCAGCGAATCGCGAATTATGCGTACGAGCTAGCCCAAGCGCTGCACAGTTTTTATAATTCAACTCGCGTACTTGATGAAACAAATAAAGAGCTGTCGACTGCACGTTTGGCATTGATGAAAGCAACTCAATTAACGATTCATAATGCATTAGCACTAATTGGTGTGCACGCACCAGAAAAGATGTAAGTGATGGATATGATTTGGTGGCTGCTCATTGCTGTATTTTTTATTGCCAGCTATGTAGGGTTAGTTGTTCCTATTATTCCTTCAGTCATCGTCCTATGGGGCGGGTTTCTCATCTATCTATTTGCATTATCAGGTTCGTTAAGCGTGTGGTTTTGGATTGGTATGGGCGTTTTAACAGTGTTCTTGTTAGTCGTTGATATTCTAGCAAATATTGTTTTTGTTAAACGTACCGGTGGAACGAAGTGGGGCGAGCGTGCAGCGCTTATTGGCGTTATTATAGGTGCGTTTGTTTATCCCCCATTTGGCTTAATTATCGTGCCGTTTGTCCTTGTCCTGCTGACGGAATTATTGCAACAGCAAACACTTAATGATGCGGTCCGCATCGCCTTTGCGTCGTTCCTAGCTTTTTTAAGCAGTTCTTTTGCAAAGGCGGTTGTGCAAACCGTTATGATTATTTGGTTCTTTATTGAAGTGTGGATTTCATAGAAAAGAAACTTTGGTCCCGAGATCCCTGTTTCAATCCATAGACAAAATGCCTCTGAGATGTTTTTAATCGCAGAGGTATTTTTCTCATATCCATTAAATTTTAGATTGATTAATTGGTATTGCTTAAGCTCACTTGACGAGCATAGGTATTCAGTTTTTATCCTCAAGTAACTTTGTCATCATCAAGCACTAAAGAGATCATTCGTCGCCTGCGGAAAGCGAAGTGTATGCCAGAAGCGAGGGTAAAGAAGGAAAGGCATCGTCTATTCAAACTTCAGTAAAATAGCTTGTCGACGGTCTCGTATTACCGTACTTTGTCGATAAGGTAAAACTTGGGCACCATGCTCGAGATTCTTTTTATAGCAGTCCTGCAAAAGGTGCTGCAATGCGTTCTTTTATTTTATCAAGAATGGGTCTATGCTCAAGCTTTTCTAAAGTGACATTTGTAGAGATAGACAGATCATAGTTAACAACAGACAATACTTGATTAATAAATGAAGGGTCCTTGCTGATACAACTCATCTCATCATTTAAATGAAGACTACGCCTATCGAAATTTGGGGTACCGAGCAAACAATCGTTTTTGTCTGCTATAATCGCTTTTACATGGTAAAAGCCTCGATAATAGTGGTATACGAGAACGCCAGCACGAATGGCCTCCATTACGAATGGAGTCGCACCGTGTTTAACAAGAGGATGGTCTGCTTTCTCTGGAAGAATCAGTGACACGTTTATGCCACGCTGTGATGCATCGAGTACGGCTTGGTGAAGCTGCTTTGATGGGATATAGTACGGTGTGCAAATAATTAATGAGTGTGTTGCATGTTCAATCATTGTGATTAATTGCCGTTCGAGTCCTACACCCGAAGTGCTTAAAAACTGCAAAGGTTGAGTGCCCTGTTCTAATTTAGGGAAAAAAGAGTCACGATTGGGCAATTTTGTACGAGAAACTGCTTTGAAATCTTGTAAAAATTGCTCTTGCACAAGGGCACTTCCTTCCCCCGTAATTCGGAGATGGAAATCACGCCAAAAACCAAAAAAAGGATTACGCCCTAAATATTCATCACCGACATTAAATCCACCAATATAACTAATCTTCCCATCAATAATAGCTAGTTTCCGATGGTTTCTTCGATTTAATGAAAAGAATAAATAGGGTCTTTTTAGGGTGGCAGAGCAATAAAAATCGACTCCAGCAGATGAGAGTTTTTTCTTTAAAGAGTGAGAAAGTTTACAGCCAAATCGATCTACTAGGAGACGAACTTCAACCCCTTCTTCTGCCTTTTTACATAGAGAATCAATCACTCGTTTTCCTGTTTGGTCACTACGGAAGATATAAAATTGAATATGCACATGCTTTTTCGCTTTTAAGACATCATCAAGAAGCTGGTCAAGGAAATCTTCTCCCGTTGTTAAGAGCATGGTTTCGCTAAACGAATGTTTGCTAATTGTAGGTACTCTCTCTTCACGCAGCTGTTTTAAGCCCTGTGAATAGTCATAACGCCCCCATGCACTCACAATGAGGAAGAAGAGGATAATAAATAAAACCCACCACACGTTAAGCCCTCCTTCTGTTCATTTAGCGTTTCCGAATTTTTGTGTAAACATCCAAAAAGACAAAAAAAATATATGACTGAATGCTCATTCATTTAAACTTATGTTATACTACGCTTAAGAATAGCTGGAGGAGGTACTTTATGGAAGTCAATTCTACACTACTAATTGCCAATTGGGTTTTATTTCTTCTTGTAACCGGTTACGCGGTTTTCTTATTCGGATATTTGGTCTTAACGCGTATCCAATTTATTAAATTAGGAAAGAAAGCAGCGTTTGAAAAGACAATGCAAGAAAGATTGCAGGCAATTTGGGTAAATGTATTTGGCCATAAAAAATTGATGAAAGACAAGAAAAGTGGATTGATCCATATTATGTTTTTTTATGGATTCTTAATGGTCCAATTCGGGGCAATTGATTTAATATGGAAAGGCTTAAATCCAGGTAGTCACTTACCTCTTGGTCCGGTTTATCCTTATTTTACGTTCTTCCAAGAAATTGTCGTTGCGATGATATTGGTAGCTGTTGTATGGGCATTTTACAGACGCTACATGGAAAAGATTGTTCGCCTTAAACGTGGTTGGAAAGCAGGACTTGTTCTTATATTTATTGGTGGTCTAATGGTTTCAAAAACCTTTGCAAAAGGCATGGAAATGATTTGGCTAGGCAAAGAATTAACAGGGTTTGAACCACTCGCCTCTGCGGTTGCTTTTGCATCAACTTGGATTGCTCCATCAGTAGCAGCAGCTTTATTCTTTGTTTTTTGGTGGGCACATCTTTTATTCTTATTAACGTTTTTAGTTTATGTACCTCAATCAAAGCACGCCCATTTAATCACCGGACCTGCGAATGTGTTTTTAGGGCGTACGCATAATGTAGGACGATTAGCGAAAGTCGATTTTGAAGAAGAAGATGCCGAAAGTTTTGGAGTCGGAAAAATTGAAGATTTCAATCAAAAACAATTGCTTGATTTATATGCATGCGTAGAGTGTGGGCGCTGTACAAATATGTGTCCAGCAACGGGGACTGGGAAAATGCTATCACCGATGGACCTTTTACTTCGGATGAGAGATCATTTGACGGAAAAAGGAGCTGCGATTACGTCTCGTACGCCGTGGATGCCATCCTATGCATTTGCTGGTACAACAGCAAATGTGCTCGCATCACAAGGACATGAAGAAGCAGCAGCGGGATACGATGTGAGCTTAATTGGAGATGTCATTACAGAAGACGAGATTTGGGCGTGTACGACTTGCCGTAACTGTGAAGACCAATGTCCAGTCATGAACGAACATGTTGATAAAATCATTGACTTGCGCCGTTATTTAGTATTGACTGAAGGTAAGATGGACCCAGATGCACAGCGAGCGATGCAAAATATCGAGCGTCAAGGTAACCCATGGGGTATTAGCCGGAAAGAACGTGAAAACTGGCGCGATGGGCGTGATGATATAGAGGTTCCAACAGTAAAAGAATTGAGCAAAAAAGGCGAGGAATTTGAGTACTTATTTTTCGCTGGATCAATGGGAGCTTATGATAATCGTAGCCAAAAAGTTGCGCAATCATTTGCAAAACTCTTAAACCTGGCAGGTGTATCTTTTGCGATTATCGGGAATAAGGAAAAGAATTCTGGCGACACACCGCGTCGTTTAGGGAATGAATTTTTATTTCAAGAGCTTGCGAGCGCAAACATTGAGTTGTTTCAAAAGAATAATGTGAAAAAGATCGTGACCATTGATCCCCACGCATATAATACGTTAAAGAATGAATATCCGGATTTTGGTTTGGAAGACGTAGAAGTCTATCACCACACTGAACTGTTAGCTAAATTGCTAGAGGAAGGTCGGCTTGTGCCAACCAAGGAAGTACAAGAAACGATTGTGTTTCATGATTCTTGTTATTTAGGACGCTATAATGATGTTTATGATCCACCACGTGAGATTTTAAAACACATTCCTGGTGTACATGTTGTAGAGATGGAGCGTAATAAAGAGAACGGTATGTGTTGTGGTGCAGGTGGTGGAATGATGTGGATGGAAGAAGACAAGGGTCAGCGTGTCAATGTTGCACGAACTGAGCAAGCTTTGGCGGTTTCTCCGTCTGTTATTGGAAGCGCTTGCCCATATTGTTTGACCATGTTAAGTGATGGAACAAAAGCACTTGAAAAAGAAGATGATGTACAAACGTTAGATGTAGCAGAGATATTAGAAAAATCAATAGAAGAATCAGCTTAACAAGATTCGCTTTAGCGAATCTTGTCTTTCAAACAATTATGACCGAGCGTTCGCTCGGAAGAGGAGAGACAATTGTGAAGACAGTTATTGTGAGCGGGGCACGGACACCAATTGGAAAAATGGGGGGCGCCCTTTCGACGCTGAAAGCTACAGAACTTGGTGGAGTTGCTTTAAAAGAAGCATTAAAAAGAGCCGAAATAAAACCAAATCAAGTGGATGAAGTGATTATGGGGAATGTTCTGCAAGCTGGTGTGGGGCAATTACCTTCTAGGCAGGCAATGCATGAAGCGGGAATTCCGTGGAATGTAAGAACAGAAACAATTAACAAAGTCTGTGCTTCGGGAATGCGAGCAGTCACATTAGCTGATCTTGCGATTCGTTCGAGTGAAGCAGAAGTGGTTCTTGCGGGCGGTATGGAGTCGATGTCAAATGCACCATACTATATGCCGAAGGCACGTTTTGGCGCACGGATGGGTGATACGACGTTGGTCGATGGCATGGTATATGATGGCCTCACATGCTCGTTTTCAAATGTTCATATGGGTGTTTACGGAAGTAAAACAGCAGAGGAACTCGGTCTCTCGCGCGCGGACCAAGATCGCTGGGCTGTAAGAAGTCAAAAGCTCGCTATTCAATCAGTTGAAAGCGGTATCATAAACGAGGAAATCGTTCCGGTTGAAGTGAAAGGGAAAAAAGGGAAAGTAACTGTGGTGGAACAAGATGAAGCGCCAAGATCTAATACAACATTGGAATCGCTTGAAGCACTTCGCCCAGCTTTCAGCAAGGATGGAACAATCACCGCGGGTAATGCGCCAGGTGTGAATGACGGGGCGTGTGCAATGGTCTTGATGAGTGATGAAAGAGCTAAAAAAGAAAATAAGCACGTGCTTGCAACGATAATTGCTCATGATAAGTTAGCAGTGGCTCCTGAAGATTTCCCTAAAACTCCAGGGCTTGTCATTAACTCCTTACTTGAGAAGACAGGATTTAATCTTGGAAAAATAAAGCGTTTTGAGATTAATGAAGCGTTTGCTGCTGTGGCGCTAGCAGGAAATCAACTCGCCGGTCTTGATGAAGATAAGGTAAATGTGAACGGTGGAGCTGTTGCGTATGGGCATCCTATCGGGGCTAGTGGCGCAAGAATTATATTAACTCTTGCTTATGAATTAAAACGCAGTGGTGGTGGCTATGGAATTGCTGCGATATGCAGTGGTGGCGGTCAAGGTGACGCAGTCTTGCTTTATGTGGAAGGAGAATAATAAATGAATACAGTGATGGTAGTTGGCGCAGGTCAAATGGGAGCAGGGATTGCAGAGGTATTTGCTGCAAAAGGTTTTCATGTACTCCTACATGATCAAAGCAAAGAACTTGCTGAACGAGGGAAGCTAGGTATTGAGGGTCGTCTAGGTAGGCTACTCAAAAAAGGATATGCAAAGGAAGAAGATGTGGAGTCCACACTCAAGCTAATTGAACCTGTTTTTCAGTTATCTGAAGCGGCTCGAGCAGAATTAGTCATTGAAGCGGCAACAGAGAACGGTGAGATAAAGAAGCAGATTTTTAAAACGATTGACGAATTTGCCCCAGAAGGATCAATTATGGCCACAAATACGTCTTCATTGCCAATAACCGATATCGCAAGTATAACATCGCGTCCGGAGCAAGTCATTGGAATGCATTTTATGAACCCTGTACCTCGAATGAAATTAGTTGAGGTCATACGAGGATTAGCAACATCGGATGACGTATATGAGGAAATTATGGCAACATCAAAAAAACTTGGCAAGATACCAGTTTCGGCTGAAGATTTTCCTGGGTTTGTATCGAACCGTATTTTAATGCCAATGCTCAATGAAGCCATTTTTACTTTATATGAAGGAGTTGCCTCGGCAGAGGATATTGATACGGTTATGAAGCTTGGGATGAACCATCCAATGGGACCACTTACACTTGCTGATTTTATTGGACTTGATACGTGCTTATCAATTATGAACGTTTTACATGATGGTTTTGGTGATAGCAAATACCGACCTTGTCCGCTTTTAAAAAAATACGTTCAAGCAGGGTGGTTAGGGAAGAAAACGGGTAGGGGGTTCTTTGTTTATGAGTAGTATTTTGTTCAATGAAGAACAATTAATGATGCAAAAAATGGTGCGTGAATTTGCTAAAGAACAAATTTTTCCTGCTGTAGAACAGATGGAAGAAAAAGAGCACTTTCCACGCGAGGTAATCAAAAAAATGGGAGATCTTGGTTTAATGGGTGTCCCAATTCCAGAGAAGTATGGCGGCTCTGGAATGGATTTTGTTTCTTATATAATTGCTGTCCATGAAGTATCAAAAGTAAGTGCTGCAATCGGGCTAATTATGAGTGTTCATACATCGGTTGGAACAGTGCCGATTGTATTATACGGGACAGAGGAGCAAAAGCAGAAATACGTTCCAAAGCTTGCTTCAGGAGAAATGATTGGTGCTTTCTGCTTAACGGAACCCAATGCCGGAAGTGATGCAAAGTCCTTGCGAACAAAAGCTGAAAAAGACGGGGACGGCTATATTTTAAATGGGGCAAAAGTATTTATTACGAATGGGGGCGAAGCGGGGACCTATATCGTTTTTGCTGTAACCGATTCAGCTGCGGGTTCTAGAGGGATTTCTTGTTTTATTGTCGAAGAAAATACAGAAGGGTTAATCATTGGCAAAAAAGAAAAGAAACTTGGCTTGTATGGATCAACGACAACAGAAGTATTATTCGAAAATTGTAAAGTATCGTCAGACCAATTGCTTGGCAATGAAGGAGAAGGGTTAAAGATCGCGCTCTCGAACTTAAATTCAGGTCGGATTGGTATAGCAGCACAATCCCTTGGAATTGCAGAAGCAGCCTTAGAAGCAGCAAGTGGTTATGCAAATGAACGCAAGCAATTCGGTAAGAAGTTACTTGAACATCAAGGTTTAGCATTTAAGCTCGCCGATATGGCCACGGATACGGAAGCGGCAAAACAGTTAACATACGCTGCCGCTCAATTAAAAGAGCGTAATCTTCCGTGTGCGAAGGAAGCTTCTATGGCTAAGTTATTTTCATCTAGAATAGCGATGGATGTGGCAACAAAAGCGATTCAAGTGTATGGCGGTTACGGCTATATGAAAGAATATCCGGTAGAACGGTACTTCCGAGATGCAAAAGTGTGCGAGATTTATGAAGGTACGAGTGAAATTCAGCAAATGGTCATTGCCAGGCATTTAACCGTCTAGCTTCGTGCAACGGATGCATCTTCGTGTTAAGATAACAAAAAAACGAAGAAAGCAGCGGGAAGTAGGTACAAAAAGAATGTCAAAAAAAATCGTTCCGTCAATGGTAAAGGATCAACAATTAGTAAAAAAGCGTCGGGAACAAATGATTAAAGGTGCTGTGCATTTATTTATTGAAAAAGGGTTTCACCGAACAACAACGAGAGAAATAGCCAAGGAGTCTGGGTTTAGCATTGGCACATTATATGAATACATTGGTGCGAAAGAAGATGTTCTCTACCTCGTTTGTGATTCGATCTATGATGAGGTAACAGAAAAAGTGAGAGTCCAACTAGACACAACCGGTACGGCTCTAGAACGATTAAAAAAAGCGATTCATGCCTATTTTTCGGTTGTGAACGATATGCAAGAAGAAGTGCTTGTTATGTATCAAGAAACAAAATCGTTGCCAAAAGAAACCTTGCCTTATGTATTAAAGAAAGAATTGGAAATGGTTGAAATGATGGAAACGTTAATTTTTGATTGTGCAAATAGTGGGGAATTACTGATATCAAGCAAAGATCAACATCTATTGGCGCATACGATTCTTGTAATGGGTCAAATGTGGACGTTTCGTAGGTGGGCACTGCAAAGTGTGCTAGATCTTGAAGCTTTTACAGAACAACAAACAAAGCAGTTACTAACTGCATATTTGCCTTAAGTTGCCGCAGGTTTTGCAGACTGCGGCTTTTCGAATGTGAGGGAGCGGATTTTAACTAGCAATAAAGATGAAATATGTTTATAATGGGACGTATGATTTTATCAACTGATGGCTTACAATAGAGATGTGAGAACAAATTGGTTAAGATGGAAAGGGCGTGCTCGGTTGTGGTTGATTTGCAATCCTTAAAAAAAGAAGACCTGAATGAAATGTCAATGGTAGAAACGGCGTATGCATTAATGGTTGATAAAAGACAGCCTTATAATTTCTACGACTTGCTTGAAGCGGTAGCGAAGATAAAAGGTTTGTCTAAGACAGAAATGGACGCGCGCATTTCATTTCTATATACGGATTTAAATATTGATGGTCGTTTTCTTACTCTTGGTGACAATAAATGGGGACTGAAAGCGTGGTACCCTCATGAACAGTCAGAAGAAGAAATTACTATCTCTGCGATACCGGCAAAGCGTCGTAAATCAAAAAATGATGACGATGACGAGTATGTCTTCGATAATGACGTCGAGGAAGATGAGTTCGAGGACTTGGAAGATGAGCTAGATGAGCTAGCCGATGAAGAGGATCAGGACGACGACGATGAGTTTGATGATAAAGATGACGATGATGATAGTCTTCCAGATTTTGATGAAGATGAAGAGCATTCTGAAGAAGAAGAAGATTAATTGTCAGCTTGACTTCTTGATGTGAACTAGGTAAAATCATTTTTGGGCTCATTATGAGCTTATATAATGGAGATTATAAACAAAAGTGCGCCCCATTCTTCGTGGGTGAGGTGCCACTTTTGTTTTTTTTTTTGATAGATCAACGATAAAATGGAGCATCCCCTTAATTGAATAGAGGAGGAAACAAAATGGCAGCAAAGTATATTTTCGTAACAGGTGGCGTTGTTTCGTCACTTGGAAAAGGTATTACAGCAGCGTCTCTTGGACGTTTGCTTAAAAATCGTGGGTTAAAGGTAACCATACAGAAGTTTGACCCATACATTAATGTTGACCCAGGTACAATGAGCCCGTATCAGCATGGAGAAGTATTTGTTACGGATGACGGGGCAGAGACGGACTTAGATTTAGGCCACTATGAACGTTTTATAGATATTAATTTAAGCCAAAATTCGAATGTAACCACGGGGCGTGTTTATTCTACTGTACTTAAGAAAGAGCGCCGCGGTGATTATTTAGGTGGAACCGTACAAGTTATTCCTCATGTGACAAATGAAATTAAAGAACGCGTTTTTCGCGCTGGTCGTGAGACTGGAGCTGACGTTGTTATTACAGAAATTGGCGGGACAGTAGGGGATATTGAGAGTTTGCCGTTTTTAGAAGCGATTCGTCAAATCAAAAGCGATGTAGGTATGGATAATGTTCTCTATCTTCACTGTACGTTAATCCCATATTTAAAAGCAGCGGGTGAAATGAAATCCAAACCAACACAACACTCGGTTAAAGAACTACGTTCGTTAGGGATTCAACCAAATGTCATTGTTGTGCGGACCGAGCGCCCTGTGCCGCAAGATATGAAGGACAAAATTGCGTTATTCTGTGACATTCGCAAGGAAGCTGTAATTGAATGCGGAGATGCAGATACGCTTTACCAAGTGCCTCTTGATCTTCAAGCTCAAAACCTTGACCAAATTGTTTGTGATCATTTGAAATTACAATCTGGTCAAGCAAATATGGAAGAATGGACTGCTCTTGTTGACCGAGTAAACAATTTGTCTAAGAAAGTTCGAATTGCTCTTGTTGGTAAATATGTCGAATTACAAGATGCGTATCTTTCAGTAGCGGAAGCATTACGTCATGCTGGTTACAATGTGGATGCAGACATTGAGATTGACTGGGTTTATTCAGAACAATTAACAGATGAGAATGTTATTGAACAACTTAAAGACGTGGACGGTATTCTTGTACCAGGAGGTTTTGGAGATCGTGGTATCGAAGGAAAGATTACCGCTACCCGATTTGCGCGTGAAAACAAGATTCCATTCCTTGGTATCTGTTTAGGTATGCAACTTGCTTCTGTTGAGTTTGCGCGTACTGTACTCGGAATGGAAGGTGCGAATTCAGCTGAACTAAACCCTTCTACACCATATCCAATCATTGACTTGCTTCCAGAGCAAAAAGATGTTGAAGATCTTGGTGGAACATTACGTCTTGGTCTATACCCATGCAAATTGGAAGAAGGTACGGTAGCTCATGCTGCATACGGTGAACAAGTTATTTATGAGCGTCACCGTCATCGTTATGAGTTTAACAACGAGTATCGTGATCAAATGGAAAAAGCAGGGTTTATCTTCTCTGGTACAAGCCCAGATGGTCGTCTTGTTGAAATCATTGAAGTGGCTGACCATCCATTTTTTGTAGCAAGCCAATTCCACCCAGAGTTTGTTTCTCGTCCAACGCGTCCACAACCGTTGTTCAGAGAGTTTGTTAGAGCTTCACTTGAAAAGCAAGAATCGTAATCAATAGAAGGCAGTTGCGGCTTGATAGAGACGCGACTGCTTTTTTGTGTTAAAAAGATGAGGAAAATGTTTACTTTCACTTTTTTGTGGTTATAGGTAGAAGCATTATGATATGGATCGATCGAGAGTCAGTTGAGATGATCGTGTCCCTTCAACAACAAAGTCTCAACAAGTAGAAATTCGGGGATAGGAAAGCGGAAGGGGGACCATTGGTCTGTGTAAATGCATAGTTGCTAAAATCGATTAAAGTAGGGGTTACCTACTTTAATCGTTTAGTTCAGAGAGAATATCGGTGATTGTTAAGCAGAGATGTTGTGCGATAAACAAAGCGACAATGGTGCCTGGGTGGCCGATGCGATTTCCGTCGTCATCAGGGATAAGACCATCTTTTACACCAGTATCAAGAAATAAGTCGCAGTTTTCTAGTTCTGTAATACCAAAGACAGTAGCAGATGAAACGACAATTGCAGGTGTATTCGTTTTAGTACAAACGTCTAAAAGGTTAGTAACTCGATCATCTGTGGCATCTGGGGCAAAGAGAAGGAGTCGATCCTCGGGCCCAAGGCCTTGCTGATTCAGAATTTCTGCTTGAGGCAAAGCGTCATATCCCCCTGTTGCTGCCTCCTCCAATGCTTTTAATTGGTCGAAGCCTTTGACATAAATCGTTCCTTGCATGACAATAGCTTGAGCAAGTAAACGACCAGCATCTTCAAGAAGATCCTCTTGTTTTTCATTGATGTTTTTAAACAAACCAAATAATTGGGTTGTGTATATTTTATGCATTGCACATGGTCCTTTCAAAAGTAGGCAAGTCTGCCTTAAGTTTGCCTTTTATTGTAGATGTCTGTTTGACAGATTGCAAATAAATAGAGGGAAAGCACGAAAAAGCGCGAATTAATATAAATAATGAGCGTATGTGTGAAGGGGGAAGAAAATGAACCATAAGGTACTTATCGTTGATGACCAATTCGGAATTAGGGTGCTACTAACTGAAGTGTTGCAAAAAGACGGGTATGAAATGTTTCAGGCTGCAAGTGGCAAGGAAGCTCTCTTAATTCAAGAAACTGAAAACATCAGCATTGTTTTGTTGGATATGAAAATTCCAGGAATGGATGGTGTGGAAATTCTAAAGAGGTTGAAAGAAAAACAACCGGATATAAAAGTCATTATGATGACAGCGTATGGAGAATTAAATATGGTAAATGAGGCGCTGGAAAATGGAGCGCTTAGTTATATGGCAAAACCGTTTGATATTGATGATGTCCGTCAGGTAATTCGTAAAAACTTAAATGAGTAGCAGATAAAAAGTGGTATCGCTTTCTTAAAAATTCCGTATCTTTCTAGGGTCACATCCAAAAAAGTTATGCTATAATGGACACGACCTACGCATTAAGGATATAGGTATGCATGGCAAATCGAACCTGATTTGTGTGTTTGGCACATAACTTCATCAAGCTGGGGTTATTTTAAAAATAGAAATTGCTGAGCGGCCCATCATGCCTATGGCAAGCGAATTTAAGGAGGACGATCATGCCTTTAGTATCGATGAAAGAAATGTTGAACAAAGCAAAAGCAGAAAGCTATGCGGTTGGACAATTCAACTTGAACAACTTAGAGTTTACGCAAGCGATTTTGCAGGCGGCAGAAGAAGAGAAATCACCAGTTATTCTTGGTGTTTCTGAAGGTGCTGCACGCTATATGGGTGGTTTCAAAACCATTGTAGGTTTAGTTGAAAACCTTATGGAAGAATATAATGTGACAGTACCTGTTGCAATCCATCTAGACCATGGTTCAAGCTTTGAGAAATGTGTAGAAGCCATTCATGCAGGTTTTACATCTGTCATGATTGATGGTTCACATTATCCATTAGAAGAGAACATTGCATTGACTAACCGTGTTGTAGAAGTAGCTCATGCTTTAGGTGTTTCTGTTGAAGCAGAACTAGGCCGCATTGGTGGACAAGAAGATGATCTTATCGTTGATGATGCTGAAGCTTCATACGCGATTCCTGAAGAATGTAAAGAACTTGTTGAAGCAACTGGCGTTGATTGCTTTGCTCCAGCACTTGGTTCTGTTCACGGACCATACAAAGGAGAACCAAACCTTGGTTTTGACCATATGAAGAAAATTGATGGCTTAGTTGGCATTCCTCTTGTTCTTCATGGCGGGACAGGCATTCCTACAAAAGATATCCAAAAAGCGATTGAATTTGGTCACGCTAAAATTAATGTAAATACAGAAAGCCAAATCTCTTCTGCAAAAGCAGTGCGTGAAACGCTAGCAGCGCAACCAGAGCAATATGATCCTCGTAAATACCTTGGACCTGCTCGTGATGCGATTAAAGCAACTGTTATTGGCAAAATGAGAGAGTTTGGTTCTTCAAATAAAGCATAATCTCTATATTTTTTAAAAGCAGTCTTATGGCTGCTTTTATTTCCATTTTAAAATGTAACCGTTTTTTTCATAAGGGAGAGATAAATGTGAAATTTTTTATAGATACGGCTAATATTGATGAAATTAAAGAAGCACGTGATTTAGGTATATTAGATGGGGTAACGACGAACCCATCGCTAGTGGCAAAAGAAGGTGTCGATTTTCATGAACGAATTCGAGAGATTGCGGCTCTTGTACCTGGCAGTGTAAGCGCAGAAGTGATTTCTCTTGATGCTGAAGAAATGATTAAAGAAGGAAAAGAGCTTGCTGCAATCTCTGAAAATATTACAGTGAAAGTGCCAATGACAGTAGATGGCCTAAAAGCAGTTCATGCGTTTACGGAATTAGGAATCAAAACAAATGTGACACTTATTTTCTCAGTTCCTCAAGCTTTGCTCGCTGCCCGAGCAGGAGCAACGTATGTTTCCCCGTTTTTAGGGAGACTTGACGATATTGGGCAAGATGGCCTTCAATTAATCTCCGATATTACACAAATCTTTAATGTCCACGGATTGCCAACGCAAATCATCGCTGCATCAATCCGTCACCCTATTCATGTGAATGAAGCTGCCAAACGTGGGGCCCATATTGGAACCATCCCACTAAAAGTAATTAAGCAGTTAACAAAACATCCTTTAACAGATCAAGGAATTGAAAAGTTTTTAGCTGATTGGAATAAATAAGGTTTTTGTCGATAAATAGAGGAAGTCGTACTTTTTTAACGAACTCTGGCTATACTGAGTGCTACTCGGATTTGAGTAACCAGTAAGTGAAGGAAGGGATTTCGATGCATAAGTTATTGATTGAAGGCGGCCATACACTAGAAGGAAGTGTACAAATTAGTGGGGCGAAAAACAGTGCAGTAGCGCTTATTCCAGCTGCAATTTTGGCGGACAGCACAGTTACTATTGATAATTTACCCGCTATTTCAGATGTTGACCTATTAGCAGAGCTCCTTCGTGAAATCGGCGGAGAAGTAGACATGGAAAATCAAACGATGACCGTTCATCCAGAAGGCATGGTAGCAATGCCCCTTCCAAATGGCCGAGTTAAAAAACTGCGAGCTTCTTATTACTTGATGGGTGCAATGCTAGGCAAATTTAAAAAAGCAGTTATTGGTCTTCCAGGAGGCTGTAACTTAGGTCCACGGCCAATCGATCAACATATAAAAGGGTTTGAGGCATTGGGTGCGCGTGTAACCAATGAGCAAGGTGCCATTTATTTGCGTGCGGATGAGCTTTATGGAGCGAAAATTTATTTAGATGTAGTTAGTGTAGGGGCCACCATTAACATTATGCTTGCTGCTGTTCGTGCTAAAGGTAGGACAGTGATTGAGAATGCGGCAAAAGAGCCGGAAATTATTGATGTTGCTACATTATTGTCGAGCATGGGCGCGCGAATTAAAGGTGCCGGAACAAATGTGATTCGGATCGATGGTGTGCAACAATTACATGGTTGCAGGCATTCAATCATTCCTGATCGCATTGAGGCAGGAACCTATATGATTATGGCTGCGGCAATAGGTCAACGAGTGCGAATCGACAATATTATCCCCACTCACGTGGAATCAGTTACAGCAAAGTTGCGGGAAATGGGTACGAATGTTGAAGTACGGGATGATCAAATTATTGTAAGTGGTATGGTGAAGAAAAAAGGCGTTGATATAAAAACGCTTGTTTATCCAGGTTTCCCAACTGACCTTCAACAACCGTTTACAAGTTTGTTAACAAGTGCTGAAGGAACAAGCATTGTAACCGACACGATTTATGATGCTAGGTTTAAACATGTGGATGAGCTTAGGCGTATGGGTGCAAGTGTTAAAGTAGAAGGGCGCTCTGCACTTGTAAATGGAAAATCCAAATTGCAAGGTGCAAACGTGCGTGCGAGTGATCTACGTGCTGGGGCGGCCTTAGTCATAGCTGGACTGATGGCAGAAGGTATCACAGAGGTTTCTGGCTTAGAACACGTAAATCGTGGGTACGAACATCTAGAAGAAAAACTAACAAAATTAGGTGCGAAAATATGGCGGGAAGAATTAACGAAAGAGGAAATCGATCAAGTTAATCAATCTTAACCTTATTAGATCGCTTAATTGCCAATCAGGAGGACACAACAAATGGAACGTAGTTTATCAATGGAGCTAGTCCGCGTTACCGAGGCAGCAGCGCTTGCATCGGGTCGTTGGATGGGGCGTGGCAACAAAGAAGAAGCAGATCGTGCTGCAACAGAAGCAATGCGTGATGTGTTTGATACGATTCCTATGAAAGGAACCGTTGTAATTGGAGAAGGGGAAATGGATGAGGCTCCGATGCTTTACATTGGCGAGAAGCTCGGAAACGGCTACGGTCCTCGTGTTGATGTAGCGGTTGATCCTCTTGAAGGAACAAATATTGTTGCTTATGGGCAGTGGAATGCTCTCGCGGTTCTTGCAGTTGCTGACCATGGTAATCTCTTGCATGCTCCTGATATGTACATGGACAAGCTTGCTGTTGGTCCAGAAGCTGTTGGTAATGTTGATATCGATGCACCTGTACTAGATAATTTAAAAGCGGTTGCGAAAGCAAAAAACAAAGATATTGAAGATCTTGTTGTTGTTATTTTAAACCGGTCACGTCATGAAAAATTAATTCAAGATGTACGTCAAGCAGGCGCTCGTATCAAGTTATTGCCAGACGGTGATGTTGCAGCAGCTGTAAATACCGGTTTTGATGATACTGGCGTCGATTTGTTAATGGGTTCGGGCGGTGCGCCAGAAGGAGTCTTGGCAGCTGCGGGATTAAAATGCTTAGGCGGTGATTTTCAAGGGCGCTTGCTCCCGCAATCAGATAATGAATTAGAGCGTTGTAGGAAAATGGGCATTGAAGATGTGAACAAGTTATTCCGTATGGAAGACTTAGTTAGAGGAGATGACTGCATTTTCGCAGCGACAGGTGTTACGGACGGTGAATTATTAACAGGTGTCCGTTATAAAGGGATGAATGCCGTAACGCAATCCATTGTTATGCGCGCTAAGTCAGGCACTGTTCGTTTTGTTGATGGAACCCATAGCATGAAAAAGAAACCAGGTCTTGTGATCCGATAAAAAATGGGGGGATTCCGTCCCCCTATTTTTTTAGATTGATTATTTTAGGTAATTATGGTTAAAATAAAGTTTAGTAACTCCCTTCTTAATTGAACTTTCTCCAAACACCTTCCTTTGACTTTTCACACAATGATTGTAGAATACAGTACGATTTATTTCTAACTAATAGAATTTATATGAATTTATATATACAGAAGCGTGGTGGCTATTAATGAGTGTAAGTGTAAGCATCGCTGATCTAGAGAATATGACGTTAAAAGAGCTTTATAGTCAAGCAAAAACGTTCAAAGTCTCTTATTACAGCAAACTAACAAAAAGAGAATTGATTTTTGCTATTTTAAAAGCTCAAGCAGAACAAGACGGCCTTTTATTTATGGAAGGTGTATTGGATATTATTCAGACTGAAGGTTTTGGCTTTTTACGGCCAATTAATTATTTGCCGAGTACAGAAGACATTTATATTTCTGCGTCACAAATCCGTCGATTTGATTTACGTAACGGCGATAAAGTGTCTGGTAAGGTAAGACCGCCAAAAGACAATGAGCGTTACCATGGTTTACTTCATGTAGAAGCTGTAAACGGTGAATCACCAGAAACATCGAGGGAACGTCCATATTTTCCTGCGTTAACCCCTTTGTATCCAGAAGTAAAGATTGATCTTGAATCCAAACCTGGACGTGTATCATCACGAATTATCGACATGGTCTCACCAGTTGGTTTTGGACAACGTGGTTTGATTGTGGCTCCTCCTAAAGCAGGGAAAACGTCCCTAATGAAAGAAGTTGCCAATAGCATTGCGGAAAAACATCCGCACGTTGAATTAATTGTATTGTTAATTGATGAACGTCCGGAAGAAGTAACGGATATGGAACGTTCGATTAAAGGTGAGGTTGTGAGTTCTACCTTTGATGAAGTGCCAGAAAACCATATTAAAGTGGCTGAACTCGTGCTTGAGCGAGCAATGCGGCTAGTTGAACATAAAAAAGATGTTGTGATTCTAATGGATTCCATTACACGTCTTGCACGTGCATATAATTTAGTTATTCCGCCAAGCGGTCGTACGCTTTCTGGTGGGATTGATCCAGCGGCGTTTCATCGTCCAAAACGGTTCTTTGGT
Source organism: Shouchella patagoniensis (assembly GCF_002019705.1). Classification (GTDB taxonomy): domain Bacteria; phylum Bacillota; class Bacilli; order Bacillales; family Bacillaceae_D; genus Shouchella; species Shouchella patagoniensis. Next base: position 2,478,047 of record NZ_KV917377.1, on the reverse strand, counting down.
GCCGCTCGTAATATTGAAGAAGGTGGAAGCTTGACGATTCTGGCAACTGCCCTTGTTGATACTGGTTCGCGTATGGACGATGTGATTTATGAAGAATTTAAAGGGACAGGCAATATGGAGCTTCATCTTGACCGTCGTTTGGCTGAGCGCCGCATTTTCCCTTCTATTGATATTCGCCGTTCAGGCACAAGAAAAGAAGAGCTTCTTATGCCAAAAACGCAATTGGATAAATTATGGACCATTCGAAAAACGATGAATGAGTCCGCAGACTATACGGATCAGTTTATTCGCCGTGTTAAGGATACAAAAACAAACGTTGAGTTTTTTGAAGCGATGGAAAAAGAGATGGCTGGAAAAAAACGCGGATAAAGGCTTTTCCAGAATGTTTATGCAAACTGGATCTTGCAAATCAAGAGCACCCTTGTTATAATTTCGATTATGTGAGGAAAACTCTGTTTCGAAGAGATTCAGGGCAAAAGGAGATGAAATGCAATGAAAACAGAAATTCACCCAACTTATCAAAAAGTTGTATTCATGGATACAAGCACGGGCTTCAAGTTCCTAACTGGTTCTACTCGTGGTTCTGGTGAGACAATCGAGTGGGAAGATGGAAACACATACCCGCTAATTAAAGTTGAAATTTCTTCTGATTCACACCCATTCTACACAGGCAAACAAAAACTTGCCGATGCAGGTGGACGTGTCGATCGTTTCAAAAAGAAATACAACCTATAAGAATAAAAATGACAGGCAAGCATTCCTTGCCTGTTTTTTTTATGGTGTGCAAAAAAGAACGGTAGTGAGGAGGAATGGTGTATGGCACAGCTTTTTTTTAAGTACGGAGCAATGAATAGCGGAAAATCAATTGAAATCTTAAAAGTCGCTCATAATTATGAAGAACAGAGTAAACCCGTCTTGATCTTCACTTCTGGTATTGATACAAGAGACGAGGTTGGGTATGTGTCAAGTCGAATTGGACTGCGGAGAAAGGCACTATCTGTTTTTGAAGACACAAATATTTATGAAGTCGTGAGCTCGTGTGCGGAAAAGCCTTATTGTATTTTAATTGATGAAGTTCAATTTATTACAAAAGAGCAAGTGTTACAATTAGCAGCGATTGTTGATCAATTACGTATTCCTGTTATGGCATTTGGCTTAAAAAATGATTTCCAAAATGAATTGTTTGAAGGTAGTAAATATATGTTGATTTACGCAGATAAAATTGAGGAAATGAAAACCATTTGTTGGTTTTGCCATAAAAAAGCGGTAATGAATTTGCGTGTAGATGGAGATAAGAGACCAATTTATACCGGGGACCAAATTCAAATAGGTGGCAATGACTCCTATTACCCAGTCTGTAGAAAGTGCCACGCCAACCCTAAATTATAAGTGCATGTGAGAGCCATGTTGTGGAACCCTATAAGAGCCATGGTAAATGGCAAAGGGGGAAGGACATGAAGGTAGCAAAAACAGGAATCATTGCGCTATTATGTCTCGCTGGTTGTTCGAGTGGCAATATGGGTGCTACTTCGCAAGATCATGATTATGGAAAAGGAGCCTTTGGACCGGGACCGCTTAATTTTGAGCATATGAAAAACGAAAGCTTTGATCCCGAAATGACAAATACAGGGGCGAGCTACAAAGATCCAAGTGTGAAGCATCGTACGCTGGAAGACGATGCGCGTCAAGTGGAAGCCATCGTACAAAAACATGGATTCCGTTCAGGAGCAGCTTTTGTAAACGGTGGGCATATTTACGTAAAAGCTCATCCAGATGAAAAATGGAGCAAAAGCGAAATAAAAACAGAGCGGAGCGATCTGCAAAAAGCTTTAAAAGCAGAGATCCCGCGTTATGACGTGCATCTAAGGTGAAGAAACAAACAGCGCTTGGCAAAATGCCAAGCGTTGTTTGTTTATGAACGACGTCTTGCTGTTTGTTGAAGTGGATCCCAGACGCTGTTAAACGGTGGAGAATAGCCAAGATCTAGCTCTTCCAAGTCTTGCATCGTCATACCGTGGTAAAGAGCTGTAGCGAGCACATCGCAGCGTTTGTCGACTCCTTTTGTACCAATGAATTGGCCACCTAATACTTTTCCTGTGTTGGCATCATACTGCAGGCGAATAAGGATGGGTTCATTGGTTGGGTAATAGGCAGCAACATGAGGTAACTTTGCTTGGACGCATTTATAAGGAAAGCCAATTTCTTCAATTTCGCGTGAAGAAAGACCTGTCCGTGCAAGGGCCAAATCAAAGAATTGATAAATTTGTGTGCCAACGATACCCATAAATGCACGGGGATGCCCGCACATATTTAATCCGGCGATTCTTCCTTGTTTATTGGCATGTGTTCCGAGTGGGGCATAGACGTCTTTATGAATAAGGCGATGGTATTGTGTTGCGCAATCTCCAGCCGCGTATATACCATCAACGTTTGTTTCCATATAGCGGTTTACACGTATAGCACCATTGTGATCAAGTTGAATACCGGTGTCTTTAGTGAAATCGGTGTTTGGCCGCACGCCTACCGCCACTATGACTAAATCCGTTTCACATTCCGCCAAATTGGTAACGATTTTGTTTACGTGTCCGGCATTATCACTTTCAAAACCAATAATCTCGTGGTTTAAATCGAGTTGAATCCCTTCTTCGATTGCTTTTTCATGAATATGATCGGTCATTTCTTTGTCGAAATTCATTGCAAGACGAGCTGCTCGCTCTAAAATGCGCACTTGGTGACCTGCTTTACAGACATTCTCTGCAATTTCAAGACCAATTGAACCTCCACCAATAATCGTAATCTTTCTCTTCTTATCTCCAATTGCTGCTAAAATCTTTTTCGCATCAGGGATTGTCTTTAACGTAAAAATTCCTTTTAAATCACTGTTTTTCCATTCTGGAATAAAAGGTCGCGCTCCGGAAGCGATTAATAGCTTATCATACGGCAGTTCAAACGTATTACCTGAAACGGTCTTTTTTTGGGGATCAATTGAAGTCACTTTATGATTGGTTCGTGCATCAATTCCGTGTTTGGTTCGATACGTATTTGCGTCTCGAGCCACAAGCTTATCTTCAGATTCAATTTCTTCGCCTATCCAGTATGGTAGACCGCACTGGGCATAAGAATAATGTTCGCCTTTTTCGAGCACCGTTATGTCGGCTTGTGCGTCTTTTCGCACTAGTTGCATAGCAGCACTCATTCCGGCGGCGTCTCCGCCAATAATTACATATTTCACCTATATCCCGCCTTGTTTTGTCGTTATTGCTTACAGTATTCCCGCATAATGACTTGGCAAACCGTATCTGACGCTTCATTGACCGGCATGAGCGGCATATACTATAATGAAGTAGGTATACACCGCAATAAGAATGAGGTGACGTCGTGTTAGAACGATTACAATCGGTAGAAGATCGATATGATTATTTAAATGAACAGCTAAGTGACCCAGATGTGATTAGCGATGCAACAAAATTAAGAGAGTACTCTAAAGAGCAGTCTCAAATAGAAGAGACCGTTCAAGCATATAGAGGATACAAGCAAACAACAGAGCAACTCGCAGAAGCAAAAGCAATGCTTAATGAGAAGCTTGATGATGACATGTATCAAATGGTAAAAGAAGAGTTAGATGAATTGTCTAATCAGAAAGAAGAGTTGGAAGCTCGTTTAAAAATATTATTATTGCCTAAAGATCCCAATGACAATAAAAATGTTATCGTCGAGATCCGTGGAGCAGCAGGTGGCGATGAAGCGCAACTTTTTGCTTCGGACTTGTATAAAATGTACCATCGTTTTTCGGAAATGCAAGGGTGGAAGACTGAAGTGATTGAAGCGCAAGCCAATGAAATTGGTGGCTACAAAGAAATTATCTTCATGGTAAACGGGACAGGTGCGTATTCAAAGTTAAAGTATGAGAATGGTGCGCATCGTGTTCAACGTGTTCCGAAAACGGAATCAGGGGGTCGTATTCATACATCAACTGCAACGGTAGCTGTACTTCCAGAAGCAGAAGAAGTAGAAATTGACATTCATGAGAAAGACATTCGTGTAGATACGTTTACTTCGAGTGGTCCTGGTGGGCAAAGTGTAAATACAACAATGTCAGCTGTTCGCTTAACGCATTTGCCAACGAATACGGTTGTTTCATGCCAAGATGAAAAATCCCAAATTAAGAACAAAGAAAAAGCAATGAAAGTGTTGCGTGCTCGGATATTTGATAAAGTCCAGCAAGAAGCCCAAGCAGAGTATGCAGATGCCCGTAAGAGTGCAATTGGAACAGGGGATCGTTCAGAGCGAATTCGCACGTACAACTTTCCGCAAAGCCGGGTGACAGATCATCGCATCGGTTTAACGATTCAAAAGCTTGAACAAATTTTGCAAGGGCAGCTCGATGAAATTGTTGATGCCCTTATTGTGGAAGAACAATCAGAGGCAATGAAACGAGCAGAAGAATAATGGAAATGAAAATATACGAAGCTCTTCGTTGGGCTTCGTCTTTTTTACTGGAAAGAAACCTAGAAGAGCCAGCGGGAGAGTGGTTACTGCGGCACCATACAGGGAAAGACCGCTCTAACTTGCTTGCGAGTATGCATGATGTATTAGAGGAGCCTATCTGGATAGCATTCCGTAGCGATGTGCAGTTGCTTGCTACAGGTGTTCCAGTACAGCATATTATTGGTACAGAAGAGTTCTACGGAAGAACGTTTCAAGTAAATAAAGACGTCCTTATTCCACGACCGGAGACAGAGGAGCTGGTGGAGCTCTTATTAACTAAGATGCCTCAAGCCCCTTTATCCATTCTTGATATTGGAACGGGGAGTGGAGCAATTGCGATTTCTTTAAAACTTGAACGGCCTGATTGCGAAGTCACTGCTCTTGATTTATCGGAAGATGCACTTTCTGTAGCGAAACAGAACGCTTTAAAGCTTGGAGCAGATGTTTCTTTTAAACAAGGAGATTTATTTGCACCTGTTTCTGGTGAGACATTTGATGTCATTGTCTCAAATCCGCCATATATTCCTGAAACAGATGTAAACACTCTTGCAACACAGGTGCGGGACTATGAGCCGCATAGCGCATTGTTTGCAGGGAAAGACGGTCTAGTGATTTACCGACGATTGGCTGAAGCGATGCCCCGTTTTGTAAAAGAAAACGCATTAATAGGGCTTGAATTCGGTGTTGGCCAAGGGATTGAGATAAAAACATTATTTAGTCGTGCGTTTCCATTTGCGACTGTTGATATTTGTTATGATATAAATGGGAAAGATCGCATGCTCGCTATTTATGGAGATTTGCGCAGTTAATCTTGTCGAATGTTTTTTAGTTTAAATAAAGCCTGCCCTGACCATCCTAGGTGAGGAAGGGGCGGTGCTCATAATGAAACCAAGAGCTATTATCTATCTATTAATCTCTTTATTCGTAGGACTAATGAGCTGGGAAGCGCAAAATGCTCAAGCAGAAGGTCAATTTCATCAGGAGGTAAGTGCGGAAGATGCCATTCGCCTTCGGATTTTAGCAAATAGTGATTCAATTGGTGATCAAGCATTAAAACGTGAAATTCGTGATCAAGTAAATGCGGAGATTACGGAGTGGGTCGGTGACGTCGAGTCATTTAATGAAGCCGCATCAACGATTAAAGCAAATATAAAAGAACTAGAAGCTATTGTGGCAAAAGAGCTGCAAAATAGAGGATTATCACAAAGTTATAAAGTAGAATTTAATACGGATGTATCGTTTCCTACAAAATTATACGGCAATATTGTTTACCCAGCAGGATTATACAATGCGGTATTAATTACTTTAGGTGAGGGTCAAGGAGAAAACTGGTGGTGTGTATTGTTTCCGCCGTTGTGTTTTCTAGATATGGATAACGCTGAAGCAAAAGAGTTAGAACAAGAACCCGTTGAAGAAGTAGAAGAAGTGGAAACATCATTTTTTATCGTAGAAATGTTTGAATCTTTATGGGATCGGTTATTTGGGTAATAGTCATATTGGTACAAGCCTCCTCATATGATAGAGGAAAAAGGAGGAGGGGCCATGGCTCTCACGGTTAGAAAAATGGAGAAAACTGATTTATTAGCCATTCAAGCTTTATTTGCACGAGTTGGTTCAACGACTCAAGTCGATCAAAATAGCCGCTTTCTTGTAGTGGAAAGTGAAAATGGAGCAATTGTAGGAACAGTTGGCCTTGATAAGGCGGGAGAGCTAGGGCTTTTACGGACGATGGTCATTGATAGTAACCGGACTCATCCAGCAGCCTCAATTGAATTTATCCAACTAGCGATTGCTTTTGCGCAAACAGAAGGGATTCATACGGTTTATGCGTTAAGTAATGGGAAAGTAGCTTTATTTGAACCGCTTGGTTTCGAACGCATTGAAGAGCCGTTTTTACCCGAAGTAATTAAAACGATGGACCATTATCAATTAGTGACGGAAACAGATCAAGCAACAATCTGGGCTTATTCTTGTTCGCCTATTTGAAAAAGGTTGTGGATTTGTGGATAAAAAATGTGAATAGATGGGAACACTAAATAAAAAACGGTGATTCACCAACTTATAAACAGGTTATCCACAGTTGTGGGTAACCTGTTTTTTGCCGATAATCGCTTCTTTTGATTACTCTGATAATCAAAAGAAAGTACTGTCTCTGTAGGGTTTTGTTAAAATATAAAAAGTTGAAGTGGTTTTTAAAGGGAGGCGAACAAAAATGATTTATAAACAAACAAAAGTATGGACTGTGGATAATCGCACTGAAGATCAACAACAAACCAATTCCATTAGCGAAGCGGCGCTGTGGATAAAGGAAAATAAACTAATTGTCTTTCCAACTGAAACGGTTTATGGGCTAGGAGCAAACGCCCTTTCAGAAGAAGCTGTGGCAACAATCTTTTCTGCAAAGGGGCGTCCGAGCGATAATCCATTAATCGTGCACATTGGTCATGAAGAACAACTGAATCAACTTGTCCGAACGATTCCGGATAAAGCGAAAAAGCTAGTTGAAGCTTTTTGGCCAGGTGCACTAACGCTTGTGTTTAATGCGAAACCGTCAGTTGCACCGAATGTAACAGCTGGTTTAGATACCGTTGGTGTAAGAATGCCTTCTCATCCAATCGCAAAAGCGCTCTTACAAGCGTGTGATGTGCCGGTAGCTGCACCGAGTGCAAACAGGTCAGGACGTCCGTCGCCAACTAGTGCAGACCATGTGTTGATTGATCTAGATGGAAGAGTGGACGGTGTTATTGATGGAGGTGCTACGGGAATTGGCCTTGAATCGACTGTTTTAAGTGTTGTTCATGACCCGCCGATGCTCTATAGACCGGGTGGGGTAACTGTGGAAGACATAGAGTCTGTCATTGGCCCTATCTCGATTGATCCTGCGCTTCAAGAAAGTGAAGCGGCGCCTCGGTCTCCGGGAATGAAGTATACGCACTATTCGCCCCAAGCGAAGGTCGTACTTGTGGACAAGCCTGTGGACTTACAGCGTCTAGCTGATGATGCACGCAAACAAGGAGAAAAAGTAGGCGTCTTTGCTACAAGGACAAGCTTTGCATATCGTGCAGATGAGGTTGTTAAGAGTGAAAGTCTAGAGCGTGTAGCGCAAGAACTCTATGCGACATTACGGGAGTTTGACAAGCGCAAGGTTACAGTTATTTATGTAGAGACAGTGCCGCTTTCGGGAGTCGGGCTAGCGATTATGAATCGACTAGAAAAAGCGGCAGGGGGAGCACGAGTGTAAAACAAGCACGACGCACTTACTTCAGTAAAAAAGGCTCTAAGATTTACCTTAGGGCCTTTTTTGGCGTTTTAGATTCCTTGTCAATAGCGATATTCTGTGATCTACACTCGTTCACTCCCAGACATACACGAACGAAGAAGATGAATCGTTACGAATTTCTCGAAAAGACGAATGAACGTCATAAAATAGCGTGTTACAAAAAAGCTCGTGGTGAATTAACCGTGAGCTCCGCTTTAATCTGGTATCAGCCTGTCTAAACTCCCTTGGACGTGCATACATTCAATTAGCATGTTTTTTTGGGAGGGTGTTAAACAATGCATGAGTTTGTGACGATATGTATAATGGCGGCAGCTTTAGGGATGGATGCCTTTTCTGTAACGCTTGGAATGGGAATGATGGGATTATCCCGTAAGCAGGTTTTTCGGATTGGCGTCACGATAGGAGCGTTTCACGTATTCATGCCACTCTTAGGCATCGTAACAGGGAAGTGGCTATCCAATCAATTTGATGTAATTGCTACATATATAGGTGGAGGTTTGTTATTAATCATTGGACTTCAAATGATCCTTGCTTCGTTTTCAAAACATGAGGAAGGTAAACTAAAACCGGTTGGTTGGGGCCTTTTCTTATTTGCAATTGGGGTAAGTTTAGATAGCTTTTCGGCTGGATTGTCTTTTGGTATTCTTGGTACTTCGGTCATTTTTACAATTGCTGCCATTGGAGTCATCAGTATGATCATGTCTTGGATCGGCCTCATTATCGGCTCTAAGTTTCATAGCTATATTGGTGCGTATGGCGAATTACTAGGGGGACTTGTTCTCCTAGGATTTGGTTTAAAGATCATGCTTCCGATTTAATCAATCTTGCTTAATCGATTATGGTAAACTGTTCAAATATATATCGATTAGGAGGAATTTTTAATGAGAAAAAAGCGTGTGTTATTTATTTGTACGGGAAATACATGCCGCTCGCCATTGGCGGAAGCATTTCTAAATCATTTAGCTGGTGATAGGTTTGAAGCACGGTCCGCGGGAGTTTTTGCAGAAAATGGTGCTCCACTATCAAGTGGGTCAGCACGTGTTCTTGAGCAAGAGGGTCTGACTACAGATCATTCTTCGCAACAAGTGTCAGATGAATTAATGGAATGGGCTGATGTGGTTATTGCTATGTCGAATAGCCATAAGTTTAATTTGCAAAGTCGTTACAATAAAGCCGACATATTGACGCTTAAGGAAATAGCGGGAATGGGAACTGGTGATGTTGCTGATCCTTTCGGAGGTTCAGATGATGTGTATAGGTTAACAGCAAAAGAAATAAAAGAAGCATTAACTCGATTAATTAATCAAAACGAAACGTAAAGAAAAGGGTGAATGGTGTGGAGGCAGATCGTAACGTCCAAAAAAGCTTCAAGTTCAGTATTCGTAAGAAAATGGTTTTAGGAGTGAGTGGTGTCGCTGCAATTACATTTGCGTGCAGTGCAATCATTTTGTATTTTTGGGGGGAATTTCTTGCTTCCACATTAGACATCGATATGCAATGGATTATGTTAGGTGTATTGCTCCTCGGGGTTGTATGGAGTGCAGTCTTAGGTTACTTTCTATCGCATTTTATTACAAAACCTTTGGGTGAGTTAGAGAGAGCAGCTGCTGAAGTTGCTGCTGGTATTGTTGATACAGAAGTGAAGCTATCGAATTCAGATGATGAATTACGGTCATTGGGTCTTGCTTATAATCATATGCTCCGTAATATAAAAAATATGGTCCAAGATATCGAAACAAATTTTGCCCAAACAGATTTACGTGTGCAAAGTCTAAGTGATGCAACAATGCGTTCATCAAGCCAAGCAGAGCAAATTGGGGTAACAATGGGAGAAATCGCGACTGGAGCTGAAGAGTCAGCAAGGGCGATTCAAGAAACCGTGATTTCATTAGAAGAAACAACTGAAATGGCAAACCGAATGAAAGAAAGTGCAAAGCAATCAAGTGACCACTCTTTAGAGATGGTCCAATCCCTGGAGACGAGTCGAACAATTACGTCAACGCTTGTTGATGGTATTCGAGATCTTGCGAATAAGCAAGAACATTCACTACAATCTGTTCATCGTCTTGAGAAGCAAGCACATGAAGTTGAAACAATAACTGCTTTTGTAGGGACAATTGCAAAACAAACGAACTTACTTGCGCTTAATGCGTCAATTGAAGCGTCTAGAGCTGGTGAGCAAGGGCGAGGTTTTGCAGTTGTGGCGAGTGAAGTCCGTAAACTTGCTGATGAAAGTACTCAAGCGGTCGCCTCAATTTCAGATTTAATTGGTTCGATTCAACAAGAAGTAAAAAACGTTGTCTCTGATATAGAAGAACAGGTTCGTGTTGCTCGAATCCAGACGGAAAAAGGTACTGAAACAACTGAAGCGATTACTAGTATGGAGAAGTCAATTCAGACGGTTTCGGAAATGATAAAGTTAATTTCAGATTTATCGGACAAGCAGCAGCGAGCAATTGAAGCTAGTTCGTTAAAAACGGAAGAGGTAGCGGCAATTGCAGAAGAAACGTCTGCTGGTGCTGAAGAAGTAACGGCAATGACAGAAGAACAATCGCAGGCGCTGGAAGAAGTCGAAAAGTTATCTGCGGATTTAGCAAATCAAGCCAAGCAATTGAAGACAACGATTGAAAAGTTTACAATAGAGTCAAACGGATAAAGTGTTCAATATGAACGCTTTTTTTTTAGGTGAAAATGCTAAAGGGGTGTAAAAATGAAGATCGCAATTGCTTCAGACCATGGTGGAACAAATCTAAGAGCGGAAATCATTGGACTCTTAAAAGAATTAACGTTGTCTTACGAAGATTTTGGCTGTGAGTGTGATAGCTCTGTAGATTATCCAGATTATGCGTTACCTCTTGCCAAGAGAGTAGCTAAGGGTGAGTTTGATCGAGGTATTTTAATATGTGGGACAGGCATTGGCATGTCTATTGCAGCAAATAAAGTGAAAGGTGTCAGGTGTGCGCTTGTTCACGACGTTTTTAGTGCTAAAGCGACTCGCCAGCATAATGATACGAATGTACTTGCAATGGGAGAACGGGTTATTGGACCTGGTTTAGCAATAGAAATTGTGCGTACGTGGTTAGACGAAGAATTTGAAGGTGGCCGACACGCAGGTCGAATTGGCAAAATTTCTGCATATGAAGACCAGGAAGCATGATGGAACTTCGAATGGCTCTTACTAGCTTGCTTGATGAATTACGCGCTCAAGTACCAGAATTAACGAATAAGCACTTTATTGTTGGGGCGTCCACAAGTGAAGTGACCGGCGGGAAAATTGGAAAACAAGGCTCAGTTGAAATTGCACAAGAGTTGTATGCTGCCTTATCTCAATTCAAGAAAGATACAGGCGTCCACCTTGTATTTCAATGCTGTGAGCATTTGAACAGAGCAATTGTAATTGAACGATGCTTAGCAGAGGAGAAGGGTTTACCTGAAGTGGCTGCTATTCCTGTACGCGAAGCAGGTGGGGCTATGGCCGCCTATGCATTTAAGCAGATGAACGATCCGGTTTTAGTAGAACGCATTTCTTGTGATTTGGGTATCGATATCGGGGATACATTTATCGGTATGCATTTAAAAGAAGTCGTTATTCCAATACGGTTATCAAAGAAGGAACTTGGACAAGCGCATGTCACGTTTGCTTCAACAAGACCCAAACGTATAGGTGGAGAGCGGGCAGTGTACAAAATAAGTGAATAACTGAAAGCGTTTTTAATTAAAATTTACGGAAATTGCTAGGAATAGTTGTTACTATCGGTTAAAATAAAAAAATAATAGAGTTAAAAGCGAACGAGAGGGGAATGGGAATGGATCATTTAAAGAAGCAAGATGCGAAATTGTTTGAAGCGATAGAACTTGAATTAGGGCGTCAAAGAGACAAAATTGAGTTAATTGCTTCCGAGAACTTTGTGAGTGAAGCAGTGATGGAAGCGCAAGGGTCAGTACTAACGAATAAGTATGCGGAAGGTTACCCAGGGCGTCGTTACTATGGTGGATGTGAATACGTTGATATTGCCGAAGACATTGCCAGAGACCGAGCTAAAGAAATTTTTGGCGCGGCTTATGTAAATGTGCAACCACATTCAGGCGCACAAGCGAATATGGGTGTATATTTCACTATTCTGGAGCAGGGTGATACAGTCCTTGGAATGAATCTCTCTCATGGTGGTCATTTGACACACGGTAGCCCTGTTAACTTTAGTGGGGTTCAATATAACTTCGTTGAATACGGAGTTCGTGAAGACGACCAGCTTATTGATTATGATGTTGTTCGTGAAATTGCCAAAGAACATAAGCCAAAGCTAATTGTAGCTGGAGCGAGTGCATATCCTCGTGCGATCGATTTTAAAAAGTTCCGTGAGATTGCTGACGAAGTCGGTGCGTTCCTGATGGTTGATATGGCGCATATTGCTGGATTGGTTGCGGCTGGTGTTCATCAAAACCCAGTTCCTTACGCTCATTTTGTGACAACAACGACTCATAAAACATTACGCGGACCACGTGGTGGGATGATTTTATGCAACGAAGAAACAGCTGCAGAGTACGGGAAAAAGCTCGACAAATCGATTTTCCCAGGTATTCAAGGCGGCCCACTGATGCATGTCATTGCGGCTAAAGCTGTATCGTTTGGTGAGGTATTATCGGAAGACTTTACTGTATATGCGAAGGCGATTGTTTCCAATGCAAAACGTTTAGGTGAGAAACTTCAATCAGAAGGAGTAAACATCGTTTCTGGTGGAACAGATAACCATTTAATTTTGCTTGACCTTCGTTCGCTTGACTTAACTGGAAAAGTTGCTGAGAAAGCTCTTGATTCAGTTGGGATTACAACAAATAAAAATACGATCCCTTACGATCCACAAAAACCATTTGTAACAAGTGGGATTCGTATCGGTACAGCGGCAGTAACGTCGCGGGGATTAGACGGGGAAGCAATGGATGAGATTGGTAGCTTGATTGCTTTAACGTTAAAAAATATTGATAATGAAGAAGTACTAGAAACAGTGCGCAAGCGTGTTTCAGACCTAACAAGTAAGTTCCCGATGTATCCAAACCTATAATCATTTCAACAAGAGCAGTCAACTTTTAGGGGGCTGCTTTTTGTTGTATTTATATGTATAAGAGTGCTAGTGCGGCGATTGAAGTGGAATATGTAAAAGATGGCTCTTGTATGATGTGGGTATTTTGGGTAAAATCGTTCAAGACGTGTGTCGAATGATGACGACTACTTAAAAGGAAGTGAAGCTATGGGAAAGGTATATGTATTAGATCATCCGTTGATTCAACATAAGCTCTCTTATATTCGTGATAAAAATACGGGTACAAAGGAATTTCGTGAGCTTGTTGATGAAGTTGCAGCATTAATGGCGTTTGAAGTGACAAGAGATTTGCCTCTTGAAGATGCGGAAGTAGAAACGCCTGTAGGTCCTGCGCAAGTGAAAAAACTAGCAGGGAAGAAGCTTGGGCTTGTTCCGATCTTGCGTGCTGGTATTGGGATGTCTGAAGGAATTCTACAAATGATTCCTGCCGCTCGAGTAGGACATGTTGGCTTATACCGTGATCCAGAGACATTAAAGCCTCACGAGTATTATGTAAAGCTTCCTAATGACGTTCAAGAACGTGAGTTATTAGTGATTGACCCAATGCTTGCTACTGGTGGATCGGTTGTTGAAGCGATCAACAGTCTGAAAAAGCGTGGGGCAAAAAGCATGCGCTTAATCTGTCTTGTAGCTGCACCGGAAGGGGTTGCGTATGTACAGGAAGAGCACCCGGACGTTGATATATACTTAGCTGCTCTTGATGAGAAATTAAACGAAAAAGGATATATAGTACCTGGTCTCGGTGATGCAGGCGACCGTCTATTTGGTACAAAATAAAGGCAAGGAATAAAGCGAGCAGATTGACTGCTTGCTTTTTTTGTATGGAAAAAATAGTTCGAGATTGTTTGCGTGAATGGATTCGTTTGAAACGTTGTATTTATGTATAAAGTTGGTTATTAGACACATACTACTCGTCACGACACGTAGTAGGGGAGATAGTCATGAAACATGTGCGCGGCTGCGTTATGCTGCTTATCGTAATCTTTATGGCGACCGTGCAAGGGACAGGGTTTGCACTCGCAGATAAAACCGAAGGAACTAGTGAAGTAAGTGTAGACGAAGGCACGGGAAGACGCGTTGTCATTGTTTCTGTTGCTGGAGATGTGGATGAAGCAGCAAATTTGGTTGAAGAGACAATCGAATCAGCTTCTATTCGTAGGCTCTATAAAGAAGTTTACGGTGGCTTCTCGTTAGATTTACTTGAAGAAGATATACCTTTGTTAAAACAATTAAGTGTCATTTCTCGAGTGGATGACGTAGCGATTTACCAACCTAGCCTAGAAGGAAGTATCCCCTTTATTGGTGTTGGAAAAGGCTTAATGCGAAGCGATGGCACTACCGAAAAGGGTTTAACAGGGAAAGGTGTAAAAGTAGGCATAATTGATACGGGTCTTGATTATGAACATCCCGATCTTCGGGCCAATTATAAAGGGGGCTACGATATTATTGATGAAGACGATGATCCGATGGAAACGAAAGTGAAACAAGGGGAACCGACGTTACATGGGACACATGTGGCAGGTATTATCGCTGCAAATGGACGAATTAAAGGTGTAGCTCCAGAAGCAGAAATTTATGCTTATCGAGCACTCGGTCCAGGGGGGCAAGGGACAACTGAACAAGTGTTGGAAGCGATCGAAAAAGCAGTTACAGATCAGGTCGATGTTCTTAATCTATCGCTTGGAAACACGGTGAACGGTCCTGATTGGCCAACTAGTTTAGCGTTGGATCGGGCAGTTGACAAAGGGGTAGTCGCCGTTACATCAAGTGGAAACAGTGGTCCAAATATGTGGACGGTCGGGTCACCAGGAACTTCATCAAAAGCGATTTCAGTTGGTGCCTCTTTACCTCCAGTTGAAATTCCTTATATTACATTTCAACATAATAAAGAGAAAAAAATTGAACTAACCCCTCTTATTGGTTCAGTCCCGTGGAAACTCAAGCGGGAAATGGACATTATTGACGTAGGTCATGGATTAGTTACGGATTATAAAGATGTCAATGTAAAAGGCAAAATTGTGTTGGCTAAACGTGGTCGTTCCACATTCGCTGAAAAAATGAATATTGCCAATAAAGCAGGGGCGAAGGGTGTACTTATTTATAACAATTTAGACGGTTCTTTTGCGGGGGGGTTACTTGACCCGGTTGATATCGTTGGTGCAAGTATATCAAAAGAAGATGGAGAATGGCTGCTTGAACAGATGAAAAGCACAAAAAAAGCAGCACAAATTGCAACACAGTATGCACAAAAACAAGATTTGATTGCACCATTTAGCTCGCGTGGTCCCGTTACTGAGACGTGGGAAGTGAAACCTGATCTGGTTGCTCCAGGAGTAGCAATTCAGAGCACAGTACCAAAAGGGTATTTAGGCTTAAATGGCACAAGCATGGCAAGCCCCCATGTAGCTGGGGCAGCTGCGTTAGTGCTTGAAAAACATCCTGATTGGAGTCCGGAGCAAGTGAAAGCAGCGCTTATGAATTCATCGAAACAGCTTTCAAATGAGCAGGGAAGTCTTTACTTGCCGCATGAACAAGGGGCGGGGAGGCTTCAAGTTGATAAAGCGTTAGAGGCAAAATCACTCGTCTATCCTAGTTCATTAACGTTTGGCACTTGGGATAAAAAAGCGAGCCAGACAAAAAGAGAATTGCAAGTAACGGTTGAGAATACAGATGATAAAAAACAAACATTCCATATTGAACCCCCAATTGGTGAATTGGATGGAATTGAATGGGAAGCTCCTGAAGACGTTGTCGTAGAAGCGCATGGAAAAAAACAAATCACGCTTGTGGCAGAAATTAATCCTGGCCTCTTACAAAACGGACTTCATGCAGGAACTGTGTATGTTAAAAATGATACGGAAGAAATTCATATTCCTTACGTATTATTTATGGAAGAGCCAAATTACCCTCGTGTAATGGCGTTTCAGTTTGCGCATAGCGATCAAAAAAATGGATACTATTATGAGTATTATTTGCCTGCCGGTGCAGAAGAATCAGGAATTGTATTGTATGACCCTGATACATTTCAGTATGTTGAGTCACTGATCGAAAATGAACGGTCAGAACGAGGAATGGTTAGTGGCGAATTGCAAGATCTTAAAGTAAAACCAGGCCGATATAAAGCATTAATTTATGCAAGAAGCGAAGGTGCGGAAGATACAATTGAAACAATGATTGATATTGGAGAAGAATTTCTCCCACCTCCGAAATAAAAGGTGAGAACCATTAAAAATGAACTTGGAGCTTCAGCTTGTTGACAAAGTCCTGTAAAAACGGATTCGTCGACAAGCTTTTTTTCGTATGGGAATCGGCGCTTTCCGCGGAATACTCCGACTAAAATGAAACTCATAATGGTGCGAATAAATATACGTAGAAGCATATTTTTTGTGGTGTAAAGCACATATGAAATTCCCTTTATTTTCAAGGGCATATCAAAAATGCCTTGTCAATAGATCTGCTTCTAAAAGATCTTCTTTGAAGCTGAAAATTGGTTAAAAATGTTTTTTTTAACGAAGGAATACGTATCTCAAACCTCTTTTCTGACTTGGAGTCTCTATAAATTGGGAATGATATGACAGTTGTGTGAACAATGGGGAATTCTTTTATAACTCTTTTTATTTCCTGTCAAAATTCGTTGACACAGGATACCTGCTATTGTACGATTACAAAGGGTTACCATGATAAGGGTTACATAAGTGAATTGTACGGTGTTTCTATTGCGATGGAGGTCGTTTTCATTGTCAAAACCAGGAAAGAATCCAATGCGGGCTTTTATGCTGGTTTCAACTATTACGTCCTGTGTACTTGGAGGTACAGTCGGAGGCTTGTTCCTTGGTTTGTGGCTCGATAAATTGTTTGGGGTAGAACCGTTATTTTTAGTTAGTTGTTTGTTGTTCGGTCTGTTTATGAGCACTTATAGCATCTCCAAAATAGTTCAGCCCTTTTTAGGAGACGATGACTAAATGTCCGAAAAGGCGAGCAGCCATCTTGTAATGAAATCAAAAATGAAGTTTTATTTTTTGATTGCGGTTCTAACGGTCACGGTGTTATTAATAGGATTTTTTATCACACCTTTCCAATCAATTTTCCTCGGTTTAATTCTAGGCTTTTCAATCAGTTTTTTGAATTTATGGACAACCTATCGTAATGCACACATCATCGGCGGAATTCACGCACCATCTAAATGGCCCTCTATGATTATTGCAAGCTTGGGGTTTGTATTTAGAATTTTCCTTGTCATCACAGCCGTTTGGGTCGCCATTCAATATCCAGAACGATTCCACATTCTATCAGTGGTGATTGGTCTGGGGTTGATGTATGCCATTATGATGTTGGATATGATAGTAAAAAGCTTTAAGGCGAAAGAGGTGAAATAATTATGCTCGGTCATGAAAGTATGATTTGGGAAGTCTTTGGGCTTCGGTTTAATGGAACCACTATTGTTACTACAACTATAGCTATGCTTATCGTCTTTGTAATTACTGTAATTGGTGCTAGGAAACTTGCAATGCGACCCACTGGATTACAAAACTTTATAGAATGGGTCTTGGATTTTGTTAGAGGGATTATCAAAGCTAACATGGATTGGAAATTAGGCGGACGTTTTATTGTTTTAGCCTATGCTCTTTTATTCTATGTATTTGTTGCGAACATGATGGGGATTCCTTTCGAGTTAGTGAAAGGTGATCACGAAGTCATTTGGAAGTCACCAACTTCTGATCCTTTATTAGCTCTAACTATGGCTGGTTTTGTTGTAATTTTAACCCATATATATGGTCTTAAAATCACCGGGTTGAGTGCGTATGCTAAAGGATTCGTAACACCAAAATGGTTTTTATTGCCTTTCAAGATTATAGAAGAAATATCCAATTTCTTGACACTTGGAATGCGATTATACGGTAATATCTTTGCAAAAGAGATATTAATGATTCTAATCGTTATGCTAGGAACGAGTGGTCTGTTATGGGGAGCATTTGCATTCATGCCTTTAATGGTATGGCAAGCTTTTAGTATTTTTATCGGATCAATTCAAGCATACATTTTTGCGATGTTAGCTATGGTTTATATGTCGCATAAAGTTGAACAACATTAATTCCTGCTCATACAGAGCGCTTTTATAAAAACTAATTAATATCAAGGAGGATTTTTAAATGATGGATGCAGTTGGTTATACACATCTAGCAGCAGGTTTAGCAGCAGGTTTTGCTGCCATTGGAGGCGCAATTGGCGTTGCCATTATCGTTAAAGCAGTACTAGAAGGGGTTGCACGTCAACCAGAACAACGTGGTACGCTACAGACATTAATGTTTATTGGTGTTCCTTTAGCGGAGGCAGTTCCGATTATCGCCATAGTTGTTTCTTTACTACTTCTATTTGTAGTTTAACAATTAACAAGGCAATTGAACGAAGCGGTATTTTGAGAGGCGATAGCGTTCTAAATAGAACCTCTCGCCTTTACTTATGTAAGAAAAAACTTCTGAGTAAGGGGTGTTAAGATGGATATTTATTGGGGAACGGCGCTCTACCAATTAGCAGCGTTCGCTGTATTACTTTTATTATTAAGTAGATTTGCTTTAAAGCCACTTCTCGGCGTTATGCAAAAACGTCAAGATATGATCAACGAACAAATCGATTCTGCTGAACGCAACCGTAAAGAAGCGGAAAAAATGATTGAAGAACAGCGTGAAGAGATGAAAGCTGCTCGCGTTGAAGCAAGAGAATTGGTTGAAAATGCTAAGAAAGCTGGCGAACAGCAAGGTCAAGAAATTGTCCGTGCCTCTAAAGAGGAAGCTGCTCGTGTTCATCAGCAAGCATTGGCTGAAATTCAAAATGAAAAAGAACAAGCTGTTATTGCTCTTCGCGAACAGGTTGCTTCTCTATCTGTATTGATTGCGCAAAAAGTGATTGAGAAAGAACTTGATGCAAGCGAGCAGGATAAGCTTGTCCAAGAGTACCTTAAACAAGCGGGCGAAGAGCTATGAGCAACAAAGCGGTAGCCAATCGTTACGCTGTTGCTCTTTTTGAGTTAGGCCAAGAAAAAGGACAAGTAGACCAATTCGAAAGCGATCTTGAACTCGTGCGTGAAGTATTTAATGAAACGCCAGAATTGCTTAAAGTACTCCGGTTGCCTGGACTACCTCTTGAGCAAAAGCAAGAGCTGCTTACGCGTTCGTTTGAAAACAACGTTCATCAAACGGTTTTTAAAACAATCTCACGGTTATTGGAACTTGGTCGTTTTATGATCATTCCCGAGTTGGCTCAAGAATATAAACAACTGAATGATGAAATAAAAGGAATTGCAGAGGCGAATGTGTATTCAGCCAAACCTCTTTCCGACGATGAAAAACAACAAATTGCTGTTGTCTTTGCTCCAAAAGTAGGGAAACGAGCTCTTGAAATAAACAATATTGTAAACAAAGAATTGCTTGGTGGAATCAAAGTCCGTGTCGGTGACCGTGTCTTTGATGGTAGTGTAAAAGGTCAACTGGATCGTCTTGAAAAAGGCCTTCTTGCAGGAAATTAAAGAATTTGTCAGTTAGGGGTGAAAACGAATGGCAAGCATTAAAGCGACAGAAATCAGCTCGCTCATTAAGCAGCAGATTGACCAATATGAAACGAGTGTAGACGTTCAAGATGTAGGTACCGTTATTCGCGTTGGGGATGGTATTGCTACTGCCTATGGTTTAGATAATGTGATGGCTGGAGAACTACTTGAATTTTCAACTGGTGTAATGGGCATGGCTCAAAACCTTGAAGAAGATAGCATTGGGATTATTATTTTAGGACCGTATAGCGACATTCGTGAAGGGGACGAGATTAAGCGTACTGGACGTATCATGGAAGTACCAGTTGGTACTGAATTGCTTGGACGGGTTGTTAACCCACTAGGTCAACCAATTGATGGACTTGGTCCAATTGCGACAACGAAAACGCGTCCAGTTGAAGGACAAGCACCAGGCGTTATGGCTCGTAAATCAGTTCACGAACCTCTTCAAACTGGAATTAAATCAATTGATTCGATGATTCCAATTGGTCGTGGTCAACGTGAGCTAATTATCGGTGACCGTCAAACAGGTAAAACATCAATTGCAATTGATACAATTCTAAATCAAAAAGACCAAGACATGATTTGTGTATACGTAGCAATCGGTCAAAAAGAATCGACTGTATCGGGTGTTGTTGAAACACTTCGCCAACGTGGCGCGCTTGATTACACAATCGTTGTTTCAGCGGGTGCTTCTGATCCAGCTCCAATGCTATTCTTAGCTCCATTTACTGGTGTCTCAATGGCAGAAGAGTTTATGTATGACGGCAAGCACGTACTTGTTGTCTATGATGATCTTTCAAAACAAGCAGCGGCTTATCGTGAAATGTCACTCTTGCTTCGTCGCCCTCCAGGTCGGGAAGCATTCCCAGGGGATGTATTCTACTTGCACTCCCGTTTGCTTGAGCGTGCTGCAAAATTAAATGATGATTTAGGTGGCGGTTCAATTACTGCTCTACCATTTATTGAAACACAAGCAGGGGATGTATCTGCTTATATTCCAACAAACGTTATCTCAATTACCGATGGACAAGTATTTTTACAATCAGATTTATTCCACTCGGGTGTGCGCCCAGCCGTTAACCCAGGGATCTCCGTATCTCGTGTAGGTGGTTCTGCCCAAATTAAAGCGATGAAAAAAGTTGCTGGTACGCTTCGTCTTGACTTAGCTGCTTACCGCGAACTAGAAGCATTTGCTCAATTTGGATCTGATTTAGATGCTTCCACTCAAGCGCGTTTAGGTCGAGGTCAACGTACAGTTGAACTATTGAAACAAGATTTAAACCAACCGCTTTCAGTTGAAAAACAAGTAGCAATCATTTACGCACTTACTAAAGGGTATTTAGATGATGTACCTGTTTCAGATTGTTTACGTTTTGAGTCAGAGTTGTTCACTTTCCTTGAGAGCAATCATAATGAACTGCTTGAACATATTCGCACAACTGGAAACCTTCCAGAAGAAAGCGATTTGAAAGCAGCAATTGCATCATTCAAAAAAGGCTTTGTAGCCTCAAACGAATAAATACATTTTTCTAGTTTTGTTCAGAAAGGCGGTGAACAGATGGCTTCTTTGCGCGATATAAAAAACAGAATCAATTCAACGAAAAAAACCCGACAAATTACAAAGGCGATGCAAATGGTATCGGCTGCGAAATTAAATCGGGCTCAAGAAAAAGCTCAAAGCTATGAAGTATACGCAAAGAAAATGCGTGAGGTCGTGAGCAATATGGCGGAGGCGGGCAGTAATGTCAGCCACCCAATGTTGGAAGAACGTCCTGTGAAAAAAACAGGTTACATTCTTATCACATCAGATACAGGCCTTGCTGGTGGGTATAACTCAGGGCTTTTACGCGATATGATGAAAACCATTCATTCAAGACATGCATCGACAGATGAGTATGCAATTATTGTCCTTGGCCGAATTGGACGGGATTTGCTTCGTACACGTAAGCAACCTATTATTCAAGAGATGATCGAAGTACCAGATCAACCAGGTTTTGCAGACATTAGCGGGCTAGCGAAAACGTCGGTTGAAATGTTTGCTGATGGAATTTTTGATGAGCTTTATATTTGGTATAACCATTTCGTTTCGCCAATGACACAGACGGTGACGGAGCAAAAACTGTTACCATTAACGTCTACAGAGGAGAACGAAACAACGAGTAGCGGCAGTTTGTATGAGTATGAACCATCTGAACAGGAAATTCTGGAAACCGTATTGCCGCGTTACGCAGAGAGCTTGATTTACGGAGCGCTGCTTGATGCGAAAGCAAGTGAATTTGGTGCAAGAATGACTGCGATGAGTGCAGCTTCAGATAATGCTTCCTCGCTTATTGATGATTTGACGCTCTCTTATAATCGGGCGCGCCAAGCCGCAATTACGCAGGAGATTACAGAAATTGTTGGCGGTGCAGCCGCTCTCGAATAGAACGAAAATGAACTTAAGCAGGAGGGAATAGAATGTCAACAGGCCGTATTATTCAAATTACAGGACCGGTTGTAGACGTTAAGTTTCCAAGTGGCCAACTTCCGCAAATCAATAACGCACTGAAAGTAACTCAAGTAGGCGGCGTAAACAACGCTGTTGAAGTTACAGTGACATTGGAAGTGGCGCTTCACCTTGGAAATGATACGGTCCGCACAGTAGCAATGGGCTCAACCGATGGATTGATGCGTGGTACAGAAGCGCAAGATACAGGTGCTCCGATTTCCGTGCCAGTAGGCGATGAAACACTTGGTCGTGTATTTAATGTCCTTGGAGAAGAAATTGATTTAAAAGAACCAGTTCCGGCTAGTGTTCGTCGTGATCCAATTCACCGTGAGGCACCAAGCTTTGAAGAACTAACGACAACAACTGAAATTCTTGAAACAGGTATTAAAGTTGTTGATTTGCTTGCGCCATATACTAAAGGTGGTAAAGTCGGTCTTTTTGGTGGGGCCGGTGTAGGGAAAACGGTACTTATTCAAGAATTAATCAACAACGTTGCTCTTGAACACGGTGGTATTTCCGTATTTGCCGGTGTTGGTGAGCGTACACGTGAAGGAAATGACTTGTATCATGAAATGACTGAAGCTGGCGTTATTAAGAAAACGGCAATGGTGTTTGGTCAGATGAATGAGCCTCCAGGTGCGCGTATGCGTGTAGCACTTACAGGCCTTACGATGGCAGAATATTTCCGTGATGACCAAGGTGCGGATGTACTCTTGTTCGTTGATAATATTTTCCGCTTTACACAAGCTGGTTCAGAAGTATCTGCACTTCTAGGACGTATGCCGTCAGCGGTAGGTTATCAGCCTACACTTGCAACAGAAATGGGTCAATTACAAGAACGTATTACATCTACGAAAAAAGGATCAGTTACATCAATCCAAGCGATTTATGTACCTGCCGATGACTATACAGATCCAGCTCCTGCGACAGCGTTTGCTCACTTGGATGCAACCACCAACCTTGAGCGTAAACTAACAGAGCAAGGGATTTATCCTGCCGTGGATCCATTGGCATCAACATCACGTGCCCTTTCTCCTGAAGTAGTAGGAGACGAGCATTACAGTGTTGCCCGTGGTGTTCAACAAACATTACAGAAGTACCGTGAGCTTCAAGATATCATTGCCATTCTTGGTATGGAAGAATTATCTGAGGAAGACAAATTGGTTGTTGCTCGTGCACGCCGTATTCAGTTCTTTTTATCTCAGAACTTCCACGTTGCTGAACAGTTTACTGGACAGCCAGGTTCTTATGTACCTGTCAAAGAAACCATCCAAGGCTTTAAGGACATTCTTGCAGGCAAATATGACGATCTTCCGGAAGATGCGTTCCGTCTAGTGGGCCGTATTGAAGAAGTTGTAGAAAAAGCGAAGCAAATGGCCTAATCATTTGCCTAGGAAACAGCACAGTGTTTTCTAGGCATGATTGCCGACAAGAGGAGGGGTTCTATGGAAACAATACAAGTAAGTGTCGTTACTCCAGATGGAGCCGTTTATACGGGCGATGCAGAGCTTGTCGTTGTCAAGACGACTGAAGGAGAACTTGGGGTTAAAGCCAAACATATTCCGCTCGTCTCCCCGCTAACAGCTGGACCTGCTCGTTTTATCAAAGATGGCAAAGAAGAACAGGTTGCTGTCACTGGCGGTTTCATTGAGGTTCGTCCTGATCAAGTCACGATCTTAGCTGAAGCAGCAGAGCGTCCAGAACAGATCAATGAAGATCGAGCTGCAAAAGCGAAAGAGCGTGCAGAAAATCGGTTAAACGACAATGGTGGGCATATTGATAAAAAGCGTGCTGAAATTGCTTTACAACGTGCAGTAACGCGTCTAAATGTAGCGAAACATAAATAAAAATGTCAAAAAAACCATTAAAATCTCTATGATTTTGATGGTTTTTTTGACATTTTTTTTAAGGAAAAGAGGGTTAATTCTAAACGCTAGCGGGTACGTTCAATAGTAACGGTCATTTTTAATTAAAGTTTAAAAGTTGTGACAAAACGTTCACATCTTTTTAATTTAACTTTAGCAATTTGGGTTCATGTTACTCTAGCTTTTTTTAATTAAATCCGTTATGATGGATATTGGATTGCGGGCTTTATGCTTGACATTCAGCGAAACGCATCCATCAATAAGAAAAGGGGTTATTTTTTGACGAATGGACTTGGTTTGGAAGCGTTCATACATATTGTCGTGAATCTTCTTTGTCTAGGACTTGCTTGGTGGGCTTTGCAGTCATTTCGCTTCGATCTATTCGTTAAAAATCCTAAGAGCAAGCAGGCTGCCGCATTGAAAGTCATATGTGCGCTAGCGCTGGGTTATTTGATCGCTCGTTTCTTTCTTGATTATTTTCAAGCAGTTCAACTCCTTCCTTATATGTTTTAGTTAAAACTGTTAATAAGATCATACATTTTTTATGTATGCTTTTTCTCTCGCGGGTAAAAATGGTACTAACAAGGCCATGGCTGCCAAAAGGGGAGAGCAAACATGAAAAAGATGTATACAGTCGGTTTTCTCGGATTGATCCTGTTTCTTTGTGTGGGAATGAATGTTGCTTCAAATGAAGCAGCAGAAATACGTTTTAACGAACAAGTGAAAGCTATTGTTTCTTTAACAGAGAAAGAAAAATTAGAAGCGCTAGGTTGGCAAGTTCGTGCCAAAGGAACAGAAAAGCAATATGAAGGTACTTTTTCAGAGCTGATCAATGAATTTGAATCCGATTATCCATCTTTTGAACGTATCTCTGTACAAGCGGGTGGAAATGATTTACGTGCAGTGTTTACAAATGCGTCTACCAACGGCTTGCGTGAAGAAATGAAACTATTTGCCTCACCGATGGAGGATGGCATTGTTTTAGAGCAATCGTACGAGCTTATAGCCGATGATGCAGTAACAGTTTTTGACTTTGATATGTTTGAGGAAAGCCTTACTGAATTTGATTTAAACGGAGCTGAACTTTTTTACCAAGTAACAGCTGAAGCAAATCATTTAAATGAGGTTTCATTATATGAACAAGCAAAGGTCTATGCAGATGAGCTAGGTGCAATTGAGCAGGAAGTGCTTAATGAAGGGACATTTGTATCATTGTCCGCATATAATGAAGAGTGGAGCGGCGGAATTGCTCTAAATGACGAAAGAACCATGAATGTGCAAGTTGCCTTAAGGCAGAACCCAGACTTGGGCGCACGAACAGCGGTAACTTTAGGAACGCCTATAATTACGACTGAATATTGATGATATAGAAGAGAAAAAAAACAGACGCGGAGGGGAATACGTTGGAAAAAATAATAGTCCGTGGCGGCAAAAAGCTGCACGGCTCCGTGAAGGTAGAGGGTGCAAAAAATGCAGTTCTGCCTGTCATCGCAGCATCGATTTTGGCTGAGCGAGGTTCGAGTACAATCGAAGAAGTGCCATCGCTAACAGATGTATATACAATGAAAGAAGTGTTATCAAATTTAAATGTGGCTGTCGACTATGTCGACGGGCAGTTTGTTGTCCATGCGGACAGACCACTAAAAACAGAGGCGCCATTTGAGTATGTGCGAAAAATGCGTGCGTCATTTTTAGTAATGGGACCTCTTTTAGCGCGTGTAGGTCGTGCTAGAATTGCTTTGCCTGGTGGTTGTGCAATCGGATCACGTCCAATTGAACAACATTTAAAAGGGTTCGAAGCGATGGGTGCCACTGTCGAAATTGGAAATGGCTTTATTGAGGCGAGCATTGAAGGGAAATTACAAGGAACAAAAGTATATCTTGATTTCCCAAGTGTAGGAGCTACAGAAAACATTATGATGGCTGCTGTTCTTGCTGAAGGCACTACGATTCTTGAGAATGTAGCAGAAGAACCAGAAATTGTTGATTTAGCGAACTATCTAAATGCAATGGGTGCAAAAGTAAGAGGTGCAGGTACGGGTGTCATTCGTATTGATGGTGTCGAATACCTTCATGGAGCCGTGCATTCAGTTATTCCGGATCGAATTGAAGCTGGAACATTTATGACCGCTGCAGCTATTACAGGTGGTAATGTGTTTGTTGAAGGTGCAATTGCAGAGCACATGCGACCACTTGTGGCAAAAATGCGGGAAATGGGTGTTGAAATCCAAGAAGAAGAAACAGGTTTGCGTGTGATTGGACCAGAAACATTAAAAGCAGTCGATATTAAAACAATGCCACACCCAGGTTTTCCTACAGACATGCAAGCGCAAATGATGGCTCTCTTACTTCGTGCAGAAGGAACGAGTGTTGTAACAGAAACTGTGTTCGAAAACCGTTTCATGCATGTAGAGGAATTCCGCCGCATGAATGGGAACATTAAAATTGAAGGCAGATCTGCTATTGTAACAGGTCCTACGAGCTTACAAGGAGCAGAAGTAGGAGCAACTGACTTACGAGCTGGTGCTGCGCTTGTTGTTGCTGGTCTCGTTGCAGATGGCTACACACGTGTGACAGAGCTTAAACATTTAGATCGTGGCTACGTGAAGTTGACAGAGAAATTGAAAGCACTTGGTGCTGACATTGAACGTGTTGAAGAACAGTTTGAAAACGAAGTGGTTGAAGCGGCAGAACTGATTTAATCGTATTTCCAGGGAAATAGTCGTTTTAAAACGAAAAAAGGAAAAAAGTACATTCCATTTAATTGGTATGTACTTTTTTTGTTCTTTTTTAAGAAAGCTAGACATATGGATTAAGGAATACGGTTTGATCTTGGTTGAAGAAGGAGCCTGAAGTACTGCTGAAAGAGAAAAAGAGTTGGCCAAGCTACTGGTTTAAGGAGGTCTGCTATGAAACAAATCATAGCCTTTGTGACGATCCTAGTATCAATTGTGTTGCTTGTCCCTGCTGCTATGGTTGCATTTGGAGATAATGACAAAGAGATGGCCGATGCAAGTTTTGGACTGGCCTATCTTGAGAAAACAAGTGAAGCCGAAGAAACAAAAGTACAGTCAGAGTCAGTAACAACAGAAGAAAAAAAAGAAGCAATCGACATTCCCGTTTATCGAGCAAAAAAGGAAACAATTGAACATGTTCCAATAACCGATTACATAATCGGGGTAGTCGCTTCCGAAATGCCAACAACTTATGAAGGAGAAGCGCTAAAAGCACAAGCACTTGCCGCAAGAACGTATTTATTGTCTCAGCAGCTAAAATCACAGGAAGATAGAAACGTTTCTGAAGGTGCTCTTATAGAAGACACCGTTAAGCATCAAGTCTTTCAAAGTAAAGATGAATTAAAGGAAATTTGGAAGGACAAGTTTGAGGAACGTTGGAATAAAGTTGAAGCGGCCGTCATAGAGACCGAAGGGGAAATTATGACGTATAACGAACAACCAATAACGGCTTCTTTTTTCTCTACAAGTAATGGGTTTACAGAAAATGCAGAAGACTTCTGGACACAGGAGATACCTTATTTAAAAAGTGTAGCAAGTCCGTGGGATAAAGAGTCCCCCCGTTATGCGAATGAAGTGACGATACCAGTGGAGACGTTTGAGGATGCATTAGATGTGAAACTTCCAGGTGACGGGTCGATTGGAAAAATCATCGCTCGAACAGACGGGGAAAGGGTGGGTTCCGTTGAAATAAGTGGAAAGACGTTTTCAGGACGAGAAATTCGGGAGGCGCTGGACCTAGACTCGTCTGATTTCACGTGGCATTTAAGCAATGGCAATGTTGTCATTCAAACAAAAGGTTGGGGTCATGGCGTTGGAATGAGCCAATTTGGAGCGAATGGAATGGCAAAGGAAGGCAAGAGCTATCGGGAAATTGTTAAACACTATTATCAAGGAATTACGATTGAATCTATGGAATCAATTGAATAGTAGCCGTTTTGCTGCTCTATAATAGTAGAGCAGTTTTTTTAACTAGTTAGTAAGAAATGGACGATGCTTATTCACAAAGCCGCCTATGATCAACCAACTTGAAAAAAAATTATTGGAACGATGTATATATTTCTAGTAATTTGCTCAGAATGGTTGTCAGAGGTGATGAGAAATGAAAGAAGAAAAAAATTCTTCAAACAAAATCCAAAATCTTATGCGTAAACGTTGGTTGTTGCCTGCCGTCTATTTAGCTGTTGCTGCTGGTCTTTTAAGTGCTGTATTCTTTATGCAAAATGGAGAGGAACAAGCTGAACTGGAACAAACACCAAGCGAAGAGCCTGGACAAGCAACAGAGGATCCGGGCGTTCCAGTTACAATTGCTGGAGAGTCTGTCCATATGCCAGTTGAAGATGAAGCTAATTATGATCGAGTAGGTGTCTTCTTTGATTCACAAGCTGATGAATCAGAACAGGCAGAAGCATTAGTGTTATTTGACAATGTTTACCGTGAGAACAAAGGAATTGATTTAGCTAGTAAAGATCAAGAAGTATTCCCTGTCGTTGCTGCAATGAGTGGAACGGTTACAAAAGCAATGAAAGACTCTGCTCTAGGCTTTGTAGTAGAGATTGATCATGGCGGAGACTTAAAAACTCATTATTCAAGTTTAAGTGCAATTGACGTGCAACAAGGTGCTGAAATCGAGCAAGGTGATGTATTAGGGGAAGCTGGAAGCAATACGTATAACGAAGAAGCTGGCGTTCATGTTCACTTTGAGATTCGTCAAGATGGCGTCGCTATGAATCCGAATGATGCATTTGGTAAAACGTCAGAAGATTTATTGGCTGACTTCCCTCTTGGTGAAGATAAGGACAAGGAAGAAAATGAAAAACCAGAAAATGAGAAAAAGCCAGAAAACGAAAAACCAGCTGAAGGATCTGACAAAGAAGATAAAGATGCTGACGAAAATGAAAAACCTTCAAGTGATCAAGTAGACCTTCCAGGATTGGAATAAAAATCACTATAAAGTTGGAATACCTTTGAGGTTAACTCTCAAAGGTATTTTTTATGTTGGATTCAAGGGGAATTCATCAGATTCCCATATTCAATGTCTATGAAATAATCTATAACTACCGACAGGGATACACAGATACTCTTGCTTGGGATAGAGCCTACATAAGAACATAAGACCCTCAATTTGTCTGTGAGACTCATTCAACGGTACCGGAGGATGGATATACCGGGAGCGAGGATTTTCAAGGGAACAATTTCATCAATTTCCCCGGACTTTGTCGACTAGTCGACAAACATTTAGTTGAGTGCTTTTTTAGATGGCAAAAAAGAAGCATTTTCGATCAAATAAAAGCAAATAGGTTCATTGGAGAAAAGTGAATAATCCTAAAATTACGCAAGGCCTATGAAAATATGGTATATCGTGCGCGACTTCTTAATACACTTTACCAATCACCTATACAGAACTAGGGAGGCGAGTCGTGTGCACGATTACATCAAAGAGCGAACTATCAAGATTGGCAAGTACATTGTTGAGACAAAGAAAACAGTGCGAACTATTGCAAAGGAATTTGGTGTCTCAAAGAGTACTGTACACAAGGATCTTACCGAGCGTTTGCCGGAGATTAATCCGGAGCTTGCAAATGACGTAAAGGAAATTCTTGAGTACCACAAGTCTATTCGCCACTTGCGGGGTGGTGAAGCGACAAAGGTCAAATATAAGAAAACGATTGAAGTCGTTGATCAGCCAATCGCAAAAACTCCGCGATAAAATTTAGACAAATTCATTTTTTCTCCTTTGTTTATGGTACTATTTATACTAGGTAAAAGTGCGTGTTTCAAAAAACCCATATACTTGAACCCATACATAATGAATCTAGCCTATACGCACCGTACTTTTATAAATAGATGGAAACAATAAGGAGGAAAAGGACAGATGTTTGGTCGTGATATTGGAATTGATTTAGGAACAGCAAATGTACTTATTTATGTTAAAGGAAGCGGGATTGTTTTAGATGAGCCATCTGTTGTTGCACTTGATACAAGAGCAAATCGAGTTCTTGCAGTAGGAGAAGAAGCCTTTCGCATGGTTGGACGTACACCTGGAAATATTGTTGCTATTCGCCCAATGAAGGATGGAGTAATTGCAAACTTTGAAATGACGGAGTCCATGTTGAAGCATTTCTTGGATAAAATCAATGTGAAAGGTTTATTCTCAAAGCCACGTATCTTAGTTTGTTGCCCAACAAATATCACATCGGTTGAACAAAAAGCGATTCGTGAAGCTGTGGAAAAAAGCGGCGGTAAGAATGTTTATCTTGAAGAAGAACCAAAGGTGGCGGCCATAGGAGCTGGGATGGATATCTTCCAGCCAAGCGGAAATATGGTCGTCGATATTGGTGGCGGCACAACAGATGTCGCTGTTCTCTCAATGGGAGATGTAGTGACAGCTTCTTCGATAAAGGTAGCAGGGGATCGTTTCGACTCTGATATTTTGTCTTATATAAAAAAACAGTACAAGCTTCTTATTGGCGAAAGGACTTCAGAAGAAATAAAAAAACAAGTAGCTACAGTATTTCCAGGTGCACGCTCGGAAGAAATGGAGATCCGGGGACGAGATATGGTTACGGGTCTTCCTCGCAATATTACGATTACATCAAAAGAAATAGAAGTATCCTTGGTTGAGTCGGTTGCTTATATTGTGCAAGCAGCAAAGCAAGTGCTAGAAAAAACACCACCAGAGCTTTCTGCCGATATTATTGACCGTGGCGTCATGCTGACAGGTGGCGGCGCGCTTATGCATGGTATGGATACATTACTTGCGGAAGAATTAAAGATTCCTGTGATCATTGCAGAGGAACCAATGCATTGTGTAGCTAGAGGAACGGGAATTATGCTAGAGAATTTGGACAAGATGTCGAGCAAGCGCGTTCAAATATAAGGGAGGACGTTATGTTAAAGGGATTCTATACGGCGGCAAGCGGCATGCTTTCTGCTCAGTACCGTCAAAATATGCTTACTCATAATTTAGCAAACGCAGAAACACCTGGCTTTAAAGCCGATCAAGGTGTAGCACGTTCATTTCCAACGATGCTTATGCAAGCGAACTCAAGTCAAGCAGGGAACTTGCAAAATAAACAACCTATTGGCGCGCTTTCAACGGCTGTATACATGCAAGAACAGCTCACAAACATTCGCCAAGGAGATGTAAGACAGACAGGCAGTGCAACAGACCTTGCCTTACTGCAAGCCGGCACAACAGACAATCAAGCAGTGTTGTTTAGTGTCGCGACAGAAAACGGTGAGCGTTATACACGAAACGGCAATTTTCAAACGGATGCAGAAGGTCGATTAGCAACAGCAAGCGGCTATTTGGTTCAAGGAATTGACGGTAACCCGATTCAAGTTGATGGCGATTCGTTTCAAGTAGAATCAGGTGGGACGGTTCTTGTAGATGGCGAAGATCGTGGTACGATTCAAGTTGTGTTTGCGGAAAATACAAACATCCTTGAAAAGGATGGAGATGGTCTCTATCGAACGGAAGAGGAGCCGCTACCTACCGCCTATGGCAATGGTGCAATCGCTTTTCAATTGCAACAACAAGCACTTGAAAACAGCAATGTGGATACAGCTCAAACAATGAATGAAATGTTAAGCACATACAGAATGTTTGAAGCAAACCAAAAGGTACTGCAAGCTTATGATCACAGTTTAGAAAAAGCGGTTAATGAAGTTGGCCGTTTAACGTAGGGGAGGGGAAACAATGATTTCGGGATTTGCTTCGGCAGCAACGCTTAATCAGTTGCAAAAAAAAATAGATACGATCTCAAATAATATCGCGAATGCCAATACTCCAGGTTTTAAAGGGCGTTCTGTAACATTTGCTGATGTGTTATCATCAGAATATCTAAACCAGCCAAATGAAAGTCGTCTAACACCTCATGGTCTGCGTGTTGGGACTGGCTCAAAGCCTGCGCAGACACAGCTTTCCACTGCACAAGGAGCTTTACAAGAGACCGGTCGTGAACTGGATTTTGCCTTGACCGAACCTAACCTCTTCTATACTATTGAGACAGGAGCAGGTGAGCGTTTAACAAGAGACGGGTCATTTTACTATTCTGAAACACCTGGAGGAATTCTTCAGCTAGTAACGAAAAATGGCGACCGTGTTCTTAATGAAGTAGGGGAACCAATGACACTTCCCGCAAACACATCATCCCTTGAGTGGAGAGGCGGCCAATTAGTCGCCCAACTCGCTGATGGTAGAGAACAAGCCATCGGAACATTTGGTATAACGCGAGTTGATCGGCCCCAAGCTCTTGAAGCAGTTGGTGAGAATCAGTTCTCCGCTGAATCGGTAGGTGTATACGCTGAAGCGATTGGTCCAGCTACAGAACAGATCCAACAAAAATCAATTGAAGCTGCCAATGTCGATATTGGCCAGGAAATGGCTGATCTTATGGCAACTCAACGCCAAATGCAATTTCAGGCAAGAGCGTTTACGTTCTCAGATGATATGGCTGGACTCGTAAACACTATTCGCCGTTAAGACAGGAGGTGGCGCGCTTGGCAACAGAAGATCCAGACAAAACGAAGCGCTCTTCTTTGCAATCAGAGCAAGATTCTAGCGATGAATTGACAAAAGAAGGTAAACAGAACGAAAACATGAACGTTACAAGTAACGAGGCGCCACGAGCCGAGTCAGATAAAGAAGATGGAAATGGTACGAATAAAAAAGCTCAATCTTCAGCTCAAAGAGAAGATGAAGAGAAAAAAGAGTTGCCTATCATTCAGGAAGAGACAAGACCTGCCGTTCAGGAGGGGCTTGGATCAGAAGACGGCGAATTACTCGTCGATGATGATAATTCTCCTGCCGAGGGTGGCTCTGTCCCTTTGACATCTGATGAACAGAAACAAATTGAGCTTGAGGGCGAAGCGCAACCTCTTTTAGAGGATGGTCAAAAAGAAGAACAGGTTGCAAGTCGTATTAAGCGCAAAGAAGAGCAGCGTTTACTGGAAGAAGAAGAAAAAGAACGTCACTCTTACCCTTATAAACGCGAGCGAATTCGTTTAATTCCCATATGGCTCCGTCTGATTATTATAGTTGTATTAGGAGGAGCAGCCTTAATGGCTGGTCTGATTATTGGTTTTGGGGTTATAGGGAATGGAGACAACGTATGGGATGTTCTAAACCCGGAATTATGGTATGGCATTATTGATACGATTCGAGGAGACTGACTATGTCAGTCTCTTTTTTTGTATGAATTGCTATGACTTCCGCATACTAAAGCAAAATAAAGGATAGGAGCGTCTCTTTCATGGCATTCAAAAAAACCAAAGATACAGACGTTCCCCAAAATGGAAACGCTCGAAGAAGTATTAAAAAAGGCTAGAAAATCTGGAGATTTTATTGAGGAAACCGAGCGTAGTAAAAGTGGTCAGGTGATGCAAATCTATTATTTTCAATCAATGGTTGATATGCAAAAAATTGGACCGAGAGTTTTTTGGGCAATAAAGCAACTGGAAGTTTTTACATATGACCTTGTGAAAAATGCGCTTTATACCGCGAATATCCAGCACTGTCGTGATGCAGAACATGCCGACCTCGAACTGTTGAGAGGAAGTCTGCTCTTACGGTTTATAGCAGGCGGCAAACCATGCAATCTCCTTGTTGACTTGGCGTATCAAGAGGATAGGGAAATAACTGTTCCGGAAATAGAGTTTAGTGTGTTTGGTTCCAAGGAATCGTTTATCGAAACGGTAGAGGTAAATATTAATTTACTACGCAGGAGAATTCCATCCACCGATTTATATATGAAGAAATTTACGGTCGGTTCAGGTTCAAAGACAAGTGTGTATGTTGTTTATTGTCATTCGATTGCAAATGCGGAAAATGTCCAGACGGTCATTCAGCGAATTACTGATTTGCAATTGGATCAGTTGCCTGACTCGTCAACATTGCTCCAAGTGCTAGAAGATAGTTCTTCTGTATTCCCACAAATCAAGATATACAGAAAGGCCAGATCGAACTGCTTCAGCTTTAATGGAAGGGAAAAATTGATCCAATTGGATTTGGTGCTCGTCAAATCGAACGAGAAGGGATGACTGAAGAGAAATGGTATGAGATCTATAAGGAGCATGACCTCGACATTCAAGTAATCACAAAAATCATTGAGTCAGGTGTAAGTCAGTAGATAGTATCTTTAGTATACTATCTTTCTTAAAAGTGCCTACTGTACGTGATAGATGAGTACGATACAATGGAAATCGTATTCTTTTTTACATCAGGAGGTTTTTTCATTGAAAACAGTATTAATGATTAACGCAAGCGACCGCTTAGAACAGGGCGTAAGCGTAAAAATGTACAATCAATTTCTAAAGACATATAAATTGGAGCATCCCGAAGATACAGTAATGGAGCTTAACTTGTTTAAGGAAGAACTTCCTTATTACGGAAATGACGCGATTACAGCTCAATATAAAAAAGCCCGGGGTATGGAGCTAGATACAAACGAAAAAACGCTGGTTGAGACGATTGAAGGGTATCAGGAACAGTTTATGAAAGCTGATAAAGTTGTTTTCTCCTTTCCTCTTTGGAATTTCACCGTGCCAGCCCCAATGATTACCTACTTATCTTATTTAGCACAAGCGGGTAAAACATTCCGATATACAGAAACGGGACCAGTTGGACTAGTTGGAGATAAAACGATGGCTTTGTTGACAGCGCGTGGGGGGCTTTATTCAGAAGGAACACCGATGGAAAGTGCGGAAATGGCGATGAAACTTGTCCGTCAAACGGTTTCACTTTGGGGCATTATCAACCCGACAGAACTTGTTATTGAAGGGCATAACGCTGCACCAGACCAGTCTGAAACAATTATAGAAACTGGTCTTGGCCAGGTAAGAGAAGCAGCGGCACAGTTTTAAGTTAGAGTAAGTTGTCTGTGCGCAATTGATGCAACCACTCATCGATACGTGCATCCCAGTAATCCCATGTATGGTCACCAGGGCCTTCTTGGTAGTAAATGTCGGCATGAAGCGATCTTGCTTGGTCACGAAAGAGTCGATTCAAGTCGTAAACAAAGTCTTCCGTTCCGCAGTATTGATATAGCGGGGGGAGGGCTTTTGTTTGTGTTTCGATACGTTTAATTAAGTTCCCGCCAGTCGCTTCAACATTTAATTCTTTGCCGAAGATTGCTTGCATAAACGGCTTACGCGTATGGTTGCCTGTTTGCTTATGGATCTTTAATAGTTCCTCAATGATCAATGCGCCTGAAAAACTTGCGGCAGCTGCGAAGTGATTTGGTTCGTTTAATGCCCATTTTAACGCACCAAAGCCGCCCATCGACAATCCGGCGACATAACGATCTTCTCTCTTAGTGGAAAGAGAAAATTCACGTTCCATACGGGCAGGGAGTTCTTTCGAAATGTATGTATAATAACGCCCCCCATATACCATGTCTGTATAATAACTAAGACCTACGTCTGGCATAATAACGGCAATTTGTTCGCGTTTGGCATATTGTTCGATGGCTGAATGACGCATCCAAGCAGAATGGTCGTCACTCCATCCATGAAATAAATAGAGCGTCTTATAAGGTGGTTGTATGTCATCTGGTAGTAGAATGGAAACCGACGTTTGTTTTCCGATTGCTTCAGATAAGAATTGCATTTGTAACAGTGCCAAAATAGAAAACTCCTTTTTCTCCAGTATAGTTGATATTGATCATTCTTTCATTAATGAAAAATAGCTGAACAAATATGGTAAAATAAGCGTATTGCATGAATTAGGAGGCTTTACGATGTTAAATATCGAGGAAATTAAAGCATTAATACCCCACCGCTACCCTTTTTTATTGGTGGATAAAGTGGTTGAACTGGAAGCAGGAAAAAGCGCTGTTGGAATAAAGAATGTGACGGCAAATGAAGAGTTTTTTAATGGACACTTCCCGAGCTATGCTGTTATGCCAGGAGTGTTAATTGTTGAATCACTTGCACAAGTGGCTGGGTTAACCGTAGCAAAAGCCCATGAAGGGACAGACAAAATTGGTTTATTTGCCGCCATTGATGGCTGTAAATTTAAAAGGCCAGTCCGCCCCGGTGATCAACTACGTTTAGAAGTTGAGATTACAAGGATGAAAGGCCCGGTTGTAAAAGCAAAGGGTGTTGCTTATGTGGAAGGTGAAGTTGCAGCACAGGCGGATATGACATTTGCATTTAAAGAGGCTTAATCATTAGAGGGATAGCCATGGAGATGCCATTCATGTTGCAACTAAGTTTGAATGGAAGAAGGCAACCAAGCACGAATGTGTTTGGTTGTCTAATTGCTTCAATTTCCAAGACTGCGGACAGAAATAACTCATTAATTCACATCTTTTTTGACGATCTAGATAAAGCGCTTGCGCCGAGAGAAACCCTTGTTAAATCAAGGGTTTCTCTTATTTGTGTTCTTTATGGACAAAAGTTGTCTATTATAAAAGGTTGAGTTATGATAAGACACACGTAATCATTATAAAATAGAGGGGAAACGATTTATGAAATGAAGCAAGTATGGCAAATTGTAAAACAAGATATGCTCAACTTAAAGCGCGTCCCTCTTGTGGCGCTTTTGCTCGTTGGTCTTGCCTTTCTGCCATCTCTTTACGCTTGGTTTAATATTGCTGCTACATGGGATCCATATAGCAACACAGGTCAAATCAAAGTGGCTGTCGTAAATGAAGACCAAGGTGCAGAGGTTGATGGAGAACAAATTCATGTGGGTGATGAATTAGTGACAAACCTCCGTGATAACGACCAGATGGGCTGGCGTTTTGTAGAGAGGGAAGAAGCTGAAGAAGGTGTTAAGAAAGGTGATTATTACGCAAGTGTGTACATCGGAAGTGACTTCTCAGAACAATTAACGAGCGTGTTGGATGGATCTCCTGCAGCTCCTGTTGTTCATTATGAAGTGAACGAGAAGATGAACGCAATTGCGCCAAAAATGACATCCGCTGGAGCATCCGCTGTTGTCAGTCAAATTTCTGAACAGTTTTTGGCAGAAGCGTCTGAAGCCCTATTTACACAGTTTAATGAAATTGGAATTGAACTTGAGAATGAGCTACCAACAATTCGGCGACTCGAACAGCAAATCTTTAACCTAGAAGAACGCTTTCCAGAAATAAATGAGCTTGGTTCAAAGATTACGGAACTGGATGATGACTGGCCTAATATAAAAGAAAAGCTTGAACAAGTGATGGGAATTGAGGAACGATTCCCGGAGATTAACCAAGGTGCTGGGTACGTACTGGAACTCGAAGAACGACTTCCGGAAATACACACGTTAGCCAATCAATTAAATGATTTGGAAGAAATGATCCCCGAAATTGAAGAGGCGGCTGACCAAATCATAACAATTGGAAACCGCTTTGGAGAAATTGAAACAGAGTTGAATGAAGCGCTTGAGATGGTACGCACAGCAGAAGAGGGGATTGCGCGCGCTCAATCAGCGTTACCCAAAGCCGGAAGTATTGTGGAAAATACGGAAGGTTATATTGAGTCCATTCAGGATGTTTTATCTGAACTAGAGGGGTCAGTCGATCCACTTGTTGATGTGATTGAACAGCAGGCACGATTTGTTGAGCAGGCATCTGCTGCCGTGTTAACTGCAATTGACCAAGTGGAAAGCGGAGAGTCAACAGATGTGATGCTTGAGCAACTGAGCGCTATTAATGAGACGTTAAGCGCAAATGAAGCGGCGCTGACAAATGCGATTGATTTCTTAACAGAATTAAATGAACCCTTACCCTCAAACGATTTACTGCCATTAATTGAATCGCTTACTAGTACGAGGGATCAGGTTAATCAATTACAAGGTAGTGTGCAATCAGCTATGGGCACGCTTGAATCTGGTGGGGAACTCGATTCCGCTGCATTAGAGGAAATAAAAGAACGAGCAAAAACGGCTGAATCCAGTGCGCAAACGGTTCAAGGCTATTTTTCAAATGGTGGTTCAGAAACGATTAAGTCAGCGATAAGAGAAGTCCAATCGGAAGCTGCCTCTGCTGCTCAAGATTTAGAAGACATGAAAGACCGGTTACCTGATTTAGGAGAGTTATTGGAACAAGCGGCAGCGATTAGTTTAACAGGAGAAGAGCAATTGCAGCAGTTGCTCGATGACTTTCCTGCAATTGAAGAACGAATCAATGAAGGCATCGCTTTTATTGAAACGGAACTTCCAAAAGCAGTAGCTGCCATTGAACGTGTAAATTCATTTATGGAAGAGGATTTTCCAGCGATTGAAGAGCGGATTCATCAGGCAGCATCGTTTATCCGTGATGATTTACCAGTCCTTGAGGAAGAATTTTCATTAATGGTCGATAAGCTCGAAGAGAATTTACCCGGATTTGAAGAAGCGCTTGGAGAGGTATCCTCTTTTGTAGCTACACAGTTACCTGATTTAGAAGAGACAGTTGGCGATGTGGCAGAACGAATCCGTGATTTTGAACAAAATAATGATCTTGAAGAAATTATTGGGCTCCTAAAAAATGATATCGAAGAAGAGAGTGCCTTTTTTAAAGAGCCTGTTGAGCTTGAAGAAGAGCAACTGTATCCAGTGCCAAACTATGGATCGGCAAATGCACCATTTTATACGGCACTATCCTTATGGGTAGGCTCTCTGTTGCTATCAAACTTGCTTAAAACCGATGTGCATCCGCTTGATATGCGTGAAGAATATAAGGTCCACCATGTGTACTTCGGGCGATTAATCTTATTCTTACTTGTGAGCCTATTTCAAGCTCTAATTGTTAGCATTGGGAACTTATTGATTCTTGGAACCTATGCAGCCCATCCTGTTTGGTTTGTTGTTTTTACAGTAATCGTTGGGTTTGTGTTTATGACAATTGTCTATACGCTTGCATCCGTGTTTGGAAACATTGGAAAAGCGATGGCGATTATCTTTATGGTCCTCCAGCTATCAGGGGCAGGCGGGACGTTCCCTATTCAAGTCGCACCACCGTTTTTTCAAGCAATTAATCCATTCCTGCCATTTACGTATGCAATTAACTTGCTACGAGAAGCAGTTGGCGGTATCGTGCCGGGGGCTGTCTGGTTAAATGTAGGCGTATTAATGCTTTTCTTTGTACTTGCATTATTATTTGGATTTGTGATGAAAAAACCATTGGCAAAACGAATGGAACAAACAACAGCGAAATCTCGCTCAAGTCGAATGATTGATTAAAAGGAACGCCCTCTTTGCATATAAAGCAGAGAGGGTGTTCTTTTTGTAATAGGGGGGGTTGTTAGCTAGGTTGATTCAGAGGCCTTTAATTAAGAAACAAAAAAATTCTGTTTTAAGAAATTGAGGTTTGTTACACTACTGAAACAGGAATGGTATGTTGAGAGACAGGTAAAGGAGCGGATGGACGATGGGTGAAATGATCTATGGGAATACCCCACCATTTCTTGGCGCAAAAAATGGGACGGTGGAAGAGATTGAAGATGTGGATGTGATTGTTTATGGTGTCCCTTGGGAAGGGGCAGTCACTTGGGGAGACTACACAGGCTGTGAGTTAGGTCCAAAAGTGATGCGTCTGTCTTCAGGGAGGTACTCTGGTTATTTACCGGAACTTAACCATATTGATGTGTTTGAACATTTACAGCTTGCAGACTTAGGTGATGTGGATGTTGTACCTGCTGATGTAGATGAGTCGATGCGACGCATTCAAGCCTTTGCGAAAGGTGTTTGGAAAACGGGCAAATTTCCTTTAGCGCTAGGCGGAGATCATGGCATTACTTATCCAATTGTAGCCGGTCTTGCTGAACAGCATCCAGGTAAAAAAATCGGTATCTTGCATTTAGATGCTCATTATGACAACATGCCCCATCATGAGGGTGCGAAATATGCTCGATCAACGCCGTTTGCTCGCTTATATGAGCATGAGTCAGTACGAAATGAAAGCTTGCTTCATATTGGAATACATGGACCGAGAAATAAACCTGAAACTGGGAAATATGCACAGCAATCTGGTGCGAAAACGTTTACGATAAACGACATTAAGGAAGCTTCCGATTTACGTGCTTTTGCAGCAAATTTATATGAAAAAGCAGCAGAAGATGTGGATATGGTATACCTCTCTATCTGTAGTGATGTCTTGGATGTTGCGTTTAATCCAGGTGGCCCAATCGATACAAACGGATTAAGTTCATATGAGCTTTTAACGCTTGTCCACGAGTTTGCATCAAGAGGGATCGTCGGTATGGATTTTGTAGAAGTATATCCGCAACAAGATACCAATAATGTTTCGTCCCACTTTGCTTCAACGCTTGCGCTGTATGCACTTGCTGGCCATGTGAAAGCATTGCAATCATAAAAAGTGATCTGTTCTGGATTTTAAACTTTCACCTCATTGGAGATTTTTTTCGATGGGGTTTTTCGTGTTGATAGAAAGGGGAAACGTTATGCAAGATTCATGGAAACAACGAATGCCTCGTATCACCATTACTCACGCATAAGTAGTCTGCTAATCCTTTTTTATTTAGGTAGGGAGATGACCACCGACCAAAAAAGCCAGTTATACTGGCTTTTTTAATGTGCAAAGATATCATGTCCTCTTTTCTTTAAGCCCTCAATTGCTTGGCGGATTGGTAAGTTAGGTAAGCGGAACTCTTGTGAGATCACTTTTTCTACCTCTTCGATTGAATGCAGTTTTACTGTTTCTGCCCCTCCTTCTTGGAAACGGATCGTGAATTTGTCATTAACTAGTGAAACACTACGTTTCTGATCAAGTTGATAGAGGTGGCAGCGGAGGATCGTCATAAATGGAGCGTCTTCGGCAAAGGAATCGTTCATAATTTCTGTAAAGTCTTCAATCGTCGTGTTTAGTTGATCTGTACGAAATGACCATGTGCTTCCGCTCTGCGCTCCATTCAAATACCGTTTGTATTCGAAAGATTGGTCTCCTGTAGGTGTAATAAAGACTTGATCTTGTTCAAAAGCACGTTCAATTTTTTTGTTTTCTAAGAGGAGTGGTTTGAAGTTTGGTGCGGTCGCTCCACAATCCACATAATACATCTCATCTGCAAAGAAGACTAAAATAGCTAAATGAACCCCTCCGACTTGAAGCAGTCGGCAATTAAATTTTAGTGCTTTTAAGAGTTGGAAGAGGTTGGCGTTTAATGTATAGCAAGTGCCTCCTGTATGGTAGATTAAACGATTGTGGAGGAGCTCTGATGGTGAAGGTATATTTGGTTCCTTGTCTTGTTTGAGTAACTTGCTAATGTTTTCAAACGGAAACTGATTTAAATGAGAGGTTGTAATTTTCTCTAAAAATAAAAGCGAAGGTTTTTCTACTTTGAGTCGTAATGTTTCTAAATAAGTTGTCTTCCATCTCATCGTGTTGCCTCCTTTTTTTTATGATAGCAAAGTTCAACAACAATTGATTCGACCAGATGGAGGAAAAATAGTCAGCCTTTTGGTGTAGGTCAATTATTTCCCAACCTCTTCCACGTACTAGTGTCATAGAGTGACCTTAAGCAAAAATGGTTGATATAGCAGTGAAATACGCTTCTCATAAAACGAAACTAGGTATTAACTCCTTACTTTTGTAATATTACAGTTTAGTTACAATGATAGAATAGGCACGAGTTTTCGTGTAAAATTTACTCAAACCTACCGATGAAAACTATGAAAACTGTTATTTATTGTGGAATTGACTAGATTAATGGAACGAATAAAATAATGATGAATTGAAAAGGAGGCATTCTCTTGCAAAAATCAACTTTAAACAAAATGCTATTTTCGTCTGCTATTATTGCTGGGGTCGTGGCTGTGGCACCTCAAGAAGCAGATGCAGCACTTGGCGACCGTACTCTTAAACAAGGCATGTCTCATTCTGATGTGACTGAACTACAAAATGTACTTAAAGAAAAAGGTTTCTTTACATATGGCACTTCAACAGGCTACTTTGGCACATATACACGTGATGCAGTGCGTGCATACCAAAAAGAGAACAATTTAGCAGTCGATGGCATTGCGGGACCGCAAACACTTGGTTCTCTAAAAGGGAAAAGCGTATCTGCTCCAAACTCTTCAAATGCTTCGAATGGTGGCAATAGTGCGCCAGCAAGTAATACAAGCCTTATGCGCATCGGGAGTCAAGGTAGTAATGTAACAGCGCTTCAAGATAAGCTCCGTTCGCTTGGCTTTTTTAACCAGTCTTCTACAGGATATTATGGCACGGTCACGCGTGATGCGATTCGGAATTATCAAAAGGCGAATGGCTTGCAAGTGGATGGTATTGCAGGACCGCA
This sequence comes from Shouchella patagoniensis, assembly GCF_002019705.1. Taxonomy (GTDB): domain Bacteria; phylum Bacillota; class Bacilli; order Bacillales; family Bacillaceae_D; genus Shouchella; species Shouchella patagoniensis. The sequence goes on along the minus strand of NZ_KV917377.1, from coordinate 2,436,038 downwards.
AACGCAGTCAGCTTTAAATGGTAATAGCTCTACGTCTGCTCCATCAAAACCATCTGAAAGTAAGCCGGTTTCAACAAACACAACTCTTCGCATCGGCAACCAAGGTGGTCAAGTAACAGATTTACAGAAGCAGCTCCGTTCGCTCGGTTATCTAAATGAAAATGCAACAGGTTACTTTGGCGAAGCAACGCGTTCTGCTGTACGTGAATTCCAACGTACAAACGGCTTGCAAGTGGATGGTATCGCTGGACCGCAGACGCTTTCAAAGTTAAATAATAACCCTGCACCAGTAAACAAAAATCAATCGTCAAATAACCAAAACACTAACAATAACAACAACTCTTCGAACCCCTCAAATTCGAGTGGACTTGTTTCAGGACTTGTTTCATCGGCTAATTCTGCAATTGGCGTACCATATGCATGGGGCGGGACGTCGATGTCCGGTTTCGATTGCAGTGGTTTGATCCAGTATATTTTCCGTCAAAATGGCGTTAGTGTACCTCGTACTGCAGCGGAACAATGGAATGCTGGTACATCTGTTAGTTCGCCGAGTGTAGGCGATATCGTCTTTTTTGAAACATATAAATCGGGTCCTTCTCATAATGGTATTTACATTGGCAATAACAAGTTTATCCATGCTGGATCATCTGGCGGTGTTGCTGTTGCTGACTTGAACAATAGCTATTGGAACCCAAGATACCTTGGCGCAAAGCGTCTTCACTAAAAAACGGGCATTATGCCTGTTTTTTTTTTGGAAACTGCCTCCGATTACGGAAATTTTTACAGAACGTACATTCTTATTTTTTTGTTGATAAACGAACATATATTCGTTTATAATAAAATGAATATAAGCGGAGGCGAATATCATGAAACGTGGGTCAGTTATTCTTTTAGTTGATATGGAATCTTTTTATGCATCAATTGAGCATGCAAGAAATCCTCAATATGCGGGTAGACCACTTGTTGTTTCTGGGGATCCTAACCGTAGAAGTGGTGTTATTTTAGCTGCTTGCCCCCTTGCCAAAGCGCGGGGGATTAAAAATGCAGAGCGTTTATTTGAGGCACAGCAGAAGTGTCCTGATGTGGTTGTCGTTAAGCCACGCATGCAGCTGTATGTGGATATGTCTTTAAAGATTTCAAAACTTCTAGGTGAATTTACTGATTTGGTGGAGCCCTATTCAATCGATGAACAGTTTATGGATGTTACAGGAAGTCAGCGCTTATTTGGTGGACCTTATGATATTGCTGTAAAGGTGAAGGAGTGTATTGAAAGGGAAACGGGAATAAAGGCGCGAATAGGAATTGGTGAAAACAAAGTACTTGCTAAGCTGGCATGTGATAACTTTGCGAAAAAAAACAGTACGGGCATTTACTCATTAAGTCAAGATATGTTGGAGTTTGATTTATGGAGTTTGCCGATTGAGAAGTTATTTGGTGTCGGGAACAAGATGGCCATGCATTTTCGTAATATGGGGATTCGAACGATTGGACAACTAGCTAAAACGGATTGTGCACGAATCAAAGAGCGTTTTGGCGTGCATGGCCAAGTATTATGGATGTCTGCAAATGGCGTTGATTATTCTCCGGTTACGCGGAAAGCCCATGCTGGACGAAAAGGGTATGGGAATGGGATGACGCTTCCTCGTGATTATGTGAAGAAAGAAGATATCCACGTGGTGCTTTTGGAGCTATGTGAGGAAGTCTGCTCTAGGACAAGGCAAGCGGGTAAGATGGCAGGTACGGTTTCTTTAGGCATAAATGGAGCGAGCTTTAAAGAGAAGAGAGGCTTTTACCGCCAACGGACACTGCCAATTGAAACGAATATTACAATGGAAGTGTTTGAGGCGGCGTGTGTGTTACTGGATCGTTACTGGGACGGATTCCCAATTCGTCGTTTAAATGTAGGATTAACAAATCTACAGAGCGACCAAAACTGGCAAATGAGTTTGTTTGAAGACAATGCAAGTCGCGATCGTTTATCAAATATAGGGTATGTGATGGACGAAATTCGTCGAAAGTACGGGAAAGTTGCGATTCAAAGAGCTGCATCTTTGACCGCAGCCTCACAGTTTCTAGACCGGAGCAAAAAGATTGGTGGTCATTATAAATAAGGACAAAAAACCTTCCGGACAATAGGAAGGTTTTAAGGCTCAATTGATGAAAGAGAAGCAATCATTTTTGCTAATACATCAGGTTGAATTTCTTCATCGTTGGACCGCACCGCTAAATCAAGGATCCGGCCATCATCTAATTCTTTAATAAGGGTTAACCCATTATATGATCCGTCTGAATTCTCTTCAGCAAAGGTATAATCGTACCAATGTAGTGCTGGGAAATCATCAGAGACCAGTTCTGTACTAGAAGAACGAAGTGCGTTTACGTGAAGGTTCATAGGAATGTCTGGATGGGCTTGTCCAATAATTAATGTGATTGGTTCAAAATCAGGATCTTCGCTATGAGTGAAACTGTAGGATTGTGCGCCCAATGTCCGCATTTGATAGCCTTCAGGAAGGCTAATGGAAAGTGTTTCGAATAACTCAAATTGTTCGATTGGAAACTCAACGGAAGTCCCATCAATACTAGCGGTTAGTTGCCCGGTTTCTGTAGCCGCATGTGGATCTTCTTCAGGTTGGCGAATAGACCGATCTTCGAGCTTTTCCGATAAAGATAATGCCTCGTCCTCTTCGCTAATTGGTTTTGTTTCCATCGCGTCACTGTTGCCTGAAATAAGAATGGCATGGAAAAGGCTGACAATTTCTTCGTATGCTTCCTGGCCAATATCTGCTGAGTCATTTAATGTTAATGAAGCGACGTACATATAATTATTTTTTTCATCAAATTGGACAAGACGGTGAACAATTCCGTATTCATCTTCAACTGTTAAATAATAATCAAAATGGAGTTCAGAGAACAAATCGAGTTCCACTTCGTTTGGTTCACTCTCTTCAGAACGCAGTGAGAGCGAAGTGTAATCACGGCGAAGTGCCAGGTTGTAATCTGTTGGAAGTGCTTGAGTGCTTACCGTTGCTTGGAAGGTGTTTTCGTTGTCTTCCGAAGCAATAAACGTGAGAGCCTCATTGGTAGAGAGCACTTCAATGCCTTCTGGAATTAAATAGGTTTTGTCGAAGGGAGCACTGGCTGCTTGCGCAGCTAACACATCCGTTTTGCTTCCATTTGAGACAACCAAGCTCTTTTCTTTTTCCTCTTCATGATCAGGTTCTTCTTCTGTATAATCAGGCGATACCGTATGTGTTTCGTTTGGTGGGTCGGCAGGAGCTGGACTGGCTTCTGGGGATGTACAAGCAGAAAAAATGAATGCTCCTAAGAGGCCGAAACAACTCACAAGTCGCATTGAATTGCGAATGGAAGAGTGTGTCCTCATCAAAAGTTCCTCCGTAAAATTGTTTTTTAGGCAAAATATGCCTTTCTCTATCCTAACATGGAACGATTCATTAGACTGTAAAAAATTTAAGGCAACTGTGAAAGTATGTCCTCGATTTTATTGCTTGTCACACCGAAGGGGAGAATAAGCAACCAAATACATGCTTACTTATTGGATCTCCACTAAGACTCTTTATTCTAAATTTGTTGTTTCATCTAGTCCTAAATGGTTTAAAAGGTTTTGACTTACTCGAGCACGTTCCTCTTCTGAAATCAGTGCATACCAGGCACCATCAATGGTTTCCTCGCTAAATTCTAACTCGATTTGTGAGATAGACGATGCTGCGGGGTAATAGTTTTGGGCATAAGAAGCCATTTTGGATACGGTTAAGTCTGTTTGAAGAGTAGACCCGAGCGATCGTAACAAATCGGGCGCAGACGACATTTGACTAACTTGTAAACCTTCTTCGATAACCCCTTCAAGCACATCTCGCTGTCTCTTTGTTCGACCTGCATCTCCTTCTGGATCCTCTTTACGCATTCTTACGTAAGCAAGTGCTTCTTCGCCATTTAATTCAATAACTCCTTCTGGGAAATCGTGACCTGACAAAGAGAAAGCGAAGTCGTTTTCAACCGTAATGCCACCAAGCGTGTCAACCATTTCAATAAATTGATCCATATCAATTGCCAAATAGTGATCGATTGGAATGTGAAACAGCTCCTCAACCGTTTGAATCGTCATATCCGCACCTCCGTAGGCATAGGCGTGATTAATCTTCTCAAACGTGCCATGGCCAACGATTTCTGCTCTTGTGTCACGAGGGATGCTTACTATTTGAATTGATTCATCTTGGGCATTAACGGTAACAATAAGCAAAGCATCTGCGCGCCCGTATCCATCCTCTTCATGAGAATCAACACCGGCAATTAGAAAGGACAGTGGTTCTCCAGGTGAAGCTGAAGCCTCGCGCTGTTCTGAAGCACCTTCACTCTTTGTTCTGCTTTCAAGCGGTTCGTACATTTCCTCATTCGCATTTGATGCAGCTTGAAACAAAGAAAAAGCGTAGGCGCCAATGGCGAACAATCCTACAGATAAAAGCACGATGATTGTTTTTGTATACCATTTCATTGTGAATCTGTCCTCTCCCGTATTTACTTTCCTTTTTATTACCCTTATCTGGATCAATTAAACAGAACGTCTTTCTAGTCTCAACGCTTTTGATAGGAGCTATACGTCATTCAAAACAAAAAACCGTATAATGAAAGACGGCTTAGGACTGAAAACGAACGCATCTGTCGTTGGTGCCTTTTGGCTGGGCACACCAACTTCTTCTCGAAAACCAAATCACGGAAAGTATACACGTAGACACTTGCTCTAAAAAGATGAGGGTAAGATTCACAGCTAGATGGGGCGACTCACAAACTGCCTATGTCAAGCGAAGTGTAAGAAGGGAGCGAAGGGGGAAGTATCGTATGTTGTTTATCATGAAAAAAAGCTTGTCAACAAGATCGTTTTTACATGACCTTGTCGACAAGCAGAAATCACCGAATGAAAAAAGCGAAGTGTTAAAGAGATAATTGCCAACGCCAAGAGTCTTCGCACATTTCCAATAGATCGCGTTTGGCACTCCAGCCAAGTTCGTTCTTTGCTTTTGTTGGATCGGCATAAGAAACAGGTGCGTCGCCAGGGCGGCGCTCAACCATTTTCTTAGGGATCGTGATGCCTGATGCTTGTTCAAATGCGGAAATAACCTCAAGTACACTATACCCTTGACCAGTACCTAAGTTATAGGCTTGTGTACCAGTAAAAGAATCAAGCTTCTCAAGCGACTTTAAGTGACCTAAAGCAAGATCAACCACATGGATGTAATCACGGACGCATGTGCCATCATCGGTTGGGTAATCAGTGCCAAATACAGAGAGTTCTTCACGCACCCCTGCCGCCACTTGAGTAATAAAAGGCATCAAGTTATTAGGCATACCAGATGGGTTTTCGCCAATTAGCCCACTTTTATGGGCGCCGATCGGGTTAAAGTAACGTAAGAGAGAAATACACCAATTCTCGTTGGAAGCAGCTACATCACGAAGAAGATCTTCAATAATGATTTTTGTGCGACCATACGGGTTTAAAGCACGTAATGGCGCAGTCTCGTTTAAAGGAACTGAATCAGGCATACCGTAAACAGTCGCTGACGAGCTAAAGACAAGCTTGTACACGTGATGTGCTTCCATTACTTTACATAAATTAAGGGTGCTACCAATATTTGTTTCATAATAATAAAGGGGCTTGGCCACGGACTCGCCAACTGCTTTTAACCCAGCAAAATGAATTACAGCTTCAATCTTATTTTGCATAAACACATGATTAAGTGAGTCAAAATCAAGCAAATTTACGTTGTAGTACTTAACTGATTTGCCGGCAATTTTTTCAATTCGAGCAACCGAGTCTTCGTTGCTATTGTCGAAGTTATCAACAATAATAACGTCATAATTCGCATTAAGAAGTTCAACACATGTGTGGCTACCAATATAACCGGCACCGCCAGTAACTAAGATGGACATAAAATTCCCCTCCGATTTAAGTGCGTATGTATGGATGTTAGCTCAAGTATAACAGAAATAAAGGTGACAAAATATACCTGTAAGTGAGCTTGAATTGTCGAAAAACATGGTATGATAAGACTATAAATAAGGAAATGGAAGGTGGAATGTTGGGGGTATGAGCATAACGGAGCGCGCAGATGGATTGAATATAATGGTGCAGGAATCTATCAGCCATCAGAAATAATGAAAATCATTCTCGTACTCGTGTTAGCCCATCTTATTTTTGTATTAAACCAACACTTCTCAGAGAAAACGATGAAACATGACTCTATTAAGTTAGGGTTGATTGTGCTAGTAGCATTACCGCCATTCTTGTTGGTCCTCAAACAGCCAGATTTAGGAAGTGCACTCGTGCTAGCATCGATTATTGCTGGAACCATTCTTGTATCAGGAATTTCTTATAGAATGCTTGGGGTAATTGTAACACTTGCAATAGCTGGGATAGCAGGCATCTTTTATTTGTTATTTAACTATGTCGATGTATTGATTAACTATAAGATTCTTGAAGACCATCAGCTTGAACGAATATATGGCTGGCTCTACCCAGCGGAATATGCTTCAAGTTATGCATTGCAAGAGGAATTGGCTCGGGTCAGTTGCTAGGGAGCGGCTTTTTAAATAGTACGCAGGCTGCAAATGCTTCGACACCGGAATTGCATACAGACTTTATTTTTGCTGTGATTGGGAAAGAGTTTGGTTTTATCGGTTCAACATTTGTGATTTGTGTATTCTTTCTGCTTATTTATCGAATGATCCTTATGACAATAGGACTTATGCCTGTAACTGGCATTGCCTTTTTTAAGTTATGGAGGGTCAGCATTATTAACGAATTTAATTGCTGTAGCCATTGTTCTTAATATAGGAATGAGGCAGAAAAGCTATATGTGAATCAACAAGAGAAGTTGGCAGCGTAAAACAACCGTCTCAGATTTTTATGAAAAACCTCAAATTGAAAAGCGGAAACCTGCTGAAGAATAGAAACAAAACGCTTGTCAATGAATAGGACAAACGTTTTGTTTTATTTTTTATACGTTTTCTAGTGCTCGTTTAATCTCTTGATCTCCTGCAAGTAATTCAAATGCTTTACCGCGTGCAGATTCAGTTGATAACGATTCAATTAACACAGTGGCAACATCAGCCCGAGGAATGGAGCGATAGCCAATTTCTTTGAACATGTCCGTAGTCTCAATTGAACCAATGGAAGCTTCATTCGTTAAAGGACCAGGGCGAACGATTGTGTAATTAAGCGATGTAGCCATCAACATTTGGTCTGATACCGCTTTTGCGACCATATAATGTTTTATATTGTCTGGTTGTGCATCGGGATCACCTGCTCCAATGGAACTTAGTTGGACGAAGTGTTTGATCTTTGCTTTTTCGGCATACTGAAACGCCTTGATCGCTCCCCATAGGTCAATGACAAGTGTTTTATCCGCACCAGTTGAACCTCCAGAACCGGCTGCAAAGATCACAGCATCTATATTGGTAAAAGCATGGCTGAAATCTTTTTCTAAATTTCCGAGAACCACTTCGTCTGCCCCAAGTTCTTTCATTTTGTTCGCTTGTTCCTCTTTACGAACCATCGCTGTTGCCTTATGTTCTGATTTAGCAAGGCCTTTAATGACATGTTTACCAACTTGGCCATTTGCTCCTATAACAAGTACATTCATCTCTTTAACATCTCCTTTAATTCATATCTAATGTCTTATTTCATTCCCAGTCTTTAATAAAATAAACATCCGTGTTAGAAAAGGTAACGGGGTAATTGAATAAGAAGGTTACACTTCGTATGCTAAATGTATTTCAGTTTAGAGGGGGTAGTGACATGGATCCTATTCATTCGGGTTTTTTAACAAAGACGATCGACTTGGCAAAAGAGTCAATCAAACAAGGTGGAGGTCCTTTTGCCGCAATTGTCGTTGATCGGAAAGGTATGATTATTGGCCAAGGCACCAATTCTGTAACAAATGCAAACGACCCAACTGCGCATGCCGAAGTGGTTGCCATTCGCAATGCCTGTAAACAGAAGGAGCATTTTCAACTTGATGGGTGCACGTTATACACGAGCTGTGAACCATGTCCAATGTGTTTAGGGGCAATCTACTGGGCGCGTCCAGAGGCGGTTTATTTTGCGGCAACGAAAAAAGATGCAGCGGCGGTCGGTTTTGATGATGCGTTCATTTACGAGGAAATCAAAAAAGATTATGACGTACGCCAAATTCCTTTTTATGGTCTAAAAACAGTAAATCGATTGGATCCATTTCAAACGTGGGCGACGTACACACAAAAAATTGAGTATTAACAAAAGCTAGGCGCTCTGCCTAGCTTTTGTTATGTTTCCTTATTCATTTGGGGCGTATGGCTCTTTTGAAATGCCAAACCAAAAAATCGTCCAAGCATCTTGAAAACGTCTTTGGAAGTCAGAGCGATCATAAATAAAGCTTTCAGTAAAAAGACCATCTAATAAACAATAGTAGGAAGAGGCAAACATCTTTTCTGGAATCTCTTTTAACACCCCTTCTTTTTGACCGTGTTGAAATAAATCAGTCAAAACCGCATCGATTTTTTCATCGCCACGTTTTGCAATTGCTTTCACGCTGTCCTTCAACTCGGCTGGTGGGAACAGCATGAATCGTTTATACATAATCCCTTCATGGTTTTCTAGGATGAAGTCACAACTATTTGCTAATACTTTTTTTAATCTAGTCTCAAGTTGTTTATCTTTATAGTTGTCAGCACTTTTTTCAATTTCTTCAACGAGAGCATCCATAATGGTTTCGGCGAGGATGATAAACAACTCGTTTTTGCTTTTAAAGTGGTTATAAAGTGATGGTTTTTGTATGCCCACTTCACTTGCGATTTGTGCAAGGGTTGTCCCTTCGTATCCATGGCTCGCAAAGGATACCAATGCAGCTTCAAGTATGCGATTTTTTGTACTCATCTTACCAAACCTTTCTAATTAAATGTGTATTGCCCTATTTTGAAAAGGGTGTTATACTAACTACCGTTAGTTAGTTTATTGGTTTATTAAAAGGAGAGCTGATTTACAATGATGTGGTTTTTCGTTGTCATTGCAGGTGTTTTTGAAGTTGGTTGGGCAACGGGTTTAAAGTATGCTAGTACTCCTCTTCAATGGGGACTGACAATTATAGGAATTATTATTAGTTTTACATTGCTTGTTCGAGCCGCTACTGTGTTGCCAACAAGTACAGTATACGCAATATTTGTCGCCTTAGGTACAGTAGGAACTGTTTTTGTGGACTATTTCTTTTTTAATGCGGCAATTAATGGTTGGATGATCTTATTTATTCTCCTGCTTCTTATCGGTGTCCTAGGACTGAAACTAGTGACAGGCGACAAACAGCGAGAAGAAGGAGGCGCATAAAGATGAGTTGGTTCCTCTTAATTATTGCAGGCATATTTGAAGTCGTTGGCGTAACGGGTATTCAAATAATTGCACAAGGACAAAAGAAAAAAGGTTTTGCTATTCTGATGATCGGCTTTATTATTAGCTTTGGGCTGCTTGGAATCGCCATGGAAACCATTCCTCTTGGCGTCGCTTATGCGGTATGGACGGGGATTGGTACTGTCGGCAGCGCTTTAGTTGGAATGATTTATTATAATGAGTCAAAAGATCGTCTCCGTATCATTTTTATCGGTCTTGTTGTGATTTCCGTAATAGGGCTTAGAATTGTATCTTAACGTATGTGTAAGGCAGTTGAACTCCATAAGAGTTCAACTGCCTTTTTTAAAAACATTTAATTCAGTTATGTTTTGTTTCGGAGGTTTTGGGAATAGTAACTTACATGCAACATAAAGCAATCATTTGGAGGTTTTACTTATGCTTTGGACAATTTTAATTGTTATTTTAGTTTTATGGCTTTTAGGTTTAATTGGAGGAATTGGTGGCGGTCTAATCAACTTGTTACTAATTGTAGCGGCAATTGTTCTAATTATCCAGTTGGTGAATGGGAGACGGGGTTAGATATCCCGACAAGATAAAGAGAGGTTCATACCCAAAAAGGTCGTGAAAACGAACCGATTGGGGTGAACCTCTTTTTTATTGATCACAAAAGAAAAGGAAGGCATCGCGCCTTTCCTTGTATGATGCTGCTTCGTCTAATGTTTAAAGAAAACCACTCCCACCTACTTATATAAAGCACCTGTTTGATAGGTTAGGGGAATGGGAATGGATTAGTAGTAGACATGTATAGATAGAAAGGGAGTTTTTGTGATGCCATTTCAACCTAATAAACAATATATAAACGGCGAATGGAAGACAGGTCAGAGTGATAAAACAATAAAAAATGTGAATCCATATACAGGCGAAGAAATTGGAGTCATTCAGTCTGCAAATGAAGACGATTTGGATCAGGCCTATCAAGCAGCAAAAAAAGCGCAAGTGGAGTGGGCCAATACAGTTCCTTCAAAAAGACGAAACAGATTCCATAAATTACTCCATGTATTAAAAGATGAAAAAGAGATCATTGTTGATTGGCTAGTAAAAGAGTCAGGTAGTACCGTTACAAAAGCCAACGCTGAAATTGATTCAGCACGGTTAGTCATTGAGGAGTCGATGTCGTACCCAACTCGGACGAATGGACAAATTCTTCCTTCAGAAAATCCAGGCAAAGAAAACTATGTCTATCGGAAACCAAAAGGAGTTGTTGGCATTATTGGACCGTGGAATTTTCCATTTCACTTGGCCATGCGCTCCATTGCACCAGCACTTGCAGCTGGTAATACAGCTGTGTTAAAGCCAGCTTCTGACACTCCAGTTAGTGCAGGGTTGTTGTTCGGTTTTCTATTTGAGAAGGCTGGGTTTCCAGCGGGAGTACTAAATGTGGTGGTAGGTAGAGGATCAGAGATTGGGGATGCATTTGTGGAACATTCCATACCTAAGTTAATCTCATTTACTGGATCAACTGAAGTTGGTAGCCATATTGCTGAGCTTGCTGGGAAGCATTTAAAAGAAACGACCCTCGAACTCGGTGGGAACAATGCGATGCTTGTGCTTGAAGATGCAGATGTTGAGTCGGCTGTAGATGCAGCGATCTTCGGCAAATTCTTGCATCAAGGGCAAATATGTATGGCCCTTAATCGAATCATTGTTCATGAAAAGGTTTATGACCGGTTTGTTTCTTCGTTTATACAACGTGTCAAAGAGCTCCCGACAGGGGATCCGACGAAAAAGGATGTAATCGTTGGACCGATTATAAACGAAGGGCAGTTGGAACATTTAACAAAAGCAGTGAAACAGGCGGTCAAAGAAGGAGCAACTTTAGAGATTGGTGGCTCTTCAGACAACAATGTATTTGAACCAACCGTGTTAACGAATGTTACTCAAAACATGGAGGTTGCGAAGACAGAGCTATTTGGGCCAGTGGCTCCGATTATAAACGTTCAGTCTGAAGAGGAAGCCATTCAGATTGCCAATGCGTCTCCTTATGGTTTAAGTGGCTCTGTATTTACAAAAGACCGGTTCAAAGGAATGGAAGTTGCGCGTCAAATTGAAACGGGCATGATTCATGTAAACGATCAGTCAGTAAATGATGAAGCTCACGTTGCATTTGGCGGTGAAAAAGCGTCTGGGCTTGGTCGCTTTGGTGGCGAATGGGGACTTGATAAGTTTACGACAGTACAATGGGTTGGTGTGCAGAGTGGAAGAAGGGACTTTCCGTTTTAATAGGTCGGTAGCCACGAGTCGTTAACGGATGCTTGTAAGAATCGAAGTGTAGTTGAGGGGATGTAAATTGAACGTGGTCGCCGTATGCAAATAGTGGTCTACGGTCTTTCGTACATCCCCTTTTTTCTATATGGAGGGGTTATCTGCGTGTTACGCTAAAATAAAATTCAGTGGAGGTGCGGCATGAAAAAATATGTACTAGGAAGTGTGTTCGGTAGCGTGTTGTTTATTAGTCCAGTTGCGAATGCGCAAGTTGTGGAGACGGGAGAAACATATCTCGGGGTGCCTTATCAGTTTGGTGGCGATGATCCTGATGATGGATTTGATCCATCTGGTTTCACGAAGTATGTTTTCGAAGAAGCGCAAGGATTCGTATTGCCACGCACGGTAGCTGCTCAATGGAACATAGGAGAGGCTGTTAATCGAGAAGAGGTTGAGCGAGGGGATCTTCTTTTCTTTGGAAATAATGTCACTCCAACACATGTGGCTTTTTATGCTGGTGAAGACCAGTTGCTTCATGTGACCAAATCAGGTGGAGTGGAACGAACGGAATTTTCTTTAAGTAATTATTGGAATAGTCGTTATTTAGGAGCGAAACGAATAGATGACAATGTGACGCTTCCGGACGATCCCTTTGTCCAGGAAGCCGCCAGATATCTTGGGGTTCCATATGTGTTTGGAGAAGCAGATCCGGCTATAGGTTTTGATTGTTCTGGGCTTATGCGTTATGTGTTTAGACAAAATGGCATCCACCTGCCTCGTTCGGCTGAAGAACAATGGCGAGTGGGTGAAGCGGTGTCCGAGGAAGATATATCGATTGGAGACGTTGTTTTCTTTCAAGATACGTATAAAGAGGGGATTTCGCACAACGGAATTTATGTAGGAGATGGTCGTTTCATTCATGCAAGCCGAAATGAAGGGGTCGTTGAATCCTATTTGTCTTCTGATTATTGGCAAGCACATTTTAAAGGAGTGCGAAGCTTCCGCGGTTTAACACTTCCAGAAGAAAACGAAGCGGTAGCGGTGGGAACCACGTATGTTGGTGAGGTTCCGTATGTGAGGGGAGGAACAACGCCAGAAGAAGGGTTTGATACAGCCGGTTTCATTCAATTTGTTTACGAAGAAGCTTATGATATCCATTTGCCTCGCTATGCCGATGGTCAGTTTGAATTTGGCGAGGAAATCGAAGAAACGGATATCGTAGCGGGTGACATTCTCTTTTTTGAAGGAAATGCATTAAATCCAGCTATCTATATTGGAGATGGGCGGATTGTTCACGTAACTTTGTCTGAAGGCGTCACAATTACCAATTATAGAGCAAGTAATTACTGGCGTGACAGGTATGTTGGTGCAGTTCGTGTGATAGATGAAAGATAAAAGGAGAGGCTTTTGCTTTTAGAGCAAAAGCTTTTTTGTGCGAAAAATGAGTCCCGAAACAATTTTTTGACAAAAAGATACTTTTTTCACAGGTATTATTAATTGTTGGAAAAGAGGAGGGATATCTCACTATGAGAGAAGACTCTTGTTATTACAATGTGTTTCACTTAGGTTGCATATCCAATAACAATCTCAATACAGCTCTGTAACAATGGACTGAGGGAGATTGTTTTACGTTAAAATACTAGGCGGCGATCACGCAGAGAAGGAAACATGGAAAAGGAGGACTGTTTATGTGGCTCATCGTTGGTGCTTGTTTAATCTTGTTGGTAGTTGGAATCTTAGAAAAGCGAGCTCATCAAAAACGAATTAAACGCTTAAAAACCCGTGTCAATATAAATGGTATACGAGGGAAATCAACTGTTACACGGTTAATTACAGGTATTTTATTTGAAGCCGGGTTAAAAACAGTGGGAAAAACAACTGGAACAGATGCACGAATGATTTATTGGAATACACCAGAGGAAAAACCAATTGTGCGAAAACCACAAGGTCCGAACATCGGAGAACAGAAGGAAGTCATGAAGGAGACGGTAGACCTCGGGGCGGAAGCCATTGTGAGCGAATGTATGGCGGTTAACCCTGATTACCAAATCATTTTCCAGGAGGAACTGCTTCAAGCGAATATTGGGGTTATCGTTAATGTATTAGAAGACCATATGGATGTGATGGGACCAACGTTACAAGAAGTAGCAGAAGCATTTACGGCAACCATTCCATACAATGGCCATCTCATTATTACCGATGATCAATTTCGCTCTTACTATGAAGCGATCGCGCACAAGCGCAATACGAAAGTGATTGTCGCCGATAATAGCGAAATCACAGAAGCCTATTTGAAACAATTTGATTATATGGTTTTCCCAGACAACGCTTCGCTCGCTTTAGGTGTAGCAAAAGCGCTTGGTATTGATAAGAAGACAGCGATGCAAGGAATGCTAAGTGCACCCCCTGACCCTGGTGCGATGCGTATTAGCCCAATTGGAAACCAAGATCAACCTAGCTATTTCGTAAACGGTTTTGCTGCAAATGATGCTTCATCAACCATTAATATTTGGGAACGGGTGAAGGATGTTGGTTACCCAGTAGAGGAACCCGTCGTCATCATGAACTGCCGAGCAGACCGTGTTGATCGAACGGAACAATTTGCACGAGATGTGCTGCCTTACATAAAGATGGAGACGCTTGTATTAATTGGCGAAACAACGGAACCGATTGCACGTGCATTTGAAGCTGGGCATATACCAGCTACTCAAATGAAAAACCTAGAAGGACAATCAACAGAAGAGATTATGGACGAGTTGCAAGAAGACATTCAAGCAGGTTCAACCTTGTATGGTGTTGGGAATATTCATGGTTCTGCGGAACCGTTAATTGAATCATTTAATGAATTAAAAATGAAACAGTTTGTTAGTTAATTAGGAGGAACATCATGTTTGGCGATGATTTATATATATCTTTGATTTTAGGTGTGTTACTTAGTCTGCTGTTTGCAGAGAAGTTTGGTATTATGCCAGCTGGTCTTGTTGTACCTGGATACTTGGCGCTTGTGTTTGACCAACCTGTTTTTATAGCGCTTGTATTGCTTGTCAGCTTGCTTACTTATGTAATTGTGAAATATGGTTTATCGCGTATTATGATTTTATATGGACGCAGGAAATTCGCAGCAATGTTGATAACAGGAATTTGTTTAAAGCTCGTGCTGGATTTTGCTTATCCTATTTTACCATTTGAAATACATGAATTTAGAGGGCTTGGAGTAATCGTACCAGGTTTAATTGCCAATACCATTCAAAAGCAAGGTGTAACGATTACACTTGGAAGCACACTGCTACTTAGTGGTGCAACTTTCCTTATTATGTATGTGTATTATCTGTTTTAAGAGGGGAGGGCTTAATGGTGGACACAAATCATAAACCGGAACGAAAATTAAACTTTCACGAGAAGTTACTTAAATTTTTGAAACACCAGAAGCAACGGATACCTATTCATTTAATGATTGCTTTTCCGCTTGCCATTATCCTTTTTTCAATCTTTTATTTTGTAGATGGGCGTGAGGCTCCTGAAGTCGAGCAACCGAATGACGCAGTTGTGTCAGGCGCTTTTGTCGGCGATATTATGACGGGACGTTATGTGGAAGAAATTACGAGTCGTCACTCTCATTCGTATTTATTTCGTTATGTACAACCGTTTTTTGATGCGTCAGATTATGTGACAGGTAACGTCGAAAACCCGATTACAGAGCGAGAAGATGAAGAACGGGAGGGAAAGTCCATCACATTAAGAGGTGAGAAAGAAGCCGTGTACGCGATGGATGAGGCTGGTTTTTCAACCGCAGCCCTAGCCAATAATCATACAATGGATTATGGAGAAAATGCGTTAGTTGATACGTTGCAAGCATTTGATTATAGTGGTATAGATGGAATTGGTGCTGGAGCGAACATGAAAGAAGCTCAAGAACGGATTTCCTATCAAGAAAAAAACGGAATGACTATTGCAACTCTAAGCTTTTCCGATATCGGGGGCGAAGCAGCAGTAGCAAATGAAGAGAGCCCAGGTATTCTTAATTTTAATCCAGAAGTGTTTGTTCCGATGACAGCAGAGGCAAGTAATCATGCAGATCTTGTTATTGTCCATGCTCATTGGGGTCATGAGTACAACAGTCGTGTAAGTGACCGACAAAGGGAATTGGCTTATGCCCTTTCTCATGCTGGAGCTGATATTATTATTGGTCACCACCCACATGTATTGGAATCAGCAGAGGTGTATGATGGCACAGCTATTTTCTATAGCCTTGGAAATTTTGTATTTGATCAAGGTTGGACTAGAACAAGAGAAACAGCGCTGGGGCAGTTTCATGTGCTTGATTCAGGAGAAACACGCTTTGAATTGACGCCGATGAAAATTCGTGAGGCAAGTCCTGCCCCACTCACATCAATGGATAAATTAGCAGAATGGTCGATTACACGCCAGTTAACAAGAGATTTACATGTTGATTGGGAAAATGTTGATGGAAAGATTGTCTTTACAGTGGACCAGCAGTTGGAACTCGAAGACACTGAGATAGGAGGAGGAGAACAATGATGAAAACAGTCCTGCGTCAAAGTTGGCCATTTCTGGCAATTGCAGTGACGTTCTTTCTAGTTGTTGGTTTCTCCCAATCGGATGGGTTAACTGAAGAAGAACGGCAAGCAATTGAAATTGAGCTATTGAAAGTAGAGTTGGATAACGACTAGTCGAGAAGAAAGGATTACTATGAAAAAACCGATTCTTATCCTAGTTTTGTTACTGGTTGCCGCTGGAATCTTTTATTTCTATCAAACAGGGGATGAACCGATGAACGAGCATACGAGAGAGCGAGAGGGAAAAGAGATGTATGGTGAATATGGAGTGAGTGCTAGTCATCCTTTAGCTACACAAATTGGACTTGACGTGCTTGAAGCAGGCGGCAACGCAGTTGACGCTGCAGTCGCTATCTCTTATGCCCTTTCTGTTGTTGAGCCATACGGTTCTGGTCTTGGAGGCGGTGGCGAGATGCTCGTCTATGAAGACGGCAACACCCCTTTTGTCCAGCAGTACCGAGAGACAGCACCAAATTCATTCGAAACACAACAATCTCTTACTGGAGTGCCTGGATTTGCAAAGGGAATGGAGGACATTCATCGTGCGGAGGGATCACTTCCAATGAGGAATTTGCTCGATCAGATCATTCCTCTTGCTGAAAAAGGATTTACAGTAGACAAGTATTTGGAAAAACGATTAAATGCTGCAATTAATAGCGGCAGGGTCAAAAGGGGAGAGGCTGGTCCTTTTTTTATTAACGGAGAACCAATACAAGAAGGAGATTTGCTTGTTCAAAAGGAGTTAGCAGCAACGCTTAAAGTGATTCGAGATGGCGGCGCTGAT
Organism: Shouchella patagoniensis; assembly: GCF_002019705.1. Classification (GTDB taxonomy): domain Bacteria; phylum Bacillota; class Bacilli; order Bacillales; family Bacillaceae_D; genus Shouchella; species Shouchella patagoniensis. The sequence goes on along the minus strand of NZ_KV917377.1, from coordinate 2,419,024 downwards.
GAATTATACAATGGCCAATTAGGAGAAGCGGTCGCAAAACAAACAAGTGCATTTCATGCAGATGACCTCGAAAATTATGAGTCTAAACACGCCGATGCGGTGCAAGGGCGTTTTATGGGCTATGATGTGTACTCTGCCACACCACCACTCTCTGGTATTACAGTTATTCAATCGTTACAGATGGCTGAAGCGATTGAAGGGGACATTAGACAAGCAGATGAACCTGATTTTGTGAAGTTGGTTGGTGAGTTATCAAAAACAGCTTATGAACAACGGTTGTACCATATCGCTGATTCTGATTATGCACAAATCAGCACTGAAGAACAGACGAACAGGGCTTATACAGATCAATTGTTGGAGAATCGTAAGGAAGCTATTTTTAAAAGCAACCGCACGAATGACACAGAAGCAGAAGAACAAGATTATTCACATACAACTCATTTTGTAGTAGTTGATGCATCTGGCATGATGGTATCAACAACGAATACAATTGGAAACTTTTTTGGTACCGGGGAGTACGTGGAAGAAGGATTCTTTTTGAACAATGCTCTGACCAATTTTAGCAAGTCAGAAAGTAGTCCAAATTTGTATGAGCCAGGTAAGCGCCCTCGAAGTTTCATGGCGCCAACTATTTTGGCAAATGAAGATGAGGTCATTGGTATTGGCTCACCTGGTGGACGCCGAATTCCAGCGGTGTTATCTCAGACATTAATTCGCCATGTGATGCTTGGAGAGAGTTTACAAGATGCAGTTGATGCGCCTCGTTTTTATATGGAGGATGAGGAGTTGCAAATGGAAGCGTCTTTTTCAACAGGGACGTACCAAGAGCTTGCTCAGTTAGGCTATGATGTGGAAATCAATACATTTGCGATGTATTTTGGAGGCATCCAAGCGCTCTCTTACAATAAGGCAGATAGAGAATTGGACGGGGCTTCCGATAGCAGGCGTAATGGCGAATGGAAAAAGCAATCCAAATAAAAAAACAAAACCTTTAGATACGACGATCTAAAGGTTTTTTCATGCGAAAAAATCATTTTATAATACAGAAGCGTAAAAGAGAGTCGTATAACTAGTAATCATCTGGACGATTAGTCCATCCACGTTTGGTCAAGTTTGTCGGAATAAAAAAGAATCGCTTTTTTGTACTCTTGGATGTTGGGGTCATTTGAAGTGAAGGCGAGTGCGTTTAATAACAGCTCCATTGCTTCGGCATGCCGGTTTGTATTATATAATGCCATCGCAAGAAATGTGTGTAGGGCCTTGTTATCTGGAAACGATTTAAGCCCATTCGTAAACGTCTGAATCGCTTGGTCATACTGTCCAAGTGTGCGGTAAGTACTCCCAAGTCCTAAGTAAGCTCCTTCAAGGTCTTTGCCGCTAAGTCCGAGTTGAATCGCTTGTTCATAATGTGGTGCTGCTTTTGCTTCTTTTCCTAAAATGTCAAAACTCCAAGCATATTGGTAGTGAAGGACGGCATTTGTTGGTTCGTCATCGACAAGCTGACCAATGACTGTATTTGACTGTTCCAGATCTCCTTTCCTTCGAAGTGTCAATGCATCTGCCAGAGTGGGCATCAGAAAACCTCCTATCTTGTTATAAAAAGAAAACGCCCCTCTTTCGTAATGAAAAGTGGGCGTAGTTGTTTAAACGTCTAGCTCTAAATGGCTACGCATCTCATTGCGGACGCGTGCTTTTTCTTCGTCAGCAACAATCGCATACCAGAGGGAGTCAATTGTTTGACCCGTGTAACTAATTTCAATTTGTTCAATCTCATTAAGTGCGGCACGGTAGTCAGATTGATAAGACCACATATCGCCTAGGGATAAATCAGTGCGTACGGTCGTGTCTAACACATCTAAAATTTCTCCGGCCTTTGTAATGGAACTAAGCGAAGCTGCTTCATCCATTAACGCTTCAATGATGTCGCGCTGGCGGTTGGCACGTCCTGCATCGCCACGAGGATCTTCATAACGCATACGGGAATAGAGTAATGCATCTTCACCGTTTAAGTGGATATTTCCTTCGTTAAACTGTGTACCATTCATAGAAAAACTCAAATCATTGTAAACGTTGACTCCGCCAAAAGCATTAATGAGACGCGTGAATCCTTCCATATTAATGCTTGCATAATGATCAATTGGAATATCAAAGGCATTTTCTACAGTATCAATGAGCATTTGCGCATCGCCATAAGCATGAGCGTGATTGATTTTTTCGGTTGTACCTCGACCGACTATTTCAGTCCGTGTATCACGGGGAATCGAGAGCATTTTTGTTGTTCCTTCAGCTGGATTTAGCGTCATTAATACAATGGTGTCAGATCGGCCGACAACATCCTCTTCTCGTCCTGGTGTGTGGTCCACACCTGCAAGTAAGATGGATAGTGGTTCGCCTTCTGCAACGGCTTTTTCACGGAGTGGTGATGAACCTTCGCGGTTTTCAAGGGGCGTATACATGTTGTTTGCAGTTGTACGGATATCGTTAATCCAATAAGCAGCTACACCTAGAATAACGAGGAATACGAGCCCAAAGATAAGACCGATTACTTTTAAAGCGAGTTTCTTTTTCATTACAAAACGCCTTTCTAAATAGAAGATAAATGATGTGAGAAACAATCTATCAAACAAAGAGACATGAATTAAAAGATTCTTCTTAATAGAATAAAGAAAGATTCGATAATCTACAAGGACTATTTTTTGTAATTTTAAGTAAGAAAACTATACCAATGTGCTGAACTGAAGTTGTGACCTTAGAAAGTGAAATAAAAATGTAAATTGCATTAACTGACAGATTTATTCTAAATTATTCTGCAAATTATGATATAATTCGATGAGTTATGGATTTCACTGTTTTTAGGAGGTTATAAAACGAATGGAAGAAACAATTAGTTTGAAAGAGATATTTCAAACATTAAAGCAACGATGGAAGATACTCATCTTAATTCCTTTACTGGCGATGCTTGTTAGTGCACTAGCAACCACTTTTTTTATTACACCGATGTATGAGCGGGAATCACAATTGTTAGTGAACCAAACAGTAGGTAATGGCGAATTGCGACAAGCTGATGTACGGACAAATATTGAACTTATTGATACATATAGCGATATCATCACTAGTCCAATCATTTTAAACCAAGTGATTGAAGAAGAAGGCTTGGATCAAACCGTTAATGAATTAAAAAATATGATCTCGATTGGCAGCCAAAATAACTCTCAAGTTGTCTTGGTCACTGTAGAATCGCCTTCACCAGAAGAAGCGACTGTGCTAGTAAATCGCATTGCGAACGTCTTCCAACAACAAATTCCTGAGATTTATAGTGTGGAAGATAACGTCACTATTCTCTCAGAAGCAGAAGTAGGAGAAAGTCCATCGCCTGTTAGTCCTAATCTTATCTTAAATATTGCAATTGCTTTTGTAGTAGGGCTGATGGCAGCAGTTGGTCTTTCATTTTTACTTGAGTATTTAGATACAACAATTAAAAATGAAAAAGATATTGAGAAGGTTGTTGGTTTACCTGTGCTTGGTGCAATCTCCAATATGGATAATATTGATTCGTCAAAGAAGACGTCATAGAAAGGTAGGAGATTGTTATGGCACGCGCGCAAAAGTCAAGAAACAAAAAGCAAATTCAAAAGAAAAGGCAATTGATTGCTGACGTGAATCGACATTCACCGATTACAGAACAGTATCGGACGATTCGTACAAATATTGCATATTCGGCTGTTGATAAAGAAGTGAAATCGATCCTAGTCACCTCTGCAGGGCCAGGTGAAGGAAAATCAACAACGGCATCGAACTTAGCTGTTGTCATGGGACAAAACGGTCATAGTGTTTTATTAATCGATGCAGATATGCGAAAGCCAACGGCTCATTATACGTTTAATTTAATGAACAACCGGGGACTAACAAATGTGTTGACTCGCCAACAGAAATTACAGGACGTCATTCAAGAGACACAAATAGAAAATGTGGCATTATTGACTTGTGGACCAATCCCGCCAAACCCAGCGGAACTATTAAACTCAAAAATGATGGAGCTTATGCTGCAAGAGGCATTAGAAGTATTTGATTCCGTTATTATTGATACGCCACCGGTAATGGCTGTTGCGGATGCGCAAATCCTATCAAATAAAGTGGATGGTACGATTATTGTGACATCGAGTGGACGAACGGATCGAGATGAGTTGGAAAAAACAAAAGCAAACTTGTTGAAAGCGAATGCGAATCTCTTAGGTGTGGTATTAAACAATAAACCTGTAGATGAAAAAACTTATTATTATTATCAATAAAGGAAGTAGTGAGTGCACGTGATTGATATTCATAGCCATATTCTTGCTGGAATTGATGACGGCGCGAAGACATTGGATGACAGTTTATTAATGGCAGAGAAAGCTGTTGAAGAAGGCATAACGAAGATTATTGCCACACCGCATCATCAACATCCAAACTTCCAGAATGAAGGGCCCTCAGTTATTGAAGCGGTTGCTAACTTAAATAAAGAATTGATAAAGCAAGACATCCCCCTAGAAGTACTAGCTGGCCAAGAAGTTAGGCTTTACGGAGAGATGCGCCAGGACTTGAAGTTAGGTGCTGCGTTAAGCTTGGCAAATAGCAAGTATGTCCTTATTGAATTACCAACTAATCAAATACCAGCATATACGACAAGGCTGCTCTACGAAGTTAGTTCAGAAGGGTATATACCCGTTATTGCTCATCCGGAGCGAAATAAAGTATTTTTAGAGTCGCCCGACAAATTATATGAACTGATTAAGAACGGTGCGCTTGGTCAGCTGACAACATCAAGTTTAACTGGCTATTTTGGCAAAGAAATTGGAACGTTTAGTCGCCAATTAATTGAAGCAAACTTAGTACATGTTCTTGCTTCTGATGCCCATAATCTAGCTAATCGCACGTTTCGAATTCAAGAAGCGTTTACGTTGCTTGAAGATGAGTATGGACAATCGTATACATACGCGTTTCAGGAAAATGCGCAGTTACTGGCGAGTGATAAGCATCTTTTTCTTGAACCGCCTGAACGAGTTGTGAAGAAAAGGAAAAAACGATTTGGTTTGTTTTAACGATAAAAACAGGGACTTGCAGTAAGCGGGTTTCTGTTTTTTTATATAAAAAAAGCCCTCTGAATTTCCAGAAAGCAATAGGGAATACGTATCATCAGTTGGCATGGCGATACGTTCATTTATAATGATAACTGGCTTTTAAATTTCGTTCAACAATCGGACCAGATTGTTGAAGATGTAGTTTAGCACTAGTAGTGGAAAACCGTAACATAAGTAACGGCGATATGAATCACTCCTTTTACATTGTTATGGTACAATTGTATGCAATAAGACTTATAACGAAATTTAGTTATTGATATATCACGCCAGACATATTATGAAACAGTGCTTTAATAAGGAGTTGTGTCATATGAATAAAAATAAAAGCACAGAAATAAAACGCTCATCAAAAGCAGAAAACATTTTAACTCAGATTAATAGTAAAACTAAACTAGGCGACTTACGAAAAATCGCGAAGGACATCAAAAAAGATCACGAACTAGCTATGGAACTTTGGTCAAGCGGAGAGTTTTTGCCGAGACTATTGGCAATCTTAATTATGGACAAAAAACTTCTTTCACAAGATGTACTAAATAAGCTTGATAAGGATATGCAGACACACACATTTGATGAGCGAAATAACTTAATGGATTGGTTAATGGCTAATCAGCTCACCAAAAACAAGATGAACATTGCATTGATGGAGTTATGGGAAAATAGTCCTTCTGCTCTTCAAAGGCGAGCTTTCTGGTATTTTCAAGGGCGATTGAGATGGACTGGACAAACACCGCCTGATAACAACGCAGACTTACTATCTGCAATTGAAGCTAAAATTACGGAGGAAGAACCGGAAGTTCAATGGGCTATGAATTTCACCGCAGGCTGGATAGGCGTTTATGATGAAAAGTATCGAGCACGTTGTATTAAACTTGGTGAGAAAACGGGTCTTTACAAAGATGAAATGGTATCAAAAGGATGTACTCCCAATTATTTGCCGGGGTTCATTACGATTGAAGTTAACAAACGAATGAATAATTAGTTACCACTGAAAAGATGTGAAAATAAAGGAATTCAAAGCCTCAATATGGACAGGATCTGAAAGTAAGCTTCTAATTTCTCGCTTTTAAAAGCGAGAAATTAGACTTTTTTATATTTGGATTTCCTAATTCGTAATTGTAAGGCCTGTAGCCACTCCTTTGGAAAAGAAGTGAAAGAGTGCAAGAGTATTTACAGTTTAATAGATATATTCAGAGAACTAGCATCACATTTAGTCTAATTACATGAAGATAATATCACGCATAGAGAAATTCAAATTATAAGGAGCATTTATCCTAGCAGTAACTCCCCCAGACGTTTTACTTCCTCCTTCTAACGCCGCCAAGTATATGGAATTAGAGAAGAGAAACATCCATTAATTAATTCGAAAATTATTGAAATTTAAATTCGTATATTATAGAATGTGTGTAAATCGAATTGGAGGCGAAGGAGATGGACATGGACATGCATTATGTTCCTGAAGAGGTGGAACGAGCAGAGTTAATCGTCGAAACATCACCAGTATGGGAATTGATTCTTAGCATTTCCGGTTTTACGTACAAGCAATTACGACATACATTTGAACTTGATCAGGCTTGGACTAATGCAAAAATTACTTCTTCTTTGAAGCGCGATTTAGAGACTATCCAACAAACAAATGTATGGCAAGGGTTGATTATGCTTCAAGATAAGCTATCAGCGAAGACAGTTCAACAATTTTCGAACGGAATGAAACAGTTAAGTAACGATACTTTTTATGAAGTGATGTTACCTTATAAATCACGCAAAGAGGAAGCACTACGGATGCAGGCGATTGACTCGTTAGCAGCAAGGAAAGAGTTTGCAGCTTGTTTTTCAAGTCATGAATTCCTTGAAGGCTATGTGGAGGCTCTTTGTCGGTATTCCAGAATAGAGCTAATGGATTTAATGGATTCTGTTCTATTTGGTTGGGAGAAGGTAGTTGCCGCTGAACCAGACTGGAGTAAGTGGCAGCAGTTATTAAAACAAGAACAAGATCAGCATAAGCAACTAGCGGAGGCAAATGTGGAAGAACAGATCGAACGAATTACGGGTGTACGTTATTTGCCTGAACCAGGTGTATGGACAATAAAGTTAATTCCACATGTGTCGTATCGTCCGTGGGTATTAGAAAAAAGATCTGCTGAAACCAAATTGTTTTTCTATCCCCTTAGTGAAGATTATTTTCGGGAGAAAGGAAAGCCTTCAAATGAGTTGGTGCGTGGTCATAAAGCGTTAGGGGATGACATTCGATTACAATTGCTCTATCAATTATATGTAGGTCCTGCTTCTCTGGCAGAATTAAGCGAACGTTTTAAGATGTCTAAAACGACACTCCATCATCAGCTTTCATTATTAAAAGCAGCAAGGTTCATAAAAGTAGATAAAGGAGTGTACAGGGCAAATCCAGCAAAGGTTGATTTATTTTCGAGGAAATTGGAGCAGTTTTTAGGAGAGGTGAAATGAGTCGCTTTTCCCGTTCATTTAAAGCGTTATGGGCTGGAGAAGTTATTTCTGAATTTGGTGGAGCAGCAGCGGCGATTATTAATGGATTGATTTTATTTGAGTTGACAGGGTCAAGGGAATGGATGGGAGCATTGTGGCTTGTCTATTTCCTCCCATCATTACTGTTGCAAGGGATTAGTGCACCGTTTTTAAATTATGTTGCCAAAGAAACGGTTCTAAGAAGAGTCCAACTGATTCGAGCATGTGCGTACATTGTTCCTTTCTTGAGCCTTTTATCGGGAGTGGATGCACTCACCATTACGGGGTTAATTGCCCTGCAATGTGTGCTCGGTTTACTTGCTCCAATCTATGCGAGTTTGTCTTTTTCCCTCCTTCCCGAAATTTGTGAAGAGAAGGTACTGGTAGAAGCGAATGGTGTGTTGGATGGCACATTGAGGGTTATGAGTGTGCTCGCTCCAGGTGTGACCGCTTTGTTATTGATGGTCATGCCCATGCATGGGGTGTATATTCTGTCCGCGCTACTGTTTGTACTTAGTTATTTTGCCCTGGCTAACATACCAACTACCGGGACGAAGTTAAAACCAAATTGGTCAAAACGATTTTGGATTTCTGAAATGAAAGATGGGTTTAACGCTTTTGTCAGAGCACCGCAATTGCTGCGTCTTGCTTTGCTCTCATCCACTGTTCAATTTGCTGTTGGTGCAACAATGGTGTTAAGCATTCCGTTTATCCGAATGGAGCTTGACGGTGCACAATGGGAGTATGCGTTATTTGCCGCTGCTTTTCCGGCGGGTTATGTTCTTGGTACGATTTTACTCGCGTACGTTCCGAAAACGGAAGTGATGATGTACATCGGATTGGTGTGTGGTGGTCTTTCTTTTGTTCTCCTCTTTTTTGTGCAGTCGGTTCCGCTTGCATGGGGATGCGAACTTTTTGGAGGGGTTGCTTTTCCTCTCTTTAATGCCCAAAGTGCTGCTCTTTTTCAACGACTGGCACCACGAAATCGACTTGCCCAAATAAGTGCGGTTAGGCTTCTTATCTTTAGGGCAACGATGCCACTTGGGATCTTGTTTGCCTCATGGACTTCACTCGGATTGACGACTCGTTCAACCTATGCTGTTGCAGGAAGTATCATTGTTTTGCCTGGTATCTATTATTTAGCGAAAGCATTTTATCATCAAGGCAAAGGAGACAAAGGGCATAGTGATGTTCAAAGCTCAAACGAGAAGCGGGAAAGTAATGTGATTTAAAACGAATAAAGTGCGAACAGAATTTATAGTGCTAGTAGGTTTCATTCAGAACAAAAAGCCTAGGGCAATAGCGACTAGGCTTATACAAATCATTACTTATCGGTCACGCTTATCCGTTTGATTGGGCTGATTATGGCTTTCGTCGTTTTCGGGGTTCGTGTGATCCCCACGTTCTTTTTCATCTCGATCACGATTTTTCATTGTTTCTTCTTGGGCTTCTGTTTGGCTGCGGTCGTGTGTATTGTCATAGTCGGACGAGTCGGATTCAGTACTGTTCTCATCGTTATCCGGATCTGTGTGGTCTCCACGTTCTTTTTCGTCGCGATCGCGGTTCTCAATCGTTTCTTCTTGAGCTTCTGTGTAGCCGCGGTCAGGTGTATCTTCATTATCGGACGAGTCAGATTCAGTCCTATCTTCGTCGTTTTCCGGGTCTATGTGGTCTCCACGTTCTTCTTCGGCACGATCGCGGTGTTGCATCGTCTCCTCTTGCTCCTCGGTGTTGCTTCGTTCATTATCAGTGCTTTCATCATTCTCTTCTTTTTTCTGTTTAAGATAATCAGAGCGTTCTCCGTGCCAGACTAAATCAAAAATGGCTCGACCATTTGTTGGCTGACCATCTGGAAGGTAAACAGGAATCACATCAAACAACATAAAATAAAAACAATAAAAGATAAAGGTGCTCCAGAAAATGTTATTATCTAACGTTCCAGAGAGAATTAGCGAATTAACAGTAAACGCACAGACACCTGTTGTTAAAATAGGAGAAGCATAGATGAACCCGTGCCAAAAACGATTGCTTGGACGAAGTTCGTCGTATTGCATCCAACTGTACATAAAAAAGTAGCGTCTTACTTCGACGGTTTTAAGTGAAAATAAAATCGGACCACTACCGATAATTAGTTTTTTGTTGGTGCCCCCCAAAATACTCGCCGCTAAATAATAGCCGGATTCACGTATGATGGTTGTAAGAGGGAGGATAAAAAGGGCAGACATGAGTAGTCGAAGCCAGTCAAATGGTGAAAACAAAAATCATTCTCCTTTCTTGTTCTACTATGAGATATTCGAGTCGCTCTTTCATTAAGTGGTTACCCAATTTAGTAAGCAATCATGCAAAAAAAAATAAATTAGGTCCTTCGGTTTACGACGGTCTTCGTGAGGAGAAGACATCGTTGTTTGTTTTTGCAAGTTGGTTTCTAGAAACGATCTGTTACTCAATGAGCAGAAACAAAAGGATGTGTGAAGAAGCTGTACACTCACTTAGCAGTAAAAAAAGCTTGTCGACGTCTCCGTATGGACGGACAGTGCCGACAAGCAAAAATGACTCAATCTATGAACGTAAAAAAACAGCAGTCGAAGATGCTTTCGATTGGGCAACGGTTTCTGGTTTACCGCTTGCAACGACAGTCCCACCGGCAGTTCCGCCTTCTGGTCCCATATCAATTACCCAATCAGATGCAGCAATTAAGTCGATGTTATGTTCAACCATTATGACTGTATTGCCTGCATCAACAAGTTTGTTAACTAAAACAAATAACTTTTTTATATCTGTTGGGTGTAAACCCGCTGAAGGCTCATCAAGCAAATACATCGTGTGTCCGGATGTTTTCTTACTTAATTCCTTTGCTAACTTGATGCGTTGTGCTTCTCCACCAGATAAAGTGGTTAAGGCCTGTCCCCATTGTAAGTAACCGAGTCCGACTTCACATAACAAGGTTAAGAGGTCATGGAGTTTCTTTTGATTTGTAAATAAAGATAAACTTTCTTCAATTCGAAGGGCAAGCATATCGGCAATTGAATAGCCTTCAAACGTGACTTCAAGCACTTCTTCTTTGAATCTCTTCCCTTTGCACACGGGACACGTAACTTGAAGGTGGGAAAGAAAATGCATATCTAAATCAACAACACCAAGTCCTTCGCAACGGTCACATCTGCCTCCTGGAGTATTAAAAGAAAAGCTCTTTGCTGTAAAGCCCGCCGCTTTTGCCGCAGAGTGATTTGCAAATACTTTCCGTAGTTGTGTGAACAAGTCCATAAAAGTGGCGATGTTTGAACGTTGCATTCGGCTAATTGGAGTTTGCCCCACTTGAATAATGGAATGGATCTGTTCTGCACCTTCAATCATTCTACACCCATCGATATGGTCCTCTTTTGCTTGAGCTAACACATCAAACACAAGGGTTGATTTTCCTGAACCAGATACACCAGAAATAGAGACTAGCGTCTGCAATGGAATTGCGGTTGTGACATTTTTTAAATTGTGTTTAGACGCCTCGATCAATTTAACCCAATGACCATTGCCGGTTCGGTTGCTTCCTTGAAGTGAACTTGCTTCTTTTAAGTAAGTACCTGTAATCGATGTTGGTTGACTTTTAAGTTGTTCAAGTGTTCCTTGTCCTACGATTTCACCACCAAACCGTCCTGCCCCAGGTCCAATATCTATGACATGGTCTGCTTCGGCGATAACATGTGGATCATGCTCAATGACGAGTACCGTGTTACCAAGATCACGTAGTTGCTTCATGATATGAATAAGCCCAGCTGTGTCTTTGGGATGAAGTCCTGCTGTAGGTTCATCAAGTAAATACAATACACCTGTAAGGCCTGACCCAAGAATGGAAGCGAGTCGAAGGCGTTGGGATTCACCGCCTGACAAAGTGACTGAGTTACGATCAAGTGATAAATAACCAAGACCCACATGAAGGATGCGGTTTACTTTTGTTTTTAAGTCATAGAGGACTGAATTTAAAAGAGAATCGTCTGCATCTGAGAAATGTTTCTGGGTATGTGTAATCCATTCAGAGAGTTCCTGTAAGGAAATATTTGAAAGTTGGGGAAGGGTACGCCCGCATACAATGACGGTTCGCGTCTCTTGCTTTAGACGGTCACCATGGCAATCGGTACAGCGAGTCGGAATGAAGTAGGGTGCTTCACTTGATTCGCCTCCTTTCTCTTGGTAACGGCGCCACATTCCTGTCAGGATCCCTTCAAATTTCCCTTTTGCGGCCGTCTTAGGAGGCTTTATCCCAGGGAAATGCTTATTTAGTTCACTGCTTTCAACACCGTAAGCTAACAAATCCATTTCTGCTTCGCTGTATTCGGACAGAGGTTTGTTTGCATCACTTGGAAGGCCGTAGTGTTTTTTTGCTGCTTCATAAATGGACGTATAATAAGCTAGGACAGCACCATTCCATATGGAAATCGCGCCTTCTTCCAAGCTTTTATCAAAAGAAAATACCGCTGATTTCTTAATTTCAACTGTTGTACCGAGACCACTACATGTAGGACAGGCTCCACTTGGAGTGTTAAAGGAAAAATCTGCTTTTGTGAAAGGTTCATGTTTTTGGCCGCAGTTTGAGCAACAAACCGCTACTGTATCATCAATAGGCGGAGTGATTGAGGTTCCACATGATGTACAAAATCTCGTACCTCTTTTTTGAAAGACATTACGCAAATACGTATACAAATCGGTTACCGTTCCGACGGTTGAGCGAGGATTGCGATTGGCTTGTTGTTGATGCACTCCAATTGATGGGGATAGTCCATCAATTGAATCGACATCAGGTCTAGCAATTGAATCCGCCGAGCCGACGCTAGATTCTAAGTACTGTCTTTGGCACTCTCTTTGCAACAAGTCTAGAGCGAGTGTTGATTTTCCAGATCCAGAAGGACCTGTGACAACAATCAACTGATGTTTTGGTATATCCAAAGAGATATTTTTTAAATTATTTTCCCGTGCACCGCGAATTTTGATCATACCGTTCATAAAAACCTCCTACTACCATTTAGTTTCTCCACTTTTTTAAGGGAGCATGCTCCATTCTATAACACTCATGCAAGTGATAAGGTTTATGTGTGAATAAGTGATGTAAAGAAAGGTAACATTATCATGGTACTTAAACCTTTTTAATGAATGTTTGTATCCATTGATAGAGACTGCTATAGTATAGGAACACTTTTTTGAGGGGGGCGTCTATGAGGTATCATCGGCCTGTTGATATTGCGCGTAAACTGAATATAAGCACGAGTGCGATGCGTCATTATGAATCGTGGGGCATTATCCCTCTACCAGAACGTTCAAAGTCAAACTATCGTTTATATACAGACGTTCATTTGGCGTATTTCCGTTGTACTCGTGCCTTATCAAATGGGTTTGGTTTTGCTTGTACAGTTGATATTCTGCGCAAAATGACACAAGGGCAAACGAGTGAGGCTCTCTGGATTGTAAATGCCGAACAAGCAAAGCTAAACCATGAGAAATCAGTAACTGAACAAACACTAACATTACTTCGAGACCCGGATCTGTCACCAATTGAAGACAAAAAGCTCAGAGCTCATATGACAATTGGAGAGGCCGCCACTTTAACGGATGTCTCACCTTCAGCGATTCGCCATTGGGAACAAGAAGGACTAATTAAACCAGAACGGAGCCCAGACAATGGATATCGCTTGTTTACACCAATGCATATTAGACAAATCCTCATCATTCGGACGATGCGCCCAACCGTTTATTTTCTTGAGGATATGAAGGAAATTGTGCATTCAGTGGAGCGCCATAGTATGGATGCTGCCCAAAAAGTAACGGAACGAACGTTGCACCGTTTAGATGAACGCAATCGTCTCCAATATGTAGGAGTAAGAGAATTGGTTAACCTGTGTGAGATAGTGGGTGCGTGGAGAGTGGGCGAAACAAACTAAAAAAGCGTGATGAGGTGCCGGTCATTACAATGAAATGATGGTGAAAGGGTTGCTCATTCCTGTTCATTTATGCGTAAAAAAGCTTGTCAATCCACAATCTCGCTTTTACGAGAATATGTCGACAAGCTTAGCGTTAGATCATTCATTGCTATAAAACATAGACCCTTTTTTATCCTTTTGTCCCAGATATCACAACACCTTGGATAAAGTATTTTTGTGCAAAGAAGAACAGAATGAGTGGTGGTAGAACAGCCATGACAGATGCCGCCATTAATAGCTGCCACGGCGTTGCAGCATATGCTGCTGTAAAGTTAGCTAAGCCAAGTGAGAGTGGGTAAAGCTCTTGTGAATTTAAGTAGATAAGTGGACCCATTAAATCATTCCACCGGTACATAAATTCAATAATGGCCGCCGTTGCCATTGCTGGTAGCGATAAAGGTAAGATGATGCGGAAGAAGATTGTAAAGTAACCTCCGCCGTCGATTGTGACCGCTTCATCAAGCTCTTTTGGCAAGCCAAGATAAAACTGACGTAATAAAAAGATGAGAAAAGCACTCCCGGCGATCATTGGCACCGTAAGTGGTAAATAGGAATCAACCCAACCAATTGTATTAAACAACAAGTATTGAGGGATCATCACAACTTGTTGCGGCAACATCATTGTGCTAAGCAACAAGGCGAAAAGAAATGTCTGCCCTCTTGCACGAAAACGGGCAAACCCGAAGGCAATAAATGCTGAGAAAAAGACGGTCCCAACAACGGTAACGATCGTATACCATGATGTATTCCATAAATAGGTTGAAAACGGATGGTTCTGGAATACCTCAAGATAGTTGGACCAATTCCAGGTAGTGGGAAAAATAGATAACGGTTCAGATACAATCTGTTCAAGTGACTTTAGTGACGTAAACACCATCCAAGCTACCGGAAATAAAAACAAGAAGAGGACAACAATGAGTCCGGCATACGTAAGAAGTTTGCCGCCGCTTGATAGTTCTCCGGGGGAATAGTTGGTCTTCTTAAATGTCAACTTCATAAGTGGCCTCCTTGTTATTTATCATATTCGTAATGGACAGATTTTCTCGAAAGCGTAAGCATGAGAAAAGTCAGAGCGAAAATAACTAAGAATAAAATCCAAGCTTGTGCAGACGCATAGCCCATCCGGTTTTGGAAAAACGCTGTTTCAAATAAGTAATAAACATAGAAGTAAGACATCCAATCTGGACCGCCATTTGTGACGACATAGGCTTGAGTGAAGATTTGAAAAGAAGCAATTAAGGAAATGACTCCATTAAACAAGATGATTGGTGAAATCATTGGGACAGTAATGTTACGAAACCGTCGCCAAGAACTAGCTCCATCAATTGCGGCTGCTTCATAAAGTTCTTTCGGTAATTGTTGTAAGCTAGCTAGAAAAATAATCATTGTGCTTCCAACAGCGGTTAGCTGCATTAATACAAAAGAGGGGATAACGGTATAGGGATCGGTAAACCAACCAGGACCTTGAATGCCAAAGACGTCATAAATAATTGAGTTAACGATCCCGAATTGAGGATTTAAAATCCACATCCATAAAAACGCAACGGACACACCAGAGATAATCGAGGGTGCATAAAAGAAGGTTCGGAAAAAAGCTTGCCCTTTTATTTTTGCGTTTAATAGCATCGCGAGACCGAGACCAACAAGCATTGAAAAAGGAACTGCAAGGGCTGCATAAGCAAACGTGACGAACAATGAGCGGTAAAACAAAGGATCTTGGAAGAGGTTAATGAAATTTTGCAAACCTACAAAAGATACATCTGACATGACAGCATAATCAGTAAAGCTAAAGTAAAGCGATGCAATCATTGGGCCGATAATAAAGAGAAAGAAGCCAATAATCCATGGTGATATGAACAACCAGAAGAATTTCTCTTCACGCTTTGCCCCGATTGTCACTTTACGCAGGGGATTCTTATTCATTGAGTGCTTTGTTTTTGCCTCCATAGCGGAATTCCTCCTTTGCATTTAGTAAGTTAATGACCTGATGTTCTCTTGTAATTCCTCCAGACCTTCTTCTACTCCTTTGCGGCGATCATAAATGGAATTAACGGTCATGTTCTGATGTTTTATTAATGGTGCGAAATTCGAAATCAAATGGTTGTCGGTCGGGCGTCCATACTTAAGGGCTCCATCATCAGCTTTTCGTAATTCGGCAATCGCAATGCCAGTACGTTCGGAAATTAATTCATACCACAACTCTTTTAAGCCACTATGGGCAGGACTTTCAAGTGTCATCTCTACCATCCATTTGGCTGCCTTGTCAGGGTCCATTAGAAATTTCAGAAATTCCCACGCTTCATCTGGGTGCTTGCTGCCTTCACTAATTGCCCAAGGGTCAACATATAGTGGGATTTCACGCTCATCATTTGTATACGGATAAGCGGCAATACCCCAATTAAGATCGCTTGATGCATATTGTTTAGTGCCCCATCCACCTTTCATTACCATGCCTACACGCCCGCTAAGAAATGGATCGCTTAGTTGTTGTAAGGCGGCAATTTCACTTTGTGGCGGCATCACTTCATATTTGTTAATCAGATCATACCTATGTTGCACGGCTTCATAGTTTCGAGGGTTGGAAGTGACTGTTGGTTCAACTAGAATGCCTGTTTCATAGCTTTCTTTGGCGAATAAATCGCCACCAAACATCCAGGCATCTTTATTTGGTGAGTTGTCATTTAAAATGCCATAAATTCTTTCTGTAGGAGAAAGATCGTTTTGTGTAATGGCAGTAGCTGCTTCGACCATTGCTTCCCAATCCCAGCTCTTGTCTTCCCAGTCCGTAGTTGGGGTTTCTACGCCTGCGTCATCAAATAAATCGCGATTATAATACAGAAACGACCCCATAGATAAAATGGGCAACCCGTAAGTGCCGTCTTCCATTTCGTAAATATCTAATAGAGTTTCATCAATACCATCAAGGACATCTGGATCTTTTTCAAGGTAAGGTGTTAAATTTTTTAATGCGCCCATTGTGTAGTAACTTCCAAAGCCAGAGTCGGCCCAGTTTGGTGACCAAACATCAGGGACATTACCGCCAGCGATCATTGTTTGAAGCTTTTGATCAATTTCTCTTTGTGGAATCGTTTGTAAGCGAACGCGGATTCCTGGATTTTCCTTTTCAAATTCTTCGATGACACGATGTTCCCATTCAATCAAGTTTGGGTCACTGCGGACGAGCCACGTTAATTCGACTCCGTCTGTTGAAGCCTCCTGGTCATCAGAGCAACCACTTATGAAGAATAGGGTAGCAGAGACGGGGATGAGCAATGCTGCTTTTAGCCACTTTTTCAAAAGAATCCCTCCAAATCAAGTTAGTTGATGAAACGACATCACAACATGGGGTCTTCATTGCTGACAAAAATGAAGCAGATTAAGATGTAGTACTCGAAAAAAAGAAAGCGCTTTCAATAATAGTTTGCCCTATCTGGTGAAAATCCTCTTTTTCTCTCAGGCTGCTTTTCTGTCTATTAGTAGTGTATGCTTGAGGAAATAAAAAACATGCTTGTATGAATCAATTGAATTTTACATATATGATTTTTTGCATAAGAAAGGAGTTCGCAATGAGTGGCATTCAGGAGGGAACGACAGCTTATAATAGGGCTGCTCTTGCTTTGTTTTTTGCAGGTTTTGTTATCTTTTCAATTCTTTATACCGTTCAACCGCTTATGCCATCGCTCACTAACGCTTTTAATGTAGCGCCGTCAAGGGCGAGTATGTCACTTTCTGTTTCTACAGCTACGCTTGCAATTGGTTTACTCCTTGCCGTACCACTAGCAAGCCGTTTCGGAAGAAAAACATTGATGACAGCCTCTTTAATCGCCACAACTTGCTTATCCTTGATGAGTGCATTTGCTCCAACGTTTACTTGGTTCCTCGTCTTACGTGGTCTTATTGGCTTCTTCCTAGCAGGTGTACCAGCAATGGCGATGGCATACATTGCAGAAGAATTCCATAAAGACGGAATTGGAAAAATGATGGGGTTATATATTGCAGGCAATTCAATTGGTGGCATGGGTGGACGATTGATTGCAGGTTCAATAGGGGACTTTTTTGATTGGAGAATAGCGATTGTTGTTATTTCGCTTGTAGCGGCGGCTGGAACGATACTCTTTATGACGATGTTGGCACCGCCACAAAGAAAACAAACGGAACTTTTTTCAATAGCTGGGACTACACGGAAATACCTGAACGCCTTAAAACAAAAGCGATTGATGTTACTTGTTTCGTTAGGTTTTTTGTTAATGGGTAGCTTTGTTACGATCTATAATTACATCGGCTTTTATTTAATGGACCCCCCTTTTTCATTTAGTCAAACGGTTGTAAGTTTTTTATTTATTAGTTATCTAGCGGGTACATTTAGCTCTGTTTATATGGGGAAAAAAGCAGATCAATACGGCAAGAGTCGGATCTTGCTTATTTCCGTGCTCATTATGGGAGCCGGAGCATGGCTGACAGTACTTCCTTATGGAGTCATACAGCTACCAGCATTACTTATCCTCACATTTGGCTTTTTTGCAAGCCATTCAATTGCATCAAACTCAGTGAGTACACTAGCTGGAAAGTTCCGAGCAGAAGCCGCTTCTCTATATCTTGTTTCCTATTATCTAGGTTCAAGTGTCGCTGGAACAGTAGGTGGCCTGTTCTATGATTTCTATGGATGGCTAGGGATACTCATTTTTATTAGTGTTCTCCTACTATGTGTTTTTCCGGTAATCGTAGTGGCTAAATTAGAAAAACCGTCAGAAACATCATAGATTCTCATGATAAAGAACGAGGATCTCCTCTAGAGATCCGGGATAAAGTGTGTAGGTATTCATTCACCGAAAAAGGAAGTGCAGGACTATGGACATTTATTTGTTTTTTTTGAACCGCTCTTTCTTTTTTATTCTTATGTTAACGCCATTTGGAATTTCATTTAACGTTATTGGCATAGCAATGATCGGTTTTTTGATTAAGTGGATTAGAAGGTGGAAGTAAGCCAAATAAAAGGTGAACCAGAGAACGAGTTTGATCGAAAGGGGTGCCGTTAGTCACGAAAATGGTGAAGTTGCCGCTAAACGTTGTTTTTATAGGATTAGAACGAACGGTGGATTTTTATCGTGCTTGTGGTTAGGTATGATGTTAAATAAGTTTAATGAGGCGATTATACAGGAATAAGGAAATAATCGAAATGTTTGATCGCTTTACTACTAGTGTAAAAAACAGTTTAAAGGGGGGCATGGTAATGGAGCAAAGACCTGAATTTGATGCACTAAGTGAAACATCCATTACGGTGAATCTTGGAAAGGATGCTAGCCCTGAAGTACATGCTCAGATTCAAAGGTTACTTAAAGAGCTTAATCAAAATCCATTTTGTGGCTATCAAGAAGCGGTACCAAGCTATATTGGGGTAACTGTTTTTTACGATCCAATTGAACTAGTAAAAAATACGAAATGTAGAAGTGTCTCAGAAGAAGTGATCCGACTTTTAAAGGAGCGCATTGGTCTTGCTGACATGCATGAGGAAAAACAAATAGGAGAACAGATAACCATTCCTGTTTGTTACGACGCCGAGTTTGGACCTGACTTAGATCATGTGGCAAAAACAAATGGTTTAACGCGGGAAGAAGTGATTAATCTTCATACAGCAAATGAATACCTCGTCTATATGATTGGTTTTGCTCCGGGGTTTCCGTTTCTGGGAGGTATGGATGAACGAATTGCTACATCACGTCACGGGAATCCAAGGACAGAGATTCCAGCTGGTTCTGTGGGCATCGCCGGAAAACAGACGGGTGTTTATCCAATCTCAACTCCAGGAGGCTGGCAATTAATTGGACAAACCCCATTAGAACTCTTCTCGACAGACAGAGAAGTTCCGAGCCTTTTGAAAGCAGGAGACCGCGTTACGTTTAAAGCAATCTCCAAAGCTGAGTTTCTGCGAAAGAAAGAGGTGGATCATGGCTCTACTCATTGAAGAAGGCGGTCTTTTTACCACGGTGCAAGATCTTGGTCGTAGAGGGTATCTCCATCAAGGTGTTGTTGAAAGTGGGGCGATGGATCGAACGGCAGCACGGAATGCAAACATAGCTGTAGGAAACGAGGAGCATGCTGCCGTACTTGAAATGACATTCATTGGACCAACCATTACGTTCCAAGCTGGTTGCCTTATTTGCATTGCAGGAGATGGAATGACCCCGTATATGAACGGAAATCCCTCTACACTTGGTACTCCTTTCTTTGTCCCACAAGGAACATCGCTTTCTTTTAAAGTGAAAAAGAAAGGGATTCGTACTTATTTGGCAGTAGCAGGTGGCATAGATGTCCCCGTCACGATGGAAAGCAGAAGTACCTATTTAAGGGCAGGGTTAGGTGGGTTTAATGGCAGGAAGCTCGAAAAAGGGGATCAGCTTACGATTGGAGAGGCAAACGAGCTTGTACGGCCCATAATGGAAGAGGCGACCAAACAAAATCGATTATGGGAAGCGGACTGGCGTGTATTTAGCCCGATCATTGAAGAACAGAGCGATGACCGGTCTGTTATTAGGGCCATTCGTGGCAATCATTATCATCGTTTGACGGACGAGAGTAAAAAGAAATTGTTTCAAGCAACGTTTACGATTAAGAGTCAATCTGATCGAATGGGCTACCGTCTTGAATCAGAAGAAGCCATACAATTAGAAGAATCATTTAGTTTGTTGTCAGAAGCGGTTGCACTTGGAACGGTTCAAGCTCCTCCGGATGGACAATTAATTATCCTTATGGCAGACCGACAAACAACAGGTGGCTACCCCCGTGCGTTGCAAACGGTGGCAGTCGATGTAAGCAAGCTTGCTCAACTACGCCCGGGAGACTCGTTTACGTTTACAGAAGTGTCACTTGAAGAGGCAGAGCAGCTATACCTTGAGCATGAGAGAGCGATGGCCATGCGCAGGAATGGCATTTTATTGAAATGGAAGCAGATTAGAAGAAAGCTAGAAGGAAAAGAATAAGTACACGGCAATAAGGTTACGACTAAAGAAGAGATTTGTGGGAGGCGTGTAGGATGACAATTGAATTCTATTCCAACGATAGGGGATCGATAATGGAACAGATTCGAAATGGGACGTATACAGGACCAACTTCGGGGCTTGCAAGAGGATATGCGCAAGCCAATCTAGTTATCTTACGTAAGGAATATGCTTATGATTTTCTTCTCTTTTGTCAACGAAACCAAGTGGCATGTCCATTGCTTGATGTAACGGATATAGGGTCTGTCGCATCAAGGAAAATGGGCGTTGATGCTGACTTACGCACAGATCTCCCGCGCTACCGGGTCTATCGTAACGGTGAATTTACAGAAGAGTGTACCGATATTCTGTCTTTGTGGGAAGAAGAGATGGTTTGCTTCTTGATTGGTTGTAGTTTCACGTTTGAAGATGCATTGTTAGCAAATGGCATTCCGATTCGTCACCAAGAAGAAGATGTCAATGTACCCATGTACAAAACATCGATTCCTTGTGAACCTGCAGGGCGCTTTCATGGAAATGTCGTGGTAAGTATGCGACCAATGCCAGAAGAGCAGGCAATCCGTACAAGTCTTGTCACCGCCCGCTTTCCGTCTGTTCATGGAGCAGCAATACATATAGGGAATCCAGCCGCAATTGGCATAAAAGAGATTGCACAACCAGATTTTGGTGATCCAGTTACGATAAAAGAAGGCGAAGTACCCGTATTTTGGGCATGTGGAGTCACTCCGCAAGCAGTTGCGATGGCAAGTAAACCAGACTTAATGATCACCCATGCGCCAGGTCATATGTTTATTACAACAGTGAAAAACGAACAATTAGGGGTCTTGTAGATGAATCATACCGTGAACGAAAAAGTCCGCAGCCGATTTTTACGCGGTGCCATATTTTTAATGGCAACCTCGGCAATCGGACCCGCTTTCTTAACGCAAACTGCGCAGTTTACAGAGCGGTATTTAGCAAGTTTTGCATTTGCTATCCTCCTCTCTCTTATTATTGATAGTGGCGTCCAAATGAATATTTGGCGCGTTATTTCCGTTTCAGGGAAGAGAGGTCAAGAAATTGCCAACGAGCTTCTTCCAGGCCTTGGCTATGTTATAGCGGCACTCATTTTATTTGGTGGTTTTGCTTTTAATATTGCTAATATTGGCGGAGCCGCTCTCGGTTTAAATGTCTTATTTAATTTGCCTTTGGCTGTAGGTGGTTTAATTACTGCAGCTCTGACAATAGGGTTGTTTTTATTTAAGCGCTTTGGACCAGTTATGGACAGAGTGATGCAAATTTGCGGAATCGTGATGTTACTGATGGTTGGGTATGTCATGTTTAATTCAGCGCCACCCGTTCAAGAAGCAGCGTACAGGGCATTTGTACCTCAGGATTATATGATCCTGTTGTTGCCAATTGTCACGATCGTTGGTGGGACTGTAGGTGGTTATATCTCTTTTGCTGGCGGACACCGTCTTGTGGATGCGGGGATCACCGGAAAAGAGAATGTGAAATTTGTAGGAAGAGCCGCAAGTCTCGGGATTTTAACAACTGGTATCATGCGTGTTTTTCTTTTCCTGGCTGTACTCGGTGTAGTATCAGCTGGTTATAGCTTGGATGAGAACAACCCAGCGGCAACGGTTTTTCGTGTTGGATTAGGTGACGTTGGTTATTATTTATTTGGACTCGTCCTTTTCGTAGCTGCGATTAGCTCTGTTATTGGTTGTGCATACACGAGCGTCTCCTTTTTAAGGTCGTTCCATCCAGTGTTTGCCGAAAAAAACAATTTGTTTATCGCAGGATTTATAACGATTTCTGCACTCATTTTCTTAACGATTGGTCAACCCGTACAGCTTTTAATATTAGCAGGGGCGTTAAACGGTTTGATCTTACCGATCGTCTTAACAACGATTTTAATTGCATCACGGAAAAAATCAATTGTTGGAGATTATCATCATCCAACAGCGTTACTCCTTTTTGGAATTCTAACTGTTTTAGTGACGATGGGCGCTGGTTATATAGCCCTTGAAGGCATCATTGAGTTATGGAATGGGTAATGAGAGTAATTCTTAGGAGGAGAAAAAATGACACAAACAATTGATTTAAACAGCGATATGGGTGAAAGTTATGGCCTGTATAAAATGGGAAGTGACGAAGAGTTGATGAACTATATCTCTTCGGCTAACATCGCTTGTGGGTTTCATGCAGGAGATCCGAGCATTATGAGAAAAACCGTTCAATCTGCGGTAACGAATCAAGTAGCGATTGGCGCTCATCCAGGCTTACCTGATTTAGTTGGTTTTGGTCGGAGAACAATGGATATTACTCCAGAGGAAGGCTATGATCTTATTCTCTATCAAGTCGGTGCGCTGAGTGGGATAGCTACAGCAGAAGGCGCTGTCCTTCATCACGTAAAACCACATGGAGCTTTGTACAATATGGCTGCGAAAAACGAAGCCCTTGCAGAGGCAATTGCAAAAGCAGTCTATCAATTAAATCCAGAGTTAGTCTTATATGGACTTGCGGGAAGTAAGTTAATCGAAGCCGGGAAAAAAGTTGGGTTGAAAACGGCAAGTGAAGTGTTTGCTGATCGAACCTATCAAGTAGATGGAAGTTTAACATCGCGCAAGGCGCCAAATGCGCTTATTCTTGACCCTGAAGAGGCGAGTAAACAAGTGTTGCGCATGGTACAGGAAGGAAACGTTCTTACTGAACAAGGCAAAGAGATTGATATTGTCGCAGATACAATCTGTATTCATGGGGATGGCGCTCATGCCCTTGCATTTGCCAAACAAGTTCACGAGAAGTTGAGCGCAAATGGTATTTCAATAAAACGAATAAATGAATAAACGGAAAGGGAGCTGTATTCGCTGTATGTGGTGGATACAGCTCGACTAAGTTCAGCGAGAAAAAAGCTACTTAAATGCGCCTCATATCTCGACGTTCTGTTTCTTGTTCAAGCGAACGCATCGCTAGCGATTCTAGAATTTTGTCTTCTCGCTCTTGTCCTTGTTTCATACCGGTCTCACCGCTAATCTGATGGACACCCATTGATAAGGAATCAAGCTTTGCTTCCGTTTCTTCTTGCCCATCACGTAATGCTAAAACGATTTCTGATAATTCGCCAACGCTTGTTTCTAGGGGACCAACCTGTGTTTCTAATCCTTCACCGCTTTTCTTTACAACATCGAATGTTTCAAGTTCTTTAAAATAAGATCCAGTTTATGCTCCATCTACTTTCTCCTTTCTATGGCTTATCAAAATAAGTATCGTTCTCATGATTGTAAGAGCACGATAAAAACAAGGAAAGTGTAGCATTGGTATTGAAAGTTATGTACGATTATCGAAGTTTTCAATATTCTCCTTCTCGTTTCAAAAATTTGATATAGTCATCTATGACTTTATTAAAGGAGAACAAAATACATGAAAACGTTCATTTTATTTGGGTATCATCAAGCGATGTCTTTTCTTTTTCCGGACTATGGTTTTCTTTACCGTGAACAAGAAGACGTTAAAAATGCCTATGGTCTTAGCGTTTTTCTTAATTGGTTTTTTAATATGGATCGCAGAAAACATTGTTACTTTTTACGGAGCTTGGACCTATCCAAATCAAGAAGAGGTTTGGTCAATCGTACATATTGGTAAAATGAGTTCATGGTTTCTTTTGTGCGTGATTAGCGTCATTATTGTGGCTCAGTTAAAGCGAGTGAAGAATGGTAGTGTCATCGGGAAGATAGAGGATAAATCAACAAATGAAAAAATCTAGTTACAGTTGTGTATGCTTATATCAAGAGGAGAAGAGGTGACCTGTTGTTAGAGTTGTCGATTAATGAACCAGAAAAATTACGTAAAGTATCGCATGCGCTTTCAACGGAAATTCGAATTCGTATGGTTCAGTTATTGAGCAAGCAGAGCTATAGCGTCCATGATCTAGCAAATTTGATTCATATCCCTGTATCAACAGCAGCATCAAACGTGAATGTGTTAACAGAGGCTGGACTTATTGTCACAGAGCTGCGACCGGCGAGTAGAGGTGCAATGAAGATGTGCACACGAAATTTTGATGATATCCACATTGCCCTAAATCATCTAGAAAAGCGAGAAGTATTGCAGTCATATGAAATGAATATGCCAATTGGTCATTATGTTGATTTTTTCGCTACACCAACGTGTGGGATGGCCGACAAAAAAGGAATGGTTTTAAACGAGGATGAGCCTGGGGAGTTTTATCATCCAGATCGGGTAGAGGCACAAATTCTCTGGACACGAACGGGCTTCTTTGAATATAAATTTCCATTTCAGTCGAAAAACGTTAGAAAGATACGTAGCTTTACGTTTTCATGCGAATTGTGCTCTGAAGCTCCAAATTATAACGATGATTGGCCCTCGGATATTACGGTGTGGGTAAATGGTGTCGATATTGGAACGTGGACGAGTCCCGGAGATTTTGGGGACCGTCCTGGGAAGTTAAATCCAACGCATTGGTATGATAATACAAGAACCCAATATGGGTCATTAAAAACATGGGAAGTAAACGAAAAACAGGCGATGATTGACTATATTCCTTGTAAAGCAGTGCAACTAGCTGATTTACACTTACAAGAAAAACAATTTATTACCATTCGAATTGGTATAAAAGAAGATGCCGAGCATAAGGGCGGCATGAACTTATTTGGCAAGGCATTTGGTGATTATCCTCAAGATTTAAAAGTAGGAATTCATTTCTATGAATAAGGAAAAGTGCGGACATAACGTTCGTGCTTTTTGATTAACTATTTGACAATTTAGAAATGTAAGCGTATGATTCGTTTTAATAAACAGAAATATCGTTTATAAACAATTATTTCGTAACATTAAAAAACAAACAAAGGAGTTTTTTGATGGATAAAATAGACAATCGTTTTCCTAGACCTCGGTTTGTAAGAGAGGATTGGTTAAATTTAAACGGAGAATGGAATTTCTCATTTGACGATGAAAATCGCGGAAAAAAAGAGCGTTGGTACAACACTTCTCGTTTTAATCAAACCATTACCGTCCCTTACTCGTACGAAACAAAAGAAAGCGGGATTAACAAACAAACGTTTCATCCAGTCGTTTGGTATGGAAAAGAAGTAACGATTCCAGACAGTCAGCAAGGAAAAGACGTGCTGCTGCATTTCCAAGCGAGTGATTATGAAACAACGGTTTGGGTAAACGGTCAATATGCCGGAGCGCATCAAGGTGGAAATTCATCCTTTTCTTTTCCGATTACCCCGTATCTTACAGATGAAAAAACACAACAACTGGTTGTCCGGGTGGAAGACAGTATGAGTGATCAACAGCCTAGAGGAAAACAGCGCTGGGTTGATGAAAACTTTGGGTGTTGGTATGTGCAGACAACAGGGATTTGGCAAACGGTGTGGTTGGAATTTGTGGCAGAACAACGGCTTGAAGAAGTGAAGATTGTTCCCGATTTTGACCAGAGCTCGGTCAGGTTTCACTATAAATTAACGGAACAAGCAGTGAGGAGTAAGGCTGTTGTAGAAACGGTCATTTCCTTTAAAGGCAAGGAAGTTAGACGGATTTCGTTTGTTCCAGAAGGAAAGACAACAAAAGTAACCGTTGATTTAACGGCAACGATTCATGAATGGCAGATTGCCCATTGGACGCCAGAACAACCGAATTTATATGATGTCTCCTTTGCTGTTCACGCTAATGGAATAAAAATGGATAAAGCTCGTTCTTATTTTGGGTTACGGAAAATTTCCATTCATCAGGGGCAAGTGCTCTTAAATAATCGGCCAATCTATCAAAAACTCATTTTGGATCAAGGGTACTGGCCTGATACAAATTTAACCGCTCCATCAGTAGAAGCTCTTGAGGCAGATATTGAAGCAATCAAGGAAATGGGGTTTAATGGCGTCCGTAAACATCAAAAAATCGAAGATGAACGTTTTTATTATTTGTGTGACCAAATAGGGTTGCTTGTTTGGGCAGAAATGCCCTCTGCCTATTCGTATTCCACTGACGCCGTCCGCATGTTCACAACAGAGTGGCAAGAAATCGTGAACCAGCTCAGTCATTATCCGTCGATTGTGACCTGGGTGCCGTTTAATGAATCGTGGGGCGTAGGCGCTATTTTCACAAATAAGCAGCAACAAGCATTTACGGAATCGATTTATTATGCGACAAAAGCAATGGATGACACGCGACCTGTCATCGTAAATGATGGCTGGGAACATACGATTTCGGACATTATCACATTGCACGACTATGAAGAATTTGCGGATGCTTTTTTAGCGAGATACAAAGACAAGGAGGAGCTCCTTAGTAATAAGAACCTCCACAATAAAGAAAAATACCCGTTTGCAAATGGATATGCATACAACGGCCAACCTGTACTGATTAGTGAATACGGTGGAATCGCATTTACAACAAAAGATGGTTGGGGTTACGGAAACCAAGTGAAATCAAAGGAAGAATTCCTTGTCAGGTATCAAGCCATCACCGATGCAATTAAAGCATTGCCTTATGTAACTGGCTATTGTTATACGCAAATCACCGATGTTCAGCAAGAGGTAAATGGCTTGCTTGATGAAAAACGCAAACCAAAACTGGAACTAAATGAAGTCAAAGCAATCAATGATCGCTAATGGGACGAGAAACGTTTGGTTATGATCGTTATAAAGACGTTGGACGCGGAGATATGATTGTTGATGTGGAGATTTAATGCTGAAGTAGAAAATTTAAGAGCTGAATGAGGAGATTTCAGGGATGAAGGTGGAGATTTAAGAAGAAAGAGTGGAGATTCGATTGTAGAGGTGGAGAAAGGATGCGGAAGTCGGAGATTCGTGAGATCGAAGTGGAGATTCGGCGCATGAGTGCGGAGATTTAAGAAGAAAGAACGTAGATTCGATTGTAGAGGCGGAGATAGGATGCTGGAGTCTGAGATTCATAGAACTTAATCGTTCCTTGTCACGCGCTCTTAGATTAACGACCGTTTTCATTTCACCTGAATAAACACTTTCTGACCGTCTTAATAGACGGTTTTTTTTGTATGTTTGCTAGACCTGAAGGCGTAAGTTGCCGATAAGTTGAATATAGATGTTTAAAACGGGCAAAGGCGGAAGGTGATGAAAAGACGAATTGTACTTGTAGCGGTGTGTGTGGGAATTGCAATTGCCATTATGCTTAAAGTTGGAAATGACAATCGGCAGCGAAATCTTGCTGAACTTATTCCATTTAACAAAGAAGACCTACTTCTTTTAGGCATCACTGTCGAGCGTGATAATGTGGAAAAAGAAAATGGCTATGAATGGTATACAACGGAGCCGGCGTTAGTAGAAGAAGTCGTTTCATTTCTAGGGGAATATCAAGTAAAACGAGTTGATACAGATGTGTATCACCAACAGTTCATAGAAGAAAAGCCTCTTGAACTTTACATTAGCCACCAGAAAAGCAAACCTTCAATTGTTTTTTTAGGAGAGACAGGAGTGATGATTATTGGAACTAGTGGGTTTGAATTGCTTAATGGTCCATTAGAAGTAGAGTGGTTTCAAGAGTTTATCGAAGAAAATGAAGGAGAAGAAATGTAACAAGCTTACCAATCTAACGGAGGTGGGCTTGTTTTGTCTTGTTTAAATAGACGTTTAGTTACGAAAAGATTGTATGTGTGTAGTCGCATTGCAACCTCCTTGTTGACAGTTCTATAACGATTAGAAATGATTTTTTAGTAAATATTCAACCGCAACTAATGAAGATGGAGATAATAGAAAACAAATAAGTATGTTACTGCCCAATAAAGAATTGGGCAGTTTTTCATTTATATTCTCTCTTTTGATTCGTAACCGCGAAACATACTTACATAAAGCAAGGCGCCAATTAGAGAAAAGCCAAGCAATAAATAAAATATCGTTGATGTGCCAAGCTTTCCAGATAAGAGTATTGATATTGGCGCGAGTGTACGACCGACGGTATATTGAAGATTCGAAGCACTGATATACGTAGCTCTCGCATGTGCTGGTGCATAGGCACTAACAAAACTTTCAGAGGCTGGGGCGCGTAAGATTTCCCCTAAGGTGAAAACAGCTGTCATTAATAGCAGTAAAGAAAAAGATGTTGTCATGCCTATTGCAAACAGCGCTACGCCTGATAATAAACACGAGACAATAAAGATGTCACGTTCTTTCCATAGTGTCGTTAGCTTAGTGAGTGGTGAAATGAATGCGACGAACATGAGTCCATTCAGTCCGAGCATATATCCGAAAATTTGTTCACTTGATAAGAGGTATGATGGCCAACTTTGAAAGGGGTGAATCGGTTGGGCTGGTACATGATGAACTACATAATAGGCTAAATAAAGATCAAGTTGCATAAGGGTCATAATCGAAAAAACACCACCAAGAATGAAGCGCAAAAAGATCGAATCGGAAAAAATGTGTTTATAGCTGTTCAGAATGGCGAATGCATTTTTTAGTAAGCTCCAACTAGTTGAATGTGGCTGTAATGGCTTGCTTTCCTTAATGAAAATAAAAATGCTAATCGTATAAATAAGCATGACGCAAGCAGTTATGAATAACAATGGTTGGCGGTAGTGGAAAAAGAAAATGGCACCAAGGGCTGGACCCATGACTGAGCCTATATTATTTGTTGTCGCAAATAAAGCAAAGACACTACGACGATCTTGCTCGGTCACCAGGTCAGCGACCATTGCCAAACTAGGAGCACGATACAATGCTCCGCCAAGACCAACTCCAATGAAAGCGATATAATCAACCCACGGAGAGAATGAACAAGCAAATATGGCAAACATGACGGTTTGCAAGGCGGCGCCAAGCAACAAAATCGGTCTTCTGCCATAGAAATCAGCTAAGCCACCACTTACTAAATTTCCAAGTAGGCTTATAAAGGGAGGCAACATTAGTAACCCTCCAGCGAGACTGGTCCCGAGTGTAGCACTGAAATACAGGGCGATAAAAGGAAAGTACATCCAATAACAAAGATTAAATAAACCTTCGCCTAACAAACGAACTTTTAAGTTTTGATCTAACTGTTTCCACACAGTTTTTATCTCCTCATTCTGTTATCCTGGCCAGGTTTCATAAGAATACAAAATAAACTGAAAAAAATATAGACTTATAATAATCTCTGTATTATACTAATAATATGAAAATCAATGTAGCCTCTGCTCACTTTCGCTGCACTAAAAAACGAACGTTCGTTCCTTTATAAAGGGGCTTTTTTTTATGTCTAAGTAAATGCAGGTGAATGCTGATGAGACCGTTCGCTATAAACGAGATTCCGAACGACATAAAGCATTTTGTTGGGAGAATAGATAGAATTC
This sequence comes from Shouchella patagoniensis, assembly GCF_002019705.1. Lineage (GTDB taxonomy): Bacteria > Bacillota > Bacilli > Bacillales > Bacillaceae_D > Shouchella > Shouchella patagoniensis. Next base: position 2,389,164 of record NZ_KV917377.1, on the reverse strand, counting down.
GTTTTCCGAGGCAAGGGTATACTTCTGACGTTGGGATAATAGAAGCAAAAGGCCATTATTTTGCTTTAAAACGAACAAGAGAACCATTGTATTGTTCCTGGCTTGAACAAGAAGTCGATATTTTATCACTTTTATCCATTAAAACCACATTGCCGGTTCCGGATGTAGAGGTATATGTTAAAGAAGATGAAAAGGGGCATTCATGGGCGTTAATGGAGTGTCTTCAAGGTGAAACGATGAGGTTTGCAATTGCAAATGAATCAAATCAAAAGAGACGGGAAGAGTTAATCGTCCAATTTGGAGAGATTCTAGCGAGAGTCCACTCGATACCTTGTCCAAACGAATGGAAGCAACAAGGATCTTGGCTAGACAATCAGCTAAAAAAAGCTTCGTATCAATTAACCCATTATCAAGTTGATGTTACGAGTGAACTGTTGAAAGAAATAGTGGAAAACCGTCCTCAACCGGTTAAACAAACACTGATTCATGGTGATTTTACTATTGATAATGTGCTGGTTCATAATCGGAAGATCTCTGGCGTGATTGACTGGGCCGGGGGAGCTTACGGTGATCCACGCTATGATGTTGCATTAGCAGTGCGACCAAAACCGAGCCTTTTTCAAAAAAATACTGACTATACACTATTCTTCAACGGGTATGGGGCAGAACCAATTAGCAAGGAAGACTATCATTATTTTGCAAACGGATTAAATGAATTTTTTTAACGCTAAAATAAAAAGAAGTGGGCCCCATTTATTTGAGGCCCACTTTGTTATATAAACACATTGTTTCTACCCGTTCATTTGCATCAACCACAGAGAAACCAAATGTTTCATAGCGTTTTTTTGCTCGGCTTCCTTTGAATATCATTAATGTAATGACTCGTTTGTCTTGGTGTTGATCGAGAACAGATTGAAACACAGCACGACCAATCCCTTTGCCTTGGTAGGCGGGATCAAGGTAAAAGTTTTTCAGCATCACTTCATCGCCTACAGGGCGGATGCCGATACAACCAATCGTTTCCTCGTGGATTTTAATCAAGTAGGTTGTGTCGGGATTGAAGTTTTCATTAAAGCGTGATAAGACTTGTTCATCAGGTAAATGATGGCGATTAAAGTCATCTGCTAATGCAGTCATTCGTAAGTCAGAGATATATGGTTTATCCTCAATCGTGCTTTGCACAAGTGTAAATTTCACCGAAAAGCCTCCTAGCTGTTCTTCTTCTGTTGGGGCAAATGAACAACGTTAAAACGTTCAAATACGACGATCATATCGGTTGAAAAGACGTGCCCCACGTTTTCTAATTCGCTCGTAAAAAAAGGTTCGTGTACGCTTTTCCAGTAATCAAGCGTGCGGTCACCCTCCCCTTCTGATAAGGCGTGTGCTTCCGTCACTTCATGATAAGGGATAAGGTCAACTGCTAGGCATTCAATGATCGCAACAGCATCGCCGTCGCCATCTAAAACCACGCTAAAATCGCCTACTTTTGGAAGTGGTTCCTCTCCGTACAAAGCAAAAGCAGAGGAAGTCCCTGTTTTTTCTCCTTGAACTACAAGGGCACTAAGCTCATCAGCCATTGCTTTTGATCCGTCACCAAAAGCAAAAGCGCTGTAGCCCTTTGACTTGGCGTGGGGATTTTTCTGTAAGTACACTTGCCAGAGCGTTTCAGCAGTATCACATTGCTCCATATGTAAATCCTCCGATCAATTGATTAAATAACAAAAAAAGATAAGGATAAGTGCAAGACTACAAAACACAATTTCAAATATGGCGCTTATGCGCTCCATTTGAATATGGTTGATACCTGTAACAATGCCAATCGCAGAAATACCAGCAATACCATATAAAATGATTTGATCCGTTATGTTCTCTTTTGACAAGGTGATAGAACCAATTAAGAAGACGAAAAAAAGGAATAAAAACAGATAACGGATAATGGCTTCGGACTTTTTTAGAAAAATAACATGGTGTAGAACCTCCTGAATGACTCTTGCTTTCTATCGTATCACCTTTTACTTTTGTGTGGAATCGTTTCCTTTGCCAGGGATTTTATTGTTTCTAGCGTATTAGTTCAATGATAGATTGTTTGACGTTGGAAACGTCTTAAGTCCGTCTTTCAAACAATAAGGGAGGTAGATTTACGTGGATAAAAGCTGTCTATTTTGTGCAATTGCAGCGAAAAAATGGAGAGTCAAATGGTTTATGAAGACGAGTGGTGTGTTGCCTTTTTAGATATTCGTCCTATTCGTTAAGGACATACACTCGTTGTTCCTAAACAACAGGCTGAACAATGATTTAACAGCAAGTAAAGAGGAGCTTCAACGAGTTGCTTCTCGATTGCGTATTGCGCCATTGTAAGTGTTCATGTGGAAATAACAATGTACGTAACTTGCGGTTCCTTTTTAACATTGTTTAAACAACCTGCTAAATAACTAAGGAATAATATGTTTATGATAGTATTAATTACGTATATGTATACAACCCTACAAATCTGAACAATGTGAATCGGATGGTTCATTAGCTATCTTGTTATTCTTAAAAGCGAAGGGAGGTTATTTAAATGGATATGCTTAAAAATATGAATGCCGCAGTAAGCTATATTGAAAACAATTTGGATGAAGAGATTGATTATGCAGAGGTTGCAAGGATTGCATACTTTTCAGAGCATCATTTTAGACGTATGTTTTCATTCATAGCTGGGATCTCATTAACGGAATATATTCGCAGAAGACGTTTGACCTTAGCCGCTTTTGAGTTAAAAGAAAGGAATGTAAGAGTCATTGATGTGGCTATGAAGTATGGTTATAAATCACCTGATTCCTTTTCAAGAGCGTTTCAAATGCTGCATGAAGTCACTCCTAGTTCAGTAAAAAATACGGACGTTCCATTAAAAGCGTATCCGATGATGACCTTTCAAATGGCGATTAAGGGAGATGTCGAAATGAACTATAGGTTTGTGGAGAAAGAAGCATTTACTGTTGTGGGAAAAAAAGAAACCGTGTCTACAGGTGAATCCGAATTCAACCCAGCAATGTGGGCACATCTTGAGGAAATTGAAGAGGCTGTTAAGCCCTATGATAATACTTCGTTTTCGGGCATCTTACATGTTTCATTAACAAAAGAGAATGGGGATGTCGATTACTATATTGCAACAGCGACTAGCAAACCATGTCCAAAAGAACTAGAACAACTTGCGATCTCTCCCCAAACGTGGGCAGTATTTCAAGCGATAGGAGAGATGCCAGATGCATTATTAACTACATGGGAGCGAGTGTATACCGAGTGGTTCCCTATCTCTGGTTATGAACTAGCAGAAGCTCCTGAAATGGTTAAAGGAACGGATGAAAAAACAGAAATTTGGATACCTGTAAAAAAGAAGTAGGTTGTCCGTAAAAAGAAAAGAGTGTTGCAGCAAGCGCAACACTCTTTTTCCTATTCAAATAAGGTTTTGTCTTCAACCCAACTCGTAATGATGGTGAGCACGAGACCGAATAAAATAATGCCTGCTGCTGCAAACGTAATCATTGTATAGCTAAAACCGGCGTTTAAGAAGATGGTACCGAGTGTCGCGCCTATCGCGTTCGCTACATTAAAGATGGAAGCGGCAATTGTACCAGAAAGCATGGGGGCTTCCTTTGCGGCCAAAATGACTTTTGCATTTAAAAGTGGTGTTGTACCAAACGTACCTGCGCCAAATAAGAAGCAGATAAGAAATGCAACACCAGGTACTTGTAACAGAAAGGTTAATGAGGCAAGCACTGCTGCGAGCCCAATCAAGGTAAACATCAATATTTTTGTTAGTTTACTTGGAAGCACACGACCTGAAGCGAAATTGCCAATAACAGCGCCAAGTCCAAAAGCAAACAGGCCAAATGTAACGCCGGTAACACCAAATCCAGCAAACTCTCGGAGCATCGGTTCTTTAAACGTATAAGCTGTGAACACGCCGGAAAAGCCAAATACGATAATGGCTAACACCCATAGCACATTTCTGTTGCGCAACGCATGTAATTCCTTTTTTAGCTGAGGAATCTCTGTATGCTTATCGTTTGGAACAAACGTAATTAGACCGAGTAAAACAATGATTCCAAGGACAACGAGGAACCAAAAGACCATGCGCCAGTCAAGTACACCGCCAAGATATGACCCAAATGGAACACCGATCATAACGGCGATCGTCAAGCCCCCTTGAACGGATGCAATCGCGCTTGTGCGTTTTTCAGGCGCAGACAAATTAATCGCCATAGACATACATAAGCCAAAGAACGGGGCATGCATGGCTGCTGACATGAGGCGAGATAACAATAACACCTCGAAATTGGGAGCAGTTGCCGCAACAATATTGCTGACAATAAAGAGGGAAACGAGCCCAATCAAAAGTGGTTTTGGTGAATATTTAATGGTGAGAATCCGTAGGATGGGGCCAAAGACTGCTACGCTTATCGCATAGACACTAAGCAAAAGCCCCGTTGTCGACACGCTGACATTTAAATCCCTTGCGAATTCGGTTAAGAGACCTGTCACTACATATTCCGTCATTCCAACTGCAAAAGTCCCCATCATAAAAATGGTTAAAATTAGTTTTCGATTATTCATTAAGCGAGCCATCTTTAGCATCCCTCCCTTTTTTTCTGCGCATCCATTTCGCGCAAACGAATACCAAAGATACAGCAATACGAGGTGGATGTCTAGCCTTTTGTAAGAATAAAAAGATGAAGATTAATGGAGCGCTTACAGGTAGAAGGGAGGTTCTACTGTTTGTTTACTTAGAAGGTGATGGTTGTTTCTAGACATCAAATAAGAAGTGAAAGGGGTCTTGTTTTTTTGCTTTCGAATCTTTTGTTTGCTTAGCCTTGCAAGCGATATAAGTTAGTGTAAGAATGGAATTGCACATGAAGAGAAGTGAGCCAATACCAGCTAGAAGTACCATTTTTATTCCTCCTATTGAGTTGATAAAATGAGCATACAAGATGAAACGCGTTTCAGAGCAAGAAGAAAAGAGGCGATTGTACCGATGGCAAATATCCGGCAGATTGCAAAGGAGGCAAATGTCTCTGTATCAACCGTTTCCAGAGTATTAAACGGGCATCCTTATGTGAGTGAAGAAAAACGTAACGCAGTGGAACAAGTGATTAAAAAACATCGCTACGATCGCAATATTAATGCTGTACATTTAAGTACAGGAAAAACGTTTATGGTTGGTGTGGTTGTCCCTTTTACAAACCGCCCTTATTTCGCTGCTCTTCTTGAGGGGATGGCGGAGGAAGCATTTCAGAGTCGTTACAAACTCGTGTTTATTCAAACCAAGTATGAAGAAAGTCGAGAAGTAGAGGCGCTGGAGATGCTTAAGTATAGGCAAGTGGACGCGCTCATCATTTGTTCGAGAACGTGTCAGCTAGAGGTAATTGAACCGTATACCCAATACGGGAATATTGTGTTGTATGAAAAAACGTTACATACGAAGATGAGCGGAACGTACGTAAACCATTATGCTGTTTTTAAACAAGCCCTTACGTATTTGCATGCAAAAGGACATGATCAAATTGGCTATTCAATCGGTCGGCTTGAAGGGACAAATAGCGTGCAACGAGCTACTGCTTACCGTGATTTCTTAACTGAAATCAACCAACCGTACCGGAGTGAGTATGTATTTAGTCATTGTTTTCATTTTGAAGATGGAGTGGAGCTTATTAGGCAGTGGTCAAAGTTAGACGTCCGCCCGACTGCTCTTATGCTGACAAGTGATCAAGTGGCGAGCGGCGCCATTACGGCAGCACGAGAACAAGGGATACAGATTGGCACAGAACTTGCTGTTATAGGCTTTGATAACCAACCTATTTCCCGTATCTTTCAGTTAACAACAGTGGACATGAAACTAAGTGAAATTGGACGTAAGACATTCAGGCAGGCACTTGCAGAGGAAATCTCGCAGGAAGAGATTGAAGTGAAATTAATTGAACGAGGAAGTGCATGAGTTGAATAAGATAATAGGAAAGAATGCCGCCCGTTTAAGTGGGCGGCATTTTTCCCTTACTTGATCGCACCTCGTGTCACATTCCCGATAATCCAACGTTGTGCAATTAAATAAACGAGGATCATCGGGAGCATGGCCAATAAGTAAGAAGCAAAGGCCAAATTGTAATTGGTGCTAAACTCTGATTGGAAGATGTACTGAGTCAATGGCAAAGTTGCATCCGCTGGGTCTGTTAGAATAACAAGCGGCAGCAGGAAATCATTCCAAGCATATAGAGCAGTTAAAATCGCCACAGTCGCATTCATTGGCCCGAGCAGTGGAAAGATGACTTTCCAAAAGATGCCCCAAGAACTTGCCCCGTCCATCACGGCTGCTTCTTCAAGTTCAACTGGAATCGATTTAATGTAGCCAACATAAATGAATACGTTAAATGATAATTGAAAGACGATGTAAAGCACGATTAAGCCAAACAAATTGTCCATGTTCCAAATCGCCGTCTGACGAACGAGAGGCAACATAATAATGGGAAATGGCACAAACATGGCACTAACAAAATAATAAAAAAGCGCTTTGTAAAAGCCTTTATGCATATTGCGGGCAATGGCATAAGAAACAAGAGAATTGCTTAACACAGTTAAGACAACGACTGCTGTGGTAACAATAAAGCTATTTGTGAACGCGCTAAAGAAATTGGTTAGCTCCATCGCATCAGCGAAATTTTGAAAGCGCCATTCGTTAGGTAGCGACAACAAAGGTTCACCCATTTCTTGCGGTGTTTTTAAGGCAATATTGATTGTTAAATACAGTGGAAAAAGAATAACGAGTGAACCAAGAATGAGCAAGCTCGTGACGAGCCAATTTCTTTTCTTCTTTTGTTTCTTCGCCATTACTGCTGCACCTCCCTTTTTTGTAAAACGCGAAGTTGAAAGATGGAAATGGCGACAATGACAATGAAGTAAATCACGGCATTAGCCGATTGATAACCAAATTGACTGCCTTCAAAACCTCCACGGAAAATTAAAACAGAGATGGACTCTGTTGCATATCCTGGCCCACCACCAGTTAAAGCGATAATATGATCAAAAACCATTAAGAAGTTTTTTAAGGCTAACACCATATTGATTGTGAAGAATGGAGCGATCATCGGAAACGTAATACTCCAGAACCTACGCCAAGGACGCGCTCCATCAATAGCTGCTGCTTCATATACGTCTTCAGACACGGTTTGAAGTCCAGCTAAGTATAAGATGACATTAAAGGCTGTTGCTTGCCATACAGCCATGATAACAACACCGATCCAGGCATAATCAGGGCTCCCAAGAATATTGGTTGCAAGTGCGTTGATACCTAAGAAATCAGCGATTTGTGGCAGAAAGAGTGTGAATATAAATTGGAAAATGTAGCCGACAATTAAAATGCTTAAAATATTTGGTAGAAAATAAACGGCTCTTAATGTTTTCTGGAACTTAATCTTGGCATTTAAGCCAAGAGCAATAAGCAATGCAAAGATATTAACTAAAATTGTTGAAACAATGGCAAATTGGAAAGTAAAGCCGTAGGCACTCCACGCACGCATGTCTTGGAAAACGTTTAAGTAGTTTGAGAAACCAACGAAATCCCATTCGCCGTAACCGCGCCAATTTGTAAAGCTGTAAAAGACGCCTTGGAGCAGTGGAAAAGTATGAAAGAAAAAGAAAAGAACAAGTGCAGGTATCGTCATAAGCAAAAAAGTGCGTTGTCTAGATTTCATTATCTTTTCCCCTTTCTAAAACCGTAGTTGGATTTGATCCCACTCTCGGTCCAGCCGATTGAGGAAATCATCTGCGTTTTTACGATACATAAATTCTTGGACCATATTCTCCACACCCATGCCAGGCGGATAGAAGTGGTCTGGGAAACTAGTAATAGATCCTTCAGCAAAGTCATCACGGATTCCACTCATGTAGGGATCATCGGACAAGACGCCATCAAGAACCGAGAATGCCGCTTGTTCAGCCATGTACTGTTCGGACTGTTCTTCTTCTAACATAAATTCAATAAAGGCTGCGGCTTCGTCTGGATGCTCTGAATCTTTAAGTGTCGAAAATAACACATCCACCCCTGATACAAGCTTGTTCTCCTCAAGTTCGTTAGTAGTGGGCATTGCAAAGACGCCAAGGTCCATGTCTGGATTTGTTGTTAAAATTTCTGGCACTGCCCAGTTTCCTTGGAAGTAAAAAAGCCCTTCTCCTTGTGCGAAAGCACGGTTGCCATCGTCATAGCCAATCCCGTACATACGATCATGACCGTAGTCGAGTAAAGTCAGTAGTTTACCCGTTGCTTCCTGGTGGGTTTGAGCAAATGTGAGCGCCCCTTCTGTTTTTTTCGTTGCGAACTGTTCTGGTTGCAAAACGCCAGAAATAGAATTCCAAACGGGCATCGTTGTCCAAGCATCTTGGAATGTAAAATAGATAGGAATTTCGCCAGCTGATTGGGCTGTTTCAAGTGCATAGATGAAATCATCCCATGTTTTTGGGACTTCAAGGTTAAGTTCATCTAGTTTTTGTTTGTTGTATATGACTGTATTGGCATTTGCGGCAAATGGTACACCGTGGATTCCTGTCTGTTCGGGACCTTCCAATTCAGAAATCATTGATAAATAAGCATCTTGAATTCCATTAAGCATCGGATCGCCACTGTAATCAACAAGAATGCCAGCTTGAGAAAGTTCTGCATAAATGGCGCTACCGCCAATTGCTAACATATCTGGCATGTCATCTTTGACAAGCCGTGTGCGGAGTAATGTTTCCGCATCTGGTGGCGCATACAGGTTAATTGAAATATCGTCATGTTCAGCTTCAAATCGTTCAATTAGTTTTTGATACGTACCGATGTTTTCTGCCTTATTTGAAAACAATTCAAGTTCCACTTTTCCATCATCGGCTTGATGATTGGAACAGCCAGCAACAAACAATAAAGTAGAAACAATCGAGAGAGACGCGATCCATTTCATAAATAACACCTTCCTAGGTCGTTTTGTTAAATAAGAGAACGATTTCATAAAACGAAAAGTCATACCAACAAGCTTATAATTAGATGGAAAATACATTTACGTAAGCGTTTACGTAACGGTCCAAAAAAACAAGGAAACTAGAGTTTCCTCACTGATTTCCGTTCAATAATTTGATGTTGTATAGTTGCCCCTTTACTAGTGACTCCGGTTTGAATGGAATCAAGTAGTAAAGTAGCAGCTGTCTCGCCCATTTCAATAAAATTTTGCGATACAGTTGTTAATGGTGGAAGAACCATAGCGCTTAATTTCGTCCCATCATAACCAATGATTGAAAGCTGATCGGGAACTTGAATACCTTGTTCAGCTGCAGATGTCATGGCACCGACGGCAAGCTCGTCACTAGCAGCGAATAGAGCCGTAATCGTAGGGTGTTCATTCAGTAGTTGAGAACATGCTTCTCGCCCGTCTTCAAAGTAAAAGCCGTTTCGCCAAACGACTTTTGTCTTATCAAAAGGAATGCCTTCGTCGTGTAACGCTTTTTTATAACCCTCGATACGGGGAGCTCCGGCAAGTCTATCTCCAGGTGAACCACTAATCATCCCGATTTCACTGTGCCCTTGTTGCAGTAAGTATTTAACGGCATCGTAAGCGGCTGTTTCATCATCCACCCGTACAGCAGGGGTGGCTCTGTCTTCTGAATAGGCAGAAATCGTGATCACTGGTACGCCCATTTTCTTTATAAAATCGGCATATTCATGCGTAAGAAATTGGCTTGTGAAAAGAACACCGTCAACCTGCTTTTCCTGGAGCAGTTTTAAATAATCGAGTGTCTGCCCTCCTACAGATGCTGTGTTGCAAACAATCACACTCTGGCCCTGACTATGGGCAGCTTTTTCAATGCCGTGTAAAATCTCTGCGCTAACGAGTCCTGATAATTCGGGCATAAGCACACCAATCGTATTGCTTTGCTTGTTAATAAGCCCGCGAGCAATCGCATTTGGGGAGTAACCCATTTTTTGAACCGTTTGCATAACAAGGTCTTTTGTTTTGGCAGAGTAGCCTACTCCGTTATTAATAATACGGGAAACGGTGGCAATAGAAACGTTTGCTTCTTTAGCAACGTCTTTTATCGTAGGTTTGTTCACCTGCTCCCCACCTTTACGTAAACGTTTTCGTAAACAGATTATCATATGCAAATGAGTGAATGTCAAGTGGATTCTGAAAAATGGTAGGGGTTTCAATCGTGAAGAAATTGGATAAAGCCTTTATTTTTAAGAGTCATTTATGTGTGATCGAAAAACGGAGGTATACGCGATGATTTTAAAGTAGAAAAGAATAGGAGAGGTAACGTCTTTTATGAAATCGCTTTTATTTTTATATTGACATACAAAAATGTTGTTGGTACGATCTATTCAGATACAACTTAGATCTAAGTTAGATTTCGATGGTGGTGAATGAGTTGAAAAGATATTTATTAGGGTTTTATGGGGACGATTTCACTGGGTCTACGGATGCAATGGAAGCTCTCGATCGTTATGGGTTGAAGACAATTCTTTTCTTAAGAATTCCTAATAAAGAATTGTTAAACCGTTTTAGGAATGTTGATTGTATTGGGATAGCTGGAACCGCGAGAGCAAAAGGTTTAGATGGAATGAAAGAAGAATTATTGCCTATTTATGAATTTTTAAAAACGCTTAATCCTTATTTTGTCCATTATAAAGTATGCTCAACTTTTGATTCTTCTCCAGAAGTTGGGAGTATTGGTTTTGCTAGTGATTTAGCGAGAAATTATTTTAATGGTTTCACTTTTCCGTTGTTAGTTGCCGCACCTAATTTGGGGAGATATACAATTTTCGGGAATCATTTTGCTGTTTTTAATAATGAAGTTTATCGATTAGATATGCACCCTGTAATGTCCAAGCATCCAGTAACTCCAATGAATGAAGCGGATCTCGCGAAACATTTACAAGAGCAGACAAATCAAAAAGTGACCAAGGTAACTGTGCGTGACTTAGAAACGAAAACGGCTATTGAATTGATTGAAGAAGAAGAAAAGTCAAGTGGAATCACACTGTTTGATGCAATGAATGATACACATATTAAAAAGTTTTCAGAAATGCTCTGGGAAAAAAGAAGCGACCAAGCACAATTTTTGGTTGGATCATCTGGAATTGAATACGCGCTTGGAGATATGATGAAACACAAAAACAAAATGGATCAAATGGATCGGGTTGTTAACCCAAGTAAGGCTGAGAAGCTCTTTGCTGTTTCAGGGAGCGTCTCCGAAGTAACAAAAATGCAACTTGATGAAGCTGAAAAAGCGGGTTTTCATTTGGTTCAAATTCCATGCGAGTTATATACGGATGAAGTGAAGGCAGGACAATTTTTAGAGACGATTGCACAACAGATCGAAGAAAAGAAACGAGTCGTCATCTATACAGCCAAAGGTGCAGATGATCCAATTATTTTAAATACAAAAAAGCATTTAATCGAAAACGGTGTGCCGAAAGATCAAATTGGTAGATATATCGGAGAAATGTTAGGGATTTGGACAAAACAAGTTTTGGACAAGGTAGATATCCGTAGAGTCATCATTTCTGGTGGCGATACATCTGGTTTTGTAACTTCTAATCTCGATATCTATGGCCTAGAAGTATTAGATTCTATTGCGCCAGGAGCTCCTTTATGTTTAGCATATTCAGAGAGCGCTAAATATGATGGATTAGAGATTGCATTGAAAAGTGGGCAGCTAGGCGGTCCAGCGTTTTTTAATAAAGTCTTTCAATCCGGCTCTAATTAAATAAAAGGAATGAACAAGAATATGTTATTAAAAGACGTTGCTTATGAAAAAATCAAAGAAAAAATTCTTGAAGAATATTATGAGGCGGGACAATTTCTCTCTGAACGAACATTAATTGATGAGTTAGGCATGAGTAAGACACCAATTAAGAATGCACTCGTTCGTTTGGAGTCTGAAGGATTTGTGAGTGTTTCTTCCAAACAAGGAATTATTGTCATTGATATATCGATTGAGCGGATTAATGATATTTATAATTTGAGAATCGCACTAGAAACGTTTAACTGTCAGGATATTTATCAACGTATATCGGTTGAACAGGTTAGAGAGTTAGAAGAAAATGTAGCCGCTACAGAACAGGCAGCTATTGAAAAAGACGTGAAGAAGTTTGCTACACTTGATCATGAATTTCACCTTGCTATTAGTGAATTCAGTGGAAATAGTGAGATTACGAAAATTTTATTAAACTATCAAGACCATTTGCGTCGAATTACACTTCGGCATTTAAAGAAAGATCCAACAAGAGTTCAAAAATTTTACGCAGAGCACTTGGAAATCCTTGCTGCATTAAAAGCAAGAGATGAGAAATGCTCGGAACTAATGAAAAAACACCTGTTTGAGTCGAAAATGATGTATTTTCAGTAGGTTGTTCGTATATAAAGGGAGAGATCATTTGTGAAAGCCGTATTTGTAGAGGATGCAGAGAAAATAAGCATTCAAGAAATTGAAATACCAGTAGTTAAGAAAGATGAAGTGCTTATCAAAGTTGCTGTTGCTGGTATTTGTGGATCAGACATTCATACGTATAAGGGGCTTCACCCTTTTCGTAAACCACCTGTCGTCATCGGCCATGAAGTGGCTGGTGAAGTCGTTAAGATAGGGGGTGCTGTGACGAAGTTTCAAGTTGGTGATCGTGTTACCGTTGAGCCGCAAATAGGTACGGGTGAGAGTGAAGGTGTCTTCACAGGTAATGTCAATTATTCCGATAAACGGTTAGCTCCAGGAATGGGCGATTGGTTAGGGACGATGGCCGAGTATTTCGTTTCACCTGAGGCTCAAGTGATTGCTTTACCAGAATCCGTTAGCTATGATCAAGGCGTCCTTGTAGAACCATTAGCAGTTGGTGTTCATGCTGCTTTTAAAGGGGATGTTCAATCAACGGATCGCGTAGCAATATTAGGTGCAGGCCCAATTGGCTTACTTACTTTAATTGCGGTTAAAGCCAGGGGTGTGAATGATGTGATGGTTACAGATGTACTTGAATACTCGCTTGACGTTGCTAAAGACATGGGTGCTTCAGCTGTGGTTAACCTTAAAGACAATCCAACGTGGATGAAAGAAGCAAAAGCAACCTTTAATGGTTCATTTGATAAAGTCTTTATTACAGCTGGTGTACCAGGAATTTTAAATGATGCACTGAATCTATTAAAAAAAGGTGGAAGAGTTGTAACGGTAGCGATGTTCCATGGTGAGCAATCTATTGATATCGAACAACTTCAACAGAATGAAAAAGAAGTCGTTGGATGTATGACGTACAATCGACCTGATAGTGAACAAGCATTAGAGATTATCGCTAAAGGTGAACTCGATGTAGATAAGGTCATTTCTCATAAGTTGTCTTATAAACAAGCGGGCCGAGGGTTTGAAATGGTTGATAAAAAACAGGATCACTCCGTAAAAGTCATCGTTTCTTTTGAACAGGAGGAGTAATAGTGAAAATAGGAAAGAGTTTCATACCAATTTCGGTTGTTGCTTTAATGCTTGCAGCTTGTAACCAAAGTTCATCTGCGGAAAAGGAACCGACCTTACTAAGGTTAGGGCATATTCAAAGTGAGTCAAATGCTTGGCATAAAGGATCACTGCGGTTTGCAGAATTAGTTAATGAAAAAACGGAAGGCTCCGTTAAAGTAGAGGTATATCCAAGCTCTACTTTAGGAGCTGACCGAGATTTAGTAGAAGGAATGCAAATAGGATCGGTTGATTTTGCTTTAGTTGCAGGCGTCATGTCAAACTTCCATGAGCCGTACTCAATCTTAGAGCTTCCTTACTTATTTGAAGATTTGGATCATTTAGAAGAATTTGTTTATGGTGAAGATGGAAAGCGATTACAAAATGAAACATTAGAAGAGACAGGTGTGCGAGGACTTGAGTTTTGGTTGCGTGGACCGAGAGAACTAACGACCAACAAGCTTGTTGAATCTCCTGAAGATTTGAGAGGGACAAAGATTCGAGTTCCGAATATTGAAGCTTCAGTGGAAGGATGGAAAGCAATGGGGGCAAGTCCAACTCCGATGAACTTTGGGGAAGTGTATTCGTCTTTGCAGACAGGGGTAATTGATGCTCAAGAGAATCCAATTGAGTTTACTGCAAGTGCCCGTATTCATGAAGTACAGGATTATCTTGTGATGACAGATCATGTATTTGGGTACGTTCAGTTACTCATGAGTGAAAAGACATTTGAAGATTTAACGGAAAGTGAGAGAGGTGCCGTATTAGAAGCAGCAGAAGAGGCTCGTATGTACCAAAATGAAATCGTTTTCTCTGAAGAGGAAGCGGCACTTCAATTGATGGTTGATGAAGGGGTTGAAGTAATTGAAGTCGACCAAGAGCCGTTTAGAGATGCGGTTCAAGACGTGAATGAGAGATTAGCGGACAAGTACGGTAGAGATCTCTATGACACGATACAAAGTATGAGGGAGTAAGACCGATGAATACGTATATCAAAATCATTGACAGCTTAAATAATGGGATTAAATATTTGGTATCAATCATGCTTGTGATTTTAGCTTTATTGGTTGTTTTACAAGTGACAACCCGTTTTGTCATTAATGTTCCTCTTAGTTGGACGGAAGAAATTGCTCGATACTTAATGATATATATTGTTTTTTTAGGGTCAGGACTAGCGATGCGTTACAACCAGCATATTGCGATTGATTTTTTATTAGATGTTATCAAGCAAAAGAATAAGGAACGTTTACAAAAAATGATTTTATGGATCAGCGCCCTCTTTTGTCTGTTGTTGGTATATTACGGAAGTCAACTAACGTATATGGTTGTAGACCAGTCTACTCCGACCTTACAATACTCAATGGCTTGGGCTTATGCGGCCATCCCGCTTGGTGCACTTGTCATGTTAGCGAACATTATAGCTTTATTGATAAGCCCGAGCAATGGCAATAAACATATAGATAGAATAGTTGGTGAAGACCAATGATTATGGTGTTACTCGTATCGTTGATAACGTTATTTTTAATCGGTGTACCTGTTGCCATCGCACTCGGTTTATCAACTAGTCTTGCAATGATGGTTGCTGGCGATATCTCTTTATTGACGTTAGCACAAAGAGCATTCGTATCTTTGGATTCGTTTCCGTTACTTGCAATCCCTTTGTTCATCTTAGCTGGGGTCATAATGGAATACGGAGGAATATCGCAGAGGTTGATTAACTTAGCTAATGCTCTTACAGGGCATCTGACTGGTGGATTAGCTGTTGTTACCATTGTTACAACAATGTTTTTCGCGGCGATATCTGGTTCAAGTGTAGCCGCAACGGCAGCTCTTGGAGCAATTTTAATACCAGCAATGATCACTCGTGGGTATGACAAAGAGTTTGCTGGAGGTGTACAAGCTGTTTCAGGGACTCTTGGAATTATTATGCCACCAAGTATCCCGTTAATCCTTTACGGCACAGCGGTTGGGGCATCCATAGGAGACTTATTTATCGCCGGTATGGTACCTGGGATCATAATCGGGATCGGGCTTATTATAACCGTGTATATCCTTTCAAAGAAACGTAATTACTCTAAAGAAGAAAAGAAAAGCGGAAAAGAAATAGGAGTAGCCTTTGTAAAAGCGATTCCAGCAATCATCATGCCAGTAATCATTTTAGGTGGAATTTATACAGGGCTGTTTACGGCAACAGAAGCCGCAGGTGTAGCTGTAGCTTATGCATTTATTGTAGGTGTGTTTGTTTATCGAGCAATCAATATAAGTACATTTAAAACGATCCTTTCACAAGCCTCAATTACAACGTCGACTATTATGCTAATCCTTGCCACAGCAGGACTATTTAGTTGGATTTTGACGATAGAAAACGTTCCGCAACAGGTGGCAGGTATTATTACTTCAATATCAGAAAATCCATTTATCTTTTTAGGGATTGTTGTTTTATTACTACTTTTAGTCGGTATGTTTATGGAAACGAATGCGTCGATTATCATTCTCGCTCCAATTTTAGTACCTGTAGCTTCTGAATTAGGAATAGATCCGGTTCACTTTGGTATTGTGATGATTGTCACTCTTGCCATTGGTATGGTTACCCCACCTCTAGGTCTAAACTTGTTTGTGGTTTCTAAAATAGGGAAACTGCGAATGGATAAATTGACGATTAGCCTTATACCGTTATATATCGCTGTTCTTATTTGCTTGTTAATTATTACGTTTATTCCTTCGATCACAACCACAGTGGTTCAATGGATGAAGTAAAAACGCATAAAAGGAGTGAACAAAATGAACAATCATGCCATATTATTGGATCTACAGAAGACCGGTAAATTTATGATGGATAAAAACCTCGCATGGGGTACCGCCGGAAACATTAGCGCTAGGTGTGAAGACGGTTATTTTATATCGGCTACAGGAACCTATTTGGGCGAATTGGAACTAGATGATTTCTCTTATTGTAAAGATGGAGAACATTTGGCGGGGAAGAAACCATCGAAAGAGTTTTTAATGCATGAAGGAATTTATGAGGAACGTCCAGAAATCAATGCCGTTCTTCACGCATCTCCTTTTTATAGCACATTTATTGCCAATTCCAATTTACAAATACCTTCGAATTATTTTGTTGAATCAATGTATTATTTGGAACGTATCGAGCGAATCCCATTTTACCAACCTGGGAGTAGGGAGCTTGCTCAAGCGGTTAAAGAAAGTGCGAAAAAAGCCAATATCTTTTTACTCGAGAATCATGGCATTATTGTTTGTGATGTGAATATTAAGGAAGCTCGGACAGCTTTACAAACGTTGGAGTACACAGCGCATATGCATATTCTTGCGTTAGAAAAAAACATTTCGTTAAACGGTCTTAGTGATGAAACCGTCAAACACTTTCTTCATCATTCTGGGTACAAACCGGCCCGTGATTGGGACTAGATACGATTGAATATGAGTAATCCAGTTAGAGCTACTCTAACTGGATTTTTCTGTATGCTTTAGGCGCTATAGTAAAAAAGTCGCTTTCAATTAAAGAAAGCGACTTAGACTTATGAGCGTAAATACGATTTTGCTTTAAAAAAGACTGTACTCGCAATAACAAGTCCTGCGATTGCCAAGCAGAATAGAATCAACTGAATCGGAATGTCGATGGCTACAAAAGCACTAACTAGTCCGTAAGCAATTGGATCGAATCCGTTCATCGCAAGGAAAATGATACTCATTACACGTCCCATTAAACGGCTATCGGTCCCTTCCTGTGCAGCTGTAAAGAATGGAATAAACACAAAGGACATGGAAAAACCAATGATAAAGACAACCGCTGTTAAGAAGGTCAGGTTTGGTGCGAAACTAAAGACGAGTAAAGCTGCTAATGACGCAAATAAACCAAGGAGAGAAGTGAACCCTCTTCGCTTAATTTGGACAAAACTTAGCAGTACTGTACTCGTGACCATTCCTAAACCGAGGCTCACTTCCATATAACTTAAGTTAATTGGTGTTCCGCCATGTAAATCAACGAGCAATGGAATGGCGATATGAAGCGCACCAAACACAAAGAAGTTCAAGGTAATTAAGACAACTAAGCCTGTTAACAGAAAATGGGAGTTGCGAATATAAAAAAATCCTTCTCGTAAATCGTTTAACGGACTTTGAACAACTTTGTTTTCTACAGGCGCCTCTTTAATAAACGGTGGGAATATCACGACTGCTGATAAAAGGACAAGGATCATTGCAACCAAATAACTTGTGGAAATTGTATTTGTTTCCATGATGAGACCAGCGATGACTGGGCCGGCAATAAAAGATACTTGGTCGACCCCTTGGAAATAAGCATTGGCTTGTTGGAGCTGCGATTTTTCGACGATCTTTGGAATCATCGAAGAACTGGCTGGTCCAAAAAATGCGTCCAGCATACCGAATAGTCCTGCTAGTCCAAGCAAAATACCAAGTGTCATTGTATCTGTATCAACAAGCAAGTAAATTGAAAATAAGAGCACTGCTTGCAACAAATTCGTTCCAAACATGATGGTTGTTTTTTTATATTTATCCGCAAGTACTCCACCAAAAGCCATCATTAGTAATCGGGGCACTGTTGCTGCAATAAGGACGAGACCAAGTGAACTGGCAGAGCCTAGTATTGTGACAACGTACCAAGTTGTTGTTGTCAGGAACATGCTGAAACCAACAACGGCAAAGACACCAGCAATTAGTAGAAGCACGAATGTGCGATTTTTGAATAAAGAGTGTTGTTCCATATCGTTTGTTTCTCCTCTAAGGATCGATATCGCTTCAAAATAGTGTGACCAGATCCCATAAAATAATGTAAAACCTAACGATAGGTAGGGTAAAGTGGCGTGAGAGTCCCTTTACATATAGCAGAAAAAAAGTTACAATAAATAAAACCTACCGATCGGTCGTTAGAGGATTATAACGTAGATTGATTTTGTTGTAAAGGAGTACGTGATGCACACAAAAGAGAAAATTTTAGCAGAGAGTATGGAACTTTTTGCAGTGAATGGCTATGAAGGAACATCGATGGCAAAAATCGCGGAGAAGGTTGGCATTAAGAAACCTTCGTTGTATGCTCACTATAAAAGCAAAGAAGCATTGTTTATAGATATTAATAAAAAAATGGCTGATGAATATGTGGAGTTTGTAAAAACTTCACTCGAGTCTGAGTCAAACAATATTGAGACGTTGCTATTCAACTCAATGAAAATACACTTACAAGACCTCGCCCAAAATGATACAAGTCTTCAGTTTTATAATCGGTTTATTCAGTATCCTCCCCAAGGTCTTGAAGAGCAGCTTGCTACAAGTGCCGAAGAAAGCGATAAGCAAGCAAGGGCAATTGTTGAAGAGGTGATTGCTCGCGGACAAGAGGCGAATGAAATAACGAATGAGCTTGATGCAGCAAATATCGCGCATACGTATTTTTATTTGATTGATGGTCTGGCAAATGAAACAACGTTTTATACGTTGGAAGAAGTTGAACGACACTTAGAAACGGTCTGGGCTGTCTATTGGCGAGGAATAAAAGCGTAAGGAGAATGCCTATGTATTCTCCTTTTTTGTATGGATTGGAACATAAAATGTGGAGATTGGCTAAGGAAAGGGGAGATTCAGTGCGTGATGCGGAGAATTACGAGCTGAAAGTGGAGATGCAAGAGAAAAGTGTGGAGACTGGCTGGGGAAAGCGGAGATTCCCTGTTAGATGAATGGTTGTCGTCACTCGAATCACTCAATCCTAGTCTGAAGAGGATTCATTTTTTCTTGGTAGATATCAACTTTGTCGGGTAACAAAAAGGAGAATGCCTATGCATCCTCCTTTTTTGTATGGAAACGTCTTGTACCAATTAGTTTGCGAATGCCTTTAATTAAAAATCCAACGAGGAAAGCGGAAATAATTGTCCCAATCCCAATTCCACGTAGTTCCCCAAATAAAAGAAAAGAAAACAAGACACCAATAGCAACGAGTGACCAATCAAAGATCATTTTCATCGTGCCAAATTCAATCTTCGTTATTTCAGATAATACTTTTACAATGGCTTCCCCAGCATTCATTACTGTTTTTGCTTCCACTTGAATATAAACACCAATCGCAACAAAAAGACAACCAAGTAAAAGAAGCGTCAGTTGTTCAAGAAGCGTACTTGGTTTGATGAATGAAGCAAGCACCATGCCAAAGTCAATGCATATGCCTAGTAAAGGAGCAAGTGCTAATTGAATGAACTGGATTGGTGGAAAATTTTTTCCTAATAAGAGTACTTGAATGAGAATGAAAACCGATAATAAAAGAATCGTAAAGGTTCCAAGAGTCAGTGGAAAACCTAAACTCAGGACATAAGGAACACTCGATATCGGAGAATTACCTAATTCCGATTTTGCAGTGAGTGAGATGCCAAAGCCCATAAAAAAAAGGCCGACGGCAAAAAAACAATAACGTTGTGTAATCTTCAATGCTGATAACTCCTTCGTTAATAAGAACGAGAACTATTCTCTCTAAGGCGTGTAAGAACATCATAAAACAGCTCAAGCTCTTCTTCGGAAATGCCATCGGCAATCGTTTCGCTAAATAACTTCTCTATTGTAGGTTTCACAGTTTCATACAGCTGTTCACCTGTTTGAGTTAGTCCAACTAAAAATGACCGCTTGTCTTGATTGTTCTGTTTACGCTCAATAAGCTTTTTACGACCGAGAATGTCAAGAATCCGTGTTAATGTTGCTTTGTCTTTTTCCGCAACTTGAGACAATTCTTTTTGCGTTAAATCTCCGTGTTTGTTGAGTCGTTTTAAGACGGTCCATTGCTCTGGCGTGATCTGATACGTTTTCAAATGAGCGGTTAGAAGACGGATCATCGCACGGTGTGTTTGGGCGGTCATAAAACCAATGGATTCATCAAGAGAATGAAGCAAGTGAAGTCCTCCTAATTAGTTCGTGTAACAACTATATCGGAAAATGAATCGTTTTGTCAACGTAGTTTGTGTACGAACGATATTGAAATTGCTTTTTCCCACGTGATAGGACAATTGATTATTATCATAGCCCATTAATAAAAGAATATTTAAACTTTGCTAAATTCACTAAGTAAAGTATACTTTATGTACAGTTAACTTTACATTAGAGGTGACTCGATAAAATCGTTGATACGTGAAAAGCGAAAAGAGTTCGGCTTAACCCAGGAAACAATGTCGGAGCGGCTTCATGTTTCAAGACAAACGATTATTTCTTTAGAAAATGGAAAATACAAACCTTCCTTGGTACTGGCACATAAAATTTCTCAATTGTTAGATTGTCAAATTGAAGAGATCTTTCTATTTGAAGGGGATGAAAATATTGGGTAACAATGGCTTGGAATGTGTCTCTAGTGACGCTCATTCTCTGTTGAGGTATTGTTACTTTTGTAGAGGGACCCTAAACTAGCATTCTTTTTGTTGATGGGGCTTTATATCACCCATATAAGTGCTTACGGCCTCGCACACTCTCTTTTGAAGGAAAAAATGTAAGTTTATTGTCTAAATCATGATGAAAGTAGGTGATTCTCATTTATATCAATGAATCTGGAAATACAGACGGACCGCTCATTCTCTTTTTACATGGGGGTGGTGTTAGCAGTTGGATGTGGAAAAATCAGCTTGCTTATTTTGAAGAAGAGTATCATTGCCTCGCGCCCGATTTACCTGGGCACGGGAAGAGCAGTGATAAGTCTTTCTCGATCGTAGAGACAGCAAAGCGTTTGCTATCGCTTATAAAGGAGAAGGCTCAAGGGAAGGAAGTGACGGTTGTTGGTTTTTCCTTAGGTTCGCAGATCGCACTAGAGATGCTGCATCAAAATGGGAGTCAGATAAATCGAGTGATGTTTAATAGTGGTTCTATAAAGCCCATGCCAATTGTTCGACCATTCATAAAGCCGCTTCTTTATTCAAGCGCTCCGTTGGTTAAGTGGCGATCCTTTTCTAAGTTGCAAGCGAAAACACTCCATATTACAGAGGATGATTTTGAATGCTATTTCGCAGAGGCAAAGCGAATGCCAGCAGCATTGCTTGCTGAAACGGTCCAAGAAAGTATCTCTTATGAGCTGCCGTCTAGGGTGAAGGAGGTCGTTTGTAAGGGGCTAATTACAATCGGGTCAAAGGAGAATCGAGCGATTAAAAGGTCAGCGAAGGTGCTAGAAGAAAGATTTCCTCATTTTGAAAGATTTGCTATATCGGATGTCGGTCATGGACTTCCTCTTGCGGAAGCAAATACGTTTAATCAATTGCTTGAGCGGCTGTTGAAAGCATAGGACAAGCACTGTTTTTTATTTTAAGAGAACTTCAATACGGCAATATGATTATATGATTCACTGAAAACCCCATTGAAGACAATCTTCAATGAGGTTACAGTCATTTCATTAACTACTTTTTCGTTTTTCAGGGTCAACGTAAGTTTCCCAGAACGTGGCATTTTTAATGCCTAATTTTTTCGGGTTAAAGACAGGATCAAGACCTTGTTTCTTTTGTTCCTCGTAATCTTTTAAACATTGCAAGGCTGGCTTAGCGAGAATCAGAATAGCAATGACGTTAATCCAAACCATTAGACCAAGACCGATGTCACCTAGTAACCAAGCATTCTCAGCTGTTCTAACTGCACCAAAGTAGGTCGCTCCAAGCAAAACAATTTTGATGAGGAACATTGGAATTGCGGCTTTTCGTCCTCGCATTAAGTAGGCGATATTTGTTTCAGCGATATAGTAATAAGCCATAATGGTAGTGAAGGCAAAGAATAAAAGCGCGATTGCGACAAATCCCGTTCCAAACGCAGGAAACACACTGTTGATGGCTCCTTGTGTAAACTCTGGACCAACGGTTGCACCAGGAATGCCTTCCACAACTAATGGGTCATTATCGCCACCGCTTGTTGTGTTATACATGCCTGTGAACAAAATCATAAATGCTGTCGCAGAACAGATAAGTAATGTATCAATATAAACAGAGGCGGATTGCACAAGTCCTTGTTTCGCAGGGTGAGATACTTCAGCAGCGGCTGCCGCATGGGCACCTGTTCCTTGACCAGCCTCGTTCGAATAAACCCCCCGCATAACTCCCCAGGCAATTGCACTACCTAAAAGTCCACCGAAAATGGAATCCATACCAAACGCACTGCTAACAATAAGTTGGATGGTTTCTGGAACAGCAGTAATATTCATCCCTATAATTACTCCTGCCATCAGCATATACGCGATGGCCATAAATGGAACAATAAAGGAGGCTGTAGTGGCAATCCATTTAATTCCACCTAAAATAATAAGCCCTAAGAATAAGACTAAAACAAGCCCAGTTACCCACGGTGGAACAGCAAACGCATTATCTACCGCGGCGGCGATGGCATTTGATTGAACACCAGGCATCAGTATGGACATAGCGATTAGGGCGGCTATGGCGAAAATAATACCAAACCATTTGGTGCCCATTCCTTTTTCGATATAGAATGCGGGACCCCCACGATACTGACCCTCGTGCTTGTCTTTATACACTTGAGCTAAAGTTGATTCAATAAAGGCGCTTGAGGCTCCTAAGAAAGCAATCGCCCACATCCAGAATACAGCGCCAGGTCCACCATAGAAAATAGCAGAAGCGACGCCCGCGATATTTCCTGTCCCGACACGACCGGCAAGTGCAACGGATAAAGCTTGGAATGAGGAGACACCCGCATCGGACTTCTTACCGGTAAACATAAGGACGAACATATCTTTAATATGACGTACTTGAGAGAATCGAGTTAATATTGAAAATAAAAGCCCGACTCCTAATAATGTGTAAACGACTGGCGAACTCCATAAAACGCCATTAATCGCTCTTAAAAGATCTTCCACTATACATCCCCCTAATGATAGATGAATTTTCTAAGCGTTCATTTATGTTGTATTGTATAAAGCGTTTTATCCATCTCTCCTTTCTTTATCGAATAACTTAGTTGTTATGTAACAGATATATCTGTTAATAATAGCTGAATCTCTTGTCATTGAAAAGAGAGAATGATCTGATTTCTTGTTAGATAATATGACGCTTTTTAGTGTAATCGCTCTCATTTCTATTATAGCAAGTTTAAACAGCATTTGAAGATTATATATTTCGGCTTAAATTGACAATCTCCTTCTTTTAAGTTGAAGGACATTGTTGGAACAAAAGATGATTCATTGGTATTTTACCTCAATACCCAACAAACATGAGGCATGTTGGTTCATGCATTCATGTTTGTTGTTGAAATAGACTGTACAGATCAGACTTGTTATGAAGGAGGTCATCAAGTGTATAGCGATCAAGTACAGCAAGAAATGCTTGCTGTGCTTCATGTAGCACCGATTTTAGTTTACAAGCACATTGAATCGCGCATTGGCCGTTTTCATTAAAACATTCGACCAAATCCATACCTTCGAGAGTACGAATGAGCATACCGATTCCAATTTCTTGAGGTTCCTTGGCAAGCATAATACCGCCATTCTTTCCTCTTACTGTCTCAATAAGGCCAGATTTGCCAAGCTCATGGACAATTTTTTGCAAATGATGAAGCGATATATGATATGCGCTAGCAATCTCTTTAACTTGGGCACGTTTCCCAGCCGGTTGGCTTCCGATATATAGCAATGCTCTTAAGGCATAATCAGTATACGTCGTTAGTTGAATAACAAATCACCTCTTTATTCTTTCTAGTATATCGTAATCTTTATCTTAAATTAGGTCTATTTTATGACGAAAAGGTGGAGCACCTTGTTATTAATTGTAATCGGTTTATACTTAAAGTTGTATTTCATATATAACTTTAAGGGCGTGGATGGAGATGTCAAAACAACTTAGCGAACAACAGGTCGAACTTATCAAATCAAGTGTCCCAGTCCTTGCAGAACATGGTTTGACCATTACAAAACGATTTTATGCAGATTTGTTTGAAGCACACCCGGAACTTTTAAACCTGTTTAATCACGCCAACCAAAAGCAGGACAAGCAACAACAAGCCTTAGCAAATACACTATATGCTGCTGCAGCGAACATTGAAAACTTAGAAGAGTTGTTGCCAGTAGTAAAACAAATCGCTCATAAGCATCGAAGCCTTCAAGTAAAGCCAGAACATTACCCGATTGTAGGGGAGCATTTGCTTGAGGCAATTAAGAAAGTTCTTGGCTCTTCAGCAACAAATGAACTTCTTGATGCATGGGCTAACGCTTACGATATTATAGCTGATGTGTTTATCTCAGTGGAGGCTGAGCTGTACAAAGATACCAGTGAAAGCAGTTGGGAAGGGTTTCGGCGTTTTATTGTGCAGCGGAAAGAACAGGAAACGAAAGAAGTTGTCTCGCTTTACCTTGTACCTGAAGACGGGAAGAGCCTACCAACGTTTGAGCCAGGGCAATATGTAACTGTGAAAGGGTACAGCCAATCGGATCACTATACACATTTGCGTCAATACAGTTTGTCGGATAAACCAAATCAATCTTATTACAGATTATCGATCAAGAGAGAAGAGACAAAAGATGTACAAGGAACGGTGTCGTGGTATATGCATGGATTAGCAGAAGGGGCTGTGGTTGAATTAACGGCTCCAGCAGGAGAGTTTACTCCTGAAAATGGAGAGGGAGATCTTGTGCTAATGAGTGCTGGGATTGGTATTACTCCACTAACAAGCATTGCGAAGAGTGCTCTAGCGACACAGCCTAATCGCGCTGTTACATTTGTCCACTTCACTGCAAATAGGAATTCTTATGCGTTGCGGTCCGAGATGGAAGAACTCGCTTCTGCTTATCAATCTCTTCGTTACGAAGTGTATGATCGAGATTCTGATTCAAGCGAGATGACAGTTGATCATTTGATTAACGAAAATGAACAACAGTTTTATATTTGTGGACCGATATCATTTGTTCAGCAAATGGAAAAGAAGTTACAAGAATTAGGCGTCAGCCAAAAACAGGTTCATTTTGAAGTATTCACACCTCTTATTCCAGTATAAGCATAAAAAAAGAAGAGGCTTTCCGTTACTGGAAAGCCCTTCTTTTTTGTTTCATAATCGATTGCCTTTTTTTGCTTTTAACAGGGGTTCTTAAGAGAATCGTCACCACGAACAAGTAAGCGCTTATCAAACCAAGAAATGTAAGCATGAGATACAAGCTCCTCCCTCATTGGTATGAACCTGTAAGGCTTACTTTCACAATAAGCTATTTAAATAAAGAGAGTATGAAGGATGGGTAAAGCCATTGTGAATTTACTATGTGGTTGATAACGTATCTATTTAGCGTTGTTAACGGACGAGCAGGCGTCATGTTTTGGCTATATCTCATATATGGAGAAAAAGAGGGAGCGATCGTGTTTGGCATGCGTGGAAGTGAGAAAGACAAAGCCGGACGGAAAATATATCGTGCAGATGAGGAAAAGTGCGCATTGAACAAGCGGTTCATGGGCGTATGACAGAATTTAGTTACGATGGATGCGAACGGTTCTTTTCGGTTGCAAAAAGCTTACACTGTCTCGGTGTTTCGCGATTTTGTCTCTTTTTATCTTGGAAACGCGGAGATTAAATTGAGAAAGCGAAATTCAATGCGCAAGTCGGAGATTCGCGAGCCGGATGTGGAGATTAGCGAAGAAAAAGCGGAGATTGAATTGGGAAAGCGGAAATTCAATGCACAAGTCGGAGATTCGCGAGACACAAGCGGAGATTAATAGAACATCAATAGAAAGAGTGACATTATGCGCATCTGTCGCCCACTCCAAGTCTGACAAGAGTCCTGTTCAGACAACCTCAAGCCTACACTCAAAATGTAGGCTTTTCCTATTCTGAAAACGAGTGGTTATTATAAAAACGTAGGCGTAACAGTCCAGTCGTCAACCGGTAGAAACGCAGCACGTTCAATTGATTCAATATCGTCTCGGGTCTTTGCTTGAGCCTTTAATGATGGTAATAGGTTCAGCTGATAGCTGTCATGTTCGTTTTCACTGGTCCAGCCAGTTACGGTAATAAAGAGGCGGTTCGTTCGACAAGACTCGCCGAACACCCCGCTGATCATTGCCTTTGTTGAAGCCATGCGTGGATTCCATAGATGCTTTTGTTTTTCGGTAAACAATGCTTGCTTAAATGGTTTTATGAATGATTGAGCAACACGGATGAAAGAGCTTTTATGCAAGAAAGCAGTTAATTCATCTGAGAGACCATGAATGGGGACGGAAATTTTAAACAATTCTACAGCTATGGTAGAAATGGATTCAGCTTGATTTGAGTGAGCGTAGATTGCATCATGATGATTCTCCATAAATGATTGGTAATGGTCTTCGTTTTCCCATAACGAGATGATGTGCGCCTTTTTCACATGCGTGTTATCCCATCCACCTGCTTGGCCCAAGAAACCACTCACTTGAGATAAGTCGTTCCAACTAGATTGTTGGGAAGAGAATGCCTCTTGTTTATGAGGTGCAACTTCGCATATCACATATTTTAATAGCATGATTGTAACCACCTTCATATTCGTATAGTGACCAATGATTAGAATAAATATAGTCTCTCATGGTTCGTCTTAGCGCTCAAGAATTCAGTCTACTTCGTTTTATTATTCATAAAATGGTTGATCTGCTTGAATCTCAGTAGGAATATAAAGTCTTTCTTCCTCTTTTCTAATCAATCACACGGGTGAAGAAACACCAAACAATCATGGAGCAGGAGGACTGGAAGCACGTATAGCGAGTGGTGATAAGGTGTGGAATGGAGAAATTAAAAAAAGATGGCTGTTAAGCCATCTTTCCATGAGGAAGGGGTGCTATCTTCCTAGCCAACCACCATCGACCGCTAGCGTGAATCCATTTACATAATTGGAGGCTGGGGAAGCTAAAAAGATCGCTGCTCCTTGAATATCAGAAGGTGTTCCCCATCGTTTTGCGGGGATGCGCTCAAGAATTTGTTTGCTTCTGGTTTGGTCATTTAGTAAGGCTTCGTTCATATCCGTTGCCATATAACCTGGTGCGATGCAGTTAATATTGACATGGTGTTCGGCCCATTCATTTGCAAGAGATTTTGTAAACTGCATGACGGCTCCTTTACTTGCGGCATAAGCTGGAACGGTGTAGCCACCTTGAAACGAGAGCAGGGAAGCCATATTGATGATCTTTCCGCCACCTGCCTCGATCATCCGTTTACCGACTTTTTGACATAAATAAAAGACTGCGTTGGCATTGACATCCATCACAAAATCCCACTCGCTCTTTGGGAAGTCAACTGCGGGATAACGTGCTTGAACGCCAGCATTATTTACCCAAATATCAATTGGACCTAACTCGCTTTCGATTTGATCAAGCAGAGAATCATAGTGATCAAAGTTTGTTAAATCAAAAGCAAGCGATCGTGCACGTACCCCGTATTGTTTTAATTCATGTTCAACATCCAACTGTTCCGAACGAGAAAGGGTGACTACGTCTGCGCCCGCACTTGCAAGCCCTCGTGCAATTTCTTTTCCAAGCCCTCGGCTTCCGCCAGTGACGACTGCTACTTTTCCTTTTAAGTCAAATAATGAATGCATGCCTATCTTGCTCCTTTGCCAAACTCAAATAGTACTTTAATTGCGTCGGTAGGTCTTGTTAAGAGTGAGAATCCGTCCATTGCTTTGTCTGGAGAGAGAATATGCGTAATGATAGGTGAATAGATTTTTTGAGCTAAAAGCGACAGCGCGATCTCAAAGTCTTTATCCGTATAAACGCGCACGAATTGCATCGTTAACTCTTTAAACATGCCTTGCAGCAAATTTACCTCGGCCGGCTTTTTGTATGCTGCGACAATAACAATCGTCCCTCTGGCTTTTATGCACTCGGTTAACTCGGTCAAAACGGCAGGGTGTCCGGCGCAGTCAAAGACGATGTCACAACCAGTCTCACCCGTTAGTTCTTTAATGGCAGATGTTGGGTTAACCGTCTGCGGATGGATCGTTTGAAAGCCAAGTTCCTCGGCTTTGCGTAAGCGATCTGTATTTGTTTCAACAATAATTGGATTGGTTGCCCCAAAAGCTCTAAGGGTGAGTGCCGTGCACAGACCGATTGTTCCAGCACCAAACACAACCGCTTGATCTCCTGGCTTATAATTGCTTTGTCTCACGGCGTGAACCGAAACCGCCACGGGTTCAGCTAGTGCCCCATCTTGAAGAGGCAGTTTCGATGGAAGTTGAATCACATTTGAAACTGGAACATCAACAAATTCCGCCATGCCCCCATCAGAATCAATTCCAATTAGTTTCAAGGTTTCACAAACATGAGGAAAGCCTGATTGGCAAGACGTACATTGGCCACAGGAAAGCAACGGATTCACGGTGATCGCGGTTCCTTTTGGCAAGTGAGGGTGTCCACTCTCGATTGTTCCTGATAGTTCGTGCCCCATGACAAGGGGCGCTGTCGCACGGGGGTGTGTGCCTGCAAAAATGTTTAAATCTGTGCCGCAAATGCCAACATGTGAAACGCGGATGCGAACAGGATTTGAAGAAGGTAGGATCTCTTTTTCTCTTGTCTCTACCTGGTTAGGACCTGTATAGATAATCGCTTTCATAAAATACCACTCCTAATTTTTTCTTAATCAAATAACCCAAGTAACTCTGGGACAATTAATGTAATTTCTGGAATAAACGTAACGAGTAATAACACAACAACAGTTACAAAGAAAAACGGCATTAACGGTTTTAAAACTGATTCTAGCCGAAGACCTGCGACTTTCGTTCCAACAAAGAGGACGGGTCCCATTGGTGGCGTAATGGTTCCGATGCTTAAATTAATGACAATCATAATACCGAAATGAACGGGATCAACGCCGTAGCTTTGGGCAATGGGCCAAAAAATAGGTGTGAAGATGAGAATCGCTGGTGTTGGATCAAGAAATGTTCCAATAAGAAGCAAAACGAGATTCATAAGTAAGAGAATGATAATAATATTGTCTGTGAATCCAAATAACGAATTGGCGAGTAATGCCGGTATGTTTGTAAATGCCATAACCCATGACATAATCATCGATACACCAATTAAGAAAATGACGATAACAGTCGTTCGTGTTGCGGCAAGGAAAATATCAGGCATATCCGCAATCTTGATCGATCGATAGATAAAGGAGAGAATCAATGAATACAGCACAGCGATCGCAGATCCTTCCGTGGCTGTAAAAACGCCGCCAACAATCCCGCCTATTACGACAACGATTAATAATAAACTTGGAATCGCTTGCAAGAAGGTTTGAAACGCTTGCTTCATACTAACGCGCTCTGATGTTGGCATCTTTTGGCGCTTTGCCATAAAAAAGATAACAGCCATACAAGCAAGCCCCCATAAAATCCCTGGCAAGTAGCCAGCAATAAATAGAGCAGCGATGGACGTGCCACCACTTGCTAATGAATAGACAATCAGTGTATTACTTGGTGGAATAATCATTCCGGCAGGTGCAGAGCCAATATTAACGGCAGCGCTAAACTCTTGTTTATACCCTTCCTTTTTTTGCAAGGGAGACATCGTTTGGCCCACAGCCGCTGCGGATGCGACCGCCGACCCACTAATTGAGCCAAACAGCATGTTTGCAACAACATTTGTATGAGCGAGCGAGCCTGGCAATCTTCCGCTTAACACTTTTGCCAAGTTAATTAAACGGTGCGCAATGCCGCCATTGTTCATAATGACGCCAGCAAGAACAAAGAAAGGAATAGCGAGAAGCGTAAAGGAATTCATCCCGGTAAAGAGTCGTTGGGCGGATGAAACGAGTCCGTTATTAAAACCGACGATGCTAAACATCGCAACCATTGATCCGATCCCGACGCTGATGCTAATGGGGACACCGACAACAAGTAGGATGCCAATGATAAAAAACAGCAGAAGTGCAGCTTGAAGTGCTAAATCCATGTTTGTCCTCCTTAACGATGTTGGGGGTTGTTTTTTGTTAATTGATACAGATGGTGCACACAATAAAGTACAATAAATAAACCACTTAATGGAACAGCAAAATAGAGAAGACCAACAGGTACTCCTAGAGATGCTGACGTTTGGGACCATGTCATCATGACGAGCTGAATGCCGCCGACGATCATCACAAGAGTCGCAAACACGATGGTGATGACTTCAATAAACCATTCGGTCGCATACCGAATCTTCTCTGAGAACTTGTCTTTAATAAATTCAATGGCCATATGTCCTTTTTCTCCAAACACAAAAGCGCCACCAAATAATGCAAGCCAGACAAATATGTACTTTGCAAGTTCTTCAGAAAAGGAACTAGGCGCATTAAATACGAATCGCGTAATCACTTGCCATGTAACAAGCAAAACGAGAAAGGCAAAAAGAATGATACATAAGGTGCGTAAGAAAGAATCTAAGCTTGATTTTGTTTTATCCAATGTCCTACCTCCAGACTATTGATTTGCTTCATGTTGTACTCTTTCATAGAGCTCGCGGGCTTCTTGTGTTTGTAAACGGCTATCAATGACAGGTTGAACCGCTTGTTGGAACGCTTCCATATCCACATCATTAAATGTGGCCCCCGCCTCAGTTGCAGCAGCGATGGACTGCTCCACTTCTTCGTCAAAGAGAGCAACTTGTTCATCAATCGCAAATTGTATTTCTTCCATAAAGATCTCTTTATGTTCTTCCGTCATTCCATCCAATAATTGAGTGCTGCTAATGATGTAGTCAGGAACCATTAAATGTTGTGTATAAGAATAATAAGGCGCAATTTCTACATGATTTAAACTTGAATAAATTAATTCATTGTTCTCTCCACCGTCAAGAACACCAGATTGGATCGCGGTGTATACTTCACCTTGCCCCATCGGTGTACCTGTGCCACCCATTTGTCTCATCATTTGAATGTTGGTATCGCTTTCAATAATGCGTATTTTTAACCCACTTAAATCAGCAGGAGTTTCAATCGGGTGACGCGTGTTATAGACATTTCGAACACCGCCATGAAAAGCGCCCAAGACCGAAATGCCGTCATCTTCTAGCGATTGATACAAGTCAGAAACGATTTGCTCGTCGTTGAGGACGTTCATTTGATGCTCTTTAGAGTGAAAAACGTAAGGCAAATTAAAAACAGCAAATTCATCAACAAAATTTTCCATTAAACTACCTACAATGACCGCCATATCGATGGCCCCCGTTTGTACAAGTTCAATCGATTCTCTTTGGGCACCTAGAAGTTCATTTGGGTAAATGAGCACCTCATACTCACCGTCAGTCCTCTCTTTTAAACGCTCCCCCATTTGTTCAAGGGCAATAAATTGGGGGTTATGTTCAGGCTGGTTAAATGAGACACGGATGATTGTCGCATCCGTGTCAGGAGGTGCGACTGACCCTACGGAACTCCCTTCTGAATTGCATCCTGCAAGGACAAACGCAAGGAAAGCGACACTAAATCCAGTTAATCTCCTCATTGTGTTACTCCTTTCATTGCTCTAATCGATTTACGGGATAATGGACCGCTTCACCCTTTAAAAAACGGACTGCCTCGAACGCTACTTTCTCTTTGAGTTCGATTGCTGCTTCTTCTGAATACCATGCCATATGTGGCGTACATAAAAAGGACGAATGGGTAAAGAGTGGATTGCTTTGTGTGGCTGGTTCGGTTTCCAATACATCTACTGCAGCGCCGGCGATTTCGTTGTTGAAAAGAGCCCAATCAAGTGCCTCTTCATCAATAATGCCACCCCTTGAAACATTGATTAAATAAGCCGATTTTTTCATTAATCCCAATTCGTCTTTACCAATAAGATGGTGCGCTTTTTCAAGGGGGCAATGAATTGATACAACATCGGCTTCTTTTACTAACGTCTGAAAATCAACTTGTTCAATATAGGATTCGACTGTTTGAGCAGTTGATGAGTGAGCATCAAAACCGATGATACGGCATCCAAGGGCATGCGCTTTTTGTGCGAAAGCGGTTCCAATACGTCCAAGGCCGATAACACCGATTGTCTGCTTGCGGTGGCGATATAAAGGTACAGCCGTTTGATAGTTCCAACTTCCTTGTTTCACTTCATTTGTCATCTTGTGGATTCCACGGGTGAACGAGAGCATAAAAGCCAGAGCATGGTCTGCGACTTCCTGTGTACCATAATCCGGTACATTGCATACTTGGACGTTGTGCTCGGTTGCTGCTTGCAAATCGACGTTATTCACACCAACGCCGTACCGAACAACTAGTCTTAATTGTGGCAATGCTTCAAATACGCTTTTTGTAATGGGGGCGTATTGGTTAATGAGCACCGTTGCGTTTTGTCCGTTTTTAATGATCTCGTCTTCGGTTGTCCATTGGTGCAAGGAAAAGGAAAGATCGTTGTTGTTAAATATGGTTGTTTCTTGATCAATTGTGTCGTGATCGCAATCTGTAATGCATACATGTTTGGTAATCATGTCTTTCTCCTCACATTCTATAAAAGTTGTAGTTGGTTCCGTATAATGGAACTGTGTTTCATTTAATGTATGTGTTTATTATAAAGGGCGTTGTTTTAAAATTGCAAACGTTTTCTTTTTAAAAAAGCGTGTTTTACAAACCTAGCACGCTTCCTCTATGATAGAGACTAAAGATAGTACAATAAAAAGGTGGACGAGCTGCATGTCAAATGTGCAATCATTAGAGAGAGCCTTCACGATATTAGAGATTCTTTCCAAGCATCCAAAAGGAATAAAACTGACAGAACTAGCGGCTGAAGCAAGTCTGTCTAAGGGAACCGTTCATCGATTGTTAGCAACGTTATCAAACCTCAATTATGTACGTCAGGATCAAGAGACGGAACGATATCGAATGGGATACCAAGTGATCAGTTTAGCGACCCATTTCCTTGATGATCATGATCTGATTACGAGTTCAAGGCCTCATCTATTGCAGCTTTCACAAGAAATCAATGAAACCGTTCATTTATGTATCGAGGACAATGGAATGGCTTTATATATCGATAAGATTGAAAGTACGCAGCCAATTGCCATGTACTCACGAGTTGGAAGCAAAGCGCCGATGTACTGCACTGCAGTCGGTAAAATGATGCTTGCAGGCATGGATCATGAGAAATATGAAACCGTTGTTTCTACATTTGATTTCAAAAAATTAACGCCATATACCATTGATTCAGTTGAAAAATTAACGGAAGAAATCAAGCGTATTAAAGACCAATCCTATGCGATAGATGATCAGGAAATCACAGAAGGGGTAAGGTGTATTGCATGCCCTATCTACGATTTCAATCAAAAAACGATAGGTAGTTTTAGTGTTTCCGGGCCGATGAATCGAATCTCTTATGATTTCTTAGAGGAGAGGTTAATTTCAGAAGTGAGAGAAACAGCAGCGCGCATATCAAGAGAATTTGGATGGAATGGATAAGGCGAGTATAGAAAATAGGTAAGACTGATGAGTAGGGGGCGGCAAATGAAGAAGTATCGAGTCGTTTTGTTTGATTTAGATGGAACCCTATCAGATCCAAAAGAAGGAATCATTCAATCAATGACGTACGCGCTGCAAAAAATGGGAATCTCTACTTTGGAAAAACAGAAGTTGGATTTGTTTATAGGGCCACCTTTGCAAGATTCATTTAAACAGTATTTTCAAATGACGGATAAACAAATTCAGGTGGCACTTGGTTACTACCGTGAACGGTATAAGACAATTGGTATGTACGAAAATACACTATACGAAGGCATCGTGCCAATGCTTGGAGATCTAAAAGCATCAGGTTTGACACTTGCAGTAGCAACATCTAAGCCAACCCTTTTTGCAGAAGCAATCCTTGATTATTTTCAAATGGATCAGTTGTTTGATTTAATCGTTGGGAGCAATATGGATGGGACAAGACGTCATAAGAACGAAATTATTTTTGACGTATTAACGAAACTAGGCAATACAGATTTGAACGAAGTCATTATGATTGGTGATCGTTCCCACG
This sequence comes from Shouchella patagoniensis, assembly GCF_002019705.1. GTDB lineage: Bacteria > Bacillota > Bacilli > Bacillales > Bacillaceae_D > Shouchella > Shouchella patagoniensis. The sequence continues at coordinate 2,354,780 of NZ_KV917377.1, read as the reverse complement.
ATATAATTGGGGCTAAAACATGTGGAATCGATTCAATTGGGGTTACATATGGGTATGGGTCAGCTGCTGAATTAACTAGTGCTGGAGCAACGTATGTTTTCAATAAAGTGACCGACATCATGAGGGTACTAGTTGAAGGGGAACGGAACTGTTTTAAGACTTGAGTGACATAAAAAATACAAAGCTAAGAGCACGTTCCTCTCTTCCTCGAAGTTTTTCAGTATGTGGAACGATTAATGAGGTAACGCAGAATCATGTTTTCTTTGAGCATTCTTCCGAGCAATCCGTTTTTTTGAGAATTGCAGTAACAAGTAGAAGAGGACAATATTGGCGATGGCTCCTGGGATGCTAACCAAGATTCCATCATGTTCACTGAAGACGTTAATAAGAAACCAATGACTCGTTGCTGTTTCTTGATAGATCGTAAGCATAGGAAATAAAAAGCCGAATTCATAGCTGCCTTTCCCCTCAGTAAGATAGCTACTCGGAACAATGAAAATAAGTAACAAGGTAATCGCGGAACTTAAAGCAAGTATTCGTACATCTAATGATTTCATTTCCATCACCTCTTTTTATCATTATGTTGACGGCTTAGAGATATTAATCGTCATTATATCGATGTATGAGGCGAATATCCATTGGGAAATCAAAGCCTAGACCCGAACGAGAATGTCTTTTCGGGTTTCACGATTGTTCGTGTAGAATGGCTGCTTCGGTAGAGGGCAGACATGTTTAAAGGAAGTGAGCTCTGTAAAATAGAAAAATAGTGAAGGTAATTTGTTTGTCGACTTAAGAATGTTCGTTTTTTGATGGATGATTAGCTCTTATTAGCTTGTTTTAATAAAAAATAAGCTCTATTTCTTAACAAAGGATTGTTTTCTTTCCTCTTTCTATATTATGATTATTATGTAGACTGGTCTAATTATGAATGGTGAGGGGGAAGCAGGGCAATGCTTGATGTGTTATGGGGTTTAGCTGGATGCATGATTATATTAGCAATGGTGTTTTTATTTTCCGAAAACAAACGTAAGATTAGTTATTATACGGTAGGTATGGGGTTTGTTTTGCAAATCTTGTTAGGCGTGGCTGTTCTTCGGTGGGAGTTTGGTCGAGAGGCTTTACAAGCGGTATCAAATTGGATAACAGTGGTTGTAGGTTACGGAAATGAAGGACTTGCCTTTGTTTTTGGTCCTCTTGCACAAGGCGGAGAATTTGCGATCTTTGCCGTAACCGTCCTCGGTATGATTATCTTTTTAACCGTACTGATTAGCATTCTTTATCACATCGGTGTGATGCAATGGATCGTCCGGATTGTCGGCGGAGCGATTGCAAAAGTAATGCGGGCTTCGTACACCGAGTCGGTGGCGGCAGCTGCAAATATTTTTTTAGGCAACACGCAAACACCGCTCACAATTAAACCGTATTTACATACGATGACGCGCTCCCAAGTTTTCTCGCTTATGGTTGGTTGTTTGTCATCCGTTTCAGGGGCCGTCATGATTGGCCTTAGTACAATGGGCATTCCACTACATTATTTGTTGACAGCGGCGGTCATGTCAGCGCCAACAGGCATCATGCTTGCGAAACTAATGATCCCAGAAACGGAGCAGGCCGGCAAAGAGAACTTTGCGGAAATAGCCGCAAGTGTGGAAGCAGAAAAAAAGGATGACAACCTACTTGATGTGATTCAAGAAAGCTCAAGAGAAGGATTTCAATATGCATTAAACGTTGGTTTGATGTTAATTGCCTTTATTAGTTTAATCGCATTATTAAATGGATTAGTTGGTGGTACCGCTTCATTATTTGGATTTGAAGGACTTACGCTTGAAGCGATTTTAGGTGTTGTATTTGCTCCATTAGCCTTTATTATCGGTATTCCGTGGGGGGAGGCGGTTCAAGCAGGAAATTTAATCGCACAGAAACTACTCGTCAATGAATTTGTGGCTTTTAGTAGTTTTTATTCATCGATTGACGGATTCTCCGAAAAGTCAGTCGCCATTATGACATTTGCTTTAAGTGGCTTTGCGAACTTCGGCGCGGCGGGAAGTTTAATAGGGATGCTTTCTCGCATGGTGCCTGATCGGAAAAAAGAGTTTCAAGGGTTGTTTGGAAAAGCGCTCTTTGCAGCAACGTGTGCGAATTTGTTGAATGGCGCGATTATCATGATCTTGTTATAATATGGAAGAATGGAATGAGTTGTAAAGGACTGGACAAGTTGGCCAAATCAACGAAAACAAACATGATCGAAACGACTGCAAAGCTTTTGCAAAAACAAGGCTTTCACGGGACAGGCTTAAATGAAATCATTCAAGTTAGTGGTAGCCCTAAAGGCTCCATTTATCATCACTTTCCTGGTGGAAAAGAAGAACTAGCCGTAGCTGCGATTGAATGGACGAAAGAGCAAGTGCGGACGTATTTGGTGCGTCAATTGGAAAAAGAAGCAAGCGCTAACAATGCGATAGCGCGATTAATTAACGATAGCGCGAACCAATTTGATGAGGGTGCTTATTTTCGTGGTGTTCCAGTCATTGCGCTTACACTTGAAAATGCTGCAGCAAGCACTGCTATTCGAACAGCCTGTAAAGAGGCATTTGAAGATTGGGAACGTGTCATTGCTAAAAAAATTGAAACAAGTGGTTATAGCACCGCAGAGGCTGCTGAACGTGCGTCTGTTATCCATGCTATGATGCAGGGAGCCGCAGCAATTAGCTTTGCAAAAGAATCGAGCGACCCACTCCGAACCGTGGCGGCGCAAGTCAATCATTTATTAGAGAGATAACTTAAAGGAGGAGCAAGAATGAATATTGTAGAACAAATAAAAGAAGCAACGGAATACATCCGCACGAAAACAAACCACATACCAGAGGTTGGTATCATCCTAGGTTCAGGCCTTGGTAATTTGGCTGATGACATTGAAGAAGCAGTGGAAATCCCTTATGAGGACATTCCCCACTTCTCAAAATCTGCCGCAATTGGCCATGCGAATAAGCTTGTTATTGGTACATTAAATGGCAAGCGTATCGCAGCAATGAAAGGGCGCTACCACTATTATGAAGGATACACACTTCAGCAAGTCACTTTTCCAGTTCGTGTGATGAAGGCGCTTGGTGTCGAAACGTTAATTATTACCAACGCGTGTGGGGCTGTAAATAAATCATTTGCTCCTGGTGAACTCATGTTAATTAACGACCATATTAACTTAGTGGGCGCCAATCCACTCATCGGTGAAAACGTCAGTGAGCTTGGACCGCGTTTCCCTGATTTATCTGAAGTGTACAGTTCACGCCTACGCGAAGTTGCCAAAACGGTCGCTGGTGAACAAGGTACCACCGTACAAGAAGGTGTCTATAGCTGGTGGAGCGGTCCCGCTTACGAAACACCTGCGGAAATTCGTATGATTCGCACGCTCGGGGGAGATGCGGTCGGCATGTCGACTGTCCCAGAAGCAACCGTTGCGACTCATGCTGGCATGGAAGTGCTTGGCATCTCATGCCTGACAAATATGGCATGCGGCATTTTGGACGAGCCATTAAGTCATGATGACGTCATTGTTGTTGCAGGAAAAGCAAATGAAGCATTTACGAAACTTGTAAAAGGCGTATTAGCACAAATGAATTAATGGAAAAACCTGCCCAAGGCAGGTTTTTTAGTGAAGTTGACGTCATTTGAGATAAGGTCGACAACCATTTTAGCAAAGGGAAATAAAATAATAGAAAGTAAAAAGAAAAGAGCGTAGTCATTCTTCGCCGTAAAACTGCTTGGATGCGTGCGAGTAATTCGTCAAAAGCAAATGGTTTAATGATATAGTCATCAGCACCAATTGTGAGCCCTTTAACCAGGTGAGGGGATCTCTCTTATTCGTCGATGGAAGTAAGCTCTTCCTCTGTCACCCATTTATGGTTTTCTACATCTTCTCCTGTTGTTGATGTGTAGTCAATCATGTAAACGGTTGTGTCTTCAACGCCTTCAATTTCAGCAGTTGCACCTTCCATCCCAGCCATGTGATCTGCGTTTAAGATAACCTCTGATCCAGCTTCAAATGGTTCGTCACCAGCATCTACAATTTCTTCGTGGACAACCCATTTATGGTCTTCCACACGCTGACTGTCTTCGGTCGTATAAGAAACGATATAAGCGGTTGTATCAAATGCGCCAACAATTGTTGCGGTAGCACCTTCCATTCCTTCCATATGTCCTTCGGCGATCATTGCTTCTGTACCCGGGGCATAAGTTGGGTTGTCTGCTTCTTGAAGTCCTTCTGGCAGTTCCCCAGAACTAGAATGATCCATGTCGCTATGATCCATATGCTCTCCTTGATTTTCTTCTTCTTGTTCTGGTTGTTCATTCGGTTCGCTATCGGTCCCGCAAGCGCTTATTAGTAATACCCCTGCAACTGATGTGAGAATTATTTGTTTTGATCGTTTCATTTTGTAGTTACTCCTTTGTGATCAATTTGTTTTAGAATGTGGGAAAAGGTTCCATTTTATTCAGTGGTCACTGAAAAACTCTTTTCAATGATAGGATTCCATAAAACTATGTAGATTTTATGGGGAAGGAGCAAAAAGAATCAAAACAAGAAAGGTGGAATGCTGTACGATACAAGTAGTTGAAAGGGGGATGGGATGGAAAAGCCATTTATGCAATCATGTATTGCCTTTATTGAAGAACAATTGGATCAAGATGTGAATGTAGCTGTTCTTGCGAAGGAGATGGGGTATTCTCTGTTTCATTTCCATCGTAAGTTCCAAAAGGAGTTCCAAATGACTGCCACGGCGTATATGAAAGGAAGAAGATTGGCTCGCGCCTCCTCCTTATTGCTTTATACAGAGGAACGTGTGATGGACATCGCCTTTGTGAGTGGATTTGAGAGCCAAGAGGCATTTACGCGGGCATTTAAAAAGCAACATGGCTTGCCGCCGAGACGTTACCGAAATTTAATGAACATGATTCAAGGAGGAGGAAGTCAAATGGAGAATGCATCTACAATAAAAAAATGGTTTCTTGCTGGTAGTGAACCAGACCAATATGAGGTTGGTTTAGATCAACAAGAAGTTCATCAAGGAAAGCAATCTGCGTATTTAAAATCAAAATCAGTAAATGAAACAGCTCATTTGAAGTTGCAATCATTAGAAGGTACGGTTCAGTTTGGCACGCTAATGCAGCAATGTAAAGCGGCTAATTACACGGGAAAACGAATAAAGTTGTCTGGTTTTATTCGAACGGAGAAAGTGCATATTTCTGCCGGACTATGGATGAGGGTTGATAGCAAAGAAGGCGATGTGCTTCAGTTTGATAACATGTCGAATCGTACTATTACTGGCGACACGGGTTGGAATGTGTATAGCATTGTTCTCGATGTTCCAAGTGACGCGGCAGTGATTGCTTTTGGCGTCATGCTTTCAGGTACGGGCAGTGTCTGGCTGGATAGTCTTAGCTTTCAAGAAGTGGATGAACGGACACCTACCACGAATGTTGAGATTGATTTTGAAGTACATGAGGAGCCGATGAATTTATCTTTTGAAATGGAATAAAAAAATAGTAGCTTAGACTGTGCAGAAACCAGGGGTTCGTAGTTGGAATCCTGAGCTCCGGGTCTGAATCCTGAGCTCCGCGTGCTGAACCCTAAGCTCTTGATGTATTTAGGGGAAATATCCTAACAAAAAACAGAGCGGCAGGGGCACAGCTCTGTTTTTTAATGTGGCGTGTCTTCTGCAAGTAAGCTATTTAATGTGTCTCGATCAGATATAGCGGGAGAACTGTATTCTTGTTGGTAAGGTTCGTTGCCTTTACCTGTTATGAATACCCAGTCGTCTTTTTCCGCCATGTGCCATGCGTAATCGATGGCTTCCACACGGTCGAGTATTACTTTGCCTTGATTGCCTAATGAAAAGGATTGGAGTGTTTGCGCCATTTTTTCTGCTGGCGTTCCATCTAGATCATCAAACGTTAAAATGATGTAATCACTCCACTCTTTTGAGATTTCCACCATCCGTTCACGTTTGCTTTCATCACGTCCTCCCCGAAAACCAAAGACGTGAATGACTTGCTTTGCACCAAGTCTTTTTGCTGTGTGCAGGCAATGATAGAAAGCATCTTCTGTGTGCGCGTAATCAATAACGATATGAGCGCCTGCTGGATTTTGAATGACTTCAAAACGACCAGGCACACCTGCAAATGTGTGGAGCGCATTCAAAGCAAAAGTTCCTTTGATGCCGAGTGATTTTGCGGACAGATACGCCATAGCCGCATTAAATACATTGTGATCACCGTAAAAAGGAAGTTTTAGTAAAGATGTCCCCTCTTTCTCTCGAAAAACAGCGCTCATAGGCTCACCAAAGGTGATGTTCTCGATTTGTAAATCGCTTCCAGCCTCCCCGATTGAAACGGTTCTCCCTCTCCAGCTATTGCTGTGGTCAGTGAGTAATTGATGTCCCCACCAATCGTAAGCATTTAAAATGGCCGTCCCGTTCTCATCCAATTGAGTAAACAAAGTCTTTTTTGCCGCGAAATAATGATCCATCGTTTGATGATAGTCCAAGTGATCTTGGCTAAGATTTGTAAATAAGGCTAAATCAAATTTAATACCAGCAACACGGTATTGTGTAAGCGCATGAGATGAGACTTCCATGATGGCAAAATCATCATTGCTTTTAGCTAAATGCTGATGAAGATCAAGAGCGCCGAGCGTTGTGTTTGTATGTGAAGGGGTAACAATGCCATTAATAACCGTTTGAACAGAGCCAAACAAAGCGCACGAAAAGCCAGCATGTTCTAAAATGTGTTTCAACATAAAGGACGTTGTCGTCTTTCCGTTTGTACCGGTTATACCAACAATTGTTTGTTTTTGACCCTCGCGTATATAAAAGCGTGCGGCCAAATGAGCTAGTACGTACCGAGCGTTTGTTGTTTTAAAATAAGGAACCGGCAAGCCAGATAAATCCCTCTCGCCAACAATCGCTTTAGCCCCTTTATCAATTGCATTGTTAATATAATCATGTCCATCGCTCGTAAAACCTGGAACCGCAACAAATAAATCACCAGGTTGGGTACGTAAGGAATTATCGGAGATTCCTGTAATTGTCAAAGTATGGTCAATTTCCTTGGAGGAAATCGGTAATTGATCAAAAAGAACGTGAAGATAATGCATTGGTCGCTCCTTAAATTGGCTAATGTATGTTCATGGATGATTTGCCAAAATGTATGGGATATGAAACGAACGAAGAAATCCCTGCTTTTTTAGAATCAGCAAAAAAGGATTCATTCAACCAATGTAAAATCTGTCAAAGATGATGTTGGAATAAAAAAAGAAATGAAGGAGAGAGGCGGGAAAAAACAAAAAAGCTGCTGGCCCCCTACATAAATACTGGGGGAAACAAGCTTGCGCAGCAGGAGAAGAAAAGTATTTTAGAGGAGACTCTCTTTATTAAGAAGGACACTTACTCGCTGATGGACCATGTTTGCTCAACGGTCCAGACATGAGCAGAGCTGCTTCCCGAACTTTGTTTCTCGGCAGCAAGTTTGGCTTCATGAAATGTAGAGAACTGTTTGACTTTTCGCTCGTCAGATTGTTTAAGAAGGGTACGTTTATTTTTGTGTGTACAAATCACTCGATACATAGGACACTCCTAACTTTAATTGAAGGATGGTTTATCCTTTAATCATCTCATAGAAAAGCAAATAAAGATAGAGCGATCGTACAAAAGGGAATATTTGAGTTAAGATGTTTTGCAAAGGACTGTAGACAAAGATCCCTATTTTCGACAAATAAAAATCATTTGTGGAGCATTGGTTGAAACATCGTCTCCTTTCCAGTTTCCATAACGTTTCTCGATTTTAAAGCCATGTGAGGCAAGAAGCCGTGCCATTTCTAGTGGATAGGTATATCGTAAAAGAATGGAATCTTGCTCAGAATGAAGATACTCACCGTTTTTGAAGTATTTTCTGTTTGTGTGGCAACGTAATAGCTGATCCCCATCTTCATACGTTTCAAGATGATGTTCTTTTACATCATAACCTCTATAATCCTGGAATTCAGTTACATAATGATCCGGTTTCGATAGCTCAGCCAAGATGGGGTTACGCGTGTCAAAAATGAACAATCCATTGTTTGTTAAATGTTTTGAGACAGAGGCGAGTAACGCATCTTGTGATTGATTCGTTAAGAAATGCTGAAAAGAGTTTCCGACCATAAATAAGCACTCAAATTGGTTTGGAAAAGATAATTGCGTGCAGTCTTGTAAATAGAAAGGAATGGCTACCTCTTTTTTGGCCGCTTTTTCTTTCGCTTTTTTGAGCATCCCCTCATGTAGATCAACACCCGTTACATTGTATCCTTTCTCTGCCAAAGGGATAGTGAGTCGTCCAGTGCCGCAAGCAAGCTCTAATAATTGATTTTCTTTCTTTATCCATTGAAGGAGAATAGGGATTTCGATTTTTGAATGTTCATTTAATTGGTCGTACATGGCTGTGTCGCTGTATTTTTCGAAATTCGTAGTAAAAAGATCCGTCATTGATTGCAAAACCCTCCAAATTTTATGTAAGTTAAAATAGTTTACCACTCTCTTTTCTTTAGAACAAGAATGGAATATACGCTAGTTGCTTATAAACTTATTAAAGGAGGACCGACATACGATTTTAGGCATCCATCTGCTACTCGAGCTATTTCAAAGGTTCTGTCCCTATTTTACATATAGTAAAGTGGCAAAAGAATAATGAAAAAAGGGTTTAAGGATGAGATTTACATGTCAAGAAGGACAGTGTTTCTACTGTCCTCATGGAAGTGGTTGGCGTCGCTTATCCCAATAGAGTATTTACTTAGGTAAAGTTACCCTAATGAAACATAGTTTAATCGGTTCCAATAAAGCTTTTCGCAGTGCTCGTAAATCAGCCTCCAGTCAAGAAATGTAGGCGGGTAATGAATGTAGATAATGTTATCGTTTGTCTCTTTCACAAGTGGTGTATCCGTTAAAATGATCGAATATGGTTCAGGTTCTCGGTCTGCAATGGCTGATGTTGAGATATCTAGTTGAAAAGGAACGTAATCATGTATTTTCTCAGATAAGGCATCTTCATACACGGGTCCTTCACTTGATAGGATGAGTAGCCGCATAGGTGGATGCAGTTTGTTTACATCTACGAATGTATACAGTAAAAGCAAGTACCTGGTTCGAAGAGTATGGTCTGTTTTAAAACCGCATTTAGCCATTTGTTCTGTCACCTGTGTAACGACATTGCTTAAAAGCGGGTGTTGCTTTTGGATTGCTTTTGTGTAAATCATATCTTTGTAACTTAAGAAATTGGAAGGGTGGTAATTGTTATTGCGGTGAAGCTGAAGCAAATGCCCACTTACATGCATTTTCGTTTGTTCATTTAATGCGTTTGGAAAAAGGGTTTGAAACGTTTCCGAGAAACAAGTCGTCACGGACCAAGCCTTTGTCTGATGTTGCCGATGGATGTCTATGTTGGATTCGAGAATAGGTAGTGAATGATATACGCATGGCGAATTTACCATGATCATCAATAAAAAGTCCTCTTCCCCTTTTCGTGCTGCTAAAGGGAGTTCATCCAGAAACGAACGACAGCTGTCCGCTATTTTTTCTCGAATCTCTTCTGGGAAAAATGAATCGTATTCTGGACTGTAACGGCCTTGGCTATTGCGATGCCATTGCACCGCAAGCAAATATAAATAGGCTTCTTTTTGTGATGCAGATAAATGAATGGCTAAAGCATCGGTGAGCCGTTGTAGCCGTTCTTCTATCACTCGTTTTTTGACCGGAAAGGGCCATTTCATTTTTCCGGTAATCTCAAGTAAAATAAAATAGTAAAATTGCCTAATTTGGCGTTCATCTCCTTTTAATTGCAGCGTGCGCAAGTCGAAGGACAATTGGTAGTCATTGAGCCAATCATTTAGCTTCTTTAGCTTTCTAAAAAAAGTAGCTCGACTAATAAAATGCTGGTCAATATATTCTTTCGCCGTTTTTTTCTTGGATAACGATTCTAAGAAAAAACGAACCATATCATCTTGTAAATAAAAGCGATAAAGCAGTTTCCGAGTGAACATGTCGTCCTTACCGGAAAGCTGGAGCGTGTGAGGGGTTTTGAATTCAATCTTCATTGTCGTGGCTTCGCTTTTAAATTCCTTTTGTAATTCAAGTATTGTACAGTCAACCGTTCTGGATGAACAATCTAGTTCACTAGCTAGCTCTTCTTTGTTTACTGTTTCCTCCATGCAGAGCTTATACGTTAGTTTAACCAAACGTTCAATTCGCTTATCAATTAACATCGTCAGATCCCTCTACAAGATTCGTCGTTATGATCCATTTTTTTTAGCAAACTGCTCAGCGCCGTCTATGTAATTGGTTTGTGACTTAAGCGTTGCCTGTGCCATAAACCGCTTATTGGTTGGCTTGCTGATATCGCAGGTGAAAAGGGTGAGAATTGGCTCCGCAGTTGGTGCAGCGAAATGAGTATCGTTTTCGGATACAATAGCCGTATCAGTCACGATGTAGTGGTAGATATGCGACTTATCGGTAATAAAGATATCCATGTCTTTTTCTAGTTGTAAGATGGGGCCAAATAACAAGTCATCCTTTGCCATGTGGTGCCCGAATAAGACGTAGTTGCCCACGCCCATTGGCTGGTTTTTCGCTAGTGTCGTTGCGCCATATAAAAGATGTTCTGAGGTTAATCCGTCTATAATTGGCAAAATGAAACGAATGTCTGGAATGGCAATTGCGCCTGTTAGTGGTGCATCGTTCTGTGAAAAAGCATGACGCAAGACTGTCGCCATGGTCGGGCGTTCAATCTCTGCAATAGGGTTTGCTGCGCCCGGAGGACCATCGTGTTCCACCGGTGCTAAACCGTCAAATTCATCTTGATAGTGTGAGATGCTGCGCTCGATGATAAAGTCTCGGATAAACGGCGAAGCGATTAAGAGCAAGCCTGTTAGAAACAGAAAGGCAATAACGGTAAAGAGTATGTTTGTTTTTACTCGTTGTGCCATTGCCTAACTCGCCGATGCCGTTGGGTTGCTGTTTGTCTGTGAAAATGCCTGCTTCTTTTTTCTGCGGTAGATCATAAAAAGAACAACGGAAAGGGTGATGAACGCAATGCCGATACCAATGTAGGCCCATGTGTTATCAGGCGGCGGTATGGAAACATCGCTTTCGTTTAGTGCGCTTGCTTCGTCAGCTTCAATTGAAAAAGCTTCGTCCCAGTTCCATTCTTCTCCCATTGCTGTTGCGGTCAACTCAAGTCGATAGTCACCTGGTTCAAGAGGTTGCCCGTTTAAGGAAATGGGAAAGTTGAACTGCGAATTTGGTGCCATCTGCATCATGTCTTTAGCTGCCTCGAAGACGACTTCGCCTGATTCGTTCTTCACAACTGCATTAACGGCTAATTGGTTGATATACATTGCTTCAGGGTTTTGAAGCGTGGCCTGTATAACGTTGCGCGCGTTGAGTTGATCTGGAAACACATCAAGCATGTTTAATGTTGGTTGTAGGGAATTTTCGTTTTGTTGTAAAACAATACCAACAACATAGGCATACTCATTTTCGATAGATAGGCCCTGGTCTCCTTCATTCGTAGCCGTATCTTTTGAATCCTGTTGTTCTTGTAACGTAATTCCCCCAGCAATGACACCATCGAAGGCTTCATCTGGCATTTCAATCTGAAGAGGGAGCATGAACTCACCGCCAGCAGGAACAATGATTTCTTCTGCGGTGGACACCCATTCTTCTAGAGGGAATTGTAAGGATTCATCTGCTTGAATGTCGTTTGGACCATATTCAACAACACCATTTAAATTAGTTGTTGCCGAATGAATGGTAGGCGCAATAACGACGTCACTGTCTGTATCATTCCGGAGCAGCATCTCAACCGTTTGTGTATCACCTGGGTCAAGTAATAAGTCAAAGTAGGTCTTGTCCGGATCAAGTTGATTGTCTGGGATGACCGTTGTAACGGAAAAATTAAATTCAGAAGCATTGGCAGATTGAATAGGGACAAGAAGTACGAACAAAGCAAACAATAGGATCCACTTAAATCGTTTCATAAACACCCTTCCTTAATAGAAGGAATGCATGTGCAACATGCATTCCCTTTTTTGTTTCAATTTATGCCTAATTTAGTTATTATCTGTATTTCCAGGTATGTCAGACAACGTCCATGTCAACGTCGTCGAGTAAGAGTCTGCATATTTTGTGGAAGAACCTGGGACAAATAATTCAACACTTTCTGCAGCCGTTTCACTTGTGCCAAAGTGGTACAAGTATGTACCTGCTCCTTCACCTTCATGGGCAGAGACGACAGTATTCGTCGAACCAGGTGTTAGTTCAAACGAGCCTTTTACTGTAGTTGGTTTGGCCGATTGTGAAATTGAATTAACCGCCGCATTTTTAACACGAATTTCCGCGCCTCTTAATTCTTGTTCGGACGCTGTTTTAAATTGATCATCTTGGACGACTTGCAAGGACCAACCTGTTTCTGTCCCACGGTTATCCGTTACTTGGACGTAATTTGGTCCAACTTTGGTTGAGTCAGTATACGTTTGAGGGGCCGCCGTATACGTTCTATCCCTTGAAGTGATCTCTTGCTCGCCAAACTGGAAAGAAGACGCATAGTCAATGCTTAATGGACCTGGTGTACCTGGTCCTGGACCATCTGGATCAGTTGGATCAACTGGATCTACTGGTGTCTCAGGCTCCTCTGGATCAACTGGATCAGTGCCATCTTCGGCTGGGATAAATTTTATTTTTGCATTTGTATCATACGTACCGCCGTCAGCAAGCGCTGTATTTCCGCCTGCGACAAGAATGAGTGCGAAAGCTGCGATTGGAATAAGACTCAATTTCTTCATTTATTGTATCCCCGTTTCAATTAGTGTTTTTTTTATTATTCGTTGCCAGGTACATCAGATAAGTTCCATGTAAGGGTAGTGCTATAGGTCACTTGGTCTTTTGGTGTGCTACCTGGAACCGAAAGGGTGATCGCGGAATTAGAGATGGCATCTTCATCCACTTCCCCAAAGCGATTGACCCATGTACCTGCGCCGGCTCCCTCAGTAGCAGCCATAACGAGTGAAGTCGCACCATTCGGGTCAAGTGTAAAGCCATCAGGATGAGTAGGGGCATCGACATTCGTCATTGTTCCGGCAACCGCACTGCCACTAAATGCAATGACAGCACCCGTTAATTCATTGTTTTGCGTGGAGGCATTGCCAAGCTGGCCGTTTTGTTGTACTTGAAGATTCCAGCCTGCATTTGTTCCACGGTTATCCGTAATTTGAACGTAGTTCGGAACGTAACGTCCATCGCTTAATTCTTGTGCTTTCGCGAAATAGACCGCATCTCTCGTAGAAATTTTGTTTTCGCCAAAGTCTAAACTTGATGCATAATCAATGCTTAATGGTCCTTGTGTACCTGGATTTGGACCTTCTGGATCAGTTGGATCAATTGGCTCCACTGGATTCTCTGGATCCGGATTTTCTGGATCAACAGGAGGGGTAATATCTGTATTTGGAACGAACTTTACAGCCCCGTTTGAGTTGTAATCCGCACTCTCGGCGTTAGCAAAATTGCTAAAAGAAAGTGTAGCAACGGTTGCTAGAGTGAAAAGCAATGTTTTTTTCATCTTATGTCCTCGTTTCAGTCAATTTTTTTTGTTTAATTAGGCAGCCTATTAAGACTAGCGCTGCCAGAAGAAACCCAATCCCAAGTAAGACAAAAGCGAAGGAAGAGCTGTCTCCTGTTTGCGGCAGCACCGGCAACGGGGCCGTTGCGTTGTTGTCCTCTATTGGTGAGTCGGTAGGGTACTCGCCGTAAAAGCCAACGCCAGCATTTGTTTCTGTCTCTGCTTGCATTCCATGCGGACTAAGGAATGCGAAGACTGCAAGCGTCCCGACAAGAAGCAGGAGAGTCTTTTGTTTAACGTTCCTCACCTCCTTTAGCGCGTGAAGCAGCCTTGGATTACTCATTGCCGGGCACATCCTGAAGCGTCCACGTTAATTCGGCACGATAAGACGAATCCACCTTTGCGCTGCCTGGGGCGACATCAAGGAAGAAGCCTGCTTCGTTCGACGGGTCGTCTGTCCATGAATCAGACAAAACGAGTTGCGTTCCCTCTGTGATGCGACCTGTCGCAATTTGCGTTTCCTCTGGGCCGATGGCAGCATCCACTCCACCATCCTTATAAACGAAGTCAGCGGAAAGAGGGGTGCCAGTCTCTAAATCTGTCAGTGGTGATGAGAGTTTCAGAGAAAGGGCCCAGTGTCCTTTAATATGACGCGTATCGGTAATGGCGAGCTCTTGATTGCCGATCTGACCGAAATACCGCTCTGGTTTAGATGAAATTGTTTGGATGCCAAAGTCCAAATCAGGAGCAGTGAAAGATAGAGCCCCGTCAACAATGGTCACTGGTACTTGGATGACTCGTTCCACACCAGGGTAAATCGAACTTTTAATGCGAATACCGACGTTGTACGTTCCTGGTTGGTTGGTATCCGGTGGATTGCCAGAAAAGCCAACAACTTCGCCTTCTTGTTTTAATGAGCTAGGAGTGACATTGATGTTTTTCACGAACGTTGCAAGATCCCAATTGCTTGGATTCGATCCTTTAGGGAACGTTTGTGCAACTGGATCTGCATGAATCTCAATGGCTTTCCGTGATACGGTTGATTCATTTGATGAGACTTGACCTCTGAAAGCACCGGATCTCGCTTCTGCATACGCCTGGTTTACGAGTGATCCGTTTGCGTCATCTTTCATTTGCACCCGGAAGGTGAGTTTCTTTGTTTGTGCCATTGCGATGGTGCCAGCATCAAAATACAACGTGTTTCCACTGACGCGCGTTGGCTTATCCGTCGAGCCGTTGTCAACATACTGAATCCCTTCTGGTAAAGGATCCGTCACTTCAACATTCGGCCATGCGGCACCTAGTCCGTTGTCGGCAGGGTTATCAAGTGTGATTTGATATTCGAGCGTATCGCCTGGATAAGCCGTCGTATCGGTGCGGAACTGACTCTCTCCAGCAGTGACATTACGGACTTGTTTTTGTGCCCGTGGTCGTTGTGGCAAGTCAGCATACGCAATCGCATAAAGGCCCATTTCATCACCGGTTGCGCCCGTGAACCCCCAGTAAACCGAATTGCTTCCGAACGTTGTTCTGTAATTATTCGTATTAAAAGTCGTTGTTGCGTTACCATGCCTATAGGTGAGGGTGCCGGCATACGGATAAATCCAACTCGTGCGAGGCTGCCAACTCACTGTAAAAGGTTGCCAATTGTTGCTAATAAGGTTTCGGTTTTGCACATTTGTATGTTGCATACGATAACGGCCTGATTCCCGTACGGCGTTAGATGGAATCACAACAGCTGTATGATTGGAATTGGCCAGCCCGCGGTCGCTGTAATCACCGTTGAAGTACGTATCAAATTCAAACGAAACCGCATGATTAATAAATCCGCTATAGTTCGATCCACGGATCGTTCCATACGCCCCAAGTGATTCGCCTCTTTGTCCAACTGCGCCAACGCCACGAGAATCATTATGCATGGTGAACGTCAACCCATCGGCAATTTGGCTTTGGTTGGCACTTGAGCCATTAATGTAGAGATACATGGTTGTTTGGAACGACTTCGTTAAATCAATTTTTTCATTAAACCACATAGCCGAAGCTTTATTACGGGTGCCATCAGCTAAGACCCGGACATTGGAACTTCTGTGTTGGGCGATGTTTGTATCACCAGCAAATGTAAACAAATCTCCCACATTTGGTCCGCCGACTGGAGGTGCAGGAATTGAACTCACGTTTGCTGTTTCAACCATCGTCTGCATTCGTTCTGTGTTGTTGTCGATTGGTTCCGTTTCCTCTGGTTCTTCTGCAAGGTTTTCCTCTTGCTGTTCTTTCGTCTCTTCTGAATGATCTTCTTCTTTCGGAATGGTTGTTTCTTGTTCTTCTTCCTTTAATGGATCGTTTTCCAGTTGATCTTCTGGTTTTGTCTCTTCTTCGGATTGCTCCTCTTCTGGTTGTTCATCTTGCGTTGGTTCTTCTGTTGCGTCTTCTTCTGGTTCCGTTGATTCGTTCTCATCCTCTTCGGGAACAGTCGGTTCTTCGTTGTTTTGTTCTTCCTCAATCTCGTTATTAGGTGATTCTTCAACTACGTCTTCTTCCGAAGCGTGATCCGTTTCATCTTGATCAGGTTCCGATTCTGTCTCTTCTTCATCTTCTTGAGGAGTCGCGACATGAATGGCGAATGTCTGAGTGACCTCTGGTGAATGTTCAGTATGTACAGTCGCTTTTAAATCAAACGAGCCGGACGTTTCTGCGAAGAGAGAGAATGATTTTGTTTGATGCAAGTCGTTTAAGCTTAGTTCCCTTGACGAAGGGTCGTAAGCAACGGTTTTTTCTTCTTCTTTTTCAACCCACGCAAGCCCCTCCGGAATTAGAATGGATACAGTGTCCGCTTCCAGAAAAGCGTTCTCTACGTTTAGTTCAAATGAATCACCGAGATGGATCGCATCCTCTGTTGTGCGTTTTAACACGTCCTGCTCTGTTTCATGGGCAAAGACAAATAGATTCATATGCGGACCTGCTGAAAAGACAAGTAGACAAGCAAGCGTAAAGCAAAGCATGCGTTGATACAGGTTTTTTGGACGCAAGGATCTGCTACTGTACATAAGATGCGTCCTTGCTAAGGAGGTCAATCTCTTCTTGAGTAATGCCGGCGGGCTCTAGGTCGAGCGCAAGCAATGTCTGCCTCACTTCACGTATAAAGGTAAGCTGGTAAGGCGAGATTGTTTCAAAATTCATCAAGTCTTGGCGCAAATAATTGATATGCCATAATCGATCAAGCTCTTGCGTACTTAGTCGGCCTTGGAGTGCAATGAGAGATTGATCAATCACATCGCGAGCTGGAAGATGGGCAGGCAAACGGAATTCTTTGCGTAGCCATTTGTCTACTTCCTGCATAAGTCGATACGCTTTTACATTTAGATTCATAAATTCACCTCTATTTCGAAACTATAGAACTAGGTATTGGTAATCATTTTACACTAGAAATTCCATTAAATAAGTCTCTTTTTTTGCATATAATGAGAAAAGAATGATACTTTAGTTTGTCGAATAATGACTATTTATGGAATTTGTTGTTTTTGTCGCATTAGGATTAAAGACCTACTTATCTTAAAAGCAACTTTAGATATATACGTCGAGTAATTGGAAATATGTCTATTATTTTTAGATAGAGAGCAATTGGGGTGTGAAAGAGCGAGAAGATCCGTATTTTTAAGAGGAAAGAGCTTGTGAAGTGGCACAGTAATCGGAAGAAGGAAATTTTCATGTTTGTCAGCAAAACAGAATTTCTTTAAACGATGGTGGCCACAATTCTGACTTTATGTGACTCAGTTTAGGTGCAACAACCTGTTCATTTACCTAGGAAAAGTTAAAAAAAGACCAAAAGATCAGTTTGAAAGGCCTATATTTTGATTCGTTTTAGCGTGGAAAGGGAAGAAGGTACTGTTTCGTGTGATAGCTAAGTGGGGTACACTTAAAAGGAAAAACTTTCTAACAGTCTGGGAGAAACAGTACGGTTGTTTAATTTAGAAAGCATGAGGTGAATCAGATGACGTACAAGTCAAACCGTGATTGGATAATGAATAGCATTATGATTGGTGCGTGGCTAATCGGTATTCTTATTTTGATCTATGTGTATACAAGTGATTCCTCCACACCACTCATGACTGTTGGGTTTGGACCCCTATTAATTATTGGTCTTGTTTTCATTACAGCCTCAATGAGTATGAGCTACGAACTCAAAGAAGAAGGGCTGCAAGTGAGTGCTGGATTTTTTGGGTATTTCTTTCCGTATGACACAATGAGTAGTATCCATCCAGCAAAAGGATTTACCCCGGGTGGAGTCAGAGTGATGATGGCGACAAAGGGAATCGCAATTAAAGATACAGACGGGAATCCGATAGTAAAGATATCGCCTGAACGAGAGCAAGAGTTTCGCACGGCTCTTGCGCGGAAAGCACCGCATATAGAAGCGAGAAACGAAGCGGTATGAACGATTTTGTTTGCGTTTAGTGAGACAACGTAAGAATGACAACAGGAATGGCTAAACGAAGATAAGTTTGATCAACTGATAATCAGTAGAGCGCATATCAATAAGGATGAGCGCCTTTAACGTTAAAGGAGGTTTTTGCATTGAGTGAAGAAATTCGCTTAAATCCAGACAAAGCAAAAGAGAACTTAAATGAAATTCGAACCGCTATACAAAATGTCATTCCTACAGAGAAGTCTTATGAAGGCGGCGAAACGGTACTCGATACGATTGAACAGGCAAAAGAGAATATGGAGAACTTCCAGCAACTCTTGCAAAATTATCAATCTCTCGTACTCGGAAATGTTAGTGATATTGAATCGTTAATCAACAAATTTGAGGAAAGTGAATCAGCTGTTGCAAGCAATATAAAAGGAGGCAGTGTAGGATGAGTCAAAAAACGCTAGATGCAAACGAACTGCTTCCGATGCTTGAAGAGATGGTTAATGACTTGAAAGAACAAAAAAGCCAGTTCAGTGACTTCTTCAGCTATTTGCGTGGAGAAAGAGCATGGGGCTGGAGTCGAGATTTTCTTCGAGGCCGGACCGCTTCAAATATTGAACGGTTTTGGCTCGATGCGCATCGGCCTTTTACGATCTTGCTTCGCCGTGTCATTGATGATTTTGAGGACCAACTCGATACGATTAAAAAAGAGTTAGCCAATGAATTTTACGAACAAGCGATGGTGAAGGAAACGTTTTTAATGGATGAGTTGCACGACGAATTAAATCAATTAAAGACGATGGCAAGACGTCATGGTGAAGCACTGGATGAGATAAAAGGAGAATTTTCTGATGTGGTGACATTGCCTTCATTTCATTATGAAACCATTGACCAAGGCTTAAGTAACGCACAGCGCGAAGTGGAAGATACCACGACGCTACTTCATGAAAAAGACCAGCAGCTTAAAGGCGGGATGACGCAAATTGCGCAAGACATTACAACGATGAATACATACGTTGACCATATCCGCGGCCTGATTTCAGATGGAAGTGTCTCCATTCATAATTACAATTCAATTGATTTGAAATTTGATGACACCTATCGCAACCTCAAGGGAGAGATTGAAAAACGACGGTTTGAGGATGGGTTGGGGATTGGTAGTAAGGTCGTTGGTGGTGCAAATACGGTAATCGATACTACCCAAAATATGGCTGCCGGGGCATCAATCGCCATCGGTCACTACGGAACAGGCAGCTACCATCAAATAGTAGGAAAATTTAATCCTGCCCATGAGAACAGTATCTATAATACAAAGTGGTACAACGGTGCTAAAGAGACGATAAACAAAGGTGGATCAATGGCGCGAGATGCTGCTAATCGAGTATTCTCTCCCGAGCATATGAACCGTTTTGGTCAACAAATCGGTCATGTTAAAGACGGCTTTCGATATGCGGGAAACGCTCTAAAGACTGGAGCGACAATGGCCGCAGTGGACATTGCTTCAAACAAGCATGTCAGAGCGTTTGGAGAAAAAGTGTCTAATTTTAAGGTGTCTGGTGCAGCAAATCATATGGCGAAATATGATGTGTTGAATAAAACAGCTGCGAGAGCGTTAGGTCCAATTGGTTGGGGATTAACGGGCATTAATCAATTTAGTGATGAGTTTAACGATCCAAATAACGCGAACAAGGCGACTGAAGTTGTATACGCAAGAGCTACAGTAGGAACTTTAGCTGAAGGTGGAGGAGCAACCTTGGGTGCAATTGCAGGTGGAGCTGTAGGAACACTCATTCCAATTCCAGGCATGACTTTTGTTGGTGCCGCTGTAGGTGGAGTTGTTGGTGGAAAGATAGGTTCAAAGGTAGCACCAATTGCCAAAGATGTTACTGAGTATGTTGCTACAGGAAAGTTGAAGGAAGATGCCACGAAAGTTGTTAACAATGTGAAGGATACTGTATCGGAGGGGTGGAAAGACATTAAAGATGGAACAGGTATTTTAGCTGCCGGGGTAGCAAGTTGGTTTAATTAGAAAAGTAAGGTTATCTTTAACAGACAAAGTCTAATCACATGTGTGAAATCTCATTGCTGTCTGGGTTTGAGGAGTGTAGACAATGGGTTCAATTGGGTTTATTTTGTATTTTATCTTATGGTTAAGTGTAACGATTCAATTTATGCAGGCGTGCTTATTGCTTTTGTTAGGACACCCTTCTATCTATTCTTCATATTTGAAGGGGTTTCTTACAAGAAACCCCAAGAAGTTACATGAATATATTTTTAATATTGTTTTTTGGTTGATGATTAGTGTTGCATATTTCAGTTATGTAAAGTTATCAAGTAGATTCGGATTCTTTATAACAAAACTACTCTATTTTATTGGGATTATCGTATCCTTTATCATTGTTTTTGGTTTTATTAATCCTTATTTAGGTGAAATTGGATTCTTTGAATGGATTGGACATTAGTAATATTTTTCGATTATCCAAGATTGCTTTTTTCAAGAAATACAATAAAAGTAGTTTATTCCAGCAGGGTTAATATGTTGTCTATGCAGCACGCCACTTCGCGAGAATGCTCTGTTTAAAAAAATAGTAGTAAGTAATCGAGGGATTGAAATGATTTTTCCATTAATTGGTGCAGTTGCGGGCGTTCAATTTATGAATGCAGGTGTTTTATGGATTTTTGGTTACCCCTCTATTTATGGTACTTACCTTGAAGGGTTTTACACAAAGAATCCAAAGAGATGGCCTGCCCATATTTTCAATATAATCTTTTGGATTTTTATTAGTTTAGCTTATTTTTCTTATCGTAAGGTATCTAGGAAATATGGTTTCATTAAAACGAAGCTTATTTATGGGCTTGGTGTGGTATTCTCGTCTTTTTCTTTATCCTTGTCATTCTACCTATCTTGGATGGGATCTTCCCGGAATAAGGAGATATCGCAGTGTTAACAGATGCAATTTATGCAGCAATCCTCTTCGCAGGGGCAATTCAATTTATGAATGGTGGCTTCCTGTGGTTGATGGGCTTTCCTTCTATGTACTCAAAGTACCTAGAAGGTTTTTATACGAAAAAGCCTGAGCAATGGCATGAATACCTGTTCAATGTACTCTTCTGGGTATTAATGAGCGGCGCTTATTTTTCAATGAAAAAGCTTGCTAGTAAGCATAGCTTTTGGAAAACAAAACTATATTATGGGATCGGTTTGATTGTGGCGTTTCTTGTATTTATGTTGGTCGTTATCCCGATTTTAGCTGCCATTATTCCATAAGGGTTAACGAAGTTTAAAGTTATTGAATGTGGAGTGTAGAATGTGTCTTCAATCGGATTTATTTTATTCATTATCGTTTGGTTTAGCATTACAATACAATTTCTACAGGCATGCATGTTGTTTTTATTTGGGCATCCGTCCGTATATTCAAATTATCTAAAAGGGTTCCATACGAAAAAACCAAATAAGGTATCAGACCATATTTTTAACATCATCTTCTGGCTGATGATCAGTATTGCATATATCGGATATGTCAAATGTTCGAGCAAGTTTGGTTTCTTTAAAACGAAGCTCCTTTATGGGAGCTGTACCTTTCTTTCCTTTATTATCATATTTGGCTTTATTAACCCGTATTTAGATGAAATTGGTTTCTATGATTGGATTGGGTTGGGGTAATGTGGTGTAATGTATCTTTGGAGTGAGAAAATGTTTATTTTTATTGGAATCATCGGGATTGTACAACTGTTAAATGGTGGGTTGTTATGGGTGTTTGGTTATCCATCCATCTATGCGACTTATCTAGCAGGATTTCATACAAAAAAACCAGATAAGTGGTTTGACTATTTCTTTAACCTCATTTTTTGGTTATTTATTAGTGTCGCTTATTTGACATTTATAAGAGTGGCAAAAAATAATGGTTTCTTAAAAACAAGAGTCTACTATGGATTTGGATACGTTATTGCCTTTTTCTTATTTTTGGGTGTAATTATGCCTGTTGTTGATGCTTTTTTTCCTGAGTAGGCAAAAGCATGTTTTTGTTGTAATCATCGGGATTGCTCCGAATCACGCACACAAGTTTATTATGGATATTTAGTAATCCGTCCATTTACGAGAATACCTTGAGGGGTCTTACACAAAAAAATTTTCTTAATAGGAGTCATCTTACCAATTGCGGCTTGAATTTGACCTGAGCTTTTTCAATCTGTAAGAAGGATACTGTCTTAAAATAGCTGATGAAACAAGTTATTAGAGTGGGTGTGAAAAGGGTGAACGAGCTGTTTTCAATTGTTTTTTTATTTTTTGGATTTTGTGTAACGATTCAGTTCATGCATGCTGGTGTACTCCTACTTTTTGGGCATCCCTCGAGTTATTCTTCTTATTTAGAAGGTTATCGAACGAAGAATCCACCTCATTTGATTGATCGTTTGTTTAACTTTATTTTTTGGACAATGATCAGCGTAGCTTTATTCGCTTATGTGAAATGTTCACAGGAACATGGGGTGATCAAACAGAAAGTCTATTACGGGGTTGGAATCGTTGTTTCGTTTATTCTTTTGTTTGGGGTTGTGAACCCTTTGCTTGAACGAATTGGTTTGTACGATTGGCTTGGTTTTTAATGAAACATGATGATCAATAAATCGTAAAAAGAAACAATCGTGAAATAGGATTAGAGTTTAAACACAATGACCAACTCGGGTTCTATGGAGTGCAAGCTTCTTTCCTGCAGGTAGTAGAATGGAGGGGCCATCTAAAGAGGTTTTTTGAGTGATTGAGGTCATTTCATAAAAACATTGCTTTTTTCTTATTGTTTTTTGATCATTTTTACTTTTTTTCTCTTAATTGGCGTTGTTTTGCCTTTACTTGGTGAGGTTTTTCCGGAATAATTGTTAAATAAAGGAGTTGAGAAAATGCAACCATTGTTGAACTGCTCAACGGAAGAGTTAGTATGTTTGCTAAGTATGTGTGGGCACCATGAGATGGCAAGGGGACTTGGGGAAAGCTTGCTTGGGGAAAAGTCACCTGAAGGTTGGGATACGGTGATGGAAGGCGCAGCCCACCAATTAATGTTAAAAGGACTTTGGGACACTAGCAAAGCAGCGAAAGACGACATTCCTTTAACAGATGAATTGATTGCCTTTGTTCATGATTATGCAGATTCAGCTTATATGGTAAGGTTTGTAGATAGGGAGAATGGACGGTCTCTTTTGTTCCATCAACTAAGTGATGCGTATTGGTTATACCATCAGGTCATCAACGATGTCATTCATATCTTCGGACGGATCGAAACAAAAGATACGCAGGGAGAAGTTGATGCGTTCTTTGGTTTTACGTCAGAGGGTGTGGTGGAACAGGAGTTTGTCTTAACGCCTGAACAATTTGACCAGTTGACTGAACCAGAACAGGTAGATCAATTGCGACAAGACTTGGCATTCTTATTAAATGAAGAAGAACTGTTGGGTTTTAATGAGTTTGTTTTCGGTTTATCGGCTCATGATTGGACGTTAAAAAACGGAAGCTCTTTCGTCATTACAGGAACAAACGAGGGCATGTATATGAATGATATTTTCTTTTTTCTGCCGACCCCAAACGGGATTTGGATTGTCGTCTATGAACTAGAAAATGACCAACAGCAAGTGAAGATCTCGAAGAAATCAAAAAAAGAGTGGCTTGAACTAAGTCAAGTCTTCTTCCAAACGAGTTTAACGGTTTCTTAACTTTGATAAAAATGGATAACGGGTAAAGGAGGATGTGTTATGTCTGAAGAAATATTCCGGCAGCGAATAACGACACTTGAAAATGGAATCGCTGAAGAGCAAGAGCGCATTAGACGTTTACAATCATGCAGAGCTCGTTTGATTGGTCAGGAAAGCATTATGAGTCATGCTAGTACGAAATTCAAAGAACCTGTGCTAACGCAAGCCACTTGGGGTGGCAAGCAGGCGGATCAGTTTGAGGACTTACGTGACACAGAAGTCGTTACTCCATACCAAGAATTGCTGGACTCTGTAGGGGATGCGATTGAGCGAACAGAAAGAAAAATAGATGAACGACAGGATGTCCTTACATGGCAATTTATCAATTTAAACAATGCCCAAGCTGGATTAGAAAATGTACTAGAACGAGAACGAAATAAATAAGAGATAAGCGTTTATCAATCATTACTTGACGATTACGAACGGTACGGCGCTTTTGTTAGCGCTTTTTTTAACTTTTATAGAAGAAACAGGTACTAGGATTCGATATACGTTTTTAATACGTAAGAACAGTAGAAATGCATCGGCGAACCAACATGTTTCAAGTGAGGGTGAATGGGGATGGAGGAGTTCGTAGGGCAATGCAGGAATTGCAAGAAGAAGATATACTGCATAGATGGGTTTTTAAATGGTGTCATGCTTAAGGGAGGTTTGTATTGTTTTTCTTGTGATAAACAGGATGTTCTCAAAACATAAGAAACAGTCCATTTGTGCTTTGTGTCGTTTTCTTGTGATTAGGAGCATTAACGGTACGTTACGTGATATAAATAGATTAAAGATACCTCATGACGTTAAGTTGATAGAAAGGCAAAGATGAGCGCGACCACGCTCATCTTTTTCTACGTTCTTATATGAAGTGATGAAAAGCACCGATGATGATTTATCGAGGATTTGAGCCTTCCAACTTCGCGTTAATCTGCGGTATATGTTCGCCGTCGTGGCGGACGAATAGTTTTGCAAAACTTTCTGCAGAAAAGGCACGTTTGCCTCCGCCGATCGTAAAGCGGGCTTGCTTGTCCACTTGTGCAAGGCGAGCGATCAAATGGGTGCGCATCTGGACAAACAAGTCGATGATTTCATGAGCTGATTTGCTTTCAAGTGCACGTAAACCGGCGGCATTGTGCGTGTCGTGGTCTGGAAAGTTAGACAACTTCGCACCGTCTTCCATGAACGGAACCATTTTTTCAGCATTGTATTTGTCCCAGTTGTAGAGGTGGGCAACGATTTCGCGAATCGACCATTTTCCCTCAGTGATAGGTGTAAGCAAAATCGCTTCATCGTATGTTTTTAAAACTGAGATGTCTTCAATTGTTTGGTTAAACGCTTTCAATGTACGATTCATATAAAACAACTCCTTTTCTTTTAATTATAACGGTTTTATTAGAAAAAGAGCGACCGAATGCTTTTTTAACTCTTATACATAGAAAAACTAAAATGACTATGTATACGATGAAATATAGGACGTATTAAATGGAGATGAACAATTCTAACGAAAGGAAAAGCGCTAGTTGTTATTGGATAAAGCAAGCCCATCATACAGATAAATATAGTCATGTGAAGGAAGTCATTCATGACACAGAGAGCGATGGGGTATTGTCGAAAACATAAGAGGGATCTCATTAACCACAAAATCAT
Source organism: Shouchella patagoniensis (assembly GCF_002019705.1). Taxonomy (GTDB): domain Bacteria; phylum Bacillota; class Bacilli; order Bacillales; family Bacillaceae_D; genus Shouchella; species Shouchella patagoniensis. The sequence continues at coordinate 2,329,360 of NZ_KV917377.1, read as the reverse complement.
GCGTCATTTAATAGTTAAAGAAAAACAAAAAGGATTGAGCACGAGAGAATATAAGGCTCAATCCTTATTAGCTATTTAACTATAAATGTCTACCTTTTTCGGTTCACTTCCCCCGCATGTGCTTTTTATTTTTATGCAAATATCTGAAACTTAATTGGAATGAAGAGGGCAATTCTAATATCAACTAATCCCTCTCATTATTTTACGTTGCATTCGGTATTAATTTTTTTGCATGCTTCACAACATTGGCTACTGAAAAGCCGAAACGTTCCATTAAATCTTTTCCATTTCCGGATGCGCCAAAAGTATCGATGGTGAGTGCATCTCCCTGATCCCCCACATACTTTGACCAGCCGAGTGATGACCCCATTTCAATTGCTAGACGAGCTTTTACATCTTTAGGGAGAACCGATGTTTTATACTCTTCTGATTGTGCTTCAAATCGGTCCCAGCTTGGCATACTCACAACTGACGCTTCTATGTTCTCTTTTTGTAATTCGACCTGTGCATTCATCGCAAGTTCTAATTCAGAGCCTGTAGCAAGAAGAATGATGTCGGGCTTTCGTTTTGCTTCTAAGATGACGTAAGCTCCCTTCTTCACGCCATCATATGCCGTGTTGTAAGTGGTTCCCTGTGTATCTATGTCTTGACGGCTTAAGACAAGCGCTGTTGGTTGATTTGTCGATTCTAAGGCTAATCTCCAAGCTGCGACTACTTCATTGGCATCCCCGGGGCGAATAATAGAGATACCAGGCATCGCTCGTAAAGCTGCTAGCTGTTCAATGGGCTCATGAGTCGGTCCGTCTTCACCAACAGCGATACTATCGTGTGTTAATACGTACGTAACAGGGACACCCATTAATGCCGATATGCGGATAGCGGGACGTAAATAGTCAGAGAACACAAAGAATGTACCGCCAAACACTTTTAACCCACCGTGAACGGCCATACCGTTTAAGGCGCACCCCATAGCGAACTCCCTTACTCCGAACCAAATGTTGCGTCCACTATAATTTTCCTTACTGAAATTCCCCTCGCCGTGTAACGTTGTTTTATTGGAACCGGCTAAATCAGCAGAACCTCCAAATAGTTCTGGCACATTAGCTGCTAGCGCATTCAACGTTTCACCGGAAGAAGCACGAGTAGCTAGACGATCATTTATCTCATAGCTTGGTAGGAGTTGATCGTAGTTCAACGGAAGTTTACCCGCATACGCTCGCTCGTACTGTGCAGCTAGCTCTGGATAATCTTTTCGATAAGCTGAAAAAAGGTTGTTCCAATCAGACTCTTTTTTTTCACCTATTTCTTTTACAGAAGCAAAATAACGTTTCACTTCCTCGGGGATGTAAAAATCTTCTTCAAAAGTCCATTTATATGCTTCTTTTGTTAGCTTTACTTCATCTGAACCAAGAGGAGAACCGTGAGAAGCAGCTGTTGCCGATTTGTTTGGTGATCCGAACCCAATGATTGTTTTTACTTCAATTAATGTAGGACGATCTGATACCTTTGCTTTAAGAATTGCTTGATTAATAGTTTCGACATCAGTTCCGTCCTCTACATAGATGACATTCCACCCATATGCCTCGTATCGTTTAACAACATTTTCTGAAAAAGACTCATGCAAATCACCGTCAAGCGAAATGTCGTTGGAGTCATACAAGACGACGAGTCTATTTAAGCCCAAGTGACCAGCAAGAGAGGCGGCCTCAGCAGATACCCCTTCCATAAGATCGCCATCGCCACAGATTGCGTATGTATAATGATCAACGATCTGATAGTTTTCAGTATTGTAAGTTGCAGCTAAATGCCGTTCTGCCATTGCCATACCGACGGCCATAGCAAGACCTTGGCCGAGAGGGCCTGTTGTTGCTTCTACACCTGGAGTATGACCAAACTCTGGATGGCCAGGTGTTTTACTTCCTAATTGACGAAAGGCTTTTAAATCTTCCATCGATATGTCATGCCCGGTTAAATGAAGCAAGCTATACAAAAGCATGGAGCCGTGCCCTGCAGACAAAATAAATCGATCGCGATTAGACCAAGTTGGATTTGCAGGATTGTAATTCATGTGATTACTCCACAAATTAAACGCCATCGGGGCTGATCCCATAGGCATCCCAGGGTGTCCGGAGTTTGCCTTTTCAATGCCATCAATCGATAATGTTCGAATCGTATTAATTGCTAATTCTTCAACTTTCTTCACATCCATTAAACCATCACCTTTCAAAAAGATCCCTATCATAGGCGGAAAACCCGTCTTGGTATTCAGTTTATAAAAAAGGATCACATAACGTCAATCATTATTAATCATTTGTTTTTATTTTATTTCATTTACGATTTTATATATTCGATCCCTTTTGATTGAATTTTGTTTATCCAGTCCTCTGTTGGTTGATAGTCCGAGATGAAGGTATCAATTTGCTCCAATGATGCAAACGAAGAAATAGAAGTATGATTCATTTTAGATTGATCCACTAAAGCAACAATTTTTTCTGCTTTTTTCACCATTTCTTTCTTCAGTTCAACTTCATAAATATTGAAATCAGTTAGTCCGTTTTGAAAAGAAAAACCATTTGAAGAAGTAAAGAAGTAATTAATGTTAATATGATCAAGCATCGACACTCCAAACGTTCCTTCAATCGTGCTGCCGGATTTCCCGACAATCCCGCCAATTAAAATCGTTGTTATTCTAGGGTTTTCAATCATTTCAAATGCAGTATAAATCCCGCTTGTAACGACAGTTAACTTCATGGATGTTTCTTTTAAGAGTTTTGCGAGTTCCAGGCAAGTCGAGCTTGCATCTAATAAAATACTTGTATTGGGTTTAATGATGGTATAGGCTTTTTTTGCTATGGCTGATTTAGCAACAACATTTGTAATGACTCGATTGGAAAAAGATGTGTCATTATCCTGATCTGTCTCCTTTAATACAGCTCCCCCGTGTGTCCGTAGTAATAAGCCTTCCTCTTCCATTTTCCGCAAATCAAGTCTCAAAGTCGCGCCTGAAACCCCCATTTTTTCGGAAAGCTCTTTTACCGTTAATCGATTCTTGCTAAGTAAATGTTCCATAATTTTCGTTTGACGTTCAGTCGCAAATAACTTCGACATATATTTTTCCACCTTTTTAATTACTAATAATTAAATACTTTCGCTGTTTACACCCTTGATTTTTCAATAAAAAAGCAATTTTTATGTCTGTTATCTAACTATAAATAAAAAAAAATAAATTGACAACAAATGAAAGCGATTTTATAATTTTAGAAAATGATCAATTTTGATTAATAGTAAAAGCAAACGATAATAAATATCATGAGGTGAATGATGAAAAAAATTATAAATACAACCAATGAAATCATACCTGAAATGATAGAAGGTTTTTTAGCTGCTTATGGAAACGATTTCAAAAAAGTTAATTCTGTCAATGGTTTAATTAAAAAAGAATTAAAAAACAAGGTTTCACTTTTAATTGGTGGTGGAAGTGGCCATGAACCAATGTTTATGGGTTTTATCGGTGAAGGGTTAGCCGATGGTGCTGCAATTGGAAACGTATTCGCAGCGCCTACTCCAGATCTTATATTAGAAACAACCAGAGAGCTGGATCAGGGTCACGGTGTTTTATACGTATATGGCAATTATTCTGGTGATATTTTAAATTTTGATATGGCTGCGGAATTAGCTGAGCTTGATGGTATTGAAACAAGAACGGTTTTGGTCTGTGACGATGTTGCTTCTGCACCGGCTGATAAAAAGCAGAATCGTCGAGGTATTGCTGGTGACGTATTTGTCATAAAAATTGCCGGTGCAGCTGTAAATAGTGGGTTATCCTTGGACGAAACGGCAGGAATAGCTCAAAAAGCAAGTGATTCTACTTTTTCTGTCGGAGTTGCACTATCTCCTGGTACCATTCCAGGTCTTGAGAAGCCAACCTTCAACATACCAGAGGATAAAATTGAATTTGGTATGGGAATTCACGGTGAACCAGGGATAGAGCAGACACCGATGATGACAGCAAATGAACTTACGGATAAAATGCTTGATTATCTGTTAAACGAGTCCCCTATTGATCGTGGAGATGAGGTTGCCGTTCTTGTAAATGGACTTGGTTCTACGACCTTATTGGAACTCTTTATTGTAAACAAACGCATAAAAGAAGTTCTCGAGCAGAGAAACATTCACATTTATGACCTTGTTGTAAATAACTATTGTACGGCACAAGAAATGGGTGGATTTTCTATTACTCTATTAAAGCTAGACAGTGAGTTAAAACCATATTACGATGCGCCTGCCTTATCCCCTTATTACAATAAATTAAATGAAACGAGGAGGTCAAAATAAAATGCAAGCAACAGTAGAATCCTTAACACCCGAGCAAACGAAGGCAATGATTCTTTATATTGGAGAAAAAGTGATTGAGGCGAAACCAACACTCACAGAAATTGATAGTGCAATTGGAGATGGCGATCACGGAATTGGAATGGAAACAGGATTCAATAAAGCAACTGAAAACCTTTTGAAATTAGATCCTTTAACGATACAGGAAGTTTTTAAAACGACAGGTATGTCAATGATTTCATCTATGGGTGGAGCTTCTGGAGTTATTTTTGGAACCTTGTTTACTGGGGGCCTAAAAACAATGGCCGACACAAACGAATTAAATACAGCGACCTTAAGTGATTTTTTTCAACAATCGCTACTTGCCATTCAAACAAGAGGAAAGGCTTCTGTGGGTGACAAAACAATGATTGATGCACTTGCACCTGCTGTGGAGGCGTTTAAACAAGGAGCTGCAGAGGGTCTTCCACTTTATGAAGTCCTTCAGAGAGTGGAAGCCGCAAGCTTACAAGGCGTAGAAGATACAAAAGAATTGACTGCCAACTTTGGACGTGCGAAGTCATTAGGCAAACGAGCAATTGGTCACCAAGATGCTGGAGCAACTACAGTTTGGATTATCTTCCGTTCAATGAAGGAATGGATCGAGCTGGTCTCAACATGAAACCTTTTTGGATCGGTACAAACTGGAAAATGACAAAAACAACTAAAGAAGGACTTGCATATGTCGAGAAATTAAAAACATTTGATAAAGACGCTAGGCAAGCTGGTTTACAATTGTTTGTTATCCCTTCTTTTTTGTCGCTTCCTAGCATCCATCCTGCGCTGAATGGTACAAACATTAAGCTTGGCGCTCAAAATATGCATTGGGCGGAGCAAGGTGCATATACTGGTGAAATTTCTGCATCGATGCTAACGGAAGCGGGCGTGCAAATGATTGAACTTGGTCATTCTGAACGTCGAAAGTATTTTAACGAAACAGATGAACAATTGAACAAAAAGCTTAAAACCGCCATCCATCACGGGATTCAACCGTTAGTATGCATTGGCGAAGATCGGGACACCAAACAAGCAGGTGAAAGCGCTGTTTTTAACTACTTAGCACAGCAAATCGATAGAGCGCTACATGGAATACAAGAAGAAGACCTTAGCAGTCTGCTTTTGGCATATGAGCCTGTTTGGGCAATTGGTGAGCAAGGTGTTCCGGCAGAAGCGGCCTATATAGATCGCATTCATACTTTCATTCGCAATCACCTTAGAAAACATTATCGTTCAGTAGGTGATAGCATTCCTCTCTTATACGGAGGAAGTGTTCATCTTGATAACTTCCATTCCTACCGAGCGTTGGAGCATGTCAACGGTTTGTTCGTCGGTAGAGCCGCATGGGATATGGATTTATTTAAGCAAATGCTAACAGAATTAATACAGATTAAGTCGGATGGAGGCTATACACGATGAAAATAGCAATTGGTAGTGATCATAATGGATACGAATTTAAAGAGAAGATTAAAGCATTTATTACTGAGGAACTCGGATACGAGGTGGAGGACTTTGGCTGTCATTCTTGTGACTCGACTGACTATCCGAGCGTATCCTTCGAGGTAGCTGAAAAGATCGCTCATAAAGTCTATGATCGAGGAATTCTAATTTGTGGAACAGGCTTAGGTGTTGCCATTGCTGCGAACAAATACAAAGGCATTCGTGCAGCAACAACGCATGATGTATACTCTGCCGAAAGAGCAATCGCTAGCAATAATGCACAAATCATTACGATGGGTGCCCAAGTGATTGGAATTGAATCAGGGAAGAAAATTGTAAAAGCTTACTTAGGATTGAATTTCGACGAATCTCGCTCTGGTAAAAAAGTACAGATGATAATTGATAAAGAAGAATCATTAAACTAAGGAGGGGATTCGATTTGAAGCACATGCTGCTTGATTTTGTTGGAGTAACTGAGGCGGCTGCCGTTGCAGCCTACCCGTATGTTGGGAAGGGGGATAAATGGAAGGTTGACGATCTCGCAACGACTGCAATGCGTACAACTCTAAACGACATGAGTATGACAGCACGTGTCGTCATTGGTGAAGGAGAAATTGATGAGGCACCGATGCTCTACATTGGGGAAATCCTTGGGAATCGTCAAGGGTTGGAGCTTGATTTGGCAGTGGACCCCCTTGACGGCACGACCATGACCGCCAAGGGCACAAGGGATGCAATGACGATTCTTGCGGCGTCTCCAAAAAACACATTGCTTCACGCTCCCGATATGTATATGGAGAAAATGGCCGTCTGTAAAGATTTAGTTGGTCATGTTCATATCGATAAGTGCTTGGAAGAGAACATACAAGCAATTATGAAGATAAGACAGACATCAGCTGATGAGATTACAGTAGCAATCCAAGATCGTGGCAGACACGCAGAGCAAATTGAAACGTTGCGACGTTTGGGCGTGAAAACCTTGCTTTTTCATGATGGAGATGTCTCTTACGCTATTGCCGCTGCCATTGAAGAGGACCCAATTGACCTCTTTATTGGTACTGGAGGAGCACCAGAGGGTGTCATTTCAGCGGTAGCGGTTAAATGTTTAGGCGGTGATTTCCAAGCGCGCTTAAAACCTCAGAACACACTAGAAATTAAACGGTGTCAAAAGATGGGCATACAATTCGTTGAAAAAGCTTTGACCCTAGCTGATTTAGTGAAATCGGATGATTGTTTATTTGTGGCTACTGCTGTAACAGATTCCTATTTATTAAAAGGCATAAGTAAAGATTCATTAGGTTCTTATACAACTCATTCAATGTTACTTCACGGTAAAAGTCAAAAGATGCAGACTTTAAGCTCGAATTTCCTAATTCCGAAAGAAAAACAAGTAGTATGATAAAACTTATACTTAACGGGAGATACATATGACAAATGAAGGACAAATGGTTTTAGGTCTTGTTATAGGTGTTTTTGTACTAGTTTTCTTAGCTATTAAGACAAAAGTACATATTTTTCCTGCTTTGTTAATTGGAGCTTCTCTAACTGGAATTATCGGTGGCATGCCACCACTTTCAGTTATTGACTCCATAACAAATGGGTTTGGAACAACACTTAGCTCAATTGGTATCGTTATTGGTTTTGGCGTCATGCTTGGTAGAGTGTTAGAAGTATCTGGAGCAGCTGAACGGTTAGCTTTTAGTGTCATAAAAATAATTGGTAAAAGAAAAGAAGAGTGGGCAATGGCTTTGACAGGTTACATTGTCTCTATTCCAATCTTTGTGGATTCAGCCTTTGTTATTTTAGCACCTGTAATTAAAGCGCTTTCTTCAAAAACGGGAAAATCTATTGTTTCTTTAGGTGTTTCCTTAGGTGTAGGACTCATTATTACTCACCATTTTGTGCCGCCAACTCCAGGACCTTTAGGTGTAGCGGGTATCTTCGGGGTAGACATTGGACACTTACTTTTATCAGGTTTATTATTTGGAATTCCCCTCATTTTCGTAGGAGTCTATTATGCTAAATGGATTGGAAAACGAATTCATCAATTGCCTACAGAGGATGGACTAGACTGGTATCGCCCTAATAAGCCTACGACTTATCAAGAAGTACTTGATATGGAAGAAAAAAGAGAGTTGCCTTCCCTTTTTCTCTCTGTTTTACCGATTTTTCTACCAATAATACTTATTTTTATGAATACAGGATTAAATGCTCTAGGTCTTACCGGTGGGTTTTATGACTTCCTTATTTTTCTCGGAACACCAGTAGTCGCAGTAGGAATGGGATTGCTTATTGCAATTTATACATTATTTTATCGTATCAAGCGTTCAGAAGCGCTCGAAAGGATGGAAGAAGGCGTAAGCTCAGCAGGGATTATACTGTTAGTTACTGGTGCTGGTGGAGCGCTGGGTTATATTTTGCGCGATAGTGGCACGGGTGATTATATTGCCAGTCTTGTGGCGTCGTTACCGCTACCAGCTATATTAATCCCCTTTTTTGTTGCCAGTATTGTCCGTCTTATTCAAGGTAGTGGAACAGTTGCCATGATTACAGCTGCATCAATTACAGCTCCTATCTTACAAAACATGGATGTAAATTTAATATTAGCCGCTCAAGCAGCAACAATGGGGGCGTTTGTCTTTTCCTATTTTAACGATAGTGGGTTCCATGTTATTACACGACTGATGGGAATTAAAAATGTCAAAGAGCAAATTATGGTTTGGTCAATCCCTATGACTTTAATCTGGCTATTTTCACTTGGAATGTTATTAATCGCAAATGTGTTTGTTTAATTAAAAGAGGGGTGATTGACGTGCAAATAGGTTTGAGTACCTATGCATTTTTCTGGCAACATAATAGAAAAAGTAGGCCGTTAACGATGTTAGATATGATTAAGGACACGAAATCTTATGGAGGAGAAGTTTTTCAAATTTGCGACTACCCACCACTTGAAAAAGCGACGACAGAAGAATTAAAAAACATTGCAGATTATGCTGATTTTCTTGAGGTCAAGTTAGAAATAGGGACACGCGGCATTAATAAAGAACACCTGTTACATTTTAAAAAAATTGCTGAAACGTTACGTGCTAAAGTCGTTCGAACAATGCTCCACACTCCTGACGATAAACCAAGCAATGCAGAAGCATGTGAACGACTTCAAAGCGTCCTTCCATTCTACAAGGAAGCAAATATACAACTTTCATTAGAAACATATGAGCAAGTACCTACTCGTCAATTGATCGACATCGTTTGTACGTTAAATCACTCCCATTTAGGTATTTGCTTAGACCCTGCAAATACAATTGCTTCCCTTGAGATGCCAGGTGATGTCATAAAAAACACCGCTCCTTTTGTCAACAATCTTCATGTGAAAGATTTTCACTTTACAAGACATGACGGATGGGTAGGGTTTTCATTAACAGGAACTTCGTTGGGAAAGGGCTTATTAAATACAGATTTATTAATGAATTCGTTAAATCAGAAAAAGAATAAAGAGTTAAGTGCAATTCTTGAATTTTGGCTCCCTTTTCAAGGGACGATTGAAAAAACAATTGAAATTGAAAAAAAGTGGATCGAGGAAAGTATGAATTACTTAAGGAGGATAACAACATGAAAAAAAAGCAAATTACATTAATTGGTGCTGGCGGAAAGATGGGAACACGTATTACGGCGAATTTAATAAAAAATGGAGGATTTATCACTCACTTTTGCGAAAGCTCTGCAAACAAAAAGGAGGAGTTAGCGACTAAAGGCATACAGGTGAGAGAAGTATCTGAAGTTGTTCCTGATAGTGACTTTATTATTTTAGCAACACCAGATACCGTTCTTGGTCCAGTGTCCGCTCAAGTGGTACCTATGATGAAACCTGATGCTGTATTAATTACCCTTGATCCTGCTGCTGCATATGCGAATCTTCTAGCAGACCGTGACGAGATTACATCCGTTGTGGCCCATCCTTGTCATCCGTCTGTATTTGGAAAGCATCTAACAGAAGAGGAGCATGCTGATTTCTTTGGAGGTATTGCTGCAAAACAGGATGTTGTCGCCGCTAAGTATTCAGGGAAAGACTCCTTATACGAACAGTCAAAAGAAGTCATACGCTCGATGTATGCACCAGTTGAAACGGTTCATACCATTACCGTAAAACAAATGGCGATTTTAGAACCAACTTTAGCTGAAGTAATCACTTGTATGATCGGGACGGTTTTAAATGAAAGCCTTGAAGAAACAGTGAAGAAGGGTGTACCAGAAGAAGCGGCCAAAGCGATGCTATACGGTCACATTCAAATCGCTCTCGCTGTTGCTCTTAAAGGAACAAATCCTTTCTCTGATGCATGCATGGTTGCAATTGAGTACGGAAAAGAAGCGATTATTAAAGAAGATTGGAAACGCGTATTTGACGATGAAGCGCTTGATCACGTCTTAAAAGAAATGCTCCATCTTGACCACGCTATTCAAAGATAAAATCCATCTTTGCTTCACAATGAAAGACAAGCTACAAATGTTACAGTTAATTCTATTTAGGAAAAGGGTCTAACCTATGGTTATGACCCTTTTTTAGTATGATCTAATTTTTTCGTTTTTCATCGTTTCACGCAAGCGCCGAATATCCCTTTTGGGGGGTTCATTAAACAAGCGTGCATAATCTCGGCTAAAGTGTGAAGGGCTTTCATAGCCGACTTGAAAGGCAGCTTCTGCTGCTTCTATCTGATCAGATAGAAGCAATCGACGTGCTTCTTGTAACCTAAGCCTCTTCTGATACTGTATTGGGCTCATCGCCGTTATCTTCTTGAAGTAATAATACAAGGAAGAAGGGCTCATTGTTGCTTCCTCGGCTAACTTTTCAATGCGCAAGGGCAGCGAGAAATCCCGGTTAAGTCGTTTGATCACCTTTGCAATTCGCTGTGTATGGCTACCCATTAAAGCAAATTGTCTCAAGACCTCACCTTGATCGTTTTGGATGACTCGATATACCATTTCTCGCATCATAGTGGGGGCTAGTATCGGAATATCGTGTGGCGTTTCCAGCAATCGGACGAAACGAAGTGTGGCATCGTAAAGCGTATCGTTTAGATGGTTGATCATCAAGCCGCGCCTAACGACACCGTCGGGCTTTGCTTCTTGATCGGAAGCGCGGATGATATCGAGGATCTGCTTCATATCGAGTTGCAATTGAAGGCTCAAATAAGGTGTTTCCAGGGAAGCTTCTATGACTTGGCCTGTAATCGGTAAATGGACGGAAGCCGTTAAATAGCTGCCAACACCATATTGGAAGTTTTCATTTCCCAGCATAACCAATTTTGAACCTTGTGCTACGATGCAAAGGGAAGGTTCATATACGGAATGAACCGGCTCGGACATATGAGACGCGCGAATAAAACGCAAAGCAGGAATCACCGTCTGATAGGTACCGTCTTTTTTCGTAAACCGTTCTATGATTCGTGCCAACTCTCCTTTATCCCTTACGTCATCCATTCGTCTCGTCTCCTCTGTATCTACTCATAATTTTAAATATATAATCATTTGGAGAAATAGGCAATGATTCTGTAGGATCTAGCTACCGCCTTCCTACAAAATGGTTTCATAATAAAGCTAGGCTAATTTACCAGTCTTTTAAGGAGGTGACAACATGACAGGTAAATTTCTGCTGATGGTTGCGTTGTTTTGTGTCATGATGCTGCAGTCCTGTCAGAATGCTTCGGAAATAGAAGAGTCGAACACGGAAGAAGGGGATCGGATGAATAATCAACGTTCAGAAAGTCATTCTTATGTTGGGATGTGGGTGACAGAAGATGGATTTGTTCGGCAAGAATTGTTGCCGAATGGGCGCTATGATGAAGCGCGAGGTGACCGCGAGAGTGCCTATCAGGGTAAGTATACAATTGATGGAAATAAGATCGAATATGTCGATGATACAGGGTTTACGGCCGATGGTCATTTCCGGAATGATGTACTCTACCATGCGGGTATGGTGTTTTATCGAGAGGAGTAGTTGTAATTTTATGAATATATTCGCTGTTACATTCAATTATATCAACTGAAGGAGCGAGATACAATGCATGAAATAAGTGGAAAAGTAGTTGTGATTACAGGAGCAAGTAGCGGAATTGGCGAAGCAACCGCGCGATTACTCGCCCATCAAGGAGCTCACGTCGTTATAGGTGCTAGGCGTTTAGGTCGACTAGAAGCATTGGCCTCCTCTATTCATTCGGAGGGAGGTTCTGCAGTAATTCAACAGCTTGATGTGACGGATATGGAACAAATGAAAGCGATTATTGGTTTAGCACAAGACAGATTTGGACAGATTGATGTTGTGATAAACAATGCTGGTGTGATGCCGTTATCCCCTTTAGAGGCATTAAAAATAGATGAATGGAACCAAATGATTGATGTCAATATTCGCGGTGTTCTTCACGGGGTTGCAGCGGGTCTTCCAGTTATGAAAGCACAAGGATTCGGTCAATTCGTTCATATTGCTTCGATCGGTGCATACGAGGTAACGCCAACAGCTACAGTATATTGTGCTACCAAATATGCGGTTCGAGCCATTAATGAAGGATTAAGGCAAGAGGAAGGGAATCATATTCGGTCAACACTCATTTCGCCAGGTGTAACGGAATCTGAACTAGCCGATAGCATTACCGACGATGAAACAAAACAGTTTATGAAAGAATATCGTCGCAAAGCACTTCAGGCAGACGCCATTGCTCATGCCATCAGTTATGCAATTCAACAACCAAGCGATGTCGCTGTCAATGAAGTGATTGTGAGACCGACTACATCGCTCACTTAAGACATCATTTACGCTTATAACGAAAATACGAAAAGAGAGCGTATATGCTCTCTTTTTTTGCAATGCGTGTCTATCTGATTTTTTTAATAGAACCACTACTTTGTTTAAATGATCATAGCTGGACGTAAAGTTGAGAAAAGAGCAGAAGGTCCTTTAGATTTCACACAGTGGATTGCAATCTCTCCCTGCTGTTCCCTCCAATTCAACGCCGCTTAATGTTGATTTATCCCTATGCCATAACAATAACATATTCTTATTTTTATATTGAAGAAACTGCCGCAAAGAGGTGGCAGTTTGATTCAAGATATAGAAAAAACGATACCGCCTCATTCATAATTAAGCAATTAAAGATACTTTAATTGACCATGTTTTTCTTCCACAAACTTTCTATTTTTATAGGCTTCACTTCCCCCTCGATCTTTCCAAACCTCGGCTGTACAACATAAACACCGAGCGTACGCTCTTTTCTTCATTCAATTATGTAAATGACTCTTCTTACGTGTGCGCTGCAAGCAAAGCGGGTAACGGGATAATAGAGAAATCAGACAGACGAAGGAGGGTCTTTTATGCTAGACCCATGTGAACGTTTCCTGTTCGAACGGGAGATCTCTTTTTTACAGCAGCTAAAAGAACTTGGGTCAAATGAAAGTGAGAGCTTACTAAAAGCTATAGATGAAGAGATTGATTTTTTGCGTTTAGTGTTGGATGAGAATCAACAGTAGAAAGAAATTTTTATGATTCGAATGTCTTAATAGGGCAGTGGAAGACTGCCTTTACATAAAGAACTCAAACCTAAGTAGCGCTCCCGCTTTTGGATGCACTGCTTTTTTTTTCGAGGTATTATAAGCTCTTACGACAGAGAGCAGTGAAATGGGGGGAGGGATCGAGTAATGAAAGGGTGGAGAACCGCTGTTGTTGGTGTAATACTGATTGCCTAGTTCGCGTATGCACCGTTCGTTTCTACTAAATTTTTGTTCCTCACATTCGAACTCGTCGTATACGCACTTTCTTTTTTAAGCTTTATATTTACTATGTTTTCTTTTTTAATTCATAGCCCGGTCGATGAGTGGAGAATGATGAAAAGTAATAACGCATTCTTATTCATCCTCATATCTTAAGAAATAAGGTTATTAAAGAAGGTGAAGTACGTTGAATTTTAATGAAGAAGGTTCAGGTATCCAAAGGTTTAGGAGAAGCTTAACAAACGGAAGCGGATTATTTAATCGTGTTGGTTCTACTGGACCTACCGGACCTACTGGACCAACAGGTCCAACGGGTGAAGGGAGGACAGGTATTACTGGGCCTACCGGAGCGACCGGAGCCACAGGGTCAACCGGAGCCACGGGAGTAACGGGGCCAACGGGAGCGACCGGAGTAACAGGGTCAACCGGAGCCACCGGGGCAGCAGGAGCCACGGGAGGCACCGGAGCTACTGGTGTAACAGGAGCAACAGGCTTAACGGGATCGACAGGATCTACGGGAGTAACAGGAGAAACGGGATCGACAGGAGCAACCGGAGCCACCGGTGTAACTGGAGTAACCGGGCCAACCGGAGAAACGGGATCGACCGGGGTAACAGGAGCCACTGGAGTAACAGGGTCAACTGGAGCCACTGGAGTAACAGGGTCAACTGGAGCAACGGGAGTAACAGGATCAACCGGAGTAACAGGGGTAACCGGAGCAACGGGAGCAACAGGTCCAACGGGAGCGACAGGAGCCACCGGGTTAACAGGAGCAACTGGGCTAACTGAATCGACAGGAATAACTGGATCGACAGGAGCAACCGGAGTAACAGGAGTAACTGGGCTAACTGGATCTACAGGCTTAACGGGAGCAACGGGAACAACAGGAGCCACGGGAGCCACGGGAGCCACCGGAGTAACAGGAGAAACGGGAGTGACCGGGGTAACAGGAGCTACTGGTGTAACTGGAGCAACGGGAGTAACAGGGGCAACAGGAGCCACGGGAACAACCGGAGCAACAGGGTTAACGGGAGCAACAGGAATCACCGGAGCAACAGGAGTAACCGGAGTAACGGGAGCAATAGGGCCAACGGGAGCGACCGGAGCCACAGGAACAACAGGGACAACAGGAGCCACCGGAGTAACGGGAGCAACAGGTCCAACAGGACCAACTGGAGCCACGGGAACAACCGGAGCAACCGGGTTAACGGGAGCAACAGGAGAAACAGGAGAAACAGGAGAAACTGGAGCAACGGGAGCAACGGGAGTAACCGGAGCCACCGGGTTGACAGGCGCGACCGGAGCCACCGGGTTGACAGGCGCGACCGGAGCCACCGGGGGCACCGGAGTAACAGGATCAACCGGAGCCACGGGAGTAACCGGATCTACAGGAGCCACAGGAATCACCGGAGTAACGGGAGGTTTCCCACCTGCTCATGGTTACGTCTATAACACAGGGGCACAAACGATACCTTCTGGGGGGAACGTTTTATTCAGCACAAATGGTCCTTTAATTGGTGGTATTGCTCATGTGCCTGGAACAGCACTAATTACTGTGACAACTGGAGGGAATTATTGGGTTTCTTATGAAATCACCAAGCAAGTTACTGTTGGAGGAGTTGATCCTGCTGCTTATGCAATCGTTTTAAATGGAACAACACAACTTTCAACCCAGTATGGACAAATTGGTTCCAGCATCAATACAACGAGACTTGTTTCGGGATTTGCAATCTTAACCATTCCAAGCGGAGCAAGTTTGACCCTACAAAATGTTGGGGCTACAGCTGATATTCTATCAGTTACAGCTAATGGAGTAACCATTATTAATGCTTCATTTCAGTTGACAAGACTCAGCTAAAATACGTGCAGTTTTCAGGTTTTCATTTAAGGACTCACCCTCCTGATCATTCACTATAAATCTGATAAAGGGTGCTGTTGTCTTGCAGGAAATACAAAAAGGACTTTTCTTCACTGTAAAGGGAGATATTGACAGAGAAATACTTCAGTTTCTATTCTATTGGTGTTCCGGCTCACAAACGACTAGTTACAGTAAAGAAAACAAACAACCAGACGGTTTCACACCGTCTGGTTTCCTCTTTAGAATTCCATCTATCGTTTTGATACTACATACGCTCGGTCTTGAATTTCCGATACAACGACGGGGTCATTGATCGCAATGGTATCGCCGGTATACTTTGTGGTGATACGCAGTCCTTCATCAAGGTCAACGAGGAGAACAAAGTAAGGCGCGTCTTGTGCGTATTTCTTAGGGGCGGCATGAATTTTTGTATAGGAGTAAACCGTTCCCTGGCCTGCAATCGGTTGCTTCTCTAGCTCATCGCTTAAGCAAGACGAGCAAAATTGTTTGTCTTCAGTCCAGCGTTTGTTGCACGTAGGGCAATAAGCTGTTGGAATGTCCAATGTTACACACCTGCCTTTTTGAAAATGTGCACAGTGGAGTAGGCGCCTGTGCCGCCAAGGTTTTGAGAAAGTCCGATTTTGGCACCGTCTACTTGGTTGCATGCCCTGCCTTGAAGCTGCTGCACAATCTGGACGATTTGTGCAACACCTGTAGCGCCGATGGGGTGGCCTTTGGAAAGCAAACCACCACTCGTATTAACAGGGATGGTGCCGCCGTGCTTTGTTTGTCCTTGTTCGACTGCCTCAAAGCCGTGTCCATGTTCGAAGAGACCAAGCTCTTCGATGGCGATGATTTCAGTCATTGAAAAACAATCGTGAAGTTCGACGACGTCCAGTTCTTTGGGACCGAAGCCTGCTTCAGCGTAAGCTTGCTGGGCAGATGTGTACGTCGCATTCATGCGCAGCATGTCAGGTACTTCCTGCATGAGCGGTGTTCCCGATGACTGGCCAGAGGCCAGCACCTCTACACCGCCGCTGTTCGTTCGTTGAATGACGACCGCGGCTGCGCCGTCAGAAATAGGGGAGCAATCAAACAAGCCAAGCGGCTCGGTAATCGGTCTAGCGTTCATGATTTCCTCAATGCTTGCCGGTTTTTTAAATTGTGAAATCGGATTGTTTAATGCGTACATCCGGTTTTTGTGAGCAACGAGCGCAAGGTGTTTTTTGGTTGCGCCGTACTCATGCATATACCGATTAGCGAGAACACCGAAAAATCCGGGAAACGTAAGGCCTGAAAAGCTTTCGCTCGATTCGTTGTCCATCGCATAATTCACAGCGGTAATGACCGTTTCCGTCGGGTGATTGGTCATCTTTTCTCCGCCAGCAACAAGCACACAATCATACTCTCCGGCTTTAACAAGCTGATACGCTTGCCGGAATGCAATCCCACCTGAAGCGCACGCCCCTTCAGTTTTCATCGTTGGTATCGGGCCAAGCCCGAGTTCACCGGCAATCATTGCCCCTAATATTTCTTGATTTGCAAGGGGACCACCGATGAAGTTGCCGATAAACAAGGCGTCCACTCGTGGGCGCTCTGCTTCAAGTAACGCCTCTCGACATGCTTGAAGCAACAACGTTTTTAACGATTCATCGCGTTTGCCAAAAGGGGTAATGCCTGTTCCTGTTACAGCAATAGCAGTCATTCACTTCACCCCTTCCTTGTAAAGGTTACGCAGTTCTCTGCGGAGAATTTTCCCATACGAATTCTTGGGAAGTTCGCTTACAAATTGCAGAAAAGACGGTTTCTTGTAACTAGCTAAGTTTTGTTTGCAATGGTGCAAGAGGTCCGCGGTTTGTGCGGTGTGCCCTTGCTTTAAGACAACATGCGCATACACGCTTTCACCCCATTTGTCATCGGGTACACCGAAGACACATGTTTCTTTCACATCAGGGTGTTCGTTGAGGACTTCTTCCACTTCACGGGGGTAAATGTTCATCCCTCCACTAATAATGATGTCTTTTTTTCGATCGATGAGATGCAAGTAGCCTTGTTCGTCGACCCACCCCATGTCACCGGTGTAAAACCAGCCGTCCCGAATCGCTTCAGCGGTGGCTTCTTCATTGTTCCAATACCCGTTCATGACGAGTGGGCCTTTGCATGTCACTTCTCCAACCATACCTTGAGCCACTTCTTTGCCGTCTTCATCCCGAATGCACATCTCAACGACCGGGCTGACCGCTCCACAAGAAGCGAGGCGCTCATGCAGCTTGCGTTTTGGCATAATCGTGATCGTCATCGGCGCTTCGACAAGACCGTACGTTTCCGCAAAAATTGGTCCAAGCTGTTCAAGCGCGGTGTGTAGCTTCTCCACTGCAATCGGCGCACCCGCCATATTAATCGATTTTAAATAGCGGAGTTTATAAGGGGTAAAGCTTGGTTCATGAATCATCATGTTTAAAATTGTTGGCACCATAAAAATGGTTGTAATTTTTTCCTGTTCAAGCTCATCCATAAAGTGTACAGGATCAAACGTATCGAAAATGACTTGCTTCAGCCCTAAGATCAACGCACATTGTGCGAGAAAATTGCTTCCGTGCGTGAGTGGTGCGACATGCCCAATGATGTCGTCATAGCTGATTTCACAAGCCATCATCAGCGATTGGGCCGAAGAGACCATCGCTCGGTGCGAGAGAATTGCTCCTTTTGGTCTGCCGGTTGTCCCTGACGTGTACATCAGGGCATAAGGATCGGTTTCAACCACATTGATCGTAGGTAGGGTGAGCGCTTGCTC
This sequence comes from Shouchella patagoniensis, assembly GCF_002019705.1. Classification (GTDB taxonomy): domain Bacteria; phylum Bacillota; class Bacilli; order Bacillales; family Bacillaceae_D; genus Shouchella; species Shouchella patagoniensis. The sequence continues at coordinate 2,311,145 of NZ_KV917377.1, read as the reverse complement.
GGCTAAAAAAGACGCCAGCGAGTGTTCTACCGTATAAACAGGGCAGTCGACCGTCAAAGGGGAGAGCAATGCCTTTTCGCCAATTAGGACAGAGACACCAGCGTGATCAATAATGTACGCCATCTCTTTTGGGTGTAGTTTAAAGTTGATCGGGACTTTGATGAATCCTGCCATCGCTACAGCCACGTCAAGGAGGACGTGCTCTGCTCGGTTGGACATCAGAATGCCCACGCGGTCGCCTTTTGTCAGACCGAGAGCGGTCAACCCGTTCGCCAAGCGACTTGAATCTTCTTGCAGCTCGCGGTAGGTGAGTGTTCGGAAGCGATCGACGACAGCCACTTCCTCTGAATATTGCCTGAATGCTTTTTTTGCTAATGAGCCAAGTGTGGTCATCGGTTGCTCTCCTCTCTTTGAGTGAAATTCATCACCTTGTAGCCGAGCGAGCGATCGTATTGTCTCGTCGCAGCGACGACTGGGGAGGTTTGAATCACAAATTCAACGATAATGCAGACTTTGTTTAAGCCGCGAAGAAAATGACCCGCTTGAATGCGTTCGTCCTGTCGTTCTACCAAGCCGTGCATATGAAGATCGAGTTCCCCGGTCTCGTCTTCACAAATAAATCCGGTCGCTTGAATCAATTCGACGGGTTCAGAAATGATGGTAGGTGCCGCATAGCCGCTCGGTTTGCCACCTTCCGTTTTAAAGACCGTAAAGCCGGTTTGCTCAAGTGAACCGATACATGTCACCATGCCAGAACGGATGTCGTAGTCCTCACAAATGAGCAGAATCGTGTCCATCAAATCATCGCCGGCGGCGAGGGAGCCGTAAACCGTTTGATTGTTGGTTGTCAGTTGACTATGTGACCGCCTTTTCTCCAATGTCATATCCAACCCTCCTCTTGCTTGTGAATTAACCAATGGCGCTTCCTCCACACACTTTGAGGACTTCACCTGTCACATAATCAGAATGAGGCGAAGCGAAGTAGACCACTGCTCCAGCGATGTCTTCAGGTGTACCCATTCGCTGTATGATTTGATTTGTCAGTGGATAATCCATGCCTTTTGTAATCTCGGTTTCAACTGGACCTGGCGCAATGCTGTTGCATGTGATGCCAAGTGAACCAACTTCCTTTGCGACCCAACGAGTAAAGGCGATGACGCCCCCTTTTGACGCGGCGTAGCCAGGGCCCGAACGCTCCGATTTCTTTCCGTTGCTAGAGGCAAAAGGACCGCCCATGATGCCAGAGATCGAACTAACGTTAATGATCTTTCCTCGTTTCTGTTCCTTCATATACGGGTAAATGGCCGCTTGTGTCATCAGAAAGGTCCCTTTTAAATTCGTATTGATGTCTCGTTCCCATAAGTCTTCCGTCAGGTTTTCCAAGTCTACCCGGGCGCATGTGCCTGCATTGTTGACGATCGTATCGATTCGGGAAAAGGTTTGATAAACGTCAGCCATCAAGCGCTTAATCGCCTGTGAATCGTTAATGTCCATCACGATTGACAGCACCTCTACGTCAGGCGCTTCTTGTAGAATCGTTTGTTTCATTTCTTCACTCGGTAAAATGTCGACCAATACGACGTTTGAACCTTCCTTTGCGAGAGCGAGGGCGGAAGCTGCACCAATTCCTCGTGCGGCTCCTGTAATAATGGCGACTTGATTTTTTAGTTTTTTCATGTGTAAATCCTCCTTTTTGAGATTACATTCCAAGTAAATCAGGGAGCCAGTTTGAAACAGCTGGCACGTACATCACGATCAGCAAGACTACAAGGGAAGCGATTAAAAATGGGGCAACCCCTTTAACGATCTGTTCAGAAGAAACACCGGATATGCCGCTTGCGACAAATAGGTTTAACCCGACAGGAGGCGTGAATAAGCCAATCGCAAGGCTGACCGTCATCATCACACCGATTGTCGTTGGATCGATGCCAACTTCAAGCAAAATTGGCATAAGCAACGGTATGAAAATGTAAAAGGCGGAAATCGCATCAATAAAAGCACCGACAAGTAAGAGAATGACCGCAACAAGCAGCATCAAAAGGAGTGGATTCGACGTAACCGTTAACACGGCCTGCGTAATCGTAGCGGCAATTTGCTGGGTGGCAATGATGTACGAGAATAAAGAAGCAACCCCGACAATGAACATAATCACTGCCGATTGAACAGAGGCATCAATCAAGATCTTCGGAATGTCTTTTACGCTCAATTCCCGGTAAAAGGCAAGGCCAACGATCAGGGCATAAAAGACGGCAATGACGGCTGCTTCTGTTGGCGTGAAGATTCCTGAATAGATGCCGCCAAGAATGATGACTGGGATGAGCAAACCAGGTAAGGCGTTTAAAAAAGCGCGCAGCACATCAAGAAGGGGCGCTTTTTCAACAGCGGCTGCGACTTCTTCTTTTGATTGCGTTGCTCTCGTGCGTTTGCTCACGTAAATACTTGCGATCAGAAGGCCGGTGGCAAGAAGAATGCCCGGTATGATTCCTGCGATAAATAGGCGGCTAATCGATATGCTAATAAAGTCGCTCGCAATGACCGCAAACACAATAAAAGCGATACTTGGAGGCAAGATAATGCCAAGGGAACCAGAGCTTGCGACGAGAGCCGATGCGCTATTTTTTTTGAAGCCATTTTGCACGAGTGCAGGGATGAGGATCGCACCCATTGCGGCGACCGTCGCAGGCCCCGAACCGGAAATCGCTGAGAAAAAGAAGGCAGCGACGATGGCAACGATAACGATGCCATTTTTGCGATGGCCAAATGCAAGATAAGCCAAGTCGATCAATCGTTTGGAAATGCCTGAATACCCCATAATCACACCTGCGAGTACAAAAAACGGAATCGCCAGTAGCGTGAACGATGAAATCGATGAATACATGATGCTTGGAAGAAGGGCGAGTGACGACCAACCAGAATCAAGAAGCAGGACGATCACAGCGGCAATGCCAAGCGCAAAGGCGACAGGCAGATTAATGAAAATGAGCAAAAAGAAGACGAGAAATAAAAGGGCGGTCAACATCTCATTTCAGCTCCCTCGACTTGGTTTCACTCGCTTCCCATTGATGAGCGACTGGCGATGAATGAAGCCCTTTCCACTGTAAAATCGTCATCTCCACTGTCCGAATGATACAGAAGAGGGAGCCGATAGGAATCGAAAGGGTGAACAGCCATTGGGGAATATTAAGTGCTGGCGTCACACGGCCACGTTCAAGCTGGTTTAATGCAAGCTCCAACCCGAAATGGAGGGTGAGAAGAAGAAAAACAACCATAAGACCACTCGTAACGAGCAACGTGATGCGACGCCATTTCGCAGTCATTTTTTCATACAGAAACCGAAAACTGAAGTGGGCATTGCGTTTAATCGCAATCGAAGCACCGATAAATGTCGCTAATACGAATAAATGAATCGTCAGTTCTTCCGCAAAAGCAAACGATGAATCAAAGAAGTAACGTGAGAGTACGTTCGCAAATGTAATGATGGCCATGCCTGCCATCGAAATAATCACAAGCGCATATTCAATGTAAGTCAATCCTTTCATCATGTCTGATCCCCCAATCGGTTATGAACCATTTGCTTCTTTTTGGAATGTATCGAGATTGTCTGCGCCCCAGATGTCACGGAAATGGTCGTAGACCGGTTGAGAACTTTCTCGAAATAACTCAATTTCCTCATCCGTCGGATAATAGATTTCCATGCCTAATTCCACAAGTTCCTCAAGCTGGGCCTGTTCCTTTTCCCGCGTGATTTCAATTTGGTACGCATTGGCTTCCGCGGCTACTTCTTGAATCAGCGTTTGGTCTTCGGTGGACAAAGAATCAAATAAATCTTTATTCATCCCGAGAATAAGCGCGTCATAAACGTAGTTCCACATCGTCATGTACGCTTGAACTTCGACAAGACCAGACGAGTACGTCACATCGACCGGGTTTTCTTGGCCATCAATCGTTCCTTGTTGGAGGGCGGTATACACTTCCGAAAAAGCCATCGTGATCGGGTCGGCCTGTTGACTGCGATACAAGTTTGTAAACACGCCCATGCTCGGAATCCGGATTTTTAAATGGTCCAAGTCTTCTGGTGTATGAATTGGTCTCGTGTCATTTGTAATCTGTCGGAATCCACTTTCCGCAAACCCTAACGGCTCCACGCCCCGTTCCCGCAACATGTCTTCAATTAACTGACCGCTCTCGCCCGTTAAGACGCGCTCAGCATCGTCAAAATCATTGATCAGAAACGGTGCACTCAATACGCCAAAACGTGGATCAATGCCGGCATAGATAATGCTGGAGTTATAAGAGAAATCTTTAATCCCGTCCATGAGCTGCTCGACGCCCGCTTCCGGATTCCCCGCAGATAATTGCTCATTCGTATAAACGTCAATGAGTAGACGCCCATCCGACTTGTCTTCAAGGTCGGAGGCGAACTTCGTGGCTGCCTGGTACCAAGTCGACCCAGGGCCGACGGTGACACTCATTTTCCACTCATGAATCTCTTCACCGTCGGATGTCGTCTCTGCTGAACACGAGCCCAGTAAGCATGTCAGTGATGCCAAAACAAACAAGATTGGTTTCACTTGTCTCATCGAATTCCTCCTCCCTTAACGCGTCTCTCTCCACCCTAATTCTTTCGAAATCTCCGCAGCATAGCGCATCACAATCTCAATCGTTTCGTTTGTTTTCGCCTCATCAAAGCGAATCGATACACCCGCTACACTTAAGGCGGCAACCATTTCCCCTGACGAATCGCGAATCGGAGCCGCAAACCCTTTTAGCCCCACTTCATACTCTTCCTCATCAATCGCATAGCCTTGATCACGAATGTGCGCAAACTCAGCTTTAAGCGCCTGTTTGGTTGTCAGTGTGTTAGCAGTCTTTGAAACAAACGTCGTTTTTGCGAAAAATGACTCAAGCTGCACGTCTGGTAATTCTGAAAGAAACAGTTTCCCTGAAGCGACCGTATACGACGGAGCGCCATCACCGGGTTCAATCACGATTCGGACGGTTTGTGAGCTTTCGAGCTTATCTAAATACGTCACATGCCATTGGTGGAACGATGACAATAAAGCGCTTTCATTTGTCTCGTCAACCAACTTCCGCAAGTACGGTTTCGCTAATCCTTCAACATCGAAATGGCTTTGGGCCATCATCCCAAGTTGGATAAACCGGTGCGTCAGACGGATTTCTTGATTGGCCATCTTTTCGGTAAAACCCATTCCTTCTAAATTGGCTAAAAATCGATGCAACGTGCTCGCATTCATACCAAGATGCTTTGCTAGTACGGAAGCGGATCTTGGTTTCTCGCTTAACGCCTGGATAATGTTAAATGTTTTAATCAAACTTTTATTTTCATAGCTCACCCCAAGCCCTCACTTTCACTATATGAAACTGAATTTTCTGTATATAAAAACACTACTTCAAGAAGGAAGCCACTGTCAACCTTGATTTTTCTGAAAATATAAAATGGGGTGATTGAGATATGTGTAGCACGGGTTTAATCAAGAGGAATAATCGCGCGGTATATGTAAGTATTATCTGTATACAAACTTTATAAAGGGAGCGTTTTAATAATAGGAATTAACCCATTAAGGATTAGGGGGTGTTTGGTCGGAAATATAGATTTGTTGGTCGGCAAAACTAGTTGTATCAATCTTCGATCATTGAAGGGACTTCTCAGGTATGCAAATTGAAGGTGAATTAGATTTCTAAAATCAGGGTGCCATTTTTAGACGATATAAAGGCTTTGCTGGTATCTGGCGTGATAGTTCCTTCATACCAAAATGCGCATCGATTCTAAATAGAATGGGAGGTCATTCAGATTAACAACAAACATGATGTTGATAAAGAAACGAGAGAAAAAATAGGGGAATCGATTAATAATGGTATGTCAGGAAGACTAGATAGCTTTGGTTTTGGTGGTTGCTTAACACAAATAGTTACAGTAATCATTCTAGTAATCCTTTTACTCATGCTAGCTTATTGTCGAGGATAAACTCGTTTGGTTAAACAGACACTGGTGCACGAGTTATGAAAGAGGATAAAAGAAAAGTAGTAGACACGTTTTTGATTAGGACCCTACCAAGGCGATTGATGATTGAATCTGCTTTTGCAGAGGAAACGAAACAATTGTTAAGAGACAAAGGCTATCAACTAATTGAATGGCAGAGCCCTTATTATTTTGGCGGGGTGCAAGCACTTGTGTGGGAACAAGTAGAAGACGGAGAGATTCGGATCGAAGGAGCGGCAGATAAACCTTAATGGAAGTTGGGATGCGGCGTCCTTTGTTCCGAGTTAGGCGTATGAATAGGGAAGAAGATGCCTAGGGGATAAAACTAGGCATTTTTTCTTTCTGTGAATGAACATGAATAGGTACGTTGTCATTCTCTTGTTTCATTAGTATAGGAAGGAAAGTGGAAACACTAGTTCATTTGACTTAGACACATTAAGACTAGCAAATCAGAGCTGTAACGAATGTGTAACGCTAGAATTCGTATACTAGCGTTCATTGAACAATGTGATGAACCTGGAAGAATCAGTAAACATGCGATCAAATCAATTGGTTTCGATTTCTACAAAAAATAAAAAATTTTCGACAAGAATAGACATTTCCACTATGCTACTGTTGGGAAAACATGAATTGGAAATGTCAACCGAGTAAAATATATTTGAGAGAAATTACTTTTTTTGATGGAAGATATTACATTAATATGGTACATTATGAGTATTCTTTTCGAAAAATAGGAATTAATTGAACGAATGGCAATAGCGTTGTTGGGAAACACGATTTAGAAACATGTCGAACCGCAACGAATGAACAAAAAAATAAAAACATTCAAACAAAGTAGGATGGTCACGTCTTCAAGACCACTATCAACGGAGGCACTCGGCTATGCTACGGGTTTTACCTTAGGTGCTGGTCGCCGATGGCATGGTGTGAGGAGAGGTTAGATGCCTCAGGGCAAACGCCCAAACGAATAAACTGTTAAAAAACAGTTAGAAAAGCGCTTACATTAAGTTTGTGAGAATTATTCTAACTGTTTTTACTATGTTAAAAAGTTCGACAACAACTCTAACGAATGTATGTCATTTTTACGATTATTATTTCAAAATAGGAGTGATTCATATGTCAAAAGTAAAAAAAGCGATTATCCCAGCAGCTGGTCTAGGTACACGATTCTTACCAGCAACAAAAGCAATGCCAAAAGAAATGCTTCCGATTGTTGATAAGCCAACGATCCAATACATTATCGAAGAAGCGATCGAAGCAGGAATAGAAGACATCATTATCGTTACGGGAAAAGGAAAACGCGCAATCGAAGACCATTTCGATCACGCTTTCGAACTTGAACAAAACCTGTTTAATAAAGGCAAAATGGATATGCTTGAAAAAGTACAAGCCGCCTCGAAAGTAGAGATTCATTACATAAGACAAAAAGAACCAAAAGGACTTGGCCACGCGGTATGGTGTGCCAGAAAGTTTATTGGCAATGAACCATTTGCCGTTCTTCTTGGAGACGACATCGTTCAAGCGGACACGCCATGTTTAAAACAACTGATGAACCAATACGATGAAACGGAACGGTCTGTCATTGGTGTGCAAACAGTGCCAAATGACCAAACGCACCGCTACGGCATCATTGATCCCGAATCGAAAAACGACCGTCTGTACCGCGTGAACAGTTTTGTAGAAAAACCAGCACAAGGTACTGCACCGTCGAACCTAGCAATTATGGGACGCTACATCTTAACGCCAGAGATTTTCGAATTTCTTGAAAAACAAGAAACGGGTGCAGGTGGAGAAATCCAATTAACCGATGCAATTCAAGCAGTGAATGAACAAGAAAGTGTATACGCCTATGACTTTGAAGGCAAACGCTTTGATGTTGGTGAGAAGCTTGGATTTGTTTTGACGCAATTGGAGTTTGCGCTGGAGCGGGAAGATTTGAAAGATGCGCTGATTGAGAAGATGAGGGAGTATGTTGAACTTTCTCAAGTTAAATAATCTAACATTGGGGAGTGACTATTGTTTATGACATTAAAGCAAAGACTACTTACACTCATTTTAATTGATTCGGCTATTGTTCTTTTCTCTATTTATATATGTAGTTTAATTCTTACTGCAGGCAGTTCACCTGTTACAGAAGTAATTGTCGCAAGTTCCATTGTCTTGTTGCTTGTTCATCACTTATGTGCTTACAAATTCAAGCTTTATAAACGAGCGTGGGAATATGCGAGTATTACTGAATTAAAAGCAATTGTTTATGCAGTAAGTATATCGATAGTCGCTGCGGGTTTAACGCAGCTTATTTTCTTTCAGGACTTCTATGCGCGAACACTTATTATGACATGGATGATGCACGTGATCTTAATTGGTGGGTCTAGAATGTCTTGGCGTGTATATAAAGACACGTACATAACAAATAAAAAAGATGGAAAACGAACGCTGATTATTGGCGCTGGTTCTGCCGGAACGATGATTGCACGGCAATTAAAGCAAGACAAAGATACGACATTGACCCCAGTAGGTTTTATTGATGATAACTTTACTAAGCATGGTTTAGAAATTATGGACTTGACAGTACTAGCTGGAACAAAAGATGTACAGGAAGTTGTAAATGATAAAAAAGTAGAACATATCATTATTGCGATTCCATCGCTATCTAAAATCGACTTAAATCGAATCGTAAAATTATGCACGGATACAAACGTAAAAACACAAATTCTCCCCCGTATGGAGGATTTAGTATTAGGTTCCGTACAAGTGAGCCAGTTTAAAGATGTGGAAGTTGAAGATTTGTTAGGTCGTGAACCAGTGGAGCTTGATGTAGATGGGATCGCTGAATATATTACTGGGGAAACGATTCTTGTTACGGGTGCTGGTGGTTCCATTGGTTCAGAAATCTGTCGCCAAGTCGCACGCTTTTCCCCGAATCAACTAATCTTATTAGGACACGGAGAAAATAGCATTTATTCTATTGAAATGGAATTACGTAGAAATTTACCAGACTTAAATATTGATACAGAGATAGCTGATATTCAAGATAAAGAGAAAATGAATCTTATTATGCAAAAACGTAAACCACACGTTATTTTTCATGCGGCCGCACATAAGCATGTGCCTTTAATGGAAAGAAATCCTGAAGAGGCGGTTAAGAATAATGTAATAGGTACTCGAAATGTAGCGGAAGCGGCGGACTTGGCAAATGTAAATACTTTTGTGATGATTTCAAGTGATAAGGCTGTTAATCCAACTAGTGTGATGGGGGCAACAAAAAGAATTGCAGAAATGGTTGTTCAGCATATGGACATGATCAGTGATACTCGATTTGTCGCTGTACGTTTTGGAAATGTGTTGGGGAGTCGTGGAAGTGTTATTCCGTTATTTAAAGATCAGATTAAGAACGGTGGGCCGGTTACCGTAACTCATCCAGATATGGTACGTTATTTTATGACAATCCCAGAGGCATCGCGTTTGGTGTTGCAAGCTGGTTCGCTTGCCGAAGGCGGCGAAGTGTTTGTATTAGATATGGGAGAACCAGTGAAAATTGTTGACCTTGCTAAGAATTTAATTAGGCTTTCTGGTTTTAGCGAAGAAGAGATCCCTGTTGAATTTACAGGCATGAGACCTGGTGAGAAAATGTTTGAAGAGTTATTAGGAGACGATGAGGTTCATAGTGAGCAAGTCTATCCAATGATTTATAGAGGAAAAACATTACGAGTAGATATTAATCTTGTAATTAAAGAAATTGATTCCTATAAATATAAAAGACCAGAAGAGTTGAGAAGAATCATTTTAGATACAGCCAATTCGAGAAAAGAAAAAGTAGAACTAAGTGTTTAAATTTGTAATGATTAATATTGGATAGGTGAATGTTTGTGAGGGAAAAAACTCCTTTATCTTTGAGAAGAAATTTTTCAGTAACCTTTATTAGTAATATTATATATGCTGCCTGCCAATGGGGCGTGATTATTATAATCGCACAATTAGGCTCTCCAGAAAAATTAGGCATGTACTCTTTGGCTTTGGCTATAACTTCTCCTATTTTGTTATTAACAAATTTACAGTTGAGAAATATGCAAATAACAGATGTAAATAATAAATATCAGTTCTCCGATTTTTTTACTTTCAGGATAATTAGTTCTTGTATCTCAGTAGTTATTATAATAATTGTTGCTCTACTTTTTGATTATGATTACATGACAGTAATAGTAATTATATTAATAGGTGGTAGTAAGTTTATAGAATCAATTAGCGATGTTTCTTTTGGTTTATTTCAGAAAAATGAGCGTATGGACTATGTCGCTGTGTCAAAAAATTTAAAAGCTATTAGTTCAATATTTAGCTTTTCAATTACACTTTGGATTACTGGTAGTTTAGTATACAGCGTTATTACGTTGGCAATTTCTTGGTTATTAATTTTAATCTTTTTTGACTTAAGAAATGTCAATAAATTCTCTAAGATGAATATAAAATTTAATTTAGATAAGAAGAAAATGATTACAATCTTTAAGGTGTCATTACCTTTGGGTATCATGAGTATGTTACTATCACTTAACTCTACTATTCCTCGTTATATAATCGAAAACTACATGAATCTGGAAGCACTAGGCTATTTTTCTGCTTTAGTTTACTTGTACGTAGCTGGAAATACTGTCATAAGTGCGTTAGGGCAATCAGCTGCACCGAGATTGGCTAAGTACTATGCAAGTAATAATCTTAGTATGTTTAAATTGTTGTTAAAAAAATTGAACTATCTCGGATTATTTATCGGAATCATATCGGTTATATTTGTTGTGTTATTAGGAGAATTATTTTTAAAGATCTTTTATGGGGTAGAGTATGCTGTTTACACTAAAGAACTCAATCTCATTATGATCGCTGCATGTATAAATAATATTGCAGCCTTTTATGGATATGGTCTGACTGCAACAAAAAGCTTTAAAATACAACCATATATTGGTTTCACAATGGTGGTTGTTAGTTTCCTAACTTCCATTTTGTTAATCCCTAAACTAGGATTATTAGGCGCGTCTTATGCTTTAATAGCTGGAGCTATAGTTCAATTAACTATGTTAATTGTCATACTGAAGATCAAATTATCAAAAACACAAAGAGGAAAATAGGGGGATAATAATTGTTGGATGTGAAGGAAACACTTCATATAATTTCTTTAAAAAGAAGAGCAGGTCTTGAAGTTATGTTTATAAACTTTATTAAGGAAATGAAAAAAAATAACCCTGAATTATTGAAGTATCAATTAATTTATACAGTCGGATTATCAGAGTACTTTAAGAAAGAGTTAGAAGAGCTAGGTATTAAAACATTCAAAAGTAAAAGCGATAAATTTAAAATATCTGATATATTTGATGTTATGAAAATAATTAAGAATGAAAACATAAAAATATTGTATGGACAAAACTTCTTAGGAAATGCTATCTGCGGGTTAGTAGGTTTTTTTAATAAAAAGTTAAAAATTATATGCCATGAACACGGTAGTTCTTGGGGGGTAAGTGGTAAGAAAGAAATACTAACTAAAATGTGGATCAGGAATGCTGATTCTATCATTTGTAATTCTAGAGCAGCATCTATTTTACTATATAAAAGGTTTAAGTGTAATCAGGATAAATTACGTGTAGTATTAAATGGAATAGATTATATAGAAGCTTTAAATGTTGAGAAGCATGAAAAGACTTTAGTTTTTGCTGGTAGGTTAGATAAAGTTAAATCTCCACAAACTTTGATTCATATGATGAAGTATTTAACTAATGAGGATACTTCTTTTCAACTATGGGTTTTAGGTGACGGAAATTTAGAACTTGGTTTAAAGGGACTTGTCAGCGATATGAATTTATATAATCATGTGTTTTTCTATGGTAATGTTGCAAATGTTTATGATTATATGGCAAAAGCAAATTTTCTTGTTTTACCTTCAATTCGAGAGGCGTTAGGAAACGTAATAATAGAAGCTGCTTATCAATGTACACCTACTATCGGTACTGACATTGATGGTATTCCTGAAGTTGTAATTCATGGGAAAACAGGTATATTATTAAAACCTTCTCTAACACCATACGATAAAAATATTGGTGAGTACTCAGTTAATGTTGAGTCAGAAGAATTATGCAAGCCTAGAGCTCTAGACCCAAAACAATTAGCTGAAATTGTGATTGAAGCGTTCAAAGATCCATTAAATATTAAGAGGATGGGAGAAGAAGCAAAAAAAGAGGCAATGAGAAAATTTAAACTAAGTAATTACTATAGAGGTATTTTGAAAGAATTGTATTAAGTTTCAATTTGCAGCTTAAGTACTCATGAGGTGACTATGAAAAATTACCTATTGGAATTTAAAACAAGTAAAGTTAGGTCTTATTATATAATCTGCATGTTGTTTTTAAGTTTATATTTAAGTATTAGTGTAACTCCCGAAGTTAGGTTGTTTTCGTACGAAGTAACTTTAATGATACAGATAGTATTATCAATATTTATTATACCATTCATAAGGATGAGTAGAGAAAAAGGGAATTTAAATTTAATCTTTCTTTTTATGTGTTTAATTTGTTGGTTTTTAATTACTTCTATTACTTCTGCAGAGACTGCTAGTTCTGTCTCAAGGTTACTACTATCTTTTGGACCGGGAGTGATGGTCTTATTAATAGTTATAAGTGATGTTAATCCGCTTTTCACTTTCATTCGAGTATCAAAATGGTTTATGTGGTCTGGTATTATATTTTCCATAGTTGGAATTTTGTTGACGTTTTTCGGAGATTTGAATAGCTATAAAGGAGTATATTATGAGACCTTAAGTATCGGCCCAATTGAAGTCTCTCAAGTAGTTGTCCATGCAAATGAATTTCTAAGAATTGCATCACTCCTAGATAATCCAAATAATTTTGGCCTATTGCTTTTCTTTTCTATAATGTCAACTCTTGCTTTAAAAAAATTGGATGAAATAGATAAATATTTTTTTGTATTAATTTTATTGATACAAATTTCTGCTTTGCTAATGACAATCTCTAGAGCTAGTTTATTGAGCTCAGTGGTCGGTATAGGTTTTTTTTTCCTTCTTACGAGTAAAGGGTTACATCAATTATCAAATCGGATTATTTTAGGTTTTTTGACTGGTTTATTGGGACTTGTTTTATTTTTAACTGTGTTTAATGATATAAGTGCTTTTGATAGGTCTTCAGGTTTTGCAGGCAGAGAAGTTGCATGGGAGATAGCAATTTCTAATATTAAGGAGAATTTCATGATTGGGATAGGTTTTGCGACATCTGATATTATGCTGGAGAAGCTAGGTTTGGATATTTCAACTCACAATATGCATCTTAGTTTATTGTTAGAAGCAGGGATAATAGGCTATATATTATTTATAATGATTTGGTTATATGGGATTTCAAGAGGCGTTATTAACCATTTAAGCACAAAAGGAGCTAAGAACTTTAAAATCTCGGTAATGTATGCTACGTCTATTTCCATAATGATTTCGTTATTGTTACATCAAATGTTTGAGACTAAAATTCCCTACACAGGATTTTTTACTCTTTTTTGGTTTTATTTTTTGGGGATAGCTTTTTGTAAGGTCTTTTATGAGAAAGGAATTGAAGTTACTTGAAAAAAAAATATTTAGCAATCGGTCCGCTTCCGCCGCCTATAGGCGGTGACACTATATCATTTTCACGATTAATTAATAGTGAGTCAATAAAAGACGAAGTGGAGTTAATTATATTTGATACCTCAAGAAAAGATAAAGAGAGTAAAATAAGTAGGAAACTACAATTGAGTGACTTGTTTAATGGAATAAAGTTTTTAAGAGGGATTTGGGTGTATAGAAAAAAAGTGGATGGAGTTCTGCTGTGGGCAAACAGTCGGTTTGCATATACAATGGGTTTTTTAATCATTTTACTGTTTAAACTTTATAAGAAACAAATTGTTTTGAAATTATTTGGAACTTCGTTTACAGATCATTATAAAAATCGAATTCCTGGTTTTTATAAAAAAGCTATAAATATTATTTTTAATAAAGTAGATTTTATATTGCCACAAACTGAAAATCTTAGGCGATTTTTTATAGATGAAGTTGGTCTAAATGCAGAAAAAGTAGTTCAACTACCCAATTTTTTATCTCGGACTCCCCAGAAAAAAATTATAGATAGTAGAGATAAAGGAGTTAATTCAATATTTGTTGGTCAAGTTAAGCAGCCTAAGGGTGTAATGGATATTTTGGAGGTTTTGGAAAAGGATTCTACTATATCTTGCGATTTTTATGGGACGATATTTAATAAAGATAAGGAAGAATTTTTATCTAGAGTGCAAAAGCTCAACAATGCTCATTATAAAGGAGAAATTCCAGGGGACTCTGTTGTTGAAACAATAAGCCAATACGATATTCTATTGCTACCTACAACTTACGCTGGTGAAGGTTATCCTGGAGTTATTTTAGAAGCATTTTTTGCGGGTGTTCCTGTAATATCCACTAAGTGGAAAGACATTCCCGAGCTGGTTTCAGATGGAGTGAACGGCATGCTGATTAATGTAAATTCTCCTACTGAGTTGCATTTAAAATTAAAGTCAATTATCAATTTTGATTATTATCGAAATTTGAGTGAAGGAGCACATAAAACAGCTTACATGTATACAGAGGAAGAAGTTATTAAAAAGATATTAATTCCTATTTTAACTAAGTAATATTTATAAAAGGTGTGTTGATAAGTGAGGATCCTATATATTCATCAATATTTTAAGACGAAAGAAGGTTTTTCGAGTACTCGCTCTTTAGAATTTGGTAGATTACTAACTGAAAAAGGTCATGAGGTTACTATGCTAACAAGCGATGTCCATTTAAAGCTTTCTAAAGAGCCAATTGTAAAAAAAACAATTTTAACTAAGGAATATAATATTGAAGGCATGAAGGTAATTGCTATTAAGAATAACTACTCAAATTACATGGGGAAAATAAGAAGGATCTGTTCATTTTTACTTTTTATGTTTTTATCTACTTATCAAGGTTTAATTTTAAAAAGGCATGATATAGTTTATGCGACTTCAACTCCTTTGACGATTGGCGTGCCAGCTTTCATTATTAGTAAGATCAAAAGAGTACCATATGTATTTGAGGTGAGAGATTTATGGCCTGAAGCTCCTATTCAAATGGGCTTTATAAAGAATAAAAAAGTCATTAAGTTATTAAGGTGGTTTGAAAAAAAAATTTATAAACACGCTAGCCATGTAATTGCTCTTTCTCCAGGAATGTGTGAGGGGGTTATAAAAGCGGGTAAAGATCAAAATAAAGTAACAATGATATCAAATAGCTGTGATTTAGAGATGTTTGATGAAACTGATATGGAACTTCCAAAGGAAATAGGAGAATTGTTGTCAACAGATCAATTGATAGCAGTCCATCCAGGAACGATGGGAGAAGCTAATGGTTTAAACTACATAGTCGATGCCGCAGAAATTTTAAAAAATAATGGAACTAAGGATGTTGTAATCTTATTAACAGGAGATGGAAGTAACCGACCTATTTTGGAGGGTTTATGTAAGCATAAGGATATATCAAACATTATATTTACTGGTAATATTCCTAAAAAGTTTATGCCTTCTTTTCTGTCTAAAGTAGATATTACTATTACGTCTTTTAAAGATATACCTATTTTAGCAACTAATTCTCCTAATAAATTTTTTGATTCATTAGCAGCTGGCAAACCAACAATTGTTAATTCACCTGGTTGGACAAAAGATTTAGTTGAGGAGCATAGTATAGGTTTTTATGTTGATCCAAAACGTCCTAATGAACTTGCTGATTTATTAAATGAATTGACAAAAGAGAAAGAAGTTTTAAAAGAGATGGGTGAGAGATCGAGAGTAGTAGCCGAAAAATATTTTGATAGAAAGAAACTTGCTAATCAATTAGAAAATATATTAATTCAAGAAGTAAATTATGATGGGAAAAAAGGTGTTAATCTTGAAGAAAACCATTGATTACTTTGGCTCTACAGTGTTAGTTATTGTGCTATCACCATTTCTGCTATTAATAGCTATTTTAATTAAATGCGAATCTAAAGGCCCGATATTTTTCAGACAAAATCGTCTAGGTTATAAAGGTGAAACGTTTAAAATATTTAAGTTTCGAACAATGCAGCAAGGGACAGAAAAAGCTGGCACAGGTATATTTACCAATGAAAACGATCCAAGAATAACTAAAATCGGAAAATTTCTAAGAAAAACGAGTCTTGATGAACTTCCCCAATTATTAAATATATTAAAAGGTGAAATGAGTTTTATAGGTCCTAGACCTCCCGTGCCCTATCACCCATATAATTATGAAGATTATACGACTAAACAAAAGAAAAGATTCCTGGTTAAACCAGGAATTACTGGACTAGCTCAAATTACAGGTAGAAACAATCTAAGTTGGGATGAAAGAATCGAGTATGACGTGAAGTATGTGGATAACTTATCATTCAAAGAAGATATAAGAATTGTACTAAAAACTATTCAATCAGTGGTGTTTAAAGAGAATATATATAGAGGGTGATCTAGTGTTAGTCGGGGTGAATATTTATCTTCGTTTAATGGAGGATGAAGACGTAAAATATAAAGTTAAATGGGTCAATAATAATGAAGTTAGGAAAACATTAAATTTTAGTTACCCTATATCTGAAATAGGCACACGTAAGTGGTTGAATTCGGTTGCTAACGACTCTTCAAGAAGAGATTTTATTATTTGCGATTTACAAAATGATAAGCCTATTGGTTATATAGGAATAAACAATATAGATATCAAGAACGCTAAAGCGGAGTATTATATTGGACTTGGAGACCCAGGATATTGGGGAAGGGGTTTGGGGATAGAAGCAAGTAAATTACTAATTCATTATTGTTTTTCCGAACTAAATTTAAATAAAGTATATTTGTATACTTGGGAAAAGAATTATTCAATGATAAAATTGGCTAAACGATTGAACTTTGTGAAAGAAGGACATCTAGAAGATGATGTCTTATCACATGGCGAACATAGAGATAGAATAATAATGTCTCTTTTAAAGAAGAACTATATCAAAGAAGATTGAGGTGGTTCCATGGCCGAGAAAATAAGCTTCAGTTCTCTGCCTACTCCAATTAGTAATGAAGGTAGGCATAAATTATGGAACGGTAATAATTTATATGTTAAAAGAGATGATTTAACTGGTTTTGCTCTTGGGGGAAACAAGTCAAGAAAGTTAGAATATTTTTTTTATGATGCCGTGGTCCAAAAAAGTAACCATATTGTTACTTATGGTGCTTTACAATCGAACCATTGTCGTATGACTGCAGCAGCAGCCTCAAAGATGGGGATGGATTTTACAATGATTGTTCCAGAGACTGACGAAAAGCCAACATATGAAGGTAATTATAAGATTACCTCTCTTATGGGAGTTAATTTAATTGCTACGCCTTTGAATCAAGTGAAAACAACTATAACTGAAACTTTGTCTTCTTTAAAAACATTAGGGGATGCTCCATACTTCATTCCCGGTGGAGGACATGGATACTTAGGCACATTGGGGTATGTAGAAGCGTATCGAGAAATTGAATCACAAAAACAACACAATTTAGTTCCGCGTGATATTGACTATATATTCTTAGCTTCAGGTACGGGAGCAACTCAAGCTGGTTTAATTGTAGGGAGCGGATTGTGTAATAATGCAGAAAAAATAGTTGGTATTAGTATAGCAAGAGCTTATAAGCAAGGCATCCAACCCATAAAAGAAAGTATAAACGAATATAATAATATCAATAAGACGGATATAAAAACCAATAAGATAGTATTTGAGGATAAATACATTGGGTCTGGTTACGGAGATGTCTATACAGAAATTGAGACCACCATTAAAAAGGTGGCTAAATTAACCTCAATAATACTTGATCCAATCTACACAGGGAAAGCTTTTTATGGAATGCTAGATTATCTGGATAGGAATAGTATTAAAAATAAAAACGTTATTTTTATTCATACCGGAGGAATTCCCTTGTTTTTTAACAAGAGTTCTTTTTAAGAAGGAGCATAAGAATAGTAATGAATGTACTAATTACAAGTGCTGGCAGAAGAGTTAAGGTAATTGAATATTTCAGAAAAGAATTAAATAAAATTGGTGGGAGAGTTTTTGCTGCAGATTGTGACAAGACAGCGCCAGCTTTAAATTTTGCGGATACTTCTTTAGTCATTTTACCAATTGTAGATGAGAAATATATTGATGAATTACTAGAGATATGTCGAAGTAATGAGATTTCGGCGGTTATATCTTTAATTGATCCAGAGCTAGAGATTCTTTCAGAAAATAAGAGTCTATTTAAAGAAATAGGTGTTGAGGTAATTGTATCTCCATTAAAAGAAGTGAAATTAAGTTTTAATAAATTCAATATGTATGAAGAATTTATACGTAAAAGTATCCCCGTTGTGCCAACATATAATTCGGTCGAAAACACTTTAGAAGCACTAAATAGCCATGTAATAAGTTTTCCAATTATATTAAAGCCAGGCAACGGGAGTGCAAGCATAGGAATTCGTATAATAAACTCGGAAAAAGAATTGAGAGAAGCATTCTTTCTTCAGGATAATTTAATTGCTCAACCCTATATACAAAGTGATGAATACGGCGTAGATGTTTATATAGATATATACTCCAAAGAAGTTGTTAACTTATTCATTAAAAGAAAAATTAAAATGAGGGCCGGAGAAACAGATAAATCTATATCAATTAAAAATAAGGCTATTCAAGAGCTTATTCTTAACACGCTAAAACATTATGATTTTATTGGTCCCTTAGACTTTGATATTTTCGAGTATAATGGAACTTATTGTATTTCAGAGATAAATCCACGCTTTGGTGGTGGTTATCCTCATGCTTATGAGTTAGGACAAAATTTTATTAGTTCTATTATAACTAATTTACAAGGAAATTCAAATGATTCAATAATTGGAGATTATGAAAAGAACTTAATGATGATTAAGTACGACAATGTGCTTATTAAGGAGATATAATCGAAATGAAGGAAAGAATTCACCTCTCGTTGGCGCATTTAGGAAATGAGGAATTAACTTATGTTAACGAAGCATTTGAAACAAATTGGGTTGCACCTTTAGGTCCTAATGTTGATTCATTCGAAAAAGAACTATCAAATTATATTAATGTGAATTATGCCACGGCAGTGAGTTCTGGTACTGCAGCAATTCATTTAGGTTTACAATTATTAGGTGTAAGGAAAGACGATATAGTGTTTTGCTCAAGCTTAACTTTTGTGGCAAGCGCAAACCCTATACTATATCAAGGGGCAGAGCCAGTTTTTATTGATTCTGATCCGATTACTTGGAATATGTCTACAAGAGCATTGGAGAAAGCTTTTGAAGAAGCAAAAAAATCTGGGAAACTTCCTAAGGCAGTAATTGTAGTAAATTTGTATGGACAAAGTGCAGATTATGATCCTATATTAGAAATTTGTAATCTATACAATGTACCTGTATTGGAAGACGCAGCTGAATCACTAGGGGCTACTTATAAAGGAAGAAAGAGTGGTACTCTTGGAAAGTTAGGTGTCTTCTCTTTTAATGGAAATAAAATCATTACTACTTCTGGTGGGGGAATGTTAGTATCAGATGACCAGGAAATAATTGATAGAGCGAAATTTTTAGCAACTCAAGCTAGAGAAAATGAGCTACATTATCAACATAATGAAGTAGGGTATAATTATAGATTAAGTAATGTATTGGCAGGAATAGGTAGAGGACAGTTAAAAGTACTTGAAGATAGAGTCAGTGGTAGAAGAGCGATATACTCAAAGTATTATGATGAGCTTAACGAATTTGCGGGTATTGAATTTATGCCCGAAGCTTCCTATGGGAAACATAATAGATGGTTAACCACTTTAACAATCAATTCTAGTTTTTCAATAATTGATAGTTCAGGTCTAATCAAAGCATTACATCAAGAAAATATTGAGGCTAGACCAGTTTGGAAACCGCTTCATTTACAACCTCTATTTAAAGACAATAAATACTATACTCATGAAGAAAGTGTAAGTGAAATTTTATTTAGAGATGGGCTATGTCTACCTTCTAGTACAACAATGACTTTGTCCCAACAAGAAAGAGTTATTGATGCAATTAAATATGCATTAAAAGGTAGGTACTGAAATGAAAGTTCTTATTACAGGGGTAGCTGGGTTTATTGGAGTGAATTTAAGTGAGCGTTTATTGAAAAATGATATAACTGTTATAGGAATTGATAATATGAATGATTACTATGATATTAGATTAAAAACAAATAGATTAGAACTTTTAAAGAGAGAATCTAATTTTATTTTTTTAGAAGGTGATATAGGGGAATTACACTTTATAAAACAACTTTTTGCAAAATATAAACCAACACATGTAATAAATTTAGCAGCGCAAGCTGGGGTTCGTTATAGTATCGATAATCCCCATGCATATATTCAATCAAATCTAGTTGGTTTTACAAATATATTGGAGTCTTGTAGACATAACAAGGTTGAGCATCTTATCTATGCCTCTTCAAGCTCAGTTTACGGTGCTAATAAGAAGATGCCTTTTTCAACGACAGATGCTGTGAATCATCCTGTAAGCCTGTATGCGGCTACAAAGAAATCAAATGAACTTCTCGCCCATACGTATAGCCATTTATATAACCTTCCTACAACTGGCCTTCGTTTCTTTACTGTCTACGGCCCATGGGGGCGACCTGATATGGCTTACTTTTCGTTTACGAAAAACATTATGGAAGGAAAACCGATTAAAGTGTTTAATAACGGCGAAATGATGCGAGATTTCACATACATCGATGATATTGTTGAAGGCATTGTTCGTTTAATTGATAAGAAACCAGAACCAAATCTTGAATTTGATCATCTGCATCCTGATCCAAGTAGTAGCCATGCTCCTTACAAGGTATATAATATTGGGAACAATGAGCCTGTTAAATTAATGGACTTTATTCGAACAATTGAGAAGCATGTGGGTAAGGAGGCAAACTTAGAATTTTTGCCGATGCAGCCTGGAGATGTTCAAGCAACCTATGCCGATATTAACGATCTACAAAAAGCAACTGGATTTAATCCGACTACTTCAATTGATGAGGGTATAGGCAAGTTTGTAGAGTGGTATAAATCATATTATAAATAAGGAGTACGCTATGGCATTGGAGCTTGATGAGCTGGTTCGTATTATGTTGACTATTCAACGGAATGGGTCAAGTAGCAAGGAGTCCTACGGAGTCCATGAAACGTTAAATTATCTTGAAAAAAGTTTAATAAAAGCTTATGCCGGAGATAGTGTGAGAATGAAAAACGAAGTGCGAAAAGCGATCATACCTACTGCTGAATTAGGATCACAATTTATTCCAGTAACAAAAGTACAACAAAAAGAGATGCTACCGATTGTGAACAAGTTAGCCATTCAATACATAGTGGAAGAGGCGGTTCAGTCTGGAATAGAGGACATTATTATTGTTGTTTGTCGTACTAAGGACGCGATTAATTATGATCTCGATAAGTTATATGAGTTGGAAACCCTTGCAACGAGAAATGACTACAACGCTATGTTAGAAGAGGTTAAGCAAGCATCAAATTTCGCAAATATACATTATCTAATACAGAATGAACCAAGAGGCTTAGGAGATGCCATTCTCCAGGCCTCTTCTTTTATTGGTAACGAACCATTTGCAGTTTTGTTAGGGGATGACGTTGTTAAATCAACAGTGCCATGTCTTATGCAGATGATGAATGTTTATAGCAGGTACCATTCATCTGTGGTAGGTGTGGACCGAGTAGAATATAGTGACGTTTCTAAATACGGAATGGTCTCTCCTAAAGGAGAGTCCATTGATACACGTTTGTTTCATGTTGAGACGTTTCTCGAAGAAGATTCTAAATATAGAGTTTTATCAAATCTTGCGTTAATGGGCAGATATATTCTACGACCGGAGGTATTCCAAGTGTTAGAAAGTTTATCAGTAGAAGCTTTTGGTGATATCGAGTTAACAAGTGCATTGATTCAACTTAATGAAGAACAAGCAATTCTTGCATACGAGTTTGATGGGAACGCCTAAAGCATTTGAGGTTAATTAGGCTTTATAAAAACTTAGATTTTGCGCTGTGAAGAAGTCAATTAAATTAGAATCTATCTTTAGATTTTAAAAATTTATGAAGACATATAAAAAAGAGGAGTATTGAATTATGAAAAAAATAGCTGTCGTAGGAACCGGCTACGTAGGTCTAGTAACCGGAGTCGCTCTATCAGAAATAGGACACTGCATCACCTGCGTAGACGTCGACCAAGTCAAAGTTGAAAGCATGAGCGCAGGCAAGTCTCCAATCTATGAGCCTGGTTTATCTGAACTGATGACGAAGAACTTTGAAGCTGGGCGGTTAACTTTTACAACAAAACACAAGGAAGCATTTGAAGGTGCGGATGCTATCTACATCGCTGTTGGAACACCTCAAAAAGAAGATGGTACCGCGGATCTTCGTTTTATTGAATCCGTTGCTGATAATATTGCAGAACACTTAAACAATTATGCTGTTGTTGTCACAAAGAGTACGGTCCCAGTTGGTACGAATGACTATATCAAGTCTTACATTGAGAAGTATACAGATGTTCCATTTGATGTTGTCTCAAATCCAGAGTTCTTACGTGAAGGTTCCGCGGTGCAGGATACATTCAATGGTGATCGTATTGTAATTGGTGCGGACAGCCCAATTGCAGGAGAATTAATAGAAGAGATTAATAAGCCATTTGGTATTCCTGTTTTCCGTACGGATATTAGAAGTGCAGAGATGATTAAATATGCGTCAAATGCGTTTCTAGCGACGAAAATTAGTTTTGTTAATGAGATCGCAAATCTCTGCGAAAAGCTTGATGCCAATGTCGATGATGTTGCAAAAGGGATGGGACAAGACAAGCGGATTGGCGAGAAGTTCTTGAATGCCGGTATTGGGTATGGAGGCTCTTGTTTCCCTAAAGATACGAGCGCTCTTGTGCAAATTGCGGGGAATGTGGAACATGAGTTTACCTTATTAAAAGCAGTTATTGAAGTGAATTATAAGCAGCAGCGTCTTTTGGTTGAGAAAGCGAAAGAACATTTTGGTTCGCTTCGTGGCAAGACCATTGCTCTGCTTGGACTTGCTTTTAAACCGAATACAGATGATATGCGTGAAGCGGCATCTATTATTCTAGCGCAAGATCTAGTGCTGGCTGGTGCGAATGTCATTGCATATGATCCAATTGCGATGGAGAATGCCAAGAAGATTCTTCCGGAAGCAGTAGACTATGTAGGAAGTCCACTAGAAGCAATCAAAGGCGCTGATACGGCATTTGTTGTGACAGAGTGGAAAGATATTTGTTCGTTAACAACAGAGGATTTTAAAGCGAATTTGAAAGAGTCTGTCGTGTTTGATGGACGTAATTGTTTTAATTTAGAGGCAATGAAAGAGGCCGGGATTGAGTATTATTCGGTTGGGCGTCCTGTTGTGAAAGTGGAGAAAGAGTTGGTTTAATATTTAATGAGCCCCCTTATTTCAATAAGGGGGCTCATTTTGCTATGGAGGAAAGTATATGATTTCGTTAACAAAGGATATTGATAGTTTATATAAGCAGCTTATATCATATGAACCGAACCCTATCACCGACTTAATTTGTGAGATAAAAAAGAACAATGGAGAATTGCATAAAAATTACCCTTCTGGTTGGAAGTTTAAGAGTTTTTTAGATGAGTCACTGCCGAGTTTAATTGATCAGGGTGGTATTTATGTATTTTGGTGGCGGAATAAATCCTCTGGTGACTTAGATCCTTTTTACCAAGAGACCTGTACAAGGTCGTATCAAGTTCAAGGGAAACAGATTATTGGACATACAGGGGAGATCCCTGCCTACCATCAGATAGAAATCAATTTTAGTGATGAATGGTTAGAGCAATACAGAGGAGATATCCCTTTATACGTAGGGAAAAGTGCAGACTCAATTCTGAAAAGAGTGAGGCAGCATCTACAAATTAATCATACGAAATATAAAGGTAAAACAACAGCAGATCAGCTACGCAGAGGAATTGAAAGGTTGTTTTATTTACACCCTCATACTGCTAATCTTATAAAGAATCATGTGGAGTACAGTTTCATTCCTCTGCACGGAGTGGATGATGTAATCAACCGCTTTTATTTAGAGGATTACGCAATAGGAAAGCTGCGACCGTTGTTCAATATTGATATTGAACGGTAATGATTAGTAGACTACTGAAATTTAGCATCTTCCGAGTCATCTAAGCTACCACGATCTATAAGTACGATTTAATACCTATTTCTTCTAAAACGGGATTTAATATAAGTGAATTAGAACAGAAAATTGGAGTAACCTTAGAAAAAAATAAAGAATTACATTTTGTCCAAGCATTAAAAGACTAATCTAAAACAGCTAATAGATGGATTAATAGCTCGACGGCAGCGGCAGCCACAGCTGGAGTTATACCCATACATACAAGTTGGATTGATGGTGAAACTTGCAACACTATACGATAAACCGTTAACGAAAGACAGGGCAAAGGAACTGATTCTTGCTAATTTAGTGGGGAACATTGGAAAAACAGCGTTTAGGCAATTAGGGAAATTTGTTCCTGGCTATGGCTCTCTAATTGGTGCATCAGTTGCGGGTTCATTTACATGGGCAATGGGACATGCGATTAAAAAGATATATGAGCAAGGTTTAGATCTTGATATACTTCTCTAAGTAATTTATGAAAGAAAAAGATAAGGAAACGGTTAAAGCCTAAAGAATGAATGTCTCCATATTGATATTATTCATGGAAAAGCTCGGGGTCTAAAGATTTATAGATCCCGAGCTTATTTTTCGTTTGATTAAGTAAAAAAATGATTGTTGTCGTAAATATCGTGGTGAGATTAATATTTTAATAGTAAGATATTACCTCCTAACATTGCCTTTTTAAATAGGACATATATAATTGTGAGGACTATATATATGGGGGTAATTGTCTGAATGGGTTTTATCGTATTAATATTAACATTGGCGAGTCTAGTATTTGTAGTACTAGGGATTTTTAATTTAATTCGCTATCGGAAACAAAGAGAGTATCATAAAAAGTATTTGGGATTTATCGGTCTTGGAATTGTTTTTTACATAGTTGGTATTATACTTATTCCTGATGAATCAAACGAAGAAGTCGTTACAGCTGATGTGGAAAAGTCCGAGGGTTTGGAAACTGAAAGCCAAGAAGATCCTCATTCAAAAGAAGGATTAGAAGAAACAAAGGAAAAGGAGTCTAGTATATTTGAATTAACAGATGAAATGACGGATGATTTATTTGAATCTTATATCGAGGCTCAAGCGGAAGCAACCTATACAAAGGAAGATATTGAAATGACTTTTTACAAAGGTATGGATTACCCAACCTATCAAACGGAAGCGCTTGGAAATATCATGCTTGCTGAAGCTTATTTTAATGAACAAACAAGTGTAGCACTTGATGTAGTCATTGCAAATGATGGATTCATTGGTATATTAAATACAACTGATGATGGTATTACGGGTCATGTTCATTTTGATGATATGTATGAGGCTAAAGCTTATTTTAATTAGTGTTTTATCTCAGAGCTGTATGGATTTTTTAAAAAAAGCTCGACTAACTAATAATGTATATGCAAGTAGTTTGTCTTTTCTAATAGCTAATGGAAATAGGACAAATCACCTTTTGCATAGACTATTTTGGGAGGGGTGCCGATGCCAATATTAGAACAACTGGAAATAGGTGAAATTAAAGAGTTAGTAGCTATGGAAATATCGAAAATGAAGCTTGATAGAATTAGATTTGAAATGAACCATTTAGGATTTAATTCACATAGCTATTTAGTTGGAATTTGGGGAAATGAATATTGGTTGTTAAATGGATTTGATCGGTTCCATTGTCTTAAAGAACGTCGGATGATACAAAAAGTCAACTGTTTTCCAATTGTGTTGAATGAAAAGGGTGCGTTATATGCTCATATTTTAAAGTGGTTATTCTTCCATCGAGGTAAAACGACTGATATACAGAAGTGTATTCATTCCATTATAAAATGGAAGGGGGAAGATCTAGCATTTGAGTTGATACAATCAATTACCAATATACCTCAAACGCTGGTAGAAACGTATTTAAATCCTAAAGACTTGCCAAATGAATTAATAGGTAAAAATGATGAAAGAGCAAAATTAAGAAACAAAATAAGCGATTTATATAAGATAGGCCTTAATCCTCAAGTAATTGAATACTTGCATCTTTTAGAACTGAATGAGGGTAACAAAAAACAGGGACATATAACAACGCATAATAATATCGGTATTTTAAGAAAAGTTATTCGAGAAGTGCATGGATTTAATGATATTTCAATTGAGAACCAAAAAAGAATCTTAACCCGTTACCTTAATTTCCGAGAATTTATATTGCAAGATGCACGTAGGCAAGTAGTAAGTTGTACATTGTATCAGAGGTCCAAGGTAAACGTTAAAAATTTAAAAATAAAAAAATGAATTCATAAATATAATTTGCTCAAAAAGACCGCATGCGGTCTTTTTGTTATGTAAAAACTATTTTATTTCCTACTCATTCATGCTTTTTCTGACAATGAAATAAATAATAAATGCACTAGCCCCAACGAAGAGCAATTGGGGCAATGAGGGATGAAAAATCAAATATAGTAAAAACCTCTTTAATCTAAATCAGTAATCTCTCGGATAGCGGCTCTTATCTTCTGATCGGCCTAACAAATAATCAAGAGAGACATTGAAGTAATTTGCCAATTTTATGAGTGTCTCAATATTAGGTTCATAATCGCCCTTTTCATATCGTCTATATTGACGAATGGATATAAGGAGATGTTCTGCTAAGTCTTGTTGAGTAAAGTTATGTTCTTCACGTAATTGTTTTAATCGTACTCTGAAAGAATTCAAAAAACCACCTCAATATGTATTGACAAGACGGAAAGCGTCCTGTAAAGTAAGGATTAACAAAGGACGCTTTCCGTCTTGTTTTGTTCTTTAATATAAGTTTTCATCCGATCGCCCGACCAAATAATCCAATGAAACATTAAAAATGATCATCAAGTTTAATTAAAACGTGGAAATCTGGAAAGCGATCGCCACTTGCATAATGCTGTACAGCTCGAATACTTATACCTAAAAGTATGGCAAGTTCTTGATAGCTAAGATTATTGGCTTTTTTTAATTCTTTCTTGGCTTTATTAACTTTTTTATACCTCAAGAACAACAATCAGCTATTCGTGTATAACGCACTAATTGGGCATGAGTTCAAACTATTATTGCTGCATTTATTCACTATATTCAATTCTCTAAATCTATCATGTATCTGAAGCTTTTAAACGAGTTTGTTGACAAGATCCTCATTTATTTACGTAACCCTTTCATTTTAACACCAATGGCCTTTCTGAACATCTTCATGATTAACAAATAGTCGTTTTTTTATCAACAAATACTACTAAATGTAACCGATTATTTTGCTGAAGAGAAGATTGAATACTGTTTTAGCTAGTAGAGGAGGCTTCCCATGTCCATTTATTACACTCGTCTGTGCATTGCTGAAATTCGTTTTGACCTTTTATCCATTGGGTACGATTTGTCTGCCTCAGACTCAGTTGAGGAGAAGGGGGCAGGTGAAAAAGTCTTAGAAGTTGTAAAAAAACTTGATGAGTTTGAACAGGTAGTGAAGAATGGGTGCCATGTGTAACCGATGTTTACTGTAGAATCTCACGCATACTAAAGGAATATTAATATCACAAAACCTTTAAAGAACTCTCAACCATAAAGCTTTATTGCGTGGTTAAGGGTTCTCCTTCTCTAATTTAAATCTCATTGCTTACTTTGTAATCTTTTTAACAATGAAATAAATAATAACTGCAATAAGCCCAATAAGTAATAATTGGGCAACAAGCGAAGAGAAATCTACTATAATAAAAACCTCCTTTGAGAAAAATCAATAATCTCCCGCTATGTGGAAAAGAGACTAAGGAATGAACATTCATCTGCAAAAAAAAGAAAGCATCCCAAATGTGAGCTTTCTTTTTTGTATTGGGTTTAATGTTTTGCTACTGATTAAGCGAAATCATGCATGAATTTATAAAAACAGCGAGGCTCGTCCGCCATTAAACGAGCGAAAAGCCCAATTCGTTCGTTTCATCTGGTGAAGCATGTGTAAACTCATGTTTGCCAAAAGGATCGACGAGATCGTTTGAAGCATGAGTAAACTCATGTTTCCCTGAAGGTTGAACGAGATCGGTTGAAGCATGTGTAAATTCATGTTTCCCAAAAGGTTGAACAAGATCGGTTGAAGCATGAGTGAACTCATGCTTACCTGAAGGTTGAACGAGATCGGTTGAAGCATGTGTAAATTCATGTTTCCCAAAAGGTTGAACAAGATCGGTTGAAGCATTCGTAAACTCATGTTTGCCATCAGGCGTTAGTTGATCGTCAGATTGATTTGTTGCTGCATGTCCAAAAGTGAAAGAGGCAAGAATAAACGTTGTCGCTAAAGCAAGGGTTAATTTTTTCATGATTGGTCAACTCCTAATTTAGTTTGGTTTTTATTCATTGCATTTGACAGCTTTGAAAACTTCAGTGCGTTGGGAAAATCGCCTTTCGATTCATAGAAGAGAGACACTTCTTCAGAGACCTCCGAACATTCGAAGAATAATTCATTTTTTTCTAATTCTCTGATTCCTGATTCGACTAGTGACAGACTGTTCTCGATATAAAGTCCTCTGCTTATCATGCACCTCGCTTTGAATTCATGCAGATCATGCTTCTTTAATTCGACTTCCATTTCAACAAATCCTGCCAAATTTCTTCCTAATTTTAAATGAATATGAAACCAATAGTATTTTGTTTTCAAGCCGGCAATGGACTCTGCATGCTCATGTATGGATAGTGCTTTTTCAAAGAAAGAGAGTGCTTCTTCAAGCTTGTTCTGTGTCACCCGATTCAGTCCCATATTGTGGAGGACTAGTGCATGGGTATAAGGGTATTGATAAGAAGGCTCAAGCACATCCATGTACCTGTTTTCGGCAGACTCAAACCGTGTTAATTCCGTGTCAATGGCGGCTAAAACCATCTCGCAGTTGATCTCATTCTCTTTATAATTGCTGTGCTCTCCGAAATATTCCAATGCTTGTTCAATATACGCTGTGGCGAACGTATATTGATTGATCCGATAATAGCTAATCCCTAATTTCTCTAGAAATTCAGCTTTTTCTGCTGGGTCATTCACTTTCTCTAGTAATTGCTCGGCCACCTTGTATGAGCGGATAGCCGATTTGTATTTGCCTTGCAAAAACGCATGTTGTCCAGAAACATAGTAATACATAAATTGAAGGTAATCGTCTGCTTGGAATTCGACCGGAGAGAGGGTTTGTGTATTCGTCGTGGTGGAGTCTTGATTCCGAGCCATAAGCAAATCATGTCTAAATGATACCAACTGATAATACGCAATCATCTTATCGTCTTCTTCCATTTTATCGATCATCTCATACGCTTCTACCTTCAGTTTTTGTGCTTGTTTGAGCTCTTTTGCGATGATGTAGCTATACCATTCAGCAATCTTATGCCCAACCTCCGCTGGTGCCAATAACAAAGCCATACGCGCTCCTCATTTCCAATTATTTGATAATTAAGGATAGTATACCTGTTCTATCGACAAAAAAGATAGAGATTTGATGCATTTCCCAATAACAGAAAAGTGAATTTTTATGTTATTGGTCACGAATAAATTTCCTATTCATAAGAATGCACTGGTTAACAAAATGATTGATTGGGAATAGAAATAAAAAGGTAAAAGGGAGGGGAGCGCGCTCATGTCGTTTATTAAGTTCATTTCCACTGCAGTTCTAGGGGTTCTCATCATTACGTTACCAGCGATTTATTTGATTTCTGGTGAGATGACGTGGACGACTGTTTTAGAAGTAGTCATTCCGTTCACCCTAGCTTTGATCGTTATCTATTTTTTTACTGGATTAAGGAAAACAGAAAAGGGCTCATGATCTTGGAGTAGAATGAATTTTAAAATTTTCTCCAGCGACTTTCCTTGATAAAGGCTTCATCCTTTACTACTCTCGGACTCAATTCCATTATAAAGGCTAACTCTTCTTTCGATTTAAGTAGTAGTCCCTTGTGCTCTTATCAAACTTTTCTATAGCGTATCTCAAGGTGATTCTGGGCATGGTGTGAGCGTGTTTATTTAAGAACGATTTCAGCTTGTCTCCGTCTTTCTTGCCTGCTTCACGAATAAAACTGCCCACAGCCTTGTTGATGAAATCTTCAGGATCATGTATCAGAATCTCAGCGATAGCAAACGTGGTTTCCGTGTTGCCAGCTTTGATAAAGCTATGCGTACTTACCATAGCTGTTCTTCGTTCCCAAACAGTAGAGGAGTGTGCCAGTTCGTACAGTTTATCTTTTGGTTTATCTAGTAAATAAGTCCCGATTACAGAAGGAGCGGCACGATCAACGAGATCCCAGTTGTTGATTCGATCATGTCTCCGTATATAAAGCTCGTACAAAGCTTGCCTGTTTTCCTCAGGGAGTTTCTTGGCTTTGGCCTGAAAATCCATAATGCTCACGGCGCCCATTCTCACTTCATAATAATCGTTTTCCAGAAGCCGTTCGACTTCGGTTAAAGGCATATCCGTAAATTGCTTAGCAAGTTGAAAAACCGTACGCATGTTAAGACCTAAGCATTTTGTGTTTTCGTCTGAACCTTTAAAGTACTTTTTCATTTTTTCGATTTCCGCTTCATTTTGATGTTGCTGCAACTCATGTATAAAGCATTGAGAAGTATGAGTATCCATGAAAGCAAAACTCCTTTCGGTTGTTGGAATAAAGTATAGCATGCTAACGTTTTCATATTTCTTCTAGATTGTTGCAACCGAGGAATCCTAATTTTTAGTGCTCCTTAAAAAATTAGATGATGCAGACAAAGATCATACAGACAAAAAGATGATAAGTCTAATTGTGGCAATGTTTTGTAAATGGAATAGTTATATGATTAGTACATATGAACATAAGAAAGTTTAAACGATTTGGTAAGAAAATAGTATAAAATAAGCGTATATCATGGGTCTGTTACGGAATGGCTAGCTCACTGCAAAACGCACTTAACGCGTGATTGCAACCAGAAAAATCACGATGCTACGCAAAAAAAAGAGAAAGTGCAACTGTAAATAGCAAGGTTGCAACCTCTGATAGGTAGAAGGATCATGGCTGTCGGTTTACGATAAGGGTGAGGTGAAGAGAATGGAATTTTATCAAAAACTAAAAAAGCTGAGAGCACAAAAAGGATGGTCCCAAGAAGAATTTGCTGAAAGGCTTCAAGTCTCCAGACAAGCGGTAAGTAAATGGGAGAACGGACAAGGCTTTCCGGAAACAGAAAAACTGGTGAAAATGAGCAGGTTATTCCAGGTTTCGCTCGATTACCTATTAAAGGGTGAAGGTCAGCCCTTTGGAGCACATGGAACAACTGAGGAAGGGTACTATGCCAGTCAGGAAGTTGTGGAAGCCTATCTTTTAAATAAGAAGCAGGGCGCAAAAAGAATCGCAGTTGGAGTGGCTATTCTTATAGCTTCGATCTTACTCCCTATGTATGTTCAAGAAACATTTAGCTATGTGTTGTTTATGATGGTTGTTGCTAGTGGAGTGGGCATCTTGGTGTGGCAAGGATTTAGCGTAAAAGCGTACAAGGAACTTGAAACACAACCGTTAATTTTTGATGATTCGTTTATTCAAGATTTTAGACAGAAAAGCATGGCCAATCGAAAAAGGTATGGATTATTAATCGTCACCGGAATTGTGATCATTATAGTTAGTTTTGGGATACCTTTTTTGACTAACGACACAGGTCATGCAGACAGAGATCCCCTCTTAGCACTAATGCCGCTAATATGGGCATGTGCTGTGTACTTGTTTATTATCGCAGGGTCGGCAATGGAGGGCGAACGATTGATTGCCAACAATGAGGAATATGTAAAGGAATATGAACAATATGAGGAATCGAGCAAACATAGCTGGATTCATGCGGTGATTTGGCCAGTGGCCGCTGTTATTTTTCTGGCAATCGGTTTTATTTGGAATGCCTGGCATCCTGGGTGGTTAGTGTTTCTAGTTGCCGCCGTTTTTACAACCGCTTATACGACCTGGAAAAGTAGCAAAGATTGAATCAAGCGTGGCGGTTTTACTTTTAAGGAAATGAATCGTTGGTGTGATTGTGATCATAAGCATGTCGTTTCTAAGTGGAATCGTCTTTTTTTACTCAGCCCTTTTTAGGAATGGCTTGGGCGTCTTTCTCTACATGAGTCCGTTGTTTTGATTTTTGGAACTCCTGCTTCGATTATTTCTGATTTTTGTAAATAAAAAGCTCGTTCTTTGGCTTTCTCTTTTGCTTCATGCAGGTGTAGCGTTCATCATCTTGTTGATAATCGTATTGATTGATTCACTCCTAGTAAGTAGGCCTTATGGAGAACAATTCGAGCTATGGAGTGGAGTCATTGTGTACGGTGTGGTGACAGCGCTCGCGTTTGCCCTAGTTGATGATCGATTTAAGAGGAAAAATTGGATCTATAAATCGCTGTAAGTATTGGGAGAGCGTATTACTAGGAATACATGAAAAGAAAATAGGCGATAAGTGGCTTGATCTCTGTCGGGTTCAAGCCATTTAATCGTTTCTGAATCATTCAGTTTCGTTAAAAAAGCAATTTTCTACGTGGTTGATGCATGAAAACATCCTACTTTACGAGGTGTGGATTAACGTAGTGTGGTAAAAATCATCAAATTAATTCTAATAAACTATAAACATATTAAAAAAGGTGTCGATAAAAGAAACAGAAGCAAAAAAGCCAAGAAAGCGATCATATATGGCATGAAGTAGAAAAAGCCATGCCAAAGAGGATTAATCCTTCAAACACGTATCAGTGAATCAATCGTAGTCAACGAAGAATTGATGATTCCTGTTATTGAAAACGAAGGGAACCTCGTAAAGCTTCGGATCAAAGAAGTATCGATCTGGCGTAAAGAGAGCACGAAAAAAGAGTAGGGTCAAACCTTCGCTTCGGCGAGTTTGAATATAAATCCTCAAGGATGAGGTAAAACAACGATAAGGATGTGTTCAAGTAATGATTATCAACAACAATATGAGCGCAATGAACGCTCACCGTCAACTTGGTGTGAACCAAGGAATGGCTGCAAAAGCTCAAGAAAAACTATCTTCAGGTCTTCGCATCAACCGTGCTGGCGATGACGCAGCAGGTCTTGCAATTTCTGAAAAAATGCGTGCTCAAGTTCGTGGGCTTGATCAAGCGAGCCGTAACGCTCAAGATGGTATTTCTTTAATTCAAACGGCAGAAGGCGGACTAAATGAAACACATAGTATCCTTCAACGTATGCGTGAACTAGCTGTTCAAGCTTCAAATGATACAAACGAAGGAACTGATCGTGAAGAAATTCAAAAAGAAGTAGATGAGCTTGCTAAAGAAATTAGCCGCATTTCTAATGACACACAATTTAACAATAAAGCTCTAATCGACGGCACGGCTTCAAACGTTAAATTCCATATTGGAGCAAACGAAGGACAAAACATCTCCATTTCAATTAATAATATGAGCGGAGAAGCATTAGGTGTTGCTACTACAACAACGGCTAGTGAAGATGGCACTACAATTGTTGATGCAGATGGAACTACTATTGGTACATGGCAAGCAGCAGCGGATGCAGTTGAAGCAGATCCTGATGCTACTCCACCAGTTGAAGCTTCACCAGCTACAGTAGCTGGTTATTACCAGGACGGAGAACTTGTACTAGCTGCAGATCAACAACTTGAGGGCGGCGCAGTAGCGACCACAAAAGGGGTGGACGTATCTAATTCTGAAAATGCTAGTGAAGCAATCACAGCCATTCAAGGAGCAATTGATAAAGTATCTTCAGAGCGTTCTAAATTAGGTGCTACTCAAAACCGTTTAGAGCATACAATCTCTAACTTAGAAAACACTTCTGAAAACCTTACTGCTGCTGAATCACGTATCCGTGACGTTGACATGGCGAAGGAAATCATGGAGTTCACAAAGCAAAACATCTTGTCTCAAGCATCACAATCCATGCTTGCACAAGCGAACCAAGCTCCACAACAAGTTCTTCAACTTCTTGGTTAATAAACAGAGGACCTCTTCTTCGGAAGGGGTCCTTTTTTTGTTTGAACTCGAAAGGAAATAGAAAAAAAGCGCATGAGAATTGCCTCATGCGCTTTTTACTGTTCTCTGTTTTCTATAATGCGTCTACTTCTTCACGTTCTTCCTTTGTCACCCGCATCATGTTGACAATTTGGTTTGGGCTCGTTACGCTCTTTTCCACGTGCACTTGGTGCCAGAGAATAAAGCAGATAATCGTCCAGAGCTTGCGGCTGTTATCGGCTTTTCCGGCTGCGTGGTCTTCAAGCAAGTTTAACAAGAAGTCGGTGTGGAAGTAGGTGCTTGCTGTTTTGCTTTCTTTAATTAGTGTTTTGGTCCAGTCATACATTTCGTTCTTGAGCCAGTGGCGAATTGGGACAGGAAAGCCTAGTTTCTTTCGTGGAACGATGGTAGATGGAATGTATTCCTTCATCGCTTCACGTAGGACGTGCTTCGTAGTCTTGTTTTTGAGCTTGGCGTCACGTTCAATCGTACGGGCAAAGGCAAAGATGTCTTTGTCTAAAAATGGAACCCGTAGTTCAATCGAGTGTGCCATCGTCATACGATCGGCTTTCACGAGAATGTCACCTGGTAACCACGTATGCATGTCAATGTACTGCATTTTTGTTGATTCATCATAATTCGGTATGTCTTGATAAAGTGGTTTGGTTATATCCGTATAAGGCATAGTAGGATCATAGTGTTTAAACAACTGCGCTTTTTCTGCTTCTGAAAAAATAAAGGCGTTGCCAATGTAACGTGTTTCAATCGGCGTTGTTCCACGAATGAAGTAGTTTCGTCCCTTCACAGCGCCAGGTAGTTGATGAAATAGACCATTTAATGGTTTGTGAAGTCCCATCGGAATTCGTTTAAACCAGGCCAAGTCGATCGGTTCGCGGTATATATTATATCCGCCAAACAGTTCGTCTGCCCCTTCACCAGAGAGGACTACTTTTACGTGTTTGCTTGCTTCTTTGGCGACAAAATAAAGCGGGACTGCTGCTGGGTCAGCGACAGGCTCGTCCATGTGCCAAATGATATTAGGCAGCTCTTGGATAAATTCTTCAGGTGTAATGACTTTGCTAATGTTTTCAACGCCGAGTTTCGCCGCTGTGTCTTTCGCGATGTCAATTTCACTGAACCCTTCATTTCCGA
The DNA here is from genome assembly GCF_002019705.1 of Shouchella patagoniensis. GTDB lineage: Bacteria > Bacillota > Bacilli > Bacillales > Bacillaceae_D > Shouchella > Shouchella patagoniensis. The sequence continues at coordinate 2,275,744 of NZ_KV917377.1, read as the reverse complement.
ACCCGACAGTGAATGTTTTTAAGTTAGGGTGGAGCTCTTTTGCTAACGCGACAATCGAGGTGGAGTCAATTCCACTCGATAGAAAAGCGCCTACCGGTACGTCAGAACGCATATGTTTCGCAACGGAATCGCGCAAGAGCGCTTTCGTCATTTTGGCAAGTTGGGAAGGATCAATTCCCGTTTTTGGTTTGAATGAGCGCGTTGCATAGGGTTTAATCGTTTCATCTAATTGATTCGTAATCGTTAATGTATGGCCTGGCAAAAGCTTATGCACGTTCTTTGTTAAGGCACGTGGTTCTGGCACGAACTGAAACGTTGTATAATGTTGTAACGACTCATGCACAATCGCTTGCTCGTCTAAAATCGGATTGATCGATTTTAATTCTGAGGCAAAGAAAAAGCGCTCCTCGTCTTTTACATAGTAGAACGGTTTAATGCCAAAGGGATCACGGGCACAAAAAAGTTCGCCTTTTTCAGTATCCCATATGGCGAACGCAAACATGCCTCTTAGCTTTTTGACCGATTCTTTTCCTTCAAACGCATAAAGAGCGAGCAATACTTCCGTGTCAGAATCGGTTTCGAAAAGGTAGCCTCTTTCGGTCAGCTCCGCTTTAAGCTCCACATAATTATAGATTTCACCATTAAAAATAATCTGATATCGACCGTTTTCATAGGAAAGGGGTTGATGTCCGTGTTCTATATCGATAATGCTCAACCGTTTAAAACCCAGTCGAACAAAGCTATCCTGGTAATTGCCTGTGCTATCAGGTCCACGATGGTGAATGGCTTCAAGCGATTCACTCCATCGTTCTTCAGATGTATGGTTGTTGGCATGATGCAACAACTCACCGATAAACCCACACATGGGAAAACCTCCAATAAAATGTTAATTTCTGTTGTGTAAAAACGTGATCTAAGTGTACATCAAAGATTCCTTGAGGACAACTAGCTAGGAAAGAAATTGGGTATTTCACATAATTTGTCCGATTTGATGGGGGAATCTCCTATAATAAGGTGAAAAAAGGCGGGGGAGCTTGATCGTTTAATAGTCCTGGTAGAGAGGTATTTTTGCTGTTTAAAGATTGAGGATTCGGTTATATCATTAAAGAACGACATATCGAGAGGATGAACATACATATGAAAAAAGCATCAACGCTTGTTGCGACAATGGTTGGGGTTTCCCTTGTGTTCGCGGCGTGTAGTGATTCAGAAGATGGAGAAAACAATCAAGAAGCACCAGCTCAAGAGGACGCCGCGACAGAAGAGGGAACGATCGATGACGAGGCGGAGGAGAATGAAAACAATGAAGAACAAGGAGAAGATCAAATGGAGCTTGGTGTTGGCGATACAGCCGTCATGCACAGCAACATCTCTTCATTTGAATTTACATTAAACAGCGTGGACATGGTGGAGGAAGTGGATGGGGAACCGTCAGATTTAGACGCCTATGTGGTTGCTTCGATTACAATTAAGAACATCGGCGATGAAGAAATTGATGCAAAAGAAAATGCGGGGCTGTTCGAGTATACGGCTCACCTAGAAGGATCTGGTACAGGTGACCAAGCCGAGTATTATGAAGAGTACGAAGCGGAAAGCATTAAAGGAAGTCTTGCCCCGGGTGAAGAAGTGACGGGCACAGTCGTGTATACAAGTTATATAGAAGATGAACAATACATTCGCGTGAAAGCAGGGACAGCCGCTACGGGCTTGATTAACAATGCGTTATTCACATTTAGTCTCGATGAGTTAACCAATTAAATGCAGGTAAATAAGAAAAAGCCGATCTTCGCTGATCGGCTTTTTCTTGTTGATACCTCTGACATTTAACATGAATGAAGTCCTGGTGATTTTGAACCGGAACCATATGATGAAGAAGCCAGTTCTTTTTCTGAAGATACTCTATTAAACCAAACCGTATAACGTAAACATGATGTATCAGAATTGGATCATTCTGGACGAACGTTCGATTTTGGTAGTTGGAGTCAATGAAAAATGGGGTTTGGTAGCAAAAAAGCTAGAAGTGTGCGAATAGCGCTAAATCTAGCTGATTTTGTCGAATTGAACATCGAAATCTTTATTAAAATATTTATTTTATTTTCTTAAAGACCAAAGTGTGGCAAGAGTTTAAGCGATGAAACGAGTCGATTATTAGATTAAAGCGAGTTGACATCAGAATTTTTTGAAATTACTATTAAACGATCAATAATTACTTTAGTACTTGAAAGGAAGTGTGTGTTACATGTCCAAAAGCAAGCTCGTTCCATTTCTATCATCTGTCGTACTTCTTCTAATCCCTTCGATCGCCAATGCAGAAGTACAAGAAAATGATTCTTCGGGGTATGTCATTGATGGACCTCCTGCAGCGGGGCAAAAAACGGATGCAACGATCCCTCATACGTATGTACCTTATTTTGGCCAAAGTATCGAACAACCCAAGCATATTTTGAACTTGTATCCCGACCCTGGTGTCGGATACGATACGCCGGGGTTTCAAGATGAGAAGTGGGACTTCACAACAACAGAGGAAATGATGGCGTTCTTAAATGAATTAGACCACAAAAGTGATCTGATGCAGATGGAAATCGCCGGATACTCCCAGGAGGGTCGTGAAATACCGCTTCTTCTTTTTACAACGAGTGACAGTGAAGAGTCAGAGGATTTTAACAGCAAGCCAACAGTTTGGTTGGAAGCACAAGTTCACGGAAGTGAGGCCGGTGCAGGTGAAGCTGCTCTCGTAACAGCTCAACAACTTGCCACAGGTCAACTGGGCGAAGACATACTTAAAGAGATCAACGTGATTATAGTCCCTCGCGTGAACCCGGATGGATCTCATTATTATCAATTTGGAAGTGCACGGGGTCTGTGGATTAACCGGGATCATATGAAAGTAGACTTGCCAGAAACAAAGGTAATGAATCAAGCGCTTCAACGTTTTCAACCTGAGGTATTTCTGACTTCTCATGAGTACGGGCATCGAAATTGGGATGCTTTTGCCGATTTAGGAGAAGAAGGCGGAGCGCCTTACCACGATTTTCTTCTTGCGAAGGGATATAACTTAAATATCCCGGCATCGATTCGAGAGATGGCGGATGATCTGTTTATTCCTAATGCGTTTGAGTATTTAGAAGAAATGGGGTACTCGACTGATACATATGTTTCTTTTCCGGAAGATTACAATAAAGAAACTGGTCAAATCACTGTGACAGAAGGAAATGCATCACCACGTTTTGAAAAGGAAATTGCAGGGCTTTTGCCGAGCTTCACGTTCTTACTTGAAGGGAGAGGAGACCGATTTGGTCGTGAGGGCTTCGAACGTCGAGTGCATTCGCAAGTGGTTGCCATCGAGAGTTTTTTAAGAACAACTGTTGAAAACAAAGAAGACGTCAAAGCAATTGTTGCTCAAGAGAGAGAAGAACTTGTTCGCAAAGGTGAATCCACAGATGACAAGGATACAATCGTGATCACGAACACGCTAAAAGAACTTGAAAAGTCGCTTGAGGTTCTCGACATAGCTACCGGAGAGGTTGTAGAAGTTCCGACTACTTACCTAAGTGCGACTCATGCCGAACCAACCTTGGAGCGTATCCGTCCAAAAGCCTATCTGTTGCCTCCGGCTTACCACCATGTTGTTGAAAAGCTTGAAATACATGGCGTTGAAGTAAAAACACTGAATGAACCACAGGAATTGACAGTGGAGAGCTATACGGTTACCGATCAGCAAATAGGGGACAAGGTCGAGGAAGGTCATATCATTAACAAAGTTGAAACTGAGATAAAAGAAGAAACAAGGTTTTTCCCTGAGGGCAGCTATGTTTTTGAAATGAACCAGACGTCGGCTAACATCATTGCTTTGGCCCTTGAACCAGAGTCAGAAGATAGCTATGTCACTTATAACATAATCCCTGTTAATGTAGGTGATGAAGTACCCGTGTACCGATATATGAATAATGAAACACTTGATGGTGAGAGTGTAAAGGAAGAGAATGAAGGAGGAAAGCTCCCCGATACTTCCACAGATTATTTACAGAATACCTTATGGGGCATGTTTCTTATCATCGTCTCTAGCACCTTGCTTTTGATCCTTAAAACAAGAAAGAAAGAGCAAAAAGAATAGATTTTACAGGAAAGCCAGTTTTCATTCAACAATGGAAAACTGGCTTTTTTCGTATTCTCTTGAGCAAATCACTCACCTATCAAAAATCAAAAATCGGTAATGTGACAACGAAGAAAATGGCAGTAATAAAAGTCGCAATGGCAAGAATCGCTAAGATGAAACTCCCTCGTTTCAATAAACGTCGTACATTTAGTGCAACGGCCATTGTCATGAATACGAGGGCCACATAGAAAATAGGGGTAAACGCTGTGCTCCGACTCCTCCTAAGGTTACAGTTCATTTATTTCTGCAATGAACATCGATTACTTCCGGTTCAGTTGAAGGAAATGCCTTACTAGTCCCTCTTTCTCTGATTCAAAAAAGTCGAGTTGTATGTTTCTGTTGCCTTCGTATCCTTTTATCAAAATTTACCATAAAATTAGTTGATTTTTTGGTTGTTATTGTTGCTTTTGCTTCTCTTTCTTCATTAAGAGTGGGAAAGGAGGAACCTCATGAATCATTTACCTGATTGGGCCATTTTGCTTGGGAATTTCGGGTTTCCTACAGTGGTAGCCGTCTATTTGCTTATCCGGTTTGAAAAGCGGATTGAGAATTTAACGGACGCCATCAGGGAATTGGAACGCACCGCACATAGACAAAATAGGGGGAATCAGTAATGGAACTTAAACAAGATCTTATTCCTGTATCGAACGCAAACCGTCCGCAAACCTTCCTTGATCCATCGTATCTAACGATTCATGAAACGGGGAATCGATCGGTTGGCGCAAACGCCGCGATGCATGCGATTTACGTAAAGGGGCAAGATGCCATCGCTAGGCAGGTGTCATGGCATATTACAATCGATGATCGAGAGGCGATTCAGCATTTGCCTTTTAATGAAGTGGGCTGGCATGCAGGGCGAGAAGGCAACCACAATTCAATTGGAATTGAAATTTGTGTCAATCAGGATGGAGACTTCCAAAGAGCAAGAGCGAACGCAATCTCTGTCGTGCAGCAATTGATGCAAGAATTATCCCTCTCGGTTGATGATGTGGTGACACACCAAAAGTGGACAGGGAAGAACTGTCCAGAGAATTTGCTGAAGTCGTGGGATCAATTTAAACAAGATGTACAAGAAGGGGGCAACCCCTGCGCCACCAATCGAAGGACGCCTGTTACGTGTCATTGCGGATACGTTATGGGTCTATGACCGTCCTGATTGGCAAGCTAGGTACACAACCGTATCAAAAAACGAGGTATTTACGATCGCAGAACGATTACTCGTTAACGGGTCGGTGATGTATCGCTTAAAAAGCGGTCTGTTTATTACAGGGAACCCACAATATGTTCAATTGATTTAGTGGATACAAAAGAGCTGTGCTTGTAGATCATGAGAGGATCGTTAGTCAGGAGGGTTTTGGCTAACGATCCTCTTTTTTTGATTGAATACAGTGATTCAACTGAAACGAGGAGTGAAAATGGCCAAACACGAGAATCCCCTAGTCATTAGAGACAATCCCGTTTCCTATCGCATAGATCGTAGCAAAGTGGTGAAGGAATTGATGAATGTTTTCTTGTGTAGGTTCAAGTGTTTGTATCATAGGAATAATGGTTTTTAATTCGTCTTCGGAAGAGTCGATTAGTTCGGCAACGATAAAATCGCTATCCATTAGATGTAAGACGTCCTCATAAACAAAAGAATAGCGTCTCTTTGTCGTTAAATGCGTGTTAAAAAAAGATTGACAATCATTCCTAAGCATTCGTATCAGCTCCAAGTAACAGTAGTAAATCGTAATCATTATTATTTATGTGAAAGTATAGAGAACGCTGAATAAAAACGCAAGGGATTTTTTAAAAAAAGATGATCGTTGTATTTTGAAAATAAAAATGGTACAATTCGTAATGATTACGATTTGCGAAAAATAAACGGATAAAGGTGTGAGGATACATGGCAAAGAAATCGAAAGTGGCCAAAGAGATGAAGCGTCAAGAACTTGTTCAACGTTACGCAAAAGTGCGTCAAGAGCTAAAGGAGAAGGGGGATTATGTTGCATTGTCTAAGTTACCAAGAGACTCCTCTCCTTCAAGGCTAACAAGAAGATGTAGAGTAACAGGAAGACCTAGAGGCGTGCTTAGAGATTTTGAATTATCTCGAATTGCTTTCCGTGAACTTGCTCATAAGGGACAAATACCTGGAGTGAAAAAAGCTAGTTGGTAGCCTTTTTTTCTTTTTCGTTTTTATAAATCGGAATGATTACGAAGTAGGGAGAGCTTTATAAATACAAAACAATGGTGGAGGTAGTTAAATGAAACGAATTCCTGTTACGGTCTTAAGTGGGTATTTAGGTTCTGGGAAGACAACTTTGCTAAATCATCTATTAAAAAACCGAGACGGCTTAAAAGTTGCCGTCATTGTCAACGACATGAGTGAGGTCAATATCGATGCAGACTTAGTTGAACAAGGTGCCGGTTTTTCGAGAACTGAAGAAAAGCTTGTCGAGTTGTCGAATGGGTGCATTTGCTGTACGTTGCGCGAAGACCTTTTAATCGAAGTCGAAAAGTTGGCAAAGCAAGGAGACATCGATTACATCGTCATTGAATCGACGGGGATTAGCGAACCTGTTCCAGTTGCACAAACATTCTCCTATATTGACGAGGAGCTGAACATTGACTTGACACGGTTCTGTAAATTAGACACAATGGTCACCGTTGTTGATGCCAATCGGTTCTGGACGGAACTTCGTTCGGGTGACTCCCTTCTTGATCGTAAACAAGCGCTTGGCGAAGAGGACGAGCGGGAAATTGCCGATTTACTAATTGACCAAATTGAGTTTTGCGATGTCTTAATCTTAAATAAATGTGACTTGGTGAGTGAACAAGAGCTTGTTAAATTAGAAAGTGTGTTACGTACATTGCAGCCTTCAGCGAAGATCATTCGCTCTGTACAAGCAGAAGTAAATCCTCGTGAGATTTTAAATACGAATTTATTTGATTTTGAAAAAGCGAGTGAGTCGGCTGGATGGTTAAAGGAATTAAACGCTGGTCCAGAAGCACACACGCCAGAGACAGAAGAGTATGGAATTGGCTCATTTGTCTATGAACGAAAAGTGCCTTTTCATTCAAGTCGGTTTGTCGCTTGGGGCGATTCGATGCCCAAAGAAATTGTGCGAGCGAAAGGTTTGATATGGTGCGGTACACATAATGACTTAGCTTTGTTGTTTTCTCAAGCTGGCACATCTGTTCAATTAGAACCTGTCACCTATTGGGTGGCATCTCGTCCACCAGAAGAACAAGAAAAGATTCTAGTGGAAAATCCCAACTTGCGAGAAGAATGGGACCAAGAAGTGGGAGATCGACATAGTAAATTAGTTTTCATTGGTGTGGCGCTCAATCGGGAGAAGATCATAGCCGAATTAGATCGTTGTCTAATGACAGAGGAAGAGCGCGCGGGTACTTGGCAACCAGGTCCTGATCCTTTTGGTTGGACTGTAGAAGAAGTGCGTGAATAGGTGAAGGGGCATCTGATTAGTTGGACTGACTTTTTTCGTGACGTCGCTTTTATCGGAACATCTTTAGAAAGTACACTCAATTGATTAATCATAACCCTACCCCCATTCATATGACTCAATTGTCCCTGCGGCACAATGAATCTGTTGCTAGGTTGAGGGCTTAGTGAGGTTAAACTCGTGGAGGTTCGACTCCTCCGGGCCGTATGCCGGTAGTACCAAGGCTTTCGGAGCTTTGGTACTTTTTTGTTTTTGGATAATTATAGGATATTTTAGTGTGATTCTTTCCACATTCTTTCCGCATGTGTTTTTACTAAATATTAACATATTTTTCAAATGTTCGGATTTGGCTTTATTAATGTGTATAAAGTCAAAATTGATAACATTTTAGCTTCTCAGTTGGATATATATTAAGATGAATAACAGAAAATATCACGAGCTTAAAAGAATTTTAAAGAGCAGTTAAATGGAATTACCGTTTTTAAACTGAGATAATGTTTATATCAATCATTATGGGAGGGAATCATATCGGAACAAAAATTAATCTTGTAGCATTGTCAGGAAGTATTCGGAAACAATCGTCAACTCAAAAAACACTTCATAGTTTAAAACACTTTATGCCCGAAAAAGTTGACTATGGAATATACAATGTCATTGAAAATCTTCCGCATTTTAATCCTGAGCTAGATGGTGACGAGCCACCGGAAGAGGTGCAAGTATACAGAGAATTGCTTTCGGGAGCGGACGGAGTCATTATCTGTACACCTGAATATATAAAAGGAGTTCCTGGTGTTTTGAAAAATGCGTTAGAGTGGTTAGTATCATCTGCGGAGCTCTATACAAAACCAGTAGCAGTCATTACAGCTTCAGGCAATGGGGAAAATGCTCACCATTCATTACAGCTTAATTTAAGTATGTTAAATGCGAATGTATTCGAGGGTGGAACATTATTGATTTCAGGAGCAGACAGTAAATTGAATGGAGATGGAGAATTTGTAAAAAGTGAGGTCACTGCCTCACTAAAGTTATTAATCTCTAAATTAATTGAAGAAATTAATAAGGAAAAATCTTATTGATAATTCTTATTTTAAATAAATGGTTACCTGTTTTATAAGCTTTAGAATCATTGAATATAATGATATTTTTATTGAGTACATTTGTACAATAGAAAACAAAATAAGATCCATGCACGGCATTTTTGCCTTTAATAGACAGATTGTTGAAAAACTAATAAGTCACTTAGAGGATAAAACGTGAACTGTTAAAAGAAGAGAGTTATGATTACTGAAATAAGTAAACAATTAGGAATTGGATAAGCAATATAAATATCAGGAGTGATTATATGGCAAAGCAGTTGATTAGTTCATTTCTTGACCGACGATTTCAAAAAGAGAGTGGATTTATCCCTTTGATGGAAGCGATTAAAGGTCTTACCGCAGAACAAGCATACTGGAAGCCGTCGGAAAAGGGTAATTCTATATGGCAGATTGTAAACCACATAGCTTTTTGGGATTCACATATTCTGAATCAGCTTAAAGAAAAATCTAACTCCCAAGTAAATGTTGATAATGATACTACCTTTGAGATTCCTAATGATATAACTGATGAGGAGTGGCAGAAAACGGTCGCACAAATTAATAATATTTTTCAAGAAATACAGGTTGCAGTGTCACAATTAGATGATTCATGTTTAGATGAACCAGCATTTGAAGAAGACCCACTTAAAGTTCTTTTAGGAGACTTGGCTATGCATGATTCATATCACATTGGTCAGATCGTATACATTCGCAAGCTTCAAGGTATCCCAAGAAGTGAATAAATTAGATTACCAGTTTGAGGGCTTATTGAGGTTATTATCATGGAGGTTCCACTCCTCTCAACCGCATGCCGGTAGTACCAAGGCTTTTGGAGCTTTGGTGCTTTTTGGTGATGATTAGGTGACTCATGCATGCTATTGATTCTTTCTTTCCTTGATCACTTTTGCATTTCTAATGCTTCATTAGTACTTGATCCCAGTGGCCATTCACAATAGATTGGCTTTTCAGCTGGCACAATCGCTTTTACTGCATCATAACGCTCTTTAACATTCATGCTAACGACTGTCATATCAACATCTGATTCTTGCGCCAGTTGTTCAGCATTATCAAAGCATACGGGGCATTAAAAGCATCAGCACTCTTAACAGCAATTTTCATATTACTCGTACTAACAGCTTTAAGTTCAAGATCATCTAGTTGTTCGATTGCAGGAATATGCGTTTCTTTGGCCCAACCGTTATTAATAGAACCACCTATAATACCTACTCGTAATTTTTTATTCATTTTCAAAGAGATCGTATTTTCCAAGGGACTAGTTGTATCCCAAGAATCGATTAAGAAAAGTGAATTGGTATCGGTTGTCCTTTTAGTTAACTTGACAAAAATAAAAGGACTGTTAAAATAAAAACTGATCAACCGATCAAAATAAAGAATGAGTAATCAACTATTTGAAGGCGGATAAAATGATGAAAAATAAACAATATTTAATAGCTGATGCACGTAAAGAACAAATTATTAAAGCCGCTATAGAGGTATTAAGAGACGTTGGCTATATAAGTACGAGCCTTTCGAAAATAGCTAGTAAAGCAAACACTAGTACAGGATTAATTTCTTATCATTTCTCTGGTAAAGAAGATTTGATGAATAATACGCTACTTTACTTGGTTGAACAAGAGAAATCTTTCATTAAGGAAAAAGTTGAAAAAGAACAAATGAACATGGGGAAATTAATGGCGTTTATAGAAGCAGGCATAGCGTATCGTGGGACAAAACGTGGCAATACCACTGCGTTATTAGAAATTGTTTTTAATGTACGTACACCAGATGATGTTCCATATTTTAGGGTGGAAATAAATCCTGAAGAAGAGTTAAATGTCTTGTTAGAAGAAATCCTTTATGAAGGACAAAAAACGAACGAATTCAATGACTTTGATATTAAAGTCGTCGCCATGATTATTAGGGGGGCTATTTCATTATCAATGTCCTTACCTCAAAATGAAAAGGATATAGGATTTGAAGATTATAGCGAAAAGGTAAAGAAGAACGTCTTAAAAATGCTCAAATAGAATGAAGGTCTTTGTTAACGGGTGCAATTTTTATCTTGCACTCTTATAGAGCAAACCGTTCATTTCGTCATTTAAGCGTAATTTTCACGCTAGTATATTTTTTTAACATAAAAACTGACTGTTTGATCAGTATAAAAAATGGTTAATCAATTGTGTGTGTAATATAGAAAATTTTATAGCCTTAAAGTTACCACTATAAAGGAAGGTGATAGGAGTTATGTTTCATTTTATTCATAAAAGAAAACGACAACGAAAAATGAAAAAGATAAAAAAGGGCGATGGTCATCTTTTGAAAACGTATCGATTATGGAATCTATTCACGCACTCATTGTTTCATATAGAAATAATGAATGAAACCGAAGGGACAACTAAAAAGTATGCTTTAAAATCGAGGTATTTCGCAGAAGAGCCTAGCGTTGATTTGTACTATGAAGGTAGACATATTGCCTTTTCTAAACTGCCAGCCGTGTTTCCAGTCGATCATGGAGAACTCGAAATAACCAATAGCTCGAGTGGAATTAATGGTATTCATTATATTTCTGATAGAGAAGAAGCTTTTTCAGTATATCCTGATAAACGATCAATTAGAGGTTTTCGATTGTGGTTGCATAAACGCTTTCCGATTATTAGTGCAATGATCGGATTAATAGCTATAGTAACCTTATTCATTTCAATCGCTTTATCCTTCCCTCAACTAATAGAAACCATTTCTACTATTCCGTGGGTATCTGAAAACATAGGTGTATTTGAATCTCCATTCACACTTTCAGTCTGGACTTATTTTGCGATTGGAATTGCCGCAGCATTAGCTGGAACAGAGCGGGCTCTCATGTTACAAAATCATTGGTTAATAGATATCGAGACTAGGAATTGGGGTGATGATTATTGAGGTCATTATAATGAACCGAAAACAATGAATCAGGAAAAACGAATCATTTATATATGTATAGAAAGGGTGAACGTTACTATGAGGAAACGATTATTAGGGCTAAGTTTAGTATTCATTATGCTTTTTATAGCGGGTTGCTCAAGCACTAATCATGAGCCTGTAGAAAGCGAAGGAGCATTTGAGGAAGAAAACGAACAGGAGACAAGTGAAACGTCTCTTGATTATGAGGGAGAAGGAGGGTTTTTATGGGAGATTGTACATGGCGAAACGACCATGTATGTGCAAGGAACTATACATTTAGGTCACGAAGACTTTTATCCTCTTGCTTCTGAAATTGAAGAAGCCTATGAGAGTTCAGATGTTGTCCTTCCGGAAATTAATATGTTTGAAGCAGATGTGAATGAAGAAGATATCAGTGAGATGGCTCTATTTAAGGAGGGTACCACTCTGGCTGATGTTCTATCGGAAGAGTCTTATGCCGAGCTGTCGGATATATTTGAACAGAACAAAATGGCAGTAAAGGATTACAACCATTTTCAGCCATGGTTTGTAGAAAGCTTACTAGGTCAAATTAGTAGTGAGGAAAGTGAGCTAGCTCCAGAGTATGGCGTTGATTTATATTTCCTTAAACGTTCTTTAGAGGATGATAAGGAGATTGTGGAATTAGAAACCGTTGAAGGGCAATATGACATGTTAAGTAATTTTAGTATGGAAACGCAAGTGAAAATGTTAGAGGGGACTATAGAGGAACATGATCAGGTAGTGAATTCTCTCAATCAATTAGGGTACAACTGGATTCATGGTGAAAAGGATGCTTTTATTGATCAGCTATCGGAAGGTTTCGAGGAAATGGGTGAAGAATATCAACAGGAGATGAATGATAATCGTAATCTTAATATGGCCAGTAAGCTTGATGAAATCTTACAAAAGGATGATGGGCAGACTTATTTTGTCATTATCGGTTCAGCTCATGTTCTAATTGATCCAAGTGTACCAAGTGAGCTTGAAGAGAAAGGGTATGAAATCGAACGGATTTATTAAAGATTTCATGTTAAGCAAAATGGAGATCTTAGTGAGGTTATACTCTTTTAGGTTTAAATACTGCTTGGGAATAGAATGTTTAATTAAGAGGAGCGCAGAAAATTCATTGCTATCTTGTTGGAATGTTAAATGTATAAGTCGAGTTAAAAAGAAATCACTCTCAGATTCATTCGAGTGTGATTTCTTTTATTAGCTAAATGCCTTCGCAAAAGCTTTTAAAAATGAGGTGAAAATAAATATGAATAACAAACTAAAACATATCGTTCCAGATCAAGTACCCTATCACCGCGTGCTGGAGAAGGAGGGTTATTCATCATCACACATACCCGCGCGTCAAAGGACATACGTTTAATCCTGCAACGAACGAGGCTGTTCGTAAAAAAGGACCAGCCATCGTTTACGTATCAACGATGGCTGACCGATTTTATTGAAAATGATTTTCCTTATGAACGAACGTTGCCCCTTTGTTTCTCTACCAATCATAATTTTCCTTCTCAATTGCTTGGATAAGGTGGTTCTCTCCTTCAATAGAATAATGATTGGAATGGTTGATGCTAAACCCTTCTTCAGAGACAAAAAGAAGATACCTCGATTCGGACGTAATGGTATTGATTGTATATGTATACTCTTGCGGTGGTGCGTTTGTCGCTTTTATTTCAGTTGGGGCAGCTTCACCGAATAGCTGTTGAATCACTTCTGTATCGGTTAAGGTGACATGTCTGTCAATGTCTCCGTTTCCTTGTGGTGAAGCGTGGTGTGTAATCGTAATTTCTCGAATTTCTCCTATTTCTTCTTGCAAGTCTGTCATTTCATCTCCAATGGTTGATGTGGAAGGTAAATTGAAATACGTAATCAGTGCAGCGATTAGGATGAGAACACCAATTACAATGGTCTTCTTATTCAAAAGAAAAGCTCCCTTCAGTCAATTGGTAGCTCCCATCTTACCATGATTACAGTGAGGAAAAAACCTCCCTTCGTTGTGAGAAGGCAAGATAACTTACTTGAAAAATTAGAGGGGTATGTTTAGAAATAAAAAGTCAAGCGCTTCTTCATTTGTTTGATAGTCTGAACGGCTAATGAAATTCTTGGTCGTTAGGGCTATCCACCTTATGCGTATTAATCTAGCAATTGATAGATTTAAATACATCTAATCATTAATCTTTTACTAAGTATTATTGTCATTCTCGGAAATCTAATTATAAAATATTTATAAAATAATCGGATAACTATTGAAATTTCTTTCTTATTAATTATATATAAAAGGAGATGATATAATGAAAAATTAGAAGTTTTTTACAGTAGCTTTTAGTTTAATTATGACATTATCATTGTCTACTAACGCTTTTGCAGCAGAAGAAACAAGTGGGGGCGGTATTGTCGGCGAAGATTATGTTTCAATTTTCAAACAAGTTGGGGGAGGAACATGGGACCAAGGTACAAAAACCAAAGGAATTTTTAATAAAACAAAAGAAGTTTGGTCCAACTATTGGCATCCTTCCAAAGTTCACGGTTCGGCAGCGCAATTAGGAGCAAAAACTCCAAATCGTAGTTGTGTTAAAAAAGATTTAACATCTAAAGCGTTTCAATCAAGTTCAAACACTGATCTTACCGCATACACATATTGGAATACGAGTTGCAAACTTTAAGATAATTCTAAACAGAGACCGAATTTCTGGTCTCTGTTTTCTAGCACATAAAGGAGCATTTTTATGAAAAAGATTGTCTTTCTCTCCTTATTTATTTGTTTTAGCTTGGCATTCTATCTTTCAATAATGGAAAGTAAAAATCAAGAGATTATTGATTTTACAAATTTAGAGATTCAAACAGCTCACCCATTCATCATACCAGAAACTATTCCTTTTTCTAACCCTATGGAGCTTTCATCAATATTAGAAAAGGTTGCAAACGATACTAATGTCAATATCATACGCGGAGCACGTTACTTTAGAAAAGATCAGACAATTGAATACATAAAATATGCGTGGTTAACAGAAGAGTCTCCGATGTTTGAGGACATATTAATAAAAGAAGGTCGATTACCTAAAATAAAAGAGAATAATTATATAGTGACAACTAAAGAGGTATCTTATGATCTCCCTCAAATTGGAACAATCGCGAGTCTAGGACAGAACTTTTCTATTCTCCCTTTAGATAAATCTTTTGAAGTGTTACCTACTTCTGGAAGATACTTTATTGAAGCTAATGATTCTAAACAAATCAACTTTTTTTTAGAAACTCTTAGTAACGAAATTAATGATTACCTGCTTAAGAACCAGGAAGATCTTAATATAACTCCTGTAGATTTACAATCAGAATCTACTTTCCACCAATTAGATTCCGATTTACTTATTTTAAATGACCTTTCAGAGTTAGAAACAATACAATATATAATTCTGGGTTCGACGCTACTTTTATTAGTGTTCTATTTTTATAACACTTCA
The DNA here is from genome assembly GCF_002019705.1 of Shouchella patagoniensis. GTDB lineage: Bacteria > Bacillota > Bacilli > Bacillales > Bacillaceae_D > Shouchella > Shouchella patagoniensis. Next base: position 2,260,671 of record NZ_KV917377.1, on the reverse strand, counting down.
AAAAAAATTGGTGTTTTTGTCATACATGGTTACTCATTTACTGAAATATGGTGGGAATTAATTGGGAAAACAACTTTAATTTTATCTATACTTGTAACTTTATTGAGTGCCATTCTTTCAATAGTTCTTCTATTACCTACATTTATTTTCGGGAATTTTATTGCGAAATTGTTATTTGTACTTTTGGTGTTTATTATTTTTTCTGCTGCTTCGTTATTATTTATCCTAAAAATCAATACATCGCAGACTATTAAACACCGGAAAAAATATAATGGCATTTTAATTTTCAATCAACTATTTAAAACAGTAGCTATAGTACTATTGCTAATACTCTCGTTAGAATCTTTTTCTCAAATCCAACTGATTGGCGAAAAAAAGGAAAAATTAAATAATATAAGTGAGTCAAATTCGGATTGGGCATCTTTGGACGACTATGCTGTTTACCAATCATATTTAGGGTATACAACCGCATTTACTTTTGAAGAACTAGAGATGCAACTTAGTAAACAAGATACAGCACTTAATGCTTTGTATCCTTTATTTAATGAAAGAGAGGCTATTTATGCTGATACATCAGAATATGAAGTTGAGTTCCAAGAAATAAACACACAATTTTCCGGTATATTTTCAATGACTGTTAACCCTAATTACTTGGAAGAATTCCCGCTCCAAGATGAGTTTGATGAAACAATTGTGGTTAACGAACAGGATGAGAATTGGATTTTAATAGTGCCTGAGAATTTCAAAAGAGAAGAAAAGGAAATTCGTGATTATTTTCTTGATGATAAGGAATATTATCTTAGTTCAGATCGAGAAGTAACTTTAGAAATAATATGGTTAAAAAAGGACCAATCCGTTTTCAGCACCAATCCAGAAGTCGCTCCTAATAAACAAAATCAAATTGATAATCCCGTTATTCATGTGAAAACTAGTGGAAATGAACTTTTCACTTATCGGGGAGGTGTTAGGGGGAACGGTCTGAGTGATCCTTTAAAAATAAAGCTAGATGCAAAATCTGGAGCTTCTTATTTGGAAGAGCTAAAAGAAGAACTTTTAGATTTAGGACTTGAGAATAATTCGGATATAGTCTCAATTAAAGATTTTCTGTCGAGTGAACTTGCTTCTCTTAAAGCAGAACAAAGATCAAATTTACTCATTTTCATTGCGCTAATAACTACTGCGTTATACGCCAGCGTATTTAATGTAATTATCCTAGTTAAAAGTTATGCAAAAAAATTCGCTGTTTATCGTTTGTTCGGAGCAGGTTTATTTAAAACTTATAGATTAGTGTTTATGAGTACTATTAGTTGTTTTATCGTTTCTATGATTCTAACGATTGCGGCGGCCCAAATTTCTGGTATATTACCAAGTCCATTCTTTAGCTTTAATAATAACCCGCTGGTGGCTGTTTTGATCATTTTAGTAATAATAGAATTTTTTGTTGCAACTTTGACCTTATACATTGTAGAAAAAAAGAACGTTGCAAACACAGTGAAAGTAGATAGATAACAAACTCTAGGATCGTTGGAGGTTGAATAGTGAGTCCAATATGTGAATTAAACAATATAAGTAAGAAGTTTAAAGACCGTACTGTTTTAAGTGATTTTTCGCTCCAAGTTGAGCAGGGAGAATTACTCGCTATAACAGGAGAAAGCGGATCGGGCAAAACAACCATCTTAAATATAATTGGTTTATTAGAGAAGCAGGATGGTGGCACTCTATCATTATTTGGGTATAAAAACCCTACGCTTCAATCAAAAGAAGGCAGATTGATTTTACGAAAAAAAATCTCTTATCTATTTCAAAATTATGCCCTAATTGATAATGAAACTGTGGATCAAAATCTTGATTTGGCGTTTTTAACGTTAAAATGTTCGAAAGAGAAAAAGAAGGAATTAAAACTGGAAGCACTTGATAAAGTGGGTCTAAAAGTTAATTTAAAGCAATATGTATTTTCTCTCTCTGGGGGCGAGCAGCAAAGGTTGGCAATCGCTCGTTTACTCATTAAGCCATGCGATCTTGTGCTAGCAGATGAACCAACTGGCTCACTCGACTCAAATAACCGCAATGAGATATTATCCCTTTTAAAAGAATTAAACCAACAAAGAAAAACCATTATTATCGTTACTCACGACGATTATGTAGCTTCATCTTGTAACAATGTCTTACAACTAGATTAAAGAAAGAAGAGTTGAACGTTTAGAGCTCATATTTGCATCGACCATAGAATAACACCGGATAGCGCTTTTCCTTCCCGGAGAGAGCAAGGTCGTCGTAACATTGGGTCTTGATATCGATAGAGAAAACATCCTTCTCTTTAAGATACGCAGTGATAAGTGGTTGTTCATTAAACATTTCGTAGACTTCAGGAAACATGTACGTTGATGTAGTCTTACCTTCGCTACTGTCGGACGGATAGTACACAAACGCCGTCAATTCTCTTTTTGAGTGATCTGATGCTGTGTATTCAAAATCCATCTGGGTTCGACCGACAGTATAGCCACCAATTGGTACTGGAAATGCGTCATACGTTTTCATTTTCTTGTTCCCCTTTAATGAATAAAAATGGCGAATGTGAAATACAACATTGCGCTATGAGCGCTTTTCAAAACTGTGAAACGGGCCTATCTTCAGTGAGTCATATCTACTCCTTGGCTTTCTTATAAAATGTCCAGTAAATCACCACTTTCCTATGTTAGAGTGGTGGTAACTCTTTAATGGGGTAGGTGGTTGGTCATGGATGGAATCAGATTAGGCCTGTGGTTTTTCTTTCTCATTCTGATGGTCGCCGCTATGTTTGGTCTTGTCAGAATCATTGTTGCCAAGTATTTTGATGACTTCTATCAGAATGTGTATCAAAAATCGTCCAACTTGGCAAAGCGGGTTTTTGGTCGATCAAAGTAATGGGAGAATAGCGTAGGTTGATCAAAGTGGACCATAGGGAGGAGCTTTTTGTTTTGTACAAACCATGCCTCTTTTTGATCGGTTTTGCAGTGAGGATTCGATAAACCTCAAAAGAAGATTGAATAAGCCAGCGAACATTCGCTGGTTTTTTTGTTTCGTCTACGGTTGTCATGCTCATTAATTAAACGTTTGATTAAAAACAAGCGTACTTCCTTGTCATAATAAGGGAGGATGTATAAAAAGAGAAGAAATGAAATAGTAAAGTCAAAATGAAGCAATCAATAGCGATGTTTCTTGAGTATCGAACACTGGAACATAAATTACATAACATGAAAAGAGGGATTAACTTGTATTATTATAAAGAAGAGCTCATCAACATTATTAAACCAGATAAACCTGATCCTGCTGCTGCAAAAGTCCTTCAAGAAACACTGGGGGGACATTTTGGAGAAATGCGCACAATGATGCAGTATTTTTTTCAAAGCTCAAATTTTAGAGGCAAGGAAAAGAAGTATCGAGATTTAATTAGAGGTGTTTTCTTAGAGGAGATCGCCCATGTTGAGCTTGTCCAAAGCACGATTAATGCGTTATTGGATGAATCGGGTGGTGAAGGTGCCGGTAATAGAGCGAATGATCAAGCGCCACTGGATGAAGCAATAAAACATGCCAATCCCCATCATTACATTCACGGGGCTCAAGCTTCGTTACCTGTTGATGCGGCTGGAAATCCGTGGAATGGTTCATGGGTGTATAGCCACGGCAACTTAGTTGGCGACTTATTAGATAATATTTCACTTGAATCAACCGGAGTCCTTGAAAAAACAAGGATTTATGAAATGAGTTCAAACCAAACATTAAGAGAAACACTCGGCTTTTTAATCGTCCGTGATAATGCTCATCAAAATGCCTTTGCAAAGGCACTAGAAACATTAGGTGTGGATTGGGGGAAAATCTTCCCAGTCCCTAACTATGATATTAATAAGTATCCAGAGTGTAGAAAGTTTGTGGACCTTGGATATCATAATACGCAATTCAACTTTAGATTGGATTCAACAAAGATTGGGGAAGTTCTCCAAGGACAGAGCCCTAGCCGAAATGGCGGCGAATACACTGTGACACCGCCTCCTGCAGGGTTTCCCGTTCCGGTTCTGCCTGAAATTCCAAATGAACATAGCCCTGGTTTAAAAGATTTACATTCATAAAAAAAGCCTGCACAAGCTCCGGCCTTTTTATATGCTTGCGTTTTCATCGAATCAAAAAACAGCAATTGATGAATAAATAGGTACATGGTAGAGCAGGCTAATGGTGACAAAAAAGGAGGAATAAATATGGAATTTCAACAACCACAAAGTCAACAAAATAGTCAAACGAGTAATGTGCCGCCCGTAATGAATCATGGTGGTCATGAAATCTTTGATGTTCACGAAGTATTATCAGGTTCATTAAATATCTTAAATACCTACACATTGTTAAGTCCCCATGTAAAGGACCCAGAACTACGAGATATTTTAGAACGTCAAAAACAATTTATGACTGAGGAATATAACCTGACTCAAGAGTGTTTCAAAACAGGGCAAGATCCTTCCAAAGCTACACAGAGCTACAAGATGCAACAAGGCAACGATTTTATATATGGTATGAAACCAGGAAGCGCCCCTAAAAAGCCGTTGCAAACCGCTGATGAACTTGATGATGAAAACATCGCTCTTAACATGTTGAATGCTATAAAAGGGATGGCCCCAGTTAAAACAAATGCGGCAATGGAGGTTACAAACCCTGTAGTTCGCCGTGTTCTTGCCGACTCCCTTCCTAACTGTATAGAAATGGCTTATGAGATATCACTTTACCAAAATAAGCATGGATTTTATCAAGTACCACAACTTCCTCAGCAAGATATGCAGCAGATTCAAAATGGCTACGCTCCCGCTCCTGTTCAAAGCACTCCACCACAATAGAAAATAAGATGAAGGAGATTTACACGGGGTAATTTCGTATCCGTTAAATGATCTTATCATTTATCCTCAAAGCTATAATCTCGTGGCTTTAGCAGCAGATTTTGACCTTGCTTTTAGTGTTATTTGGTTAGTTTCATGTGATGAATTCGAGTCACCTTTCCATACTCTTGAACCAGGTTACCCACACTTTAGACCGAGTCAAAAAACACCAATAGACCGATTAATTTTGCAGGAGATTATACGAATCAATCATATTTCGCAACTATGAAAGGCGCAGTTTATTCTGGTGATAAAGCAGCTTCTTCCGCGTAAACCATTACCTGTTAATAAAGCCATAAATCCCCTTTATCTTAGTAACGGCCTGCAGCTTTCCTTCTGGAACTACGAGAGCGAAAAGGGAACTCAATACAATGAACTAAGTCAACTAATCAAATCTATGAGATGTACTTTCATGGGTTTGATTAGTTAGTTGACGTTAATTGAGTGTTCATTATGGTTTTAAAATCACTTTTATACAATCGTCTTCATGCTTGTTGAAAATGTGATAGCCATGATTTGCTTCATCAAGTGGTAATTTGTGCGTAATGATTTCCTTAGGGTCAAATTCGTTTGCAACAATTTTATCGAAGAGCTCTGGCATTAAATGAATAACAGGTGCTTGTCCCATTTTGAGATTAATATTTCGAATCCAGAAGGCACCTAACGGAAACGCATTGTAGTTGCTGCCGTATACGCCTGTTAATTGAACTGTCCCGAATTTCCGGACAGCTTTTGTCGCAATTTGGATCGGACCTAGTGTCCCACCTTGTAGTTTCAATTTCTGCTCAATAAATTCTAAAGGTGATTTTTTCCCATCCATCCCCACACAATCAATGACGACATCTGCTCCTCCGTGGGTAATTTCTTTTAAGTGTTCTCCCATATCCGGATACTTTGTAAACTCATAAACTTCAACGTTATTCATTTTTTTTGCGTGAGCCAGTCGATAATCTAAGTAATCAATTGCGATGACTCTTTTTGCTCCCTTCATCCACGCAAACTTCTGCGTCATTAAACCAACTGGTCCACATCCGAGTACAATGACTGTATCGTTTTTCTTTACCCCTGCGTTGATTACACTCCAATATGCAGTTGGCAAGACATCAGATAAAAAGAGCAGAGATTCATCCTCTAATTCACATGATTCCGGTATAAGGAAAGGGGTGAAATTTCCAAAAGGAACCTTTAAATACTCAGCCTGACCGCCGGGATGGTTGCCAAACTTTTCAGTATAGCCAAAGTACCCACCTGAATCGTAATGAGGATTCGAGTTGTCACATTGACTCTCCATTTCATGATGGCAATAAAAACATTGGCCACAGGACACATTAAATGGAACAACCACACGGTCTCCTTTTTTTACTTTTGTTACGTCAGGTCCTGTTTCTTCAATGATTCCCATAGGTTCGTGACCGATAATGTATCCTTTAGGTAACGGCATGTTTCCTTGATAAAGATGCAAATCTGATCCACATATAGCAGTTGAAGTGATTTTAACAATAATATCGTCTTTCTTTTCCACCCTAGCATCTTCTACTTTACGAACTTGAACGTGATTAGGGCCTTGATATGTGACAGCTTTCATCGTGAATCCTCCCGCTAACTCTTTTATTGTTCTATACTTGACTGAAATCACAGAATTTATTCCGTTCGCTTTCGCCTTTTGCGATAGAACCTTAAATGGATTGAAGCATAAAAAAGGAATAATCACGATTGATTATTCCTCTTGGTCATTCCTATTTTTGGGTACTCCAATCAGTGGAAACTACAATTAAATAGTACCCTCAACGTATGAGAGCCTTTGTACGTTTAAAATAATGATAGTCAAATACCTCTCAAATACGCTTCAATCGCCTTTGCTCATGGTATCGTTGTGATTAGGGGGCGGGGAAGTACACGCCCCCCTTATGAAAGTGGAAATGGGCTCCTTTTATAAAAGACTTCATGTTTTTTAACGGATATAAGACATTTGTTTTTTTTCTAATGCATCTTCAAGCCATCTTGGATGCATAGGCAAGAGATCTTCGGGTAAATGATTACAATCAAAGTAACTCACATCTAATGTTTCTTCATTTTCCCTAATTAGCGTTCCTCCCACAACTTCACATTCGAAACAAGTTGTAATAAAGTGACTGACTTTCCCGGTGGGGTATTGAAATACTTGGGAGACAGGGTCAGAATAAACACCGATTAACCGATTAACTTTCACTTTTAAACCCGTTTCTTCACTAATTTCTCTAATGATCGCCTCTTCTACAGTTTCTCCTGGTTCAACATGACCAGAAGGAATACCCCATAAGCCGTTATCTGCTCGCTTCATGAGGAGAACGCGCTGCGTCTTATTAATAATAATGCCTGCTACTCCTGCTTTAATATGATCAGGCCAAGAAAAGGGAGGGGCAATCCATTTCTTCATTTTAGTTTTACTATCAAATAAACCTTTCAAATTCGGTATCGTTGCATCGGGATTCCGAAAATCTCTAGCAGATGGAAATTTAGTTGTCTTTTGATCTGATATTAAAATGGATGGTATTCCTACCTGGTGTGCTCCTAACACATCAGTATACGGATTATCACCCACCATTACTATTCTAGAGGACGGGGAGAAATCTGCCATCGCTTTCTCAAACATATAAGGGTATGGTTTTCCTACAATGACAGGTCTCTTCTCTGTTGATACGCGAATCGCTTCTACCATAGCTCCAACAGCAGGTAAAGAGCCTTCTGGGGTCGGAAATGTTCTATCAGGATTGGTCGCAACAAATTTTGCTCCTTTATGAATGAATTTCGCTGCTTGCTGTATGTCATGAAAAGACACATCACCGTCCCACCCGACAACAACGGCTTCAACATCATTTTGATCGTCAGTCGTAATACCTACCTGTTGACACTCCCATTTTAAATGTTCGTCACCTAAAACAAGTGCAGTTCTGATCTTTTCTTTCTGTAAATATTGAGCAGTCGCCCAACCTGATGTAATGACTTCTTCGTTGCTTGCCTCTATTCCAAGACGATTTAACCGACTTGCTGTTTTTTTTCGTGTTGTACATGGATCATTTGTTAGAAAACGAATCATCTTATGATCTTGCCGAAGACGTTTGAGCGATTCTACTGCTTCTGGAAGTGGTTCGGGCCCTTTATAAAGCACTCCATCTAAATCAAACAAAAATACATCAAATTCATCAACTATCATACGATTCTCTCCTTTGAATAGCTAAGAACCTCATAACAAAGAGCTCCATTCGTTTATATCCTGTTACCAAAGAAATCTACTCTTGTGCTGGTTTCATCGATTGATACATAACGAAGGGAGGGGAGTCCCATTCATTTTTCCATTGGTTAAATTTATGCTTTTGTTCAATCATTTGTAATTCGTCATCGGGAATATCTCGCAACGTTGGTTCGATTTGTTTGATATCCTGAAACCCTACTTTCTTAAGAAGTTCTTGATACATTGACTTTGGCCAGTGAAAATCATTCAAAATAAGATCATCTTGATTCTCGATGTGTAACCATTCTTGTCGGGCTTCTCCATAAGTGTACTTTTTTCCTGATAGACCATTTCGAAAGGTTGAAAACTCGATACCGGTTGAGTCAGGATTCGTATCTAAAATGACAAAAGGCGATTGAGGTTTTAATACCCGATAAATCTCTTTCATAATGCGCTGAATTCGATCTTTCTTTTCTGTATTAATGAATACATAACATGCGATCGCTCCGTCCACTGAATTATCCTCAAGAAAAGATAATCGATCATTCTGAATTAAATGATAATCAACTTCTGGATGATTTCGTTTTTCAGAAGCAATATCGAGCATTTCTTTTGATTCGTCTACAGCAATAATATTTAGATCGGTACTCTCCGCCAATCTATAAGCGACTTTCCCTGGTCCACACCCGAAGTCGAGTATATTTTTTCTATCAGGGTTTGAGATAAGCATTTGGAAGACAAAACGAAATCCCAACGTTTGTTCAAGAATATCATTGTAAGCATCAAATTGATTAGCAATCGTTCCTTCTTTAAAAGAAGTCTTCTCCATAAGCTACTATTCCTCCCTTATACGAATCGATTTATTCTACTTTTGTTTTGAAATGTGAGGGCCACTTATTAATCATAAAATGTTGATAAACCGGTAGTAAATGATCAAACAAAGAGAAATCAATTGGTCGTTTATAAGCAATGTACTGATATAAACTAAAAAGATAAAGAACTTGTTTCCAATAATCAGGTAAATCCAGTTGTTCAATATCTGAGCAAGACAGTTTAACTTGATCTTGTCTTAATAGGCATTCATATTTTAATACGGTTTCAATCGATGGCCAATTATTTGTAGAAGGCATGATCGGAAACTCAAACTCCGGCTTCATGTTTTGAAGATTAGACTTCGCTTCTTGGAGTACAGTTTCAGTCCATTCATTATCGGGTTGATAGACATGGATGGAGCCGACATTATGAAAGTATTCTCCTAATTCTAGTTGAAGGTCTCTTGCCATTAATTCTTGGATAAAAGTAAAAGAAAAAAGATCACTTATGATTCCACGAAAAGCATCATTAGCACGCATAAAAGATGCCATATATAGTTTGTTTTCTCTTACAAAAAATTGTAGACCTAATGTACAAGAAACATCAATGTTTTCGGGTACCATAAGTTCAGTCGCATCAAAGATCTGCATAAATGCTCGCTTTGAATCAGAATCTTCATAGGTTAATAAATCTTTTATTTGTTGCCATTGATTAATCTTCGCATTCCCAAATTCAAATATTTTTGGTCCATATGCTGTACCTGTTAATACCTTTCCGTTCATTGAATAATTGGGCATTTTCTTATTATAGTACCCAATAAAATCAACACCATTATCTGCAGATAAGTACCATAACACTTCCGCGAAATTGAAAACAATGTTCGTCTTTCGACTTGCTAAATAACAGACACGTTCTACAGGGTTTTTAATACTCAAATGATGGTTGAGCTTTTCGCGGCTGTGGTTACCGCGTGGCGCGTTGAAAAATTGTGGGTTGTGATAGGTTTCATATAATGTTTCAATATAGGCTTCATGAAAGTTGTTGTAATGCATATCTATTCCCTCCTAAATGATTTGCAAATACAGCTTTTCAAGTTGGCTTAAATAATCTTCTTCTGTTTGAAAACGGATGAACGTTACATTAGCGACCGTACCAAGACCGTTTATTAAAAAGGCATAGTCTTTTCCTTCTTCTAATAATAGAATAATTGGTTTGTTCAAAGCGGAAGCCCAACCAATTTCTATATGCGTACCTGGAGAAGCTGGTGCTCCTGGGAAGGCAACAAAAAGATCGCACGTACTGATTTCTTTGAAATCGATTTCCGTACATTCTTCAGGTGTCATGAAATCTTTCCCCCAACCTTCACGTTTGTGCGCATTATGGACTGAAAAACCTCTTGTTTCAAAAAAAGAGATTAGATTTAGTAATTTTTGTTTTTCGTGCTTTTCCATTATTCCTGTTTTTGAATCAACCAAACTTTTAAAGGGACCTGCTAGAAACATTTTTTTACCTTGATTCATTCCTTATCACTCCTCATATAAAATTAAAAACCACTTCCAGAGTTGGAAGTGGTTGTTTGTTAACAAATAATAGCATTTAAATAAATGCGTATCTTTATTTTAACGCTTCACACTTCCCTACGCTGGTATAAACCAGATCAGGTTCAAAGAGTTAAAGACTTTTAGTCTTTTCTCAGCTTTTAACACAAAAGCACCCCTAGTTGTTTTTATTTTGTTGTACTATTATTAGAAATGTTTAATCTATTTAAAGATTAACATAAATATCTTGAATAGTATATAAGTTCCGAATTAATTATTTAGAGAGGTTGTACAACAACTTTTCTTACCAAACTGTTTAGGTAGTGAATGTCTTATATATACGTGAAAGAATTGGTAGAAAATAGAATGAACGGGTTTTAACGAAAATGTACTTGCTAGTCCGGTCATACTTTCGGTAAAATCGAACTCGAGGTCTTTTATCTAGAACCTCTTGAAAACAGGTGAAAACAAGACGTTATCTTCGTTTACTATACAGGACGTAAACAAAGCGATACGTAGAACTGATAAATGAAAGGGTATGAATGCACAGATGATTGATAATTTTTGGCGTGAGTTACCACGACCTTTTTTTATACTAGCACCAATGGAAGATGTGACAGATGTTGTGTTTCGCCATGTTGTGAGCGAAGCGGCAAGACCGGATGTGTTTTTTACAGAGTTTACAAACTCGGAAAGTTATTGTCACCCAGATGGCAAACAAAGTGTACGGGGACGGTTAACGTTTACAGAGGATGAGCAACCAATTGTCGCGCATATATGGGGCGATAAGCCAGAGCTTTACAGGCAAATGAGTATTGGGATGGCGAAAGAAGGGTTTAGAGGGATCGACCTGAATATGGGTTGTCCTGTCCAGAATGTGGCAGGAAACGGTAAGGGTAGTGGCCTGATCCGTCGTCCGGAAGTGGCTGCTGAACTCATTCAAGCAGCAAAAGCAGGAGGACTGCCTGTCAGTGTGAAGACTAGACTTGGGTACACAAGTGTAGACGAATGGCGTGACTGGTTAACGCACATCTTAAACCAAGACATTGCAAATCTGTCCATTCATTTGCGCACAAAGAAGGAAATGAGCAAAGTAGACGCGCATTGGGAGCTGATCCCAGAGATCAAAAAGCTCCGTGATGAGATTGCTCCTGATACACTGTTGACGATTAATGGGGATATCCCTAACCGCCAAGTTGGCTTGGAGCTTGTTGAAAAATATGGCGTCGATGGCGTGATGATTGGTCGTGGAATCTTTACAAATCCGTTCGCTTTTGAAAAAGAGCCAAAAGAACATACGAGTGAAGAATTTCTTGATCTCTTGCGGTTACAATTAGATCTCCATGATAAATACGCAAAAATAGAATCAAGAGCGTTTAAGCCGCTTCATCGATTTTTTAAGATTTATGTTCGTGATTTTCGAGGGGCAAGTGAATTGAGAAATCAATTGATGAACGCCAACTCAACAGACGAAGTACGTGCATTGCTCGATGCCTTTCAAGCAGAAAAACAGGAAATCGAATAGAAAAAATCAGCTTCCACTGCCGTATTGACGGACGGTGGAAGCTGTTTTTTATTGAAACGAAGGCGATGAGCTAAAGCATGGTCGATTAACGGTAAATCGCACCTTCTATGAAAAGTTGATTTGTACTCGATGGTTTGACAGAACCAATGGAATTCTGAGCGGCCATATGAGAACCACGGAAAGTTTCCAAACCGGCACCGCCGCTTCCTGTAGCATCGCCGGAATTGGCATTCAAGGATGAACCTTCTTCTGCCCTAAAGCCATTCCCTCCACATGAGCGAGCGTTTGAACCACGCGCATTGATCGTTGACGATCGTGTGGCTAAGAAGCCATGATTGGTTGCTTGATTGGCGGAACTGTTTCTTGCTTGAATGACGGACGTTTCGCTTGCTAGGAACCCATGATTTTCAGCTCGTAGTGCACTAGACGTATCCGCGTTAATCCCAGAGGCGAAGCGGGCACTAAACCCTTCTCTGCAATCATTTGCGCTCGAGCGGTCGGCATTAATCCGACTGCCTTTATCAGCAAAAAAACCTTCTCTACTTGCTCCACTCGCATTGCTATTTTGTGCGTTAATGGTACTTGCATCGGTTGCGTGATACCCAATTGTGCAATTTTGTGCAGAAGAATCACTCGCATTAATAGTAGAGCCTGTTGAAGCATGAAAGCCTCGATGTGAGCCATCTACCGGTAGATCGGCTGCATCGATTTGAGAGTTGTAAGTCGCCATTACGCCGTAGCCTCGACAATTTTTAGCCCCATCTCCCGACCATTTAGGGTTGCCGTATCGGGCATTAATGGTTCCGTTATGGAGCGCATGGTAGCCTCTATTCGAATGAGAGACATTTGTTTCACGCGCATTCACTTTTGAGCCATCACGACTATGAACCGCCGTGTTTTCAGCATGGCTAATGTTCGATTGATAAATGTCGCAAAAGGAACCCCAAATCGCGTAGACGGCGTTGTCTCCTTTGCAATAATCAATGATAGAGCGAGCACAATGAATCCTTGACCCAAAGGAGGCCATGAAAGCGCGATTGGTACAGTGTCTAAAGGAAACCCCAATCACATCTCCTGCCCCAGTGCCTCCACCGCCTTCCGTTAAACCTTCCATATAACAGAAGGCTTCGGAATCATAGTAAGCCCCGAGTCCACGATCGGCATAATTGACACCTGATCCAGGAAGCAGTTGGACTTTTGAGCCAAAAGCGACAGTAATCCCATCGCACCTGCTTGTTTGTGTATCATATTCAAATAAAACACCGATGGTTGGTAAGGTGGCGTTTCGAGATCCAAAAAAGGCGGGTCGGCGTGATTCAATTAACGTTTCAGATATCGCCGATGCTTGAATTGGCACAACATCATCTTGACTAACGATGGTGATCCAGCCAAGATTCATGTTTTCTACATGGACTTGTTCCTGAAGGATAAACCCTGCTTGAAGGTTTAATGTAATGGATGAATGATACTCTGTTGCCCCACTTGCGAGGAGCTCTTTAATCGCTTGCGTAATGGTTGGGTATTCACCGTTCGTGCCAATGGTCACTGTCCGCTGTTCCCTTTGAACGATCTGATTTCGATTGATCATGCGCTTCATCCTTCCGTTTTTCGTATATCATTTGCTTTCCGTTAGTAAAAGAGGAAACGAATCGATTTTCTAAAAGAAAAAACGAATTTTATGTCGAAGTCTTGGTGCCCTCTTCATGCAATATGTAAGAAAATAGTCTAAAATACCCTTTAATAAAGAAGGAATTACATAAAAAATGATGAATTATTACTATGATTGATAAAGAATAATCAGTAAAAGGGGGAATGCATATCGAAAAAAGGATCGGTCTCATACGTATCGTTTGTCGGAATGGTTTTTTGCTTTTTACTGCATGATCACTTCTCTGTTTAGACATCAACACTCACCACCTTCGTTTACACTTCATTGCTGTTGTTTTCAACATTGTTGCCATGTCGCCTCAGCCATTTATCTATCAGAATGGAGGGTCGTTATGTATAGGGAAATGCACAATACATTTATTGAGATGTATAACGATGAGATGTTTTCAAAAGACGTAAGGCGTTTGTGGGACCCGCTTTTATTGCGGGCGTTACAAGTAGGGAAATTTACGTTTGAGTGGACCAATTGTGAAGTGGTCAAGCATGGAGGCATTAAAAAAGCACGCTATTACATTTTGCGCAACCAATTAAAAGATGCAGGATTGATTGAGTATCAATCGATCCAAGGAAGCAGTCGAATTATTTACACACTACATGTGCCCGGAAATGAACAAGAGCGTATGTCGAATTGAATAAAAGAAAAACCAGCTCGATTAGAGCTGGTTTCGAATCACTTAGGTCAATCAGTCTGACATGTGTAACGTGTACGCTTAATTGGTCTTTTCCGTGAGTCTGGGAGAATGTGTAGCAAGGAAATAAAGTGTTTCGCTTAAATAAACTCAGGTGATAAGAAGGTAGGCAGTTGTTGTTCATGCTTGTCGAGCATAATCTGTTCTGGCTTGATGCCCTGCTCACGCAATACGTCAATGTTCTGCTTGAGGAATTCATCACTGCCAACAACATAGAACAATCCATCTTTGTCTGAAGCAAGATTTTTCACTTCTTCATAGTAGTCGTTACGGTTATCGACGAACTGTGAAGTGAACTTCTTGTCAGGTGCGGATTCAAAAATAGGCGTGAATAAGAAATCGTTTGATGAATCGATGTTCAAGGAATGAATGTGACTGACATTGTCTACACGTTCGAAATAATCAAGGACAAGCGGTCTGAACGTTGCCAAGCCGACACCTGATGACAACAGGTACACATTTTTGTCTTCTCGTTTAAGTGGTACATTGGAATGCGTTTTAAATAATGCAACTTCATCGCCGACCCCGAGATTTCTTAAAATCGTTTTAAACTCAGAGCACTGCTCTTTGATGCGTGTTGTGATACCGATTGACTTTTCGTACGGTAAAGTGGAGATGGACATATGGCGAATCAGGCTACGGTTGGGTTTATCTCCGGCATTAAACCCTTCAAGTGCGAAGTGGGTATGAGAACCTTCTTCCCATGAAAAGCCTTCCGGACAGTCGAGCAGGTACGTTTTCACCTCAGGCGTTTCTTCAATAATCTTATTTATTTTAGTCCAGTATATTTGCATACTAAATCCTCCTGACTCCATTAGATGTATGTTACTACCTACTATATAACAAATGATAACGATTCTCAAGTGGGGAGGTTTTGGTATGGAAGGATCACCCCTTCATGTGAATTTCTTATACTATCTTTGAGCAGTGAACAACGATAGTGAAAAAAATGAAATGTTTAGAAAGGTGGATTGTTCTGCCTTTCTTTATTTTTGTCTAATGTACCTTCTTATGTTCCAAAAAAGGAAGGTTTGTTTGCTAACGGCTTCCAGTAACCCCTAACTTAATAAGGATGGGGCATCTTCCCTTTATTCTAAATCACAGGCAGATTACCTGTGATTTTTTAATTTGGGAAGGAAGAGAAGATATGACCAAAAAATGAATAAGTATCATGGGGGAAAATGGAGACTTGGGGAACCACCTAATTTTTCAGGGCAACATTTAATGCATAATAAAAGGCTGCTTAATGAAATTGTCGATAGAGCAAAAATAAGTCAAAAAGACACTGTTTTAGAGTTAGGAGCTGGAAAAGGAGCTTTAACTCGTTGTGTCAAATATTCCTTACTCTATTACAACACCCATTATGAAAATGCTTTTAAATAAACCTTCAAGCGGTTTTCAATACGGGGTTATTGTTATGGAAAAAGGGGCGGCAAAACGCTTTACTTCAAAGTCAGTCAAAGACTATTATGTCTTATCGTGGAGAATGTGGTTTGATATATGTTACGTCAGAAGCATATCCAGAAGCAACTTTTCTCAGCCGCCCAAAGTAGATTCCGCGATGATCACAATAACTAGAAAGAAAGAGCAAATAATACCAAACAAGGATTATTCAGTTTTCCTTGGTCTGGCACAATATGCCCTAAAACAACCCAAGGCTACTATTGGTATTGCATTAAAAGGGATATTTACTCCTCAACAGTTGAAACATTTAAGAAGAAATTTGAGTGTTACGAATGAAACACCAATAGGGTTACTAACAGCTACTCAGTGGGGGGTGTTTTCAATACGATGACTAAATATGTTCAACGACCTGTATGGCCGAGAGTAAAGAAATAAAGTTAAAAGGATACGAATGATTTTTAACCAATACTGAGGAGAAACGATCAGTTTCATATTTTAAAGATATCCTTTCATAACTCACTCACTTTTCTTGACTATTTAAACTACAAATACTCCAATTGGATAACTATATTCAATTGGAGTATTTCTTTATTCAGAAATTAATTTCCCTTTTTTGAAAACAAATAAAAAAGCAATATGTATGATGACACATCGCTTTAAAAACTATCCCGCCTTTGTTCGCTTTTTTTCGTGCGTTTTAGCAGGTTGATTATTTCCCAACATCTCTAGTTTTGGTTTTATAAGCATTTTTATAAGGGACGTCAATCGCTTGTGGAACAAGGGTTATACGTGTTCACTCTTCGGAATTAGAACTGTATAGGTCGAAATTAGAAGCAAAAAAAACGCTAGATATGCGTTTTCGGACAAGCTATATTTTTGTCATACCGCTAGTGAAGCGAATAGAAGGGAGGTGGGACAGATGAAAAGGCCTCGTATCAGAGGAAGGCGTAAGCGGCGATCAACAGAACGAAATGAATTGCTGATTTACTTGCGCAGACGTCATAAGCTATCGCAAAAAGAAGTAGCCGAAGCGATTGGTTGTAGTCAATCGCTGTACTCGCGAATTGAGAGGAATGTGGAACGTTGTGGTTGGGACAAGGAGCTGGCTTTGGCTGAATTGTTTCAAGTGCGAGTAGAAGAGTTGTTTGCTTATTACTATCGTGTAAGTTGAAAGAATGGAGGGGTCGCCATGTTTCAGGAACTTTATGTGCAATTTGTCATCGCGCAGCAACGGCAGACGTTTTCAAAGAGTGCGATTGTGCTTTATGAGGCGTTGTTGTACCAAGCGTGTGTTAGAGACGCGGCCGCATTCGCTTGGCCAACTGCTAATTTACTTGCAACCTGTGGCATCTGTCGGTCAACGCTCTATCGTTGTCGCGGGGAACTTGTAGAGGCGGGGTTAATCCAATTTGAGCCATGTGCGAAAAAAGCAGCCTTTTATACGTTGTTAACAGAAGCGGAGTGTGTGGATGATTCGCATGCACAAATGGCACAAGAAACGGTCGTCGAATCGGTCTCACGTCCAAGCGAAAATGCAATGGAAACCGTTGCCCAGCCTCGCGTTGACATGGTCCAAGCAACGATGGAAAAACGTGTGAACCAAACGATCGCACAACCTGTCGTACGCACTGGCATTCAAACGCGTCTTAAAAACAGTTGTTTAAAAGAACTTGATCTTAAAGAACATAAAAACAAAACAACAACAACAACAACGTCGCTGAAATCGGCATTGGACCGGGCGGGTTTTACCCAAGTCGCGAAAGCTTCATTGGCGGAGCTTGATGCGTGGTTAGAGGAGCCTTGTTTTTTGGAAAATCGAGCGATGGTGGAAAAAGCGATTGAACTCGCTGCATCAGCGCCAACTCCTAGCTTTAACTATGTGTGGGGCGTGTTGAAATCGTGGAAAGCAAAAGGCATTCAAACAATGGCTGAGGTAACGCGTGAACAAGATGAATGGCAACAGATGAAATGGAAGCGTAAACAAAAGAAAGGCAAAAGCCAGAAAAGGGAGGAAGAGCGCCGTGTTGCAGAAAGCTGGAAGTCTATTGTTGAGCAATATCCGGAAGCAGTATTCTGATGAAACGTTGCTTGAAAGGTATCAGTGCCAAGGGTGTGAGCAAGAGGTATCGGTCTACCAAACCGTGTTGCAAATAGGACCAAATAAAGGCTACGAAAGCAAAGAAATGCTTGGTTGTAAATGCGAAGATTTGGCGCTTGCGCGTATGGTTCAAGCGAGGAAGCATGCGCTTAAAGTCAAAGGCAATCAAGATTTCTTTGACGAGTTTAGTTTAGTGAACGAAGATTTGCGCCATGCGACGCTTGAAACGTATGTACCGCAGACAAAAACACAAGCCGATGCGCTCGCCTTAAGCTACCGTTACACCCGTGAATTTAACCGAAAACAAGCGCGGGGCATTCTCTTTAGCGGTGGGACAGGCGTTGGCAAAAGTCACCTTGCGCGAGCGATGACAAAAGAGTTGATTAATAAAGGTTTTAGTGGGCTTTTTATAACCGTTCCCCAGTTATTAACGGTCATTAAGTCCTCATACGACCGGGCCAGTAAGAAAAGTGAGTATGAATTGTTGCAGCGATTAAAATCAATAGCGCTATTGGTGCTTGATGACATCGGCTCTGAGTATAAAAAAGACGATGGCAATGGCTGGGCAGTTAGTAAGTTGTTTGAAATCATTGATGCAAGGCTTGGAAAAGCGACGATCTATACAACCAACTATGGAGCCGAACAATTGCATAAAGAAATCGGAGATCGTAATTACTCGCGATTGATTTATCAATCGACACTGTTACGAATCGACGGACCTGACTTCAGGTATCGAAAAAAAGGAGGACAAGCAGGTGGAAATGAAACGGGTAATTCTTGATCCAAGTCATGGTGGAAGTGATGTTGGCGATACGGGTTTTGGTGTGAGAGAAAAAGACGTGACGCTGCTTGTGGCGAAAGCAACGGCAGATGCGTTAATGGGTTTTCCTGTTGAAGTGATGCTAACGCGGGAAGTGGATCGTTTTTTATCAGAGGATGCACGAATTCGCATGGCAAATGAGTGGAACAGCGATTTATACGTCAGTATTCACGTAAATGCAGGAAGTGAAAGGGGCTTTGAGTCTTATGTGTACCATGAGGCAAGTCAAGAAACAAAACAGATGCAAGTCATGATTCATCGTGAAGTGACAAAAAGACTGAAGGTGAACGACTTTGGTTTAAAGGAGGGCGTCTTAGGTCAGTTGCATCAAGCGAAGATGCCGGCGGTGCTCACAAAAAGTGTGTTTATCGACAACCATGAAGAAGCGAGGAGGTTAAGAGATCGTCGTGTGATTCAGATGATGGCGTTGAGTCATGCCGATGGCATTATCAAGGCGCTCGAGCTTGATTCGGAGATGGAAGATGTGCCGATGTACCGTGTTCATATTAATGGTCATCCGGTAGGTGCGTATCAAGAGGTTGATTCCTTAGTACGCGAAGTAACGACTCATTATGGCAAAGCGAAAAGCATTCGATTGGAGTTGGTTTAAGTTGGATTGCTGTGAGCTTAGAGGGATCGTGAAGAAGATCAATATCATTGATCGCACCGGGAAGGAACGGTGGCATAAAGAAATACACATCGTGTTAAGTGACATCGATATGGCTGAAACGAATGTCGCGGCGGTGCATCATTTTCGTCCAGAAGATTTGATTGAGGTGTCGATCAAGTCGGCGCAGCTATCGCTTTTCACTCTCGCAGAGGAGGATCGCACGCAAGAGGAGGAAGTGTGTGGAGAGGAAAGAACGGGGGATGAAGTAGTACAGCGATCGTTTCGTCTTTAGGTGGTGTGAGGTAAAGGAGTTACTTCTGTATTTGCAACATTCCTTCTAATCAGAAAAATAACTTGCGCGTCTCTTTTTCACCGTGCTATGCTCGTCTTAGCCGGTGGGGGACCCACGGGCTTTTTTCAATTTCATAGGCAGCTTGCGCACCATCACCGGCCGTGATTGTCCAAGCTGTCACCCTAATTTCTGAAGAGAGGAGGCAGGTCAATGGCTAGAAAACAACCCTACTCCCAGCGTCTAACGATGGCGATGGAGAATGGCTTCACCGACTCAGGCAATCCTTTGTTTCGCCGTTTTGGTTTTAATGTCAAACCGGACGCCGATATTGATGCACTCTATGTAGTCGCAACAACGTTTGCCAATCTATGCAACTTGGAACTTGGTGAGATAACGCTAACGGAAAACAGTTATTTGCGTCCGAGCCCAAACAGTTAAGTCAATCTTCGTACGTGGAAAGGAGGGATATTGATGAATGAAATGACGCTTGAACTCCGCTTTCGTACAGACGAAGGCCAATTGATTACGTTCCGTGTACCTGCGCCAAAAGACAATTTGACCGAAGAAGAAGTTAGCCAGGCGATGGATACACTCCTTGAACAAAACGTCTTTTACGGCAACGCCTCCATGATTGCATCAAAAGTGGATGCGCGAATCGTGACAAGAGCGGTTGAGACGATTGCGGTTTAGAGGTTTTTGTAAGACAACTTTAAGGCGGCTTCTTCTGAAGCCGCCGCCTATCAAACAGAAAGGGTGAGGACAGATGGAAGATTGGGTCACGCTTGTCTCAAACGTTGGCTTTCCAATCGCAGTCGCTTCCTACTTGCTTGTGCGGCTAGAACCGGTTGTAAAAGAATTGCAGCAATCGATTGCTGGGTTGGCGCATGTCATTGAAAACGAACGGAACAAGGAGTGAAAAATGGCAACGCAAAGGCTTGATTCGTGGGTGGGTGTTGAGACGAAGCAGGGGACGGGGCTGCTTCGGTGAAAGGCAAACGATTGGAACCATAAAGTGACTTTAGCAGAATAAGTGATCGACAGGGAGTGGGGGCACAGGTATGAACATCGTCAAAGATTATGTCCCGATTACACATCGAAACCGTCCAAGTTTTCCAATGACCCCTCTGTATATAACGATCCATGAAACCGGAAACGAGAAAGAAGGCGCAACGGCTCGGATGCATGCCCGCTACTTGAAGTTGTCAACAACTGCGGTAAGTTGGCATTATACCGTTGACGATCAAGACATCGCGTATCAGCATTTGCCTACAAATGAAAACGGATGGTATGCGGGTGACGGAAGAGACGGGATGGGCAACAGGCAATCGATCGGCATCGAACTATGCGTGAACAAAGGGAGTGACTTTGAGAAAACAAGGCGGAACGCAGCTATGCTTGTCCTCCTCTTACAAGAGAAATACGACATTCCACTGCGCAACGTCGTCACACACCAACAGTGGAGTGGCAAAAACTGCCCTCGATTTATCCTTGCCGCAGGTGGAATCAACGCCTTTCACGCACTTATCACGCAAGTGAAACAAGACCAAGGAGCGAAGAAAAAGGAAGGCAAAGACGCCCTGCCGGAATCGGCTAAGCGCGCGGGCGAGGCATCTCCGGGCACGAGCATCGTTGATTGGATGAAGGCACAGGGCATGAATTCAAGCTATGAAAGCAGAGCCAAGCTAGCTGGGGAAAAGGGGATTGTTAGCTACCGAGGGACGGCGGCACAGAACGAGACGCTACTTGGACTGCTACAAAAAGAGACGGGGAAGCAAGCGCCGAAAAAACGACCGACACCGAGGAAAGGTGAGGGAATCGTGGATTATATGAAACGAGCAGGGATGAATTCGAGTTATGTTAATCGCGAAAGGCTCGCGCGTGTCTATGGAATAAGTGGATACAGGGGAACAGGGAAGCAGAATATGCGTTTGCTGAAGCTCATCGCAGAAGGGGATTAGGGAATAAAGAAAAAGACGAAAGCAAAGTTGATCGGTTGCTTTCGTCTTTTCGTTTTTATATGTGTGGAGACCAAAGGAGAGGGGAGATCGTCATTCGCTCTCAACTAGTCTTTCTTTTAGGAGTAAGAGAGAGAAAATTAGATTCATGAAACAGGTTCATCATTCCACTTATTGATACGAGCGGTTCTCACTTTTTAAATGTTTGGTTTCTCTACGTTCTTTCTTAATAAAAAAGTATGTCCAATATAGCGATCCAATCAATCCTGGTACGGCTGCAATAACGAAAGCTGCTAGATAGGAAATGGATTTAAACAATTCTTCATACCAAACCGTTCGTATTAAATAAAGTAAACCAGTACCCGCAAACCCTGTAAGTAAAGAACCTACAACTGCAAACAGGATAAAGACAAACGTGAGGTGAAGTTTACTACTTTTCATTTAAAAGGCTCTCCTTTATGTTGTCATTGCGATTAACTGATTTTCTTTCATCGATTCAGACAGAAAAGGGGCCCCGGGGGAAGGGCACCCTCATTCTTAATACATGTTAGAACTAGCAAATCAAATTACCTCTATTTTTCTATTAGCCTTTAGTCGTTAGCTTGAAACATAATTATTATTTAAATTATTCTGTTTTGTTAGATAGGAGGTGCAATGAAGAAAGAAAGGAAAGATAGGGGGGCACCATTCGAATTTGTACACTGGGATGCGTGCATAGATGAATCATTTAGACCAGTAGACTTAAGTACTAAGGTAGTTATGATACCAGACAAAATTAGTGAAATAATAAACGTCACTCAAACTGATAAAAAATAAACTTTTTGATTCATAATACGTACCTCAATCAATGTATCTCAATTTAATTTTTTCCTTTTAACAATTCATTGAATAATTCTCTCTTAGCGATTAATGTAGAATATGGTCCTCCGTAAAAAAAGTAAGGATTTATCATGTAACCATTATGCACCTTAAGTATAAATTGGTGAGCTGTTAATCGCTTAACTGACTTCGAAATATTACTCCTATGGCTCTTTAGTTCATTAGAAACCTCTACTTGTTTCATATAAGATATATTGTCGCTTTTCATCTCTTTTAAAAGTATAAATAATACTTTATAATCCAGACCTCTTAGTTCAGGATGCTCCAATGCAGCCAACCCTTGAAATAAGAAAAATCCCCAGGTGGCCTCTGGTAGGATAAGTCCTCAGATTGTTTAATAGCAGATAACATAAATACCGCACCTCACTTATTGTTATTTCTATTTACTAAGAGTCTATTAAAAGTGTCAGAAGTGTAGCTGCGGAGTATATCAGCAAGGAGAACCAGCTACGAATACATCTGGAAGGTGGCAAATTAGGCTGTATTCATAGCTGTGAATTAGAAAACAAAATTCTATGTGGAGTAGTTCGTTTCTGCATTTAATTTTTTTAAATATCAATAGTTCATCAAGATGCTCTCCGAATCATTCAAGTTTGTCTTCTATAAGGACTTCCTTTGACCTTGAATAACTTTGCTAGTTTTTTTAAAGAAATAGTAATTCCAAATATAGTAATTAAAATTAAAGTAATTGTTGCTCCTGGTGGTGTACCATACTCATATGAAGTAACTAACCCGCTTAACATGCCTGTTGCTGCAATTGGAATTCCTATTAAAATTGTGCGTGCAAAGCTTTTACTCAAGCGCATAGAAATCGCTGCAGGTAAAATTAAAATTGCCGACACTAATAACGCCCCAACAATGGGCATGATAATAGCTATGGTTACCCCCGTTAACACATTAAACAAAATAGACATAGTTTTTATTGGTAACCCAGCTGTAAAAGCCGTATCCTCATCAAAAACCAGTACGTACATTGCCTTACGAAATATGAAGTATAAGGACAAAATTATACCAGTCAATATGCACAGCATCCATATTTGTTGTGTACTAATTGTAACGATGGAACCGAAAAGAAATTGGTTGATATTCAGTGTTGTACCGCCTTGGTTCAAACTCATTAGAAACAAAGCTAAGGCCATTCCGGCTGACATTAGAATGGCAATAGAGACTTCAGAATATGTCCGATATAACATACGCAAAAATTCCAATAGAACTGCAATTACTATTACCATTAAAATATTAGTCCATGTAGGGTTGATATTGACTAATAATCCTAACGCTACACCGGCTAAGGAAACATGTGCCAGCGTGTCTGCCATAAGTGACTGCCGGCGTAATATGAGGAATAATCCTAACAAGGGCGCAATCAATGAAATGAGAAGCGAGGCTTGGAAAGCTCTTTGCATGAATCCATAGAGAAACATCTCCAAGGCAATCCCTCCTTCCGTACGAGTTCAATATGTTTATTAACATAATTCCGGAGTTCGCCATGATCGTGAGACACCATTAGAATAGCTTTTCCATGCTTATCGCAGTTATGTCTTAGCAATTTATAAAATTCCTCACGTGATTGGCTATCCATTCCGGTTGTTGGTTCATCTAATATAAATAAATCTGGATCAGTAGCAAATACACGTGCTATTGAGATACGCTGTTTTTGTCCGCCCGATAATTCGCCGATCATTTTATAGCGCATTTCCCACATCCCTACCGATTCAAGGGAGCGTCTGACTTGCTCTTTGTCTTCATTAGTTAGTTTTGTAAACCATTTGTCTCTTTGATAACGTCCAGACTGGACTAGTTCCAATACAGTACTGGGAAAGCCAACATTAAACGAAGCCACTTGTTGAGGGACATATCCAACTACTAGTTTCTTTCCATAGCGGTTTTTTGACGACAAGCTAACTTGTCCGATTGAGGGTTTAAGTAATCCTAAGATATTACGTATTAAAGTGGTTTTTGCAGCTCCATTCTCGCCAGTTAGCATCACAAAGTCCCCTGGATTTAATTCGAATGAAATATTTGATAAGACAAGTTCCTTTTCATAATGAAAAGCAAGATCATCTACTTTAATGTAGTACATGCATAAATCGACCTTTCTATTTCTGTTATTTTTTGGGAAGGGAGAAGAAACTCTATAAAATTTATCACCTTGCTGAAACTTCCACTTCAATAAATAAATGAAGAAGCTAGTTAGCCGGTAATGGTCATTAACTCTGTGATAACCTGGGCAAACCACCAATAAAGTAGTGGTACCCAAAATTTATAGAGCCTTTTCCTCCTCATTATTTAGTAGATGCTGGTTTGCAATGCTTCTAGATTATGGCGCATCGCTTCCAAATAACCTAAATCATTGGCAATTAATTCTTCAGAGAGTACTTCTAGATCATACAATACAGCTGTTTCTGTCCCTGTCTCTGTAGCAACAGTTTGAGCGATGGATGAGCTAGCCCCTTGTTGGTAATAGATAACAGGCACATCATTTTCTTTAACTAGCTCGCCAATTTCCGCCATTCGGGATGGACTTGGTTCGACTTCAGTAGATAGCCCTCCGATTGCAATTTGTTCTAAATCATAGCGATCTGCAAGGTAGCCAAAAGCTTGATGCTGTACGACAAAGACACGGCGTTCTGCATCTTCCAATGTGGTCTGGAAATCTTCATCTAAAGCCTTGAGTTCTTCCACAAAAGCTTCTGCGTTTTCTTCATAAATTTTCGTTCCATCTGGGTCGGCTTCAATTAAAGCATCACGAATAGCAATGACCTGATCTTGTGCCAGAACCGGGTCAAGCCAAATATGAGGATCTTGATCTTCGTGGTCATCAATTAATACAGAAACAGAACTTGATTCTGCATGGACATTATGATCATCGTCGTAAAGCACAGCCTTTACTTCGAAGCTTTCTCCTGTTGTTTTGTATTCAAAATGATCGGTGTTTTGATCTAATGCAGCTTCCCATTCTTGATCAGTATCTTCTCTTATAAACCAATGCCAGTGTTCATAATCTGTCTGCTCATTAAGCTCTGCAACAAGTGTAACAACATCACCTGTATGATAATGGTCTGCTAAGCCAATAATCTCAATATCCTCTTCAGATTCTGACTGACTATGATCTTCTTGAGAATCATCATGGTTATCATTTTCATGATTGTGCTCATGGCTATCATGATTATCGATGTTGATTTCTACTGGTTCAGATTCGGCATAGACATTATGATTATTATCATAAATAACTGCTTGAATTTCGAAACTCTCTTCTGGGGCTTCAAGAGTAAAAGTTTCCGAGAATTGCCCAGAAACAGCTATCCATTCTTCATTAGCATTTTCTCGTTCGTACCAATGCCAGTGGTCATAATTTTCATCTCCTGTTAACTCCGCTGTTAACTCAATATCATCTCCAGTATGATAATGATCAGCCACGCCTTCTATTTGTACGCTACCAGATTCTGCTTGATTCATCTCCTCCCCATGTGAGTGACTCTCATGCTCCGCTTGATTAAGCCCATCTGCAGACCTTGCGATAATAAGATCGTCATTTTCTAAAGTATTAAATAAACTTCCGACCCAAAACTCCATTTCCTCACTGCTATAGACAAAAACGTCGGCTTCGTTCAAAGCTGCCAAGTCCTGCGCACTAGGCTCATAATGATGAGCATCCTGTCCTTGGGAGACCATAAGTTGAACTTCTGCTCGATCACCAGCTACTTGTTTAGTAAATTCATAAATTGGTAAAAAAGAAGCTACAACAGAAATGTTAGCTTCTTCGTTATTAGTGTCCGTATCCTGTGTATCTTGTGACTGACAACCGAAAAGAACTGTTATTGTAGTGGAACTTACTAATAGAGTTTGGAACATTTTTCGCTTCATTTTTAACTCCTCCTTTTTTACAAGTAAAACGAAAGTAGGGAGAAGAAAAGCATCGGGCTTCTCTTCTCCTAGTTTTTAGTGTGCTAATTGGTCACGAACTATACCGTCTGCGTCTAAATTAGAAGGATAATAAGTTGGCCAATGAGTGACCTCATCTAATAATTCTTCACGATCATCTCCCCAATATAAATGATAGTGGCTAGAGTCTGTAGGAGAAATTAAGTGGTCACTGAATTGAATGTATTGCGGCATATCATCTGTTTCATCTACTAATGTATAAATAAAGCGCACGCCACGATTACCGGCTTCGTAAGTAAGAATTTCGTATCCGTCGTATTCATAGTCTCCTGAAAATTCTTGTCCATCACGGAAGAAAGTTACATGGCCATCTTCAATAATGATACGTTCTACATCTGTTTCATACCCGTTTGAATAGTATTCTTTGTATTCTTCTGCTGTCATATCGCCTTCTTCTGCTTTATGTTCAAAGACTTCGTCTAGGTCACCATCTAAAAGGTAAGGGTAAACTGATTGCCAATCTCCTTCCCAATCCGATAATTCACGATCTCCTACTTGGTCATCTTCGAAGTAACCTTTATAAATCTGTTTACTTTCTTCATCATGACCATGGTGATCATCAATGACAATAGTAACTGGTTCGGATTCTGCATATACTTCATGATCATCATCATAAAGTGTGGCTTTAATTTCTAAACCATTTGTGGTTGCTTCTTCAATAAAAGTTTCACCCTGTTGACCAGAGGAAACGTCCCATTCAGTTTGTTCACTTTCCTTTGTGTACCAATGCCAGTGATCATAATCGACATCTTCATTGAGTACAGCAGTTAATTCTATCGTGTCGCCCGTATGATAATGATCACCTAAACCTTCTACCTCAATTTCTGCTGACTCGATTACTTCTGTTTCTTGCGTTTCATTGGAATTATCTGATGAATTGTCATTAGCAGTTGTTCCTTCTTCTGAATCTTGACAAGCTGCTAAAGTGATGACTGAAACCAGTAGACTTGCTAATAAAAATGATTTCTTCAAATCTATTCTCCCTTTCCTTTTTGTTGTTAATCGGAATGATTACGTTTTAAAGATTATACGGACTTTAGTGAATTGTCAAGATTCATTTTGCGGAGCTTTTTTGAATTATAAATAATTTTTTAAAATGTTATAGCTATTCGATTAGAATTACAGAAGTCAATCAAGTTAGAAAAAGGATATTAAACCCTATTTTTAATTTGCTTGCTTTGAGTAGGATAACTATCATATAATCAAAGCGTAATGATTACGATTTGTGTATGCAAGTAAAGCAGATTACAATTTATAAGAACATTTACATAAAGGAGTAGTCCACAATGTAATGGCGGTGATATATTGGACTTTAATCAATGTATTCGTTTTTTAGAGAGCGAGGGGGTTCGATGTACAACTCAAAGAAAAGCGATTCTGCAATATATACTTAAGAATAGAAATCATCCGACAGCAATGGAGATATATAAAGACTTAGTGAATCGACGTTTAAGCAATAGCTTGGCAAATGTTTATGCGAACCTTGATCTTTTAGAAAAAGTAGAACTAATTCGTGCAATACGTTATCAAAAAGTTCCAGCTAAGTACGAAATGGCTACCGAAGCTCCGCATTGTCACATTGTCTGTGATAAATGTGGGGGGATAAAGGATTTGCATTATCTATCGCATTCAGAAACATTGAGAAAAGCTGTATTAAACGACACTGGATTTCGCCTTGTAGATTTAAGCTACGAGTTGCGAGGAATTTGTCAAGGTTGTCATGAGGCACACACATTATAAGGAAACAGAGGGTAGAGATGTATGGAATTCTTACCGCGAAAAGAAGAGCGTCATAAACTATTTCTTTTAGTAAAATCCGGAAAAATATAAGCTAACTGAAAATAACAAATGTCCGACATTCAAATTGAAGAGAAAGATTTTTTGTTCGATGTGGATCTTGTAGGTGTAGCAGGATGAAATTACTATTCGTGATCTTTTCCTTGGTTCTATGAACGAAAGGCACCGTTCACTACACTTGCTGCAATAAATCATTCTCAGGCAGAGATCTTTCTAAATTATAATAAAGAAACGGGGTTGTCTAAGGAATTTTCTTTATCATGTATGGTAACAACACTTTGCCCTACGGACTTAAAGGTTTTGCAAAAAATTCTTACTTACAACAGGAGAGTCGGTTCTGGATTCTATACGTAATTTAGAGCTTATTGATCAGGGTGAAATGAGCGCCCATCAGATGATTACTTGTTTTACATAATGAATCAATAGAAAGTCATAAGTTATCTTCTTAATAAGTCTCCAAACTGAGCACCGTGCGAACGGGAAACCAGCAGATTGGAAAGAAGTGCTAAGCTATTACCATTCATAAGACAACAAGTTTGCTGTTTTTCTAGAAACGTAGAAAAAGCAGCAAGCTTGTTTGGTTTTTCTATGAAAATGAACGTTTTAATGGAAGATTGGAGTCATGAATAAGAACCAATCCTTGTTGGAAAGGGATTTTTTAGGGCTTAGGTGTAAGTAGGCCACCGTTTATGGAAAACTCTTTAATGTATTCGAAGAGGAATTGCAAACCTTTATTACAATAAAGTACCGCAGACCAGTCGTAATCAATTGTTACATTTCATTCAGCTCTACCATAAATTCTTTAACATGAACTGCGTTTCCAGAGATATATACATCTAATTCATCACGTTGACCTTCCAAATGTACATATACCTTTCCATCTTTATTCATTTCATGTCCTTGTTCAACAATAAGGGTTGAAGGTAATTGTATTTCTCTATGTACAAATTTTTGATAATAAGCTCCCATTACACCAGATGCGGTTCCTGTTACGGCATCTTCAATCGTACCTGAATAGGGGGAAGAGAAGTGTCTACCATGCATAAAGCTTTCTTTATCTCTTACTTCAAAACAAAAAGGATGTAGAGAAGCCCTTGGCATTTCATTTAAAACTTCTGGGAATGTGTCGGTTTGAGGATTCATTTTCACAAAACTCGATAGCTTTTTTATTGGAATAATTAACGTCCAAATTCCGGTACTCCCATACATAATAGGGTAATCAGGATGTAATTCTTTTTCGGACAATCCGATTGATTTCGCTAACTCTAATCTCGAGCCCCGAAATTCTTTAAATGTAGGTTTAGCTTGTTTCATTTTTATACTAGAACATTCTATTACTAAAGGTAGAACGCCTACATTTGTTTCGATTGCTATTTCGTCGGATTTCAAATCCCCATTCATCTTTAATGCATAGATAGCCCCCATAGTTGCATGACCACAAAGGTTATTCTCATGACCTGGAGTAAAGTATCTGAATCTAAAGTCAGCGATTTCTGATGCGACTACAAATACAGTTTCATTGAATCCCACTTTCTTTGCTATCTCTAGCATTTGTAATTCAGTGTAATTATCTCCATCAAGCACTACACCAGCTGGGTTCCCTTTGTTTGGAACTGAACTAAATGCATCAATATGCTGCACAAATACTTCCATTTCATTTCTCCTTTATATTTTATTTGTACATTTACATACTATTAATAATCGGCACCATTTTTTTAAGAGTAGCAAACGATTAGTTAAAGAGAGATATCTCATTTAAAGCATGAGCAGCTTGGAACTACTCTTTTAGATGCTAATTTAATTTGTTTTTATAGAAATCAGGAAATAATTAACGTGCTTACTAGCTCTTTATTGAGTCTTTCTTATCTCGTCAACTTCCTTACTTTCAACATTGAATTTGCATTTATTTGAAATTCGTAGTTGACGGCTATTTCTGTGACTTCATAACCCCAACTTTTTAAAGATTTTATAATGTTATCTAATTCTTCATACCTTTTTCCTTCTAAGTTCACTAATGGGAAAATTCGTAACTCTAGCTTAGTTACTCTTAACAACTCTTTTAAAGTATTAATATGAAATTGATAGTCTAATCTATCTCCATACATAAATAAAAAATGAGCAGATAGAACGATATCAAATTGATCGTCTTTAAACGGTAATGTAGGTAACGTAACAGGAATGTACTTTTCACCATTCTCTAGCATGTCATTTGAACAATTTGTTAAGGCACTAAGTCTATGAGATTTTAAATCTGCTATGTCTCTAAAGAAATCCCAATTATAGTTATCAAACGCTTTTTCCATATGAACCATCGCATGTTCAATATCTTGAAGTCCTTTTGATTTAAGTAAATTGCCAGAGTGATAATAAGCAATATCACAAGCAATAATGTCTAATCCTAACTTGTTACCTACAGCAGTAAAAGAACATGCACCTGCAGGGCAATCAAGAACTTTCTTTCCAAACAACTCTTCTTTTGAAAGCAAGAACATATTAAGATATTCCTCGTAAGTTCTTCCAATAAAAACGATACGTTCTAAATTTAACTTTTTACTGTTCTCAACTCTGCTCAAGACAGCTCACCTCAACTAATGAATGATAGTAACTCACATTATATAATTCGAGATGAAATCTATAGTACCTTCTTAAATAAATCCTCCCCTTACATTGCATGAAAACAAGGCAAAACCGTATCATTTTCTTTAAAAAACTCTATAAGTCCTATAATTTCATCCTTTAAACTACTAGGTTAAAATATCACACTCATCACTTTCCCCCTAACCATTTATTACTGATTGCTGTTAAGATTCACTGTAGAACCAGTCATAACAACAATAGTGTTTTTACTGTTTTGATGATAATTAATTCATAATTCCAAAAAGCATACCCACTTTAAAGCTTACTACATACCGTAAAATAAGGTTTTTACGATTGGGAGGCAGATTTATGTATAGACAACAAGCAAGAATACCAGGGAACTGTCCACCGGGGTTTTTGGGTCGGTACACCGTAATTCCAGGAGACACGTTCTATACCATTGCGCAGATATTCAGAGTAAGAATAGAAGCACTTGCAGTTAACAATCCCCATATTCCAAATCCTAATGTATTATTCCCCGGGGACATCCTCTGCGTTCCGGGTTTAATCCCTTACCCCTGCTGTACGTCTTTACGGCCCCGAGGGAGAGTACCATTCGGTACAGGTGGCGTAGCTTATGTGAATTTTGGTCCAAGAGGAGGTCAGGCTGTGAGCATTATGGTAACCTTACCGCAGCCTCAAGTTTTCGGTAATTTTGACAAGTATACAGGTGAAATCATCATTCCCGGGACTGGTAGCTTTGGAAACCAGTTATTTGCTACTCCGGAAGACCCACCTACTTGGTCATCCCGAATAGAACTTCCTACCGCTGCATCCGTTACGCCAAACTCGCGTGTATCAGTACGCCCTTTTAATTTGTTGGCTGGCACTTCAGGTGCTCCTGTCTTAGAAGGTATAATCCTTGCTGGAAATTGTCAATAACATTAATACAAGCAAAAAGAGCTGTCCTTCGTCATGGGTGACTAAAGAGGCAGCTCCTTGCATCAGTATCCTGCTCGTTACTTCAATAAGAAAAAGAGCAGTCCCTGCTTCTTTAAGGATCGCTACCCGTTAGCATCAAAAGAAAAAAGTTTCCCTTGTTTAAGGAAATCCCTTATAGCTTAGTAACACATCAGCTAACTTAATGTATGTTTATTATAAAATTCATCATTTCATTAAATGCTTTTTGTGCAGATTTAAAATTATAATTTGGAGAGTAAGGGTCACTAAATCCATGTTTTCCGTTAAATTTATGTACTTCAATATTCTTTTGATTTAAAGTCGAAATTAAATCGTCCACATTAAAAGAGTGTTCTTCTTGTGGAAAGAATAGCAGTGTTGGAGTTTGTGGTGTTAATTCTACATAATTCCTAATACGTGAACCATAGTATCCAACTATTCCATCTACACATTCTTCCTCACTACAAAACCAAGCAATAGTAGCCCCTATACTAAATCCAATAATACATATTTTTTCGTAATTATCTTTAACATCTGATAATAACGATTTTATTTTTTGTGTAGCGTCAGTGAAACCTACGCTCTTCATAAAATCTCCATAAGCAATTTCCTCTTGAGAATAATCAAAAATTGTCTCTTCTTCTAATAAATTTGGACAAATGACATCGAAATTCAGTTCTGATAATAATTCACAAAAGTAAGCGGATGTTCATTCGTTTAATGAATCACTTTGCGGCTTTTAGAGTGGTTATTTAACTGCACTGTTTTACTATAGAGAAACTTTCATGTGCTGAATAAATTATGAATGCAGCGGCTTTCAATTTTGCTGTTAAAAAAAAGAATTTTCAAATTAGGTTCTACTTAATATCGTTCTTTTGATATATATTATTTATGCACTTAACTGTGTTCGGGCTGTTTTCTAAAGGAGACGAGTTCACCTCATTCGATAAATCCCCGCAAAAGCGGGGATTATTTAGTATTTAGATGTATAAATAAATAATAAACGGTTCACTATAAGTAATGTGTGTTCTCCCCTCCAGGATAGCACACATCACGACTCCAGCCGCCCCTATCCCTGTGGGTGGCTTTTATAATGCTTGTGCTTCAACTAAGGTGTACACGTGTATCGTTATTAGGAATTGTACACAGGAGTTCTTTTTCCTCCATTACGATGATTCCATTCTCTTGTAAGTAAATTAAATGTTGAATGGTGACTTCTTTATTCTTATCTTCAATTTTATTTAATAACGCGATTAACTCATGAACTTTTCAAAAAGGAACTTGTCCTATGACAAAAAAAGTCGCCTGATAGAGGCGACGGTGGGCTTTGTTTAGTAGTAGAAATCGAATAGCAACTACTATGTTATTTTTCCGTCTCGGAGTGATGTAACGGGGGAGGTATTAACCATCCTTTTTCTTTTGTTAGTTTTAGAAATTTTGCGCCGAGTGTAGCTTTTGCCATGTGAAATTGACCAAACATCATAGCAATGTCTTCGCGAATGGACTGTGCCATGATTTGACTACATGTGACAAGTCCAGTCGCTGTTGCTCCAGCAGCAGTGGCTGCGACATCAGGATCGGGGAAACGAGCTCCGACTGGAATAGCATTTAAATCCACTGATGGTGGTTCGGGTGCCGCTGGTGGTAAAGCCACACCATTCGTTTTAAGCAACTCTGAAATTTGTTTAGCCTCTGATTTTGCAGCATCAATGGATTCAAGCAATAGTTTCTTAAGATCATTATCACCAACATGATTTAGTAACATTTGAGTATCAGCAATGTTTTTGTTACAAACCATTAAATAATTCCAAGTGCTAAAAACCTCTCCATAATGCATTGGTTCGTCTTGTGGGTTACCACTCATAATTCCCATCGCAATCCTCCTAAGTAATTTCATTTTCTGTGCCACCTTTCATTTCGCACTTCTATAAGGATCTCCTATATTAAGAGAATTATGTATATATTAGTCGATTAATGTGGGAACAAATTTCATGTATAGTGTTTCGATTTTTGAGCATTATAATGGTATTCCTTATTGATCTTCGTTTCTAAGGGTAATGCATTACTTAATAAAACCACTCTTTAAGTAGAGTGGTTTTATTAATTCTTTTCTTTAAAAATACGTACATAAAATGGGAAAACGAGTATAAGCTATGTTTACCCATAGCTCCTATAAGTGTCGCCAAAACAATGAATGCGTTTACATTATCTGAAAAGGATGATAGGAAGAATGATTCAAATTTTAAATTCTCTTATCGGTCGTTTGCCTGGTGCTTGCAGAGGTTGCAACTGAGCTTCGTGCGAACGGGAAACCAGCAGACTGGAAAGAAGTGCTAAACTATTACCACTCATAAGACAACAAGCTTGCTGCTTTTCTAGAACCGTGGAAAAACAGCAACTTTTTTGTTTTTTTATGAAAACGAACTTTTTTAATGGGAGAGTGGAGTCGTGAATAAGAACCAATCCGTGTTGGAAAGGGATAACTTAGGGCTTATATGTAAGCGGGCCATCGTTTGCTCTTTTTTGTTTAAAACACCTCAATATTGGATTGATCACCTTCGAGAAAGAGAAGTAGTGTCTTTAGCGCCAAATGATAACCATCATTTTGGCGCTTTTTTATCATCAAGTGGATGCTGGCATGTTTGTGAGCGATATCGTATGTTCATAAACAACTTGTCATTCACGCCCATGCTTTTTCCTGTCATACAAACGACGGCCCATATTCAATAAATTAATAGATGTAATGTTAATATTTTAGACTTTTTTAAATAAAGGAATATGTCATAATAATTTTTGAAAGCGATTTCAAAAAAGGGGGAATTAGCTTGAATGGCAGGGAGAGACGGAATTACGTCTATACAGGTACGGCCGTGTGTATGTTGACGATGCTTGCGGCTTGTGGTGGGGATACAGAAGATGCAAGTGGATCAGGTAGTAATGAGGTTGTGGAGCTGAGCTTTTGGGCGTCGGCGAATCCGGACCGGGATGACTTTAAATTAACAGTGGATCGGGTCGAACAATTTAATGAAGAACATGATGATATTCAATTAAACATCGAAACGACGCCTCATGCGGATTACCGGACACGGTTAAATACGCAAGCTGCAGGTGGACAGCTGCCAGACATCTTTCAAGTGTGGCCTGGAGCCGAGCTTCAGCCGCTTGTAGATGGAGAAGCGGTCGGTTCACTTACTAATATTTTGGACAACTGGACGGACAATGGGTTATTGAATGAAGACGCGCTTGCTGATTTTACGTTTGATGGGGAAGCGTATGCCATCCCTTCTGTTCAAAACCCAACAAGCTTCGTTTTTTATAATATCGATATGTTAAATGAATTAGGGTACGATGAGTTCCCACAAACGTACGATGAATTTAAACAACTGATTGGCGATTTACGTGATGAGGACACGACGCCTATTGCTTTAGGAAATTCAGCTTCTTGGGTACTGCAATCGGTATACATTTCAACGATTGCCGATCGTTTTACAGGAAATGATTTTATTCCGCAAGTACTTGAAGGAGAGCGTTCGTTCACGGACCCAGAGTTTGTTGAGGCGCTAGAAGTGATTGAAGAGTTAGTGGAGATTGATGCATTTAACGAAGATTTAAATACGATCGATGATAACCAGATGATTGAGTATTTCTTGCAAGAACGTTCGGCGATGGTCATTGATGGAAACTGGGGCGCGATTAGCATTTTGACGAATAAGACGGATGAGATGAATGTTGGCATTGCGCCGATTCCTTTAGGTGACTCTGGTACGATTTCAACTGTATATGGAAATGCCTGGTCGTTGAATGCGGATTTATCTGATGAAAAGAGAGAAGCAGGAGAGACGTTCTTGAAATGGATGTTTAATGAAGAATTTTATCAGGACTTAATTGGTGTAGGTCGTGTAGTGGCTGCTGAGGTTGATATGCCTGAAGAGGCGGATCTTGATCCTTTGTTTTTAGACATGTTGCAGCTATCACAAGAAGCGCCGCCAGCCCCCGTGTATGACGCGGTCTTGCCACAAGCGGTCAACAATGTGTTGCAAAATGAGTTGCAAGCGATCACCATTGGTCGCTCGACTCCAGAAGAAGCCGCGCAAAATATTCAAAACACGGTAAACGCGCAATGATGCTATAGTAAATGACAAAGAGCAGGGCATTCTTTCTTGAATGGCGCTGCTCTTTTCCAACGACTCAATGAAAAGGGACTGTCGCTTACTATGAATAAATGGGGATCATTTCGTCATTGGAGTTTGCGCTGGAAATCGGTATTGATCTTATTGTCGCTTATTTTAATCCCAGCTTTAACGATTAGTTTACTCGTTTACTATCAATCAAATGCTATCTTAGAAAAACAAGTGATTGAACGAACGGAACAGAACTTGCGGCAGATTGAATCAAATTTGCTTGACGTGATGGAAGAAGTAGAAGAGTTATCTAGTTATATCATTTATAGCGAAGAGTTTCGGCAATACATGACGCTTCCCGTGGACGGGGAGGAGAGTGAGCCGGAAGAGATGCAACGGCTTCAAGATCATATTCGCGGCTTTTTTACGTTTCATTTAAACAATAAAACCTATTTTAATTCTGCGCAGATTGAAGGAATCAATGGAGCTCAATTACATCTTGGGGAGCGAATGGGCGGTGATGAATCGTTTTGGGAGGATACAGCTCGCGAAGAACTTGGCAAGGTTGTATGGACGGACCCGTATATTTTAACGCGAAGAGGTTGGACAACGGGAAATTACACCATTCTTTCGCTGTTTCGGGTGATCAACAACCTTTACGATATTTCCGAACCGATTGGGCAAGTGAAAATCCGCTTAGATGAGCGCGAATTGTTTGCTCATATGACAAACAGCTACTTGGATCCGAACTATGAAATGATCTTGCTTCAAGAGGAGGGCCTTGTTCTTTCTCATCGCAATCCAGACCTTGTTGGTGATCTGTATCCAAATGAGGATGTTATTTTTAACATGCAATCAGAGGAAGCCCTTTTCCAATATGAGGATCGCGGGGAAACATATTATGGAGTTACTCGAAAAGTAGCTGGCACGGATCTCTCCCTCGTTTCAACCATAAGCGAAGAGTATATTCTTGACGAATTTATAGGCATTCGTAAAACGATGCAAATCATTATGAGTGTGGCAGGTATGATCGGTCTTGTAGCGATTGCAGGGTTTATGTTGACGATCATTAAACCAATCACAGAACTGACGCGGGAAACAAAGCGCCTTGAAGAAGGCGATTTCACTGCGCAAGTAAAAGTGCGTTCACAGGATGAAATTGGCCAGTTAGGTTCGCGCTTTAATAAAGCAGTCGCTCGCATCCAGCATTTAATCGAGACGAAGTATAAACTCGAAATTCAGAATAAAGAATCAGAGTTAAAAGCGTTGCAAAGTCAGATTAATCCTCACTTCTTGTACAACACATTGGATATGATCCGCTGGACGGCAAGGTTGGAGCAGGCATTTGAGACGGGAAAAAGCATTGAGCATT
Organism: Shouchella patagoniensis; assembly: GCF_002019705.1. GTDB lineage: Bacteria > Bacillota > Bacilli > Bacillales > Bacillaceae_D > Shouchella > Shouchella patagoniensis. The sequence goes on along the minus strand of NZ_KV917377.1, from coordinate 2,223,499 downwards.
TGTCAGGATTGTTCCGGATTAGCTTAAGCCAGGGCAAACTGTTGATTTCCCTCAAAGATGAAATGAATTATGTCCAGAGCTATTTGGAGTTGCAAAAGCGACGGCTCGGCGGCCAGCTGACGTTTTCCCTCCGCATGGAAGCGAGTATTGAACAAGCCCTTATTTTAAAGCTGATCTTGCAACCGTTAGTAGAAAACAGTCTTCGGCACGGTTTTCGTGAATTAAATCAAGCGAATGCCATTACCATTCGCGCGTATCGGGAAGGTGCATTTGTTCTGATTGATGTGTTTGATAACGGCAAAGGGTTTCATGTTGACGTGGACGTATTTAACGAATCATTAAATGAAGAAAACCGAGATGGCGATGGGTTTGCTTTACGAAACACGCATGAACGCTTAGTGAAGACGTTTGGTGAAAATGGCGGACTAATGGCGATCGCATCGGATAAAGGCGCCCACATTCGTGTGCGCATTCCATACGTAGAAAGCGAAGCAGAGCGGAGACAATTGCTTGAAAAGGAGGATGCGGCTCATGAACATACGGATGCTGATCGTGGATGATGAACCGGTCATTTGCCAAGGGCTCGTTCAAACGATTCCATGGGAGAGTCTAGGGGTAGAAGTCGTAGACACCGCTTTTAATGGCAAGCAAGCCTTGCAAAAACTGGAACAACAATCCATTGATTTGATTCTGACGGATATCTCCATGCCAGAAATGGATGGGCTCGCTTTGGCAGAATACATGGTGCAAGAATACCCCGATACGAAAATGATCATCATTAGTGGGTTTGATAATTTCGACTATGCGAGGCAGGCACTGCGTTTAGGGATCGAAGACTATTTGCTTAAACCAGTGGATGTGGACGAATTAATGGGGCTTGTTCGAATCGTGACCAAAAAAATTGTGATGCAAAAAGAGAAGAAACGCAGTCAGGTTCATGATTGGATTGCCCAATTGCTTCTCCATGCGCTCTTTCATACACCTGTTTCAGAAACGATCAAAGCCAAACAAGATACGTTGTTTGGGGCCTATCGTCTGCTCATTAGTGAAGTGTCTGGCTATTCCCAGCTCCAAGAGACGTTGCCACTTGATACGTTTGAACAAATGAATGAAATGGTAAAAAGCGTTGTGGGTACGACATTGGAAACGTGCGGGATTCAGCAAGTTTCCCTGTTTGGCCATGAAAATGAGTTGTTGACGCTTTGTTACAGCGAGGACCCTGAAGTTCTCTCCAATTGGCGGATTCACGACGTATGGACAGAAGTCATGAAGCAAACCCCATACCCGCTTCAAACGGTAGCTTCCTCGATTGGTGGCTCGTTTTCCACTTGTTTTTCTCATTACCAGCAAGCGCTACGGCTGCTCGATCATCAGCGGGGCCACGGAGAGGGCATTTCTTTTGAAGGTGTACAAAGCGACAAGGTAACGTTGTATCCAGCAGAAGCAGAAGTAGCTTTATTGGAAGCCGTGCTGAAGCATGACGAGAGCAGAGTGGAAACGTGTATCGCGCAAACGGTGTCAGAGTTAGCGGCGAAGGGCCAATCGCTAAGCCATATCGTGCATGTGTGCCGGGAGCTAGAGTTAGTGCTCAAACGAAAGTTGCAAGAACGGTTGCCAAATAAAGCATTCGACGATATTGAACTTCGGTTGCAAGGAGAAGTGGATCTCCGTTTACTCAACACGTCTACGGCGATTGAACAGATCTTCCTTCGGGACATGGTTGGTTTTCTTGGTGAGCTGAAAGAAAACGAACACAACCATTGGGTGATTGAGAATATTAAACGCTATATTAACAAACATTACCAGCAGGACTTGCGGGCGGCTGAAGTGGCAGAGCTCCATTTCATTACACCAAATTATTTCAGCATGCTTTTTAAGCAAGAAACAGGTCAGAGTTTTTCAGAGTATTTAAATGGTTTGCGCATCCAAAAGTCATCAGAGTTGTTGCTCAACACGTCCAATAAAGTGTTTGAAATTGCTGAATATGTTGGCTACAAAGAATACAAATATTTCGTGCAAGTGTTTAAGAAACAAGTCGGATTAACACCAACCCATTATCGGCGTTTAAATGCGAGCCATGAAACAAGAAAAAAACAGATATAATCGTAACTTTTGGGATTCTTACATAAAAAGAGTCCCTTTACAATGTAAATAGAAAACGCTTCCAACAAGAAGTGACGAAAGGACGTGATGCAGATGCATCTATTAAAAAGCCGTTGGAAAATCGCGCTAGGCGTGATTCCAGCCTTGCTTGTGTATTGTATCTTCAGCATTATTCCGATCTTTATCTCGTTTTACTATTCATTTATGTCCTGGAATGGGTTTTCACCGATGGAATATGTGGGTCTAGCCAACTTTAAAGCCATTATCAATGATTCCGTGTTTTGGTTATCTGTCCGAAACAATTTAATTGTCGTGGCGGCTTCGATATTTGGTCAAATCCCGATTGCGCTTGTGCTCGCTTTATTGTTAAACCGGAAGATCAAGGGTGCGAAGTTTTTCAGGACGATTGCCTTTCTTCCAGTTGTCATTTCAACCGTCGTCATCTCGCTGACGTGGAGAATGATTTACAACGTCGAGCAAGGGTTATTAAACAACCTACTGGATAACCTTGGTTTAAGTGCGCTTGCGCAAAATTGGCTCGGCAATCCTGATTATGCGATGTACGCAATCGCCGCGGTCATCATCTGGCAGTTTGTCGGTCTGTACTTCATCATTTTTCTATCCGCCTTGCAAACAGTGCCAAACGAGATTCTAGAAGCGGCAGAACTGGATGGGGCGACGGAGTGGCAGAAAATACGGTACGTAACGTTACCTTCCATCTGGGGTGTCATTATCATCGCAGTCATTCTCTGCATTAGTGGAAGCTTAAAAACATTTGACTTGATTTACGTTATGACTGGCGGTGGACCAGCCAATGCGACAGAAGTGATGGCTACATATATGTATACAGAAACGTTCCAAGGGTTGCGTTACGGCTATGGTAGTGCGATTTCTGTCTTAATTTTTGTTTTTAGCATCACGATCATTGTGCTTGCTAATTTGCTTCTAAAAAAGCGCGGTAGAAAGAGAGCTTGATGAAACAAGACAAACATAGAGGAGGTTTGCATCATGCAGGTTGACAATGTTCCGCGAACACCGAAGCCGAGGAAAGAAATAAATGAAAAAACAGCACGGGTGAAGAAACAGACGAAACGAACACTGATTTATCTAATCTTGAGTGTCTTTGCGATTGTGAATGCATATCCAATCGTTTGGATGATCCTCAATTCATTTAAATCCGGGCAGGATTTTGCCTTAAATCCATTTGGCTTGCCAACGGAATGGGTGTGGACAAATTACGTGGAGGCTTGGTTTACAGCCAATATCAACACCTACTTTTTTAATAGTGTCTTTGTTGGAGGCGTGGCTGTTGTATTAACCGTATTTTTTGGCGCACTTGCCTCATACTTTTTAGCGAGGTTCCGATTCAAAGGCCAGAAACTGCTTTATTCGTTTTTTATTCTAGGTTTGCTTGTACCTATTCATGCGACGCTTGTACCGATGTTTATTTTAATGCAAAATATTGGCTTACTTGATACACGCTTAGCGCTCATCTTGCCATACATCGCCTTTAACTTATCGATTACGATTTTCTTATTAACAAGCTTTATGAAGTCGTTTCCAAAAGAGATCGAGGAATCTGCGATTATGGATGGCGCCGGGGTATATAAGATTTTTTGGTCGATCATTCTACCGATGACCCGCCCCGTTCTCGCAACGGCCATCATTATTAACTTTATTAACAACTGGAATGAGTTTAGTTTTGCGCTCGTCCTCATTAATGATGACATGCTGCGGACATTGCCGCTTGGCCTTGCCAACTTTGCTGGTCAGCATTCAACAAACTATACAGCGCAGATGGCCGCTTTAACCATTGTTCTTGTACCAACGATCCTGTTCTATTTATTTATGGAAAAACAAATTGTCGAGGGAATGACCCAGGGAGCAGTGAAAGGGTAATAGAACACCAAATGGCCGGAAAGAGATAAAGGAATAAAAGAATAGGGCAGAGTAATCACCCCCTGACACTGATAGGTTAGGGGGTGTTTAAATGGTACTTAAACATCTATTCTTCCACATAAAATACGACGGCAGAATCGAACGTCTCGCTCACTTGAACGCCAACAACCAATTCCCCGTCTGAAAACGTCATTAATCCTTCTTCATCATCATCTTCCAGCCATTCAAAATCATCAGGTACAAATTGTAGAGTGTATTCAAACGCGTCTTCATATGTTTCGATATCCTCATCATTCGCCATGTTTAAAAGGATATGTGTCGCAATCCCATTCTCTTCTTCTAATACATGGATCCCATCACCATTTGAATAAACAAACACATCGTTCCCACCTACATGATTCTCACCGTACTTATCAAACGCTTCCGCTTCATCTCCAATAGTCACGCGATCCTCATTGCTACTAGCACAACCTGCTAATAGTAGAATACTAGATACAACTAATAGACATTTCCACACGATAACCCTCCTGCACAAGAAGAAGCTGGGACATAACTAAAAGTAGGACTTGAAAAGAGGAATAATATAAAATATGCTAAGTGGCACTGCTGCAGGAGAACCCTTCGCTTTCCGGGGGCACGGCCTCAGCCTCCACCGTGGAAAACCACCACTCCAGAGTCTTCAGACACGTGCTGGTCCCCCAGGAGTCTTCGGATTCTCCTTCCGCTAACTTTCTTATAAAACAAACGACGAACATCTTTTCTTACGGAATGTTCGTCGTTTTGATCTGTCTATCTACTTTTGTCCCAGGCTTTTTATTACTTACCCTGTTCCAAATAGTACAGCATTTTATCGTAAAAGGCTATTCCTATAGCATTCATTTCACCTTCAGATAGCACTTATGAAACCTGTCGTTGAACCTCTTTTAGATGATGAAACGATGAAACAGCTTCAGCAGAATGATGGTTCTTTTGATGAGCCAAATCCGTATTTATTTCCTAGTGCTTTTACCAAAGAAGAGGAGACGTTTATGGAGAAGGTGATGCATGAACTGATTCGAAGTAAGGCATCAGATCATACAGAATGATCACGTTAACCAAACCGCTCCCCAGACAATGATCTTTTGCAACAAACTTTTAGGTGCACTCACTATGTGAAGGCATGGACTTAATCAAACATAGTGCTTTTGCTTAATAAACCATACTAAAAAAATTGATTCCTTTATGTTTAGGAATCGACTTTTTTATGCTGAAATAACAGTTTAAAGACAAAAAACACGAAAGCAAATCTCGAATTCGATTATAACGAATCTCCTGATGAGTCAAATTTTTTAACGCAAAAGTGGGGGGATTTACTTCTTAAATGCGGTTTTAACATAAAAGCTAGTCCTAATTTCAAGTTAAAAGGGAAGTTTGATAGATAATTTTTTGAGTATTTGGTTATAAAAAGGAGGTTTCTATATGATTTCTTTATCTCTAAACTAAAGAAGAACCTTATAAGATTTTTGTTGCTCTATATTGTACTATGAATGTAAAATAACAATAGGTGGAGAACGTGTGTTCTGTAAAATAGAAATAAGGTGTGATTATGATGGCTAGAAATGAGGAAGATAAATGTCAAAGCGTTCAAAATAACTCTAATCAAGTGAAAACACTTATTTACAAAAAGCTTATAGTAATAAACGAGATGCATCATTTTTTACCAGAGGATAAGGGGGTAAGTTTCGAACATATTCTCGATTGTTTGGAAGAAAATGATGTTATATCTGGTAATGAAATTAAAAATATAGTAAGTGAGTTAGTTCTTGAATCAGAAGAAGAAAAGATAAAATAATGTGGGTTTGAATACAAAGTGGTTACGAAAAGCACTCCTGTGGTTTAGTCACTTTGAGTACTTTTCGTATTTGTTTTCGTTTCTATTTTGTGTGTTTTGTCAAGGGCGTCATCACTTTGTCTTTGTATAGCGACTTCTAGAATAGAATTTATCATATCAAGTTGTTGTTTATTCAGTTTAATGTTTTTCCAAGTCAAATTATCTTGTTTTAAATAGTCAAATAGCTCCGGACTCTTTTCAATTATTGGATCATCACTTAGTCCTAGCAGAAAATCTGCAGAAACATTAAATAGAATCGATAGTTGTTCCAGGTTTGAAATGGACGGCGTCTTTCTATCTACTTCATATCCTTGAACTGCAGAATAAGTGACTCCTAGCTTTGAAGCAACTTGTTGAATGGTTAAATTGCTTTTTTTTCTAAGCTCTCTAAGTCTATCTCCTCTCATCCTGTTCCCTACTTTCATTTAAATTAATTTATTTCTTATAGTAATATTTTGATGTAAACTCACTATTTCCTCTTTCTAATAAAGATCTTTAAATTTCTCTACTAAGTACACCATATATTTTTATAAAGATATACGATTAAGTATAAACTCTTTTAATTTCATGAAACACCGATTTTAGTCCTTTTTTTGTGCCTATGATTGAGTAAAATATTACCAGTAGTAATTAATGGTGTCGTGCTTTTATGTTACCTGTAGTAATATTTTGGAGGCGGAATACACTGTTGGTATTGACAAAGGTGCGAATAGTTCTTAAGATGAAAAAGAATTATATTATTACCAGGGGTAACATTTTTATACAAGTAGTAACAAATGGCGGTAGTATCTAATCTAAAAGAAGGGTGTCATATGGCCAACGATAAACTTATATTTAAACGAGATGATCACGCATTTCTACCTTATGCGAAGAAAAAAGGATTTGTTAAACCTGACGCTGCAAGTGAAGTAGATTGGAGTAGTGTGAAAATTAGTGCTTTTATTGAAAATGGCAAGTTAATTGATCATTACGGTGAGATTGTTCCTGGCATAGATGTAGAGCTAGAGGATCAGGAAGATGGTTTTGATGTATTATTTTGTAAAGCGTAAAGACGGTGGAACGAACATTTACAAAGATGAGAAATATTATGGCCAGTATATGCCACTCTACAATGGCGTCGCAGTTAAGTTTGTTAATGGAAGAGACTACATAGTGGGAAATGAAAAAGAAGTTATTAAGGTTGCAAAAGCACAGTTAGACTAATTAATTTAAAGGTGGTATTGAGAGATGAGTGTCAAGGATAAGACAAGAATGGAACAAATCAAGGTCATTGAATCAATATTAAGAAAATACAAGACTTATCAAGCGGGGAAACTGAACCTTAAAAAACAATTATACGCAATGCTACCAGATAAGTCTAAAATATTGGATTTCGAAAGAGTGAAGGAAGATGCGGAGTCTCTAAATTCCATACTTGAGAGCCCAAATCAAGTAAAGCATGCAAAGGGTATCCATGAAGAGATTTTACATTACAGCTTAATCACTGATTCCGTAGATATAGCAATCGAACAGTTAGAAGAGATAGAGTCGGAATTTGTTTATTTTCGATATTTTGATAACCGCACCATTAAAGAAACATCGATTGAGATGGGTTATGGAGAAAAGCACCTCTTCAATTTAAGAAATCGCGTATTAGATAAACTTTTGATTAGTTTGAAATCATTTATAACAAATTAATTGTATGTTTTTAGCCTCGTTCGAGGTATGAACTGTCAAACGACCTATTAAATATACAAACTTAAATGAGCCAATTGTATTTTCAGTTGGCTCATTTTTAATCTCAATTTCTATATATAAGGAATTCATAAGGAGTCTACTAATGTTTGATTTGATTATTAAGCTTATAGGTACCGTAATGGGTGCTGTGATTACGTATTTATTTGGAGGGTGGGACGTTTTGTTACAATTTTTAATTTTAGTTATGGTGGCTGATTATTTTACAGGTATGTACAAAGCATATAAATTAAAAGATCTTTCAAGCAAAGTCGGATTTACTGGAATCATAAAAAAAGTTCTTATCCTTGTCGTCGTTGTATTGGCACACGGGCTGGATGTGGTCTTTACGGAAGAAGGTATCCCTTTATTTGGTTTTGAAATTCCAATCCTTAGAACCATCGTCATTTGGGCCTATATCATTAATGAAATGGTCTCTATATTAGAGAATCTTCGTGGATTAAATGTGTACGTTCCAAAAGTACTACAACAGTTATTAGATAAATTGAAAAGTAGTAAAGAAGAACAGGCAAATGCACTTGTAAACATTAATGTTAGAGCAAATCATTCTAATGATAAACAACAGAAAAATAAGCTTCAAAGTAGGGATGAAGAGAACTTTAAAAATGAGTAGAATTTATGTAACGTCATTTATTAGAGAGTTTTTATTCAGTAATAACATACCAAATATGGGATATATACCTATTAAATCCAAGCTATACTAATCACTGTAATAAATTTTGTTTTTAGGAGTGATTATATGAGTAACCCAGCGCCAAGACCAGGTGAAGGTATTGTGTCATATTTAGACCGAATCGGAATTGATTCGTCATTTTCTAATCGTGAGCGTTTAGCAGCGCAACATGGCATTTCCAATTATCAGGGTACAGCAGCACAAAATGAAGAATTAATGCAAGCAATTGCTAGTGGGGGATCCGGCGGCGGTCGTGTACTACGACTTACGGACCCGTATATGCAAGGAGAAGACGTGAGACGATTACAACAAGCTCTCGTAAATGCGAACTATGTCTTAGCTGGTGTGGATGGCGTTTATGGTCCATCAACAGCAGACGCTGTGAGACGATACCAGAGCAATAATGGCCTACAAGTAGATGGAATTGCAGGACCAGCCACACAAGCCCATCTCGGAATTAGCGGTGGAGGCTCAGGAGGCTCAGGTGGAGGTCGTGTGCTACGACTTACAGACCCGTACATGCAAGGAGATGATGTGAGACGATTACAACAAGCTCTCGTGAATGCGAACTATGTTCTATCTGGAGTGGATGGCGTTTATGGTCCATCAACGGCAGACGCTGTAAGACGATACCAGAGCAATAACGGCCTACAAGTAGATGGAATTGCAGGACCAGCCACACAAGCTCATCTCGGCCTAAGTAGCGGAGGAGGCTCTGGTGGTACCGGTGGAGGCCGTGTACTACGACTTACAGACCCGTATATGCAAGGAGAAGACGTGAGACGATTACAACAAGCTCTCGTAAATGCGAACTATGTTTTATCTGGAGTGGATGGCGTTTATGGTCCATCAACAGCAGACGCTGTGAGACGATACCAGAGCAATAATGGCCTACAAGTAGATGGAATTGCAGGACCAGCCACACAAGCCCATCTCGGAATTAGCGGTGGAGGCTCTGGAGGCTCAGGTGGAGGTCGTGTGCTACGACTTACAGACCCGTACATGCAAGGAGATGATGTGAGACGATTACAACAAGCTCTCGTGAATGCGAACTATGTTCTATCTGGAGTGGATGGCGTTTATGGTCCATCAACGGCAGACGCTGTAAGACGATACCAGAGCAATAACGGCCTACAAGTAGATGGAATTGCAGGACCAGCCACACAAGCTCATCTCGGCCTAAGTAGCGGAGGAGGCTCTGGTGGTACCGGTGGAGGCCGTGTACTACGACTTACAGACCCGTATATGCAAGGAGAAGACGTGAGACGATTACAACAAGCTCTCGTAAATGCGAACTATGTTTTATCTGGAGTGGATGGCGTTTATGGTCCATCAACAGCAGACGCTGTGAGACGATACCAGAGCAATAATGGCCTACAAGTAGATGGAATTGCAGGACCAGCCACACAAGCCCATCTCGGAATTAGCGGTGGAGGCTCTGGAGGCTCAGGTGGAGGTCGTGTGCTACGACTTACAGACCCGTACATGCAAGGAGATGATGTGAGACGATTACAACAAGCTCTCGTGAATGCGAACTATGTTCTATCTGGAGTGGATGGCGTTTATGGTCCATCAACGGCAGACGCTGTAAGACGATACCAGAGCAATAACGGCCTACAAGTAGATGGAATTGCAGGACCAGCCACACAAGCTCATCTCGGCCTAAGTAGCGGAGGAGGCTCTGGTGGTACCGGTGGAGGCCGTGTACTACGACTTACAGACCCGTATATGCAAGGAGAAGACGTGAGACGATTACAACAAGCTCTCGTAAATGCGAACTATGTTTTATCTGGAGTGGATGGCGTTTATGGTCCATCAACAGCAGACGCTGTGAGACGATACCAGAGCAATAATGGCCTACAAGTAGATGGAATTGCAGGACCAGCCACACAAGCCCATCTCGGAATTAGCGGTGGAGGCTCTGGAGGCTCAGGTGAAGGTCGTGTGCTACGACTTACAGACCCGTACATGCAAGGAGATGATGTGAGACGATTACAACAAGCTCTCGTGAATGCGAACTATGTTCTATCTGGAGTGGATGGCGTTTATGGTCCATCAACGGCAGACGCTGTAAGACGATACCAGAGCAATAACGGCCTACAAGTAGATGGAATTGCAGGACCAGCCACACAAGCTCATCTCGGCCTAAGTAGCGGAGGAGGCTCTGGTGGTATCGGTGGATCCGGCGGTTCTGGTCCGGGTGAAATTGGAGGAGGAAGTATTGGTGATTTAACGATTAGACAAGACTACATCCCACGTTCAAATTCCAATCGTCCTGGTTACGCAATGAATCCACAATATATTACGATTCATGAAACAGCCAATAGAAGTACAGGTGCAAATGCACTAATGCATTCACGATATGTAAAAAATCCTACTACAGCTGTATCTTGGCATTATACAGTCGACAGCGGACAGATCATTTATCAGCACTTACCATTAAATGAAACAGGCTTCCATGCTGGTGATGGAAGTGGGAATGGGAACCGAAATAGTATTGGAATCGAACTATGTGTAAACAGTGATGGCAATTTCTCTCGAACGCGACGGAATGCTGCTGCATTAGTTCGCCAACTTATGGCTAATCACAACATTCCTATTTCAAGAGTGGTACCTCATCAACATTGGAGTGGGAAAAATTGTCCGGCTAACTTGAATAATAGTGGACAGTATGATGATTTTCTTAGACAAGTCATGAATTCTAACATCGGTGGTGGAGACGATGATCATGCAAATAAGATCTATCAACCAACTTCAGTGTTCTTGCCTGTTATGGTTAATGAAAGATTAGATCTGTTATTTAATTCCAACTATAAAGGGATTGCTTTGACTGGGTCTTATCCTATTAAAGTGGCGAATTTCAGTGGGGAGTTAAGAGGAAGATTAGTAACTAATAGCCATAATGTATGGACAATTAACTCAAAAGAAGTGGTGACAGGGCGAATAAATATCCAGGGCGCTTTAGATCGTTTTATCAATGAAATTGCTAGTTATATGGGCGCTGATGTTACTGTAGTTAATCGAGAATTAAATCAAGTTGTAAGAGCAGTTGATGGTATTGATGAAGCCCGAGTGTCTTATTTTGATTTTAGTTGGTCTTCCAGCTTTCCTTTCGTTTCGATGGATTGGATGAGTCTTGAGATAACAAAAATATTGGATGGAGATGTAAAATTATTTGAGAGCATTGCGCTAACTGATGTAGATTTTAACTTTAGAAATAATAGAGTTGCGTTTGCTTTTGTTGTTGTTCTTACAATAGCAGCAGTTATCTTACTTGCAAAATTAGCTGCGGGGGCTGCCTTAACTAAAGGCTTGGTTTCAATTATTGCTTGGTTTGCCGCTCTAGTCTCAGGTATAGTTGAAAATACAATTAGTTTAATTACTGCTTAGTATAATTCAAAAAAGATCCCATTATATAGGGATCTTTTTTGAATTGTACTTTCATTTTTTTTCATTCAATCGTTCTAATTTTTCTTTTAGTTTATCAACTTCGTTAATTTGATGTTCTTGATTTTTTACTGTTATTTTAAAATGTTCAACAACTTTTTCTTTAATTTCGATTTTTTTATGTAGCTCTTCTAACCTTTCATTGACCTCATTATCAATATTATTTTTCTTACTATTAATCTGATTTTTGTTCTGAATTAGTACCGCTATAATACAAACAAATAATATACTAAGCCAAAATAAATAGAACATCTAAATCCCTCTCTTTTTATCTTCTAAAGCGTTTATTTCTTCTTTCATTTCTTTTAACTTTGTTTCAATCGTGGATTGTTGACTTGTACATTCTTTTTGTAGAAAGCGTAGTTCTTGATCTAATTGTTTTTCCTTTTTATACTCTTTTTCTCGTACAGTATTCAACAGTTCGATCTTTTCTTTAGAGAAATTTTTAAAACTATTACCTCTTTTGGTTAGGATAATTGCACTAACTATAAAAGTAACTAATACTATAAGCATACTAATTTCAAATACCACTAATTTATCCCCTTTCTTAATAAACGACGAACTCCATTCTAGCAGATATCATAATAATAATAAATATATGGCTATTCATTCATGTGATTAAAAAATTCAATAATGAACCGTCAACACTTTTCTAGACACTTTTTTTGTGGGCGGTTTGTTTGAATTCAATCGGGCTTTGATACTGTAAGGTTCCGTGTATGCGAAAATGGTTATACCAATGAAGATAGTCAGCTAGTTCACGTTCTAAGTCCGTGGTTGTGTCGAACGTATAGCGCTTTAGGAACTCGACTTTCACGATATGAAACATCGATTCAGCTACCGCATTATCGTAGGGACATCCTTTTAGACTTAACGAACGTTCAATCCCAAACGCCAGAAGCGATTCGTCAATGGCTCGGCTTGTAAATTCACTCCCTCGATCGGTGTGGAAAAGCGTGATTTTTCGTAAATCTCCAGTGACAGAAGCGAAGGCTTTTTTAACAAGTTCACTCGTTTTATTTGGTCCGTGACTCCATCCGATCACTTCTCGATTATACAGATCAAGCAGTAAACACACATAGTGCCACCGCCTGTTTACGCGTGTATATGTGAGATCACTTACGATACTATGTCGTTCTTCTTCTTGTGCAAACGAGCGATTTAACTTGTTGGCAATGACCGCCTCGTTACTCGGTGTTCTTTTGGGTTTGTATTTCGCAACGGTATAAACGGAAACCAACCCTTGGCTAGCCATGATTCGGCCAATCCGTCGTCTCGAGACATGGTACCCTTCTCGAAGAAGCAATGCTTTCAATTTACGCGTTCCATAAGTCCCTCGATTTTCTAAAAAAAGCCGACGAACGAGTGATGTCAGCGCATCCTCTTTGGGTTTACGTTGAGTATGTTTAATCGCATAATAGTACGTACTTCGAGAGAGGTTTAGGACGGCACACATTGCTGATACCGAGTATTTGTGAGCGTTATTCCGAATCACATTTACTTTCGTCCCATGATCAGCGCGGCTTGCTTTAAAATATCATTTTCCATTTTGGCGTGAGCCAATTCTTTACGTAATCGCTGGAGTTCTTCCTCTTGTTCAGAACGGTTATCTTTTTCCTTAAATGATCCAGATGTCGTTGCCTGTTTGATCCATTTGTCTAAAGAGGACGGGGTTAGATCATACTCTCGAGCAATCGCAGCTCGCGATTTCCCACTCTGATGTAACTGAACCATTTGCTTTTTAAATTCGGGTGTAAACGTTCGACGTTCTCGTTTTGATTGGGTCATGACACTCGCTCCTTATGGGTTCTTATTTGTAGTGTAATCCCCCACAAAAACGTTGTCCAATTTAGTGTAGCCGATTCAAGGCGGGGCATGAGCCAGTGTATGTAAATAAACTAATTTCTCATAAAAACGATGTTGATGTGCCAATACTTGTAGGGACTCAAGAAATAGTTACTTTATATGAGTCTGCTGCTAAAGACCGCGTTCTAGGACAAGAAACTCGCGAGGATTGCGCGGAAGGATATGATTGCAGCTAAGGTCAGTTGAGCTTTGAGATTAATTTGGCTATGCTAAACCATGCTTTAATAAATGGCTGGAGGAATATCGATATCACATCTAATTCTTACCAGTCATTTTTTATTAGAGGAGGGAAGGGCTTTATATTTTTACAAGTTTACATAAGATACAGTACCTTTAGCCTCTTTTACAGGCTTTTTCAAGTCACTATTAAGGTTTTAGTTGTTTTAGTTAAAAAGAATCTATAATTTTTGTGTAGATTCTTTTTTGTCAATTTAAAATGTATATTGCACACTAATTGCTACTCACTTTTTAAAAAACTAAAATTCTATCATTAAATGTCGTAACTTAGTACTTTATGAGAAACGGGAAACCGACTGGGGAAGTTGGCTAACATAAGATCAAAAAGCAGCCATTCAGCTGCTTTTTTTAATTTGTTCTTATTGCCAAAGTGAAGAAGCTGTTATTCTCTGGTTGCAATAATCAGACAATGGTGTATAATTTACTTACCGGTAAGTAAATGAAGGGGGTTATAAAATGCGTAATAAAGAAGAAACGTATAACCAAATTGTTAAAACGGCTTATGAAAGGTTCGCTAAAAAGGGATTTCATCAAACCAGTTTGTCCCATATTGCTTCAGAGGTTGGCATATCGAAGCCGGCTATTTATTATTATTTTAAGTCGAAAGATGAATTGATTAAGTCTCTTTTTGAAAAAGTGACTCAAGAAATTCATGCGATTACGTTCATCGATACAAAGACAATTACGAAAAAAAATGTAAAACAAAGCTTATACTCTATAGGTGAAAACGCCATAGCCCAGCAAGTGAATGATCCTCATTTTAATCATTTGTTTAATCAGTATCTATTACTTGCCTCGCAAGACACGTATTATTCGGAGCGCCTTGTGACGATCCAACAAGATTACTTAAACCTGTTTAATACCTTATTCACCCATGCTGTAGAGATTGGGGCGATACAGGAGGAAAATATCTTAATAAAGTCCCAATTGCTCGCTTTAGTGTTTGATAACATTACGAATTTCATTTTAACGGACATGAACTTAGACTATAAGAAAATATGGCAAGAAGCAGTAGATAGCGTTCTCTCTGGGATTGAAATGCATGAACAATAATATAAGCACAAACCGAATAGAGGGATTGGATCTTGCCCGAGCGTTAGCGATGTTTGGGATGATCCTCGTTAATTTTATGATCGTGACAGGAGCAAAAGGGAACGGTCATCCTCTATTGGTTTGGTTCACAAACCTATTCGAAGGAAGAGCCGCAGCAACCTTCGTTATCTTAGCCGGAATTGGCATCACCTTGATGACCCAAAAAGCCCGGTTTACTCGCGACAAAGCAGTTGTCAAAAGCGTTCAAGTTTCTTTATGGAAAAGGTCTCTCCTCTTATTTATACTGGGGTTTCTTTTATACGTTGGAGGGTGGACTGGAGACATTTTACACTACTACGGAGTGTATATGGCTTTCGCGACACTATTCATCTTGTCATCTAAAAAGATAATAACGATGTTCATCATGATCGTTGCGGTTATTGCTCAAGTTTATCAAGTGGCATTTACGTATACGAATGGTTGGAGTTCGGCTAATCCATTTCTAGAATACCTTGATTTTTGGACGTTGACTGGTTTTTTAAGAAATTTATTTTTGAATGGGCACCATCCTGTATTACCGTGGATTTGCTTTTTATTGATTGGGATGTTGATAGGTAGGTTAAATCTGGTTGATCGTGGAGTAAGAAAAACAATTATGTTCGCAAGCTTGATCACACTTACCTTGATTGAAATTCTCTCCAGAGTCTTAATAGACTCGCTTACAACCTCGATCTTGACGATAGATCGGGCAATATTCTTATTTGAAACAAATGCGTATCCACCAAATGTATTCTACTTACTCTCGAACACCTCATCAGCGCTTCTTATTATCTTGTTGTCAATTTACGTAGCAGAAAAATGCGCATCAAATAAATTGATTCGCTCACTCATTTATACAGGTCAATTCGCCTTAACTCATTATATCAGTCATGTGGTCATTGGCATTGGTCTCCTGGTACTCTTTAATCGAGTCATCCTCTTTAACGGCTTTGAAGCCCAACCACTGTCATTCACATTTAGGTATGCGTGTATTTACTTCGTAGGTAGTATCCTATTCTCAGTCCTATGGAGAAACAGATTTAAAAGAGGACCGATCGAACTCGTAATGAGGAAGTGTTCATCGTAGGGAACACTTCCGAGTGGTTGAGTACGAAACACATTCTCTCGTTTAAGTGTAACCGTTTAGCAGTCTACGTTTTGTGGTGCTGTCAACGAACACGTCGAGTCGTTGACAGCACGATACATATTCATTCGAATTTGTGAATATCTTTTTAGTCTGAGCGTTATTGCTTACAAGGGAGGGCAGAAGGATGGGACTGGACGTATATAAAGTCAGAGTGGATGGCTACGAATCCTAGTTTTTAATTAGAAGTTAACCTGATTAGTAAGTGTCAGGGGGTCTTTTCATGGTCTTAGCTTTATCCCGCTCTTGATGAAAGAAATTTTGCGAGAGCTGGTCATGCTAAAGATGTTTGAAACAAAAAAAGGCAACTCAGATGGAGTTGCTGTACTCTGGAAGGATTGATGAAATTTATTAAATAGTTAGAAATTTAATTGGAAGAAAGCTTCATTTTAGAAAAAAGATATGGTAAAGTATGAGATAATGAATGATTTTTACTTATACCTCCATGGAGTTGTATTTATTTGTGGTTTTCTCCTAGGTCTAATGGATTGTCAACCAGGCGAGTATAAGAGGCAGTCTCTTCCATCATATCCACACCAAATGTTAAACCTACAATTGTCATTACGATTGATAAAAATGTTTTCATTTTATTTCCTCCTAAAGTGTATGTTAGTGACTTCGTTAATTAGATAGTAATTTTTTAACAGAATTATGTACATGTGGATATTCAGCCTTTAAAGAGCATAGCTCCGCTTTGGAATATTGGTTTTCTAAATATTAGTAATCCTTTTCAAAAGAAATATAATTGTGGTTATATTAGGGGGGATTTAATGGATCTTGAAGTGGGGAGAAAAATCCGCGACTTACGTAAGTACTACCGTATGACTCAAGAAGAATTGGCGGAGGGAATTTGTACGCAAGCAAGTATCAGTAAAATTGAAAAGAATGCGGAAACGTATATATCTGCACAAATTCTATATTCAATTAGCCAACGATTAGGTGTTTCGATTGAATATTTTTTTAATGACAATGAAGTATTAAATATCAGCTATATCAACGAAGTATGTGATCAATTAAATGAATTAGTAACAAATAAGAATTACGGAGAAGCATATGAAATTGTTAAATTAGAAAAGAAAAACGTTAAGTTTATTACTAAGAGACATTTAAAGAAGTACTTGCTATGGAGAGAAGCATTATGCATAAATTATCTATTTGGGAAAAAACCTGAAGCGTTAGAAATGATTAATGAAGCTCTACTGTTATCGGAAACGACTGAAAAGAATTATTCATTAGAGGATTTAGACATTGTGACCAGTAAAGCAATCTTGCTTGGAGAATTAGAAGATTGGAAAGCATCATTAGACCTTTATAATACCATCTTAGAAAACATCAAAAAGATTCCATATCAAAAAGACCGACTCACACTTATAAATATCTTTTATAATGCTTCAAGATCAGCAATAAAATTAAATGATTATAACCAAGCTTTATTATTTTGTAATAAAGGAATATTAGTCTGTAAACAAGAAAAAACCTTTTTCTTGTTAGGCCACCTTAATTACCAAAAGGCAGAATGTTTAATTCATATAAATATGCAAGATATGGCAACCCCTCTTCAATTCTACAGAAAAGCGTTGGCTTTATTTGAGGAAGCAGAGCAAGAGAAGTACATAGATATTGTGACGATGAAAATTAATAAGCTCATCCATAATTAAATAGAAGTCGTGTTCCAAGTCCTCTAATTTTTATAGGGCTTCTTTTTTTTGAATATAACCAGCGTTATATTTTTAAACAACTCCCTAAGCTTACGACGGTGGAGCTTGAATAATCGCTGTAGATGGTCTGTAACTAGAAATACACGGTTTTATTGATCCATCTATACTCTAAATACAGAGAGAAATAAAGAATACAAAGGAGGACAAAAAGTGATCAAAGCTGTTGTGATTAATGATAAGGAGAGGCTATCCGAATTTTATAGGCTTAGATATGATGTGTTTGTTGTTGAGCAAGGAGCTGCCCCAACCTCTTTTTATCCAGACAAAGAATTAAAGGATGACTTTGATGAGCAGGGTATACACATTGGTTGTTATATGAATGATGAGTTGGTTGGAACGATTTCATTCATTCATAAAGAACAACATGAAGCATTAATGGTTGAAAAAGTTCATCATTTAAAAAGTGATAGCTCGAAGAACTATGCAGAAGTCATGCGATTTATTGTCGTTGAAAATGCTAAAACAAAGAAGTTTGGTGTAAAAGGTCTTATTGTCAATAAGCTATTAGGTAAACTTTATGAGGTCTTACAGCAATATAAAATTGACTATGTTTATGTTCAAAGTTGTGAATCTGTTCAAACGCTATATGAGTCTATTGGATTTAAACAAATAGGTGAGTATCAATTGTATGAAGGCATTTCAAATGAATGTCCAATGGTATTGGATATGAAGGCTATTAACCAAAATATCTTAGAAGGAGTGAAATAATATGTTAACAAGTAACGAGGTAAATTCCGTAAAAGAAATTATTGCTGAGGTTCTTGAAGTAGAGATGGAAGAAGTACAAATGGAGACGGATTTAGTAGATGAGCTTGAAGCAGATTCTATGATGGCTTTAGAAATCATGGCAACAGTTGAAAAAACATTTAATGTGGTCATACCAGAAGAAGAGTTACCTAATTTTGGCTCTTTGTCAGAAATTATTAATGTGGTTACGAAGTTAAGAGGGGTTCCACAATGAGTGTTGATTTAAATGAAACTCATGAAATCAAAATGGACCAACTACTTGAGATTTTACCACAACGGTATCCAATGATCATGGTTGATAAAGTAACTTATCTTGATGAAAAAAAAATTATTGCTGTCAAAAACGTTAGCGGAAATGAACCTTGCTTTTTAGGACATTTTCCTAATAAGAAGGTATTTCCAGGTGTGTTGCTAACTGAAGCGATCGCTCAGGCCGGCATTGTTTTATTACAGCAGGGAACTCAATTAGAGGAGGGGGATACACCTGTTATTTACCATACAAATATAAAGTTTAAGCATATGGTCCTTCCTGGAGATCAATTAAAGACTGAGGTCGTTTTTCAGAAAAGAGTGGGTCATTCTGCGATTGTTAATGCGTCAGTCTACGTAGAAGATATTTTGGTTGCGTCGGGTAATTTAACATTCACAATTACTAAACTATAGAACGGGAAGGGGTTAATAAATTGAAAAGAGTCGTCGTAACAGGGATTGGTGTCACCTCTTCGATCGGAGTAGGAGTGAATGAGTTTTGGGAAGCTTGTTTGAATGGTGAGTCTGGGATATCAAAAATTCAAAAAGAAGGGTTAGAGCTTCTTGAACCCAAATATGGCGGTCAAATTCATGATTTTGAGCCTAGTCATTCAGTTTTCATAAATAATCATGGAGAAATAGGAAGAGGTTCACAATTACTCATATCGAGTGTACGTCAAGCAATAGAGAATTCGGGGTTACATGTGGATGACTATCAAAAAGGGGACTTCTTTGTAGGAACAACAATGGGTGAAGTCACGGTAGAAAAAACAAATGATGATTTGCATCATGGTCGAAAAAGCATAGATGCGTATGTAGAACAGAATGATTTAAAGAATATGTTGGTTTATGCTGCGAGAGAGTTTTCCCTACAGGGGTATACTTCCTTAATTACAAATGCGTGTGCTGCTGGAAATTATGCATTAATTCAAGCATATGACCAAATTAAAAGAGGGCGGTCCAACATTGCTTTTTCCGCAGGAACAGACCCGTTTTCGACAGTCGCTTATTATGGTTTCAATCGTCTCAAAGCTATATCACCAGACAAGTGCCGGCCGTTCGATAAGAATAGAAAAGGGATGCAAGTGGCTGAAGGCTCGGCTTGTCTGATTTTAGAAGAATTGGGGCACGCAATAAATAGAGGTGCATGTATTTATGCTGAAATTGGAGGGTATGGTGTGAGTTGTGATGCACACCATATTACGTCTCCTCATCCAGAATCCAACGGCATTATTCGTGCAACGACAAATGCTCTTAACGCTGCGGGTGTTAGGTCAGAAGAGGTTGATTATATTAGTGCTCACGGAACAGGAACAAGTGCCAATGATCGAGTGGAATCGAGTGCTATTAACCGTATCTTTGGTATGGATACACCGACAAGTTCTATTAAATCCATGTTAGGGCATACCATGGGGGCTGCAAGCTCAATTGAAAGTGCAGTTAGTTGTCTAGCAATCAGAGATAATGTTGCTCCACCTACAATAAACTTTGAAACGCCAGATGAGGAGTGTCCAATTGATTGCATACCGAACGAGGCACGAGAGTTCGAGATTAATACAGTAATAAATAATTCTTATGCGTTTGGTGGAACGAATGCAAGTGTTTTGTTTAAGCAATATCAAGGATAAGGGGAGTGATAGAGTGACAAAGCAAGTAGTGATTAAAGGCATCGGTTGCATTACGCCGTGGGGAGATATCGTCGAAGATGTTATTCGAAATGATAAGGAGAGAAGTTTAGATACGAATCTAGTAAAGGATTTCGATTTACAAAAGTATGTGAAAAGAAAGGGGCTCAGAACGTTACCCAAATCGACAAAAATGGCAATCGCATCTACTGAATTAGCACTCAAAGATTTAGATGTATTGGGCTATAAGGAGCTACCAAAAGAACGGATTGGCGTCTTTGTGGGGACCTCTTTGAGCTATGTGAATAACATCCAAGACTTCTTGGAACCTACTTATGAGAAAAATGCTAATTCCGTAAGCCCAATTAAATTCCCAAATACAGTCCTAAATAATATTTCTGGCTGGGTATCGATTGTCTTTGGAATTGAGGGGATTAATAGTACGGTTAATAACGGGACTATGTCTGGAGTTGATGCACTCATTCAGGCACAGAGCTATTTAGAAAGTAACGTGATTGATCGGGCCATTGTTATTACAGTCGACGATATCGATAAAGCCATTGTTCACAATAAAAATAATGGAAAAAGACAGGATCAAACAATAACTGAATCTTCAATCACTTTTATTTTGGAGCAATCTCATACATTAGAAGGTAGTTATGGGCTAATTAAGAATGTAGAAGCGTGGATGAATCCATATAATTCTATCGAAAGGTTGCAAAATGTAATCTCGACAAGACTTCGAGGTATCTCTTCAATTGAGTATGTTTTATGGGGTTCAGAGAATGGAATCGATGGAAACATTGAGAGGCAGTTAAATGCAATTTATCAAGGGGAAATAACAAAAACGTCCGATTTCTTAGGTGATGCCCTTTCATCGTCAGCGTTTTATAAAATCATGATTGCTCTTTTTTCTAGTCAGAATTCGCTTATTATCGAAACGAACAATATGGGAAACCAAGGCGTATTTGAAGTTGAAAGTGTAGTTGTTACAGAACGAAAAGAGATCATACATGAAAGAAAGGAGCTTAGTTTAATTTGAATAGAGTGGCGCTCATTACAGGTGGATCGAAAGGAATCGGCGAGGGACTTGTCCGAGATTTTGCAGCAAGGGGCTGGATCGTACATTTTACTTATCATAGTAGTCATGAGAAAGCTGCTAGTATAGAAAGTGAATATTCGAATGTTTTTTCCCATCAAGCTGATGTTACTGATTATCAAACGGCAAAGGCAATCGTAAAAACGGTCATCAATCAACACGGAAAAATTGACTGTTTAATTAATAATGCTGGCATTACAAAAGATAAAACGATTGGATTTATGAATGAATCCAATTGGAGAGACGTGATTGCAACGAATCTTACAGGTAATTTTAACTACTCGAAATTTGTAAGCAAAGAAATGATGAAACAGAGATCAGGCTCAATTATTAATATTGCTTCTATCTCTGGAATTATTGGTATTCCTGGGCAGTCGAATTATGCAGCATCAAAGGCCGGGATTATTACAATGACTAGAACGATAGCGAAAGAACTTGGGCCATTTAACATAAAAGTGAATGTAGTAAGCCCAGGTTTCATTGAAACGGCTATGACGGATGGAGTAAGTTATCAAGATATGATCGAACGTTCTCCTTTAAAAAGGGTAGGACAGATTGATGATATTTCCGGAGTGGTCCGTTTCCTCACTACACCTGAAGCAAATTACATTACGGGTCAAAATTTAATAGTGGATGGAGGACTTTCTATATAATGAATATCTCTGTATACAAACGTTATGAAGAGATAGATGAAGGGTTTCGCCTAAAAGTAGAAAGTAAATTCCTTAGGACGAGTGAATATTCGAAAGAATGGTTTCTTTTTCTAGAGGAAAATTTGTTGGGGTATGAACCACTATATTTTATTGGCGGGGAAGAGAATGATGTAGACTTTTTTAGTACCGGATTTATCGCAAGAAAATTAAACGTCACAAGCTATTTAAGTAATAAACCAAAAGCCATGTTTGATTGGTTAGATAAATATTTAGTTAATCCTTTGAAGTTCAATGTGGTGTTTATAAAGAATCCTTTATCAAATTTTGAGGGTATTCATAGCTCAAAACAGGATCAATTGAGCGAGTTTATAGGTGGATGTAAAGATTATATCTATAATGTCTTGAAATTTGATTCTATTTTTATTGGGAATGTAGGTGATACAAAGCTAAACGATGGGATAAGTGAAGCTGCGTTTATTAAGATTCCATACTACCCCAACACCTTATTGAGTACAGATTTTAATTCTTTTGATGACTATTTATTGTCTGTTAAGAAAAAGAAGCGGTGGGATATTAAGAATAAAATAAAATCTTTGCATCAATACGAGGCGTCTATTGAAGTCGTTGACCGTATTAATCATCAAGATTCAGAAAGGGTTTTTGAATTATATAATAAAACAGCGGAACGGGGAGATGCTTCTCCATATCCAATTATCTATTCAAAATCAAGCTTTGATCAGTGGGATGGAATGGGAGAAAGTTACAAGTGGATCTTAGTTAAATTCCAATCGGAAATTATAGCGTTTGCCATGGTCGTAAGAGAAGGAGATAGTTTGTTATTCAAACATGTAGGCATGGATTACAAACACTCTACTCAGTGCTTCGCTTATTTTAATCTTTATTATGAAGCGATACGTCTGGCGATCCAAGAAAACGTAAAATCAATGTATTGTGGACCGACAACATATGATACGAAGAAAAGTCTCGGTTGCCAACTCGTTGAATTAAATGCTTACTTGTCGGTTAAAAATTTTTTCTTAGAAAAAGCAATGGGCAAGGTATTAACAAAAGCATTTGAATAAGCGCATCTTGTGGAGAGGATATTTGTATGAAAAGGCTGTTATATATTGTATTTATGTTTAACTTTCTGTTTAGTCTGTTAACGGCTATTTTACCCTTATTGGTTTTTGACATAACGAACTCTGCAGCTACTTCTGGGTATGTATTATCTACATTTATGATTGCTCTTTTGGTGACGAGAATTTTATTGCTGACACATGAAATTGACGATTATTTGCTTTTGAAGGTTGGATTAACAGCATATTGTTTAGGTTTTTTACTACTCTTCGTAAACGCCACGGCAATAGCCATGTTTTATATAGGGGCTGTCATGTTTGGCATAGGAGTAGGAATCGTTGCTCCCGTACTGATTACACTCATAACGGGTTTAAGTGAACGCCCCAATGCTGCAGTCGGATGGCATAATTCATTTTTAGGTGTTGCATCTGCATTCGCTCCAATATTGGGTGTTTCACTCTTTTATTCCATTGATAATCGAGGTTTTTTATATCTGATTTTGACTGTCTTAGCTCTAACAACACTTAGTTTAGCAGTCTTCATAAGAAGAACAGGAGATAAAAAACGGTTTAAAAAGACAAAGATAAATGGAGAAGCTTTTAGCAAAGAGTACATTCCTAGTTACATGGTTTTTTTATTAACATCGATTAGTTACGGAGCTGTTATTGCTTTTTCTCCGATATTTTTTGAAATGATCGGTTTAAGAGTAGATGTCTTTTACTTCTTTTTCTGGAGCTTTTTTATCGTTGCTCAACTTAGCATGTTGAAGATTAAGGAGAAGGTAGCAGAGATAAAACTTTTGAACATAAGTATTTTTCTTATTTTTGCAAGTTCACTTTCAATCGTTTTCACAACAAATTATATCCTTTTGATAATTACGGCAATTGTATTTGGTTTCTCTTATGGAGGGATTATGAATTTATTTTATAATCGCATTGCTATTGTAAAAGAGAGTAAAGCTAAAAGTGATGCTTACAGCATATTTGGTTTAATGTCTTACTTAGGTGTAGGATTAGGTTCAATGCTTCTGAGCCCAATAGCTAATCATTCTTTAGCGGTTCTTTTCATTATCTCTTCTTTGTTTCCTTTATTAGGTGTACTAATTAATATGCTAGTAGACAAGAAAAGTAAGATGAAAATGGTCACTAGTAAATAAGGGGAGATCGAATGATTTATGGTACAGGATTAGATATCGTGGAACATAGTAGTGTAGAAAAATTAGTGAAAAAGGGTACCTTTCAAGCTTTTAAAAGGAAATGGTTCTCTGAACATGAGCTTTACCTCATCGAAACAGCTTCAAATCAAATGAAACAATTTTCAATACTGTTTAGTATTAAAGAAGCTTTTATAAAAGCTTCAAATGGGGAAGCGAAATTAAAGGATACAAGAAAGATAAACATTTTAAAACGGCATGGCAATTATCTAATCGTGGGTTTTTATGAAGAATTTTTAAAGGATAAGAAATACCGGATTGTGGTGTCTCAGAATAATGTATTTACCATTTCTTCTATGTGCATTTTCCAAAGAGAAGGGAGTTTATATGAATAAAAAAGATGGCCAAGATTATGATGTGGTTATTGTAGGCGGGGGTCTTTCAGGGTTAACAGCGGCTGCGCTATTAACGCAGAAGGGAATGAACGTGTTGGTAGTAGAACAACATTATTTCTTAGGAGGGTGTGCCCACACGTTTAAGCGGAAAAAATATGTATTTGATACAGCTATCCATCTCATTGGCGGTGCGGAAGAAGGGGGAGAGATTCATAACTTATATACTCAATTAGGTATAAGAGATCAAATTGAATTTCTTCCTGTGGACCCTCTTATTAACTTATGTATAGATAACCATTTTTACGGCATACCAGCTAATTTACAAAAGTTAGGTCAATTAATGGGTGAGTGGTTTCCAGCGGATTCAAAAGCTGTGAAAGAAGTTCTAGATGAAATAGTGTATATAGGTAGTTTAAAGGGGAATTTTACGTTTCAAGATTTAAAGAAAATAAGCGAGTTAGAAAGGTTAAGTTATAAAGACTACTTATCTAATCGATTTCATCATCCTCACTGCGAAAAGATCTTGAGTAGTCTACTATTATTTGCTGGATCATCAATTGATGAACTGTCTACATTCAAAATGATGAATATTATGGCGAGTTACCATGGAGGAGGGTTTTATCCTAAAGGAAGTTCACAGCAATTGAGTAATTGTTTGCGCGATTATATTTTGCAGAATGGAGGAGATGTAAAAATAAAGCGGACGATTAAACGGATAGATATCCAAAACAATCAAGTAAAAGGTGTAGTCGACCACAAAGGTCAGTATTTTAAAACACAATCAGTAATCTCAAGTGCAAGCTTTTCTGTAACAATGAACATGTTAAACAATGAGAAGGTCAAACAAGAGGCCTTGAATAAAAAACAAGTAAAAAAACTAAAACCATCAAACTCAGCCGTGGTATTATTCAGTGTTATTAAAAACGAGGATTTGCCAGATCAATTAGCACATGAGACGGTGTTCTTTTCTGAAGAAAATATATATTCAGAAACAGGGATGTTGTTTAACCCAGAAAATACGGAAGGAGATCCTGTTATTTCCGTAAGTTGCCCGTCCTTAGCAGACGCAGATCTAGCACCTACAGGATACAGCATAGTAACATTTATGTCATTATGTCACGCTGAAACAGTTGAGTCTATTCGTGATAATAAAGGGAAAGAGTACATTCTAGAGAAATTTTTAAGCGTTCTAGAAAAAAAGATACCAGATCTCCGAAAGAAGTTGGTCTATCATGAGTTTTCAACACCAAGTACGATACAAAGGTTCACCTTTAATCCTGAAGGAGCCATTTATGGATGGAAGAAAACGGTCAGTCAGCAAGGGGTGGCATCCATTGCTTCTAAAGTTTCGATAGAAGGATTGTATTTTACTGGACATTGGTCACAGGATGCTCATGGTGCATATGGAGTTATGAGGTCGGGTAGAAAAACAGCAGAACAATTATTAGATTCCAACATACAGATAGGAGTGAGTTTATAATGAGAAATAAACGTTTAATCTCTTTTGGTTTATTGCTATTAGTAACTGGTGGTATTTCAAAAAAACGAGCGAGAAGAACATATATACCAATTAAAGTTAGGTAGAGAAAAAGGGGCTTTTCTACATAAAAGAGTCCATACTGACAATATAGGTACACAGTCTGTAGTTTCCTTTTCCGTTGCCATGCACATACATCATAGTATGTGCTTCTTGTTTGTGAAGGTGAACGATTGATTAATAGAAGAAAAGGTGGTTTTCAGCTAAAGTAAAATTCATTTGTATTTCCGCATAGGGGTAGGGGAATAATGAATGCAGTTGATCGTGGAAGGGAGGGGCAACAAACAACGAATACGACCAATCAATTTAAGGAGGCTTGTAGTCATTTTCCTAATGAATCAAGCTCTTGAATTGACTATGGATAAAAACTTCTTTAAAATGAATGATAGTCAGTCATTCGAATCATTCTTAATTTAAGGAGTTTTACTATGGGTACTCATCGCAAAGATCAGTTAGAAATGCGTCAAGTGACCAGTGAACATACACAAGATTCAATCGATTTACTGAAATATGTGTTTCAAGTAACCCATCAAGACGTATCACAAATCGGCGAGTCACAACTGGCTCGGTGGAAAAAGCCGATGATCGAAGAGTGTTCTGTGATGGGGTGGTTTTCAAAGAATAAATTAATCTCCCAAATGGTTGTTTATCCGTTTTCCGTAAATATACATGGTCAACCGTTTAAAATGGGAGGCGTAACAGGTGTAGGCACCTATCCGGAATATGCCGGTCTTGGGTTGATGAATGATCTAATGAAAGAAAGCTTAAGGATAATGAAGGAACGCGGTCAAACAATCTCTTATTTGTTTCCTTATTCGATTCCTTACTATCGCAAAAAAGGCTGGGAAATCATTTCAGATGTCATTACGTACACCGTGCGTGATACCCAAATCCCTAAGCCATACGACGTTCCAGGAAGAATTGAGCGTGTGCCTTTCCACCATGAGGACATTCGTCAAGCATACGAGACGTTCGCCAAAAAAGAGAATGGCGCCATGATTCGAAACCAACTCGCATGGGATGAACATTTTAAATGGGAAAAAGACGAGTTAACATGCTGTGTGTATTACAATGAAGAAAATGTACCGACTGGGTATATGTATTATAAAGTCGAGAATGAAACGTTTTATGTAACAGAGATGATCTATAACAATGAAGAAGCACGTCGAGGAATTTGGAATTTTATCGGTGCCCATTTTTCAATGGTCTATCACGTGAAGGGAAAGATTTTCGAAAATGAACCTCTTTCCTTTTTCTTAGAAGATGGTGAAATTGAAGAAAAAATTGCCCCTTACTACATGGCTCGCATCGTAGATGTAACAGGATTTTTAACAGCTTTTCCTTTCACAAAAAACGCCAATGCTTCTCTGACAATTCAAGTGAGTGATCCACTTCTTGAATGGAATAACGGGACATTTGCCATCCATTTTAACAAGCAATCCGTTGAAGAAGTCGTCACGGAAACAGAGCCAGATGTGGTCATTGACGTTCAAACATTGGTCACCTTACTCCTTCATTATAAAAATGCCTCTGATTTGAAAAAAATAGGGCGCATTCAAGCAAATGATGAAACCATTTCGTACCTTGAATCCATTATCCCATCGAATCAACCATGGTTCTCCGATTATTTTTAAAGATGTTTACTAACAGGTTAAGGCTGCCACTCCCAATGAAAAGGAGGTCAGCCTTTTTCGCATTTTCAACGGAATCTAGAATGACCATGTTGGTCATTGGACTGCTTGTTGTGTGTTTGCTTTTTAAAACGCCGACAGCAACATTAGTTGGTCGTGTATTGGAAGGGATAAAAAAGCGCTTGGTAAGCATAATGGAAGAGTCAATAGTGAGTACACAAATAAAAACGAACTTTATAATTAACAGTAGTTGGTTGCGTCACGTAAATAAAAAGATGCGTATCTAGGTGGTTTTATTTGAAGCAATTCGATAGTAGTTGGAGGACTTCTTATAATAACGTAATTCGTAATAATAATCGGCGAGTTCATTTGAGATTTCTTTAACAAGCTTACTTAGCTTTTGTTCAATTGCTTTTGTTAACGCATTTTTCATTTCCCTCTCGTAGCCGTCTTCATCTCCTCTTAATTTAAATACATTTGCTTTTTTTTGGAGCAATTCAACGAGTTGATACTGAAGTTTCTTTTGAGTTGCAAGGTTAATTGCTTCAGTCAAATAATAATCTATACGGTCCCACTCTTTTTTTTGGATATAAATGTCGAGTAGGCTGTTGAATATGTAAACCGCTTCGTTGCTTTGCTTGTTTGTGTTATCTAACGCCTGATTATATTGTTTAAGTGCCATGTCGAACTCTTCTTTTTCCTGATGAATCTTACCTAAATGATAAAAAATCATAATCTTAGTAGACTTGTTTTCTAAATTAGGGAATAACGTTAATCGGTCCTGAGCTTCATTCAGGCAGGCAAATGCTTTATCGAAATTTTTCTGTATATTATATTGTATGCTTTTGCTAATTAAAACATTTATCGCTTGCAGGTGTTTCTCTTCAGAGTCGAAAATGTCCAACGCGTGCTTCGCGTATAACAGACATACATTCATATCGCTTACTATACGTTGTTTGGTAATACTAATGTTGTAGTAGATCTTCGCCATTTCAATTTGATTTTCGTTCCCATAATCTTTTGCCTTAATAAAATAATAATCCGCTAACTCGAAGTCTTCTTTTATATAAAAATAATTCCCTACTGTTTTAAATAAGAAGAAAACGTCATTTACATTCTGGGTAAAGTTTTTTTGTTCCATTGGAATAAGGTTGTTCCCCCGAGTGAAAATCTCATCACTTTTTGTTATGTCTTGAGTTCTGACAAAATAATGTAACAGAATATTAAATACGCGAAGCGTTCGTTCTAAAGGGAGAAGTTCTAAAAAATAAAGTCGTAAAATTCTAATTTCTGACTCGAGAAAAATGTGGTAGGGATCTTTATCATATTTATCAATTAACCGCTCCATTTGTCTTTTGTACTTTTCAGAAAGATCATCCTTTAATACATCAATTGTGACTTCAAGTCTTTCGGATAGTTTTTCAACCAAATGTTCTGTAGGTTTGGTCTTCCCATTCTCCACTTTGCTTAGGTATGCGACCGAACAAATGCCTTCAGCTAGCATCGACTGAGAAATATTGTGATACAATCTCAATTGCCTGATTTTATCGCCTAATTCCATTTTAGCCACTCCTAATTTCGCTTTTTACTCTCTATAAGACACTACTGTTATATATACTTCTTGGATTAGTAGAAATCCTGCTGTAAATGGGTATAAAAAACAATTCATTCGTTACTTTGTCATTTAATGCTTACACCACTTTTTATTCATTCGTCTGGTTAGATGTTAAGAAGTTAAAGCAATCGGTTAAATTTCACCTAAAAAGAATCCATTCATTTGCGTATTATTTAACGATATTTTCCTACTATTTATTAACTGTGTCCACACGATACACTTGGTTTAACAAAAAGAGGAGGTTGGTACGATGAAAAAATATACATTCATACTAGTTGCTCTAATGATCATGGTTATTGCTGGGAATGGTAGTACTTTTAATTCTATTGCTGGTGATACGCTTCAACCAGGTCCGTTCAGTGAATATGAGGAAATGAAGGATGAAGCCTGAAGGTAGGGATACTTTACTCACCCAACTTGAGAGCCTTCGATTTAATCAAATTCCGTGCTATGTTGTACTGCCAAATCAACAGGGGAATTGGATGATGACCTATCTCGTCCATAAAAATGTAATCGCTCAGGTGTTTTATGATTGTCTAAGAAAATTTAATCACCATCACTACAAGCTAGCTGGAAATATTATACCATTCATTATGAGTTTGAAGGAAAATTTAGTTGAAGGTTTAGAAAAAAAAGATATTTACTATTTTAATTATAACAAAGTTGAGATGATGAACAGCAGTGACTTGTCAGTAAAATTGTCAGAAAAAATAACGAATTCGGTTGGTCCAGATTCAAAGTTAATTTTTGGCTTTATCACTATTGAAGAAAATGAAGGTTCTGAATTGTTTCGAAATGATTTAAATAAGAAGATGAAATTGCTTTCTCTAGAAGGAGTAAAGGAAGACGTAGTTCAAGCGAAAGCTGAATTGGGCGAGAATAAGTGTATCCTTGAGATCACTCATGTTTTAATGTAAACCACCGTGCACAATTGGGGTTAAAAAATTAATTAATTATTAATTTTAATATAGAGTTTTAAAAAGGAGGTTAGGTAAATTAATTATTTAGAAGAATTAAAAAATTTTGTTTATCTTCATTTGGAATCTCAGCGCGAAAAGCACACTGTTTATGAAGAAGTTCTTCACTCCATTACCAAAGAACACGGGATGACCGACGGTTCGTGGATTAGAGAATGGAGTAAACAGGGGGACATTCATCGAAAGAAACATCAGTTCATCCAAGCATGCCAATGTTATAACTTTGCTCGGTTCCCTTTTGTTGATGGACCAGAGCGCAAGGATGTGCAAACGAAATGTGTAGATGTTTTTCAAGAGTGGCTCTTAGACCAACAATTGAAGGTTGAGAAGGAAACAATTTATTTTAATGGGAATGAGTTCTCTGTGTATCTATCCAGTCAGAGAAAGGCTTCAAACCCACTTTTAATCGTAATGGGAGGCATTGTTTCCATTAAAGAACAGTGGCATCAATTTCTTATGGCTGGACCGAAAATGGGTTTTACCGTTGCCCTTGCAGAGTGTCCGGGGGTTGGTGAAAATAGCTTAGTTTATGATGAGAAGAGTCATGGAATGATTGGTGCGATCATGGACCAATTAGCAGGGCGTGTGAATGTAAATCAAACATACTTTGTTGGAATGAGTTTTGGAGGACAACTAGGAATAAAACAAGCGATAACAGATAAACGCATACAAGGGATTACGACAGTAGGTGCGCCAGTCTATCAATTCTATAATGAGCCAGGTTGGTTGGAACAATTACCTCTAATTACATTAAAAACGTTGGCACATTTAACTGAAATTCCGGAAGAGGAGATTGTCTGGAACATTAATCACTTTGCAATAAGTAAGAGTGAGATGACGAACTTAAAGATTCCAGTTCATTATGTTTTTAGTAACAAGGATGAAATTATTCCTCTTTCAGAGAAAGAGTTTCTCAAAAAACATGTTGCTCAATTGGAATTAATTGAATTTGATGATGTACATGGTTCGCCAAAACATATGCCGGAAATCCAAAAATATATTCCGTTGAGTGTTATGCGTCAGCAAAAAAGCAATCGAATACTAGTGAGATGGATGCTGGCCTTTCTTCTTGGAATTCAAAAAGAAAAACGGAAATTAAAATCTAGGAGTGAAACGATTGAACAAGAAGCGTAAGTGCGTTGTGACAGGTATAGGAATCCTCAGTGCCCTTGGCAGAGATAAAAAGGGTATTCTCAAAAAAATGAAAGCTGGAGAGACCGGAATTTCATCTATCAAATCGTTTGAATCCCAAGCATTTATAAGTCAAATAGGCGCCGAAGTAAATGATGAAAGCATCGAACATTCTATAAAAAGCATGAAATTGCAATCATACGATCGTTGTGCTCAGTTAGCTATCATTGCTACAGACGATGCTTTGGTTGACAGCGGAATTGATTTCATTGATCGAAAAAAGAAAATTGGTGTCACATTTGGGACCTGTAATGGAGGAATTAATTCTTTAGAGGAACATGGATCAATAGAAGGCGTGCAATCAGAGAAATTAAAACAATACCCTTTCTATAAACAAGCAGATAATCTTGCAACTCATTTTCACGTCACAGGTCCAGTTGTGACAATCAATACAGCTTGTGCGGCAAGTGGCAATGCTATTGGCCTTGCGAGGGATCTTATTAGTGAAGGGAAAGCTGACGTGATGATAGCTGGTGGTGCCGATTCAATGTCACCTACTGTATTTGCAGGGTTTAATGCCTTAAAGGCGTTAAATAAACAGCCGTGTTCACCTTATAATACAGAGTATGGATTAAGTCTAGGTGAAGGTGCTGCATTCCTTATTTTAGAGCCGCTCGATCGAGCGGTGGAGCGCGGAGCAAAGATTTACGCGGAAGTATCAGGCTACGGTTTGAGTAATGATGCTTATCATGAAACAGCACCTGATCCAGACGGCAAAGGAATTGAATTAGCAGTGAAGGCTGCATTACGAGATGCTCAAGTTCAATGCAACGAAATTGAGTATATTAATACCCATGGAACAGGTACAAAGGCGAACGATTCAGCGGAGATAAATGGGTTGGTATCGGTATTTAATGAACATTTCCCTCTTATCCCTTTTAGCTCAAGTAAAGCTTATTTTGGGCATAACCTGGGTGCAGCAGCTGCAATTGAATATGCAACAACATTACTCGCATTACAAGAAGATCTATTGCCAGCAACGGTTAATTTTAAAGAACATCGGGAAGGGTGTGCAAAAGACAACTTAATTACAAATCAGATGAAGCAAGGCTCACCGAAATATTTTTTATGCAACAACTCAGCCTTCGGTGGACACAATGCTTCGATCGTTTCCAAGAATGGAAAGTATGTTTCTTCAGAGAGCGAGCTGTATGTTACCCGCGAGAAAAAGCGCGTTGTCATTACAGGAATGTCTATGATAAGAGGAAATAGTGTCACTACAGGTAGCGAAGAAGCTAGCGTGTCTAGCCTAAAAGTAGAAGATGCTTCCCCGTTCTCATTGAAGCAATATAACGCCTCCTTGTTTCAAAGAAGGATGAATCGCTTGTCGCAGTTTAGTATTGGCGCAGCCGATATGGCTATAAACGATTCCAAGATGAATCGATCAAAAATAGGTGGTGATCAAATTGGTTTAGTTTACGGAACATCCAAAGGGACATTAGAAAGTGCTGAGAAGTATTTAAATAGCATTTTTAAAAACTCGATTGAACAAGCAAGTGCCATTTACTTTCCTGACATGGTTTTGAACTCTACTGCGGGGAAAATTAGTAAAAAATTAAGTCTAAATGGTTTTAGTAGTTCTTTAAGTACTGGGGGTAATGATGGGTTAATGAGCCTACATTATGGTTATGGGTCCGTTGCAAACGGAATCGTACCACAGTGTTTAGTAGGAGCGGGTGATGAAAAATCCGATTTATCCAATATGTTAGATGAGAATGAAGGGGTCGAACGCTCTTATCCTTCCATTGAAGGAAGCACGTTTCTAGTATTAAGTGACTTTGAAGTGGCCAAAACTCAAAACCAACCGATTTATGCGGAGGTAATTGGAGTAGGTGCATCATTTAGCCGAGAACCTTTGGCTGACACAGAAAGCAATGCTGTTACAGAAGCGCTGAGAAAGGCGAATCTTTCTTTAGAGGATATAGACCTAATTTTGACTGATTGGCATGGGAGAAGAGACAAAAAGGAGCATCCAATAGAATTTTTCAGAAAGCATGTCAATGAAGAAAGAATTATTTGTCTAAATGATCTTCTTGGTTACGGAGAATCAATCAGCTCCCTAAACCATCTTTATGCGGCAGCGAAGTATCTTCATAGTGGAGCCGTGCCATTTCTGCAATTAGATGAAATAGCGGCAACGAGAGAGAGTAATGTGGAATGCGAAAATAAACTGGCTTTGGTGTATAGCGTTACTCCAGAAGGAAATGAATCAGCTGCTATTCTTAGTAAGGTTTGTTAACGATTTAGTCGTCGTTTTACAATATAAAACAAAAATTAGGAGGAATTTATTATGAAAACAAATGAGGAAATTAAGCAGGTAATTAAACAAAATATTCTAATCGAGCGTCTTGAGTTGGAAGACTTAACTTGTGAAGAGATTGAGGACACAGAGGCTTTGTTTGGAGATGGTCTTGGGCTTGATTCTGTAGAAGCTTTGGATGTTGTAGCAGGAATTGAAGCAGAGTTTGGAGTTTCGCTTCAAGGGATGAGCGAAGAGGATATCCAGAAACATTTTTATTCAGTCGAAACATTAGGGGCTTTTATTGAAAAAAAACAAGCAGTTCAAGTATAACCTAATAGGTGGTCTGCTTTTAAAGTAAGACCACCTTCTTATCTTATCTATAAAGGAGTGAGACCGTTGATCGTTCAAGGTAAAGTTGTTTTACTGACTGGGGCTACCAAAGGAATAGGGAAAGCCATTTTTAAGCGTTTTTTAGAAGAAGGCGCACATATCGTAGGAATTTATTCTTCAGATGATCAGGCGGCTTTAGACCTGCAGAAAGAATTGAACTTAGATCAAAAAGGAAAAAGTTATTTAATTAAGGGTTCTGTTGTTGATCGAACATTCATTCGAGATACGATTGCTCAAGTAGTAAATACTCATGGTTCAATCGACGTGTTAATTAACAATGCTGGAGTGACTAATGATCAGTTTTTAATCAATATGAAAGAAGAACAATGGAGCAATGTTTATCATGTAAATTTTTTAGGAACCCATGTATGTACAACAGAAGCCCTTCCTTTTATGAAATCACAAAAAAGCGGATCCATTATAAACGTTGTATCTACAACGGGTGTCATTGGAAGAGAAGCTCAAAGTAATTATGGCGCATCAAAAGGATCGATCATGGGATTAACAAGATTATTATCAAGAAAATACGCTTGTGATGGAATTCGAATCAACTGCATAGCCCCTGGAATGATTAATACCTCGATGATTCATCATGTTCCAGAAAATAAAATTGATAACTTTCTTCATTTTACGAATGGGAAACGCTTAGGGTCTCCAGAAGAAGTCGCAAACACTGCTGTATTTCTAGCGAGTGATTTTAGCAACTACTTTAATGACACAGTTTTAAAAGTTGATGGTGGTTTTTTAAGATGAGGAGTGATGAATATGAATGAACTTGCCTTAGTAACGAATGGAGAGTCGTATTTTAATCAACACATTGCTCAGCACTTAAAAGATATTGGATTCAATGTGATAATCATTTTTCGTACCTTAGAAGGACAGTCAACATTTGAACAAAGCCTATCCATTGAAGGGGTACATACCCGTCTCATTGATAAGTTAGATGAAAGAGCAATGGAATTTTTGACGGGAGAGATTCAAGAAAAATGGGGAACATTGGATGTGCTGATTCATGGAAATGAAGAACTAGATGAGGAAAAATCATTAGCTGAGGATAGTGAGCGATTCGGTTACAAGATTGAAGCAATTTTTAATGAAATTTTCTTTTACAACAAGATGGCAACAAGTTTGATGATAAAGAAAAAGACGGGAAAAATTATATTTCCGTTGATTTATGACCCTCTTTATTATGCTGAATATTGCAGCTCACCTGTGTTAAACCAAGGAAAGATTTCGTTGATGAAGTGTTTAAGCAGAGAGTTAGGGGCATTCCGCATTAATGTTAATGCTATAACATTTGGATACCACCGGACAACCCAAGAAGGGAAAGAGTTAAAGGAGTTAAAAAGAAAAGTTGAAATATTTAGTCTTAAGCCACAATTGCCTCAATTAAAGGACATGATACCAGCATTAGACATGTTAGTCGCTCCCCCTGTCCAATATATTGGTGGGGAAAATATTCATATCGGAGTAGGTATAGAAACCAGTTTATAGGAGGAAATTCATGAAAATTCAAGTTTTAGGTGCGGGGCATTATCTTCCTGGAAGGAAAATAACAAATCGAGATATGGAAGACATTTTTTCTATAAGAGAAGATTGGATTAACCAATTAATCGGAACGAAGACACGTCATTTCTCAATTGATTTTAAGAAGAAAACAGTGGAGTACAGTCTAAAAGACATATGTGTTCGTGCGGCGGAGAGAGCCATAAAAAAAGCAAAGATCAATCGGGAATCCATTGATCTGCTAATTTTATCCACAGCCACGCCTGATCATCTTATGCCAGCAACAGTAAACTTAGTAGCGGATGAACTGGGAATGAATGGGGTAGCCACTTTTCAATTACAATCAGGATGTTCTGGAGCGGTTCAAGCAATTGAGATGGGGTGCCGATTGTTAGAGAGTCGTGTGTACAAACATGCGTTGGTCATAGGCGGAGATGTTTGTAACAAGTATATGGACGCAGAGCGGAATTTTTTGAACCTTCGTTCCTCGGAGTTAATTAATTATGCACTATTTGGAGACGGAGCTGGAGCCATTGTCTTGTCCAATTCACCTGAAAATAACCATACTGGTATTACTTTCGAAAATGTGTTAAATCGTTTTGTCGGTCAAGGGAGACCTCCTGGGCAAATCATGAATTGGTTCGGTCATTTACCAGAGAATATAAACGATATGGGCAAGAAAGAGCGCAGAAAGAAGTTTGAATCTGCAAAAGAAGATTACAAAGCAATTGAAGCCAGCGTACCCGAGATGACCAATGAAGTAATTGATGAGTTGTTAGCCATTGAAGGTTGGAATAGAGAAGATGTTGATCTTTTTCTTCCGCCGCAACTTTCCGGAATTATGACACAGAGAATTATAGATAGCTTGGGGATAAACACCGAGAAAACGATTAATTGTGTAGAAAAAACAGGGAATAATGGGAATGCGCTACCTTTTATACAATTAAACCTTTTAATCAAGTCTCTTAAACCTGGACAACGGGCAATGGGTATTGCTATTGAATCATCTAAATGGATCAAAACAGGTTTTACATTAACAAAGAGCTAGGGGGTATAGGTGATGAATGAAATGGAAGCCATTAAGAAGATGAAAAAAATTTGTCTTAATGAAAGCGATGAAGTGGTGCTAATGAACGCTATCAAACTTTGTGGTGAAGTATCTTCAAACAAACAAATCGAAAAAATGGGTCATTTATTGAGGAGAATAGACCAAACGAGTGTAGACCGCTTGGGATTGAAAAAAATAAGAGTAGCGATTATTAGTAATTTCAATGCAGATCCGTTGGCTCATTATATGCGGGGGTTGTTATTAAAAAATAAGCTTTGGGGCGAATTTTATGTTGCCGGTTTTAATCAATTTGAATTTGAGTTATTGAATACCGAGAGTGAATTATATCGTTTTAAGCCCCATCTAACAATGTGTTTATTAGATGAAACGTTTATTACCTCTGGCTTAGTAAAAGGGGAATATCACACGCATGACGTTATTCAGAAATTGAAAACAGAATCAAGACATCTTAAAAAGTTAGTGAAGCAATTTAAATCACATGGCACGGGCTACTTTGCCATCAATACGATTCCTTTACCAAAAGTGTTTCATGATAGCATTATTGATTACAAAACAAAGGCGTTATTAAGCAAAGAATGGCTTATGTTCAATGCGAAGGTGGCGCATTTGTCGACGCATATAGAGCAAGCTGTAACAATTGACACAGATGTGATGATGCAAGACGTCTCCTTATATAGAGACTCAAGGCTTTATTATGCTGGAGGCTATGGAATGTCTGATGAGTTGCTTGCCACTTTTGGTAAAGAAGGAGTGAAAATTGCTCGTAGTTTAATGGGACTAAATAAGAAAGTGGCGGTGCTCGACTTAGATGAGACACTTTGGGGAGGTATATTAGGTGATGATGGATTGGAAGGCATCCAATTAAACCAAACATATCCTGGGAACACCTATGTTGATTTTCAACATTACTTAAAACGATTGAAACAACAAGGTGTCTTATTGGCAATTAGCAGCAAAAATGAAGAAACGAATGTGCTAGACGTACTAGATAATCACCCAGTCATGATTTTAAAGAAGGAAGATTTTGTTGGAATAAAAGCAAATTGGCAACCGAAACATGAAAATATCAAAAACTTGGAAGAAGAATTAAACATAGGAATGAATCAATTTGTTTTTGTTGATGATAATCCATTTGAACAACAAATGGTTAAAGCTCATACAAATGTTGAAGTCCTTGACCTACCCCCAGATCCTTCTCTTTATGCAGGAGCTCTGCTCGAAGAAGGGTGGTTTAATACAGTGAAATTAACTGAAGAGGATTATAGCAGAACTACGAAAT
This sequence comes from Shouchella patagoniensis, assembly GCF_002019705.1. Classification (GTDB taxonomy): domain Bacteria; phylum Bacillota; class Bacilli; order Bacillales; family Bacillaceae_D; genus Shouchella; species Shouchella patagoniensis. Next base: position 2,185,302 of record NZ_KV917377.1, on the reverse strand, counting down.
ACATTCAATCAAAAAAAAGAGAGGCGTTCAAAGAGGAAAGTAATTCTATAGAAGATTATCTTGCTGGTCTGAATATAAAGGTGACCATCATTGAACATCCGAGTGAATTTGATATTCCTCGAATAGCTCAGTTAAGTACGCGTACCAACCAATTTAATCTTACGACGGTACGTTACAATGAAGTCGAAGTCAAGAAGATGGTCGCTGATCCTGCATACAGAGTACTTGGCTTTAGTGTTGCTGATCGATTCGGGGATAACGGGATTGTAGGAGCTGCTTTTATTAAAATAGATCAATCTCTTGATCATAACTGGAAAATTGAAAATATCGTGATGAGTTGTCGTGTTTTTTCAAGAGGAATTGAAACAGCAATAATAAAAACAATTCTTACTAAGGCGAATGAAGAAGGGGCTCATGAGGTGTTAGGATCCTTTATTCCAACCGCAAAGAATAAGGTGGTTGAGAGTTTGTTTTCAGACCATTACTTTCATTTGCTTTTACAAGATGGGAATCGAATGGTCTATAAACATAGATACGACAATATAAAGGACATTGGTTATTGGTTAACGATCGTTTCAAATAAGGAGGTTATTAAGCAATGAAAAACAGGGAAAGACTAGTAGCACTAATTGAAGAGGTGCTAGAAATAGAAGACGAGAATGTAAATCTACAGTCCAACATTAAAGAACTGGAAGCTTGGGATTCTGTAAATGCATTAAGAATACTGACAAATGTAGAAGCAGATTTTAACGTTAGACTTAATATGAAAGATTTTCTTGCTGCAAAGACAGTTGAGGAAATCTTCCGGTTGATTGAGGTTCAACATGTATAAAGAAACGAGCTTTCCTACTGCTAGAAGGCACACCTACTATTTTCTTGAACATGCTAAACAATTTAGCCCTGTATATTTGGACACCGAAGTTGATTTCTCCAAGGTAAATGATATTCGGAAGCAAATGAGAGATAAAGAAATAAAGTTAAGTTATATCTCATTTGTCATCTTCTCTATTACAAGGGTCCTTAAAAACTACCCAGAGGCCAATACAGCTATAAAAAAATCTCTTTTTCCAAGAGTAGTCTGGTATAAGCAGATGCATGCAAAGTTTACGATGGATAGAGATATAAACAATACAAGAGCTGTACTAAGCGGCCTAATTCCGAAAGCGGATGAGATGTCTTTAATCGAAATACAAGACACGCTAAACTATTATCGTGATAACTCGTTTGAAGACATAAAAGAATTTGGTCCTGTAAAAAAACTTCAAACCTTTCCTACTTTTATAGGGCAGTGGATCTATAACCGAACGATGAGCAAATCTAAAAAAAGAGAAAAGCTTCAAGGAACATTTACTGTAACGTCCCTGGGTCATCAGCCTATACGCTCATTTTATCCTATTATTTCGTCTACCACATGTTTTGGGGTAGGTGCTATACACGAAAGAGTCGTTTTGAAAAACAATTTACCCGAACCGGTTTCTTATCTCATTCTAAGCCTGGCTTTTGATCATCGGGCTATTGATGGAGCTATGGCAGCTGATATTCTAACAGACGTTAAAAATCATCTCGAAAAAGGAGAGTTTCTGTTATGAGAAAAAAATTCATCCCGCAAAAGGAACAATATGATTGTATTGTTATTGGCTCTGGCATGGGGGGGTTAAGTTCGGCAGTTTACCTTGCTCAACAAGGACAATCGGTGCTCGTCTTGGAGCAGCATTACCGAGCGGGAGGGTATGCTCATTCGTTCAAAAGAAAGAAATATACATTTGATTCTGCCGTTCGAATTGTGGCAGGTGCTGAAGATGGGGGGCTTCTCTATCGACTGTTACAAGAGGCTGGTTTGGAAAATAAACTCCCTTTTATTAAGCTAGATGAAGTATATAAAGCGAAGTATCCTGACTATCACTTTACAGTGCCAAGTAGTGTAGAAGGATTAGTTAATGTGTATAGTGAGCTTTTTCCAGAGGAAAGACACAATATTAAAGCACTAGTTGTCGAAATGGAAGCTTTATACTATGCCACAAGTAAGATGCTACAGGCTGAGAGTGCTTTTCCATTTCTTTCAGATCCTTACGTAAATAAATACAATAAGCAAACATTTCACGAGATGGTTTCGAGTTTTATCCGAGATCCAAAAGCCGTTTTTATGTTTTCCACACTGTGGGCTCATTTCGGAGTCCCGCCGACTCAGGGAAGTGCTATGTATTTCTCGTATGCAATCATGAATTATTTTAAGGATGGTATTTACTACTTAGAAGGTTCCTTTCAAAAAATGCCAGATGTTTTCGTTGAACGTATCGAGGAGCTTGGTGGAGAAGTTTGCCTACGCAATGAAGTTGAAGAAATAGTAGTAGATGAGGGTAATTATGCAAAGGGCGTTCGGTTAAAAAATGGGCGGACCATAGAAGCTAAAACAATTGTTTGTAACGGAGATTATTTAAAAATGATTCATAATCTTGTTGGAATTCACAAATTTCCCGGTCGTTATATAAAAAAAGCAGAACGTTTAAATCCGTCTCTTTCTGCATTTGAAGTATTTCTTGGCGTAAATATGCCTATTGATAAATTTAATATTGGTCATGAAACCTTTATCTATGAGGGGTATGATTATGATGATTTTTATCAAAAACATATGAACTTAAAGCAGTTAGGGCCTGAAGGATTAAGGGGCATTGCCATTTCATGCCCTTCTCTTGTGGATCGTTCGCTTGCTCCAGAAGGGAAACATACGGTTGCACTTACTACATTAGTTCCTTATGACATAGGTCAAAATTGGAAAGAAGTAAAACCTATTTATCAAGATCGAATGATCGAAATGGCAGAAAGTCTTATTCCTGGGTTGTCGGAAAATCTAGAGTGGGTTGAGTCAGCTACCCCTTTGACGATGGAACGTTACACCAAAAATAGTTTTGGGTCCATATATGGTTGGGAACAGAGCGGTGCCCAAATGAATGCAAGGCCCCAACATGAAACCCCAATTAAAGGGTTATATATATCAGGACAGTGGACCGATCCAGGTGGTAGTGTAGTCTCAGTCATTTTATCAGGCAGTAAATTAGCGAAAAAAATAAGCAAAAAAAATAATAAAGGCTTAGTAAAAGCGATCTAAAAGGAGGAGTGACATGCCAAAGACTGCAGCACGCTATATTGAAATTGACTTTCCGGAGAATAAAAATGCATTCAACCTGGAGATGGCAACGTTTCTTTTGAATTCAATAGAAGAAGCCGAATTAGATCCTGAATGTTATGTGATTGTGTTTAAAAGCAATCAAAGAGCATGCTTTTCAAGTGGTCCACGCCCGGCAGACCTCATAAATATGATAGAAAACGAAGGGACCGTTCAAATCGGAGAAATTATAAGTGTATTTAATCAAGTTCTTCTTAAAATAGCTCAATCAAGGAAATTTACTATAGCTGCTATTCATGGATACGCCTATGGAGGCGGGTTTAATTTAATGCTGCCATGTGATTATCGGATAGCTGTTGAACGAACAAAATTTATTGAAAACTTTTACGAAATGGGGATTACTCCTGATCTGGGAGCCAGTTATTTTTTACCGGAAATTTTGGGCTTCGAAAAGTCCCTGCATCTGTTGCTTCTGGAAGGACTATTTACAGGAAAAGAGGCGCTTGAATGGGGACTTATTCATGAAACTGCGCCAACTAAAAAAGAGATGATGGAGAAGGTAGAAACGATTTGCAACAAACTAATAAGGGGTCTTTCAAAACGGATCATTGAAACAAAGGAAATTCTTAAGACAAGTGGTAAGTCAACACTGGAAGATCAATTGGTTAGAGAAAAGCAGGCAATTCTTCTTTGTTTCGAAGAAAAGGCAGTACAAGAACGACTTAAAAGGACTAAAATTGTGAACGAGAAAGGTTGAGAGAATTATGGAGAAAAAATATCCAGCACCTCATGAAAAATTGAAGCAAGCAGCTCCTTTTTTATTCATCGATAAGATTGTTGATATGAGTGGAGACACGATCGTATGTCAAAAAAATGTATCTTACAATGAACCATATCTAAGTGGTCATTTTCCAGGAGAGCCAATTGTACCAGGCGTACTCCTCATTGAAATGGCAGCCCAGGCAAGCCTAATTTTGGCTGGTCAGAATAACAATGGTGAACAAGGTGGTCAAGAGAAAGGATACTTAGTAGAGAATAAAGGGTTTCGCTTTTTACGGAAAGCTGGACCTGGAGACACGCTTCTCATAAAAGTGACACTAACTGGTGGGGTTGGAAACTTTTTGACTGCAACTGCAAACATATCTAACTCTGATGGTGAAAAGGTTGCTAAAGGAAGTTTAACTTTTTATTTGCCAAAGGAGGTTGAAATTTATGAAAGAGTTTAATAAAGATGTATGTATTATCGGTGGAGGACCTGGTGGCGCTCTTCTTGGCTTGCTTCTTGCAAAACAAGGGATTGATGTTGCTGTTGTTGAGAGTAGAGCCGGTTTTAACCGTGAGTTTCGTGGCGAAACGATTGCTGCAGGATCGGTGGCATTTTTAGACCGTTTAGGTTTACTTGAAAAGTTAAATGAGCAAGGTTTCATCAAGGTGCAGGCAATTGAAATGTACGAGAAAGAGAATCTCTTATTTCAAGCAGATTTCAAAAATTTTAAACATCCACAGAAATACGGTATTGATATACCCCAACCAGCTGTACTTCAAACGATTATAGATGAGGCGGAGGAGTATTCTAATTTTGATATCTTGATGGGGACAACATGTACTGAGTTAATTCAAAAAGAGGGGAAGGTCCATGGGGTCATTTGCAAACAAAATAAAGAAATGATTCAATTTAATACTCGCCTTGTCGTAGGGGCTGATGGTCGTCACAGCCGGGTACGGAAATTAGCGGAATTTAAGACAAAGATAAAGCATTTTGATCGTGATCTGGTATGGTTCAAGTTGCCAAAACCTACCGGCTGGAAAGAAGCAAATACAATCAAGGTTAATAAGAATAATCATTTAATCATTTTGCCAACTTTTCCGGATATGCTAAGGGTAGGCACCTATATCCCAAAAGGAGGATACTTAGAAGCTAAAAACCATGGGATTGAGGAATTTAGAAATACGGTGAGTGACATGGAGCCGACCTTTAAGCCAATAATGGAAACCTACATTAAAAGTTGGAAAGATGTAACAATGCTAGACATCTTTACGACAGATACTGAAACATGGTCTAAGGATGGTCTTATTTTAATAGGTGATGCAGCACATACTTTATCTCCAGTTTTAGGTCAAGGTGTAAATATTGCAATGCAAGATTCTATTGAACTTGTTCCTTATATTGTAAAAGGGGTGCAAAACAATGCAAGTAGCGGCCCATTATCGAGTGAATTATTGAAGTCTTTCGAAAAGAAAAGAAAGAAAGAAATTAAGTTTGTTAGAAATTTTCAAGAAAGACAAGAAAAAACGCTTGCTGCTAAAACTCCTCTTGAAATTGCAATGCGTCGCATTAAGATGAAGGCTCTAAACCGTCTTCCATGGAAAATGTCTGTTATGAGTAAACTCCAGCATGGTATTGAGTATGGAAAAACGATTTAACGGGAGATGAGCGTATGATAAAAGGGATAGGATTTGATTTAGTGGACTTGAAGAGGATAGGAGAAAGCTATCGAAGGGGTGGAGATTCATTTCTTAGGCACTTGCTATCGGATGAAGAAAAACAACTGTTTTCTACATTTAAAACGGAGAGGCGGCAAGTAGAATGGTTATCTGGGCGTTTTGCTGCTAAAGAAGCATACTCAAAAGCTCGGGGGACAGGTTTTGGGGGCGAGATTCAATTAAACGAAATTGCTGTATTGTCGGATCATATTGGCAAGCCTTGTATTCAAATCGTTAATAAGAAAAATAGTCAGTTGGATCAAGTACAGTGCCATGTATCCATCACCCATACAGAACAATCAGCGGCAGCTGTAGTTGTGCTAGGGGGTGAATTGAATGCAAGCTAAGGGTATTGTGAAACTTGAAGGGTTAGCTGTTTTTCTAGCTTCGTCCATTTTCTATTTTTATTTGGGAGGAAGTATTTGGCTTTATTTAGTGTTAGCGTTAGCTCCAGATCTTTCAATGGTGGGCTATTTGAAAAATGCGAGGGTTGGCAGTTACGTCTATAATCTATTTCATAATTATGTGATTCCTCTTGTATTGTTGGTAACGGCTATGTTTTTTGAGCAACCGTTACTAATAGGCATTTGTCTTATCTGGATTGCCCATATTGGGATGGATCGATTATGTGGATTTGGATTAAAATACCCAACAGCTTTTTCTGAAAGCCATATGAATCAAATTTAATTAAGGAGGAGACTCAATTGAAGACTTTTTTTCCAGTAGTTGTTGCATTTTCAATCGTTCAAACGGCTTTTTATTTTAATAAAAAGAAAAAAACGTATTACATTCCAATAAGACAAAGGGAGCCACTACTTCATAAATAATGAAAGTTGACTAAAAGAATATCTCCATCGAAAAAATTTCATTTTTAAGCACGATTACACAAAAACAACTGCTGTCGTCATGACTGCGGTTGTTTTTGCAGCATTCATATATAGCAACACAAACTGACAGCAAATGACTATACACCGTAAAAACGCTTCATTGGCAGCGGGACGACATTAGATACGGCTAGATTTCAAGTACATGCTCAGTGACTACTTTAACGTCTCAAAGAGTCATGTCCATGCTTACATTATTGGCGACCATGGGGATACATTTCTTTTGTAGTGTTTTCTGTATCTGTTGAGAACATCGAACGAGTAGTTTTGTATTGTTTGCAGTGCGTAGCGAAGATTTTTTTTAAAAACCAAAAGATTTTAAATACAGAATCTAAGTTACAAAGATTTTCTTTAATGGGGTTTTCACAGTAAGTTGTAAATAAGATTGGGTTCTCTTCTTCTTAAAAAAAGCTTTAACAACTGGATTATTGAAAAATTTTGTGTTGTGCGTAAACAATGCAGTTTGATTAACTAATTTGGACCTATGAAAGTGTAATGGACAGACCCCAATTTCAAACGCTGCTTAGAAACCTTAAACAAGGCGACACTCTATTTATTACAAAATTAGATCGCTTTGCTAGATCCAAGTTGGAAGGAACAAAGATTATTAAAGATTTATTTGAAGATAAGGGTCCCCCGTTGGGTTTGGTGTGGTAACTTAATTCTATCAAAGGGGTCCTTATTTTCCTTCTAAAAACCAATGATTTAATTATAAAAAGTAGGCAGGGATCATCGGATTTTCCGAAGATCCCTGCCTATTTCAATTTCACTTTACTGGGTTTTGTCCCAGCCTCGTTCCACTCAATCAATACTTCGCATTTTTCCTCCCATACGCCAAATACAGGGCGAGACCGGAAATGATCATTAACACAACGGTATAGACATAGGTCATGGCCCGTGCCTCTGGATGGGCACTTGGGTCTGTGCTGTTTTTTATGACAATGCCAAGTGGTTCAAAGATCGGATGATACAAGAAGACGGTTAGGTCGTAGTCCGATAGGTTTGTAATGAAATTTAAGGCAAAGATAGCTGACGCAAAAGGAAGGATGGAAGGTAGAACAATTTTAAAAAACGTATACATGCTTCCAGCGCCTAAGTTTTTTGCAGCCTCCTCTAGGGAAGGGTCTAGTGAGAAGAATGCTGCCTTTAGCATTCGTAAGGTGAATGGAATCAGGACAATGACGTAGGCCACTAATAAAATAATCATGGTGCCCGTTAATACTTGATTTCCAACAAAGATACGTGGTGTGCTGAACGTTACTACGAGACTGACGGCTATCAGTGTAGATGGCAGCATCCACGGGATATGCAGGCTATATTCAATGATGTCGGACCAGATGCTTTTAAAGGTCGAAATGAGCCTGACCACGGCAATGATAAAGGCCACTACAAAAAATGCTGCGATGAGTGAGTAAGAAATAGATATTAGGTACGGGCGGAAGGCCCTTGGTTCTGTGAATAGGTTTAAATAGTTTTCTAGTGTTAATTTATCAAATGAGAAATGTCCGGTCGTTATGGTCTGGGCATCCGTGAATGAAAACAAAATGATTAAGAAAATAGGTAGCGTATAGATTGCAAAGCAGAGATAGGCTAAGAGATGCACAATCCCATTGACGAAGGGATTTTCGATCTTTTGTTTCTGTAGCTTTGTTTTTACTTTGGATACAGAAATATAGTTTCCGTTCTTCTCAATCTTTAAGAGAACAGAAAGAAGCAGAATGGTTGCGAGTCCAAGAATGACCGCGAGTAGTGCTGCGATATCTCTCGATGTTGAGCTGCCTGCAAAGGTAAGAATCATGGGCGCAATCGTTTGAAAATCCTGTCCGCCAATGATTAACGGGGCGGATAGGGCACTTAATCCAGTTAAGAACAACAGAATCGTAATGGCAAACATCGTAGGTTTGAGTGATGGCAAGACAATTCGATAAAGAATGGTCCACGTGGACGCACTCATATTCTTAGCTGCTTCAATGGTTTGATAGTCAATTTTTCGAATGGCATTTGTGAGAAACAGCATATGATTTGAGGTGGTGGCAAAGGTCATCACAAATAGCACGGCGAAAAATCCACTGAACCAGTTATCAGATAAAGAAGGGAAGACCTGTTGAATTAGATTGGTGACAACCCCATTGTTGCCATAGACAAACTTATAGCCCGCTGCTAAGATAATTCCCCCGTAAATTAGAGTTGTCATATAGCCTAGGCGCAGGATGCCAGATCCTTTAATATCAAAATACTCACTTACGAGTACGAGGAAGACGCCAACGATATTCACGGTAATCACAAGCGCAATGGCTAGGATAAAGGAATTGTAGAGACTTTGAACAGCTCGATCCGAACGATAGAGTTTCTCGAATGCTGAAAAGGTGAAGGATCCGTCCTGATAAATGATTGATAGTAACACCTGTGCATTTGGAATGATCAGAAATGAAGATATCAGCCAAATGATGATTCCTATAAAAGCAAGACGCATCAGGCGAGGCATCGCCTGTGAAGATAGATTATTCATCGAAACACCACCTAGTATTGAAGAATCTCATTTGGATTTAGGTAACATTCCAGTGTATCGTTTTTCTGGAAAGATGAGGTACCATTCTCCATTGAAACGGATACGAGGGTCTGCCCTTCACAGCTAAGAATATACTTTGTATACATCCCTTGATAGATTTGATCTACGAGGGTAGCTGTTACGTTAATAAAAGAACTAGGAGCACCAGGTGGTTCCTGAACCAGTATGCGTTCCTGTCTGATATAGGATTGCTTGTCTGTGTCCAGTCCAAGTTGATAGTCGGTATTCAGTGCTTGAATGAAAGTGGGCTGCAGCTCATTCATATCTCCAATGAAGGAACATACAAACTTCGTTGCGGAAGCATTGTAGATCTCCCGTGGAGTCCCCACTTGTTCTATATGCCCGTTGTTAAATACCGCGATTCGGTCTGATAGAGACAGAGCTTCATCCTGGTCATGGGTCACATAGACAAACGTAATTCCAAAATCACGCTGGAGCATTTTTAATTCATTGCGCAGCTTTTTTCGGAGCTTTGCATCGAGATTAGAAAGCGGCTCATCCAGAACTAAGATCTTTGGTTTTAGGATCAATGCCCGTGCGATGGCCACACGCTGTTGTTGTCCACCGGATAGCTCGGATACCTGCTTACTTAATTGCTCCTTTGATAAATCCATTTTCTCGGCAATCTCTTGAACACGTTGCTCAATCTCTGCTTTTTTCTTTTTTTCAACTTTTAAACCAAACGCAATGTTCTCAAAGACTGTCATAGAAGGAAAAAGGGCATAGCTTTGAAACACCATGCCAATTCTTCGCTTCTCAATGGGAACATTGGTTACATCCTGCCCATCAATGAGAATCTCGCCTTTACTCGGTTGGATAAATCCAGCTAAGCTTCTGAGTACCGTGGTCTTCCCACAACCAGAAGGGCCGAGCAAGGTAAAGAACTCATTTTCGTTGATCGTTAATTGTAAGTCCTCCATTGCGGTAAAGGTTCCATATTTAATTTGAACGTTTTGAAATGTGATCATATATGCCCCTCCGTATAGGCCAATCTATAAACCCTCTTACAAAATTTCTAGTTCAATCTTTTCGACCCAGTTTTCCATATGCTCATTGACCCATGTCCAATCAATCTCTTGCAAGCTTACATTCGAAAAGATTTCTGCCATGCCCTCATCGACTTTATCACGTGCATTTTCATTCGATGGCATTGTTTTAAATTCTTCAGAATAGGCACTTTGCATCTCAGCTGATCCAAACCAATTTACAAACTCTTCAAGTGTTTCTTGGTTATCTTTACCTTGAATGATTCCGACCTGTTCTACATTTAGTGGTACACCAATCTGCGGAGTCGCATAACTTGATTCCACACCAAACTCAACTTCTCTCACACCAAGTCCATGTGAACCCATTTGCATGATAGGTAGGTCTCCACTAGCTAAATGGGTATAGTTTTCTTCTGTGCTGACTGTTTTTTCTCCGTAGCTATAATAATCGGTAATCGCCTGCCACCCTTCCTCAGACACACCTAGTTCGCCATTATCATCACGATAGCGTGACATCAGGCCAGCAAGAACATTTTGAGCGGTAGCGGACGATAGATTTTCTGGAAGCTGATACTTGCCATGAAACTCTTCCTTTTCCCAAAGATCTGGCCAGTCCTGGGGTGCTGTGTTTTCGTCATAGACTTCCGAGTTATAAATCGCTAGAATGGCAACGTCCACAATTGGATGAAAGGTGTTGTCGGCATCGCCTTTTGCAGGGTCAATTTCGTCTGCCCACTCTGGCTTGAAGGTTTCTAGCAACTCAGCCTCCTTCAAGCGTTCAAAGTACATATTGTTAAGACCCCAAACTACATCGGCAATCGGCTGGTTTTGCTCGGCCATCAGACGATTAATGATCTCACCGCCACCGCCGTCTACAATCTCTAAAGTAAATCCTTCTTCTGCGGCCTTTTCCGTCCACCATTCCTTACCGCCATCCGTTGTAGCGTTGGAATAGACAACAATTGTATTGTCATCTCCACCACCGGTGACGCTATTACACGCAGAAAGAGCTCCAATAGACATAGCAAGGGCTGACAAGTATACTAGCGAACGTTTCTTCATTTCTCCATCTCCTCTATTAAATAGTTATTTCAAATCCATCGAAAGCGATGGTAAAACCTAAGGGTGTAGCTATCTCCAGTAATTCTTCATGGTTCAGACCACAATTATGAGAGAAGTGACTTAATACAAATTGCGTCTGGTCATTGGTACAGCCCAATTCTTCAAGTCGTTTCTTCACTTGCTCACAATCAGGAATGCCCATATGATTCGTGCCCTCGCTTTCGGCCCCAGATGTACAATCTAAGCTAATGAGATCAAGTGGTTTGCCTTCAAGAAATGACCAGACCTCAGAGTGGAAGAAACCTGTATCATGTGCATATAACACTTGTTTTTCACCATCGCTAATTAAATAGTTCACACAGTCTTCCGTTTTGTCATGATTGGCTGGCAGTGGTGTAATCTCGTATGATCCCATCGTAAATGGAACAAAAAAGGAAATACGATGATAGCGATAGTTAGAGACAACGTTAAACGTGTCTGGCATATGCTTGTAAAAGGACTCTTCTACGGTTTGGTTGCCATAGATGTTCATGATCCCCGCAAACTGATGAGCAAGAGGCTCTGTTCGCATGGTTAAGTCGGTTGCGTAGAAATGATCGGTATGGCTATGCGTCACGAGTAAACTTGTGATATCAGGTAACGGAAAATCGTTATGTAAGTAATGCATGTAAGAATCTGGAGGGAAATCAATTAAAAGCTGACCATCAATAAGTGTCTGAGAACGTGTTCTGATATTTTTTCCTTTTTGTTCTCTAGCTCGTACACAGAGAGAACAATTGCAGAAGATGGCAGGTACTCCTTCGGCAGCACCTGTCCCCATATATAACATTTTCAAGTGGCGACGCTCCCTTCATTTGAAATCGGACGTTCAATTGTGCTCTGTCCGATAATAAGCTCGTAGTCTAGGACCACCTTTTCGGTGAAATCAGGTTGTTGGATTCTTTGATTAAGGAGTAAGACGGCGGTAGAGCCCATCTCCTCCTGCTTTTGAGAAATATGAGTAAATGGATATCGACCACTTTTGACATAGGTGTGATCAAAGCAAACAATTGAAAGATCACATGGAATATCAAGCGAAAGTCTTTTAGCTGCTTCTACTGCTAATGTGGCAAGGTCATGTTTGAGTGCAAAGATTGCTGTGATTTCAGGATGATTCTGTAACAATTGCAGAATCTTTTGTATGTCCGTTTCCGTGGTATCCTGCTCTTCACTATGTTCATCTTCTAGTGTCGTGCACCATAGATGTTCATCAATCGCCACCCCGTGCTCGGCAAAACCTTTGACGATGCCCTCTATTCTTTGTTCAAGCGTACTAATTTGCGTATAATCGTTTGTAACTACTGCAACTTTAGTATGACCGAGTGTTAATAAATAGTTTGTCATATCCTTTGCTGCGCAGGCATTATCGGTAGCAACAAACGGAAGGGGCAGCTCTTTCATATACCTGTCCACGCATACTAGAGGCATGCCAGCTAGTATAGCTTCCATGATGGCTGGGGTAGCGACATGACCATTTAAAGGCATAATAATCAGGCCGGACACACCATATTCAATGAGTTCTCTAATCGCACATTCTTGTCTCTCATACTGGTCATAAGAGTACTTCACGACCACAAGCTGTTTCTGTTTTGAAGTTTCTTTTTCAATCCCTTCAAGTACTTTCGTGCCGTAAACATTTGAATGGTTTAATATCACACCGATTAAACGGTCTTTAGCTAAAGGAGGACCAGTCTGTTTAATAGGCTGACTAACATAGGATCCCCGACCAGGCGTACGATGAATGAGACCTTCACTAGCAAGCTTATCTAAAGCTTTTTTGCTTGTAATTCGACTCACATTAAACATCGTGGACAGTTGTTTTTCAGTCGGTAATGGCATCTTTTTATACATATCTTTTGTTTCGATTTCATGCTTAAGATAATGATAGATTTCTTCGTATAAATAAGGGATAGGGCAACACCGTCCTTGCTAAAACCTTATCACAATAGATTGTAAATTTTGTTAAATGTCTTTTGCGCTATATATAATGTTATGTAAATGTATTGAGGGTAGTACATATATGTAAAAATGACATATCATTTGAGTGTTTGATGGATAACTAAGTTAGATGACATAGAAGAGGAAAAGTAAATGGATCTAAAAGTAATTATAAACCCTACTCTATCCCCTCAAGAAGTACCAGAGCTCTGGGCGCAAATAGGGTGGAGTAGAAGAGATCAAGATTATCCGGTTTTATTTGAACGCTCTAATTTTTGGGCGGGAGTAAGGAACGAACATGGTCGTCTCAGAGCGTTTGGCTATGTGTGTGGTATGGGTTTGGAGCATGGCTACCTAGAGGATATTATTGTGCATCCTGATTACCAGGGGCGCAGGATTGGAGCTGAGTTGGTTAAGGGATTGTTAAAAGAGGCAGAGAGATTTGGCTAAGAGGTCGTTACGGCATCTTATGCACAGGACGGGGGTACTTTTTATGAGAAATGTGGGTTTACAACAGGGGGAGGAGGGGGTAGGAGATCAGGGAAAGAGCCTGGGACAAAACTCTTTTAGCCATAATTAGGGCCGAACAAATGACGTCGTCTGAATATTAGTGCTCGGCCCTTTTATATGAGAAAAAATGAAAGAGTTCGAATCACCCTCCAGTCAAATAATCATCCTTTATCCGACATTCGGTTTCTTCGCTATCGCTCCCAAAAATGGGGGCACGCTTTCCGCGGGCAGGCATAGACAGGAGTGATGCAAGTTATATTCGGACATTAGGGGATATGTTATAGACATGCTCTAATTCCTTTAAATCCCCTAATAATTCTAGGTTTCTTTCAAAAAATCAATTGCATCATTTGTAACTGTTACATCAAATTTAATCATTACTAGTTGAATTTGGAGGAAGGCGGGTTTAAGTTATAAAAAAACCCCGCCAGGGAAGCGGGGCAAGGGGGACATACGTTGGAATGTATGATCCTTTATAGCGTATCCAATTCGAATCGAATATACAAGGTATCTCGCTATTCTTCATAAAATCTTTACAGAATGTAAGTAATTCTTTTGATTCGACGTCCGTTTGATGGAAGTTGTTTCCCTAAGTCGCTACTCGTTGTTCGGCTTATTTCCTTGAGCGTACATGCTTTAATACGTTTTTAGAAATGACTTTTTCTACTTCAACAATAATAAAGACAAACAGACCCATGAGTAAGGGGATCGTCCACTGTTTGAGTTCAAGTGGTGTTGTTTGAAAGATGGTATTCATAAACGGAAGATACGTTAAAGCCAGTTGGAGAACGATTAGAATGCCTGCCACTAGGAACACGGCCTTGTTGCGAAAGAAGTCTTTGTTAAAGGCAAAGCCCAATTCACTTCGACAGTTAAACAAATAAAACAACTGGGCCATAACAAACATTTGCAAAATGACCGTTTGCAAATCACTGCCGCTATAGCCTTGGCTTTGCATAAAGGAATTCATCCATAACGTGCCGATACCGATCATAATGGAGACAAAGGAAATCCGAAATAGATAATAAGGCGACAACAGTTTGGCTTTTGGATTCCGAGGTGATCGATCCATTGCTCCTTTTTCTAACTGTTCAAAGGCTAGACCGAGAGAGACGGTAATCGCAACAACCATGTTTACCCAAAGAATTTGAACGGGAGTCAGGGGCATTGTCATTCCTAAGAAAATGCTGGCAATGATCAGGATGCCGCCTGCGCCGTTTGTTGGCAAGATAAAGAGAATTGTTTTCTTTACGTTGTCGTAGACGCGTCGTCCTTCTTCCACGGCATGAACAATCGTTTGGAAGTTGTCATCGGCCAAGACCATTTTTGCCGCTTCTTTGGTCACCGACGTTCTCTAGTGTTGAGATAGTCTTTATTTGACAAGTCTTCCCGGATTTGTCATACGAATACGCCGCTCTTCATTTCATTTCTTTTTTCCTCGCGTAAAATTCAGCCGCTTTTTGGCGATTACCACATAGCTCCATACTACACCAGCGTCTTTTACCTGATTTGGATGTATCCACGAAATAGAGTTGACACTCTTGATGCTCGCAATTTCTAATACGAGAAACAGCCACCGTTTCGATTGTGTGAAAAATGGATTCAATTATTTTATATAGTAGATCATCCTTAGGTGTTATTCCTTTAGTAAGAAGTATTGTTTTCTCGTTATCCGATTGGATCGTTAGACCAATTTGGACGTTTTTCACTTGTTGATTTAATCGTTCTATTGAAGTAGAGGACAGCTTTCCATCATTCGTTAAGTCTTTCAATGCTTGCTTGCATCGTTCTCGAAGGGATTTAAGATCTTCTATCATTTCTTTCCCTATACGTTGTTCTTCTTTGTGAAAGAAACCATTCTCATTCAACCACGCTTGTGCAGTTGAATGGTCGTTTAGAATATCAACCGTTTTTTTCTCAGATGTATAAGTCGTGTTGACTAAATTTAGCCAAGGTGTCCCACCTAATGAAAGTATTAATTTGTCCATTCCTATTTCACCTCAACTACATTATAACCACTAAAATAACTGTTTACAAGTTATGTAAATAGAGGTACGATTGTTTTATAACCGCTAAAAATAAATATTAATGGTTATATAAGGGGTGACTCATAAATTATCATAAAATTTTCTTTTGTTACACTGCTTGCAAAAAAATAATGAGGTGAAAAAATGATGATACAATACAAATCAGAGAAAATAGGAGAAATTACGATCTTTTATAGGGAAGCTGGTAATAGGAAAAAACCTACTATTCTTTTATTTCACGGATTTCCTTCTTCTTCACATATGTACCGAAATCTAATCCCAAAGCTGATGGATGATTATCATGTGATCGCACCTGACTATCCTGGTTTCGGCAATAGTGATCAACCAAGCATGGAAGAATTTGAATACAGTTTTAATAACCTTGCACAATTAATGAATACGTTCATAGAGAAAATAAATCTGAAAAAGTACAGTATCTATGTCCATGATTATGGGGCTCCGATTGGATTTAGATTGGCGGTTTTACATCCTGAACGAATTCAAGCCATTATCACTCAGAATGGCAATGCCTATGAAGAGGGGTTGATGGCTGCTTGGAATCCCATTCGCACATATTGGGAGAATCCTACTGAGGAAAACAAGAACAACTTACGATTACTTTTAAAGATCGAATTCACGGAACATCAATATAGAGATGGAACGCGCAATCCTGATTTCATAAGTCCAGATGCATGGAAGATGGATCAATTTGTATTGGATCGCGAAGGGAATGACGAGATACAGCTTGCCTTGTATTACGATTATCAAGATAATGTGAAACAATATCCAGTCTGGCAAGAATACTTTAGGACGTATCAACCTCCTACATTGGTAGCTTGGGGAAAAAACGATATGTTCTTTGGACCTAAAGGAGCACTAGCTTTCCAAGACGACCTTAAAGATTGTGAAGTGCATTTATTGAATACAGGTCACTTTCCGTTGGAAGAAGACCTGGAAATAAGCGCTAGCTTAATAAAACACTTCCTAAAAGAGCGTTTAAACTAATTCTACTCTGACACTGCCTATAAAAAAGCACCGCCATTGTCGTTGTCTCATACACACGACTAATGGGGTGCTTTTTTGTGACGGGTTTTAAGCTACATACATCCTTTATTTAAAATAACTAAAACAAATGAGGAGATAAGATCTTTGTCGGGTCGGCTATCGTGATTCATCAGTAAGAAACCTAAATTGAGCAACGTACTTTCAATATAAATACGCTTATTTTAAGTTTATTAAAAAAAGATAAAAAAATAACTATTTTTATAAAATTAAAAAGATAAAAAGTTTACAACCATTCCTTTTGACAAATAACTACACATTAATACATAATACGAGATGCGTGTTTGTACATAACGGTAAAAGAAGGAGGATGTAAAATGACGTGTCAATCATGTGGCGCCAGCATTCAGCAAGATGATGAAAGATGTAAGGAATGTGGGGTCATTGTCGCTGCTGCAAGTGTGGAACAGGAGCAATCAGCTTCTATTCAAGGTGGAACCGAAGCAGGAGCTCAAACGAATAAAACGATTGAAATGGCAACAAATGCCTCAAAGCATTATCTTCAATCCTTATGGGGTCAAATGAAACAGCCTACGAAAAACGGACTACATAAAGGAGCTACGAATCCGCTTTATAGCGTCGTTACCCTTGTTTTAGTTGCTTTGTTTTTTGGGCTCTCACTTTATGCCCAATTGGGTGTGGGAGGAAGTACATTTTTTCGAATGAGTTTTTCGGATACGTTCTTTCCAGCCTTTCTTTATTTAGCGATTCTATTAGGGGTTATTACCGGGGCATTATACCTTGGTATCCAAATGAGTTATAAGACGAATGAATCTTTTAAAGCAGTATTTGTGCGCTTTGCCAATGTTTTGCCAATCACAATGGCATTACTCGTAGGTGCTACTCTATCAGGGTTAATTGGTCTAGGATTCATTTTTAACTTCCTACTGACGTTGGCACTTATTTCAATTGTTTTTTCCACTGGTTTGGTTTTCTACTCCTACAGTGAGAGCGCAAAGAAAATTGAGCCATACTTCGGACTTTTAGGTATTTATGGGATCGTTTTGATTTTTATAGCGCTTAGTTCAGACTGGCTTCTTTCCAGTTTAATGGGAGGATTATTCTTTTAAAAAAATAAAAATCGTACAAATTATTTTATCCATATACGCCAAAAAACGCGGTGAAGCGTTTGAAAAAATAGTTCTAGAAGGAGAGCACTCATGAAAAAGTTAACTGTATCTATTTCCAGTGTCTCGCTATTAATTATGCTAAGTGCTTGTGGTGGGGACAACGACAATTCAAATTCGACCGAAACAAGTGGTCAAGAAGCAAATACAAGTGAAACAAATGAAGAGAACGGAAGTGGAACAACGGCTGTCGGGGGGTACTCTGAATTTGCCACTATCCCTGTTGATGGACGTGTATCTGATCCTGTTTTTTATATTAGTGGTGAAGGTGATACGGTTCTTTGGGCGGAACAGCCAGGTGAGTTCACACAAATTGAAGGATCGAAAGTTTGGTTTGATGGTGAAACAAAAGAAGTTGATTTACCTGATCGCCACTCAGCCATCCAACCGATGCTGTCCCGAAGTGGGAAAATCCTCTTTGCTGAATCGGATTATGATAAACCAGAAGAGGAACGGTATTGGATTACTGAACAAGACCCAGTGACGGGGGAGAGCAATCAATTCATCATGGATAATGATTGGGACGAGTATCCACCGGTCATGGGATCAAATTATTCAGAAGATCCACGGTTCTATGTAGGTGTCAAAGACCATTACAATGAAGAAGTTGTCTTGCTTTACACATGGCATCTAGATAATGGTGAGATAGAAGAGATTGACTTGACTGAGACGGTTGCTGCTGAAGTCGACATTGAGGAATTGACTTCTTATCCACATGGGTCAATCACAAGTGACGAGTCAACGATGTATGCGGTTCTAGCTGATGTGGGTATTCTAAAAATTGATTTAGCGAGTCATGAATCTGAATTTATTTATAGTGCAGAGCTTGGCTTTTTTGCCAATAATGAAAAATCAAAAACGTCTATTCTAACAGCAGACGACCAGTACGTTCTTTATGCGATGTTTGATGATGACACGAGAAGAATGACACACTGGGCATACGACATCACCTCAGACCAATCTATTAATCTCGGTGAGGGGATTGCGACGTACCCATTAAATGACGGCAATGTCATGCTGTTTACGTATGAGGATGAATTTGTTTATTTTGATTTAGAAAGCGATACGGCTGAGGTCGTTCATACGCCAGAGCTCACAGAGGACGATCGTTTGGATCGCTTTACAGTAAGTGCTGATGGCTCAACACTTGCCTACGTGGTTCGAGACGGGGAAAATGAATCAACCATTGTCTTACAAAGACAGTAAGCAAATGAGTGACCCGGTAGATTAGACGTACTCGGGTGTGCAAAAGATTGGTTCATTAGCAAATAGACTGTTTTCTAGAAAACAGTCTATTTTTTTTGAAATAAGAAAGGATGTTTGCAAAGGTGAACATAACCATTGATCAAGAAAATGACCTAGCCTATCTAACAATTGCGCCAGAACGTGATTTTCCTCTTGCGCTTAATCAAGTGATGATTGATGATGCCCAAGCTCTATTTGATACAGATGGTGAGTGGGTTGGCATTGCGTTAAGTGGTTTTGGAATTCCCCCGTTAGCACAAGGGTTGGTCTACAATCGATTCGTCATTAAACAAGAGGTGGATGCTCTGACAATCTTATTTACGGATAAAGCGGCACACTCTGAATCAATCAACTTCCAAGCCATTCTTGATGTTTTTGAAAAGACAGGTTCTCTGTACGGGATTGAAATGCTTTATATCGCCACTCCGAAAATCACATACCTTCAAGATTTGGTCATAAAAGAAATGTGAAGAAAGATCGATTACAGTGTGTTGTGTTTGAAATGGCTTGATGTCCACCGGTTAATCCCATCACAAAATAGGGAAGAAGAATGTTTTACTGCATTTCCTTTTCAATCATTATTCTCTTTTTCGTCTTTTACTTAGTGTCGAATAAAACGATTCAGGGTAAAGATAAAAGAGAAACTGTTTCTTAGTCGATCCGGTCATCAAAAGCGAATCGTCTGGACAAGATAAAACTGGTGATGAAGAATTTGAAGGAGTGTGACGATGCAGAATCAACAAATGGAAAGAATGCGTAGTGGAAAAGGTTTTATTGCGGCTCTCGACCAAAGTGGTGGAAGTACACCAAAAGCCTTGGCCGATTACGGTATTACAGAAGATGCTTACTCAGGTGAAGCGGAGATGTTTGACTTGGTTCATGACATGCGCACACGTATTATGACGGCGCCAGCGTTTCATTCGGATCAGATTTTAGGAGCGATTTTGTTTGAACAAACGATGGACCGAATGATTGAAGGGGAGTACACAAGCGACTACCTAGCTAATCAAAAAGGCATTGTGCCTTTCTTGAAAGTCGATAAAGGCCTAGCAGAGGAAGAAAATGGCGTTCAATTGATGAAACCCATTGCCGATTTAGAAGAGACATTAAAACGAGCAAAAGAGCGGAATGTTTTTGGTACAAAGATGCGTTCTGTCATTAAAAAAGCAAACAAAGATGGAATTAAACAAGTGGTCGATCAACAGTTTGAAATAGGGAAACAGATCATGCAGGCGGGACTTGTGCCGATCATCGAGCCTGAAGTGGATATTCATAGTTCCGATAAAGAAGCGGCGGAAGATCTATTGAAAGAAGAATTACTGGCTCACTTGAATATGCTTCGTGAAGACGAGAGCGTGATGTTAAAACTAACGATCCCAACAAAAACAGGATTGTATCAAGCGTTAGTTGAGCATGAGCGAGTCATTCGTGTTGTCGTCCTTTCAGGTGGCTACTCTCGTGATGAAGCAAACCAGAAGCTGAAAGAAAATGACGGTTTAATTGCTAGTTTCTCTAGAGCGTTAAGCCAAGATTTAAATGCGAAACAAACAGATGATGAATTTAACACTTCTTTACAAACGGCAATTGATGGCATTTATGATGCTTCTGTGAACAAAACAAATTAAATAAAATCAACTTCCCCCTCCTCCTGTTGAAAGGAGGAGGGGATGTTTGTCGTGTATAAAGGGGGGAGCATTTTATCATCAGTCAATTTTCCTTCTCCATCCTTCTTACTTAAGTGAAGCTTTTAACGAGCAAGTAGGCAAGACGATCCAGCGCTTTGTGACAGAAGTGAAAGTGGCTGAAGGGAAAAGAATGCTCCAACTGACTTCTCTTCCTATGAAAGAAGTAGCTGTCCGATTTGGGTATGAAGATGAGTTTATTTTAGTAGCCGAAGCAATAGGAGCAGTGAGTGAGGCGAAGCGGTTTCTTAAGGACTCAAGACAAGGCGGACGAATTCCAGGAATGGATGTATCCTTTATCACCATTGAGGAGGCGGACCACATCCGCGTGCTGCACCCATTCATTTCAGAGGCGATCCGTACCTTTCTTGCGATCCATTCTCTCTATGATTCACTTACTTGTTGATAAACGAAAGACAAAGGAGTACGATTTATTCGAGTAGATGTTGATTCTATCTTTCGTAAAGAGGTTTGATGGTATGGTGAAAAAGACGGTGCCAGTTGGGGCTCCTTTGCTTCTATTGATCGTTATGCTGCTGCCTTTGCTTCTCATTGATACACTCGTTATTTATTTCATAGGCGGCACCTATTCTAGCTTGCTTTCTCTTGTGCTTTTTTTACTCATTTTTTATTTAGTGAATGGTGTGGGGAGCAGCTTCTAATTGAAGAAGACGTTGTCACGTGCATCAAGACAATGAGAGACAGACATCCTGAACTGCCGTTTAACGACCTTCTTAAAACGGTTCGTCAAGTAAACCGGGAGAAGAGTAAATGAACATCTGCTAGATGAGCAGGTGTTTTATGGAAATGATGAAGATTACAGAGCTCGCCAATCGAAACATCGATGAGCTCTCTGGTGGGTAGTTAAAGAAACAAGTTAATTAAGCAGCTTCGTGCTTGATTGGCTTGTTTTTTCGTTTTACGTTTAGAGTGGTTGGCGTGTCAGACATATCTAAGAGAAAAAACTTTATTTTTTGTAAGTACGGCAATAAAGGCAATTTAGCGGTTTGAGTACATGAAAGATCAATAGAATTTTATTATAGACGTTTTCCTTTTTCCTACACTCAATTTATAATAAGAGACATGAAGCATTTAGGAAGGAATGGTGACGTGCACAAGGAGTTAAACCCAGAGGGTGATCCTCTTTATTTGCAAATTAAAGATATTTTTATTACTCGTATTGAAAAGAAGTTTTGGCCAGCAGGCTCGCTTATCCCGACTGAACAGGAATTGATGGGAGAGTTTGATGTAAGTCGAACAACGATTCGTCAAGCCATTACCATTCTCGTTCAGCTTGGTTTGCTTGAGAAGAAACAAGGTCGTGGAACGGTTGTGAAAGACCAGAAGTTGATTGGCAATTTAGGTCAGCTAAAAGGCTTCGCAGAAGAGGTACTTGAAAAAGGGCAAACGCCAAAGGCACAAGTCATACGTGCAGAGTTTAAACGGTATTTGCACCCTGAAAGTGAATTGCTCGGTGCGGTTGAAGGAGAGGCTGTTTTGCTTGTGGAGCGCATTCGTCTGGCTGATGATGCTCCAGTAGCAATAGAACGGACATGTTGGCCAAAAGAAATTGGTCAAATTCTTATGGGTTATGATTTAAATACGGCACGGTATTATGAAATCTTAGAGGAACATGGAATCGTATTAAAGCGGGCAAAAGAATCAATTATGGCCATTAATGCAACGATTGCGGAGGCTGACTATTTAGGGATTCGCCCAGGAGAAGCATTATTAGAAATGAAAAGATTGAGCTATGGCATAAATGATCAGCCGATTGAATCAACAACTACCAAATATCGGAGCGACAAGTATCATTATGACATTGAATTGAAACGATAGGCACCCTGTGTGTAAATCAAGGGTGTTTTTTAATTTTTTAAAAATACTAGTTGCATTATTGAATCCGCTTACACTATAATGTGATTTAAAAGGTAGGTACCTTTATTTAAACATAGGTATTTTTGTAGAGGGAGGGATAAGTATGAAAAAAGAAGGCAGTGACTTTTCAAAAATAGATGATGTCGCTAGTCAGCGGTTTTCTGCTTATGGAAACGTTTTATCCTCATTCCCGACCGAGGAGGCAATTGGTTTGCTTGAGAAAACGAATATGCCGGTTGAGGAGAATGTTTATATTGCGTCTTTTCCAGAGTGGAAACAAGTTGCTCTAAAGCATAAAGTCGAACGTGATTTTTTCGGGGGGATGCCGGTTCAGTTGGGATATTGTAATGGTTATAACAGAGTATTGAACGGCCTTGAGTATCATAAGGGAAGTGAAATCAATGTGCTTGCTTCAGATGCTATTTATTTTTTAGCGAAACTGACAGATGTTGAGAACAATCAAATCGATTCAACGGCTATTAAAGGCTTCTATGTACCAAAAGGAACGGCAATCGAACTTTATCAAACGACACTGCACTTAGCTCCTTGTCCTATAAATGATCCAGGTTTTAAGTGTATGGTCATTTTGCCAGATGGAACAAACAATCCTTTAGAAGAGAAGTCAAATGATCCTTTGTTATTTATGAAAAACAAGTGGTTGTTTGCTCACAAAGATGCAAAACGGTTTGTGGAAAATGGGGCCCATATTGGATTTGTTGGGCAAAGACCAAAGGTTTAGTGGCATGTGTTGAGTTAAGCGTGAGAAAGGTGGGGGATGGACATGTGGTTTACAATTATATCTTGTGTGTTTTTTATGGCTTTAGTTGGTTGGTTATCTTATAGGAAGTCGAAAGGACAAGTATCTGACACGGATGGGTATTTCTTAGCAGGTCGAGGATTGACTGGCGGATTTATTGCGGCTTCATTGCTGTTGACGAATTTGTCTGCAGAGCAATTGATTGGTTTGAACGGGCAGGCTTATCGAGAGAATTTATCAAACATGGCTTGGGAAGTGACGGCGGCATTTGCCATTATCATCATGGCGCTTATACTATTGCCGCGTTATTTAGGAGGAGCATTCTCGACTTTACCGCAATTTTTAAGTGAACGGTATGATGACGGGGTTAGAAGGTACACGGTTATTCTTTTTATGCTTGGCTATGTGCTTGTTACGATTCCCTCCGTTCTCTATTCTGGCTCAGTAGCAATTATTCAATTATTTGATGTGCCAGGCATTTTAGGTGTTACGTTTGAACAATCGATGTGGATTACGATTTGGGTGGTTGGAATTATCGGTTCCATTTATGCGATATTTGGTGGGCTACGAGCGGTAGCAATATCTGATATGTACATTGGCCTTGGCCTTGTGTTTGTTGGGTTGCTTGTTCCTGCAATTGGCTTTTATGCACTTGGAGATGGAAGCGTTCTCGAAGGAGTTAAAATCCTAACAACAGAAAATCCAGAAAAGCTTAATGCGATTGGATCGAATACAGACTCCGTTCCTTTTGGCACCATTTTTACGGGCATGATTTTAATGAATTTGTTTTATTGGGGTACAAACCAATATGTGATTCAGCGGACGCTCGGCGCTAAAAACTTAGCAGAAGGGCAAAAAGGCGTTCTTTATTCTGGTTTCTATAAAATAGCCGTTCCTTTTATCATGATGCTACCAGGCTTGATTGCTTTTCATTTGTACGGAGAAGGATTAAATCCAGTCGATTTAGCATATCCAACGCTTGTCGCTGATTTAATGCCGACTTTCTTATCAGGTTTGTTTCTTGCGGTTTTATTAGGTGCCGTTTTTTCAAGTTTCAATTCGTTGTTGAACAGTGCTTCAACGATGTTTGCGCTTGATGTGTATCAAGTTGCTATAAATAAAAACGCGACGGATGCTCAATTGATTCGTATTAGCAAGTACTTTGGGACAATCCTTGCGCTCGTGTCGTTTTTTATTGCGCCACTCCTTATGTATGCGCCAGAAGGATTATGGAATTTAATTCGCCAATTCACAGGTTTCTTTAATATTCCGATCATCGCAATTGTACTGGTTGGAATTATGTCGAAGCGAATCCCTGCTGTTGGCGCAAAGGTCGCCATTATTTTTCACGTTATCACCTATTATTTCCTTGTCTGGGGATTAAATCATTTGTTTGGTATTCAACTGACTGTCAATTTTATTTACATTTCAGCTATCTTGTTTGTTATTGAAGTTGGCATTATGGTGGCATTTGGTTACTGGAAGCCTCTAGCCCAACCTTATTCCTTTAAACCGAATGCAAAAGTGAATATGATGCCTTGGAAGTTTGCGATGCCAGTAACCGTTGTTCTAGTGAGTGTAGTTGTTGGGGTATACATCATATTCTCGCCTATTGGACTTGCCTATGACGGTGGGTATGTGTCGAACTGGTTCTGGCCTGCTTTTGTGCTTTTGATTGTATTAACATCGATAGCGATGCGATTTGCTTTCAAAAGTTGGACCAAAAAATATACGGATTTTCTTTATTCGAAACATGAGAAGAAAGTGGATCAAGACGCAAGCAATATGTGATTAAGGGGATGACAGAATGTCGGACAATATAGTGGTTAAAGAGTATGAGGTCATCAAGATCAATCGAGGGGTTGAGATTTGGCTCGAAGGGATGCTGCTCATTAAACATACAGAGGATAGGCCTGCATTTTTTGCTGGGACAGGCATTGAGACGATGGAGATGTACCGAGGGAATTTCGACATTAACGATTATGTGGAGAGCAGAGTTCCATTAGAATTACAGTCGTTTGATTCCGACCACGTCAAGCTTGCTTATAAACAAACGACTTTAACGGTGGCGATTGCAAAAAAAGAGGAGGCCCTTACACTTACCTTTCATTTAGACGGAAACGTGTGGAATCGTTTTTGGCTTAGGCTAGAAGCACAACCAACAGAAAGGGTGTTTGGTTGCGGCGAACAGCTCAGCTATTTGAACCTTCGAGGAAAGAACTTCCCGCTTTGGACGTCGGAGCCCGGGGTGGGGCGTAACAAAAATACGTATACAACCTGGCAAGCTGATGTAAAAGACAAGGCTGGTGGCGATTATTATACGACAAACTTTCCGCTCCCTACAATCATCTCTTCTAGAAAATATTATTGTCATGTGGAGACGACTGCTTATGCCGATTTTAATTTCCGCCATGATGAGTTTCATGAACTGGAAATTTGGGAAGTGCCAAGAGAAATCGTGTTTGAAAGTGGCAAATCGTATAAGGAACTTGCAGGGAAATTATCCAATCGTTTTGGCAACCAGCCAGAGTTGCCCGACTGGACATACAATGGGATCTGGCTTGGTCTTCAGGGCGGTACAGATGTCGTTGAGAAGAAGGTTGAGCGTGCGCTTGAAAAAGGGTTGAAAATCGGAGCGATTTGGACGCAGGACTGGCAAGGGAAGCGGATTACGTCCTTCGGGAAACGCTTGATGTGGAATTGGCGCTGGAATGAGGAAGAATATCCAGCTCTAAATGAAAAGGTATGGGAGTGGAAAGATAAAGGAATTCGATTACTAGGCTACATTAATCCATATGTAGCTGTTGATGGGGACCTTTATCAAGAAGCAAAGCAATTGAACTATTTAGCGACAAAAGAAGACGGTAGCGACTATCTCGTTGATTTTGGCGAATTTGATTGCGGGGTCGTTGATTTCACTAACCCTGATGCATCTGAATGGTATAAACGAGTGATCCAGACGAACTTAATTGACTTTGGTCTTGATGGTTGGATGGCTGATTTTGGTGAGTATTTGCCGACTGATGTCTCCTTATTTAATGGCAAACCAGCCAAACTTGCGCACAACGAATGGCCAACCTTATGGGCGAAAGTCAATCATGACGCGGTTTGTGAAGCTGGACGCAAGGGAGACATCGTCTATTTTATGCGTGCTGGTTACACGGGCACACAGGGCTACTGCCCACTTTTGTGGGCGGGAGATCAAAGTGTTAATTGGAGTGTCGATGATGGATTAGCTTCGACGATCCCAGCTGCTTTGTCTGCTGGAATGACTGGTTCTGGTATTAGCCATAGCGACATTGGCGGTTATACGAGTTTACATGGCAATAAGCGCTCCAAAGAATTGCTTTTACGTTGGGTAGATATGGCTGCATTTACACCAGTAATGCGAACCCACGAAGGGAATCGGCCAGATGATTGTTTCCAATTTGATGATGATGAAGAGACGTTGCTTCATTTTGTGAGAATGACGAATATTTATGTGGCTTTGGCTCCATATATGAAGGCGTGTGTTAGCGAAAACGCAAGGCACGGGGTCCCTGTACAACGCCCTTTGTTCATGGAATTTGAGACGGATGAGAAAAGTTATGATCAACCTTATCAGTACATGTTAGGAGCAGACTTGTTAGTTGCTCCTGTGCATCAACAGGGGGTAACAGAGTGGGACGTGTATTTACCAGAAGAGGAGTGGGTCCATTTCTGGTCTGGTAAAGAATATACAGGCGGGGTCACCTACTCGATTCAAGCTCCGCTTGGAGAACCACCTGTGTTTTACAGGAAATCATCTTCGTTTCGTTCTTTGTTTGATACATTAATAGGTTAGTATCTATTTTTAAACATCGTTATCTATGTTATCTTTAAAGAGATGTCTATGCAGAAAGGGAGTAAATTATGACGATTGTCTATTTACCGATTGCTCGTAAAACGTTTGACCTTGAGGCAGCCAATGATCAACTTAGGCGCAGTAAAGATTTGCTTCATTCTCTTTTCTTGGAGAAAGTATCTTTGCCTGATGAGTTGTTGACTTCGCCAGATGAACTCGTTCGCTACCTTGAATCAATTAACTTAGAACAGGTGAAGCTCATCATTTATCAAAGCGTAACATTTGCTGATGGAGAGTTTATTGAAGAAACGATGAAACAGCTAAAAGCACCAGTGCTCGTCTGGTCTGTGCGCGAACCAAGCATTGGTGGCCGCTTGCGTCTTAACTCGTTAACAGGCGGGAATAGCACGTGCCATGTGCTTCGTTCAGCTGGTAGACCATATGAATTTGTTTTTGGCAATCCAGAAGAACATCAAGTGAGGCAAACGATTCAAAGAAAAACAAGAATCATGCAAGTGATTGAACAACTGAAGACAGTGAAAGTGGGTGTTGTTGGAGAACACCCACCGGGTTTCTTTTTCTCCGGGACAGATGACGAAGCGTTATTCGCCCAGTTTGGTGTGGAGACGGTTCATCTTGATTTAATGGAAGCATTTCAAGCGAGCAAGAGAATTCCCAAAGAACAATATGAGGGGGCTCTGCAACAAGCTGAAAAACAAGTGATTGGCTTGAATCGTTCTGATGAAACGGTGACTCGGTTTGCCCAATTTACGACGCATATGAAATCAGAAATAAAGGAAAAACAGTTAGCCGGTTTAGCTATTCGCTGTTGGCCTGATTTTTTTACCGAGTTAGGAGCGGCGGCGTGCTCTACATTGTCGCATTTAACAGAAGAAGGGCTTGTCTCTTCTTGTGAATCGGATATTCACGGGGCGTTATCAATGTATATCTTGCAAGAGCTTTCAGCCAGTGCACCGTATCTTGGAGACATGGTTCATTTGAATGAAGCGAGCAACTCGGTTGTGCTTTGGCATTGTGGAGCGGGGGCGTATTCACTTGCTCATCCTGCGTCCGGGGCGACGCCAGGTGTTCATCCGAACCGGAAAATTGGTTTTACGATGGAGTTTGGATTAAAACCAGGGAAAGTGACCATGTTTAGGGTCAGCTACACAAAGCAAGACAATTACCGGTTGCTTATTATGCGAGGAGATGCCCTTGATACACCGAAACGTTTCAACGGTACTTCCGTGGAAATTAAACTTGAAACAGACGCGACGGATACGTTAAACAGTTTAATGAAAGAAGGATTTGAACCTCATTATGCGCTTGTTTATGGGGATGTATGTGATGAGCTTGTGGAACTGGGTAACCAATTAGGTTTGCCAACCCATGTATACACGGAGGGACGCGCATGAAGAAAGTGGTTATTGGCCAGGCGGGAGGGCCAACAGCGGTGTTTAATGCTTCGCTTGCAAGTTTGGTGAATGCCTTATCAAACAGAGAGTATGAATTGTTTTTTGTCCGGGATGGCTACGAAGGTCTTGTGGAAGGAGAGTGGTTTCATGGGACCGAAGAGCTTTTGGCACAAATCGATTTACACAGGACAGTTCCAGGTTCTTGCCTTGGGTCCGGTCGATTTCCATTAAAAGAAAGCCATCTAGAAAAAGCGGTCCAGCGCATGTATGAGGAAGGGATTGAAGCGCTTATCTTTATTGGGGGCAATGGGACAATGGAAGCGTTAAGTAAAATTGGCCAGCTCGCAAAAGCAAAGGGGTATGCGTTACAAATCATCGGTCTGCCAAAGACGGTTGATAATGATTTAGGTGGGACAGACCACGCGCCTGGCTTTGGGAGCGCGGTTCGGTATGTTGCCCAGACAACACAAGCGATGAGCCGTGATCTTGCTTCAATGAAAAACTTTGAACAAGTGCGTATTTTAGAGACAATGGGAAGAAACGCTGGATGGCTTGCTGCATCGGCAGGGCTCGTTTGCACAAATGAAGCAGATCAGCCGTGTTATGTAGGCTTGCCAGAGCGCCCAGGTTCAAAAGAAGAGCTGCTTACAAGCATACAAGAAGCACTTATATTAAATGGCTATGCGCTTGTGGTCGTCAGTGAAGGCTTCCGTTTAGAAGGTAGTAGGCAAGTGGAAAATGAGTTAGTGAATGGACGTCCTGTTCTCGGTGGCATATCCGAACATTTGGCACAGATTGTTAAACAGACTTTTCCGGTTCATGTCCGGGCTGAATTGCTTGGTATGAATCAACGGTGCGATCTGGCTAGTGTATCGGGTCTTGATTATCAAGAAGCACTTCAGCTTGGTGTGGAAGGAGCAAACCTTTTGGACCTCGGTAAGTCAGGAGTCATGGCAGCGATTAAACGGCACCGTACAAATCCCTACGAAGCAACTGTCATTTCTGTCCCACTTGAAGAAGTGGCTGCTTACGGAGAACGTTTGATGCCAGATGAATTTTTACGAGACCAGTCAGCTTATTACAAATGGTTAAAACCTTTAGTTGGAGAGCTTTCTCCTTTTCCGGATCCCTTACCGATGAATAAAACAATAAATAAATAGAAATGGAGCGAAAAAATATGCCTTTTATTAGCGGGAAACACATGATCGAACACGCTTTTCAACATCAATATGGAATCGGGGCATTTTCTGCACATAATGCTGAGACGGTTCAGGCAATCTTTATCGCTGCACAAGAGGAACAAGCCCCAGTTATGATTCAAGTAGGACAGAAAGTGATTCAAACACTAGGTATGGAACCGATGAAAGCTATGATTGACGCTTTTGCAAAGCAATATCATGTACCTGTTGCCATTCACCTTGACCATAGTCGTGAATATGCCCAAACGATGCAAGCGATCCAATTAGGTTTTCAGTCCGTTATGTACGATGGTTCCGCTAAATCCTTTACTGAAAATGCGCAAATAACAAAAGAGGTCGCAAATAGTGCAAAGGCGCTTGGGATAGGCTGTGAAGGCGAAATCGGTAAAATTGGTGGAACCGAAGACGATATTACAGTGAACGAAAAGGATGCCCAAATCACAACAACGGAAGAAGCCGTTTCATTTGCTGAAGCGACAGATATTGACTATTTGGCTGTTTCCATTGGTACTGCCCATGGCTTGTATAAGCAAACACCTCATATTCGGTTGGAACGTCTTGAAGAAATCGTTCGTAAAGTCAATCGTCCAATTGTCCTTCACGGAGGTTCCGATGTACCAGATGAGCAAGTGAGAAAAGCGATTGCTCTTGGAGTTTCAAAGATTAATGTGGATACTGAATTGCGTCAAGCTTTTACTAGAGGGGTCCAGGAAGCGTTCAAAGCAGATCCTGCAAATATTGTCGTTGCCGAAACGTTAGGTTTAGGTACGAAACGTATGGTAGAAAAAGTGCGTGAGAAGATACGTTGTTTTGGAAGTGAAAACAAAGCAAGTGCCTTTTTATAAACATAAAGGTAGGTACCTATAATTAAAGGGAGTGATGAATATGGATTTGAAACAGGAAGAACTGGCGCTATTCATTGAGGGAGAATGGACGAAATCAATGGAAATGGAACCTGTATTTGATAAATATACAGGAGAGACAATCGCGTGTGTTTCGACTTGTACGAAAGACGATGTAAGGCATGCAATTGCTTCGGCGAAAGAGGCGCAGAATCATGCTTTTGCGCCATATGATCGGTATCGCGTTTTAAAAGAAGTATCGGAACAGTTAAAAGCAAACCAAGAAGAGTTTGCGTTACTGCTCGCTGCAGAAGTGGGCAAGCCAATAGCAGAGGCCCGCGGTGAAGTAGGTAGAGCTGTGTTGACGCTAGAAATTTCAGCTGAAGAAGCGAAACGAATACATGGAATGGGTGTCCCCATTGAAGCAGCTCCGGATTCGCCAAATCGTCAGGCGTTTACTCGCCGTGTGCCGGTTGGTGTGATTGCGGCGATTACCCCGTTTAATGTCCCGCTTAATCTTGTCTGCCATAAAGTAGGACCTGGATTAGCGGCAGGAAATAGTGTGATCTTGAAGCCGGCTGAGACGACACCGCTTTGTGCATTAAGGTTAGCGGAATTGTTTCGTCAAGCAGGATTGCCGAAAGGGCGCTTGAACGTGTTAACAGGCGATGGTCCTTCAATTGGAGATTGGTTGCTTGAAAGTGAAGCTGTTAAGATGGTGACGTTTACTGGGAGCCCAAAAGTAGGCAAGTTGCTTAGAGAAAAAGCAGGTTTACGCAAAGTAGCCTTGGAGTTAGGCAATAATTCGGCTACGATTGTTCACGCTGATGCCCACCTAGACGTAGCTGCAAACCTAGTGGCTCAAAAAAGCTTTAATAATGCGGGTCAAGTATGTATTTCTGTTCAACGAGTCTTCGTCCATGAAACGGTCTTTACACCGTTTTTAGAAAAACTTGTTTCCTCCACCGAAGGACTAGTCGTAGGCGATCCGAAAAATGAGGCGACGCAAGTCGGACCAATGATTGCAGAAAAAGAAGCAGTGCGGATCGAATCGTGGGTAAACGAAGCTGTTAAAGAAGGAGCGAAAGTTGAGGTGGGAGGAAAGCGCGATGGTGCTTTATTTACGCCAACCATCTTAACAAACGTCAAGGAAACGATGAAAGTTTGCAGTGAAGAAGTTTTTGGCCCTGTTGTTTCTGTCCTTCCTTACTCCACTGAAGATGAGGTGATCGAGAAAGTTAATCAGTCCCGTTACGGGTTGCAGGCAGGGTTGTTTACGAATAGCCTTTCCTTTGCAATGAAAGCAGCCGAGCAAATTGAAGTAGGCGGTCTGATTGTGAACGATACATCCGGTTACCGTGTGGACCAAATGCCTTATGGTGGGGTGAAGCAAAGCGGGACAGGAAAAGAAGGACCGAGATATGCAATCGAAGAAATGACGGAGGAACGTCTCGTCGTATTGAACTTATAGAAAGAATCAGACCCAGATTTTGTCTGGGTTTCTTTTTCTGATTTAACCAATTGTGGACGCGCACAGTGTACGTGTGAGGAGGGGGGCGCATGCATCTAGTCAACGTCATTTTGCCAATCTTTTTTGTTTTGTTTGTCGGATTCATCATAAAGCGTACGGTGTCAATTGATCCAACCGTACTGTCTAAACTCGCAATCTTTGTTTTTATTCCGTTTCTTGTGTTTCGGACTTTTTATCAAGAAACGATAACCACTGCCTACGGATATATGGCAATTGCTTTAGTTGGGATCATAATTGGCATCATTCTTCTGGTCACAATTCTTTCAGCTTGTATGAAGGTAAGCGAACAAGAACGTTGTGGACTCGTTTTATCTTCTGCCTTTATGAATAATGGAAATTACGGGACACCACTTGTTATTTTTTTATTTGGTGCAGCTAGTGCGCAAATAGCCATTGTGCTCATGGTGATCCAGCAGTTGTTGATGGCAACGATTGGTGTTTATTACGCTGCAAAAGGTGGAGAAGCGCAGTTAAGTGTGAAACAATCCATTAGGCGAATAGGAAAAATGCCAATGGTGTACGCGGCCTTATTAGGTTTGTTCTTTCAAACAACGGGGATATCCTTGCAAACAGGAATTCTTGCAGGAGTGGAACTGATAGCTAGTGCGGCCATTCCTTTTATTATGTTAAGCCTAGGTGTCCAATTAGGGGCCGTCCAGCTTACGAACATCGAGTGGAAAAACCTTTCCATAGCAACAAGCTTGCGGCTGATTGTGTCACCTCTACTTGCTCTTGGACTTGTTGCAGTCTTGCCGCTCGAACCATTAACAAAACAAGTCATTGTCATCTTAGCAGCGACGCCAACAGCCGCAAATACAACGATTTATGCCATGCAATTTCAGACCGATCCTATGAATGTTTCTGCAGCTACACTTGTCACAACGATACTTAGTGCGTTTACATTGCCTGTTGTCATTGTGATTGCAGGGATGTGGATTTAGTATATTTTTATAACCGCGTAAAAAGGAACATGACGCCAGCGTCATGTTCCTTTTGATTACTTCTCCTCTTTTCTCACGTTATGCAACCAAGCTTTATCCTCGTCCATCATTTTTTTAGCAGCTATGACCATAAATACCTGAATGACGATAATAGGAATGCCCATAAGTCCTGAAAGCACTTCGAGTGGAGCTAGTCCTCCAATATTCATTAATGTGAGCGCAAGTACTGTAATTACCAACGCAACAAAAATACGTAAATATTTGGAAGGCGCGTGTTTGCTCATATCTTGTTTCGACATGTATGTTGCGATTGTATAGGTCGTCGAGTCGAGTGTTGTTACTAAGAAAATCATTGCAATAAGTGTAAAAACACCAATTATAATGGCTGGAAATGGTAATGATGCAAGAATCTGCGGGACAGCAGAGACTGGTTCTCCATCACGAACAAGGTCCAAAACAGGAACATCTCCATTCACGAAACGCTCAACACCAAGTCCGCCAAGGATACCTGTTGCGAACCAAGACAATAGTGTTGGTGCGAATAAATACGTGAGAATCATTTCTTTAATCGTTCGTCCTTTTGATACAACTGCAGCGAAAACACCATGAAGCATCGCCCACGTCGCGTTATAAGCAAACCAGAAAATCGTATGGCTTTCAATATGGCTACCGCCGTCTGTTCCAAGTGCATTTGTATAGAGGGAGAAATCGATATAACTAGAAAACAGTTGACGAACTGAATCTGTAAAGAAACTTAAAATAAAAACACCAGGACCAACGATCAGAATAAAAAGTGCAAAAATGCCAGCGAGATACATATTTAGTGTACTTAACCGTTTAATTCCTTTATCTATCCCGACATAGGCGCTAAATGAAAAAACGAGTACCCAGACAAGCGTGACGATCATCGTTAATAAAAAGGTCACATCCATGTTAAACAATTCTGCGAGGTTTTCCGTCACAATCGGTGTTCCAAGTCCTAATGTAACAGCGGCACCGGCAAGAATCGAAACTAAAAACAATGTATCTAAAACAATACCGCCAAGTCCATTAGTGAATTTGTCTCCAAATAGGACGCGGCATGCTTCGGAAATGCGCATTTTAGATTTTTTTCGTACGTGTAAAATATAGCCCATCGCCGGAGCTGCCATTACAAAGACGGCGAAGGTTTGAAAGCTCCATAAAAACATGCTGTAGGCATTTCCCGTAAGTAGCGAATCCATTGATTCTGGCTCTAAACCGAAAGGCGGATCGATCGCGACTTCACTCCATTGCACCATTCCTGTCCGCATTAAGGTTGCCCCAACTCCCATCGCAACTAAGATGGAAGCATACTCAAATAAGGTATAGCGCGGTTTTTCGGTAGGGTTTCCTAAAACAACTTTCCCATATTTAGAATAAGCCAACAATAACCCAGCCCCAACAATTAATAGGGCGTACCATAAATAACCCCACGCAAATAGATTGACAAGCGTGTTGAAAATAAGATCTAATAATTCGATTGATTCGTTTGTGTACATAGCGAAAAGAATACTAACGATCGCAATAATCACAATAGAAGGAATAACGATTCGCTTCTCTATGAGCCATAGTTTGCTTTTATTCTTTTTCATGAAATCCACTCCATTTTTAAAATCCTTTTTTTAAGTACCCGCCTAAAATAAGGCTAAAACATGAACCAAAAAAAGATGTGTGTTACTTTTTTTTCTGAATTGCTGTATGGATGCATGAATGTTCGTTTCAAAGGGTAAAGAGAAACTACATTATCTATAAAAGGAGATTGATAGAAGAATGGCTTATCGGATGAAAGTATACGTGGTAGGAAAAGACAAGCCCGTATTTGAAGCTGAAAGAGAGGACGATGTTAAAAAAGCAGTGAGATCAATTGATGATTCCTTATCGAAAAACACATTTGTTTCATTTGGGATGATGGGAGAAGAAGAGGTGATTGTGCGCTCAAGTAACGTAACCCATTTTGAAGTGACTGACTTGAATAAAGAGTAGGGACAAATGAACCATCTGGTGGCAAATGAATGACCAAGAGACAATGTAATAGAGGCGAAGAGAGATAAGAAGCTGCATGATGCGGCTTTTTTTATCGTAATTAAAGGAGAAGGGTAGAGAAAATGATTATTCATTGTGCCGAATGAGCCTTATGCTTACGTTTGTCAGATAGAAAGAGTGGGAAGGATAGTGAAAAACTCGGATGCGTTTAAAAAGATAGATTTCATTAACAGAGCGAAAAAGAGGGGTATTCCATATAGAAAAGGTTTAAGAAAGACCTAGAAAAATAGGAGAGGCTTAGAGGCTTGTTCTCTCTCTTAGAGTGGAGAATGCTTACTTTTAATACATAGCTAAGTGAAAGGAGAGTTCGGTAATATGGGAAAAGCCTTAAATCAAAAACAGTTTCTTTATTCTCGTCGAAATCTTTTGTCAGGTTTTTTATTTGGTCTTGGTATGGTGGCTTTTATTGATGAGGTGGTGTTCCACCAATTACTTAATTGGCATCATTTTTATGATCGCTCTACGACACAGGTAGGACTGATATCAGACGGAATTTTCCATGCGTTTAGTTGGTTTGCGACCGTCGGTGCTCTCTTTATGTTTGCTGATTTAAGACGGAGAGGCGCTTGGTGGGGAAAGCGCTGGGTAGGTGGTTTGTTGTTTGGCGTAGGCTTGTTTAACTTATATGATGGCCTTATCCAGCATAAAGTTCTAGGTCTTCATCAAATTCGCTATGGGGTCGATCTTCTTCCTTATGATTTAACATGGAACATCCTTGCCGCAGTCATTGCCATGATTGGAGGGACAATCATTTATCAAACACAAAGAACGATGAAGGAGAAGAGGAGTGAAGGAGAATCATGAGTCATCATCACGGCGAAGCACATGCTGCTCACTCAATCGATTTCCTTGCCCAACTCCTATTAGGTCTGCCTTTTGTGATTGGTATCATTCTATATGTCACGGCGGTAATCTTATCGAAGCGCAAAGGGAGGTCTTGGGCAGCATCGCGTACACTATTATGGGTAGTAGGTAGTTTCTTATGTATCGTCACTGTTGTGAATCCAATGGCAACGGCTGCCCATGAACGTTTTGTTGTTCATATGTTTGGTCACTTGCTTCTAGGAATGCTTGGTCCATTATTAATGGTACTAGCAGCTCCAATGACGCTTCTATTACGGTCATTGCGGACGAGCCAAGCTAGAAGTGTAACGGCTGTTTTAAGAAGCAGACCTATCCATATTCTCTCGAATCCGGTTGTCCCTGCTCTATTAAATATAGGAGGACTTTGGCTTCTATACACAACGAGTCTATTCCATCTGATGGAAACGACTATGTGGATTCATGTGCTTGTCCATTTACACATTTTTTTAGCGGGTTACTTTTTTGCAGCGATGCTGTTATATATCGACCCAATCCCTTATCGCTATAGTTATCTTTATCGCTCCTTGGTACTCGTATTTGCCTTAGCAGGACACAAAATTCTATCTAAATATATTTATGCGTTCCCTCCGGACGGCGTCCCACGAGTCGAAGCGGAAGCTGGGGGGATGCTTATGTATTATGGAGGGGACGCAGTTGATCTTGTGATCATTGTTATTCTTTGTGCCCAATGGTATAAATCAACAAGACCTAAAGAGGCGGGTTATCCGGTAAGTGGTTAGAACACACAGCTGATGAAGGGTGGGACAAACGCCGTAGTTTGAATCTAGACTCTTAAAAAATGCATTTGATCATAAATGAAGGTCTTTTCTAAAATCCTGCATGCTTTCTGCGAGTCTTTTAATTGTTGTTTTTGCATTGTCAGCAAATTCAACAGAAGCATCATAATACATTTGCCCATCTTTAAGTAAAGAGAAATCACCAATGCACAGCGTTACTAACGTTTTGTCGCCTCTTTCTATTAGAGTGTAATGGTAAGCCACGTCTCCCTCAGTGGGTTTCATTTCCCAACCGGTGCCTAAAAGTGCAATCACTAATTCTTTTTCTTTATCTGCTTTAATGATTTTGGTTATTGATTGCTCTCCGTTTGGAAGGTCCCAGATCACTTTACTTCCCACTGTCATTCGTTCAGTTGGATAATCTTCTGGCAGCTCATCCCATTCGGCCACGTATTTAGGGTTTACAAGCACCTCCCATACATAAGCGGGTGAAGCATGAATGAGTATTTCGGTACGTACTGATAGTTCCTTACCCATGGTTTATCTCTCCTTTAACGTTGATATGTATGTTGTGCAATCACCTTTTCTACATCGTTTAACTGAGAAAAGATAATGTGCATTCCTATAAATTAAATAGTGTCCGTGCTTCAAAATCAA
Organism: Shouchella patagoniensis; assembly: GCF_002019705.1. Classification (GTDB taxonomy): domain Bacteria; phylum Bacillota; class Bacilli; order Bacillales; family Bacillaceae_D; genus Shouchella; species Shouchella patagoniensis. Next base: position 2,147,855 of record NZ_KV917377.1, on the reverse strand, counting down.
GTCATCTACTCCGTAATTCCTGATCCAATAATTTCAAGAGTAACGTCTACATCAATTGGGATATGAGGGTATAGGCGTTCCCACTCCTTGAAGTTTAAATGTCTAATTTGGCTTCTCGCTCGATCGCCAATGCCTAAAGGATCGATTCCTAGCTCCTGAAAAGTTGTGATCAGTGCTGTCATTTTCTCTTCAAATTCACGTATGCCAGCTTTTTGTATTTTTTGTATATTTCTCTCCTTAGACGTGTCAATTTGTTCTTTTTCACTTACTAACCCTTTGACTTCAACTTGTATGCCAACGTGAATGCCAGTGTGATCTTCATAAATTTTATACGTTGGGCTTGCGTTAACACTTTCTACACTAACATGTGTGTCAGGATCGACTTCAATAATATAATATCCCCCTCTGAATCGTTCGTACAACAATTTAAAGATAGATGCTTCCCTGACGTTCAATTGGTGGACCAGCACATCGTCATTAAATAAAGCAAGTCCAATGACGAAAACCCGATCCTTTTTCTTGTCCATTACAGGTAAAAACAGATCCATTCCATCTCCATAGTACTGGTATAACACGGTGTGTAAGTTTGTTTCAGGGAGGATTTCCTTGTTGCTTTCTTCCATTAATTCATTTAAATACTCAAACACAGTAATGTCCAAGTTATAGTCTCCTGAAAGAATCTCGAGGGACGTCTCTTCTGCGATAGCCAAGTGAATATCCCTTCCAATCATCGAATCTCTTTCAAACGTATTAATAAAATGGTAAATGCCTTGTTCGGCAAGTTCTTTATTCATAAGCAACAAGCCGATTCTACCTTCAACCAGCGTTTTGGACGATTCGGTTTGAATTTTCTTTCGGATCATGCGCGAAGTTTTTCCAGTAGCTGTAAAGATTTCATTCTCTGGTAAGGTTTCTTCTCCTGGACGAGTGATTTGGGTCCCTGCAACTCCTAGGAATTCTTCATCATTTACATAATCGTAGCCAAGAGCTTGGACTAATTGGATCTCTTCTATTACTTTTGTTTTTGGCGTACAACCGGCGAGACAAAAAAGGCAAACGCCAAGTAGTATTAGTTTGCTTTTCATCTTTTTTCCCTCACTTTATATAGAATCGCTTGGATGATGAAGAGGAACGGGATATAGACATAAATCGTGTAAAATCCGATTTCCGATGCGATGCCATTCAAACGGTCGATGCTTTCACGGTCGACAAAAAAGAAAGAACAACCGAAAAGAATTATGATAATGACTCTTAAGGCGGTCCGTTGCGAGACTGGGAAGGTTCGCTTAGCCGTACGACTAGCTGCCCATAATCCGATAGCAAGATTGGAAAGAATAATAAAAAACCAAATCGAAAGACCGATGTATTCAAATCTTTCTACGACAGAAAGGTTGACGATTTTCCAACTTGTTAAAGTGGGCCAAATCGTGTTTGCAAGTTGATTTTGATTGTAATAAATAAGACTTGTGATCATTGTGAACAGATAGGTGAATACTGTAAAAGAGACTCCAGCTTGGGCCCATTTTTGAGAGGATGGCGCTTGTTTGAAAAAAGGATAAATCATAAAGATAACGCCAAAGCCTAAATAATTTAAAGTCATCGCTTTGGTTGCGAACATCATTTCTTGAAACGAGTGTTCCAGCACGGGCAATAAATTGTATACGTGAGCGTGTGGAAACATAAAAATATGAGAAAGAAATAATGGTAACCCTATAAAAAAGTTTAAGACGCTGATCCCAACAACGACACGCAATCCACCACTGACAAAAGAATAGACGAGATAAAGAATGAGAGCGGCTAAAACCCAGGGGTGCACCTCTGGAAACATCCATACTTGAATGACTTCAATGTAAGTCCGTAAGACAACAAGGACAAACAGGGCGTAGTATAAGACGAAATAACTATTTACTACAGTGCCAATGAAAGGGCCCAATAAGTCTTTTTGAATCGCAACTAAATCGCCTTTCCCTTTGTTTAATATCCGATAAGAGATCCATAAGAGAACGTGTATGGAAAGTCCGGATATTAGGATGGCTATCCAAGCATCTTGTCCCGCATGTTGAGTGAGGATACGCTGGAATCCGAGAATTCCAACGGCAACCTGCATGCCGACGAGTATATAAAAGGAAAAAAAGGGGGAGACCTGCTTGGATTCCTTTATTTGTAAAAGTGGCATTGTCGGTATCCTCCTATTCCTCAATATCGCGTCGTTTTTTGCGCTTATCATGTGGCTTACTGCGAGTTGTTTGTTGACTTCGTACGGAGATCGGGCGCTGCCATTGTAGATTAAACGGCAGCCGGAAAAATGCATCTTTGAAATCAGTTGCGCGCAAAGGATAAATGGGACTTAAATAGGGTCTACCTAATGAAGTTAGCTTGAGCAAGTGACTTAACAAGAACGCAAAACAAATGGAGACACCTAAAAAGCCAAGCCATTGAGCGAATAGAATAAACGGAAATCGGATCAATCGAATCGCATTACTCATCTGATAAACGGGTGTAGTAAAGGAAGCCAGTGCCGTAAGGGCGACGACAATAAGTAAGACATTGCTTGTTAAACCAGCTTCGACAGCTGCCGTCCCAATCACAATCCCGCCAACAATCCCAATTGTTTGACCGATTTTCGTGGGTAATCTTGCCCCAGCTTCTCGCAGCAATTCAATGACAAGTTCCAATACGATGGCCTCCACGATAGGAGGCAAGGGAATGCCAATTCTTGAAGAGACGAGCGTATCCAATAACCTACTTGGAATCATTTCATAATGATACGTCACAACTGAGACATACAATGCCGTCGAGAGCGTTGAAAAAAGAACAGCCACTAAGCGAATAAGTCGAAAAATGGAAGCGAGTGGCCAAGCGATAAAGTAATCTTCAAAAGCCGAAAAGAATTCGATAAGTGTGGTAGGACCTGTTAAAACTTGGGGTGAACCATCAACAATAATGACGACCTTTCCTTCGGCAAGTGCGCTGGATACTCGGTCTGGTCTTTCCGTATCGATTAATTGAGGGAAAGGAGAAGATGAATGATCAGAGATCATTTGAGCAATGAAAGAACTATCAGCAATCTGATCATACTGAATATCTCTAATTCGTTGGATAGCTGTATGTACATTCGCTGTATCAGCAATTCCTTTAATATGTAGGATTGCGATTCTGGTATGACTTAAATCTCCGACTTTGATTTCATCAACAATGAGTGTTGAAATCGGAAGTCGCCTGCGAATAAGGTTTAAATTAAGGTTAAGTGGTTCAACAAAAGCATCTTTCGGACCGACAACACTAAATTCCACTTCTGGAGCGGAAATGGACCGTGTCTCACTAAAGAGAGCAGGGATGGAGAGAACTTCATTCGGATTTACTTCTGAACGAACAAGGACATGGCCTAACATTAATGCTTCTTCAATTTCGGGCACTCCACTGAGAATTTTCGTATCTCCTACTGGAACGTCTTTTTTGAGGTCAAGTAACGTTGTATTTTCCGATTTTTTTAAGTAGAGGAGAATGTCATCGTGAACCAACTCAGGTTTCACAAGGGTTTCTATATAATAGACGTGGTAAGGACTATCTTCAGTCAGTTTAAAGGAATGAAAATCAACGGATTTTTGACAAGTCTCAAGTAAAGCTTCTAGCGACTTGGGCGTTTCCGATTTCGTTTGTATGTTCTCCAAAGGTTTTTGCTTTCGGCGTTTAAACATAAGCACCCCTACCCTACTTGCGTCATATGGTTAATTTCTACAATGTCCTTCCTTTCTATACACGTATTTCTTATCTCAACAAAGATTAAATGTGCATGGAAAGAGAGAGGATGAATAAAAATAGCTAGCCTAAAGTTAAATTTTGATGTTTAAACTCTTGTCATTTTAGGAATACCAACACTATCAACAACTAGGAGGTCTTCTTGAAATGGATTTAACTCATTACTTAACCGAGGGCATCCCGCCCCAGAAACAGAACAAACAACCAGGCAGTGAAGCTGCGATGGACCCACGTCCGATCTATGAAGATGATACACATATCGGTACAGGGAAACTGAAGGGAAAAGTTGCATTAATTACTGGTGGCGATTCGGGCATTGGACGAGCTGTTGCAGTGGGTTACGCAAAGGAAGGCGCTCATATCGCAATCGTGTATTTAGATGAGCACGAAGATGCGGAAGACACAAAAAAGCGAGTCGAAAAAGAAGGGGTACAGTGCCTCCTCATTTCTGGCGATATAGCGGAAGAGACTTTCAGTAAAGACTGTGTAGAACAGACGGTTGCTAAATTAGGTGGAATTGATATCCTTGTAAACAATGCGGCAGAGCAACATACAGTCAATGATTTACGTGAGTTAAGTGCGGAGCAGTTGCAGCGTACATTTGCTACAAACTTTTATTCTTATGTTTATTTCACAAAAGCTGCCCTTGATCATTTAAAAGAAGGCAGTGCGATTATCAACACGTCCTCAATCAATGCCTACCGTGGCAATGTATCGCTCATCGATTATACAAGTACAAAGGGTGCAATCACTGCTTTCACTCGGTCGATGGCTCAATCCCTTGCGCCAAAAAACATTCGCGTGAACAGCGTGGCGCCTGGCCCAATATGGACACCGCTCATTCCAGCATCGTTTGACGAAGAGAAAGTATCTGAATTTGGGACGCAGACGCCGATGGGAAGAGTCGGACAGCCAAGTGAACTTGTAGGTGCTTATGTGTTACTTGCGTCAAACGACTCTTCATACATGACAGGACAAGCCATTCATATCAATGGTGGGGACTATATTAGCTCGTAATAAAAACAGAAAAAAACCGTCTAGTTAACTAAACTAGACGGTTTTTTTCTGTTTATGCTTATAAATCCAACATCTAAGTCCATATGTAAAAAATGGCATTCTGTGCTATTTCCCAATTTAACTATTCTGAAAATATGCTATGCTAAATCTAATTCTTTGGAAAGGTGGGTGCCTATGCCACGTTCTTAAACAAAATGGGAAGCAGGGGATGCGTTTTTGATTGGCTTGCGTTTAAGTTACTAAACAAATGGAAAGTAGGGGATGGATGTTGAGAAAGGTCTTATCGATATTGACCATGCTTTTACTCGTGTTTGGGATTTTCGCTATACCCTCAATGGCTAAAGGGGAAAGTGAAGCCACGATCAATGCTGGTTTTTCCATGCAAGGTTTTGCGACTCTTAACGGCGGCACAACGGGAGGAGCTGGAGGCCAAACCGTCACTGTCTCTACTGGAGATCAATTGCTTACGGCCTTAAAAAACAAAAGCAGTAATACACCTCTGACGATTTATGTAAACGGTACCATAACGCCATCGAATACATCTGCAAACAAAATTGATATTAAAGATGTAAACGATGTTTCCATTTTAGGGGTAGGCACTCAAGGTGAATTAAATGGCATTGGCATTAAAGTGTGGCGAGCAAACAATGTGATTATTCGCAACTTGAAAATCCATCACGTCAATATAGGAGATAAAGACGCGATTAGCATAGAAGGACCATCTAAAAACATATGGGTTGATCATAACGAGCTTTATAATAGTCTTGATGTTCATAAAGATTATTACGATGGGTTGTTTGATGTAAAAAGAGATGCTGACTATATTACATTCTCTTGGAATTACGTACATGATAGCTGGAAGAGTATGTTGATGGGCTCTTCTGATTCAGATTCATACAATCGAAAAATCACTTTCCATAATAATTACTTTGAAAACCTCAATTCTCGAGTTCCTTCGATTCGCTTTGGTGAAGCCCACATTTATAGCAACTACTACAATGGGATTAATGAAACGGGCATCAATTCTCGCATGGGGGCAAAAGTCCGTATTGAGGAAAATCTATTTGAGAGAGCAAACAATCCAATCGTCAGTCGAGATAGCAGCCAAGTTGGCTATTGGCACTTAATAAACAATCGCTTTGATCAATCAACAGGAGAAATTCCAACGACTTCAACCATTACGTATAACCCGCCTTATTCTTACCAAGTCACACCAGTCAACCAAGTAAAAGACGTGGTGCGTGCGAATGCTGGTGTTGGGAAAATCACGCCTTAAAACGTGGTGAGAAAATTCTTTTTTTTATGCTCATACATGCAAACAACTGCCCCGTTTCAACAGGGCAGTTGTTTGATTTTGCTTCAATTAACGAATTAGCTTAAAAAAAGGTGATCTTCATAACCCGAATGGCTTATTCATGTGTCGTATCATCCACATCAAATTGACTAATTAACTGTTTAAGTTCGATTGCCACTTCACCTAATTGTTCAACTGAGGCAGTGATTTCTTCCATAGAAGCAAGTTGCTCTTCAGTAGACGCAGAGATGTTTTGCATACTTGCAGAAGCTGTCTCACTAATGGAAGACAGGTCTTGGAAAGTTGTTGCAAAGGCTTGGCTGTCCTCACCAAGATCAGCCATATTGTTTGCTGACTGCCTGATTTCGGTTGCGACAACTTGAACGAACTGATTAATTTCTTCAAATGAGGATCCTGCTGTTTGAACAACTTCAATTCCCTTATTCACTTGATCATTGCTTTTATTCATCTGTTGAATCGTCAGCTCTGTGTCTTTTTGAACAGAGAGAACGAGTTCAGTAATGGTTTCAGTTGATGCAGAAGTCATTTCTGATAGTTTTCTGACCTCGTCTGCGACAATGGAAAAGCCTCTACCATGTTCGCCTGCTCTTGCTGCTTCAATGGCTGCATTCAGCGCAAGAAGGTTTGTTTGGGTCGCTATTCCTTTAATGGTTTCAGTCACTTCTTCAATTTCAGTCGAACGTTTACCTAACGTATCGATGTGTAGGGAAAGACTTTTAACCGTTTCTTTAATTTGAGTCATTTGTTCAATTGCCACTGTAATGGCCTCATTACCTTTGCTGACCGTGTCCGCAGCGTTATTAGCAGTACGATGAACTTGATTCGTTTTTGCTACAACATCGCTCACTTCGACTGACATGTCATTCGCCACTTTTTCGCTTTCTCTTACACTGATACTTTGCTTTTCAACACCACTTGCGACTTCTTGAACGGCTTCAGTAATTTGCTCTGTTGCACTCATATTCTCACTTGTAATCGCAGTTAACTTATCGGCTGAATCCGATAAGTGAGACGATTTGTCTTGGATATTTGTAATCATGAGCACGAGGGAGCTACGCATTTTTTCAAACGAGCGACCAAGTCGGCCGATTTCGTCAGACTGGTTTGGGTTCACATGATAGGCAGTCGATAAATCTCCTTCTGCCATACGTTCTGACACACCAATTAGTTTTTGAATGGGATTGCTAATGGACTTAACAAGTAGATAAATGACCGTTCCTCCAATAAGAATCGCTATCGATAGGACAGTAATGGCATTAATGAGTATAGGCATAACGGCTTGATTCATTTCCTCGTCATACATTGAAGCAACAATCGTCCAACCTGTCGCTTCATTTGTCTTGTATGTTAAGGATTGATCCTGGTCATTATATGAATAAGAAAGCGACCCTTCGCTCGTTTCTTGAAGCGAAAGAAAGGAATCGTCTGCCTCGGATCCCGGTTCTTCGTGAGGATGGGAGACAAATGTATTATTTTCGTCTAATAAAAAGATGTATCCTGTTTCCCCAATCGAAACGTTTGATAAGATATCAGAGATAACCGTTAATTCTAGATTAAGTGCAGCAACCCCTAATCCATCATCGGTTGTACGAGCAATTGTTGTTACTGGTTGTTCAGAAGACTGGGAAATATAGGGGGCTGTAATAATCGTCTCCCCAGGTTGGTCCATTGCTCGTTGATACCATGGTCTTTCTCTTGGATCGTAATCAGGTGGATTTTGAAACGATGATGGTGAATTAATAAAATCCCCTGTTTCCTTCCCGACATACGTTTGTTCTACGTGGTTTTTGGATTCTTGAAAGGAATCGAGCAAAAATCTTTGGTCATCCGGTTCATCTTCGGAAAAGCGATCCAAATCACTTGCTGAAGCGATGTATTCGATATTTTCTGCTTGAGTCTGAATAAAGAGGTTAAGTGTCCCGTCAATAATTTCGAGGCTCTCTTCAGTGGCGGATGTCATCTCAGAAAACATGGTTTCTTTCGCATTTTGATAGGAACTAATTCCAATTAAGGAACTAGGAATGACTAAAATGGCCGCGAAACCAATAAATAACTTCGTTCGTAACTGCATAAATTGAATGGCGTGTATAAATCGTCTAAACATAGTTGGGTCTTCTCCTATCTAATATGGTTCATAAACATAACATACATACTATCGGCTGAGATGATTGGGTTATTCAGTTTTTAGGAGAGTTTTATAATAAGGCTAATTAGTCGTTTAATTCAGATTGTTTGTTCTGGAAGTGTTAAGCTATAAAAAATATAAAAAAGCGAGACAGGAAAATAGGAACGTCTTTCTATAAAAAATAAGTACAGGCTATCCCTTCCTGTTGGATAGCCTGTACTTGTCTTGTTTTCAGTTTACATATGTGAGGTTGGAAAGAGGTTTCCTATATGAACCTATATCAATCCTTTTAATTTTCTTCAGGGGGGATCGGGTTCGTTGAGAAAATCGTTGCTACATGAAGTAAGTTAGCTGCCATCGTTTTTACTTGACCAGCAGTAAATTCACTTTTTATCCCTTCAGCTTCTATGAAGGATGGACCAGGTCCTGCTTCACCTAACCAATAGGCAACGGGTTCCGGTGGCATCGTAAAGCCCATGTAATTTAAACTAAATACAATGGATGCTGCTGCATTTTTAGCTCCATCTTCATTCCCTGTGACGACCACGCCACCTACTTTATTATAAAAAATAGACTGACCATTTTCATCAGTAAGGTTTGCACTTCCATTTATGCGTTCCAATACATTTTTTGCAATGCTGCTTTTTTCACCTATCCATAGGGGCGTACCGATTACAACAATCGTGGCGTTTCTTATCTTTGTAAGAATTTCTGGCCACTGGTCACCATCACCTGCATCATCTGTTATGCCATAGGGGATGTGGTAATCAGCGATGCGAACACTTTCACATTCTACGTGGTGTGTTTGGAGAATCTTTGCGACTTCATCCATTAATGCTTGGGTGTTTGATACTTCCTCGCTCTTCTTTAGAGAACAATTTAAAAATAGTGCCTTCATTGGTGGAATCCGCCTTTCGTCATCTAATGATCGTTTATTTGTTGTATAGCCTTCATAAGAGAAGATTAAACGTAAAATGCGACCTTATCTATTACCAACGAAAAGCGGAAAACGATATAAAAACAAGAGTCCGCAAGACTCTTGTTTTTATGATTTAACGGCTCTAAGAATAGCACTTACGATTAAGACAAGGATAATGGCACCAAGTAAAGCCGGTAATATAGCAAATCCACCAAGGGATGGCCCCCAACTACCTAAGAGGAATGTACCAAGGTTGGCTCCAATAAATCCTGCAATAATGTTACCGATAATTCCAAAAGGGACACCTTTTCCAGTAATGGCACCTGCGGCCCAACCAATTAACCCACCTATAATTAAACTCCAAATAAAGCTCATGATGTGTATGCTCCTTCCTTAATAGGGTTGTTTTATTATTCCCAGAGAGCTTTGTTTTTAAACGAAAACGGGTTTAGGAATGTTTTCGAAGCGTTCACCTCCCAAACATCTTACTCCATTCAAAGAGGTGCTGGATTGTTCATTTTATTTTAACCGAATATCCTGCATCACAATGTGACTATGTGGCAAGGAAGGAATCTCATTAAAACTAAAACTTAGATCTTGATCAGGGATTGTATAACTCATCTTATTTGCCAAATAATCAAGACTCTCTTTCAAAATTTCAACAGTAAGCCACTCACCGGCACAACGATGTCCGACATCGTAGTCGCCTCCTCCTTGAGGAATAAAATCAAAAGGGCTCTTCTTCCACGTCTCAAAGCGTTCAGGGTTAAATTGTTCAGGGTTATCCCAAAGATCAGGATGATGATTTGTTCCGTAAAGGTCTAATAACGTTAAGGTGCCTTTCTTAAACGAATAGCCTTTCCACTCAAAATCCTTTGCTGTTCTTGCAGCAGTAAATGGGAAGAACGGATAAAAACGGCGAACTTCCTGAATAAAATGTTGCAGACGAGTTTCATCCGATTCTTTAAGCTTTTCGAGTTGATCAGATTGCTGATGGACGGCGAGAGCTGTAAAACAGATATAAATCGCTACCGCAACGATTGGACGAATAATATTAATGATTTCTACCGCGGCAACTTCCACATCCATCAGTTCCCCGTTTAATTCACGGTGCCAAGACATTTGATATAAAGCAGTATGCTCATCAGGTACGATTTCACCTTCTCTTACTTCTTTTACTAAGCCTTGAATCCATTTCTCTGTTTTTGTTCGAGCACGTCTCCCTTTCCAGTGATGGGGTCCGATGGCGGCTGTTGCCTCAATCATAGAGGCGAGCCAATCCGATTTTTCGCTCACTTCTTTATCAGATAGAGGAACGCCAGCCCACTCACAGGCAGTGCGGCACAGTAATTTTTGTGCTTCCTCGTATAAAATGATTTCATCTTGCTCATCCCAACGCGAAAGTGCAAGTTTCCACTGCTTATCGGTGATAGCCCTAATTTCTTTTAAAGCATCCTTTGTCATTAAGGACATAAAAAGCGCCTTGCGGTGGTGATGCAATTCTCCATCTAAAGTCTGAACACCGCCTTCGCCAAATAAGGTTTTTAACACACGTTTAGGGGCTGCCCCTTCCCGGGTGAATTTATCTTGATCATAAAAGAGTTCTGCTGCTTCCGCACCACGTAAACAAATGGCATCTTCTCCTAATAATTTGGATTGGAAAAGATCAGATTGAAAACCTTGAGCTCGATTGGAAATAAATAAATAGCCTTCTCGAAGAACATCTAATGTGTGGTCTTTGCCTTCTTCTTTGGGAATAGATTGTGATTCAGACATGTCAGTCGACTCCTTTTTTCTTCTTTGAATTAAAATTGCTTTTGGAGTGGAAACATGGGCGATTTCTAGTTATAGCTAGTTCATCGCCTATGAAAATTTAAAAACGAGGAAAAGGCCTATATAGACCATTCACTACCAAATAAGAAGCGGGGGAGCTTCTACTTAGTTAGATTCACTTCATTGGACTGATTTCCCCTTTGAGAGCCGATGTGTTTGAATTGTTTTTTACCATGTTTATTTTTAGTCTTTTCTCCGCCTTTTCTCTCTGCTCTCCGTAACTCATCATCCCGCGTTGCTGGTTGTTGTTACTAGTAGCCATTTAAAAAAAGCCTCCTTTAAAAGATCACTTTACTAGTAACCGCTACAGAGTAGTTTAAAACCTCTTTAGTGTGATTTTTTAATGAATGGTAGCTCCTACAGGCTAGGCAAACGTTTTAGGGAAGGAGAGAAGGGATTCGCAGAAAAATCAATTAGAGTGAGAGGATATGCCAATAGTATGACATCTCATTGTTTTTTTATACTAAAAATGAGACAAGAAGCTCGTATTGGGAGCCTCTTGTCACGTTTTTGAATTCTTCGAGATAGGAAAGGATAAACGTATAAAGTGCTTAGCTTATTTAACGGTATCAAATTCTAGTTTTGACAATGCTTTTGCGATGTTAGAGAATACTTGGATTCGATTGAAGTTTATTCCTAATTGAACTGCTGTTTGTGCAAGCTCTGGTCGGATCCCTGATAAAGAAGCCTGTGTACCGACAAGACCGAGTCCTGTTATTAATTGAAAGAGTTGATTTGCTACCATTGTATCGACGATGGGAACACCAGATAAATCAATTAACAAACGCTGAATTTTATCCTCCGAACAAGTTTCGAGTGTTTTTTCAAAAATGGATTTGGCACGTTGTGTATCAATTTCTCCGACTAAAGGGAGGAGCGCAATGCTGTCATTTAAATGGATAACTGGTGAGCTTAGGTCGGTAATTAATTCTCGTTGAGAATGAAGGAGCCGATCTGATTTTTCTTGATTTCGCTTTATAAAAGCTAGAATCAGTTTTTCGTATGCGGAGACAATCGTCTGGACGTACTTATTATAATCTTTAAAAGATAAATCATGTTCAAGTGCATACTGTGCAATAAAGTCCATATAAATGGATTGGTTTCGAAAAAATTCTTCTATAATTTCCGGTAGAGGGGTATTTAAGTGCGCTTGGTCAGAAGCAACATGGTCAATCCATTCATCAAATTCACTTTCAATACAATCGATGTTGTCATCAAATAACTCACAGAAGATTTGATGAAATGTATGGTTCTGTGATTTTAATTTCTTAATCTCATCATCATTGTTTGAAGCGTATACTCCAGACTTGGATTTACCGATACTTTCAAACCATTCTTCTGTTAATTCCCACGTGTTATTTTTAAAATAGTGGTAAAAAGATTGAATCATTTTGAACTCCTTTGTCTAATAAGACCTAATATGGGTAATTACCCATAATGTGTCGTGTTAAAACATGAAAATCGATTGATGGCTATATTTTTTATTATTTAGCCGTTGTTTTTTGTGACTTTTTTGGGTTATAACTTTCCGACCTTTTCATTTCTTTTCTTAAGGAAGTATCATGAGCAATTCGTAAAATAGGTCGACTAGCGAGCATTAAGCTTCCGCATAAATATAGGATTCTTCCATAGATTTCAGTCGTTGAAAAGAAATTAAGTATACTTCCCCCCACAAAGAAAAAACCGATTAAGATATCATTCATTGTGGTAATGAGTTTGTATCGTTTTTTAAAAAAGAGGCGAAATCCACCTGCTTTAATATCCAAGTATTCGTTTCTATTTCTGATTTTCGACATAAAACACTCTCCTAAGCTGTTTTATGTATATAAATTCCACTCTTATTTATTCTGAAACGTAAAAGGTACGTTCTCTTCGGTTTGGCATCAATTTAGTACGTAATTAATGTCAAAATGCCGTGTATGGCGAAATAAAGACCAAATCCAATGAGTGAGAAACCCGATAGATAGGCAATTGCTTTTAATATCGTTGCTGTTAAGAATCGGCGGCTTCCGCTCGTAATACCGGCTATGAAAAGATCCCAAATGGTAAGTCCAACAAAAATCATACTTGTATATAAGAGGAATTCTTCCGTTGTGGTTGTTTGCGCTGTTTTTACCATAATAGAACCATAAATACCGAGCCAAAAAAGCATAGACATCGGATTGGAGATGGACATGAGGTATCCAGTGAAAAAACAGTGCGTGAGGGAGTCTTTTTTACGTGACTCTGCAATCTGGAAGAGACTGGCTTTGGTCATTGCTTCAATACCTGAATAAATTAAAACAAATGCACCAAATAACCATAGAAAGGTTTGGATAAAGGGGGCCTCAATAAAGTGGTTTAAGCCAAAATAGACACACACCATAAAAGTGGCATCTGCGACCATCCCACCGACCCCTACTATCCATGAATGAAGGAACCCATTTTTGATTCCTTTCTCAATCCGAGCTGCATTTACCGGACCGATTGGCGCAGCTAAACTTAACCCGAGTAGGATGTAACTTGCTAGTATGCTCACACTCATCTTATTGCCTCCTTACATGTCCACTTAGGTACAAGTCTATGTGGGCATGCGGAAAAGAGACCTTTTTTTATAGGCTAGTTTTAATTTTTTTATGAGACTTTTTAAGAAAACGAGCTGCAAGTCCTATTAAAGTGATAAAGACTAAACTTAAATAAAATCCAGGGCGTCCAGTGTCTTCAAGCGTTATCCCAGCAATGGCGGCCAGCATAAGCACAATAGCAAAAAAGTAAGCGACAGTAAGAAAAAACCGTTTTTTCAGTAAGCGGATATTGGAGAGAATGATGCAAATCCAGTTAAATAAAATTAAAATCCCTGCTGCTGTTGTAATGTATTCAAATAAGTTTCCCGGCAAAAGTAATGCGGCTACAACAGCAGCAATTAGACCTAAGACGGCAAGGCTTAGAGAAGCTAGAGGGAGATCTTTATACTGGATGCGTTTGGCAAAAAATTTAGGTGCATGGTGATTTTTGGCTAAGCTAGCTAAAAGGGTGGTTACCCCAAACAATGCAGCTGTCATTGCAGAGAAACCAGCAACAATGATAGCCGCGTTAAACACGTGAGGAAAAAAAGCTAAATTATAGCTAGTCAACGCCGTAACAAATGGGCTTTCTTTATCTGTAAAAACGGTATAGGAAACCATGCTAACAGCAATCCCTAACGAAACAACATATAAAAAAGCAACCAATGCTAATAAGACGGTTCCGGCTTTAGGTGCATCTTCTTTCTTTTTTAATTGCATGGCCATCAAACCAATGACCTCGATCCCTCCGAATGCATAAAAAGCATAAATCAGAGAACCCCAAAATCCAGTTATTCCTCGAGGGAACAATTCCCCTCCTGTCATAGGCAAACTTGGTTCTTGACCTGAACCTTCGAGGAAATGGAAAAAAGCAAGAGTCCCAAGAATGATGAACAATAGAATGGCTGCAGCTTTTATAACGGAAAGAACATTCTCAACGGAATCAAACCCTTTGGTTCCGAGTAGAACCACACCAATTGCCAAGAGGGAATAAATGGTTGCGAAAACCCACAGTGGCACCGATTCAAACCAAAAGCGCGATAATATTGAAAGTGCAGTAAGTTGGCTACCGATAATGAGGATATTTGACATCCAATAATTCCAACCAGAGGCAAATCCCATTTTCTCACCAAAGGCTTTTTCAGCGTAGTAACAAAAAGAGCCTTCTTGTGGATCTTCAGCAGTCATTTTTGCAAGAGCGAGAAACACAATGTAGGTCCCTAAAGCTGCTAATAAGAAAGCAAAAACAATGGAAGGACCCGCCAATTTAATACCGATACTTGAACCTAAGAAATAACCTGTGCCAATTGTACAACCAACGCCAAGCAGAGATAACTGCCACCAAGCAAGCGTTCCTTGTGTTTTCTTTAATTTCGTTCTTGATTTAGCCACATTATCTCCCCTATCTTAATTTCTGTTATAAAGTTTACCGATGTCGCCATTTCTATACGGATTACCAGTATGGTTCAGTTGGTTCAACTTATCGGAATGAAGCAAGCTATTCCTCGAATAGGTTAAGTGGAGCGTGGAAAGGAGGGGGAGGATGAATGAATGTCCAACAATTAATAAATGAATTGAGTTTAATCCCTGATAAAAATAAAAAAGTTATGATTCAACATCTACTTTATCTAAGGAAAGAGAACTTGATCGTAATGGAGGAAAGTGCAATTAGAGGTGTTTTTATGACAGAAGGAGAGGGAGTCCATTTAAATGTAGATTTGATCGAAGCAAAATCAATTTAAATGAGAGGAGTTTTTCTTTTTGTTCTTTCATGTAAAAGAATTGCAGTATGAAGCAAAGCCGATGAAGCCTGATCCAGTCTTTGCTGCAAAACTTCAAGAAGCTCTTGGTGGTCAATATGGGGAAATCAGTGTAATGATGCAATATTTATTTCAGGGTTTTAACTGTAGAGCTGACAAAAAATACCGAGACTTACTTTATGACATTGGAACAGAAGAAATTGGGCATGTGGAGATGTTTGCGACGATGATCGCACGATTGCTCGATAATGCCCCATTTGAAGTGCAAAAAAACGCGTATGATATGGACCCAGCGCTTGCCGCCATATTAGGTGGGACAAATCCACAACATGCGATCGTGGCTGGTCTTGGGGCAATGGCTGCCGATAGTCAGGGATACCCGTGGAATGCCAAATACATTATTTCCAGCGGGAATTTATTAGCGGATTTTAGAGCAAATCTCAATGCAGAGTCTCAAGGGAGGCTGCAAGTAACAAGGCTTTACGGAATGACTGATGATCCGGGCGTAAGAGATATGTTGTCATTTTTAATTGCCCGGGATACGTATCATCAAAATCAATGGTACGCAGCCGTGAGAGAATTAGAAGAGCGAGAAAATGATATTGTTGTTCCGACCACTTTTCCGCGGTCTCTTGAGAAAGAACAGGTTGCATATACTCTTTTCAACTTTTCTCAAGGAGAAGAAAGTAAGACCGGGCGGTGGGCTTATGGACCAAGTTATGATGGACGTGGCGAATATAACTATGCTCAGCCACAAGCGTGGGGCCAGGCGCCGAAATTGCCTCCAGCGCCTCCGGAATATCAGAACACAGTCGCCTATCATGAGGCGAATGCTACTTCACCGCAAAGTAACGAAAATCAAGCTTATGATAAACGTGATTGACTTTGTAGAGGCATATTCTAAGGGATATGCTTCTTTGTCTTTCTAGAAAATGCGTTGGGATAAGACCTATCGATACATAAATACAAATAAACAAGGGCATGCTTTTACCGTGCAAATGAAAGGTGGCACCAAAGATGAAATTACTTAGGAGGATTGCTATGGGCATTTTAAGTGGGAACCCACAAGATGAACCGATGCATTATGGTGAAGTATTTAGTACATGGAATTATGTGATGACGAGCAATAAAACAATTGCGGATACACAAATGTTGGTTAATCACGTCGGTGACAATGATTTAAAAAAGTTATTAAATGAGTCGATTGAGGCTGCACAAGCGGAAGTGAAACAGGTCTCAGAAATATTGATGGCGAACGGTGTGGCGCTGCCTCCTGCCGCTCCAGAACCACCAACGGTGGAATTAAATGATATTCCAGTAGGTGCTCGTTTCCCAGATGCGGATGTTGCGGCAACAGCTGCAGCTGGACTCGCTACTGGTCTTGTAACATGTAGTCAAATAATGGGACAATCCATTCGTGAAGATATCGCTATGATGTTTGGCCAGTTCCACACAGCCAAGGCGACTCTCGGTGGGAAGTTCTTAAAACTTATGAAAGACAAAGGATGGTTGGTTCCTCCTCCGCTACATCATCATAAATCAGAAGAATAAACGAAAACTGCCCTGCTAAAGGGGCAGTTTTTTTGGATTCCAATGCCATCCCTCGTTGAAAAGACCTAACGAGAAACGCCACACCGGTTAAGTTATTGGGTATAAAAAAAGTGCGAGACAATATAATCTCGCACAGCAATAGGAAAGGGGGAATGGAGAACTCTTATAACAAGAGTACTTATTTTAATAACCACGTATAAATGAAAATAAACGTCCTTTTTTATTCTAATAAAGCTGTGCCAAAAGTCTTAACTTTTGAGGTTTTTAGTCCTTAACTGTCGATTGAATATCTTCAATGAGAATGATAAACTTGTTTTTTTCATTTGAATAGGACGGGCGTTGGTTTTCTATTAGGAAAAACTTATGACACTTAATATCATTGCAACTACAACTATAACAAGTACAACCTTTTTAAAATTAATTACAGAATTTCAGACATAAACTGCACTAAAAAAGAACCGTTTGTTAACGGTTCTCTTCCCATTATAATCCTGCTTCATATTTAAGTCGTTTGGACAACTCTCTAAATTGCTCTTCATCGAATCCAGGAGCAAATTCTTCGGGTACAATATCGAGATCAGGGATTTCTCCACCTTCTGGCGTTCCATCAACCACTTCTAATTCACCCTCTGGTCCGATTGGTGTAGGGCCTGTCCAAATGCGATTAAGCAAGTGGTAATCGTCATCACTGAAGCGGTATAATTTACGGTGTTCACCCAAGGCTTCGTATTTTCTTGCATGTTCAAATGCCGAATTATCTAAGCTTGGGACCGGAAGTAATTTCATCATGTTAACCCCAGTTACTTCTTCAATCGCTCTCGCGTAAGCAACGGCATGAACACTTCCACGTACGAGTAAATACCCTACTAATTCACGTGCAGTCTCGTTGTCGGTCATTTGATAAACGCGCATCTTATGTGTCCGAGCTCCGCATTCTAAATAAAAGTTATGAAGCAAGTCATTCACCAAGTTCCCACTTGAAAAGACATTGTCACCAGACCACGGCTTCCCTGCTGAATCAGCAGGAATTGCATTTTGTCCTCCTAAAATAAAGTTAAATTTATTTCCAAATCCTTGCACTGGTGCAAGAGGTGTATCATCAGGGTTTGTACTTCCATTGCCAACAGAGCCATCGAGGCATAAATTAATTGTATTCGAAACGAGTTCAACATGACCAAATTCTTCCGCTGTAATGCTGGCGATTAGCTCATAGAAAGGACGGAGTTTCTTCTTACTTCTAAAATTAAAAGATTGAAACATGTAATTGTTTAACGTAGACATTTCTCCAAAGCGTCCGCCTAACAATTCTTGGACGACGCCAGCTGATTCAGGGTCTGGATGCTTCAACTCTGGTAAATCGATTTGAAGTTTATCAATTCGTTTAAACATATTTAGTCTCCTTTTAATTGCAAATTTGATTTTTCGTTAGCGAAATCAAAGTGAGTTTTGTCTTAAAAATCTATATGATGACATTTCTCCACATCCGATTATATGTGTTTTTTTCGCCGCCTTTCCGTCCTATCTCTTTGCAATACAACTTTGGGCGTTGTTGATAGCCGCCTATTAGCCAATATGGAAAATCCCCCCTTTAAAAGATTACTCTACTAGTAACCGCTAGAAACAAAGTTAAAACGTCATTCTCCAAATCTTTCTATTTAGTTACATTTAGGGTCACTTCTGCAATATAAGTGGAATAATAATGAGAGAAATAACTACTTTTTAAGTAATGGTGTTGATACTAAGGAAGTGATAGTTTGTCCGTTTGAGATAGTTAAATGTAAGTTTGTAAATAACGAATACTTTTAGCTAGAGAAGGACAAAAGTCTTGACTTTTAAAAAAACGTTTAATTCTAAAAAAGGGAGGTATACAACTACTACACTTTTAAAAGGAGGAATTTTATCATGGCACAATCTACTAGCCAAAACAAAAACCAAAACCAACAAGGAAAAATGAGTTATGAAGAGGCAGGCAGAAAAGGTGGAGAAAAGACAAGCCATAACCATGATAAGGAGTTCTTTCAGGAAATAGGAGAAAAAGGCGGAGAACAAACAAGCAAAAATCATGGCAAAGAACACTATCAAGAAATTGGAGCTCAAGGCGGAAGCCAGAGTGGTTCTAGCACAACTAGAAATACAAATAACAACAACTCAGGCAACAGCACAAACAACAATTCCAGCAACAACTCTGGAAACAGCACAAACAACGATTCCAGCAATAACTCTGGAAACAATACAAATAATAATTCCAACAGCAATTCAGGAAACCGTTAGTAGAGCTACTCTAAATAAGTAGATGAAAAAAAGAAGGAGGGCTAACAAGCCCTCCTTCTTTTTGTACTATAATGCTGTCTAATTGAAAGATATTCTATTCTTCACTACGCTTTGCATTTTCCTTAACGAAGTGAAACATATCTGCTTTTTTCAGTTTGGAACGCCTCGGATCAAATAAAGAGAAATATGGATGATCGTTACCGATTATTTTATCACGCAATAGAAGAGCGGCCGCTACGCCGTTCGTCATCCCCCATTTGCCAAACCCTGTTGCCACTAAGAGATGTTCTTCCCCAGACACGTGTTGACCAATGTAAGGGAGAGAATCAAGCGTATGCAAATCTTGAGACGACCAACGATACGGTATGCTTTCAACGCCAAACCATTTCTCTCCAAATTGTTTAAGCGCTTTATAAGGAGCGAAATTGCTTCTCTTGTTTTTTCCAGCTGTATGTCCTTCTCCTCCAATTAACAGAAGTGGCTCGCCTTCAGGGCCGTTTGCTGTTCTTAATGAGGTTCCTGCTGGATCGATGCTAAGCGTCATACTCTTAGGTGGCTCAATATGAGGTTTAATCGCCAAGCAATACGATCGTTCGACGTGAAGACGGGAAAAGTATAAGCCCAATTGATCATTAAAAGGAAAATGCGAACTAACAATGCAGTAATTGCATGTAATCGTATGACCATCCATCGTCAATGCTGTCGGTTGATTTTTCCCTTTTACACTTTGAATTCGTGTACCTTCGTATATCTGACCGCCATTTTTTAGAATTGAAGGGAGGAGCCCTTTGAAAAACTTTACCGGATGAAATTGCACTTGGTTTTTGAGTAGTAATGCTAGCTTTACCTCAAAGGGCATTCCAATATTCCCAGACGCGATTATGCCTTCTATCCCTAATTTTTGGTATGCTTGCGCTTCTTTTTCAAGCTCATTTAAATGTTGGTCGCTTGTTGTATAAATAAGAGCGTCTTTTGTTTGAAGCTCTGCGTCAATCTTCTCTTTGTCTGCGGTTTTTTTAATGAAAGATAAAGCGTTTTCGTTTGCTTCATAATATAACCTTGCTTTTTCCTCCCCTACTTGATGGGTCAATTTATGATAAAGAGAACCATGTTGAGAAGTTACCTTAGCGGTGGTATAACCTGTTGTGCCACTTAGAATTTGATCTCCTTCTATAAGCGCAACGTTTAATCCGTGTTGAGTTAATAAGTAAGCAGATGTTATACCGGTGACCCCGGCACCAATAATAGCGACATCCACTTTTATATTTTCTTTTAATTTGGGAAAGGATTGATTGCTTTTGGTATCCCGCCATAGGGTATGGGATAAATCAGGTAAATGGTTATGACTCATTCTTCTCCTCCTGTTTTTATTTTTGGTGTACCCTAAGTACTGATGTTTTTAACAGAAAAAGAAACATATTTTGTAGAACGCAATCTTGATCTTAGTTATATAGGTATTAATTTATAGAGAGACTCATTTTTATGACTAATCTATGATTCTGTGAAACAACTAGTTTGAAGAGAATGATGATGGGTAATTGTATAACTATCATTAAAATGAAGGAGGAATGAAAGTGGCAAAAAAAGAGTACGCAACACACGAGATCTTGGAGGTACATGAAGTGCTTACCGTGCAAACAGCTTCTGCCGCAAAATCTTCTATGATGCAAGGACTTGCTTCAGATAGAAAATTAAAGCAGCTGTTGGCGGAAGACGTAGAAGTGTCTCAAAAAGCAGTTGAAGAATTAAAAGCCATTCTACAAGAAACCAATTAGGGAGGTTTTCTAAAAATGCCAGGAATTCTAGACAAACTTAACAATAAAGACATGATTTCCGATGAAATAATTGCGACGGATCTTTTAGTTACAGCTAAAGCGGCTGTACGGACTTACGCGGTCGCCATCACTGAGACGGCTAGCCCCAAATTGCATAAAGCTCTAAAGGCTCAGATGGACGAGGCTATTGAGGCGCATCATAAGATTGCAACCTATATGATTGAAAAAGAAATGTACCATGCCTATGATATCGAGGAACAGATTAATCATGACCTCAAAAAAGCAGATGTTGCTTTAGAAATGCCTGTAGCTAATAAGTAAAATTCGACCATGCGTTTTGCATGGTTTTTTCATGCATGTATTATCTACACTGAAAAGGAACTCCTTTATTAATATGTTTAATTGGGAAAAGGAGGCGATCACCTTGAAAACACCCCACTTGTCATCTTTGCTACCACGTGGACCGTGGATCATGTCCCAGACATGGAATGATGTCCTTTTCGCCCATTGGGACGTTGCAGAAGAATGGCTTCGTGCTCATATTCCTCCAGCTCTTGAGCTTGATACTTACGAGGGAAAGGCTTGGATAAGCATTCTCCCTTTTCATATAAGTAAGTTACGCGCACGATTCTTGCCGCCAATACCTGGTGTGCAAGCATTTCCTGAATTGAATTTGAGAACCTATGTTTCTTATCAAGGTCGTCCGGGTATCTACTTTTTTAGTCTTGACGCCAGCCACCGTCTGGCTGTTATAGGAGCCCGGATGCTTTTCCATTTACCTTATTATCATGCGGATATGGCTTTTGATAAGAAAGAAGAGTGCGTTTCATTTTGGAGCTTTAGAAAAGGGAAAGAAAAAGCAGAATGTAAAGCCGTTTATCAACCAATCTCTTCACCGACGCTTGCGACTCCGGGCTCGCTAGATCATTGGCTTACTGAACGATACAGACTTTATACGACCTTTAAGGAACAATTATATTACGAGGACATTTATCACGAGCCATGGCAATTGCAAGAAGTAGAGGCACAAATTCCCGCTACAGGAGTAGCGACCGCCCACGGTTTTACATTGCCAGAGAGAGCCCCGTTGCTCCACTACGCAAAAAAGCAGAAAGTGCGTTTCTGGCCGATTCGTAAATGGAAAAGATAAAAAATAAGTTTAAGCGATGTAATGAAGGAGTTGCCTATAAGGTAGTTCCTTTTTTAAATCATGTAGTGCTGAATGGCCACTGTACTTTGAACTAGGTCTTAAGAATAGACTGCCTGATAAATTACTTATTTAACGGGACTACGGGAGGGTTTGTTTGTATTAGTGCTTTAACTTTATGGAGGACGGGTATAAACAAGCAAGCATCAAGTAGGAGGGATATAAAGAATGAATATCTTATTAACATCAACATCAAGACGGATCGATTTTGTCAGTATGTTTCGAGCTGCTATGAAAGATTGTGAGATAGAAGGAAAGGTTATTGTAGCAGATCCAGAACATAATGCGCCTTCCCTTCAAGCGGGAGATAAAAGTTATGTTATTCCTCATCAAACAGATCCACGCTATATTGATGCAGT
This sequence comes from Shouchella patagoniensis, assembly GCF_002019705.1. Classification (GTDB taxonomy): domain Bacteria; phylum Bacillota; class Bacilli; order Bacillales; family Bacillaceae_D; genus Shouchella; species Shouchella patagoniensis. The sequence continues at coordinate 2,125,421 of NZ_KV917377.1, read as the reverse complement.
CCTTGACATCATTAAAGAAAATAAAGTGGAGTGTCTCGTTCCATTAAATGATTTGGAAGTGCCAAAGCTTGCAGCCTATAAAAATTCATTCAAAGAATTAGGTGTTGCCGTTTTTGTTCCAGAACTAGAATTAGTTCATAAATTAAGAGATAAAGGCAAGTACCGGGAATTACTGAGCCATCTAGGTGTGAAAGCTCCACGTTCCTATTTTAATGTGGAGGAAACAGAGAGAGCTTTAGAAAGCAAGAAAGTCTCATTTCCATTAATCATCAAGCCACGCAATGGTTCTGCTTCTATTGGAGTTGCGCACGTTTATACAAGCGAGGAACTTAAGTTTGCGTATCAGCGCGTTTTAGACGAAATAAAAGTTTCCCCACTTGGTTACGATTGTACCAATTCAACCCCAAAAGAGAATATCATTATTCAGGAAGTTATTGAAGGTGAGAAGTTCAGTATGGATATTTTTAATGACTTAGAAGGGAAGTTCCTAACTTCTTTTATTCGGAAACAACTGGTAATGAGAGGGGGGGATGTTGACCGGTGTGTTATCGTGGAACGACCGGATTTAGATACTATTGCCCGTAGAATGGGTAAACATTTTGGTCACACTGGTTATATAAATGCCGATGTGTTTTTCTATGGAGAAGATTATTATGTGATTGATATCAACCCAAGGTTTGGTGGGGGTTATGCTTTTTCTCATTCAGCAGGCGCTAACGTACCTGCGGCTATCCTCTCGTTGACTAGCGGAAAAGAAGTGAAAGAAGAATGGTTGACTGTAGAAGCAAATGTTGAGTTTGCTCGCCATGATCTTGTCGTCCGAATTGATCGCAACAGAGAAACGGTTTATACAAATTATTAAAATTAAAAAAGTAGCTTTTACTAAGCTGCTTTTTTAACAGTCTTGATTAAATAAAGGAGCTCCCCCTCTTTTTAGTTCTAACTTTAATGAGTCATTTACTAAGACATATTGTTTGTATCCCAGAGGCACCCCTTTTAACAGGGGTGCCTTTTCTTTGAAACGGGGTATTGGTTTGTAATAAAAAATAAAAAAGTAAAGTGAAGAAGGCTAGGTAGGACCGCAGAATAGTATAATTTTCCTGGTTTCGGGGTGAAGGTTTAAAGGTATACAAGCTACCAACCAAGTCTAATGCGTTAAGGAGGGATCATATGACAGATGAAAATAAAAATCATAATCAAAAAGATCACTCTGTTGCAAACGCGATTGTCGGAGGCGTGTGCGGAGTGACGTTAGGATGGTTTTATAAGCAAGAGGCTGGGCAAGCGCTGATTAGTCGCATTAAAGAGTCGGAACTTGCCAGGAATATAGGCGCTGATATTGCGAAATCGACTCAGGAACATCTTACCGAGTATGTCACCACTAATCTAAAAGCGAAAACTGAGGAGTTGCTGTCGTCAAGTGACGAATCAAACGAAGAAGCGAAAGCCGAAACAGAAACGGCGTCCATTGATCGTGATGCAAAGCACGAGGAACTAGCAAAAGAAAACCAACGGCTGGAAGAGATGATTCGCCGACTTGAAGAAAAAATGGATAAGCAAGCAGACCAATAATTTTTATTTATTTGAAATCGAATTGTAACAATAGAGACATGGAAGCATGGCTTAAAGGAATGAAAGGTTACACGGAGATTAAAAACTCAAAAACATTCCACCTTTATTGTTTGAACTCCTCTCAAATCGGGTGAATAGGTAATAAGCGACGAAGGCTAAAACCTAGAAATTCTTCTAAAGGAGGCTTGTCATTGGGGAATAACCAAGAAAAAGATTCTACTAAATCGATGGGCGCTATTTTAAAAAGCGATGAGTTAAGTATCCCGGAGAAAGTGAAGGAAGGTGCCAAGCAAGTCTCGAAAAAAGGACTCAAACAAACAACAAAAGCTGGGATGAAAGAAGCTGCTAAAAAGACGGTGGATAAAACACCAGACAAGATAAAAGAAAAAGTGAAGAGTGAAGCAAAAGAAAAGGCACAGGAACAACTACAGCTTGCTTTCCAACAAAATATAAAGAAAAAAGCCAATCAAGCGGCAGACAAACTTGAAAAGGTGAAAGAGCACAATGCAGCTGCTGTACACAAGAAAGCAGAAGAAGCAGAAGAAAAAACCCAACAAGTGCTGGTTGATTTTCAAGATAAATTAAGAAACGTGAAAGAAGCTGGCGAGGAGTTTCAAAAAAAAATATCGGAGAATCAGGCAGACCAAGTCGCAAAAAGAACTCGTCCTGCTAAAGGAGCTAGCCAATTAAAAAGCGTCGCTTCACTCAAAAAAGGCACTGACCGACCATCTGCTCGGTCGATAAAAGGCCCAGGGTCTACGCCGAATGGCATCAAAGGCCCTGGCCAAGTGAAAGTAGGCGTGAAAACGTCAATTGCTCATGTGAAAGGCCCAGCAAGGGCATCAGGAAGAATTAAGGGACCAGCAGAAGTGAAAAAACTCTCTGCCAAGTAGGATCACAATATGAAAGGGGAAATAGAACATGGCTATTGAAAAAAGCACAAACAGTTCAGATTTAGCGGAAGTAATTGACCGGATTTTGGATAAAGGCGTTGTTATAGATGTGTTTGCTCGCGTTTCTGTCGTTGGTATTGAGCTTATTACAGTGGAAGCGCGGGTCGTGATCGCAAGTGTCGATACATGGTTGCGTTATGCCGAGGCAGTGGGGCTATTGCGCGACGAAGTCCAAGAAGAAGGGTTGCCAGAACAGTCAAATGAAAGAGGTGGTAATTATCAGTTCAGCATTTAAAAACGTGGTAAAGCCGTGGCTTGGGGGCTGCGGCTCCTCTTATCAATTTAAAAGGAAGTGGACTTGGCGATGTCGATAAAACAGATCATGAGCGCAGTCAATGAGTTTTTTGACGAAAATATTGCCCCTCCTCATAAAATCACCTCTGTTGAACCAAGAAAAGAAAATGAAGAGGAAGGTATTGAAGCAGGATGGGATATTCTCGTTGAAGTGATTGAGGAGCGAGAGTATATGAAAAAATACGCGAAGGATGAGATGCTTGGGGTTTACCAAGCCGCTTTAAATAAAAAATACGATATTATTTCTTACTCTCGATTAAGCACAAGATACCGTAGTGCTGTAGAGGAAAGATATTAATTAAATAGGGTTGGGGGTGAATAGATGACAACCGTAAAAAGCGCTGTAAAAACAGATGTCCTTCAACACCAGGAAATGAAAACAATTGTAGGGAGAGCGCATCAATATTTAAAAGCGGGATACCCAGTCCATTTCACAGGACCGACAGGTGTAGGAAAAACCACTCTAGCACTTGCGGTAGCGAAAAAAATGAAACGGCCGGTTATGTTGATGCATGGTCATCAAGATTTATCAAACGAAGATTTGATTGGGGCATTCTCCGGCTACAGCTCTTCAAAAGAAGTCGATAATTATATTCGCCGCGTCTATCGCCACGAAGAACAGGTGACGGAAAACTGGAGCAATGGTCGTTTGCTTGAAGCGGTAGAAAATGGATACACACTCGTGTATGACGAATTTACAAGGTCACTTCCTTCAGCGAATAATCTCTTTCTTTCGATTCTCGAAGAAGGCATCTTGCCTCTTTATGGACGCAAAGAGAAACGGCCTTTTGTTCGGGTGCATCCGAGATTTTCCGTCATCTTTACAAGCAATCCAGAGGAATACGCAGGGGTATATGAAACGCAAAGTGCTTTGCTTGACCGACTCATTACCCTTCCGATTGGTTACGCGGATGAAGAGACGGAGGCAGCGATTGTTTCAAGTAAGACAGGAGTCACAGAAGATCAAGCGAAAGATATCTCCGCTATTGTAGCCGCATTAAGAAAGGCTTGCCAAAAAAACAACACACAAGCGCCGAGCTTAAGGGCAACGATGATGATTGCCACCATTGTCTATGAAGAAGAAATCGAGGTGGTTGGAGACAACGATGAGTTTCAGCAACTATGTATCGACATTTTGGCACCTTCTGTTATGAAATGTCTTGAAAAAGAAGACTTTGAAAAAGCAAAAGAGATGGTTGTAGCCGAGTGTAAGAAAAAAGAGAAGGGGTGACCCAAATATGAGTGAAACAGGCATATATGTATTTTGCGGATTACAACATGCAGGCGAAGCTGATTTTGGTGAAGTTGAAATTGAAGGGAAAAAAAGAGCGACTTTTACGGTGCATTATCAGGATGCAGCGCTTGTCGCTGCTGAAGTGCCAATGAAAATTTATACTCCAACAAAAGAAAATTTAATGGCACACCAAAGCGTGATTTCTACGGTGATGAGCCGAAACGATACTGTTATTCCAATTAGTTTTGGCAATGTGTTTCATTCACAAGAAGATGTTCACGTGTTGCTCGAAAACCTCTATCCCCAATTTGCGAAGTTGTTTCCCGAAATCAAAGGGAAAATCGAGCTTGGCTTAAAAGTAATTGGTAAAAAAGAGTGGCTTGAACAAGAGGTTCATAAAAACCCGAAGATTACCGCTGTAAAAAAGACTGTTCAAGGCAAATCTGAAAGTGCTGGCTACTATGATCGAATGAAGCTTGGGGAAATGGCGCAAAACTTTTTTGTAGGTTTACAAAAAGATATTGAAGGAAAGGTGTTCCAACCTCTTAAATCGTTATCCGCTGCAGCAAAAGCGAATGAACCGATTGGTGAAACGATGCTTCTCAATGCCGCGTTTTTAATTGACCGCGACAAGGAAAAAGAATTTGACCACAAAATAAATGAAGTTCATGAAGTATGGCAGGATAAAGTCGATTTCAAATATTCTGGTCCATGGCCAGCTTATAATTTTATCAATATTAAGTTACAGGTAGATGCGTAACTATGATCCATAAACTTTTTACCGCACCTATCAATTTGTTGATCAAAGTCGGGGAAAAAGTAAAGGAAGAAGCAGATAAAGAGTTATTCGATCTTCCTAGCATCCAACAAAAGCTGATTCAGCTACAAATGATGTATGAACTCGATGAGATCCCTGAAGAGGCTTATAAAGAAAAAGAACAGGAATTGCTCATTCGATATGAAGTTGCAAAAGAAAGAGAGCTGGAGCAGTGGAAACATTTGACGAAAAAGCAAAAGTGAGGTCTGGCAAATGTCAACATACATGTATTTATATGGTCTGATTCCTACTAATGAAGCAGAAGCAGCTGAATTTGTACCATTTTATGGTCTTGACGGTAAAAATGTGACTTACGAGCTGCCAATCGGAGATGTGACAGCCATCACTTGTGAGATTGACAGCAATGAGTATTCCGAAGATGCGATACAAGATAAGATGGAAAATGATATGGAGTGGTTGCAGGAAAAAGCGATGCATCATCACGAAGCGCTCTTGGAGCTGCAAAAAAGTTATACACTCGTACCGATGAAGTTTTGCACAATTTATAAAAGCCAAGAGAGCTTGATTTCAAAAATTGAAACAACCGAAGAAAACATTTCTCAACTCTTTGAAAAACTACACGGTAACCAAGAATGGAATCTGAAAATCTATTGTGATGATTCTTTGCTAAGGAAGCATGTGATTGATCACAATTTAACCATAAAAGCAAAACAAGAAGAAATTAGCCAGCTAAGCCCTGGTAAACAATTTTTTGAGAAAAAGAAAATTGATCGATTAGTTGATAAAGAAATGGAAACAGAAAAAAACAAGGTATGCGAGACGTTCCATAATGACTTTAAACGACTTGCTTTAGAGGAAACGGTGAAAAGGAATTGGAGCAAAGATGTGACTGGTAGGAACGTCGATATGAGCTGGAATAGCGTTTATTTATTGAAAGCAAGTGATGTAAATCGCTTCCTGAATCAGATTGAAACGAAAAAAGCGGAATATGCAAAAAATGGCTGGACTTTTGAAGCTTCGGGTCCGTGGCCTGCCTACCACTTCACAAGTTAAGCGAGGGATCGGGTTTATGAATACGAGAGAAACCATTGATCGAAATCAAGATGTGACACTCATTGATATTTTGGACGTCATTCTCGATAAAGGGGTAGCGATTAAGGGGGATTTGATCATCTCCATAGCTGGAGTGGATTTAGTGTATTTGGATTTGCGGGTGTTGATTGCTTCAGTAGAGACACTTGTACAAGCGCAATCCAATCACAATCGGAGAGACATTACTTCTGAAGAATTTGATCGACAAAAGGAGGAACTTGTTTATGTCAGTGGAGACACCGAAAAGTGGGAGAATTCATTTAGATCCTGAAGATGCAGAACATGGTCTTGCCCAGTTAGTGATGACGGTGATTGAGTTGCTGCGGCAAATTGTTGAACGGCACGCGATACGGCGAGTCGAGGGTGGCACGTTGACCGATGAGCAAATTGAAGACGTTGGCGTAGCATTAATGAACCTTGAAGTGAAAATGGATGAATTAAAGGAAATTTTTAATCTAGATGCTGAGGATTTGAACATTGATCTCGGTCCACTAGGGAATCTATTGCCAAGAAAGAAGTGACCTTAAATGGCTGACCAACATCAAGTAATGCCTAATAATAGTTCCAGCAATCTTGTTGAAGTGCTTGAAAAAGTGCTGGATAAAGGTGTGGTAATTGCCGGTGACATAACGGTAGGTATCGCAGATGTAGAATTGCTGACGATTAAAATCCGTTTAATAGTTGCATCAGTTGATAAAGCGAAAGAAATTGGTTTGGATTGGTGGGAATCTGACCCTTACCTTAATTCAAAGGCATCTGACAACAATACAAAAGCATTAGAAGAAGAAAATAAACGCCTCAACGAGCGGCTTGCATTGCTCGAGAAAAAAATGACTGAATAGACGAATCAATCTAAGGAGGAAACAATCATGGCTAAAGAAAACAACCAAGAACAGGACGAACAACAAGAAGGAAAAGTAAAAAAGGTGGCAAATAGTGCGGTAAGTCGTTCAATTGCTGGTGGCGTAATTGGAGCGGGCGTTGGTCTTGTGACAAGCCCAAAAACAAGAAAGAAAATTCTAGCTGCCGCTAGTGCTACAGCAATCAAAGAAAAAGGAAAAGAACTCGGCAAAGCAACAAAAGAAAAAACACAGGATGCTACAGATAGCATTAAGAATAAATTCAAGAAGAATAACAATAAGGAAAATGACGAGCTTGAAATGGAGGAAATGGAAGAGGACGAAGAAGAGACGGAAATGGAGAATGGTACAGAGGAAGAAGTCGATCAAGAGGGAAGTGATGAGCAGTATCAATCACTTAAATCTGAAAACGAGAAGCTTCAAGACCGCCTTCAGAAGTTAGAAGAGAAGTTCCAGAAGCTAACCGAGTCCGAGGATGAGGGCGAAGAAGATGAAGATGAAGAAGAAATAGAAGAAGATAGTAAAAAATCAAGCAAGAAAAAAGCATCTTCTAAAAAAGCAAAAGAAGAGAGTGAGGACGAAGAGGAGAGCGAGGACGAAGAAGAGGAAGAAGAGGAAGACGAAGACAGTGAAGAGGAAGAAAAAAAGAAAGCACCCTCTAAAAAGGCTAATTCTAAGAATAAGAAAAAGCCAAGTTCTAATTCAAGTACAACAAAAAAAGGGAGTAAATCAAAAGGCGAAACATCTGTATCGAGTGATGATGATACATCAAAATAAGCGTCTGGCGAAAGGAGTTATGACATGAGTGCGTCAGCTACTAAAGACAGTTCTCTTGAATTCTTTGTGAGAGCAGCTAACAAGCATGACTTTTCACTAGATATCACGTTAAATGTTAACGGGGCAATGATCACTGGCACGACGATTTCCGCTCAGGAGTACTTTGAAACGCTGGGTGAGTCTTTTGAAGATGGAAATGAAGTATCGCAAAAGTTAAGTGAAGAATTTCTTAAGGCAGGCGAAGCGGCTGAAGGCGGAGGAGATGATTCGATCAACTTCATTCACCTTAAGAACACGAAGGTTTATTTAGCTGAAAGCAAGGGGACTCCATCTAAAGGAAAGATTCTGTGGAGAGGCAAAATAGAAGAAGTGAACGGATTCTTTTTAGGAAAGATAACAGAAAGCAAAAGCACGAGCAGCAGTAAATAAGAAAATGACGTAAGCCTCTTTTAGAGGCTTACGTAAGAGGAGGCTACGACCATGAGAAACAAATTTAAGATCTTCCATAACGATGAATCTCTTAGTGAAACCATTGATAAGCTAAGAAACGACGGCATTCGAGATGACGATATATACATTCTAGCCCATGATAATGATCATGACAGACGTGCTAGAAAAGAGACAGACGCAAACAAGATTGGCGTTAAAGTGACAGGAGTCGGTACTGGGTTAAAGAATGTATTCAGAAGCAAAGACGATAAATTAAAGTCCAAAATGGTGAAGATTGGATTTAGTGAATCGAAAGCAGATGAATTAGAAGAAGAGTTAGACAAAGGGAAGACCTTGCTAGTTGTGACCAATCAAGACGAAGTTAAGTTTTAATCTGTAATAGAAGAGTAAAGAACAGGCCCCGTTCAAGAACGGGGCTTATTGATACGTTAACTGATAAACATCAGTGAATTTAACCAACCGTGTCATGTGGTGATTGTGTACCAGATATCGAAGCAGAAAGATGTGCGGAGTGTAAGACCGCTTTAATACATTCAAGAAGCAAAGAACATTGTGATGCCGACTTCGTGTATTCAGATCTTCTGAGAGTGGTGCCAGGATTCTGACTTCAATAAAGCATGTAAGATCAAGAATGGGGAATGTTAAGTTTTAAAGGAGGGATTTAATTGACTAGAGGACAATCAAAAAATCATACTCACAAGAATAAAGCGAAATTATCGCAAACGCCTAAGCAAGAAATTGTAAGTGATGGCATTGATGAGGAATATTCGGCGGAATTAGCTGATCAAGACGATATTGAAGCACAAGAACGAGCCGCGGCTGCGGATAAAAGGGCTCAGCAATAAGAATACAACGATCAATAAAAAGCATGACCGACCGGTTATGCTTTTTATAGATTCATAAGTGACGATGGTACTCTTTAAAAATATGTCTAAACGTGGGCTTCTCTAGAACATAAGGTTTCTGTAGGGTAATATTTATGAAATGGTTCATAGTTACGCGATTAAACGAATAGAATATAACGATTGTTCTTATGAACAATTGCCCTATAGCCGTCCATGCCGGGCGGTTTTTTCTTTTTCTGAATTTTCGACTGAAAAAGGAGGATATACATTCGGGCAAGTAACTAAGGGATAACAGCGAAAGCTATTTCCCTTAGTGGTTGCTTTTCCTCTTACCTCATCAACCCTTTTCATTGCATTAAAAATAAGGAAGAATTGCCGGGAATCACGTCTTCTATCTTTGTTGCGTTCCTTTAATGAATGAAAAGACTCTATTTATAGGGAGCTGTTTTTACACCTTTGTACAAAGGCATTTCCGACCATTGCACGACAGCTTTACTCCATTTCTCGTAATAGTGAAGGAGAACTGGATGATTTGTCAGCTCGTAAAAATGTTTGAGTCGATTAAGGTGAATATGATGGTACACATTGTGCCAGTCTGACCCGAATTGTTTAAAAGTGGTTGCTCGAGCGACGTTCTCCAATGGTTTCCAAGGTAACTTAATCGAGATATGATTGATTCCTTTTGTTAAAGGAATGGGTTTTAATTCGTGGTAAATCGGGCTTTGCTTGTCGATTTCTCGTTTTGGTGCGTACTGAGGCGCAAGCAGGCTTAATCGTAAAACGGACTCTTTTGGGCTAAACAACTTCATGCGAAGTTCATTTTCGAGAGGGTATGAATAACGGCTTATGAGTAAGCTCAAGGTAGCGCGTCGATTTTTTGTGAAAACAGAGTCTCCTTTTAGCGTAATCGAAGATGTGAGCATGATGTTCTCATATAAGTTTTTTTTCGCCACATGTACGCTCGAAAGACCTTCTTCTGGTACATAAAGGTCCACTTGCTTAAATTCAATGTCTGTATGTTGAACACGAAGTTTCACTGTGGCAATGCCGTTAAGCGCGTACCTTGAATTAGCTAAAAGTGGGGCATCATACAAGGGCAGCATCTTTATCAATGTTTGTAAGTTGTCATTCCAGAAACGCTCCGCATCTTCATCACCGACAATACGCGCATACGTAGCCACCGCTGATATGGCAGAGAACCACCCATTTAATACGTACCCATTTGGAGACATCGGGTATTCTTGTATACTTGGTCCCTTTGAGGAAAGATGCATGACGCCACCATCTTGAACCGGGATTTTTAAACTACGATAAACCTGTTGTGCTGCTTGTAAGAACCGTTCTTCCTCGATTGCTTCATACACTTGGGCAAACACTTCTGCATAATAGGACTGGGTTAAAGCGGAATAATAGGCTTTGCTAGTCGAATTGAAAACGGAGTCCATGCGATACCAAAAAACGAGAGAGTCTCGGAATGGTTCCATCCGCTTAATGGCTGCTTCGGCTACTCGAATCACCGCTTGTTTGTAACGATCATCCTTCGTTTTCTTAAATTGGTAGAGGTAATCTCGCATAACATAAATGCCGTAAATAGGGTGTGGCTCTACCTTTTCTCCGACGATTTTTCCTGGATAGCCGTCTGCTAAAAAAGATATGTTGTATCTGTCCTTGCTTATTCTCGATAAGCGAGGGGTGAAGGGAGGCATTTCCATCTTCATACACTCCTTAACATTCGTTTTGAGGCTCGTTGAATCTGCATATACAGAGTACACGATAAGCTGTTCCTATTTTATGTCAGTATGGCTATGCCCGACAGAGACAAGTAACAGAAGGGATTTGTCTAAATCAATGAGAGGTGAGGAAAAAGAGTAGAAAGGTGAAGAAGAATCTATGAATCCGAATGCCATTATCTTATTAGAGGCAAAGGGGTCTTTTGCAGAAGAAAACAGGGAGGAAGTACCGGAAAAAGCAGTAGAAGGAATAGAAAATAAGTAAAAACGTGCGCACAGTGAATCGTACTAACAGTAAAAAAGCGACATCCTTAGCAGAGTGCTAAGGATGTCGCTTTTGTTATTAATTGCGAATCATGTAATCAAACGCGCCTAAAGAAGCGGTTGCGCCTGATCCCATCGAAATAATAATTTGGTTGTAGGCACTGTCCGTACAGTCTCCAGCTGCGAATAAACCAGGAACCGTTGTTGATCCATGCTTATCCACGACAATTTCACCAATGCGGTTACGTTCAACGAAATCGCCAAGCCATTCTGTATTAGGGACAAGACCAATTTGAACAAATACACCTTGCAATTCAACATGATGAATTTCTTCTGTTGCGCGGTCTTTATATGAAATACCATTCACATTGGAATCACCTGTAATTTCCGTTGTTTGGGCATTTGTAATAACCGTTACATTTGGCAAGCTATGCAAGCGATCTTGTAAGACGCGATCTGCTTTTAGCTCAGGGGCAAATTCAAGTACTGTTACATGTTTTACAATTCCAGCAAGGTCAATCGCCGCTTCGATTCCAGAGTTTCCTCCACCAATAACAGCTACATCTTTGCCTTCAAAGAGGGGACCATCACAGTGGGGGCAATACGCCACGCCTTTGTTTTTGAATTCTTGTTCGCCAGGTACGCCGACGTTTCTCCAACGAGCACCAGTTGAAAGAATCACTGTTTTTGCTTTTAACACCGCATCGTTTTCGAGCGTTAATTCAAACAGGTCGTTTTTCTCTAATTTCTTTGCTGTTTGTAGGTTCATCACATCAACGTTATACGTCTTCACATGTTCTTCGAGACTAGCCGCTAGTTTAGGGCCTTCGGTGTGTGGAACACTAATGAAGTTTTCGATGCTAAGTGTATCAAGCACTTGGCCGCCAAAACGCTCTGCGACAACACCTGTGCGGATGCCTTTACGTGCCGCATAAATGGCTGCACTTGAACCAGCAGGGCCGCCGCCAACAACAAGCACATCAAATGGATCTTTACTTGTAAGCTCGTCTGCATCAACGCTAACACCCATCTTTGCAATCATTTCTTCGATGGACATGCGCCCACTTCCGAAAGGTTGTCCGTTCATGAAGACGGTTGGAACAGCCATGATTTCTTTGCTTTCCACTTCCTCTTTAAAAGCGGCACCGTCAATCATTGTATGTGTAATGTTTGGGTTAATGACACTCATCATGTTTAGTGCTTGGACCACATCTGGACAGTTGTGGCACGATAAGCTGATGTAAGACTCAAAGTGATGCTTGCCGTCAATGCCTTTAATTTGATCAATTACCGCTTGGTCGACCTTCGGTGGTCGTCCGCTTACCTGAAGTAACGCCAAAACAAGCGATGTAAATTCATGACCTAAAGGAACACCGGCGAAAGTGACGCCGGTGTCCTCTCCAACACGATTTACACTAAAGCTTGGCGTTCTTGGCAGAGCCGCTTTTTCAAGCGTGATTTTTGATGTCATTGCCGTTAATTCATCAAGAAGGTCAACCATTTCATTTGAAACAGAATCCTCACCAGCGTTTACTTTAATGACAAGGTCGTTCTCCAATAACTGAATGTATTGGTTTAATTGTGACTTAATCTCTGCTGCAAGAGCCATCTTTAAAACACTCCTTAGATTTTACCTACTAGGTCAAGGCTTGGTGTAAGTGTGTCAGTTCCTTCTTCCCATTTAGCTGGGCAGACTTCACCTGGATTGTTACGTACATATTGTGCTGCTTTAATTTTGTTTACAAGGATGCTTGCATCGCGGCCAATTCCATCTGCATTAATTTCAACTGCTTGGATCACGCCTTCTGGATCAAGGATGAATGTACCACGGTCTGCAAGACCAGATGCTTCATTTAATACTTGGAAATCACGAGAAATCGCTTGAGAAGGATCACCAATCATCGTGTACGTGATTTTACCAATTTTTTCAGAGCTATCGTGCCAACCTTTGTGTACGAAGTGTGTATCTGTTGAAACAGAGTATACTTCTGCGCCAAGTGATTTTAACTCTTCGTATTGATTTTGAAGGTCTTCTAATTCAGTTGGGCATACAAAGCTGAAGTCAGCTGGGTAGAAACAAACAACGCTCCATTTCCCTTTCATTGTTTCGTCTGTTACCTCAACGAATTCACCATTTTTATACGCTTGAGCTGTGAATGGTGCTACTTGCTTACCGATAAGTGACATAAAAAAAATCCTCCTAAGTAATAAATTAAGCAAAGGCTTAATTTGTATTAATTCTAATTATGTATTCATTATTAAATAATCATGAGTGTTTGTCAATATAGTTGATAATCAAATGGTTAAACGTCACATATTGTTCATAAATTGACTAAATAAAGGTTGTTTATTTTTGTATACCCATTATTGTTTATCATTTAACTAGTATTTAGTGAGAATAAAACGGGTCTTAGATCCATTCCCTTTTTAAGTGTTGTTAATCAGGTAGAGATGAGTGCTGGTGGTTGTTCTTCCAGCCTGTTCACTCAATTGAGTTATACATAGGTACTTTATTTGTGTGAATCACGAAAGGGAAGTTGGGAAAATTGCGAAAGACATATACAAATATTTTCTTTTTAAGAGCATTTAAAGGACAAGAAATAAGTGCAAATGTAGAACGAATTTTAGAAAATATGAGGATAAGAATTGAAACAGGGAAAATGATTTACTAGAAGAACGATTAGGGAGAGGATGGTGTACCGATGAACTATGTAAAGTGGATGTATGTAATGATGGTAGCAATGGTCGTTATCAATCTAATAAGCGTTTACGGTTTTAATGATTCGAATTCAGCAATCTTCAGTTGGGTGATGCTCATTCTCTTCTTTATTGGCAGTATGTTCTTTATTAATGCGAGGTATTTTTTAGCGAAGATATCACGTTTCAACTAACGGAGAGGCAAGCGAATATACACGTGCAGCTTTGTTTTAAGAAAGTAGTCTATTTTTAAAAGCGCGATTCAATGTAAATCGCGCTTTCTTTGTGTAGCAAGCACGTTAACGTAAGGAGGCTCTTAGTAAGATCGTTCGACTAATCAAAAGAGCAATGAAAGCTGGTAGTGCGACCCAAAAGACAGTTAATACGTTTTCACCGTTATAAAGGCTAATCCCCCAATCAAGTATTGCTCGCTGAACGCTTGGAATAAGGATGAGAACGGCTAGTACTCCGAGAAAAACGAAGACTGGTAATTTTCCGTATTGATGCTTGATACTAGCGATCGCAAAAAACATGGTGCTAAAAAGAAGTCCAAGAATCAAATCATAGCCTAGAACAAGGCCAGTTGACAGTTCGGGGAGGACAATACCCCAATGGACGAGGGTCACAGATTGCAGACCAAGCAAGCTTGAAATCTCTGGGAATAGGTTAAGGTATAACCAATGAATACCTTCGCCAATTAGAATGACAAGTATGAGTAAAACAAGGCAAGCGACTAAAAACTGGTTCCTTGTTGCGCCGAGTTTTAAAGCGTAATGGAAGTCAGTTTTTACTAATTGGAAGCTTGTGATTGATAACCAAACGAGAAAGAATGGCCACATGATGAGAAAGACCTCTGTTGTTGATGACATTGTCGCAATGACATACCCGGAAGCGAGAATGGCTGCCATAATCGACCAAAAAATGATTAAGGATTTTAATACTTCTGGATACATGACATAAATGAGTGATTTAATTTGGTTCATGAAACCACACTCTCCTTCTCGCTTGTAAAATCAATAAAGAATTCTTGCAATGGCAATGGGATTGCTTGGCAAGTAGGTGGAACATGCAAGTCTTCACCATTCTCAAGAAAAGTGGTGACGGAAGCCTCTGACATAAATTCTTGATAAGATAAGATCTTTTGTTCTGGTATTCCAAGTGATTGGATCACATCGATTGGTCCACTGATCTTCATAGCGCGGCTCGTTAATTCATCAATGCTTGTGAACAGTTTAATCGTTCCATTTTGGACGATTAATGCATGTTCAAAAATGTTTTGCGTTTCTTCAATAAAGTGGGTTGAAAACAAGATGACCCGGGGATGATCGACATAATCTTCAATAATTTCAGCATATAGTTTTTTTCGTGCAGTCGCATCCATCCCGATATAAGGTTCATCAAAAATCGTTAAGGGGGCGCGACTCGCTAAGCCGATGCTCATGTTTAAGGCAGAGACCATTCCTTTTGAGAGTTGGTTTAATCGTTTATTCATTGGCAGTTTGAAGAGGGTAATCAACTTTGTTACGAGTTCATGATTCCAATTCGGATAAAACGCTTGCACATAATGAATGATTTGACTCACTTTTAACGTTGGTTTAAAGTTCTCGCTCTCCTGGATAAAACTGATTTTATCGAGGATCACCCGGTTTTCAAAAGGGTTTTCCCCATCAATCATGACGTTTCCCGAAGTACATGTTGAAAGTCCTGACAGGATATGCATAATGGTCGTTTTTCCGGCACCATTGGGGCCTAAAACGGCATAGATCCCAGGTTCTTGAATCGTAAAGGTAACATCATCTAAAATTTTCTGGCCGTCCATTTCTTTTCCTACATGTTCCATAACGATCTTCATCTCTGTTTTCCCCTTTCGTCAATCAAACGCTTAATCTCTTCGTTGTTGAGTTCAATCTGGGCTGCTTCCTTTAACAATGGTTCAAGATAAGAAGTGACAAATGTTTCTCTACGTTCGGCAAGCAATTTTTGTCGGGCCCCTGCGGCAACAAACATGCCGATCCCTCTTTTCTTATATAAGATGTCTTGTTCAACGAGAAGATTGATCCCTTTTGCGGCTGTAGCGGGATTTATTTGGAACACTTTGGCAAATTCGTTAGTAGAGGGTACTTGATCCCCTTCTTTTAAAGCGCCACTTACAATGTCATTTGCGATTCTATAGGTAATTTGCTTAAAGATCGGCTGATCGTCTGAAAAAGTAAATACCATCTCTTAGCCTCCGTGGTTAATTACTTATGCAACTAACCATATAACATGGGTATGTTGATGTCAATGGAAAAGTCACTCTATTTAGAAATGTTTTTTAGTTCGGTTTATAACGTGAGAACATGGAGATTCGAACCGTTAAAGTAAATACGTTAAATATGCCTCACTACCATTACCAAAAAGGAACGAACAAGTTAAAAACAAGCTTGCTAATCGATTCATTACAACGAAATTGCAAAAACAAGATAGTTGTCAAACGTGATAGAGAAGCTACTCACAAAACGTCCAATGAGGTTTCTGTTTTCGCTGTCATAGTGCAAAAATTGAATTTGTGTCACCTTTCTCAATCACCTCTCCTGTGCTATGCTTTTAAGTAAAAACTGGCTGTTTAAAACAAACCAACCATTGTATAAGAGGGATGGAAGTGGAGGATGCGATGAGCGGAAAGTCGATTTTAATTATTGAGGATGAGAAAAAGATTGCTCGCTTGATCCAATTAGAACTGGAACATGAAGGATATGAAACGACAGCCGCTTGGACAGGTGTGTCTGGTTTGGAAGCGTTTAAGGAAGGGCACTGGGATCTTGTCTTGCTAGACGTCATGCTCCCTGAGTTGAGTGGAATGGAAGTGTTGAGGCGTATTCGAAGCAAGAGCCAGACGCCGGTTATTTTGTTGACGGCGCGTGATTCGTTGCCTGATAAAGTGAGCGGGCTTGATTTAGGGGCGAATGATTATGTGACGAAGCCGTTTGAAATCGAAGAGTTACTCGCAAGAATTCGGGCGTGTTTGCGCATCAATCAGTTTCAACATGAACAAGAGGAAGAAAAGCAACACTTGTTGGGTGATTTGACGATTAACATTAAAACCCGGGAAGTGACAAGAAACGCTAAGCGAATCGAACTAACGCCAAGGGAGTTTGATTTATTGGTCTTTCTTATCCAGCATAAGAACCAAGTGCTGAGCCGTGAACAGATCATCGAGCAAGTTTGGGGGTATGATTACTATGGGGAAACAAACGTAGTAGATGTGTACATCCGCTATTTGAGAAAAAAAGTCGATGCCCCTTTTTCGGCGCCATATCTCCATACGGTGCGGGGAGTCGGCTATACAATAAAGGAATGAGAGATGAATATTAAAAACCGCATTACGGTGTTCTCCACCGTTTTTCTGCTGCTGGTATTGCTTTTGGCGAATGGCTCAATTTATTTTGTCTTCCAAAAAGTGATGAGAGATGAAGCGGTAGAGCGAACGGTAACGCAGATGGACACTATTACAGAAGTATTGCATTCGACCGATGAAAATTTGGATATGCCTCGCTTTTTAAGAGCCTATTTGCCTGCTGATTCGATGATTCGGGTCATCTCCCAAGACAATGCCAGTTTGCTTAACGTTGCCCCAAGTACGAGCAGTGAAATGACAAAGCTTCCGGCCATTTACCGTGAGGGCGAACACAGTGAAGTAAGTAAAATAGGAGAGACCCTATACACAGTAGCCGTCCATCCGATTATTTGGGAGAACGGGGAAGTCGCTACTCTCGAATTGGTCGAAGACCAGACGGCTATCGCGAATACGATGAGGGTACTGCAAGTGATTTTGACAATTGCCACCTTGATTATTTTAATTCCGTCCTTTTTAGGAGGAAGAGTGTTAAGTAAGTTAATTGTCAACCCGATTGTTTCGATGATCCAAACGATGGAAGAAATCCAAAAACGCGGAACGTTTAAGCATATTCCCCTTGAGCAGAAGTCAAACGATGAGCTTGCAAAAATGGCGCAAACGTTTAATCGGATGATGGACTTGCTCGAAGCGAATTACAATAAGCAAGAACAGTTTGTCTCGGATGCCTCACATGAGTTAAAGACCCCGTTAACAGTAGTCGAAAGCTATGCTAAACTGCTGAAAAGATGGGGCAAAGAAAAGCCAGACGTTTTGGATGAAGCGGTTGAGGCCATTTATTCAGAGGCGGTCCGAATGAAAGAGATGACCCAACAAATGTTGTTACTGGCTAAAGACGAGAGCCAGTTTACGATTGATTATGAAAAAATGAATATAACTTCGGTGGCAAAAGAAGCAGCAAGAAACTTGGAAAAAGCATTTCAGCGGTCAATTGTTGTAGAGGCTGATGAAGAGGAAATTAGCTTGGAAGGTGATGCTCAAAAATTAAAACAAGTGTTCTTTATTTTATTGGATAATGCGATAAAATACAGCTCTGAGCCAGTTAACCTTTCTATCTCCCGCACGGCGTCAGGGGTTCAATTAGATATAAAAGACAAAGGGGAGGGCATTCCGGCAGATGAGGTAGATAAAGTGTATGATCGCTTTTACCGGGTGGACAAATCGCGGACCCGGGAGACTGGAGGGTCAGGTTTAGGCTTGCCAATTGCCAAGCGGATTGTTGAAGCTCACCATGGAAAAATCAAGCTTTCTAGTGTAGACGGGATAGGTACAACCGTCACTGTCCATCTTCCGCTTAATCCACATCTCTAGTTCTCATGTTCTTTTAATCTGTTTCTTCTTTAGTTGTAATAATATGGTGGGAGAATAGCAAGAGTAGGAGGTATGGACATGAAGAAAAAAGTGTATTGGGGAATCGGCATAGGTCTGGTTGCCGTGGCGATTGTGCTTGGAAGTGCCCAATATATGATCGGCACGAATGAGCCGCTCATGACGGAAGAAGAAGTCAAGCAAGTTGTAAGTTCCAAATTCGCTGGCGACATCCTATCTTCCGAACTAACGCATGCAAACGGAAAAGAAACGTATAAAGTTTTGATTGAAGAAGACGCTGGGACGTATGTGCTCTTCGTTGATGCTGCTACAGGAAAAGTTGAGCAGCTTAACCAAGAAGAAAAGAAAGGCGATGCCAAACAGCCTGGCGATGATGAAAACAAGGAACCAATTTCTCTGGAAGAAATAGAACAGATTGCTACACGTGAAGGCGAAGGAACAGTCGAAACGGTTGACTATCGGGAAGACGACAAAACATATAAAGCGATTGTGGCGAAGGAGAATGGCAAGAAGCTTGAAATTGAAATTGATGGAATGACAGGTAAAGTAGAACGCACAAAAGAAATCGAGCAAGTTGATGAAAAGCCTGTTTCCGACGGACAAATCTCAGAAGGGGAAGCAAAGGAAATTGCGTTAAAGGAGTTTCAGGGCACAATCGTCGATATTGAACTTGATGATGACGATGGTTTGCTTGTCTATGAAATTGATATTGAAACAGACAGTCAAGAAGGGACTGTAGTTGTCAATGCGTTTACAGGTGAAGTGGAGAGCGTGTCAATCGAAGCACAGGACGATGATGATGATTAAAAAGAAGGCTTAGGCCTTCTTTTTTTCGTATTTGTTTATAAGGAAGACCTGCTTGATAGGAGACATCAAACACTGCTAAAAGGAAGATCTGAACTATGAATGATAGGATTAAACAGATTTCTTTATTAAGAGACGTACCAGCGCTGTGGCGGGCACGCTCGCTCACTCATGAAGTCGAAGTCAGGGACAAGTCTTACACTACGGAGTCATTGTGCACCATCTGTTGTGGAACGCTATAAGGTTTACACGTTGCTATCATCTAATTTAGGCTTTTATCGGGAAATGTGTTTTCGAGCTTCAGATGTTGATGTTTTCAAAACAAAGTGATGTTTGCAGGGAGTCATGCAATTCTCATCCTTTTCTAATCTTCTCTTCCCTTTGTTTTAATTTTCGCTGTCTATAGTATAAGGAACAACAAAGGAGTGGTTGAAGTTGAAACGGTTTAAAGTTGTCCTTGCAGGAACGGTATTGGTTAGTGGCCTTGCGTTAGGGGGGTATGCGCTTAACAATGGATCCGCCTTGGCAAATGAAAAGAAAGAAGAGGCGCAGCCTGGAATTATGTTTGATGAAGCTGAAGCGATTGCGCTAGAGGAAACGGGTGGCGGGATTGTTCAGCAACTGGAAAGGGACCAAGATGATGGCGTCGAACTTTATGAAGTGGAAATAGAGAAAGAGGGCCATGAATATGAACTTGACATTGCTACTGATTCAGGCAAGGTAATTCGTGCTGAAAATGAACGCAGTGATGACGATGATGATGATGATGATGAACGCACGACCCTACCGAAAGGGACCATCTCTTCAGATAAAGCGATTGAAATAGCGCTGAAGGAAGTGAAAGGCACGGTGACAGAAGTAGAATTGGACGAAGACGATGGGCAGTATGTGTATGAAATTGAGGTCAAAACAAACAAGGATGGAGAAACAAAGATTGACGTAAATGCCTTGGACGGAAAAATCCTCAAAGTGGAAATCGATGACTAAACAAGAAGGGCATTGGCTTAACGCCAATGCTTTTTTTGTATGCTTCACCTACGTGAAAATGAAAATAGGCAGTCGTTTCATGCGAGCAATTTTATCTGATGGCCAACCTCAATATATTACGAGCTGATTGATTCGTTACATCGATTTCTATTGTCTTATAGAAAGTGAAACTCCGCATAAAATGAAAGATTCTCACGAAATTCTAATGTGACTTTTATGTGGTTCTCACTCCCATCTATTCTTTGGAGCTTATTCTTTTCCTATTAAGGTTAAGGAGTGATAGGCGATGAAGATTGTATTAGTTCCATCGGGATTTAAGGAAAGTTTAAACGCAGAACAGGTTGCAAAAAGCATGAAAGAAGGGATCTTCCGAGCTTTGCCAAATGCAGAGGTGGTCTCGATCCCCTTAGTAGACGGGGGAGAAGGGTTTGTGGAGACAATGGTGAAGTGGACAGGAGGTACTTTGGAAGCGCTCACCGTTACAGGGCCGGTTCTTCAGAAAGTCTCAGCGTTGTTTGGATTTTTAGGAAGTGCGCCAAAAAAGACCGCTGTGATTGAGATTGCCCAAGCTGCAGGGTTAAAGTTGGTGCCGAAAAACCAAAGGAACCCTCTCTGCACCACTTCATATGGGGTTGGCGAAATGATCCGAGCAGCGCTCGATCTTGGGGCTGAGCGGATTCTCGTTGGCTGTGGAGACTCTGGAATCAATGATGGCGGGATTGGAATGGCCCAAGCGCTAGGAGTCCGCTTTTTTGACAAAGACGGTTCAGTTATCGATGCCAGGCAAGGTGCCTCTGTTTTACCAGCAATTGCTTCGATAGACATTGCGGCGCGGGATCCTCGCTTGGAGAATGTTCCAATGGATGTGGCTTGTAATTGGCACAATGTCCTTTGTGGGCCAAATGGTGTGGCCCGGGTTTTCGGACCGCAAAAAGGAGCGTCTCCAGAACAAATCGAGGTTCTAGAAAACGGAATTCAGCACTTTGCAGAGATGATCGAAGAAGCAAGCGGGCTTCGCGTCCAGGATATCCCAGGCGGAGGCGCTTCGGGCGGACTTGGCGCTGGCTTTAATGGATTGTTGGGTGCCATCCTTCATCCAAGGTATGAAGTGATCTTGAAGTACCTAGACATTGACCATCATTTACAGCAAGCGGATTTGGTTTTTACCGCAGAGGGAAGCATTGACTTTCAAACGCCGAGAGGGAAAATTCCAGCCGAGGTAGCATCTCGGGCTAAGAGTTATGGAAAGCCGGTTATTGTAATTGCCGGCACGATTGGAAAAGGGGCCAACATAAACTATCGCCATGGAATTGATGTGTTCATGAGCATTTTGCAAACGCCTTCGAGCTTAGAGGCGGCGATGGAAAAAACAGAAAAATGGATCTGCGAATGTGCGGAAGGTTCCATGAGGACAGTTTTAGTCGGTCTGTCCCTTGCGGAGACGCTCGAACAACATAGAGATGGTAAGGTATCGTGATGCTTGAATCATCAAGAGTGGAAAGAAGAAGGCAGGCAACAGGAAGAAAAGTGAAGTGGGGACAACTCAATAAGTGGCAAGTGCTCGTTGCTGTTTGCCTCGTCTCGATCCTGCTTGCGTCTTCAGGGCTAGGGCTCGAGGGCAAATTGTCATTAATGACATTTCTGTTGGCCATTTATTGTTGGTCTTTTACAGCCCTTCCTCCTGCATTGGTTGCGTTGGGTGCATTGCTCGTGCTAATTGTATCTGGAGCGGCAAAGCAGGAGTTGCTCTTTTCTTCGCTTTCCTCTGATGTGATTTGGCTGATGTTAGGGGCGTTTATCATTGGCGCATGTATGCAGAAAACGGGTTTAGCTCAAAGGATGTCACTGCTGATTACGTCAAAGGCCACCTCGACTGCGTCCCTGTTCTTTTTAGTCGCTATTGTTACTCAGGTGCTGACACTGTTTATTCCGTCTACATCTGGTCGGGCATCAGTGCTGCTTCCTGTGTTTCGTGACTTATCAAAACAGGCTGCAAATAAGAGCTTTACGAAAGCATTGTCGCTACTCCTCCCAACCATCATTCTTGTAGCCACAAACGCTACTTTGATTGGCGCAAGCTCCCATTTGATAGCGAATAACTACTTGCCGGCTTTAGGTTATGAACGGATATCATTTATAGGTTGGATGGTATGGGGGCTGCCTTTTGCCTTTGTTGCGAGCATCTGTGCTTGCTTTGTGATTGTGTGGCTGTTCTTAAATAAAGAAGCGCGGCAATTGGATTGGTCCACACAAAGCATTGGAGCAACAAAGGCAATGACTTCCGAGGAAAAGCGGACGGCTTATGTTTTGGCGGGAATGATTGCGCTGTGGATGACAGAAGCGCTTCATGGCATCCATATCGCAACGGTGACAACGATTGGTGCCTTTATCTTGCTGTTGCCAAAAGGCGGGGTGGTTCAATGGAAAGAGGGACTGCAGGCTGTCTCGTGGAATCTTCTCATCTATGTCGGAGCAGCCATTGCGTTAGGTGAGTCTTTAATGGAAACAGGCGCGGCAGAATGGGTCGTCCAACGGCTGTTATCTGCCGCCGACCAGTATTTGTTCCATTCGGAAACCTTAACTGTCTTCCTTCTCCTCGCCATTTGCATGAGCGTGCACCTTTATATCCCTTCTCACACAACGAGGGCGGTCATCATGACGCCGCCAATTTTGGCGATGGCTGTTGCGAAAGGATTTGATCCGCAAGCGCTGCTTTTTTTGACGATGGTGGCACTTAATTATTGCCTGACATTACCTGTCAGTTCAAAAGCGCTCATGATTTACTTTGATGAAAAGCAAAGCTTTGAGACAACAGATTTATTCAGGCTTAGCCGTGTATTGGCGATTGTTTATTTTGGTTTGATCCTTGTTTTTTTCTACACGTATTGGCAATGGACCGGCTTGACTGTTTGAGTACTAATGTGAGAGGGGAAAAGGGCCAGATTATGGGAAGGCAGATCAGCAATGTGTTGATGGAACTAAAAGCTAAAAGGCAGTACACCGCTTTATATGTGTACTGCCTTTTATATTTTAGGACCGAATAAGAATAGGAATTCTGCGATTAGTTAACTTCTATGATGTTTGATTGCTTAAGGGAATAGAAGCCTTTGTTTTTTAGGTATATCAGAGGTGAGAAATCGGAGTGATCAAATTTATTGACATTGTATATATAGTGCATATACAATATAAACAAAGATTACATTGTAAGGGGTTATTATGAACATTATCTTATCGAATTCTTCACAGGAGCCCATTTATTTACAGATTAAAAATCAAATCAAACAAAGCATTTTGCGTGATGAAATAAAAGAAGGCGATCCACTGCCATCGATGCGTAAACTTGCAAAAGACCTCAGAATTAGTGTGATTACAACTAAGCGTGCATACGAGGAACTTGAGCGGGACGGATTTATCACCTCGTTTGTCGGGAAAGGGTCATTTGTTGCTGGGCAAAACAATGATTTGATTCAAGAGAAGCGTTTGAAGATGGTTGAAGAAGGTTTAGCTGAAATTGTGGTGGAAAGCAAAAATCTGAATATCTCCTTACAACAACTACAAGAATTGCTGACGATGCTATATGAGGAGGAAGAGTAATGGAAGACGTAGTCACATTTACAAATGTTCATAAAGCGTATAAAGACTTTGCGCTAAAGAACGTTTCTTTCTCGGTGAAAAAAGGTTTTATTACCGGTTTCATCGGACCAAATGGATCTGGAAAAACAACGACAATCAAATTAATGCTTAACCTCCTTCAGGCAGATTCAGGCACAATTCGTGTGTTTGGCAACGAATATAAGACAAATAGTAAAGAAATAAAGCAACGAATCGGTTTTGTTTACGCTGAACATCAATTGTATAAACATTTAACGGTTGAAAAGATGAAAAAAGTAATCGCTCCATTTTACTCAAATTGGGATGACGATGTGTTTGCGTATTACATGCAACGTCTGAATTTACCGTGGAAAAAGAAGATTGGTCACTTATCAAAAGGGATGGGAACAAAGCTATCCATTGCAATTGCCTTATCTCATCATGCGGAGTTAATCGTTTTAGACGAGCCAACGTCGGCTCTCGATCCTGTGAGTCGGAGAGAGATTCTCGATATTTTAGCGGAAGTGATTCAAGACGAGGAAAAGGCCATTTTCTTCTCGACACACATTACAACCGATTTGGAAAAAATTGCAGACTACATCACGTTTATTTATAACGGCGAGATGGTGTTTAGTGAAGATAAGGAAACGATACAAGAGCATCATTTCCTCGTTCGTGGCGCACTAGATTTATTGGATGCTGATATTCGTAGCTTATTTTTGCAAGTACGGGAAACGTCGGTTGGATTTGAAGGACTCACAAACCAGGCGGAAATTGTCCGACGTCTGATGGGTGATCATGTTGTGATGGAACCTGCTTCTCTTGAAGACATTATGGTGTATACAGTGGGGAAGGTCTAAAAAATGATGGGTTTATTGAGGAAAGAATGGACGGTCTATCGATCCAGTCTCATGGTGCTTGTGGGTGTCATTTTTCTAGGAGCCTTTCTCCTAGGTGATAAGCAACTTCCTGTTTATGCAGCGGTTTTTATTGCTTGCTTATATGCCTTTATTAGTGATGGGACGGACGGAGCCAATCATACGGATATGGTCATCCGTAGTTTGCCTGTTACACAAAAGCAAATCGTGATGGCTAAGTACCTCTGTTCCATCTCGATTGTTGTTCTTTTTAGTCTTGTTATTGTTGTGTTAAATTGGATTCTGCCTTTTCTGACAGCCACTCTCTTGTTGGACTGGGTGCTTTCAATCGCTATGTTTGGTTTGTTTTTGGCACTTTATTACCCACTGTATTACATGATAGGTAGTAAGGTGGTTCATTATGGGATTCATGTTTTTGTCATAGGCAGCCTTGTTTTTTGGGGATTTTTTCTAGGGGGAGTGAGCTATGATCGGTTATCTCAGCAAATTGAACAACTAGGTATCCCATTCACGGTGCCAATCATACTTGCGGGCATAGCATCTTGCCTCCTTGTGTCGTGTCTACTCTCAATTCAGATTTTTCAAACGAAATCAAGGTAGAAAGGGTGTTCATTTATTGAGATTGTTGAAGAACAGTATAGGTTTGTTGCTAGGGTTTGGAGCATTGTACTTGATTGATTCATGGTCTTGGAAGCCGAATTGGAATGATCGCGTACTCGATCGAGTGAATCGGTTAGTTCCTGATGGATGGTTTGTGGATCGTTTTGCCCCATTTGATACGTATGAGCTTAACTTGACGTTGGCATTCGCCGCAATCCTTGTCGTGTTTAATATCATTTGGAGCTTGTGCGCAAGTATCTTAAGAAAGAATGACGAGGAAAAGATGGAGGAGATCGAGGATGGAGAGCGTTTTAGAGGTTAATCAGTTAAGGAAAACATACCGTGGTTCGACATTTGGTTTAAAGGATGTTTCGTTTTCAATTCCGTACGGTTCAATCGTTGGATTTATTGGTGAGAACGGTGCAGGAAAGTCCACAACGATGGGGTCTATTTTAGGAACATTACGAAAAGAAAGCGGAACAGTGAAAGTTTTTGGTGAAGAAATGGATGCCAATCATGTACACATGAAAGAAGATATTGGAGTTGTTTTTGATTCCATGCAATTACCCGGCGATTTAACGGTCTATAAGCTTGGGAATGTGTTTGGGCAAGTTTATAAAAATTGGGACAAAGAAGCGTATTTTCATTACATTGACTTTTTTTCTTTGCCAAAGAAAAAGAAAATCAAAAGCTTTTCACGAGGGATGTCGATGAAGCTTTCTGTTGCTGTCGCGCTTTCCCATGATGCGAAACTGCTCATCTTGGATGAAGCAACAGCTGGTCTTGATCCAGGCGGAAGAGATGATGTGCTAACGGTCTTGCAAGAGTTTGTACAAGGTCAAAAACGTGGTATCTTGCTTTCATCTCATATTACAAGCGACATCGAACGAATTGCCGATTTCCTCGTCTTTATTAAAGCAGGTGAAATCTTGTTGCGTATTAAGAAAGAGGAGCTTTTAAACGAGTATGCGATTGTTCAGTGTACGTCCGACCAGTATAAGGAAATCGAGCAAAACCTCATTGTGGCATCCCGGAAAAATGGAGAAACGACGGATGTTCTTGTCTCTAATAAGGAAGCGTTGCCCCCATCAATGAAAACAAAATCATTTTCAATAGATGATATTACATTGCTATTAATGAGAGGTGTCAAAGCATGAAGGGATTGCTGTTAAATCAATATTATGCGGCTGAAAAGTCAATTAAGTACTATGTTCCAATTAGTTTCGCCGTGGCCTGTGCCTTATTGTTTTTTGAAAATGCAATGGCGCAACGTTTCGCTGCTTTTATCCCAATCGTCATTATAGGCACTGCAGCACTTGAGGTATTGAAACAAGAATCACAATCGGGCTGGGATAAATATGTGATGACGTTACCGGTTAAGCGTAACCACGTTGTCCAAAGCCATTATGTGTTTTTCTTACTCATGACGTTTACAGGACTTCTTATTGCAGGTACCACATATGTAGTTGGTAATTTCGTTTTTGGGCAGACACCAGGTACTGGCTTTGTTTATGGCGTTATGGATGTTTTAGGCATTACCTTTACAATGGGCTTTGTTGCTTATCCGTTGACGTACTTGCTCGGAACGCAAAAAGCAGAAGTGGTTTATATGATAAGTGGAGGTGGTGCGTTAGGACTTTTTTTCTTAAGTGCCATTGTATTCGAGCTTTGGATCGCACCTCTTAATCTGTTCCAAGGTATGAATATCGATTTGATGTTTTCAATAAGCTACATGACGATCAATTTTGTCTTATTTCTCATCTCGTATGCCGTGTCTATTCTTGTGTATAAGCGCAAGGAGTTTTAATAAAGTGAGTGAACTCGTCTGATCATATGGCGGGTTTTTTTCGATCTGAATACATAATCCTCGCAATCTTGAAGTCATCTCCACGTTCTATAATTAATTGCCGTATTTAGGATTAAATCTTTGTATTTTTCGAGGTAATCTCCGTATTAATCGTTTGAATCTCCACATTTTCTTCTCGAATCTCCACATTAATCGGTGAAATCTCCACCTGTTCGAAGTAAATCCTACGTTCCGCATCACCTTTCCGCATCCCCAGGCCAAACTCCTCGTTCTTATACTTCGAAAAAGAGAATCCTCTATCGACACCTTTCTTACTTAAAGGAAAGAGACCAGATAGATAAGCGCGAAAAAGAACAACCTTATAGAAAAAAGGTTGTTCTTTAAATTCGTCAAATTAACTCATTAAGAGTTGTTTACATAATCGTATAGCTTCTTAATCAGTCTTTCGTTTAGATCTACTTTATATCGGTGGCGTAAAGTCAAATAGAGACTTTCTATTAACGTTAGTGAATGCTGATATGCACGTAGGATTTCCTTGTGGTTAAGTTTAGCTGTGATCGAAGCGTAATCCTTGTATGATTGTTGAGATAAATCTTCTTCAAGATTTTTAGTGCCGTTTAACCACCGCTCCACCGTATTTCCTTCAACTCTCATTAGTTGTAGCGTGTATTTTTGAACCTGTGATAAAACATCCAATGAACGTGCGTGTTCCCCTCTTTTTAATACATTAATCCCCATCAACCAAGCATTGACGTAATGATTAAAAGCGAAATTAACATTCTCGTTTGTTTTTCTATCTGGTCCTGCGCCGCCTAAATAATCCAATAAGGGTTTTAATTTATTCGTTGAGTCATAAATGAACATAGAACCCGTATCAGGAAAAACACCTGTTGGTTTAAACGATCTTATGATTTCTATTTGCTCTTCTGGGAGGAAATGAAACTCGCCCCGTACCATATTGTTAAAGACGACTACTTCCGTCCCGTACTCATTAACAAAGAATAAATCGACTGGATCTAATGTTGAAATCCATTTCAACGAATCAAAAACATCATATTCCGCATTATTGACAAAGAGATAGAATTCAATATCTGAATAGATATCGCCTTCGCCTTTAGTAAACGAACCATACATCATTGCCGAAACAACTGTATCATCACGTTTGCATTTATCTTTTACTTTTTGGATCATTTCTTCTTGAATTAACATGCACTCTCTCCTTTATCTACTATATTTTTATAGTGTCAGATAAGGAGTTATTAACCACTGGAAAACATGAACAACACATAATCGTGCCCCCTTCATGTTAGAATCTCAATTAGCATAACAAAGGAATAGATACGAAATCAATGAACATTAAAAAGCTCGATTTAGGATTCTCTTGACCAAAAAACAAAGGACTGTATGATTTGGCGATGTGTGCAAGAGATTTTAAATAGAGTTATTTAAACGTGATAGGATGCACTCATGAAGTCACCCGAGCTTCTTGTTCGAAGTTCAGACTAGCCCACTCCCCTTCGCTTTGAAAAAGAGCTAGTATTTGTTCACGGTCTGTCGGTGGTTCCTCGATCCATGTTAACAAAGTGCGAATAACTGATTTCTTAAGAGGATAATAGTGAAGAAAAACATCTGCCTGCTCGTTAAGTCTAGTCGTCCAAATCTGAGAGCGTGCCATCACCATTGAATAGTATGTTCGAATAAGCTTGCGCGCAAAGCCTTGTACACGAATGTGGTGCTCCTCTGTGGAAGCAGATTTTAATTGAATGATCGTCCTAGCGAGAACTTCGCGAATATCGCCATTAAAGCGGATAGCGATCTCCGATGTGAGCTTGTAAGGGCCAAAGCGAGTGCGAATATCCTCTCCGTGGATACAAACACAGAGTTCCTTAATGAATGCTTGTTCGTCGTAATTCTCTGGATCAACTACATAGTCGTAGTAGGCAACGGCGATGCCAACATCGCGAACGAGAGATTGATAGTCTTGCGACAAAGCGCTTGTAAGTGTCTTTAACTCCGTTAATTCCTCTGTAGTTAATGTTTCATTAAAAAGAACGAGAAGGTCTAAATCTGACTTAATGACCACAGCCTCTCCTCTTGCGACACTGCCATAAACATAAACACTATGCAATTGATGTGGAAATAACGTTGCAAGCTTTTCAGCAGAGTCTTGTATGCATAGTAAGTAAGCTTGATCGATCTTATCTAAACCGACGTCGCTTATAATGAAGCCATCCGCGTCCAACCCGTATCCAGCTCGTAAATGTGTCATTATCTTACTCCGTCCTTTCTTCTTAACCATTCTTTCTCGCTATTCGAATGTTCTACATAGCATAATGTAATTTTTTGAAATATTCAATCGTTTAATGCTGAGTGCATCTGGCTTTTTAACTGTTTCCAATGGCTGCAAGATAAATTACAGGAAGGAATGTGCAGGTTTTGAATGGAACAATAAATAGGAGCGTTGATCTTAATCAGCAGTTTAGACAGGAGGAAAGTTAATGCATGAGTTTACTATAAGTCCACCAAGTATAGCTAAAGAAATAATGAAAGAGGTAAAGGAAGTCGGTTTTACGATGAACTGTGACTATGAGACTGGAAGTTTACTGAGGACTCTTGCTGCTACGAAGAGGAATGGCCGATTTCTTGAATTGGGCACAGGGGCGGGTTTTTCTACAAGTTGGATACTGGAAGGGATGGACAAGCATTCGACTTTGATTACAAATGAAATCGATGGTGATTTACATAGAATCGCCAAAAACTATTTAAGTAGTGATTCTCGAGTGGAGTTTGTGACTGGTGACGGGGGAGAGCTAATTAAGTCTTTGCATCGACAAACTTTTGATTTTATTTTTGCGGATACATGGCCCGGAAAACTTAGTTTATTAGAAGAAACACTGGCTTTATTAAAAGAAGGGGGCCTGTATGTAATTGATGATCTGCTTCCTCAAGAGGATTGGCCAATAGAGCATCACGAAAAGATTATTAAACTAATCAATGTGATAGAATCCAATTCAAACTTAGCGATTACAAAACTTAATTGGTCAACTGGATTGATCATTGCTACGAAGGTTAGTTGAGATTCTGTCTTGCGAAAAACCCAAATCAAACGTGAAGGCAAACATGACAACTACATTTCCTTCTATGCATGTTAAGTTATATATTTAAATATGTGGGTAGAATCAGATGCAAGCTGGTATCGAGAGCTTGTTGTAGAACGTGGAAGAGCTAAGCCGTCCAATGAAGACGCACAAAAGTAAGTTCTTTCTTTTCGAGAGAAGGCATTTGAAAACGGTATAAGTTTACTCACGGTTCGCCGGAAAGAGGAAGAAGATTTTATTGGTTATTGTGGATTAATTATTGGTCGTTCTACATTAGAAGAACCAGAAATCGCGTATGAATTGTTTCAAAGAGTCCATGGTAATGGCTATGCAACTAAAGGCTGTTTCAGCTATTATGGAAGCGGCGGTTGCTACTGAACGAAAACGGCTATGGTCAACGGTTCGCTCTTGGAATCGTGCTTCATTTCGAGTTCTTGAGAAGCTTGGTGTCAGGTTGTTACTTATTTGGTTGTACTCGGCATCAACACCCAGAGTATCTGTAGTCCATTCCACGTAACCAATTTAATCAAATGATAACAGGAGACGTTCTTGGTAGAAAGAGAGCGTCTCTCTTGCTTCGTTATAGTTGTGGGCAGTTAAGAGAATTTAATGACCAGTGCTTTCTCAATTATTTTTATATACATGTGAAGTTAAACACAAATTGTCTTTGTTTAACAAAAGATACGGTGCAGAACTAGCGGGGGATTGTTGACAGAAAAGCGGGAAAGGCATAAACTAAAAGCAATTAGACAATACTGAAAAAGCCTATATGAATGTGGTGGCCACCACAACCATATAGGCGAAAACAGAGTAGTCAACCCAAAGGTTGGCGCTAAAGTGATACAAAAATAGCCCCTGTATTGAGTTGCTAGGCTCTAGGGGCTATTTGTCATTTTTAAGAAGCAAAAACAACGTAATCAATCCAATAATGAACATGGCTGTGCTCGATGCGACAGTGATTACTAAAGAAATTGCTTCGAAAAGTGACAAGACAAACACCCCCTTTCAATTAGGAGTGTCGCCGCCCATTGAGCCGTCTGTTTATACTTACGATTAGTATACCACGATTTAATGCAATGTTTACTAGATTCAAAACTCGCTTTAACCAATAGTGAAGCGAGAGCATGTACCAAAATGGTGCATGCTCTTGTTTCGCGACAGCTTTTAAGAACAATCGAGATGTGTGTCTTTTTAAAATGATTCGTGTAGTATTTATGTACAGTTGTTTGACTGGAGGGATATGAATGAAACAGATCATTGCACTTGGTGGAGGCGGCTTCTCGATGGAACCAGAGAACCCACTTCTTGATGATTACATATTGGCGCAGGCGAAAGTAGGAAACCCGAAGGTGTGTTTTTTTCCAACAGCGAGTGGCGATTCTGCTGATTATGTTCAACGTTTTTATCATGCGTTTACATCAAAAGAATGTGAACCGTCGCATTTATCGCTTTTTAAGCCGCCAACGCGAGACTTGGAAGCGTACATTCTTGATAAGGACATTATTTATGTAGGGGGAGGCAATACGAAAAACCTCATAATTTTATGGAAAGAATGGGGCATCGACCAAGCATTAATGCAAGCCTGGCATAATGGTGTCATTTTAACAGGCTTAAGTGCTGGATCGATTTGTTGGTTTGAAGAAGGTGTGACGGATTCATACGGAGATCGGTTGGAACCTATAAACGGTCTTGGGTTATTGAAAGGAAGTCATTGTCCTCATTATGACGGGGAAGAAGAGCGCAGGCCAGCTTATAGGCGACTGATTGAAGAGAAGAAAGTAAAGCCAGGAATCGCTGCTGATGATGGAGTTGCGCTTCATTATATTGATCAAGACTTGCAGAAAATTGTTTCTTCCAGAAAGGGTGCATCAAGCTATTATGTCGACATTGAAGGAACTGAAAGTGTTGAAACGACAATGGATGCGCGTTTTTTAGGAGAATGATTGATTGTCGTTACGGTGAAACTTTCCCTTCGCAGAGGAAAGTTTTTTTTGCATCGAATCGCCTTCATCAACCAATGGCCAGTGATTGATAAAAGTTCGTAAAAAACACTAGAAAACAACGTATAATGGAAACAATGAATCATGGCTAATGAATACTGATAGAGTCAAAATAGATGAGGAAGGAAGTAAACCAATGCTTATCGCCCTCGTACTTTTATCTAGTGCACTTATCATTCAAACCGTATATGTACTGTATTACAAGAAGCAAATTAAAGAGATTGGCGATCAACTGTCTTTTATCACAAAGCATGATTCGTTCAAGTTTATTCAAACGCAAATGAAGCCAAATGAGATTGTTCAATTAATTGATGTATGCAATACGATGCTTCGGCACCAAAGAGACATGAACCAGCAATTTATAAAAAAAAGCGAAGAAATCAATACAACCATTGTAAGCCTCTCTCATGATATTCGGACACCAATGACATCCCTTGACGGTTACCTTCAACTAGCGAATCGGTCTGAAAACGCTCAAGAAAAAACGAAATATGTCAAGATGGCCCAGACAAGAATTAAACAAATTACAACGCTTGTTGATGAGCTGTTTCTGTATACAAAATTGCAAAACCGGGATTATGTGTTTGATCTTGAGTCGATTGACGTGATCAATGGTTTGAAAAGAAGTTTATTTTCGTTTGTAGAGGAGTTTTCCAAAAGTGACGAAGAGCCAATATTTACACTTCCCGAAACAGCGATTGTGATTATTGGAAACGAAAGTGCGTTGGAAAGAGTGTGGGAAAACATCATTAGAAACTACTTCTTGCATGGCGAAGGTGCTTTATCCATTCGTTATGAAGAGAAAGAGAATGAGGTGTTGTTTCACTTCAACAATATGCTGAAGCAGAACCACTCACTCCATTCTGATCATGTTTTCACTCGTTTTTATAAAGAAGATTTATCACGCACCAACCATTCTTCTGGACTTGGACTTTCAATCGTTCAATCACTTGTAGAGAAAATGGCTGGTTCCGTTTATGCCGAATTGAAAGGGAATTCATTTTGTATCAGTGTGGCTCTTGTTAAACCAAAATAAGAGATGAAGGTGTGTCTTGAAATGAATCGGCAGAGTATTTTAATTATTGAGGACGATGAACATATTAACAAGATCATTTATGATGTGTTACGTAGAGAGAATTTCTTATGCACGCAAGCGTATTCTGGTAGCGAGGGAAAAATGAATGTGATTGGCCATGTGTATGATCTGATTTTATTAGATCTTATGTTACCTGGTCTATCAGGAGAAACCTTTATACGTGAACTAAGAACGGAATTAAATTGTGATACACCGGTTATTGTATTATCGGCTAAAGAAAAACTAGACAATAAATTAACCTTATTCCGTCTAGGAGCGGATGATTATGTCACAAAACCGTTTGAAGTGGAAGAGTTACTTGCCAGAATGAATGTTCAATTAAAGAGAAAGGCCAAGGTCGAATCCATCTCTTTATATAGGCATAAACAGTTAACGTTGAATAGTGATACGCTAAGCGTGACAATTAACCATGCTCAGTTAAAAGTAACAAGAAAAGAATACAAAATCATTGAGCTATTAATAAAAAATCCAACCCGAGTCTTCACAAAACAGGACTTATATCACCTAGCTTGGGATGAATTATTTTTAGGGGAAGATAAGACAATTACTGTTCATATTAGTAACATCCGTCACAAAATAAGAGCTCATACGGAAGAGGCGTATATCGAGACTGTTTGGGGAATTGGCTTTAGGTTAAGTCCATAATGTTTCTTTGAACTTTCTTAACGATTACTTGACGATTGATTTGCTTCTTTTCGTTACCGTTATCTTTAAGGGGAGGGTTACTATGTCAGAAATCATTATTGAAGTCAAACAGCTGACTAAACACTTTCAATCAAAAGTAGCCGTAAAAAAGGCTGATTTTAAATTGATAAAAGGCGAAATTTTTGGGTTAATAGGTCGAAATGGGGCTGGTAAATCGACGTTACTAAAGATGATTGGGGGATTGATTTATCCATCTTCTGGAGAAATTCGTTTATTTGATCACGTAGTGAAAGAAAATCATGCTTATTTTGAACGAATGGGTCTATTAATTGAGGAAGCTGGTTTGTTCCCCTATTATACCGCCTATGAAAATCTGAATTTAATGGCGATTTCCTACGGGCTAAAGAACCCTAAAAACCATATTACCGAACAATTGAGGCTTGTCGGGTTAGACGAGTTTAATAAAACCAAGGTCAAAAACTATTCGATGGGAATGAAGCAAAGGCTTGGGATCGCGGTCGCATTGATGGGGAGTCCAGACGTATTAATCTTAGATGAACCGATCAACGGTTTAGATCCTCAAGGCATTGCCGAGATGAGAGAGTTGATTTTGGATTTAAATAAAAGAGGGATGACCATCATTATTTCGAGCCATATCCTCGAAGAGTTATCAAGAGTCGCAACCAAGTATGCGATTTTGCATCATGGCGAAATCATCGAGATCCATTCAAAAGAGGAACTATTGCTTAAATGTGAAGACCGAATTGAACTCGTACTAGATGATGTGAGAACGGCTATACCTATCCTTGAACAGCGATTGGATATAAATAATTACGAGGTAATAGACGCCCAGACTCTGTTTATTTATGATACACATGTTGCGAATCATCAACTGGTAAAGCTCTTAATTGAAAATGGGCTTGCCGTTCATTCCATTACGAAGCATAAGCAAAGTCTAGAACAGTACTTTCTGAAGCGAACGAAAGAGGACGGTGAATCCAATGATGAATCTGTTTAAGATGGATTTACACCGCTTCTTAACCAACAAAATCATGTATATTCTACTGGTCGTATTTATTGCTTTCCAGATCTTCGGCATCTTTATGATAAAGCAATACGAACAACCGGTTGAACAAGGTGGCATGCTCATTAGCCATATGAATGAAAGTCAATTCATTCAACAAATGTTGGCTCAAACGCCTTCCTGGGTATTGATATATGTAACGGTATTTAGTGTATATTTTTATATGAGTGAATACAATGCCGGCTTTTATAAAAATTATATTTCCATGAAGCGTGCACGAATGTATTCTGTCCTCTCTAAAATAGTGATTTTGGGGCTATTCACGTTGCTTATGATGCTCGTTATGGTTGTTGCTGATTTAATTGGAAGAGCCATTTTCTTTCAACAGGCGACACTTGGTGCTTTGGGGTACCTTTCCACATTGCTAGCTGGTCAGTTTTTACTTCACTGGGCATTTTCAATTGTGATCTTGTCTCTCACGATGATTCTTAAAAGTATGTTGACGAGTATCGTTACGGGGATTATCTTAGCATTAAATGTCTTTGGAATGGCTGTGGGTGCATTGGAATCTCTCTTCACTGACCTTAATGTGTCTGCCTATTTGTTGGTAAACACAATTGTTCGGATTAAAGATTTTAATCAACTAAGTGATGTCATCCATGTATTTAGTGTGGCGATTGCTTTTATTCTATTATTCTCCTGTATTGCAATCAGGTATAAAATGAAAGAGGACTTGAAATAGAAGTTCCATCGTAAAGAAAGCCCGCTACTTTAGTGTAGCGGGCTTTCTTTCGATTTAATCAAGCTTCTCATCCAACAGGGACCTGAGTTCCTGTAAATCTTCTTTTGATAACGATTCTTCTTCTTCAATGAATTGCACGAGCATTGATTTGGTTGTTCCACCGTAAATACGGTCGATGAAGGATTGCGTTTCCGCTCGGCGACATTCTTCTTCTGTAAATAGGGGACTGAACGTATAAACCCGTTCTTCTTTGTTTGCTTTGACAACTTTTTTTTTCGTTAAGCGGTCAAGGAGAGTGCGAATCGTTTTCGGCTTCCAGTCCGCTTGTTGGTCAAAGGCAGCAATGATTTGGCTAGCCGTTTGGGGAGCGTGGTTCCAAAGGGTTTTCATCACTTCCCATTCTGCTTCCGTGATGCTTGGCATGTTGTTTGTCATCCCTAGTTGCCTCCTTTGTATATGCCTTTGTCTTCTAAAATGGCATAGGTTGCTTGAGCAGCTTCGCTTCCCCATGCCTCTTCATCTTCTTGGATATTCGTTGCGAAAAACCAAGTGTCTTCTGACGTCTCGACAAAACCGATAAACCAGCCGTTCACTGCTTCATTGTTAATGATGCCTGTGCCTGTTTTGCCGTATAAAGTACGGTCGGGTTGTTCGGCGACTTTCATCGCGTTTTTTACCGTGTCAATTGCTTCGGTATGAAAGAACTGTTCGTTCGTAAATACAGCATTTAACAGTTCCACTTGTTCAATCGGCGATATCGTTAATGACGATTCAAGCCAAAAGGGATTTTCTGTGCTAGCTACGTTTCGGTTGCCGTAGTTTAGTTGGTTTACGTATGACTGGATCGCTTCTTGTTGAACATGTTGATCGATCTCTTGGAAATACCAATTAACTGAATGGCCCATTGCGGTCTCAAGGGTTTGATCTTGATTCCATTCGTCATATTCATAATAGGTGCCATCCCACGTCATCGCGGTCTGCTCAGGTTGAATTGCATTTGTTTCCAATCCAATTAAAGCACTGTAGATTTTATAAGTTGAATTGGGTGAAACACGCTTTGTGCTCTGCTCTTTGTTGTAAATCTCGTACTGGTCTTTATTCTGGCTATAAAGGACAAAGCTGGCTGTTTTGCCATCGAAATAAGTGCCTAGTTCTTCAGAAACAACATGATTTCCAGAGAACACATAGTCGTTCTCTGTTGCCGCTACTGCTGCTAAAAAAGGAATTTGGCTAACGACAAAAATGCCGATCGCACTAAACAGCAACGCGCTTTTAATGCCTCTTGCTGTTGTATCTGTTTGAAACGAAACAATATGTTCAATGCGTTTTTTGATTTGTTTTTTGGCGCCACCAAATCCATTAATCAATCCAGAAAACGATGCATGGTTATTCTTTTTTTCGATAAACCGGAGAATCGTCAGCCCGTATGCTTTACTGCTTCTTGCACCTAATGAATCAAGGACACCTGCATCACAGCTCAACTCGCGGTCCAGTCTCATTTCACTAAAAGCCTTCCACACAAAAGGGTGGAACCAATAAATGATTTGAAAGAGAACAAAAAGGTAATTTGTTTTTGGGTGATGGTGTTTCACATGGTGCAATTCATGTAGCAAAATATGCTTAATATCTGTGTCATTCAGTTGTTTGTCCATTTGGTGCGGGACAACAAGGTATGTGTGGAACAAGCCATATGTTAATGGCGACTTAATCAATGAAGACTCTAATAGAATCGGCTTTGATTTAAGTTGAACCTGCTCTAAACACCACTCATATTGTGTGAGAACTGCTTTGTTTTCAACAGAGGTTGACAGGCATATTAAACGGTTTAAGCGATAAGCAGAGTGGATCGTAACCCACGTAAACCAAGCCATTCCTATAACCCAGGCAAGCAGAAAGCCTGATTGAATCCATGTGTAGTCCGCTTGGCTAACAGAAGCGCCAAAGTCCGCCATCCAATCGGTGGTTGTCGTCGTCCCTTGTTGTAGAGCTGCTGACTCGCTGCCCGAGTCTTGCGAGTGAACTGCTTGTGAAAAAAAAGAAGATAGCCCTTGAACCTGTTTAATAGGCAGAAAAGGCAGCGTTAAGGCGGCCAATACTAAATACCACATGCGATAACGCCATTTTAAAGACAAGTGTTTTTGAAACACGTTGCGTATGAAAAAAACGATTCCAATTGTTACGGTTGATAAAACTAGCGATAACGCTATTTGGGAAAAGACCATTTGATATTCTCCTCATCTTATTGCAGTTGTTCATTCCATTTCCTTTATCATAGCACTTCTAAAAATAAATTGACATAACGAGATTACATTTGTAATATTGATTACAGTTGTAATCCAAAAAACGAAAGAAGGGTTTGTAAATGAAAAAACAATTACTAGGAGCAATGGCTGCGAGTGTTTTATTTGTCGGGGGCTGTACTGATGAGAAAGACTCTGTTCCTTCAGACGCACAACAAGGTGAAGAAACGTTGGATGAGCGTTTATATGGGCTGGAAGAAGAGTACGACGCTAGGCTTGGTTTGTACGCGGTGGATACGGGAAGCGGACAAACGATCGCCTATCAGTCAGATGAACGGTTTGCTTACGCTTCGACTCATAAAGCATTGGCAGTAGGCGCGTTATTGCAACAAACATCAATAGAGGATTTGGATAAAAAAATTCATTTCACAGCCGATGATTTGGTTGACTATAGCCCGATCACTGAGGACAATGTGGAGACAGGCATGACGTTAAGAGAAATAAGCGACGCTTCCATTCGCTTCAGCGACAATACAGCCGCTAACTTAATTTTTAATGAAATTGGTGGACCAAAAGAGTTTAAGGCTTCCTTACGTGCGATTGGAGATGATGTAACGGAACCAGAAAACATCGAAACAAAACTTAACGATGTGAAGCCCGGTGAAACACAGGATACGAGCACAGCAAAAGCATTAACTGAGAGCTTG
Organism: Shouchella patagoniensis; assembly: GCF_002019705.1. Lineage (GTDB taxonomy): Bacteria > Bacillota > Bacilli > Bacillales > Bacillaceae_D > Shouchella > Shouchella patagoniensis. The sequence continues at coordinate 2,086,933 of NZ_KV917377.1, read as the reverse complement.
CGAGCATTTGCGCTTGAAGATGTTCTTGAAGAAGAGCAACGTTCCTTGTTGGTTGAATGGCTAAAAGGCAATACAACAGGAGATGCTCTCATTCGTGCTGGGGTTCCAGATGGCTGGGTAGTCGGGGACAAAACGGGATCGGCTGCATATGGGACACGAAATGACATTGGCATTATTTGGCCTCCAGATCGTGCGCCTATTGTGTTGGCTGTTCTATCGAGCCGAGATGAAGAAGGCGCAGAGACCAATGATGAATTGATTGCAAAGGCTACTGAAGAAATAGTAAACGAACTGATCGATTGATTCGCATATGTGCACCCAAAGATGTCGACGCAGATGAGCAAATTTTGGCGCTTGTCAGGAGTTTGGTATAAACCGTTAAAATAAGAGATTGCTTCTGTTTTTTGCTGCTTTCAATTAAGGCATGGCATTGTGCAAATTGCCAAAAGGGAGGAGACCATCATTTCTCTTTTGTATGGATTCCCTTATTCTCTATTAGGTAAATAAGAATGACTAAAATGCTTCTCTGTTAACTGAATAAACTCGTTTAATTGCGGGGTGAGCGTTTTGTTTTTATGTATGGCCATCTGCGTTGTTAATGTCGGCATTTGGACAGACCAGTTCAGTTTAATTAATGAACCTGTTTCTAGTTCCTGTGCAACAGTCATTTCTGGTAAAAGAGCGATACCAATAGTAGCGATGACGCATTTTTTGATTGCTTCTATACTAATGAACTCCAGTGTGTTTTTTGGAGAAATATGATAGTCGTTTAACGTTTGTTCAAACATCGTGCGGTAAGAACAACCTTTTTCAGTAAACAATATCGTTTCTTCCCTTAAATCTTCAGGTAAAACGACTGATCTGGACCGCAGTGGATGTGAAGGGGCGGCAACGAGTAGTAATTTTTCATGTAACAACGACTTGGTTTTTATATATGGATTTGGTTTATTGACATCCATAATGAAAGCCAGGTCTACTTCTCCGTTCAGGAGTGATTCCGTTGCCCTTTCATCCGAGTGAGCAGGTTTGAAAATTAAATGTACAAAGGGGGCTTGGTCTTTAAATGATTTAAGGAGAGCAGGTAAACGATACGTACATTGGCTTTCTTGTGCCCCGATTGTGATTGTGCCGATTTTCTTGTCTGCTTGAATGTTCGTTTGTGCCTCTGCTGTTAAATGGATAATTTGTTCCGCGTATCCTTTTAATTGTTTTCCGGCGTGAGTTAAGACAAGTCGTTTCCCGAGTCGTTCGAACAGTTGGGTATCTAACGATTGTTCCAATGATTGAATATGAGCGGATACACTTGATTGTGCATATTGTAGTGTGCTTGCTGTTTGAGTGAAGTTTAGTGTTTCACTTGCCACTAGGAATGTTTGTAAGTGCTTAAGATCCAATATTGTTTCCTCCTCTAAATCGGTTTTAGTGATCATAATCATCAGAATTATCATCTTTTATGATTGATCGTTCTAGTTTAAGCTTAATTTAGGTGAAAGACAACAAGAGAGGAGACGATATAATGAAAAACCTTTTGCTTATCAATGGACATGATCACTTTGAACGGGCGCCTGGGCACTTAACAACTTTTATGACCAACTTGATAAAAGAAGTAAGTATAGCTAAGTTTGAGGTGAAAGAAACGAAGGTTATTGATGGATACGAGACTGAGGAGGAAATAAAAAAATTCCAGTGGGCAGACTTGGTAATTGTACAAACGCCAATCTATTGGTTTAGTCTACCGGGTATTTTGAAAAAGTATGTAGATGATGTCTTTGTTCCGAATGTCTTTTTTACGAAATCAAATGAGTTTGGGCGTGGAGGCCTCCTTACAGAAAAAGACTACATGCTTTCTGTTTCGTGGGGAGCAAACGAAACCGCTTTTAATGGAAGGCAAGCTGGTTTCTTAGAAGGTTATTCTGAAGATGATGTGTTGTTTCCAGTCCATAAAGCATTTGAATACTGTGGAATGAGGAGACAACCGACCTTTTCGATTTACTCCGCAATGAAACCCCTGTCATTAACGGAGTGTGCAGACCAATTTCATGCGCACTTTACGAAGCATTTTATGTAACCTGTTGGATAGGAGCGAACAAAGAATGGACAGCTAAAAGGTTTCTCGATCCGTATATCAGAGAAACCTTCCCCGATAAAAGCCCACAATCGAACGTTGCTTCATTCCCCTCTACCATGCGTAACCATACGTTAATCATTCCCACTTGAAAAACAATCCAGTATACTTAACATAAACACCACTCTATCGGGCTTGAATCTATAAGGCAATAGGTTCACTGCAGAGACGACTACAATGAATAAGGGGAGAAAGGAGCTGGAGAAGTGGCACAACCGGATATACGCCTTTCAAATGGACGGCTCTTATTAAATGAGATTAAAAGAAATGATTGGAAAGCCATCCATGCTTATTCTTCGCGCAAGGAAGTAAGCACCTATCAAACGTGGGGACCAAATACAGAAGAACAAACGAAAGCGTTTGTTGAGAAGATCATTGATGATGAGTTGCATCAACCTAGAACGCGGTATGTACTTGCGGTCCGACTAAAACAAACTGGATTGCTTATCGGAGCTGGGGAAATCAACCTAAGAGATACATCAAATGGAGAAATTTCTTATATTCTACATCCTGATTATTGGAATCAAGGCATTGGGACAGACGTGGCCCACCTCTTGCTTACATTTGGTTTTCAGACATTTGATCTACACCGCATTTATGCGACGTGTGATCCGCGCAATATTGGTTCCGCGAAAGTATTAGAAAAAATAGGGATGAAACAAGAGGGAAGAATGAGGGAAGTTTTAAAACTGAAAGATGGTTGGAGAGATTCGTTGTTGTATAGTGTGTTGGAACAGGATTTTCATAAACAGAGTAAATGAGTACTAAGCAAGAGAGGAGAAAGGAAGAGGGGGGAAAGAAAATGGCAATTCAATTTGATCAAGAGCGAGCGCATGGAATAGAAGGATTTTTGATTGATGGACAGATAACAAGCGATGGATCTTTAGCTTTAATAGAAACCAATGCTCAGGAGATCGATTATTTTGAACGACCTGTTAGCAAGAGGGATTGGAAAATTCGAGTGTTGCAAGCCGATCAAGATGTCCTGTGCGTTGAATTAAAGAGTCTGCCCCTTATACCAAGTCATGTTGACCTCTTTTCTGATGGAACCATCCTTATTGTCCAGGGAAGGTGTGTAAAAGATGGGGCGTATATAGAGAAAAATGCAAGACATTATTCTATTGATGGTACGTTATTAAATCAATTTACGTTGGGAGATGGAATTGCCAAGGTTCAAATTGATGAATCAGATACGATTTAGGTTGGTTATTTTGATGAGGGTGTGTTTGGAAACTTTGGATGGGATGAGACACCACTAGGCAGTGATGGCTTACTTGCTTTTAATCGGTTGGGAGAAAAGCTATGGAGTGCAAGTGGATACGAAGTCGCTGATTGTTATGCGTTGAATGTCGAGAACGCAGCCAACGTTTATTTTTATTATTATGATTCCTTTCGGTTCATCCATTTATCCAATTATGCAGAAGTAGCATCTTACAATGTAAAAGGGAAAGATACGATTGACCAATTTGTTCTTGTAGGGAACACTATTCTTGCGGTCGTAGATACCCATTCAGTCATGCAGTATGAGGTAAGAAATCGTACCCTTAAACCAAAAGGGTCGGTTGACTTCATAAATGGGAAGGGCAAGCGTATCAAAGGCACGATCTATATGCGTGGTGAGAATGTCTATTTGATTACAAAAGACATGGTTTACTGGAAAGGTGTACAAGGTTTTCTTTAAGTGATGAGGCTAGATATAAATTGTAAATGTTTAGCTGTTAATTGGTTATACGTATAGTAGTTTTTGTTCGAAGTCATTTGTTAACTGTACAAGCGCGTGTTCCTCTTTTTCTGTCATACTTCCTCCTAATAAATCCCTTATGCCTATATCGTATATATTTCCCAAACGGTTTACAAGGCTATTTCTCTGTCATATATAAAAAGTATTTAATCGATCACATGTATAGGATAATCATATGGAGTTGCAATTAGGGCTGGCTATTAGGATCTGTTAAACCCATCCTTTAAGCGTGATTCAAATGAATCGTTATATCCCAAATTAAAAGAGGATCACGTTAAAATATGGGGAATAAGTAAGAGTAATGGACTATATTTACTTAGGGGGAAACCGAAGATGGAACAAGTCACCCATTATTTAATGAACGTATCCTATGAGCAGACGTTGAACTTAGACTTTTGTGAGTTGTCAGCATTTACGAGAGAAGCAGAAGCTGCACCAAGTGGAGGCTTTGGGATGTTAAAGTTCAAGTTCATTGATAGTCAGGCGGAACCTGGCGACGAATATCTTGATCCAGCCATTAACCGGTGGTATGTGCACGCCTTTACTGCGTATCCCCAATTGCTTTGGTATGTACAAAAGCCGGAAAGCACGGTGTTGGCGCTTACGTCTATTCTTCACTCCGATGAAGAAATCAATCTCACTTGGTTACTCCAGAAAACGAAACAGTATGGAAAACGCTTTGTCATGGATGAGGAAGCGACACATTTTTATGCATGGCTAACTAAAATCACATAGAGAGTAAATGAACCTTTAAGGTCGCCCCTAAGTCTAACCTCATGTGTCTCTCATTGTTATCCTAATCCCTGCAATTCAAAACGATGCTCACCTTCTGTTTTTGTCTGGTCTCTATTCAGAGATTTGCGTGCATGTAGAGAGGAATTGCAGCAGAAACGAAAAAAACGAGAAGAGACAATGTATGCCTTCTCGTTTTTTTCCAGTTTTATTAATGATGAATTAACGTAATGACTCTGGAAAGATTCCCAAGTCAATTCCAAAAATAATTGGTACGAGGAAATAAACAGCAAGTACGATAAGAACGGTGGAAAATACATTAATCCAGAATCCTGTCCGCACCATTTCAATGATTTTTAATTTGCCTGTACCAAAAATGATTGCGTTTGGTGGTGTGCCGACTGGTAACATAAAGGCACAGTTGGCAGCCATCGCACATGGAATCATGATTGCGAGTGGATGAATGTTAATGGCCACAGCAAGAGCCGCTAATACAGGTAAAATCATTGTTGCGGTTGCCGTATTTGATGTAATTTCAGTTAACATCATAATAAGAAGTGTGGCCCCTGCGATAACAAGGAGCATATGCAAACCGTCAAGAATCGTTAGTTGATCTCCAAGCCAATTTGATAATCCACTTGATTGGAAACCGGCAGCAATCGCTAAGCCTCCTCCAAATAGCAACAAAACGCCCCAGGGAATATCTTTAGAGTCAGCCCAGTCAAGAATACGAGCTCCTGCTTTTCCTGGGATTAAGAACAATAATATCGTTGCCATAATAGCGATCATTCCATCAGAGATTCCAGGCAATTGCACAATCAATGCCTCTTCACCAGCCCAGAAAAATTCGCGAGAAATCCACATGAATGCGGCAAAAGTAAATACCGCTGCTACCATGCCTTCTTCAAATGTAATGGCTCCTAATTTCTTACGTTCGTTATGAATAAGCTCTTTTCCACCTGGTAATGTTTTAATGCTCGTTTTAAATGAAACAGAACCAAGAAAAAACCATGTAAATAGTAATAAGATAAGAACAACTGGTGCGGCGAATAACATCCATGTGCCAAACCCAAGTGATATGCCAAAAATTTCATCTAATTGGGCAGCAAGGATAATGTTTGGCGGCGTCCCAATTAATGTACCTAGTCCGCCGATTGTTCCTGCGTAACCGACTCCAAACAAAAGGGATTTCTCGAATTTAGGCAATTCATGTTCGTTTTTTTCACCTTTCATTGTTTCCGCAACTTGGGCGGTAATGGCAAGTGCCATAGGGATCATCATCATTACTGCAGCAGTATTGGAGACCCACATCGATAAAAAGCCTGTTGCTGCCATAAAACCGAGTAAAATCCGCTGGGTGCTTGTCCCGATGATGGAAATAATGAACAAAGCAATTCGTTTATGCAAATTCCATTTCTCCATTGCTGTTGCAATAAAGAAACCGCCTAAAAATAAGAAAATAATATCATTTCCATAGGATGAAGCAACGGCTGAGCCTTCCATTGCACCAGAGAGTGGTAATAAGATTAATGGCATCAGTGAAGTTGCTGGAATTGGAATCGCCTCGGTCATCCACCACGTTGCAATCCAAAGCGTAACGGCTAATACATTGCGGCCATCAACAGTGAGACCTTCAGGATTAAAAAACAAGATGGTTAATAAAAAGAGTAGAGGACCAAGAATTAGGCCGATCAGTTGCGCGCGAGAATACGGCTTTTTATTACTTGATTCAGGTGCTTTTTTTTGCTTTTTTTCTTGTTCATGCTGTGTTGCTTCTTTCTTTAGTGCACTTGATCCTTTATTTGCATACGAGAATACGTTTAGAAGGTCTTTAGTCCGTTCGGATTGCTGCCAGAGGCGCCCCCAGTTTTTTGCAATGACTTGTCTCATGTATGTTCCCCCTTCGTCCTGTAAGCGTTTACTTATTTTTTCATGAACATGGGGGGGAGTCTAGTTTTTTTAATTAAACGAAATCATTCTTTTCGAAAAAGGTTTTTCCTTGCTCCGTGATGACATATTGATTGAGAGGACGGCCTTGGTTTAAATAAACCAGGTCTTTTTTTATTAAAGCACCTTGCTCAAAGAAACGCATGTATTTGCGTAAGGATACATGAGAAATGCCTGTTTTCTCCTCCAATTGAGCTGCTGTTTGCCAAACTGGTGCTTCTTCTAACGCAACTAGAATACGGAGCGCAGTTTCCTTTGTAATGCCTTTTGGTAACTCCTTTTGGCGCGAAAGCTCACTCGTGTGAAGGAGGCTATCAATGTCTCCTTGTCCAAACAAAGCATGAGTAGCATCAGCTTTTTTTGTTTTGTAACGCTCAAGTGCTTCTTTAAAGCGTGCAAATGAAAAGGGTTTAACCAAATAATCGATAACGCCAAATCGTTGGCCTGTTTGCACAGTGTAGGCATCATTGGCAGACGTAATTAAAATGACATCAATATTGCGATCTTCTGTCCGCAATTGTTTAAGAATGGTAAGGCCATTTTCGTTGCCGATGTATACATCAAGTAGGACTAAGTCCGGTTCCGTTTGATTAATTGCTTTCAGTCCTTCATCAACTGTTTGTGCCTGAGCAATAAGGGCAAAGCCAGGCACTTTTTCTAAAAACTTTTGGTTGAATCTTGCAATATCAGGATCGTCTTCAATCATTGCGACTCGAATCATATTTATCGTCTCCTTTCTTTTGATACGGCATATGGACAGTAACGATTGTCCCTTCTCCCTCTTTTGAGAGAATATGAAAGGTACCATTAAATTGCTCGGCCTTCTCTCGAGCATTCGAAAGACCATAACCATGGTCGCCTTCTTTTGTTGTAGGAAACTTGGAGCCGATTTGGTGTTGTGAAAACCCTGGTCCGTTGTCTTCAAGAACGTAGCGCAAGACGCCGCCCACATGTTTCATGGTGATCAGGACACGTTTTTCTTGTTGATTCTGAAGTGCTTCTAACGAATTGTTCAGCGTATTGCCAATGATGGTCGTCCATGCATCAATCAACGCAGCAGGCATTTTAGGCCAAGGTGTGCCTGATTGAAAAATAACGTGAACACCCTCTGTTTCCATATGTACGGTCTTGGAGGCAAGGAATTGAGCTAAGCTTGCATCTTCAACGAGACGATTGATATCTTGTGGCAATTGGCTTTCTTTTTTTGCTTGATAGCGTAGAGAGAGTGTCTCGATGTAATCGCTTAGCTCATCATAGGAGTCCGTTTCGACCATGGCGCTAATGATATGAAGCTTGTTCATAAACTCATGCGTCTCACTTCGCAAACTTTGCGCATACGTTTCCATGCCATTCATCCGTTTGACGATATCGTCGAGTTGGCTCTTTTCTTTAAATGTGGCAAGGGCGCCAATACAATTCCCCTCAATAAATATAGGGACACTTGTTGCGACTGCTTCTAAATGACCTCTTTTTACGACTTCGTCATAATGACTTTTTGGTGTGGCGACCACATGATGCAGGTGAAGTTCTGGCCAGACAGAAGCCGCATTTTCTCCTTCAATTGGTCCTGTATGTCCAGCATCAAGAAGGAATTGTTTTGCCGCGTTATTTACAGCGATTAACTGTCCGTTCTCGTTAATCGCGACGATCCCTTCGCTTACAGCTTCGAGCATCGCTTCCCGTTCTTGGACAATACGAGCAATTTCTCCAGGTTCAAGCCCACGAAGTGTTGATTTAATTCGACCAGCAAGTAAGTATGCTCCAATGAGGCCAAGCGCTAAGCTTCCTGCAGCCCACCAAGCAGAAATCGTCTGTGCTTGACTTGTAGCGTCTTCAATGGCTTCTGTTGAGATGCCGACGGAAACAGCGCCAATTTGTGTGTCATCACGATTCAGTACAGGTTCAAAAGCGCGTACAGATGGACCTAGAGATCCAATTGATTGAGATGTATAAGATAGACCTTCAAATACTGGATCCATGTCATCGCCAACAAATGTTCCACCAATTCGATCTGAAACAGGATGAGTAAACCGAATTAAATCCATATCCATAATGACAATATAACGTAGGTTGTTTTCTGTACGAATCGTTTCGACCATCTCGATGAGCTCATCGTTTGTGTGCCCAGATTCTAAAGCTTGAATAACAAGTGGATTGTCTCGTAAATGGCTTGCACTAATCCGTACTTTGTCTTCAAGGTGTTCCCTCGTTAAAGAGGCTTGATGAATCGCGTTAAACACCCCGAAAAAAAGCAGAGCACCTAAAACAATTGCACTCGTTAAAAGCATTGTTTGTGTTTTTAATGAAAGTGGTTTTTTCATAGTGATTCAGTCCTTATTTGTTTGCGTATGAATCATTCACAATTGCTATTATCATAGCATGCAAGTCGATCATGTGTGAAAGAGAAAAGAAGCTTAGACAATCGGGTTCTCCACTGTTTACTTTGCTTCAAACGAGGAAATACATCCATACAGGATAAGGTGAAGTAAAGCTTAGAATGGAGAAGGAGGTGATCTCATCTCAAAGTTAATAAGCGGAACATTAACGAGAACACAAAAGTGGAGAGTTTATTTCCTTCATCCTCTTGTGATGAGTTCAGTAGCATATGTCACACTTTTCTTACTGGAAGGTGTATGGCCAGACTGGGCATCTATTTGGCCGCTAATACTTGGTTTTTTTACAGGGCACTTTATTATCGCATGGTTTTTCCCAGAAAAAATCTCTTTTAAAAGAACAAAAAACCCGACGACGAAGCAAAAGATCGGTCAGGTCATTCTTTATACGTTGCTTATTGGGTTTTATTTATTTGTTATCGTTCGTTTTTTTGTAAGATTATAAGACTAAAGAAGACGCTGTTCTGTTCTTAAGAGATTCAGCATCTTTTATTATTTGTCTGTCTATTCAAAAAAAACTTGCGTGATCGCGTCATACTGTCTATATTCTAATATGATACAGTTTGACGCGATCATAATAAAAACACGGTATGATCATGACATTACGAGCCATGACAGGATATAATCTAAAGAAGGAGAAGAAATAAGAGAGGGATTTACCCTAAGACTCAAACAACAACGGAGGAAGCAATTTAGAAAAGATAAAAACGTAAGATACCTCGGGGGCAAGTGATTGAGAAACGTAGTTGATCATCATACAAACTTGTGGCTAATCCATAATAAGGAGGAAGTAAAAATGAATGCTGTTGATGTTTTAAGAAACGAGCTCTTACATGAATTAGAAATTGGGGTTCGTTCAATGGAAGGGTTGCTGAAAAAAGTAAAAAGTGAAGACTGGGAATTTCGACCAGCGGAACATATGCGAAGCCTAAAGGAACTTGCCCAGCACATCGTGGCCATACCAGAGGTGGACCTCAACATTTGGCAAGAACAAGATCAAGAAACGATTCAAGGTTTGGAACTGAAATACAATAAACTTGAATCGACAGATGCCCTCATTCAGGCAATGAACGATGGCTTTAATGAGTATAAGGCTTATATGACTTCTTTATCTGATCAAGATTTTTTAATGAAGAAAACAAAACCTTTTTACCTTGAGAAAGGGGAAATTCAAGCGCATTGGCTTGTAGAAGAAGTATCCCATCTCTTTCATCATCGTGGTCAATTCTTCATCTATTTGAAGCAGCTTGGCTATGACGTGAATATGTTTGACTTATACGTTTAGACGTACAGCTTATTGAACATGAGTGAAGTGGAACGGGGTGTATGGAGAGATTAATTAAACGTTTGATTAAAAAACGTGTAGCCTGAAAAAAAGAATAGGAAATAGAAGTGGCTGTACCGATTATGTGCATGATTTTTCACAATTACTTCATCATATGTAGAAATGTTTTCTCTTGTAAACCTCCTTTCATTAGCAAGCAGATAGATAGGTAACAAGATTTATAGCAAATTTCAGCTTGATTATTCGACCTCTATTTAAGAAGGCTTTCAAGCATCCGCTTGGCTCTATTTTTTACGGAAAAGCTACGATGTTCCTACCAACTTTTTTTATCTTTTTGACAATAAGCTTATTTGTTGCTGTATGCTTACAATTTCTCCATGCACATAGTCGATTTCCGCTTGCACATCATTTAGTTGTTTGTCTATGCTCTGTGCACCTCTTCTTGAATGTGGTGAGGCACTAGCAGCAAAGAATAGTTGGATATCATCAGTATCATCAGCTCCTGCACTAGTGTTTGTTGAATGTTGGTGTCTAGACACATCACGTTCAATTTTTATGGCGATAAAAAACAACGTTGATGCTAATGTACTTAGGAATGCCTCGTAGTAGATTAAGTCCTCGGATAAGGTGAGCCATTCCTGTAGCTTTGCTTCGTTTGAGTCTTCGCTACTACAATCGATCATGGCTCTTTCACACCCCTTATCTATGGTTCTTTATCATATGTGTATAAGGTCATTCGTGTGTTCGTACATACATTAGCAGTTGTTTTCATAAGCTCTAATGAGTACGAATGAATCTAGGAGTATCCTTTTTGATACTATGCCACTTTATAGTGCCTACTTCCAAAAAACCGACTATGATTATATGATAACTACATAAATGAGTTTCTGCTTCGAATACGCAGTTCAGGATTCAAAAGAAACACAAAGAGAGACAAATGAAGGATTGGTGGAAATGACTTCGGGTAAAGGATTTTTTCATAAATGGTTTACTAAATCAAAGGAGGAAGAAGAAATGGCAGTAGAACCTTTAAAAATTGGCATTATTTTAGGTAGTACAAGAGATGGTAGAGTTAGTCCGCAAGTTGGAGAATGGGTAAAAGAGTTAGCAGATAAGCGTGGAGATGCGGCGTATGAAATTGTTGATATCGCTGATTATCAATTGCCTCTTCTAGGCACAACAGATGGTCAAGAGCCTGGAATCGCAGCTTGGAATCAAAAGCTTGCAGAATTGGATGGGTTTGTTTTCATCGTACAAGAATACAATCATAGCTTGTCAGCTGCATTAAAAAATGCATTTGATTTTGCTAGAGAAGCTTGGAATAATAAGTCAGCTGGAATTGTCAGTTATGGTTCCACTGGCGGTGCACGAGCTGCTGAACATGTGAGAGGAATTATGGGCGAGTTAATGATTGCTGATGTGCGCACGCATCCAACTTTATCGCTTTTCACTGATTTCGAAAACTTCAATACATTTAAACCGGCTTCTTTACATGAAGACAATGTGAATATGATGTTAGATCAAGTTCTTTCTTGGGGTCAGGCTTTAAAACCAATCCGCAATGCGTAATTTAAAAAAAGACAAGGTGGACGCTTAAATGGGCGTTCACCTTGTTTTTTTATGCACGAGACCGTTCGGTTTCTGCTCCCGTTTCACATAAGGAGAGGTTCCAGTGCTCTATAATTGTCGCTTCTTTGTAGTCTTTATCAATGAGGTGGACGGCTTCAGGTTTCATCAAAATGAGATGCAAGACGGAGGCTGCCATGTCTTGGTCCTCGCTTTGTTTAGAATGTGCTACACCTTGGAGCGCATTCATGAACTGTTGGTTAAATAGATCATATACAACTGCATCTTCCATGAAAACCACCCTTTCAAAAAAGTATTGATAGTAGTGTGTACCTTTTTTCGTAAGCTTGCAAACATTATGCTTGGAATGATTCACTTTTTTGACTGACCTTAAGGGCTTGATCTAAATCAGCTAAAAGATCATCAATCGTTTCAATGCCAACAGATAAACGGATCATGTCTGGTGTGACGCCTGCTTTTGCTTGACTCTCCTTGTCGAGCTGTTGATGGGTCGTGCTCGCTGGATGTATGACCAATGATTTTGCGTCCCCAACATTCGCTAAGTGACTAAATAACTTCACCTTATTAATAAACGTTTTTCCCTCCTCAATACCGCCTTTAATCCCAAAGGTAAAAATCGATCCAGCTCCTTTTGGTAGATAGGTTTTTGCAAGTTCATAATACTTGCTAGATGGAAGACCAGGGTAATTGACCCAAGATACATGTGGGTGGCTTTCGAGGAACAAAGCAACCTTCAATGCATTCTCAACATGACGTTCCATCCTCAGTGGCAGCGTTTCAAGTCCTTGAAGAAACAAAAAGGCATTAAACGGTGAAGTGGAAGCGCCGATATCACGTAGCAATGTCACACGTGCTTTTGTAATGTAAGCGAGAGGGCCTAGTGCTTCCGTGTAAACAAGCCCATGGTAACTAGGGTCTGGTTCTGTTAGACCGGGAAACTTGCCGTTGTCCCAATTAAATTTACCTGAATCAATTAATACGCCTCCAATTGATGTTCCATGTCCACCAATAAACTTAGTTGCAGAATGAACAACAATGTCGGCACCAAACTCGATTGGTCGGCATAAATAAGGTGTTGCAAATGTATTGTCAACAATAAGAGGGATGCCGTTTGCGTGAGCAATATCGGCAATTGTCTGGATGTCGGCAATATTCGTTTGAGGATTCCCAATTGATTCAATAAAAATGGCTTTTGTTTTTTCAGAGATGGTTTTTGCGAATTGCTCTGGTTGATCGATGTTAACAAAATGAGTAATAATACCGAGCTTTGGTAATGTATGAGCAAATAAAGAATGGGTGCCTCCATAGATGCTGCTTGCGGAAACGATCTCGTCTCCAGCTTCGGCAATATTTAAAATCGCATATGTAATGGCGGCTTGACCTGATGATGTTGCAAGAGCACCAATTCCGCCTTCTAACTGGGCCATTCGTTGCTCAAATACATCGTGAGTTGGATTCATAATCCGTGAATAAATATTGCCTGGTTCTTTTAATGCAAATAAATCCGCAGCGTGATCCGTATCATTAAAGACATAGGAACTGGTCTGATAAATCGGTACTGCACGGGCATTTGTTGTTGAATCTGGCGTTTGTCCACCGTGTAATGCGATCGTTTCGAAACCGTGTGCTTGAATATCTCCCAATCATTTCCCCACCTTTATGTTTTCTTTTATTTGTACTATTCATAGATGACTACATGGTTTTAATGGAATCCTTTTCTTAGGTGTTGTCGTTAACTATACCAAAAGCAAGGTGATTAATAAATGAATTTTTATTGTTTTTTGATAAAACTTTCTTCTTTTTAAAAATTGTTATCAAAATAGGTTTATAGACGAACAGAAGTGGTTATATAAACAGTACCCTCGCCATTTATCTCTTGGCGTATCCCCCTTTTGTTTTGTATATAGATTTACAAAGTGACCGCACTTTTAGTAGAAAGTGTGGTTTTTTTGTTTGCAAAATCTCCTCACATAAAGAAAAACCGAGAAGAATACATTCTTCTCGATTCTTTTTCCACTATTCTCTTGGCTCCTCAATTGGTGTGTCTTCCATTTTTCTTTTACGCAGCAAATAGTAAGCTGAGATCGAAGACGTAATAGGGATAATGAGTGCCACGCCGATCCCAGCACAAAAGATCATGAGGAGTTCACCAACAAACACTTTTGAGTTCATGATTTCTCCAAATGAATATGATAAATCTTTAAACCAAATGAATAGCGCTAAGTAGCCTCCAAAAAACGCAAAAAACAATGTATTGGCACTTGTGCCGAGAATGTCTTTTCCGATACTCATTCCAGCGAGGAAGAGCCGTTTCTTTGTTATGGAAGGGTTGTGAAGGGCGATTTCGCGCATTGGTGATGCCATCGAGATGGCTACATCAGCGATGGCACCAATTGTGCTCATTATCATTACGGAAGCGCCGATTTTTACGAAATCAACTCCGACATAAAGGGAGAAGGCACCAAGTTCCTCAATCTCTTCCGGACCAAATCCTTGAATCATCGCGTAATCGGTGACAAGCAGAATGAGACCAAGCAGCAAGGCGATAGTAATCATTGTTGAAATAAAAGCAGTGACGGATGTTCGATTGATGTTGTTAATAAAGAAAAGTGTAGTTGCACTAATAATGGTACAAGCGATCAACGTTAAAATGACCGGGTTCATGTCTGGGTTTGTCATAAAAATGATTGTGACAAATAACACGCCGAAGTTAAGGAATAATGTCAAAAACGAGCGTGCGCCTTTTGCACCACCGATAAGTGTCATTAACAGAAAGAGTGTGAGGGCAAGCCATGTAAGGACACTCATTGTCTCACCTTCTTTCGATTAATAAAAAAGAGTGACGTATAGAGACCAATTGGGATTGCGAGTACAATGCCAATACCTCCGGCGAGTGCTCGTGCCAATTCAAGCGAGAGGTTCATTGATAACGTAAAGCCAAGCGGCGAATTGTTTTTAATATAAAGGAGTAAGGAAGGAATCGAACCACTAATATAGGCGAAAAACAAAATGTTTGTCATGGTCCCCATAATGTCTTTCCCTACTTCCATGCCGGATGCTTTTAGTGCTTTAAGCGAAATGGTTTTATTCTCTTCATAAATTCCAAAGATGGAAGCGGACATGGAAATGGCGACATCCATCACTGCTCCAAGCGAACCAATCAAAACACCTGCTAAGAAAACCACTTCATAGGGTCGAGTTAAAAACCCCATTTCCTCATACCGTAGTCCACCTTCTGGCGCAAACCAAAGAAAAAAAGACATAATTGCCATTAAGGCAACTGTTGAGATTATGGTTGCAATCATGGCTGAATAACTTTTTTCATTTGCACCGTTCACTAAAAGCAATGTCAACACGGTAAACAGAATGGCACTCACACCACAGATGAGTACTAAGCTACTATTTTGTGTATTGATGTAGATATCGAGCGCGTATGAAAGAAGAAGTGCATTAATAAGGAGGCTAATGACCGAGAACAGTCCTTGCTTCTTGCCAACGAGAAGTAACGTGGCAATAAAGAGCCAACCAACGATCATAACGTATTTATCTCGCTTTACATCCGTGATGGACCCTGTTAGTTCATCGTCTCCTTCTTGTGGATCAATCCAAACAAATAGCTCATTCCCAGTACTGTATTCATGATCATAGGCTCCAGAGAGCGTGTACGTATTTTCTAAATGAATCAATGCTCCTTTCTGTTCACCGTTTTTTATTTCCGCAACGATTGCTTGGTTGAATCGTTGATCAGTGTTGTCATGGACATCTACTAATTCCGTTGATTCTTCCACTTCTACTTCTGTCACTTTGGCAATCGGTCGGTCATAGAGCGAATGGTTGTTATAGACAAAGAGAAGAGATAAGACAAGCAAGATGAACGGAATGCCGTAGAATACCGTTTTTTTATGTAGCCAGTTCATTCGTTCGTACTCCTTTTACATGAAATACAGAGTGCAAACGCATCTTCTGTCTGTAAAGACTTTACTACAAATGAGGTAAAAGCTCTAGAGGTAGAAAAACATGATCAGTTGTGGTTGCCCTATTGACTGGGAAAAGGAACTGATATAGATTAAATAAGAATTAAAAGGAGAAGCTTTTAATGGTTGAATCCTTGTACGGTGGGAGTGACTTTCGTGAGACTCGGGAGTCATCAACATCAATGAAGAAAGAGGATGAATCATGGAAGAAAGTTTAAAACAACAGTGGTTTGGAAATGTCAGAGGGGATATTTTAGCGGGTATCGTAGTTGCACTTGCGCTCATTCCAGAGGCAATCGCTTTCTCTATTATTGCTGGCGTTGACCCTATGGTTGGATTGTATGCATCGTTTTGTATCGCAATTGTCATTTCGTTTGTTGGCGGACGTCCAGGCATGATTTCTGCGGCTACCGGAGCGATGGCGCTTGTAATGGTAACACTTGTGGCGAATCATGGACTTGAGTATCTGCTTGCAGCAACAATAGTAACTGGATTTTTGCAAATCGTTTTTGGCGTTTTAAAGCTTGCACAATTTATGAAGTTTGTGCCGAGGACGGTCATGACAGGATTTGTTAATTCACTGGCTATTTTAATTTTTATCGCCCAACTTGAACATTTTATAGGGGAAACATGGGTTATGTATGCGCTTGTTGCGTTAACACTTGCAATTATTTATTTGCTTCCTTATGTTACAAAGGCTATTCCGTCTACACTTGTAGCAATCATTGTCGTCACTGCAATTGTACTCATACTAAATATTGACGTTAGAAATGTAGGTGATATGGGTGCGCTAACGCAAACATTGCCAGCGTTTGCCTTACCAAACGTACCTTTTAATTTAGAAACACTAGCAATTGTTTTTCCTTATGCGCTCGCACTTGCGATCGTTGGTTTGCTTGAGTCATTGCTTACAGCAACTATCGTTGATGATCTGACAGATACGAGTAGCAATAAAAATCGAGAAAGCAGAGGGCAGGGAATCGCTAATGTAGTGACTGGTTTGTTTGGAGGTATGGCAGGATGCGCTATGATTGGTCAATCTGTGATTAACGTTAAATCAGGAGGGCGTGGTCGTTTATCCGCACTGGTTGCAGGTGTGTTCTTAATGTTTTTAATCATAGTGCTTGGCAATATTGTCGTGCAAATCCCTATGGCTGCACTTGCAGGTGTCATGATGATGGTATCAATTAGTACGTTTGATTGGAAGTCGGTCACAACACTGCATAAACTACCGCGAACCGATGCCGCCGTACTAATAGCAACGGTATTCACGGTTGTTATGACAGGTAATCTCGCCTACGGTGTGCTTGGAGGAGTGCTACTAAGCATGGTTTTCTTTGCAGCTAAGCTATCGAAGGTTCAGGTGGAGTCAAAACTTGATCAGACAGGGAACACTCGTTATTACCGTGTAGAAGGGCCACTTTTCTTTGCATCTGTAACGGATTTTCTTGCAAAGATCGACGTGTATGAGCACGTACATGCTGTTGTGGTGGACTTGTCTCACTCGCACATTTGGGATGATTCTGCGGTCGGCGCATTGGACCGAATCGAGGCGAAATTTACGGCACGGAAAGTCAAATTGACTTTCAAAGGAGTCGACCAAGAGAGTAAAACGCTTTTGAAATCAATTGGGACGATTTCTTCAAACTCGAGCCATTAAAACAAGGCTGTGTGAATTGAATTTTTACTAGGGCATGTGGTCAATGAACAGATCCATGCCTTTTTTATTCTCTTAACTAGTTAAGGTGTGCGGGTTCGGTAAAGTCTTGTGGTGAACAGTTTTTACAATAAAAAGAAGGCAACTCTCCAACTTGGAAATCAAGTGTCAATCGTTCTGTGTCTTCAATTTCTTTTTGGCAAATGGTACATACAATTTTCTGTGCGAACGAATCAACTCCTTTATTAGCTATATACCCCGAATGAAGCCTTTAAAACAACCTTTAGCGTTAGGATCAGTTGCAAGTAAAGTGGGGGAATGAAAGAGGGAGTTAAACGTTTTCATTGCCGATTATTAAACATAAAATGCTCTTTTTCACTGCATTTCCCAACACGTGCTGATTAACAGAATGTTTAGGAAGAAGGCGGTGGCGTGCTTTATCACGATTTCGTGAGCATGTGAGGGTGCGATAGGGGGAAGAAATCTTTAGAGGAAACGGCTTTTTGCTTAATGGTTATCCCAATACGCCATCCCGCTAAAGTATGGTAGTATGAAATTAACAATTTGTTGACGCTTGTGTTTTGCGAGTGATACGAATCATTTGTCATCCCCCTATATGGATACTCTGGAGATACCAGGGTATTTTTCTTTGTGAGAAGAACGGACACCCAACTGCATTTTTCTCAACTTACAACACGAAGAAAACGTCTACTTCTTTCCATACCCCATCACTAGAGCACCCTTAGGAAGAAGAGTGCCCTTGCTTTTGTCTCAAATGTTTCTTTCCGATAAAACCTCCTATTAGTAGTCCAACAAAAACAGGGATATATGCAGTGAGAAGTCTCCAGAAAAACAAGCAGAGAAGAAGCATTTCTGCACTCATCAAAGAGTTGAACAGTAGGCTGAATGTATACTCCGTGGCTCCGCTCCCACCTGGCGTCGGTATGACAGAGGCAAACATCATCACAAAAGCATGATACGTAGTAGAAATAAAAAGGGAAACATCCTCGATATAAAAGGCTTGAAGGATAAAGTAAGGAATGCTAAAAAACAAAAGCAACTGTAAAAAAGTGAACAGTGACGCAACGATTAACTGGTTTTTTCTTTTGGCCAATTGATGACTTTGCTGTTGATACTGAATCATTGCTTGATCAAGCTTTTCACTCCAAGCGTTTGCTTTTTCATGGCTCACCAGTCGCACTGGTTGTATGCAGAAGTGAGCTAAAAACCTGGCAAGACGTATATTCCAAATCACGAGTATGAGAATCGCAATGATGCTGGCATGAATCGAGTATCCGATTAAGATAAACAGTTTCATATTTGGTAATGCTTCTGCTAAAGTTGGGTAGCCAAATAGAAGAATGACTGAGAAAGAAAGCACAAGCATGATTTGGAACACGAGAAATTTCATCAGAAGAATCGATGTCGCGCGCCCCCCGTCCATCCCCCGCTTTGTTAACAAATAAAGCTGTGCCGGTTGCCCACCAGAAGCCATTGGGGTGATTTGATTAAACAACTGCCCAACCATCGTTGTGTGAAAGCTTGTACGAAATGACAAAGCTACTGTTAGTGCTGATAGAGCACAAGCTTCAAGCAGCCATGTGCAGCAAAGAATCAGTGCTGCGAGTGCGAGCCAAAAGAGATTTGCTTGTTTTACACCTGTCCCAAGCAAAGCAAAGTCCACCCCACGGGCAAGGAAAAGCATAAAGGCAGCTCCAATCAAAAGGACGATGGTTAGCTGCCATATCCAATTCTTACCCATAGGAAGGCGCTGTTTTATCGGTAGCTAGTTGTTGATAGAAATCATTCCACACATCGGTTAACCGTTCTTCAGAGTAATAAAAGGCACCTTGATCAGCTTGCTTGGCAGCAGTTTTGTAAAACGAATCATCAGCGCGCAAGCGTTCGATGAGGCGTGCGAAGCCGTTGTTGTCAGAAGCTTGATGATAGTAATCAAACAAGATGTCTTCGTATAAAGATAAATTCCTTAGCACCAATGGTTTC
Organism: Shouchella patagoniensis; assembly: GCF_002019705.1. Taxonomy (GTDB): domain Bacteria; phylum Bacillota; class Bacilli; order Bacillales; family Bacillaceae_D; genus Shouchella; species Shouchella patagoniensis. The sequence continues at coordinate 2,067,488 of NZ_KV917377.1, read as the reverse complement.
CCGCAACTCATGGCTTCAAGGATGGTCATTGGAAACAACTCATTATAAGACGGCGAAAAGAATACATCAGCCGCTTGGTAATAAGCAGGCATTTCGCTCCGGTCGACAATGCCAGGAAACGAGACATTTGCAGGAGGTGCATCGACGATTTGTTTTAATTGTTGATATCCAGCTGTCAATCTTCCAAACGAAAAGCCCCCAGCCCAAATGAAGTGAACGTCTGGCATCTGCTTTGCAACCTCTATAAAATCGAGTACGCCTTTGCGATGTTGTACTTGACCCGCACCTAAAACAACAAAGGCATCTTCTGGTATGCCGAGTGAATGCCTAAGAGTCGAACGTTCGCTTTGTTCATGTTTGGAAAACAAAGATTTTGATACAAAATTGGGAATGAAATGAATGCGATCTCGCTTCACTCCTAATGCTTCTAATTTGCTAATAAAGGATGGGTTCACAACGACAAGTTGATCCATTCGCTTGTAAAAGGATAAGAGATACCTGTCGAATAATAGACGAAATGCTTTTGGTAGCTGAAGGCTCTCGTCCATCGTTTCAGGCAGGAAATGGACGTAACCCACTTTTACGCCTCTTTTTTTAGAAAATGTTGATAGATAAAAAGGGACATCAACGGTATGGTAATGAGTAATATCTGACTTGTGGTACTGGTTAATCGCAAGGTCATATGGTTGGTTTTGCTGGCGTTCAAGCAAAGAGACTAACTCACGGTAGGCAGAGGCAACACCTTGGCCCTTTACTTTTTCAGCTGATGAAAGCATTGTTAGTTTTATCATGATGACCTCCTGGTCGGATAAAAAGCAACTCGCTGGTTTTGTGCGGATTGCCCTTTTTGGCTGACGACGTGATACGTACTTTCTAATGTAAGTCCAAAGGATTCTGCCGAAAATGAACGAACATGTCCATGAGCAGCAGATTGAACATGTTGAACACGCTGTGGGTTTTGCCAGAGCGACATTAATAAAGGCGCTAAGTCGCTATCTTGCTTAAAGACAAAACCAGATTCGCCATTACGGATGACCTTTTGAATGCTTGAATCGTCCTTTGCAATGACTGCGCAACCAGAAGCCATCGCTTCAATGTATGTTAAGCCTTGTGCTTCCGTCGTTGAGGCACTTACAAACAGATCGCTTATTTGATAATAATAATGAATCTTACTCCAATTTATTGCTCCAACAAATAAAACATGTGATGAAACACCGAGTGTGTTGGCAAGCTCCTCAAGCGACTGGCGTTCAGGACCATCTCCTACCAGAACGAGTTTCATCGGAACTTGGTGGCTGTGGCAGTCTTTCACAGCTTGAATAAGGGCTTGCATATTTTTTTCTTCGGCCATGCGTCCAATTGATACGACTACAGGATCGTCAGCAGACAAACCCATTTGTGCTTTAATTTCCATTGCCGTTCTAACTGATTCATCTGTTCGCTGAAATTGCATAAGCGATATACCTGTTGGTGCAACCTTAATAGGAGCTGCAACTTGGTAACGCTCCAACGTCCTTTTTACTTTTTCCGTAGGTGCAATCACAAGGTCTGCTCGCCTGCAAAACCATTTCGTTAATTTTCCAATCATGGAAGGGGTAAGCAATCGGCCTTTTGCAATATAATGGATATAATCCTCGTACATCGTATGGTATGTGTGGATAAATGGAAGCTGATGTTTCCGAGATAGGTGCTTGCCAAGCCATCCCATTGAAAACTCCGTCTGTGTATGAATCACATCAATATCAAGGGTTTTAATTAGATGTGACGCTCTCCGTGTCCCTTTAAAAGCTAAGCGGCGTTCTGGTACAAAACGCGCTGCTAAACTAGGAAAGCGAAAGACCTTTCCTTTTTCTTTGGCTGTATTCGCCATATTGTCTGTAGATGTAAAAATATAGACATTATGACCAAGGCGTGTAAGCTCTTTATCAAGCGTTGCAATCGACGCGGCCACCCCGCTAATTTGCGGGAAATACGTATCAGTAAAAATGCCAATATTCATTGTTTTAACCTCTTTTCCGCTTTACAAAGGTTTTCCGTTGTTTAGCTAGCCAACTATAAAGTATACTGATTTATTTGTTACTGAAAATGAATATTGCTAATTCTTTAGAAAAAATTTAGAATTGTGATCTCCTGTACTTTATCATTTTCATCTTCTGTTGAGTACTGCCCACGGAAGGATTTGAGGATCGGTCTAGAGGCTGATATATGCCATATAAAAATAAGGGAAATAACGAAAAAGCCGCACGTAAAGCGGCTTTCAGCTTAACGAATCCATATAAAAGTTTACATACAGTCAAAACAACAGCTTTTTAAGGAGAAGTGAATGATAGAAGCCGCTGCTCTGTACTTGCTTTGGCAAGCCACTTTTCTCATATGTATGCCGACTGCTAGTTAAAAATGCCTCTGAGATTTGATCTCAGAATTTCGTACGATTTTAAAGTTGATCGCTGTACACGTTATACACGGACTCTACGTCTATGGAAAAGCGAAAGGCCAAAGGCACTAACAGCCAGCGCAAGTCCACCGGCTGCGTAAAGCAAGTTGTTACTTGCGGTGTCAGGCATGGCACCACCACCTGCGTCAATTGGTTCCGCATTCTCTTTTACTTCATCTGGAACGGTGATTGGATCAACTCCGTTAAAATTGCTCACCATTTGTTCCATTGAAATATCCATTTCGACACTTTCTTCGCCGTCATCAATCATCATTGTCATGTGCATCGACATTTCTGTCATATAATGTGTCTCTTTTTCAATCGTCATTTCGTAGTCAAGGTTGCTAATTTCAAACGCTTCAAGCATCTCGTCCGCACCTTGCATATCTTCTTCCATCATTTCACCAAGCAACTCATTAATCATTTCATTTAAGTCTTCGCCGGTGCCTTCGTATGTAAGGATATATGAATCGCCTTCATCACTTACACTCATATCCTCGCCCATCATTTCTGCTTGTTCATGGCTAGTTGACGTTTGAAGCAAACTCATCATTTCTTCACTGCTCATGCCTTCATACAAAAACCATTCACCATCAGGTCCTTGTTCATACATACCATCTTCCGTCCAGTAAAAGGTTGTCTCAATGTCGCCTTCTGGCGTGCTCATCGTTGATACTTGATGCATCGCAAATGGGTCAAGAGTAACATCTTCTTTCGTATTTACTGAAAGTGTGACTTCCTCGCCAGACATCGGATCAGGCATTATTAATTCCATCATTGTTTCACTTGAGAAACTGTCTAATTCCAACATCGCTTCATTGGATTGATGAAGAATATCAGCAGCATTTTCTTCGTTTGCTAGAGCATTTGCTGACATGGAAAGAACAAAAAAACCAGCTACAGTTGCGGACGTCCATTTCTTATTCATAAGTACACTCCTAAAGGTTTAATTTAGGAATAAGCAGGGTTGAGACTAGAGATGTCGATTCATGTTGTAAGAAACTGCCAGTTCCTGTGTATAAATGTAGTTCCCCCCATCAAAGAAAATAAAACCGATTTTTCGAAAAAAGATTTATTTCTGAAAAAACCTTTTTACTTGTACCTATTGCCATTGTTGATGTGAATGTTGTAAGCGATCTTTGAATAAAATGTACAAATGACTTTTTTAGAGAAAGAGTGATGTGGAATGAAAACAACAGAGGGGATCAATTTTCTCATAGAAAAACTCCGCACCGATCAATCCGAAGCTGGATCATGGGAATACCCATTTGAAGCAGGTACATTTACAGATGCCTACATGATTGTGTTATTACGGACATTGGAAATAAACGATGAAGCACTTATCAAGTCATTGACGGAAAGGTTGGTAAGTAGACAAGAAAGCAATGGCGCGTGGAAATTGTATCGAGATGATGGGGATGGAAATGTCACATCAACCGTTGAAGGCTATTATGCTCTTCTTTATTCGGGCTATTACAAGCCTGAAGATGAGCGATTGCAAAAAGCGAACCGATTTATTTTAGCCAATGGAGGGATTGAGAAAACCACCCTGCTGACTAAGATTATGTTAACCCTTACTGGGCAGTATCAATGGCCCAAATTTTTCCCACTTCCAGTTGAACTTATTCTCTTGCCCCTTTATTCTCCTGTAAATCTTTTTAGCATGTCTGTCTATGGGAGAGCGCATATTGTCCCACTCATTGTTGCTGCGGACAAGAAATATCAATTAAAGACAGCTAAGAGTCCCGATTTATCAAATCTATTTGTCTCATCGAGAGAGGATTCATTTATAGCTTGGGCGGAATCTGATGAAGCTCGTAAACTCCATTCCTTTATTACAGACAGTGTCAAAAAACTGTTTGGTTTGCCAAAGGACGTCCGTAGACTTTCGTTAAGTCGAGCGAAACTGTACATGACCAATGCGACTGAGCCAGATGGTACGTTATTTAGTTATTTTACGTCAACATTTTTTATGATTTTTGCTTTGCTTGCTTTAGGGCACAAAAAAGAAGATCCACTTATTAAAGCTGCTGTAGCTGGCTTATATACATTCCAAACAAAGGTAAAGGGACACACGCACATCCAGTTCACAACGGCTTCAGTATGGAACACGTCATTAATTAGCTATGCACTTCAGGAAGCAGGTGTTTCTGCAACGGATCCAATGGTTGAAAAAGCAACGATGTTTCTCTTGAAACGGCAACAAAGCAAATATGGGGATTGGGCAATTCATAATAAAAAAAGCAAGCCAGGAGGGTGGGGGTTCTCTAATGTCAATACGATACAGCCTGACATGGATGATTCCACTTCTACTTTAAGAGCTCTAACAGGAAAAGCAAGTCTGGATAAGACGGTTTATGTGTCTTGGAACAAGGGGACAAATTGGGTTGTCGCTATGCAAAACAGAGACGGAGGCTGGGCTGCTTTTGAGAAAAACACAAACAGTCTACTGCTATCGCTCCTGCCTATTCAAGAAGCAAAAGGAATTTTAACGGATCCGAGCACACCAGATCTGACCGGTAGGACGATGGAGTACCTAGGCACCTTTGCAAACGTAACGAAAGAAGGTCCAGAGCTTTCGAATGGTGTGAGATGGCTTAGAAAAAACCAAGAGAAAAACGGATCATGGGAAGGACAGTGGGGCGTTCAATACATCTACGGGACATGGGCCGCACTCACAGGATTGGCGGCAGCGGGTGTTTCGACCGATGAAAGCATTCAAAAGGCTGTGAAATGGTTAAAGGCGATACAAAACAAGGACGGGGGATGGGGAGAATCTTGCTTAAGTGACCGTAATAAAACATATACACCGCTTGCGGCAAGTACACTTACTCATACTGCATGGGCGCTTGATGCGCTCGTATCCGTCTCGGATCAGCCAGATAAGAACATGATTGAGGCTATGCATTTTTTATTAAAGTCGTTAAACCAAGTTGATTGGCGTGAAGAGTACCCAGCAGGTAAAGGTCTTGCTGATCGAATTTATTTCCATTATCATAGCTACCGCTATTTGTTTCCTTTGCTCGCACTAGCGCATTATCAGAATAAATACAATTAAAAAAAGACTAAGTCAACAGTTACGTGTAATAGCTATAGCTATTACGGAGGTTAGAATAAGAAGACAGAGAATTAATGCAGTAGTCGGAGTTTTAACGAGAGGAACGGAATTTAAGTAGCGGATGTGGAGAATGGAGAGTTCGCCGCGGAGATTCAAGTGAGGAGAGTGGAGAATTAAGAGGCTGAGGAGGAGATTTGCTGCGGAAGAAGGAGATTTAATTAGAATTGCGGAGATTCAACGAGAGGATCGGAAATTAAGTGGCGGATGTGGAGAATGGAGAGTTCACCGCGGAGATTCAAGCGAGGAGAGCGGAGAATTAAGAGGCTGAGGAGGAGATTTGCTGTGGAAGAAGGAGATTTAATTAGAATTGCGGAGATTCAACGAGAGGAACGGAATTTAAGTAGCGGATGTGGAGAATGGAGAGTTCACCGCGGAGATTCAAGTGAGGAGAGTGGAGAGGCAAGGCGGAAATTTGCTGTTGACTTCTTTGTGTTATCGAGATAGAGGAGGCAGACGCTTGTCCGTTTTAAGCTATAATAACCGTATAAATGATAAGCGGATAATTTACTTAATCAGACATAGGAGGAGCTTAACTTCATGTTCTTAAAACGTATTACAATTCAACACGATCAAATTGATACATATGGGAGGTATCCATTTTCGATTCCATTTGTTCGTAAAACAGAACGGATTGATCTATCAAAAGGTGTGACCTTTTTAGTCGGGGAAAATGGTTCTGGTAAGTCCACGATGCTAGAAGCCATTGCGGACAAATGTGGCTTTCACACAGCGGGTGGAAGCCGCAATAATGTTTATGACGTTCATGAATCAGCGTCGGCTTTAGGAGATTATGTCCGTTTGTCTTGGTTGCCGAAAATAACAAATGGCTTTTTCTTGAGAGCAGAGTCTTTTTATCAATTTGCTACGCACATTGATGAAGTTGCTTTAGAAGATGGGAAACCTGAACAAGTGTATGCGTCTTATGGTGGAAAATCGCTTCATCATCAATCTCACGGAGAATCGTTTCTATCATTGTTTACCAACCGCTTTCGAAAAAAGGCGATTTATTTACTAGATGAGCCAGAAGCCGCTTTGTCTCCACAAAGGCAGCTTGCGTTCTTGCGTATTCTACATGACTTGACTGTTCAAGGGGACACGCAATTCATTATTGCAACTCATTCACCAATCTTGCTTGGTTTTCCAAAGGCAGACATCTTTTCATTTGATGGGGACAAGATCAAAAAAACCGACTATGAAGATACAGACCACTATCAAGTCATAAGTTACTTTATAAACAACCGAGAGAAATTGTTAAGAGAGTTGTTTAAGGATGATTCGCCGTAACGTTTTTTAGTTATGAATGGGTTTTTATTAAATGGTCATAGGCAACATAGAAAAAGAGCCAGTAAATGGCCCTTATTTAACCGCCATCTCTTAAGACTCTTCTTGCATCGCAATGGCCTTTGTTTGTTGAACGGTTCCGTGTGGATGGTGGGGAGGAGCATAAATCGAATATAGTTTAAGTGGTATATGCCCCGTGTTTACAACATTATGCCACTTTCCAGCTGGAACCATAATGGCAGAGTTTTCGTAAACAGGCTGTTGAAATGTGAGATGATTTTGGGCATCGCCCATATACGCTATGCCCATACCTTGTTCAATTCGCAAAAATTGATCCGTATTAGGGTGGATTTCTAGACCGATATCATCTCCAGGTGGAATGCTCATTAACGTTACTTGCAAATATGCTCCTGTCCATAAAGCGGTACGGTACGATTGATTGTTAAGAGTCGCTTCTTCAATATTGGTAACGTAAGGTTGATTTCCATAGTCAGTTAATGGATGATGATGCATGGACTGCATATATCTCGTCGCGATAGGATGCTGATACGGAACGAGTGGATAGGGTGGACATAGTCGATGCTGATCCATTTGAATCTTCCTTTCATGATAAAGACTGATGGTAATAGCCTATGTTAAAGAGCGAGTCCCGTGCATCATCACAAGAAACGAGCATCAAATGATTGGTCATACATACATAGATTCATCGAAGTGATTTCTGTAAGCCAAACGAAGCATAGGCAGCTGCCTATGCTTCGTTTTCGTATTGGAACTTAAAATCCACCTGAACCGCCGCCGCCGCCACCAGCTCCAGCACCTCCTCCACTAGGAGGACTGCCATGAGCACCTGCACCAGATGCAGAAGCTGTTCTCGTAGCGTGCGAGAAGTGTTCATTTGTGGCGAGTGCGATTAAGATAAGCGGAGCAACAGTGCTGCTGTGGGATGAGGAGAGAGAGTCGCCCAGTTGTTTATGTTTAGATTCCACGGTTTTATGGTTGAAGCCAAGCGTGTAAATCGTCGCTCTCAACTTCTCATCATCAGATAATTGGTGCCAATCCTTTTTATCCATACTACGATAGTAATTGAGAATCCCTTTCCACTCTGAGTGAAGCTTGATTCCATTTATCGTCCGTGGGTGATAAAACAAAGCAATCATCACAAGCGTAAGCGCAAAAACAATCGCTAAAGCCATCCAAAGAAACAGTTGATGAATGCCAAGTGTAATGGCATAAGGAATAAGAGGCAGGCTTGATAAACCAATGAATGTCCGCAACATTCCTTTGCGTTCACGCAAATGATTTTGTTTTAATTCTTGAAGAACTTCTTTTTTCCACGCTTCAAAGTCTTGGTAGAATGTCTCGTGGTTCTTTGTGTGTTCTAAGTACTGGTCCAAATCACTATACATAAACGTTCCATCGTTGCCAATCTTAGTAAAAAGCCATCTGAGTAAAATGGTTTCGTGCGAGTACTCGACTTGCCAATCGATCACTTCAAAGGCTTTTTCTCCATCGTGTTTCACATATCCTTTGCGTACTAAATCAAGCAAACTTGCAGTCAGCAAATCCGTATTTACCACGTCATATTTCATATGGGCAATAATTGCGGTTAAGCTGATGTTGCCCTCTGAAGGGACGGTGGATGACGTTCGATCAACTTCATGTAAAAGCGTACTGCGCCTTCTCCACATATAAAAGAATAAGAGTAAGAGGTAAAGTACAAGAGCAACAATGAAATAGGGTGCACTTGCATCGAGCGAAGCAGCCCGGGTTTCAAAACGTTCTTGTTGTTCTTTGTAAGTCTCAAATTCTTGCATAATGGAATCGTGCATGGAACCTGGCAATACCGTACTTGATGGAAACAAGTCGGCATCAAACGTTACACGAATATTGCCGTTCTCCCCACTGTTTACATGACCCATAGCAAAGTGGACAGTTCCGTCTTCTTTCGTCGTTACTAAATTAGCTGCCGCGTCTTCCCCATAAGCAATCACAGGTTCAACTTCTTGCGGTGGATGAACGTAAACGTCCATCTGTTTATAATCGGATTCATTGCTACGATCAAAGAAAGGGTAATAAAAATCAGCGACAACTTCGTATACAAGTACACCATTTGTGACCGTATAAAAGAGATCAATCGTAATGGTTTCATCTTCGCCCCCACGGTAAATGAGGTACTGGTTATCTTCTCGTTCTACTTCAAGGGAAACGTCATCTTCACTTGCCACAAAATCGAGAATATCTGAATTTTCTTGTGGGATCAGTGAGCGTGAAATACCATTAAAGTCCCCTCTATAGTCATACGTATGTGATTCTTCGACCTTTACCGTGCCATCCTCATGTAAATAAGCGTCAATGCGCACTTCTTCAATGGTAAAATCAGCGGCAAAAGCAAGTTTAGGTATAAAGAAAAGGATAAAGGTCGTACAAACAATAAATGGGATGTAACGTAAGCTTTTCATTTACATCAACTCCTTTTCTTTTGTACGTATGTTAGGGGTGAAAAGTTTCAGCGCATGAGCAGTTCAGCCATGATCGTTTTCATAAAGGATATAATCTGAGAATCAGCTCCAAGTTCCTTTTCTAGCCACGCTTGTTCTTCTTGTAAGAGCAAAACAAGTTGCTGTACTGCTAGAGGGTGGCTATTAGGGGTTGCTTTATTGTAAATGCTCGTAACCGCATGAAGTTGCTTTTGTGGCAATGTAGCTGCTAATTCTTTAAGACCGAGTTGGGCACGGTTAGGTTGCTACCGGTGTAACAAAACTTTTGAGAGATTCACCAAGACATTATGGACCATTGCCGCAGACCAAAGATCGTTTCCTCGGTTAGCTGACTTGCTATATTGAAATAAAAACCAAGCGATATCATGGGCACAATCTTGAAATTCCTCGGTTGTTAAGGCCAGAGTTTGCGCCGACTTATAAGGTGCGAGTATGTTTTTAGGGTCATACAGGACACGAAAGTAATCGTTTGATTGGAATGTTTTTTCGGTCACTGTATATAAGTCAACGTGAAGCAAGTCATCAAAAACAGCAATGATCTGTGGGGCAATAATGAAATAATCTTCGAAAAAAACAAGCTTGCGGTATGACTCTAAATGACGCAATCGGTCTTTTAAGAAAGCTTCCTTATTTGATTCATTCACAAAACAATACAAGTCAACATCAGAATGTTCATCGTGCTCGCCTCGACCGATTGAACCTTTCAGATAGACGGCACGTACGCGTTTGTCAGCTATTAAACTTTGAGTGATTTGATGAATCGCTTGTTGTTGCCTCATCTCATTAGCCTCCTTCTTTCCAAAAATCGATTTCTTTAGTGTAACATTCTGAAAAGAAAAAGGAATCAATTATTTTTGAAGACATAATAAAAAGCCGCTATTAAGCGGCTTTAGACTTACTCTTTTACTGCCCCTTCAGCAACACCTGCCATAAACTGCTTACTAAAGATAATAAACAATACGATCAGCGGCACTGTCGCCATCAATGTACCAGTCATAATAATGGCGTAATCCGTGTCATAGACGCCATTTAACTGGGCGAGCATCACTTGAAGCGTATAACGACTCGGTGAATTAATCGTAACGAGAGGCCACAAGTAATCATTCCAGACGCCAATAAACGTGAAGATACCAAGAAATGTTAGCGCTGGCTTAAGTGAGGGCAAGGCAACATTCCAATACAAACGGAACGTATTGCAGCCATCAAGCCGACCAGCTTCTAGTAGTTCGTCGGGAACCGCATCTTGGCAAAATTGTCGTATCCAGAAAATCCCAAAAGCGCTTGCGAGACCTGGAATAATCAATGCTTTGTACGTATCAACCCAACCAAACTCGGCTATTAGTAAAAACGATGGAACGAAACTCATTTGAGCGGGTATCATCATCGTTAATAACAAAGCGACAAACAACATGTTCTTTCCAGGGAACTGAAATTTAGCAAAAGCGAATCCAGCCAATGAACAAAAGAACAAGATTCCGAGTACATTTACAGATGAAACAAACAATGTATTAAAAAACGCTTGGAAAAAATCAATTGAACCAAGCACGTTCGAAACATTTGTAAACAATTCACCACCAAAGGTCAGCTTCGGTGGAAAACGGACAATCTCACTAGACGTATTTGTTGCCATCACGACAAGCCAATAAAACGGAAAAACGGAGATAATGACGCCAATCAACAAGATGAAATGGGTGAGCAGTTTCGCAAAAAAACGATCAGATGACATCGAATCTCCTCCTTATGCTTTCTGTACTAGTTTCCAGTTTATAAGAGAGAACACAGCGATAATAATAAACATTGCCCATGAGACGGCAGACGCATAACCAAATTGTTGATTTAAGAAGCCTTCATTATACATGTAGAGCGTCATTGTCATCCCAGCTCCACCAACACCACCAGAATTGCCGAGCAAAATCTGTGGTTCCGTAAAGATCTGCATCGATCCGATCGTTGTCATAATAACGGTAAACAAAATAATTGGCCGTAGCATCGGGATTGTGATTCGAAAGAAGATTTGGATTTTGTTGGCACCATCGATAATTGCAGCTTCATAAAGTGTCTTTGGAATGCTTTGCAAGCCAGCCAAATAAATGATTGCGTTGTAGCCAACAAAACGCCAAACAACCATTGAAGCAATGACAACTTTTATTAAAAAGCTCGAGTTCATCCATTCAAGCGAACCAATTCCTACAAGGGAAAGCAAGTAATTCATCAGCCCATATTGATTGCTGAAAATCGTTTCAAAAATAATCGCCACCGCAACAATTGATGTGACGTTTGTAATAAAGAATAAGGTTCGATACGTGCCTCTACCTGTAAGCGACGGCAAATTCAACAGGAATGCAATAACGAGCGCAAAGAAAAGCATCGGAATGCTTGATAAAAACCAAATGCCAAACGTATTACCAACTGCTTGCCAAAAGCCTGCATCCGTAATCAAGTACTGAAAATTTGAGAGACCGACAAAAGTTCTCTCCCCAAGTCCTGACCAATTATGAAAGGACAAGTAAAGGGAGTAGATGATTGGGAAGATGCCAAAGACAGCAAATAAAAGAAAGAACGGGGAAATAAATAAGTAAAGTGTACGCTTTTTCCAAATCTCTGCCCAGAGCGATGGCTTGTTATGAAAGACAGGGGGGCGGGCAACTTCATGTTTTGGTTGCGTCATCACGGTTCCTCCTTATTTCTCAAGTCGGGACAGTTCGCGCGCTGCTTGGCGTTGAGCATCTTCCCAGGCTTGATCTGGATTTTTATTTGTTCGGTCAACAAGGACTAATTCGTCATTAAAAATATCGCGGAAGATCCCGTAATGTTCGCCGTAAAACGTAGGCGGAACATTTTTTGCTGATTCAATAAACACATCAGCAACCATTTGCTCACCGTAAAACGGATCTGGCTTGTGCATCAACTCCGACTCGAGTGTCGCAATCGTTGAAGGGAAAAGGTTTACGTCTAAATAATGTTGTTGCTGGGCATCAGGTGAAACAAGCCACTTCGTAATTTCGACGGCTTCATCTTTCATTGGTGAACTCGCCAAAACGCCAATGAATGACCCACCGTTGTTTCCGTCGCCCCCTGGAGTCCGGGTGACGCGCCATTTCCCGGCTGTATCAGGTGCCGCATCTTGAGTAATTTGTGATTCCCACACCGCGCCAACACGGGAGGCGACATCGCCGCCGTTTAATGCGGCATTCGTTTCTTGACCATCAGTGAGGCGAGCTGATAACCCTTCCTCATGTATGCGAATGGCAGTTGACCAAGCGGTTTGAATCGATTCGCCATCACCGATATATGAACCATCCTCGGCGAAGTACTTATCAGACTGTTGCTCAAGCATTTGCAAGTAAGGTTTCGTAATGGATTCAAACATATACGCACCTGTTTCTTCTTTTAATTGAATCGCAGCGTCAATATAGTCGTCCCATGTTTGCAGCGCCGCATGGACGTCTTCCGGTTCTGTAGGCAAGCCCGCTTCCTCAAATAAATCAGCACGGTAATAAAGAGCAGTTGGTCCAGTATCGATCGGCAAAGCAATTAATGACCCAGAATCAGGATCTTCGACTGCTTGCCACTTCCAATCAAGATAGTCTTCTTCCAACTCACCGGCTCCATAATCAAGCAAGTTAACAAATTCCTCTTCGTACGCAAGATATTCAAAGGCCCAATCATTCATCGCCACAATATCAGGACCTCTACCGGCGATTAACGCAGTATGGAGTTTGGTTTTGTACTCGTCACCGCCAATTTTCTGCGCCTCGATGGTGACATCAGGGAAAGCTTCCTGTGCTTTGGCAATGACATCATCACTTAAGCTACGGTTCCAATACCAAAGCGTAATAACGGGTTTTTCCTCACCGGATGAAGTTGGCAACTGACAGCCTGAAAGGGCGAGAAACGAAACACTTACTAGAGCGGCTAAACGTTTCATGTGGGAACCTCCTTAAGTGCAACTTATTTTGAAAGCGCTTGCATTAATGAGTTTACGAGGTAAAGAAAGGACAGCTGTTTTCTATACTATACTGCAAAGCGAGTCAATATGTAGATAGAATTTTTAGTTTATTGAAGGGGTTAGTAATATGAAAACTATACTGCGAGGCTTGAACCCAGAGTTTTGCGCCTAAACCCTGAGCTACGAGCACTAAACCCTGAGTTGCGTGTACTAAATCCTGAGCTGCGAGCACTAAATCTTAATCTGCTTCCTTCCCTACCGCTCCCACCCCACCTAAGTGAAAGCGGTTCATTTTTCTCTAGCATACTTGTATGGTAGTGTGGTAGTATCAATTTAAGAGGTGAACGAATGAATAATCAGACGAAGTTTAACGTGTCTACACGGGAATATGTTTACGAGACGATACGTGCGAGGATTATGACGCTGAAATTGCCTCCAGGTACAGCCATTTCTGAAAAAGATATTGCTGAAGAATTAAATGTGAGCCGCACGCCTGTAAGGGAAGCTTTTTTGAAACTATCGGAGGATGAATTACTTCATATTCTCCCACAGAGAGGTTCCTTTGTGACGCTTATTGATTTAAACCATGTTGAAGATGCCCGCTTTATGAGAGAACATACAGAAGCAGCCATTATTAAGCTGGCTTGCTCAACGATTGACGAGTCAAGTCTTAGTAAAATGGAAAGAAATGTTGTCGAGCAAAAGCAAGCAAAAGAAAACGACGATGAGGAATTGTTGTTTGAACTTGATCGGACGTTTCATTTAACGCTTGCCGAGGGCACAAATAAAGTACGTGTCTGGGAGATTGTGCAACGAATGGACACCCACTTAAATCGAATGCGCAAACTTAGCATGCACTTGAAATTAAACTGGGATTTGTTAATTGAACAACATGAAGCGATGCTGAATGCGATTAAAGCAAAAAATGTATTGGAAGCGGAAATCGTCATGCATGCTCATCTTACACTGCTTCAATATGATCAATCGGCTTTAAAAGATGAATACCCTCATTATTTTCAACAATAAATATAGAATTGCCAATGTTTGATTACACTTCCTTATCAAGTTGAAGGGACCGTATAAACACGCGAGAAAGACAAGAAATCACCATTCGTATGAATGAAATCGGTTTCATCTAAAAAGGAGCGAAAACAACAATGCGTATGACATTTAGATGGTATGGAGAAGGAAATGATTCAGTTTCTTTAGAACAAATTAAGCAAATTCCTGGTGTGGAAGGTCTCGTATGGGCACTGCATCACCGCGCTGCTGGAGAAGTGTGGACAGAAGAAGAAGTAATGGATGTGAAAAAACAAGCGGATGCACATGGCTTTCATTTAGACGTTGTGGAAAGCATTAACGTTCATGAAGATATTAAACTCGGTCTCCCTAGTCGAGACGCTTATATTGAAAACTATAAAACAAGCTTGCGAAACGTCGCTAAAGTGGGCGCAAAAGTAGTCTGCTTTAACTTTATGCCTGTATTTGACTGGACAAGGACGGATTTGTTTAAAGAAATGGAAGATGGGTCAACCGCTTTGTTTTACGAAAAAGCTAAAGTCGATCAGATGAATCCATATGACTTAATTGAACAAACAACGACTTCTGGCTTTACGATGCCAGGCTGGGAACCAGAACGATTAAAAACAATTGAACAGTCATTTGACGCTTATAAACAAGTGGATGAAGAAGCCCTTTGGGAAAACTTAGGTTACTTTTTAGCCGAAGTCCTACCAGTCGCTGAAGAGGAAGGCATTAAAATGGCCATCCATCCGGATGATCCGCCATGGTCCGTTTTTAATTTGCCACGCATTATTACCGGGGAAAAGGCAATTGAACGCTATTTAAGCATTTCAGATAGTCCGGCTCACTGTTTGACGTTATGTAGCGGTTCATTAGGTGCCAATCCAGAAAACGATGTACCAACAATGATTCGTCGTTTTCATGATCGCATCGCCTTTGCGCATATCCGTAATGTAAGAATTTATGAAAATGGCGATTTTATTGAGACTTCCCATCGTTCAAAAGATGGCTCGGTTCCAATTGATGATGTCGTTAAAGCTTATCATGAAAATGGATTTACTGGATATGCGCGCCCAGATCACGGCAGACATTTATGGAATGAGCAATGTCGCCCAGGCTACGGCTTGTATGACCGTGCGTTAGGAATCATGCACCTTTGGGGCCTGTGGGATGCATATGAACTCGTGAAACGGAAAGAGGAGGCGAATGCACATGTTGCCCATTCATGAAGGGTTAGCAGGTAAGACAGCTGTTGTGACTGGTGGAAGTGGTGTGCTTTGTCGTGCTATGGCCAAAGAACTTGCGCGCCAAGGTGTGAAGGTCGCCATTTTAAACCGAACACTACAAAATGGCGAGAAAGTCGCTGCGGAAATTAATGAAGCAGGTGGTACGAGTATCGCCATTGCTTGTGATGTACTCGATGAAGCAAGTGTTAAGGACGCTTATGAAAAAGTGAAACAGGAACTTGGTGAATGTGATTTGCTTATTAACGGTGCTGGTGGCAATCACCCTGATGCGATTACCGATAAAGAATTGTATGAAGCTGGCGATGCGACCGACGAAACATTAAAATCGTTTTTCGATTTAAAACTAACAGGCTTTGACCATGTGTTCCGTTTAAACCTCGTCGGCACCATTATTCCGACACAAATATTCGCAAAAGCGATGGCAGAGACGGGAGGCACGATTTTAAATATTTCATCGATGTCAGCCCCATCACCAATGACAAAAGTGCCGGCTTATAGCGCCGCGAAGTCGGGGATTGAAAACTTGACTCAATGGCTTGCTGTCCATTTTGCAGGGGCGGGCATCCGTGTGAATGCAATTGCCCCTGGTTTCTTTTTAACCGAGCAAAACAAAAACTTGCTTACGAATGAAGACGGTTCGCTTACTGCACGTGCAGATAAAATCATTAGCCATACACCCCAACGACGCTTCGGTGAACCGGACGATTTACTCGGTACGATGCTTTGGCTCGCAGATGATCACTCGTCTCGCTTTGTCACTGGCATTACGGTACCTGTTGATGGCGGATTTATGGCGTATTCAGGCGTATAAAAAGGAGGAAACGAGATGCAAACGGAAATGGTCACATTTGGCGAAACGATGGTATTGTTTGAAGCAGAAACAGAAGGACGCTTTAGTTATGTACCTCGCTTTCTTAAAAAAATTGGTGGTGCAGAATCGAATGTTGCCATCGCTCTTACGAAGCTTGGTCATTCCACACGATGGATGAGCAAAGTTAGTGATGACGAAATGGGCGAGTATGTTGTCCGTGAAATAAGAGCGGAAGGCGTTCAAACCGAGTACGTGAAAAAGACAACCGAAGCGCCAACTGCTCTTTATATTAAAGAACGGCGGCGCGAGGACGAAACAGCGGTTTATTATTACCGCCATGGTTCGGCGGCAAGCACGCTAACGAAAGATGATCTGCATCATCCGGCAATTGAAAGTGCAGCTGTATTGCACCTAACAGGCATTACACCGCTTTTAAGTGACTCTTGCTATGAAGCCGTTTTGGCAAGTATTGAAACAGCGCGAGCGAATGATGTTTTTGTTTCATTTGATCCAAATCTTCGTTTTGCGTTGATTAAAAAGATTGGTGAAGAAGAAGCTCGGG
The DNA here is from genome assembly GCF_002019705.1 of Shouchella patagoniensis. GTDB lineage: Bacteria > Bacillota > Bacilli > Bacillales > Bacillaceae_D > Shouchella > Shouchella patagoniensis. Next base: position 2,050,565 of record NZ_KV917377.1, on the reverse strand, counting down.
AGCGATTGTTGAAGATCGCGTCGCTCTCTGACCTTGTTTTACCGGGCTTGGATGAAGCAATCTGGCTATTCGGTGAACAGCCAGAAGCGAAACTGCTTCAACACTTGATTGATAATGGCGCAAAAAAAGCAGTCATTAAAAATGGTGCCGAATATACGCTTTATCAAGACGAAGACGGATCAGGTCAAGTCGATAGCTTTAGCGTTTCCCGAGTTGTTGATCCAATTGGTGCTGGAGATGGCTTTGCCGCAGGAGTACTCGCAGGGTTACTTGAGCAAAAATCACTCGCCGAGTCTGTAAAAATTGGGGCGGCCGTTGGCTCTCTCGTCGTGCAATCTAAAGGAGATGTCGAAGGAATGCCAACTAGAGTGGAAGTGGACGCCATCCTTGGCGAAAATGAACAAATATATGGAGGCGTTGTAAGGTGACAGTATTAGAAGAAGTACTTGCATCAGGAGTGTGCGCAGTCATGCGTAAATTACCACCTGAAAAAACGAATGATATTGCTGGAGCACTTGTAGCCGGTGGAGTAAAAGGTCTTGAAGTCACACTTGATTCAGAACAACCGTTTGAAGTGATTAAGCGTTTGCGCCAAACGTATGGCGATCAAGCCGTTGTTGGCGCGGGGACTGTGCTTACTGCGAAACAAGCTGAAGAGGCAATTGAAGCAGGTGCCCAGTTTATCTTCGCACCGATTTTAGTGCAAGAAACAATTAAAGCCGCAAAAGCAAAAGGTATCCCTGTTATTCCAGGTGTCTTTACTCCAACGGAAGCTTATCAAGCAACAGAGTGGGGCGCAGACTTAGTGAAAGTCTTCCCGGCAGAATGCGTAGGTCCATCGTTTATCAAATCAGTGAAAGGTCCATTATCCCATATTGGCATTATGCCAACAGGAGGTGTTGATCTTGATACGATTCCGGCTTTTATTAAAGCTGGAGCGTCAGCCGTAGGCGCAGGAGGAGCACTGTTGAAAAAAGACCTCATTGAAGCAAACGACTGGGACGGATTAACGAGTCTTGCTCAAGCATTTGTGGATAAAGTAGCAGAAGCAAGAGAGAAATAGAGGATAATGAAGAAGTAACCCCCACTCTTATATCACTAAGGGCGGGGGTTTTGTTTAATTCATGAAGTTATTCACAATAATCACAGGTTTTATCCACATTATCCACAGTTATTGGCGGATAAGATCGTTAGCACGTTCGATAAGTTGAAAAACGTGGTGTGGCGTTTCGTTCCTAAGTGCGATGTTTGTACCGTTCAATCGTCCATATATTGAAGGCTGTTAAGTGTTTCGTCAAATTCGCCTTTAGCTGTTTGACTCAGTGAAGTGCCATCTCGCTTGCCCAAATCAACGAACTTGGGCACGCATGTTTTGTAAGACCTGCTACTTCATCATCAGCACGATTGATATGAAGACAAGAAGAGCGATTTTCTTGATCTTTTGCAGCTGTTTCTTCCTTCACACCAAGTTGACGGTGAGCGTTCATTGATCGTTGTTGATCATTATTCTTATTCGGCGCACACAAGACGATATAGCGTTCGGTGAAAAAATTTAGATAAAATGGTAAAACAAAATTCTTTTCATGCTACACTTCATTTAAGAGGTGGTAGTGGTGGAGTGGGCACAGAAAATTTGGCAACCGCTTTGTTGGTTAGCGGTTGCTTTTGTAGTGACGGGATTCTTCTATGATTCTACCTGGTTAGATATTGGCTTTTATTTTATTGTTGCTTTAGGTCTTTTATTTATGTCAGTCGATGTCTATTTTGTCCAGCAGAAGCAAAATAATTGGCTCTTAATTGTAATGGGGATTGTGATTGTTTTGTTTTTAACGGAAGGCCTTGTCGAGGTCTGGCATGTGATTGTGGCGCTTGTATAAAGGGGGCACTACGATTCATTCATGTTTCTTAATAACTGTCAATAACTACATACATATTGATCATAAAAGACGGGTGCAGAAGCACTCGTCTTTCTCTATTACTAGAACAGCGCTCTTTCACTTTACCACCGCTTCTCCCAACTCAATCATAACAATCTCTCCTTCCTCCTTTTCTGTTCGTAGTGTATTCGTTTATACGTTCGAACTTCCATTTTGTTGATAGTGACCCGTCCCATCTTTATCTGTAGGTCCGAGTAAATTTTCAATGACCTTTACAAATCTTTACGCCATTCTTGCCTTTCATTTACAAGCCCTACATATTTGATCCGTATACTGAACGCGAAGAGAGCTTTCGATAAGGGGTGAATTTTGTGGGTAAACATCATTGGGGCTTGCTTGCGTGTTTAAGCGGAATAGCGTTTTTGTCTGCTTGCGGGGATAGCCAAGGTGCTTCAGGTAGTGAGGAGAAAGTGACGATTGAGTATTGGCATGTGAACAACGAGGACTGGGGCGGAAAAGCGATTAAAGAGATGGTGCGCCAGTTTAATGAGTCCCAAGATCGAATTGAAGTAAAAGAGTCGTTCCAGCCGGGAAACTATCAAGGTTTATTGCAAAATGCACAAGCTGCGCTTAGTGGTGGGAATCCTCCAGATGTGGCGCAAATTGGTTACAATTATATCTCGTACGTCGATCAGAATGTGCCGTATGTTCCTGTAGCGGAGCTTGCGGCGACTGATGACGAGGGCGAGGCTTTTTTAAACGAATCATACCTGGAAAATATTAAGCAGCTAGGTTATTCCAACGATAAGGAGATGTTAGCGGGACTTCCTTATGCTCTTAGCAATCCGATCATGTATGTGAATGCCGATTTACTTCGTGAAGCGGGCTGGGATGTGGAGCAGTTGCCTCAAACGTGGGATGAGATGCAAGAGATGGCGCAACTGGTGCAAGAGAATACAGGGGAATATGGCCTGTATGTACAGCAGCCGCCTGATAGTTGGGCGGAGTATGCGCTTGTTCGTTCAAATGGTGGTGACTTCCTTAATTATAATGGCGACCAGGCTGTCTCAACAATTGCGAGTGAGGAGAGCATTGAAGTGTTTGACATGCTTGGTGGCATGATTCAAGACAAGCAGGCACTTCATGTGACGTGGGAAGAAGGCATACAAGCATTTGCGACCGGACGGGTTGGGATGATGATGACAACGGTTGGTCGTCGTGCCGCGATTGAGGAGCAAAGCAATTTTGATTTACGCTCGGTGGAAATTCCAACGTTTGGAGAGAAAGAACGACAAGTCGCAGCTGGTGGGAACGCATTGTTCTCGTTTGCACAAGATCCTGACAAGCAAGCGGCGGCATGGGAGTTTATGAAATATTTATCGAGCCCAGAAGCGATGAAGATTTGGGTGGAGGGCACAGGATACTTGCCACCAGTCGTCGGTCTTGCAGAAGATCCAGATACGCTTGGACCGTTTTTTGATGAAAATCCAATTATGCAGACGGCGAATGCTCAAATGGATTCGATCGTACCGTGGATTAACTTTCCAGGAGCGAATGGATTGCAAGCTGAACAAGCGATATTAGATGCACGAGACAAGATTTTTCACGGTGAAGATGTGGAAGCAGTGTTGCAAGAAACTGAAGAAAAAATTAATAGCTACATCCAATAAAAAGAGAAGGTGGAGATGAAGATGAATGTATATGCGAACTTACTTCCTTTTATGAATAAAATTGATGGAGCCGATGCCTTTATACGTGAATGGAATGGGGGGATAGAGATTTCGACTGATGGTCCCCATTGGCATGGGAATACGGATTGGGACCGGGAGCAGGAACGATTTGAATCGTTTCGTGGTGATATGGGAGTTCACTTGCCAATTTGGGAGCTCAATCTGGCGTCGATACAATTTCCGGGGCATGCGGCATATTCGTTTGATATGTACCGAACTTATCTGGAATGGGCGGCAGGGTTTGCAAGTCATGCGGTACTCCATACCCATTTGTACGCATCACCTCTCTTCCACAAAGAAGAAGCACAGATGAGGTCGCGGCACTACATTAAGCAACTAGGAGAGGTTGCGAAGCAAAATGACATTACGCTCTTTGTCGAAAATGTGGGCTTTCACGACAAAATGTTGTTTGACGAGCAGGAATTTGTGCAGTTATTTGAGGATATACCGACGATTAAGGCGTTGCTTGATGTTGGTCATGCGACGATTAATAAGTGGGATATTCCGGCGGTTATTAAAGCGCTTGGAAGAAACTTAGGTGCGCTTCATTTACACGATAATGACGGCAAAGGGGATTTGCATTTGCCGATTGGTGCCGGTGTAACAGATTGGACAAGCATTTGGGCTGCGCTTGATACATTGTCTCATTCACCGAAGTTGATACTGGAATATGAAGAAACGGCACCACTGGAAGTGATAAAAGAACACGGAAATCAATTAATGCGTGAGGGTAAAGTAGCGGAGCCGTCAGCTGTATGAAAGCTCGTCCAATACAAAGAGGGATTAAGCGGGCGAAGCCGTTTCTTTTCATTGCGCCGGCCTTGTTGCCGATATTCCTCTTTATCTTCCTCCCTCTTGGTCGGTCGATCTATTTGAGTTTTTTAGAGTGGAATATGGTCAGTCCAACAAAAACATGGGTCGGCTTTGGGAATTATATCGAGTTGTTTCGGAATCAAGAGTTTGTGAAGGCGGCTTTAAATACCTTGTTGTATATGGGAATGTTGCTTGTGTTGATCTTGCTTTTGCCATACATCATTGCGTATGGTGTGACGCAAGTGCCGCTTAAGTTTCAGCAGTTTTACCGGGGGGCTTTGTTTGTGCCTCATGTGCTGTCTCTAGCTGTCGCCTCAGTTATCTTTTTATGGATGTACAATCCATTAATTGGATCTATTAATGAGATTCTTGCCTTCTTCCAGTTGCCAGCTGTTAATTGGTTAAATGATTCAAGTTGGGCGCTCCTTGCAATTACGTTCGTGGTGGCTTGGAATACATTTGGGTATCACTTTATCGTCTTGCTTGCGGGAATTTTAAGTGTGCCAGAGGAAGTAAAAGAATCGGCGCGTGTTGAGGGGATGAAAAGTTCGTTTGGCATGTTGCGCCGAATTGTGTTTCCACTAACAGGACCGACGATTTTGTTTGTGTTTGTGATGACGACCGTGATGGGCATTCAGTTCGCCTTTGTACCTGTTCAAATGTTAACGAATGGTGGGCCTGATCAGTCCACAACCAACCTTGTTTTTTTAACATACCAATACGGTTTTCAATTTTTTCGTACGGGACTCGGATCGGCGACAGCTGTACTAACTTTCTTATTTTTTGTGGTACTCATTCTTTTGCAGGCAAAATTGCTTGATCGGAAGGTGCATTATGAGAGTTAAAGGGTGGCATTTATTGCTGATTGTGTGCTTGTTGCTTAGTTTCTTTCCTATGTTAACGATGACTGTTACGGCCTTTCTTGAGACGGGCCAGTTGTTTTCAGGTGGGATACAACTCATACCGTTTCCTCCAACAATTGAGCATTTTACCCATGTGTTTGAAGCGGTGCCAATCTTACAGTATATGGGGAATTCGTTTTTTATCGCAACGGTTGTAACGGTTGTGCAACTGTTTACAAGCATCCTCGCTGCGTATGGCTTTACGCAGTTTACCTTTCGAGGTAGGGAATTTCTATTTTACCTTGTAGTTGCTAGCATCTTAATTCCGATTCAAGTGACGATGTTGCCAAACTATATTCTTTTAAGCGATTTTGGGCTAGTCAATACGTATGCGGGGTTAATCTTGCCACAAATTGCAAATGGAATTGGTATTTTCCTATTAAGACAATCGTTTAAATCAATTCCTGCCAGTTTAATTGAATCTGCTCGTGTGGACGGTGCAGGCGATTGGCGTCGGTTATGGAGAATTTTATTCCCGTCGGTTAAGCCTTCTGTGATTGCACTTGGGATTTTGTTCTTTATTACAACGTGGAATGAATACTTATGGCCGCTATTAATGATAAATGACCAGCAATTGATGACGATGCCTTTGGCTTTGCAGGAATTTATTAGCGCAGAAGGCGGTACATCATGGGGACCAATGATGGCGGTAGCCTTTCTCGCCTCAGTGCCACCGCTTGCTGTCTACTTATTATTACAACGCCATATTATGAGCAGTTTTTTACATACGGGGGTGAAGTAGTGTGAATGAGGACAAACAAATTGTCTTTAAACAAGTCGAAAAGTCATTTGGCCAAACGAAAGTGATCCCATCAATGAATCTCCAAGTAAACAGTGGCGAACGCCTTGTTTTACTAGGTCCTTCAGGCTGTGGGAAATCAACATTAATGCGTCTCATTGCTGGTCTTGAAGAACCAACATCTGGAGAAATTAAGATGGGTGGAAAATCAATGGCCGGGGTTGATGTAGCTGATCGCAACATAGCGATGGTCTTTCAAAATTATGCTCTCTATCCACATATGACCGTGTTTGATAATATCGCTTTCTCTCTAACGATCAAAAAACAGAAGAAACAAGCAATCAAAGAAGCAGTCGAACATGCGGCGAACCTGGTGGCGCTCAACCCGTATTTGCACCGGAAACCCGCGGAGCTTTCTGGTGGGCAACGGCAACGTGTGGCTTTGGCACGAGCTGTTGTGAAACAAGCACCCTTTTTCTTGCTTGATGAACCGTTATCGAACTTGGACGCCTTGTTGCGTGTATCAGCACGCAATGATTTAATTGAGCTCCATAACCGTTTGAAACAAACGATGGTTTATGTAACCCATGATCAACTTGAAGCAATGACGATTGGCCACCGTATTGTTGTGATGAATGACGGTGTGATTCAACAGATCGGAACGCCAGAAGAGATTTATGATACCCCAGTAAATCGTTTTGTCGCCACATTTATTGGGACGCCACCAATGAATCTTTTACCAGTCCATTTATTGGAAGGAATGCCATTCTCAATACCAGCAAGTCATGACCTGGTTGCTGAAATAGGTATACGACCTGAACATATCGAGTTGCATGAACAAGCTGGTAAAGGAAAAATGACAGCATTGTACGTACGTAAAGAATATATTGGCTCTCGCTATGTGTACTATCTTGAAATGGGGAAAACGGTTATCCAGGCAATAGGCACCGGAAAAGAGATGCTTACAGCTGGTGATGTTGTAGGTCTTTCAGTAGACCCAATTCATATTCACTGTTTTAATGAAAAGGGTAATCGACTTGGACAAGAAAGAAAAGAACAGAAACAGTTTGTCAGTAACCTTTAATGAATGAACCATCCCCCTTCGAGAGTGCGGATGGTTTTTTTGATTGTCGTAACTTTGCGTCAGCGGTATGCTGGTGCTGCATAAGCGTCGGCGTTCTTTCTTAAACCTCTTGCCGGTTGCAACGATGTTTGGTGCTTATTTTCCCCTCAAAGAAACGATCGCTTCCATGTATGTGCTTGGGTCAGTTATCGTCATTGTTGGTGTTTTTCTCGTGATGAGAGGGGAGTCGATCGTTAGAAAAAAGGAGTAGGCCATAAGAAAGACGAATAGATATAGGGCAAGTGGGTGACATGGTGCTCTTTTCAAAGCTATGATAATACGTATGAAAAATTTGAATCAAGGATCTGAAGATACATATGTTAGAGGAGCGGACATTAATGAAGAAAATGGTAGTGCTTTTAGGAACAATTGTTTTATTAACAGCATGTAGTGAAGCGAGCGATGACACCTCGGTAATCAGTCCAAAAGAATTAAATGAGAGCGAGAAGCGTTATTTGGATATTGGTACCGAATATGCGTATGTCTATGAGACAAGTGATTTTCCGGATGATTTATCTACTCTCAACCTTGATCTTCATGCATATCAAGGTGGCGAGAAGTCAGAAGAACGATCAAGACAGCTTTTTGGTCTTAAGGCCGAAGAAGGAGAATCGTTGTTTCCAAATGAGGCTGAAGAGCTGGTTATTAGTCTTAGTGCATTTGAGGTGAACGAAGAAGAGTCGGAAAGTGTTTCCTATTATTATGATGTGTCAGTCTTGCTCGGGAGCGAAGATGGGTACACAGAGTATAATGGGAGTGTGGATGTGCCAAAAATAGAATCGCTTGCTAGCCTGGCAGATGGCGATCTTCGCTTAGAGAACACGAGTCAAAACATATTTATTTACTTTGAAGGATCTGAAGTATCAAGTGGAGTGAGTAGTGATCAAGAATCGTTAAACCATTTAATCAATGAGTCAGAGCTTGTCTATGTGTTTACATTAACTTGGGAATAGAGAAGGAACGCCGGCTGGCGTTCCTTCTATTTTACGTTTTATCGCTTGTTGTGGCTTTTAAACGAGCTCATAAGAATTTTTTGTGATTCGTCTAAAAGTGATGTGTTGTGGGTATTTTTTTTTATTTTGTTACCGCCAATCGTAGGAGAGGAAATTTGGCACGTACGCATTGCTGCCATTTCCGAAGTCAACGTCAATTGTGTTATAAAAAGCATTTATTGTGTCATCCACATCCCAAACTCCTAAAATAACATGGTAACCAGTCCGTTCAGGAACATTGACCGTATGGTTCACTTTTTGATTTGGACGCGCACCCCCATCACTAACTTCATAGAAAGGCTCTAGCTCAAACTGGTCTCTTGTTAATGGCTGGTTCGGGTCCCAGTCTTCTTTTGTAATATAGTAATGCCACTTATCGGTTGAATGCATCGCCGTAAGGTGCCAAGTAAATGTTTGCTCGCCTGGAGAGATGTTTACTTTTGCCCATCTGTCTGATGTTTGTTGGTCTAGCTCTGGGAATGCTCCTCCAGCAGATGCGATTTGACCATCTGGAACACTTGGTCCTGGGAATCCTTTTGGAGCCTCCAAGCTTTGTGGTTCCCACTGAATGGCCCCACAATTGACGTTTTCACCTTGGTTACACAAAAGGGAGCGTGAACTTGGTGATTCAATATATCCATGTGCAGAGGCTACTTGAGTTCCTACGGCAGAAAACATTGCAACTGCCGCGATCGTTGCACCAATGGACTTACCTGCTTTCGTTCTCATCATCAGTTTCAATTGAAACGACCTCCTTGAGTATAATGTTATAATGTTACTAATTGTTTCATTCTTCTTTTGATCGTTCATTCCTGTTTACGATCGATTTTCCCAACATAGAAAGGTCTGTTTAAGTCAATTTTCAATAGAAAAGGCGAGTTTTTGTGTTTCAAGAAGCTTGTACGAACATGGAATGAAGGAAAAGCGCACTGAATGAGTAAATCATTGCATCAAAGGGGAGCAGGCGAGGCATAGTAAGCAATACTTGCCATCTTATCGTGTTTGGATGTGGCGTACATAGGGGGGGAGTCTCGACCTACGCTTATACTGAAGGCGGAGTTTGAGCGGTTATTGGTACTTGGGAAACGAGTAAGTGATTCGTCCACCGTACGTTTCTGGCTACCTGCTTGTTGGTAGGGATGGTAATGAGTACGAACAAAACCAGCGCTTCACAAAACATGTCAGCAGCTAGAGAATTGAGGGTTATAGCAATAAAACAAAAACCAACACGGCTGATTTCAGCCGTGTTGGTTTTTGTTTTAGCCAATCGTATCGTCAACTTCACCATCTACCACTTCGATATCTTCTGGTACTTGAAAAAGAGAGGCGTCAAAATCAGGATTGACCTCGTAATCAACAACCGTATCTATTCCTCCACCTTCATTGCTGAATTCACCGTCTGGACTCTCAGAAGAAGAATCGAGGGTTCGCTTAATTTCAAAGAATGTGTCCTTATCAAACCAGTATTCTGTTATTTCACCGTCTTGATCCGCTTCAATGTGGTAGGTGTCATAGCCATTAATCGTTTCTTCGCCAACAAGATTTAGTTCGGCATCTTCAAGAATCGCTTCATACTCCTGACGATGCATATCAAATGAGAGTGATTCCTCACTTAGAGGGTTTTCATAGCGAATGGCCTCGTTATCACCTTCCTCATATGTAATCATACAAGCTGAATCTTCTGAATCCGTAAAGCTATAGGAAGTAGGCATCTCGTCTTCTACCTCTTCTTCGCCTTCTTCATTGACAACCATGTTCATACCGATTTCCGTTCGCTGATAAAAACCGTCCTCTTGTTGAAACTGCCATTGCTTGTCAGAAGTCATCATATCCACATTTGCATCGTTCATATCTTCATCTTGTTCAGGCGTATCAATTTCTTGATTTAAACTGCCTTCACGCTCCACATGAAGGCTGTCAAGATCATCATAAAAAGCGACTGCTTCTGTAAGAATTTCTTCAGCGGTCATATCCTCTGCTTGTTCTTCGGTGTTTGCCTCAGTTGATTCTTCGCCATTCGCTTGGTCATTTTGTTCTTCGCTATCTTCATTGTCACCGCAAGCGGCGAGCATGATTGTTGTGCTGCATAAAGCAGCAATTAATGCTTTATTCATTGTCCCACTCCTTTTCTTTATCTCTAATCTATGTACCTTACTGAATGCTCTTCCCGTGGAAACAGAGAAATAAACGTATTGAAATAACTAACAATCATTTTATTATTTTCCACTAAAGAGACCATGTAATAGACGTCGGACGAGCATCGTATTGACTTAAGAGTTATACTTAATAAGCTTGCTGAACGATTTAGGAGGCATTGGAGGATTTAAGATGAAAGTGAAACTAACAAATGTTCAATCGAGGAAATTAATTGAGTTAGTTGAAGGCGAAATTCAAGCGCTGAATAAACACTATTTCAAGAATGGCGCGTATGAGCCGGAAACAGTGAGAGAAGATGTGGAAGATTACGAAGAGATGATTGAGGCGTTAAAGGGATAGATATAAAAGATAAAAAGCCAGACCACGATTCAGTGTCTGGCTTTTTTCTATTCTAGATTTGCATGTTTGCCATACATTTGATTTGAGTTAAGTCCTTTTTTCTCCATAAACCGCAAAATGACTGCATCATAAAACAAAAGCATTGCTTGTTCAAAGAGGGACCCCATGGGCTGGATTGTGTTGTATTCGCCACCGACTTGATCTTTTGGTGCGCCGGCCAGTGTAACCGTTAGATCAGCTAACTTGCCGAGGGTTGAATCTGGAGAGAGTGTCACCGTCGCAACGGTTCCACCAAGCGCTTTCGCTTTTTCAACAACGGGGATGAGCGTTTTTGTTTCACCTGATCCAGTACCAACGATTAACAAGTCTTCTTTCTCAAAGTTCGCTGTCACTGTCTCGCCAACGACGTACGCATTAATCCCCATATGCATCATCCGCATAACAAACGCCTTGCCCATCAACCCAGAACGGCCAGCACCAGAGACAAATACTTTATTTGCAGCGAGTATCGCATCCACTAATTGCTCTGCTTCCGTTTCAGAAATGGTGTCAATCGCCACACGTAGTTCGCGAATAATCTCGTGAGCGTAGTTTGCTGTTTTCATTGATTAACCTTGGTTGATCAAATCTTTGATTTCTTTGGCGGCTGCCTTTTTATTCTCTTTTGTTGTAATACCGCCACCAACAACAATAAGGTCAGGTTTTGCTTCAATCGCTTGTGGCAGTGTTTCAAGCTTAATGCCGCCTGCGATGGCCGTTTTTGCTTGTTTTACGACATTTTTTATTGTACGAAGGTCCGCGAATGAATCTTTTCCTTCTGCTTGTAAATCGTAACCTGTGTGCACACAGATGTAGTCAGCACCAAGTGCATCCACTTCTTTTGCGCGGGTTTCAATATCTTTTACCGCAATCATATCAACAAGAATTTCTTTTCCTTGTTTTTTCGCTTCTTCAACTGCGCCACGGATTGAACTATCTTCGGCAGCACCAAGAATTGTGACGATATCTGCTCCTGCGGCAGATGCTTGACTTACTTCGTAACCTGCAGCGTCCATAATTTTAACGTCAGCTAAAACAGTTAAGTGAGGGAATGCTTTTTTCATCTCACGAACAGCGGCATGCCCTTCGCTATTTATAATAGGCGTTCCAATTTCTACAATGTCAATGGACTCTTGAACCTCAGATACAAGTTCAATTGCTTCTGGAATGTTTACGAGGTCTAATGCTAGTTGTAATTTCATAAGTGATTCGCCCCTTTGTTCGAGTGTCAGTTCGATTTCTCGACTGCACAATTCACAGTATAAACACTATAATGTATTTACGTAAGTACGCATTTTTATCGCACATAGTGATAAAAAGTATACCGTCTGATATGCTTGCGTTTGAGAGGTGATGGATATGCCTAATTTAGGAGAAAGAACGTTTAACTGTGAAAAAGAGCTAACCTTGTCTGTTATTGGTGGGAAGTGGAAAATGCTTATTCTATGGCATTTAGGAAAAGAGGGAACCAAGCGATTTGGAGAATTAAAATCACTTATGCCGGGCATCACACAACGAATGCTTGTGACCCAGCTTCGTGAACTTGAAGATCATTTAATTGTCGATCGAAAAGTGTATCCGGTTGTTCCTCCGAAAGTAGAGTATTCATTAACGGAACAAGGAGAGAAGCTGTTACCCATCCTTGATGCCATGTATGAATGGGGGAAGAATTACATCGAAGACGTATTAAAAGAAGAGAAGCTTCCTGTGAAAGAGGGAACAGGGAAGGAATAAGACCAAGCCGCAAGTAGTCACTATTACTTGTGGCTTGTTTCATTAATGGGAACGACTAATGAAATGCCATACTCTTGCACATACTATATTCATCTTGTATGCAAAGGGGTTAATCAGAATGGAACCACGATTTAACGGAAAGACGGTACTGATTACTGGGGCAGGGTCCGGGCTTGGACGCGCGGTCGCTCTTCAAGTAGCGAAAGAAGGTGCAAAACTTTCGCTTGTGGATGTAAATAAGGAGTCACTTGAAGAATCGAAACAGCTCATTCACACAGATGTGCCTGAAGCAGACATCATCCTTATTACGGCTGATGTCTCAAAAGAAGAAGACGTGCAAGCGTATGTAAAAAAAACAGTGGATACATACAATGAAATTAACGCCTTTTTTAATAACGCAGGAGTGGAAGGTAAGCAAAACCTGACCGAATCCTATGGTTCAGATGAGTTTCGGAAAGTTGTCGACATTAACTTGAATGGAGTCTTCTACGGAATGAAGTATGTCCTGGAAGTGATGAAGAAACAAGGAGCCGGTACAGTCGTGAACACAGCATCAGTAGGCGGGATTCGTGGAGTTGGCAATCAATCTGGGTATGCAGCTAGTAAGCACGGAGTTGTCGGTTTAACAAAAAATTCAGGCATCGAATACGGGCAGTATGGTGTGAGTATTAAAGCGATCGCACCAGGTGCTATTTTAACGAAAATGGTTGAAGGATCATTGCGACAAATAGGAGGAGACGATTGGGAAGCAACGGGTAAGGAATTTGTTAGTGTGAACCCAATGAAACGGTTTGGACAACCAGAAGAAGTTGGTTACTTAGTTGCTTTTCTGCTTTCTGACCAAGCGGAATTTATTAATGCGTGCGTCATCCCGATTGATGGAGGACAGTCCTACAAATATTAAAACAACGTGTCCAATGCGGAAAAAGGATTCACTCTTTTTTCCGCATTGGTTTTTTTGTCGTTTATGAGCAATCTGTAAGGAATGATTGATTTTAACGTGCATCCGTCTTTTTATCTTCTAAAATCGGTGCTTGCGGGTACTTTGCTTTTTCAACAAAAGCTGCAATCAGAACAGCGCTCATACCACCTGTCAATTTACCAATCATCATAGGTACAACCATTTCTTGATTCATGCTTGCGACAAAGCCAAAATGACCACCGAGCACAAAGGCCCCGCTTACGATAAACGCCATTGTGACGACTTGGCTACGTCGCGACATTTCTTTCATTAGGACGAAAGCCGGAATCGCATGAGCAAGTGAGGAGACAATCGCCGCAATTGCTTTGCCATCAAGGCAGGAGATCTTACCGAGCTTGTCGAATAGCGGGTGTACTGTTTTTGTTAGAAATGCAACAAACGGAAATGCGCCTGCTAATACAACAGCAATTGTACCTACGATTGCTAAACCTTCTTCAAACGGAGCCATGCCAACGAGTAAGGTGAAGTCAGTTAAGTGGTGCACGGCAGCAAGTGCGAGTCCTAATGCACCGATAATCTGGATGCTTTTACCGAACAAAAGGAATAACTTGACTGATAGCTCTGGTTTGAATGCGAGAAAACAGATAACAAGCAATGAAAAAAGAGACGGAATTAGTAAGTTTCGAAGAATCATGCTTACATCAAATCCAGCAGCGATACCTCCAATAAAACATCCGAGCGGAATGGTGCTAATACCAATCAACATTCCTTTTGCGAACGCTCCTGTATGTTGTTGTTCTACCATACGCAAAGCAATTGGAATCGTGAACACGATCGTTGGACCGAGCATAGTCCCTAAAAAAACCCATGAGAACAAGGCAGCATCTTCATCTAGTCCCATTTCTTGTGCTAATGCGTACCCGCCCATATCAAGGGCAAGTATCGTATTAGCAAATGAAGCTGGATCGGCACCGATCGCCACATACACAGGGGTGATGAAGGGGACGAGCACTGTGGCAAGGAGTGGGGCGAGAGAAATAATACCAACCATGGCAAGCGTAATTTGTCCCATGCTCATGATGCCGTCTAAAAAAGCTTTTCCTAAACCAAATCGATTGCCAATGGAGTAGTCTAATGCACCAAGTAAGATAAAGAAACTAAGAATGGAAAGAATGATTTCGTTAATAGCCATGGAATTCTCCTATTGTTTCTACTTTATTGTAACGATATCAAGATGCTTGATTTTATACAATGCTAGGTAGGGATTGGTAGAGCGAGCAATAGCGAAAATAGAAACCAGGACTATTGCACAAATATGAGAGTCGATAAGCACTTGCCGCTTTCTTTTCTTTGCCTTGGAATAGACTAACCTTATAGGAGGAAAAAGAATGGATATTAAACAAGACTTTATACCGGTAACCAACAACAATCGTCCTGGGTATGCAATGACTCCTGAATACATCACCATTCATGAAACAGCCAATCGAAGTGCAGGGGCGGATGCAGCGATGCACGCTCATTATGTAAAAAATCCTAGTACTGCAGTGAGCTGGCATTATACAGTTGATGATGGAAGTATCGTCTATCAACATCTACCGACCAATGAAAATGGCTGGCATGCAGGCGATGGGGGTCAAGGTACAGGGAATCGTAAGTCAATTGGAATTGAAATTTGTGTCAACCAAGGTGGGAACTTTGAGCGAGCAAAAAGCAATGCAGCTACTTTAGTACGAACATTATTAGATGAGCACAATCTCTCTATTGATCGAGTTGTTTTGCATCAACACTGGAGTGGAAAAAACTGTCCTGCAACGATTCTTAATTCTGGTGGTCTTGAAGGGTTTAAGGCACTTATTCCACCAACTGGGGAACAGCAGCCAAATACGCCAGCCCCAGCGCCACCAAACCAACCGGCGCCAAAAACTACACCAACTAAGCCAACAGCTCCAGCGAGTGGAGGCGGTATTGTGAATTGGATGAATACACAAGGTATGGATTCCTCTTACGCGAACCGAGCTCGTCTTGCAGCACAGTATGGAATTGTTCAATATCGTGGCACAGTAGCACAAAATACAGAATTATTTAAATCGTTGCAAAAAAGCCAGACACCTGCTAAGCCAATAGGAAATCAGACTACAACAAGCATTGTAACGTATTTAAATAGCATTGGTATTGATTCAAGTTATGCGAACCGAGCTCGTTTAGCAAGTCAACACAATATTACGAATTACCGCGGGACGGCCCAACAGAATACACGGTTGCTTGAATTGGTACGTGGCGGTTCAGCTGGAGGAGCACGTCTGAAAGCTCGTCAAGGTGAAGGAATTGTGGACTATATGAATCGAGTCGGGTTAGACTCATCCTATACAAACCGAGCCCGCTTAGCAACGCAATATGGGATTAAAAACTACAAAGGAACAGCTTCGCAAAATAATCAACTGTTAAACTTGATTTCGGGATAAATAAAAAAAACAGCCTCTGTTAAGAGGCTGTTTTTTGTGTTAAAAAAGGTTAATTATGCTTTTTCAACGTTTGCTGCTTGTGGTCCACGCGCGCCTTGCTCTACGTCGAAAGTAACTGCTTGACCTTCGTCTAAAGATTTGAAACCTTCACCTTGGATCGCAGAGAAATGTACGAATACATCGTCGTTTCCTTCGCGTTCGATAAAACCAAAACCTTTTTCTGCATTAAACCATTTTACTGTACCTGTTTCCATTGTTGTTGCCTCCTCGTGCATTCTATGCACAAATGTATTACTATCCTTGCCCAAAGCGAAACTCAAGACGAAAGTACAAATTCATACTATCCTGTACACCGAACAAAAATAATTTATCTTAATAGTAACAGAATAAATGAATCTTGGCAAGTGCTTGTGTTTTTTTTGGGTAAAAAAATGAGGAGATTTCACTTTAAAGAAAAACAGGTTTATCCTCAAGGGCTTGTGAGGCGTGTATTTTAGTCAAGGATAGCAAATGTTGGAGCGTTTATTATTAAGTTTATTGGTATTAATTGTATTTCTTTTTTTTCGGAAACAAAGCGCCACCTTTTTAATTGTTGGGTTCACATGTTTTGTTTTAATCGCTTCAATATTTGTTCAAACTGATCCGGATCAATTCCAGGGGCGAACATCTCAGGTTTTTCTTCAAAGTCAGGAATGGGTGCTCCTTCAGGCATTCCATCAATCACACGAAGCTGTTCGTTTGTCTCAGGATTCGTACCTTTCCATATTTGCCGAATATCCCGATATTCTGGTTCACCCCATGTATAAAGCACATTATATAAGCCTTTGTCCATATACTTGCGAGCGGCGTCAAATGCATTATTATCAGGGTGAGGAACAGGTAACATTTTACCAATGTCAATGCCAGTTGCCATTTTAATTGCCTTTGCATATGCGATAATATGTGTCCCACCGCGAACTAGTAAGTACCCGCATAACTCCCGGGCTGTTGGATTTGTTGTCATCTCGTAAACGCGCATCTTATGTGTACGTGCACCAATTTCCAGCGTGTAATTATGCAGCAGATCCTCAACCAATGCACCACTGTTATTTACGAAAGTACCGTTCCATGGTCGACCCATCCCGTCTCCAGGATAGGCAGTTTGTGCAGTGGTTGTGTAATGCAATGAATAGCGGTCATCTTTTCCGTTTTGAAGCGGAGCAGTGTCAGGGTCGCCAGGGAACGTATTACCATAAGACATTAAGTTAATTGCATTAGCAACTAGTTCTACATGACCAAATTCTTCGGCTGTAATACTCGCAATTAAGTCGTAAAACGGTTTAAACTTCTTCTTGCCTCTAAAGTTAAAAGATTGAAACATATAGTTGTTTAATGTGGACATTTCGCCAAACTTGCCGCCCATCAATTCTTGAACGGCCGCTGCTCCATTCGCGTCTCCATGTTCAGGACGTGGCAGATCGATAGCTAGTTTATTCACTCTTTTCATCATAGGCATTCCCCCCTAATTTCTTCATCCGTTCATTGTTATGCAATAGGGGGGATGTCTTAGTGTTCTTTATTTTGCAGGATAAAACCAAATAATTTGATCTGTTCGAATGTAAAAGGGTGTACCGCCCATTTCAACAACGATATGGTCCGGGTGTGCTGCGGTTAGTTTTCCAACAATCGATCCGCGAGTGGTTTGTATGCCAATTTTTATACCGATTTGTTCTTTTAATAACCCATATACATATGGGTCCGCTAAATGCCATTCTGTTTGATTGTTCATGTAGATGCCCCCTATCATTTTGTTCGTAAGCAGTATATGCACGGACCTTGGATTAGGGAAGTAGCCTAGCTAAATGAGAGAAATGAGCAGCAATGAGTGAAACCGTGGGAAGTTGCCTTATTGCTTTTACTGCAATCGCCTCCTATGTTACGATTCGTTGAAATCGTATTTTTTGGAGGTAATTCACATGAAAAAAGTAGTTGTAGCAGGTGGGCTTGCCTCGTTCCTTGCCGTTTCTGCATGCAGTGATGAAGGAAACAATGATGGTCAATCAAACACGGAATTAGAAGAAGAAACGGCAGCAGAGGAACTTGAACCAATTGATGTAGAAGAAACAGAGGAGGGCACATTTGAAGTATATAAACAGACTGATGGAGAATCCGTTGAAGCGGGGCCAGTTCATTTAGAAATAGAGCAAGCACTTGTAGGTACTGCACAATTAGATGGCTATATAGCAGCATTTACAAGTGAAGAGCAAATTGATTACATTCAACTTGATGTAAATGTGGAGAACACGTCTTCAGAGGATGTCCATTTCGCTTTTGGACATGCCAAAATGACCACTAACACAGGTGAAGAAGTAGAAGTTCCTAACATTGTCTTAAGTGATGAATCAGATCATGAATTACAAGGAAACGATAGCCAAAGCGGTTCTTTTATTTATCCATTGGAAGAAAGTACAGTTGCTGACATTCAAGAGCTCGAGTTTGTTTTTACTGGTCCAGGTGAGTCGGCTGATTCGGAACTACTGGCTGAAGATGTACACGTGAAAGTTGAATTCGAAGGATAATCAAAAGAAGACATGTTGCCATAAGCGGCACATGTCTTTATGAAGGAACGAATTGATGAAATCGTTTACTAAGTACACAACGTATTTTCGTTCCCTATAATGGCTTGTTCAATTAATTCGATCGTATTTCCATCTGGGTCCCGCATAGAAAAGCGAAGTTCACCTTGTCCGTTTAATCGTAGTTTCCCAATATCACCTAACTGTTTTACGTTTAAGACATTTGGCAAATGTGTATTGATGTTAACCACGTAAAAGCCGCAATACATCACTGTACTCTCACTCTTTTCGAGAAGGTGTAAGTCAACACCTCCATGACGGAGCGACGCAGATGTTTTTTCAAATTTCACTAATTGAAAACCAAGTTTCTCTTTATAAAATTGCAGGCTTACCATTAAATCTTTAACTGGAAGGCTAGGAATTGCTGCGATCATAGAAAAGTACCTAACACAAAAAGAGAAGGCTGTATCATAATGGCATGACCTCGCTATTAATAGTATATTTCCCAACTCGTTAAGTATAAGAACCATTGATAAAATAACTTGTTTCTTATATCGGCTATTGTTTTCCTGAATTTAACAACTATTTACTATTATCATTCAATTTTTTGGCTTTATAAGGCTGGGTATTTTTAAGCTGTATGGCCTCTTCTTAATGTCCACAATTGGTGGATCATTAGAATCGTCACAAAAATAGTCAGGTAGGTGAGCACCCTCCAACCTATTTGCATGTATGGTGCAATTGCTACAACAATAGTCGTGCTTGTTAAGAATGTTCGGTAATAAACCGATAATGCAATCGTTGCGCTTGCAATTAAAATAGTTAAACAGATTGCTTCAAAGAGCTTGCTTCGAGTCGTCCCTTTTTCTGCCTCGTATTGGTTATTCCAACCATCTTTTTTGTTCCTCGACCATTTATCAATCCATACTTGAACAAAAGTCATTAAATTGGCCCAGAGATAAATTTCCGCACTTACTAATGTAACCGCATAAAATAAATCGATCGGCCTTCGCATCGGTGTTTTTAAGGCGAGAACAAGGTTTAACATAGATGCAATAAGAATCGGGATGACCCAGAGCCAGTTCCATGAAAATTGATCCGTTATCAATGCGACACTTAGTAAAAGTAAAAGCAAGACTCTCGTTGAGAGGTCTAGTAGTTTTCTTAATTCCGAAGCCCATAATTTAGATAAATGCGTCGTATGGACATGAAGTTCTCGGTTCGTCATCAAATCCAATGTACCGGATGTCCATTTATTCCGTTGTTGACGAAAGGTGTGGTACGACTTCATCGCATCAACAAAACAACGGGCTGAGGGACTAATGAGTGTTTTCCATTTTGCTTTTTGCAGTTGCCACGTTAAGAGCATATCCTCAACATCGCTATCATCTTGCCATGGAGCATCTAGATTATTACGGTTAACAACGTCTTGTAAGGCTTCCGGGCGAAAGAGAGTTCCTTGTCCGCCTAACACATAAGTGCTCCCACCTTTGTATTGCATTGACAAGAGCCAGCTCGTCATGTCTTGCTTTTGTTGGTGTGTCCACCATCTGGTAATGGGGTTTCCGTATGTGCCGCTTTTGACTTTTTCTTCATAATAAGGATCGTCAGGAGAGAGTGTACTCATTTTCTTCGGCATGCGCATCGTGTACTTAGCCATCACTCCTCCGATGTTTCGCGCGCTCGTAAGTCCATTCCACAGGTGCATGAGAGCATTAGGGGCGAGGTGACTGTCTGCATCCATTCCTAAAATAGCTTTCACTGATTTGTTGTAAATCGTTTGGTAAGGTGTCATTTCATGTTGGTGTATAGCTAATAAATCGCCATAAAGGCTTTTCCAAGCTGCGTTTAAAGCGCCAACTTTTCGTTGCTTATTGTTTTCCGTGTGCAAGATCATGATGTTTAGGTTTAATTCTTCTCCAGCCCTTAAGGCGATTTCTGCGGTCCGATCCGTGCATTTATCGGCAATGACAATGATGTCTAATTCTAAGCTGGGCGGTAAATCTTGGTCTGCTAAACCTTCTAAACAGTCGCGAATTGACCGTTCTTCGTTATGCGCAGGAATAAATGCAACAATTCTTGGCCTCATAAAAGCATTTTTTACAACAGGAATAATGTACTCCCTCTCCCTAATCAATGACATGCCTCCAATTAAACATGAATTCCCTTTTAAAAAGGAATTTAATAATTATAAAGACCTATTACTAACGTAATGGTTCTATTATAATCCTGTCGGTTGGAAAGTGGCAATAGTTTTCGTAAGAATCGATCATTGTTATTTTTTCGTAGGGTCACCACAGATGTATAGGTTCACACGAGCGCCAACTTCTTTTTTTAATTGTCGGTTTGAAATGCTAATGGAAGCAAGACATCCTTTAACCCAATACTTATGGAAAACAGCTTGACGTTCGCTTTCCCCTCTATTTGAAACAGTCAAATGAATTAGTTTCATATAATGCTTAATATCTTGCATATCCTTTGAAAGAGTATGAAGTGCATGACGAATTACTTGTTGATAAACAATTGGGTACTTGATAGATGGAGCACGCCCTGATTCAAAGAAAGAAAGTTCACGCTCCAAAACACGGCGGGTGTAAAACGTATATAAATAAACATGGGCTGTATCAAATGCGTCTTGCTGAGGATCATCATAAATGTTATCGTCTGACCATAGAAAACTCTCACGAACATTGGCATTGGCTAAGTTCATTTTTATGCACCTCCTAGTTGTCAGTATATACACTATAACCGAATATATGTTCGTATAACAATCTTTTTATAGAAGAAGTATTTACCAAATGCGATTTCGTAAAAAAAGCGAACATAAAAGGAGTTGGTAAAAGATTGGCGAATGTTAAGGGAAAAGAAAGGTCACTTCATTTAAGGAGGGTTTAATGAACATAATTGCAAAAAAAAGAACCGTTCCGTGGAAGTTAAGAAGTCTTGAATCACTTGTGCGTCGACTTGAAGAAGGACATCCTAAAAAATCAGTCATTACAGGAGATATAGGGAAGCGTCAGTCTGGCTTTACAGGGGAACAAAATCTCGATTATTTTCTCTCATTTCTCCCCCGAGGAACAAAGTATCTCATACATCATGATTTGCGACTAAAAGTTCGTTTTGCATTTCAATTAGATACGCTCATATTGACCCCTTACTATGCGTTGATTTTAGAAGTGAAATATATGCCTGGACGTCTAAAATTCGATGGAGAAGGACAACTCTACCGACAGAAACAACAGCAACGGGATCTATTCGCCAGTCCAATTGATCAAACGTGGCGACAACAAGTCCAACTCCAACAATTACTTAGCCAAACCGCCTCCCTGTTACTGCCAATCTACAGCTACGTTGTTTTTACTTCACCCTACACAGAACTAGATTTAACCGACGCCCCTAAGGAAGCAGTGGAAAGAATAATTCGCGTGGAATCCCTCAGTAAAAAAGTAGAAGCATTAAATCAAACAAATACGCATCGTTTCGCAACCAATTCCCAACTTGAATGCCTTTCAAAGGTATTGATTGAAATGAATTCGCCTCTAATAAAAAGTCCGTTACCTACTTACCAAATTGACCCCGCTGAAATTAATACAGGCATTTATTGCCCTTCATGCTCCACCTTTTCAGTCTCACAAGAGTATTACCGGAAAATTTGGCAATGCCAAAAGTGTAGTGCAAAAGGAGTTGATCTCTTTATTGATGCGTTGCGTGATTATGCCCTCTTACATTCCCCTACCATTCAACTCAACGCCGCAAAAGAATTCTTACACATCTCAAGCACCAATAAAATGTACAACCTCCTGCGGAAGTGCGTAGGAAAACCTAAAGGACGGACGTACTCGTTACTCCCACTGTTGGAATAGGAGGAGGAAATCAGGATTGAAGGGAGGAGCTCAGACTTTGGGGTAAGGAGCTCTGGCTTCGTGGCGAGGAGCTCAGACTTAGAGGGAGGAGCTCAGACTTAGAGAGAGGAGCTCAGACTTAGAGGAGAGGAGGTCAAACTTAGAGGGAGGAGCTCAGACTTCGTAGTGAGGAGCTCAGACTTAGAGGAGAGGAGCTCAGACTTAGAGGGAGGAGCTCAGACTTCGAGAGAGGAGCTCAAAAGACGTAAGCAATAGTTAGCATCTAGCGTCATTATTTTTGCAACTTTAAATAATAGAAAGTAAACTTAATTCAGAAAAGGGGTGGTTGTATGAAGGTAAACACAGATAAGCATGTGTACATGTTTTCGAAAAATGCAATTGTTGCTACAACGGTTCGATCTGGTACAACGATAACGATTGAAACGCTTGATGCGTTCTCGAACCAAATAGTGGACGAGCATTCGACGTTTGATGAGATTGACATGAGTGCAGTGAATCCCGCTACTGGCGCGATTTATGTGGAAGAAGCTGAAGTTGGTGATACGTTAAAAGTTGACATTCATTCAATCGATCTGGCGGATCAAGGCGTCATGGCAGTCGCACCTACTCTTGGTGTATTAGGGGATGAGGTTCAGTTATTCCAGTCAAAAATAATGAAAGTCAACGATAAGGGAGTTCAGTTTAATGACCGAATCACATTGCCGCTGCGAAAAATGGTTGGTGTAATTGGCGTAGCTCCTGCTGGAGATGATGTATCCTGTGGAACACCAGGGAACCATGGTGGAAATATGGATAATACCCATATGACTGAAGGGGCAACGGTGTATTTTCCGGTTGCGACTAAGGGAGCTTTATTTGCACTTGGAGACGTTCATGCGACGATGGGAGATGGAGAAGTTTGTGTAACAGGAGTTGAAATTGCGGCGAATGTTACGGTGACATTGTCAGTGGAGAAAAGAAAAGTGGAGATGCCTTGGTTGGAAAATGAACAATCAGTCGAAGTGATCGCTTCGGCACAAACATTTGAAGAGGCAATTCAAAAAGGTGTGAAAGCGTGGTGTTCGCGTCTTGAAACAGAAGGAGGCCTTTCCTTTGATGAGGCGATGATGCTGATTAGTGCGTGTGGTAATACGGAAGTGTGCCATGCCGTAAATCCGTTAAAAACGGTTCGAGTGGTGATGGGCAAAGATGTATTGCGGCAAGTGGGGATGGAGTAAATCAATGGAATCTAGTTTATGTAAAAAGAGGAAGCGATTGTCATTCGTTTAAAGGAGAGCAAAAGAAACGGCCATTCGGTCGTTTTTTATTTTCCTTCTTTTTTTAAAAATCGGATGTTTTTTTGTTTTTTTAGGATTAACTTGTGACCGATGCTGGATTAACATGGGGATTAGATAAGTTGGGAGGGATTATTTTGAAAGCGCTTAAATTGATAAGTGTTGCTGTTGGTACAGCTATTGTTGCAACAGGTTGTGGTGGGAACTCTGGATCTGGTGACGATTCGTTGGTTGTGTATTCAACTCGGAGTGAGAACTTAAATGAGGCTGTAATTCCGAATTTTGAAAAAGAAACAGGGATTAAAGTGCAGTTAATTTCTGCAGGGACTGGAGAGGTTGTGACTCGGGTAGAGTCGGAACGTAACAATCCACAAGGAGATGTCTTGTGGGCAGCTGATATCACAATGCTTCATGATAAGACAGATCTGTTTGAAGAGTATGTGTCTCCTGAAGATGAATATATGATGGAAGGCTTTAAGAATACAACAGGTTATTTTTCTCCTGCTTTTTCGGATCCAACCGTCTTTATTGTAAATACGGACCTCGCTGGAGACCTAGTAATTGATAGTTTCCAAGATCTTTTAAACCCAGAGCTTAAAGGACGCATTGCATTTGGGGATCCTGTAAATTCGAGTTCTGCCTTCCAATCTCTTGTTGCGATGTTATATGCGGCGGGTGAAGGTGACCCAATGTCTGATCAAGCTTGGTCATTTGTAGAAGAGTTTCTCGGCAACTTGGATGGAAAAGTGCAAGGAAGTTCTGGTCAAGTACATCGGGGAGTAGCTGATGGTGAATATGTGGTTGGATTAACGTGGGAAGACCCAGTCATTCATTACATGCAAAGCGGTGCAGCAGTGGATGTTGTTTTTCCTGAAGAGGGAGTTGTCTACCCGGGACAGTCAATCCAAATTATAAAAGACGCACAAAACATTGATAATGCCAAAAAATTCATTGATTATGTGCTTTCTGAAGAAGTACAAAACCGTACAGGTCAAGAGTTGACTGTCCGTCCTCTACGTGAGGGAGTAACAATGGCTGATTACATGACGCCTCAAGAAGACATTAAATTGTTTGAAGAGTATGACGAGATGTTCATCATTGAAAATACAGATGATATTACAGCTCGTTATGTGGATGTATTAGAAAGATCAATGGACTAAAATGATTGGCATGTGGGGCTACTCTAGTACGCTTCCCATGCTTTTCGTTTCTACTGTTCGAGGGGAGAGGGAATAGATGAGTGTTGCTATTAATATTGATAAAGTAGTAAAGGTGTATGAAGATCATAAGGTCATAGATGGGTTATCTGTTAACATCAAACCAGGTGAATTGTTTACGTTACTAGGTCCCTCTGGTTGTGGAAAAACAACGTTGCTTCGAATGATTATTGGATTTAACACCGTTGATGGTGGAGCTATAAAAGTGGATGATCAAATTATAAATACAATCCCCGTCAATAAACGGAAAATGGGTATGATGTTTCAAAACTATGCCATTTTCCCACATATGACAGTGGCAGAAAATATTGCTTTTGGTCTTAAAACAAATAAAGAAGATAAAGCCACGATGCAGAAGAAAATTGATCACATTATGAATGTTGTACAAATACAAGACCATCATTCGAAAAAGCCGGAGAAGTTATCAGGTGGTCAACAACAGCGTGTTGCGTTGGCGCGTGCATTAGTGATTAATCCAAAAGTATTATTGATGGATGAGCCACTATCTAATTTGGACGCAAAGCTACGTGTAGAAATGCGTAATGCCATTAAAGAGATTCAGCAAGAAGTAGGAATCACCACTGTTTATGTAACGCATGATCAGGAAGAAGCGCTAGCAATTTCTGACCGGATTGCTGTCATGAATAAAGGTGTGATTCAGCAAATTGGAAGACCAGAATCGATCTATTTACGCCCAAATAACTTATTTGTTGCTCAATTTATAGGGACTTCGAATGTCGTAAAAGCAACGGTTAAACGACAAGAGGGAGAATCTTTTATTGTTTTTAATGAATACTATCGTGAAAAAATGACGAATCTATCTGAACATGTAACAGATAATCAAGAGGTATTTGTTTCTGTTCGTCCGCAAGAATTTTTGATTAGTAAAGATACAAACGCTATCTCTGGTGTTGTTGAAAGTACAATGTTTTTAGGAATTAACACGCATTATTTTGTGACACTTTCCTCTGGAGAACGAGTTGAAGTGGTTCAAAATATAGAAGATCACGCGATTATTCCTGAAGGGACAAAGGTGAATGTAAAGGTTAAGCCAACATTGATAAATCTGTTTGATACGGCGACAGAGCAAACGCTGATTAAGGCAGGTGAGTAATATGTTGCGCAAGGCATTTACTGGCTGGAATATCATTACACTTCTCATCATGCTATTTTTTGCTTTATTTATTCTCTTTCCAGTTATCCTTGTATTAAATAAAAGTGTTTATGATGCAGAGTCAGGACGTTTAACCCTTGAACACTTTGCTCACTTTTTTGACCGGAAATTTTATTGGGTAACGCTTTGGAATAGTATTAAAGTAACGATTGTGGCCACGTTATTGGCTGTTTTAATTGGTTTACCTCTTGCTTATATGTTACGTCGAGTGAAAATATTGGGTAGTAAAGCCGTTCAAATCTTAATCATTGTTTCTTACATTTCTCCTCCATTTATTGGCGCATATGCCTGGATTCAATTGCTTGGACGAAGTGGTGTTATAACAAAGTTTTTAAATGATACGTTTAATATGAGTTTTGATGGTATTTATGGATTTGCTGGTATCGTGCTAGTGCTAACATTGCAGTCTTTTCCGCTCATATTTATTTATATTTCTGGTGCGCTTAAAAACGTAGATAATTCGTTAATTGAAGCGGCGGAAAGTTTAGGTTATACAGGAATTCAGCGAGTCATAAAAATTGTAGTACCGCTCATTACGCCTACAATTCTTGCGAGTTCACTGCTTGTCTTTATGCGTGTTATTGCGGATTTTGGTACACCAATGTTGATTGGAGAAGGGTATCGGACGATTCCGGTATTGATTTATACACAGTTTATGAGTGAGGTTGGAGGGGACGCTGGGTTTGCAGCAGCGATCGCAGCAATCTTTATTATTGTCACAATTGCTTTGTTTCTTTTACAACGGATTATCTCTCGTCAATATTCTTATTCCATGTCGGCATTACGACCGATGGAAGCTCAAAAAAGTAAGGGGATCAAAAATGTCCTTAGCCACACCATCGTTTATTTTGTGACATTGCTGTCGATTTTACCTCAATTGGTTGTCGTATACACGTCATTTCTAGAGACGGTCGGTGGTCAAGTGTATACAGGGCGCTTTTCTTTGCAAAACTATGAAAATATCCTGTTTAACCGTGATCTTTCAATGATCTTAAATACGTATAAACTAGGGTTTTTCGCCATCGTTATTATTGTCGTATTAGGTATCTTTATTTCGTATTTGACTGTCCGGAAACGGAACGCGGTCACGTCAATGCTAGATACGATTTCGATGCTGCCTTTTGTTATACCAGGTTCTGTTCTCGGTATTGCTTTAGTGTTTGCTTTTAGTGAGGCACCTTTCTATTTAACAGGAACGGCGTTAATTATGGTGTTAGCATTCGTAATTAGAAGAATGCCGTATACGATCCGTTCGAGTACAGCAATTATTAGCCAAATTAGTCCAAGTATGGAAGAAGCAGCGATTAGTCTTGGTGCCTCAGAGAAAAGGACATTTTTCAAAGTTGTTGTACCAATGATGATGCCTGGTGTACTTGCGGGAGCGATTATGAGTTGGATTACGATCCTTGGTGAATTAAGTGCTTCAATCATTCTCTACTCTTCCAATACACAAACATTAGCTGTGTCTATTTATACAGAAGTGATTCGTGGGAATTTCGGGAATGCCTCTGCGTATTCGGCGATATTAACAATCACTTCAATCTTATCACTTTTGCTGTTTTTTAAGCTTACAGGAAAAAAGGAAATGAATTTATAACCAACGTAGAGGCTGCCTTTTATGATGAGAGGCAGCCCTCTGTTGTCTAGATTAGAAAATGGAGATGAGCAGATGGAACGTCGTAAAATCAAAGATGATATTAAACGTTCATTTATAACGTATACAACAATTATTATCATTGCGATTTTAACCGTCTATTTGCTATCGTTGCTCATGACTTTTTATGTATCTATTGTCGAGCCCGGGACAGAGACGAATGAACAGATTGCAGAGCAAATAGAAACAGGTTTTGATAGATACCGTACTGGTATGAAAACGTTGGCAAAAGAAGAATCGATTATTGATTTTTTGAATGGTAAAGGTGAAAGTAGTATTGTGAATCAACTGTTGTATGATTTTCGGAATGAAAGCTCCTTACACTCCGATTTCGCTTTACTGCAATCAACTGGAGAGGTACTTGCATCTAGTTATTATACCGAACAAAAAGAAGAACTCGAACAAAGCGTTGTTTTAAATTCCATTATTGGTAAAACAGAAGAGAAAGGCTTTAGTGAAGAGTATGTAAACAAACGATTAATTAATGGGGAAAGTGGTGGTGTATATGTGTTTACGGCCGCTGTACAAATCAGTTCAACTACAAATGGATACTTGCTTTTTATACTCGATCATCCGTTATACCCACTAAGTAGTCAAAAAGTAGTTGTAGCAGATCGATTTAATAATGCCATCTTTTATAGTCATTCATTTGGAATTGACCGTCTAGGGAAGCTTGCTGAACCGATCGAAGGCAAGTTCATTCAATATGAAGGTAGTCCCTATTACGTTACGGCAACGACCGTTGAAGAGCAGAGAATTCAAGTGTTCACACTGACAGCGATTCATACGTACAAATTGCTTCTCCTTTACGGAATTATGGCTATGGTTGTATCAAGTTTTGTCATATTAGTAGTGGTATGGCTAGTAACGCCAAAAATATTAAAGAAATCGTTGGAACCATTTGATGCCCTCGTGGCAATAGTTGCATCGAAAAACAATAACGAACTTTTTCAACAGAATAGCCGAATGTCTGTTGAAGTACAAACGATCTATGAAGAGTATACGAATAAAGTGAATGAAATCGAGGCGCTTGTTAATAAGAATCAAGAAATAATGGAAACGAAACGCTTGAGTGAAATTAAACATTTAGAAGCGAAATTTAACCCGCATTTTCTTTACAATGTACTTGAAATGATAAAATATGAAACATTAGCTAATCCAGAAAGTGCATCAGAAATGATTGTGAAAACGGCTAAATTGATGCGTTATAATGCTAATTTTGGTGATACAATGGTTTTACTAAAAGAGGATCTAGCTTATTTACATGATTATTTTTCCTTACAGAAAATGCGCTATGGCAAGCGATTACACTACTCTATACAGATAGCTGAATCACTTGAGCGGACCAGAGTTCCTAAATTATTACTACAACCATTAGTTGAGAACGCGATTAAGCATTCCATTGACGAAACAAATGAGTTGATGGTCAATTTAACAGCAAAAATTGACGAAGGGGATTTACTTTTTCATGTGATTGATAATGGAAGTGGTATGAGCAAACAACGGTTGGAAGAAGTAAAAGCAGTTATCGAGGAAGAAACAGTTGAAACAGAACATACAGGATTAAAAAATACGCATCAAATGATTCAACTTCTATACGGAAGTAAATATGGGTTAACAATAGAGGCAACACCATCGGTCGGAACCATTGTGCAGGTGAAAATACCTTATAAGGGGTGAGGCAAGATGCTAAAAGTTGTTATTGTCGAAGACGAGCCAATTTTATTGAAAGGATTGCTTTATCGAATTGATTGGTTAAAAACGGGCTGTACGGTTATTGGTTCCGCGGAGAATGGCAAAGAAGGACTAGAGATCATTAGGGAATTGCGACCAGACCTTGTCATTACGGATATTCGAATGCCTTTTAAAGACGGGTTAGAAATGTTGAAAGAGGCAAAATGTCATTATCAATTTGAAGCAATCATCCTTTCCGGTTTCGGAGAATTCGCTTATGCGCAGCAAGCCATTCATATAGGTGTTCATGATTATCTACTGAAGCCGATAGATTTAAATGAGCTTGAAGAAACATTAAAAAAAGTTGTGACGATTTTAAATGAGAAAAAAAGTGCAGCGTCATGGTCCGAGCACACGAAAGTATATGCAGATATACTGGATATAGATATGGAAAGCGCATCAGGCTATGTTGGCGACACTCTGCGTATTATTAAAGCCCGCTATGGAGAAAAACTAACAATGAGAGATGTGAGTGATGAATTATGTATTTCATCAGTCACTTTAAATGCGAAGTTAAAGCATAATACTGGTTATGGGTTTAATGAATTACTAACTAGATATCGAATTACAAAAGCACTTGGGTTGCTTCAAGATGAGAAAATGCTCGTATATGAAATCGCAGAGCAGATCGGGTTTAGTGACTATAAGTATTTTAGTCATGTATTTAAAAAACACACAGGTATGTCTCCGAAGCAGTTCCTGAAAAAAACATAGAAAAGACGCACGGAATCAGTGTTTTTATTTATGCGAACAGGGTATTAAATGAAAAACGGACTAGGAGAGTGGGTTTATGAATGGTCAATTTTCGGAAGAGCTGCGTTTGCACCTTCACGATTCAATAAATGATAAGAAATTACGAGCTCAAGAGGATG
Organism: Shouchella patagoniensis; assembly: GCF_002019705.1. Lineage (GTDB taxonomy): Bacteria > Bacillota > Bacilli > Bacillales > Bacillaceae_D > Shouchella > Shouchella patagoniensis. The sequence goes on along the minus strand of NZ_KV917377.1, from coordinate 2,020,393 downwards.
TTGTTGAAGATGCAATTGCGAATGGGTACGAAGAAGATACTGTGCGAAACGCAATGGCTTATTTATTTGAACAAGGAGCATTAAAAGAAGCCCCTGTTGAGCTGCTTATCGGTAAGGTGAAAGATTTTGAGGTAGTAGAAGGCGCAATTGATTTAGCTTTGTTGCCTAAAAATGATGGATTGTAATTGTCTAAAAGAATGTAAACTCTTTGCCCTGTAAACAGGTGCACAAGAGTTTTTTTAGTAAGAAGGAGTCCACCTTATTGAAAACGAAGATAGAATGTAACCTCTAATAACCACATGGGGCACGTTATCAAAGAAGAAAAAGGTGATCTCAATTAATAAAATAGAAAAAAAGTTTATAAAGCTAGGAGTTGAAAACGCTCCTGGACAGGATTAGCCTGAATTAGATACGGGTATTGAGGATTTTGTTCACATACTTTGCATTCAGGCAAGTGTAATTGTTACTCCTGGAACTGAATTTGGCTCAATGATTAAGAATAGCTTCAGAATCAATTTCTCCCAGAAACATAAAAATGCTGTTGATGCAATGGCTCGACTTATTCATGGGATGGAGCACTATAGAAAGTGAGCAAGCTAAGGGGGGAGTGTGATCGTGAAAAAACAACGCAGGCATTGCAAGAACTGCGGAAAAAAGACCCCTACTATTCGAACGTTTCCTCGGGGCATTGCACTAAGAAAAGTGACGTGCCCTTATTGCGGAGAAGACAATTACTTATGTTTACCAATTCTTTTAGTTGAGTTTGCGATCTTGATGGGTGCAATCCTATTTTCTTTTGTTTACCGTACAGTGACTGGTAGCAGTAGTATGTACATTCTGTTTGTGTTCGTGCTTGTTTTTATCGTTCATTTATTTTTAAACCCAATTAAATCGTATGAGCATGAGCAATAAATGCGTATACTCACACTTTATTGAAGCAAATTAAGGGTAACAATGCTTCATAAGGAGTGACGCAATGGCAAGAGATGAGATTTTAGAATATAGAGAGAAAAAGGGAAAGCAACCAAGTCAAGTTTATAAATGGGTGATTGGTGGGTTTGAAGCCATTTTGGGATTTCCCCTTCTTGGTGGTTTATTCATTATTAGTATGTCTTGGTCGCCCTTATATATTATGTTTGGTCTCCATATTATTGGCCTTGTCTTCGCGTCTCGAGAAGGCCGTTCTAAGACAGGACATCTAATCGGTGTGTTTGCTTCTGCACTTGGCTGGATTTTAGGGGTGGGTATGGTGCTACATATTCTAACAGCCATTTTTCTTTTTGTGGAGGCAGCAAAAAATCGTTAGTTTTAAAAAAAGCGCGGAATCTTCTGCGCTTTTTTATTCTTTATGCCAATTAAATTCGATGCCTTGCAAAAAGGCACGTGCCAGCGCCATATGTCCGCGTGGGTTTGGATGGACGCGATCCCGAGCGATTGCGGATGAATAGAGATGATCAAGCATGGGTGTTAGTACGGCTTGTGTATCTATAAAGAGCGAATTGGTTTGTTCAGCTACTTCCTTGACGATGGAGCCATACTGATCCATTTTTTGACGCATTACATCCTTTTTTGAAGACTCGATATAAAAAGGCGTCATCAAAATAATCCCTTCAACAGTAGGTTTTGCATCATTTACTAATTGAAGAAGTGTGTCTTGAAATTCTTCAGGCCTCACATGTTTGTCCGTATGAAAAGGGGCATCAAACTGGCGCCAAACATCATTGATTCCAATCATAATGGAAAGCCAGTCTGGATTTGGTTTAAGCGCATCTTCCTGCCACCTGTTTTTTAAATCACGTACCGTGTTGCCGCTAATTCCTTTATTCACAACCCGAATTTTTCGTTCTGGATAGGTCGCTTGCAACAGACTTTCAACAAAAGAAACATAGCCAGTTCCAAGTGCTTCAGAAGATCCTTCTCCATCAGGACGTTGACGATTACAGTCTGTAATGGAGTCACCAATAAATAGAAGTTTCTGCTCTGTTTTTATACGCATAATCTTGTCTCCTACGCCTTATTTTCTACCAATTGTGAATAGTTTACACTGCTAGACCTAGGAGAAGCAAGAAAAGAATAAAAAACCTGCGCATTGGCAGGCATATTCTATTCCAATAAATTGAGTAAGCAAAAGGTACTAAGAAGCGATTATAACTTTTGTTCCAATTGGAATGATGGATGCCAGTTCTTCGACATCTTTATTGTGCATGCGGATGCACCCGTGTGAGACTGATTTGCCAATGGATGATGGATCATTTGTGCCATGGATACCATAATGTTGTTTTGATAGTGACATCCACATTGTTCCAAATGGGCCGCCAGGGTTAGGCGCCTTATTAAGGATGATGAATTCACCAGTGGGCGTTTGAGTAAGCATCTTACCGACTGCAATTGGATATGTTTTAACGGTTTCCTGTCCACGAAGGAGTGTTAATGTATGTCGGGAAGTCGAAATATGGATGGTATAAGGGAGGCTGTTTGGGTCTGGCAAACCTGGGATTGTTAAAGGTTGGCTAATGTACAAATTGTTTGGATTCACATTCGGGTTTGCTTGGGCGATTGTTGAAAGCGGTAGGCGATAGTCTGCGGCGATCGACCACAATGTTTCTCCGGGTTTTACTAAATGTTGATACATCACAATACCTCCAGTTAAATGGTTTTTACCATTTTATGAATGGTCCATCCAGAACATTCAACTCTCCTCTATTCTATTGAAAATGAGTAGAATTAAATGAAGGTTGAAATTAATTGAGTTGGAGATGTTTGGAGACAGTATAGAAGAGGTATAGTTTTTATAAAGACAGGTAAAGATTTAGTTCAATCCGACGAACAACTAGTAAGAAAGCGAGGCGGATCAGATGAAGAACGTACTTACATATATGAGCATTAGTGTGGTATTTGTTGTTACATTCTTGTTCTTTCAAACAAATGCGAATCAAACTGAAAATAAGACAACGGGTGAACATGTTGCTTTAGCCGCACAAACCCCTTTAAGCGAAAGTGAAGCAACAGAAATAGCACATTCCATTTATGGTAAAGTAGATCACTTGCTTATGACCACCGCAGATGAGCATGGTTGGTGGGAGTCGGAATCAGCAAACCTAGCACTCATAGAAGAAGAGCTTTTAACAGTCGTAAATGATCAGATATATGAGTTAATTGAGCACAACCTCGATCACATATTTTGTGCCTGTGATTCAAGTGTGTGGGTACCATTAGAAGAAACAAACCGATTCCAAGTGATTGACTATAACGAGAATGAAATTCAAGCTTCTTTCTACCAGTTTCCATCCGCTATGGCTGCCGCGGGAACAACGTATTTAACGTTCACAAACGAGGATGGGATGTGGAAATTAACCGATATGGATTGGAGCAACGAGCCAGTAAATGTCACAAAGGACGAGCTTGAATTTCATCTTGAAAAAAAGTACCCTAATCAAGAGAGAACGATTTATGAACATGTAGTGAATGATGAAAAGATGTATCTTTATCAAGTAGGAGACAGGGAATGGGAAGCGATTCGTGCTGGAAGCGGCGATCCGGTATTCGATATCCCTGAAGAATGGTTAGCTGAAGTTGGCTCATAGAAAAGCGTTTCGTCTTATGACGAAACGCTTTTCTTTTACATTCACTCAAGTCTTCTTTTTTAAGATAGAAGTAATAATATGTTTAGAGTCCCATTGTCCATAAGAAAAAGTAGTAATGGGGTACTTGCGCGGGAATAGTTGAGTTTGAATTTCTTTTACGGATAACCCTTTCTGATTTAGATCATGAACATTGGCGGCTGTGTCTTGCAAGTAATGGAGTTTATCTTCTAGGTGTTTTCGTCCATTAGGCAAATAACCTGCATGACAGCAAAATACCTCTTCAAAATCATATGTAAGCACCGTTTTTAGCGATTGAATGATTTGCGGAATGGATTCACTCTCCATTGCAACTTTTGTTTTTGTTTGTACATAGAGGTCACCAGAAAACAATTGACCCGTTGTTTTGTTTAATAAGACGGTGTGGTCGTTGGAATGACCAGGAGTGAAAATACTAAGCCAACTACAATTTCGCGAATGAAATGTGGTAGGCATCGGAACCGGTGCGAATGCTTTGCGCTTCCCCCAGTAAAGCAGTCGGTAGAGTGGATATTTCCCGTCTCTTTGTGCCTCTGCGAGGGAGCGTTTATTTAAGTAAATGGGTACTTGCAGTTCACGCTCAAACCAATCGGCACAACCAGTGTGGTCTTCATGGATATGAGTGCAATAGAGGGCGTCGATAGATTGCTCTTTCCAGAAATCAAGGAGTAAGGGCTTTAATGATTTGCCGCCAGCATCAATGATTATACCGTCAGTCGCAAAACTATGGACATTTAATTGTACTTTTTGAAATCGAATGATGCCATTGGCCATATGGACACCAGCCGTGGAAGTACGAGTTACCGTTTTTTTGAAAATCACCAGGAGCCCTCCGCTCTATTTAATGAGTGAATCATCATTCATTATCGATAAATCTATTATATCTTATTCTGTATAGATGGAGCAATGAGGGAGCAAGAAAGAGCTGCGAGTGATAAGTGTGGGTTATGAACGAGGTGCGCAAAGATAACGGGGGATGTATTGTAAGAGTGATGGACTTACAAGCGCTGACATGTAAGCATAGATCCTTTTTAATCAGAAATTGCTTCTCTTCGGTGGACTCTCTATACTAATTATAGGACATGACTTGTAAAGAGAGGGAATGGCATTGGCGACGATAAAGGACATAGCTGAAAAGGCTGGCGTCTCTATTACGACTGTATCCCGTGTGTTAAAGCAAGATCCAACCTTGTCTGTAACACAGGAAACACGGGAACGAGTCTATGATACGGCTCAATCATTGGGATATACAAAAAAATCATTTAAACATTCATTGAAGAAAATTGCTTTTTTATACTGGGTAACGGCTAAAGAGGATCTTGAAGATGTCTATTTTCAAATGGTGAAAAAAGGAGTAGAAAAACAGGCAATCGATAGACAACTGGATTTAACTACGTACGCTTCTGATCAAGGAATTGAATCAATTGACCCCCAGACAAAAGGGGTCATCTGTATCGGCCGTTTTAGTAAGAAAGAATTGGATCATATACGTACTATTACAAATGATATTGTATTTATCGATACATCACCTGATGAAGATCATTTTGATTCAGTCAGACCTCATTTGCGGAGAATGATTGAACGAATGATCGATTACTTTAACTGCAATGGACATACGGCAATTGGTTATATCGGTGGAGATGATATCGATCCTGATGGCGGTGGATACATTCAGGATCGAAGAGAACAGGCTTTTCGAAATTATATGCAAAGAAAAAGGTTGCTTAATGAACAATTCATTTTTACAGGTAAGGAGTATGCGGTGAGTGAAGGATATTCGCTGATGAAAGAGGCGATTTCATTAGGTAGTCAGATGCCAACGGCTTTTTGCGTAGCTAGTGATTCCCTTGCCGTTGGCTGTTTGCAGGCACTGAATGAAGAACGTATTTTGCTACCGGAAAGAGTGAGCATCTTTAGTATCAATGATGCGAGTATCGCTCAATATATTTCGCCTCCGCTTACAACGTTCCGAATAGACATAAAGCTGCTATGCCAGACGGCCGTTGATTTATTGTTGGAACGTTTTGTGGATCAACGTAACGCATCAAAAACGGTTTTATTATCATGTGAGCCGGTATTTCGAAAAAGTACGAAATAAAGAGGCCCTCCCAGGGGGCTTTTTTTGTTAGTAAAAATATTTACTGTAATAAAGTAAAAAATATAGTTTACTTTTTTATCTAACCTTGCTATTTTAAAAAGAAAGCGTTTACTAAAAAGATTTGGGGGATTGAACATGAAAAAAATATGGCAAACGGGACTTATTAGTGGAATTGCTTTGACTGTCGCAGCGTGTGGACCTCAAGACGACGGAAATACAGGGGAGTCAGCAAATAGTCAAGAAACAGATAAATTAGTGATCTGGGAAGATGCTGAAAAAGCAGTAGGGATTACTGAAGCGGTTGCTGAATTTGAAGAAATACATGGGATTGAAATAGAAGTAATAGAAAAAGAGTACGCTGGTCAAATTGAGGATCTCCGTCTAGATGGACCAGCAGGTTCTGGTCCAGATGTATTAACAATCCCCCATGATCAAATAGGCACTGCTGTTATTGAAGGATTGTTGGCTCCTTTGGAGATGGGTGATGATGTTTCAGGTCGATTTACTGAGGAATCACTCCTTTCGCAAACAGTTGATGGCACATTGTATGGTTTGCCAAAAGCAGTAGAAACAACAATCCTTTTTTACAATAAAGATCTTGTGGATGACGTACCAGTCTCACTCGAAGAATGGTATGAGTTGTCAAAAGAGCGAGTAGAAGACGGTGACTATGGTTTTGTGGCAAAGTGGGATGAAATTTTTTATGCAATGAGCGTTTTAGGTGGAGAAGGAGGATACATCTTCCCTCAAAACGAGGATGGTCAGTATGACGTGACAGACATTGGTCTGGCAAATGATGGTGCTGTCTTTGGTGGAGAGTATATACAAACGTTTTTTGAGGAGGAACTTTTTCCGTCTGGAATTGTTGGTGAACAAGGCATTAACGTATTAGACACTCTGTTCACAGAAGGAAGAGCAGCAGCTGTTATTTCAGGTCCTTGGTCTTTTGAACCTTATGCAAGAGCTGGTGTTGATTATGGGGTTGCTCCATTGCCAACATTGCCAGGTGGAGAGCCAATGAATTCATTCCTTAATGTAAAAAGTTATAACGTTTCTTCGTATTCTCAAAACCAAGAGCTGGCACAACAATTTGTTGAATTTTTAACAAATGAAGAAAATTCATTAACTCGTTTCGAGGAAACGGGAGAAATCCCGCCACTCACTGCACTTGCAGATGAACCAACAATTGCGGACGATGAGCATGCTGCTGCAGTATCTGAACAGAGTCTACATGCTACTATGACACCTAATATTGCTGAAATGTCAGAGGTTTGGACACCGGTTGATAATGCATTAGGTTTAATTGCTACAGGACGGGCTGACGTAAGGGAGGCGTTGGAAGAGGCAGTGAGTACAATAGCGTCGCAAATTGCTGCGAACCATAGTGGGAATTAAAGCATACGCTCAATTGATGAAAAGAAGGTGAAGCAAGTGAAACTCGAAGAACGCGTTCATAAAAAACCTACAACCAACCATCGGTTGGTTGCAGGCTTGCTTTCAATCATTCCAGGTCTTGGTCAGATCTATAATAAGCAGCTTGCTAAAGGGGCCGTTTTTTTGCTTTTCGGAGTTGCTTTTCTTTTTGTTTTTAAAGACTTATTTAATATGGGTTTTTGGGGCTTAGCAACACTGGGCGTACAAACGCCTAGAGATAACTCGGTCTTTCTGCTAGCAGAAGGAATTATTGCCGTCATTGTCGCTGCTTTTGGTATCGCCTTTTATTATTTTATGATACGAGATGCTGTGAAAAATGGCCGGCGTCGAGATTTGGGCTTAGAACTAAATTCAATTCGTAAGCAATATCATCAACTACTAGATTCTAGTTTTCCATACTTGATGAGTTCCCCTGCATTTTTTTTATTAATTTTTACTGTTCTTTTTCCAATTCTGTTTAGTTTTGCAATTGCATTTACGAACTATGATTTATACCACTCGCCACCTGCAAATCTTTTTGATTGGGTTGGTTTTCAGAATTTCATTAATATCTTTTCCGTGGATATATGGCGGTCGACTTTTTTTGATGTGCTTGGGTGGACAGTCATTTGGACGCTAGTGGCTACGACGCTACAATGTGCTCTTGGGATCTTTTTAGCCATCTTATTAAACCAACGTGATATAAAGGGGAAATCGTTTTTTAGAACGTTCTTTATCCTGCCTTGGGCGGTGCCAGGGTTTGTGACGATTCTTGTTTTTGCTGGACTGTTTAATGATTCTTTTGGCGCGATAAATAATGACATTCTTGCTTTCTTTGGCATAAATGGGTTGCCATGGCTAAATGACCCTTTCTGGAGTAGAATCGCATTAATAGGTATGCAGATGTGGCTTGGGTTTCCATTTATTTTTATTATGACAACAGGAGTATTACAAGCTATTCCAGAGGATTTATACGAGGCAGCAACGATTGATGGAGCTGGTTTTATGCAAAAATTCCGTCTGATCACGTTGCCACTTGTCCTTTATTCCATAGCGCCAATTCTAATCACGCAATACACGTTTAATTTTAATAACTTTAATATCATTTATTTGTTTAATGGTGGAGGTCCACCAGTTCCTGGATCTACTGCAGGGGGAACCGATATTCTTGTCTCGTGGATTTATAAACTTACGATGCAATCGTCGCAGTATTCGTTAGCCGCAGCTATTACAATATTGCTTTCTCTATTCGTTATTGGAATTGCATTATGGCAGTTTAAACGGACGAATTCCTTCAAAGAGGAGGATATGATGTGATGACGATTCACTTGAAAAGACGAATTCGACTATTTGTGACATACATGATTCTATTATTTGTTGTTGTGTTGATTGCATATCCACTCCTTTGGACGATAGGAGCTTCGTTTAACCCAGGTAATAGTTTAATGAGCACATCGATCATTCCAGAGAACCCCTCCTTCACACATTACATGAATTTGTTAGGTGAAGGGTCGCATCCATATGTGCAATGGTATATGAATTCAATGAAAATAAGCTTGATTACGATGGCGATTACGTTAGTGTTAGTTAGTTTTTCTGGATATGCTTTTTCTCGTTTTCGTTTTAAAGGAAGGAAAAATGGATTAATTCTATTTTTATTGTTACAAATGATTCCCCAATTCTCTGCGCTAATTGCTATCTTTGTCCTTGCACAAATGCTAGGACTCATTAACAGCCATTGGGCGCTGATCTTGATTTATGCGGGTGGAGCTATACCAATGAATACATATTTGCTAAAGGGTTATCTTGATTCGATTCCTCGTGATCTAGATGAATCGGCACGAATAGATGGAGCTAGTCACTTTCGCATTTATGCCCAAATTATAATGCCGCTTGCTAAACCGATTCTCGCCGTTGTTGCCATTAATTCATTTACTGGACCGCTTGGAGATTTTATTTTAGCTAGTGTAATCGTTAGGTCGCCAGAAATGTATACACTGCCAATTGGCTTATATAATCTGGTCTCCAATCCTATGGGTGCAAGTTACACGATGTTTGCAGCTGGTGCCTTGCTCATCTCGATTCCGGTTGCGTTGTTGTTTTTGCTTTTACAGAAACAATTTGTTTCAGGATTAACACAAGGTGGTGTCAAAGGATGAGGAAAAACTTTATAAGTAACATTGTTAGTCATTCTTTTTGGGGGGAGTACAGTCATGAAAGCAAACGTATCAATTGAACCTATAGCCGATTTGTCCGAGGATTTTATAAAAGGTGCAGATATCTCAATGCTTCCAGAAATTGAAGAGAGCGGAGGGCGCTACTTCAACGAAGGGAATGAAGTTGACCCGCTCGTATTATTAAAAGAAAAAGGCGTTAATTCTGTTCGAATCCGTGTGTGGGTTGACCCATATGACGAGCATGGAAATGCTTATGGTGGCGGTACAGTTGATGAAAACCGAGCGATTGAATTAGCCAAAAGAGCTGATTCTTTAGGATTCTCACTTCTAATTGATTTCCATTATAGTGATTTTTGGACGGACCCAGGCAAACAATTTAAGCCAAAAAGCTGGGAAAGCTATAATCATGAGCAGTTAAAACAAGCGATTTATATCCATACAACAAGTGTGTTAACACGGTTGAAAGCGGCGGGAGTTACACCTGAAATGGTGCAAGTCGGGAACGAAATCAATTCAGGTGTACTCTGGCCAGACGGGAAAAGCTGGGGGGAAGGCGGAGGAGAATTTGACAGCCTTGCCGACTTTTTGAATGCTGGACTTCAGGCTGTTAGAGATAGTGATCCTTCTATTCAAACGATGCTTCATCTGGCAGAGGGGGGCGACCTTGAGATGGTACGCTGGTGGATGGAAGAAATCGCTCTTAGGGGAGTGGACTTCGATGTGATGGGCCTGTCATATTATCCATACTGGGATGGCGATTTTAATAAATTAAAAGCCGTGATGGATTATATAACTCATGAGCACAACAAAGAATCGATCATTGTTGAAACAGCTTATGGGTTTACGACGCACAATGGAGATACATTAGATAATATTTTTTCAAGTGAATCAGCAGAACTAGTCGGATACCCAGCGACTCCACAAGGGCAAGCCACTTATTTACGCGACTTAATGGAGGTCGTTCACAAGGCAAATGGGGTGGGATTTTACTACTGGGAACCACTTTGGATTCCAGTAAATGGTGCCCCTTGGGCAACGGAGCAAGGGATGCAGTATATCAAAACAGATGGAGACGTTGGGAACGCGTGGGACAATCAAGCCGTGTTTGATTTTAACGGAGAGGCACTACCTTCACTTAATGTTTTCCATCTTGTAAATCCAGAACAAACCAACTAAAGGAGTGTCATAGGATGAAGTATGATCATATTCACCCATCTGTAGAAGGCATATTGCATGGAGGCGATTACAACCCTGATCAATGGGTACATATGCCAGAAATTATTCATGAGGATTTTCGCTTGATGCCGCTTGCGAACTGTAACACGTTTTCGATCAATATCTTTGGCTGGAGTGCAATTGAACCTCAAGAAGGCGTTTATACGTTTGAATGGCTTGATGACATTATGAACCGATTAGCTGAAAAAGATTACAATGCCATTCTAGCTACACCAAGCGGAGCGAGACCTGCTTGGCTTTCGAAAGCGTACCCAGAAGTACTGCGTGTAGAATCAAATAGAAAGCGGAATTTGCATGGACAACGACATAACCATTGTTTTACATCGCCCGTTTATCGTAGAAAAGTGAAGGAAATGAACCGGAAATTAGCAGAACGTTATAAAGACCACCCAGCTCTTAAGATGTGGCATATTTCTAATGAGTACGGTGGAGAGTGCCATTGTCAATATTGCCAAGAGGCTTTTCGTTTATGGTTAAAGCAACGCTATCATCATTCTATAGAGGAATTGAATCAGGCATGGTGGACTGGTTTCTGGAGCCACCGTTTTTCAGAATGGGATGAAATTGAATCGCCTGCACCACATGGTGAATCGTTTGTTCATGCTCATAACTTAGATTGGAAACGTTTTGTCACTGACCAGACAATTGATTTTTATCGCAACGAAATTGAACCAATTAGGGAAATAACGCCAGAGGTAAAAGTGACAACAAACTTTATGGGCAATTATCCACATATGCGCCCATTTTTAGGTCTTAATTATCAAAAGTTTGCCAGTGAAGTGGATGTCATTAGTTGGGATAGTTATCCAGCTTGGCATAATGATTTTAAATCAAACGTAGACTTAGCAGTTGAAGTTGGCTTCGTCCATGATGTCTACCGGTCAATGAAAGGCGGTCAACCATTTTTATTAATGGAAAGCACACCAAGTCTAGTAAACTGGCAAGAGATTAATCGACCAAAACAACCAGGTATGCATGAGCTATCATCGTTACAAGCTGTTGCCCATGGGGCAGATGCGATTCTTTATTTCCAATGGCGTAAAAGTAGAGGGTCGTCTGAAAAATTCCATGGCGCAGTTGTTGATCATTCAGGACACGAACATACGAGGGTCTTTAAGGAAGTTGCGAAGCTAGGCGAAACACTTGAGAAGCTGGCTCCAGTTGCTAGGGCAACGATGCATGCTGAGGTCGCCATTATTTATGACTGGGAGAACCAGTGGGCCATTGATGATGCTCAAGCAACAAATAATAGAGACAAAGGGTACGCAGCCCAAGCACAAAGCCATTATAAAAGTTTTTGGAAGAAAGGCATTGCAGTTGATATCATCGGAATGGATGCAGACTTTTCGAAATACAAGCTTGTCATCGGTCCAATGCTCTACATGCTAAAACCAGGTGTGGCGGAGACAATCACCCAGTTTGTTGAAGATGGAGGAGTCTTTGTCTCTACTTATTGGAGTGGGGTTGTAAATGAGAGCGATCTTTGTTTTCTCGGTGGATTTCCTGGACCGCTTAAGAAGGTATTAGGTGTTTGGTCAGAGGAGATAGATGCGTTGTACAAAGGCGAGACAGTAGCTTTTTCTTGGGAGAATCAAGCATTTAAAGCTCATTCCTTCGTAGAGCGAATCCATTTAGATGGAGCTGAAAGCATAGCAGTTTTTGAGCAAGGAAAGGGTGAAACGTTGCCTGCCGTCACTAAGAATGTATACGGTAAAGGAGAAGCCTATTACATGGCTGCTTGGAATGAACAATCTTTTTATGATGCTTTCTATCAACAGCTGTGCCAAAGACTAAGTTTGAAAGCTCCTGCTGCTATGATTCCAGAGGGAGTGAGCGTACAAACAAGATCGAATGGAGAACAAGCATACACATTCGTCATGAACTTTAGCGAAAAGCAGGAATATGTCCAATTTAATGAGGAAAAAGTGACTCTTGAAGGAAAAAAAGTGCATCAGGCAACGCTTGAGCCATATGGTTGGCTTGTCGTTGTGGATCAAGTAAGTAAAAAAGGGCGAGGATGAAATAATGACAGAAAATCTATATGAATCATATAAGCTGTTATTTAACAAAGAGGCAGATCCATTCTATGCGTTTGCCCCTGGAAGAATGAATATCATTGGTGAACATACGGATTACAACGGTGGGAATGTTTTGCCGGCAGCTATTTCGTTTGGTACATATGCACTCGGTTCAAAGAGAGAAGATGGTGTGATTCGTGTTCATTCACTTAATTTTCCAGAGGATGGAGTAATCACGTTTCACATGGATGTGCTAGATTATAAGCAAGAAGATGGTTGGGCTAATTACCCTAAAGGAATGTTCCGTTATTTGCACGAAGCCGGGCATTTCCTCCATGGGGGAGCGGATATTTTGTTTTATGGCGATATTCCTAATGGGGCAGGACTTTCTTCTTCAGCATCAATTGAACTAGCCACTGGAGTCCTCCTTACATCTTTGTTTCACTTAGATTTGGAGCGTCAAGATCTTGTGTTAATCGGTCAACGGGTCGAGAATGAATTTCTTGGCATTAGTAGTGGCATCATGGATCAATTTGCCGTTGGGATGGGGAAAGCAAATCATGCGATTCACTTGAATTGTGATTCATTAGAGTTCGAATATGCCCCTTTAATGCTTGATGGATACAGCTTTATCATTATGAATACGAACAAACGGCGCACGTTAGTGAGTTCAAGCTATAATGAACGTCGACAGCAATGTGAAGCAGCGCTAAAACAGTTAAATAAAGAAAGTAATCTTTCTTATTTGTGCGAACTGACACCTGGGCAGTTTGAGAAGCGTAAACATTTAATTGTAGACCCTATTCTACGTAAACGGGCAAAGCATGTGATTTATGAACATGGACGTACAGCTGAAGCTGTAAAGAAGTTGGCAAATGGCGACCTTTCTGGTTTTGGTCAATTAATTAATGAATCTCATGAATCACTTAAATATGAGTATGAGGTGACAGGGGAGGAACTCGATACAATTGTCCATACTGCTTGGAAACAAGAAGGCGTTTTAGGAGCAAGAATGACTGGGGCTGGATTTGGAGGTTGTGCGATTGCCATTGTAAAAAATGAACATATTTTTGCTTTTATCGAGAATACAAAAAAAGTGTATAAAGAAGTGATCGGTTATGATGCATCCTTTTATCAAGTAACGATTGGAGATGGTGCATACGTATGCAACAAAAAACCAATGATCCAAAAATAGATAAACGATTAATGGGAGAATTGATCGAAACGCTCATTCAAGCAGCAATAGATGCTCAGATGCTTCCTGCGAGAGACAGCGTTTATGTCCGAAATCGAGTAATGAGCTTAATGAGTGTAGAAGCCGTTCCAAATGAGATTTCTGCCTTAGAAAGCTGTACAATTGCAGATGCCTTGGACACTCTCATTGCCTATGCGGCTAAGTGCAACATTATTGATGATGAAATCGGTCATCGAGATCAATTTGCTTCAAAAATAATGAATTGTTTTCTGCCTCCTCCATCGTCGATTGAGGCAGAATTTGCAAGACGGTATGAACATTCAATCGAAGAAGCAACTTCTTATTTTTATGAGTTAAGTAAAAACAGTCAGTATATCCAAACCAATCGAATGAAAAAAAATGTACATTTTAACGCACCAACTCCGTTCGGAACAATTGATTTATCCATAAACTTGTCGAAACCGGAAAAAGACCCAGAAGTAATTAAGCGAGAACGAAGTCAAAATGTTAGAAGTTCGTACCCGTCTTGTTTGCTTTGTATTGAAAACGAAGGATACGAAGGACGAATGGGTTATCCAGGACGTGCAAACCACCGTGTGATCCAACTTCTTTTAGAAGGGGAAGATTGGTACTTTCAATATTCACCTTATTTATACTACAACGAGCATAGTATTGTTTTTTCTGCCAGCCATCGCCCGATGCAAATAAACCAATCAACATTTAAGCGGTTGCTCGCATTTACGGAGCAATTTCCTCATTACTTTATTGGATCAAATGCTGATTTACCCATTGTTGGAGGCTCCATTTTAACCCATGATCATTATCAAGCTGGGCGATACGAATTTCCAATGGCAAAAGCGAGCGACGTTTTCACTTTTTCACTAAACCAATTTAAACAGATAAACTGTTCAGTGCTCCACTGGCCACTGTCTGTTATTCGTCTAAGAGGGGGAGACAGATTTGAAGTTGCCGATGCAGCGAATGAAGTATTACAAAAGTGGATCATGTATTCAGATGAAGAAGCATCACTAATGGCCTATACAGGGCAGGAGCGCCATAATACGATTACACCAATTGCTCGGCGACGTAATCATTTATTTGAATTGGATTTAATCTTACGGAACAATCGAACATCAACGCAACATCCACTAGGTATTTTCCACCCTCATCAAGATGTTCATCCGATTAAAAAAGAAAATATTGGTCTAATCGAAGCGATGGGCCTGGCTATTTTGCCGCCGCGTCTAAAAGGAGAGTTTGCTGTTATAAGGCAGTATTTGCTTGGTTATACAAAAAGTGTCGATCCAATTCATCAAGAGTGGGCACAGAGGGTGAAGCAAACATATGGAGTGTTTTTAAATGAAGCAGAAGCAAATACAGTTATTCAAAAAGAAACAGCCAAACTATTCATTAAAGGGTTAACGGACGCTGGAGTTTTTAAAAACGAGAATGCGTTCAAAAGGTTTATCGACTATATACGTTAAAGGATAAAAAGAAAAAGGGAAGTCAATGTTTACGTTGACTTCCCTTTCTATCTCGATCTGAGCGGTTCAATCTTCATGAAGCAATTGAACAAGGGCCTCTTTTAATACAGCAGTTCCCCGCACACAGTCTTCAAGAGAAGTAAATTCCTCTGGAGAGTGACTTGTGCCACCAACACTAGGAACAAAAATCATGCCAGTGTTTTCTACATGACGTCCGATGATCATTGCATCGTGGCCGGCTCCACTAGGCAGTGCCATCGAAGCGAATCCAAGTTTTGATGCGCTTTTCTTAAGAAGCGTTTGCATAAATTCGGATACAGGTACTGGGTCAATTGCCGTTAAGAATTCATGGGTGAATGTAAGTCCCCGATTAGATGCGATCTCTTCCCCAAGAGTGATGATGGCATCAACAAGTTGGTTTCGGGTTTCCGCGTGAATATCACGGATATCAACAGTAAGCACGGATTTCCCTGTAATGACGTTAGGCGTGTTTGGATAGACTTCTTGTGCACCAACAGTGGCGACGGCAGTGTTGCTGAAAGAGTGTGGCAGTTTTTCAATACCGATAATCCACTCTGCGCCTGCAATACTTGCATCTCTTCGCATGGTCATTGGCGTATTTCCAGCATGATCGCTTTCTCCTGTAAATGTCCCGCGTAACCATAAAGGTCCTGCAATCCCACTAACGATGCCAATTGGAATATGGGCATCTTCTAATTGCTTTCCTTGTTCAATATGAAGTTCTAAAAAAGCATAAAAGTCCTCTTTTGACCGTTGTGCTTCCACCATGTTACTAGGGGGATAGCCTGCTTCAGTCATTGCGTTTGCAAGTGTGATGCCATTGTTATCTTTGTAACGCTGAACATCCAATTCAGTGAACTCACCCATCATAACTTGTGAACCGAAGATTCCCGTGGGAAACCGAGAACCTTCTTCGTTTGCAAAAACAAGCCACTCGAGCGAACGAGGATAAATTGTACCATCTTCGATAATTGATTCAATAGCACTTAGAGAAGCTAGTGCTCCAAGTGCCCCGTCAAAAGCACCTCCATTTGCGACTGTATCAATATGAGAACCGGTTGCAACAGCAGCTAAGGTTGGGTTACTGCCTTCTAAACGTCCGATAAGATTTCCAGCTGCGTCTTCACGCATCGTAAGACCGATGCGATTCCCCCATTTATGCAAGAGCTTTTTTGCTTGCTCCTCTTCCTCTGTGTATACAAATCGAGTCACACCGCCTTCTGACGTGCGTCCAATTTGAGAGAGCGCGGTCAATCTTGCGGCAAGTACATTTGCTTTGATTCCGTTTTGTGTCGGTATTTGTTTGGCAGCATCATTAAAGTCTTGACGAACAAAGGTCATCGCTATCTTTCCTTTCTTAAGTCAGTGTCATCATTAGTATACATCATATCTAGCGATGGCTGGGGGGGTTATAGGGGTTTAAGGGTTGGGAGTTTTTTTTATGTTTAGCCAATCGACGCTTTTGCAGCACTCTTTATACGTTCGTTATCGTCAATTGAGTAAGTGAGATAGCCATTAACACAAGGAAGAAAATCGAGACTTTTCATCAAAATACGTCAAGCAAAACGGTATGTGTTAAAAACAACACGCATAAAAAAGCTACGCAAAGCTGCGTAGCTAAACAAGACTCGGAGGTTCTTTCCTTATTTACAAACTGGTGGTGATGCTTAATGGATTCTAGCTTTTGTGCACACGACACGGGAAAGTGCATGGCTTAAACAAAGAGCGATTCACACAGAGCTTTTGGAAAGGGGATAGCCGCTGGTTGTCAGGCACCTTATTTAGTCCACGCCCTTTCAGAAGATATGGGCGGTGTTGTAAGTTGAACTTACATTAGCAATATATGTGAAAAAGCAATTTATGAATTATTAAACACCTAATAATCAAAAAAATAAGAATTAAGCCTAAGGTGAACGAGCATCGAAACCGACAAAGGTTGATGCTCGTTAACTGGAAGGGGAAAAATGTAAAGCATTAAATAATGATTGAGGACCAGCGCTAAAATAAACGAAGATAGCTTGCTCTTCTTCATTCACTAACATAACATATGGTTTTTCATCAACAGGAAAGATAAAAATGGCTTGATTTAAATTTGTTTTTACCCACTGATTGTTAACGGATACAGGAGAGGAAAAGGGTACTTTAACCATAAAACCGCTTTTAGGAATAGGATCTATTTTTGTGACAAGTGAATCAGCACTATCTATCAGTTTTTTTGCTTCTTTTTCTACAGCAGCGGAAGAGGGAATGAATTCTGTTACTTTCTCCTTCTTTAAATCAAATACTTCAACCGGAGCGACTGCAAAAGCAACGTTTGTTAACGGCTGACTTACTCCAACGATGAGTGCGATGATGATTAGAAGTTTGCGCATCATTAAAATCACCTCATTCATACGTTGCCCGAAGAATTTGATCCTTATTCGAGTATTACACAGTAGGAAATACGTGGATGGTATGGATTTGATGCCCTTCAAAATCGAGTACACGGAACGTAAAACCATCGTGTACTAATTCTCCACCTTCGACTAAATCATATTGTTGCGTCAGCATCCAACCCCCGATTGTTTCTGCATCTTCTTCCTCAATATCAATATCAAGCAAATTATTCACTTGCGAAAGAGATGTTTGCCCGTGTAAGTGATAAGAGAGTGTACCTACTTCTTGGATAAGAGGTTCATCTTTTGTATCAAATTCATCATGGATCTCACCCACTATCTCCTCGACAATGTCTTCCATTGTAATAAGTCCAGCGGTCCCACCATATTCATCAAATAAAATGGCCATGTGGTTGCGTTTTTTTTGCATTTCCAACAAGATATCGCGTATGGGAACCGATTCAATGACGTTAATAACGGGTCGAATCAAAGGGTCAAGGTCGACTGGATCATTAGGAGTATAAGCGAGTTGGGCTAATAATTCGCGTACATTTAAAACACCCACAATATGATCTTTATCTCCGTCAATGACTGGATACCTTGTAAATTTTTCTTCTTTTAATTGAATCAAAATGTCTTCAGGGCGGTCATCAAGTGAAACGGTGATCATTTCAGGCCTTGGCACCATAATTTCTTTTCCAAGCCGCTCATCAAAATCAAAAATCTTGCTCACGTAATTGTATTCAGATTGATTAATTTCGCCGCCTTTATAGCTGTCAGAAAGAATCAGGCGCAATTCTTCTTCGCTATGGGTGACTTCATGTTCACTCATCGCCTTAAACCCAAGTGATTTAACAAGCAGGCGTGCTGATCCGTTCAAAACCCAAATGAAAGGAAAAAGTAACCGATAGAACCAGACGAGAGGACGAGCAAGTAGGAGTGTAACTTGCTCAGCACGCTGAATGGCAATCGTTTTTGGAGCAAGCTCACCAATAACAACATGTAAAAAGGTTGCAAAGGCAAAGGAAATAGCAATTGATAATGTCGTGACAAGTGCAGCACTTATGGCAAGTTCACCAAGGATTGGATGGAGCATCCGTTCGAAAGTTGGTTCTGCTAAACGTCCGATACCAAGTGCTGTAATTGTTATACCAAGTTGGCAGGCTGATAAATATTCATCTAAGTGATTCACAATCCGCTTTGCAGCATGCGCTTTTTTACTGCCACGTTCAATATGTGGTTCTAATTGCGTACTACGTACTTTCACAATCGCGAATTCAGACGCAACAAAAAAAGCAGTTAAGGCAATGAGTATGGCGACACCAAGTAAATGAATGAATGTATTAAAGTCCAAAGGATTCCCTTTACGAGGGTTCACCTCCAAGTTTTATGGTAGAAGCTTGATAAAAGAAGGTACTTCTCTATGCTTACTATTTACTTTGTTGATGCTGAATATACAAACATGTATCATGTGGCCCGTGCAACAGATGGTCTTTATTCTGATATTAAGGTGCATGTTATCTGTACAGAAGAGGCACAATTATAAGACCATGATTTTATTTATGGACCATATAAAATAGAACGTAGTGTAAAAATAAAATTGGCATTTTTACATGCTGCGCTTCCTGTAGATGTCGGATGTAAAATTAGAGATTACGTATACGGTCGATAAGTTCCCTTTTTAAGTGGCGAAGCTGATGCCTTATAAAAGAATAGTATGCCCAAAAAAGAGCAGAACAGGGAAGGGAATAAAAAAACAGCACAAGCAGACTTGTGCTGTTTTCTCTTATTTGCTAATAAACATTTGAGTCCAATAGTGACCATAGGAACCGCCGTTTGAATATCCAACGCCAATCTCGGTATAGTTCGGAGAGAGAATATTTTGGCGATGACCAGAGCTATTCATCCAAGAATTAAATACAGACTGCGCACTTGTTTGTCCAGCAGCGATGTTTTCTCCTGAAGCACGGTAAGGAATGCCAAAATCACGGATCATTTGATGCGGGCTTCCATATGTAGGAGACGTGTGGCTAAAATAATTTTTGGCACTCATATCTTCTGATTTAAAGCGGGCAACACGAGCTAACTCCCAGTTTTCTCTTAATGGGTTTAAGCCATGTTTTGCACGTTCTGCATTTACAAGAGAGACAACTTGTTGTTCCATTGAACGACTGTTTGTATTTTGTCTCGGAATTTGAAGTGTTTGACCAGGGTAAATCAGGTTTGGGTTCGACAATTGCGGATTTGCATCAATAATTTCTGTAACACCAACTTGATAGCGTACAGCTATTTTCCACATTGTATCCCCCGATGAAACGGTATGAGTTGATGCAGCTTCGGCTTGAGTCGAAGCACCAAAGGCAAGAGTGACGGACAACAAAATAGTAGTGAGTAATGTGTAAAATGTTTTCATAGTTTGTATCATAATGTGTGAGAATGCAAAAGAATAGAGGGGAACACTGGAGTAGTTTGCATAAATGAGAAGAGTTGGTGATAAAAGGATTTTACATGTCAATCTGTTTACAATAGTGTAACACACATATGACAAAAGAGAGTATGAACATGCAATTGCCAACTATTTCCTCCTTTTTTCTATTAGGTATCGAACTTAATTTACGATAAATTAGGTATAAAATAGCTCGCAATGAAGTTAAATTACATAGATTAGTTGTACGTTAATTGATAAAACAATGACAGTAGAAATTAAATATGGAGATTGTTAACCCCCTCCTAGGCTTAGGAAGCGTGACTGGGTTAACTGGAAGTGAAAATTTGGTACGTGTAACATGTAGCTCAGTCCAGAGTCCAAGTCCAGCCATAACGTTAATCGCTTATCTAGCCTACTTAAGCCATTTAAATCTGCTCGAGATTATCGCAAAGCTACTAAGTTTAACTGTGGAACATATTGAAGCGGAATACAAGGAAACTCTTGTTACTTTTTAGACGTGCGGGGAACGTGATACCATTCTAGATTTTCTGCTGAATCAATCTTCACTCCGTGCAATGAACCCCCAAACACGAGACCTCCATCAATGCCAATTTTTGTGCCACATGGCGAATACCAAGGTTCTGCGCGATCATCTGGATGAAGCATCTGTACTGGTGTATGACCAAAAATGATCCGTTTACCTGTTTGATTTTCACCTACGTGAAATGGATCGCGAATCCATAGCAGGTCTTTTTTTGAGCTTTCTTTCCAATTGTTTAGAGTTAGGTCAACACCGGCATGAACAAATAAAAAATGACCCCACTCATGATAAAGTGGAAGAACACTTAAGAAAAGAATCTCGTTTGGAGACGCTTCCATTATTGCTCGGCGGGCATCTTTTTCTTTTGCTGTTCCGAGAAAGGAACAAATGGTTTCAGACCCGCCGTTACGAAGGAATCTTTCGGAGTTTGTTTCTTTTAGCCAATCAAGAAACATATCTTCATGATTTCCTTTTAAAGCGATGGCTTGATCGTTGTGGACGAGTGATTGGACTAATTGGACAACTGCTAAAGAATCTGGTCCACGGTCAATGTAATCACCTAAAAAAACAAGTTGTTCGCTTTCTTTTTTCCAATACGATAGCAGTTTAACTAGTTCATTATAGCAACCGTGAATATCGCCTATTACAAAGACCTTGTCCATATGTATCAAACCTTTTTCTTTTTATTATATCAAAAGGAGATTGAGGATAAAGGATTTTTGTAAAATATCTAACAAGGTAAAAGTTGTTCTTTGTAGAATAGTGAGAACGATAGAGAGACATTTTATCGTTAAGGAGATGGTAGCAATGCTTGCCTACGATATAACTGAATTGGATTTAGGTAAAATGGAATTTCATGATGAAGAGTTGGTTTGCAGAAAAGTGGAACACATCGCTCATACATATAACCTTGTATTCAAGCAACGAATGATGCTCAGCACAAAACAGGGATCTTACCATTGGCATTTTAAAAAACCGAATCATAAAGGAGTTCTAGAGGTAACGTATTGGCCAAGCAAAACACAGTTTTGCTTGGAGATTCACGATAATCGACGAACAGATTGGAACCTGAACCTTATTGAAGAACTCGCCAATGTTTATGCGAGTTGTTTTAGTGGAAGAGTGAAAAAGCGAGGTGTTAATTAAACGTTTGATTAAGACAGACAGCACAGCTGTCTGTCTTTTTTTTATGTCTTTTGCCGATGTAGGAAGCGTCTACCCTCGGGGGAAAATGCGTTTGTTGAATGGACAGTATTTATCCTTTTATCAGAGAGAACGATTTTCTTCGTTACGTGAAATGGTCCAATTGTTGTGATATGCGAAAAACTTGTATTTTGATTGTTCTGCTATGCGGAAAGAGCGCCTTTACATCATAATTCTGTTTCAATAAGCTTTTTATAGAAACGCTTTTTAATGAACAGAATAGACGTATTATTTTGAATGAAAGGGGTTTTATTTTGACAAATACGAACGTAGGAACAGTTGGCACAAAAACATATACTGCAGCTGATGAGATGATTGAATCTTTTGCACAAATGGGTGTGCGTTATTTGTTTGTAAACTTAGGTAGTGATCACCCAGCTATTATTGAGAGTTTGTCTGCCTTTAAACAACAAGGACGAACGGATATACCTGAAGTGATTATGTGCCAACATGAAATGGTTGCATTAAGTGCAGCACATGGTTACGCGCAAGTGACAGGAAAACCACAAGCTGTGATTGTTCATGTTGATTGTGGCACACAAAACTTAGGAGGTGCCGTGCATAACGCCGCAAGAGGACGTATTCCGGTGTTCATCTTTGCAGGAATGTCACCGATTACCCAGGAAGGTGAGCTAATGGGAAGTCGGAATGAATACATTCACTGGCTTCAAGATGTTTCTGACCAACGAGGGATTGTTAGAGAGTACATGAAGTACACAAATGAAATTCGGACAGGCAAGAATGTTAGGCAGCTCATTCAACGTTCGATGCAATTAGCTGAAAGCGATCCAAAAGGACCGGTGTATGTAACAGCTGCTCGTGAGGTACTTGAAGAAGAGGTCACCCCAGTGTCAATGGATCAAAAGAAGTGGCGACCCGTTCGGCATACAGCGATGGCAGAGGAAGATCTAGCAGAAATCATTCAAGCCCTTACCGAAGCAAAGAACCCCCTTATTGTAACAACTTATTTAGGGAGGAATCTTCAGGCCGTTGACGAGTTGATTCAATTAAGTGAGCGGTTAGCGATTCCTGTATTGGAATCTGCCCCAAGTTATATGAACTTTCCGTCGAATCATTTGATGCATGTTGGTTATGTATGGAATGAAGCAAAACAAGATCAAATGCTTGCAAATGCGGATCTTATCCTCGTTATTGATAGCGATGTCCCGTGGATACCACTAACGAATCGTCCACAACAAGAGAATACGAAGATTTATTACATTGATGTTGATCCGTTAAAGGAGAAGGTGGCACTTTGGTATATTCCGTCTGATGGATTCTTTCAAATTGATAGTTTTACTTTTTTAAAACAATTAAATAAGGCATTAAATCAGAAAGAATCTTTAGATGTATCAGAGCGGTGGAAGAGCATTGAAAGTTACCATAATCAGTTGCAAGTAGAAAAGGTTAGATTAGAACGGTCAACTGATGAAGGAAGAATCACGCCCGAACAAGTATGTGCCCATTTAAGAAACGTGCTCACAGAGGATGCGGTCATAATGAGTGAGGCGATTACGAATTTCGCGACAGTAAACAAGCACCTCCCACGCTCAAAACCAGGCACGTACTTCAGTATGGGAGCAAGTTCTCTTGGTTGGAACGGTGGTGCCGCATTCGGCGCAAAACTCGCCAATAAAGGTAAATTAATCGTTAGTTTAACTGGGGATGGATCGTACGTCTTTAGTAACCCGACGCCTGTCCATTGGATGTCAAGAAAATATGAAGTGCCATTCTTAACAGTTATTTTTAACAACGAACAATGGAATGCACCCAAGTTCTCTACATTAGGTGTTCATCCGAACGGAATTGCAAAGCAGTCAGATGAGTTTTTTACCTATTTCTCACCTTCCTCTGATTTAGCGAAAGTAGCAGAAGCAGCTGGTGGAGCATATGCCGTTACCGTAGCTGATCCTAATGTGCTAACAGAAGTGCTAACAGAAGCTGTTAATGTGGTAAACAACGGACGTTCTGCCGTAGTCGATATTCGAGTGATTGGGAGGTAGTATCGTCGTTTTAGGAAACGATGATGTCACACATAAAACAACGTAACCAGAGGGGAATGCGGACAATAAAATTAAGAATGAAGGAGGTTAGAGTATGTTTTTTAAATCTACTAAATGGAAGCGGTTTCTTTTAGGGGGAGGTTTTGCTACGATCTTTATTTTTAGTGGGTGCCAACTCGTTTCTAATGCAACAACGGAAGAGCAACGGATTGATTTAACATTCTCGTCATTTATGCCTGGTCCCCATCCTCAACATACGACTGTGATCATCCCTTTTCTTGATGATTTAGAAGCAGCTACTGATGGTCGTGTAACGGGGACGATGTACACTGGGAATGCATTCGGCGCTTCCAATACGCAGTATGACCTTGTTGTAAATGGGATTGCCGATATGTCCCTTGCTTTGCATGGCTATACACCAGCGCGCTTTCCACTTACAGGCGTTTCAGAACTTCCTTTTATGGGTGACAGTGCAGAACAAGCATCAAAAATTTTATGGAATCTCCATGAACAATTTCCAGAAATTGAAGCCGAACATAAAGGAACAAAGATTGGATGGATTTTCAAAAATGATCCAGCACAAATTTTAACGGTTGATCAACCGATTTATACTCCTGAAGATTTAGAAGGAATGAAAATTAGAACGCCTTCTTCCGCGGGGAACGATATTTTAGAAGCTTGGGGGGCCATTCCTGTATCAATTCCGATGAGTGATGTGTATGAGTCAATGCAAAAAGGTGTAATCGATGGAGCCCTTGCACCAGCTTCGGCGATTAAAAACTTCCAGCTCGGCGATGTGACACGATATATCACGAAAGGCGATTTTTATACCAGTAGTGAATTTGTTGTGATGAACCCTGATACATGGGACCGGATGTTGCCAGAAGATCAAATAGAGATGGAAACGTTAATGGGTGAGCGGATGGCAGAGCAAGCTGCTAAAGTTTATGATGAAGATGGAATTCAAGGTTGGGAATCTGCCAAAGAGGCGGGTGTTGAAATCTATGAGCTTGACGAAGAAGAACTTGCAGAGTGGGAGAATCGAATCACTCATTTGTATGAAGAGTGGGTGGAAGAAATGGACATGCGTGGTTTTCCGGGACGTGAATTGTATGAAGAAAGCATTCGATTACGGGATGAAGGAGAGTGATGCACATGTTCCAGAGCTTCTTAGTTTCCTATGAGCGTTTTGTTCATATAGTAAATAATATTTCTGTAAAAGCGGCAGGGATTTTACTTTTATTTATGATGAGTCTCACCTTTTTTGATGTACTTGGCCGTGAATTATACAGACCGATCCTTGGGGCACATGAGCTAACCTATTTGGCTCTGGCGGTATTTATTTTTTTTAGTCTCGGATATACCGAACAGAAAAAAGGGCATATCTCAGTAGATTTTTTAGTAGATAAATTACCAGAACGTGCTCAAGTTTGGCTTTCGCTCGTTATCTATCTCATCACATTTATGTTGCTGACACTCATGACTTGGAAAACCTTTTCCTTCTCTATACAACTATCAACGACAGAAACAGGGGAACTCGGGATGCCTGTATCCATGTTTGTTATGCTGTGCGGAATTGGTTTAATCCTATATGTGTTAACTGTCTTACTAGGGTTGTTAAAAACGATCGGAGAGGCGGTGGGAACATATGAGTCCTGAGTTAATAGGAATCGTAGGAATTCTTGCTCTCTTTTTCTTGTTGTTAGTGAAAGTGCCAGTAGGCATCTCACTGATTCTTGTAGGTTTTGTTGGCTGTTGGGCATTAGCAGGTCTCAGTCCTTCGCTTGCGCAACTCGGTATGGTTGGATTTAGCACAGCAAGTAATCACAGCTTAAGCGTCATGCCGATGTTTATTTTAATGGGAATGTTTTTATCCTATAGCGGTTTAGCTAAAGATTTATTCAGCGCAGTGAACCACTGGGGTGGAAAAGTAAGTGGTGGTCTTGGCATGGCGACGGTAGGGGCATCAGCCATTTTCTCCTCAATCTCTGGTTCAGTTAACGCGACCACTGCGACTTTAGCAAAAGTGGCGTTACCTGAAATGAAAGTGTATAAATACAACCCAGGCTTGGCTGCAGCATGCGTTGCGGCAGGTGGGACATTAGGGGTATTGCTTCCTCCAAGTGTTATTTTAATTTTATATGGCATCCTGACGATGGAGCCTGTTGGAGAACTACTCATTGCAGGTATTGTTCCAGGTGTGATATTAACTTTATTCTTTATGTTAACTGTATATATTCAAGTTAGACGAAATCCAACACTTGCCCCAAGAACTGATATTGATTCCAGCATGCCAGAGAAATTAAAATCTCTAACAAAGATATGGCCCTTTGCTGTTGTCTTTTTAATTAGTATGGGCGGAATTTATATGGGGTTCTTTACACCAACTGAGGCAGGAGGCGTTGGTGCTGCAGGGGCACTTATCGTAGCGCTTGCAATGCGCCGTCTTGGTTGGAAAGGGCTATTTGATTCATTAGAAGAAACGGTGCGTTTAACAGCTATGATTTTCTTGATTTTGATTGGCGCATCTCTATTTGGACAATTCTTAGCACTTAGTCAAGTGCCAACAGTCGTCACATCGGCTATATCATCAATGGACGTATCTCCATATGTCATCATAGTGCTACTTCTTATTATCTTTTTTATTTTAGGGTTGTTTCTAGAAGGGATTGCTATACTTGTTTTAACCTTACCTATCGTTTATCCGATTGTGACTCAACTTGGTTTTGATGGGATTTGGTTTGGTGTCATTATGGTCATGGTCTTTAATATGGGAGTCATTACCCCACCGCTTGGGATTAGCGTTTTTGTCATTAATGGTGTGGCAAGAGATATTCCAGTTCAAACGATTTTTAGGGGCGTCATTCCCATGCTGATTACAATGGTCTTATTTACGATCTTGCTCGTCATTTTTCCAGAGATTGTTACATTCTTACCGAATCTCATGCAATAAATACAAAAACGAAATGAGGGGTACTAAATGGAAATGTTTGAATCGATCGTTACAAGTTATGTGAATGGTGAATGGATAAAAGGCGGAAGTAATAGGACGTATGAGATTACAAATCCGTATGATAACAGTGTTTTAACGACTGTCTCAATTGCCTCAACAGAACAAACTGAACAAGCTTTTGCAGCTGCAAAACAAGCACAGAAACAGTGGGCAAAAACAAGCGCAGATGAGCGGAAAGCGGTTTTGGAAAGAGCTTCTGCCTATTTAGAAACCAATCGAGATGAAATCGTTCAAGTGCTAAGCAAGGAGACTGGAGGAACGCAGGTAAAGGCTGCGGTTGAGTTTGGTTTAGCTCTAGAAGTGCTTCATGAGGCATACCATATTGTTCATGCGATTGATGAGGTGAAGGAAGTACCTGGACATATTGAAGGCAAACGGAATGAGATCCATCGTTTACCACTAGGCGTTATTTCGTCAATTACACCTTTTAACTTTCCATTCAACCTATCAATGCGGACGATTGCACCGGCAATTGCACTAGGCAATTCTGTCGTTCACAAACCTGACATTCAAGTTGGGATGAGTGGTGGCGTCATTATAGCTAAAGCATTTGAACACGCTGGATTGCCGGAGGGGGTCCTTAATATGCTTTTAACCGATATTGAAGAAATCGGTGATTTAATGCTAACGAATCCTGATTCACAGTTAATTAGCTTTACGGGTTCTACTGCCGTCGGACGCCAAATCGGAGCGATTGCAGGACGTGAGTTAAAACGTGTGTCTCTCGAATTAGGCGGAAATAGCCCATTTATTGTATTAGCTGATGCGAATGTAGATCATGCTGTAGATGCAGCAATCTTCGGCAAATTTATCCACCAAGGACAGATCTGTATGATTATTAATCGCATGATTGTGCATGAGTCACTTCATGATGTGTTTGTAGATAAATTTGTAGAAAAAGCAAAAGCTCTCCCCGTCGGTGATCCAGCTGATCCAAAGACTGTTATTGGTCCACTGGTCAATGAACATCAACTCGAAAAGGCACTTAAGATGATCGAGAAAGCGAAGGAAGCGGGTGCAAGTGTTGCTCTCGAAGGAAAGCGGATTGGCAATGCGCTTTCCCCATATGTATTTACGGAGGCTTTAAACGATAGTGAACTAGCCCAAACAGAGCTCTTTGCACCAATTGCGACGATCATTAAAGCATCATCAGATGAAGAAGCCGTTGCTCTTGCCAATGAAACCGATCATGGGTTAAGTTCTGCAATTTTCTCAACTGATACAGAAAAGGCAACTGAACTTGCGTTATCCATTGATGCCGGGATGACTCATATTAATGATCAAACCGTGAATGATGCCCCAAATATACCTTTTGGGGGAATTAAAGCTAGTGGGCTAGGACGCTTTGGAAACCCATGGATCGTAGATGAATTTACAACAATGAAGTGGGTTTCCGTTCAATCGAAACAAAGAAACTATCCATTCTAAAACGCTTTAAAAAGAGAGAGGAGACGAAACTCATGCGTACAGATGTCGTCATTATAGGAGCTGGACCTGCAGGATTGATGCTATCCTATCTTCTGAAAAAGGAAGGCATTCATTCTGTTTTACTAGAGAAACGCTCAAAACAGGAAATTGAAGAGACGGTGCGAGCTGGTGTACTTGAACAAGGAACTGTTGATCTACTTGTTAAACATGGTTTGGACAAGCGGTTAAAGGAAATCGGACATGAACATAAAGGAATCTATTTACAGTTTAATCAAGAACGACATCGGATTGATTTTCCTGCTTTGACAGGTGGGAAGAAAGTGGTTGTTTATCCACAACACGAAGTAATTAAAGACTTATTAAACGCTCATGATACGATTGGGACAACCATTTATTATGAAGTCGACAATGTAAAGCCAGAGGGGTTAAAAACGGAAGCGCCAAAAGTCTCTTTTACACATAAAGACTCAAGTGCAAAAGAAGAAATCAACTGTGATTTTGTCGCAGGATGCGATGGGTTTCACGGTCCGTGTCGAAAAGAAATAATGGATTGCAGCGAGTTCGAACATCTATATGACTACGGTTGGTTAGGTATTCTAGCAGAAACAAAACCTGCAAGTGATGAGCTTGTTTACGCTAATCACGAAAATGGGTTTGCTCTTTTAAGTACACGCACGCCTGAATTGCAACGCTATTATTTGCAAGTTGATCGGAAAGATGACATTGCTAACTGGTCTGATGATCGAATTTGGACAGAGTTGAATACTCGAGTAAGTATGGGAAAGGGTCAAGAAGTCACACCAGGTACGATTACGCAAAAGAATATTGTTTCGATGCGCAGCTTTGTTTGTGAAACGATGCAATATGGACGTCTGTTTTTAGCTGGGGATGCTGCGCACATTGTTCCCCCAACAGGAGCAAAGGGTATGAATCTCGCAATCAGTGATGTACAAATTCTCGCAAAGGGACTTTGTGCTTATTATCAAGACGGTACAGAGTCGATGCTGAACCGTTATGCAGACATTGCGCTTCGTAGAATTTGGAAAGCCCAACGCTTCTCTGCCTTTATGACAAATATGTTGCATACTAATCCAAGTGCAACTCCGTTCGAACGAAAGCTTCAGCTAAGTGAACTCTCGTATCTCGTTTCTTCTGAAGCTTCTAAACAATCGTTAGCAGAAAATTATACAGGTTTGCCAATTGAATGGGATGATAAAAAAGAAATGGCAGTAGTATAAAGAACGAAGAGACAACTTTACATTTGTGCGGTTGTCTCTTTTTTTGGAATTGATGTGAAGTCCGAGGACAAAGTAAACATGCTTCAGTCTTGCGACTTCGTCGTAAATAGGATTGTCTACATTAATCATGTAGAAGTGTTTTTAAAGAATAGCGATGGCCATTGGGGCGACCGAGTACCCCTAGTAATATTCGATACACTTGGTCTCGGGATTGGATATTAAGGAATCTTCTCGCCTCGCTGTTAGTTATCTGTTTTTGAAATAGAAGGGCATAATCAAGCAATGCTTTGACGTGATCTTCTTTACCTAAGTAGCTACAAGACAGACATTTCCAATGGTGTTGATAGTGGTTTCGCTTTAAAGTGGAGTATTTACAGTTGGGACAAAAAACGCCATAAATTAAGTCAGAGCGTGAGATTGAGTATATTTCTAGAGGACTTTTCGAATGCGGTTTATGCATTTCCAGCAGTAGACGTGAGAGGCTCTTTATGTCTTGATTTGTTAAGTAGCAATAGTCATTTTTATGATTAAGTTGTTCAATTGTTTTTGGTAACGAGTCGATTCGAATCATTTGCTCCGAATCTAGTGGAGCTTGGGTCAGGTCAATGTTGTTGAACGGTGAAGTGAAAAGGACATAACTATAAATAGGTATGGGAGGAAGCTGGTTAGCAGCGAAGATATTACCTAATTCAATTTGCTTGCGATAGATTTGCTCAAGTGGCTGTGGGATTGTTTCTGTGTGGTTTTGCTTGTGGTGCAATTGCTGACTCAACTCATTGATTTCGCTATATTCAGTATAATGTTTCGTTTCTAGTAGAACGATATAGTTTGTCGTTAGGATAAGTGTATCTAATTGAACGTCATGTTTATCCTTTAAACGAAGGTCATAAAAGAGCCTATAGTGCATTACCTTTGGAAGAAAAGCCAGATAGTAATTGACCCTGCGTTCACCAGCAAAGCGGGCTTTTTGTTTCATCAAATCCATTTCGACATTCGCTCGCTTAGGGTGGTCGAGGGGAAGGCGTTGTTCGAGTGCTTTTAAAGCGAGGAGTTGAGTAGGGGCAGTTCGATGTTTTATTGTTGAGATCAAAAGATATTCCTCCTTAAGTATGTTGTATATAAAGATTCGTTCTTACCGTGGGTTTTCCTTTCAAAAAACGAAGCAGCCTATAAACTGCTCCGTAACATCGTTATTTAGTTGGTTGGTTAACGTGTAAAAATGAAGGGTTTGTGTTTGCTGACTCAGGTCCAAGTGGCCACTGCTTTAACTCAAATGGAAAATCGGAACCGGGAATGACTTGAGTAGCCCCAACCGTCTTCATTAAAAAGGTTAAGGCTTCGTCATTCCAAAGAACGGAATCAAAGTAGAGTTGCTTTGCATAGTCAAGTGGACGACGGCTCAAGTGTCTGTATTCGCTTGACCAAGAATCAACGCCTTTTTCCATTCTGCCGATTTGATATGGCAGGAACCCACCTCCGTGAGCAAGGAGAAAGTGAATGTCAGGAAAGCGATCAAGCATCCCACTTAGAATTAAGTCTGATCCAGCAATCGTGGTCTCAAATGGTACACCAATGAGGTTTGGCATTTTCAGCTTGGAAAGGCGTGGATCCTCATTTAATAATGGATGAATAAAAAGGAGCGCTTTACGCAGATTCGCCGCCTCGAAAAAAGGGATGAATCGCTCATTAGATAATGTATCCGTCCCTACTCCGGGACCAATTATTGCTCCAAGTAACCCTTGATTCATTGCGGTTTCCAACTGCTCTGCCGCTCGGACTGGATTTTGTAAACTAACAGTGGCAAGCCCCAAAAAAGAGTCGTTGTGGCTGGTGATCTCGCTCAGTGCATGATTATAAACGGATGCGAGGTCATTGGTTACATCTGACTCAAAATCATATAAAAATAATTGTGGAACAGGTGAGATAATTGCTTGTTTAACTTGTGCTTTTTGGTATGTTGTTTCGTATAATGCGAGATCAATAAATGGCAGAGTGAGTGGGAAAGCCCACTTATTATTAATGGATAAAAGCGTTTGATCTTGCCCTTTTGGAATCCACTTGGCATTTAACTGTTCTTGATGATCTTTTAACCATGTTTGAACAGCTTCAGGAATAAAATGTGTATGACAATCAATCATAAGAATCCCCCTCTATTTCGATATCCTAATTTTTGAGAAATGGCCTTTCCAGCTTCAACAACCCGTTTAATATGAGAAGGGATCGAATAGTCGTTTAATCGTTGGACAGGGCCAATCAAATTAACAGAAGCGATTACAGAACCTGTATAGTCACGGACAGGAGCTGCGATCGTAATCACGCCATCTGATAGTTCTTCGATGCTGAGGGCGTACCCTTTTTCTTTCACTTCCATGAGGATAGATTCAAGTTTTTTCCGGTCTGTGATGGTCTTTTTTGTATAAGCTTTAAACCCATTTTCTTCGATGGAATCAAGAATGTCTTTTTGATGTGTATGGTGAGCTAATAACACTTTGCCAGAGCTTGTACAGTAACTAGGATTTCGTTTTCCGATGTGTGTAAAGGCACGCACCTGATGCTTGCTCTCTACTTTATGGAGATAGATAATATCATTGGCATCAAGAATGGCAATATGGGACGTTTCTTTTGTTTTCTCACTCAGTTCATGAAGGACTGGCATTGCTTCTTTATGAATCTCATAAGTCGCTGTGCAGACGCTTGCGAGGGAAAGAATGGATAAACCTAGGCGATATTGTTGATTAACTGGATTCTTTTCAACAAACCCCTCGCGAGCAAGAGTTGTCATCATCCGACTAACGGTACTCTTTCCCATATCCAATTTCTTTGCGATATCCGTTAATTTCATTTCAGGTTCATCCATTGAGAAGCAACGGAGCACACGCATGGCGTTACGGACAGAAGAGAGCGTGTAGTCGCGTTTTTCTGCAATCGCTTTCAATAAAACCCCTCCTAAGTGGTGTCGATAAATTGACTATAGCATAGCTCGATTTAAAAAAAGTTTAAATAAATCAAAAAAAACAACTTTAGTTGCACATAACAGAACAGCGGTGTTTTATGGGGCACAAAAATGGCTTAAAGTGGGACATATAACAACGATCAATACTTCTTAGGAGGCAAATATACGATGAGTTCTCTTTCAACAGAAAAAAAGACAACTGGTATTGACTGCAAAAACTATATTAACGGTCAGTATAAAGATGCTGTTTCCAGCAAAATATTTGAAAACATTAACCCAGCAACAGAAGAAGTGCTTGGAACGGTTGCAGAAGGATCAAAAGAAGATGTTGATCTTGCAGTAAAAGCAGCAAGACGTGCTTTAAATGGTCGTTGGAAAACGATGCCCTTGGCTGAACGGTCAAAAATTATTCGGCGCATTGGTGACATAATCCTCGAACGCCAGGAGGAATTGGCAAATTTAGAAGCGCTTGATACGGGAAAACCAGTTTCTTTGGCAAACAAAATAGATATTCCAAGAGCGGCGTACAACTTCCATTTCTTTGCTGATTATATGACGACCCTTGGAACAGAGGCGTATCAACAAGATGATCAAGCGCTCCATTATGCACTTCGTAAACCCGTTGGCGTTATCGGTATGATTAATCCATGGAACTTACCATTGTTGTTATTAACGTGGAAACTAGCACCTTGTTTAGCAGCGGGAAACACCGCGGTTATGAAGCCAGCAGAGTGGACGCCAATGACTGCAACCGTTTTAGCGGAGATTTGTACGGAAGCGGGCGTGCCAGATGGTGTTGTAAACCTTGTACATGGCTTTGGGCCGGGGTCAGCAGGAGAAGCGATTTCCCAACACGAAGATGTAGATGCCATCACATTCACAGGGGAAACAAGTACAGGGACAGCCATTATGAAGTCTGCAGCAGATACGTTAAAAAAACTATCTTATGAGCTTGGTGGCAAAAACCCAAACATTATATTTGCTGATTCTAATTTGGATGAAGTAGTGGAAACAACAATCAAATCAAGTTTTATTAATCAAGGTGAGGTTTGCTTATGTGGATCTCGAATTTACGTAGAGCGCCCTGCATATGATGAATTTCTTGAAAAGTTTGTTGCTAAAACAAAAGAGTTAAAAGTGGGAGATCCATTTGCTGACGACACAAATGTTGGTGCGATGGTTTCAAAAGCACATTATGAAAAAGTCCTTTCTTATATGGCGATCGCAAAAGAAGATGGCGGTACAATCCTTACTGGCGGAAAAAAAGCAGAAGGTTTTGCAAAAGGTTTCTTTCTTGAACCGACCATTGTTGTAGGGCTCGATCGACAAGCGCGTTGTGTACGCGAAGAGATTTTTGGGCCCATTGTAACGGTTATCCCTTTTGACCTTGAAGATGAAGTAGTTGCTCAAGTAAATGACACACATTACGGATTATCAGCAAGCATTTGGACAAATGACTTGCGTCGTACTCACCGTGTGGCTGATGCAATTGAAGCAGGAATTATTTGGGTAAATACATGGTTCCTTCGTGATTTACGGACCCCCTTTGGTGGCATGAAACAAAGTGGTATTGGTCGAGAAGGTGGATTGCATAGCTTTGAATTTTACTCTGAATTAAAGAATGTGACCATTAAATTATAAAGAGGTGTTCACTCGATGGGAATCAAAGCAATCGCACAAGAATTACTTGAAGCAGAAAAAACACAACAATCCGTCGCTCCACTATCGGAGCGCGGAACCTCTTTCAGTGTCAAAGACGCATACCAAGTTCAATTAGAGATGGTGAAATCAAAGGTAAAAGAAGGCCATAAGATCGTAGGCAAAAAAATCGGCCTAACATCTAAACCAATGCAACAACTGCTTGGAGTGGATGAACCGGATTATGGACACTTATTTTCGAATATGGTTGCTGAAAATGAAAGCGTTATACCATTGGATCGTGTGATACAACCAAAAGTCGAAGCAGAGATTGCGTTCGTGTTAAAAGAGACATTATCCGGTCCAAACGTAACAAAGGAAGATGTATTAAAAGCAACGGACTATGTCGTTCCTTCAATTGAGATCGTTGATAGCAGAGTAAGAGATTGGAAGATTACACTCGCTGATACGATCGCAGACAATGCTTCTTCATGCTTTTACGTACTTGGAACAACAAGTAAGCAAGTGAAAGAAATCGATCTAGTCCAACTTGGTATGGTTCTTTATAAAAACGGCGAAATTGTCGAAACAGGAGTAGGCGCAATGGCAATGGGAAATCCAGCAGAATGTGTCGCTTGGCTTGCGAATAAATTGCATGCGTTTGGTGCGTCGCTTAATGCTGGAGAAGTCATTTTGTCAGGGGCATTATCGGCGGCGGTTGTGGCTGAACCAGGAGATCATTTTACAGCAAAACTTGCTCATTTAGGTGAAGTGAATATTCGATTTGCCAAAAACGATTAAAGCAAAAGGAGCGGTGAAAATGGAAGCAACTTTACAGAGAAAATTAGCTACTTTTT
This sequence comes from Shouchella patagoniensis, assembly GCF_002019705.1. Lineage (GTDB taxonomy): Bacteria > Bacillota > Bacilli > Bacillales > Bacillaceae_D > Shouchella > Shouchella patagoniensis. The sequence continues at coordinate 1,985,454 of NZ_KV917377.1, read as the reverse complement.
TATTAGAAGCAGAAGAAAATGTCCATGATGTAAAGCGCATTACAGAGACAAAGGTGCCAGAGTTAACGGTCGATCAAGCGTATAAAATTCAACGTGACCTTGTCGATCTGAAACTTAAAAAAGGCTTAACAATTGTTGGGCCAAAAATGGGGCTTACAAGCAAAGCGAAAATGGACCAGATGAATGTGAAGGATCCCATTTACGGTTATATTTTCTCTAATATGGTTCATGAGGGTGGAAGCAACATCTCTCGTAAAGAATTGATTCACCCGAAAGTTGAAGCGGAAATTGCCTTCGTCTTAGGTGAAGATATTGAAGGACCAGGCATTACTGCGGCTCAAGTGTTACGGGCAACAGCGTATATTGTCCCTGCCATTGAGATCATTGACAGCCGCTATGAAAATTTCAAATTTACATTGCCAGATGTTATTGCAGATAATGCCTCTTCTTCAAAAGTTGTTATTGGCGACAAAATCAAGCTTCCTAACGAACTTGATCTTGCATTAGTGGGCACAACACTTGAAATAAACGGGGAGCTAAAAGCGGCAGGAGCCGGTGCGGCAGTGCTCGGGCACCCTGCTCATGCTGTAGCAATGCTCGTTAATATGTTAGCAAAATCGGGTGAAAAATTGCATAAAGGCGAAGTCATTTTGTCTGGAGCGATTACTGAAGCCATTCTTGTGGAATCAGGGGATACTGTTTATGCAAAATGGGATGGCCTTGGGGAGGTTTCGTTTTCTTTTGTAGATTAACTGGTGAAAGGATTGAAGAGAATGCCGCTTATTCAAGTGTCCATTATGGAAGGAAGACCTGAAGAGAAGATTGAAGAATTAATTCATGAATTAACTACAACGACGGCAGAGACGCTAGGATCTCCGAAAGAAAACATTCGTGTTCTTGTGACGGAGCTGCCAAAAACGCATTGGGGTATTGGCGGAGAATCTGGTTATAAAAAAAATCAATCGAACTAAGGGGGAGAAACAATGACTGTTGAGTTAGGTGTTCTTGCTGCCCATGTTCCGAGCATTTGTCATCGAGAGAACATTCCGCCGTTTCAAGAGGGGATGGTAGATGAGATGGATAATATTGCGAAAGAGATTGATGCGTTAAACCCTGATCTTATTTGCATTGTATCTTGTCATTGGTTATCGACATTTAATCATTATGTTGACGTAGCAGATCGTCATGAGGGCATCTTAACTGCATTTGAATGTCCCGATATTATTTCAGATGTTGGTTACAAGCATGTTGGAGATCGTGAAATTGCGCTTCAAATCGTTGAAGCAGGCAAACGCGCACGAATTCCGGTAACAGCAATTGATGACCCAACCTATGTATGGGATTACGGAACGGTTGTCCCCCTCCGCTATTTACTTCCAAAATCGGATGTACCGATTGTTAGTTTTTCTATTACAGAGGCTGCTAGTCTAGAAGAGTCACGTAAATGGGGAGAGACAATTAAACATGTAATTGATGAATCTGGTAAAAAGACAGTTTTTATTTTTAGTGGAGCTTTAGCGCATAATCTTGTTCGTGGACGGCATAATATGCCAACAATTTCAGAACAAGCTCTCGATAAACAATTTATTAATTACGCACTCGACCGTGATTATGAATCAATGATTTCAATGTTGCCTCAATATGCAAATAATGCAGGAGTTGAGGGTGGGGGCCGCCACTTAGCTATGATGCTCGGTATACTCGGAATCAATTACAAGCCTGACTTTAAATCATATGCCCAGTCCTCCGGTAGTGGCAATGCTATAATGACATTTAGAAAAGAAAAAAATGCGGTTGAAGCTTAAACGCATCAATTCAACAAACCTTGTGGATTATCTGCAAGGTTTTTTTATGAAGGTAACTCTTGTGCGAGAGGGAGGGCTCAGGATAAGGGGGTAGAATCTCAGGATTCGGAGAAGGAGCTCGGGATTCGGAGGAGGAACTCAGGATAAGGGAGAGAAACTCAGGATAAGGGAGAGGAGCTCAGGATACAGGGGTAGGAGCTCAGGATAAGGGGGAGGAGATCAGGATACAGGGGTAGGAGCTCAAATTAGGAGAAGGAGCTCTGGATTCGGAAAAGAAGCTCAGGATAAGGGAGAGGAGCTCAGAGTTAGAGAGAAGGAGCTCAGGATTCGGGAGGAGGAGCTCAGGATTTGAGAAAGGAGCTCAGGATACGAGAGGAGGAGCTCAGGGTACGAGAGGAGAAGCTCAGGATTTGAGAGGAGCAGCTCAAGATTCGGGAGGAGGAGCTCAGGGTACGAGAGGAGGAGCTCAGGGTTCAGGAGGAGAAGCTCAGGACCGAAAGCCCAAGCCCAAGTCGTTACTCCAGACACTTTCTATCAATAAGCCCCGTTTTGTTTTTTTGCTGATGATTTTTTACTCAGTCGAGCTATCGCTAGGAAAAAGAAAATACCAGCACATGCCCCTAAGCTATCGATTAGTACATCGCTAACTTGACCGCTTCGCCCAGGAATAAACAACTGATGAAATTCATCGGAAATAGCATAAGTAGTACAAGTAATAATACCTAAAAGAACGCGTTTTCGTCCTAGGACGCCACTTCGTCCAAGTGCGTTCATAACCAATAGGCCTAAAATGAAGTAAGCACCAAAATGAGCTCCTTTTCGGATGAACGTGTGAAACCACTCTACCTCGGCTAAATGAATGCCAGGCATCAACCTGTTTATTAAACTTAAAGCGAACTCCATAACGCCGCCACTAAGTGATGCAGATTCATCCCCCGGCTGGTGAGATAAGTAAAAAATCAAAGCCATCCAAAGCAAAACGAAAGTCCATGAAATGAAAACGCGTAACTCTTTCATTCGTCTAAAACAACCTTTCAAAGGTAGAATCAATGTTTTATTTTAGCATAAAGTTCAGTGACAAATGTCACTACTCAATTGAATGGTTATAGCGAATACTAAAGAGAATAAAACAAGAGAGGTGAGGGTTATTATGGCTCTTGCATCAATGCAAGGTATCGTAAAACGTTATGGAAGTGAATTGGCTCTTGATTACATTGATTTTGATGTATATAAAGGAGAAATTGTTGGTTTACTAGGACCAAATGGAGCAGGTAAAACCACATTAATCCACACATTACTTGGTATCATCCCCTTTGATAAAGGAAAGATTACATTATTTGGAGAAGAAGAGAACGTATTCCGGAATGAAATAAAACAACAAATTGGGTTAGTTACTCAAGAACTGACAGTATTTGAAGAACTAACAGCAAAAGAAAATTTAGAGTTTTTTGCTGGTGTGTATGGTTTAAAAGGAGAAGTACGGAAAGAGAGAGTTTTACAGGCTCTGGAGTTTGTAGGTCTATCATCGAACGCGAATAAGCTACCCAAGAAGTTTTCGGGTGGAATGAAGCGGCGGTTAAATATTGCTTGTGCACTCACTCATCAACCAAAATTGCTTATTATGGATGAGCCGACAGTTGGTATTGATCCTCAATCGCGCAATCATATTTTAGAAACCGTAAAAAAACTCCGGGATCAAGGAACGACCATTCTTTACACCACTCATTATATGGAAGAAGTTCAAGCGATTGCTTCTAGAGTAGTTATTGTTGATCAAGGGCAAATTATTAAGGAAGGTACAGTAAAAGAATTGATTGCAACGATACAGCATGAGGAGAAAATGACGATTGAAGTAGACGCGCCAATAGTTGGGTTGGAAGAACGGTTGAAACAACTTAAGGGAGTTAAACATGTTCAAATAGAGGGGAATTCAATTAATCTCATTTCATTAATGGGTTCTGGTACGTTGGACAGAGCGCTTTCTATTGTGAAAGAAACCAGTGGAGTGATAGGCATCAATGCAGAGAAACCAAATTTAGAGGATGTTTTTTTGACTTTGACTGGCAAGCAGTTGCGAGATAAGGAGGAAGAATAATGAACGCATTTTATACGTTGCGGTTTACGGCGCTTCGAATGATGCGAGACTATATCACGCTATTGCTTCTTCTTATCGTACCGCTCATCTTAGTAACTATTTTTTCAATGGTGTTAGCGGGAGCTGAACAAGAGGGCATGCTTCTATTGGATGAAACGTCCGTGAAAATGGTTCTTTTGTTTCAGCTATTTGGTGGAGCAATTGTTATGTCCTATATCCACCTAGACTTCTTTACACAAATGCGTTTCCGGATTCAAGCATTACCCATGAATTCAACGATGTATGGCTTCACCATCATGTTGGCAGGTACGATTTATTCCATCGTTCTTGGGCTGATTTTAATCGTATACACAAGTCTTGTTTTTGATGTGGAATGGGGAAGTGTTGGTTGGTCAATATTTATTGTTTCATTAATTGCGTTGCTCTCCATTAATGTAAGTTTGATTTTTACATTTGCAGTAAAAAACTTTAAAATTGCTGAACGGTTAAGTGAAGTTTACGGTGTTGGTGCTGTTGTGTTAGCTGGTATGTTTTTTCCAATGCCGGATCTAGCTTTAATCAATGGAATTAATGAGTATTTAAATCCCTTAACCATTGCTTATCAATCTGTGGATGCGTATCGACTTTCACAAATGACTCAAGCGTGGCAGTCTGTTTTCACACTTGTCTCCCTCATTGTGCTTACGTTTGTCATTATGCTGGTAGTAGGACGGAGGCGGATGCCATGACTGTGTATACGTTTGCGTTAAAACGCAGCTTTCGTGATAAGACCAATCTTTTGTTTCTCATGTTTTTTCCTATAGCCGCAATCTTTCTACCATCTCAAGCCTATTGGCCATCTATGCCACTTGGGTATCAGTATTTTGGCGTCCTCATCTTGTTTGTTGCTATTCGCTTAACGGGTCTATTGCTAGAAGATAGACAGAAAGGTGTTGTTAAGCGGGTAGCTGCAGCACCCATTAGCCATTTCCGTTATTTGTTGGAAAACTTGCTTGCTTTTGCGACAATTATGCTTGGTCAGTGTGTAGTTGTCATTGTTGGTGGGGTATTATATGGTCAAGAATTGTATCAACCATTCCTGCTCTTTATCCTTTATCTTGCTTTTAGTGTAACTGCTATTGCTTTAGCTTTGGCATGGAATTCGTTTTATAGAAGTAGGGAATCGTCCTTTCTTATTTTTATGTCTGTTATTATCCTCATTTCGTTACTCGGCGGTTTACTCGTTCCGTATGAAATGTTGCCCGAATGGATACAAAAACTATCTGTTGTTCTACCAACTTACTGGTTATACAAAGGCATAGAATGGATTGTTCACGGCGGTGATGCAATTGATTTTATTTTCATCAATAGTGTTTTATGTGTTTATTCGCTGCTGTTGCTTATTGTCGGTAGTATCCGTAGAATTGGCTAACTCATTGTTCTGCCTTCAGCGCTTGAGCTGAAGGCCTGTTTTACTTATAGTTAGAAATATAGGGGGTGTTGAAGGATGAGCAGTGGTCTTGTAACGAGTTGGCGTTTTATTAATGTCATTTTTTTATTCGGCATGTGGTTCTATCAAGACACTTTAGAGGGCAGTTTTTTGTTTATTGTGTTGCTCGCTCTTCTTGCGAGTCTGCGATTTCGCTTTCAAATGCCTCCATGGACCATTTTTATTGATATTGCACTCTGCCTAGTATTTACCCCTTTTTGGAGTGGTGCGGTATATGGATTCATATTACCTATTTTTGAAAGTGTAAAAACAAGAAAATGGGTTTTATTTGTTTTCTGTCTGTTTTTTTATTTGGTCTTAACGAATCATTCTCCACTTGGATATTGGTTAGTCTTTCAAGCGGCTTTTATTGGTTTTCTCGTTACGGAATGGGAAAAACAACGGGGGGTGTATACTGCTGAAGCGGATCGTGAAAGGCACGCACGCTATGATTTGGAGCAAATAAGGAATGAATTATTGGAAGCAAATAAAAAAACCGCTCATTTAGCTGAACTATCGGAACGAAATCGAATTGCGCGGGCATTGCACGATCATCTAGGTCATGACCTAACTGGGGCGAAATTGGCAATGGATGCACTTCAACATCTTGATGGATCTGAAGCTGAAGAGATGCTAAACCAGGTGAAGAAACGCATTGAGCGGAGCACACTGATGCTGCGGGACACGGTCCATGATATGACTCCTGTCATGCGTACAGGGGCTGATCGATTAACTGAAATTATTGAGGAATTTAACCATATACATGTGGAGATGAAACAAGCTGGTGATATGAATTCAATCCCTGTTCAATACTGGAGTATCTTAGAACCGTGTTTAAAGGAAGCGCTCACAAATACGGTTAGACATAGTGATGCCACAAACATTATCGTGCAACTTGATGCGACTGAAGCGCTTGTCAGACTGTCAATTATGGACAATGGGAATCGTACGAATAAAGTAAATGAAGGGAGTGGTCTCCGTCATCTGAAATTAAGAGCAAGGTCCGTTGGTGGAAGTTTATCAATGTCATACCAAACAGGGTTTCTTATTGTATGTGTATTGCCATTAACGAAAGGAAAAGAGGCAGAGCAATGAACGTATTGATTGTAGATGATGACCCATTAGTAAGACAAAGTTTAAAACTCTTACTTGATAAAGAGAATGATTTACATGTAATTGCTCTGGCTGCTAATGGAAAGGAAGCACTTAGACACTGTGAAAAAAAGGTACCTGATGCGATATTAATGGATATCCGAATGCCTGTAATGGACGGAATTGAGTGTACGAAGAGGATTAAAGAAGAGTGGCCTCATGTATATGTAATGATGTTAACAACGTTTAAAGACGAGAAAAACATTCGACGTGCGCTCCAAGTTGGAGCATCTGGTTACTTATTAAAATCATCTGATGCAGAAAACATGGCCACTCAACTTCGCGCATTACATTCGGGTGGATCAGTACTAGATAAAAGTGTATTAAACCAGTTATTACATTTCGATAAGCATGCGCACTTGCAGGAATTGACTGATCGAGAAAAACAAATTGTGAGCTGTGTTGGAGAGGGACTCTCAAATAAAGAAATAGCTGATAAGCTCTACCTAAGCACAGGAACTGTTAGAAACACATTATCCGTTATTTTAGAAAAACTAGAACTTCGAGATCGTACGCAATTAGCAATCTATTATTGGAAAAGAGAATAGAAAAAAACTCTTCTAGTGTGCGGAAGAGTTTTTTTCTATATTCGTTACTTTAACGTAACGGTACATTCAACTCCAAAATGATCGGAGACAACGGGTCTGTTTTCACCATCAAAAATAACGTGGTGAGAAGGTACATCTATGTTTCCTTGGGCAAAGATGTAGTCAATGCGGAGGTCTCCACGGTTGTTATTCCAGCCTGCAATTTTGCCACGAATGGTTGCTTCTCCACTTCGTTTTGTGGCAAGATTCCACGTATCTTTTAAGCCATGTTTTAGAAGATAATCATACCCTTCCCCAGCGAGCGACGCGTCATTATTAAAATCACCCATTAAGAATGAAGTGGAACGAGTATCTACTTCTTTTAATAGTGCTTGTAGTTGTTGTTCCGCTGGGTCTTCTTCGTCATGCCACCAACCAAGGTGGCATGTAAAAACATCAATCTCTTTTTCAGCAATCGCTAATGTCAGCTTTTGAATAACACGCGTTTTATAGTTTTCTGCCACTTTATTTTTAGAGATAAAGAATTGTTCTTTTGCTTTCACTGAATGACGTGTGAGAAAAGCCACACCTTCTTCATAGATGCCAAATGAATAATGTGAGAAGGCCCACTCCAGTGTATAATCAGTCATTCCTTTTTTCTCAAGAGCAGAAAGGAGGGCAAGACCATAGTTACCCTCGCGAATTGTGTTTGTTTTATCTATAAATGGCTTATCCTTTGGTTGATTCACCTCTTGCATTGCAATAATATCATATCGGTTTTGTGCGATGGCCTCTGCAAGAATATCTATTTTTTTAAGCTGATCTTCTTCTGCCCATCCATGCACATTCAGCGTTAAAAGGTTTAATTCCATTAGTGCTCTCCTAGTTCATCTTGTACTTCGGATTTAATAATATCAGCCTTTGGTCCATAAATAACTTGGACACCTTGGTCCTTTTTAATAAACCCGAGCGCTTGCGTTTGTTTCTTCCAGTCTTCTTCTGGAGCAACAGTGTCGACATTCTTAACTGTAACACGTAAACGAGTCATGCACGCATCTACATCTTCAATATTGCTTTTTCCACCAAGTAGTTCAATTACTTTATTTGCTCGATTGTCTACTTTTGAGAGACTGTTTTCTTCTGTTTTGTCTGCTTCAGTAGGAGCAGCATCTTCAATATAATTGCCTCGGCGACCAGGTGTTGGCATATTAAAACGTTTAATCATAAAATTAAACACAAAGTATGTTAAGAAGAAGAAGATCACACTTACAACTAAGAAGTTTACAATATCCATTGTTAAACCTGCTGAAACAGTCATTGGCGTTCTTGTAATGAACTCAATGATACCAAATGAATGAACTCGAATGTCTATGATATCAACAACAGCAAATGCAAGTCCAGTAATGACAGCATAAACACCGAATAGAAGTGGGGCAGCAAATAAGAATAAAAATTCAATAGGCTCTGTTACCCCAGTCAAGAAGACAGCAAGACCTGCAGATAAGAACATTGGCTTGTATTTCTTTTTCTTCTCTGAATCTACATTTTTGTACATCGCAACAGCTGCACCGATAAGAGCGGCTGAAGAAAGAATCATTTGTCCAACTTTAAAACGGGCAGGCGTAACTTCGTTCATTAGTGCATGATAAGCTTCCATATCCCCGGCTGAACGTAAGTTAGCAAGGTCAGTTGCCCATGCAAGCCAAAGGGGATCTTGACCAGCAACGAGGCTTCCAGCATTCGTACCAGTTAGCATCGTATACGTCCCACCAAGCTCCGTATAGTTAATTGGGACCGTTAACATATGGTGAAGTCCAAATGGGAGGAGTAGTCGTTCTAGTGAACCAAATACAAATGGAGCAATGATAGGTGCGGTTTCGCGTGATGTCGCAATCCATTCTCCAAAGGCATTTAACCAAGATTGAATCATTGGCCATATTAGTCCAAGTGCCAATGAAACAACGACTGAACCAAGAATAACAACAAAAGGAACAAACCGTTTTCCACTAAAGAAAGAGAGCGCTTGCGGTAAGCGGTTAAATGCATAGAAACGATTAAACATCGCTGCACCTAGGAATCCAGCAATAATTCCTACAAATACACCCATGTTAAGAGCAGGCGCACCTAAAATAGCTGTAAAATAATCACCTACAACCAATTCTTGACCAAAATAAGAAATCGTAGCGGTTGGATCATCAAGCATGTCTACATTTACTTGAAAGAGAGCTCCAGTGATACGATTAATTAGTAAAAATGCGAGCAATGCAGCGAATGCGCCACCAGCACGTTCTTTAGCCCAAGAACCACCAATCGCAACGGCGAATAAAATATCTAAGTTATTAATAATAGCCCAACCAATGTCTTCCATCACAATGGCGGTTGTCATAAGAAGTGCTAGGTCGCCACTCGCCATTGCTAATACTTTACCTAGCGAGATCATAATTCCAGCAGCAGGCATAACGGCAACTACGACAAGAAGTGCCTTACCTAGTTTTTGCCAGAAATCAAATTTAAACAATGAACGCAATGTAAATCCTCCCTTGTATTTATCTATTCATTTTTATTTTAAAGAAGAGCAGCGTCAACTATTTGTAAAACGCTTTCAGTTGATGCTGTTTAAAGCAAACGTTTGCACGAATATAATAGTACCTTTTCTTTTGTTTAATTTCAACCATTTTTTTGAAAACGGAATCATTTGAGTATGACGCTTTTCTTTTTCATTATAAAGATAATACTAGTTAGATCAATATAATGTTTCTTATGAATGATAAAGGGAAAGTAGCGAATTACTGTTTAAATTTTAACTATTATCATCGTTTGCTTTTTTTACACCATAAATTAGTAAATGATTTATGCAATCGTTTGCTTAAAAAATGGAATAAAAAGAATGACCAATTATAAGAATAGATCTAGAGCATGGTAGGCAAGATGATTCCAATGCCCGGTTCACATTCATATCTCAACAGTCTAGGTTAGTAACGAGAGGAAGCAGCGGTTCTTTTCCTTCGGTGAACCTTTGTCTCACGCATAACGCATGAATTGTGGCAGGTAGATGTAGGATGTTGTAGTGCTTTTGAGTCGTTTAAAATAATATGTCTTTGAATGAATGACCAATGGTATGATAAAAAGAAACTGAAGAAACGGTATAAAATAAGTACACGTTTTCAGATAATGTTGTTTGGTACGATAAAAAGGAATTCAGTTTAGTCTGAAAACCAAACGTTTGAGCTGATTTTGATTTGTGAGAAAAATGCTATTAACATTAGAAATACCAGTTAAAGTAGTAACGTTTTCCTTCTCAATGGTGTCAGCATAGTTTAAAGTTCTTAAAGCGTAATCGTAAAGATAAAAGTGCATGTCGGCTTTTCCTCTTTTCACTAAAGTTAGATCATCGTTACAGGATGAAGAATATGAATCTTTTATTTAAACAATCAAATAGCTGATAGAGGAGGGATGTGCTTGTCTCTAAAAGATTTGCCAAATGAAGTATTGATAAGATCTTATAAGAAAGCAGTAAAGATGAAGCTTGATAACGAATTTATTAAGTTATTAGTCGAAGAAATCGAACGGAGAAAACTGAAGATAGAGCATTAGTGATTGAGTAAATGAAATGGTTTTTATTAAAGTCATTGCCAGATTAGAAGTTAATAATCGTTTTCTATTACCTTTATCAGTAGCGAGTTTGGGCGCTTTAGTTAAGTTACCTTGGTGCTTTGGATTTAAAAAGTAAGCTTGAGACGCGTACATCTTGTAGGGTAAGTAAGTTTTTATGCATAATCATCAATTTATTCTTCGTCGAAAGTTTGTAGTTGACTATTCTCATAGACATACCTTTAAATTTTTTTATTCCTTCATACGAGTCATGCGTGTTAAAAATGACTGCATCAAAAGAGGTAAAGAAACTAATATCGGCGGATCGTCAAGGCGAGGTGGGTGTAGATGAAGGTATTGACGGGCAATAGGCTCCTCATTTTTTAAAATAATCGGTTTAGCTATGCGTGTCCGCAATGTCTTATGTGGGAGCAGGATTTGTTTCGACTCTATTCCCCAGGAAATAGAAGTAGCCATCAAATAATAGGTTCCTGGAAGGACATTTTTAAAGGAAAAGTCACCTAATGAGTCGAGTAGTGTCCCATATTCTGGTAGCCCCTCTGGTAATGGTTTATTGAATAAACCCACTAAAATAATGCCATGAAGAGGTCCATTTGCGGAAATGGTTCCTACAACACTGTTTTCTGATTGTACATGAAGTGTGGTCATTGGGAATTTCTTTAGTTGTTGCAATGCATGTACGATGTTATTTGTTGAATGAAGCGACTGTCTGAACTGTGCAGGTGGAAGTCCAACACTTTTTGTGAAGCGAGAAGTAAATGTACCTAAACTCTGTTGACCTATTTCGATTCCAATGTCGCGGACATCAAAATCAGTGGTTAATAATAATTCTTTTGCACGCTGGAGCCTCATGGTTGAAACATAATAGAGTGGGGTTAAACCAGTCCTGCGTTTAAATAACCTTGAAAAATGATAAGGACTGTAGGAAACTTCTTTTGCAAGTCGTTGTAATGTAAGTGGATCATGCAAATGTTCTTGAATATAGTTAAGTGCCTGATCAATTTCTTTTGATTGATATGACATTAGTATTCTCCTTTTATAGAAAATTCGGTTAAATAGTAACATAAAATAGTGAATAATACGAGAAGTTTAATGCATGACTCGATTAATCAGAATGATGTAGAAATAGGGGTTAAAGACTAAAGCAATCACAACAATGATTTAAAAAGAGCGGCTACATCAATTGTTGGGATTGCTTTTACAAAAAGAATGAAGCAAAAATGGCGATGAGAGGGATTGTAAAGAGTGACAGTAACGTCGAGACAGCAGTTGTCACAACCGCTTTTTCTTCATCGTTTGTATAGCGTGAAAATAATACAGTAGCAAGCATAAATGTGGGCATTGCTGTTAAAATGATAAACAACTGCTGAAGGAAATTGTCCATTGGAATGGCTACGATAATAAGAACACTAATGGTCGGAATGAAAACGAGTCGCATAGTAAGTGGGTACCAAAGTTCTTGAAAAAAGATCTTTCCTCTCTTCTTGAAAAAGGGGGGAAGTAAAAAGCCGATATAGAGCATTGCTAGTGGAGCTGCAAGGCTTGAAAGCATACTAGATAAATCTTTTAAAAGGACAGGAGCGTGAAGACCGCTAATTGCAAATAAAAGACCAAGGAGGATTGCTGCTAAGGGTAAATTGAAAAGTGCTTTTAATTGTTTAAAGTGAAAACGTTGATCGCTTTGAAGTAAATAGATTCCGAGTGAAAATAATACAACATCTAACCCCGCATCAAATACAGCTGCTAGTAAACCGCCAATGGGTCCAAATATTGCTGCTGCTAAGGGAATGCCAATGAATCCAGTATTTCCAATTGCTGCAAGTAGTGCAAGTTTTTTTGCAAGAGACCACTCAAAACCAAGTATCCGACCTACAAGTAGACTTACAAGAACAGCGAAGATGTTAAAAAGAATCGAGACAACGAAGATAATGAGTACTTGTCGCAAAACGCCTTCCGTAATATCAGAATTAAAAACCCCGTTTAAGATAATGAAAGGTACAGCTATGTTAATGATTAAAGTCATAAACAATTGCTTTGCTTCCTTTGTAATTGGCACTTTACTTGCAATTGCTGCGCCAAAAACGATGATGATTGCCATTGTCGTAATTGTTAATACAACTGTTGTAATATCCATTTAAAATCCTTCCCGAGAATAATACTCTCATACTTTCATTATAAGGTTACTTTTTTCTCCTGTACTTGTTTCTCTCTTATAGTAACTATGTGAACGTTCATTTATCAAGACTAATGGAGAGGTCAGTTAGATTCATTCTAATGCACTTTAAAAATCGAATGTGTAGAAGTGGTTAATGGAATATCGCTTTATGCGCAAATAAAAAACGATGTGCCTAAAAAGACACAACGTTTTTATAGATTACTTGTTTTTTATACTGCTTCTACGAACAAAGAGAGCAAGGACAATCGCAGCTAGTGCTAAGTAGAAACCTGTCGAAAAGCTCTGCTGAGAGCCGTAAGTTAGAGCGTCAGCCATTTGCGCTGGAGTTGGGTCAGCAATGCTATTTTCACTTAAGTAAGCCTGTTGTCCGTTTTCCATTACGGCAATAAACAAAGCGGCCCCGATCGCACCAGATACTTGCATTAAGGTGTTCATAATTGCTGTACCATGTGGATAAAGTTTCTCTGGGATTTGATTAAGTCCGTTTGTTTGGGCTGGCATCATAATCATGGCAACTGAAATCATTAGAATCGCTTGTTGCACGACGACAAGCCAAATTGGAATGCCAGGAACAGTGAAGCGATACGTAAAGACAATCACTGCAAGAATAATCGTACCAGGAATTAATAATGGACGAGGTCCAAACTTATCGAATAGACGCCCCATAATCGGCGACATAGCACCGTTCAGTAAGCCTCCTGGTAGCATAATAAGTCCTGTTGTAATAGCACTAAATAAAAGAGCCCCTTGCATGTAAATGGGCATAACAAGCATCATTGCGAACATCGTCATCATAACAAGCATAACAAGGATTAACCCAAGTAAGAACATGGGGTACCGGAACACGCGAATATCAAGTAAAGGTGATTCTAGTTTTAACTGTCTCCAGCTGAATAAGAGTAAAGAAACAAACCCAATGAGTAAGAAAGAAAAAACAAGAGGATCTGTGAAACTAGCGTCTCCTTTTCCTGCCGCACTAAAACCGTAAACAACCCCACCAAAACCGAAAGTAGATAAAACAAATGAGAGTATATCGAGCTTTGGTTTTGAGACTTCGGATATATTGGTTAACACTTTCATTCCGAAGAAAAGTGAGCCTAAGGATATCGGTAGAATGAAGTAAAACAACCAACGCCATGTAAAATTCTCCACAATTAGACCGGATACGGTAGGACCAATCGCTGGAGCGAACATAATAACAAGGCCAACCATACCCATTGCTGCACCACGACGTTCAACGGGGATAACAGATAGAATAACATTTATTAAAAGTGGAATCATGATAGCTGTTCCAACAGCTTGGGTTAGTCGACCAAGTAATAGGACGCTAAAAACCGGGCTGAAACCTGAAATAAGTGTTCCTAACGTAAAAAGAGACATCGCGGTAATAAAAAGTTGGCGAGTCGTAAAACGTTGCATAAAGTAAGCAGATATTGGTATAAGCGTACCAATAACAAGCATATATCCAGTTACAAGCCATTGTGCCGTGCTTGAAGCAACGCCAAAATCGCTCATAATTGCATTTAGTGCAACGTTAAGAATGGTTTCACTTAAAATCGCCACAAATGCACCTGATAATAAGACGGCAAGCACGGGAATCGGATTTATATCGGGTCTACTCGTTTCCTCTGCTGCGCCGCCACCACTTCCAATAACAGCCATAAAAAATTCCTCCTAACCTTACATACAAATACGGAACGTGATCGTTCAGCTAAACTATCTTACCACCAAGAAATATGAAACGCAACAGTTTCGTAATTGTAAAAAAAGGATGTGAATGATAAAATAAAACAGGAAGTAAGGCGTGTGAAATGAGAGGTGTATAAGCCCATGTCTACGCAAAAGGAAGAACAAGAGGAAAGCAAGCGGGGGCGCCCACTAGACCTTTCACGTAATGAAGTGATTTTGTCGACCGTGTTAGAAGTACTTGCAGAATGTGGATATGATGCATTAACGATTGATGCTGTTGCAGCGCGAGCAAAGGTTGGGAAGGCGACTATTTATAGAAGGTGGTCATCTAAAACGGAACTAGTCATAGATGCGGCCTCGTTTGTTAGTCCATTTGAAACATTAGAAGAATACCTGAATACGGACCAAGGATTGCGTGGTCAATTAATTGATATGCTCTCTCTTGTTTTTCAAAATGAAAATAAATGTTATCAAAAAGCGATGACTGCGATCGGTTCAGCGATGCCTCATAATCAGGAACTAGAAAAAGGGCTTCACAATGATTTCTACCGACGTCATCGCACGACGATTGAATCCATTGTCAAACCCTTTTTAAAGAAAGATCATTCACTTCAATCTACTGAACTAGATTTACTCGCCGATATTGGACCAGCATTAATTACGTATCGTATCTTCTTAATCGGGAAGCCTTTTGATCGTGCGTATGTGGAACGTATTGTTGATACGTTAATGTTACCAATGGTCGATGGTGCACTGGAGCAAAAAACAACCAACGAATAAAGTTGGTTGTTTTTTTGTTACAGGTGGCCAGCACGAGTGCTGTTAATAGCTGATATTTATATGCACAAACTGTCCGGTACCACTGAAATTTAAGGTTCCTATTGTTTTTGTTGTTGAGGTTTAAAGAATGACGGTGGGGAAGGAAATAAGTGAGAATAGTAATACAAAAAAAGCCAGAACACTCAATGGAGTGTTCTGTTTTGCATACCAGCCGCTAGTTTTTCATCTTTTTTTCTGTTCGGACGCTAGCTTGGCAACTTGCGTTCTTGCGCTGTGCACAAATAACGAGACGTTTGCGCAAAATTTGTAGAAGAATTTATTTATTATTGTTATTTCATAGGAACCATGATAAGGTTCTTTTGATGAAATGAATCATATATAGGATTTGGAATCACATATGTGATGGAGGTTGTTTATGTCAGTAAAATCAGCAGAACGTGTTTTGCGAATTTTTGAATTGTTGAGCGCGAATATTAGTGGCCTGACGATTAAGGAGATTAGTGAAACACTCAATATGCCTCAAAGTAGTACATCAGGTTTAGTTAAAACGTTGTTGAACGAGAATTATGTTTCACTCAATCAATTTAATCGATTGACATTAGGACCAAAATTAATACCGGTCGGCAATGCTGCAATGGAGTCGCTTGATATTTCATCCTTAGGTACCCCATTTTTGAAGGATTTAATGAAAGCGGTTGAAGAAACCGTTTTTATGACAGTGTTAGTTGAACAAGAGCTTGTGTATGTCGCAAAAATTGATAGCAATCGTTCCATCCGGACGTCAGCTTATTTAGGTGGAAAAAAACCGCTATATTGCACGGGCCTAGGAAAAGCATTTCTTGCATTTATGCCCGAAACTGAAAGAAAAAGGTATATGAAAGCGATTAAACTAAGAGCGATTACAAAACAGACCATTACGAGCAAAGTAGAACTAGAAAAAAAGCTTCAAGGATATTCACAAATGGGCTATTCAATTGATGACGAGGAAAATGAGGATGGCTTATATTGTTTAGCAGCACCTGTTTTTGATGTTGGAGGTACCATGCAGGCCGCAATTAGTGTAGCTGGTCCGAAAGAGAGAATGTTAAAACAGGAAAAACGCATAGTTGAGCACTTGAAGGAAACGTCTACTATCATTTCTTCAAAGCTTGGATATGTACGTAAGGAAGGTGTCTAAAATGGACGTTATAAGTATCGGAGAGACAATGGTTTTATTTTCTCCGAAAACAAATGGGCAGTTAAGGTATGCGACAGATTTTTCGGCGCGCATTGCTGGAGCTGAAACGAATACGTTAATAGGCTTAACGAAGCTTGGGCATAAAACGAGTTGGATTAGTAGGGTTGGCAAGGATGAGTTAGGAGCAAAAATTGTAAACGCTGTCCGGGGCGAAGGGGTAGACACAACAAATGTGAAGTGGGCAACGGATGCACCAACAGGTCTTTTCTTAAAAGAAGAAACAACAGTAGAAAAAACATCTGTTTTTTATTATCGAAAGGGTTCTGCAGCAAGCAAAATGACGCCTACAGATATTGAAAATGCAGATTTATCCCATGTTCGTTACTTCTACTTAACTGGTATTACTCCGGCCTTAAGCAAGTCATGTGAGGAGACAGTGTTCGCTCTTATTCAAAAAGCAAAAGATGCGGGGATACCGATTGTTTTTGACCCTAATATTCGAAAAAAATTGCTAGATGATAATGGCGGTATCGATTTAATAAAAAATTTGATTGGCTTATCGGATATCGTATTGCCAGGCAAAGGGGAAGGGACTTTTCTATTTGGAACGATGAATGAGGTGGAGATCGTGGGTCACTGCAAGATGCTTGGTGCAGCTACAGTCGTCCTTAAGCTTGGAGAAGCAGGAGCTTATTACGAGACAGAACATGAAAGTGGATATGTAGCTCCTTTTCATGTGCCTCACGTTGTTGATCCAATCGGAGCTGGTGATGGGTTTGCAGCAGGATTGCTTTCTGGATTGCTGGATGAATTAACAATAGAAGAGTCCATCAGACGGGCATGTGCAATAGGAGCACTAGTGACACAAGTAAACGGGGATATTGAGGGATTGCCCACAAGAGAACAACTGCAAACCTACATGGAAGCAAATGAACATGATGATGTTCTCAGATAAAGGAGCGAAGATAATGAATACACTTGAAGCGATTTATACATATAAACTTATAGCCATTATCAGAGGAGCGAAGAAAGAAGACCTACTTCTTATTGGCAATTCTTTGAAAGAAGGAGGCATTCAGTTAGTTGAGGTTACATTAAATTCGCCTGGCGCGATTGAAGGAATCAAACAAATGGCAGAAGTGTTTAAAGGTGAAATAAAGATTGGTGCAGGGACTGTTTTGGATCCAGAGTCAGCAAGGTCCGCTATTGAGGCAGGGGCAGATTTTATCTTATCGCCAACTGTCAATACAGAAACAATTAAATTGACGAAACGTTATGGCAAAGTAAGCATTCCAGGGGCGTATACGCCAACAGAAATTTTAACGGCTTATGAACACGGTGCAGATTTAATAAAAGTTTTTCCAGCAAGCATTGGATCGGGTTACATAAAAGATATTCGGGGTCCACTTCCTCATATTCCTTTAGTTCCAACAGGTGGTGTGACCGAAACAAACATTGTTGATTTTCAAAAGGCAGGCGCCACAGCATTTGGAATCGGAAGTTCGCTTGTAAACACAAAGACTGAAGTAACTGATGAGTACTTACTTGAAATAACAAATAAAGCAAAAACATTTGTCCAATTAGTTCAAAAATAAAACCTGTTATTTAACAAATGATTTAAAAATGCTTATAAAGGATGATTATCAATGAAAATTACTAATTATGAATTGTTTCAAGTACAACCAAGGTGGCTATTTTTAAAAATTGAAACGGATGAAGGGATTACCGGGTGGGGAGAACCGGTGATCGAGGGCCGTGCTGCAACTGTTAAGGCCGCAGTGGATGAATTGATGGAATATTTGATCGGAAAAGATCCTCTTCAAATTGAAGATCACTGGAATGTGATGTATCGTGGCGGCTTTTACCGCGGAGGGCCAATACTAATGAGTGCGATTTCTGGAATTGACCAAGCTCTTTGGGATATTAAAGGTAAGTATTTAAATGTGCCGATTCACCAATTATTAGGAGGAAAAGCCCGCGAATCGATTCGCGTCTATTCATGGATTGGCGGTGACCGCCCATCTGATGTAGGAGCAGCAGCTAAATCAGTTGTTGATCAAGGTTTCACCGCGGTCAAAATGAATGCATCGGATGAATTGCAATACATTGATTCCTATGAAAAGATAGATCGGGTGTTAGAGAATGTGGCAGCCATTCGTGATGCAATTGGTCCTTATGTAGGTATTGGTATCGACTTTCATGGGCGCGTTCACAAGCCCATGGCCAAAATGTTAGCGAAAGAATTAGAACAATTTAGACCGATGTTTATCGAAGAACCGGTCTTGCCAGAGAATAATGAAGCATTACGAGAAATTGCGAACCACACAGTTATACCAATTGCAACTGGTGAACGTATGTATTCAAAGTGGGATTTTAAAAATTTGCTTACTGATGGGTATGCCGACATTATCCAACCTGATTTATCTCATGCGGGGGGAATTACAGAAAACAAAAAAATCCTGTCAATGGCGGAAGCTTTTGATGTAGCGGCAGCACCTCATTGTCCTCTGGGACCAATCGCTCTAGCAGCTTGTTTACAAGTTGATGCAACATGCCATAACGCCTTTATTCAAGAACAGAGTCTAGGTATTCATTACAATCAAGGATCCGACTTGCTTGATTACTTAGTAGATGGAAGCGTTTTTAAATACAAAGATGGATATGTTGATATTCCGAATAAACCTGGACTAGGTATTGAAATCAATGAAGCGCATGTACGGAAAATGGCTGAAACTGGGCATAATTGGCGCAATCCTATCTGGCGTCATAAAGACAACAGTGTCGCTGAGTGGTAAATAGACCCTTGTACTAGAAGGAGGAGAATGGATGTCGGCAACTGGTTTAATACTAATCACAATTATTGGGATTGGCGTTCTATTATATTTAATTATGCATTCGAAAATGCAAGCATTTCTTGCTCTTTTGATTGCTAGTATTTTTATCGGACTTTTTACAGGAATGGATCCAAGTTTTTTAATTGAGACCATTGAAGAAGGAATGGGAGGGACGCTAGGGTTTATTGCAATTGTAGTAGGACTTGGAGCCATGTTTGGAGAAATGCTTCGAACATCTGGAGGGGCTGAAAGGCTGGCTTTTACTCTCGTTGATAAGTTTGGAGAAAAACGATCGCAATGGGCTTTAGGTTTAACAGGTTTCATTGTTGCAATTCCAGTGTTTCTAGATGTTGCGCTTGTTATCTTGCTTCCTATCGTTTATAGCCTTGCAATGCGCACAGGAAAATCTTTGCTTTACTATGCGATCCCTCTACTGGCGGGACTAGCTGTGGCACATAGTTTTATTCCTCCCACTCCAGGTCCAATTGCAGTTGCATCTGTTATTGGGGTTGATTTAGGCTGGATGCTGTTGTTTGGCGTGATAGCCGGGATACCAGCGATGATTGTAGCAGGACCATTATTTGGACGCTTCATCGGTAACAAATTACACATTGGTGTACCTGCTCATATTGCGGAGAAAGCTAAAAAAGAATCTGGAGAAAGAAAACAGCTACCTTCATTTTCATTAATATGCTTTATTATCTTTTCCCCGCTGGTGCTTATTTTGTTAAATACGACCGGGGGGATCGTTCTTGAAGATGGAATGCTTCGAGATGTGGTAACGTTTATCGGCCATCCGTTTGTTGCTTTAATTATTGCAACACTGCTAGCGATGTATTTCCTAGGTAAGCGTCGTGGTGTGACGAAGGAAGAAATGCAAACGATGACAACGAAAGCACTTGAACCTGCTGGTATTGTTATTTTAATTACAGGAGCTGGCGGCGTGTTTAAAGAAGTGCTTATTCAAAGCGGTGTTGGTGATGCAATGGGTGAACTAATGGCGTCTTCAGGGTTTCCACTCGTATTGCTTGCGTTTTTAATCGCAACCTTTGTCCGAGTGGCTCAAGGTTCAGCAACAGTCGCAATGATTACGGCAGCGGGATTAATTTCCCCAATTTTGGAAATGGTTGATCTTTCACAGCCATCTTTAGCGTTAATTGCAATTTCAATTGCATGTGGTGCGACAGTATTATCCCATGTAAATGATTCAGGATTTTGGCTTGTTAACCGTTTCCTTGAGATGTCTGAGAAAGATACTCTTAAATCATGGACGGTAATGGAAACAATTATCGGTCTAGTTGGATTCTTTGTTGTATTTGGATTGAGCTTTTTCTTTTCATAGAAATCTAGTTTGAAAAACAGCCTGCATTAGCAGGCTGTTTTTTGGTTGGTGACGAATTTCCTCGTATTAGTGGTAATTATTATGGTTCCTTATTCATTGATTTGTAACATGCGGCAGGGGTTTAGCACCTATTCCTTAACTATTGGCGCTAGTCGGTGTAGAACGAAGCATGCCTGCGTAGATGCCAGGTTTAGAGTTTGGTATGGCAATGGCGCCAAGAGTATGCTCATAAAATTCTACCGGACCAGCCCCTCCTATAATCCCATATCCGTAACCAGCTTCTTTCATTGAATGGAAGCAACGTAACAAGAGTGCCTTGCCAGCACCAAGACCGCGCGCATCTTCTTTTACACCAGTTGGACCAAAAAAGTTTTTCATTGTGGCATCATAGCAAGCGAATCCAATTAATTTCTCGTCTTGAATCGCAATGTAGCAAGTAACTGGTGCGTTGCTGAAAGCGACATCGCACTCGTCAGACCAGCCTTGACCAAAGTGATCTTTCACCCAAGTAAGAATAATTGATTTTTCTGGGGCGAGTGCCCTTCTTATGCTGAAATCAGTTGATGGCTCATTTTCCTTTGGTAATCGATAGAGAGGCACAAGCATATCACTCATTGGATCGACTCCTTTCAAAGTTATGATCCATAATTGAATTCGACTTAAAGAGATGGATTCCTTTGTTTTATGTTCATTGATGAAGCGAGTGGGGAAAGAAAAAGAGACGCCAGGCTAAAGTGACTGGCGTCTCATCTGTCATTGGATACCGCGCATTGCTCGTTTAATCCACGGTGTTAGAGCGAACATTGCAAGACCAAGAATGATGGCTGTACCTCCAAGCACGCCAAAATAGGTCGCCTCGGATACTTTGTCAAACACCCCTGCAAGCTGTGCATTTAACGCTTGTGCACAAGCATTGGTTAGAAACCACATGCTCATCATTTGTGATGAGAAGGCTTTTGGTGCAAGCTTTGTTGTAATGGAAAGGCCGACTGGTGAAATAAGCAGCTCCCCAATAACACATAGGAAAAAGCTGAAAACTAACCAAAGCGGGCTTACTTGTGTGCTGCCTAACATAGCCGGTATCACCATAATTAAAAATGAGGCTCCGGCAAAGATAATTCCGATGCCATATTTAATGGGTGTGCCTGGTTGCTTGCTGCCCAGTTTAAGCCATAGCCATGCAAAAATAGGGGCGAGAGCGATGATAAATAATGGGTTAAGTGATTGAAACCACGATGCTTGTAATGTGAAACTCCCAAGCGACAATTGTGTTCGTTCTGCCGCATAAAGTGCAAGGATCGTTGCACCTTGTTCTTGGATTGACCAAAACATGACCGCGGCGACAAATAATGGAATGTATGCAAGTAAACGTGACTTTTCATCGCTAGTTGTTTTCTTGCTACGGTACATCGCAATAAAATAGATAATAGGAAGCAGTACACCTAAAATACTGACGACGTTAATAAAAAATGTAATTGTAACCATTTCGTAAGCGAGCAAAAGCGCACTAGCAGTAAGGATGATTAAGCCACCCCCAACCAAACTAACAATCACTTTTTTTCGTTTTGATTCTGGTAGTGGATTAGGTGGCAATTCACCTGCCGTTCCTAAATACGTTTTATGAGTCATTAGAAAGACAATAAGCCCAATAAACATGCCGACTGCAGCAACTGCAAACCCGAGATGATAATTGTAGTTTTGTCCAAGTGTTCCGACAATGAGTGGCGCTACAAAAGCACCTAAATTAATGCCCATTACAAAAATGCTGAATCCAGAATCTCTACGTGTATCATCAGCTGTATATAGATCACCAACAACACTGGACACATTAGGTTTTAATAAGCCGGTACCAAGAATAATCAAAATCATACTAACAAAAAAGGCACTGGTGCTTCCAGGAATGGATAAGACAATATGACCGAGCATAATAATAACGCCGCCATAAAAAACCATTTTCTTTGTTCCGAACAGCCTGTCTGCCAGCCAACCGCCGAGTACACCTGACATATAAACGAGTGCACCGTAAATGGAAACGATGGCTGTGGCAGTCGCTCGATCAAAGCCAAGACCGCCGTTGGCTACGGTATCGTATAAGTAATATAAAAGAATGGCACGCATGCCGTAATAGGAGAAACGCTCCCAAAACTCAGTGAAAAATAATGTGAATAAACCTTTAGGGTGACCAAAAAAACCTTTTTGAGGAATACTTGGTTCACTGCGATTATTCGATGACATAAGTGCAACCTTCTTTCAGTATGGTAAAGGATTAAAAAGATATGAGAAAAATAGTATTCTTGTATAATGAATATGTCAATATAATTCGAGGAATCGGAACAAATTTACTATCATTCTTTTTAAAGTAAGTTGATCTACAGGAATAAAGATGTGTGCAATTGATCGTGGTTGTAGTAGTTGTAAAGGAGGATGAATGAATGAGAGACGAAGTCATTTATTTTTTAGAAAAAGAAGTAAAGGGTGGGTCTATTCCTGGTGCTGTTATAAGTGTTCGCCAAGAGAATAAACAACTGATGACTGCCGCTGTAGGGGAAGCAGTCGTTTATCCAGACAAAGAAAAAATGGATCTGAATACGGTATTTGATCTAGCATCACTGACAAAGGTCGTTTGTACGTTACCGCTAATACTAAAATTTGTCGCATCTGGGGAAATTCATCTCCATGAAAGGGTTTGTTTTTTTCTTGAAGAATTCGCCACAGAAGATAAAAGAGAGATCACTGTTCATCAATTATTAACTCATACTTCAGGACTGCCAGCTAGTCGTGATTTTTATAAAGAATCGACCGAGCCAAAGGAGATTTTGAATCTTATTGCCGCAACTCCATTGCAAGCTACTTCTGGAAGGAAGGTCATTTATAGCGATTTAGGGTTTATCGTTTTATATAAATTAATTGAAAAACTGGCTAGTCAACGATTGGATGTTTTTGCGAAACGCGAGTTATTTGAGCCGCTTGGTATGAATGAAACGGCCTTTAATCCGAATTATGATCTCAATCGCTTTGCTTCAACAGAATATGATGAGGCAAGCGGGAGATGGCTAAGAGGAGTTGTACATGATGAGAACGCAAGATTTATGGGGGGCATTAGTGGCCACGCAGGCTTATTTTCGACCGTCGCAGATCTGGGGAACTATGTTACAGCGCTTTCGAATGATGGTCTATTTAAGCATCGCGAAATCATTGCCGTTCCGACGTTAAAGCTCGCTGCCAAAAATCATACGCCATTTGCAGCTGAAGCTCGGGGGCTTGGGTGGTTGTTGAAGTCGTCAAATCCTTCATCATGTGGGGATTTATTTTCCGCTTCTTCGTATGGGCATACCGGTTTTACCGGCACAAGCATTTGGATCGATCCAATTGATGATCTTCAAGTTATTTTATTGACAAATCGTGTTCATTTTGGAAGGGGAACAGGTATTTTGCGGTTGCGTCCGCGGTTGCACAATCTCATAAAAAGTCACATGAGATCGCTTCTCTAGTAGGCGTATCTAGAACGTAAAAGATATAGGAATACAATAAAAGGACCTCTATTTGGTTCTTCAAAACCTAGATGAACGGCCTCAGAGATACGATCGCTGAGGCCGTTTTTAAAAACATCAATGGTCAATCAATTCACTGTTTTTTTAAGCGTTATACTTGCTGCACCTTGTGAGAAATAATGAGCCATTCAATCAGCGTATCCAAGCGGATCGTTCAGCTAGATGAACGATTTACTCTGGATAATGAATGATCTCTTCCATTGGACCTCCAAATAATATTCTTTGAAGCGCTTGATAAACAATTTATTGGAAAAAACTCACTTCCCGCGTTTTAGTGGAAGGATGAGCGATATGGTAAACTAACACCATTGATTACGTAAAAGGATGGGTGTTATGAAAATACTGCTTGTTGAGGATGATCAAACAATTGCGACAGGGATCGAATATTCCCTCGAACAAGAAGGGTTTGAGTCTGTTTTATGTCCAGATGTACGTTCAGCAAAGGAAGTTTTGGCCAATCAAATCGATCGAATTTCCTTATGCTTATTTGATTTGGCTTTGCCAGATGGAAGTGGTTATGAATTATGCAAATTAGTGAAAGATAAAAGCGATATTCCTGTTATTTTTCTAACCGCTGTTGATGATGAAGGGAATGTCGTAATGGGTCTAGATATGGGTGCTGATGATTATATAACAAAACCCTTTCGGATACGTGAGCTTTTATCCAGAATTAAGTCTGTCTTACGAAGGTATGAAAAGCAACCGCGTCAGCATTCGATACGTGAACTTGGGTCAGTTCGTATCCATACGCTTGAAGGAAAAGTGATCAAATCGGGTCAAGAGGTATCAATGACAGCGTTAGAATATCGGTTACTGATGATTTTTGCTAATCATAGGGGACAAGTTCTATCGCGGAATCAATTGCTCGAACAGATATGGGATGTGGCTGGAGATTTTGTTAATGATAATACGTTAACTGTCTATATTAAAAGATTACGTGAAAAATTGGAAGACGATCCGCAAAAACCGACGATTATTCAAACGGTTAGAGGTCGAGGTTATAAGGTGGGCAATTAATGTTTCGTAATCAAGAGTGGCGTTTATATATGGTTGGACTGGTTGGTATCGCTCTGTGCACAGTTATAGCTATTTCCTTCTTATCCTTTTTGGGAGCAACTATAGTGGCAGTGGCAATGATTTTAATAATAGGGATTAGCATAGGCTTTACAAGATTTCGCTACAAAGAGTTTGAAAAGTTATCCAGTTATTTAAGACAAATTAGTTCTGGGGCTTTCTCACTCGATGTGCGTGATAATCAAGAAGGAGAGTTAAGCATTTTAAAGAATGAGATTTATAAAGTGACTCAGATGTTGTCTGAACAAAGTTCGAGACTAACGAATGACAAAACAAAACTAACGGAGGCCCTGTCAGACATTTCTCATCAGTTAAAAACACCCTTAACTTCAATGACAGTAATGGCCGATCTTCTAGCGAATCCAAAGCTCCCATCAGAAAAACGTGAAGAGTTTACTCAAAGCATAGTCATGCAGCTTGAGCGAATTGATTGGCTGGTTTCATCATTGCTTAAGTTATCAAAAATAGATGCAGGGACGGTTGATTTTAAAAGAGACCAAGTTCATGTTGTTGAAATGGTCAAAGCAGCAGGGGCGCCACTGCTCATTCCAATGGAATTAAAGAACCAGACTTTTTTAATCGATGGAAAATCAGATGTGGTTTTTCAAGGTGATTTTCATTGGACAAAGGAAGCACTCATTAATTTGATTAAGAATGCAACGGAGCATACAGATGAAGGCGGTGTTATTTCCATTTCTTTCTCACAAAATGTGATTTACACAGAAATTAAAATTCAAGATAATGGGTCGGGTATAAATAAGAATGAGCTACCTCATATTTTTAAACGTTTCTTTAAGGGAGAACGTTCTGGAGCTAATAGTATTGGTATAGGTCTTGCTATGGCCCATCGCATTGTGACAAGCCAGAATGGTGCAATCGAAGTCAAAAGTAGGCTTAATGAAGGAACGACCTTTACGTTGAAATTTTACCGAGACAACCGTTCAAAGTAAGTGACTAAATTGTCACTTTAAAAGTCACGAACGAGTCACTTTAGGCAGATATACTCAAGATACAACAAAAGTAATTGGGGGAAGAATAGTGGATATCTTAAAAATTGAAAATCTGTCTAAAGTATATGGCAAAGGCGAAACGGCTGTTAAGGCACTTGATAATGTCTCATTTACTGTTCGTAAGGGAGAGTTTACTGCAATTATTGGTCCTTCGGGATCAGGCAAGTCGACATTATTACATTTGCTTGGTGGGGTAGATCGTCCAACCAACGGACATGTTTTTGTCGACAATACGAATATGTACGAATTAAATGAAACGCAATTAGCTATTTTTAGGCGTAGGCAAATTGGTTTGATTTATCAGTTTTACAACTTAATTCCGATTCTAACAGTTGAAGAAAATATGACATTGCCTTTGTTGCTTGATAATCACAAAGTAGATGATAAGCATTTTTCTAGTATTATTAGCTCGCTCGGTTTGGAAAAACGGTTGTCACATTTACCAAATCAACTCTCTGGTGGTCAGCAACAACGGGTTTCGATTGGTCGTGCATTAATGAGCAATCCAGCGATTATGCTCGCTGATGAACCTACAGGTAATCTTGACAGTAAGAACAGCGCAGAAATTATTGACCTATTAAAAATGTTTAATAAAACATTAAATCAAACACTTGTGGTGATTACACATGACGAGCGAATTGCGCTACAAGCAGACCGTGTGATTACAATAGAAGACGGCAAGATTGCGAAGGACGAGGTGATTCGTCCGTGAACATTGTCAACAAGCTAACGGTTCGTCACTTAAAGCAAAACAAAAAACGGACGCTTGTGACGATTCTCGGTACGATTATTTCGGTCGCAATGGTTTCTGCAGTTGCGACACTTGGATTGTCATTTATGGACATGTTGCAGCGTAATACAATTGTTCAGACTGGAGAATGGCATGTTGCTTATGAAGATGTAACGAAAGAGCAGCTCTATGACATTAGGCAAGATGATGGAACAGGAGATTTAATTCTGTCAAAAGATCTAGGTTTTGCAAAATTAGAAGGAAGTAAAAACGAGAGCAGGCCTTATCTTTTTATAAAAGAGATGAATGAGATTGGTTATGAGCGCTTTCACCTCACCCCTAGTTTAGGGAGAATGCCTAAGGCAGAAAATGAAATTGTTCTCACCGAAAAGGTTGCAAAAGATGCAAAAGTTTATTATGAAATTGGTGATACAGTAACGCTTGCTATTGGAGATCGGGTAACAGAGGAAGAAGGATATGAGGGTCCTTTGTCACAGCAAAATTTTCTCGTTTGGACTGAAGAAGGTGAGTTAGGAGAAGAACTCGTTAATGAGACAAATAAAGAGTATGAAGTTGTAGGTATTATTGAAACGCCTGAATGGGAACCGGCTTGGGGACCAGCGTATACAGCTCTCTCTTATGTTGATGAAGAAATCATGTCTACAGAAGATCAAGTAAATGGCTTAGTCGTTCTTAATGATTTTAGTCGTTCTCTTTATAAGGATGCGGATACGTTAGCGGAAGAGTTGGACGTGAATTCTGTTTCATTTAATAACGAACTGCTGCGGTATTACGGCTTAACGCTAAATGATAGTATGCAAGGCACACTTTATGGACTTTTATCAATTATTATAGCCGTGATTGTTGTTGGGTCTGTCGCTCTTATATTTAACGCGTTTGCTATTTCTGTATCAGAAAGATCCAGGCACTTAGGGATGCTCTCCAGCGTTGGTGCAACGAAAAGACAAAAAAGGAATTCTGTCTTTTTTGAAGGGTTTCTTATTGGTTTAATTAGTATACCGTTCGGGTTAATCGCAGGTGTAGTTGGTATTGGTATTACATTCTACTTCATCAATAATACGTTCATAGAGGCGACGGGTGTGAAGGAAGGGTTGCAATTAATAGTCACTCCCACTTCTCTTGTCATTGCAACAGCGATATCAGCAGGTACCATTTTTATTTCGACGTATATTCCAGCGATTCGTGCATCGAGAATTACGGCGATAGATGCCATTCGACAAACGCAAGATGTGAAATTAACAGGAAAAGCAGTAAAAACATCTAAACTTGTTACAAAGATTTTTGGAATAGAGGCTGAAATCGGATTAAAGAACTTAAAACGGAATAAGCGTCGATACCAAGTCACTGTGTTTTCACTTATGATTAGCATCATCTTGTTTTTATCGGTGTCTTATTTTACCGAGAGTCTAAAACGTTCAGTTGAACTTTCGCAAAGTGAAATGAGTTATGATATCGCGGTTTCTGGTGACGTTCAGGATCTTAAGAATTTAGTAGGAAATGAAGAACTAAGAGAACATGTTACAGCAACAAGCATAAATAGAAGGATACATCTGAGTTCATTTATCGATGAAGAGAATGCATCACCAGAATTACGTAACCGTGCAGTAGAAGAGCCAGAGATGTTAGTGGACGGGCAATATCCTTATAGTATTCAGCTTATCGGTATGGAGGAAGAAAGTTTAAAATCATATGCGGAAAAAGCTGGAATTGATGTAAATGTTTTAGATGAACAGAGTACGCATCAGGCGATTATCATTGATGAAATCTCTTACGGGGACGATGCACTTGGAAAATACGTAGAAACACATGCCGTGCAGATGGAAGTTGGAGAGAGGTTCGAGCTGGTTTATGAAAACTGGGAGACAGGTGAACAAATCGATCTCGCGCCAGTTGAAGTAGCGGCTTTAACGAGTGAAATACCTATGGGGACAAACCATGTATTTTTAGGAGAGTTACTTGTGATTGTGACGGATGAATCGTTTGATGACTTGATGGAATCTAACGAAGAATTGCAGTTTAGCCATACACCACTCTACCTGACGAGTGAAGATCCGTTAGCAACTCAAACGATTATAGAAAAAAGTGATTCTTTTTCTAATTTATCGCTCTATAACTATTATCAAGTAAGGCAACAAGAGACGCAGATAATGACGATCCTGTCCGTGTTCATATACGGTTTTATCACACTGATTACACTCATTTCCGTCGCGAATATTTTTAACACAATTTCAACAAGTATCGCACTCCGAAAAAGAGAGTTTGCAATGTTGAAATCTGTTGGTATGACGCCAAAATCATTTAATAAAATGATTCGTTATGAGAGTGTTTTTTATGGCATCAAATCATTGCTGTATGGACTGCCATTTAGTATTGGTGTCATGTATTTAATTTATCGCACAACACAAAACTCGTTTTCATATCCGTTCACATTACCATGGCTTCATATGATGTATGTGATTATTGCGGTATTTATTATTGTTGGCTTGGCTATGTTTTATTCCATGTCAAAAGTAAAAAAAGAAAACATCATCGACGCGTTAAAACAAGAAAACGTGTAATAAGAGCAGAGACCGAGTCGGTCTCTGCTTTTGTTATACATTCGACGATTGTCCGGTTTCTTTATTATTTGTTGAATCACTTTCCATAAGTTTTGGATAGACAGCTAAACCTTTTCGTTTGCGCCTTATCATACCGACAAGAACAAGTAAGAGTGGGAGACCAAGACCAGTGAGAATAGATTGTGGAATACTGACAAAGCGGTAGAATTCTCGTTCCTGAACAACACTTGTAAAGTAAGTCGCTCCTAAAAATAATAACAACATAGCTGTTGGTAAAATGAGCGGTTTGCTATTCTTTAAGTTAAAAAGGTGGGCAATGCCTGAAACAATCGCATAAAAGTACAGGAGTAAGTTAAAGTAGATAGAAATAAACCAGAGAATCGTAATCGTTGCCTCAATACGTTCGAGGAATTCTCCAAGCTCAATCCGTTGGGCGAGTGAAAGGGCAGGATAGAAATCTCTTGCTGTTACCTCTGGCGAAAGTACCGTAATACATAGAAATGTCAATAAGATAAGGATAAAACAACCCAAACTGTAACCAACCCATAATGCACGTTCCCCGGTTTTTTTGTTCTTTATATACTTCGGAAAGATTGCAAGTTGAATAACAACGTTACAAACGACATTGCCCATATAGAGAGACAACGCTTGCCCGCTGTCAGCAAGTGACGAGTGGAACATTGGTTGTGTAAATTGAAGGTCAATATCAGGGATATTTAAGCCAATTAATAGGGCTAATGGACTTATAAAAAAAATGCTAATGAGTAGTGCTGTACGTGCTATTGCTTCTACACCTGTAAAAACACCAAATACGATAACCGTTAAGCACAAAAGCATACATGCAATGAAAGGAGTCTCTGGTAATAGGAAATGGGTGATGAAATTGATCCCGTATGCAAAAATGGCTGGGAAGTGAAGCAACGGAAACAATATATATACGATTGTAGCAAGCTTTCCAAACAGCTTTCCTAGTATCGCATCATTCATCGTGTAGATTATTCCTTTTGGCATCCACCGGGCAAGGATGGTATATAAAAAGATAATGGGGAGTCCGATTAAGCTACCAATGATCGGGATGATCCAAGCATCTTGGGTAACAAAATAACTCATGGAAGCAGGAATGCCTAATAGAGCCGTACTACAAGTGGCGTATATAACAATGAACGCAAACGCTAGGGAATTAAACATTTCATTAGATTCCATAAGAGATTACACTCTCCTTGAGGTGTTTGATTGACGAGTATGTTTAGGGAGTAGCGATTGTTTCTTTTTCTTTCGCTGAAGGGCACCAATGATAAATAAAACGAGGGGAAGAACGGCACCTACCAGTAGAGAGAGCCATTTGGCAGGTCCTACATAAAACTCATAATCCTGAATTGTGTTATCAAAGGCTTGCAAAGGGATGAAGACAAATATCATAGCCAGGGGCAGAGTTAATGGTTTCTCGTTTTTAATTCCAAATGTCTGGGCAATGCCACGAGTCGATATGAAGAGGTAAAGCGTAATTTTAAAGTAAATCGTAATAAACCAAATGACCGTTAATAAAGCTTCGACTCGCTCTGCGAAATTCCCAAAGGAGATTCGTTGCGCTAATGTGAAGGTTGGGAAGTAAGAAGCGGTCATCAGTTCAGGACCAAGTGCCGTTTCGCAAAGCACTGTAATGAAGAAAAGAATCGAACAAGCAATTAGGAAACCTTGTAAGAAAGCCTGTTCTGCTTTTTTTTTATCAGAAATAGCGTACGGATAGAGTGCAAGCAGCAAAACGCTATTACATGCTGTAATGGCTATATAAAACAAAATAGCATCAATGTAGTGGTTCTCATCACCCCTGAAAAAGGGTAATACTTTTTCTATATCCATATCTGGTATCTTAAAAAGCAACAATAAGATAAGGGGTAAAAAAAAGAAAAAGGCAGTCATTTCAGCTGTTCTGCCAAATGCTTCGATTCCTAAATAACTTCCCATCGCCACTACTGACATGCATATCGCAACAACAACAACTGGAGGAGTCGTTTTTAATAAGTGTGTTGTAATAAAATCGGTTGAGTAATGCAGTTTCGGTGAAATTGTAAGTAACGGGAGTAAAGTAAAGAGAAGACCACATATCTTACCGAACTTTTTACCGACAATTTTATTGCTCATTCCAAAGAAATCAGTTGTTGGGTACCATCGTGACATAATCACGAAAAGTAGGATAAATGGAAACCCTAATACAGTACCAATTAGAGGTATCCACCAAGCATCGCGGCCAACCAATGTGCCAAGGATGAGAGGCATGCTTAGCACCGACGTACTGCATGTACTATAGATGACAAGCATTCGAAATTGGCTACTTGAAATGTGCTGCTTCATTAGGTCTGCACTCCTTGAATGGCTTTCATTATTGCTGTTAGTCCGTTGGCGAGACTTGGAATGTTAAGTTCAAGTGCGTAGGCAGTACCATAAAAGGTTGCAAGTCCAAGCAACCCATAAAAGACAAATTGTAGTTGGCGATCTGCTTTTAATGATTTTTTTTGACTCCAGGCAATCACAAAGGCTCCTATTAGAACGGCTACTAACTTAATAAACATCGCATTAATCGTCCTTTGTTGAGAATGAATTGATCATATTTCCACTATCGGTGATTTCGATTTCAACATTTATATGAATGTCTAAGTCTTTGTACAGATTGTCCCAATCATCCTTAACATTTTCCCAGTAGTCAGGGTGTTTACGGTAAAGTTGTTGGCCTACTCCTAATACATCGGTCTCTAATTCCTGAGTAGTTCTAATTGAATCGTGAAGAATACTTTGAAATTCTTTCTCTGCATTCTTAGAGATCTTTTCATAGGAGGAGGGTAGTGATAAATCAAGCGAATGACAATCTACTTCAGAAATGGACGATACTAAATGGAAATGGTAGGTGACGTCGGGCTTCCCATCGACCATTTTAATGTCAATTTCCTTGTCATATTTAGCTAACTCTAATGCAATTTCACCGCCTCCAGGGCAAGAGAAGCTCCCTACACTCTCATTATTGGTACCGGTTAAGTAATCAAGTCCTTTGCTTTTTTCATTTGAAAACCATGTGAGAAAACGATTGTTTTTAAATATGGCAATCCCGTTATTTCTTAATTGCGCTTTCGGTCTTATGGACTCGGCATTTTTACGTGTTGCCCCTTGGCCAAGATCCCCTTCAACTGTAATCCCCATAATGGAAGGTTCGATGCCTTCCGCCGACATCTCTTGAAAAAGCTCATCTATCGTAATTGCTTTTGTGCCAGCATAAGAGCGGAGAGAAAAACTGATCGAATCGAAAATGCTTTGTGATGGCAGTGTTTCGAGTGGAGTGATAATTTCAAGAATCTCATGTGCTTCGTTATTACGCGCAATAACAATATAGAAATCCGACCGCATTTCGTGGTCACGATAAAAGAAGTCTAATACATGTTCAAGGCCATCCTTGGCTACTTCCTCACTGATAACTAACACTTTTAGTTGTGAAAGAAACGCACGTCTAGGTGATTTTTGGACCATTTTTCGTAAAGACTCATGAATTGTTTTTGACTTTTCCTGGACATTCATTGCTTGAGCATAGCCGCGACCTGTTTCTTGGGATGCGATCTCGGCTGGGTTCATCGCCTGCATGGTTAAAATATAACCTGAATCGTCGTGATCAATAGCCAATCCTACAATTAATGAAAGTTCATTAAGTTCCCAGCGATCCCAGCAACCTGTTAGAAGAGTTAAAAGAAGAAACGCATGAGCTATTTTAATCAGTGTGTGTTTCTTCATTTACTATCCCTCCTTAATTATGTTCAGGACCAGGCTTAGGCGTATTTTGGCGAATCTCATCAAGGTGATCACCTGGTTTTGGACGTTTATCCATCATCCATTTCGGAGCTCGAGCGACAATGTCTTTTTGGTTTTTCCAAACAAAAGGTGATAGCCCCTCCATATAAGGAATACCAAATGACTTTAAGCTTGATAAATGCAACACCATCATCGTAAAACCAATACAAATCCCAACTAAACCAAATGAAGCAGCAAGAGCCATAAAGCCAAATCGCAAAATTCGAATTGGGATGCCAATGTTATAGCTAGGAAAAACAAAGCTGGCAATGGCAGTGACGGAAACAACAATTACAACAACGGCGGATACGATACCAGCCTGAACGGCGGCTTGCCCAATAACAATGGCTCCAACGATTGATACTGCTTGACCAACTGGTTGTGGCATTCGGATGCCGGCTTCTCGTAAAATTTCAAATGTAATCTCCATCATTAATGTTTCAATAAACGTTGGAAAAGGTGTGCCTTCTCGTTGAGCCGCTAAGTTTCCGAGAAGACCAGTTGGAATTAACTCCTGATGAAATGTTGTGACAGCGATGTATAAAGAAGGTGCAAGCAAAGCAATAAAGATTGAAAAAAATCGTAGCAGTCGGATAAGCGTACCGATGTCTGCACGCTGTGTATAGTCCTCTGTATTATGGAAGAACTGTACAAACAAAGCGGGTATAACAATAACCATAGGAGAGCCATCGACAATGATGGCGATCTTTCCTTCTAATAAATGAGAGACCGCTGTATCTGGTCTTTCCGTTGTATAAACGGTCGGGAAAGGGGTGTAAAAAGCGTCTTGAATAAGTTCTTCTACATCTCCATCCTCTAAAATACTATCTGTATTTATTCGATTTAAACGGCTATTTAATTCATGAAGCAGACTTTTATCCACAATATCGTTTAAATAAGCGATCGAGATTTTTGTTTTTGTTCGTAAACCAATTGTTTTTGATTCAATCCACAAATTCTCGTCGGCTAACCGACGACGAAGTAAAGATGTATTGACTCGAGAATTTTCAACGAACCCTTCCCTCGGACCACGGACAACTGTTTCGGTTGTAGGTTCAGTTACAGGTCGTTCAGAGAATTGAGGGATAGCAACAGAAATGCAAGATGCAAACCCGTCGATTGCACAAAGACAATTTCCTTTAAACAAGCGTTCTAATATCGTTTTATAATCAAGTACTTTCTCAGAGTGACCGATTTCTTCTAGATCCGCTTGAATCTGTGGGAAAACATCTTTATCCTCCTGGGGTTCAAAGAATTTAGCTCCACCTAACATCTTTTGCAAAGCGCGATCGTCAACAAGCCCGTCCACATAAATCATTGCAGCCTGTATTCCATCTTTATTTCCGAATAAAAAAGGACGGATGACAAGATCATCACTCTTACCAGTTATTTCACTTAAATAGCTAAGTTTTTTCGAGAGATTATCTGAAGGTTGAAGCTTTACAGAGTTTGATTGGTTGGTGTGTGTGCTTGTCATTTTTCCGCCCCTTTCCCGTATGAATAACCATTATTATGTCGACTGCACACTCTTTTCATGCACATAGGAACAAAAAAGAGTTGTAGCTTTTAAACTACAACTCGAGGTGAAGCTTGTTTTATTTTTGATTTAAGTAAACATGAATGACTTTCTCCATATGAGTCACCATTGCCTCTTGTGCATCCTCCATCACAACACTTAAATGTGTTTTTGCGTTCTTTTCAAGCGTATTCCTCATTGATTCCACCGCAGTAAGGGAAATCTCAGTGTTAACATTAATTTTCCGTATTCCACGATCAATTGCTTTTAATATTTGCTGTTCTGGTGTACCAGACCCTCCATGGAGTACAAGGGGAATTTCAATCTTGCTCTTAATCTCTTCTAATAAATCAAGTCGAATATTTGGCTCGCCATCGTACATACCGTGGACCGTCCCGATTGATGCGGCTAAGAAATCGACTCCGGTTTCTTTAACGAAATGAACTGCTTCATCTGGATCAGTGAGTCGACCGTCTCCTTCTTCTTCGTCCGAAAAAGCCCCTCTTTCCATTGACCCGATTTCTGCCTCAACAAAAACATCATGCGCATGAGCAAAGTCAACCACTTCTTTTGTATGTTTAATATTATCTTCAAGTGAATGCGTAGAACCATCATACATCACCGAAGTAAACCCAGCATGAACTGCTCGTTTTATTGTTTCAAATTGATAGCTATGGTCTAAATGAAGCGCTACTTTTACAGTCGCTTGTTCAGCCAACACTTTAGTAAATGCTGCGAACGCTTCCAAATTCATGTACTCTTGGTATCTTTCACCGTATGCGATAATCACAGGCTGTTGTTTAGCCTCAGCTGCTGTAATTGCGGCTTGTATCGTTTCGGCATTATAGCAATTAAACGCAGCAATGGCGCTATTTGTTTTTTCAGCGTGAGTTAAGACTTCTTTCGTTGTAGTAAACATGTCAAACCTCCATCATTTTGTAGTAATACTACAGATTAATACTAATGATAAGTGTTGTACTGATGCTAATCAAGTCGAAATTTGGCGAAAAGGATAAAGTTTGTCTTGTGTAAGCGTTATTTCTGTAGTAATATTACTACCGTGAACAGGAGGTGTCCAAAAATGAACAGTTTCCAAGAACGGGTTGAGATGAAAAAGAAATCGCTTACAGCAACCGAAGAGAAAATCATCATTCAGTTGCAAAAACACGAAAAACCTTTTTTACTTTCCATGAATGAACTAGCCATGCTCAGTGAGGTAAGTGAACCAAGTGTAGTGAGGTTATATAAGAAATTAGAATATAGTAGTTACCAAGAATTAAAAGTCGCTTTAGCGCAAGAATTAGCAGAGTTGAAACCGTCTTCTCTAGAAGCGATTGATATTATGCCTGAAGATAATGCCGATGTTATTTTTGAAAAGATTGGTGATCAATTTTTTCAAGCGGTGTCTTTAACAAAAGAACAGATGAATCTTCACAGTATAGAGTTAGCTATAAAAAAAATACTAAAAGCGAAAAGACTGTATTTTTTTGGACAGGGATTATCTGGGACAATTGCCGAAGATGGTGCCCATAAATTTATGAGGCTCGGGGGCATGGTAGTCTCCATCAAAGATCCTCAATACCAAGCTATTTATGCGAGCCATATGAATGAACAAGATATGGTCATCGCCATTTCTCATTCAGGTGAAACAATTGATCTTATTAATGTCATTGAAATGGCTCAAGCGAACGGTGCATTTATTTTAGTTATTACATCAAATCAAAAATCCACCCTTGCAGAGCTTGCAGATTGTTTGCTTGTGACACAGGCACATGAGACAAACCGACAATCGGATGCAATGGTATCGAGACTAATTCAATTAGCATTAATGGATACGCTTTATACAAGAGTAGCATCTGAATCAGGAAGTTTAGGAAAAGCGAATATAAATCGCTCCCGCTTGGCTGTTACGCGGATGAAGAAATAAATAGTTCAATTTATGAAAAGTAAAGGTATGGGGTGAAAGAGAATGCTGACAGGAAATGGTCTAATTATCGGTTTTGTTATCGCTTTAATTCTTCTTTTTATACTTATTATTAAATTTAAATGGGATGCATTTATTGCCCTTCTCGTTATAGCAATTGGAATTGGTCTTGTATCAGCAATACCAGCTCGGGAAGTACCTGCTGTAATAGCAGAAGGCTTTGGATCTACCTTAACAGGCGTAGGGATTCTTATTGGACTCGGCATTATATTTGGCCAATTTCTTGCTGCTTCTGGGGCAATTGAAAAAATAGCAAACTCAATGCTCCGTGCTTTTGGTGTGAAAAATTCTCCATATGCTCTTGCAGCAACGTCTACAACGGTGGCAATTCCAGTCTTTTTTGATGCTGCATTTATTATATTAAACAAATTAATTCAGAGTTTATCTCTCAAGACGAAGATCTCTTTATCAACATTTATAGCCATTTTAGCGATTGGATTAATTGTGTCTCATAGTTTGATCATTCCAACGCCAGGACCTCTTGTGGTAGCAGATCAAATGGGAACAGATATAGGTGTATTTTTCTTATACGGTCTTTTGGTGGCAATTCCGGCAACTCTTGTAGGTGGAGTGCTTTACGGTAAGTTTATGGGGAAACGTATTCCTAATAATGGACGATTAGATGATGTTGAACTAAACGCTAATGAACAGATTGACACCTCACATCGTCAAGAAATTCCGACATGGTTAGCATATGCAATGTTAGCGCTACCGATTGTGTTAATTCTATCGAATACATTAATGAACAATGTTATTTTCTTAGGAAACGAAGAAGCTGCACTACCGACATTCTTTGGAGTTATTGGAGACAAAAACGTTGCCTTGTTAATTAGTGTTATCACAGCGATGTTTATTTTGCCAAAATACATGAAAGAGTCTTCAAATACTGTTTTTAAAGATGCTTTTGAAGCTTCAGGTATGGTTATTTTAATTACCGGTGCTGGAGGAGCGTTTGGCCGTGTTGTTCAAGAAACAGGGTTAGGGGATTTACTTATTAGTTTAATGCAAGGATTTAATATGCCTGCTTTACTGTTAGGGTTTGTTTTTGCTCAAGTGTTACGTGCGTCTCTTGGTAGTGCGACAGTTGCATTAGTAACAACGTCTTCAATTCTAGGACCTATGGCTGTGGAACTAGGTGTTTCACCAGTGTTGCTAGGATTAGCAATTTGTGCAGGTGGTATTGGTTTATCCTTGCCAAATGATTCTGGATTCTGGGTCGTATCTAAATTTGGTCGTTTATCCGTGTCAGAAACTCTTCGTGTTTGGAGTTTAGGTGGTTTTGTTGCAGGACTGACTGCATTAGTTTTCGTTCATCTTTTAAGTGCAATTTCTGGATTTTTACCAGGTATTTAACGAAAACCAGCGGATCGTTAATTTTATAAACAATCAATTTTAAATAGGGTAATAAAAACAGAGATAAAAGGGTGGAGAAAATCATGAGAAAACGCGTAGGATTTATCGGACTTGGCATTATGGGAATGCCTATGACAAGAAACTTAATTAAAGCGGGCTTTAATGTGACCGTTTTTGATTTAAACCAAGAGGCAGTAAACCTTATAGCGACTGAAGGAGCAATTGCTGCAACGTCTGGTAAAGAAGTTGCTGAAAATAGTGATGTTGTTATAACCATGCTTCCAAAAGGGGAGCATGTTCGGGCGGCAGTATTTGGAATGAATGGTGTAATTGAAGGAGCGCATGAAGGTTTAACGATTGTTGATATGAGTTCTGTTTCGCCAGTAGATTCAAAACAAATGGCCACTCATGCTTCTGAAAAAGGTGTTCATTTTCTTGACGCTCCAGTAAGTGGTGGAGAACCTAAGGCAATTGACGGAACACTTGCTATTATGGTTGGTGGAGAAGAAGCTGTTTTTGAAAATACCAAGCCCGTTCTTCAAGCGATGGGGACAGATATTGTATTAGTTGGTGATTCTGGTTGTGGGACAACGGCAAAGCTTGCAAATCAAATTATTGTTAATTTAAACATTGCCGCTGTTTCAGAAGCACTTGCTCTTGCTTCCAAGGCGGGCATTAATATTGAAAAAATGTACGAGGCAATTCGTGGAGGTTTAGCGGGAAGCACCGTAATGGATGCAAAAATCCCAATGATTCTTGACCGTAATTTTAAAGCAGGTGGTCGTGTTGATATTAATATGAAAGACTTAACAAATGTAATGAATACTGCGCATGAGTTAGATGTACCTCTTCCACTTTCAAGCCAATTACTCGAGATTTTTCATTCACTTAAGGCGGACGGGAAAGAAGCTCTTGATCACGCTAGCATTGTGCAACATTACGAAAAAATGGCAAACGTTATAGTGAAAAGAGAGGAGTCATAAGCGTGGATAAGTTAAATGTAGAACTGCTAATGAGTCAAATTCCTACTGTGGATCGTGAAGAAATTCAAACAAAGTTACAAAAAGAATTAACGAATTCTCCTTATAAAATGGTTGTTCTTGATGATGACCCGACTGGCATTCAGACAGTTCACGGTGTATCTGTTTATACAGATTGGGAAAAATCTTCGATTCAAGCAGGTTTTCGTGAGCACAATCGCATCTTTTTTATTCTTACAAATTCTCGTGGTTTTACAGAGAGTGAAACAAAGACATGTCATAAAGAAATCGCTGAGCGTGTCCAAGAAGTTTCTGAAGAAGAAGATATTCCATACGTCATTATTAGCCGTGGAGATTCAACTCTCCGTGGTCATTATCCACTTGAAACGGAAACGTTAAAACAGACAATTGAAGCACATTCTAATAGACAATTTGATGGTGAAGTGATTATGCCTTTCTTCAAAGAAGGAGGCCGTTTAACTGTTAACAACATCCATTATGTTCAAGATGGTGAACAATTGATCCCAGCAGGTGAAACGGAATTTGCGAAAGACCGTACATTTGGTTTTAGCGCTTCTCACCTCGGTGAGTGGATTGAAGAGAAAACAGCGGGCAAATATACAAAGGAACAAACAATCTATATTGGTATCGATGATTTGCGTAATCAGCGTGTTGAGCAAATTAAAAAGCAACTTCTTGGAGCAAGCGATTTTCAGAAAGTGGTTGTAAATGCAGTTGGGTATGAAGATGTAGAAGTATTCTCAACCGCATTTTTGCAAGCTGTAAAAGAAGGGAAACAATTTATTTGCCGCAGCGCTGCAGCACTTACGAAAGTACTTGGTGGAGTAAAAGATAAAGGGTTACTTACACGTGATGAACTGGTTACAAAAAGCAGTCAAAATGGTGGTTTAATCGCCGTTGGTTCCCATGTGAAAAAAACAACAGAACAATTAAATCATTTGCTCGAGAGTGGCCTAGTGAAGGGTATTGAATTTGATGTGCATCTCGTTCAAGATGCAGATAAGTTTAAACAAGAAACGGATCGTGTACGTCTTGCTTGTGAAAAAGCGATTAAAAACGGGGAATCCGTAGTCTATTACACACGTCGGGAGCGCTTAGATTTAGGGGACGGCATGCAAGAGGAAGAGTTGAAGCAATCCGTTAGAATTTCTGATGCTGTGACGAGCATTGTCCGAGATTTACAAGTACAGCCGAGCTACATCGTTGCTAAAGGTGGCATTACATCTAGTAGCATCGGTACAATTGGTTTGTCAGTAAAGCGTGCAGAAGTAGCTGGACAAATTAAACCGGGAATTCCTGTTTGGAAAACGGGTCAAGAAAGTAAATTTCCAGGTGCGGCGTATGTGATTTTCCCTGGAAATGTCGGTCAGCCTGAAACGTTAAAAGAGGCCGTGGAAGTGTTAGAAGGAAAATAAAACAATAAAAAGGAGTGTGAAAGTGAATTCGTATTCACTTCACACTCTTTTTCGTTTACTATTAATAAAAGCGCACTATGAGGGTATATAGGTCTTGGTTTTCATGTCGTTTGGTGTTTATTAATGACCCTGTCTACAGCTTTACTGGTTTCTTTTTTTTCAGTTATATTTTCAGGGGAATCCTCGGTTGAATCAAGCTTTAACGTGTTGGTGACTTCTATTTTGTGGGCTTCAGCAGGTTTTAGCTTATTAAGCCTTGGTTTTATCATACGGGCTGTTGTTATTTTGGAAACCAAGTCAAAAGAGGCTGCTATTATTTTGCTTGTAAATGGAAGCATCTTGTTGCTAATTACAATGGGAGCTGCCATTGTACAGTCTGTATTATTTATCATAGCGGGAATGATGCTAATAAAAAAAGAACGGGCTGAAGAAGTGGAGGAAGTGGATTCTGTTTAATTAAAAATAGCTGGACACCATTAGGTGCCCAGTTTTTTTATTGTGAAGCTGCTTTTTTTCGCTGTAGTAGCTCTTGCTGTGCCCGTGATAACAGGCTTGGGTTAGTTAGGAGTTCCAGGCCAATAAATGCAAGGCCTTTTGCCCCGGTTATAAGAGCTTGATCACCAAGATCTGATGCCGCAGCTTCTCGAAAAGGGATGGTGTGGGGCACTAAGCTTGCAGCACCAATTTTGATATATGGGTGAATTGTAGGTACAACTTGACTAATGTTGCCCGTGTCTGTTGAACCAATGCCAGTTTCATTAGTTAGATAAATCTCCTCACCAAGATCGGTGAAAATGTCGGCAAATACGTTATTTAGTGTATCATTTGGTATGAGATTATCGACTTTATTTTGAAACTCAATTATTTTTAGTTCAGCTCCTGTTGCAAGTGCAGCTCCATGAGCAATTGCATCAATTTTTGCACGAACTGCATCGGTTTTTGGTCTTGAGTCAGCACGGATGTAAAAGCGAGCCCTTGCAAAACTTGGCACAATATTTGGAGCTTCCCCTCCATCTGGTATAATGCCGTGAATTCGAACATCGTCGGTAACATGTTGTCTTAGTGCGTTTATGCCATTAAAAAGTTGAATAACGGCATCAAGTGCATTAATTCCATGCTCCGGAGCTCCTGCAGCATGTGCAGGTTTACCATAAAAAGCATAATCAACAGGGTCAACTGCTAAAGATACGCCGGATCGTTTCGTGTGGCTTGATGGATGAATGATCAGTGCTGCATCGATGTCTTCCAATAGACCTTCTCGTACAAAGCTTCCTTTTGCGCTGCCGTTATTGCCGCCTTCTTCTGCAGGGGTACCAAGCACGACAACGCGCCCTCCGATATGTTCGATATGTTCTCCTAAAGCAATGGCTGCTGCAACGCTTGTGGTCCCAATCAAATTATGACCACAAGCGTGCCCAAGTCCTGGAAGAGCATCATATTCTGCTAGAAAGGCAACAGCTGGTCCGTCGTTTTTGCCTTTGGAAGCAATAAAACCAGTAGGGTGGCCGGCGACATCTGTTGTAACGGAAAAACCGGCATCTTTAAGTAGAGTTGTCAGTTGATAAGAGGCAAATACTTCCTCATTACCAATCTCAGGGTTCTCATGAATTTGGTGACTCGTACGAATGTAAACATCCGCGTTTACATCAATGCTTTCTTTAATCGCGTTTTGATAATCATTGCTTGTTGTTGTCATCGTTTTGTCACTCCTTATTTTTTATCGAGGATAACTATTTAATTGTTCAAGTGAAATGGCTGTTGGGATTCGTGCTCCCGCATGCTCGTCAACAATAAAATCTGCAACTTCATCAGATTGATAGATGTCGACTAAACGCTGCAGGATTGGGTTGTCGGCATCCGCAGTTTGCGCAGCAATGATATTAATATAAGGCGTTGCTGTCTCACTTTCTCTAGCAATGGAATTATCAGTTGGGCTTAACTTAGCATCTACAGCAATGCCGTTGTTAATAACGGAAGCATCAACATCTTCCATGATGCGAGGTGCATTACCCGCAACAATCTCAGTTAGTTGTATGTTCTTTGGATTATCTGAAATTTGATCCTGACCACTTGTTACTCCAAAATCATCATCTAAAACAAGTAAGCCTGCTTCTTGCAGGAGCATTAAATTACGTGCTTGGTTTGTTACTTCCTGGTCAATTGTTATTTCAGCACCATCTGGAATGTCATCAACGGATTCATATTTTGATGAATAAAGTCCCATTGGTGCTAGGACGGTTGAGCCGATCGCGCTTAAATCCTGATTATGTTCTTCAATGAAATGATCAAAATAGGAGACGGTTTGAAATGCGTTCGCATCAATCTCGCCATCTGCAAGTGCTTGATTTGGTTGTACATAATCATTAAAGCGGACAATTTCCACTTCGATTCCTTCTTCGGATGCGATCTCCGCAATGTAATCCCATTCAGGTGAATCGGTGCCACTAATACCAACTTTTACATTTACTGGATTATCCTTGCTGTAAGAATCACCCGCATCTGCTAGACTTGTGGCATTTTGACCACATGCAGATAATGTTAATGCGGCTAGAACAGGAATGGTCGTATACAAAATGGATGTTTTTTTCATGATCGTAATCTCCTTTAGGATCAGTTCGTTATCTACGTCTGACTCGTTTTGATGTGATGTTACCAATAGATTGCAAGCTTTGAACAATAATGATGAGCATAAGGACTGTTATATACATCGTGCCATTATCAAATCGTTGATAGCCATAGGCGATAGCAAGGTGACCGATTCCTCCAGCCCCGATCGCACCTGCCATTGCTGTAGCACCGACAAGGCCTATCGTTGCTGTAGTCATGCTAAGGATAAGAGAACTTGTAGCTTCGGGCAGTAAGAATCTGAAAATGATTTGTGCCTTTGAAGCTCCCATTGCATCAGCGGCTTCAATAATACCTTGATCAACCTCTAACAATGAATTTTCCACTAAACGTGCGATATACGGACCTGCGTAAAAGACAAGGGGAACAATGGCTGCGGTAGTCCCAATTGCTGAACCGAGAATGAAGCGCGTAAATGGAATGAGTGCGATAAGCAAAATAATAAATGGAATCGACCTCAGAACATTTATTACAGGATTGATAAAATTATAAATGACTGGTGTTTCTAGAATGTGATTTGGCCTCGTCACAACAAGGATAACGCCTAATAACACACCAATAAGTGTTGAAAAAAGAAAGGACCATCCGACCATATAGACAGTTTCATAAATAGCTTCTAAGAGCATATTGCTTGATATATTGGGACGAATGTCTTCAGGCAACCAATCGAACATTATTTGTCACCTCTTTTATTTGAAATGGTTGATTATTTAAATACGCTCTTGCAGCTAACCTTTGTTCATGCTCTCCTTTTATTTGAAGGTATAACACACCAAAGGATTTACCTTGAACTTCTTGCATGGAAGCATACAAGATATTCACTTCTACTCCGGCATTCTGAATTAATGACGAAAAGAGGGTAGAGTCAAGGGCTTCATCTGTCACTTTCAACTGGTAAATTTGCTGATTGTCTTCCTTTTTCTCAATCTCCGTTTTTACTTTTTCGGGTAGATGATCAGAGATGATAGACCGAACAAACTTTTTTGTTGTTTCTTGAGTTGGATTTGAAAAAAGCGAAAAAACCGAACCTGCCTCGATCACACGTCCTGCTTCCATGACAGCAACTTTGTCGCATAGTTCACGTATAACGGACATTTCGTGTGTGATAATTAAAATCGTAATGTTATAGTCGCGATTGATTTTCTTTAATAGTTGAAGAATGGAACTCGTTGTTTCAGGATCAAGAGCTGATGTTGCTTCATCACATAACAAGATATCAGGGTTTGTAGCAAGGGCTCTAGCGATTCCAATTCGTTGTTTTTGGCCTCCGGAGAGTTGGTCAGGATAATTTGTTGCCTTGTCGGTTAAACCTACAAATGAAAGCAACTCTTGCACTCGCTTTTTTATC
The DNA here is from genome assembly GCF_002019705.1 of Shouchella patagoniensis. Taxonomy (GTDB): domain Bacteria; phylum Bacillota; class Bacilli; order Bacillales; family Bacillaceae_D; genus Shouchella; species Shouchella patagoniensis. The sequence continues at coordinate 1,940,780 of NZ_KV917377.1, read as the reverse complement.
TCGTTTTTAGGTGTTTTTACTAGTTTTAATGGAATCGCTATATTTTCAAATACCGTTTTAGACTGAAGTAAATTAAAATGTTGAAAGATCATGCCGATGTTTCGTTTGGTTTTTTGTAGATCATTCGGTTTTAATTCAGCTACATTTTTATTGTTGACGATAATTTCGCCAGATGTAGGTCGCTCAAGCAAGTTCACTGTTCGTAATAACGTACTTTTACCAGCCCCACTAAAGCCAATAACACCATAGATATCACCTTGATCAATTTTTAAATTGATTTGATCGAGCGCTTTAACTGTTTTTCCGTTTGTTTGATAGGTTTTAGATACTTGTTTAAACTCAATCATTTATGTCGCTCCTTAAAATAAAGTAATGTAGATCTAGCTGTTTAGTCGGATTTTGTTTTTGTTTCTCTTCTGTTTTCCGCTTTCCTACTAAAAACAAAAAATCCCTCTTCCTAAATGAGGAAGAGGGATGAATAATTTAATTCAAACAGCTCTTATCATTCAGGAAATGAATCCTGCAGGATTTAGCACCTTCCACATTTGTGGGGTTGCTGAAGCGTCATCGGGCCAGTCCCTCTGCTCCTCTAAATAAGAAAAAGATATAAAGTTAAGTTGTTGATGCTTAGTTTAGCAGAAACGTATAAGGTTTGACAAGAAAAATTTTAAAAAGAATGATCTTTTTAAATTAAATAGACGGGAACGTAACTTTTTAGTATGATCAGTTTTTATTCTGAATTTAAAAGAGAGAGGAGTGGTGAATGATGGAAAGTGATCAAAAAAAAGAGAGAAAATCCATTCGCGTACCGCACATTTATGTCATTCTTATTGCGATTTTGTTAATTGCATTTGCCGCTACGTTTATTATCCCGTCTGGAGAGTTTGAACGAGCTGAAAATGAAAATGGCACAATTGTCCTTTTGCCAGAAACATTTTCAGAAATGGAGAAAACGTATTTATCTTTATTTGATTTAATGTATGCCGTGCCTACTGGTTTGATTGAAGCTGGAGAAATTGTATTTGGTGTTTTAATGATTGGCGGGATGTTTGCTGTTCTTGAAAAAAGTGGACTTGTTGGTATTGGCATTAGTAAATTATCTAGAACGTTTGGGCATCGACCGTTCTTTGTGATACCGGCGTTAATGATCCCTCTTGCATTATTAACAACTTTTACTAGTGCAATTGAGCTAGCCATTGTCTTTGCTCCAGTAGTCATTCCCTTAATGGTACGACTAGGGTTTGACCGAATGACGGCTCTTGCTGCAGTACTTATTAGTACGGTCGCCGGATTTACAGCAGCCGTTACAGGACCAGCAACGGTCGGAGTTGCTCATGATGTAAGTGGTATCGAGCTTTATAGTGGTTATGGGTACCGAGCTCTTATTTTTATTATTATTTTAACGATTGGTATTTTGTTTGTTTGTCTCTATGCGAGTAAGGTAAAGAAAGACGCAGGTGCAAGCCTTGTTTCTAATGACGGGATTGACCAAGAGTTTGTTCTGTCTTCTGGTGATATTGAGAATGAAAAAGCTTCAAAACCGCAACTTCTAGCAGTTTTCGTACTTTTAAGTGGCGTCTTGCTCATGATATACGGATTAATTGAGTGGGGCTGGTACTTCCGTGAGCTAGGTGGACTGTATTTAACAATGGGCTTGTTGATTGGGTTAATTACAGGTCTTGGACCAAGTAAAATTGCGGAAACGTTTAATAAAGGATTTCAGTCAATCTTACTCGGGGCGTTAGTTGTTGGTATCGCCCGTTCAATCTCTGTTATTCTAGAAAACGGGCAAATTTTAGATACAGTTGTGCAAGGAACTAGTCAGCTTGTGAGTGTTATGCCAAGTGCGTTCACAGCTGTTTTTATGATGATTGTACAAGGTGGGTTTAATTTTCTTGTCCCTTCTGGGAGTGGACAGGCTGTTATTACAATGCCAATCATGAGCGGTTTGGCAGATCTTGTTGGGATTACGAGACAGACCGCTGTACTTGCATTTCAATTCGGTGATGGGTTTGCAAATATCTTTTATCCAACATCAGGTTATTTTATGGCGACTCTTGCAATCGCAAGGGTTGGTTGGGATAAGTGGATGAAGTTTGTTTGGCCACTGCTTATTATTTGGTACGTACTCGCTATTGTTTTCCTAGTCATTGCTCAAATGATTAATGGGGGAGCTGGGTTGTAGAACGAAGTTCCTCGTGCAAACGATAATATGGTTGGTTTAAACGAGTCTTTGGTTAATTGAAGGTTAAAGCATACTTAAACGCAGGTAGTTAATGTCTACCTGCGTTTTTTTAGAGCCTATCTTCATATACTTGAAGATTTTGAAATACAGCTTGCAGAAGAGGAGATTTAAGTCCATGTTTTTTAGCTAATTCAAGCAAATAGCCTTGTAAATGAGATCCTTCTGTTCTTGAACCTCGTTCCATGTCACGTAGCATAGACGATTTCATTGTATAACTCATCGCATTAAACGTAGCTAAATGTTGGTTAACGATGTCTTCTGATACCGGTACCGCCTCAGCTCGCATAATGGACATGCATTCTTCCAACAAAGAGTGAATGAAATCCTGACCGCCATTGCTTTCACGTATAGGTCCTATAGGTGAACGGAAAAGCGTAGTGATTCCAGAAGCAACTGTAATAAAGAGATATTTATTCCACATAGCTTGTTCGACATTTGTACTGAATTGGAATTCAGCGTTGCTATTCGAAAAGATCTCGTTAAGTTTCTTTATGCGTAGCGTTTCCCTACCATCACGTTCTCCATAAATAAGACGATGAATCTGACTTTCTTGAATGATTGAACCATCATCCGCAACCGAACTTTCTATAAAGCAAAGCCCACCGAGAAGTTGATTACCGAAATGTTGCTCAAGTACCTTCATATGAGCAATGCCATTCAGTAATGGTAATATAATCGTGTCTTTTCCAATAAAGGGTTGTACATCTTTGATCGCTTGTTCAAATTGGTAGGATTTTGTTGTAAACAACACAAGATCAAACGGATGAGAGACGGAATCTTTTGTTGTAATTAATTTCGGTAAAAAAGAATAATCTCCGTGGACGCTTTTGAGAATAAGTTGATTTTCTTTTAATAGCTGTTGCCGTTTCTCGCGTACTAAAAAAGTAACATCTTCTCCTTTTTCTACTAACCGTGCGCCAAAGTAGCCGCCAATGCCTCCTGCTCCAACCGATAAAATGCGCATGAAAAAACCTCCTCTATGTTTTCATTATTATATAGCAAGTCCAACGATTCATGTTCGTTTGTTCTGTTGGTGTAACTCCTTTTTTTAGTAGTTGAATAGGAGGGCCAAGTAAATCTTACAATGGTGTTTAGTAAAAAGAACAGCGGGTAATCATACATTAACGATAGTTTTAAAGGAGTGTGATCGAAGTGGCAACAGTATTAGCAGGAATTCAATTAATGCCTAATAACAAAGATGATCATACAGATGGAACAGTTGGAAAAATTCTGGAAGTGATTGAACAATCTGGTCTTCGTCATCAAGTAGGGCCTTTAGAGACGGTTGTTGAGGGGGATTTTGACTCAGTTATGACCGTATTGCGTAATGCGCATCGAAAAGCAGTAGATGCTGGTGCGGAGGAAATCATGACGAATGTGAAAATGCATTACCGGACAGCAGGCGTTTCGCTTGAAGATAAGCATTAAGGGAGTAAGCTTCCGCATTTCAAGTGCGGAAGCTCTTTTTTATTTCCAATGAAACAAGCACTGTTTTGCCTCTAATAATCAAGGCTAAAGATAAAAGTGATTAAGTGTATAATGTCTTAAGATTCATACGATTGAGACGAAACTTTGGTTGACATGTAGTTCAAACATTTTCTCAGATCGCATAGAAAAATGAAAAACCTAAGCTGCCTAAGCTGAGGTTACAAAACGATATTAACGAGGTTTATTATGGTCTTCCATTTGTTCTCGCATTTTAAACTTTTGAACTTTTCCTGAAGCAGTCATTGGAAAGTGATCGACAAATTTAATGTAACTAGGGATTTTAAAGCGAGCGATTTGTCCCTGACAGAAATGTTGTACTTCTTCCGTTGATAACACTCTTCCTTCTTTACAACGTATCCATGCTGAAACTGCTTCTCCGTACTTGGGATCGGGGACGCCAACGACTTGTACGTCTAAAATGTCTGGATGAGTGTACAAGTATTCTTCGATCTCACGGGGATAGATATTTTCACCCCCACGGATAATCATATCTTTTAATCGACCGGTTATCTTACAGTAACCATCTTCATCCATGACAGCTAGGTCACCAGTATGGAGCCATCCATCTTGATTTAAGACACGGGCTGTTTCTTCTGGTTGCTTATAATACCCTTTCATGACATGGTACCCTCGTGTTACGAGTTCTCCTTGTTCTCCTCGAGGAACTTCTTGTTTTGTATAAGGATCAATGATTTTTACTTCAACGTTAGGTAAAGCTCGTCCTACTGTATCGGTTCTTCTATGAAGAGAATCGTTGACCCGTGTTTGAGTAATAACAGGGGATGATTCTGTTTGACCGTATGCAATTGTTATTTCCTTGGCACCCATTTTTTCTATGACACCTTTCATCACTTCAATTGGACAAGTGGAACCTGCCATAATACCTGTGCGTAAAGAAGTTAGGTTATAGTTCGAAAAGGTTGGTAAGTTGAGTTCTGCTATGAACATTGTAGGTACACCATGGAGTGCGGTACAAGCCTCATCTTGCACCGTTTCTAACACGATCTCCGGATTAAATTCAACAACGGGAACCATTGTTGCGCCAGCACTAACACAAGCAAGAATACCTAATACACAACCAAAGCAATGAAAGAATGGTACGGGGATACACATGCGGTCCTCTTCCGATAATTCCATACAAGCAGCGATATTTTTTGCATTATGAATTAAGTTTTTGTGCGTTAACATCACTCCTTTTGGAAATCCAGTTGTACCCGAAGTGTATTGTATATTAATCACATCATCAGCTTGCAATGCATTTGTCTGATTATCTAAAAGATGATCTGGGATGTTATCCCCTAAATGAACAATGTCTTCATATAACCACATTCCTTGTTTATGTTCTTTTCCAAGAAAAACAACATGTTCAAGGTGAGGAAATGCCGCTGATTTTAGCTTTCCTGGCTGAGTTGTCTTTAATTCTGGAATGAGCTTGTAAAGCATATCTAGATATGATGTGCCACGATACTCTTCCATCACAAATAGCGTTTTTGTATCGGATTGAGTGAGTAAGTACTTTAATTCGTTTTCTTGATAGTTCGTGTTAACGGTTACAAGCGTAGCTCCTATAGTTGCAGACGCGAATTGGGTGGTAACCCATTCCGGTGAGTTAGTAGCCCAGATCGCTAAATGATCCCCACGCTTCATGCCTATGTGAAATAATCCTTTTGCCAGTTGACGGCAGGATTCATTAAATTCCTGATAAGTAAGCCTCAGGTCTAAGTCTTTATATACGAGTGCTTCAGCGTTAGGGTTCTTATCAACGACTTTTTGTAAAAGATGGCTAATTGTTTCTTGTTTCAATTATAGTGCAACCCCTTTCAACATATAAATAATTCGTTTATTAAGAAGATTCGGGGAGGAAGCTGGAATCCCTTCTGAAATAAATTGAAAAAAACAAATTAAATAGAGGATTCAAAATTAAAATTAAGGGTAACTAATAAATGTAAAAGAAGTAAGTGTGTAGAAAAGGAGAGCAAAGAGATGAAAAAATATTTAGTAGCATTATTTGGAATGGGAGTTCTTGCTGCATGTAATAGCCAGGGGGCAGATGTAGAGGCAGAAGAACCAGAGGAAGTGACAGCGGCGGGAGTTTTGGAGCAAGCAGAAGAAGCGCATGAAAATTTAGAATCATTGGAAGTGTCATTCACAAATACAGATTCTTATGGAATGGTGCAAGAAGGTGTAGCTTCTTATGATTTTGCCAATAATGTGACTCATATAGAGGAAGATGGAGGAACCATACTTTATAAAGATACTGATGACTTTATGCATATTACCGATTTTGATTATTCTCTAAATGAAAATGAACCAGAAAATAAGCTTGATTCACAAGTAGAAGAGCATCGCAATCCATTAGCTTTTTATAAACAATATGATGAAGATTTATATGATAAATTTGATCTTGAAGAAAATGATGGGGCGTATAAACTTGTATACAATGGAGAAAAGGCAGATCAAGAGCTACTTATAGAAGGCTTTGCCCAGCCATTTTTTGAGTATGCTTCCTATATCTTAAGTGAAGAAGTTGAAAATTTAAAACTGGATGATGTGGAAATTCATACGTTTGACTTATCGTTTGATATTGATGAAGAAACGAGTCGGATCTTGAGTTATCAATACACTGCTGAATACGATGTTCGCATTCAAAGTCTAGAACAGGAATATGAAGATGAAGCCTCTTATTTGTTAGCGGCTTTTAATGAAGTTGCAGCGATTGAAAAACCTGATAAAGACCTGACAGCTGTTGGTACATTAACATATGACCAGCAAGAACAATATGAACAAGAAGCTAGTGATTATATTGAAGCCCTTATTCAAGCTGGTGTATATCAAAACGTCGATGAATTTGTTGAAAGAATGCCTGTAGAAGAAGATGAAGATCGAAAGAAGGAAATGGGTGAGGAGTACAAAGAGGCATTCCGTGATGACTTTCAAGCAGGTATTGCACTTGGTTTTGAAGAACTGGAATTGAGTGATGAGCTTATTGATTCTTATACCGAAGCATGGCTTAGTCTGTTAAAGAGTACTAATTATTTGATCATTGATGCTTCTGCAAGTTCAGAGGATACATTTTATGTAGAAGTAAGTATTGAAGGGTTAGACATGTTTGCTGTTGAGCGTGAATTGGAATTGCTCTTAACAGATGAATTGATGAATGGCGGCTATTCAGAAGATGTTACCGAGGAAGAGATGATGAGTGCAATTGTTGATGTGATTAATCAGATTTCAGAGAGTGATAATCTTGCCCCTGCCCGTGAAGTGACGCTTGAAGTAAATCGAGCTGGTGGAGGGTACCTTATCTTAGATCAAGAAAGCTTGCATTCCGGATTTATACAATAAAGAAAAAACCTGATTCAGAACGATGAATCAGGTTTTTTTGTTCTTAATCCAATCGTGCATTAAAAGCTAGATCGTAATGCAAATGTGACATAACTGTTTTTCATGAAACGGTTGAAGTGGTGATGAAACGTGAAGTACGATGTTGGCATTTTTTTTGCATAAAGAACATGAAGGCAGTGGGGGGTGTTGGAGTTGAAGACGTGCCGACTATGGTTAGCTAAAGAAGAAATTGAAGAGGTTCATTTACCACTTGCGACAGTGATTATTATTGATGTCATGCTGGCTACGACAACATTAGTTGATTTAATGGAGCGAGGGGCAAAGAAAATTTATCCAGTTAGTTCCATCGAAGAAGCATTGGTGAAGAAAAGGGCGCTCGGAGATAATGTAATTACCGGTGGAGAACTTGGAGGGAAAGTAATAGCAGAATTTGATTATGGACATTTACCAGAACACTATTCAGCTGATTTATTAAAAGAGGCAGAACTGGTCTTTCTTTCAACAAATGGAACAAAGGCAATTCAAGAAACACAAAAAGCGAAGCGCCGAGTACTAGCAAACTTAAGAAATGTACACTCTGTTGCAAGTTGGCTTAAGAAACAAGCAATAGAAGATCTGGTCATTGTATGTTCTGGTGCCGGAGGCCATATGGCAATGGAAGATTATTTATGTGCTGCATTATTAATAAAAGAATTGGATACAAAGCATTCAATGTTTGATGACGCAGCGTTGTTTGCTTCTTCTCAAAAAGTAAATGAGAATCTTGTAAAAGATCTAGTTAAACGTGGCAGAGTCGGTCGTTATATGAGCCGATATGGTATGAATGAACTGCTTGATTTTATAAGTGATATAGGTGCCTCAAAATCGATTGTTGAGGCAATTAATCCAGGCGTATTGGCGTTCATAGAGGGAGGGGAAATAGATGGAGGAAACAATCGCGGTACGGCAAGGTGAAGAATTGGATAATGAAGCATTACATCGTTTTTTAATGAAAGCGATTACTAATTATCCTGCTGAAGGAAAACTGGAAATCAGTCAATTTCCAGCAGGGGCATCAAATCTAACTTACCTGCTTTCCAATGACGATTGGCAAGCTGTCTTAAGGCGCCCGCCACTTGGACCTTTACCGCCAAAAGCACATGATATGAAAAGGGAATATGATTTTCTATCCTCGCTTGCCCCGTTCTTTTCTTACGCACCAAGGCCACTGGCACTTGGTACGGATATGGAAGTAATGGATAAGGTTTTTTACGTAATGGAACGCCGTGAAGGGGTTGTTTTAGATGCCGACTTTCCTGCACATATAAAAGGAACAATCGTTAAAGGGCAACAAGTGTCTGAATTGTTAATTGATACACTTGTGGAATTGCATCAAGTTGAACCTGATCAATCTGGACTTAGAAATTTTGGCAAACCAGAAGGTTTTATGGAACGTCAAGTACTTGGTTGGATTGGACGGTATGAGCGGGTACAAACGGATGAGATTGCTGAGTATCTTGGATTGGCGAAATGGTTAAAGGAGAAAATCCCTCTCTCAAGTGAATCACGGATCATTCATAACGATTTTAAATTCAACAATATGTTATTATCTCGTGACCTTTCAGAAGTAAGAGCGGTTGTAGATTGGGAGATGGCAACTATAGGTGATCCGTTGTTTGATTTAGGTGTAGTTTTAAGTTATTGGACAGAGCCGTCAGATCCAATAGAGTTGCGTAAATTGTTCCCTACGATAACGACTAATGAAGGGTTTTTAAGTAGAAGACAGCTTGTAGAACGTTATGCTAAAAAGAGTGGAAGGGATTGTGCTGAATTAAAATTCTATCATGTGTTTGCGTTATTTAAGCTGGCAGTTATCGTCCAACAAATCTATTTTCGTTGGCACCAAGGACAAACAACTGATTCACGGTTTGGAACATTTAATTTACGTACAAAGGTATTAATAAAGCATGCATATAAACAAATTAATTAATTTATAAAGGGAGGAAAACAATGAACTTTGATTACTCGGAAAAAGTGAAAAGGCTTGAAGCGGATGTCATTCAGTTTATAGAAAATGTGATTGAACCTAATGTCACTCTTTATGAAGTGCAGTTAAATAATGCGGAAAGTCGTTGGACGATTCCTCCGGTAATGGAAGAAATGAAGTCAAAAGCTAAGCGAGCAGGGTTATGGAATCTATTCTTACCAAATAGTGAGTATGGTGCAGGTTTAACAAATGTTGAGTATGCCCCGCTTTGTGAACAAATGGGTGGTTCACCTCTTGCACCAGAAGTGTTTAATTGTGCTGCACCTGATACGGGAAATATGGAGACGCTTGTTCGTTATGGGACTGAAGAGCAAAAAAAAAGGTGGCTTGAGCCGCTTTTAGCCGGTGAAATTCGTTCTGCTTTTGCGATGACTGAACCACAAGTTGCCTCATCTGATGCAACGAATATAGAGACAAGGATCGTGCAAGATGGAGCTGACTATTTAATTAATGGACGAAAATGGTGGACCTCTGGGGTTCTAGACCCGCGATGTGAAGTGTTAATTGTGATGGGGAAAACAGATCCTACTGCGGCGAGACATGAACAACAATCAATGATTCTAGTACCAATGAACACACCTGGAATAACGGTGCATCGTCATTTGCCTGTCTTTGGTTATGACGATGCGCCGCATGGGCATGGGGAAGTGGAGTTTGTGGATGTCCGAGTTCCAAAGGAAAACATTTTACTCGGTGTAGGAAAGGGTTTTGAGATTGCGCAAGGAAGGCTTGGGCCAGGTCGTATTCATCATTGTATGCGCTTAATCGGTGTAGCAGAGAGGTCACTTGCTTATATGTGTAAACGGGTGGAAGAGCGTAATGCATTTGGGCGACCGCTTGGAGAACAAGGCGTTGTTCGTGAATGGATTGCTAACTCGAGAATTGAAATAGAACAAGCACGTTTATTAACATTAAAAGCTGCCCATATGATGGACACGGTTGGTAATAAGGAAGGGAAATCAGAAATTGCAATGATTAAAGTCGTTGCACCTAATATGGCGTTAAACGTTATAGATCGAGCTATTCAAGCATTTGGTGGAGCTGGAGTGAGCGATGATGTTCTACTTGCCAAGGCATGGGCGCATGCAAGGACATTACGCTTGGCGGACGGTCCAGATGAGGTTCATCGGAGAGCAATTGCAAAGTATGAATTACAAAAAATAAGGCAAGTAAATCGGGAGGAGTCGGTAAGATGAGTATTCAAACATTATTTGATCTAACGGGTAAAACAGCAATTGTAACAGGAGGGGGGAGAGGGCTTGGAGAAGCAATGGCACAAGCCCTAGCTGAAGCGGGTGCAAACGTCGTTGTTTGCTCACGTAAGGAAGCTGCATGCCAAGAAGTGAAACAACAGATAGAGGCGAGCGGTGGGCATGCAATGGCTCTCGCATGTGATGTAACGAATGAAGCAGATGTGGAGCGTATTGTAGAAGAAGTTTATAACCAATATGGGAAAATTGATATTTTAATTAATAATAGCGGCACGTCTTGGGGCGGAATGCCACCAGAAGAAATGCCAGCAGATAAATTTCAAAAAGTCGTTAATGTGAACTTGCTTGGAACGTTTTTAATGGCAAAAGCTGTTGGTAAAAAGATGATCGCCGATAGCGTCCAAGGCAAAATCGTTAACATTGCTTCTGTCGCAGGGTTAAGAGGATCAGATCCCAATGTGATGCAAGCGGTTGGTTATAATGCAAGCAAAGGTGGAGTCATTACACTAACAAAGGACTTAGCGAAGAGCTGGGGAAAGCATGGAATCACAGTCAATGCGATTGCGCCAGGGTTTATTCCAACGAAAATGACAAAAGATGTGATCGCGCCAGTAGAAAAGGAGATGGTTGCTTCCGTCCCCCTTAACCGACTTGGAGAGCCCCGGGATATGCAAGGTGCTGTACTTTACTTGGCTTCTGAAGCGTCTTCTTATGTGACTGGTCAAACAATCGTTATAGACGGAGGTACAACAGCTTGAGGCTTGCTGGAAAAACAGCAATTGTAACAGGCGCCGGGTCTGGAATTGGTAAAGCTTCTGCTTTGGCATTCGCAAGAGAAGGTGCAAATGTTATTTGCGCTGATCTAATGTTAGAAAAAGCAGATGAAACAGCTGAAACAATTAAAGAATTGGGCGGCAAAGCAAAACCTTTGCTGATTAACGTGACATCTTATGAATCAGTAAAAAAGGCGGTCGCGGTTGCTCTAAAAACATACGGAGCGTTAGATATTATGTTTAACAATGCAGGTATTGGTACGGACGGTTTGCCGCTATTGCAAACATCCGTTGAAGCCTATCGAAAAACGGTTTCGGTTAATCAAGACGGTGTGTTTTTTGGCATCAAGGCTTCGGCAGAGGCGATGAAGGAAGCCGGGGGCGTTATCATCAATACAGCTTCTATCTATGCATATATAGCTGATCGCAATCAGTTGGCTTACCATGCGAGCAAAGGAGCGGTTGTATCAATGACAAAGGGAGCGGCACTTGAATTAGCCAAATACAACATACGTGTTGTTGCAATTGCTCCTGGTTTAGTCGAAACGGATATCGTTTCCGGATGGAAAAAAGATCCTGATACGTGGTTAAAAATAGAAAAAGCACAAATGCGGCGCAAGGCAGGTCAGCCTGAAGATATTGCAAAACTGGCTTTGTTTTTAGCTAGCGATGAGGCTGCTTTTTTAAATGCTCACGTTTATTATGCTGATGACGGGGCAAGTGCATTTAAACGATAGGAGGTTCATTCATGCAGAAGTGGACTGTAGAACAATTAGGCAATCCAAAAGAGGCGCTCGTTTTGAGAACAAATGAAGAGAGGCCCATAAGAAAAAAAGGGCAAGTGTTAATCCGTACGGAAGCAGCGGCGCTAAATTTCTTTGATATTTTGTTGTGTCAAGGTACTTATCAAGAAAAACCTGCGTTGCCGTTTACGCCAGGTTCGGAAATTGCAGGAACTGTTGCAGAGGTAGGAAGCAATAGTCGATTTCGAGTAAATCAACGGGTTATTGCCAGACCGACTATGCCAGCCGGAGGGTTGGCAGAATGGCATGCAGTTGAAGAAGAAAGTGTATTCGAAGTGCCAAAGTCAATGTCATTTCCTGAAGCAGCATCGCTTTTTATTACGTATCAAACAGCTTATTATGCGCTCCATCACCGTGCAAATATAAAAGAAGGTCAGACATTACTTGTCCATGCAGGAGCTGGAGGAGTCGGTTCAGCGGCAATTCAGCTTGGCAAAGCGGCTGGAGCGTATGTCATTGCCACAGCCGGTGGAGCTGATAAGACAAAACGATGTAGCGAGCTCGGTGCAGATGCAGTGATTGATTATCGAAACGACGATTTCGTTCCCCTTGTGAACAAAGCAACTGGTGGTCGGGGGGCTGATGTGATTTTTGACCCTGTTGGTGGCGATACATTTGATCGATCGCGCAAATGTATTGCTTTTGCAGGGAAATTACTTGTTATCGGTTTTGCTGGGGGCAGTATTTCAGAAGCCCCTATGAACCATGCTCTTGTGAAAAATTATTCATTAATTGGTGTTCATTGGGGCTATTATGCAAAATTATATCCTGATGGTGTAAAAGAGATTCATAAAAAACTATGTGGGTTGTATGAAAGTGGAGATGTTCGTCCTCTTTTATTTAAGGTGTATAAGATGGAAGAAGCAATTCATGCACTTGATCAACTTAGTGATCGTCAGACATTTGGGAAGTTAATCATTGAAATGAATAGACATTATTAACGTGGAAAACGGCCGTGTCCTCTGGCCGTTTATTTCTTCTGTCGGACACAGCTCTTCCATTTAGGTGTTAAGCTCGTTATAATAATAGAAAATTCCATATTTTCTTTCGAGTAGCAGGAAGGGGTAATGTGAATGGCACCGATGCGCTTATTGGACATGACTTCTTACTTTCCTTTGTTGTGGGTAATCACAGACCAATTTGGTCAGATTAAAGAAGAAAGTATAAGTTTTCAGGAATTAAGAGACGGATTAAATCATACCGAAGAGAAAGAGTTAACAAAAAAACTTTGCGTAAACGAAAAGAATGGTGCGTCTTTTTATTTATCAGGGCAACTCTTGCGTCATTTCAAGATGGGATATCAGAATGAGGCAAACCTTCAAGCCCACTTGTTTATTGAGGATCCTGAATTTGAAGCGATACAAGCAGAGCTACAAGACGAAAAGCAAGCAAATCAAGAATTAAATAGGATTTTAGAACATTCTTATGATGGTATATCAATTAATACAGCAGATGGTATTACGCTAAAAGTGAATAACTCTGTTGAACGCTTTACGGGGATTCCAAAAGAATATTTTATAGGAAAAAGTGCAGAGAAACTTGTTACAAGAGGTTTTTTACAAGAATCTCTGTATTCAAGAATAATAAAAACGAAGAAGCCAGCAACCGCCTTTCAAGGGGGGAAAAATGGCCATCAAATTGTTATGACAGGCTCACCATTATTAAATAATAATGGTGAGGTTGATAAGATTATTTATAATATTCGAGATGTTTCGGAGCTATTGCCGTATTATCGCAAATTTGGACAAGAGAGTTTACCAACAGACGCTATTTACACTTCTAATCAATCACCGTTACCAGTATTGCATAGCAGCGCAATGGCAGACATTCATGAAATGGTAAATCGAATAAATCAAATCGATGCGACTGTTTTGCTATTAGGAGAAACAGGTGTAGGTAAAGATGTGCTAGCTAAACACATCCATCAATCAAGTCCGCGTCGAAACGGGGAGTTGGTTAAAGTGAATTGCGGTGCGATTCCTGCTGAGTTAATGGAATCCGAACTATTTGGTTATGAAGCTGGTGCGTTTTCAGGGGCAAGTCGTTATGGCAAAGCGGGTATGTTTGAGATGGCGGATGGAGGTATTTTGTTTCTTGATGAGATTGGTGAACTTGCTTTGCCGTTACAAGTGAAACTACTGCAAGTCCTTCAGGATAGAGAGATTCGACGGGTTGGTGGGAGTAAGACGAAGCGTGTTGACGTTCGAGTAATAGCCGCAACAAATCGCGATTTAAAAGAAATGGCTGAAAATGGTAAATTCCGTGAAGACCTTTATTACCGGCTTAATATCCTGCCAATTCGTATTCCGCCGTTACGTGAAAGACGAGCTGATATTTTACCGCTAGCAGAATATTATATTAATCATTTTAATGCAGCATTTGGAATGACAAAAATGTTGTCAAAACCTTTAAAACATCTGTTATTTTCGAATAGGTGGTCGGGGAATGTAAGAGAGCTGGCTAATTTGATTCAACGATTGATGATTTTATCAAAAAACGATGAGCTTGGTTTAGAAGATTTGCCGGAAGAATATCGAGATTCGAAGGGATCAGAAAATGAATCGAACAGTTTATTGCAACTAACCGTTGAACAAGCAGAAAGAAACTTACTTGAAGACGCATTGCGGACATATAAAACAACATACGAAATTGCAGAGGCTTTGCAATCAAGTCAAGCAACAATTGCCAGAAAAATGAAGAAATATGGCCTTACGAGCACTTCTTAATTGAAGCTGCTTTTTTTTGTCCATTATTCAGTATTGCATTCAATCAATTAAATTCTCTCAAAAGTGAATTGAGTTTATATAGAAAACGTGAACGAGTCACTTTTATTCATTTGGCATGGAAATTGCTAATAGGTTAGTAACTCATTCTAAAGAGGGAGTGATCAAATGGCGGTGTTTCATTATAAATCGATTGAATTACCAGAACAAACGTTAATCGAGATGATGATGGAAAGTGTAACAACGTATAAGGACAATGTTGCAATAACATTTGCTGGTAAGACATTTACGTATGAAACGTTATTTGACTTGAGTAAGCGTGTTGCCACAGGATTAGCAGAGCAAGGAGTGAACAAAGGGGATCGCATTGGATTAATGCTACCCAATTGTCCCCAATATGTTATTAGCTATTTTGCGACTCTGTATCTTGGAGCAACAGTTGTTCAAATTAATCCGCTTTATAAACCTGCAGAATTAGCTCATGTGCTAAAAGACGCGGAAGTGAAAGCGATCATCATGCTTGATCAGTTAGTACCTGTTTATGAAGTAATCAAAAATGAAACACAAGTAATACTTGTAGCTGCTGTTTCTTTTGAAGGTTCAGGGTCATTTGATCTGCTTTTAAACTCAATTCCACTGAAGAAGCCTGAAGAAGTGGACCCCGTCGAAGATGTAGCTGTCATTCAATATACAGGCGGTACAACTGGGCGATCGAAGGGGGCGATGTTGACGCATTACAACCTCGTTTCGAATACATTGCAAACTGCAGCAACTCAAGAAAGCAATCAAGGAGAAGGAAGCGAACGTGTGCTAACCATAATCCCCCTCTTTCATGTGTACGGCATGACAAGTGCAATGAACTTAACGTTGTTTCTTGGTGGGAATATGATTCTTCTGCCTCGTTTCGATGTAGAAGAGACCGCTAAGGCAATTGAAATGTACAGACCAACAAGTTTTCCAGGTGTACCGACGATGTATATTGCCTTACTCGATTATTTCCGCAAGCATCACATGGATTTGTCGATGTTAAATGTGTGCACGAGTGGTTCAGCGCCGATGCCAGTTGAGGTGATGCGTCAGTTTAATGAATTGACTGGAACAACAATTTTAGAAGGGTTCGGATTATCAGAAGCATCACCTGTTACTCACCGGAATCCACTCCAAGGAAAACAAAAGGCAGGTAGCATTGGGGTGTCACTACCAAATACAGAGTCTAAAATTGTTGATATTGCAACGGAGCAGGAACTTAAAGCAAATGAAGTTGGTGAGTTGATTATTCGAGGCCCGCAAATTATGAAAGGGTATTATAACCTCTCACAAGAAACGGCAAATGCTCTTCGAAACGGTTGGCTTTTTACTGGAGATTTAGCGAGAAGAGATGAAGATGGGTACTTTTATATTGTTGGTCGGAAAAAAGAGTTGATTATCGCAAGTGGTTACAATGTTTATCCAATTGAGATTGAAGATGTTTTGTACCGAATGGAAGGGATACAAGAAGCGGCAGTGATTGGTGTACCTGACGAATATCGAGGTGAAACAGTAAAAGCTTTTATCGTAAAAAAACAAGGAAGTCAATTATCCGAAGAGGATATTGTCGAGCATTGCAAACAACATCTAGCAGCATTTAAAATTCCAAAGCAAATTGCGTTTATCAAAGAATTGCCAAAGACAGCAGTTGGAAAAATTCTAAAGCGCGAGCTAGTAAGAGCGCAAATAAAGAACTAATAAGTCATGTTAAAAATGGTGAGGTGAATAAATGGATATTCTCCTGCAACAACTATTTAATGGGTTAACGATTGGAAGCGTTTACAGTTTAGTTGCTTTAGGTTTAACGCTCGTGTATGGAATCTTGCATATCCCGAACTTTGCACACGGGGCTTTGTATATGCTAGGTGGTTATGTCACCCTCATGACAATGGCAGCTTTTGGCTTCCCTTATTTTTTAGCGATGTTTGTTTCTATTTTAATTGTTGGATTTGTTGCCTTATTAATGGAACGACTTGTGTTTCACCCTCTGCGCCATTCTCCACCAATCCACGATAAAATCGCTGCTATTGGTGTGTTGTTATTCTTAGAAACGTTTGTTCAACTTGTTTGGGGTGCAGAATATCGCGCAATGTCAACGCCTTTTGGTGAAGTTGTATCTTTTCTTGGGATAACGGTTACCGTACAGCGTATTCTAATCGTCGTAGCTGCGGTTGTTGTAATGGTGCTTTTGCAATTGTTTTTAAAGAAGACGTTGATTGGAGCGGCGATTGTGGCGATGTCACAAAATAGAGAAGGGGCTTTTCTTGTAGGGATTAATGCCAATAAAGTTGCGATGCTCACTTTCTTTATTTCTGGGGCTTTGGCAGCAATTGCAGCATCGATTGCATCGCCAATTAATTTGGTTTTCCCCGGTATGGGGCATCTTGTTATCTTGAAAGCGTTTGTCATTATTATTATCGGCGGGATGGGGAGTATTCCTGGTGCAATTATTGGCGGGTACATCCTTGGTTTCTCTGAAAGTCTTGGGGCCACGTTTATTTCAAGTGACTATAGTGATTTAATCGCCTTTGCATTACTAGTCATTATCTTGACGATTCAGCCAAAAGGACTTTTTGCAAAGAAGGGGGCAGCGTAACATGTTGAAGGACAATATACTGCCACTCATCTTTTTATTACTCGCTCTCCTCATACCATTGGTGACTGACAATCAATACTATCTATATATTTTGACGATATCCTTTGTCTGGACAATTGGTGTATATGGAATGAATTTAATTAGCGGATATACAGGGCAACTTTCATTGGCACATGCTGGTTTCTTTGCAATCGGAGCTTATTCGGTAGGACTGCTTACTGTAAAGGTTGGAATGTCTTATTGGCTTGCTTTTATGCTTGCCTTAGTTATCACAACAATAATTGGCTTACTTGTTGGTTTAATTGCTCTCCGTACGAAAGAACACTTTTTTGCCATTTACACATTATGTGTCGGTTACATCATTTATTTAATTATCTACCAATGGGATGAATTTACGGGTGGTGTTCGTGGCTTAATTGGAATTCCAGCACCAGGTGCTATTGGTCCAATTCAATTTGAAAACAGTCAAGCGCTGTATTATCTTGTGCTTGTATTTCTAGTAGGTACAGTGATTTTTATGAAATGGATAACAGAATCGCTTGTAGGACGCACGTATATAGCGATTCGAAATTCCGAAGAGCTCGCGCAAACGATTGGGATTAACACGATGCGTCAAAAGCTTGTTTCCTTTGTCACCTCTACATTCTTTGCTGCTCTTGCTGGTGTTTTGTATGCATCAGTTGTGCGATTTATTGGACCGAATATTTCCTATACGATGGTCACATTCGATATGCTCACTTATGCGCTCGTAGGTGGTTTCGGCACGTTGTTCGGTCCAGTTGTGGGTACTCTTCTAATCGTGTTATTGACGCAGTCGCTTCAGTTTATGGAAGAATACCGGATGATTGTTTTTGGTCCGTTACTTGTGCTGCTTGTCATTTTTTACCCCCGTGGAATTGTAGGTGGTTATGCTGCGTGGAAACGGAAGCGCAAAATAAAAAAAATGAATAAAAGCACGACAGATTCACATAACAAGTCAACTTATGAGGGGGGACCGTAAATGCTGATCGAGACAAAAAGGCTGACCAAAAAATTTGGGGGGCTAATAGCGGTCAATGAAGTCGATCTCACAATTGAAGAAGGGAAAATCACAGCAATTATCGGACCTAATGGTGCTGGGAAATCAACTTTATTTAATGTTATCAGTGGTTACTACAGAGCTAGCGAGGGTCAAGTACTATTTGATGGTCTAGACATAACGAAAAATCGTCCGTACCATAACGCGAAGCTTGGTATAGCCCGTACATTTCAAACAACAAATTTATTTGAGCATTCAACTGTCCTTGACAACGTCATTATTGGTCATCGGTTGCGAACGAAATCGGGGGTTGCTGATGCGGTATTTCGAACCCCTCGTTTAAAGAGAGAAGAAGCGGCTGCTAGAGAGAAAGCCCAAGAGATGCTTGCGTTTCTAGACTTAGAAAAAGAAGCAGAACGCCTCGTAGGTGATATTTCTCAGGAGGCAAAAAAACGTACAGCCTTTGCACTTGCACTTGCAACAGATCCGAAGATCGTCTTTCTTGATGAACCAGCCGCGGGTGTTAATCCAGAAGAAACCGTTCAGCTTGCAGAATACATTCGTAAAATGGCCGCGAAAGGGCTGACTATTTGTTTGATTGAACATAAGATGCAGATGATTATGGGTCTAGCTGACCGTATTGTCGTCCTTAATTACGGCCGGAAAATTGCAGAAGGTACTCCAGCGGAGATTCAAAAAAATGAAGCGGTAATTGAAGCCTATCTCGGAGGAGGCAACGTCTATGCTGATGCTGAATGAAGTATCGGTTCGATATGGTATGTATGAAGTGTTATCTAATATCTCCCTCCATGTTGAACAAGGTGAATTAGTTGTTTTGCTGGGAGCTAATGGCGCAGGGAAAAGTACGATTTTTAGGAGTATTAGTGGACTCTCTAAACCAGCATCAGGAATGATTACATGGAATAAAAAAGCAATTGGTGGAAAGTCCGCTAGTAAGCTTGTACAGGAAGGTATTGGTCATTGTCCTGAAGGAAGAAATTTGTTTCCAGCAATGAGTGTTTATGAAAATCTACGTATGGGCGCTTATGCATTGCGACCGAAGAAACAGCAACTACAAGAATCACTTTCTGAAATTTACGCACTCTTTCCGATACTAGAAGAAAAGAAAGATGCTCAGGCAGGTTCATTAAGTGGTGGACAACAACAGATGCTCGCAATTGGGCGAGCGATGATGTCAAAACCAAAGCTTGTTCTTTTTGATGAACCTTCAATAGGTCTCGCTCCTCTTATTGTCGAACAAGTTTTTGAAGTGATCCGGACAATCAATCAGCAAGGCACAACAGTATTACTAGCAGAACAAAATGCAAATGCAGCTCTTCGAATCGCCGATCGTGGTTATGTGATTGAGAATGGTCGCATGGTAGTTGAAGGGACACGGGAAGAGTTGCTTGCAAATGAAGCTGTTAAAAAAGCGTATATTGGGGCATAAGCCAAAAGGAGGAGCTTAGGCATGAAGAGAATGCTGTTTACTGTTGTAGGTGCTATTGGTTTGCTTGTTGGATGTATCGGCGATGACACAATTGTTGGGGGAGACAATGAAGAACAAGGTGAAGCGATCGAAAAAGTGGTCGGAACCGAAGTAATCAATCTTGGTTTCAGCGGGCCGTTATCTGGAGCCGCTGCATTCTATGGACAAAATGCAGCAAGTGGGTTGACGATGGCGATTAACGAAATTAATGAAGCTGGCGGATTTGAAGTAGATGGACAGATGTATTCGTTTAATTTAGTCACTCTAGATGACCAATATTTGCCTAATGAAACTGGAGCGAACGCACGAAGGCTTGTTCAAGAATATGATACCCCAATTGTTTATGTTCCTCATAGCGGAGGGATTTTCGCAACACAAGTATTTAATGAACAAGAGGATTTTATAATCGGTGCGTATTCGAGTGAACCTGATATTACTGCACAAGGAAATGAGTTGACGTTACGGATTCCACCAACGTACGACAAATATGTCGGACCATTTTCTAAATACCAACTCGAACGGTTCGGACCGAAATTATCGATGCTTCCGACCAATACGCAATATGGGCTTGATTGGGCGGAAGAACTTACCCCTGTTTGGGAAGGTCTCGGTGGAGAAGTTGTTTATGAAGGAACTGTCGATTACAGCAAAGATACAGACTTTTTTACATTAGTGACGAATGCGTTGCGCGATGATCCAGATGTCATGTTTGTAGGTGGAGCTTCTGAACCAACGTCTCAGGTGATGCAGCAAGCTCGTGAACTCGGGTTTGAAGGAGGGTTTCTCGTAATGGATCAGGCGAAGCTCGATGAGATGGAACTAGTGCTTGGTGATCAAGCAGACGTGATTGAGGGCTCTGTGGGTGTAACACCTTTAAGTGCAGACGTTCATGATGGCAATGAAGCTTTTGTTAACGATTATTTTGAGGAACATGACCGAAATCCTGGTTCAGAAGCGGGTTATCACTACTTATCTGTTTATATGTTAGCAGAAGCGATGAAAGCGGCCGGTACTGTTGATGACACGGCAGGCATTCGAGCGAATCTAAATGAGGGGTTAAATAATATACCAGAGGATAAGTTAATTTATCCTCTAACAGAAGTATCCGATGATGGTGGCCTTGGAACGGAACTGCGAATGGCAGTAGTGGAAGACGGAGAAATCAAAGTGGTGGAAATGAATGAATGAGAAGCATCCTGTTTTTGAGACAAAGCAAAGTCCTTTCTTCGAACTGCTAGGCTTTGAAAATCGAGTTGATGATCGAGGGAATGTTTATATTGAACTAGAAGTAAAAGAAGAACATTTAAATATACAAGGATCGTTGCATGGGGGTGTGCATGCAGCGATGATTGATAATATTTTGGGAACAACTTTGTTTCAAGCGACTGAAACCCCAAGCGTCACAACATCGCTCCATATTCACTACTTTGCTGCTTTTAAAGAAGGTAAATTAACTGCCAAAGCCAAGATTCAGAATCTCACGTATAAATCAGCAATGGTTGAAGCGAGCATTTATACGGAGGAAGGGACGGTCGTAGCAAAAGGGAGCGGGACTTTTAAATTAATGAGGAAGGCAGGGATGGACATATGAAAGAAGCTGTCATCGTATCAGCAGTTCGAACAGCGATTGCAAAAAAAGGAGGGGCTCTTTCAGGTCTTGACCACACAAGTTATGGGGGCGAAGTTATCAAGGAAGCGGTGCGTCGAGCAGAGATTGATGGCTTTGAAGTAGGAGATGTGATATTCGGCAACTGTTTAAGCGGGGGAGGGAATGCTGCACGTTTTTCGTTACTTGCAGCAGGTTTGCCAATCAGTGTTCCTGGGTTAACGATTGATCGGCAGTGTGGCTCAGGTATAAATAGTGTCGCCCTTGCTGCGGAACAGATTCAAAGTGGGCGGAGTACGGTTGTTATTGCCGGTGGGGCAGAGAGTATGTCATGCGCGCCACACCTACTTCGCCCGGCCACACGAGCGTTTGATCGGAGTCCGCCTCAATTTATGCAAGCACGATTAGTACCTGAGACGATAGGCAATCCACCAATGGGGATTACGGCAGAGAATCTAGCCGAAAAGTATCAGATCTCCAGACAAGAGCAAGATGAGTTTGCTGCGCGGAGCCAGAATAGAATGGCCCAAGCGATGAAGGATGGTGCTTTTGATAGCCAGATTGTACCTATTACAGTAAAAACAAAAAAAGGCAACCAATTATTTGAAAAAGATGAACATCCTCGTGCTGAAATTACACCAGAAATTCTCGGCAATTTGCCACCAGTATTTAAAGAAGGGGGTACAGTAACTGCGGGAAATTCATCTGGTGTGAATGACGGAGCATCGGCTCTTGTACTAATGGCAAAAGATGAAGCAGAACGCCGTGGACTTACTCCTTTAGCTCGTATTGTTGATTGGGCAGTAGCGGGGGTTGACCCAACAATTATGGGGATTGGACCTGTTCCAGCTGTAAAGCAGGTACTAAAACGGACTGGAGTCACACTTGAATTAATTGATTTAATTGAATGTAACGAGGCCTTTGCCGCGCAAACATTAGCTGTTGACCGCGAGCTTGGATTTGACCATGCCAAATTGAACGTTAATGGAGGAGCGATCGCACATGGGCATCCAATTGCAGCAACCGGGGCGATGCTCGTGACTAAGCTGTGTTATGAACTAGAGAGACAGGGAAAACGTAGAGGGCTTGTGACGGCTTGTATTGGTGGCGGTCAAGGGATTGCCTTACTGATTGAACGAACACATTCATAAAAGATAGGGGAGAAAAAAGATGGAACTGCGTTTAAATGAAGAGCAACGAATGGTGCAAGCAACAATTAGGAAATTTGTCGAAAAGGAGTTAATCCCGTTAGAAAATCAAGTATTACGAAATGAACTACAAGGAAAACCAAGCTTATCTGCCGAAAAGATAAAAGAGCTTCAGAGAAAAGCAAAAGATGCAGGGTTCTGGGGGATAAACACACCAACTGAATACGGTGGGGCTGATCTTGGTCAACTGATGATGGCCCTTGTCATGATTGAAGCATCTAAGACGTTTGTGCCGTTTCAATTTGGTGGTTCAGCCGATAACATCCTTTACCGTGGCAACGACGAACAAAAGAAACGCTATTTAGTGCCTACAATTAACGGTGACAAAAAATCGTGTTTTGCGATGACAGAACCAGGTGCTGGATCTGATACGCGCAATATTAAAATGACAGCGTTTAAAGACGGGGATGAATGGGTCTTAAATGGTGAAAAAACATTTATTACTGGCGGAAACGAAGCTGACTTTGTTATGGCGATTGCAATTACAGACAAAGAGATGTACACGAAAACAGGGCGAGAAGGGGTAACGTGTTTTATCGTTGATCGCGATATGGGATGGACTTCAGAATACATTCATACGATGGGTGAATGGGGACCTGCATCACTCTTTTTTGACAATGTTAGAGTCCCGGAAGAAAACATTCTAGGAACATTACATCAAGGCTATGATTTAGGACTTGAATGGATTGGGTTTGCTCGTTGGCAAGTTGGGGCAAGAGCGGTTGGTGGTTCAGAGCGTTTATTAAATATGGCAATTGACTATGCAAAAGAACGATACACTTTTGGAAAGCCAATTTCTGAACGCCAAGCTATCCAATGGCAGATTGCTGATTCAGCTGTTGAGCTTGAAGCGATGCGCTGGCTCGTCTTAAATGCAGCTTATACCCTTGATCAAGGCGAAGACAATCGTCATCTAGCCTCAATTGCGAAATTATTTGGAGCAACGAAAGCGAATGACATTATTGACCGTGTTTTGCAAATTCATGGGGGCATGGGTTATACGAGGGAATTACCAATTGAACGTTGGTATCGAGAAGCGCGTTTATGGCGCATTTATGACGGAACGGATGAAATTCAACGTCTCATTATTAGCCGCAATTTATTAAAAGGTCATGTGAAACTCGGACAATTTATGTAGGAGAAGGAGCGAATGAAACGATGGGTGTATTTACAGGAAGAAGCGTCTTTATTACAGGAGGAAGTCGTGGAATTGGGCGAGGAATTGCGAAACGATTGGCAGATGACGGTGCTAAAGTGGCCATTATTGATGTAAACGAAGAGGCGCTCCAAGAAGCGAAAGCCTATTTCTTGGAGAATAATCAAGAAATTTTGGCGATCGCAGCTGATGTAACGGATCGTACGCAGGTCGAAGTGGCGATGAAAGAAGCGCATGATGCATTTGGATCGATTGATGTGCTTGTGAACAATGCCGGTGTGATTCGCGATAATATGTTATTCAAAATGGATGATACCGATTGGGAAACGGTCATGAATGTTCATTTAAAAGGGGCGTTTGTCGCTTCACAAACAGCTCAAGGATATATGGTGAAACAAAAGTACGGACGCATTATTAATATTTCATCTACCTCCGCGCTGGGAAATCGAGGGCAAGCCAACTATGCGACAGCAAAAGCTGGTTTACAAGGATTTACAAAAACGCTTGCGATTGAATTGGGTAAATTCGGTATTACGGTGAATGCGGTCGCACCTGGCTTCATTGAAACCGATATGACAAAAGCAACAGCCGCCAGAATTGGCATTTCCTTTGAAGACCTTGTTGAAGGAAGCGTAGCATCAATCCCGGTTGCGAGAAGTGGAAAACCTGAAGACATTGCCAATGCAGTCGCTTTTTTTGCGGACGAACGTTCTTCATTTGTCAGTGGCCAAGTCATCTATGTTGCTGGAGGACCAAAAGCTTGATAAATGGAGGTAAGGCTAATGTTTAAACAGTTGATTGGAATAAAATCACAACCAACAAAAAACATCGTTGAGCGAGGAGCAGTAAAAGCTTTTGCTCAGTCTATAGGTGATGCTCATCCTCTTTACGTAGATGAAGCATACGGTGAAGCTTCTCTGTATGGGCAGAATATCGCACCTCCAACATTTCCACGTGTATTTGACTATGGAGAAATGTCTGAATTGAAGCTACCTGATAAAGGCTTGATTCATGGGGAACAGACGTATGAATATGTTCGACCGCTTCTCGTAGGTGAAACAGTCAGTTGTTATTCCGAGGTAGCTGATTATGTGGAGAAAAAGGGAAAAAGTGGAACGATGGGATTGCTGTCTGTTAAAAGTGTGGGGCTTGATGACAAAGGGAAGCAACTCTTTTCTTCTAAACAAGTCATTATTTTAACAGAAACAGTTAGGAGGGCGATGAAGGTATGACACTTGCTTTAATTGAGCACGGTGATGAATTAAAGTCGATTAAGCTTTCTCCTGTTACTAGACTTGACTTAATAAAATATGCAGGGGCATCAGGTGATTACAATCCAATCCATACGATTGATGAAGAAGCGACAAGAGCGGGGCTACCAGGGATTATCGCCCATGGTATGTGGACAATGGGCAATTTGACGAAATTATTTACCCCTTATCTGGAAGAAGGATTTGTCGCGACCTATCAAATTCGTTTCAGGGGAATGGTCTTTTTAGGGGATGTTGTCACGCTCCAAGCAAACGTACAAAGCCGTACAGATAAGGAGATAATCTTCGCGATTAAAGCTGTCAAGCAAACGGGTGAATCCGCGCTTGAAGGAGAAGCAACGTATATATTGTATCAATGAAGAACAAGCCACGATTATATAGTTAGTAATCGTGGCTTACTTATGAGTATCTGTCTCTTCAGAAGAGATATTATGCGCTATGTTTCATTTCAGCCTTTCTCGAAATAGAAGAACGGCGTCGCAGCCATATCATCGGGAGGAACCCAACAACAATGAGCAAGAAACCACAAAGAATGAAGACCGCTTGTATTCCTACCGCATGGATAAGCGCTGCTCCAAGTAAAGGGGCTAGAAAAACGGAAAAACTCGTTAGTGTTTGGAATATTCCAGCTACTGTACTTACATCGCATGGTTTGGGAATCGTTTGAATAACGAAATTGGAAACAACCATCGCAATCCCGGTTCCAATCCCACCTATAAACCCAAATAGAAGTGGTGAAAATAGAGGGAAATTGATTTGAAGCAGACCAATTCCACTAAATGAAATACCGATAAAAAGCAGAGCAAGGCTAAGCCATAAACCAATTCGCTTTAATTCATCAAGTCGATTGAGGATCATCATTACTGTGATTGCGCCGGCACCAATAGAAGAAATAATCCAGCCAACGATTTGTGGCTTTGCTGGAGCAAGCTCGCGAAATAGCACAGCGAATTGAGAGTCAACAAGTTGGATAATGGAAATACCAAGTAAAGATAAGCTTATGGTTAGTGCAAGGACTTGAGTCGTAAAGATAGATTGCCAACCATTACGCCACTGTTCAAAGAAAGAAGGCTGGTCCGAGTCAGTAGATTGGAAGTCTTCTTTTAAAGTTGTGTTATTCAGGCGAAACATTGATAGAAGCAAGCAAGCAGAGATAAAAAATGCAAATGCATTTATAAGCAGCAGAGATTGTGGATTCATAAATGTGAGTAGAGCACCACCAACAAGTGGGGCAAAGATTTTTGCCGCTTGGTTTATGCCCCCATTCCACGTTACTGCTTTTAATCGAAGTTTGTCAGGAACAAGTTGGCGAATCAAACTTTGTTGTGCGGGGAAATGTATGACGTTAACGATTCCTCGCAGTGTTAGGATAAGAAGTGCTGCAATCGGTGTTGAGGTGAAAAACAAACCTATTGTTAACAGAACTGTACATAAATCTGCGATGGCCATTAATTTGATTTTATTTGTTCGCTCAGCAATAACACCTGCAAATTGGCTAAAAAGTGCTTGAGGAGCTGCGTATGCAACAGGGATTAAGGCAATAAGGAATGGATCTGCATTCCAGATGTATCCAAATACAATCATAATGGCAACCATGTCAAACCATTGCCCAATAATTGAAATGCTATAGGAAGCAAAGAGCTTAGGAAAGCCTGGGACTTCCCATATGGAATGTGGCCTTTCTGTTTTTTGTGCGACCTGTTTCGATAAATGGTATAAACGCGCTTCTTCACGTAGCTGTTTGATTCGCTCTTTCGCATATTCGAGTTGACTATGACTCATAGAGTTTTCCTTTCTTAAAGAGAAAGTTCACCAATATTATGAAGTTCAAGAGTATCTTCTTGTGTTGATGTATTTACAATAAGCCCGTCATACGTTTGAACCAATGATTGAACAGCTGCTTTAACCATATTATTAGGAACATGAAGTTCCCCAATAATACTAATAACTGGCCGTTTAGCAATTAAATCGTCTATTACTTCAGGAAGAGTGAGTTTTTCATGGACGACAATCGTAGTACCTAGATCTAATGCATTGATGTCTTCTATTGACCACTTCTCGTTTTTAACGTATCGAATGGCTTCTGTGTATACAAAGACTTCCGTTTCAATTAGGTTAAGTGTCTCATACACAAGGTCTTCAATCTCTTCATGACAAATGATATACGAGGTAGAGTGGATTGATTGAAACGCAGAGCTAAATTGATCACGGTTAATTTCTTTCTCGAAAATAATTGGCTTATTTGTATACATACGCTGATTTTTAAATTTGCGTATAGAGCGCATGTTTAATTGTAAGCTAGTGCGATACGGCATAAAACCTGCTGGTATGACTTCAATTTTTCCATTGACAGTTGCTTTTGCAGAAAAGGTGGTTTCTTGTTCTTGATACAATAAAGCTTTACCATTCACATCTATTCGCTCAACTTTTGAATGAAATAATGCTGTGTCAAGATCTTGAGCAAGTGTGATCAGTCCATTTATAAGAATGGGAGCCTTATCGGTTATTGAATCTAAAAATTGATTCGTTAATTCAAAATTTCCGTTCTTTATGATAGGCTCAACGCCTTCGTAGGTGAGTGTAAGTCCACTGTTGCTTTTCACGATCGTCTGAACAGCACTCTTTAATTGAGTAGGAGTATAAATGACACCATTAACGATAAGTGAACATCCAGTTTCCTTTAATTCTGTTTCCGTTACATTTGGTGTGACAATAACAACACCATTTACAAGGAGGGGTGTTGACTCTTCAAGAAGTTTCAAATAATTGGAATCAATTGTAAGCACACCTGTTATTATTTTGGCATCACCTTCCAGGCTAATCGTTTGCCCGATATTACCAATTGATAGTTTTGAAAGTAGGGGAGCCGTCTGTTGATTGTATAAAACGAGACCGACATTCCCAATATAATCGTACTCCGCAATGCTTTCTGGTGTTGCTTTTAATAGATTTAACGTCCCAACATTTCCAATTCGTTGACCCATTTTTGCTCCTCCTTAAAATTGTTCCCGTAGTTTTTGAATCGCTTGTGCGAGTTGGTAACGGACGGTCGAAGCTGGTAGGTTTAGTTCAGCACCAATCTCATTACTTGAAAGACCAATCCAATACCGTTTAAAGACAATCTCTCTTTGTTTCGTAGGTAATGCTTGTAATAATTCAGTTGTTTCGAACGCTGAAAAGCCATATGCGATGAAGACAGGTTCATCCAAATCCGCTAATGCCGATTCGCGTTTTTGTTTTCTTCTTGTATCGATTAAGGCGTTTTTCATTACCCGATAAAACCAAGCTTTTTGCTTATGGTATGGCCAAGAAGAAAGTTCGTTTACATGTAGAGATTTTTCCCATGCATCTTGCATTAGATCAAAAGCTTCCTGCTCATGCCTAGCAATGGAACAGGCAAAGCGTAGTAAATCTTTGTTAAGATCGTTAAATGTTCTTTCCACACAAATCACCTGTTCCATTCATTTTTGCTTTGTTCATAGAGATAACGTTTCAAGAAGGGAAACTGTTGGAATAAAATCTCTTTTTTAATAAATAAACAATTTTTGTTGTTTTTAGCTTAATGAACCTAACGCAGAAAAGCTATTAAAACAACAACAAACCCTAGCATGGATATGCTAAGGTTTTTACTCTTATTAAACTTGTTCCACGGCAGTAGCATGGATAATTGCTACTTCGTATTTGTCTTGTTTGTTCTTTTCACTAAATAGCTTCCAATTGGGAGAGAGCATTGGCTGAAATACGTGTAATTGATTTTCAGTTAATGTTAAGTTGTCAAAACGGGTTTCTGACATATGATAATCAACGCCGTCTTCGAATCCAAACTTTAATCCAAGCAAGCGTTTAATGCCGAAATTTGATACAAACTTGATCGTGTAGCCCGTTTCGATCGCTTCTAAAAGTATTTTAGGTGCTTTTTTTGCTGTTTGAATGAGGTCGGAGTAATTAAACGTTTGATCATATGCATTCAAAGCATCGGCGTTTTCGTTTTGAATATGCTGGATTAAGGTTTGCTGTGACATGCCTTTTGCAAGCAATGTTTCAACCATAAAAGCGTCCCATTGTGAAAGTGCTGGTCGTGTCATCTAATCTCTCCTTTTAGTCTTCTGATAATGTGATGTCATTTACATAATAAAGTTCATCGAGACGAGGTGTATAATCGAGTCGATCATTAACGCCGTAGCGTCCTTGAAGTTGGAACAAGTATACCGCACCACGTTCTTCAGCAAGAATTTGTTGGACTTCTTGATATTGAGCTTCTCGCTCTTCTTCATCCATATTGTACGCTGCGTCTTCAAGTAATGCGTCTATTTCAGGGTTTGTATATGGAGCCACACCATCTTCTAAAAAGAATTCTAAGACGCTCGCGTCAAACATATCGTTTCCCCAACCAACAAAAATGCTTTCTGCTAACTCACCGCTAAATAATTGGTTGGCAAATCGACTTTGTTCGATGAGTTCAATGTTCGCTGTTATCCCTACATCTGCTAACATACCACCAACAACTTCAGCCATTTCCGTGTAGTAATTATTTACGGATAAATCAACTGAAACTCCATCTTCATAACCGGCATCTGCAAGAATTTCTTTTGCTTGCTCTGGATTGTATTCATACGTGTCATACAATGATTCATCTGCTCCAAAGTTACCAGGTGTGATATGAGTTCGAGTGGCAGTCGCACTCCCATTTAAAATTTCATCAATGATTACTTGATTGTCAATTGCAAGGTCAATTGCTTCCCTTACAGCAGGGTCGGAAGTAGTGGTTCCATCCTCGTTGGACATCCACAATTGAATGACACGTTGAATCGGTTCTAATGCGACATGTGTCCCGTCATTATTGTCAATGCGCTCCATATCGGCGGTTGGAATGTTAAAGGCAATATCAATCCCTTCTGTTAGCAACTCTGACACACGCGTTGAATCTTCAGGTACAACACTGAAACGAACATTTTCCCAGTTCGGAGCACCTTCAAAATAATTATCATACTTAACTAGGTTAACTGCTTCATCTTGTTGCCAGCTCTCATATTGAAATGGACCTGTCCCAATCGGTGACTGAAAAAATGATTCTGCACCAACTTCTTCAAAGTGGTCTTGTGGCAAAATACTAGCAGCTGGGGTTGACAAACGACTTATTAATTGTGGATCAGGTTCATTTGTTGTAATACGCACAGTATGCTCGTCTACGACTTCGACTGATTCAATCTGACTAAATGTGGAATGTTGCTGTAAAGAAGAATCACCGGCAACTCGTTCTAATGAAAATTTAACATCGGATGCCGTGAACGGGTCGCCATTATGGAAAGTCACATCATCGCGTAACTGGAATTCTACAGTCGTGTCATCAATCTCTTCCCATTTTACAGCCAAATCAGGGACAATATCTCCTGTCTCATCTCGTTGAACCAACTTACTATATACATTAACTAACACTGCAGATGTTGTAATAACACTATTGTTGTGCGGATCAAATGTGGTGATATCTGCTGGGTTAGCAATCGTTAATTGTTCATAATCATTCGTTGAACCGCCCGTTTCTGAATCGCTTGTATCTGGATCATTAAAGCCACAAGCAGATAATGTTAATGCCGCAATCAAAGTACTTGTTGAAAGAATTTTTTTCATGGTAGTAAACCTCCAGTTGAATTGTCTTTCCGATCCCGCGGGTGTGCGGGAGGGACAGCATGTAGCAAAGATTTTGTATAGGTGTGTGTTGGGTTGTTGAAAATCTCAGTTGTTGTTCCAATTTCAACGATCTGTCCCTGTTTCATAATAGCTACTCGGTCGCTTATATGTTTTACAACTGGCAAACCGTGAGCGATAAAAAGATAGGACAAACCGTGTATGTTCTGCAAATGTTTAAGCAAGTTTAATATTTGTGCTTGAATCGAAACATCCAAAGCAGAGACAGCTTCATCGCAAATAATCAGATCAGGTTTTAAAGCAATAGCTCTGGCAATACTAAGTCGTTGACGTTGTCCGCCACTGAATTCGTGTGGATAACGATTAAGGTGTTGCGAATCAAGACCAACTTCTTTTAATAAGATAAGAGCCTCTTTATCGCGGTCTTTTTTATTTAAGTTTCGATGAATCGTAAGAGGCTCTGTTACAATCTCTTTTGCTTTCATCCTTGGATTAAGTGATGCATAGGGATCTTGAAAGATTGCTTGCATTTTACTTTTGCTTTCTTTTTGCATTGTTTTTGATTGTTTAGCTATATCAGTACCAAGAAAATGAATTGTGCCCTCTGTTGGTGACAACAATTGCAAGATCATTTTAGCGATTGTTGATTTGCCAGAACCTGATTCTCCAACAATTCCAAGTGTTTCTCCTTCATAGATCTGAAAACTAACGTTATCAACCGCTTTAAGTATTTGCTTACTTTTCTTTTCTAATGAGAAGCTTTTACTCAAATTATTTACTTCGAGGAGTGGTTGTTTTTTAGTCATTGACCTTTCTCCTCTCCTGGATGAATACAACGTGCATAATGGGCATCCATTTTCTCATCTAACAAGGGCATTTCTATTGTGCAAGCTTTGGTTGCTCTAGGGCAACGAGGATGAAAGGAACATCCATTAGGAAGACGTGCTAGGTTAGGTGCATTTCCAGAAATCGCTGTCAGCGAGTTAGAATTGGTTTCTAATGTCGGCATGGCTTTCATTAAACCAATCGTATAAGGGTGTTGCGGCTGATTAAACAGGTCAAAAACAGTTGCTTCTTCCACAATTCTACCGGCATACATAACAAGAACACGATCTGCAATGCCTGCAACAACGCTTAAGTCATGCGTGATGAACACAACCCCTGTTCCATTTTGTTGATTTAATTTTTTAATGAGGGAAAGGATTTGCGCTTGAGTGGTTACGTCGAGCGCAGTTGTTGGTTCGTCTGCAATTAATAACTTTGGATCACAAGCAAGTGCAATTGCTATCATAACTCGTTGACGCATTCCTCCAGATAATTGATGTGGGAACCGTGATGCCGTTTCTTTTGGATTAGGAATATCCACTTGTTCTAAAAGAGAAATCGTTTTCTGATTCACTTGATCCTTTTTCCAAGTAGGGTTATGAATTTTTATTACTTCAGCAATTTGTGAACGAATACGCAACATTGGATTTAATGATGACATGGGTTCTTGGAAAATCATTGATATCTCATTGCCACGCAAAGCTCTTTTTTGCTTTCCGTTTAAAGTAAGTAAATCTTTATTTCCATAATAGATAGAACCACTTGTAATAGCATTCTTCTTTAATAGTCCCATAATGGATAACGAAGTAACGCTTTTTCCACTACCCGATTCCCCGACAATAGCGACGATCTCTCCAGGAGATACATCAAAGGAAAGGTCATTGACAACAGTTGTTTTCTGTTTATTTGCTTGAAAAGCAGTTGACAAGTGACGAACAGAAAGCAAGGGGTTATGATTCATCCTCATCATCTCCTTTTTTTAAGCGAGGATCTAAAAAGTCACGAAGCCAGTCACCTAAAAAAGTAATGGATAAGACTGTGACAGTAATTGCAATACCTGGGAACGTAGCAATCCACCAGCTTGTTGCAATGTAATTACGTCCATCATTAAGCATACTTCCCCACGTAATATCTGGTGGCTGAACACCAAAACCAAGAAAGCTTAACGAGGATTCGGTTAATATGGCAGTACCCACACCAATTGTAGCGATGACAGTAAAGGAAGAGAGGACATTGGGCAAGATATGTTTACGAATGATGTAGAAATGGCTTGCTCCAAGTGTTTGTGCTGATTGCACATATTCCCGTTCTTTTACACTAAGCACGTCTCCACGGACAACTCGTGTGTATTGTACCCAACTAGTTAATCCAATAACTAAAATTAAAGTTACGATGTTTGCTTCAAGAACGACCATTGCTACAAGAACAAGAAGGAGTGTTGGAATCGCCAGCATTGCATCCACAATTCGCATAGTAACTGCATCAAACCACCCACCAAAATAGCCAGAGGCAAGTCCAAGAGCTAGCCCAATCACGCCAGAAATGAATACGGAGATGATGCCGACAAGTAAGGACACGCGAGCACCGTAAATAAGTCTACTTAGAACATCTCTCCCAAGGTGGTCTGTCCCGAGCCAGTGCATACTTGAACCATTCTCCAGCCACGAGGGAGGAATAAGACGTTGTGTTGCATCGATTTGGAATGGATCATGTGGAACAATCCATGGTGCAAAAAGGGCGAGTAACGCTATAACCGCTACAGTTACTAGGCCAGTCAATCCTAGAGGCGATACATTCGGCAGAAGGCGGTTGCGAATCGTTTGGTTTGATTTCTTAATAACATCCATAAAAGTCGCTCCTAGTTATATTTGATCCGCGGGTCTAACACACGATAAAGAAGATCGGTTAATAAGTTCACCGTAATGGTTATGAGAGCAATAACAAAGACGATTGCTTGCACGACTGCCATATCGCTATTTTCCATTGCTGTTAACAACAATCGTCCAATACCTGGCCAAGAAAACACGGTTTCTACGACAATCGCACCACCAATTAACTGGGGAAACTGTAGTCCGATAATGGTAACAACGGGAATAAGAGCATTTAAAAATACATGCTTTCCAATTACAATATACTCTTTTTGTCCTTTACTTCGAGCAGTTTGTACATATTCTTGTTCGATGACTTCAAGGACACTTGCTCGAGTAAGGCGAGTCATCTCTGCAGCTAAGGCAATGCCTAATGTAAAAGCAGGTAGGACAAAGTGCAGGGGGGAAGCGGCCCCAGAAACAGGGAAAATCGGTATAACTACAGCAAAAAAGAGAATAAGCATAATGCCAATCCAAAAGTTTGGCATTGCTTTACCGACAATGGACACACCAGAGATCAGAAAATCTAAAAAGGTATTACGCTTGAGTGCTGCAAAGATACCGAGTGGGATTGAAATAACAACTGCAATAACCATAGCGACAAGTGACAGTGTTAATGTTGCTGCAAGTCTGCTCATGACAAGGTCACTTGCTGGTTGTTGATATTGTAAAGACATGCCAAAATCGCCACGCATTAAATCTGTTAAAAAATTTATATATTGGACCAAAAAAGGGTCATTTAATCCGAGAGAATCACGCAGCATTTCCCGATCAGCAGCTGTTGCGTTTTCTGGTAGCATCATTGATGCAGGGTCGCCAGCTACATAAACAAGACAAAAAATGATAAAGGATAATATCAACAAGCTCGGTATGACTTGTAAGAATACTTTTTTAAGGATGCCCATTACAGTCACCTCCCTTTCTTACGTATTAGCTTTTAAATGGCCTTGTAACCCAAAGAATTCAAATTCGACGAGTTCCGCAGCAAACTGTTCTGGACCCTTTTCATAGAAGGGAGGGGTAGCGCTAAACAACCATCGCTCTAACATGCCAAATATGAGGCTAACAAGCATTGCGGCTCGATCTTTGCTTATATAATAAGTAGGCAACATATGTAATTCTTGAGCTCTTGCAATGTTTTTTTCAAAAGCTTTTTCAATAGAAACAAACGTTTTTTCAATATGGGTAAGAATGTTCTTATCTGTATCTTGTCCTGTTTTAAATAACAATTGCATGTATTCTGAGTTTCTTTTTGCGAAAGCAAACAAGTTGGTCATTAACAGAGTTGAAGAAGCAATCATATCTTCTAAATGTCCTACTTTCTCACGATAGCCAGAATGTATGACTTTAAGTAATTGTTTTTCGCCTTCTTTTAAAATACAGAGGACAATGTCTTCTTTATTTTTAAAATGCCAATAGAAGGTACCTTGCGCGACACCTGTTTTTTTGACGATGTCAGATATCTTTGTTTTGTGATACCCTTTCTCGGCAAATAAAGGTAAAGCGGCATCCATAAGATGACGTCGATTTTCAGAAATAGTCATAATAACTCCTTTACAATGTTGGTGATTGACTCGTCAGTCGGTTATCCAATAATCCTAATATATTTACTCGGGTTTAGTAAGTCAAGCTTTTTGTTTCTATAAATGATTGTTTATTTAATATAAACGAACAAAAGGAGAATACAGACTTGCTATCGTATTAAGACAAAAAAGGGGGGAAGTCATGGAAAGGTATGATGCAATTATAATTGGAGCTGGACTTGCGGGACTAGTTGCAACGATAGAAATAGCAGAAGCTGGTAAACGTGTTTTGCTGCTTGACCAGGAACCCGAGGCGTCATTAGGTGGACAAGCTTGGTGGTCGTTTGGTGGTTTGTTTCTAATCGACTCACCAGAACAAAGACGGCTAGGAGTCCGTGATTCAGAAGAGCTGGCATGGCAGGATTGGGTTGGCTCTGCTGGTTTTGACCGCTTAGAGGGAGCGGATGGAGAAGATCGTTTTGGGTATGAGTGGGCAAAAGCTTATGTTCATTTCGCTGCAAGTGAAAAAAGGCAATGGCTTAGAAGTTTAGGAATTCGTTTCTTTCCAGTGGTAGGTTGGGCAGAAAGAGGCGGCTCTCTCGCACATGGCCATGGAAATTCGGTTCCTCGGTTTCATATTGTGTGGGGAACTGGACCGGCTATACTTGCACCCTTTATAAAAATGATGAGATCTTATCAAGAATCTGGTAAGGTTATTTATCGCCCTCGGCATCGGGTTGATCATCTCATCATGAGTGATAATCATGTGACTGGGGTAGAAGGGCTCGTTCTTGCAGAAAGTTCAGCTGTTCGAGGTGAAGCCAGCAACCGAGATGAACAGGAGCCGTTTCAATACAATGCAGATCATGTTTTGATAGCGAGCGGAGGAATTGGCGCTAACCTCGAATTGATTCAAAAGAATTGGCCGGTTCGTCTTGGACCACCACCGAAACATTTGATATCAGGCGTCCCCGCCCATGTGGATGGTAGAATGCTGGGGATTGCTGAAGCATCCGGGGCTAGGCTAGTGAATCGTGATCGGATGTGGCATTATACGGAAGGAATCCAAAACTGGAATCCTGTCTGGAAAAATCACGGAATTCGTATATTACCTGGGCCATCTTCAATATGGTTAAATGCAAAAGGAGAGCGCTTTCATGCTCCGAATATGCCGGGTTTTGATACGTTATCAACATTAAAGGCGATCCAGAAAACTGGTTATAGTCATTCGTGGTTTATTCTTACGCAAAAAATGATTGAGAAGGAGTTTGCTTTATCCGGCTCAGAACAAAACCCTGATCTAACAGGAAAAAGTTTAAAACAACTGGCTAAGCGTTTATTACCAGGCGCACCTGCACCAGTGCAAGCGTTTATTAATCATGGGAAGGACTTTTTAATTGCGCATTCCCTATCCAGTCTAGTTCATAAAATGAATGCAATGGGTGAAGGACCTTGGCTTGATGAGACAGCCATTCGTCAGCAAATTATGGCGCGTGACAATGAACTTGATAATCGTTTTGCTAAAGACCAGCAAATTACCGCTATACACGGGGCAAGACGTTATATTGGAGACAGGTTTGTGCGAGTGGCTAAACCACATAAGTTACTTGATCCTAAAAATGGTCCCCTCATTGCAGTTAAATTACATCTTGTTAGTCGAAAAACATTGGGCGGGTTGCAAACTGATTTATCGGCGCGTGTGTTAAACCATGTTGGACAGCCAATAACGGGGTTGTATGCGGCAGGGGAAGCATCTGGATTTGGTGGAGGCGGTGTCCATGGTTACCGTGCCCTCGAAGGGACCTTTTTAGGAGGTTGTTTATTTAGTGGGAGAATTGCTGGTAAAGCAATTGCTTGCGAGTGAGGGATGGAGTTAATCTTTGTTCCTCTTCTAAAGCCAATGTGCTAAAATTCAGGCATAGTGATTAAGGAGTGGAGACCATGCAGGGTAAAGAGCCAAAGATTCATACATTGGCTGTCGGGATGCCAAAGGAGTTGCAGTATGGCGAAGGTAAGACGTTGACAACTGGTATTCATAAAAAGGAAACGAAAGAAGTCTACTTAGCATTCGAGGGATTTGAAAGAGATGATGTAGCAGACAAGAAAAACCACGGTGGAGTGGACCGTGCTGTTTGCTTATACCCAATTGAACATTATCAAAAATGGGAGTTAGAATTAGGCAAAGTGTTGCCAGTAGCTGCTTTTGGAGAAAATCTTACGGTTGAAAATATGCACGAAGCGGATGTATGTATAGGCGATATTTATAAAGTTGGTGATGCAGTTATTCAAATTACACAAGGGAGAGTTCCATGTAGTACGATCGACAAGCATGTCAACGCAAACACTTTACTAAAGCGTGTAATTGAGACAGGTTTCACTGGTTATTTGGGCCGTGTTTTAAAAGAAGGAATTGTCCGATCTAATTCACCCATTCAGTTGCTGCAAAAACATCCAGCTGCTATTTCTATTCTATTTTGCAATGAGACGTACTTCAACAATGTAGACCCAGTAGCGATGGAGAAGATACAATCTGTCGATGAGCTTGCACTCGACTGGAAACAAAAATTAACCAAGCGAATTCGTAGATTGACTAACTAACACACATAACATTAAAGAAAGAAGGGTTTTAAATGCCGCAAATTTTTATTTCAGGTGAGATCCCGGAAGTTGGTTATCATCAGCTACAAAAGTATACATTTCAAGTACATACAGGTGAATCTTTAATCACGGAAGATGAACTGAAAGAAGGTGTTGCCCAAGCCGAGGCACTATTATGTCCTTTGTCTACTAAGGTGACTGCAAGTGTCCTGGAAGCAGCTCCGAATTTGAAAATTATCGCGAACTTTGGTGCCGGTTATGACAATATCGATGTAGCGGCCGCGACAGCGAAAGGCATAGTTGTAACAAACACGCCAAACGTCTCAACGGAGGCAACTGCTGAACTAGCCTTAGGACTAATGATCGCATTAATGAGAAGAATTCCTGAAGGAGATACATTATGCCGTACAACTGGATTTAACGGTTGGGCACCTTTGTTCTTCTTAGGAAGAGAGCTAGCAGGAAAGAAACTGGGAATTGTTGGGTTTGGAAAGATTGGTCAAGCAGTTGCTAAACGAGCAAGTGCTTTTGGCATGGAGATTCTCTACTCTGGAAGAGAGCGAAAACAAGAAGAGGAAGCGAAATATGGAGCGACTTATGTGTCATTTGCAGATTTAGCTGAAACCGCTGATGTGATCTCGATCCACACAGCCTATAACAAAGAGACGCATCACCTCTTTCAAAAAGAAACGTTTGAAACAATGAAAAGATCGGCTTTCTTACTTAACTTGGCAAGAGGGCCAGTTGTTGATGAAGCGGCGCTTGCGTCTGCTCTTCAAGAAAAGCAATTAGCAGGTGCGGCATTGGATGTATTTGAATTTGAGCCTGTAATTAATGATGTTTTAAAAGAAATGGATAATGTCGTTCTCACACCTCATATTGGCAATGCGACCGTTGAAACACGGGAAGCGATGGCGAGGTTGTCTGTGGAAAATATTTGCCGCATATTAGAAGATGGTAAGGCGATAACACCTGTAAATTAAAACGACCTAAATAAATGGTGACGCTATCATTTCAAGTTGAAAATCGATTAGGAATTTTAATAATACTAATTAGGAATATCAATATATGATTTGATCCCCGGATGTGTATGCATATACACCGGGGCTTTTCAGCATTTTCACCCTTAATTAAGCGAGAATCCATTATTGACAGTCAATTCAAACACGAGTAGAATTTCATTAAAACATATCAAAATACAAGGGATTAAAAAGACGGAATTTCCTTAAAAATGAAAGGGGCAGCTTATGGCATACGTTTATCAAGAGATGGAACGTGTTGATTATGACAAATTAAATGCAACGTTAAAAAATCGTGACAGCTTAGATGTTTTGCGCTGGGCAAGGGATACATTTGATAAAAAGCTTGTCTATGCATGCAGCTTTGGTGCAGAGGCGATGGTGTTGCTCGATTTGTTATCTAAGGTCCAAAAAGAAGCAAATATCCTCTTTCTTGATACAGATTTCCATTTTTCAGAAACGTATGAGTTGATTGAACGTGTTCAAGAGCGCTATCCTCAATTCCAAATCAATTTGGCGAAGCCAGCTCTTACACCAAGTGAGCAGGCAAATCAGTTTGGTGAGCAGCTTTGGCTAAAAAATCCAGACCAATGTTGTCAAATACGTAAGCTTGATGTGTTGGAACGGGAGCTTGGAAATTATGATGCGTGGTTATCGGGGCTTAGACGTGAGCAATCGCCAACTCGGGCAAATACAGAGTTTGTCAATCAAGACAAACGTTTTAAAAAAGTGAAGATCTGCCCACTTATCCATTGGACTGAAGAAGAGATTTGGATGTACATTCAACTTCATAAGTTGCCATACAATGAATTGCACGATCAACATTACCCGAGCATTGGATGTACGCATTGTACCAATCCGATTTTGCCGGGAGAAGATGCGAGAAGCGGTCGCTGGTCAGGTACAGGAAAAATAGAATGCGGCCTTCATGCGCCGACGGAAGGAGAAAACAAATGACATTAATTAAAGAATCGGGATTAGTGAATCAATACAATTCCACATACCCAATGGCTAGCTTAAAAGAAGCAATCGAATTAGATGCCTTTGCGCTATCTGATTTAGAGCTTATTGGAATTGGAGGGTTCTCTCCGCTTACAGGTTTCTTAAATAAGGAAGACTATGAATCTGTTGTGAAGTCAATGCGCCTTGCCAACGGATTACCATGGAGCATTCCTATTACGCTGCCCGTTTCATTTGAACAGGCAGCGCGGTTAGAGGCTGGTATGGAAGCGAAATTGGTTTTTGAAGAAGATGTGTACGGGATTATTAAAATCGAATCAATTTATGAACCTGACAAAGGGTTGGAAGCAGTTGAGGTGTATCGAACGAATGACTCACAACATCCGGGTGTAGCTAAGATGTATTCACGTCCACCAGTATATGTTGGAGGAGAAATTATTCTAACTAAACGAGTAAAGCATGATCGATTTCAATCTTATTACATAGACCCAGCTGAAACACAAGCGATTTTTAAACAGCGTGGCTGGGAAACTGTAGTTGGTTTTCAAACGCGCAATCCTGTTCATAGAGCGCATGAGTACATTCAAAAGGCAGCTTTAGAAACAGTTGATGGGCTTTTCTTAAATCCATTAGTAGGGGAAACAAAAGAGGGAGACATCCCAGCTGATGTTCGGATGGAGAGCTATGAAGTATTACTTCAAAACTATTATCCGAGAAACCGTGTCCATTTATCCGTTTTTCCTGCAGCAATGAGGTATGCAGGGCCTAGAGAAGCGATTTTTCACGCGCTTGTCCGTAAAAATTACGGATGTACCCACTTTATTGTTGGGCGTGATCATGCTGGAGTCGGCAGTTATTACGGAACCTATGATGCACAAGAGATATTTAAAGAATTCCAGAACGGGGAACTTGGAATCAAACCTTTATTTTTTGAACATAGCTTTTATTGCAAAACTTGCGGCAATATGGCTTCACAAAAAACATGTCCACATGATGTAGATCATCACGTCATTCTCTCTGGAACGAAAGTACGTGAGATGTTAAAAAACGGAGAAATGCCGCCACAAGAGTTTAGTCGTAAAGAAGTGGTAGAAGTACTTATGCGGGGAGAATAACGGTAAAGAGGAGGAGAAAAATGGCGGAAAACATCGTATGGCATGACGCTAGTGTATCTAAAGGGGAACGCCAAGCACGTAACAAACATAAGAGCTGCGTGCTTTGGTTTACTGGTTTGTCAGGTTCAGGGAAATCAACGCTAGCAAATGCGCTAGATCGGAAATTGTTTAATGAAGGCCTGTCTACATACGTATTAGATGGGGATAATGTTCGTCATGGTTTAAACAATGATTTAGGTTTCACTGACGAAGATCGACAAGAGAACATTCGTCGTATTGGCGAAGTTGCTAAATTATTTGTTGATGCAGGTTCGATCGTATCAACGGCATTTATATCTCCATTTCAATCAGATCGTGATACGGTCCGTTCGCTATTAGGTGATGAAGAATTTGTAGAGATTTACGTGGAGTGCGAATTGGAAGAGTGCGAACGACGTGATGTGAAAGGCTTATATAAAAAAGCGAGAAATGGAGAAATTCCTCATTTCACAGGAATTAGTTCACCCTATGAAGCGCCTGAAGGTCCTGAATTGGTTGTGAATACGGGCGTGCTATCAGTGGAAGAGGCAGTTGAAGCGATTGTCGTTTACTTAAGACAAAAGCAATTGATCGATTGATGTAGAGGTGGTGAAGGACGATGTCAGGGACGGTCTATTTAGTTGGAGCGGGTCCAGGGGATAGAGGGCTCATGAGTGCAAAAGGGCTTAAGCTTCTTCGTGAAGCAGATGTCGTCTTATATGACCGACTCGTTAACCCTTTGTTACTAGAAGACACGAAGCGATCGGCAGAACTTCAGTATGTTGGAAAGTTACCAGATCGGCATGTACTTAGACAAGAAGTCATTCATGATGAGCTTGTTCGTCATGCAGTACAAGGGAAAAAAGTGGTGCGTTTAAAGGGCGGAGATCCAAGTGTATTTGGTCGTGTTGGCGAAGAAGCGTCATTTCTTGAGGAATACGGAGTAGCATATGAAATTATACCAGGAATAACTGCAGGAATTGCCGCACCAGCTTATGCAGGGGTCCCTGTTACGCATCGGATGCTTGGTACAAGTTTTGCTGTGGCAACAGGTCATAGTCAAGGTCCAAATGGTCTTAAATTGGATTGGCAAGCACTGGCACATATTGATACTGTTGCTTTTTATATGGGCGTAAAAAATTTACCGACCATCGCAGAAAATTTAATAAAACATGGACGTTCAAAAAGTGAGCCGGTCTTACTCATTCAGTGGGGGGCGACGAATAAACAACGAACGCTGCGGGCGGAACTAGGGACAATTGCTAGCAAAGCAACTGAAGCAGGGTTTACAAATCCGGCTATTACACTTGTCGGTCAGGTAGCATTACTTTATAAAGGGAAAAGTTGGTTTGAGAAACGCCCGTTATTTGGACGATCTCCAATTGTATTGAATGATGAACATTCCAATTCGTTAATCAATGCGCTTCAGGAAGACGGTGCTGAACCGTTTTTATATCCGCGGTTTGTGAATGAAGAAACCGAGGTTCCAGAAATAAACTTGCTAGAAGTGGATGAGTTTGCTTTTTATGAATCTGCTGATGTGGATGTTTTTTTCAGATGGCTTCAAAAAAAGACAGTGGATATTCGGAATATCAAAGCCGCTTTATGCGCCAAAACGAAATCAGCAGAAAATGCACTTCGAAAAAGAGGAATTCGCTCTAATGAAAAAGCGTTAACCGGTCTGCGAATTTGGTTAGGTCCTGAAGGGAAACCAATGGAACTAGATTATCAGTTTGTTCCAACTAGAATTCTTAAAAGGAAGCAGTCATCAGAGGTGGTATTTGACCGTGTAAAAGAAGAAGAAAGTATTACTGAAATGATTTTACCAACAGCAGAGGCGGTGGCTTTTCTAGTAGAAGCATCACAAAAAGATAAACGGCTAAAACAACTGCCTGTTCTCTGTTTAGATGAAGAAGCATTCTCTCTTGCAAAAAGCCTAGGCTATGACACTAGAATGGCAAAAGATGTTTTTGAAGACAGGTTGGGGATATGGATGAAAGACTGGTTGAACAGGTGGGTGGAAACTAGTGAATGCAATTTTGTACGTGGGACATGGCAGCCGAATTGATAAAGGAAACAAGCAATTTCTAGCTTTTATTAACAATGTGAAGCAAGAATTTGACGTGTTTCAAACCGAAGCATTTATTGAGCTTACATCTCCTTCGATTCAAGAGGGAGTAGACGAATGTGTACGAAAAGGAGCAAATCAAATTGCTGTTGTGCCAGTGCTTCTACTTACGGCCTATCATGCCAATATTGATATTCCCCAAGAATTAATATCAGCCAAAGCTCGTTACCCTAAAATCAAATTCACATATGGTAAGCCATTTGGTATTGAAAAAGATGTAATTGATATTGCGGAAAAGCGGCTTTTGGATGTGGGACTTAAAAAGATGGTCGAGGATAGACAGCGAGAGCCAGATACAACTGTACTTGTTGTTGGACGTGGCTCAAGTGATGGAAATCAACCAAGTGATGTTGCAAAAATTGCTCGGTTGATATATGAACGAGTGGCTTGTGATAATGTTGAGATCGCATTTTTAGCGGCCACAACTCCTACGGTAGAAGAAGGATTACAAAAGTGTGAAAAGCTCGAAGCAAAGCGTGTTTATGTATTGCCTTATCTTCTTTTTACTGGTGTACTGATGGAAGAATTAACAGAAATGCTTGCCAAACGAAATAGTGAGACAAATACAAGATACATTCTTTCAGATTTTCTTGGCTTTGACCATGGGTTAAATGGAGTTCTGGTTCGTCGCACAAAAGAAGCGCTGCAAGCTAAGGAGTTTTCAAGGTGAGCGCACTACCCTTTATGGTAAATGTCGAA
Organism: Shouchella patagoniensis; assembly: GCF_002019705.1. Taxonomy (GTDB): domain Bacteria; phylum Bacillota; class Bacilli; order Bacillales; family Bacillaceae_D; genus Shouchella; species Shouchella patagoniensis. The sequence continues at coordinate 1,897,399 of NZ_KV917377.1, read as the reverse complement.
AAGATGAGTATTGTAGTTGTCGGTGGTGGTTCTGTTGCACTCAAACGAACAAAAGCCCTTGTCCTTGCCGGTGGTTTTGTTCATGTGATTGCACCTACTATCTTACCGGAATTTTTTCTACTTAAATGTAAAGGTTTGATAAGTGTGGAAAAGCGTGCTGTTGGATTTAATGAATGTTTTACATCAGAGCTTGTGTTTCTCTGCTCAAATAATAAAGCACTCCACGATCAGATTTACAAACAAAAAGCGCCTAGGCAACATGTCTATTTAAGCAATAAGGCCCAAAAAGGTGATTTTTATGTACCGGCAAAAATCGAAAAAGGATTATTAACGGTTAGTGTATCTACTGCTGGGGCAAGTCCCTCTTATACAAAAAGACTCAAAAATCAGATTGATGAAATGCTTCCTGAATACGCAGCAGAAGAACTCATTTTTTTGCAACAGGCGAGAAGACGAATTCTGCATATACCTGTAAACAAACTAAAAAAACTAGCTCTATTAAAAGAATTAGCGAGTCCTACTATCTTACAAAAAGAAAATCGACAAGAGTGGTTTGAAAAAAGATGTGAGGAACTAGAGAGAGAATAGAAAAATATATAGATGGCGAGAGGTGGATTTCGTTGCAGCTTCAGAGTACAAATAGTCCTTTCAGCAAAGAACAAGCTGATTTATTAAATCAATTATTACCCACGCTGACGGATGAACAAAAAGTATGGCTTAGTGGCTATATTGCTGCGTTAAGAAGTTCCGCTTCAACTGAAGTCGCAGCTACAGTCGCAAATACAGATACGGCTTCTTCAACGCTTGTGGTTCAAGAAAATAAAGCAATTACGATCTTATATGGCTCGCAAACAGGCAACTGTCAGCTTTTAGCTGAGGAAGCAAGCAGCAAATTGAAGGCGCAGGGATTTGAGGTGACGATCTCGTCCATGCATACATACAAGCCCAAGGAACTAAAATCGGTCTCCAATTTGCTTGTGATTGTCAGTACTCATGGCGAAGGCGAACCACCAGATAATGCGATTGCGTTCCATGAATTTTTACAAGGGCGTAAAGCTCCAAAAATGAATGATGTGCGTTACTCTGTCCTTGCTCTTGGTGACTCTTCATACGAGTTTTATTGTCAAACCGGTAAGGAGTTTGATGAACGGCTTGAAACGCTCGGGGGGACCAGATTATATCCACGAGTGGATTGTGATATTGACTTTGATGATGACGCAGCAGGCTGGATTGATGGTGTTGTCGAGAGTTTATCGGAGGATATAGCACAGACAAGTTCTGTACCTGAATTGGCTACTCCGGTAGTGAATACGGACGCAACGTATTCACGTACAAATCCATTCAAAGCTGAAATTTTAGAGAACGTGACACTTAATGGCAGAGGATCGAATAAGGAAACTCGGCATCTCGAATTATCACTAGAAGGGTCTGGGTTTAAGTTTGCTCCTGGAGATAGCGTAGGGATCTTTCCAGAGAATGATGAAGTGCTTGTTCAAATGCTTATAGATGAAATGGGTTGGAATGAAGAAGAGTCTATTCCAGTAAATAAGCAAGGGCATGTACTGACTCTGAAAGAAGCTCTTACTACTCGTTTTGAAATTACAGTTTTAACTAAACCACTAATTGAGAAGGCATCGCTTCTGACAACAAATAACGAATTAAAACAGCTTCTAGCAGTGGGAAATGAAGAATGGCTTCGAGATTATATGGAAGGCCGGGACTTGCTCGATTTTATCCAACAGTTTGGACCTTGGGATGCGACTGCAGCTGATTTTATTTCCATCCTTCGGAAAATTCCACCACGGCTTTATTCGATTGCGAGCAGTTATGCGGCAGAACCAGATGAGGTGCATTTAACTGTGAGTGCCGTTCGATATGATGCACATGGCAGGGAGCGATCAGGAGTTTGCTCTGTTCAGTGTGCTGAAAGAAAGGCACCAGGGGATACATTGCCAATTTTTATTCAACGGAATGAAAACTTTCGTTTACCTGAAAAAAAGGAAACACCAATTATTATGGTCGGCCCAGGTACGGGAGTTGCTCCATTTAGAGCGTTCTTGGAGGAACGAGAGGAGCTTGAAATTGACAGCCCAGCGTGGTTGTTTTTTGGAGATCAACATTTTACAACTGATTTCTTGTATCAAGTGGATTGGCAGCGCTGGGTGAAGGAAGGCATTTTAACAAAAATGGATGTTGCGTTTTCACGTGATACTGAAGAAAAAGTGTACGTTCAACATCGAATGAAAGAACATAGTAAAGAATTGTATCAATGGCTCGAAGATGGCGCTGCATTTTACGTGTGCGGTGACGAAACCCATATGGCAAAAGACGTTCATAATACGCTGCTCTCCATCATTGAAGAAGAAGGCGGATATACAAAAGAAGAAGCTGTTTCATATCTCAATAACATGCAACAACAAAATCGCTATTTACGAGATGTTTATTAATGGAGGAATGACAAATGGCAGATAAGAAAACGACGCTTACTCAAGACGGACCTCCAAGTGATGTAGAACGGATTAAAGACGAAAGCAATTATTTACGCGGATCTTTGGCTGAAGCGTTAGTAGAACCTTTAAGCGCAGGTATTAACGATGATGACAATCGATTAATGAAGTTTCACGGAAGTTACTTGCAAGATGATCGAGATCTACGTGACGAAAGAAGAAAACAAAAGCTAGAGCCTGCCCATCAATTTATGGTTCGTGTTCGCCTTCCAGGGGGAGTAGCAACTTCTAAACAGTGGCTAGCGATGGATGAACTTGCTCATCAGTATGGTAATGGAACCCTTCGACTAACGACACGACAAACATTTCAAATGCATGGTATTTTGAAATGGAACATGAAAAAAAGCATTCAGGGTATCAATCATGCATTGATGGACACAATTGCTGCTTGTGGAGATGTGAACCGTAATGTAATGATTACGCCCAACCCTTACCAATCAGAGTTGCATCAAGAAGTTTACGAATGGTCAAGGAAATTAAGCGATGATTTACTTCCAAAAACACGTGCATATCATGAGATTTGGCTTGGAGAAGAAAAAGTTGCCGGCACACCGCAGCAAGAAGAAGTAGAACCAATGTACGGCAAACATTATTTGCCAAGAAAATTTAAAATTGGAGTTGCCGTTCCTCCGGCAAATGACGTTGATGTATTCTCACAAGATATTGGTTATATTGCAGTCATTAAGGATGAGCGGTTGCATGGGTTTAATGTAGCTGTTGGTGGCGGTATGGGGATGACCCATGGAGATACAAATACGTACCCACAAATAGGTCGTGTTATAGGTTTTTGCAGACCGGAGCAAATGGTAGAGGTTGCAGAGAAATTGATTACAATTCAGCGTGATTATGGCAATCGTTCAGAACGGAAGTATGCGCGTTTTAAGTATACAATTGATCGTTATGGACTTGATTGGTTAATAGAAGAGCTCCATTCACGCCTTGGCTGGAAGCTAGAGAAGATGGAGTCCTATCATTTTGATCACAACGGGGATCGCTATGGCTGGGAAAAAGGTGTAAAAGGGCGTTGGCATTTTACTTTATTCATTCAGAACGGTCGTATAAAAGATGATGGGGATTATCAGCTAATGACAGGGTTACGTGAAATTGCCAAAAAGCATAATGGTGATTTCAGATTGACTGGTAATCAGAACGTTATTATTAGCAATGTAACAACGGCGAAGAAAAAACAAATTAATGCGCTAATTGAGCAATATGGTCTAACAGATGGCTTTCATACGTCGGCGTTGCGGCGTAACTCAATGGCATGTGTTTCTCTGCCAACATGTGGCTTAGCGATGGCTGAATCGGAACGTTATTTACCTAGCCTTGTCAGTAAACTTGAGCTAGTTTTAGACGAAGCTGGTCTACGTGAAGAGGATATCACCATTCGAATGGCTGGATGTCCGAATGGGTGCTCGCGAGCTGCATTGGCGGAGATTGGTTTTATTGGAAAAGCACCTGGTAAATACAATCTCTATTTAGGGGCAGGTTTTGCCGGCGAGCGCTTGAGCAAAATGTATAAAGAGAATATTGGAGAAGCAGAAATTTTAGAAACTCTTGAGCCGCTCATATTTAATTATGCTAAAGAAAGAGAAGATGGCGAGCATTTTGGTGACTATGTGATCAGAGCTGGTTTTATAACAAAGACAGAATCAGGACTCGACTTTCATAAGTAAAAGTTAGCAAGAACCTATTGAAGTACTGGAATAGGTTCTTGCTTTTTTATGGAGAATAATCTAAATTGATTTGGTCTTAAGAAAAACGTAAGCTTTACTAAGGGCTAAATCATATATACTGAAAGTGAAGGAAGAGTTAAAAGGAGGCAACTCTCATGGCTATTAACATACTTGTTGTTGATGATGAAAAAGAAATTGCTGATTTAATAAAATTATATTTAGAACTTGAACATTATGTTGTCCATACCTACTATACGGCTGAAGATGCGCTTAAATGTATTGAAAGAGAGAAATTGGACTTAGCTATATTAGATGTTATGTTACCAGGGACGGATGGTTTCTCAATTTGCAGGAAAATAAGAGAGAAACATAACTATCCAGTTATCATGTTAACGGCAAAAGACGGGGAAGTGGATAAGATTACTGGTTTGACTTTAGGGGCAGATGACTATATGACAAAACCGTTTCGCCCCCTCGAATTAGTTGCAAGGGTCAAAGCGCAATTAAGGCGGTTTACTACATATAATCAAATTGAGACAGAACAAAGCAATGATCATCTGATTGCATTTTCGGGACTCATTTTAGATAAACATTCACGTAAATGCGTTTTAAATGAAAAACCACTCGTTTTAACTCCAAAAGAATTTTCCATTCTATGGTTTCTCTGCTTGAATCGCGGACGAGCAGTTAGTTCAGAAGAGTTATTTCAAGAAGTCTGGGGAGAAAAGTATTTTAACAGTAACAATACAGTGATGGTACACATTCGTCATTTGCGAGAAAAAATGAATGATATCGCCGAAAATCGCGATTATATTAAGACGGTATGGGGAGTAGGTTATATGATTGAATAAGCAGTTTAGCCAACTCAAACAAAAGATGATTGGTCAGGTGCTTTTAATTGCAATACTGGCTGCAATAATGGGATTTGTTTTTTACTACGTATTTGTAGATGGCATCTTACAAGCTCCGTTTGCAGAAATGATTGTATCAATAATCGTTTCTCTATTTAATCTTGATTATTACGAAGCAGTCGGTGTGTATTCAAGGATTTTCAGGCAAAATAAAGTGCTTTGGCTTGCAGTAGGATTTATCGTACTTTTGTTGATCGTATTTTATTTCGCTTTATCAAGATTTAAGAATTACTTTATTGCAATTAGTGAGGGTATTGATCGGTTGGCAGAGGAGTCAGATAAAGAAATCGAATTACCCGAGGAACTTGATTTTATGGAGCGAAAACTAAATTCCGTTAAAGGAGCACTCGAAAAAAGAGCGCAGGCCGTACAGGAGGCTGAACAACGTAAGAATGACCTTGTTGTTTATTTGGCACATGATATTAAAACACCATTGACTTCTGTAATTGGTTATTTAAGTCTATTGAGTGAAGCTTCTGATATGCCAACTGAACAAAAGGCAAAATATGTAGACATTACATTAGAAAAAGCGTACCGTCTGGAACAGCTCATTAATGAATTTTTTGAGATTACACGGTTTAATTTACAGTCAATTGTTTTGGATAAAGAGACAATCCCTCTGCCGTTTATGTTGATGCAGTTGGCTGATGAGTTCTATCCTTTACTTGCACCAAGAGGACAAAAGGCTAATGTCAATGCTGAAGAAGGAATCAAAGTTTATGCAGACCCAGACAAGCTTGCACGTGTATTTAATAACATCCTTAAAAATGCGATTGCGTATAGCGAGCAGAATAGTGTCATTGATATTAGTGTTCAGAGAGAAAACACATCTGTCATCGTGTCTTTCAAAAACAAAGGAAAGGCTATTCCTGAACAGAAATTAGAGTTGATTTTTGAAAAATTTTATCGCTTAGACTCGGCGAGAGGCACACAAACAGGTGGTTCTGGATTAGGACTTGCTATTGCAAAAGAAATCATTGTAGCCCATGGTGGTACGATTTCAGCTACGAGTAATGAAGAGGAAACCGTCTTTACTGTTGTGCTCCCTTTAAAAAATTAAGGGAATCTTAAGGTTTTGCTAAATAGAAGTTAAAAAACAACACGTTCTTACATGGTTCAATAGAAGCATGAGAGAAGAGGGGTTGTTTGTAATGAGATCTTACACATTTAAAGAGAAAGTTGCAGCTGCTTTTGTATTGGTTATTGTGGTAGGAGTCTTATGGATGATGGAGAATCAATACTCACTACTGGGATGGAGTAAAACAGAAGGGGTAATAGAGCTAAATATTGCTAGCGACCATGCTATTTTAACAAGTTTAGGTGCTGAAGAAGAGGTTTTAATGGAGAAAGCGAGTGACGAATCGTTTTATCCTGCTTCGTTGACAAAAATGATGACAGTTCTTGTGGCAATTGAAGAAACAACCAACTTAAGTGAGCCTGTTTTACTTAATGGACAACTTTTTATGAATTTAGAAGGTACAGGTTCTTCCATGGCAGGATTTTATCCTGGCGAAGAGGTAACTTTAATTGATCTACTTTTTGGGGCAATGCTACCATCTGGCGCAGAAGCTTCTATAGGACTCGCTGTACATATAGCAGGATCGGAAACAGCTTTTGTTGACCGAATGAATGCGAAGGCAAGTGAGCTCAACATGCAAGATACACAGTTTGCTAATGCTACCGGATTACATGATGCGAACCAATATACAACGAGTGAAGACATGGCACGTTTGTTGAGATATGCGCTAAAGAATGAACACTTTCGAGAGGTGTTTACAGCTAAATCTCACGTAACAAATCCGTCCGCGCTACATCCAAATGGAATAACGCTACAGAGTACATTATTTACGAAAGTACCTGACACACAGTGGTTTGAAGGTGAGATTCTTGGCGGGAAGACAGGTTATACGAAAGAAGCTGGCTTGTGCTTAGCGACTTTAGCAGTTGTAAATGGTGAGGAATACATTTTAATTACTGCAAAAGCGGATGGGAATCATCATACGGAGCCTTATCATATTCAAGATGCGTTAGATGTATATCAAGGGATTTCTTATCAATTATAAAAAATCGAATACATTTACTCTCTGAATGAACATCGAAAAAGCCCGTGCTTAAGCAGTGGGCATTTTTTTTGCAGTACGTTTCAAAATAGCTTGTATCGATGCAAACAATAAGGTGATGAGAGGATTTTCATTAGCTGTAAAATCAATTTAAATTGGATGTAAAGACTTTTTTGGTTAACTTCTTTTATTTATTGATTGTAATCTGCTATAATAAAAGATTGTAGAATGAAAATGACAATCGCTTAAAAAATGCGAATTTATTATAGCAAAAAACGAATCAGAAAGAGGGATCGAAATGACTAAGGAATCGATATATGGTTTAACGATGGCTCAGTTAACCGATTGGCTGACAGAGCGAGGATATAAAAAATTTCGTGCGACGCAAGTATGGGACTGGCTTTATCGGAAACGGGTTAAATCGTTTGCGGATATGAGTAATGTGAATAAAGATTGTCTCGACTTGTTAGAAGAAAATTTTTCAATGGAAACGTTAGAAGAGCATGTGCGTCAAGAATCAAAAGATGGCACAATTAAATTTCTATTTAAACTGAGCGATAACAATTTAATTGAAACAGTTTTAATGCGCCATAAATATGGTCTCTCTGTTTGTGTAACGACTCAAGTTGGTTGTAACATTGGCTGTAGTTTCTGTGCGAGTGGATTATTAAAAAAGAACCGCGATTTATCAAGTGGTGAGATCGTTGAACAAATTTTAAAAGTCCAATTCCACCTAGATTCAAAAGGTCAAGATGAACGTGTTAGCCATGTTGTTGTAATGGGTATAGGGGAGCCATTTGATAACTTCAAAAATACAGTTGATTTTCTTGACGTTATTAAAGACCATAAAGGGCTTGCAATTGGTGCAAGACATATCACTGTTTCTACAAGTGGCCTTGCCCATAAGATTAAAGAGTTTGCTGATTTAAAAACGCAAGTTAATTTGGCTGTGTCGTTACATGCGCCAAACGATGAGCTTCGTTCTCGAATTATGAAAATCAACAAAGCGTTTCCTATCGAGAAATTAATGGACTCGGTTAACTATTATTTGGATACAACAAATCGCCGAGTAACATATGAATATATTCTTATAAAAGATGTAAACGATCATAAAGAAGAGGCACTAGAACTAGCAGAGTTAATTGGGGACAAACGACATCTTTCTTACGTTAACTTAATTCCGTATAACCCAGTTGATGAGCATGGTCAGTATCAAAGAAGCACGCCTGAAGCGATTTCGCAGTTCTTTGATACATTGAAGAAAAAAGGAATTAATTGTGGTGTTCGTTTGGAACAAGGAACGGACATTGATGCTGCGTGTGGTCAATTGCGGAGTAAGCAAGAGAAGAAAAAGAAAGAAAAAGCGATTTAATATCGCGCGCCCTTGTTTGGCTATTTTGCCGAATGGGGCGTTTTTCATTAATTAGAAAGAAAAATGAGGTGGGAAGATGAGAGGTGTAATCGTTTTGGATGTGAACTATCATCTTTCAATCGTTGCAACAAGATGGGGATTACATCTGACGATATCTCTTTCAAGGAAAAGGGGCGAGTTGGGGCAGTGGTTATATGTAAAACCATTTGTCCTATTCATAAAAAGTTATCGGATGAGTTAACGGAAAATTCCGTCGGTGAAAGTGTCATTAAGATACAGTGTTGCTGACAAAAAACACGGGGTAGAGTGTTCGAAGGGATCAAGCAGCTGTTTTCTAAAGTATCTAAAGCAGAGCAGTTGCTTCACTTCTTTCCTTTGGAAGTCAGCTTTATGCGATTCCGCAACATTTACCGTCCGGACAAAACAAAAGGAATTAAAAGAAACCATTTTTCGGTTTGCTATGGGAGGTGGAAGATGGTGTTGAGCTACTAGAAACATGGGAAGAGTAAAATCTATGACAAGAATCATATAGAATGCCTTACACGCATGAATGGTTTTTCGCATAGTGAGTGCTAAACTAAAAAGTAGGTTTAGAAAAAGGAGTGAATAACATGAGAATACCTTCTTTCATCGGTATTGGCAGCTGGGTCATAGCTGCCGCCTATTTTTTGTATGAGCCTCTCGCAATTGCTGCATCTCAAGCGACCTATAGCGCGATTCAACAGCCAATGAGTGACTTAGGCGTTACTGAATGCGGAATAAATACGTATCCATGGGCAAATTATGACATTTGCTCCCCTCATGCGGCTATCGTGAATGGTTTGTTTCTGCTTACAGCGATCGCGATTAGTGTGGGTACTTTCTATTTGTATCAGGCGTCACAGAAGAGCCAAACGATTAAGGTAGCAGTTGGATTATTGCTTGTGTTTTCTATTGGCAATGGGTTTAGCGTCATACCAGCAAATGTTCATTTCGATTGGCATACTGTACCTGCTTTGATTGCCATGGTTGCAGTGATTCCTGCAATCGGATTATTTGGGTTAAATATGAGAAAAGGCAAATGGTTGTCGTATATCTGTTGTTTCCTTACGTTATTAATCTTCGTAGGATTCATTCTTATCGTCTTTTTTCCGTTGGAAATTGGAGGACTATTGCAGCGTGTTTTTTACGGGATAATTTATAGTTGGGGCATTGGAATGAGTTTGGTTCTTACGAATGATAGAACCAAATAAGACAAGTAGATGTACAAGGCGAACGGTTTATGGATAAATCAAAGATTAGCTGGATCAATTAAATAAAAACCGAGCTAAATTGGATCGTGACGGCAACGTTATAATAGCGGAAACAAAAAAGAAAGCAGGTGCATTTATGATAGCGCATACATTATCCGAAAACTTCTTTTTTGGAACAGCTGCCCCGGCTACACAGATGGAAGGGGCTTCTTCCGTTGGAGGAAAAGGCAAGAATATTTGGGATTACTGGTTTGAATAGGAACCGGATCGTTTTCATAATGGCATTGGACCAGAACATAGCATTTGCAAAAATTTAATTGTAAACATTAAAACGACAAAGGATAAGTTGTCCGGGTGAGACGTTTAAACATGGGCAAAACTCATTTTAATACGATAAGATAAGAGGGTAAGTTTTCTATGTGAACAAGCATTACGAATGATCGAAATGAACATATTTATAATGTAATTACGTTAAAAAAGAACAAAAGTTATTGACTTAAGCTTGATATTGTTTTAAATTTACAATGTAGGGTGTGAAAAATGAACATGAATCCTAAACAAAGAAGATCACAAATTAAACAGTTTTTAGATGCAAATGGAAAAGCGGATATTGATCAATTAGCAGAATCGCTTGATGTATCGCATATGACCATTAGGCGTGATCTAACGCAACTTGAGGCAGAGAACCAAGTTATCCGAACTCATGGGGGAGCTATCCTCCATAAGTCGTTAATAAAAGAAACGCCATATGCTCGTAAAGAAGTTGAAGAACTGCAAGCCAAAAAAGCAATCGCACAAGAAGCGGTTGCACTAATTGAAAAGAATGCAACCATTTTGATCGATTCTGGTACAACGACACTTGAGTTAGTCAGGTTACTCAAGGATCGCGATGATTTAACGGTCATTACAAATGATATAAAAATCGCGTCAGAATTAATTAATGCGAAACCTAAATGCATTGTTACGGGTGGAGAAGTTCAGCCTGAAGTAGGTACTCTTTACGGATCCCATGCGCAGGAGTTACTTCGAACCATCCACGTGGATTTGTTCATACTAGGAGCGCATGCGGTGGATAAGAATGCTGGGGTTACGGCACCCACTCTTGAAAAGGCAAGAATTAAGCAGTTGATGATGGAGGCTGCTGAAAAAACATGGCTTATAAGTGATTCACGTAAGTTTAATGAAAAAGCATTTGCACATGTTTGTGATTTAGGTTTATTAGAAGGTATTATCTCAGATGCCAGATTAAGTGAAAATGAGGCAGAAACCTATCACGAAAAGATTCAATTAGTGCAGTTTTAGATAATTGGAGGGGAACCAAATGAAGATAGGCGTTATTGCAGATGACCTAACAGGCGCTAATGCTTCTGGTGTAAAGTTGGTAAAACAAGGGTTTCAATCAACAACAATTGTGCATAGTGCTAGCTTGCCTGTTAATAGTTTTTATGATGCAGTCATTATGGATACAGATAGCCGCTATATAGAAACTGATTTGGCAAAACAGCGAGTTAGTCGAGCAATGAAGCAATTAAATGATTGGGGAGCCGAGGTTTTTACAAAGCGGATCGATAGCACGGTAAGAGGAAATATAGGCGCTGAGATTGATGAAATGTTAGCGAATATGAGTGATGGTGCAGTAAGTATCATTATGCCTTCCTTCCCTGATTCCGGTCGAACAATGGCAGGTGGGTATCTGCTTCTTGACGGTGTTCCACTTCAAGAAACGTATGTTTCAAAAGATCCAATCTCACCAATAAAAAAATCTTATGTTCCGGAATTGATGAAGGAACAATCGCATCATCAAGTTGGTTATATTGGATTAAGTGCAGTGATGGAAGGCCAGAAAGCATTTTTGGAAGGGCTCTCACAAGAGCTTTCTAAGGGAAATAAAGTCATAGTTGTTGATGCTACAACAAATGAGCAAATTGAAGATGTAGCAGAAGCATTAGCAAGTACTGGGAAAACATTTCTATGTGCTGATCCCGGCCCGCTTACAGCAAGCTATGCTCGGGCGGTTACGAAAAAGCATAATAAAAAAGCGAATATCCTTGTTGCTGTAGGGAGTGCGACTAGTTTAACAGGTACACAGCTTTCCTATTTAATAGATAAAACAGGTTCTTCTCCTATTTATGTAAATCCAGAGCCGCTTGCTAGTTATACGAGTTCATGGGAAGAGGAAGTAAATAGGGCGACAGTAGCCGCTCTTAAGCAAGCAAAAGAGGATCGTATCTTAATTGTGACCACTCATAAACCAGGACAAGAGCTTGTCGATTTGAAGGCCAAGGCACTGAGTGAAAATAAAAGTAGTGACGCACTTGCGAAACGAATTACAGATGGATTAGCAACAATTAGCCGAAAACTATTAACAAGTGATACAGTGGCATTTGTTGGTTGTTTTACAAGTGGAGGAGATGTAACGGCTTCTGTTTGCGCTCTTGGTCGTGCCAATGGAATCGCATTAAAAGATGAGGTTATGCCACTTGCAGCTTATGGCACATTTGATGGAGGTTATTTTGATGGCCTTCCTGTTGTGACAAAAGGTGGATTAATTGGTGATAAGAAAGCCATTTATGAATGTGTAAAGTTTATTGAAACAAAATCTAGATAAATAGGGAGAGGTTTACGATGACAAAGCCAATGATTGCAGTAACAATGGGAGATCCAGCAGGCATAGGGCCGGAAATTACAATTGGCTCACTTGATAAAAAAGAAATCTATGATGTGTGTACGCCTGTAGTAATCGGGAATGCGGCAGTTCTTGAAAAATTATTGCCTGTGAAAAAAGCAGATTTGAAACTGAACCGTATTAAAAAACCATCAGAAGCGATTGGCGAATATGGAACGATTGATGTGATTGATTTTGCGGAGCTATCAGCTTATGAATTTGGGGAAGTGAATGCAGAATGTGGCACGGCAGCGTTTGAATACATTAAACATGCAGCAGAGCTATGTAAAACAAACGAGGTTCAAGCCATGGCTACTGCACCAATTAATAAGGAATCTCTGAAAGCAGCAGAGGTGCCTTATATCGGGCATACTGAGATGCTTGCAGGTTTGTCTGGCATCGATGATCCACTCACAATGTTTGAAGTTCGTAATATGCGTATCTTTTTCTTAACACGTCACTTGTCTTTAAAAGATGCGATCGGACAAATGACAAAAGAACGTGTACAAGATTATTTGATTCGTTGTGATGATGCACTTAAACAACTTGGTGTTGAAAGTCGGAAATTTGCTGTAGCTGGTTTAAATCCTCACAGCGGCGAAAACGGATTGTTTGGTTATGAAGAAATGGATGAAATTAAGCCTGGTATTGAATTAGCGAGAGCTGATGGAATTGACGCAGTAGGACCTGTGCCTGCTGATTCTGTTTTCTTTCAAGCATTAAATGGCCGTTATGATGCAGTCTTGTCACTTTATCATGACCAAGGGCATATCGCTGCAAAAATGACAGATTTTCATCGGACGATTTCTATCACAAACGGATTGCCGTTCTTACGTACTTCTGTTGACCATGGAACAGCATTTGATATTGCTGGAAAAGGAATCGCAAGCTCTGTCAGCATGGAAGAAAGCATTAAACTGGCAGCGAAATACGCACCACATTTTGTTAATGCATAATGAAGCGAGGCTGCATCACGCAGCCTATGCTTTTAACCGATATAAAAGCGCTTACTTAAAAGGAGGAATGACTTGTGGATGTACCAGTGTCAGGAAATCAAATGATAGTCGGTCTCGCAATTGCAATCATCGTATTAATCTTTCTTGTTGTCAAAACAAAAGTGCATGTCTTTTTAGCACTCATCATTGCGGCTTCCATAACGGGGTTAATTGGAGGAATGACCCCACCTGCAGTTATTGACGCCATAACTCAAGGTTTTGGAAATACGCTTGGATCTATTGCCATTGTTATTGGTTTTGGTGTCATGATGGGACGAATTTTAGAGGTTTCGGGAGCGGCAGAACGGCTTGCCTATACGATTGTCAAAGTATTGGGAAAACGAAAAGAAGAATGGGCAATGGCGTTAACTGGTTATATTGTGGCAATACCGATTTTCGTTGACTCTGCCTTCATTATTTTAAGTCCCCTTGCGAAGGCACTATCTAAGAAATCAGGGAAATCAATTGTTGCACTTGCTGTTGCATTAGCTGGTGGTGCAGTTGTTATGCACAGCGCTGTTCCTCCCACCCCTGGTCCTCTTGGAGTAGCTGGGATTTTTGGGATTGACATTGGTTTAATGATCCTAGCAGGAATGATTTTTGCTATACCTATTGTTATTAGCATGGTTATATACGCAAAATGGTTAGGAAAAAGGATCTATCAACTACCTAGTGAAGATGGGATGGATTGGATTCGTCCAGAGGAACAAATTTCTGTGGATGATTGGATGGAAGAGAAAGAAAGTAAAAATTTGCCATCTTTATTCCGGTCCGCTCTGCCAATTATTGTGCCCGTATTACTCATTTTCATGAATACAACAGTTACTGCTATGGAACTGTCTGGAACAATTGTTGACTATATTCGTTTCTTCGGTAATCCTGTCATTGCAGTAGGTATAGCTGTATTATTAGCAATATACGGATTATTCGGTCATGTTCGACGTGCAGAAGCACTGGAGCGCATGGAGGAAGGGATTAAGCAAGCGGGGATTGTCTTACTTGTTACAGGTGCAGGTGGAGCTCTTGGTTTTGTTCTGAGAGAAACGGGCGTTGGTGACCATATTGCAGAAATTGTCGTAAATACGGGAGTACCTGCGATTCTTCTTCCATTCGTTATTGCAACTCTTGTTCGCTTTATCCAAGGAAGCGGAACAGTCGCGATGATTACAGCGGCATCTATATCTGCTCCGATACTCTCTGGAATGGATGTAAACATGGTTTTGGCCGCACAGGCAGCGGCGCTAGGTTCATTATTTTTCTCCTATTTTAATGACAGCTTATTCTGGGTTGTAAACCGCACGATTGGTATTAAACAAGCAAAAGAACAGATTCTAGTTTGGTCAGTCCCAACAACAATTGCTTGGTTTGTTTCTCTTATCTTATTAATTATTGCAGATTTTATCTTCTAAATGTAAATGAACTTAACAAACAAACGAGGTGAGTTTTATACTCATCTCGTTTATTTGTATTGAAGAGAGCTCCTCTATTGTGATAAAAAATTGGAGCTTCAGTAGATCAAGTGACCAAATTGTCTAACACCTGTTTAAATCTATTGAAAATAGGTTACTCAAAAAAGAGAATAAACAAGGGGATAAGTAAATGATTTTCTCACATAATGCATTGCAAGATAAACATATTCTAATTACAGGCGCAACAGGAGGAATTGGCTATGAAACAGCCAAAACAGTTGTACAGATGGGTGCCGATGTAACGATTACCGGTCGAAACGAAGAAAAACTTAATGAACTGAAAAAAGACATAAATGAGGATAAGCGTGTTTTTGTCCGAACAGCTGACTTAAATAACGAAAAGGATCGAAAAGAATTGGTTGAAGAAGCCATTAAACAACATGGTCCAATTTACGGCCTCGTTAATTCTGCGGGTGTGAGTGGTGGATCGACAGTGGAGGATCTTGATGAGGATACATTACAATCAATTATGCAAACAAATTTCATCTCACTAATCTTGTTGACTCAGGAAGCTTACCGATCAATAAAAAAGCAAAACCAAGGAGCTGTGATAAACGTCTCTTCTCTATCAGGTTTACGTGGGACATATGCGAATACAGCGTATGCTGGGAGTAAGTTTGCGTTAATTGGGTTTACGCAGTCGTTTGCATTAGAAGCAATTGAGTATGGTGTTCGAGTAAACGCGGTTTGTCCTGGCTTTGTTAACACAGAAATGGGGAGAAATGCAATGAACAACAAAGCACAAAGAAATAAAATTTCCTTTGAAGATCAATTTGAAAAAGTAAAAGAAGGTCTGCCGACGGGTAGAATAACAGAACCAAATGAAGTAGCTCGATCTATTGCTTTTCTTTTGACTGATGCCGCTACGAATATCGTAGGTGAGTCATTAAAAATTTCTGGCGGTAGTGTGATGAGGTAAGTTTAAAAAAGCTTGTGATTTAAAATCATACGTTTATAACCACGTGCACTTAAGACGAAAAGACTGTTCCATTAGCATGGGTGAACACCAAAAGCAAGGACAAACCTGTAAGAAAGAAAAGCCGAATGAATACGACTCTCTTCTTTTTTGAGCGAGTGCTTGCCCGATTAAAGTTCCTATGGTAGCGTTGACATAGAACATTATAAAAAAAGCCACTGGGGGTGCTATTTTTAGCTGAGAGAGGCGTAGCCTTAACCCTTATTGACCTGATCTAGTTCATACTAGCGGAGGGAAGTAGGCAAAATGTGTATTTCCTGCCACTTTTCCCACTATATGAGAAGTGGTTTTTTTGTGGAAAGGAAGTATTCATTTGAAAATCGACGATATTTTAGGTCAAGTTGATACGAGAAGTGATGAATTAATTCAACTTATATCTGATCTCCTATCGTACCAAACGGAGGCGCCACCAGCTAGAAATACTGCAGCTATTCAGGACTACATCTCAAAGCAATTGCAGATGATGAATCTGAATGTGGAACAGTGGGAGCTCTATCCAGGTGATCCGATCGTAGTCGGGGTGAAGAAAGGTAAGAGCCCTAATACTTATCAAAGTCTAATTTTGAATGGGCATGTAGATGTAGCTTCTGTTGGTAGTGACGAAGAGTGGGAACATGAACCTTTTAATCCGTTTGTAGACAATGGCATGCTTTATGGACGAGGAGCAGCAGATATGAAGGGTGGCTTAGGCGCATGTATATTTGCTTTGAAATTGCTTCATGACAACAATGTGAACCTCCAAGGTGATGTTATTTTTCAGTCTGTTACTGGAGAGGAAGTTGGAGAAGCTGGTACAAAGAGTTGTTGTGAACGTGGATATAAAGCAGATTATGCACTTGTAGCTGACACAAGTAATTGTGAACTCCATGGTCAAGGAGGCGTTATAACAGGTTGGATAACGTTGAAAAGTCCAACAACCCATCATGATGGAACGCGTCATCAAATGATTCATGCTGGTGGTGGGGTAAAGGCTGCAAGTGCTATTGAAAAAATGGCAAAATTAATGAACGCTTTACAAGAACTAGAAAGGGATTGGGCCGTTACTAAATCATATCCAGGCTTTCCGGCAGGTGCAAATACAATAAATCCTGCTGTAATTGAAGGAGGCCGTCATGCAGCGTTTATCGCTGATGAATGTAGACTCTGGATTACTGTTCATTTTTATCCGAATGAAACTGCTGACAGTGTCGCAAAAGAAATTGAAGCGCATTTGTTTGCCGCTGCTCAAGCGGATGTATGGATGAAGGACCACCCACCCACCTTTACATGGGGAGGTTCATCAATGATAGAGGATCGAGGTGAAGTGTTTCCTTCTTTTTCAATTGATGAAAACCATCGAGGCGCGCTTACACTGAAGGAAGCGCATAAATCGATTTTCTTAAGTGATGCACAGGTAGGAATGTCTTCCTCAGTCAATGATGGAGGATGGTTGGCAGAGTATGGGATACCAACTGTTTGTTACGGTCCAGGAGAATTAAAACATGCGCACGCAGTAGATGAGCATGTAGAAATAAAACAGTTAATCCTTTATACGAAATCTATTTTACAATTTATGCTAAATTGGTGTAATCAATCAAAAGAGGAGCGTTCACATGACATTTACGAAGCGAATTAGAGAAAGTGCAGACTCTATATGGAAGGCAAGTCATGCTCATCCATTTGTTCAAGAACTAGGTCAAGGCACGCTGGATATCGGGGCGTTTAAATATTATATGTGCCAAGACTATAAGTATTTAATTGATTATTCTCGTGTGATGGCCCTTGGAAGTGTGCTTGCACCAGATTTAGAAACAATGTCAGGCTTTGCTGCTGCGCTAGATGAAACATTAAATACAGAAATGGAATTGCACCGTAACTATGCAGCACGATTAGGTATATCACGTGAAGAATTAGAAGCAACGGTTCCTGGTCCTACGACACTTGCATACAGTAGCGCTATGCTGGCTGAAGCCCAGAAAGGGTCACTTGCTGAATTAATTGCAGCGATTTTGCCTTGTGCCTGGAGTTATTACGAAATTGGAAAAGCACTAGCAGAAATACCAGGAGCGCTCGAACATGAGCAATATGGTGAATGGGTTAAAATGTATTCGTCAGATGAGTTTGGAGAAATAGCAGAATGGTTGATTGCTACGTTGGACAAGTTGGCAGACGGTAAAACCCCGGAAGAGTTAAACCGAATTGAAGCGATCTTTTTAAATACAAGTCGTTATGAATATATGTTTTGGGATATGGCTTATAAAAAAGAAGGATGGCCAGTCGAATAGGAATAAAAAAACGCCGCTCCTTAACGGGAGACGGCGTTTTTCTGAAGTGGAAATGCTTGTTTTTTGATGGGTTCACAAGGTTTCTTTCCAAGAAACCACGGATTTTTATTAAAAAAGTAAATAAATGGAATTGTTAGTGTGATAGTTGTAGCTGTGAAGAAAAACGTCCATGGCAATGTGTTAGCGATGTCTAAATCAATACCAACTCCGTAATGCATTCCGGCACGAACAAAATTCAAGATTGGCATGTGGACAAGTAATATGACAATAGAATTCTTTCCTAAAAACAGCAGTGTTTTTGAGTGTTGTATTTTTATTATGAACAAAATAAATGCTGCAATTCCAGTAATGGCCCCTACATAAAATAAAATACCACTGTCACCAATTATATTTCCTCTTAAGTCAACACGCTCTGAACTGAACGACTGAAGAATAAAGATAAATAAGAAAAGAATGCTCGATATCGGAATGACTTTACTCCAAGAAAGTTCTTTCCAATAATGCTTCGTTGCATAACCGAGTCCATAAAACACAAGAGCAGTTAATGCGACAAACGCATTCCAAGGTAATGCAAACTCAAGTGATGTAGTAAAGTAGCCAATTCCTCCACTTGTTGCTAAGAATAACAGTAAAAACTTTCCGGTTGTTATACGGTGGTATAGAAAGAATAATAATTCAACTAGAAATAAACATGTTAGAAACCAAATGGCGGGATTGTATGTTAACTGATAGTTCTCAGGTGTGGAAAGAAAAATCCCTACAAACGGATTTATTGGATTTACCCCTTCCCCTGGTGTGAATGAGAAATGGCGAAGAATAAAAAACCAAATAAGATAAGTGATTGCCGAAAAAAGGAAATAAGGTAACAACAAGCTTCGTGATTTCTTTTTAATAAAAGACCAAACGCTTATATCGCTTGGGCGAAAAACGGCTCCAGATAAATAAAAGAATAATGGCATATGAAAAGCAAATAAAAACGTCTTTAGAGTTGCATCCATTGGAGCGTGGCTCATTACAACAAGAATAATACCCAACCCTTTTCCTACATCAATCCAGTTAATTCGCTTGTCCATTGTTAATCACATCCTTTGCTAATGAACAAAAGTCCTTCTTTAAATGTAGTATACACACGTTAGATCGTTGAGAAACCTTGTGGGCAATACTTACATACAGCTTTACGTAACTACTGACTTTAACCTTTATTTTGCGGTAATTTTTGAACAGTGTTACAAGAATTGATATGGATATGATACGTTCGTAAAATAATGTTACAAATATGAGAAAATAAATTTTCGAAATAGAGGTTTAAAATGTTTTTACAAAGGGTAATAGATCTCAGAACTAAGAAATTTCCAGAAAAATGAAGAAGAAGAACCGGGTAAAAGGCTATAATTGTCGAACGCGAAATTTGATAGAGTAGGTACTTTCCTACCAATTTTTCGAATTTTGGATGATTATAGTTGACTGGAAAAACTCCCAGTAGCTACCATGTAAGTATCAACTATTTAGGAGGAGATTTATATGGCAGGAAATATTCGCGTAACACCTGAAGAACTTTTTACTAAAGCTCAAGAGTACACTGAAGCGAGTGGGCGCGTTCAAGATCTCGTTTCAACGTTGGATGGGTATAGAAACCAGTTAGAAGCGATGTGGGATGGTCAAGCTCGCGAAGCATTTATTGCTCAATACGATGAGCTTAAACCTTCATTTCAACGTATGGGTACACTTCTTGAAGAAGTTTCTCAGCAGATTAGAAGCACTGGACAAACGCTTCAAGATACAGACCAGCAGATCGCAAGCAATATTCGCGGCTAATAGGTTTTTAGGGCGCAATTATCGATTGCGCCCTTCCTTATGGAGGAATGTGATGTATATAACAGTTACGATTGATATGCACCGATATACGGGCAAGCGGTTTGACTTAAGGCTTTCAGACCAATATTCAGCTAAGAAAGTGGTTGACTTGGTATGGGGGATGGAAAATCTGAAGGCTCCTCGGAGAGATGGAAGTTGGATACGTATCCAAAACAAAGACTCCCATTTACATAGTACACAAATACTTGCACAAAATGGAGTGACAAATGGGGATCGCTTGGAGATTTTATAAGCATTTCTTGAAGGGGTCGGAGACGGGATGGAACAAAAGGCATTTTACTTAGAACAGAAAACCGGTGCTGAGTTTACAAAAGACTCTGGATCGGACACATATAAGCTAACATTTCAAACAGCTGAAGTAAAGTTATCCGATTCATTGGAAATCGAATTTCTAAAAGAAAAAGATAAACTGATTGATAGAGTTATTGAGGAAAAAGAAGACGAGCTCATTATAAGTGCAACACCCAAGATGCGGATGGTGCCATTTAGCCAATTCCGCAGAAAGTCACAATTTGCCAAGTTGACGATTGCTCACTCGTTAATCTCACTAGTGAAACAACATCAAACAAAAAGACTCAATTTAATTGTGTGCCCGGAAAACCTGCTTGTAAATGATAGTTTACTTGTTTCGTTTATATATTATGGTGTTAAGGAAAGCTTGCCTCCTTATGAACGAAATGAAGATAAGGTATTTTTAGAGCTGCAAACAACGCTTGCAGTGCTCCTGGATGGAGAGCACCGTTTTTCCGAGTACATGAATTTTACTGATACGATGAAGCTCTCTCCTCTCGCGAAGGATTTAATGGAATCTGAAACGCTAGACGGTTTGCTGGAAAAGATCGAATTATGGATTAAAGCAGAAGAGGAGAAAGATAGTCAATCGTATGCGCTTCCAAAAAAGAAGTGGACCATCTATAAAACGAGTTTTTTTGTAATACTATTTTTACTTGTTCCTACCTGTGTATACATCGTGTATGCGCTATTTTTTCTGCAACCTCGGTACGAAGCGTTTATTTCTAGTAATGAAGCTTTTTTAAATACAAATTCGAGCCAAGTGATTTCTGAATTAGAACCTTATAATCCAGAACAAATGCCCCGAGTGGTTAACTATCAACTTGCTCAATCTTATGTTGCAAATGAAAACTTAAATATGGAACAAGCGGCGAATGTTCAAAATACGTTGACGCTACAGTCGGCAGAACCATACTTTTACTATTGGATTGCTATTGGACGAGGCGATAATGAAGAAGCGAATGATATCGCCAAGAACTTGCAAGATGACCATCTCATCGTATATGCCAATTTAAAATGGCGTGAGGAAGTACGAGAAGATACAGATCTTTCAAGTGAAGACCGTGATGCTTTGTTATCTGAGATTGAAAGAGTGATTGATGATTATATGGAAGCATTGGAAGAAGGGGAACAAGATTCAGAGGAAGCAGCTTCACAGCCAAATGATTTAAGCGATGAAAGTTCAGAGGATACTGATGGTCAAGACCAGGATGAATCTTCTACAGATGATAATGAGGAAGAAGAAAACAATGATGATGAAGACGATAACGAGTAGGCTAAGTGGGGTGCAGCAATGAACAATGTCTGGATCATGTATGATACTTACATTCAACAATTAGAACTTAGTCAAAATGAGCGTTCGGTTGGGAATTCAGAAAATGCAGATGTACTAGTACCTGTGCTGCAAACTGAACACCGTCTTAAAATAAATGAAGATAACGAATTATGCCAAATCGAAACAGAAGGTATGGTGCGGGAAATTGGATCAGGGCAAACCTTTACTTATGAGGAAAACAAGCGCTCTGTCATGTTTTTATTTACAAATGAGGAGAGGAGCGCTAGAACGTATTATATAGGTGATCAAATACAATTCACTATCTCTAATGAAGATGGTGCAGATATTAAGGTGCCACATAAATACTCTCCAGGAACTTGTACCATTCAAAGAAAAAACGGTAAGTGGATTGTTCATCCTAAAAGTGGCACGACCTATGTGAATGGGCGTACGATAGCGGCCTCAGATGAATTAAGCAACGGCGATCTATTGTTAATTGGTTTGTGTTCATTTTCCATTCAAGAAGATGATCTATTAGTGATTGAATCTACCGAACAACTAGAAACACATTTGCATGAAATAAAGGTGCCGACTTCGGAAAGAAAAAAAAATTATCCTGATTACCGCCGGACGCCTAGAATTATATACGAAGAGCCAAGCGATCGAGTGACTTTTTCCATTCCAGGTCAAGAAGCGGATGAAAACCCTCGAGCATTATGGCTGATTATCTTGCCCCCACTAGTTATGTTAATTGTGATGGGGATTGTTGCACTATTAATTCCAAGAGGAATCTTCATTATTATATCGGTAACGATGTTTATGGTAACACTTATTACTTCAACCGTTAACTATTTTCGTGATCGAAAAACGCGTAAACGAAAAGAGGAAAAGCGCCAACGTGTCTATACAAGATACTTAAAGGAGAAACGAGAAGAACTACAAGAACTTGTAGAAAAGCAGCGCCATGTATTGGACTATCATTTTCCTTCATTTGAAACGAGTAAATACATGGTATCTAACTTAAGTGGTCGAATTTGGGAAAAAACGATAAATGATGAAGATTTTATGGCCGTACGTGTAGGGAGATCCTCTATACCGATAAGTTTTAAAGTTGCTGATCCTGGCGGAGATTTAGCAAACCGTGATCGTGATGAGTTATTAGAAGAAGGGGAAAAACTGAAAGACTACTATTCGAAAGTTGATCATGCACCATTAAGTTTGAATTTAGCCAGCGGCTCGATTGGTTATATCGGACAGTTGAAAACGGTGCAACGTGAAGTGGCACAGATGGTCGGGCAACTTGCGTTTTTTCACAGCTACCATGATTTGCGCTTCGTCGCAGTTTTTGGTGAAGACCAATATACGAGCTGGGAGTGGATGAAGTGGTTGCCTCATTTTCAATTGCCCCATATGTATGCAAAAGGGTTCATTTATAATGAGCGTACGCGTGACCAATTACTGACGTCTATTTATGAGATGATTCGTGAACGGGATTTGGAGCAAGATGGGAAAAGGAGATTTGGGCCACACTTTGTTTTTCTCATAGCGGATCGAGGACTTATTAGCGATCATGGAATTATGGAGTATTTAGAGGGGCCTAATAAAAACCTAGGTTTTTCAGTTGTTTTTATAACAGATGCACAAGAGAATATAACTGAGTATGTCCATACAATCGTTAAAGCGATTAATAAGAAAGAGGGAGAAATCGTTATACGTGATCGTAAAGCCGAACACAAACGTTTTGTTTTTGATGAACACCAAGATGAAACAAATGAATCGTTTGCGCGCACGTTAGCATCTTTAAATCACTTGAGAGGTATGAGCCGTTCAATTCCTGATATGGTTTCGTTTTTAGAGCTGTTTGATGTACGGCAGACGAAGGAGCTTGAAATTGGACAGCGATGGAAAACAAGTAATAGTGCGGAGTCATTAGCGGTTCCGGTTGGATTTAAAGCAAAGGATGATTTACTTGAATTAAATGTTCATGAAAAAGCCCACGGGCCACATGGATTATTGGCAGGAACAACGGGTTCTGGTAAAAGTGAATTTTTACAAACGTACATTTTATCGTTGGCTGTCCATTATCATCCTCATGAAGTTGCGTTTCTGTTGATTGATTACAAAGGTGGAGGCATGGCCCAGCCATTTAAAAACATTCCACATCTGTTAGGGACAATTACGAACATAAACGAAAGTAAGAACTTCAGTATGAGGGCACTGGCTTCAATAAAAAGTGAATTAAGAAAACGGCAGCGCCTCTTTGATGAGACAAAGGTTAATCACATTGACAACTATATGGACTTATATAAACAAAAAAAAGTGCTCGAGCCGATGCCTCATTTGTTTATCATTTCGGATGAATTTGCCGAATTAAAAAACGAGGAGCCTGAATTTATAAAAGAACTCGTCAGTGCTGCAAGAATCGGGCGTAGTTTAGGCGTACATCTTATTTTAGCCACACAAAAGCCAGGAGGAATTATCGATAACCAAATATGGAGTAATGCTAGATTCCGCGTTGCCTTAAAAGTGCAAGATGGTCAAGATTCCAAAGAAATTTTAAAAAATACAGACGCTGCTAATTTAACCGTTACGGGTAGAGGCTACTTACAAGTAGGAAACAATGAGCTGTATGAAATGTTCCAATCTGCCTGGAGTGGTGCGCCGTATTTACGAGAAACACATGAAGGGGAAGAAGATGTTGCACTTGTAACTGATGCTGGTCTTGTTCCGGTTTCGAATGTGCAAGTAGCTCCTAGAAAAAAACAAAAAAGCAAAACAGAAATGGAAGCAGTGGTAGAAGAGATTGTGGAGACAACTGAGAGATTAGCTATTCAAAAAGCATCAAGCCCTTGGCTTGAACCACTCGGTGCTTGGATCCAACCGAAGGAAAACAAGGGATTGAAGAAGTCTTTCACGATTGCTCTAGCAGACGAACCAGAGAAGCAAAGCCAGTTTGATATTACCTATGATTGGATTAAAGATGGCAATGTGGCTGTATTAGGTTCCGGTGGTTATGGAAAATCAACGACTTTAATATCAATGATCTTGCAATTCGCTCAGGTATTTTCTCCGGAAGAGCTCCATTATTATTTGTTTGATTTTGGTAATGGATCACTCTTGCCTTACAAGCAATTACCACACACTGCTGACTATTTAAAAATTGATGAAAAGCGCAAAATCGAAAAAGTGATTGCTTTACTTAAAGCAACAATTAATGAGCGTCGCGAGCTATTTCTGGTGAACGAAGTAAGTAATCTTACTATGTACAACGAGGTAAGTGATAAGCCGTTACCGTTTATCTTTTTATTTATAGATAATTTTGATTTAGTGAAGGAAGAATTTGAACACCTAGAATCAGTTATCACCCAAGTGTCACGAGATGGACAATCGCTTGGCATTTATACGGTTATAGCAGCATCTAGGGTCAATTCATTGCGACAACCATTAATGAATAATCTTAAAACAAAAATCATTCACTATTTGATTGATAAAGGTGAGGTTTATTCGATAATAGGTCGGAGTAAGTATGAGATTGAGCCGATTCCAGGACGCGTTATTATCTCAAAAGAATCTCTTTATTTCTCGCAAATGTACTTACCTGCTTCCGGAGTGAATGAACAAGAAATGATGGCTACTGCAAAAGAATTAATAGCACGTTTAAAGCAACAATTTGAAGGTTATTTGTTGCCAGAACCAATTGCGATGTTGCCGACGCAACTGCCTTTTAGTGCGTTTGAAAAACGGGTGGATGATACGAGAGGCGATATTCCGTTTGCACTTGATGAAGATACGGTGAAACCAGTATTTTTACAAACAGCTGCTGAACCGCATTTGCTTATTGTTGGACAGCCTAGAAAAGGAAAATCGAATGTTGGGAAAGTATTGCTGACCTATTATCTACAGCGTGAAGTAGATGAAATTGGTTTATTTGATGGAATGGATCGCAAAATGTCTAGTTATGCTGGACATGAACAGATTCGTTATATTGATCAGAAAGAACAGATTAAAGAATGGATTGGGTCTGTCGAAGCAAAAATGAAAGAGAGAGAGACTGAATACATGGACGCGTTAAATCGCGGTGATGCTTTACCTTCTTTTAAACCGCTACTATTGTTTGTAGATAGTTTGGCTCGTTTTCAACAAACAATTGATGCTTCGCTGCAAGATGCATTAGCTAAACTTATTAAAAATACATCCCATTTAGGGTTTAAAGCTGTGGTAGCAGGTAATGCGACAGATTTCACAAAAGGGTTTGATCCATTAACGGCAGAATTAAAGCTTGTACGTCATTACATTTTTGTCATGAAAAAAGGAGAGCAAACACTTACTAATCTTACATTCACGCGGAATGAAGAAGAAATTAAGCCAGGATTTGGCTACTATGTTGTAAATGGAATAGAGACAAAAATAAGAATACCAGAGGCTCCTGCCTAGGACAATTGAGGTGATGACAGATGGAAAAAAGACACACGGTCAAATTAGTTTTGCTTGTTGTTTTAATTCTAGCAGTGCCTGTTCTTTTTTATGAATACATTGGTCAAGAACCAATGCGGGAAGAAAAGCAAGCTTCTGGCAAGTTGGCTATTGTTAATGAAGACAATGGGTATCAATATGAAGAAAATGAATCGCTTCTTTTAGGTCAAGATATTGTATTGACCTTGCAAAATGATTCAGAATACGATTGGGATGTAACAAGTCGATCTGCTGCTCAGGCTGGTCTGGAGCGACGAGATTACGATGCAATTGTGTATATTGAATCATCCTTTTCAGAAAACGTAATGTCATTTCAGGACATGATCCCTAATCGAGCGGCAGTTCAGTATGAGATTTATAACAATCTAAATGCTGAGAATCAAGAGCGAGTGCAAAAAGAACTTGAGAGTGCACAGCTAAAAATGAACCAACAAATTAGTACACAATATTGGCGCTATGTTTCTGAAGAAGTAGATAGAGTTCGTGATAATTTTCAAGAAGTATTGCAAAAGGAAGAAGATTTCCTGGTTGAGATGTATGATTTCTATGCACCGAGCTCAGAACAGCTTGCTGGTGAGATTGAACAGCAGCGTGAACGACTAAGTAATTTATTTGCGAACTCTTCTGAGGCAACAGATTCTGCAGAGCGATCAGCACAGACTCTTGAAGAAGCACAAGAGAATTTTGAGGTCTTATCTGAAGCGATTAATATGTACATGACGTACCAAGATGAACAAACGGAGCTAATGCTTACGGCCCATAGTGAGAATGAATTGTTGATGAATGAGGCTCAATTAGCGTACCAATCTGCTTTGCAAGAAGGCACAAGTACAATCCAAGAGCTTCAAACACCGTTTGCACCAGAGTTGGTGAATGATGGTTCAGAAGTAGAGTCGTTGTTTCAAGGTTGGGCCATTAGTGCTTACATGTTTGGAAATGTGATGGACCAATTTAATCAAGAGATGGAACAACATTATGCTCGTTCGAATGAAGCCATTAATGGGTTACCTGAAGCGCAAGCAGATTTAATTGGACTTTATGCAACAGAAGAACAAGATAAACAATTTAATAAACAACTAAAAGACCTTAAAGAAGCTCGATGGAGCTTAACTGAAGAAGAGGACGGACCAGACAATCCAGAAAATCCTCGACCAGAACCCATTGAAGAAGAATGGGAATCAGTTGATGGAGAACAGCTATTAGCAGAAGTAAAAAGCACTCTTGGACAAATTAGAAATTTGGTCTATGAGTTAAATCCAGATAATCAACCTGAAGATGAGAACGATAATGAAGGGGGAGACGAGCCGCCAGGTGATGAACCAGAGGTGACCCCTCCAGGAGAAACGCCAGATCCTGAAGAGAGTGAAACCTCACCTCCTGATAATGGGAATGGGAATCCAGGGGATGGTGACGAAGGGGAATCAGAACTAGAACCTGAAGAACCATCAGTCGATGAACCCGAGGAGGAACCTACACCTGAAGAAGGAGAAGAGAGTAATGAAAACGAGGAACAGGCAGACTCTATTGATGATTTGGCATTTTTTCCGCCATTTCAGGTTCAGCTTGTAACCAATTCTATTACCGAACTCCAACTCATTTGGCAAGAAGCGATCAGTCTTTTGGAGAAGCTTCAAGATGAAGAACCATTGTCACCAATGGACCTTATTGAAACGGAAATTGATGATAGCAACGAGTACATTGAACGTTTACTTGCTTATGTGGAAGAATTAGAAGCATATACACAAGATCTTGAAGAAGAACTTGGAGAAGTAACACCGTCCCTCGTTCAGACAATCATTGATGCTGAAAATGAGCTGTTTAATGAGCTAGGATGGAGACCAACTGTAGCGAATGAACCGATTGTGGTAAGTGATTCTAGACAACTCATGAATTACTTTGGAGAATTGTCCAAGTTCGAATTAACAATTGCACAGAATGGTCAAATCAACGAAAATAGGATTCGTAGATTAATTGCAAGTGATAATCAGGTTGAGAAAGTGCAAGAACAAGTCAATCGATCAATTGCTAGCATAAATGGATTCATGGAAAATCGATCGGATATCGAAGGAGCAGGACAAACTGGAGAAGCGGCAGAGAAAGAATTCAATGCGTTTCTTGCAGATACAACGTCTGTTTTATCAGAACTTGAACAAGAAATAACGGAGGAACAACAAGCTATTCGTGAGCAATCGCTAGCGATTGCGGAAACAGTGGAAACAATCGGATCAAGTATAAGTTCTGATTGGAATTCACTCGAGGTTGGCCAGCCTCCAGTTGAGGACTTAAATGGTCAAATGGTTGTTTCAAATCAACAGACTTCGTTAGGTGAGATCCAACAATTAGGTAGTTCCGTGCAAACCTTGGAGGAACAACAAGGTGATGTCATTACCCGTACAGATGAAATGTTTGGTAGTATTGAATCTGTCCAGGCACAATCCGATGATTTAAATAATCGTTGGTCTAGTAATGTGGATAATACAGAGGTAGTTTATCAAGATATTCAAACCATTTTAGAGAATGCATTGTCTGATGGTCATCATAATGATTATGTGTATCATCATTTGTCTAGCCCAGTTCAAGTTAGTGGTGAACAAGCTGAAGGACCTGTGAAGCAGACAACTCCACCAATTGTCGTATTGGTCATATTATTGCTAACTAGTTTATTGATAGGGTTTTTGACTCATCAATATAGTTCCGTTCCAATCTCTATTAATCTTGCATTATTTGGGATTTTGTCCATTATTGTTGGATTGGTTATTAGCATTTATGGGTTAACGATTTACACAGTAAGTGGGAGTCAAGCAATCGAATGGACCATAATAACTGTGCTACTTGTTATCGTATCTTCAGGTTTAGTCCGGACAGCTTTTATGGCTGGTCCATGGGTAGGATGGCTGTTAAGTGTAGCGCTTATCCTCTTTTATACAAGTCCTTTGCTTGATATGGCGATGCCGAATTTCTCATCAAGTAACCCCGTGGCAGAGTTATATATATCGTTACAAGCAGGTTCACAAAATGCCTTTATGACCGGTTTCATTCCATTATTACTGCTTGCTTTAGCAGTAATCGCCGTGCCACTTATTCAGCATTTCGTTGTAAATGGAAAGAAAAAACAGGAGGATGAATATGAAATGTAAGTTTGTTATTGCAGTGATTGGAACATGCCTTTTCCTTGTGCTGCAGACAATCCCAAGCTCTGCACAAGAAGTGAATCGTGTAGAGCCTGGAACTTACAAAGAGAGGGAAGTTCTGCTTGATTTAAGAAAATATTCGACTGAAGTAGAACGCAAAAGCATTGATGTTCCAGAAGAACAACGGTATATTACATTTGATCAAATAAAAGAAGAGGAATATGAAGGTCTGCAGGTGGCTTTATTTACAGTTGGGGGCACGACCCAGGAAACTGAAAAAGAATCTGAAGCAGAGCAACTGGCTCTCTTTAATGAAGAAATGGATGTTAAACGATATATAGCAGCAGAGGAGCCTGCTTCTAATTGGCTACCATGGATTATGTCCGCGTTTGCTGCTGCGCTTATTGGTGTCTTATTGCTAGTAATCGTCCCTAAAATGAACGAGGTGTAGTATATAGTAAGAGCCTCCTGTTCATTTAAACGCTCTAGTGAGTAGTATAATGAGTGACTGAAAAGGCTGAGTTTTATACTCAGCCTTTTTGTAGATTTTAAGTGCTTTTATCATTGAGTAATAGATGTCGAATGTATCTGAAGAAAATGATAATCTAGTGATAGCTTAATTTGTTATGTGATAAGGAGTTGACAATTTGATACATATAGAAGAACTTTCTTTTTATCGAGAAGGGAAAGCAATTGTAAATAATGTGAATTGGAAGGTTAAAAAGGGAGAGCATTGGGCAGTTTTAGGAGCAAATGGATCTGGAAAAACAACGTTGCTTAAATTGCTAACTGGGTATGAATGGGCTAGTAAAGGTCGAATCTCTGTATTAGATAATCAATTCGGGAGGACCAACTTGCAGGAATTACGCAAAAAGATTGGTTGGGTTAGCGCATCTTTAGATCAGCGGTATCAAATGTATGAACATTTGCCTTGTGTGGATGTAATTGTCAGTGGTGTGCATGCATCAATTGGAGTGCATGAATCAATAACGAAGGCCGATGAGCAAAGAGCAATCGAACTTGCTCAATCCTTTGGCTTAGAGTCAACGATGTATCAACCATTAACCACATTATCACAAGGGGAACGAAAAAAAGTTTTCTTAGCGCGTGCAATTATAAATCGACCAGAATTACTTATTTTAGACGAGGCAACTAGCGGTCTTGATTTATATGCCCGAGAACAACTACTTGAAGAAATAGAGAGTTTACTAATGAAAGCAGATGCACCTACGCTCTTATACGTAACTCATTATCCTGAAGAAATTATACCGGCGATTAACAATGTGCTCTTATTAAAAGAGGGACAGGTGTTGGCAAGTGGTCAAAAAGAAGAAGTAATGACCTCGGAGAACCTTAGCAATACATTAGGGTTACCGATTGATGTGAGTTGGTCGAATGAACGTCCGTGGGTTAAACCGGTTCATTTTCTAGATGCAAAAAAAAACATGCTTAAGTATTAAGCGAAACGATAAAGTAAAAC
This sequence comes from Shouchella patagoniensis, assembly GCF_002019705.1. Taxonomy (GTDB): domain Bacteria; phylum Bacillota; class Bacilli; order Bacillales; family Bacillaceae_D; genus Shouchella; species Shouchella patagoniensis. The sequence goes on along the minus strand of NZ_KV917377.1, from coordinate 1,866,746 downwards.
AAACGCATCGACTGTTCTGTTAGCAATAGCAATAAAGAAGCTTGCCAACGAGTTTTGTCAGGCTTCGTTGACAAGCTGAAGTAATAAGTATATGGTTATTTAACCATCTTTGAAGAATAAAGTTGAGACAAATCCCCTGTTCTGCGAAAGTGACTAGCGCTTTTTCCAGTATATCGTTTAAACACTTTGTGGAAATAATTATCATCGAGATACCCTACATCAGTAGCGATTTTCTTAACAGAGTAGTTTGTATGAAGCAACAAAGTACACGCTTTTCGAATGCGCAACTCTGTTACATAATGCATCGGTGGTTTATGGACATGTCTTTTAAATAATCTAGTTAAACTATAACGGGACAAGCCAATTTGTTCCGCAATATCATCTAAGGAGATTTGGCGATGATAGTTTGCTTCAATATAATTTAACGCTTGTTGATAGTGATAGGGGTCTCCTGGTGGAGTTTCCTCGGTCAGTGCACGGAAGCATTCAAGAAGAAATAAATAACCTTGTGAAGCAGCCACGTACGGATCTCGTAAGCGGTCTGCTTTTGTTTCTGCATAAATAGCAAAAAGGGACCGGATTAAAGGAGAATTAGGTTCCATTTTTAATACAGGACCTGATTTTCGGACGAGGCGCTCCCATATATCTCGGACAGTAGGTCCTTGTAATGCGATATAGATAAATTCCCATGGCTCCTTTGCTTCTTTTGGATAGTAGTAACGGTGATCTCCGGGAACCGTTACTAGAAACGCTTGATGTTGGCGCAGTTCGTACTTCCTGTCATCTATTTCTAAGATTCCACGACCAGAAATGGTGTACTGAAAAATAATCGTATTATTATCAATAAAACGTGCATTACCATCCCAATAATAACTGGGACTTGTTTGTAGTTCCCAACCTATATTCCATAAACTCAGCAAACCCGTTTCGGGGAAAAATTGAAACGTAAAAGAATGAGATCCTCGTGTAAACAATGGCTTCTTATCCATAGACGATTCCTCCTTAAACATATTGTCAAAACGGTCTAGACCGCAAAAAATTACCCCTATTCGCAAAAATCTTACTAGATTAAAGAAAGCGCTTGCATTGTATACTAGTCGTAAGTAATAGCCATATAGCTGGAGAAGTAGATAGAAAACGTCTATCTCTATAGTATAGCTTGCAAACGATTTCAATGGAATAGGGAGGCCGAAAAAATGAAGAAAACAATTGGATATGTATGCGTATCAGCAATGACTGTCGGGTTGCTAACTGCTTGTAATGAGGGGAGTTCTGGTGGGGGAAATGATGTTGTCGAATTATCATTTTCTGCTTGGGGTAACCCGGCTGAACTTGATGTTTATAATCGAGCTGTAGATGCATTTAACGAAGCGCATGAGGATATTAAAGTTACATTAACTGGATTGCCTAACGATAACTACTTTCAAACACTTACGACTCGTCTTCAAGGAGGGCAAGCACCAGATATCTTTTATGTAGGTACAGAAAATATGTCCACACTCATCTCGAATGGAACAATTGAACCGTTATCTGAATTTTTAGGTACTGAAGAGTCGTTTGTGACAGAGGATGAATTTGCTGAAGACATTTGGGGACCATCGCGAGTAGATGGAACTGTTTATGGTCTGCCTGTTGATTGTAATCCTTACTTGATGTACTACAATAAAGAATTACTTGAATCAGTCGGAGCTAAATCTCCGCAAGAGTATTATGAAGAAGGCAACTGGAATTGGGATGCTTTTGCTGAAGTAACAGGCAAGCTTAGTGATGCGGGCAACCATGGGTATATGCAAGAAAGTGGCCATCCCCATATGTTGAACTGGATTTGGACGAATGGAGGCAACTTTGCGACCGATGAAGAGATTGTTGCCGATTCTGATCCCAAAGTGCTAGAAGCGTTTGAATATGTCAGTGAGATGATTGATGGAGGCAACTTCACTTATGCTGGGACAATGCCAGACGGTCAAGGTATGGAAGCAATGTTTATGTCTAATCAAGTTGGTTTTGTCTCTGCGGGGCGTTGGCTGACACCAATGTTCTTGCAAACAGATCTTGATTTTGATTACATCCCATGGCCCTCGAATACAGATAATGCATTAGAGACAGCCAATATCGCTACAGCATATATGGCTGCAAATTCAAATAGTGATCATATTGAAGAAGCTATGGAATTTATTACGTATTATACGTCCACTGAAGGACAGGAAATTCGACTTGATGGAGAAGGTAATGCGGTTCCTTCAGTTAATGGAATAGATGATATTGTCTTAAATCAGGATAAACCAGAACACGGACAATATTTATTAGACGCGCGTGACATTGGTCGAGTCATTAGTTATGAATACACATCGCCAGGTTTAGCTGATGATTTACTTGAAATATATGAATTAATGATGCTTGGGGATACAACTGCAGAAGATGCATTAGATGAAGCAATTAATACAGCGCGCAATGCGCTTGATAGTGAATAAACAAGAGTACAGAGAGGGGATTTTTCCCTCTTTGATGATAAAGGAGAGGGCTCATTATGTATACAAAGCGAGAAAAATGGTGGGGTTATGCATTTATTGCTCCCCAGATGATTGGTATGATTGTTTTCTCGCTGCTTCCGCTCATCTTTGCTCTTGGCATTAGCTTCATGCATTGGGATGGGTTTGGCGAACGAACATTCATCGGCTTTGAAAATTATATCCAACAATTTCAAGACTCTAACTTTACGACTGCATTAAGGAATACTACGGTTTATTCGTTAATGGTCATTCCGGGTGGAATTGCGGCCGCTTTATTATCAGCATTAGCTTTAAATAAAGTAAAAGGAAAAGACTTTTATCGAATGTTTTTCTTTATGCCGGTTGTCACAAGTTCCGTCTCAATTGCTGTTATCTGGATGTGGTTATTAAATGGAGACTTTGGATTAATTAATCAACTACTTGCAATGGTCGGAATTGATGGTCCTAATTGGCTGACAGATCGAAATCTAGTGCTTCCATCAATTGCAATGTTAAGTATTTGGTGGGGACTTGGCACAAATATGGTCATCTTTTTAGCTGGCTTACAGGGGATTTCGCGTAGCTATTATGAAGCAGCGGATATTGATGGCGCAACAGCATGGCAGAAATTCCGCCATATAACGTTTCCGCTTCTTTCTCCAACTACTTTTTTTGTTGCTATTATGACGGTAATTGCTTCCTTCCAAGTATTTGATCAAGCCTATGTAATGACTCAAGGTGGTCCAGGCAAGGCGAGTTATACATTAGTACTCCATATTTTTGATGAAGCTTTTACACGTAATTCCTTTGGTACAAGTACAGCATCAGCGATGATTCTATTTGTCATTATTCTGACGTTCACATTGATTCAATTTACGGTTTCACGGAAGTGGGTGCATTATGAAGACGGCGGAAGATAATCCAATCATAAAGTCAAAACCACCAGTAATTCAACAGAGAAAAGGGAACCAACTCCGTTTTTCCCGTATTATGCTTCATATTGCACTAATTATTGGTTCCATCGTGATGGCTGGACCATTTATTTGGATGGCATTAAGTAGTTTAAAGTCCTTTCAGCAGATGTTTGCAGTACCTCCTGTCTGGGTTCCAGATCCGTTTGTTTGGAGTAATTTTACTGACTCTCTTCAAGCCATGCCGTTTGGCCGTGCCTACTTTAACAGTTTTTATATTTCAACAATTGTTGTTTTTAGTCAAATTCTTACTTGTTCTATGGCAGCTTATGCATTCGCTAAGCTCAGGTTTCCTGGATCAAACGTATTATTTATTGCCTTTTTAGCGACAATGATGGTTCCAATGCAAGTGACATTAATACCGCTCTATTTAATCATGGACTATATTGGTTGGGTGAATACGCATTTGTCTATTATTGTTCCTAATGCGATCTTTAATGCTTTTGGAGTTTTCTTATTACGTCAGTTTATGATGGGCATCCCTAAAGAAATGGTAGAAGCTGCGGTAATCGACGGAGCAAATCCCGCGTATGTGTATATGCGAATTATGCTTCCTTTAATTAAGCCTGCCCTTGCAGCGTTTGGGATATTTTCCTTTATAGGGATTTGGAACAACTTCATACAACCGCTTGTGTTTATTAGTGATACGAGTTTGTATACCGTTCCCCTCTTGCTTGCAATGTTTAAAGGGTTGTATGTTACTCAATGGCCGCTTTTAATGGCAGGAGCAACGATTTCTGTTGTACCAGTTCTTGTCGTTTATTTCTTTGCACAGCGACAAATTATTGAGGGAATCGCACTTACTGGAGTAAAAGGGTAAAAGGTTGTAGCTAAGTGCTACCTGAAAAGGGTAGCACTTAGCTTTTTTATTTTGTAATGACTTCAGTGAAGATAGAAGATAACAATAAAAATAAGTAGCCAAAGCTAGTATCATTTTGCCTCGGCTAGATGATTCTCAATGGTTATCAAATAATGCTCAACATTTTAGTTCTTAGCGAATTGAATAAATTCCTCTACAGTCATGTCTTTTTGTTCGCCATCCCTATCTCTAACAGATATAAGGTTATTGTTTACTTCTTTATCACCTATCACAAGCATGTATGGAATCTTTTGTTTTTGTGCGGCGCGTATTCTTAAACCAAATTTCTCATTTCGGTCATCAAGTTTTATTCGAATACCAGCAATTTCGAGAGTTCTCAAGACACTTGTAGAGAATGTGCCATGTGAAGAATGGATCGGCAAGATCACTGCTTGAACGGGGGCGAGCCAGAATGGGAAAGCACCTTCGTAATGTTCGATTAAGATTGCCATAAACCGTTCAATTGCTCCATATATTGCGCGATGAATTAAAATTGGTGTTTGATTTTCATTCTTTTCGTCTACATAAGAGCAGTCAAACTTTTCGGGCATTTGAAAATCGAGTTGAATCGTTCCACATTGCCAGCTTCTCCCTTTCGAATCTTGGATATGAAAATCGATTTTGGGACCATAAAAAGCACCATCACCAGGGTTCAATTTATACTGAACCCCCTTTTTCTTTAATACAAATTCGAGAGCAGATTCAGCATGATCCCAGGACTCTTGTGAGCCCATTGAATCGTCTGGTCTAGTTGATAATTCTACATGATAGTTGAAACCAAAGATGGAATAAACGTGGTCAACAAGGTCTAACACACGTTCTAGCTCAATTTCGATTTGGTCCCCTCGAACAAACAAGTGGGCATCGTCTTGTGTGAATGATCGGACGCGCAAAAGGCCATTCAACGATCCTGATTGTTCGTAACGATGAACAAGTCCTAACTCCGCGTAACGAATAGGCAGTTCTCGGTAACTTCTCCTTTTTCGGTTATATAAAAGAACAGCGCCTGGGCAGCTCATTGGTTTTAATGCATATGATTGATCTTCTACAGATGAAAAAAACATGTTTTCCTGATAATGATCCCAATGACCAGATTGTTCCCACATATGTTGTTTCATCATAATGGGCGTTTTTATTTCTTCGTAACCACTGGCTTGATGAATTTGTTTCCAATAAGCTTCTAGTTCATTTCGAATAATCATCCCATTAGGTAAGAAGAATGGCATACCTGGAGCCTCTTCTAATGTTGTGAATAGCTCAAGTTCCTGGCCAAGTTTTTGATGATTGTTTTTGATTATCATAATAAATCGCCTCCTTTAGATATAAAAAAGACCACACTCATCCCATATAAGGGACGAGTGTGGTCGTGGTTCCACCCTACTTTCATAGAGAAAAAACGTCTCTATGCTTATACGAGATAACGGTTCGACCGATTACGGATACATGAGGTTCCCCGTAATAGCTCAAAGGTGGTACATAGACAATTTCTACTAACAAGGCTTTCAGCCAAGGCCTCGCTCTCTGTTTAGTGAAACGTTTGTTTATGCGTATCCTTTTCATCGCTGATTCCATAAAAAAAGGCCGCACTCATCCCAAACAAGGGACGAGTGCGGCCGTGGTTCCACCCTACTTTCATAGAGAAAAAACATCTCTATGCTTAAACGAGATAACGGTTCGACCGATTGCGGATACTTTGTTTCCCCGCAATAGCTCAAAGGTGGTAAATCAAGTCTTTTTCTTACAAGGCTTTCAGCCAAGGGCCTTGTTTCTCTAAAAAGAAAGGAAGAGATTGATTCATGTCCTTATCAATGCTAATTGTAATTTCTTAGTAGTATAGTGTAAGAAAAATGAAAATGCAAGGACTATTTAAGAAGTTTATTAAGAGCTAGAGAGCTTTGGCTTTAGCTGGGCAAACAAAACAAGTAATCCTATCATGAGTGCAAGGGCAATAAGAAAAACATATGCGCTTCCGGTTATTCCTGCAACAACAAAGCCTCCTAAAGCAATGAGGCCATTCATAGCTGCATAAGGAAATTGTGTTTTTGTATGATCGATATTGTCGCACCCGGCACCAGTAGATGAAAGAATGGTTGTCTCCGAAATAGGCGAGCAGTGATCACCGAAAATGCCTCCAGATAAAACCGCGCCAATGCACACAGCCAAATGGGCATCAAGACCAAAGGCCATTGGAATTGCAAATGGTATCATAATAGCAAAGGTTCCCCATGAAGTAGCGGTAGCAAGTGATATACAGACTGCCACTAGAAATAAGACCGCGGGAACGAAAGAACTAGGCAAGCTGTCTTGCAATAGCTCAATGACGTAATTGGCTGTCCCCATTTCACTCATGACCGTTCCTAATGCCCAAGCCAGCACAAGTGTAGCAAGTACAAATACCATTTTTTGCATGCCCTTGGAGTAAAGCTCAAATGCCTGAGTGAAGCTTCTGACTTTTAGCGTAACCATTAGTCCGATTAAAACGATACTGGCAAAAAGGTAAGCCGTACTTAAAGCAACACGAAAATCACCGCCTGGTACAGGTTCAAACGGAAATCCGTATGTATAAAGAAGACCAAATAATGTCGTGAACAAAGTGAGTAAAGGTAGCCAGATTAAGATGGAATAGCTTTTTGGTTGACCTTGGTCTGCATCCTCGCTATAGCGTAGTGGGCGGGACGTTTTCCAGTAAAGTTCACCTGTTTTTTCTACACGGCGTTCAGCTTTTGCCATTGGACCAAAGTCGAGCTTTGTTAACGCAATGACAGGGACAATAGACACAGCTAAAATCGGGTAAAGCTGAAAAGGAATGGCTTGTAAAAAAACGGAGAACTCCGATAATTCTGCTTCGATATTGTCAAATTCTTGGCGGATTAACCCCATGATGTAAACGCCCCAGCCGATAAAGGGAATCATAACCGCGAGAGGGGAAGCAGTAGAATCTATGATCCAAGCGAGTTTTTCACGCGACAATTTTACTTGGTCAAAGATCTTCTCAAAAATTGGACCAACGATTAGTGGAGAACCAAGGTCAGAAAAAAAGATGATGAGGCCTCCAAACCAAGCTGCTATTTGGGTTTTCGCTTTTGTATTTAAGTACTTTACAGCACGGTTCGCTAACGCGAATGATCCTCCTGATTTTTCGATTAGCCCTACGAATCCGCCAATAAATAGAAGCAGGACTAAGACAGCTGCATTATAACTATCCGTCAGTTGTGGGAACAAATATTCACCAATTGTCTCCGTTGTTGCTGTAATAGGATTTCCTTTTGTTAGGAGTAGTACACCAGCAAACAGACCAGTAAATAAAGATACTAAAACGTTTTTCGTCAATATTGCCAGTCCGATAGCAAGTAACGGAGGGATGAGCGAGATAAACCCCATATGTTCGATATTAATCACCTCTTACATATAAATTTTGTTCGTCTAAGTTGTGTGCGGAAATTGGAATAGAAACTTATGATTATGCACCTTTTAGAATATAGCATATCGGTTTATTTTTTTCGACAAATTGTTTTAAAAAATAAATAGTATGAGATTCTCTAAGCGATGCAACGAATAAATTTGCTATAATGATTCTACTAACTACATAATTAAAGAGGAGCTAGAATGATGAAACAACAAATAATTGAACGTTTTGTGCGCTACGCTAAAATAGATACACAATCAAGTGAATCAAGCAATGCTATTCCGACAACAAAGGGACAACTTGAGCTTGGGAACATTCTTGTTGAAGAACTGAAAGCTCTAGGATTAAGTGAAGTAACGATTGATGAAAATGGTTATGTGATGGCAACGCTCGAAGGGAATACAGATAAAGAGGTTCCTGTTATTGGTTTTTTAGCGCATCTAGATACAGCGACTGAATTTACGGGCAAAAGCGTATCTCCTCAAGTTCATGAAAATGTGGATGGAGAAGAAATTGTTCTTAATAAAAGTACAATTTTATCAAGCAGACAATTTCCAGAGTTAGCAAATTATAAGGGTCATACGCTTATTACAACGGATGGGACGACGTTACTCGGAGCTGATGATAAAGCAGGAATTGCGGAAATTATGACGGCAATGGATTATCTCATTAAGCACCCAGAGGTTAAGCATGGGAAAATCCGTGTTGCATTTACGCCAGACGAGGAGATTGGTAGAGGTCCGGCCCATTTTGATGTTAAGAGATTTGGTGCTGATTTTGCTTATACGCTAGATGGTGGACCGTTAGGTGAATTTCAATTTGAAAGTTTCAACGCGGCAGCTGCTAAAGTAACCTTTCAAGGTGTGAGCACCCATCCAGGTACAGCTAAAAATAAAATGGTAAATGCGATGAAACGGGCGATGGAGTTTCATGCACATCTGCCTGCTGATGAGGCACCAGAATTTACGGAAGGATACGAAGGATTTTTTCATTTGCTTTCGATGGAAGGAACAACTGATTTTGCGGAACTGCATTATATTATTCGTGACTTTGACCGGTCAAATTTTGCATCAAGAAAAGCAAAGATGGAAGCAGTCGTTAGGCAGATGCAAGATAAACATGGGAAAGAGAATGTTTATCTAGAACTTCGAGATCAATACTACAATATGCGTGAAAAAATTGAACCGATGCAAGAAATTGTTGATGTAGCAATAGATGCAATGAAAAAGTTAAATATTGAACCTAAGGTTGGTCCTATTCGAGGGGGAACGGATGGTTCACAGCTTTCTTACAAAGGGCTGCCCACGCCTAATCTATTTACAGGCGGCGAAAACTACCACGGACGTTATGAATATGTCTCCGTCGACAACATGGAGAAAGCGGTGCACGTAATTACAACCATTGTTGCATTGGTTGAAGAGCGGGCTTAAAGCAAAAGGCATCTTCTTAAGAGATGCCTTTTATCTTTCTTCTAAAGGAAACGGAGGATACTAATGGAAATCAAGATTTTCAGCAATGCAGAAGCGTTTTATGAAGAAGCCGCACCTGTCCTACATAAGAATGAGTGGGAAAATAACCTCTTAATTGGCCTTTTGATGCAATCAATAAAAAGTGGTGTCAAACCTTTGTTTATGGCCATTGGTTACCGCTGGAGTTCGCCTTTCATTGTTTGTTTACAGACAATTCCCAAACAAGCTGTTTTCTCATTTGCTTTTTTTATAGATCGGTTAGAAGCAGAATTATTTGCTGATGTATTGTCTCGCAAGGGTACGACTCAGTTCTTATATACACAGACTTATCGAATCCGACTTCGAATCATATCTATCAAAAAATTGGCTTTAAACCTGTAGCTGATTCAATTTCATTGAAAATAATTTAACAAAAAACCTTGATCTTTAAATCAAGGTTTTTTTCGCATGGCAACACTCGCAGAAAAAGATAGAAATAGTACCGTGAACCTAAAAATAGTCATATTTCAGTGAAATGAAAAAAGCGTTATATTATAAATGAAAGGGCTTACAATTTTATTTTTACATGAAAAATAAGAGGGTTTCAGGGGGAATGGTTTTGAGAAGATATAATACGGTTATCTTTGCAAGTGTAGTTGCTCTAGTTATGGTTGGTTGCAGTGATTCTTCATCACAAAAAGAAAGTACGATTGAACCAGTTGCCTCAGCTAATGATTTACCAGAACGTTTTGAAGAACCGGTCACTCTTGATTTAATTAAACATGTTTCAGGTGATATTTTCTTCAGAGATGATGAAACCATACAAGATAACGTACACACACAGTGGGTAAAAGATACATTTAATATTGATTTAAACTATATTTGGACAACGAGTGGACCAGGGGATACATTCGACACTAAATTACAATTAAGTATGTCTGCGAATGAGGAGCTCCCATCTATTTTGGCTCTTAGAAGTTCCTTAACGCAGGATATCATTGATTCTGGGCGCGTACAAGAGGTCGGTGAACTATTTGACAAGTATGCCTCAGATGCATGGAAGGAAGCGATGGACGCAGATCCTCATGCATGGGATCCCTATATAAGAGAAGAAGGCCGTATGGCTATTCCTATTTTAGATTATGAAATGAACGGGGATACCGTTTTGTTTATTCGTCAAGATTGGATGGATAATTTAGGGCTTGATGCTCCAGAGACAATGGATGATATTGAAGCAATGATGGACGCTTTTGTAAATGATGATCCGACAGGAACAGGTGAAAAAGTATATGGATTAGCTACTGGTTTTACGAATAATCTCAATACTTGGATGTCTACAGTTGATTGGGTATTTGGGGCATATGGCGGAATGCCTGATCAGTGGAATCTTGCAGAAGATGGTTCATTAGTTAATGGCAGTATTCAGCCAGAAATTAAAGAAGGTTTAGAGACAATGAAGCATTGGATGGATGAAGGTTATATTCATCCTGAATCTGGGCTTTGGGACGAAGGAAAAGCTGCAGAATTGTTTACGGCTGGAAGAGCAGGCATTATTGCTGGACCTCATTGGATGCCAGATTGGCCTTTGGCAGAATTAAAGCAAAATGTTGAAGCTGCAGAGTATAAGGCATATGAAATCCCAACTGGACCTGAGGGTAAGAAAGGTAGATCGACGGGAGTCACTGCTCAAAATGGTTCCGTTATGATTAACGAAAACGCTACTGAAGATGAAATTCAAGCTTTCTTTGTTTATCAAAACTATTTATTTGATCATTATGCCAATCCTAAAGATGGTGGAGAGTTTGAGTATGGATTTGCTGAAGGATATGATTACGTCATTGAAGGTGACGAAGTGAAGTATAGCGAGGACGATATACCTGGAGGGCGAGTTGATCCTGTTAAATATACATTAACTTTCGATGGGGCAAGAATTCCATCATTGTATATCAATACTCTAGCTGACTTCGCACGTGGAATAGAACCTGAAACGCCTTTTGAAAAGAAAATGTATCTTCAATATCCTGAAGAGGCGTGGGAAGGCGCGAGAATTGTTGTGGACGGAGCAGAGGCACAGATACCTAGTATGTTTACTGGAGCTCCTACTAAAACGATAGTTGATAGAGGGGACACGCTTGATACGATGTTAAGTGAAGGGTTTAGCAAAATGATTTACGGTGAAACATCTATTGATCAATTTGACGCTTTGGTCGAACAGTGGAAAACTTCAGGTGGCGATAATGTCACAGCTGAAGTAAATGAGTGGTTTAACACAGTAAGCAGCAACTAAAAACGATAATAAGTCGAAGTAGCAGCGCATGGTTTTTGAGTTAAGCGCTGCTTCTTACTAGTCTCTTTGCAACCGTATTTCATAATCATAACCGGTCAAAAAAATAAGCTTTTCGCACTTGTGATGTTATATGTACACTAGTGCAGAGGAGAGTGATGGCCGATGCTTGGGCAATTGAGCTTATTTCAGAAAATGGTTGTTAGCATTGTATTGCTTTTAATTCCAGTTATATCTTTATATGCGTATTCTAATTATGTAAGTGAGCAAGTTGTTCGAGAAGAAATCGAATCAAGAAATTTAAACAGGTTAGAAGTATCGATGAATCGATTGGAAGCCGATTTAGGGCAAGTTTCTCAATTTTTAGTTGCGTTAAGTATTGATCCTGAAACGAATAGACTACGCAACGTTGATTTATTGCGTCCATACGAATCTGTCGAATTGCAAATGGGCATTCAAAAAAAGATCTTACTTTATCAACAATTAAGTAATCTTTTAGTTGACGTTTCAATGTTTTTACCTGATGGTGAAAAGTCTATAACGACAATGTCGGCATCTCCTCAACGTCCAGATGAACTAGCTTTATCTTGGAAGTACGTGGATGAAAAACATAGTAAGGATAATGATCGTCCATATTTTGTACAACATGTACAATTTCCTATTCAAAACGAAAGGCAAACAAGTGGAGTTATTATTGAAGCAAGGATTTATGTAGAGAGCATGCGTAAACATCTTAGTGAACTAAATTCATCGGACGGTGGTTATGCGATTTTATATCATCATTCGTTTGATTCAATTAAGCCGCGAGGAGCACAACATAACGACGTAAACGACCTATTTCATAATGGATTTGATCTTCCAAAAGAGATGGAAAGCATCGGTACAGAGCGGTTTCGAGATGGTGATACAAACTATGCAATAACTTATATTGAATCGCCTAGTTTAGAGTGGGCACTTGTAGACTTTGTTCCAGTGGAAAAAGTGCTTAAGCCAATTGCTACCACAAGAACGTGGTTTTATCTATCTGTCAGTTTGCTTCTTTGTTTAGGAGTAGCTGCAGCCTGGTTACTGTACACTCAAATTCATCGCCCGGTTGATCGGATCAAGGATTCAATTCTAGCCTTCAAAAAGGGGAATTATGGGGTGCGAATGGAAGTTCTCGACCAAAAGGAGTTTGCAATAGCGATGAATGGTTTTAACGATATGGCAGAACAAATTCAAACGTTAATTGAACAAGTATTTGAAGAAAAAATCAGGTCACAAGATGCAACATTAAAGTTACTGCAAGCACAAATAGATCCTCATTTTTTATACAACTGTCTCTTTTACATAAAAAATATGGCGAAAGTGCGTAATACAGATGCAGTTGAAGCAATGGCACTTCATTTAGGTGATTATTTCCGTTATCGAACAAAAGTAGAACAAGCAGAAACAACAATTACGGAAGAATTAGAACTTGTTGACAACTTTCTGGCGATACACGCTTTACGTAAACGACATCTGAAATACTCCATTACTGTAGCAGAAGAGCTCAAAGGTTGGTCAATACCACGATTATTAGTTCAGCCAATTGTCGAGAATGCGATCGTTCATGCGATTGAAGAAATTGATGGTATAGGTACAATTCGCATAACTGGTGAAAACAAAGGTGGGTATTGCCGAATTTCTGTTGAAGACAATGGTGGAAAGTTGGGGCACACAGAAATTGAACAGATGGTACAGGCTTTGGAACAAGAAGAAGTATTAACAGAAAACTATGGAATGAGAAATGTCCATCAAAGGCTTAGAAAACGCTATGGTGGTCGATCTGGCTTACGCCTATCATTCTCATCACTAGGAGGCTTACAAGTCGACATTTTATGGGAAGAAACGAATAGCGACGAAAGGAGAGGTTAGACCATGTTTCAATTATTGCTAGTTGATGATGAAGATGCAACTTTACAAGGGCTTGCGAGCTTACCTTGGAAAGAGATTGGCATTTCCAACGTTCATTGTGCTTACACGGCAAATGAAGCAATGTCCCTCCTTTGTTCTCATGCGATTGATATTGTTGTAACAGATATACGAATGCCAGGAAAATCAGGTGTGGAATTACTTACTGATATTAAAGAAAGCGAGTACAATCCTAAGTGTCTATTGCTTTCTGGCCACTCTGACTTTGCTTATGCACAAGCAGCAATTAAAGCACAAGCAGTTGATTATCTACTAAAGCCTGTACGTGATGAAGATTTATTAAGAGCCGTTGAGAACGCATTAATCAAAAGAGGAGAAGAGCAAAGTGAAAAGTATGTACATGAAAGGTCAATTGAAGCCATCAAAAGTCATATTGACTCTTTTGGTGAAATGATTATTGAACCATGGTTATGGGGGAGGAAAACAACAGAAGATTTAAAAGCGGAGTTAAAGGCTTATGGTATGCCATATTCTTTGAAAACAAAAGCCGCTTTTATTTTTATTCGCGCGAATGAACAAGTTGCCCTAAATGACATTGAGCTCATCGTTTCTAATTATCTCTCTAAATATTCAATTGTCGTTAAACACCAAATGGATGAGTATCTCCTTACAGTAATGCTGTATCCACTTTTAGAGCAAGAAGACAACGTGTTTTTTGAAACCCTTCAGGAACAGGTTGCTTTCCTAAAAAAGCATGTGAAGAAAAAGCTACATATCCCGATATCTATAAAAATAGGAAGTCTCTTTCCTTTTTGGGATCAAGCGAGAGATCAGTTCACTACTATCAAGCAAAATAAGGCGATCCCATTTGATATGGAAAGAGAAGGTGCTCCGGTTGCGACGCGAGTAAAAAATTTTGTGGAAGCGCATTCTGCTAAAAATCCCAATCTACAGGATGTAGCGGCCTACTTGTACTTAAACCCGGCTTATGTGTCTAAACGGTTTAAAGAAGAGACTGGAGAAAATTTCACTGAATACATGAACCGCTTAAGAATGAAGAAGGCGATTGCATTACTGACAGATACAAACAAGAAAATCTCATCAATATCAGAAGAACTTGGTTTCAAAGATTCATCGTATTTTATTAAAGTATTTAAACGGGAATTCAACCTGACGCCACAAGAATTTAGGTGCCGATAAAAGGAGTGATGTACACATGGTTCAACCAAGGCAAGGAGTCATTCGGCAAATACCAAAAAAGAAACGCAAGCAAGCATGGAACATGAAGCGAAATTGGCCGCTTCATGTGCTAGTTATGCCTGCGGTTCTGCTCGCAATCATCTTTAACTATATTCCTCTAGGCGGAATAATAATGGCTTTTCAAGATTACAAGCCTTGGTTTGGCTTTAGTGGATCAGAATGGGTAGGTTTTGACCATTTTCGAAGAATATTTGAATTCAGTGAAGGTAGGCAGGTTATTTGGAATACGTTAATTATTTCTAGCTTTAAAATTGTCTTTCAATTAATTATTCCTATTATGTTTGCATTATTGTTAAACGAAGTACGTGTCATGGCGTTTAAACGGTCCATCCAAACGCTCGTTTACTTGCCTCATTTTTTGTCTTGGGTAATCTTAGGAGGTATCTTGCTTGACTTACTTTCAGTTGACGGTGGGTTAGTTAATCAAATGATCACTAGTTTGGGCTTTCAACCTATTTTTTTCTTAGGTGATGGAGATTGGTTTAGAGTGACTGTCATTACTTCAGATGTATGGAAGGATTTCGGATTTTCTGCGATTATTTTTCTGGCTGCTCTTGCAGGTATAAATCCAAGTCTGTATGAAGCCGCAATTGTAGACGGGGCAAATCGTTTGCAACAAGTTTTATATATTACATTACCAGGGCTCTTACCGATTACAATTGTTGTAGCTACACTAGCTCTAGGAAATATTCTAAATGCTGGTTTTGATCAAATATTCAACTTGTATAACCCTCTTGTTTACGATAAAGGTGACATTATCGATACGTATGTTTATCGACAAGGCTTATTAGGCGGAAACTTCAGCTACGCGACTGCTGTAGGGGTATTTAAATCAATTATTGCTTTTATCTTAATTGTAACTGGCTACCGTTTAGCGTATAAATACGCAAATTATCGAATTTTTTAGGAGGGGTGGCATGCATCACCGAAGCCGAACATATCGGATTTTTTCGATATTTAATACGTTTTTTCTACTTATGTTGGGGGTTCTCTGTATTTTGCCTCTCATTCATATTTTGGCTGTTTCTTTTAGTGCATCTGCACCAGCGAATGCAAACCTTGTACGTTTTTTGCCAATTGATTTTACCTTTGCTGCTTGGGAACAAACGCTTGGTAATGATAATTTTGTACGAGCACTTTGGAATGGAGTATATCGGACTGTACTGGGAACCATCATTAGTTTAACGACAATAACTCTAGCTGCATACGCACTCTCAAAGGAAGATCATGAATTTAAAGGAAGAAAGTTATATGTGTATGCACTTGTTTTTATTATGTTATTTAATGGTGGGCTCATTCCAACCTATATTCTTGTGCAGAATTTAGGTTTGCTAAATACAATTTGGGCACTTGTTTTACCTGGCGCAGTAAACGTATTTAATTTAATTTTATTATTAAACTTTTTTCGCACCGGGGTACCTAAGTCATTAGAAGAAGCGGCTTTAATTGATGGAGCGGGGCATTTTCGAATCTTGTTTAAAATTTATTTGCCAATTTCGTTGCCAGCTCTCGTAACTGTAGGCTTATTTACAATGGTTGGCCAATGGAACTCTTGGTTTGATGGACTAATTTATTTAACAGACGCATCAAAATTTCCGTTATCGACATTTTTACAAACGATCATTGTACAGAATGATTTTTCGCAATTAAATGTGAACCCAGATGAAGTTCGAGCTTTATCGGAACGTACAGTACGTTCAGCCCAAATTTTTATTGGGGCATTGCCAATTATACTAGTCTATCCATTTCTACAAAAGTATTTCGTAAAAGGAATTGTCTTAGGTTCTGTGAAAGAATAATGAGGCTGCCTAATAAGGCAAGCCTCATTATTTGTTTAGTAATGAAGGTCGATCTGAATAACGCGCTTTAGGTTCAGCGACAAGCGCTTCACCATGGACAAACTCATAGTAGCCTGGAGCATCGATATTTTGTATTACCGGTAATTTTTCGTAGATCTTTAATTTAATTTCTTGTTCAAGATCTTCTCTGTTATAAGGGGCTGTTTGATAAAGGCTTTTTTTTATTTTGGGTTCAAACTCATGTAAGATCGTTTCGTAATCAATATACATCTGTTCCACCAGCCTTTTCTTCTGTTATTAATTGTTGTTTTAAAATATGAAGAGCTCTTTTTTTATAATAAGAGACTCTTTGTTCTGAAATGGTAAGTAATTTTGCGATTTCTTTGTTTTTGTACCCATAGAAAAACGAGTAAATAAGCACGGATTGCTGGTTAGGTTTTAAATGTTTGAAAGATGTTGCCAGCACTTTGTTTTCAAATAATTCATCAATATTTGCTTTTTCATCATTTGCTTGTTCAATGTCAGCTAGTACATCACCTGATTGAATAATATCAAGAAGGGAAGCGTGTCCTTCTTTTTCGAATAAGGAATCAATAGATGTTAGATGCCCATGTTTCCGAAAACGTTTGTCATAGTCCACGGAATATCCTGATATGAGCCTACTTATATATTGAATGACTTTTACTCTTGTAAAAAATTGCTTAAATGTCTCATCAAGTGCTTCTTTGTTAGCAGCTGTAGGGTTTTCATGGGCAAGTCGATACAATTCCTTGTGGTACTCGTCTTTTAAAAACATTTTTACAATGATATGGGTAGATGATTGACTCGCGTTTACCTCGCCGTTTCTCATAACAGATCCCCCTTTTTTGCCTAATTAACAGTTAATAGAGAAAGGGAAGATAAAAAATCAAAAGAACAAAAAATAAAATACGAACATACTTTCGTATTTACAGTATAGCGAACTAGTGTTCTTTTTTCAATCTGTTTCCTATTGGGAAATGAGTTAGTTGTATCAATAAAAAAGCCAACTCTAATGAGCTGGCTTTGGCTTTCTTGTTACTTGTAATCTGGTAAAAAATCACCGTGTGCTTCTATTAACTCATCGCACAAAGAGACAATTTTATCCATTGATAATTCGGCTGAAGTATGTGGATCTAGTAATGCTGCATGATAGATGTGTTCACGTTTCTTCGTAATTGCAGCTTCAATCGTTAACAATTGAGTATTAATACTTGTTCGATTTAATGCTGCTAGTTGCTCGGGGAGATCTCCAACATAAGTGGGTGTAATTCCAGAGCGATCAGCAATGCATTGAACTTCTACACAAGCTTTTTGTGGAAGATTTGAAATGAGACCACCAGTATTCAGTACGTTTCCACCAAATAAGAAAGGGTTTCCTGTTTCCATAGCCTCAATAATGTGAGATCCATACTCAATCGAACGCTCATGTGTAATGTTTGTATTATTAACCAAATCTTGCTTTTGTTGTTCCCACCGTTCAATTTGGCTCACGCATCGACGTGGATATTCATCAAGCGGAATATTGAGTTGTTCAATTAACTCTGGATATGCTGATTTGATGAAATAAGGATGGTATTCAGCGTTATGTTCTGATGATTCTGTTACATAGTATCCGAACTTGTCCATAAGCTCAAAACGTACCATGTCGTGGTGTTTTTCTTTGCACTTTTCTTTAGCTCGCCTTTTAATTTCCGGATAAAGGTCTTTGCCATCTTTTGTTACTTCAAGCAACCAAGCCACATGATTGATGCCTGCTATCTTTTCTTGTATCCCGTTGTGATCTATTTCTAAGTGTTTAAATAAATCTTTTGTACATACTTGAACACTATGGCAAAGACCGACATTTTTAACATTTGTAAATCGAGATAATGCGCCTGTTAATGCCGCCATTGGATTTGTATAATTTAAAAACCATGCTTCTGGCGCGACTTCTTCAATGTCTTTAGCGATTTCAAGCATGACGGGTATGGTTCTAAGCGAACGGAATAAGCCACCAATGCCAATCGTATCTCCAATCGTTTGTCGCAGTCCGTATTTTTTTGGAATTTCAAAATCAATAACTGTACTAGGTTTGTAACCGCCTACTTGGATTGCGTTAATAATATAGGAGGCGCCTCGTAAAGCTTCCTTGCGGTTGTGATAGGATTGAATATTTATTGTTGACTGTACATTTTCTTTTAACTGAGATAACAGTGTGTGGGATTCTTGCAGTCGTATTGGGTCAATATCGTATAAAGCAAATTCAAACTCTTGTAAAGCCGGTACATGCATACAGTCGCCAAGAACATTCTTAGCAAAAATTGTACTTCCTGCGCCAATAAACGTAATTTTTTTCATAATTGTACCTCCTGGTGGTGAAGTTAGTTCTAGTATAAGTAATAGTGAATCTGAACAGGTAGAAAATTGCTGTTTGGTTTATGGAAATAATTGCGTTTTCAAATTCTTGATTATTAAGCAGTTACATTGTTGTATAATGACTATATTTACTGAAGAGGAGGCATCCTATATGGGGAAGGGATCGTATGGCTTTCGCTTTCAAGAGAATCCATATCCGTTTGTTATGAATTTGTGGAATGTTGGTTGGGAAACTCAAGTTGGTTCTGATTATGACTGGCATGGAGAAAAGAGAGTAGAAAAAGAAAAAATTGTTTTTCAATATACATTGTCAGGGGCCGGGGCGTTGACGTTTGAAGGGCGGGATTTCCAAGTAGGTGAACAAGAAGCATTTTTTGTAGCAATTCCAAGTGCCCACCATTATTTTTATCCTAAGGATGCGGTTAAACCGTGGGAATTTATCTATGTAACGATTGAAGGGCCAGAAGCAGTAAACATGCATCGGTACATTCTAGCGAAACATGGCCCAATTTTAAAATTAAGTCGCGACACTGAACCAATTCGAAAGTTGTTTAAGCTCTATTCAGAAACGGTAGCAAGCGATGTTTACAATTCCTATATTGGATCACAAAAGGCGTATGATTTCATGTTATCTTTATTTCGTTATCTTGAAGCTCCACCTAAACAACGATTAAAAGAATCGTTAATAAAGGCGATTCAATACATAGAAGAACATCTTGCAGACCCATTAAGTTTAGATGAATTAGCGAAACAAGCTGGTTTATCCAAATACTATTTTATAAAGCAATTTAAGGCGGAGCTTCATACAACACCAATGCACTATGTCATGATAGCTAGGATGAAAAAGGCAGCTTCATTGCTTGCAAAAACAGATAATACAATTGCAGAAGTTGCGCATCAAGTAGGGATTGACGATCCTAATTACTTTACAAAAGTATTTAAAAAAACCGTTGGTGTCTCTGCTAGTAAATTCAGAAAAAATGAAGATAGTCATTTAATCGATTTTATTGTGACAGAATGGTAAGAGGGATGATCAGAGTAGGAGTTAATGCCATAAAAATCATATATGACATTTGTCATACTGTGTGCCTGACAAATGTGACTTACCTTTTACGCCAAATCAAACTATGATAAACATATAAAGGTTATGAGGAGGAAGTTATGAGTAAACAAAAACAGGCTGAACTGAAGCGTGAAGCTGCCTCATTCGCCCATGCAAATACAAAATCAGGTGTCATTCAATTATTAAATACAACAATTCCTTTTTTATTACTATGGTTTTTAGCTTATCAAAGTTTGGCTGTTTCATTTTGGTTATCGTTACCGATTTCAATTATGGCAGCATTTTTCGTTGTACGGATGTTTATTATCTTTCATGATTGTACACATGGTTCATTTTTTAACAATGCTAAAGCAAATCGCATATTGGGCACCGTGACCGGTATCATTACCCATTTTGCATTTGAAAAATGGAAAAGAAGCCATTCACTTCACCATGCAACAAGTGGGAATTTAGACAAACGAGGCGTTGGTGACATTTGGTTACTAACAGTTGAAGAGTACGAACAAGCATCTTTATGGACAAAGTTGTCATATCGTTTGTACCGAAATCCGTTCGTGATGTTCGTGTTAGGGCCGTTTTATCTATTTATGGTTGATAATCGCATCAACCGAAAAGGGGCAAAACGCAAAGAGCGTATGAACACATATTTCATTAATGTGTCTCTTGTGCTCATCTATAGTATTTTGGTTTATATCATTGGTTGGCAAGCTTTATTACTCATACAACTTCCAATCTTATTCACAGCTGGTATGCTTGGTGTATGGTTGTTTTATGTTCAGCATACTTTTGAGGATTCGTACTTTGAAAATGAAACGGAATGGGATTTTGTTAAAGCTGCAGTAGATGGAAGTTCATACTATAAGCTACCGAAGTTTATGCAATGGTTAACTGGCAATATTGGATTTCATCACGTGCATCATTTAAGTCCTAAAGTGCCAAACTATCATTTAGAAAAAACCCATGAACAAGTGGTGCCATTACAAAAAGCAACGACGATAACGTTACGTATCAGCTTAGCCTCAATGAAATATCGGCTATTTGATGAAGCGAATAAATCGTTTATAAGTTTTAAGCAGTTCAAAGCAATGAAAAAACTAAAGCCGATTTCGGATTAATGAAAACAAAACCTTCCAGCAATCCTGTTGGAAGGTTTTGTTATAATGAAGTAAAGGAGGAACGTTATGCAAAATTGGTTTCATATTTTCCCGAAAAATACAGGACTTAGCTTGTATATTTGGATTATCTTCTGTGTGCTGCCCTTTTATTTTGTGATCATGTCGGCTACGGCATTAGAGATCACAGTTGGAAGCTTAATGATTGTCTTATTTTTTACTGCGTATCGTTTGTCTTTTATTAAAAAAGGGTGGACTGTTTATGTTTCAGTATCAATAGAAATTGCTATTAATATAGGTATGACTCTTTATTTTGGATATATTTATTTTGCATTATTTATTTCTTTCTTTATTGGGCATGTACATAATCGAGCTGGTTTTATTGTATTATATTCAGTCCACGTTGCAACAACAGCTGCAGCAACTACGGCAGGGTTCTTTATTCAAAATGAAACATTCATGATGCAACTTCCATTTATCGCCATTGCTTTAATCGGTGTTGCGTTGCTTCCTTTTACCATTCGTAGCCGTAATAAACGGGAACAGTTAGAAAACGAGTTGAAAAGTGCAAATGAAAAAATATCTGAATTAATGATAATGGAAGAAAGGCAACGCATTGCACGTGACTTACATGATACGCTTGGTCAGAAATTGTCTTTGATCGGAATTAAGAGTGATTTAGCACGAAAATGGTTATCCTTGGATCAAGCAAAAACAAATGTTGAATTGGAAGATATACAACGTATCGCTAGAACAGCTTTAAAAGAGGTAAGAGAGATCGTTTCGGATATGAAAATGGTTCGTTTAAAAGATGAAATTGTCCATATAAGAGAGATCCTGTCAGTTGCAGGTATTCATTTGAATATAGATGGTGAAGATCTTGCACATTCAAAAAAACAACCGATAATTGAAAATGTTTTATGTATGTGCGTAAAAGAGGCAGTGACGAATGTTGTAAAACACAGTCAGGCGAATAAATGTTGGATTAAAATTAACCAAACCCAATCAGAGTTTTTAATTACAGTTAGTGATAATGGTATTGGGATGGCTAAACGTCAAACAAATCATCATCAAAGTGGTCTGGAAGGAATGAAAGAACGTCTTGAGTTTGTAAATGGCAACCTCCACATAGAATCAAAAAATGGGGTTTCCTTGTTAATGAAAGTCCCTCGTACAATTAGTAAGACGAAGGTGGTGCAAGAATGATACGTATTGCAATTGCAGAAGATCAACAGATGATGTTAGGCGCACTAGGGGCTTTGCTTGACTTTGAATCGGATATGACAGTTATCGGCAAGGCTCGAAATGGAGAAGAAGCAGTCAAACTCGTTCAAGAAGAACAACCAGATATTTGTATCATGGATATCGAAATGCCAGTTAAAAACGGATTAGATGCCGCATATGAGCTTAAGGATCACCCTTGCCATGTGATTGTCTTAACAACGTTTGCTCAACCAGGATTTTTTGAACGAGCGCGTAAGGCTGGAGTAGGGGGGTATTTGTTAAAAGATAGCCCTAGTGAAGATTTAGCCGCTGCGATTCGTACGATTAAAGAGGGCAGAAAAGTATACGCTCCAGAATTAGTGGATATGGTCTATAGCAACGAAACACCTTTGACTGAGCGTGAAGAGCAAGTACTTAAACATATTTCAGAAGGAAAAACGACAAAACAGATTGCTAGTGACATGAAAATTACAAATGGGACCGTTCGTAATTATGTATCTGTCATCCTTGATAAGCTAGAAGTAAGTAATCGTATTGAAGCCATTTCTCGTTATAAGGAGAATGGGTGGTTTTAAAAAAGCTAGATGAGACTTCATCTAGCTTTTTTTTTAGTGTATATTATAAGCGATCAGAATTAAGTCATTTATAGCAGTACATGATTTCTCTAAACCGTTCACCTGGTTCAATTGTCACGTGGAAAATATGCAAGTGGTGAGATAATCAAAGAAAAGGAATGCTCTTCATTTTTGAAGTAGTTTATGTGCGAATGACTGGGAAGAACCGCACAATAATTGGCTCGGAAAAAGAGTTAGTATTTTATTTCTAAATACAAAAGCCAAAATTCCTCTCTTTAGAGGAATTTTGGCTTTTAAAGACGGTCAATTAAAGTTGTCGCGATCGAGAAATAAATCATTAAACTAATGATATCATTTAATGTGGTAATGAATGGACCAGAGGCGACTGCTGGGTCAATTTTAAGTTTGTTTATCGCAACAGGAATGGTTGCACCAATTACAGCAGCAACACTAAGTGCACAAAAGAGGGAGAAACCAACGATAAATGCAAGGATGAAATCTCCATTATAAAATAAGCTAATAATCCCCATTAATACGATCATACAGACGATTCCGAGCATAACTCCAGTTCCAAATTCACGCTTTACGGTTTTCCACACACCACCGCGCTCAAATGAACCAGTTGCAATACCTCGTACAGCGACTGCTAATGATTGAGTACCGGTATTTCCAGCTGTTCCCATAATAAGGGGCATAAAAGCAGCAAGTAAAACAACTTGTTCTAACGTATTCTCAAATTGTCCAATAATGTTTGCTGTAATAAGTCCAAAAAACATGAGTAAAATTAACCAAGGGGCACGTTTTTTTGCAGCTGTATAAGCGGTCAAAGAAAGATCGGTTGCCCCACGAGAAGCGGTGAACTCACCAAAGTCTTCTGTTGCTTCTTCTTCCAAAACGTCGATCACATCATCGACGGTAATAATACCCATTAGGCGTTTGTCTGGTGTAACGACTGGTACGGCAAGAAAATCGTACTCTTTAATTAAACGAGCGACATCTTCCTGATCTTCTTCTTCATTAACTGAAACGACTTGGGTGCTCATGATATCATTTACAGTCATTTCGGGATTTGCAATAATGAGATCACGTAAAGAAACAACGCCTGCAAGTTTCTGATCTTTATCGATAACATATAAATAGTAAATAGTCTCTGCATCAGGAGCTGTCTCGCGTAGTTCCGCAATGACTTCTTTTGCAGTTGATTCAACAGAAAGTCGAACAAACTCTTTTGTCATAATGGCACCTGCAGTTTTTGGTGCATATGCCATTAATTCTTCTACGCGTTTTGCTTCTTCCATATCCATAGAGCTAAGAATATCTTTGGAACGCTCTGGGTCAATTTCTGCAAGAAAATCAGCAACATCATCGGCAGACATATTGTTAAACATGGACACTGCATATTGATAGCTTAGTCCTTGAAAGACAATTAATTGGTCATCAAGTTCAAGTCCTTCAAAAAGGTCAGCAAACTCTTGTGGACTTAGAAATAATAGAACTTGTTTTTGTAGAGCAATTTCAATCTCATGAAATAATTCGACCTGGTCTGTTGGGTGCAGTTCCAGAAATGTTTCACGAAAAGCCCGGAGGTTTCGTGAAACAAGGTGTTTAATGATTTCGTTTTTATATTCATTTCGTTTACGGTCTGTTTTTAATTTATCCATATTCTAACCCTCTTTTCTTTTAGAGAGGGTACCATTCCGCTGGTGCGGGACGAGCCCCTTCCTGTTGATACCTCATTATTTTTAAGCCTATCCTTGGATTGGGTAAACTATCCATCCCACACCACCACCTTTTTTAGCCAAAATAAAAACACCTTATCCATCGGAGGTGTTTGAACGCATGTTTAAGAAATACCTTAATATAGGCGTGTTTTCCTCCATTCGTAGAGCTTTAGCACTGTGCGGCATAGGACTAGTCCAGCTACATTAAAAACCACCTTATGTCGATGGTTTCTGTTGACCCATTGGCGTCTTTGGACATTTTTGGGTAGCAGCGTATCTCCAGCACAGGAGCCTCACCTAACGAGGACTTATGAATTTCTTGCAAACTTCACTTTACAGCCCATAGACTCTAATGTCAAACGTTTCTTTACTATCATGTAATAATTATCTATCTATAATTGGTAATCGTTTAAGTGCTAATAAAAGAAAACCAATGAAGAGCGAATAATGGCCCGCGCTTTATAAATGCACGAGCCATCATTTGCAGTGTGAGTGTCTTACGATTATACCTATGTCTATATTTCCCTTATATGAAATGAAGGCAGTTGCTTTTCAATCTGCTCTCTTTTAGGTTCAAACCAGTCTGCCAACATTAATTTAGTCCCCATTGTAAGTTGGGATTCATCATGGGTAAACCCTGGTGGATCTGTTGCAATTTCGAATAGGAGTCCGCCAGGTTCCCGAAAATAAATAGCATTAAAGTAGTTTCTTGATTGAACTGGGGTCACTCGCATCCCGAGGTGCTCCATTTCTTTCTTCCAAACAAGCTGCTCTGCATCATCTTTGGCTCGAAAAGCAATATGGTGAACCATGCCAACGCCTATTGAGCCGGGTGCGGCATCTACTTGCCAAACATCAATTGTATTGCCAAGTTCAGCTTCGGATACAAAACGGAGAAACTCACCATCTTTTCCTACGTAAGTAAAACCAAGCCCGTCTTCCAATAGTTTATTTGTTTCCGAGTAAGCTGCAGATAAAAGAGTTGCGCCTGCGAAACCAATTATAGCTTTGTCTGCCTGGACTCCATTAAAGGTCCACGTCGATTTAATCGAACTTTCCATTTCAGTAAGTTCTAATTGCAGTCCATGTGGATCTTCAAAGGAAAGGTATGTTTGATCAAAGCGGGATGTTGTTCTGTATGAAACATTGTATTTCACTAAACGATCTTGCCAGAAAGCTTTTGATCCTTTAGGTATTGCAAAAGTGATTGTTCCAACTTGTCCAGCGCCAATCTCACCTTTTTTTGCGTTCTGCCAAGGAAAGAATGTCATAATTGTACCAGGACTGCCATTATTATCTCCAAAATAAAGGTGATAAGTACCTGGGTCATCAAAATTAATTGTCTTCTTAACAAGACGGAGCCCTAATATACTTGCATAGAAATCCACATTTTCTTGGATATTACCAACAATTGCTGTAATGTGGTGAATTCCAGCTGTTTTCATGTTCATTACTCATCCCCTTTGAATTCTAAACTGTTTGCATAATAACCGATTCTTTTTAGTTGTTCGATTAAAGTTTGTTTTTCGTCTTGAGTCAAGGAAGAAAAAATCGAATCTAATGCTTCCGTATGCTTTGGAAAAATTGAATCCATCCATTCGCGACCTTTATTTGTAATGGATACAAATGTAACACGTCGATCAGTAGGGCATGGCCTTCTTGCAATCATTTCTTTTTTTTCAAGTTTATCAACAACATAAGTGATGCTACTGCTGGCAATGAGTACTTTCGTCCCGATTTTTTGTACGGCCTGATCGCCTTTTGAATACAATAATTCTAATACTGCAAATTCAGTGGGGTTAAACCCATGTTTTTTTATATCTGCTTCTGCAAGAGCTTTCACTGATTGAAGAGCACGGGTTAATACTGTAAATAATTTTAAAGAGTTTGCTTGACTTTGATTCATCTAATCACCTCGAAATCATTTATCTCGAATTTGAGATAATAATACCGTGAATATATTTTGATGTCAACTATATTGTTTTGCCCAATTATTTAAAGAATTCTCTTGAATAAGCTGATATTTGTTTTAAAAACCTTTATACTGAGGGTACGTACCCGTGGGATCTTGTGTCCTGATACTTAACGGATTTTGAAAGGATGACAGATATGAGAAACGTAGCAACAGTTAAAGAACAACGGAATATTTTACGCGAAGAATTAGGTAAGTGTATTAATAAGGTTAAAGAAATGAAAGTTGATGAGCAAAGTTTTAAACAAATGGAACAGCAAGAACAGCAAGTATATATTTATCTTGATCGAACAATGCAGCGTTTACGTACACAAATAAATGCGCTCGAGTTTGTTTTGAATGAAGATACTCAACTAGTTGATCCTTATGCAGACCGTGCTGCGGAAAAGTTAAATATCAACCGTGAGAGTATTTTTAGCTCTAATCCAGCTAAATCTGAAAATGGAGATTATGAATTAGATATGACTCGTGTGGACAAGCATTAAAAAAGAGGGGGGAGCCCCTCTTTTTATTTTGGTTGTACCGTTTCATATTTGCTACGAACAATAGCGAAAATACCGTAACAAGCAAGACCAAAAGCAACAATGCTTAGCCATATACTTCCATAAGGTTGTTCTTGGATGATAGCAAGTGCTTCATCAAAGCCCATCGCTTCGTTAGGATCTTGCTGAATGGCTGTCATTGCAACAAAGTAGCCGATAAGCATAAAGACAACACTGCGAGCAGAATATCCAAAAGCGCCAACCCACCTGGCAGTCTTTTGTTCTCTCTGATTCATTTTATGCAGATCAAAATTCTCCATAAAACCACCGCCTAAACCAATCGTAAGTTGACCAATTCCAGCCCCCATGATAATGACGCCAGCAATACCTACTAGCCATTGACCAAACGGTTGATTTAATAGGATAGCAGACCATGTTTCGTTTGAGGAAGTTCCTAATTCTCCACTATGTGTTGCGAATCGAAAGGCATTTATTGCAATGAGAGAATAAACGCAAGCAATCCCCAAAAAACCAATGCGTTTTATATACCCTTTTTTATCGCTACCGTCTCTGCCAGTGTCTTTAATCGATTTCAGTAACATTAATAAAATAAAGGCAATTAATCCAATGCCTATGAGCCAAAGTAGAAATTCACCAAAGGGAACAGTCGCAAGAACTTTTAAAGCACCTGTCATATCTTCCGTGTCGTCATTTACCCCAAAGGCAACCATAAGTGCAAGTGCACTAATAAGAAGAAAAACAATGCTTTGACTAATAAATCCAAGACGAGTAAAAAAAACCATAAACGATTTTGATGGTTTGAAAAAATTACCCATGTTATTCCTCTTCTCTATTGTTTGACGGTCAATACCCTTATTTCATCTAATCAAAACCAAATTCAACTCCGATATCATGCCAACCTTATTACATTATGCCCGGAGAATGGTAGTGATCTTCTTCAATTAAAGCTTTTTCTCAAAACCATAAAAGGACATCTTTTTATTCTCGAATTGCAATGTACCTACATTTACGTAACCAAGTTTTTCAAATAAACGTTGGGCCTTTTTATTTAACGAATACGTATCGACTTGTAAAGACAATAAGCCCGCACTTTTAAATAATTGTTCTGCGAAAAGAATTAAGGCTTTTGCAATACCACCTTTTTGTGCAAGTGGATCGACAACTAACCGATGAAACGTCCCTGAACTTTCTTGTTTGGTTTCCCATCTCAATGTACTGCTTTTATATTCAGGCGCAAAAGAACGATCTATGGCAATTGCACCTATAATGTGACCTTCATTTTCATATACAAAAAGAGAACCTGCTTTAATATCTGAATGGAAATGAGTAATGGTCGGATATGATTTATCCCACTGGTCACTTCCTTCTGAATTCATAATTTTAGTAGCTCGAATGGCAATTTCCTCAATTTGAGCTAAGTCGTCAAACGTTGCTTCACGAATCATCTTAACCCCTCCTATTTTTAGGTTGCTTTTTATATTTTAAATCGGTAATAAAGCTCAAGTAGCCATGCTAATAACCCCTTCATTTTTTAGCATATAATAGGTGGGGGATGCAAGCCTTGTTTTTTAGACGAAAAATTCAATGATGTGAAAAAGTGATGGAGAAAGAGTTAAAGTGACTGACAAAGTAAAATTAGATGCTGATGTGACAATGCT
Source organism: Shouchella patagoniensis (assembly GCF_002019705.1). Taxonomy (GTDB): domain Bacteria; phylum Bacillota; class Bacilli; order Bacillales; family Bacillaceae_D; genus Shouchella; species Shouchella patagoniensis. The sequence goes on along the minus strand of NZ_KV917377.1, from coordinate 1,838,133 downwards.
CACGTTACTCCTGGTTGTTGAACTAGTGGGCTAATCTAGTCTACAATAAAGGAGGATAGGCTGTTTTTGTCCTAAGTTTCTAAGCAAAAACATAGATTACGATATAAAAATGGACGAATAAGACGTCTACTATAGTTAAAGAGGAGAGTTGGATGATTTGAGCGAGTTACAATCATTAACATTAACTGAATTAAGTGAACGCGAGAATATTTTGCGAAAGAAGTATGCTAAGTTTCAGAGTGAAAACATCAATCTCGACATGTCTCGAGGAAAACCAGCTCCAGAACAGCTTGATTTATCACGTGGTCTGTTGTCAGTTCTACCGGAGGCTGGGCCTTTTGAAGACAGAAATGGAACGGATGTAAGAAATTATGGACAACTTGATGGCATTCCTGAAGCGAAAGCGTTATTTGGTGATTTATTAAGCGTAACAGAAGATAAAATATTTATTGGGGGTAATTCAAGTCTATCGCTCATGCATGATACGATAGCAAGAGCGATGTTACACGGGGTGGCTGAAGAGGAAATACCTTGGATGAAATTACCTAAGGTGAAGTTTCTCTGTCCATCTCCAGGTTATGATCGTCATTTCGCTATTTGTGAGCTTTTTCAGATTGAAATGATTCCCATTGAGATGACTCCTACAGGACCAAATATGGAACAAGTTGAACAGTATGTAAAAAATGATGAAGCCATAAAAGGGATCTGGTGTGTACCTAAATATAGTAATCCAGAAGGGCATACATATTCAAAGGATGTTGTTGAACGTTTAGCAAAGATGGAAACAAAGGCAACGGATTTCCGGATTTTTTGGGACAATGCTTATGCGATTCATCATTTAACTGATACTCCTGATGTATTGGCTGATATTTTTGCAGCAAGTGAGCGAGCGTATCATCCAAATCGTGTATATATGTATGCATCGACATCTAAAGTGACTTTCCCTGGAGCAGGTATATCTGCATTTGTGTCTTCTGAAGAAAATATAGCTTTCGCCAAAAAGCAATTGTCAGTACAGACGATTGGCGCAGATAAACTAAACCAGTTGCGCCATGTTCGTTTTTTCGATCAAGTTGGTGGGATCGAAAAATTAATGGAGCAACATGCAGCAATTATTAAACCTAAATTTGATCAAGTTACACATTCACTTGATCTAGCACTTAGCGGTAAAGGAATTGCATCTTGGTCTAAACCAAATGGCGGATACTTTATTAGTTTAGATACGATTGATGGTTGTGCGAAACGAGTTGTCTTACTAGCAAAAGAGGCAGGGGTGACTCTAACCGGAGCAGGGGCTACATTTCCTTATGGACACGACCCAAGAGACCGAAATATTCGTATAGCGCCAACATTTCCGTCTTTAGGTGAGCTAGAAAAGGCGATGGAAGTCTTATGTGTATGTGTAGAAATTGCAGCAATTGAGCAGTTGAAACGTTAATAAAATCAAGACCAGTTCATTTATGGACCGGTCTTTTTTTATTGCCCTCTCCAGCATTCAGCCATTAACTACTTCAGTCAAAGTCAAGTGAATGGTATAACTATTGAAAAACCATTGAAACCAAGGAACGCAATCCCAAGTTCTTTTTCTAACTTAGTCGCAGTAAATAATAGCGAGAAACCAAATGCGATATTTACCTGTAGTGAATGATGGATATAAATCGTTCACTATTACTTGGAGAAGGTTTTTCAATTTAATAACCGGCTTTCTCTGGGTGAATGACTTGACTAAAAAATTGAACCCTTACAAAGAGAAAGAGTTCGATTCACCTTGATCAGTCAAAAGTAACGGGCCTTCTTTTGTAATAGCAATGGTGTGCTCATATTGAGCAGATAAAGAGCCATCAACTGTTCGGGCTGTCCAACCGTTTTTATCGAGTTTGCTGTTATACTTTCCTGTATTAACCATAGGCTCAATTGTAATAACCATTCCTTCTTTTAAACGGAGTCCTTTATGTGGAAGACCAAAATGAAGGATTTGAGGGGGTTCATGTAATGTTGGTCCTATCCCATGTCCTGTAAAATCTCTTACCACAGAAAAACCTGTGGATTCTACAAAAGATTGGATTGCATGACCAATGTCCCCTAAGCGATTTCCGACTTGAGCTTGTTCAATCCCTTTGTAAAGAGCTTGATAGGTAATGTCCATTAATGTTTGAGCTTGTTTTGAGACCGTACCGACACTATACGTCCATGCTGAATCTGCTAGAGCACCATTTAAATTAAAGACGGAATCTATTGTCACAATATCCCCTTCATTTAATGGATTTTTCCGGGGGAAGCCATGACAAATTTCGTCATTTATTGATGCGCATGTGGCATATTTATAACCATTGTATCCTTTTTGTTCTGGTGTAGCTCCATGTTTTTTTAGGAATGACTCTACGTACTCGTCAATTTCCATTGTTGTGATTCCTGGTTTGATTAATTGCGCTATTTCGTTATGGCACTCTGCAAGTAATTTACCTGCTTCATGCATTAACGCAATCTCTCGTTTGGATTTTAATGTGATCATATGACCGCCTACCTTCTTTACGTAGCATATGCAGAACGGAAATTAGCCGTTCTTAACATTGTAATTAATAGTGTAACTTATTTTTTGTATTGAACATAATCTCAGAAAAAGCATAGGTAACAAAAATTTGGAGAACAGTTAATTAAAAAGAGCCGTTAAACGAATGAGATAAAACCTTTAGACATTCTTTGTGAAACAATCTAGAAGGTGCATTGTTGTTGCAACAAAGGTTGTTACTGTTTACTATTATACTTAGAGTATACGGAAGTTTAAAGGAGGGGAAGAGATGGATGATCGATTATTTAAAACAGCAATGAGCAAGTTTTCCACTGGTGTAACAGTTATTACAGCAGAGTGGGAAAATGAAAATCATGGAATGACGGCGAATGCTTTTATGTCAGTGTCATTAGATCCTAAACTTATCGTTATTTCGGTAGCGAATAACGCCCGCATGAAACCAATTCTAGAAAAAACGAAAACATTTGCGGTTAGTGTTTTGGCAGAAGATCAAGCAGATGTGTCAATGCATTTTGCTCGCCAAAAAGAAAAAGAGAATGTTAGATTGATTGAGTTTGCAGGCGTACCAACGGTCGAAGGAGCAATTGCAACAATTGCTTGTGATCTTCATGATACGAGTGAACAAGGTGACCATACCCTTTTTATTGGAAAAGTTAGAGACGTTGCGGTAACTGACCGTGATCCGCTCGTCTACTATCAAGGAAAGTATGAACAAATTTAATCAAACGAAGCGAGCGGCTTGTCCGTTCGCTTCGTTTGATTTTTTAATTGTAATTTAAACATATACGATAAAAAGTAAATACAAAAGAGGAACGAGAGAAATGGATAACCCGGTTAGTTTCGTTTTTGGATAAAGTTGAAAAATAAATCCAATTACCGAGAGGAAAAACAATAGTAGAAACGCTGGAAAGAACGAACGATTGCCACCGGCATCAATCCAATGGGAACTTAAGTATAAGGATGCAATTAATACGATCATTCCAGCTAATCCATTATAAAAATGCCTGGTAATAGTAAGCCAAATAGAACAGCCCCCCTTTTGCTACATAGATATGCAACAAAAGGGGGGCAAATGACTAATTAGAGGCGATTTAAATCTCGATGCTTTTTAGGGCTATAACACGGGCAACCTGTTCAGCAGCTTCAGATAAAAAGCGGTCGCCGTTCTCCATTGCAACGTTTAAGGGAAGAACTCCAGGAACAATCGAAAAAGCAGCATCGATACCATTATTGAAAATAGCTTCATACCCCTCACCTAGTTGTCCAGCAAAAGCAATCACGGGAATGCCTAGTTCTTTAGCAGTTTTAGCTACCCCAATTGGTGTCTTCCCATAAGGTGTTTGGTGATCAAGTCTTCCTTCGCCAGTTATAACAAGGTCGGCATGGTGTAAGTGAGATTTGAATTTTGTTGCTTCTAGCACAAGCTTAATACCAGGTTCGAGTCGGGCATTAAAAAAGGCAAGCATACCAGCTCCTAAGCCACCAGCGGCACCGGCTCCAGGTATGTTGCGAACGTCTTTTTGAAACGTTGCTGTTAAGATGTTTGCAAAATGAGTTAATGATTGATCAAGTTCAGCAACACATTGTGGGTCTGCTCCCTTTTGAGGTCCGTAAATAACGGAAGCACCCTGATCTCCTAAAAGAGGGTTATCAACGTCACAAGCTACATCAATTGCACAATCTTTGAGTAATGGATGCACTTCTGACATATCAATTTTGGCAAGAGATGAAAGTGCAGCCCCTCCAACGTTAATTTCTTTGTTTTCTTCATCTAATAATTTTATGCCAAGTGCTTGAGCAGCACCAGCACCACCATCGTTTGTTGCACTGCCGCCAATTCCTAAAATAATCCTTTTAGCACCTTGCTCAAGTGCATCTTTAATTAGCTCTCCAGTCCCAAAAGTTGTCGTTATTTTAGGATCTCGATTGTTGGGCTCCGCAAGGTGTAATCCAGAAGCTGAAGCCATTTCAATAATAGCTAACTTCTCATCATCAGCAAAAGCATATATCGCTTCCACTTTCGATTGGAGAGGGCCTGTAACAGTTAAAGTACGAATGTTTGCATTAAGTGCATCTGCTAGAGATTGAACGGTTCCCTCTCCACCATCAGCCATTGGGATGCATGTATATTCAACGTTAGAGAAAACTTTTTTAAACCCTTTTTGAATGGATTGAGCGACTTCCAGTGCTGTCATACTTTCTTTAAAAGAGTCAGGTGCGATAATGATTTTTCTCATAACGAACTCCTTTGGTTTAATTTGTTAGTTCTTCTTTTTGATTCGCTCTGCTATCGTATCAAAACCCTCTGGTTTGAGAAATTCGATTGGTGAAACATGTTTGTCAAATTGAATTTGTTCCGCTTCAATTAAGACAACGTATCGTTCGCCGAGCTTGGCCAAATGTACGTTTTCTCCAAAATCGGAGACTGGAGCTTTTATTTCTGTCTCACCTAGTTTCATTCTTGTTGTTGCTTCTGGAGAATGTTCCGATATTTGTGCGGAAGCTTCCATTACTTGATGTGTGCTTAGTTGTTCCTGTAGCTCTCTTGTCTCGCTGGCAGCCCAGAGTTCTAATCTTTCATCAAAGGCAGCCCGCTCATCACTGGCTGTAAATGTTTCATTCGCATGTTCTTCAAGCAATGTTTGAACTTGAGTGCGTAAGATTGAAGGCATTGAATCACCATATTCCACATTAGGGAGAAAATCTTCAAAGTATCGCGCATGAGAAGATTGATGAATTTTTAACTCCGCTTTTTCTACCATTCCCTCTTCAATCATCTGTGGATATTGAATGGACTTCATATTTTTTGTTGTAAATGCTCGCTCTACTTTTTTTATTAATGACTTCGAATCAGCTAAAGTCGCAATATGATCTTGGAAATCACACTTTAAAACAAAACAAAACTTATCGCTATAATATTTTTTAGGTTGTGCTTGACAAACTAAGAAAACACCGCCGCGGACCGCGCTTGTTTGTATATATGTTTTTACAAACGTTTCGCTTTCATTTTGAAAGCCGTTTGTAGTAGTGACTGATAAAGCTCGTTGAAAAAGCGCGTAATTTGGATTTGATTCAAGAGGATGACCCAATTCAGTCACAAATCGTCCTATTTTGGTAGGGACCTGATCAGAGTTAGGATGATGCTGAGCTTTTCGTTTAACTATTTTTTGAAGTTCTCCTTCCAGAAAAGACGCGAGCGGACTTTGTTCGAACTGGTCTGTGTCCATTGTTTGATAATGAGTGTATTGTTTTGTATCTTTTTCATTATCGATGTTAATTACATAAAAGGATAAAAAATTAATGTCAAACTCCATCGTGACTTCCTCGTTTCTTTACCTGGGTTACTTTTTTCACAAAGGGTAATCGCTTATAAAGCAAAGTATAGCATGCTCAGATAAACGCACCAAGAGTGAAAATATGAACTGTGTGCTTTTGTCAAACTGGTTGTGTGATATTAATGAAATGTCTTGGTAATCAAAGCGTAACGCAATTATATAAGGTATACTAGGTAAAAAGGAGTAAGAGAGGTGTGAAATTCATTGAAGCAAGTCCTGTTTGCGGTAGGTGCACTGGCATTTTGCCTTGCTGGATGTGGACAAGATGAAAGAATTTCATTTAGTGAAGACGATATGGTCGCTACGAATGGCACCATTACCGATGTTGAATTTGAGGGAGACTACGAAGCAAATGTAGGCTCAAACGTATTTTCAACGGCCACAGATGAAAAGCTTGAAATTACATCATTAGGCGTGGACAGTGACCCTGAAGTAAATGTTCTTTTAAATCGCCGCACAGAAGTTTATGTGAAGCATTTAAAGGATTATTTGCGTGTCAACCAATCTTATTTAAAACCCGAACTTGATGTAGTTGTTTATGGTGAATTAGCAGATACGAATGGCGCGGAAGAGACGGTCGCTACTAAAATTGTGATTCAAGCAAAGGACAGGTCGATTAAAGGCGTTATTTCAAACACAAATGAAGAGCGTAGCACGTTCTTTCTTTTAGGCGAGGATGGGCATTATGAATCCGGTACAAGGTTCTCATATGATCCAGCCACAGAATTACTATCAATAAGTGAAAATGACGATTTAGAAATATATGAGGAAGATCTTCAATCTGGACTTATTGTTGAAGTTTTCCCACGTGGAGCAGTTGAAGAAGGTGTTCCATCAAGTGCCGATGCTGCAAGAGTAATTATTCAAGAAGAAGAAGAGGCAGAGGCTTTCCTAGAAGATGAGGAAACAGCGGAAGATTTAGCAGAGATAATAGAAGAGGATAAGGAATCTGCTAAAAGCGAATAAGGAGTGACAGAGTTGAGATGGAAAGTGATTTTGTCTTTTTGCGTGCTATTTATTTTTGCAGCATGTGGGAATGAGGAACAACAAAACAATGACAATCAACAAGGTGAAGAAGCAACTAGTGAGCCAGGGGTGCCAGAAGTACCAGTACAAGAAGACGAAGTTCCCGTTGTAACAATGGAAATGGAAAATGGGGGAATCGTAAAAATGGAACTATACCCTGATGTGGCTCTTCATTCAGTAAATAACTTTGTCGCATTAATTGAAAATGGTTTTTATGATGGTCTAACGTTTCATCGAATTATTCCTGGGTTTATGGTACAAGGTGGCGACCCAGAAGGAACCGGCCAGGGCGGTCCTGGGTACGCTATAAAAGGTGAATTCTCGTCCAATGGAATAGAAAATAATTTGTCTCATGAACGAGGTATCTTATCAATGGCCCGATCACAAGATGCTGATTCTGCAGGATCACAATTCTTTATTATGCATGAAGATGGACCAAGTTTGGACGGCGATTATGCTGCCTTTGGTAAAGTGATTGAAGGTATGGAAGTCATTGATCAAATTGCAGAAACAGAGACTGTTGAAGTGCCAAGTCAAAACCACCCGGATGCTGGAAAGCCAATTGAAGGAGAAGTTCCTGTTATTAAGTTTATGACAGTAGAACGGGAATAAGAATAAGACAAAAACCACGGTGTCATACACAACACCGTGGTTTTTTTTATTACATTTCCCGGGAAATTGTCTAATTGAAAAGTCGTTTTTGACCAAATTAGTCGAATATATACATGTTACATGAGAGGGTTCTTTGCAATTGGAAGAGATAGAGTTGCCTTATGCTCATTAGAGCTTGTAAACATGAGCTTTGCCTTCACTACATCTTTAGTTACAAGTCGATCCTCACCGGTGTTTGAATTTGGAGTATACTGTGGGAAATTACTTGCCGATAGTTCAATACCTATCCGATGTCCTTTTTTAAACTGATTAGCTGTAGGTGGCAATTTCAATTGAATCATTTTTGCTCCACCGTGGTGATGTAGTTCTATGATGCCGTCACACAAATTATAAGAAGTACCATCAGGACAAATATCTAATAATTTCGCAGTTAAATCTGATGTAGAAACGTCTATCTCGATCTCTACATTTAAGGTGGCTGCGCCAATGACTTCAATTGGATGCTCCAGCTCATGCGATTTATAAACTAAAACATCATTTCTCGTTTGAATAATTCGTTGATCTCTAGGACCAATGATTGGTTCAAAGATAAGTGATCCTCCATGTGTAGGAACGGGTTTATTCGGATCATATGATAATTCATCTTGAAAGGACCTCGCCTCTTCTAAGGATAAGTGCCTGCCATTATCAGAGTGATGAAAAAATAATGTGAGAGACTCTGTCTGATCAGGTGGCCACTGTTTTTCTTTGCGCCATTTGTTAATGCCCATTACAAATAAATAAATAGGAGCTTCTTCTTCAATTCCATTTTCATGTTCTTTGAGCCAGCGATCAAACCAACGTAAATGTAAATTAGTGAAACTGATTTCCTGATTCAATGAATCAATAGACGCTGCATGGCCAAAAGAGCGTTCCCCAACTATATTAGTGAATTGATTATGAGCCCAGGGGCCTATCAACAACGTGTGTGGAGTATTCGTTTCAGCTGATGCATCCTGAAAGGCTTTTAAGGTGCTTTGTAAAAATACGTCATACCAACCACTCACAAAAAAACTCGGAATCGTTTTATTCACATCAAGGGAAGAACGACCCTCCTGAATGAATGAATAAAAATAGTTTCCTGCATGAAGCATCTTAAATACTGGCAACTTCATCATTGGACGATAGGAGTAAAACTGGGTGATGTTATCTGTATAAGCTTGCCAGTGAAACAGCAAATCTCTTTTAGTGTCATGATTACTATTAATACGAGTAATCTCGTTTTTAGATAGTAATAAAGCCCAGTTAACGGACTGTTCGAGTTTAAAGATGCCATTGTCATGGGTAATCTCGTTTAGTTTGGTGAAGGTTTGAATAGGGAAAACTGCTTGTAAATGCGGAGGATTTGCACTAGCAGCAGCTAATTGAGTAAATCCACTATACCCTTCTCCATACATACCTATTTTTCCATTGGAAAAGGGAAGAGAAGCTGCCCATTCAATCGTGTCATACCCGTCATCTTGTTCGTTATGTAACGGATAAAAACTCCCTTCCGATTTATATCTCCCACGGACATCTTGGATGAGAACGATGTACCCCGCTAATACCAAAGTTTGTAAATCTAAATAATGATAGTGACAGCTATCTTTTCCATCAAGAAGACGTTTTATTAAAATGGGGTACTTCCCATCATCGTGAGGGCGGTAAATATCGCAGTAAAGTTTAGTACCATCACGCGCTATACACACTTGGTTTTTTTCTATAATAATTGTATCATCCATAAAATCCCTGCTTTTTTTGTTAAGATAATAATAAGGTAAAGGACTTTTCAATAAAAAGCAATGCTATACTAATTTAGAATCTTTATGAAATAAGCTTTTATGTTATTTCAATATTAAGACGATGTAGGTTTTCAAAAAGGACTTTTAAGGAGTTGATAAGCATGAAAGCAGTAGGTTTATATGAGTATTTGACCATTGATAAAGAGAATAGTTTGATTGATCAAGTTGTACCAACACCAATGCCACAAGGACGTGATTTACTCATTGAAGTGAAAGCTGTATCCGTTAATCCTGTAGATACAAAACAAAGAGCACCTAAAGATAAAGTCGAGAAAGATTTGCGAATTTTAGGTTATGATGCAAGTGGTGTCGTTGTAGATGTTGGAGAAGATTGTGTGTTGTTTAATGTTGGAGATGAAGTTTATTATGCAGGCGATGTGACTAGACAAGGGTCTAATGCAGAGTTTCAATTAGTTGATGAGCAACTTGTAGGTCGAAAGCCTTCTTCGCTTTCTTATGCAAAAGCAGCTGCGATGCCACTAACTTCTATCACAGCATGGGAGTCTTTATATGATCGTATGAGGATAACTGAAGAAAGAGATGCAGGAAAAAGTATTCTGATAATAGGTGGTGCTGGAGGAGTTGGCTCAATTGCTATTCAATTAGCGGCAAGGTCTGGACTTGAGGTATTGGCTACCGCTTCACGACAAGAAACAATTGATTGGTGTAAGAATATGGGTGCACATTATACGATAAACCATCGTCAACAGTTGCTTCCACAGCTCCAAGAAGTTGGCTATGAGGAAGTTGATTACATCCTTTGTTTAGCTAACACAAATGAACATTGGGATGGAATGGCTGAATGTATTAAACCTCAAGGAACAATTTGTGCAATCGTTGAGAACCAAGAGGAGATTGATATGAAAAAGATTCGCAACAAGAGTGTCACTTTTTGTTGGGAATTTATGTTTACAAGAGCAATGTATAAGACAGATGATCAAATTGAACAGCATCGACTTCTTACTCAAATGGCGGAAAAGTTTGATCAAGGGGAGCTTAAACATACAATGACAAAAACGCTCTCTCCAATTAATTCCAAAAATTTGAGAGAGGCCCATAGAGAGTTAGAAGGTGGTCGTATGATTGGTAAGTTTGTAATTGAATGGAGTCGTGTTGATTAAAAAAAAGGGTTGGTTTGCCCCGGTTTTTTAACCATTTTCATAGAAGAAGGACGGAAAGCGATTATTTTAAAAAGAGGATAAGAATACCGTCTAACGCTCCTTTTTTCTGCCGTGATATACTGATAGGTAGTGAATAGGGGGAGTAACGAATGACGATGATTGTTGATTTGCATACCCATCACGATCGATGTGGTCATGCATTAGGTTCAATAGAGCAATATATTCAATCAGCGATTGAAAAAGAATTAGCTTATATTGGCATCTCTGATCATACACCGTTTTTTTATGCTGATGAAGACCAATTGCACCCGCATATCGCAATGCCTAAAAGTGAGCTTGAACATTATGTTACTGAAGTCATTGCATTAAAGAATAAATATGCCAATCAAATTAATGTACTCTTAGGTATTGAGAGTGACTTCTTTGAAGCACATCAAAAATGTTATAAGGATGAGCTGTCTAAATATCCGTTTGATTATATTATTGGCTCTGTTCATTATGTGGACGATGTGAATATTTTTAAAAAAGATCTATGGTATGGATACTCTCCTTCTGAACAGATTCAGTTAAAAGAAAGGTATTACCAATTGATACAAGCATCTGCGAAAAGCGGGTTGTTCCAAATACTTGGCCATATTGATGCGATGAAAGGCTATTACCCTGAATTCTCAACTATTCAAACTCCAATTGTAGAAAAAACATTAAAAGTTATTGCTGAACAGAATGTGGCAATTGAAGTCAATACTTCAGGGAAAACAAAGGATTGTGGAGGGTGGTACCCTTCAATTCAACTATTGGAAGTTGCACAATTTTACGGTGTTGACATTTCGTTTGGATCAGATGCTCACCACCCTGAACGGGTGGCAGATGATTACAAAGAAGTTCAATGTATATTAAAACAGATTGGATTTAAAGAAATGGTGTTCTATGTTGGGAAACAACGCCATGCCATCATGTTGGAATAAAAAGAAGAGCTCTAGAGCTCTTCTTTTTTATTTGAACTAAGGGAATGAACCATAAATTTAAGACACACAAGCTTATAGTTGAAGAATACGAAAAATATCGTTTTTTAAAAGGAAAAAAGACTAAGTTAATTACATTTAATACCATTTTATTGAGTTTATATACTCTACTAAAATGTGGGTTTATAGAATTATTTTTAACGTTACTAAAAATAAAATGAAGAGGTTGGGAAATGTTTAAGTTGTTTATAAAGTTTGCTTTTTGTTCATTTATTTTTAAAAAATGATTCGTTTGGCTCACTCTTCACTTATTGTCAAAGAAGTTGTAACAATTAAAAGAAATATGTGTTATTTTCTGCATTTTCGCTATAATTCGATTAAGCATGACAATATAAGCAGGGAAGGGTGTTTTATTTGAAAAAAGCGCGTAGCCTAAACTGTTCCAAGGCGGTGTGTATAACTGCGTTAACACTTTGTATGGTTTCAAGTTCTTTATCAGCTCCAAAGCTAGTTGCTAAAGCTGAAACCGAAGCAGGGGTTAAGCAGTTTTTACCAGATGGTTTTGACTTATCAAGCAATGAAGATGTGTCAGTTATCGTCGAACTAGAAGAATTACCTTTAGAAGTTGCACTTTTTGCAGCTGAAGAAGAGGGCAAACCACTAGCGAAATCAGATGCAGAAGCGAGTGTAGAACAATCTCAAGAAAAATTTATGAGTACTCTTAATGGCATGTTTAATCAGCAACAAGTGCAGGAAGAAATATATACGATAGAACGAACATATACAACTATTTTTAATGGCGCTGCGATTACACTGCCAGCTAATAAACTTGAGGAATTATTCGAACAAAAGCAGGTAAAGGCGATTTATAATAACGAAATTGTTGAGTTGATTAAACCAGTAGATGAAAAGGGATTGGATGAACCAATTGAAGCGATGATGGCGGATAGTATACCCTACCTCGGGATATCAGATTTACATATTGACGGTTACACAGGAGAAGGAATTAAGATTGGTGTGCTTGACACAGGTGTTGACTACAATCATCCAGATTTAATAAATGTGTATAAAGGCGGGTACGACTTTGTTGATGATGATGATGACCCAATGGAAACGACTTACGAGGATTGGCTGGCTTCAGGTATGCCAGAATTTAGTGCAAATGGGTCTACGTATTACACGAGTCACGGAACACATGTATCTGGCACGACTTCCGGAACAGGCGAGAATCAATCGGAATATGCAGTGACAGGGGTCGCTCCTGATTCTGATTTATACGCATATCGGGTTTTAGGACCATACGGGTCCGGATCAACAGCAGATGTTATTGCTGGAATTGAGCAATCCGTTATTGATGGAATGGATGTTATCAATTTATCACTTGGAAGCAACACTAATGATCCAATTGCGCCAACAGGTATTGCAACAAACAATGCTGTTTTGGCGGGTGTAACAGTTGTTACCTCAGCAGGAAATAATGGAAGAAGTGGATTAGCGACAATTGGTTCTCCAGGGTCCGCTGCCTTACCTATCTCCGTAGGGGCAAGCAACGTACCTCTCGAAATTCCAGAGTTTGAAAGCAGTTATGAACTTTCAGGACAACATCTCGATGGTGATTTACGTGTAATTGCTGAATCCTATGAAACGAGTTTAGAAGAGTTTAGCGGTGAAACGATGGAACTCGTCTATGCTGGACTAGGTACGAGAGGTGAATTTGCAGAAATTGATGTTGAAGGAAAAATAGCTTTTGTATCACGGGGAGAAATTGCATTCGTCGATAAAATAGAAAATGCAAAAGAGAGTGGCGCAGCTGGAATTATTATCTTTAACAATCAACCAGGTACAGGGCATAACCCTCTTTATGCTGGTGCCTCACGCGCTTATGTACCAGCTTTTTCCTTAACCTATGAACAAGGACAGCCTATTGCAGACCTAATAGAAGAAGGTGCAACGGTTACATTTGGCGATATGGATTCGCTGGTCTCCACTGGCGATCTTTTGGCTGATTTCAGTTCAAGAGGACCAGTGAACTATACGGCAGCTATTAAACCAGAAGTAGTTGCACCAGGGGTTGATGTACATTCAACTGTACCTAGTTATATTGCTGGATCAGAATTTACCGGAGATTACGAGTATTCATACCGTCGTTCTTCTGGAACTTCGATGTCATCTCCTCATGTAGCTGGAGTTGCAGCGCTTATGTTACAAGCTAATTCATCATTAACACCAGCTGATATAAAAACAAGGCTTATGAATACAGCGGTTCCTCTGACAGAAGAGTATAATGTGTTTGAAGTTGGGGCTGGGAGAATTGATCCAGTAGCTGCAATTGAATCTACAATGATGATTCAATCAACAATGGATGGTTTGCACGTGGAGGATAGTTTATTGTCTCTTATTCCAGATAAGACTGGATCCTTAAGCTATGGTTTGGTTAGTACGAAACCAGGTAACATTCGAGAGAGACATAGTCTACGTTTAACGAATAATGGAACTGAATCTAAAACATTTAATGTTCATGTTTCATTCCAATCCGTTAACGGTACATTGCCTGCAGGAGCAAGTGGTATGGTGTTACAAACAAATTCATCTGTCACTGTACCAGCAGGAGAAACGGTTTCAAATAATGCATTTTTGATTTCGCCAAAAACGACACAGGAAGGTTTGTATGGCGGTTATATCATTTATACAAATCAAGCTGACTCATCAGAAGTATATCGAGTTCCATTTGGAACGTATGTTTCTTCAGAAGCGATTGCTGAACTACCAATCGGCAATCCAATGATTGCTTCAAATAAAGCATCTTAATTGAAGAGGGGATGTCCCCTCTTCATATAAAGGTTGAATGATTGATGTTAAAGCAACTATTGGCATTAGGAAAGTTAATTCTTACTGGTATTTTCTCTTTCATCTTCTTTTTTTTCTTGCTTTTTGTTATTCAAGGTGATTGGCAAGAGGGAAGAGGACCCGAAATTTTTGGTTGGACTTCCTTTACCATTTTATCAAATAGCATGGAACCAACTTTTAGTGCGGGGGACGTTGTCATTATGCAACCGAAGAAAGTGATTCAGGAAGAAGACATTGTGACATTCATGACACCGTCACGTAAATTATACACCCATAGAATTGTAGATTCTTATAAGGAAAACGACACACTGTTTTATACGACTAAGGGCGACAATAACAATATTGTTGACGAAGACGCAATTGTCTCTGAACAAATTGTTGGCACCCATGTATTAACTATACCTAAATTAGGTTTTATTTCTGACTATGTAAGGCAACCAGTTGGTTATGGACTGCTTATTATTGCACCAATTACGATGTATCTTTTGTTATCTGGTTATGAACTTATTCTTAAAAAACGCAGGGAGGCGTCTTAGTATGAAAATGAAATCAATGAAAGTTGCAATGGTAGGTACAGCATTTGCGGGTGCACTTGCACTCACAATTGGGTCAAGCGGGTCGTTCGCTTGGTTCTCTGATTTAACATCGGCAAATGGAGAGATTACTAGTGGTACATTGGAAGTTAACAACGGGAATGATATTGACGGGAAAATTGTTGAAGCATCCTCCTTTGCCCCATCCCAATTAATTTTTGGTGACTGGCTAACGGTCGAGAATACAGGCTCATTAGATGCTCACCTACAAGCAACTTATGCCCACTCTGTTAATTTAGAAGTACCAATTGATTCTTATAAAGTTGGTTACATTGCAATTAAATATACGATTGAACCTGGTAGAGATATTTATGAAGACGCACAATATAAATTAGACCAGTTATTTAATGGCGTGACAAATGAAATTCAAGCTTTTTCTGCTTCTCCGTCAATAGAACAAAACGGTGTAGAAGTGATGACAGCATTAATAGATGAAAAAACATACGCTGAAAATGCAAATGAATTTGTTCTTGGTGACGGCGCACTTCCAGGTAAAGATAATGAATTTTGGCAATTAGATGAAGGCCAATACATTGACTTGAATTTCGGTGTTAAATTAGACGAGAACGCTGGCAATGAGTACCAAGGAGCAATATATGAAGCCACACTCGACGTGTTGGCAAAACAAACTGATAACGGTGCTGAATACGAATAAAGAACCACTACCCTGGATTTTTAATGGCCAGGGTAGTGGTTTTTTAAATATGAGATGCTTTCTTCAAGGGTGAGGCCAAGTTCTTGCAATCCATTCAAAATGACTGCCACATACGGTTGTGCTGGTGGGAAACGTTGCGACAGATCTAAATCTTCTGGTGAAGTGAATGTGGCAACTGGGATGTTATCTATTTCGCCAATAGACAAGAGGCGTCCATACCACCCATCAACTATATCTAAGAAGCCTTTTTTATAAAAAGAATGATAATCAATGTGTAGAGTGGAAAGTCCATTTTCTTGGGCGACGATATCGGTAAACTGTTCGGTTGTAATTAAGTAAGCTTTTGAGTAAGTTGTTACATGAACATTAGACTCATTTTCAATAAAAGCAACACCTCCCCTGCCCCATTTGCTTTTATCTTTAGCAAAATAGAGGCGATGAGAAAGTGTAAACATCTTGGATTTTAAAGGATCACTTGTATTTCTTGCACCTTTTTCGAACAATTGTGAACCAAGGGGTTTGCCTCCTTTTATATAGCATAAAAAACGTTCTTCCATTAAATTAGAACCGTAACTGGCGTACCATATATGGCTCATCTTATCGAATTAACTGTACTGGCCATTTTTCTACAGTGTAAGCCATTTCCCAAAATGCATATTCGAGTTGACAACTTTTAATAAAGTGGTCTTTCATTCGTTCTTTCTCTTGTTCTGAAGCGAGAAGAGCTAGTTCGTCCAGACGAGCACAAAATTGGTCGGTTACACGCATTTCGCCACCAGATCGGTAAAAAGTAATCCAATCATAAAACCGATGTGCTTTGTCCGGTTTAATTTTGTCATAGAGGTAATCACCAATAACTTGATAGGTCCACGGGCATGGCAATAATACTGCAAGGATTTCAGCGAGTGTACCTTTATTTGCGACATCAATCATATGACGTGTGTAATGGTGGGCAGTAGGGGCTAGAGGTTCATATTGGAGCTCTTCATAACGGACGTTTGCGACTTGACAGAAATTATTGTGAGGATGAACTTCGCTATGTAGAACAAACGAAATTTGCTCAGAAAACATCGCAATATCTTCGCGGTTTGTACTACGGCTAATAGCAATGCCGTAAATTTGCATGAACGTATTCAAATACTCAAAGTCTTGTTTTACATAATGGATAAGTGATTCTGCGGGAAGGTGCCCTTTGCCAATTCCTTCAACAAAAGGGTGTGATAAAATGGCCTCGAAAATGGGGTTTGCTGCTTGACGTAATTCTTTACTAAAACTCATCGTTATCCTCCTTTATTCCACTAGTGTAATGAACCTAGGGCAAGAAGAGGTGGCTGAGGTATAACATAAAAAATCAGCTACTCCACTTTCCTACGCTGGTATAAGCCAGATCAGGTTCAAAGGGTCAAAGCTGGGCTTTTCTCAGTCAAAAGACTCCCCTAGTGGTTATGATACAAGTGAAACATATTCATATAATTCTTGCAACTATATGGCGTTTAAACAATACTAAATGGGAATATATTCATTTGTAACCACTAAAAAAGAAAATCATTATTAAATCGTAAATCATTACGGAGAGTAATGGTCCAAGCTGAGTGACTAGTCGCTCAGCTTGGATTTATTAATGGAATAATAAAAAAGGATTTACAAGATGTTTTCAACGGTGATATGATGCTCTTTATATAAAAAGACAGATAAATAAGACATCATTGGAGTGGAGAGCAACATGAAGGATTACATGATTAGTCGAATGTATAAAGCATCGGCAGGTATTGCAAATGCGGTTTTGGTTACGTTAGGAATCGGTTTGTTATTTGAATCTTTTGGTAATATATTAGGGTTTGGAGCACTGGTAACAATTGGCGAAGTTACAAAAGTTCTTTTAGCTCCCGCTATAGGTGCAGGCATTGCATACCAATTAGGGGGGAATACACTAGTCATTTATTCTGCCATGGCAGCAAGCACAGTAGGAGGGGCAGCGATACAGGTTGTAGATGGGTTGTATACGATTGCTCCAGGACAACCTGTTAGTGCAGTCATTGCAGCAGTTGCTGCAACTTACGTTGGTAAGCGGGTAGCTGGTAAAACAAAATTAGATATGATGGCGATTCCTTTTTCAGCAGTTTTTGTAGGGGGGCTAGTAGGCGTTTTAATGGCTGCTATTACAACTCCAATGCTTGAATGGATGAGTGGGCAACTAGCTCTTTCTGTCCAAGGGTCTCCTATAATAGCGCCGATGGTGATCGCTTTAGTCTGGAGTGTCCTTTTAATGACACCAGCTTCATCTGCAGCTCTCGCAATTGCATTGCAAATGGACCCAATTTCTAGTGCAGCGGCTTTAATTGGATGTACGGCTCAATTTGTTGGTTTTACATTGATGTCTTGGAAACAGAATGATGCAGGAGCTTTAATCGCTCAGGGTCTTGTTACACCCAAAGTACAATTTCCAAATTTAATTAAGAACCCAAGGCTATGTATTCCACCTTTTATCGCTGCTCTTGTATGCGCACCTTTAGGAACATTATGGTTTAATTTTCAAGTATCATACGAATTAGCGGGTCTTGGACTCAATTCATTAATTGCACCTATAACGATCTTTTCAACACAAGGAGCAACGGGGTTACTTATCTTTATTGGTGTTGGAGTTATTCTACCCGGTATCATTTCACTTCTTTTATTCCAGCTTTTAAAGAGAGCAAGCTGGACGAAAACAGGGGATTTGCATATAGAAGTACAATAAAAAAGCAGCCATATGGCTGCTTTTTTATTGTACTTTATTTTCTGCGCGTTTTTCGATTTCGGGTTTCTCTTCTTCGGAAGGTGCTGGCTTTTTAGATAAGAACCAACCGCCAAGAACGATTAATACAAGGACACTATAGAAGAATAATTTCCACATTGTAGAGTGAGGGAAGTCATGTGGAATGATTCCGATTGATTCATGAGCAAGTACTTGAACCGAAAGTTTAATCCCAACCCAGCCAACAATAATGAAAGCAGCAGTTTCAAGCCCAGGTCTTTTCTGAAGTAGAATAACAAATTTCGAAGCTGCAAACCTCATGATCAATAGACCAATGAACCCACCTAAGAAAACCACGACAAACTGCCCAACGTCCATACTGCCTACTGTTCCGATCCCTGTAGGTGTTAGTGCGGTTGCTAGCGCAACCGCAGCTAAGATTGAATCTACGGCAAAAGCAATATCCGCAATTTCTACTTTTAAAACAGTTGTCCAAAAGCCACTCCCCTTCTTTACTTTGGTTATGCCAGCAGAAGCTTCTTGTTTTGAAACAACATGTTTTCGATACAAGTGATTTAAGGCAATAAATAAGAGATATAAAGCTCCAAGTGCTTGAACTTGCCAAATGTCGACTAAAAAAGATATGACAAAAAGGGATAGGAGTCTAAAAACAAATGCTCCAGCTAACCCATAAAATAATGCTTTTTTACGTTCTTTTTCTGGTAGATGTTTAACCATGATTGCTAAAACTAGAGCATTATCAGCGGCGAGAATTCCTTCTAAAGCGATTAAGACAAGCAATACCCAACTGTACTCCATTAATAAAGATGCATCCATATCTTCACTCGCCTCTCTTATATTTCACTCCTAACGTTTAACCAAAGAGAGGAAAAAAACACATAAAAAAGACCTCTGCCTTGGTTGAAACGAGGCAAAGGTCTTGCTAGACATTAATATGTATCATGCCAAACAAAGCCGGTGGACAGAATCCACGTAATGACGACTTTGGTTCAAGTATATAAAACTTGCAGCTACTCCCCTTTGAAGGAATGCTATTAAATTATTTTTAGTATACGCAGTGGAAAGGAAATCGTCAAGTATTTCTTGAAAAGAAAGAATATGAAGCATGAAGCAGACAACCTTTGGGTACATATTTAATATTAAACAAAGGGTGTGGTAAAAAATGAAATATGAACACAAAATAATAGAAGCGAATGGACATAGCTTTCATATGGTTTGTGCAGGACCAAAAAATGGTAAGCTTGTATTGATGTTACACGGTTTTCCGGAGTTTTGGTTTGGCTTTCGGCATCAAATTAATGAGCTTGCGGATGCTGGTTATTATGTAGTGGTACCTGACCAACGCGGCTATAATCAGTCCGATAAGCCTCAAGATATAGAGTCATATACACTTTGGACACTCAGGGATGATTGTGAAGCGTTTATAGACGCTTTAGGTAGAGAGAAGGCTATATTGATTGGTCATGATTGGGGTGGAGCTGTAGCCTGGCATTTAGCGGCAACAAGACCGGAGAGAATAGAAAAATTAATTGCGATAAATATTCCTCACCCTGCAGATATGCCTCGTGTAATGATACGGAAGCCTAGCCAGTTAATCAGAAGTGCTTATATGCTTCTTTTTCAATTACCAGTTATTCCTGAAAAATTAATGGCAAGTGGACGGTTTCACTATATGGCAAAAGGGTTGGCAATGACCGGGAAGAATCATGCTTTTATGGAGTATGACTTAGCGAAGTATCAAGAAGCTTGGAAGAAACCTGGTGCATTAACAGGGATGTTGAATTGGTATCGTGCTTTAAGATTCCAAGTTCAAGCGGGCTTTAAGCAAATTGATTTACCAATAAACGTACCAACGCATATTATTTGGGGGATAAATGACCCTTTTTTATCTAAACGCTTAGCAAAAGAGAGTGCAAAACGTTGTAACGAAGTGGACGTATCCTTTATTGACGGGGCTACACATTGGGTGCATCATGAAGAACCTGAAATCCTAAATTATTTATTGTTACAATCATTAAAAAAACGTGAGCGGAAGATTCAGAATAAGTAAAGTGTGTCTGATCTCTCAACCATTGCGTTAGCTAGAATAGAGTGGTACGATACGATTAATCAAATTTAGGAGGCTTCGGATGATGATTGATTTCTGGGCAGTCGTAGGTTACTAATTAAATATCACGAAACTTCGAACCGTGTAAATGGGAGAAGTCTGTCTAGAAACAATGAAAGGCGAACTTCTAACTCATATGATCCTCGTTTGCGCACAGGCGAAGGCGTGTGTATTTTGTTATGTAGAAAAAGGATAAGTCATAACAAATGGAGGACTTAAATGTACAATCAAGAAAAAAGAGATATCCAAGAAACAATTATTGTTGGTGTTGAATTACAACAAGATAGAGATTTTGTTTACTCAATGGAGGAACTTGTTCAATTAACTGAAGCTCTTGATTTAAGAACAGTTGCTCAGGTATCACAAAAATTGCAGACACCAAATCATGCTACGTACATTGGTACTGGAAAAGTAGAAGAGCTACGTGCAATGTGTGAAGAGTTAGATGTAACACTTGTTATATTTAATGATGAGCTTTCGCCTTCACAAATCAGGAATCTTGAAAAAAAGCTTGAGGTCACGGTATATGATCGCACAATGCTTATTCTCGATATATTTGGGGAACGTGCCAAAACAAAAGAAGCTCAACTTCAAGTTGAAATTGCACGGTTAAATTATCTATTACCAAGGTTAGTAGGTATGAGAGCATCATTAAGCAGACAAGGCGGAAGTGGCGCTGGTCTTGCAAACCGTGGAGCTGGTGAAACAAAATTAGAGCTAGATCGTCGAAAAATAGAAAGCCGTATAAATGGGTTAGAAAAAGAATTAGAAGAAGTGGTTGCTCGCAGAGATGTCCAACGGCAGCAACGTAAAAAGAAAGGTATGCCGGTTGTAGCTTTAGTAGGCTATACAAATGCAGGCAAGTCTTCATTATTAAATGCCATGTTAAATAATGAGGATTTAGAGCATAAACGAGTGTTCGAGCTGGATATGCTATTTGCAACACTTGATACTTCAGTCCGACGTGTAGAATGGAAGAAAAATCTACCTTTTCTAATGGCTGATACAGTTGGCTTTGTTTCCAAGTTACCAACACATTTAATAAAGGCATTTCGTTCAACGTTGGAAGAAGCACGTGAAGCAGATGTATTGCTTCATGTTGTTGATTATTCAAACGAACATTATGAAGAAATGATCCAAACGACAAATGAAACATTGAAGTCAATGGATATTGAACGTCCACTCATTTATGTGTATAACAAGATCGACCTAACACTTGATCCCAGTACTGGAATTCAAGGAAATGAAGTATTTGTTTCTGCAAAAAACAAGCAAGGTTTAGATGAGTTAGTAAATATGATAGGGGAAATTGTGTTTTCTGATTGGAGCACATATGATTTCCTTATCCCTTATAACGAAGGGAAAACAGTTGCTTATTTAAATGAAAATGCCCATGTGACGTCGCAGGTGGAAAAAGATGATGGTTGGCACATACAAGCAATTGTACGCAAGAGAGAGATGAGTGATCTTAAAGCATATCAAATATAAGATATGACAGAATTTAGTGCATAAAAAACTGCATCTGATCGTTAGGAGTGAATAAACGATCGGATTGCAGTTTTTTTGTTTATCTATTAATGTATCTGTTTTAAATCTTCTCGAGCTCGTTCAATTGTAACGGAGTCATACCATTGACTATAAGTGAGTATATGTCTAGAAAGCCGAGGGTTTATTGATCTATTTTGACTGGTTCTCTTCATTATAGTTCGTTGGGGAGTTTGCATGTTCTATCCCTCCTTTTTTGTATCAGTTTATACAGGATGTAATCGTTTTAATCAGAAACGCCGTGTATAATAAGAAATAAAGTGAAGTGAACGCATACAAACTATAAAAGGAATAGTTGTTTGTGAGTTATTTTAGTTGAATACGGAAAGAGGGTTGATTATGGGGTTGTATATAGCAATTGACATTGGTGGTACGGCTATTAAACACGCAGTCATGGATTCCGATAGCAAGATCATTATAAGTGGATCAGAACTCACACCTAAAAGCGGGACGAGAGAAATATATAAAACAATTGATTTCGTTTGCAAAACATACATGGATGATTTTTCTATTGAAGGTCTTGCGCTTAGTGTACCTGGAGCGCTGGAGCCAGCATCTGGTTGGATGTATACAAGTGGTGCCGTTAAAGATTTTCAAGAAGTCCATCTAAAAGAAGCGTTTGCGTATTTAAACATACCAATTGAAATGGAGAATGACGCGAATTGCGTTGCTCTTGCAGAGAGATGGAAAGGGAACGCTCAAGGCATTGATAACTTTAGTTGCTTTATTATCGGAACTGGGATCGGAGGGGCGGTTTTTATAAATGGTCAACTTTACCGAGGTGTAAAAGGCATGGCTGGTGAATATGGTTTAATGAAACGTTATTTCACGACTGACCAAACCGATAAGAATGTTAATTTCGGAGAATTTTCGGCCATGGGACCATTAATGCGTAGAGTTAATTCGGATCGAACAGAACCTATCGATGGTCAGACTCTTTTCAAACTGTATAAAGCTGGAGACACGAAGATAAAAAATACGGTAAGCACTTTTCTTGATTCGGTTGCTGTTAGTTGCGCGAATATTATTGCTTGTTATGCGCCTCAACGAATATTGGTAGGTGGTGGAGTTTCGGAGGAAGAAATCTTTTTAGCGGAAGTGCAAAAAAGAGTTAGGAACCTTGACCCGTTGCTTGCAGATTTGTCGGAAATTAAACGATGTCACTTCCAAAATCAAGCAGGAATGGTAGGCGCCTTATATCATTTTCTAATAACTAGAAATATTATAAAAGCAAACTAGCACATAGATTAAGGAAAATTGATGTTTTGTTGGAAAAGTTAACTATTAATTTACAACATTTTCCCAATATAGAATTAAGTTTCCCAATACCAAAAGAATGAATTATTTGTTAATTTGAAATTACCAGCTGCGCAGGTTGGAACATTTTGAGGAGGGGAAACGAATTGAATAAGAAAATGGGGAAGGTTGTCGCTAGTACCGCATTACTAATCTCACTAGCTTTTAGTTCATCAATTGCACAGGCAGCAGAGGAAGCGAAAGAGAAATATTTAATTGGTTTCACAGAGCAGGAAGCGGTATCTACTTTTGTAGAACAAATTGAAGAAGAAGAGGTTAGTATTTCAGAAGTCGATGACGTTGAAATTGATCTTTTATATGAATTTGAAACGATTCCAGTTTTATCAGTAGAATTAAATCCTGAAGATGTGGCTTCTTTGGAATCAGACCCAGCAATTTCTTATATTGAAGAAGATGCTGAAGTGACTACAATGGCTCAATCAGTTCCTTGGGGGATAAGCCGTGTTCAAGCTCAATCTGCTCATAATCGAGGTATAACAGGATCAGGAGTGAAGGTGGCGGTTCTTGATACAGGTATTTCAACACATGAAGATTTAAATGTACGGGGAGGGGCAAGCTTCGTAGCAGGTGAACCTGGTTATCAAGATGGGAATGGACACGGGACACATGTAGCAGGAACGATAGCCGCTCTAAATAATTCAATAGGCGTACTTGGTGTTGCACCGAATGCAGAATTATATGCAGTTAAAGTACTTGGAGCTAGTGGTTCTGGATCAATTAGTGGAATTGCACAAGGGTTGCAATGGGCTGGCAATAATGGAATGCATATAGCTAATATGAGCCTTGGTACTTCTGCACCGAGCGCAACTCTTGAACAAGCTGTTAACGCGGCGACATCTCGTGGTGTACTTGTTATCGCAGCCTCTGGTAATTCTGGTGCTGGCTCAGTTGGTTATCCTGCACGTTACGCGAATGCGATGGCAGTAGGTGCAACTGATCAAAATAACAACCGTGCAAGCTTCTCTCAATATGGTGCAGGTCTTGATATTGTCGCTCCTGGCGTAGGTGTTCAAAGCACATATCCAGGGAACCGTTATGCGAGTTTGAATGGTACTTCAATGGCAACTCCTCACGTAGCTGGTGTTGCAGCACTTGTTAAACAGAAAAACCCTTCATGGTCTAATGTACAAGTTAGAAATCACTTGAAAAATACTGCAACTAATCTTGGCAATACGAATCTTTATGGTAGCGGACTAGTAAACGCAGAAGCAGCAACACGTTAATACGAAAATAATCCCGGTCAGAGTTTACCATGACTGGGATTTTTGATTATAAACTTGTAGCATTTCGTTCAAAATACCTCAGAGATAATTTTTTGAGGTGTTTTTGTTAGTGTCTATGAGGGAGAGTAGTACAATTCCTATTTGTAAAATTACACAATGGAGAATTCTCTGCGATGACCACCCGTCACATACTTGCTTAAATACTCGGTAGCTTTTTCGTATTTACCATTCTTTTGATACCATTGCGCTAGTTCTAAAGCGTATGGAATCAGTTCTTCTTTATTGTCTTGTTTATCAAGGTGAGGAAGCAGCTCGTGTTCAAGGAAGTCATACATAGCATCATTTGATTCAAGGCGAAATGCATAGTATTTCGCCTGTAACTTCATTCGCTCAAACCCTCTAACCGAACTAATATCAATAATTTCTTTTAATCTGATACCGATGTGCTCTTTTTTAGTTTCTAAATGGAATAACACTTCAACATCCGCAAGCAAACTAAATACATAATTTTTACTACCAACTTCATAGTACGATATACACTCTGTAAAGCATTGGTGGCTTTGTTCATATTCGCCCATTTTTTTTAATAGAATACCGTGGTTGTACTTTGCTTGATAATACAGTACGTCATGGCCAAAAAGCCTCGTATTACGCAAAAGCATCTTGTAAAGACGTAGAGATTCTTCGACCATATTCATTTGAGTATAATTAATTCCAAGTAACATATGCGTATGGAACGCTCGGATGTAATTATCCTCTTGTTTAAAAATATGCAGTGCTTCTTTGGCGTAAATAATTGCTTTTTCTGGTTCATTCATTTGTGTATAGCATTGTGCTAAAACAAATGCCACTTCGCGGACAAATAAGTATTTTGAAGAGTAGTCTTCATTTTGCAAGTCCAATAAGATTTCCTTTGCTTCTTTTAGCTCGCCTTTGTTGACAAGCAATATACCTTGAAACAAACGGAAAGACAAAGCTTCAACTGCACTTAAGTTGCTACTGTTTTTGGCCAGAATAAGGTGTTCTTCAAAAGCAAGGTTTATCGATCCATTCATCAAATGGTAACGCATCATATACAAATGATACGTATTGATAAAATCGGTCCTAGGAATAATATGCTCTTTCTCAAGCAAGCGTTTTTGTATTCTTTTTGCTTCTTTTACGTCAACGAATTGTATTGCTTCAATAAAAGATTCTAAGGCTTGCTTAATTTCTGAATGCTGGGCATATTCATCTTCTATATTAATACCAAGTCTTTCTAAGAGCAGTGAAGCTGTCGCATGGTTGGCATTGTAAATCGTATTTTCGATCTTGCTCAAATGTGGAATGGAACAAATACCGTCAGCGAGTTCCGCCTGCGTCATATTATGCTTAATTCGGTAATATTTAATTGTTCTACCTAACTCCACTTTTCATCAACCCACTTTGTATAGTATCGTGAATACTCTTTCAATCCACTATATTATATTATTCGTCAAAAAGATTTAAATTCCTTCAATTAAAAGAAAGAAAACAAAAATGAATATTAAGAAAAATAAAACAAGTAGTAATCAGAGTGAGCGAAAACGACCCACTTCTAATCACTATTTCGAGCTGCTTGTTTTAATTCTCTAATTGAATAACCAAAAGTCATTTGCAAATGAGGATAATCGACAAAGCGGCTCCAATCACCGCCCCATGTAAATCCGAGTTCTTTTGCGATATCAGCTACTTCAAACCAATCAGGTTCACCGTTTTTATTCCCGTCATAATGAATATCCCAAATAGGTTCACCATTTTCATTAAGCAAAGCGTAGTCTACTGCAAGTCCGTAATTGTGGTAGGATTGACCGCCTTCTGCATTAGTAACAACTTGCTCACTATTTTGTCGACCTTGTTTGTATAGCTTATCTTGCTCTTCTATCGATCTATATCCATCAGTAATTATAATTTCAATGCCTTCTTCGGAAGAATATTTAATTAATTGCTCGGTTTTTTCTTCCACAATAGGGTGTAAACCTTCGTTGTTTATAATCTCATCTATTTCAACATGATAATTAAATTTTGCATCAGTGCTTGAATTAGTAAATACATCTTCAAAGGACAATCCATTTCTTTCGGAAAAATAATGAACTCCCAAGAAAATGAGCAAACAGAGAAGAAGAAACAAGGATAATTTTAGTAAGTGCCGCACCGTAACCTCCTCAGGTATAAAACATTGTTACTTGTAACGATAGGAAAAAATGCTCTTCATTTCAATATTAATTGTTGTTCATGATCATTTCAAATGGAAAATTTTAAAGAAGCGATAAAGATTTGCGAAGTTAGATAAGCCGGGTTATACTCATATTTGCAAATGAAAATCTTTATCATTAAGGGGATAAGAACGTGAATCAAATGAATAAATGGTCACTAGTCATATTCGGCATAAGTGTTTTGAGTCTGACTGCTTGCGGTGGAAATGAAGATGCTAAAGAAAGTCCAACCGGTAAGGAACATGAAGAAATAATTGAATATGAAGCATTAAATGGAGTTAAACAAATTCCAGCTAACCCGGAACGTGTTGTACTTTTGTCAGATGTTTATTTCGGCTACTTGCAAGAACTGGATGTTAACGTTATTGCAACAACTGATTATGTATTTCAAAGTCCATTTTTAAATGAGTATACGGACGGTGTTGAAAATTTAGGAGATGGATCTGCTGTTTCAGTAGAAGAAGTGTTAGCATTAGATCCTGATTTAATTATTGCATACCATAGTTCAGAGATTCTTGAACAACTAGAAGATATCGCTACGACAGTAGCTGTGGATTATGCAACACTTGGCTATAAAGATCAGCTAACAGAATTTGGAGAAATGTTTGGGCGACAAGATCAAGCGGCGGAATGGATCGGAAATTGGGAAAATCAAATAAATGATTTAAAGCCAGATGTGCAAACTGCAGTTGGTGATCGTACAATCTCTATTTTGCAACCAACAGAAAGCGATGTTTATTTATACGGAAATGGATGGGGGCGTGGTGGAGAGATCATGTACGAGGAATTAGAGCTAGCAATGCCTTCAGAAGTTGAGGAAAAAGTAGGAAGTGATGGCTACAATCAATTACAATTAGAAACAGTCCCTCAATTTGCTGGCGACTATATTCTTACGGCTCCTTGGACACCAAATTTGGATGGCGAATTTTTGTATGGAAGTTCAATCTGGGAAGGTCTTGATGCAGTAGAAAATGGTAGGGTATTTGAAATGGACCCAATCGGCTACTATTTTAATGATCCAATCTCTTTGGAGCAACATTTAGAAGAAATAACGTCATTTTTATTAGAAAATAAATGAATGAATTGAGGCTAGCGAGCAGGGATCGCTAGCTTTTTCTCTAATGTTTATATAAAAGATGTTTTTGGAAGGAGATAAACGAATGATCGTTTCTGCGGAGTGGCTGTACAGTTGTAATAAAGAAGTGGTGATATTAGATGCCCGACATGATTTAATGGATGAGGATAAAGGCAGAAGGAGTTATGAGAAGGAACATATACCAGGTGCCCTCTTTATTGATATGGCAAGTGAAATGTCTGATCGTTCGTTGAACCATGGAGGGCGCTATCCAATGCCTTCGATTACACGTATTGCGAACATATTTAGTAGCAAAGGAATAAACGAGAATACGGAGGTTGTCATTTATGACGGCAATAGCGGTGGTATGGCAGCTGCTCGAGCTTGGTGGATGCTATCTTACATCGGGAACAACCATGCTGCCATTCTTGACGGAGGATTTGAAGATTGGAAAAATAAAGGTTATCCGACTACTAATGAAATACCAGAACAAACAACCGTGCATTTTCAACCAAGTGTCAATCATTCTTTCATCGTAAAAGCAGAGGATGTCTATGAGCGAATAGAGGAAGCTATTCTAATTGATGCTCGTTCGGCTGACCGTTTTTTGGGGGAAAATGAACTGCTTGATGCACAAGCTGGCCATATTCCAGGTGCACTTAACTATTTTTGGAAAGGTGTATTAACCGAAACAGGAAAATGGAAAACTGAAGCTGAACTTCAGCATCACTTTAAAGATGTATCTAAAGAGAAAGAACTGATTGTATATTGTGGTTCTGGAATCTCTGCTTGTCCCAATGTAATGGCACTTCTAAAAGCTGGGTATACGAATGTAAAGCTATACCCTGGTAGTTGGAGCGATTGGATTACACATGATCATTATCCTGTTGCAAAAGGAAAATAAGAAATAGGCGTTTTGTTCCTTACAAAACGCTATTCTTTTGGACTTCTGATAAGGGCGTTCCCTTTATCAGGCGCTTGCTTATATGGAACACGTAGAGTCGGTGGCCCACACGAATAACAATCATTTATCGGAAAAACTGGCTCAATCTCTTTTAATAGCCCAATAACTAAGGAATATAGTCTTTGAGAGATACTTACTACAATAGGTATCTGATTATTCTAGATATACTAGGAAGAAGAAAAATAGGAGGCGATACTAATGATAGTTGGGATTCCAAAAGAGATAAAAAGGTACGAAAATCGAGTCGCTATTACGCCTGCGGGAGTTGTAGTGCTTACAGAAAGCGGGCACCAGGTTTTGGTTGAAAAAGAAGCTGGGAGCGGAAGCGGCTTTACGAACGAAGAGTATAAATTAGCAGGAGCTTTAATCATTGAAAACGTAGAGGACGTTTGGGCAAAGTCAGATATGGTAATGAAAGTAAAAGAACCGCTTGCATCAGAGTACGTGTTTTTCAGAGAAGGATTAATATTATTTACTTATCTACACTTAGCAGCAGAATCAGAATTAACAGCTGCGCTTCTTGAGAAAGGTGTAACTGCGATTGCTTATGAAACTGTTGAACAGAACAAAACTTTGCCACTTCTTACGCCGATGAGTGAGGTGGCGGGCAGGATGGCAACGCAAATAGGAGCACAATTTTTAGAAAAAACACATGGAGGTAAAGGAATACTTCTTTCTGGCGTGCCTGGTGTTAACCGAGCAAAAGTAGCAATTGTTGGTGGCGGTGTAGTCGGAACAAATGCGACTAAAATGGCAATTGGATTAGGCGCAGACGTGACTTTACTAGATGTGAGTGCGCAGCGGTTACGTCAACTTGATGATCAATTCGGGAATGATATTCAAACAATGATGTCGAACCCATTAAACATTGCAGTTGCCGTTGCGGAAGCTGATCTCGTAATAGGGGCTGTGTTAATTCCCGGATCGAGAGCACCGAGACTTGTGACTGAAGACATGGTTAAGAGCATGGGACAAGGCAGTGTGGTAGTAGATGTAGCAGTCGATCAAGGAGGAATTATTGAAACCGCCGACCGAGTGACCACGCATGATGAGCCCACGTATACAAAATATGGAGTGATTCATTACGCTGTAGCCAATATGCCTGGAGCTGTTCCGAGAACATCAACGATAGCGCTAACAAATGTTACAATTCCTTATGGATTGCAGATAGCTAATAAAGGTGTAAAAACGGCTTTAACTGAAAACATAGCTCTTGCAAAAGGTCTAAACACAGCAGGTGGATACGTCACATATGAAGCGATTGCTCGTGATTTAAAACTCTCATATCGGCATTTGGAGGATGCCCTATCAGCGCTGTAACAAACAAAAGACCTTGCCATCACAATGGCAAGGTCTTTTGTGTTTAAATGGGTTCTTGAATAAATGCAACACATACAGGATAAGGAACATCAATCGATGATTTTTGAAGCGTTAACTTTCCAGAGTCAGAGTCTCGGGAATAGACAGTTAGATTGCTTGTTTCTTGATTAGAAGCTAGCATTACACGTTCAGATGGATCGAGGTGGAAGTCTCTGGGCCATGACCCTTCTGTATTAATTATTTCGACAAGAGCTAACTCACCAGAAATTTGGTTGATTTGAAAAGAGGCAATCGAGTCATGACCACGGTTCCCAACGTAAATGTGTTTGCCGTCCTTCGTTATATGAATCGCGCTACCTTGACTTAAGTCTTCATATCCATCTGGAAGAGTAGAAATGATTTGTAGCTCTGTTAATTCACCTAATTCTTCGTTGAATTGACACACAATCACTTCATTTGACAACTCTGTCATAATGTAGGCATATGGTTCCGTTGGGTGAAAGGCAATGTGTCTTGGACCTGACCCAGGGGTGGCTTTGAATGTGAAATGATGTATTAATTTCCCTTGTTCTAAGCGATATAAGATGACCTCATCTGTCCCTAAGTCAACGGCAACGGCGAACTTCTCATTTGGAGTAAAGCCAGCAAAGTGCGCGTGGGCTTTTTCTTGTCGATCTTTATTCGGGCCGCTGCCATGGTGTTCAGCTGTTGAGGTGACGCCTGAAATAGAACCGTCTTCATGTAATGAAAAGGCAGTAATGACACCGCTATGATAGTTGGCAGATAATGCTTGCTTTTGAGCGGTATCAACATTGATGTGGCAAGGTCCACCATCAACTGTAGTTTCTTTGCTTTTAAAAGTGAGTCCACCACTTTTGGCGTCAATAGAGAATGCGCTAATTCCCCCTGCATCTGCTTCTTTCATGACTGAATAAAGAAATTGACCATCCTTACTAATAGTCAGATATGTAGGATCTCTTAATTCAGCAGCTAATTTGATATCACTTACTTCATGTGACTCTGAATCCAGTACAAAGGAATAAATACCCTTGCTGTCTCCTTTTGTATAAGTGCCAATAAATCCTCGAAATTTAGCCAAAAAATACACTCCCTTTCTTACTATGTATGTCTAGTATACCTGAAAAATAAAATCATGCACTTATCTTTCTTCGCTGTTTGCGATGTCCAATTAATCGTGAAGAAGTGAAGATAATTAGACCAATCCAAATAAAGAAGAACGCAAAAAATTGTGCTTTAGTAAATGGTTCATGAAAAACAAAAATTCCAAGAATGAGCATGCATGTCGGTGCAATGTATTGTAAGAAACCAATTAATGAAAAGGAGATTCTTCTAGCACCAAATGAGAAAAGAATGAGAGGAATGGCTGTTACTATCCCCGCCCCAAATAACAACATCATTGTAATTAAGTCAAAGTGAAAAAAGGAGTAAGTTGATATGAAACTTAAATAAATTAAAGCGAATGGCATAACTAGAAGTGTTTCAATAAGTAGACCTCCGGTTGCTGATAATGGAACAGATCGTTTTATAAATCCATATAGACAGAAGGATAACGCCATACCGAATGAGGCCCAGGGAATATACCCACTTAAAAAGATTAAGATACTTACGCCGATTACTGCTGATGTCACGGCTATTTGTTCTGATTTGGTAAGTTTCTCTTTTAAGAAAAATGTCGCCAATACGACATTTAATAGAGGATTAATATAATAACCTAGGCTAGCATCAAGTACTTTGTCACCACTTACCGCAAAGATGAAAATGAACCAATTTAAACTTATTAAGATTGCCGCCAAGGCAACTTTAAAGAAAACTTGCGCATTCGTAAAGACCCACTTCATCTCATGGCGATAATGCGTTTTTTCTCGTGATAGGGCGATAATTAAAAGAATAAATACGAACGCAAAGGCGATTCTGTACATCAATATATCAAACGTAGATATACTTGAAAGCAACGCCCAATAAAGTGGTAGGAGCCCCCAAATTAAGTATGAGCTAAAAGCGGCAGCGATTCCGCTTGTGTTAGACTGCTCTAGTTGCATAGTGGTCTCACCATTCCTTTTTTCTTCTAGTGTACCTTAATTACTTATTATTTCGTAGTACGAAATTAGAGTCCTAGTCACGTAGTTCATGGAATATCGTAATACATTTAGCAGGTATAAGCATATAGTGTACAAGGAGTTTTAAGGCAAGTATGTAAGTGAAAATGACAGTATTCCGCAAAAAGATTATATATATTGCAGGATATTTAAGTCTATATTGCGAATACGAACTCATTAAACGAATTTACAAAAAAGTAAAAAAGAAAAAAGAAGGTGTGCTATGAAACTATATACATCTATTGATATGGAAGGGATATCAGGGTTAGTCGATCATCAATTTGTTACTCCAGGTGAACGTTTTTATGCTAGAGGACAGCAATTAATGACTGATGAAGTTAATTATGTAGCAGAATCTGCTATCGAATTTGGTTGTAAGGAGTTTATCGTTAATGATGCTCATGGGAAGATGAATAACTTACTTATTGAAAAAGTACATGGTGATATTAAACTAGTCTCCGGGGAAGTAAAGCCGTATTCAATGATGCAAGGAATTGACCATTCGTTTGATGGGGCATTTTTTCTCGGCTACCATGCAAGAGCATCAACGCCAGGAGTGATGAGTCATACGATGATTTTTGGTGTAAGGTCGATGTGGCTTGATGAACATGAGATCGGAGAAATGGGTTTTAATGCTTATTTAGCAGGTTACTATGATGTGCCACTCTTATTAGTAGCCGGAGATGATTCGACTTGTAGAGAAGCAGAAGCACTTGTACCAGGAGTCACGACTGCATGTGTCAAAGTGGCCCAATCTCGCTCATCCGCGATATGTCTGACTCCTACTAATAGCAAGGTTCTCTTGCAAGAGAAAACACAAGATGCCCTAAGTAAAATAGCAAAAGTGAAACCGCTTCGGACAAGTGAAAAACCAATATTACATATTGAGTTCGCCAATTATGGACAAGCCGAATGGGCTGCATTAATGCCTGGGGCAGAGATTGAAAAAGGGACAATAGTGAAATTTACTGCCCGAGATGTGAAGGAGGCTTATCAAGCGATGCTTGTTATGACAGAACTCGCGATGCAAACAACGTTCTGCTAGAAAGAGGCGAGAGAAAATGCTGAAATATGTAAGCAAACGATTTTTAGCGATGCTTGTCACATTATGGATAATCATTACTGCAACTTTTACACTAATGCATGCGGTACCTGGTTCTCCCCTTAATAGTGAACGAACAACAAACGAGACCATTCGAGCAAATTTAGAGGCGTATTTCGGGTTAGATCAGCCACTGTTAATTCAGTATTTTGAATACTTGAAATCTCTGCTACAAGCTGATTTTGGTCCATCTATTGCACAGCAGGGTGTTTCTGTAAATGACTTAATTTCTCGGGGGTTTCCAGTATCTCTTGAACTTGGGCTTTATGCTCTTGGTATTGCTCTCGTTACTGGAATAACACTTGGTGTACTCTCCGCTCTAAGACGAAATGGATTCATAGACTATACATTAATGACCCTTGCAGTACTCGGGTTATCAGTCCCAAATTTTATTTTGGCTGCGCTTCTCATTAATACGTTTAAAGATTATTTGCCCGTGGCATTATGGCAGAGTTGGGAGCATATGATTTTACCCGTGTTTGCATTGGCAACTTCCCCAATGGCAATCATAGCGAGACTTACACGCTCGACTATGGTAGATGTACTGACTCAAGATTATATTCGGACAGCCCAAGCGAAAGGGTTATCTCCGTTTACCGTTGTTGTAAAGCATGCACTTCGTAATGGTTTAATGCCCGTTGTCACAATTATGGGTACGTTAGTAGCTGGGGTGCTCACGGGTAGTTTTGTAATCGAAAAGATTTTTGCTATTCCGGGGATAGGGCGTTATTTTGTTGAAGGTATAAACAATAGAGATTATCCAGTGATTATGGGAACTACAATATTCTATAGTGCGATTCTCCTTATTATGCTGTTTATTGTTGATGTTATCTATGGGTTCCTCGATCCGCGAATCAGATTGCATAAGAAGGAGGGGGAGTAGGTGGCATTACTCAATTCAAATGGAAAGCCTGTAGAAGATGAATTGTTTAAAAAAGCATCTATCCGAGGTGAAGCAGAGAAAGTTTCCAGACCTTCGCTTTCTTATTGGCAGTCTGCATGGATGCGGCTTAGACAAAATAAATTAGCGATGCTAGGGTTATTTACAATGATTTCTTTAACTATTATGGCGATAATTGGACCTTGGATTTCTCCACACAGTGTCACATTAGGAAACTTAGAAAAAGTTAATTTACCTCCTTCTACAGACCATTGGTTTGGTACCGATGAACTTGGACGAGACATGTTCTCAAGAACGTGGTATGGAGCCAGAATCTCACTTTTTGTTGGTTTTGCTGCAGCTTTGATTGATTGTTTAATTGGAATTATATATGGGGGCGTATCTGGTTATAAGGGTGGACGCACAGACTCCGTAATGATGCGTATTGTAGAAGTGCTATATGGATTGCCATACTTATTAATCGTCATTTTGCTGATGGTTATTATGGGACCAGGTTTAGTGACAATTATAGTTGCATTAACTGTAACAGGTTGGGTAGAGATGGCGCGAATTGTAAGGGGACAAGTGCTATCTTTAAAACAGAACGAATATGTTCTAGCTTCAAGAGTATTTGGAGGAAGTACATCGCATATTATTAGGAAAAGCTTGCTTCCAAATACAATGGGACCAATTATTATCCAGATGACATTAACTGTTCCATCAGCTATTTTTGCGGAAGCATTTTTAAGTTTTCTTGGCCTAGGCATTTCAGCACCTTTTGCATCTTGGGGATCACTTGCTAATAATGGGCTGTCATCAATTTTGACCGGTCACTGGTGGCGTTTGTTCTTTCCAGCTTTCTTTATTTCACTAACGATGTTTGCATTTAATGTGTTTGGTGACGGACTGCAAGATGCGCTTGATCCAAAAACGAGGGGGCGTTAAAATGGCAATTTTAGAAATAAAAAATTTACATGTTAATTTCAAAACGTACGGAGGCGAAATTAAAGCAGTACGCGGAGTGAATTTAGAATTAAATAAAGGAGAAACATTGGCAATTGTCGGAGAGAGTGGTTGTGGAAAAAGCGTTACCGCTCAGAGTATCATGAGGTTATTGCCAAAAATGTCGGCGGTCATTAAAGAAGGTGAGATTCGTTTCAAAGGAACTAATTTAACAAAACTATCTGCTAAAAAAATGCGCAAGATTCAAGGAAACGGTATATCAATGATCTTCCAAGACCCTATGACATCCTTAAATCCAACTTTAAGTATTGGGACGCAATTAACAGAAGGGATTCGGAAACATACCTCAATATCAGTTTTAGCTGCAAATCAAAAAGCATTAGAGATGCTTGAAATTGTCGGAATAGCAAATGGAAAGGAACGTTTAAAACAATACCCACATGAGTTTAGCGGCGGTATGCGGCAGCGCTTAATGATTGCTATGGCCCTTATTTGTGAACCAGATATTTTAATTGCTGATGAACCAACGACAGCATTAGATGTCACGATTCAAGCGCAAATTTTGGCGCTCTTTAAAGAAATTCAAATCCGGACGGGAGTCGCAATTATATTAATTACGCATGATTTAGGTGTAGTTGCTCAGTTAGCAGACCGAGTACATGTTATGTATGCTGGGAAAATAGTTGAAACAAGTAGTAGAAGGGATCTATTTTATCAGGCATCTCATCCGTACACGAAAGGTCTTCTGCAATCAATTCCTCGTTTAGACGATATTCGAGGTGAGTTGCTACCAATAGGAGGTACACCACCTGATTTATTTGATCCACCGGCAGGTTGCCCATTTGCACCACGTTGTGAGTTTGCGATGGACGTTTGCCGTAACCATATGCCATCAGAAACAGTTGTTTCGAACAATCACACGGTTGCTTGTTGGCTTTTAGATTCAAGAGCAAAAAACGTATTTAAAGAATTAGCATAAAAGGGGGAACGTACATGAGAAAAAAATGGCTTTTAAGTTCAATGGCGCTTGGTTTTGCTGTAACGATGGCAGCTTGTACGACTGGAGGTTCTACTGACGAAGACTCTTCAGAAGCAAATGAAAATGAAGAAGGTGGAAATGAGGAACAAGCAAGTGATAAGATATTGCTGTTAAATAACGGAAATGAACCGGTATCTTTAGATCCGCAAATTGCTTTTGAAGCCGTATCAAGTGCACCGTTAAATAATATAATGGAAGGGTTGGCACGATTAGGCCCAGATCATACGCCAGAACCAGCAACTGCTGAAAGCTGGGATATATCTGATGATGGGCTTACGTTTACATTTCATATTCGAGATGATGCAAATTGGTCAAATGGCGATCCAGTCACCGCTGAAGATTTTGAATATGCATGGAAACGCTTGGTTGATCCAGACACTGGTTCTTCAGCAGCGTTTTTAGCTGACCTTATTGAAGGGGCAACAGAATTTAGTGAAGGAGAAGGATCAGTTGAGGAGGTTAAAGTAACGGCACTCGATGAAAAAACATTGGAGGTTGTTTTAACAAGCCCACAACAGTATTTTCTTAGTTTAATTACAAACCCTTCTTTCTTCCCGGTTCATAAAGAAACGGTCGAAGCAAATGCTGATTGGCATACTGAGGCTGATACGTATATCAGCAATGGACCGTTTGCGCTTAGTGGTTGGGATCATAATTCTGAGTTACGAATGACTCGTAATAATGAATATTGGGATTCAGACAATGTAGCATTAGATGGAGCAACATGGTTTATGATTGACGATGCTATGACAGCGTACCAATTGTTTGATCAAGGAGGTTTACATTCTACAGCTCCTCCTGCTGATATGGCTGAACAACTGATTGCAGACGGAGAAGTAGATTTATATGATCAAGCAGGAACGTATTTTTATCGTTTCTTAGTTACAGAAGAACCTTTCCAAAATAAGAAGATTCGTCAAGCATTTGCGAAAGCAGTTAATCGTGAATCAATTGTCGATCATGTAATTAAGCAAAACCAAGAACCTGCATCAGCTTTTGTTTCTAACGGTTTTACAGAACCCTCTGGTGAGGATTTCAGAGATGTTGGCGGCGATTATTTTGAAATGGATGTGGAAGAGGCAAGATCTCTTTTAGAAGAAGGAATGGCTGAAGAGAATTATGAGGAACTTCCACCAGTAACATTATCTTACAGTTCCGGCTCAAATGATCATCAACGCATTGCTGAAACGCTGCAGCAAATGTATAAAGAAAACTTAGATGTGGATGTGGAATTAGAGGTTGTTGAATCAAGTGTTTTCTTGGATCGACAACGTGGTTTAGAAATGCAGATGTCTCGCTCTTCCTTTATTGCTGATTATGCTGATCCAATTAATTTCCTTGAAAGTTTTATTACTGATAGCTCGATGAATCGCACGGGTTGGTCAAACGAAGAGTATGATCGTTTAATCGAAGAATCGAGAATGGAGGGGAATGAAGAAAGTAGATTTAAATTGTTACATGAAGCAGAAGCAATTCTACTAGATGAAATGCCGTTCTTTCCTCTTTATTTTTATAATCAACCAGTCTTAGAGAATGAATCAGTTTCTGGGGTTGTACGTCATCCGGTAGGGTATATTGAACTGAAGTGGGCTGATATAGAGCAATAGATTAAGCAAAAAAAGGAAGAGCAACAACCTCTTCCTTTTTTGCTTGTTAGGAGGATAAATATAACATGATGCCTAAGAAAGCAAAGATACTGAAACCTGGTGATACGATTGGTGTCATTGCGCCAGCAAGCGCCCCTTCTTTAAAAAGGGTGTATGAGGCAAAAAGGATATATGAACAGATGGGCTTACAAGTAGTAGTTGCCCCTTCAGTTAGCGCAGAATACGGTTACTTGGGAGGAACAGATCAAGAACGTATTACGGATTTAGAAGACATGTTTAGAAATCCAGATATAAAAGGGATTTTTTGTGCTTGTGGTGGTTACGGGACTCCGAGAATTGTTGATAAAATCGATTATGACCTCATTAGAAATAATCCAAAGGTCTTCTGGGGTTATAGTGATATTACATGCCTCCACACGGCTATTCACCAAGAAACAGGTCTAATTACGTTTCATGGCCCAATGTTAAGTTCCGATCTTGCAAATGGAAGTGTCGATTCTTTTACCCTTAATGGTCTTAAACAAGTATTACAGGAAAAACCAATGACCATTGACGAGTCAACAGAATCACTTGTTTCACTCGAAGAGGGCGTAGTTAATGGTCGTTTAGTAGGAGGGAATTTAACGCTAATTTGTAGCTTATTGGGTACAAACTATGAGATTAACACGGAAGGCGCAATTCTGTTTATAGAAGAAATTGAAGAAGAGCCGTATCGAATTGATCGAATGCTAAATCAGCTCAGACTTGCAGGGAAGTTAGATGGTGCAGTTGGATACGTTATTGGAAACTTTAATAAGTGTGAACCAAAAAAAAGAGAGAAGTCATTTTCTCTGAATGAGGTATTAAACTTTTATCTCAAGAAACCTGGAAAACCTTGTTTAAAAGGGGTTTCAATTGGCCACTGCAATCCAGCCTTATCGATACCTTATGGTGCAAATGCAGTACTTGATGCTAACCTAAATACGATAACCATTGAATCAGGAGTGGAGGGATGACAAAATGGAAGAAAAGCGAATTGCAGTTCCTGTTGCAACATTGTGGACCACGTTTGATTCTCCACGAGAAATTGATTCTATTATTCTAGGAAAAGAAACGATGTATGAGAATTGGCTTTCTCAACTCACGTATGATGAACGATTGGAGCTGTGTTCAAAGAACCTAGTCCAAAGCCAAGCCTTATTTAATGACCCTGTTTTAATTTTAGAGGAGACAAATGGTTGGTCTAAAGTCATTCTCCTTGATCAACCTACCGTTAAAGCGGAGGCTGGGTATCCCGGTTGGATACCTTCTTGTCAGTTGTCATCGGTACAAAGTGAGGTGGGGACTCAAAAAGTACGTGTGAAAAGGAATACAGCCCCTTTATTTAACGCAAACCATGAATTGTTGTTTCAGTTGAGCTTTGGCACAACGCTTGTTGTTAAGCAGGCGTATGAGCATTTTCTTCATGTAGATACTCCACTAGGAGAAGCTGTTATAAAACAGGCCGATATAGAGTGGAAATCGAGAGAGAAGGATGGAAATCAATTAGTAGACAGTGCACGTCAGTTTATTGGATTGCCGTATTTATGGGGAGGGATGAGCGGGTTTGGCTATGACTGCTCTGGCTTTGTTTATGCTATGCATAAAGCGAGCGCAATTATTATCCCAAGAGATGCTTCAAATCAAGTACAAACAGGAATCGAAATACAAGATGAGGACGTTGCGGTTGGTGATTTGCTCTATTTTGCACATGACAAAGGGGAAGGTGCGGTTCACCATGTTGCTATGTATGCTGGCGACGGTGAAATGATACACGCGCCAAAAACAGGTAAAGCTGTGGAACAAATTTCCTTTCATGGGACGGAATATGAACAAGAATACTGCGCCACAAGAAGGTTTACAAGTAAGGCTCTGTGGAGGGATTTCTTATGAATGAACCAATGCTTGAAGTGCAAGGGTTAAAAAAACACTTCAAAATTCGAAAAGATCAAACACTTAAAGCTGTTGATGTTGTATCATTTACTGTTAATAAAGGAGAAATGTTTGGTTTAGTTGGTGAATCAGGTTGTGGAAAGTCGACACTTGGACGGACTATTTTACGTTTATATGAACAAACAGAGGGTTCTATAAAATTTAAAGGACAAGATGTTCACAAAGCGAGTTCAAAAACAAAAAGAAAATTAGATCAAAGCATGCAGATGATTTTTCAAGATCCATACGCTTCGTTAAATCCAAGGTCGACGGTTATGGATATCGTGGCAGAGGGTATAGATATTCATGGTCTTTATAGCGGAGTGAAGCGAAAAGAGAAAGTATATCAATTATTGAAAACAGTGGGTTTAAATAAAGAACATGCAAATCGCTATCCCCATGAATTTAGTGGGGGGCAAAGGCAGCGAATTGGTATCGCGCGAGCACTTGCAGTAGAACCCGAATTTATAGTTGCGGATGAACCCATATCTGCTTTGGATGTGTCGATTCAAGCGCAAGTAGTAAACTTATTAAGAAAACTCCAACTTGAACAAGGTTTGACATTCTTGTTTATCGCACATGATTTATCAATGGTAAGGCACATAAGTGATCGAATTGGCGTGATGTATTTAGGGAAACTTGTGGAACTAACTACAAGTGAAAAATTATACAAAAAACCACTTCATCCTTATACGGAAGCATTATTATCTGCGATCCCAATTCCTGATCCCGACCTTGAAGATAAACGTGAACCTATTCTGCTTAGTGGGGAGATTCCTAGCCCAATCTCTCCCCCGAGTGGTTGTGTTTTCCGCACAAGATGTCCAAGGGTAATGGAACGCTGTACTTTAATAGAGCCAGAGATCAGTGAATATGAGCCAGGTCATTTTGCCGCTTGCCATTTATATGACGAGATTGGAGACTCTAGAAAAGAGGCTGCAGCTAGCAAAGTAACTTAGTATCAGTAGTTAATGATAGTAAACCTTTTATAGGGAGAAGTGTATGAAATTCGTTAAACAAGCAATTGGTGTTTTTTTAATTTTTCTTACAACGGCCTGTCAAAATGAAATGCGACCTGGGACAACTGATTTAAATACAATTGAATTACGGTTTAGTACTCCTTTTCAAAAAGAGGGAGAGCGCTTTAGACAGTCGGTAACAGTTGGAACAGTCGGCGACATATTGATTCATGATCGTGTTTATGATGACGCCAAAGTCGAAAGAGGGTTTGATTTTTGGCCGATGTTAAAAGAGATTGCACCTTATCTAAAAGAACCAGATATTACAATTGCTAACCAAGAAACAATGATTGGTGGAGAAGAAATTGGATTATCTGGGTATCCGAGTTTTAATTCTCCTTTTGAAGTGGGAGATGCATTAAAAAAAGCCGGTGTAGATGTGGTGACATTGGCCAATAATCATACGCTCGACCGTGGACCAAAAGCGATTATGAATGCATTATCCTATTGGGACGAGCTGGATATGATGTACACAGGCTCATTTAAAGATAGAAATGATGCAGATGACCTTCGTGTTGTTAAAAAGAA
Source organism: Shouchella patagoniensis (assembly GCF_002019705.1). Lineage (GTDB taxonomy): Bacteria > Bacillota > Bacilli > Bacillales > Bacillaceae_D > Shouchella > Shouchella patagoniensis. The sequence goes on along the minus strand of NZ_KV917377.1, from coordinate 1,796,887 downwards.
CGGATTGTCGATAGCTATACTTAGCTATACGTATGGAATAAATGGCATACCGGTACCAGACAATCGAGAATACCTTGTTAATTTAGCTGATTCAAGTTTGATGCAAAAACAAATTGAAGAGGCAAGTTTACAGGCAGATGCTGTTCTTGTTGCTTTACATGCTGGAGATGAATATGTTTATTACCCGAACAAGCAACAGAAAGAGTGGGTGCAACTTGCTGCAGATAGTGGTGCGACAGCTGTTATTGGGCATCATCCTCATGTGTTGCAGCCTGCTGAATGGATCGAGAGTGAGCACGAACACGATACACTTGCAATTTATTCATTAGGGAATTTTCTGTCAGGACAGTACGACCATCCACGGCGAGTCGGGGGTGTGTTTTCGTTTGAGCTTGAGAGAAGTAGTACTGATGGTGTGATGGTAGCAAATCCTAGATTTCTACCAACATATGTTCAATTTGAAGATAATGATAAAAACTATCGGGTAAGACCAATGAAAGATTTAACAAATGAGGAACTTCCAAATATAGAAAAACATCTAGATGAAATTGAAACTCATATGAGTCAGTGGTTACCTGAATTAGTTGTTATAAAGGATTAGGAGATAAGTTATGAAACGTCAGTTTGCTTTATATATCTTTGCGCTACTCTTTTTTTGTGCAGGAGTTAGTCATTTTATAATAGATCATTTTTTTATTGAGGCGATGCCAGAGTGGGTGCCATTTCGAAGAACCATTGTTTACATTTCCGGAATTGTAGAAATGGCGATTGCCATCTTATTAATTTATAAGCCCACGAGGGCAAAAGCTGGAGTATGGACAGCTCTATTTCTTATTCTTGTATTTCCAGTAAATATTTATATGGCGTTTACTCCTGGGCAGTATCAATTACCTGCGTTTGCTTTATGGTTGAGGTTGCCTCTACAAATCGTGCTCATATGGTGGGTGTTAAAAGCAACAAAACCATCAATTTTAAAAAATCATACGCACGATAAAATGGGCGTATGATTTTTTAATTGATTAACTTTGTTCGTGGGTTTTGGGATATGCATCAGCTATATGTTTAATGTGGTTTGTGCCCCATTTGTGCATGGCATCTAAAATAGGGGTTAAACTTTGACCATAAGTAGTCATTGAATATTCAACTTTTGGAGGAATTTGAGGATAAACTTTTCTTTCAATAATATCGTGTTGCTCTAGCTCTCGTAACTGAGAGGTGAGCATTTTTTGTGTAATTCCAGGTATGGCACGTTTTAACTCGTTAAAACGCATAACATCTTTTGTAATAAGTTGAAATAGAATTTTATGTTTCCATTTACCAACAAGAATTTCTAAAGCTGTATCGACCTGACAAGATGATTCCATTAATTAATCACTCCTTAGTTCAGTATCTTTATATATACTATAGTACAAAAAAGTGCGTACTTACAATTAATATTTTTTATCGTTACACTTATATTATCTTTAAAGGGGGTGCAAGTATTCATGGATTCTACTAAAATGACGATGGGGGAAGTTACTTTAATTGTAACTAACATCAAGCGATCTATTCGTTTCTACAAAGAAGTAATTGGGTTCTCTTATATTGAGGTAATGCCGCAAAAAGCCAAATTGTTTAATGGAAAAGGTGAATTACTTCTTGTATTAGAAGAGAATGATCAAGCTATTCCGGTAAAAGCAAATCAACATTCTGGTCTTTATCACTTTGCTTTGTTACTTCCTGATCGTAAAAGTCTCGCTAATCAATTTGCTCATTTAATAAATAAACAAATACGATTAGGTGGAGCTGATCATGCTGTTAGTGAAGCGATTTATTTGAATGACCCAGATGGTAACGGGATTGAATTGTATCGTGATCGACCGCGTGTTGAATGGACCTATACAGAATCTGGTGATGTTGTAATGGACACAAAAGCTTTGGATGTAAATGGACTCCAAGCATTAGCTGAAGATTGGAAAGGATTGCCTGAAGGTACATGCATGGGACACGTTCATATGCATGTAGTTAATTTAAGTGAAACTGAACAGTTTTATAATGAATTGCTCGATTTTCAAACGATGGCACGTTATGGCCCACAAGCATTATTTATGGCCGTAGGAGGATATCATCATCATTTAGGATTTAATACTTGGTCAGGCGAAGGTGCGACACCGCAGCCGCAACCCGCAGCAGGAATGAAACAGTATAAGATTTGGGTTACTGATTCTCAAACATACAATGTTATGTATCATAGGATTAAAGACAAGAATCTTATTATTGAAGAAGAGAGTGGCTGTTTTAAGGTGAAAGACCCATCGTCTATGGCTATTGTGATAGCGAAGACTAATGAATGTAACTAAAAACAAAAGGATCTTGGCCTAGGCCAAGATCCTTTTGTTTTTTATGATTATGGAAGAGTCTCTTCTTTTAAAGTTGGATAAATTTTAGTTGGTTCAGTTACACGATCATCAGTAATGTGAACTTGAACCATCCGGTTATGCTTCATAAATTTGAAGACACCGTTATTAAAGTCTGTACCAGTCTCTTTAAAGAAAATCCCTTCATATTTGGCTGCTTTTGTGTGTGTAAACATAAGTCGGTAACCTTGTTCATCTTCAATGACATACGCACGGACTCCCTTTTCAAAGTGTCCTTCTAAGCCTTTGATTGCACGATCACAAGAAACGACATGGAAATCGACAAATGGGATTTCTCGTAATAGAACATTCATAAACGATCCTTTTGTGATTTCTTCCCATCTACTTTTGGCTGTTTGACCAATAATAATCTGGGTAATATGATGTTCTCTGGCGACTTCAGCAATTACTTTTACCGCCGGTTTCTTTTCGTTATCACGAATGATAAATTCTTCAACATCATATTCCTCTGAAAGTTCTTTCCAACGGTCAATGTATGCTGATTTTTCGGCATCAAGATCATCATATGGCAGGGGATCAACTGTCAATATATATAAAGGGCAGTCAAGCATGCTGGCAAGCTTTGCACCACGTTTAATTAATCGTTCGCCGTTTGGACCGTAGTAGACACATACTAAAATGCTCTCGTCCATACGTCCTTTTGCTTTTTTCATGAAAGAGTTCACCTCAGTTTTAAGATAGTAAATTAAGGAACAATGAATCAAGTGACTAATCGCTGTAAATCAAACTGCACTCAGTCAGCTCATTGCCACTGAGGTTTTATGAAACCAAGTCATTATATAACGAGGTTTCATGAATTTCAATCACTTATCATAAAATCAAGCGAAAATATTCTTTATCCATATAAAATGCAGCGAAATGAAGTTTGCTTGGACGCTTGAAATGTGACGATTTGGACACAACTAATCAATATGAAGGCTAATCATGTGCATCGAGTTAGAAATTAGTATATACTTTTCGTTAGTTAGTAATCATCAACGATTCATTTTACAAATAATCCTTCGATTTAAACCTTCCACATTTAGATGTGAGGCACATATCCAGTTTAACTGAAAACTGGTCAGTTGGACGTGCAGTGTTTGCATACCTGCGCGATTTTGCATTGTACATGTGAATTCCAATAATTTGCTTCCATCATACACCTTCTCTATAGGAAGCACAAGCGCTGATTGACTTTGTTTTTTTGGATAAACTTGGAATGATTTAACGATGAAATGGATGCGTACATAGATGATTGATGATTGATTTGAATGACAAAAAGGAGGTTGTGTTTTGTACACTTTGAATTTAGCTATCCTAATTCCTTTTATAGTAGCTCTTTTTATTCCCTATTTATATAGAAGGCTCCCTGGTGTGCATACAGGATGGTTTGTTCTGGTGGTCCCAGCAGCGCTTTTTGTGTTGTTAGCAAGCTATATACCGACAGTGGCCGGTGGAGAAACGGTTTTGTCAGAGTTACCTTGGATACCGTCGCTTGGAATTAACTTTACTGCATATTTAGACGGTTTAAGTTTAATCCTTGCCTTACTGATTACTGGCGTAGGAAGTTTGGTTGTTCTTTATTCTATTTATTATCTATCAAAAGAAAGAGAATCACTCGGACACTTTTATGTCTATTTACTTATGTTTATGGGTGCCATGCTTGGGGTGGTATTCTCTGACAATTTGATGGTTTTATATTTATTTTGGGAATTGACAAGTATCTCATCTTTCCTTTTAATCGCTTACTGGTATCACCGACGTCAATCTCGTTACGGTGCACAAAAATCGATGCTGATCACTGTAACTGGTGGAATAGGGATGCTTGCAGGTTTTATTATGCTAAGCAGGATGACAGGAACATTTAGCATCAGAGAGATTGTTGCTAACATTGGTCAATATACAGATCATACACTCTTTGTTCCAGCAATGCTTTTGATTCTTCTGGGTGCTTTTACAAAGTCTGCTCAATTTCCATTTCATATCTGGCTACCAGATGCGATGGAAGCACCTACACCGGTTAGTGCCTATTTGCACTCTGCCACTATGGTTAAGGCGGGTATTTATTTAGTAGCGAGATTCACCCCTGTCTTTGGTGGGGACGCCGTCTGGTTCTGGGTGGTGAGTATTGTGGGGATTGTCACACTGTTTTGGGGATCCTTCACAGCAATTAGACAAACGGATTTGAAAGCATTGCTTGCCTATTCAACAATTAGCCAGCTTGGTTTGATCATGAGCTTGCTTGGTATTGGATCGGCAGCGCTTTACTTTGATGTTGCAGATGAGAACTCGGTTTACTTCTCGTTGGCAGTTTTTGCAGCCTTGTTCCATCTAGTAAACCATTCTACTTTTAAAGGTGCACTCTTTATGGTGGTGGGGATTGTCGACCATGAAACAGGAACTCGAGATATTCGTAAATTAGGCGGTTTGATGACAATTATGCCTATTACATTTACCTTAGCCGTAATTGGTAGTTTTTCAATGGCAGGTCTCCCTCCTTTTAATGGCTTTCTAAGTAAGGAAATGTTTTTTACGAGTCTTCTCCGTGTTACGGAGCTATCTTTCTTTTCTATTGAGACATGGGGCTTGTTGTTTCCTATCATTGCTTGGATAGCAAGTGTACTTACCTTTGTGTATTGTCTGATACTAGTATTTAAAACCTTTTTTGGGAAGTATCAACCAGAAAAACTTGAAAAAGAAGCGCATGAAGCACCAATGGGAATGTTAATTTCTCCTGTTATTTTAGCTAGTTTAGTTGTGGCGTTTTTCTTTTTTCCTAACATTTTAGGGGAATATATATTAGAACCTGCATATGGAGCGGTCATGCCTACATTTGTTGAAGCAAATGTGTTTGAACACAGTATCTATGCATGGCATGGGTTCAATACCGAATTAATGATGACACTTGGTGTAGTAGGATTTGGTATTGTTTTATATCGCCTGTTGCCGAGCTGGAAGTGGATTTATGCAATCTTCCCGGCGAAATTGTCACTTGATAGCCTGTATAACCATTCACTTCTCACTCTTGAAAGAAAGTCAACAAGTATAACCAATCGTTATATGACTGGAAATATGTATCATTATATGGTGTATATTTTAATAACGATTATTGCTGTTGTAACAGCAGTATTTGCTTACACAGGAGCATTCGCTATTGATACATCAAATGATGCGCCTATAAGTATATACGAGGGATTCATTGCGGTTGTAATGGCTGTCACAGCACTTTCAATCCCATTCGCAAAATCGCGTCTAACAGGAATTTTGTTAAATGGTGTGCTTGGTTATTTGTTAGCTTTATTCTTTGTCTTTTTCCGAGCACCAGATTTAGCTTTAACACAACTTGTTATTGAGACTGTATCCGCATCATTGTTTTTACTATGCTTTTACTTCTTACCAGAGTGGGAAAAAGAAAAACGTAGACCAAAAGTTAAGATGCTCAATGTTTTTATCGCACTTGCAGTTGGTACGCTTGTTACAACGATTGCGTTATCTGTTCAAAGCAACCGATTGTTTGATTCAATCTCTGCATTTTATGAGAATGCCTATGAACTTGCAGGAGCACAAAACATTGTTAATGCAATCCTAGGTGACTTCCGTGCATTCGATACAATGCTTGAAGTAGTTGTATTATTAATTGCCGGTCTAGGTGTTTACGTCCTAATTAAGTTAAAGTCGAACAAAGGAGGGCGTGACGTTGAAGGCGAATGATGTCATTTTACAGACCGTATCAAAAGTAGCTGTATTTATCATATTGACTTACGGCGTCCATTTGTTTCTAGCTGGTCACTACGAGCCAGGAGGTGGGTTTGTTGGTGGTCTAGTGTTAGCTTCTGCATTTGTATTACTGTTGTTGTCATTTGATAGTGATACTGTTAAAAGAGGAATGCCAATTGATTTTAAAATGCTTGCGGCAACAGGAGCGTTCTTATCCGTTGGAACTGGTTTAGCTGCTACTGCATTTGGTGTTCCTTTCTTAAGTCAAACTGAGGTCCATGCTACGTTACCTATTCTAGGTGAAATTCCACTTGCATCGGTTGTATTATTTGAAGCGGGTGTTGCATTTGCGGTAATAGGGACCGTTGTGACAATAATTTTAAGTATAAGTGAGGATGTTTAGCTTATGGAAACAATGATGTCTGTTCTAGTCGGTATACTTGTGACTGTAGCGACGTACTTAATTCTTTCCAAAAGCTTGCTTCGTGTTATTTTGGGAACAGCAATTATGTCACATGCGGTGCATTTGCTTATTATGATCATGGGCGGCTTTTCGAGAGATTCTAGTGCCCCTTTGCTTGGAGAAGAAGCGGCATCTTATACAGATGCACTACCCCAAGCACTAATCTTAACTGCCATCGTGATTAGTTTTGGTGTAACAGCCTTCTTCCTAGTGCTCGCTTATCGCACGTATAAAGAATTAAAAACGGATGATCTGACGAAGTTAAGGGGACATGATGATAATGAATAATTTACTTGTATTACCAATGGTCCTGCCTTTGCTTGTGGGAATCATTCTCATTTTCTTACGGCCATTCGTTAAAGTCCAACGTGTTATCAGCTTTATAACGATGCTAGTCACGTTTGGTATTAGTGTGTATTTGTTAGTGATGGTTCAGCAGGAAGGTATTGTTACACTTGATTTTGGAGGCTGGGCAGCCCCGTTTGGTATATCTTTTGTCGGAGATAGTTTTTCACTTTTGCTTGTTACAACTGCTTATTTAATAACGACAATTACGTTGCTTTATGTCTTTTCAACAATTGGAAAAGAGCGGGAGAATATGTTTGTTTATCCATTAATTCATCTGCTTCTCGCAGGTGTCGCTTGTTCTTTTCTGACTGGTGATTTATTTAACCTTTATGTTGGTTTCGAAGTCATGCTTTTAGCATCATATGCCCTTATTGTGCTTGGTGGAGAGAAAGCACAATTACGTGAATCAATTAAGTATGTTTTGGTAAATGTTTTTTCTTCTTTTGTCTTCTTAATAGGTATTGCATATCTATACGGAGTATTAGGAACATTGAACCTTGCTCATTTATCTGTTCGAATAGCGGAAGTTGGTCAACCGCCAATTCTAACAACAATTGCTATTATCTTTTTGCTTGTGTTTAGCTTAAAAGCTGGGTTATTGCTTTATTTTTGGCTTCCAGGTTCTTATGGAGCGCCGCCAATGTCAATCTCTGCTCTGTTTGGTGCTTTACTCACGAAAGTCGGTATTTATTCGTTGTTTCGTGTATTCACGCTCTTGTTTTATCATGAGCCAGGTATTACGCACACCTTGTTAGGCATTATGGCGATACTGACGATGGTTGGAGGAAGTATTGGGGCGGTCGCCTACAATGATCTACGTAAAATCATTGCCTATAATGTCGTGATTGCTGTTGGTTTTATTCTAAGTGGATTGGCAATCTTTAATCCTACTGCGATTGAAGGCGCTATTTATTATTTAGTCCATGATATGATTGTCAAGGCTTTGCTTTTCTTATTAGTAGGCGCGACGATTTATCTTTCTGGAACAGCGCGGCTTGAACAAATGAGTGGCATGATTCGAAATTATCCCCTGCTGGGCTGGCTATTCTTCATAACAATGGTATCCTTGGCTGGTATTCCACCATTAAGCGGTTTTATTGGCAAGGTATATGTAGCTCAAGGTGCAATAGAGAGTAGTGCCTTTGTTTTGCTCGCTGTTACCCTTATTTCAAGTATCTTTGTGCTATATTCACTACTCCGTATCTTTAGAAACGTATTTTGGGGTGAAACAATTATTAGCAAAGATAGCATGATTCCAATGAAAAAAGGAATGATTATTCCTTGTGCTTTATTAGCAATTGCAACATTAACACTAGGTTTAGGTGTAGAGGGTATTGCAAGTGTTGTTGCGGATGCAGCTGCTACATTAATGAATCCGGAAATATATATTGATGCTGTTCTTAATCAAGGAGGCGTCTAAATGACAATATTGATTAGAAGAGGAGGTAGCTGGTTATGTTAGGACAGCTCTTACTCAATATATTAATTGCATTTCTTTGGGTACTCCTTCAGGATGAAGACAGTTTTCAGTTCTCAACACTTTTTGGTGGGTTTTTAATTGGCTTAGGGATTATTTATGTGATGCGTCGATTTTTCTTTAAGGAATTTTACTTGCGGCGTGTTTACGCAGCCTTTAAGTTATTACTTATATTCATTAGAGAATTACTTACGTCAAGTGTATTGATTATCACACAAATTCTAAGTCCAAGAATTAAAATCACACCAGGAATCTTCACCTATAAGACTAAACTTAAAGGAGATTGGGAGATCACTGCATTATCTTTGCTCCTTATGCTAACGCCGGGATCTGTTGTAATTGAAGTCTCTCCTTCTAATGATGTCTTTTATATACACGCAATGGATATCCCGAAGTCAAAAAACGCGGTTCTTCGAGCGATGACGAAATTTGAGAATGCAATTATGGAGGTGACCCGGTAATGTTTCAAACGATATTGATTATAGCTCTAATTCTTTTCGCTACAGCGATTGGTATTGTATTATATCGAATTATAAAAGGACCGACTATGCCAGACCGGGTTGTTGCCTTAGACGTAATTGGGGTTAACTTAATTTCAGTTGCAGCAGTTGTTTCAATTGTACTCAATACAAGGGCATTTCTTGAAGTAATTCTAATTGTAGGTATTCTTGCGTTTATTAGTACAATCGCTTTCTCCAAGTTTATCGAGAGGGGTGTCATTATTGAGCGCAAGCGCGACAGGTGAAACGATAGGGGCAATTTTGATTCTTGTAGGAGCAATCATGGCAGTCATAAGTGCAATAGGCGTCCTTAGGCTCCCCGATGTGTATACCAGATCACATGCTGGAACAAAAAGTGCGACGCTCGCTGTATTATTAACGTTAACGGGTACATTCATCTATTTCTGGCTGACTGATCATTACATTAGTATTCGACTTATTCTTGGAATCGTCTTTGTATTTTTGACAGCGCCTGTTGCTGGACATTTAATTACGAGAGCAGCTTATCGTTCAAAAGTACCTTTAACTGAAACGAGTGTTGAAGATGAATTAAAAAAAGTATTAAATGAAGAGAGTTATAACGATCCCGAGTCAGATGGCGGAGCGTTAAAAAAAGAAGAGGACGGCTAATGCCGCCCTCTTCTTTTATGTTCTTTCCCAGTAAGGAGTTTGTTCGTAATGTTGATAAATCAGCTTTTCATAATCCGAAGTTAAGGGATCGTCGATAGCATGTTCTGGAGCTGATTCTATTTTTTCAGATGATACATCTAGAATTACGCTATTATCAAACCAAGTGACTTCCTTAAGTGAATCCATTGTAACGACTACTGGTTCACGCTTCAAAAATCCACCGGTATCAATAACGATATAACGAATATGCCAATCATCAGATTTATGAATAATGAAGTCAATAATTTTACCAACTTCACCACCTTTTGCATGAACTTTGCTTCCAATTAATTCATTTAAACTAAATAATTGTACTTGGTTTTGTTCGTCTAATTGCCGCTCATCTGCACCAGTTTTGTTTCCTTCAACAGTATCATCAAGGTTAGACTGACCTCTTGGAATGAATGGTGGGATTAAAGGAGCTCCAGTAGTCTGGTTCGTTCCGTATGTTGTTGATACGGGAACCGCGGGTACATTCCAATAAGTTGGCCAACCATAATGATCATTTAATTTTTTTTCATAATCTCGATGAATTGGAGCCTGATCTTCTGGCTTCGGACTATCTTTAATCTGCTTTTTTGTTGCATTAATTGCTATTGAAAGATCTTCTACATCAACATCCGTAAATGCATTTGGACTAAGAAGAACTTTTCCACCGAAAAACCAGGTTCGTGTATTCCCTACAAAATAACGTAGCTTCAATGTGTGTCTATCAACATAAAAGTCTTCAAGTAAGCCAAGCTCACCATCTGTTGCACGCATAGTGAAGTTTTCTAACCTCTTCGCATGAATAAGCATCTTAATTCCTCCAATGAATGTAGTACTTTTCTATAGCCTAAATGAGAAGAAGTAAAACCATTAAAGCATTAAATACGATAAATAATTAAAGATTCGTTATAATGAGACCAAAAGGAGGCTTCTGTATGAAAATAGCGGTTATCACTGGAGCAAATGCAGGAATGGGGTTTGCTACATCATTAATTTTAGCAAATAGTGGAATGCATGTGGTTATGCTAAGCAGAAACGAGGAGCGAGGACAGAAAGCACTCGATCAAATAAATATTCGTAAAAAGAATGGTAGTGCGGAACTAGTTTTGTGTAATCTAGCATCATTAGCTGATATTCGCAAGGCCGCAGATGAGATTAATACTCGATATGAACGCATTGATGTTCTTATTAATAATGCAGGTGTTGTTAGCCCCAAAAGGGAAGAAACACAAGACGGCTTTGAAATGCAAATTGGTGTAAACCATCTAGGTCATTTTTTGTTAACAAATTTATTGTTACCAGCAATAAGTCAATCCAAGGATGGACGTATTATTATTGTTTCTTCGGGTGCTCACAAATGGGGGAGATTTTACAAAGAAGATCCTCATCTTCACGAAGGTTATAATGTAATGAAAGGTTATGGACAATCAAAACTCTGTAACCTCTTATTTGCAAAAGAGCTAACCACCCGATTGAAAGATACAAATATATCTGTCTTTACGCTTCATCCAGGTGCTGTTTCAACCGAATTAGGAGTTGATCGAAAAACTGGTTTAGGCAAAGCGGTTCATAACGTTTTTCGGCCAATTTTCCAAACTCCAAGGGAAGGTGCAGATACTGCTATTTACCTAGCATTATCAAATAAAGTATCGGATAAACAAGGGCATTACTTTGTTAATCGTAAAACCGAAAAAACAAGCGTACAGGCGAAAAGTAATGGTGATGCCTTAAGATTGTGGAATTGGAGTGAAAAACAAACCTTATTGTGATTTAAAAGAAAGCAGATACTATCTGCTTTTTTTTTAGGAATAATTTTAAAAAGGGGGTTAAAATGAGAGAGCAAAAGAAGTACAATAAGTGAGAAAGCGTTATCTTTATATATGAGATCGATTTCATAGGAGGGGTTAATTTGAAATTAGGTGTATTTACCGTATTGTTCTCCGAAATGCCTTTTGAAGAGATGCTTGACCATGTGAAAAGTTTAGGGATAGAAACGGTTGAAATTGGAACAGGCGGTTATCCTGGAACAGCTCATTGTGATCCAGCAGAATTACTTGCAGATGAATCAAAAATGAAAGCGTTTAAAAAAGCTGTTGATGATCGTGAATTGACCATCTCTAGTTTAAGCTGTCATGGTAATGCATTGACTCCCGATAAGGACTTTGCAGAAGCATGTCATAATACGTTGCTAAATACGATTCGACTTGCGCAGAAGTTAGGAGTTTCGACAGTAACCACTTTTTCAGGAACGCCAGGGGCGTATGAAGGAGCGAAGCAGCCGAGTTGGCCTGTAGCAGCATGGCCTAATGAATATGGTGAAATGTTAAAATGGCAATGGGAAGAGAAGTTAATTCCTTATTGGAAGGAATTGGCTCAATTTGCCGAAAAGCATGATGTGAAGATTGCCCTTGAATTACATGGAGGATTTTTAGTTCACTCACCTGCAACCTTGTTAAAATTACGTACTGCTTGCGGTGAAGCGATTGGAGCTAATCTTGATCCAAGTCACTTATGGTGGCAAGGGATTGATCCTGTAGCAGCAATTAAGATTCTTGGTAAAGAAAATGCAATTCATTTTTTCCATGCCAAGGATACGTATATTGATCAAGAAAATGTGAACATGCATGGGTTACTAGATATGCAGTCTTATGCAAACATGCAAGACCGAGCATGGTACTTCCGCTCTGTAGGGTATGGGCATGACGTGAAAACATGGGCAGATATCATTAGTGCACTGCGATTAGTTGGCTATGATGGAGCCATAAGTATCGAACATGAAGATGGTTTGATGTCAATTGATGAAGGTTTTCAAAAAGCGATAAATACATTACAACAAGTATTAATAAAAGAACCAGCTCCAGATATGTGGTGGGTCTGAGGAGGACAAGAAATGTCAAAAATTAAAGTTGCTATTATCGGTTGCGGATCAATAGCGATTCATCGTCATGTACCTGAATATGCGGCAAATCCAAACGTTGAGTTAGTTGCTTTTTGTGATTTAAACAAAGAGGTAGCACAAAACATGGCTAATCAATATGGTGTATCAAACGTATTTTCATCTCATAATGAGTTGCTTATGAATGTAGAGGTTGATGCAGTAAGTGTTTGTACACAAAATGTAGACCACGCTCAAGTGTCGATTGATGCGGCGAATGCAGGTTGCCATGTATTATGTGAAAAACCTATGGCTACTTCTATCGAGGATGCTGAAAAAATGATTGAAGCCTCGAAGGCAAATCAAGTCAAGTTAATGATTGGTCATAACCAACGTCTAATGCCACCTCATGTGAAAGCAAAGGAAATTCTTGCTTCAGGGAAGATTGGAAAGCCGCTCACTTTTAAAACAACTTTCGGTCATGGTGGTGCAGACTCTTGGAGTATCCAAGGGCAAGATACTTGGTTCTTAAAAAAAGACAAAGCATTTGTGGGAGCAATGGGGGACCTAGGCGTCCATAAGATTGATTTAATCCGTTGGCTCTTTGATGAAGAAGTAGTAGAAGTCGCTGCATTTGTTGAGACGTTGCATAAGGATTCTGATGTTGATGATAATGCGACTACGTTATTACGAATGAAAAATGGAGCCTTAGGTACAATGGCAGCAAGTTGGACTTACTATAAAGGTGAAGACAATACGACTACGATTTATGGAGAGAATGGTGTGCTTGAAATTCATGATGACCCACATGTACAAGTCATTGTGAAATTAATTGATGGTTCAATTGAGCGCTATTCTGTTGGTGCAATTGCAACAAATGAAGCCGGTGGTCAAGTTGCGAGTGGTGTAATTGATGAGTTCGTTTCGTCCATTATTGAGGATAGAGAACCATCTATATCTGGAGAAGAAGGTAAAAAATCTCTTCGTGTAGTATTAGCAGCGTTGAAATCTGCAGAATCAAAAACATTTGTTACAGTAGAGTAGTTTAATGAGGAGGGCTTAAATGAATTCAATAGGACTGGCACTATATACATTACGTGACGAACTTACAGAGGACTTCAAAGGAACTCTTCAGAAAGTAAAAGAAATTGGCTATTCGGGTGTAGAATTTGCAGGTTTTGGCGAGCACTCTGCCAATGAAGTGAGCAATATGCTAGAAGAAATTGGTCTGGAAGCTTGGTCTAGCCATGTTCCAGTTGATCAGTTGCGTAATAATTTAAACGAGGTCATTGAATATCATAAAACGATAGGCGTTCAGTTTATTGTGTGTCCGTTTTTATCAGAAGAGGAGAGGGGTTCCAAAGCTGACTATCTTAACCTCGCTAAAGAATTTGATACGATCGGAAACAAGATAAGAGAGGCTGGCTTTGTATTTTGTTATCATAACCATGATTTTGAACTAAAAGTATTTGATAACGAGTATGGGTTAGATATTTTATTTCAAAATACTGAAGCCAATAATATGCAGCTTGAATGTGATACATTTTGGGTTGAATTCGCTGGTGTTGATTCGAAATCATACTTAATTAAACATGCTAACCGAGTGCCTGTTATCCATTTAAAGGACATGAAAAAAGATGGAGGGACGTTTGCGGAAGTTGGTGAAGGAAAGCTTGATATTAGAGGCATTATTCAAGCAGCTAAAGAAGCAGGTACGTCTTACTTTATTGTTGAACAAGATAAATGTGAACGTACGCCATTAGAAAGCGTAAAAATTAGCTTTAATAATTTGCAAAACATGTAGTAAGAAGAGGAGCTTCCCTTTAGGAAAGCTCCTTTTTAGTCGCGATGACGGATTGAAGTCGCGCCAACGCGAATTGCTAAAGCGTGTAAAGCATCATCAAGCTTTCTTTTCGTATTTCTATTTTGTTGAAAGCCTTGATTTAATACGATATTATGAATCCACAACATCTTCTTTGATCGTTCAAAATATGGAGATATTTGACCTATTAATTCTCCGTCCCAGAGAATGGGCATACCATAAGGACCAACAGCTCGTTTTGACTCTGGTACATAGATTTCCCAGCGGTAATAAAAGTTATAAACATCCATCAGTCGTTCTCGTCTCCATAGAAGAGGGTCAAGAGGTGAGAGAAACTCGATACCCGTTGGTTGATCGTTTTCTGCTGAAAGTAACATATCAATATCTTCTGTTAAAATGGTATATGGCCGTTTAATTCCCTCAATTAATACCTCTGTAAATTGATTACAATCAATTGCTTGTTGGTGTAATTGTTTTCGACGCTGTGCGGGGTGCTTTTGCCAACCATATCGGGGGTCGTCATGACTAAATAAGCGATAAGCGCGAGCGTATTTTAATTGAAGTTCGATTGCTCGCTCACCTGGGCTAGAAAATTGCTCCTCTAACAGTAAGTCGCTGGGGATTGAATCTTCGGTACGAGAAAAAAAACGAAGTGATCCTTTTCTTTGGACTACTTGGATTTTTCCTGTATAAAATAAAAGCTGGAGTGCATGACTTGATTCCTTCGTAGTGGGAGTTTTCGTATCCCAACCACCTTGGACTCTTTTCGTGCTAGCAAAGGCAGAGGATGGCAGTGGGCCTTCATTGGCAAGTCTAGATAAAATAACGTTAATTACATCAGATAAATGAAATAACTCTTTTGAGAGTTTATTGGTAAATTGTTGACGGACATCTGCAAATAATGGATAGTCAGTAACCGGTAATAAACAAGCGGCTTGGGCATAGTACTCAAAAGCCTCTCCGTCGGATAATACCTGTTCTAAAGAGTCGCTACTATAGGAAGGCATACGTAAACTTGCTGTTAGCTGATGGTTTCGTTCAATTATCGCTACGGGATCGATTTGAATAGCTTCAAGTCCTTTTAACAGTTCAATTGCAGAATTGAACTTAGGTTTAATTAATTTCTGGTGTAGAAACGATTTAGCTGTTTGCTTAGATATTTTAATCAAACAAATCACGTCCTGTTCGCTTATTCATTGTTTTGTGTAGTATAACAAAACAATGAATAAGCGAACAGAATTTAAGGAAGAAGGCTATATACTGCATGAAAAAAAAACGCTTTGAAAACATGGACCAAATACATAACAATCATCGCATGTCTGATTTTATTCGGTGGTATAAAGAGCGCTTTCGGAAAAATAAAGACTTAGATAAGATAATTGACGTTAATGAGAAACCAGAATTAACAAAGCTTCATAAAGAAGACAGGGATTCGATTACTTGGGCAGGGCATGCTACTTTTTTAATTCAGATTGCTGGGATGAATATTTTAACAGACCCTGTCTGGTCAAAATTCATGGGTACAACAAAACGTTCAGTCCCCCAACCTATTCCCCTTGATGTTTTGCCTGCCATTGATTTTGTGTTAATTTCTCATGGTCATTATGACCACTTAGATTTTAAAACACTAAAAAAAGTACCTGGAAACCCACATTTTATCGTTCCAGCAGGTCTGAAAAATACATTTCTAAAAAAAGGATGGCCAGAAGAAGTCGTGAAAGAACTTCATTGGTGGGAGTATATGGTTATAAACGAATTATCTTTTTCTTTTGTCCCCGCCCAACACTGGGTACGGAGAGGATTATTTGATATGAATTTAAGTCATTGGGGTGGTTTTGTTATAAGTTCTAAAGAAAAGACGATTTATTTTGCAGGAGATAGCGGGTACTTTCAAGGATTTAAACAAATTGCTGAGAACGTTCCACCGATCGATTATGCTTTATTACCTATTGGCGCCTATGAACCAGAATGGTTCATGGAATTAGATCATATGGCACCAGAGCAAACAGTACAGGCATTTATTGATTTAAAAGCAAAGCAATGTATCCCAATGCATTATGGTACATTCCGACTGGCTGATGATACAGGACCAGAGGCGTTAAAACGGTTTGAACAAGAATGGAAAAGACGGAACTTAAAATCAGAACAAAAAAGTGTACTCTCAATAGCGAGCACACTTTGGATATAGATTGTATTAGGCGGCTTGACTTTTTTGTTTTTCTTCATTTCGGATAAAACCGAAGTGAGAAAACCACATAAGTATAAATATTGGAATGGATACACCAAAAAATGGAAGAACACCAGGGAACTGAAGCATTAGAAATGATAGAGCTGCTAGCGAAAGAAGCATAGTAATACTTAAAAATGGGCGTACAACTGCGTGTAAGATGGCATGTTTTAGCAGTTGGCTTATACTTAGTTCATAATGAACAAAGACACTGAATGCATAAAAACAGGTTAGGGCATAAAGCAGGCAAAGCAGCAAGAGTGGTAATGAAAGCATTGTAATATATGGGTTTGTGTGATTATAAACAAATAATATGTCGACGATAAGTACAAAACCAACAATGGTTAGGATGAAGCCGATCTTCTGAACTTTCCAATAATCTTTTTTGAAATAAGTAAGAAATGTCTTAAATAAGGGCAGATCACTCTCGCCTCTTATCCATTGTCTTGTTAGTGCAAAGGAAGCTTGAGTAGCAGGAAACAATCCACCTACTACTAACCCTGCAAGAGTAAAACCAATCCATAGTAAATTAAGTGCGGCTAACCTCATAATCCATTCGGCGGCTCTATATATACCGCCCATAAGACCATTCATTTCCATTATTTTAACCACCTTTATGAAAGCGTTATCTAAATTGTATCATAAAAACAAAAAAACGAACTGCTGAAATGAACAGTTCGTCTTAAATAATGAAATTTATTTTAAATCTTTAACCACTTCTTTTGTTTCAATTGTGCCTAAATCATAAATTACTTTAAACAATTCTTGAAGCTCGTTATCAGTTGATTCTTTGTCTTCATCTGCTTTCTTTTCCTGAAAAGGCCGCTGAAAAAGCTCTTCCTGTCGAAAGTCATTTGATTTGATCTGTTCAATTAATGCTTCAATTTTATCTACTTCATTATTTGTGGCATAAATCTCATATTGAATCGTATTATCGGGTGTTTTGAAAGTAGAAATTTGCATCATAGCCATATCAACTGTAACAAAATAACGTTCTCTAGACATTAAAATGCGCCTCCTTATTTAACTCATATTAAATTGATACCCGAATCTGTTCGGTTTACACATAATAGTTTAAATCATTAAGCTTGAATAATGTTTTAAATAAAAAAATGTAGGGTAGTAATAATTAACCTTCCGCTCCTAAAAATTGGATAGTAATGTCCAGTGCACTTTAACATAATGGTGAATGTATTCACATAAAATAAAGGCGATGATGAGAAGGGACAGTTTAAAATGCCGAATGACAAAAGCGTGCCTTCATGAAAAGAATTCTTGATCTAGACAAGCTATGATATAGTGAAGAGATCATATGACTATGAGGAAGGTAATCTTATGTCTAAATCAACGAGGGCACTTATCTGTATTATGCTTCTAACTACAGGTTGTTCTGGGATAGATAGTACGACCAAGTTGCCATTAAAAGAAAACCCCGGTGTAAAAAACAACTCACTTATCGAAGAGGATCCAATGTATCTTCAAGCTCATCTTTTTAATGAGATAATAGAGGTGAGTGGTCAATCAACAATAATGAACCCCGACAATTTTGTAGCAAATGTAAATAGGGATTTTAAATTGCCTGCCGATTATAAACCGGAAGATTTAGTTGTTCCGAATATTCGTTTTTCTTTTGACCACATCGACGATCGTCGCTATATAAGAGAGGATGCAGCAAATTCACTTGAACAATTGTTTAAAGCAGCAGAAGATAACGGGGTTATTTTGTATGCGGTTTCTGGTTTTCGTTCCTATGAACGACAAGAGGAATTATATGAGGAAGCCCAATCGGTTCAAGGAGAAAACCAAAGTCTGGTTGCAATGCCAGGACATAGCGAACACCAGACAGGACTTGCAATGGATGTTTCTAGTGCTTCTATTAATTATGCTCTAAGTCAGGAATTTGGTGAAACTAAAGAAGGCAAGTGGGTAAAAGACCATGCACATCTTTTTGGGTTTATTATTCGTTACCCAGAAGGGAAAGAAGAAGTAACAGGTTATAGCTATGAGCCATGGCACTTAAGATATGTGGGTGACATTGCTAACGATATTTATGTTAGAGAGTATACCCTTGAAGAATATTTGGAAATTGTAAAGAAAATGTAAAAGTGGTGTGAAAGTGCATTATGTCCGTGGAACTATATTCAAGGAAGTTTTTTTTTGATAAACTATTAGCTTGTAACGCATTTATTGAGATAAGTATTAGAAACCCAAATAGAGAAAAAGGGTCATACTCGTTTGAACTGAGAGGAGACTAGCAAAATGACAAAAATAAAAGCTGGTTTCAGGAGGTTGCAATTCTTCTGGCTGGCCGTCGCTTTATTATCGATTACAACGTATGTTCTTTACAAAGTGGCTTTTACAATTCCCACAGAAAATATGATGCAGGAATTTCTACTGTTTATTAACCCAATTAGTTCATCTGTTTTACTAATCGGGGTTGCTTTGCTGTTTAGAAATAAAGCACGCAATGTGATGGTAGTCGTTTTATCGTTTATTGGATCTTTTATATTGTATGGGAATTTGCTGTTTTATCGATTTTATTCAGATTTCTTAACATTACCAGTTTTATTGCAAACAAATAACATGCAAGATTTATCTTCAAGTGTCTTTGAATTAATGAGCATTTGGGATGCGTTCTTATTTACAAATGTACTTGTTTTAGCAGTGCTTGTCGCTAGAAAAAGCGTGCCAGTTGTGGGCCGTTTAAAACGTGAGCCAATCCTGATTTTTTCGCTTGCGATTCTTTTGTTTTTAGGAAACTTAACGCTAGCTCAAACAGAACGCCCGCAATTACTTACTCGTTCATTTGACCGTGATATGATTGTAAAAAATATTGGTGTCTTTAACTTTCATCTATACGATATCTTTTTACAGTCTCAGTCAAGAGCACAGCGTGTCTTAGCCGATAGCTCTGACATCATTGAAGTGAAGAATTATGTGCAAGCAAACCGAAAAGAGCCTGATCCGGAGATGTTTGGTGCTGCAGAAGGCAAAAATGTTTTTATGATATCTCTTGAGTCATTACAAAGTTTTGTGATTGATAATGAGATAAATGGACAGGAAGTAACACCATTTTTAAACCAATTAAAAGAGGATAGCTACTATTTCGAGAATTTTTATCACCAAACGGAACAAGGGAAAACGTCTGATTCAGAGTTTATTGTAGCGAACTCAATGTTTGGCAGAAGCAGTGGTGCCGTTTTCTTTACACACGCGCAAAATGATTATAATGCCACTCCAGAAATTCTTGGGGAAAATGGCTATTATTCATCGGTAATGCATGCGAATAACAGGACTTTTTGGAACAGAGACGTTGTTTACGATACTTTGGGGTACGATCATTTCTACGACGTATCTTATTATGATGTTACAGAAGAAAACTCTGTTGGTTGGGGATTAAAGGATCGTGAATTCTTTGAGCAATCGATCGACCTTCTGAAAGAACAGCCACAGCCGTTTTACTCAACGTTTATTACGTTAACAAATCATTTTCCGTTTGAATTAGGTGAAGAAGATAAAATGGTTGATGAGTTTGATTCTAATAGCGGTACGTTAAATAGATACTTTCCAACGGTTCGTTATATGGATTACGCTGTGGAACAATTCTTTGAGGACATAAAAGAAGCAGGCCTTTATGAGGACAGTATCTTTATTTTATATGGCGACCATTATGGTATTTCAGGCAATCATAACGTAGCGATGGCTGAATACCTAGAACAAGACGAGATTACTCCTTTTGATTCTGTACAGTTACAAAGAGTACCTTTATTTATTCACATCCCAGGACATGACGGGGAAACCATCGATACGGTTAGCGGACAGGTTGATATTCAGCCAACGTTAATGCATCTGCTCGGTATGTCGACAAAGGAAGATATCCAGTTTGGTTCTGATCTGTTTTCACCGGAAAATGAATCGTATGCAGTCCTACGTAACGGAAGTTTTATTACTGATGACGTTGTTTGGACGAACAACACTTGTTATGATAAAAGTACCGGTGAGCCATTAGAAGAAAGTGAAGTAGAAGCTTGTGAAGAGTTTGCTCCAAGAGCAGCTTCTGATTTAGAATTCTCGGATAAGGTTATTTATGGAGACTTACTTCGTTTTTACGAGCCAGATAATCAAAACTTAGTTGAAACCGAATAAAATAAAAAGCCGTCGCAATTGCGACGGCTTTTTTGTACACTAAGGAAGAAATGAGGTGTGAGAATGAAAAAAAGTAATCGTTTTTGGTTCATTTTAATTGCGAGTATTGCAGGCGTCTATGCTGTTGTTTACTGGCTTGTATCAGGAGACTTGCGATGGCCTTAACCTGTTCTAATCAGTTTGAACCCCATGGGTATTAATTCCCCCAAAGGCTGTTATAACGGTTGTGGCAAAGCCAGTGGCGATTACTGCAATCGTCGATAAGATAATCTCGTCCATTGTTACTATTGAAATGCCAGCAACTACAGCACCTAAATCAAATCCAACAATAAGTACACCTACATTCCATGTTGTTTTAGCGGAAATCATTTGTGCTAGTAAGTCAAACCCTCCTGTGCTAATATCAAGCAAAAACATAATACCAGCCCCAATACCAAGCATTAAACCTCCAATAATTGCACTAGGTAACGGAGGGAGAATAGGGATTGCTGGTATAAAAGTGGCGAAGTAATCAATCATTAAAGAAGAAACAATTACACCAGCAAGTGAGTTATAAAAGAAAGGACGAAAGTAGATCCAAGCTAAAATATAAATTGGGATGCTAACGACAATGATTGTCATACCAACTGGAAAATTCCAAATGTAATGGGCGATAAGTCCAACGCCTATTATGCCTCCATCCAGCAAATGGTATGAAACAAAGAAAAAGTTAATGCCTATGCTAATAAGCAAGCACCCTGTCAACAATACACTTACATATCGGATTCCTTTTATCACTTAATCACCCTCATACAATCAGTAGCCAAGCTCTTTTCATCTTATGCGGACAACTGTAAGGCTATGACGGTGACTCGAACGAAAAGCTGCTTATTGAGAATAAAGCAGGATTAATAGTAAGTTGCACTAAATCGTGCGTAGAGAATCGCTAACAGGATAATTGCTCCAACAACAATTGCTATACGTTTAACTACTTTATTCCGTCGGCTGTTTTTCCAACGATTAGGGTTAAACGAAACGTTATCATCATCGATGTATACTTTTCTGGTGCGTCTGACATTACCTTGTCGATAGTAAGGTGTTGCACCGCGAAGAAACAGTGGCGCAAGTAAAGCACCAAATGCTAAACCAAATAGATGCGCTAAGATGTTTATGTTAGATCCTAAAAATGTCATTACTAGTGAAATAACAATGATGGGGAAAATTGTTTGGGCTGACTGACGATCAAGTAAGTCATTTCTGTATAAATACATAAAGAGAAATACGCCAAACACTCCAAAAATAGAGCCAGAAGCACCCACGTGTAAATAATATAAATCTTGCAGATAGAAAGTTACAACATTTGCTAAAATGCCTGGAATGAGGTAAATAAGCAGAAATTTAAATTTGCCTATCATGGTTTCTAAAGCTGGTGCAAAAATAATTAAGGCAAACATATTAAACAAAAGATGAAAAAGAGAACCGTGCAAAAAAATGGGTGTAACTAAACGCCAATATTGACCGTTAGCAATACCAGCATTCCAACCGACGCCTAAATCGCGCCAAATGAACCCTGACGGCATTAAAATGATTAAGAAATGGATTGCTACAGTTAATGCCACAATACTACTTACAACAGGATAATTACGAATATAGGAAGAAAACGTTTCATTTCGGATGAACATAAGGTCACTCCTTTTTACGATTCTGATTAGAGTTAGAACGCGTTGTTATTATATCAGTTCACATAGGTAGGCGCATAACATTGTTAATTGAAAGGATGGGAAATGTGATTGTAGGCATTGGTTTGGATATCATCGAAATTGAGCGAATTAAGTCAGTGTTGCATAGACAACCTCGTTTTGCTAAAAGAATATTAACATACTCAGAGTTAAGTCAAATGAATAAGTTAACACCATATCGACAAATGGAATTTTTAGCGGGACGTTTTGCTGCTAAAGAAGCATATGCAAAAGCAAAAGGAACTGGAATTGGGATTCATCTTTCTTTTCAAGATATTGAGGTAGTTAGTGAGGTGAGTGGAAAGCCAGTTATTGTCAGCGGGGAAGTTGGAGAGAAGGCTCATCTGTCTATTACACACTCCACTCAATTTGCGGTAGCCCAAGTCGTAATTGAAAGTTTCAAGTAACTTGTCAATACTCGTCTGCATATTGCTTGACCTTCGCTCATATAGTTTACAGCAACAGGGTATTGGGCTCGCCGTCTAATTCCTAATGTGAGCTGAAGGGGTGAATGTAGGCATGATGAAAGCAAAAGTGTGGCTGGGTGTAGTCACTGTTATGATGGTACTTGTATTAGCGGCTTGTGGTGAAAAGTCACAAGAGGACGTTATGAACGATGTGGAGGAAGCACTGGAATCAACAAATGGATACAAATCAACAGCAACAATGAAGCTGGAAACTGGGCAAGAGCCTCAAACGTACGATGTGGAAGTTTGGCAGAAGGATAACTCATTTTATAAAGTAGACTTAAAAAATACTGCCAATGATCAGAGTCAAATTATCCTTAAAAATGAAGAAGGCGTTTTTGTATTAACACCTGCTCTAAATAAAACATTTCGATTTCAAAGTGATTGGCCAAAAACAAGTAGTCAGGCATACTTATATGAATCGTTGTTAAGAGATATTAGCCTTGATGCTGATGTGAATTTTGCCCAAGATGATGAGCATTATGTTTTTAAAACAGCAACAACATATCAAAACAAGAATTTAAATAGCCAAGAAATTCGTCTGAATAAAAAAGACTTAAGTCCTGCTTCAGTCAAAATAATGGATGCTGATAATAATGTACTTGTTGATGTTGCTTTTACAGAATTTGAAAAAAATCCATCTTTAGCTGTGGAGGATTTTGATACAGAAAAGGCAATGACAGGCGCGCAAATGTCAGAACCAACAATGGCTACTTCAGAGGAATTAGAAAATGTGAAAGTACTTTATCCACTCGATATTCCAGAGGGAATCGATGCGGATATACAACCAACGGTTGTAGAAAATGGTGATCGGAAAACATATGTACAGCAATATAGTGGGGAGAAGTCATTTACGCTTATTCAAGAAAATAGCTTAACGGTTCCGACATTGGCAAATCCATTAAATTTAATTAAAGGTCAGCCAATTGATTTAGGTTTTACAATTGGTTTTCAATCAAGTGATCGGATCATGTGGTCTCATGAAGGGTCTGATTTTTCTTTAATATCTCAAGATCTTGCTGAAGATGAAATGGCGGAAATTGCCCGTTCTGTTATCGCAGTGGGTGAAAAATAAAAAGAGGATTTGTATTGTTTAAACTGCACCTCGAGCGTTGGAAGTATCTTACAACCGAGGTGCAGTTTTTTATATTTTAAAATAAAAATGTATGTGATAAGTTGTTAGTTGTAAGTTTATACATTGAAATAAATGAATGTCTTGAATTAGAAACGAACTACCAGAAAAATTTATGGATCACAATTGGATGAAATAGAAAGTGTTAATACCGCATAAAAATGAATGTAACGGGGACAATGACGACAAGGTAATTCATGAGATAAATTGAAATCACACAAATCTAATATGGTAGCGGAAAGAATTTATAAAAAATGACTTTGCAAAGAGGTTACGGCAATGCTATGATAAACGGTGTATAACTTGTAGCTAGATTTTTTATATGATCACGTACTGAGTTGGCTAATAGAGCCTTACACTGAATTAAATGAGGTGGATGCTGTGCTTGAGCAGGAAAAATGGAACGATTATGATGGCGCCTTCGATTCAAGAAATAAGGATCGTGGAGATTTAAAAGCAGAAATTCGTGAGTCGATGCAACAAGGCTATATGGAGATGGCGAAAATCAATTTAACAATTGCATCAGAAGCCTTTCTTGCTGAGGAGGAAGCGAACCATACGCTGACGCGTCTCGTTAGTGGGGTGTAGCCTTTGATAGTTAAACGCGGAGATGTATACTTTGCGGATCTGTCCCCTGTGGTTGGTTCTGAACAAGGTGGGGTCAGGCCTGTACTTATTATCCAGAATAATATTGGGAACCGATTTAGCCCAACTGTTATTGTCGCCGCCATTACGGCACAGATTCAAAAAGCAAAACTCCCTACACATGTGGAGATTAACGCAAGTAAGTATGGATTTGATCGTGATTCCGTTATTTTGCTTGAACAAGTACGAACGATTGATAAGCAGAGGTTAACTGATAAGATCACTCATCTTGACGATAAGATGATGCGGTCAGTAGACAAAGCATTAACGATTAGCCTAGGACTTATTGATTTTTAGGATTAAAGTATATATATAAAGATCCCGCCTAAAAAGCGGGCTTTTTGTTGTCACTACTCAAAAAATAGAGAAAATATCGCTTACGACCATAAATCTTTGCAACAGACGCCAACTCGTGAAATAATAACAATAAGGATATACAAGCGGAAGGAGTAGGCAAATGCAGTCTTATATTGTCTCATATCTTTTAGAAAATCGGACGAGACTCATAGATGAGTGGGGAAAGGAACTTTTGCAATTGCGTTCTGAGAACTATCTAAAGTCTGTTTCCGATGAGGCATTTGAGCGTATGAATAATGAATTTATGGAACTCATGGTTGAAACGGCAGATGAAAAAGGAGAGAATTTTGATTCGAAGTTGAACGACTATGTGCATCGTTACATTCAAAGTGGCGGTTCTTTAAATTACTTGTCCAAAGCGATGCATTTATTTCGACGTATTTGTCACAAACTGATTGTAGAGTCTCGTTTTGAATCAGAGGATTCATTAAACGTTTTATTTGAATTAAACGATTGGATAGATCATCGGGTAGATCGTATTGTAAATGATTATGCGAATACATGGGACTATACAGTTGAAATGCAAAAGTTATCTTTATTGGAATTATCAGCGCCTCTTATTCCTGTGTTTGAAGGGATTACGGTAATGCCCCTAATAGGAAGCATAGATACAACTAGGGCAAAATTAATAATGGAGAACCTACTTGAAGGTGTAATTGAACATCGTTCAAGAGTGGTTTTAATTGATATTACGGGAGTACCTGTTGTTGATACGATGGTAGCTCATCATATTATTGAAGCATCAGAGGCCGTTCGTCTCGTAGGAACAAAATGTATTTTAGTTGGTATAAGACCAGAGATTGCACAAACGATTGTGAATTTAGGTATAGACCTTACAAAATTTCCAACTAAAAGCACTTTGCGAAAAGGTGTCGTAACAGCATTGGAAATGATAGGGAAAAACCTAACGGATGTGTAACTGGAGGGAGAAACGAAAATGAGAATTCCAATCCTAAAGTTGAATCAGTATTTATTAATAAGTATACAAATTGAGTTGGATGACCAGACAGCTCTTCAGTTTCAAGAAGACTTGCTCGGGAAAATCCACGAAGAAGGTTCGACTGGCGTTGTTATTGATTTGACGAGTGTCGATATGATTGATTCGTTTATTGCAAAAGTGTTGGGAGATGTCGTTGACATGTCCAACCTAATGGGTGCGCGAGTTGTATTGACTGGGATACGCCCTGCCGTTGCCATTACTTTAATTGATATGGGAATAAAATTAGAGGGTGTATCGACAGCATTGGACCTTGAACAAGGACTCGCAAGTTTGCAACAGGAATTGGAGGGTTAGATATGGATAATACCCAATCCTGTGTAGAAGTAAACAATGAATGGGGAATAGTAGCCGCTAGACAAGCGGGGCGGGACCTTTCTAGACAAATTGGATTTGGTAATGTTGATCAGGCTCGTATTACGACAGCGATTTCCGAACTGGCACGCAATATCTATCTTTATGCTAACCGAGGGGAAATTCGTTTAGAGATTGTTGAATCCCCGTCAAATACAAGAGTGAAACAAGGGATACGTGTAATTGCATCAGATGAAGGCCCTGGGATTCAAAACATTAGGCAGGTTATGGTAGATGGTTTTACGACATCTAGTGGTCTAGGTGCTGGCCTTCCTGGTGTAAAACGACTCATGGATGAATTCACAATTGATTCTGAAGTGGGCGTTGGTACGACGATAACAGCAACGAAATGGACGCGTTAAAGGAGGACTGTGAATGCCTATTACAGACCATAAGTTAGAGTTGTCCTACAAACGTATTTTGAAGGAGTTCCTAGAAAACCAATCAGAGGAAAGCCTATATGAAGCTCAAAAAATAAGCAAATTTCTTCTGGAGCAAAAAATTTCTCCAGAAGAATTTGTTAGTACCCATTTTAAAATTCTTAATGAAGTTTTGCCCACTTTAGATAAAAAAGTTCAAGACTCGTTTGATTTATTACTAGAGGTAATGATGGGTTATGGATTAGCATATCAAGAGCATCAAATTTTAAGAAATCGCCAACAAGAACTTGAATCAGAAATTGATGTTGCGGCGAGTATGCAACAAACCCTACTTCCTCAAGATAAACCTAAAGCACAGTTTATAGATGTCGGGGTTATTTGTGTTCCTGCTAAAAAAATGAGCGGTGATTATTATCACTATGTCCACGATGACAACAAGGGACTAGGGATGGCGATTGCAGATATTATAGGAAAAGGTGTTCCGGCTGCTTTATGTATGTCTATGATTAAGTATGCAATGGATAGTTTACCGTCTGAACAGCAATTGAAACCTTCGTTGTTGCTTGAAAACTTAAATCGTGTAGTTGAGCAAAATGTTGACGATAGCATGTTTATTACAATGATGTATGGATACTATAACAGAACAACATCTGATTTCCATTATTCTGGTGCAGGTCATGAGCCAGGGTTCTTTTATCGTGCTGATGAAGATACATTTGAAGAATTAAGGGCGAAAGGGCTTGTATTAGGTGTTTCTCGAAAGACGACATATAAAGAATACATTCGTCATCTAGAAGTAGGGGACTTTGTCGTGCTTTTATCAGATGGAGTTACGGAATGCCGCATCGGTGATGAATTTATTGAACGTGAAGAAATTACAAACTTAATTCGTAAGTATATTCATTTGCCTGCGCAAGAAATCGTCGATAATGTTTATGAAGAGTTAATGAAATTGCAGGATTTTGTGCTTAGAGATGACTTTACATTGATTATTTTGCGAAGAAAGGTTTAGACACGGCTAGTAAGTGGTATGAAGTATAAATGGAAGTTAATTGCCTGAGGAGGAAACATAATATGAACCTTTCAATACGTTCAGAACAAGTGGACCGCACTTATCATATACATTTGGCAGGAGAAATTGATGCATATACTGCCCCCCAATTACGTGAATCGTTATTACCGTTAGCTGAAAAAGAAGATTATGAAATCAATATTCATCTTGATGATGTTGAGTATATTGATAGCACTGGACTAGGTGTGTTTGTAGGTGTCTTAAAGGCAACTGATGCGAATGGTAGTCATTTAACCTTACTTGGTATGTCTTCGAGGATTAAACGATTATTTACGATTACGGGCCTGGACGAAGTCATCACTATTAAGGGCGCTAAGGAGGGGCAGAATTAATGGAACAACATGATAGAATTCATTTAGAGCTGCCTGCAAAACCTGAATATGTGAGTATTGCGCGTTTGTCTGTATCTGGTATCGCTAATAGACTTGGGTTTTCGTACGATGATATTGAAGATATAAAGATTGCAGTAGCAGAGGCATGCACAAATGTTGTTGAACATGCATATTCAGAAGAGGGTTTTATTTCTTTAGCTTGTTATATTTATGAGGATCGAATCCAAATCATAATAGCTGACCAAGGAAAAAGTTTTGATATACATGAAGTTGAAAGTCGGTTAGGTCCAGTAGACGCCAAAAAGCCCGTTGGAGATTTGAAGGAAGGAGGGCTTGGGTTATTCCTCATTAGCACGTTGATGGATAAAGTCGAAATTAACGAAGATAACGGTGTAATGCTTGTCATGACAAAGTATCTATATGAGAGTGAGGTGGAGGAAAGTGTCGACGGAATCTCTTCCTTACAATCAGAACAAGGATGAAATTTACCATTGGATCGAAGAATACCAACGTACTGGCAATGAGGAAGTGCAAATACGCCTTGTTAAACATTTTGAGGCATTAGTCAGATCTTTATCACGTAAATTTTCAAAAGGCAGAGAGTATGATGAAGACTTGTTTCAAGTTGGAATGGTCGGTCTTCTTGCTGCTTTAAACAGATACAATGATGAATACGGTAGAAGTTTTGAATCATTTGCAGTGCCTACGATCGTTGGAGAAATTAAACGCTTTATTCGAGACAAAACATGGAGTGTCCATGTACCAAGGCGTATTAAGGAACTTGGGCCGAAAATAAAAAAAGCGGCAGATGCTTTGACCATTGAGCTTCAACGTTCTCCGCTTGTAAATGAAATTGCTGAATATCTTCAGGTCAGTGAGGAAGAAGTTTTAGAAACGATGGAAATGAGTAAGAGTTATCAAGCACTTTCTGTTAATCGCTCATTAGAAGCTGATCAAGAAGGCGGCGAAGTAACATTACTTGATTTAGTTGGAAATGAAGACAGAGGTTATGAGCAAGCTGATCAAAAGATGTTGATTGAGAAAGCATTTCAAGTTTTAAATGAACGTGAAAAAGAAATCTTACAATGTACGTATTATGAAAACCTTAGCCAAAAAGAAACAGGCGAAAAATTAGGTATTTCTCAAATGCATGTTTCAAGGCTACAACGACGTGCGCTACAAAAATTACGGGACTCTATTCGGATTGAACCAACGGAGATTTTTTAATGGTCACGTATTACAAAGATAATTATACAGATATTGCAGTGGTTCAACGCACAAAACCTGGAAATCTCGTGTGCGGGGATGCTCACATTGTGATGCAAATGGAGGAGTATTCTATTTGTGCCGTGGTTGATGGTTTAGGTAGTGGTAGGGGAGCTCATGAGTCAGCTGAAAAAGCAGTTCAAGCAATAAAAGAACATCATAAAGAAACAGCTGTAGAAATTCTTCAACGTTGTAATACATCGCTCTCAAATGAAAGAGGTGCGGTCATTACTTTGCTTCATATTGATTATGTGAATCGCTTGCTAACGTATACCAATTATGGGAACATCGGTTTTATTCTATATTACCCAGACGGCACAGTGGTTCAACCTATGCCAAAGCGTGGGTATCTTTGTGGCAGAAAACAAAAAATTGTGAGCGAACAGTATGAGTATAAAGCGGGTTCTACAATTGTGATGTATTCAGATGGTGTTGAAAAAGTACCATCAAAGCAATCGCTCATCACTCATTTTGATGATAGTGATGTGATTTCTGAAAAACTTTATAGTG
Source organism: Shouchella patagoniensis (assembly GCF_002019705.1). GTDB lineage: Bacteria > Bacillota > Bacilli > Bacillales > Bacillaceae_D > Shouchella > Shouchella patagoniensis. Next base: position 1,767,029 of record NZ_KV917377.1, on the reverse strand, counting down.
TTAATGATGATGCGACTTTAATGGTTGGTAAATTAAAATAAGCACAATGGTCTTAGGAGACGGTGTGCTTATTTTTTATGTCACTTTATTTATGCTATGATGAAAAGAAGGATGGAGGATGGTTCATTATGGAAAAGTTAATACATTTAACAGTGCAGGAAACGGGTATTGAAAAAAAACAGGTTCAACAAGTCATCTCTCTTATTCAAGAAGGGAATACGGTGCCGTTTATTGCAAGGTATCGCAAAGAGCAAACGAGTGGACTAGACGAATTACAAATAAAAGAAATAAATGATACATACGAATATGCTAAAAACGTTCATCAGCGACAAGAAGAAGTGCTGCGACTTATCGATGAACAAGGGAAATTGACCGATGAACTAAGAGTTAAGATTAACTCGGCAAAAAAGTTACAGCAACTTGAAGATTTGTATAGACCCTATAAACAAAAGCGTCGAACGAGGGCAACAATCGCAAAAGAAAGAGGACTTGAACCGTTAGCGAAGTTGATCTTGTCTTTTCCAAACACTTTTAATCAATCGCAAGAATTATCTCCGTATGTGAATGAAGAAAATGAACTTCATAACGTTGAAGACGTTTTAGTAGGTGCTTGTGATATTATTGCAGAAACTGTCGCTGAAGATCCAGTTATACGGGAACGTTTACGAGAAAAAGCGATGAAGCAAGCTACGATTGAATCCGTGAAAAAAGCTGGGGCAGAAGACGAGAAAAGTGTTTTCGCGATGTACTATGAATTTGCAGAACCAATTGGGAAAATGGTTCCTCATCGGACATTGGCATTGAACAGAGGTGAGAAAGAACAGATACTGCGCGTAAACGTACGTTTTCAAGCAGACTCATTTATTGATCAAATCAAACGTTATTATATTAAGAAGCATGGTTCACCAGTAGTCACAATTGTAGAACGGGCAATAGTAGATGCCTTCTCTCGTTTGCTTGAACCATCATTAGAACGTGAAGTAAGGTCTTTTCTTACAGAAAAAGCAGAGGAACAAGCAATTACTATTTTTTCGGAGAACCTAAAACAATTGCTATTACAACCGCCGATGAAAGGTCAGGTTGTGCTTGGGATTGATCCAGCTTTCAGAACGGGATGTAAATGGGCGGTTGTTGATTCAACCGGTAAATCACTAGACGTTGGGGTTGTTTATCCAACAGCGCCACATAACAAGACAAAAGAAGCATCAGCTGTTATTATCGACCTTATAAAAAAATATAAGGTGCGAATGATCGCAATTGGAAACGGAACGGCTTCTAGAGAAACGGAACAATTTGTAGCAAACGTATTAAAGGAAATCACTGAAACAGTTTATTATGTTATTGTGAATGAGGCTGGAGCGAGTGTATACTCTGCATCTGATTTAGCGAGGAAAGAATTCCCGAACCTCCAAGTTGAGCAACGCAGTGCTATTTCTATTGCAAGACGGCTTCAAGATCCCTTAGCAGAATTGGTTAAAATAGACCCTAAATCAGTTGGTGTTGGCCAATATCAGCATGATGTGTCACAGAAGAAATTGAATGAATCTCTTGCATTTGTTGTAGAAACAGTAGTAAATCGTGTTGGTGTGAACGTCAATACAGCATCTCCTGCATTACTATCTCACGTTGCAGGACTAAATAAAGTTCAGGCGGCCAATATCGTTTCTCTACGTGAGGAGCAAGGAGCGTTTATTAGCAGAACTGAACTTAAGAAAGTCCCACGTTTAGGAGCAAAAACATATGAGCAATGCATAGGATTTTTGAGGATTCAAGATGGAAAAAATGCGTTGGATGCGACTGGAATTCATCCTGAAAGTTATGCTGATACGAAATCATTTTTGAAGCGAGTTGGAGCGTCATTAGATGAATTAGGATTGGATTCCTTAAAACAAAAAATGAATCGGGACCAAATAAACTTACTGGCTGATGAACTTGGAATTGGAAAATTGACGTTAAATGATATCATTGATGCTTTATTACGCCCAAATAGAGATCCAAGAGATGAAGTTGTTGCTCCTCAACTAAAGCAAGATATATTAAAGATGGAAGATTTGAAAGAGGGTATGGAACTTCAAGGGACTGTTCGTAATGTTGTAGATTTTGGTGCCTTTGTGGATATCGGTGTTAAACAAGATGGCTTAGTACATATTTCGAAGTTAACAGATCGTTTTGTGAAACACCCATTAGAAGTTGTATCGATTGGCGATATTGTAACGGTGTGGATTGATTCTATTGATTTAACTAAAGAGCGAGTTAGTTTATCAATGAAAAAGCCAGTTGTCGTTTAATATTTAAAGACAAGGAGGATGTAGCCTCTCTTGTCTTTTTTTATATAATGAAAAGCACTGCTTTTGAAAGGAACCTGTGCACCGTAAGTCATGATAAGTTATAATGTTTTTTGTTGAGAGATAGTGTGATTAGAGGTTGTTTTATAATAGAACCAGCATTGATTTAATACTTTAAGCTGGTGGCGGTTTTTATCGGCATATGCTTTTCGTAATTGTTTTTTTAACCATGTAGGCACAGTGATCGCTCCTTTCATTTTTAGGTAGTATATGCTTGGTGGTTTGTCACTGTTGAATGTTTTTTAAAGGGTGAGATAAATGACTAATCAACAACTGCAAGAATTAACGGAAGAGATCTCCAGTAAATATTTTAAGCGGCCATTTTTACATAAGGCCATTTTTAATAAACGACTGAGGACAACAGGGGGGAGATATTTGCTTCAGAGTCACAATATCGAATTAAACTATAGTCAGTATGAACAATTTGGAGAAGGTGAATTAATTGGTATTATTAAGCATGAACTATGTCATTACCATCTCCATCTAGAAGGTAAAGGATATCAACACCGTGATGCTGACTTCAAACAACTTTTAAAGCAAGTTAGAGCTCCAAGATTCTGTAGGTCTGTTTCACAAAATGTATCGACTTACGATTATCGTTGCAAAAAATGTGAACTTATTTACACTAGAAAAAGAAAAATAAACACGCAGAAATTCGTTTGTGGGAAGTGCAAGGGAAAACTTGAATTTTTATCAAATAAAGTCTTGCGTTGATCTATTTGCCTATGATATATTATAGGAGTCGCTAAGAGGGGACAAGAAATAATTACATATTCCACAGTAGCTCAGTGGTAGAGCTATCGGCTGTTAACCGATCGGTCGCAGGTTCGAATCCTGCCTGTGGAGCCATGGAGAAGTACCCAAGTGGCTGAAGGGGCTCCCCTGCTAAGGGAGTAGGTCGTGTAAGCGGCGCGAGGGTTCAAATCCCTCCTTCTCCGCCAGTTGCGGCCCGTTGGTCAAGTGGTTAAGACACCGCCCTTTCACGGCGGTATCACGGGTTCGAATCCCGTACGGGTCACCAATGATTTTTGAAAAGTTTACTTGGAGGATTAGCTCAGCTGGGAGAGCATCTGCCTTACAAGCAGAGGGTCGGCGGTTCGAGCCCGTCATCCTCCACCATAAAAATGGTCCGGTAGTTCAGTTGGTTAGAATGCCTGCCTGTCACGCAGGAGGTCGCGGGTTCGAGTCCCGTCCGGACCGCCATTTTTATTTTTTGAATATCCGCGCGGGTGTGGCGGAATTGGCAGACGCGCTAGACTTAGGATCTAGTGTCTTTATGACGTGGGGGTTCAAGTCCCTTCACCCGCACCATATTCGCGGTTGTGGCGGAATGGCAGACGCGCTAGGTTGAGGGCCTAGTGGGAGTTAAATCCCGTGGAAGTTCGAGTCTTCTCAACCGCATTAATCTATCATACAAAACCAAGGTTTTTAACCCTTGGTTTTTTTGTGTTTTATTAAAGAGTGAACGTGAAAGGACGATCTTTAGTAACTGAAAATGTATGTAGGAAGAGCAACGCGTTGTTTAAGACTTTTTATATTATTGGATGGCTACTAGTAGAATGCTAATAGTTAGTTGTGATGTTTCATGTTCAAGCATAGTTGCATAATTTAAGGTATTCCCTCTTATAGGAGGCAGTTATGTATAATCTTAATTGGCAAGCGCGTAATTGGGTCCCTTTCCAATATGAACTAAGACAATTTCCTGCGATAGATACATCGGAATTAAGTCAGTCTGTGCAACGGGCGCAATATTTATTACAGCAGAGTCAAATTCTTCTTACGCAATTAGGGAGGAACACTTTCGCTTATCAATTAATGGATGCGGCTCAAAAAAGCAATAAAGCTTTAGTGCAACGGCTTATCAATTCTATTCCTGGTTTAACAGTAGTAGCTGATATTCAATACTCTCCAACAGGTATTGTTTTTTTGTTGCAGTCACCCGGGATATCAGGTGCTGCGGACTGTTGTTCGTTGTCTATTGTTTTGAAATGGGGTTAGAATCATGCTTATCGTAATTAAACTATTCCAATTGATACTCGGTTAAATGAACAAATGAAAATCCTTGCTCTAATAATTGAGGAATTGCTCTTTTTACGCCTTCTGCTGTGCCACTGTTTGGTTGATTCATATGTAATAAGGTGATCGCTCTGGTCGTGCTCCGTTAATTAATGCTTTTTCTACTTGTTCGGCAGAAAATGTACCCCTGGCATCCCAAGAAGAGAATAATTGACTGCTTTTAAGTTTATATCAGTTAATATTTCAACAGAAACTTCATCAAAATATGCTGTACCAGAGCGAAACATTGTAAGGTACCTATCGGTAAGTTGAAAAATGAGCTCTTGATTAATCATAATCTCGTTAAGAACCGCTTCTGGAGAATGGCTTCCTTGAATGCCCCAGGCGCTTCTGCCGTTAATGGAAAGAGGTTTGTGTTCTGTCCCGTGGTTCTCTATTTGGAAAAGAGGATTGTTTGCGAGCTCAAGAAAAGTATCTTTATTTTCGTCTATCCATCGAGCATTGACAAATAATGTAGATGGTATTTCTTCATTATTGAGAAACTCAATTAGTTCGTAATCATAATTACTGCCAAAGGGACCTCCGCAAGCATCAAAAGTGAGTGCTAGAACTTTTTTAGCAGTTTTTAATTTTGTGTTAACGCCGGTGACAAATTCGCCCCATTCTGTTGGTTCTTTCTTATAAGAAGGTAAATCTATTTTATAGGGGTCATTTAACATAAACGAAGGAGTTTCCTTTGTATTTGGTAATACATTTTTGTTAGGTGACCATTCAAGGTAAAGATGAATTATTCTCAGAAGAAGTACAGGCAACAATAATTAAGCAACTAGTCAGTGCTAGGCTAAAGTTTTTGAGATGTTTCATTTTAGATACCTCCATGTTGTGAGGACATTATAATTGGGATTTAAGTTTACTGAAGCAATAAGTAATCTGTATAGTGCGTTACAAACTTAAAACTTGGATATCATATAAAGTGAAGAAGATAGCAAAATTCGTTATTATTTGATAGAATAGAGTGAGATTTCCGTTTACATTCTTTTTAATAAAAAAGTATTGCCCGTGCAAATATTATGTGCTATATTATTATTTGTCGTCAGCGAGATGTAAAAGCTGAATTAATCAATTAAGGCGCCCGTAGCTCAATTGGATAGAGTACTTGACTACGAATCAAGCGGTTAGAGGTTCGACTCCTCTCGGGCGCGCCATTATCGGGAAGTAGCTCAGCTTGGCAGAGCACTTGGTTTGGGACCAAGGGGTCGCAGGTTCAAATCCTGTCTTCCCGACCATTTCCTTTATAGATAGATTGCGGGTGTAGTTTAGTGGTAAAACCTCAGCCTTCCAAGCTGATGATGTGGGTTCGATTCCCATCACCCGCTCCAAATTATTCTAACATACATAGATAAGGGCCTGTAGCTCAGCTGGTTAGAGCGCACGCCTGATAAGCGTGAGGTCGGTGGTTCGAGTCCACTCAGGCCCACCAAAAAAAGTTGTTGACTTTTAAAATGGGTGTTGGTATGATAGAAAAGTCGCCAAGAGAGAATGGCGCAAACGAGTTCTTTGAAAACTGAACAAAAGCCAAGCGTAATAAAGAGATACAAGGTATCTCGTCAATGAAAGTCGTTGAATTTAAATTCAACGCGCTAGCAACATTTTGATGCTTAGGATCTTCGGTTAAGATCGCGACGTCCATGTCGCAACACCGAAGTCAACACATCCGTGTGTAAGTAAACACTTTAACGGAGAGTTTGATCCTGGCTCAGGACGAACGCTGGCGGCATGCCTAATACATGCAAGTCGAGCGGACAGAAGGGAGCTTGCTCCCGGAAGTCAGCGGCGGACGGGTGAGTAACACGTGGGCAACCTGCCCCTTAGACTGGGATAACTTCGGGAAACCGAAGCTAATACCGGATAACACTTTTTCCCTCCTGGGAGAAAGTTAAAAGATGGCCTTTGTGCTATCACTAAGGGATGGGCCTGCGGCGCATTAGCTAGTTGGTAAGGTAATGGCTTACCAAGGCGACGATGCGTAGCCGACCTGAGAGGGTGATCGGCCACACTGGGACTGAGACACGGCCCAGACTCCTACGGGAGGCAGCAGTAGGGAATCTTCCGCAATGGACGAAAGTCTGACGGAGCAATGCCGCGTGAGTGAGGAAGGCCTTCGGGTCGTAAAGCTCTGTTGTGAGGGAAGAACAAGTATCGGTTGAATAAGCCGGTACCTTGACGGTACCTCACCAGAAAGCCACGGCTAACTACGTGCCAGCAGCCGCGGTAATACGTAGGTGGCAAGCGTTGTCCGGAATTATTGGGCGTAAAGCGCGCGCAGGCGGCTTCTTAAGTCTGATGTGAAATCTCGGGGCTCAACCCCGAGCGGCCATTGGAAACTGGGAAGCTTGAGTGCAGAAGAGGAGAGTGGAATTCCACGTGTAGCGGTGAAATGCGTAGATATGTGGAGGAACACCAGTGGCGAAGGCGACTCTCTGGTCTGTAACTGACGCTGAGGCGCGAAAGCGTGGGGAGCAAACAGGATTAGATACCCTGGTAGTCCACGCCGTAAACGATGAGTGCTAGGTGTTAGGGGTTTCGATGCCCGTAGTGCCGAAGTAAACACATTAAGCACTCCGCCTGGGGAGTACGACCGCAAGGTTGAAACTCAAAGGAATTGACGGGGACCCGCACAAGCAGTGGAGCATGTGGTTTAATTCGAAGCAACGCGAAGAACCTTACCAGGTCTTGACATCCTTTGACCACTCTGGAGACAGAGCTTCCCCTTCGGGGGCAAAGTGACAGGTGGTGCATGGTTGTCGTCAGCTCGTGTCGTGAGATGTTGGGTTAAGTCCCGCAACGAGCGCAACCCTTGATCTTAGTTGCCAGCATTTAGTTGGGCACTCTAAGGTGACTGCCGGTGACAAACCGGAGGAAGGTGGGGACGACGTCAAATCATCATGCCCCTTATGACCTGGGCTACACACGTGCTACAATGGATGGTACAAAGGGTTGCGAAGCCGCGAGGTGAAGCCAATCCCATAAAGCCATTCTCAGTTCGGATTGTAGGCTGCAACTCGCCTACATGAAGCCGGAATTGCTAGTAATCGCGGATCAGCATGCCGCGGTGAATACGTTCCCGGGTCTTGTACACACCGCCCGTCACACCACGAGAGTTTGTAACACCCGAAGTCGGTGAGGTAACCTTTTGGAGCCAGCCGCCTAAGGTGGGACAAATGATTGGGGTGAAGTCGTAACAAGGTAGCCGTATCGGAAGGTGCGGCTGGATCACCTCCTTTCTATGGAGTATATTACTCTAGTCGACGAACAACTTCGGTTGTTTGGCGCTTTGGATCTTTTGTTCAGTTTTGAGAGGACTCAAAACTCTCTATTAATTAGATAACTATTCTCGTTAAAATGGGCCTGTAGCTCAGCTGGTTAGAGCGCACGCCTGATAAGCGTGAGGTCGGTGGTTCGAGTCCACTCAGGCCCACCATTTTAACTCGCACGATTCTTTTTTTGTGTGGAGAGGTATTCGCGAAGAGAAACAAACAAAAAACGCGATAGTCATTTAAAACGAAAATGGGGCCTTAGCTCAGCTGGGAGAGCGCCTGCTTTGCACGCAGGAGGTCAGCGGTTCGATCCCGCTAGGCTCCACCAATATTGATTTAACTCTTTTTTTGACAAAGAGAAGCAATTCGTTGCTTGTCTGTTGTTAAAATAGCCCGTTAAAGGCATGGAACCACGCTAAGAACGCCACGTCTTGTGGCAACGCCTGGTACCGACCTCCTGTGGGCAGGTTCTTTGAAAACTAAATCAAGAAACAACTCAAATAAGTTTTGTTCATCGGTTTTAAACTGTTTGAACGAGACGTCAAGAATTCTTGAGCAACCTTTATTGCTTAAACATGGTCGAGCGTATCGCACGCAGACACCATTTAGGATAAGTTAGAAAGGGCGCACGGTGGATGCCTTGGCACTAGGAGCCGACGAAGGACGCGACGAACAGCGATATGCTTCGGGGAGCTGTAAGTAAGCTTTGATCCGGAGATTTCCGAATGGGGGAACCCACCATCCGTAATGGGATGGTACTTGTATCTGAACACATAGGATGCATAGAGGCAGACCCGGGGAACTGAAACATCTAAGTACCCGGAGGAAGAGAAAGCAAATGCGATTTCCTAAGTAGCGGCGAGCGAAACGGAATCAGCCCAAACCAAGAGGCTTGCCTCTTGGGGTTGTAGGACACTCTATACGGAGTTACAAAGAAACGGAGTAGGTGAACTGTCTGGAAAGACAGGCCGAAGAAGGTAACAGCCCTGTAGCTGAAACTTCGTTTCCTCCAGAGTGGATCCTGAGTACGGCGGGACACGTGAAACCCCGTCGGAATCCGGGAGGACCATCTCCCAAGGCTAAATACTCCCTAGTGACCGATAGTGAACCAGTACCGTGAGGGAAAGGTGAAAAGCACCCCGGAAGGGGAGTGAAATAGATCCTGAAACCGTGTGCCTACAACTAGTCAGAGCCCGTTAATGGGTGATGGCGTGCCTTTTGTAGAATGAACCGGCGAGTTACGGTATCGTGCAAGGTTAAGCTGATAAGGCGGAGCCGCAGCGAAAGCGAGTCTGAATAGGGCGAGTGAGTACGATGCCGTAGACCCGAAACCGGGTGATCTACCCATGTCCAGGGTGAAGGTCGGGTAACACCGACTGGAGGCCCGAACCCACGCATGTTGAAAAATGCGGGGATGAGGTGTGGGTAGGGGTGAAATGCCAATCGAACTCGGAAATAGCTGGTTCTCCCCGAAATAGCTTTAGGGCTAGCCTCGAGTGATGAGTTTTGGAGGTAGAGCACTGATTGGACGAGGGGTCCCCACAGGATTACCGAATTCAGTCAAACTCCGAATGCCAAAAACTTTAACTCGGGAGTCAGACTGCGAGTGCTAAGATCCGTAGTCAAGAGGGAAACAGCCCAGACCATCAGCTAAGGTCCCAAAGTATACGTTAAGTGGAAAAGGATGTGGAGTTGCCCAGACAACCAGGATGTTGGCTTAGAAGCAGCCATCATTGAAAGAGTGCGTAATAGCTCACTGGTCGAGTGACTCTGCGCCGAAAATGTACCGGGGCTAAACGTATCACCGAAGCTATGGCAATTCCTTATGGAATTGGGTAGGGGAGCGTTCCAAGGACAGCGAAGCTAGATCGTGAGGACTAGTGGAGTGCTTGGAAGTGAGAATGCCGGTATGAGTAGCGAAAAGAGGGGTGAGAATCCCCTCCGTCGAAAGCCCAAGGTTTCCTGAGGAAGGCTCGTCCGCTCAGGGTCAGTCGGGACCTAAGCCGAGGCCGAAAGGCGTAGGCGATGGACAACAGGTTGATATTCCTGTACCACCCAGTATTTGTTTGAACGATGGGGGGACGCAGAAAGGTAGGGTGAGCGCGCCGCTGGCTGTGCGCGTCGAAGCATGCAAGGCTGGAACATAGGCAAATCCGTGTTCCGTTCGGCTGAGCTGTGACCGTGAAGGACCTTCGGGTCCGAAATCCCTGATCCTCCGCTGCCAAGAAAAGCCTCTAGTTAGAATACAGGTGCCCGTACCGCAAACCGACACAGGTAGGCGAGAAGAGAATTCTAAGACGCTCGGGAGAACTCTCGTTAAGGAACTCGGCAAAATGACCCCGTAACTTCGGGAGAAGGGGTGCTCTATTAAGGTGAATAGCCTGAGAGAGCCGCAGTGAATAGATCCAAGCGACTGTTTAGCAAAAACACAGGTCTCTGCCAAGCCGCAAGGCGAAGTATAGGGGCTGACACCTGCCCGGTGCTGGAAGGTTAAGAGGAGGGGTTATCCCGCAAGGGAGAAGCTCTGAATTGAAGCCCCAGTAAACGGCGGCCGTAACTATAACGGTCCTAAGGTAGCGAAATTCCTTGTCGGGTAAGTTCCGACCCGCACGAATGGTGCAACGACTTGGATACTGTCTCAACGAGAGACCCGGTGAAATTATAGTACCTGTGAAGATGCAGGTTACCCGCGACAGGACGGAAAGACCCCATGGAGCTTTACTGTAGCTTGATAGTGAGTGTTGGTACCATTTGTACAGGATAGGTAGGAGCCTTGGAAACCGGAGCGCTAGCTTCGGTGGAGGCGTTGGTGGGATACTACCCTGATGGTGCTGACATTCTAACCTCGACCCGTGATCCGGGTCAGGGACATTGTCAGGTGGGCAGTTTGACTGGGGCGGTCGCCTCCTAAACAGTAACGGAGGCGCCCAAAGGTTCCCTCAGAATGGTTGGAAATCATTCGTAGAGTGCAAAGGCATAAGGGAGCTTGACTGCGAGACCTACAAGTCGAGCAGGGACGAAAGTCGGGCTTAGTGATCCGGCGGTGCCGTATGGAAGGGCCGTCGCTCAACGGATAAAAGCTACCCTGGGGATAACAGGCTTATCTCCCCCAAGAGTCCACATCGACGGGGAGGTTTGGCACCTCGATGTCGGCTCGTCGCATCCTGGGGCTGAAGTAGGTCCCAAGGGTTGGGCTGTTCGCCCATTAAAGCGGCACGCGAGCTGGGTTCAGAACGTCGTGAGACAGTTCGGTCCCTATCCGTCGCGGGCGTAGGAAATTTGAGAGGAGCTGTCCTTAGTACGAGAGGACCGGGATGGACATACCGCTGGTGTACCAGTTGTTCCGCCAGGAGCATCGCTGGGTAGCTACGTATGGACGGGATAAGTGCTGAAAGCATCTAAGCATGAAGCCCCCCTCAAGATGAGATTTCCCATGGCGTAAGCCAGTAAGACCCCTTAGAGATGATGAGGTTGATAGGTCAGGAGTGGAAGTGTGGCGACACATGGAGCGGACTGATACTAATCGGTCGAGGGCTTATCCTAATTAATTCTTGAATTTGAGTGTGTTTCGGATTTAGTTTTGAAAGAATCCTTTCTTTCAATAAGGTTGATGGACACCACGCTAAGAACGCCACGTCCTGTGGCAACGCCTGGTACCCACATCCTGTGGGCAAAGAGAAGCAAGGAGTTCGAGGACAAAAGTGCTTGAAAGAAGGAGCGTACTTGCGTACGTGACTGATTGAAAGACACGCATTGGACGAAGAAATCCGCCGCTTATCTGAAGCAGGTCCGGTGGCAATGGCAAAGAGGTCACACCCGTTCCCATGCCGAACACGGCCGTTAAGCTCTTTTGCGTCGATGGTAGTTGGGGGCTTCCCCCTGCGAGAGTAGAACGTTGCCGGGCAATGAGAAAGACACCTGAAAAGGTGTCTTTTTTTCGTCTATAGACAAAGCAAAAGAGACTGCTTCGGAGAAGCAGAAAAGATTAAGGGAAAGCAGCTCATATAAAAAAGAGCTCTGTCCAACAGACCTCGTGAGTAGCCATCGTTGAATCAGCATCATGTGTCCCTGTGAGACGTAGGGGTTGTTTTCGTGCGACAGCGTGAGTAGCCTTCGAGGAAAAGCATCGTGACTAACATCCTCGAAGAAAATCACCCCGGAGCAAAGAACGTTGCCTTGTAGCGACACAAGATAAAGGGTGACGCTTGCTTAAAGAATAAAATGAGTTAAAACAAGATCACGTCTTAGACCTTAATCCGACGATCATAAGCCTTGCTCTCAGAAAAGCTCTCCAGAAGAGATAAATTCCGGAACAATGGTGAACTAAAGAACATCAAAGGCTAGCTCGAGAAGAGCTAGCCATTAATTCGATCGACATTATCTTTACTGATATAGCGATTTGCCATATGTTTATAGAGAATATAAGACGTGATAACAAGAATAAGTATGGAAAAAAATATAAAGGAATAAAGTATTTTATGTGCATATACATTCTCTCGAATAACAAGCCACCTATTACCAAGCAGGTAACCACTTAATATAAAGCTAGGTGCCCAAATAATCGACCCTATTCCAGAAAACATTGCAAAAGTTGAATATTTCATTTTTGCTATTCCAGATAAATAACCAGTGAGGTGGCGTATACCTGGGATGAAGAAGCCAAAGAAGATAATCCACTTGCCATGTTTAGTTAATAAACCACGTACTTGATATTGACGTTTAATGGATAAGTAAAAGCGCGGACCATATTTTTCTAAAAACGGAGCACCGAGCTTTATACCTAAATAATAAGAAAGGGACATCCCAAGGAATGACCCTACTATTGAAACAATGAGAGCAGGAGTGATGTGCAAAAAGTCGATATAAGATAAATAGCCAATCGTTAGGAGAAGTACCTCATCAGGAATCGGGACACCTAAAATACCTGCTAGTAAAGAGAAAAAGACTCCGAAGTATCCATATTGGATGATTAATTCTTTTATAATTTCCATTTGTGTCATTCCTAAACCTATAATTACTATTAGTATATACAATGGTTGTTAGATTTGCTAGAAAATTCTTCGTCATCTTTGCTCAATGGCAATTGTTTTAACATGATCAATTTCTTTAACTATATCGTAAAGTTGAGTCATGTACATTGTTCTTGGGATAGAGAGGGAAAGGTCTAATTGTTGGCAACCATTATCAATATCTTTTATTTTTACATCATGTATAACAATATTGCGTGCTTTTCTTTCTCGCCAAGTACTTTCTTTTCGCTGTAAGCTTTTTATTAAATGGGTTGATATCGCTCCCTCTTCCATAACGACACGAAGTGCGACATCGGTTTGACTTAAAGAAGTAGGTCCGATCAATTTTAGTAAAGCAGGTATCGCGTTGACTGCAATGAGAATAAGAATGACGGTAAGTAATGCTTCCACATAAAAACCTGCACCTATTGCAATACCGATACCAGATGCTGCCCAAATCATTGCGGCCGTAGTTAAACCAGAAATGACATCGTTGCTTCTGCGCAAAATGACGCCTGCACCTAAGAAGCCTACACCACTAACAATTTGTGCAGCTAAACGCATTGGATCCATGTTCTGGGTTGCACCATCGGCGGCAGAAAAATGGAGATAAGCTTCTACTGATACAATCGTAATTAAACAACTTGCTATACAAATGACCATACTCGTTTTAAGACCTAGTGGTTTATGCTTAATTTGTCGATCAATGCCAATTAAGAATCCAGAGAAAAGAGCTGCACTTAATTTAAGTAATACGATATCCATTAACATCACCTTTAATTTATTAATAGTTTTATCCTATGTGTAAATCCGGATTTCATTCTAAACAAGTTGTAGTCTCTAAATACATATAGTAAAATCAGTTTAACCAGAATGGAGTGAATCATGAAGCAATTATGCATATACGCGGGTATTGGTCTGGGTGGCGCGATTGGTAGTTCTTTGCGTTATCTACTGACAATCCTACTTCCTTTTCAGCAATGGCCAGTTGCTATTTTAACAGCGAACTTAAGTGGTTGCTTCTTAATGGGGCTACTTACATCTTGGTTTAATCGCCAACCTCAAATTAATAGAGGTTTACGATTAAGTATAACAGTAGGTTGCATTGGTGGGTATACGACAATGTCTACTTTTACAGCAGATGCTTTTACTCTAATACGTGCAGGTCGTTTTTTCTCAGGTGGATTATACGTGCTTGTCACAGTATTAGGCGGTATTACTCTTATATGGGTTGGTCATGTCTTTGGAACAAGGAATGTATGTAAGCATGGTTGAACTATTCCTAGTTTCTTTAGGTGGGGCAATTGGAGCATGTATACGCTATTCATTAGGCGAATGGATAAAGGAAAAAAAGATTTCTGTTCTAATTACTACTATTGCTATGATTAATATAGTGGGGAGTACATTGTTAGGCGTGGCTCTAGGTCTTTCCTTAACAGTTAAACTTGAATTATTTACTGTAAGCCTTTTGGGGGGATTTACCACTTTTTCTACATTTAGTCTTGAAGCCTATGAGTTCTTTCGAGCAAAAGAGTGGCGAAAGGCAACTGCGTATATTGCAGTATCAATTGTTGGTTCGTTGCTTGGATTTAGCTTGGTTATTTTATTTTTTTTATAGGAGAGGTTTATTAAATGGAGAGAAAAACATACTTTAATACAGATTCTGTTCATTTCACAAATAAAGAAAATGGAATGAATAGAAGTAAAGCAAGGCCTATTTATCAGACGTCTGCCTTTGTCTTTGAAAGTCTTGCTGATATGGAACAATATTTTACTGGAGAAAAAGAGTATTTATATTCCCGTTATGGTAATCCAAATACTGATGATTTAGGGAAAGGAGTAGCGTTACTTGAGCAAGCGGAAGATGGTGTTGCAACATCATCTGGAATGTCTGCGATCTTATGTGCAATTCTTTCTGTATGTAAAGTGGGAGATCATTTAATTGCAGTAATGGATGTTTATGGTGGAACGTATTCGCTCCTTGAGCAAGAACTTCGCGTTTTTGGGATTGATGTAACGTTTGTCCACCCTAACGATGTGTGGGAGGAAGCAATAACGTCGAAAACAAAGCTGATCTTCTGTGAATCCATTACAAATCCCCTTGTACGAGTAGAAAACTTGCAGCATATTATGGATAAAGCAAAACAAAATCGCATAATCAGTATTGTGGATAATACGTTTGCAACCCCATATTTATTGAAGCCGGTTCTTCTTGGTGCAGATTTAGTTGTTCATAGTGCCACAAAATATATAGGGGGACATAGCGATGTAACGGCGGGTGTGATTGTCGGGAAGAGTGAACTGTTACTTAAGGCGAAAGCACGTGTTATTACGATGGGGTGTAATTTGAGTCCATTTGAAGCATGGCTTGCATGCAGAGGACTGAAGACTCTTGCATTGCGAATGGACCGGCAAAGTGCAAATGCTGCGGAATTAGCTTTAGCTTTAGACGGATACAAGGGTATTAAACAAGTATATTATCCAAAGTTTGTATCTGAAAAAGGCAATGGCGCAATGATGAGTATTGAACTGGACGAAAAAGTAAGCATTGAACGTTTCTTTGCTTCATTTACCTTTGTGAAAATCGCACCGACTCTTGCTGGGGTAGAAACGTCCGTTTCGTACCCACTCCATACATCGCATCGTACTGTGCCCGAAGAGATGCGACAAAGATTGGGGATAAGAAAACAACATGTACGAATTTCTGTAGGGATTGAAGACGTCAGAGATATTGTGGCGGATTTTAAACAAGCAATAAATGAAGCAAACGAATAGAGTAATAAAAAGAACAATGGATTAATCCATTGTTCTTTTTATATCAAGATTTTTGGTTTCCAATAATAATAGACTCTATAAACTGAGAGAATAAAGGCAAGTCAGCCGCAAGAAAAGCGGGTAGAAGCAATACCGATAGAATAAGAGCAACAGGTGTAAGAACGAGCATACGTAATGCGCGTTTCATAGAAAGGTCTCCTTTGTCATAAAACTGTCAAAAATGATGCTTGAAAATTACTATACTCTCATTTGAATAAGAAATCAACATGTTTGTTTACATTTTTTTTGTAATAATGCTTGCAACTTCAAAATGTATATGGTATATTTATTGATGTCGACGGGGACACTGTTTAAAAGCAATTAAAGCGTTGATGAAAACTTAATTTATAGCGTCGCGGGGTGGAGCAATGAGCGAGAGCGAATTGTTTCGACGAAAAAACATCCTCGAAGAACGAGAAGAGAAAGAAACAGTCTTTCTCATAGCAAGCAATAGAAACGAAACACTTGATTATTTATAGCGTCGCGGGGTGGAGCAGTCTGGTAGCTCGTCGGGCTCATAACCCGAAGGTCGGTGGTTCAAATCCGCCCCCCGCAATACCGTAAAACCGAGACAGAGTCTCGGTTTTTTTGTTGGATTCAGGTTTCTAGAAAGGAGTTACCTTTTGTGAATGATGAGTTTTCTTTTATTCGAAGCATAGTGCCTAAGCAGGTGTATCAATCAAGAACGAAGATTGGTATCGGAGATGATGCTGCCGTCTACGCGAGTGATCCAACACAAGATGAAGTTGTTTGTGTAGATACAATGGTGGAAGGGGTTCATTTTCGCAAGGATACGTTGACTCCTTTTCAAATAGGACGAAAAGTGTTAGCCATTAATGTAAGTGACTTGGCAGCAATGGGGGCGACCCCGCTTTTTTATTTAGTGACCCTCGCTGTGCCTACAGACTGGACAGAAGATGAATTAGGGGAGTTATATAGAGGAATGTCAAGTCTGGCTAATCATTTGAAGATGGACTTAATAGGTGGAGACACGGTTTCTATACCTAATACACTTGTGATCACAATTACTGCTATAGGAAGCGTGGCTAAAAATAAGTCTTTGGTAAGAAGCAATGCTCAAGTAGGAGACATCGTTTTTGTTACCGGCCCTCTTGGTGGTTCTGCAGCAGGATTTGAATTGCTTAATGAACGCACAAAAGATGGTGCTTTTTCTGAATTAGAAGCAACATTTATTAAGATGCACCAACAACCAGAACCGCAAGTTGAAATAAGTAAACAATTAGCGAAATTAGAGAAACGTATAGCTTTAAACGATATTAGTGATGGGCTTTCAAGCGAGAGCATGGAAATTGCACAAGCGAGTGGTGTTCAACTTGTGCTTAATGAAGCACAAATCTTTTCTATTTCTCCTCAAATCCTTTCTGTTTCAAAGCAAAAAAGAGTAGAATGGAGTTTAAATGGCGGGGAAGATTTTCAGTTAGTTGGAACGATTGCTGCGGATGAGTTTCATGCTGCCAAGAGCGCTGCAAAGGAAATCGGACGTGAGTTGTTTCAAGTGGGTACCGTTAGACAAGGGGAACCAGCTGTATTTTTAACCTTTCCAGATGGAGAGTCAAAAATCGAAATGAGCGGTTACAATCATTTTAAACGCGGGTGATTAAATGGAGAATTTGACGATGCAGAGTCAATCAGTAGAAGAGACAATGCACCTAGCATGTCAATTTGGTAAGATATTAAAAAAGGGTGACTGTGTTACTCTCGAAGGGGATCTTGGAGCTGGAAAAACTCACTTCGCGAAAGGCATCGCCAAGGCATTAAACATAAAAGCAATGGTGACAAGTCCTACCTATACAATTATAAAAGAATATGAAGGAACAACACCCTTGTACCATATGGATGTTTATCGGGCTGAGGGCCAAGCAGATGATTTAGGGTTAGAAGAGTATTTTTATGGTAACGGCATTACAGTTATTGAATGGGCGCACTTAATAGAGGATTTATTGCCTAAAGAAAGGTTCGTTTGCTCCATTAAAAAAATCGACGATCATTTTAGACAAATCTCAATTAAAGCGATTGGCAACAAACAGGGGGAACGTTTGAGGGAGTTGAAATAATGGCGAATATATTAGCACTGGATACATCTTCCTATCGATTAGGCATAGCCGTTAGCAATGAAGATGCAGTATTAGGTGAGTACATGACTTTATTGAAAAAAAATCATGCTCTTCGATTAATGCCTGCTGTTGAAGTATTATTAGAAGAAGTAGGTCTAAAGCCGAAAGAACTTGACCGAATTGCCGTTGCCCACGGGCCGGGTTCGTACACAGGGGTTAGGATGGCCGTAACAACTGCCAAAACGCTTGCGTGGTCTTTGAATATTCCTCTTGTTTCTATATCAACCCTTGAATTGATGGCTCAAGCAGGGAAGTACTTTCCTGGTACGGTCGTACCACTAATTGATGCTAGGAGACAAACAGTATTTACTGGTGCTTATCAATACATTGATGGAGAGCTTAAAGAAGTCTTGCCTGATAAACATGTCCCTTTGGATGAATGGCTTAACGAACTGGAAAATGTAGAGGGTTCATTCCTTTTTATTGGGGAAGACGTTGGTCAATATCAAACGATGATAGAAAACGTTCTTGGCGAGCGATTGATTGTAGCGGAACAATTACTTGCAAATGTTCGCCCAGGAGAATTATGTGTGTTGGCTAGTAGAAAAGAACCGGTAAAAAACCTTCATTCGTTTGCGCCAGAATACCTTCGTTTAGCAGAGGCGGAGGTGAATTGGCGTGATGCTCAAGAGAGAGGGAACGAACGTTAGTGTCAAAATACGTCATATGAATGAAAAAGACATTGATGCAGTTCTGATGGTGGAGAAGGACGCTTTCTCTACTCCTTGGACGAGGCAGGCGTTTGAAGCTGAATTAACACAAAATAAATTCGCTTATTATTTCGTCCTTGTTAATGGGGAAACCATTATTGGTTACTGTGGGATTTGGAAAGTGATGGATGAAGCACAAATAACAAATATAGCGATCCTTACTGAAAAACGCGGGCATTCTTATGGAGAACTTCTATTACGTTATGTAATGGAATGGTTAAAAGGACATCATGTTATTACGTTGTCGTTGGAAGTTAGGGCTTCAAATCTACCTGCCCAATCGCTTTATAAAAAACTGGGATTTGTTCAGGCAGGGGTTCGGAAAAATTATTACGCGGATAACCAGGAGGACGCATGGGTAATGTGGGTGAAATTAGATGACAATAATACTAGCTATTGAGACAAGCTGTGATGAAACTTCTGCGGCAATTATTAAAGACGGTAATACCATCTTATCAAACATAGTTGCAACTCAGATGGAGAGCCATGCTCGATTTGGAGGAGTTGTACCAGAAATTGCGTCTAGGCATCATGTAGAAACAATGACTGTTGTAATTGAAGAGGCGATGGAAACCGCTCAAGTAGTGTATTCTGATCTAACTGCTATTGCTGTAACGGAAGGTCCTGGTTTAGTCGGTGCACTTTTGGTTGGGATACATGCAGCGAAAGCAATTGCGTTTGCTCATGAGCTACCTATTATAGGCGTCCACCATATAGCAGGTCATATTTACGCAAATCAGCTAGTGTCTCCATTAAAGTTTCCATTATTGGCTCTTGTCGCTTCAGGTGGCCATACAGAGTTGGTTTTAATGAAAAAAGATGGACAATTTGAGGTAATTGGTCAAACTCGGGATGATGCAGTTGGAGAAGCTTATGATAAAGCAGCTAGAGCTATGGGGCTTCCGTATCCTGGTGGGCCAAATGTTGAAAAACTTGCGAATTCAACTGAGGACGACATTGAATTACCAAGATCATGGTTAGAAAAAGACAGTTTTGACTTTAGTTTTAGTGGATTGAAGTCTGCCGTGCTAAATCGATTAAATAATGACAATCAACGTGGAGAAGAAACGAATCTAGCAGCATTGGCCCGTGGTTTTCAAAACAGCGTTGTAGAAGTATTAACGGGAAAAACAGTTCGTGCTCAAGAAAAGTTTGGGGTCAAACAGGTCATTCTCGCAGGTGGCGTAGCAGCTAACAAAGGGCTTCGGGATGCTTTATCAGTAGCTTTTGAAGAAAAAAATATTGAATTACTCATTCCGCCAATGCATTTATGCACAGATAACGCGGCGATGATTGGGGCATGTGCACATAGTATGTGGACATATGGACACAGGGGTAATCTGGCGATGAACGGCCGACCAGGTATGACTTTAAATTCGTTTAACTAAATGGTAGACCTCGTTTGCAAGAGCAAACGAGGTCTTTTTATTATGAATGAAGTTCTTCCCATTCTTCCATTAATGTATCAAGCGCATTGTTTTTCGTCTGAATATCAACTTGAATCAAATGAGCTTTCTCGTGATCGGAATAGATGTCAGGTTGAGTAAGTTGTTCCTCAAGTTGATTAATCTTAGCTTCAATCTGCTCCATTTCAGTTTCAATTGATGTGATACGTCTCTCTCTTTGACGACCAAGCCGCTTGGCTTCCTTATCTTGTTGGAATGTTCGTTTATCAGTTGAGTCGAACTCAGATAACATTTGATTCTTTGTTTCAGAGGATGCTTCATTTTGAAGAGACTCACGTTCAGCTGTTTCGCGTTTTTTCTCAATAAAGTAGCTGTAGTCACCTAAATAGGTTGTTGTTGTACCAGCTTCAATTTCGATGATACGGGAAGCGATACGATCAATAAAATAACGGTCATGAGAAACAAAAAGGATCGTTCCTGGATAGTCGATTAGTGCTGATTCAAGAACTTCTTTTGCATCAAGGTCTAAATGGTTTGTTGGTTCATCTAGGATCAATACGTTTGCCTGCTGCATCATTAGTTTAGATAAGGCAACCCTTGCTTTTTCGCCTCCACTTAGAGATGAGACGGTTTTTAATACATCGTCTCCACTAAACAAGAATTGGCCAAGTACTCCACGAATATCCTTTTCTGTTGTTGAAGGAAATTCATCCCAAACTTCATTCAGGACGGTTTTGTTACTTGTTAGTTTAGCTTGTTCTTGATCATAGTAACCAATAACAACATTACTTCCGTAGTGAATCTCCCCATGTTTAGGCGTAAGTTGTTTTGTTAAAGCTTTTAGTAAAGTTGATTTACCAGCTCCATTTTCACCAATTAGGCCAACTGATTCACCTCTATTTAGTGCAATAGACAAGCCTTTAAACACAGAAAATTCATTGTACCCGACCTCGAGATTATTCACTGTTAAAACATCATGACCCGTTTGTTTTTTTATGGAAAAAGAAAACATTGCTGATTTTTCACCTGCATCAGGGCGATTTAATTTGTCCATTTTTTCGAGTTGTTTTCTTCGACTCTGCGCTCTTTTCGTTGTGGAGGCACGGACGATATTTTTAGCAATAAATGTTTCTAATTTAGCAATTTCACCTTGTTGTTTTTCAAAAAGTTTTAAGTCTTGTTCATATCGTTTTGCTTTTTCGTCAAGGTAATAACTATAGTTACCACTATATGAGGTTGTTCGATTTCGTGAGAGCTCAACTACTTTTGTCGAAAGCTTATCCAAAAAGTAACGATCATGAGATACAATTAAAATGGCTCCCGGATAACCTGATAAGTATTGTTCGAGCCATGTCAGCGTCTCCATATCAAGGTGGTTGGTTGGTTCATCAAGAACAAGTAATTCTGGTTTAGAAAGGAGTAGTTTCGCTAATGCTAAACGAGTTTTTTGACCACCAGATAATGCTGCAATGGGAGTGCTGTAATCAAATTGCTGAAAGTGCAAGCCTGCAAGCACACTACGAATATCTGCTTCATATTGGTAGCCCCCTTGGTCTTTAAATGCGACTTGAAGCTGGTCATACTCGTCCAATATTTTTTGATAATCACTATCTTTCATTATGCTAGAGTCGGCCATGCGCAATTCTGTTTGACGTAGTGTTTTCTCCATTTTTTTAAGTGGTTCAAAAACGGTTAACATTTCATCCCAGATCGAACGGCTTGATTCAAGTCCAGTATGTTGTGCTAAATAACCAGTAGTTGTTTGTTTAGGGATGACGATGTCGCCAGAATCATGGCTCATATCGCCGACAATGATTTTAAGTAACGTTGATTTACCTGCACCATTTCGACCCACTAAAGCGACACGATCTTTTGACTGAACTTCTAATTTGACGTTTTCAAGAATAGGCTCAGCCCCAAATGCTTTTGATACATTTACACATTGTAGTACAATCATAAAAGTCAATCCTCACAGGAGTAATTAGGTTCTAAAGCCAGTGTACATCAACTAAGAGAAAAACAACAAGCTGGGATTGTATGACAGCTCTTTCATTTTAACGAAAATGGTGTACAATAGAGGTGAATCATGCTGCGTCGGTGGCTTGATGCTCAGAAAGGGGCGGACATGAAATCAGAACAACTGAAGATTCCTCAAGCAACAGCAAAACGCTTGCCGCTTTATTATCGGTTTTTGGAAAACTTACATGCATCAGGTAAACAACGCGTTTCCTCGACAGAACTTAGCCAAGCAGTAAAGGTTGATTCTGCTACAATTCGTCGGGATTTTTCTTACTTTGGTGCTTTAGGAAAAAAGGGATACGGGTACAATGTACAATATCTACTTTCTTTTTTTAGAGAGACGCTTGATCAAGATGAACGGACAAATGTTATTCTTGTTGGGGTCGGAAATTTAGGGACGGCCTTGTTGCAATATAATTTCTCGAAGAATAACAATACCGTTATTACTCATGCCTTTGATGTGGATCAAGAGAAAATAGGCACACAAGTAGGGGAAGTGCCAATTTATAATTGGGATGAGCTTGAATCACTTGGATTAGACGCTTCTATTGCTGTCTTAACAGTACCTGCTTCTCAAGCACAAAAAAGTGCAGACAAGCTTGTCGAGGCTGGGATTAGCGGTATACTTAATTTTACTCCAGTTCGGTTATCTGTTCCGGAACATATACGTGTTCACCACATTGACCTTGCAATTGAATTGCAAGCACTTGTTTATTTCTTAAAGCATTATCCACTTTAAAAGGAGGCATAAACATGTTATCGGCAGGAAGTATCGTTATTATTTCAGCAGTAGCATTGCTTATATTTGGACCAAAGAAATTACCAGAGCTAGGTAAAGCAGCAGGAACTACATTACGTGAGTTTAAAAATGCGACAAAAGGATTAGCGGATGACGATGATGAAAACAAGTCAACAAACGTCCAAAAAGAAAAAGCGTAACAAACAGCGGGTCCCAATGCAGGATATGTCCGTTATGGACCATGCTGAAGAATTAAGGCGCAGGATTTTTGTAGTCCTCGCCTTTTTTATTGCGGCACTTATTGGCGGTTTTTTCCTGGCCGTACCTGTTATTTCTTATTTACAAGAAGCGCCACAAGCAGCAGACATGCCGTTTCATGCATTCCGATTGACGGATCCGTTGCGAATCTATGTGAACTTCTCTATTATTATGGCGTTGATTATCATTATTCCAGTTATCTTGTATCAGCTATGGGCTTTTATATCGCCAGGTTTAAAGGAAGAAGAACAGAAGGCAACTCTTGCTTATATACCTATCTCTTTTTCTCTTTTTCTTATAGGAATTGCTTTTTCTTATTTCATTTTAATTCCTTTTGTGATGTCTTTTATGAGCGATATGGCCAGTAGGCTTCAAATTAGCGAGATGTATGGTATAAATGAGTATTTTTCGTTTTTATTTCAACTTACTATACCATTTGGTTTTTTATTTCAGTTACCGGTTGTTGTTATGTTCTTAACAAGACTAGGTGTTGTAACTCCAGCATTTCTAAACAAAATTCGCAAATACGCGTACTTTGTTTTGCTTGTTATTGCGGGTATTATCACGCCACCAGAGTTAATGTCACATTTGTTGGTCACATTCCCGATGCTCATCTTATATGAAATAAGCATTGTTATTTCTAGAGCAACCTATAGAAAGTACAACGGGAAACAGAAAGAGGAGCCTCAATAAAACAACAAAAACAATTTTCGTTTTTGTTGTTTTTGGTTTGTGAATGAAGGGGGCTTAAAAAAAGAGAATTTAGGAACCTTTTCTTTTTTATTGGTTTAAGTGGGA
The DNA here is from genome assembly GCF_002019705.1 of Shouchella patagoniensis. Taxonomy (GTDB): domain Bacteria; phylum Bacillota; class Bacilli; order Bacillales; family Bacillaceae_D; genus Shouchella; species Shouchella patagoniensis. The sequence goes on along the minus strand of NZ_KV917377.1, from coordinate 1,743,463 downwards.
AAAAATGTTTTGACAAGATTACAACAACAAAGTAGTATACAGGATAATCAAATAATTTAAACTTATCAAGAGCGACTGAGGGATTAGGCCCGATGACGTCCAGCAACCTCCGATATAAAGGAAGGTGCCAATTCCTACAGAATGGATTTATTCTGGAAGATAAGCCGAGAAAATAGAACGGATTTTTCGATGCTTCTTTCATGATGAAAGAAGCATTTTTTTATTTTAGGGGTGAGCTGATGATTGAGGCAAGCGATTTAACAAAAATTTATAAAAGCAAAAAAAGAAGTGTTATCGGTCTAGACAATGTCTCTTTTAAAGTGGAGAAAGGAGAGATTTTTGGGATTGTTGGTTATTCTGGCGCAGGTAAAAGCTCGCTTTTACGGTGTGTCAATTTACTAGAACGTCCGACAAGCGGTACGATCAAAGTGGATGGAACAGATTTAACCAAACTAAGTTCAGCAGGTCTTCGTCAAGCAAGGCTAAAAATTGGTATGATTTTTCAACACTTTTATTTAATTAACCAAAAGACAGTGTTTGAAAACATTGCTTTTGCACTTAGAGCTGCTGGTGTTGAATCAAATACTATTTCTCCACGGGTGGATGAATTGCTTGAACGTGTAGGTCTCGCAGATAAGCGTGATGCATACCCTGCGCAGTTGAGTGGGGGGCAGAAGCAGCGGGTGGGCATCGCCAGAGCTTTAGCGAATAACCCAAGTGTTCTCTTATGTGATGAAGCAACATCAGCTCTTGATCCAACAACCACTAAATCGATTTTGCAATTGTTAAAAGAATTGAACAAAGAATTGGAATTAACAATTGTGTTAATTACTCATGAAATGAATGTGGTAAAAGAAATTTGCCACAAGATGGCGATTATGCAAGAGGGTAAGATCGTTGAACAAGGTAATGTGTATGATCTGTTTGCGAATCCGAAGGCGGAATTGACAAGGGAGTTTATTGATAATGTTGTTTCTTTCAACGTTCCTGAAAATACACTAGATCAATTTTCAGGAACGATTGCGAAAGTTGTTTTTAGAGGAGATATTGCCGGAGAAGGTATTATTTCCGATACGTTACAACAGTTTGCGGTAAATGGTAACTTTTTGCACGGGGCTATTGAATATATAGACAGCCGACCGCTTGGTATCTTTATCCTAGAGCTTAAGGGAGAACAGGCATCTGTAAAGCAAGCAATTTTATATATTGAAAAACGGTCAGCTGAAGTGGAGGTGATTCGTAATGGACATCGCACACTTAATTGAGATGCTACCAGATATGTGGAATGCATTTCTTGAAACTTTGTTAATGATTGGTATTTCAACTGGTGTTGCCATTATTGTTGGGTTTCCGCTTGGGGTTGTTTTATTCGCAACAGATCGCGGGCTGTTTTGGGAAAACCGTTTTGTGCAAGGATTGCTTGGTGTTTTTGTCAATATTGTCCGGTCGATTCCCTTTATTATTTTACTGGTTGCCTTGTATCCTTTTACAAACCTTATCGTTGGGACAACAACGGGGCCTGTAGCTGCGAGTGTATCGCTGTCTGTTGCAGCAATTCCATTTTTTGCTCGAATCGTAGAAAGTTCTATGCGAGAGATCGATAAAGGAATGATTGAGGCGGCGGCTGCAACTGGAGCAACGCCTTGGATGATCATTAAAGATGTGTTATTTCTAGAAGGCAGGGCTTCAATGATTCAAGGTTTGACGTTAACGATTATTAGTCTTGTTGCATACTCAGCGATGGCTGGCGTTATTGGCGGAGGCGGTATCGGTGATTTAGCAATTCGTTATGGTCATTACCGTTACGATAATACGATTATGATTTCAACTGTCGTAATTTTAATCGTGCTTGTGCAAGTGCTTCAACTGTTTGGTGATTATATTGCAAAATCAACAGATAAAAGAAAATAACATACGGGGGAGAGAGACAAATGAAAAAAAGAGTATGGGTAACAAGTGTCGTGGGGGTAGGGACAGTTGTTACGCTAGGTGCATGTGGAAGTAGTGGAGGCGATGGTGATAGTAAAGATATAAGCTTTGGTGCGACAGCTGGTCCATATAGCGACATGCTTACTGAAGCAATTATTCCAGGTCTTGAAGAGAAAGGGTATTCGGTCACTGTCAACGAATATCAAGACTACACGATTCCAAATCGTGAGCTTGCAAGTGGTACAGATGATGCAAATTTGTTTCAACATCAAGTGTACTTAGATAACTTTGCAAATGAGAACAACTTGGAGTTAACAAGTTTAGTTTCGGTTCCGACTGCACCAATGGGTATTTATTCAGACGAATATGCAACTTTAGATGAAATCGAGGAAGGTGTAGAGATAGCGATCCCAAATGATCCAACTAATGGCGCAAGAGCTTTTTTAATGCTTGAGGAAGCAGGCTTGATCTCATTTGATAATGGAATTGACCCGTTAACTGTCTCTGTAAATGATATCTCTGAAAATAAGCTGAATCTTAAATTTGTAGAACTTGAGGCGGCTCAGCTACCACGTGAAGCAGGTCAAAAACCGTTAGCTGCTGTCCCAGGGAATTTTGCTCTTTCTGCTGGTCTAGATTTAGCAACCGCGCTTGAATTAGAAAACATGCTTGATCAGTACCGAAACGTTGTAGCAGTTCGGGCAGAAGATGAGGAAAGCGAGCTTGCACAAGACATTAAAGAAGTAATTGAGTCAGAAGAGTTTGAGACGGTTATTGATACGGAATTTGAATGGTTTGGAAAGCCAAGTTGGATGGAGGAATAAATGATGACATCGGTTGTTGTCCGCGGAGCTCCTCATGAATATATTTTTGAGGAAGATGCACTTTCTTTGTTGGAAGAGAAGTTAATTGCCAGACAATACAGGCGCGTCCTAGTCGTTCACGGTCACGCTTCGTGGGAAGCAGCAAACGCTTTTTGGCCAGAAATTAGCAAGGTAGAAGTACTGTTTGAACCATATACCGGTGTATGCTCGGTAAAAGAGATAAAACGTTTAGCTGAAAAGGCGTTGGCAGGGAATTATGATGCCTTGATCGGCGTTGGCGGTGGTAAGCTTGTGGACTTAGTTAAAGGGGCAGCACATCTTCTTGCTAAGCCATATGTATTGATACCAACTCTTGCTTCCAATTGTGCGCCATGGACACCTATTTCCGTTATTTACAATGACGCAGGAATATACACTCATTTCGATGTTTACGAACAGAATGCTAGTCTGCTATTAATTGACCCAAACTTGTTGATCACAGCGCCTGAAGAATTCTTTATTGCAGGGATAGGTGATACTCTTGCTAAGTGGTATGAGGCAGACGTGCAACTTCGCTCGATGCGTGAAAAGAGCGCAGCGCTTGAAATTTCTTATTATGCAGCTAGCTTGTGCAAGTCTGTATTACTTGAGAAGAGCATAGGAGCGACCCGCTCTTTAGGCGAAGGCGTAGCGAATGGAGACTATCGCAAAGTAGCAGAAGCAATTATTATGCTAGGAGGGATGGTAGGCGGATTTGGGGACAAATACGGTCGAATTGCAGGCGCCCACTCGATTCATAATGGATTGACTGCACTGCAAGAAACACATAACGTTCTGCATGGCAATAAGGTTGCTTATGGCATTCTTGTTCAGTTAGCTTTAGAAGAAAACTGGAATGAAATTGAACACTTAGCTTCCTTTTATAAAGAAATAGGGCTTCCTGTGTCTTTATCGGACTTAGGCGTTGATGCTAGCCATTCAAATTTATATACTGTTTATGAAAAAGCGACTGTTCCTGAAGAATCAATTCATGTTTTACCAATAGAAGTAGGAGCTGGCAATGTACAAAGAGCAATTGAACAAATGGAAGAATGGAATAAAAAACGGCCTGACCAAATGTAATTGGTAGGCCGTTTTTTTATCCTATTTATTGTCTTTTTGTTTTCCGCGAATGCTACGCCAGCCAAGATAAAAATCGACAGATGCGATAAAGGCAAGTATAAATGCGAACACACCCCAGCCACCATTTGCTTCAACTTGAAGAAATGTAAGATAAACAAAAAGGAACCCTAACAGAAAGTACGAAAGTCCAACAAACTTCATTAATTAATCAGTCCAATCAAATGGTGTATAAAAGCGGCTGGTTCCATAAATTGAATTAAATCATCGTACAAAAGTACTTGCACGACAACAACGAAAGAATTTAGTGCTATATGAGAAATGATTGGCACAATAATTCGTTTCGTCTTGACATAAAGAAAGGCAAAAGAGAAACCCATTGCAGCGTAGATTAACAGGTGGGAGAAATCAAAGTGGATGACAGCAAATATCAATGAGCTAATCAATCCAGCAACAAGAAAATTTGTCCGAACATAAATCCAACCGAATATGGCTTTTCTGAACACAAGTTCCTCAATAATTGGGCCAAGTATAGCGATAACAAAAATAAATGGCAGAAACTGATTAGCAAGATCGACTAAATCAGCAGTATTGTCAGATCCAGGTTCAATACCAAATAAGTAAGTCTCAATTAGTCCTGCAAGTACTTGTGTAGCGAATACAAGAAATATACCTAAGATTGACCAGGCAACAGTCTCCAAAGGAGCTGATTTCTCACCAGGAAGACCTCCACCCCTATGCTCATCTTTATAGAGAATGAGTATAATCACTACTAACCCAAGTGAGAAAGTAATCATAGACGAAAGACCGATGTTCATGCCACTTCCTACTTCTATGTCAAACAAGAAAGATAATAAATAGGAAGAACCAAGCGCAAGACCTGTTTGCATAATAATATATGAAATGACAACAAGTAGGTAACGGCTTGTAACCGTTTGACGCATTAAAAGTTTAGCTATGGGTAGAGCAATTAGAATTGTAATAACAGTCGAGAGAGTAATATTCAAAATACTTCCGAACTCAATAGCCAGTATACTATGGATAAAGAGTGAAGTAGCAAATGCAATTCCGATATGCATTACAACAAAAAACAACATTCCAAAGAACAAATAAGGTTTAGTCACAGTCGAACTCCTTTACAATTTTCAATCTACATACATTGTTTCATCATACCATAGTATGTGCACAACTTCAGGGTACAGTACTCGCTCTAAAAAAATCAATTACAATCGACAAAAAAAATAGTGCAACCCCCTTGCAAAAATTCAAGGGAATGATTATCATAGGAGATGTGTTAGCACTCATGTACAGCGAGTGCTAATAAAAACACTACATAGTCTTCAAAGGAGGGTGTTTTCCTTGTTAAAACCATTAGGAGATCGCATCATTATTGAGCAAATCCAATCAGAGGAAAAAACAAAGAGCGGGATTGTACTTCCTGACTCCGCACAAGAAAAGCCGCAAGAAGGCAAAGTAGTTGCTGTCGGTACTGGTCGTGTCACTGATAGCGGCGAAAAAGTAGCACTTGAAGTAAATGAAGGCGATTCAATCATCTTCTCTAAATATGCAGGTACTGAAGTAAAGTATGAAGGTACGGACTATCTTATTCTTCGCGAGAGCGATGTTTTAGCAATTATTGGCTAAGTAAAACGATTAAATCGAACCAACATACAGGAGGCGGATACAATGGCTAAAGATATTAAGTTCAGTGAAGAAGCACGTCGTTCTATGCTTAAAGGTGTAGATACGCTTGCGAATGCAGTAAAAGTAACACTTGGACCAAAAGGACGCAACGTTGTTCTTGAGAAAAAATTTGGTTCACCGCTTATTACAAATGACGGTGTAACAATTGCTAAAGAAATCGAACTTGAAGATGCATTTGAAAACATGGGAGCAAAACTAGTTGCTGAAGTAGCAAGCAAAACGAATGATATTGCTGGTGATGGAACAACTACAGCTACGGTTCTTGCACAAGCAATGATCCGCGAAGGTTTGAAGAATGTCACTTCTGGTGCAAATCCAATGGGTATCCGCAAAGGGATTGAAAAAGCGACTGCAGCTGCAGTGACAGAGCTTAAATCAATCTCTAAACCAATCGAAAGTAAAGATTCAATTGCACAAGTAGCTGCTATCTCTTCAGCTGACGAAGAAGTTGGTCAAATCATTGCTGAAGCAATGGAACGCGTTGGAAATGATGGTGTTATTACAATTGAAGAGTCTAAAGGCTTCTCAACAGAATTAGAAGTTGTAGAAGGCATGCAATTTGACCGTGGCTACGCTTCTCCTTACATGGTATCTGATTCAGATAAAATGGAAGCAGTTCTTGATAACCCGTACATTTTGATTACAGATAAGAAGATCACAAATATTCAAGAAGTTCTTCCTGTCCTTGAGCAAGTTGTACAGCAAAGCCGTCCGATCCTAATTATTGCTGAAGATGTTGAAGGCGAAGCTCTTGCTACACTTGTTGTAAACAAACTTCGTGGCACATTTAATGCTGTTGCTGTCAAAGCACCAGGATTTGGTGATCGTCGTAAAGCAATGCTTGAAGATATTGCGATTTTAACTGGCGGTGAAGTGATTACAGAAGATCTTGGTCTTGATCTTAAGTCAGCTACAATTGATTCTCTTGGACGTGCAAATAAAGTTGTTGTTACGAAAGAGAACACAACAATTGTAGAAGGTGCCGGTCAACCAGACCAAATCTCTGCTCGTGTTGGCCAACTAAAAGGTCAAGTAGAAGAAACTACTTCAGAGTTTGATAAAGAAAAGCTTCAAGAGCGTCTTGCTAAACTTTCTGGTGGTGTTGCAGTTCTTAAAGTAGGTGCAGCGACTGAAACAGAAATGAAAGAGCGCAAACTTCGTATTGAAGATGCTTTAAACTCTACTCGTGCAGCAGTTGAAGAAGGTATTGTTGCTGGTGGTGGTACAGCTCTAATTAATGTCATCAAAGCTGTTCAAGCAGTTGATGCAGTTGGTGATGAAGCGACAGGCGTAAACATTGTTCTTCGTGCATTAGAAGAACCGGTGCGTCAAATTGCTCACAATGCTGGCTTGGAAGGTTCAATCATTGTTGAAAAACTAAAAACTGAAACAGTTGGTATTGGATACAACGCTGCTACAGGCGAGTATGTAAACATGGTTGACACTGGAATCCTTGATCCAGTTAAAGTAACACGTTCAGCTCTTCAAAATGCTGCGAGTGTATCAGCAATGTTCCTAACAACAGAAGCTGTGATCGCAGATAAGCCTGAAGAGAATGCTGGCGGTGCCGGAATGCCTGATATGGGCGGCATGGGCGGTATGGGTGGAATGGGCGGCATGATGTAACATCTGCCCGTGAAGCCTTGATAGAACGGGAATTGTAGGGGTAAAACAGGAGGTAAAAAGCGTCATTGACATACTTTTTACCCTGAAGTCTCATTTCTAACGCTTTGCATGAGGTTGCTGAATTTCTCAGCAGCCTCTTTTTTACGTGATTTTGTAACATTTATATAAACGTCTTTTGTTACAGAACCGTTCTTATGATCAAGCTGATCCATGATCTCCTCTACGAAACGCCCGCTTCCGCAAGTAAGGATTTGTGAGTGTGTCTTAATGAGTGAGGGGTGAGTGATTTATCCAAAACAGCCAGTTTCATTAAATATAAACGGCGATACAGCATTACTATGGATATACGTACATTCAGACGTCTCCTATAACATGGAGAATTATCATTCACACAGAGGAACTAGATAGCTCTTAAGTTCTTTCTTGGATGAAAAAGAAACAACCTGCTAATATAATGACTCATTTTGTTCTAGATGTTATAGATATGACAGAGTTTCGATCCATTCTCCCGGCTAACCCAAAAAAATATGAAGAATATAAAGATAAAATTCCTAAAGGTGTTAGCATAGAAAGTGTAATTAACATAAGTATTACAGAACATTTCCCTTGGGATGATTTATATCTGAAATATATGTTAGAGAGATTATTTCTAATTGGTGATGTCGATAACAAAGAAAAACATAGATTTAATAATCACTTGGAATAAAGGGAGAAGACTGTCTTTCATTTTGAAACTTCAATGGTTTAAATTAAAGGGTATTTGCAGTTTTGAGGTCTAAAACCATAGTAATATGTAAGTATGGGAGAGTACCCAATACGATATTACGTATTCCGCGCTCCATATTTGCAGGCTATTAAGCCTGGTTGAGTAAGCTACAAGTGGAGTGCATACCTATATCATGTACCGTATGGAGGACAAAGCACCTCCTTGCTCCGCTTACCCGGTGTGAAAAACCCTCATATTTCTTTGATTAATTCTTTTCTTGTTCACTTTATATATAGAATCAAATGATAAAGGAGATGAAAAACATGAAAGAATTGAAGTGGAAAAAAGAGGTAACATATTTATTGGAGTATAATGGCGATTCGTTTGAAAAGACCCACTATGTGAATGGTATTGATGGAAGACGTTATCAATCAACCGAGGATCGAATCAATGATATGGTGCCGGGATTAACAACGCTAAAAAGTACTGGAAATGATTTTCAGGTCATCAAGGCAGAGTTGGTTGCTTCTCGGGATATTAATCTAAATGGAGTTGAGTCAACAGAACTTATATACCACTTCCCTGATATCGATTTCTATTTCCATTGTTCATATAGACAAGGTAATTTCTCGTACAGCTACCTCCATTATTAATTTAGTTTGAAGCGTGTATGGCTTAATAGCCGTATACGCTCTTTTTATGATAAACTTTGCGTGAGGGGGAGCTCATGAATGTGGTGCAAAAATTATGACCTTGGTTGGCCGTCGTTGGAATTGGCTTGATAATCGCTAGATTTCTCAATAATTCATCATGGTTAAACATATCTGTCGACTTTATAATAGTGATAACTTTCTCTCTAATAGGAGTAGATGTGATTATGAACAATCAAAAAAATAAATGGATAATAGGTGGTTTTTCGGGTTTTGTATAACGGGCTTATTAGTCGGAGCAATAATTAATTTAACATCAGTATTTTAAAGATCTGTGGTACACGCAGGTCTTTTTATATATATAAAGTTTCAAGCTGTTAGGAGAATGAACATGAAGAATATTAAGCCGACCGAATGCTTGAAGTGATCGTATGGAAAAACACCGGAGAAAACGAAAATACACTGCTTATGGGGTGCGGAGTGTGTAAAAGGAGTGGTGGAAACATCACCACTCCTTTGTATAAAAGTATGAACGTGTAGTTAATGATTATATGTATTTGATAAGATAACTTTAAATCATTTATCTTTTACTTCGTTCTCTTTTAAAACTCCAGCAATTTTTTCTTGTAATAGTGTTTGATAAAATTAAAGTCCTAAAATTCCTCCTAATGTTAGTATTATTGCTAATTCAGGCGAGTTCATATATAATGAATGTAAGTCCTATTTACAAAAATAAGCAAAAAAAATTAACTTTTTTTCCTTAAAATAGGATAATAATTAATTAATAACTCCTATTAAATTGGGTAGAAAAGCCGATATGGGGTATACTCATACGGAAAAGAAGTGGGTAAAGGCTTGGCGTCCATTATCCTTGATCGGTAGAAAATATTACAAGGATCAAGATGGAAACCTTTATCGAAAAGTAGGAAAACGTAAGAGTATATATAAAATAAACCCTGTTTAATACAGGGTTTTTTAAATTGCTCATATTATTCGTTTAAGATAAATTAAACTTTCTGTTTAAAATTGCATTATAATTACAAAATTGTCTTGTAATTACGTTGGGAAAAAAATATTATAAAAAGAAAGGATCTAATCAGGAGGAAATATGAATTACAAGAACGATAAAAATGTGACTCTCATACAGTTGACCCGGGACTTTAAAATAAAACTTGGTAGAGAATTAACGATAAAAGAGAAGGAGTTATTGGTTTGGATCATCGGTAAAATCAATCTTTCTGTTGATTAGTTCATCTTTTAATACTGCAACAAAATCTTCCTGTAAATTTTGATTCTTAGCCTTTACGTATGCTTCTTTTAAAATGGAATCAGGTAACTCTTTTAGCGACATAATGAACCTCCAACACTTCTGTATCTGAATATTTTTACATAATGGAACTATTTTACACTTAAATATTGGGAAAATCAAACAGAATTCATTAACCTCTGTAATTAAACTTTTTTTGCGGGCTTTTTACTTTTATGCTGTAAAGTGTGATAGCGATAATATGTGTCATCCTAAGGGAATAAGTCGTTGTTTTCCCATAATATAAACATTGGAATAACAAAAAAGAGAATAAAATAAAGTATAGGCGTTTTCGCCTATACTTTCTAATTAAGCGTCTGCCACTTTAAATCGAAATCAAGCATATCTAATCGAAGAAAAAATAGTTAATCAATCTCTAAGTGTTCTGCCAGTTGGTGCTTAATATCATTTAAGGAACTTTCATCGATTCGTAAATAACTAATACCGTCTTCTCCTCGGAAAGGTTCTCCTTGCAGCTGGAGTTTATCAAGATTACTAATAGATGACGCATACTGGTGTAAAGAAAGCATGTTACCAAAAGTAAGGTCTGTTCTTAGGTTTTCGCCCAAGCTGTTAAATAGTTCATTGAAATTTTGAATGCTTGAAAAAGATGCTGCTTTATGAAAAATACCTTCAAGAACTTGTTGTTGTCTCTGACCGCGTCCTAAATCACCACCACTATTAGGGCTTTTTCGTTCTCTAGAATATGCTAATGCTTCTTCTCCATTCAAAAGAGATGGACCTTCTTCAAAATGAAGTGTTTCTCCACCCTCAGTGAAATCAAAAGTATATACAACATCGATTTCAATCCCGCCTAGCGCATCAATAACATCGATTAATCCTTGGAATTTGGCAATTGCATAATAATCAATTGGAACCTCAAGGAAGTTTTCAACCGTATCAACGGCCATGTCGATACCACCAAACGCATTTGCATGATTGATTTTATCCATATGCCCTTTCCCTGCAATCTCTACATAAGAATCTCTAGGTATACTTGTGAACAGGATGGACCTTTCCTTTTTGTTAAATGTTGCTAAGAGCATAGCATCAGTGCGAGCAAATTTTTCTCCAGGTCGTGCGTCATCTCCCAGAATTAATAAAGAGAAATTGTCTTTTCCGACATCTACAGGTTCTTCCCTTAAATCAGATTTGTCTCCACGGTTTAAACCACTATAAGTTTCCGATGCTAAGTTACTAGATTTATATAAAAGGTAGGAAGAAGTGGTACCTATTATAAAAATGAGTGCGATTACGAAAGAAATTGTGTATTTGATCCATCGCTTCTTTCTACCTTTTTTTCCTTTTGACATTTGTATAATCCTCCATTAGAAAAAGTATTCCATCACTAAATAATGGTCAGTTGATCAATCAATTATAATGACTATCAATTTGAGCTTCAATACTATCGAGTGTTTGTGTAATTCTTTCGTTTAATCTTAATTTTTCCTTAAGGTTAATAGATATAGTAGATGGTGACTTATTAAACATAGCAATTAAAGGAGGTTATGCGGTAAGGTAGTTGCTTATAAGGACCATTTTGTTTAAACGATCAACAGGAATCGAAAGCATGGTCTTAGCTAAACTTATCCAACAAATTAACTTGAAATCATTCAGAATAATGATTTCAAGTTAATTTGTTGTTATATTCGGGTATAATTGAAATGAATGAAGGAGATGAAACAAATGGATGATGTGCTATTAAGGGAGTTTTGTACGGAGCATATGGCTTTCTTGCAAAATAAGTTAAAAGAGATCTATACAATTGATACACCAGAGTTGTTAAAAGAAGAAGAGGATGGTGAAAAAGTTAATATTAATGAGAAACTTTCCACCTATCGTTTTATGGAAGCTGTTTATGCCAATATTGAGCAAACAGAAGAACAAGAAGGAGAGATCTATGAGCGGTATCAGACTTTACTAGATAATTTGCGATCGAAGAAACAGTATATCAGTGAATTAAAAGACGAAATTGAAAAAAAACATGAAGCGGACATCCGTAATATAAAGATAATGATAAATGCCTTTCATAAAGAAATGTAAAACGCCTGCATCAGTGCAGGCGTTTTACTTATAAATTTATAAGAGATTTAATGGCTTTGTACTGCGGGCTAAATAAATAAATGGTATACCTATGAGGGAAACAATAAACTTCATTATATAGGTAGTGAACGCAATTTCGAGCCAAATATCAAGACTATACACGCCTAAGAAAGCAACCGAACAAAAGATTAGAGTATCAAAAGCTTGTCCGAAAATGCTAGACGCGATATTGCGTAGCCAAAGCATTGTAGGGCTTGGAAAAAGCTTCTTGAAAAAAGCAAAAATGTAAACATTTAAATGATTGCTAATTAAAAAAGCAATTAAGCTACCTGCCGCTATACGCAAGGCGAAATTAAAAATGAATGCTAAGTGCTCTTGTGCTAAATCTTCTGTATGGGGTTCAAAAAATAACACAAGCTGCATGATAATAGTAGAGAGAAATAATGTGGAGAATCCGAGCCAAACTGCTTTTTGTGCAGTTTGTTTACCATACTTTTCATTTAGTAAATCAGTGGCTAAAAAAGTAGTGGCATACATCACATTTCCAAGTGTGACGATTAAGCCAAATAACTCAATGGTTTTAACAACTTGGAGGTTTGCTAAGATAGTGGCAAAACCAATCCAACAAATAATACCAGTTTTACCAAATAGTTTATAAAATAACACAAGAAAGCTAAAATTAATAATAGCAAAGAAAAATGCATAAATTTCAATCGACATATAAAGTTCCCCTTTAGTTTTGGTAGCGCAGGAAGGTTTCGAACTGCGTATTGTTCCGTATGAAACTTTATCATATAGTGTGTTATAAGTACAGAAGTCTGTTATTCTTGCTTAAACTGATCGGATTGGATAAGCAATAAAGTTTTAACTAAAAGAAAGATGGCAGCAGCGTAGAGTAGAGTGTGCAATGCATTTTCATGATTCAAAATGATGAAACGGATAATAGCAGTAATGCCAATATAAATAAAGTAGCGAAGTGGGAATTGACCATTTTGCTCAAAGTATTTCACAATTAAAGCAATAAATTCAAAGTATAAAAAGTATATCAATATGCCATCAACTAGCAAATAGTAAGAGAAACGGTTTGTTTCTAAAATAACTAATTGAAATAAATAAACAGTTTTTTTGACAAGTAACATGGTTAATAGTGTTAGGAGCCCAATTAGGGCAATTGATAGGATGGATTGAATGAGAGTGGTAATTACTTTCAATAGAATCGCCTCTTTAGTCACTAGTACAATCATTCTATGAAATCATAAAAGGTATTTATGACCAATTAACAGTGAGAGGGGATAAAAGGATGATATGGGTAATTATTGGCGCGCTTATCCTTTGCGTACTTGGGCTTGTTGCGACACTTTTTTTTATATCAAAAGGCGATGAAGGGTATTCTTCAGAAAAAAGTATGGGGAATTTAACATTGCTTTATACAATCTTAGTTCCAATTTCTGTTGTAGTTGTTATTGCTGTAGCATTTCTTTTTATGTGAAAAACGAGTCCCCATAGATATGCGGACTCGCTTTTAGGTGCTATGTTCTTATTTTATGGGTTCGGAAATGAATTGAATTAACACGTCATTAAACTTTTTGTGTTCATCATGAAAAAGACTGTGCCCACTCTCTTCAAAGGGAATGATGGTTGCGTCTTCTATGCCCGCTTCCATTTGTTTTGCTAAATCATATGGGCATATTTCATCGTTTCGCCCGTGCATAATGACGGTTAATACCATAATCGTTTTTAAGTCTTCCCGTAGATCAGCGTCTCGTAGCGTGCGTGCACTTCCGATTGTCGCATGTGGTCCTGCCTCCATTCCAAGACTATGGAACCAAGCATTAAATGCATTACTTGGTTTTTTACCAAAAAACATGGCTCCAAAATCTTCAAGCATTTGAGCACGATCCGCGTATGCACCGTCGATTAAGTCATCAACATTTTCTTTTGGCATGCCGTACTCAAAATCGCTTCTCTCTGTAAACACGGGTCCAGCAGCTCCCATTAATGCTAAACGAGCAACTCCTTTTCCTCCATGTTTAGCCATATAGCGTATGGCGATTGCTCCTCCCATTGAAAACCCGCATAAGACAGCATCTTTTAATTCTAAAGTATCAAAAATAACTCGAAGGTCATCTGCCATTTGATCGTAGTCATAGCCATGAGCTGGTTTATCTGATTGACCATAACCACGTAAATCAACTCCGATAAAACGGAACCCAAGTTCAGGAAGTGTATTCATTTGATGTTCGAACATTTTATGGTTAACGGGCCAACCATGTAAAAAGACGACAGGTTGTCCACTACCAATATCTTCTACATAAATTTTCGTACCGTGTTCTACTTCTATAGAGTGTGCCATAGTGAAAGACTCCTTTTAGTTTTGTATATGTATCTAAGTTCCTGCATTTATTGTTTGTAAACGTTGAGATTTTTTATTAAAAGCATGTGTTCAATTGACATCGTTTACTCATGTTTTAGTAGAAAGTTTTATCGAGAAGTTAATAGATCTTGTGGCTCGCTCACTATACACATAAATGGGCAGCTGTGCATAGGCTACTAGCGACTAAGGAGGCGTTGAGATGGCAATGTTAACGGGCGCTGCCTATTTAAAACGAATAGGGAAACTACAAAGTGAAATTTGGATGGATGGGGAACGGGTGTCAGAGTCTTATGTGAAGCATCCTTTTTTTAAACCAGTTCTACAAACAAAGGCACGTTTGTATGATATGGTGCATGAGGAAAAGTACGCTTCTATACTTCAATCAGAATCGAAGGAGACAAATTTCTCGTTCGAAATTCCACGTTCAATGAGTGATTTAGTAAAACGTAGAAAGGCAACGCAGGTTTGGGCAAGTGAAACACTTGGTGTACTTGGAAGATCTCCTGATTATGTGAATACGATGATTGCCGTATTGGCAGGTGCCAAGGCTTTTTTTGCAGAAGCTGGCATAGAATATGGGGAAAATATTGAGCAGATTTATAAGAATGCAATAAAAAATGATTTAACATTCACTCATACTTTTGTGAATCCATCGATAAGCAGAAAACCTTTTTATCCAGATGGTCAAGGGCAAGAACAACCAGTAGCTGCTAAAATTATTGAAGAAAACGAGCAAGGAATAATAGTAGACGGGGCAAGACTTTTGGCAACTCAAGGTGGGGTCACTGATGAACTGCTTGTCATACCGTCTGCAGCTTTCATTGATAGTGACTACTTATTTGGATGTACGATACCGTCAGATACGAAAGGTTTATCATTTGTTAACCGACCATCCTATAAACAGTTGAATCGGTATGATTATCCATTATCTTCTCAATTTGAGGAAGGCGATGCGATTGTTGTTTTTGATCATGTCCTTATTCCTTGGGAGAGAGTTTTCTTATATCGAAATGAATGGCAAATGAATGATCTCTTTGTCAAGACTGGTGTAGAAGCTTTTTTATTGTTCCAAGCTACTAATCGTCAAATTTCAAAAACAGAATGGCTTCTTGGTGTTGCACAATCATTAGTGAATACACTTGATATTGAAAAGCACCAGCATGTGCAAGGGAAAATTGCAGAAATCATTATAGTATTAGAGGCGATGCGAGGGTTCGTCTACTCTGCTGAAGCGCAAGCGAAATTAAATGATTATGAAATAATGGTGCCAGCGCTTTCTCCATTAAAAGCAGCTGCATCATATTATCAAGCAAACTATTCCCGTTTAGTAGAAATTGTCCAACTTCTTGGAGCAAGTCACTTTATAGCAGCTCCAAGTGAGAAGGACTTCGCTTCACCTATTGCTGTGCAGCTTGAAAGATTTGTGCGCGGGGAATACACGAGTGCAAAAGAGAAATTCCGATTAATTCAACTCGCTCGCGATTTAACGATAACGGAATTTGGTACTAGACAATTGTTATATGAACGATATTTTTATGGAGATCCAGTTCGAGTACTTTCTTCTCTTAATCAATTATTTCATGATGAGAAGAGTGAATATGCCAAGCGGGTAGCAGCGTTTTTGCAAAGTACTGCTGCATTAGAAGATTAAAAGAAGCCCAAGTTGAAGTGGGCCTCTTTTTATAACTTATAACCTAGGATGACGAAAATCTCCATTTTTACCGCCTGTTTTTTCAACTAAGAGTGTCTCCTCTATGACCATTGATTTATCAACAGCTTTGCACATATCATAAAAAGTCAAAGCGGCAGCCGAAACAGCGGTAAGTGCCTCCATCTCAACACCGGTATTGCTTTTAACAGTAACGGTTGCTTCAATTAAAAGCATATAATCGTCACCAGTTTCTTCATAAGAAAACTGTAAGTCGGTGCCTTGAATCGTAATAGGATGACACATTGGGATCCATTCTGCCGTTTTTTTTGCAGCCATAATTCCAGCAATTTGCGCTACAGAAAGTGGGTCTCCTTTTTTTAACTCTTGCGCATGAATCGCGTCATATAATGTTTTTGACAATCGAACTCGTGATTGAGCAGTGGCAGTACGTGCTGTTTCTTCTTTTGCAGAAACATTAACCATCTGTGCACGTCCTTGATTGTTATAATGGGAAAAACCAGTCATCTCATTCTCTCCAGTCTGTTTGGTGATTAATATTAATAAAGTAACGTGAATCGTCGGCAAAGGGTACAGTTCGTGTTTCTGCTTGCTCATAAAGAACGCTCATTTTCCGAGTTGTTGGTAACAACGTTTTTATTAAAGGTAGGCAACGTTGGTGGTACAAAGCATGTAACGGTTGAAGCCTTCCTAAATGCTCAGGTAAAAGAATATCACTGTTCTCATGAGCAGTTGCTGTGTTCATTAAATACTTTACCATACTAGCATTAATTTCCGGTAAATCACCTGCTAGTACTTGAAAACGACTGAATCCACTTGTACTTAATCTAGTCATCCCTTCATAAAGTGCGTACAATGGGCCTTCAAATGGCGTTTGTTCGCAAATAATTGGTATATCATGAAAATGAGAGGCTAAATCTTTATTTGTAATAACATACACATCATCAATACCGGCTTCGCGCATAGCACGGACACTTTTCATGAACAGAGGCTCGTTCTTATATGTTTCAAACAATTTCTGTTTGCCATAGCGTGACGAACGACCACCAGCAAGTAATAGACCAGCCGTTTTCATTTGCGCAGTTCTCCGATAAAATGAGGCAGAAGTGGTAGAATTAGTTTATTCATCGCTAAAGAGACGGCATTGGACGAGCCTGGTAAAGCAAAGATGGCTGTATCACCAATTGAGCCTGCGATCGCATTTCCAAGTAATCCTCTTGTTCCTACTTCTGTGAAGCTCTGTTGTCTAAATTGCTCTCCAAAACCATGCATTTCTTTTTCAAGCATGTTAGCAACCGTGTTATAGGTAATGTCACGTTTGCTCATTCCAGTTCCTCCGTTACATATAATGGCATCAATACTCGATTTTTCTACCCATTCTTGTATGACAGATGACAATAACTGAGCATCATCTGTTATAATTTTATAGGCTGTAATTTCATGATTGATTTCAAGTAATGTTTTTATAAGCTGTCCGCTTTTATCATCCGATTTGGTTCGGGTATCGGACAGGGTTAGAATAGCGGTGCGTACTTTGTCAGGATCATTAATATGATGCATCAGGTTTTGTCCTCCGCTCTAAGTATGCTAAAATGATGGGGAATTTCTCTCTCACACACTCTATTTTAAGGGAGTAGGAAGGAGTCGTAAAGTGACGAACCAAGAAGTTCATGATCGCCTATCGCGGCCTTTGCGAGATTTGCGCATTTCGATTATGGATCGATGCAATTTTCGTTGCTCTTACTGCATGCCAAAAGAAGTATTTGGCAAGAATTATGTATTCATGAAAGAAGATGAATTATTATCGTTTGAGGAAATTATTCGTACAGCGGATCAATTTGCTCGGTTGGGCGTTAATAAATTGCGTATTACTGGTGGAGAGCCGTTGTTGAGAAAGAATGTTAGTGAGCTAATCGAGCAGCTCCATCAAATAAATGGAATTGATGATGTTGCATTGACAACAAATGGAGTTATGTTACCTAAGCTTGCTGAATCACTAAAAGTAGCAGGCTTAAAAAGGGTGAATGTTAGCTTAGATGCGCTTGATACGACAGTTTTTCAGGAAATGAGTGGTCGGAATACGACTGCAGAAGTTGTTCTTCACGGAATTGAGTCTGCACTAAAGGCAGGTCTTGGTGTGAAGGTTAATATGGTTGTCAAACGAGGAATGAATGAGCAAGAAGTTATCCCTATGGCACGCCGCTGCAAAGAACTAGGCATTACTCTCCGTTTTATAGAATTTATGGATGTTGGACAAACAAACGGGTGGGATTATTCAAAAGTTGTTTCAAAAAAAGAACTCCATAACCTTGTTTCGGAAATAGCTCCACTTGAAGCATTGGAAGAAAGTTATTTTGGAGAAGTCGCTTCTAGGTATAAGTATAAAGATTCTACTGTTGAAGTAGGCTTTATCTCTTCCGTTACGGAAACATTTTGTGGTACCTGTACAAGAGCTAGACTTTCAGCTGATGGCAAAATTTTCACCTGTCTATTTTCTGAAACAGGAACTGATTTGAAAGCGGATTTACGTTCAGGTATTAGTGATGACAAACTGCGTGAGAAAATCGAGAATGTATGGTCGAGTCGTACAGATCGTTATTCGGAGTTACGAACGGCAGAAACAGCGAAAAACCGAAAAAAAATAGAAATGTCTTATATTGGCGGATGAATGAAGCTGATAATAGGTGAAAGTTTGCCCGCGTCAAAGTTTTTTGAGGCGGGTTTTCTGAATCCTAATGAAAAGTAGGAGTCGCATGATTGTTCTTAAGGTGGAGGGATTTAATTGGTAGAACGAAGAAAACCGATTCAAATTGGAGAAGCTGTTTCCCTTGTGATGGGATACAAGTTGAAAAGGCAGAAAGAAAGTGTTCCACTCATACAAAGCAGTGGTCGCTTTTTAGCAGAAAATATTGTTGCGGATCACGATGTCCCACCATTTGACCGATCTCCTTATGATGGGTATGCAATACGAGCGGATGATACAAAAGATGCTTCGCGGGAAAACCCAGCGAAGTTTGTAGTGGTTGGAGAGATAGGCGCAGGTACGGTTTATGAACATGTTGTTAGTCCTGGAGAAGCAGTGCGTATTATGACCGGTGCAAAAATACCAGCAGGGTGTGACGCAGTTGTTATGCTTGAAATTGTTAGAGAGACAAAGCAAGGGGAAATAGAGCTCGTTCGGAAGATTAATCCAAATGACAACATTTCTTTTCAAGGGGAAGATACGAAGAAGAGCACTCTAATTACTAGTGAGGGAACGTATATTCATCCTGGAATTGTGGCTCAATTGGCGACTTTTGGTTATGCATCTGTCGCTACCGCTAAAAAACCTCGAGTTGGTATTTTAGCGACAGGTAGTGAATTGTTGGAAGTAAATCAGCCCCTCAGTCCCGGTAAGATTCGTAATAGCAATGCATATATGGTTGCCGCACAAGTTATCCGTGCTGGTGCTGAACCAGTTATGTATGGACAAGTACCTGATGACTTAGACGAATGTGTTAACGTTATTTCTACAATGTTAAATGAAGTAGATGTGTTAGTGACTACTGGTGGAGCTTCTGTAGGTGACTATGATCTCGTTCCAGGAATTATTGAGCGTTTTCAAGCAGAGTTATTGTTTAACAAGGTAGCGATGAGACCCGGTAGTGTCACAACCGCAGCAGTAATTGAAGGTAAGGTATTTTTTGGTCTGTCTGGAAACCCCGGAGCGTGCTTTGTAGGCTTTGAATTATTTGTAAGACCCTTAATTAAACAAGCACTTTTTGCAAATAACATACATTTAGAAAAAAGCAAAGGCCGCTTGGGTGTAGATTTTCCAAAGCCAAACCCTTTTACCAGACTCGTACGTGGACGATTGGAAGAAGAAGATGGAACGCATATGGTTTATCCTTCTGGTCTGGATAAGTCGGGCTCGGTTGGTTCCCTTGCTGAAGCAGATCTCTTTATTGTCTTGCCTGGTGGAACGAGAGGGTACGAGCAAGGAATGGAAGTGGACTTGTTGTTGCTAGAAAGTCAAAAAGGAAGTGACTCGCCTTGGGTAAAGTCTTCCAAGTAATAGGCTATAAGAATTCTGGTAAAACAACATTAGTGGAAGAACTTATTCAATTATTAATAGAAGATGGGCTTCGGGTGGCTACATTAAAGCATCATGGACATGGGGGAATTCCTCTAGGTAGTACGGATAGCGATCGCTTTTCGAGCGCTGGAGCTATTTCATCAATTGTAGAAGGAGATGGGGTCATTAAGTTAGTTGCTCAAAAGAAAAATTGGGCGCTTAATGAGTTAGTGCAAAAGCAATTCATTCTGTCTTCACCTGATATTATCTTAGTAGAAGGTTGGAAAAATAATGAAGCTTACGGAAAAGTTGTCTTGTTAAGAGGCGAGGCAGATTTGCCACTTTTGCAGTTGACAAATGTTCGATGTGCCATATCAATAGAAAAGTTGGAACTGCATAAAACAGGTGTTCCAATTTTTAATCGAAGTGATAAAAAGGCGTATCAAACATTTATTCGAAAGTACATACAAGAAAGTGAGAGTGAAATTCATGTATCATTTAACAAAAGAGCCGATTAATGTGCAGCCAATTATTAATCAAGTAACTGATCGGAATTGTGGTGCCATTGCTACTTTTATAGGGACTGTGCGAGAGCTCACAGCGGGAAAAAAAACTCTCCGACTTGAGTATCATGCCTATGAAGATATGGCCGTAAAGATGCTTGAGCGTATCGGCAATGAAGTTGAGCAGAAATGGGAAGGCTCGAAAGTTGCGATTACTCATAGGCTTGGAATGTTAGAGATTAGTGATATTGCCATCGTAATTGCGGTTAGTTCACCACACCGAAAGGCGGCTTATGAAGGAAACGCTTATGCGATGGAACGTATAAAGGAAATGGTCCCTATTTGGAAAAAAGAGTTTTGGGAAGATGGAAGTGAGTGGGTTGGAGACCAATTGGAGAAAACCCCTTACAAAGGAGGACAACCGTCATGATTACGGTGCTGTTTTTTGCAGGTTTAGAAGAGAAGGCGGGAGTTTCAAAGGTAGAAGTGGATTTCAGTGGCAAGACAATTAAAGACCTGAAAAGTTGGGCTGAATCGACATACAACTTAGGGGAAGGAACTTTGGAACATATGTTAACCGCGGTAAATGAAGAGTTTGCATATGATCGTGATCAAATTCATCCAAATGATACAGTAGCATTTATTCCCCCTGTAAGTGGAGGGTAAGAGTCGCTGTTTACTGATTGTAGAGAAAATAAAAGCCTCTGATATAAAACTCAGAGGCTTTTTGCAATTAAAGTTGGTTAGATGGTCAACATCTATCAACGTGTATGCCGGGAAGGAGAAAATAGGAGAGTTGGTAATTGTAAAAAGGGTTGTTGACTGTCCATTTTTATGGACGTTTCAATAAGTTAAAAAGCAGATCACTGTAGCTGCTTTTTTATTAACTACTTTTATCATTGAAGTCTTCTTCTTGATACTCTGTATTGGTGTAACTGATTGTAAAGTATAGGCCACCAACAAAGATTGCCCCACCAATAATGTTTCCAAGCGTAACTGGGATTAGGTTATTGAAGAAGCCGCTAATAGTTACCATTTCAGAACCACCGTGCATAAGAGCTATTCCTAAAATGGACATGTTGGCCACACTATGTTCAAAACTTGACGCAATAAAAGCGAATATCAATACAAAGATTAAAAAAAGCTTAGCAATGTCTCCTTCGGCTCTCAAAGAGGTCCAAATTGCTAAACAAACGATCCAGTTACATAAAATACCTCGAAAAAACAATTCCATTGCTGGAGCGTTCATTTTATCAGCAGCCAAAGTCATCATATAGTCATCTGAACCCACTCCGGCAAATATGCCAGACATAAAAACAAGACCTGCAAGTAACAAGGCACCAATTAAATTACCAATGTAGCTCCAAACCCAAATGAGTAGCGTATGTTTCCACTTTGTTACTTTCGATAATGAACTGACAGTGAAAATTAAATTGTTCCCAGTAAATAATTCCGAACCTGCCCAGAGAACAAGAGCCAGTGCTATACCAAATGTTGCCCCAGTCATGATCGTTAAAAACGGTGATCCGGCCTCATCAAGTGGTTGTCCTACTGCGAACAAGACAAGCGAGCCAACACCTACGTATGCACCTGCCAAGATGGCAGCGAGCAAATAACGCAATGGAGACTTCTGTAGGAGTCCATATTTTCCTTTTGCTTGTTTATTCAGCGTATGAAGAGTGTCTCTGTACAATGAATGATCCCTCCTTCATTCTGTTACCGAATATACCCAAATAGTGAAATCTTCAAACGATTTCATTTATATTTATTTAGACGTTTGACTGCGTTTTAATATGGGAACAAATAAAATAATATTTCATTTACTTAGTTGGAAAGGGGCAGGGTTATGTCTGAACATTTAGAAGTAACATTAAATGGTGAACGGCAAACTGTAAGTAAAGATTCGGTTTTAAATGCTCTTACACAAGGGGGAATAGATGTCCCAAGCTTATGTTATCACCCAAGTCTAGGGCCAATTGAAACATGTGACACATGTATCGTAAAAGTAAACGGAGAATTCGTTCGTTCATGTTCAACAGAAATTCAACCAGGAGATGTTGTGGAATCGGTAGGGAGCGAAGTTCATGAGGCCCAATTGATTGCAATGGACCGTGTACTTGGTAATCATGAGCTATATTGTACCGTTTGTGATTATAATAACGGAAATTGTGAGATACATAATGCGGTTAAAGAAATGAAAATAACCCACCAAGAGACGGCACATAGCTCCAAAGAATATTCTATTCAACGGAACTCTTTTTATCGCTACGATCCTGATCAATGCATTCTTTGTGGGCGCTGTGTAGAAGCTTGCCAAGATTTGCAAGTAACTGAAACATTATCAATTGATTGGGAATCAGAAAGACCACGTGTTATTTGGGACAAGGATTCGCCAATTGATGAATCCTCTTGTGTAAATTGTGGTCATTGTTCAACAGTTTGTCCTTGTAATGCAATGATGGAAGTTGGTATGGAAGGCGAAGCGGGTTTTTTAACGGGAATTAATGAGGATTCCATGCGACCAATGATAAATATTACAAAAAATGTAGAAACAGGTTATCAGTCATTAATGACCGTTTCTGATCTTGAAGCACAAATGCGGGAGTCGCGAATTGAGAAAACAAAAACCGTTTGTACGTATTGTGGAGTTGGTTGTTCATTCGATGTTTGGACTAAAGACCGACAAATCTTAAAAATTGAACCTCAAGCAGAAGCACCAGCAAATGGCATTTCTACCTGTGTAAAAGGGAAATTTGGTTGGGATTATGTGAATAGTGAAGAAAGATTAACTAAGCCTTTAATTCGTGAAGGAAATGAATTCCGTGAAGCTGAATGGGATGAAGCACTTGAACTGATCTCAAAAAACTTTAAGAATGCATTGAAAACAAAGGGACCTGATTCATTGGCATTTATTTCGTCATCAAAATGTACGAACGAAGAGTCCTACCTAATGCAGAAGCTTGCTCGAGCAGTTATTGGCACTAACAATATTGATAATTGTTCCCGCTATTGTCAATCTCCTGCAACAATGGGGTTATGGCGAACGGTTGGATATGGAGGGGACTCTGGGGGAATTGAAGATATTGCTAATGCAGAGTTAGTTATATCAATTGGCTCTAATACAGTTGAATCACACCCGGTACTTGCTACAAGAGTGAAGAGAGCACAGAAATTAAACGGACAAAAAGTAATTGTAGCTGATATTCGCAAACACGAGCTTGCAGAACGTGCAGATTTATTTGTACACCCTTCTCCAGGGAGCGACCTTGTTTGGTTATCTGCGGTAACAAAATATATGATAGATCAAGGATGGCACGACGAAGAATTCCTTGCCGAACATGTAAATGATGTAGATGAGTTTATAAAGAGTTTGGATACGTATACACTTGACTACGCAGAAAAGGTTACAAATTTAACAAAAGAAGAATTAATTGCTATTGCAACTTCTATCCACGAGGCGAAAACAACTTCTATTTTATGGGCGATGGGTATCACACAACACGGTGGAGGTAGTGACACGAGCACGGCGATTTCTAACTTGTTGCTCGTTACAGGAAACTACATGAAACCTGGGGCAGGTGCGTATCCTTTGCGAGGTCATAACAATGTTCAAGGGGCAAGTGATTTTGGTAGCATGCCAGACCGTTTTCCCGGATACCAATTCGTTACGGATGATGAAGTGCGTGCTCGATTTGAAAAGAAGTGGGCTGTTGATTTACCTAAGGAGCCGGGGTTAAATAACCATGAGATGGTTGAGGCCATTCATGAAGGGAACTTAGATGTTCTTTACTTAAAAGGTGAAGACATGGGTATTGTTGATGCAAATGCGAACTACGTGCAAGCTGCATTTGAAAAACTCGACTTTTTTGTGGTACAAGACGTATTTCTTTCAAGAACGGCTCAATTTGCTGATGTTGTCTTACCTGCAAGCCCGAGCCTCGAGAAAGATGGCACGTTTACCAACACAGAACGTCGCTTCCAACGCCTATATAAAGTACTTGAACCTCTTGGTGAATCAAAGCCGGATTGGCAGATCATTAAAGAAATTGCAAACCGATTAGATGCAAACTGGACATATGAACACCCTAGTGAAATAATGGACGAAGCGGCATTACTTACTCCGCTATTTGCAGGTGTAAGCTATGATCGTTTAGAAGGTTATGATAGTTTACAATGGCCGGTTGCGAAAGATGGTACCGACACTCCATTACTCTTTAAAGATGAATTTCCTCTTCCAGAAGGAAAAGCGAGATTATGGCCTGTCGAGTGGACAAAGCCGCTTCAGTTTGATGAAGAGTATGATATTCATGTAAATAATGGTCGAATTCTCGAGCATTTCCATGAAGGGAATATGACGTATCGGTCAAAAGCAATTACAGAAAAGACACCTAGAGAATTTTTAGAGGTTTCACCAGAGCTAGCAAAAGAACGTGGAATTGAAGATGGGACAAAAGTGCGCCTTACTTCTCCATACGGCAGTGTCAAAGTAAGTTGCATTGTGACTGATCGTGTGAAAGGCAAAGAGGTATACTTGCCTATGAATACAAGTAGTGAAGGAGCTATTAATTACATTACAAGTTCTCATTCGGATAAAGATACTGACACACCAGCGTATAAGGAGATCTCAGCTAAAATGGAAATTCTTGAGGCAAAAGGGGAAAGTCCTCTTCCGAGAATTAATTATCGCTATGGAAATCCACAACCGCAAATTGGTGTAAGGGTAGAAGAGAAATGGGCGCGTGCAGACTATACATTCCCTGGGGACCTAGTAAAAGAAAGGAGAGCTAAAAATGGCTAAAGCGACAACGATTATTCAAAAGATGCCTGTTGATCCTGATGTAAAAAGAGAACAAGATATACAAGAAATCAAAGACGCGTTAGTCCACAATAAAAAAGCCATTTTAGCTACACTTGCTCTTCTTCAAAAAGTTCAAGATACGGAAGCTTTTAATATAGCTGACGCATCGATTAGCCAGAGAGAACAATTAGTTGATCGACTTGTAAAGCAGTTGGATGATCCAAATATAACGCAATCAATTCAAAATTTATTGTTGTTAGGCGGTGCATTAGGGTCAGTAAAACTGGCGGACTTAGAGCCGATGATTTTTAAAATGAACTCAGCGATCCATAAGGTTGCTGAATATGAGCATAAGGGAAAAGGGGGGTACGTTTCCCTTGTGCGTTCCCTAAAGGATCCAGAAACAATTGAAGGGCTTAACACGATGGTTGCTTTTGTAAAAGGATTTGGTGTTGATCAATCAAAGAATGAAATGAATCAACCCCAATATGAACTGACAACGTTAGCACAAGGACAACCAAAAGAAAAAGAAGAGGAGGTCAACCGCAAACAGGAGTCACGCCAGACGACCAAATGGTATGTTATTGCCGCTGGAGCGTTGGCCTTTGTTTTGCCGTTGATATTTAACAGAAAATGACTAATAACGTAAATACAGTACAAACCTCCAAAGAAATTTTAAAAATCTCTAATGGAATAAGTGAATGGAAAACCGATTCAATTGCTAAAGAAGTACCTTTAACGATTAAGATAAATGGGGAAGAATTTGTGACATTGGTTTGTTCTCCAGAGTATATTGAAGACATGGTTATTGGTTATTTAGCTTCAGAAGGCGTCATTGATTCATATGAAATGGTTCAATCTATAAGAGTGGATGAAAGCAAAGGTTTTGTGCACATTCAATTAACTAGACAAATAAACAAGTTGCATCAACAAATGCAAACAAAACGCTATATCACCTCGTGCTGTGGTATGAGCCGGCAAAGCTTTATATTTGCTTCTGATTCTAAGACGGCTAAGACTATGAAATCTAGGAATGTCAACGTTCGCCCCGAGGATTGTTTTCGATTAATGGAAGACATGCAGGATTCAGCAACCATTTTTCACGCAACAGGAGGTGTGCATAACGCCGCTCTAGCTACAAACGATGGGATCATCGTAATGAGAATGGATATTGGACGGCATAATGCCCTTGATAAGCTATATGGGTACTGTTTGCGGAATCATATTTCATTAGAAGATAAAGTGATGATTTTTAGTGGTAGGCTGTCTTCAGAAATTATGTTGAAGGTAGCAAAAATTGGCTGCGAGGTCGTATTATCTAAATCTGCACCAACAGATCGTGCGTTAGAGATTGCTGATGAGTTAGAAATTACGGCTATTGGTTTTATAAGAAAACGATCAATGAACGTTTATACCGTTCCTGAACGAGTTATACAAATGGAAAGCTAGAGGCTAATTGGTCTCTAGCTTTTTTCATTCTTGTTGTCCCGGTAAATAGTCAAGTAAGAAAGGAACCATAAAGCATGACGTTGTTGGTCACGTGCAATAGACGCATATAGATTCCTTAATTGCGGAACTGAAGATGAACGAGCTGCGTTTTCAAATAATGCGGCAGCTTTTTGTTCTTGCTCAAACGCCTTTTTTAAAGCGGGCATATATCCATTACGGTAAACAATTGCTTCGGTAATGGTCGGCTCCTTGTTGCTTAGTGCAGTATAGAGCTGTAACATCATTTGATAATGATATTTTTCTTCTTCAATTGTAGTAGTTAGAGTACTAGCTACATGTTGTGTTGGCATCTGTTGAATAAGCAATTCGTAATTTGCAACGGTTTGGTAGGAAAGCTGCATAAAAGATTGAAGTTCTTCAAGTTGCTCTTTTGATCCTGATATAGGTGCTGTGGCTGAGTGCTGATTAGGTGGTCTTGGTGATGAGAGACCTTGGAGACTGGCTTGAGTTGGTGGCGGTTGGCGGATAATTGGTTGCGTCTGTCCAGGTGGTGTTTGAAAAGATGGAGCTGAACGTTTTTTAAACAACATCGTTTTTCCCCTTTCTTGATTTCCATTCAAAGAAATGGGCATGGTCTATTGAGGTTGATTATAGATATGTATGCAGGTAGACTTAACTCGATTCTTCTTAAATAAAAAACCGACCCATTAAATGAGCCGGTTATTTTTCTTCTTTTGGTTTCCTCGAATAAAAGCTAGACATTGTTCCAATTACAACTCCAACAACGATTCCTATTGGAATGCTATCAAATACAATACTTGCTCCAACTCCTATTAGTAGACCAATGATCATTCCAAATTTTTCGTTTGGCGGTTTCTGGTTTGAACTAGACATGTCTGACCTCCGGTGATTAATTACGCTATCTATATATTAGCGAATATCACGGCAATAATCAAAGAGAGATGGTCACCTGGCTCAGGAAAGGTTGTTAACTCTGTGCTTTACGAGGAGAGAAAAGAAGTGAGAGGATAGACCCGAGAACAATCAGGACAAATGTGGTGCTTGCTGCAATTTTTTCTGAAACACCAAAGTATATTAGAAGCATACCAAGTGATATAAGCAAAGAAACATAAATCACAAACAACAATTTCATTGCAAAACCTCCTTTTTATTTATTCATAATCCTACAAAAATTGCGATTGATTAGGTTGTTTCTGTGGGTATTAAACTTAATCATATCATTTTGGGTAAGGGAGTGCAAGAAGAAAATTAGTTATCCAATTTTCTTCTTGCGATGAACCAGCCCATTGTAGCTATTAACCCGAGAGTAAAAGCACTTATTGATAGTCGGAAAAAAGGTGGTAAATACGAAAATACAATCTCATTTTCACCTTGCTCTAGAGATACTCCTAAAAATGAATAATTAACTTGCTCGATGTCTGCTGATTGTCCATTTACAGTGACTTCCCAACCTCGTTCATAAGGAACTGGAAGTGCAAGCATCTGTTGATTGGTCGTATTATCATAAGAAATCTCTATTTTCCGGTCGCTCACTTCGACAGGAATGTCCTCATTGTTGTCTGTTGCGTTATGGAGATTTTCGTAGGATTCGGTATTCAGTTCAAACTGATCTAATTGATAACTCCCCTGTGGAACACGTAAAGATATGGTTTCGTTGGCTTCGATTCGAACGGTTAAATGGTTCACATCAGTTCGGTAAATTGATTGTAATGATTTCCTGGAAGTAGAGAATTCATTTATAGTCAAAGGGAATAGAGAAGCTGTTTTTGACTGGTTTTTAATATAAAAAGATAAATAGTCATCTTCCTCATCTTCCATCCGTTCGCCAAGGTTAAAGTCTATGCCGCCTTCTTCCTCAGTCACAGTAAGTACACCCTCTTCGTAAGTGCCACCAACTGGTTGTATCTCGATTTCTCCAATTCTGTTTTCAATTGTAGATGTGAAAGGTTCTGTGCTCAAATTATCAGCTGCAATAATTCCATTTAACATCGCATGCTCTCGATCGAGAATGCTCAAATTTGTTAAGTCGTCTTCACTATATATGGTCGAAGCAGTCCGTACATATGGCAGTAAATGGATGTTCTCATATAAAGTATAAAGTTCATTGGATGAAACTTCGTTAAATCCATAAGGGATTGGTATATCTTCATCATTAGGAGCAAGTTTATGACTTACTTGAAACAAGCTGTGTAAGTTTGCTCGATCTCCAAAACCTGAATATCTGCTGACGCTTTCCCTATTCATATCGATTTCCAGATTCTCGTAATAGAAAAACAGCAAATGTTGATTTAATACACTCGAATAGGCACTGACTCCATGAAAATCCTGAACTAAAGGAGTGTTATTCCTAAAATCAGCAACCCACTCAATACGAGAGAATGGTTCTCGAGTTGTTACCTCATCCAAAAGCTCCCGTTGCGAAGCGTGATCATATTCACGACTTTGTAGAAACTCAGATGATGTTTGATGTAAATTCCCATTTTCAAATAGGCGTTCTTTTTGATAGATATTAGCTAGTCCGAGCTGCGATAGTAGAAGGAAAACCAATAATACAGGCATCCATCGTTTCATATTCCTCCATGTGAAAAACAACAAGAAGAGAGTTGCTATTGCAGAGAAAAATAAGAGATAAGCCTGTCCGGACTGAAATAGTGAGGATGGACCAATGTAACCAACAACATAACTAGCAGTAAATAAGATAAAAGTCGTTACACTGGCAAAAATCATATCACGCTTGGGTAATCGCCTTATTTGTGGTAACGCAAATCCTATAGCCGCGGCAAGCGCAAACGCCCCCATATATTGAAAGCGGAATTGTGGCGCGGAAAATCCGTTAAACATACTGCCGGCCATTGGACTGAAGTGAAAAATAACAAACAGTAGAGAGATTGAACTGAAAAAAAGAAATGGCTTATAAGTATAAAGTTTTTTGCAAAAAAGCAAGAAGACAAAAATAGCTGGCAAAATGAAAAGCCTACTAGTGAACAATAAATTGTCGTGAAGATCAAACCATTCAATTGGATTTGAAAATGACGGACGGTAGTTATTTAAATAACCATAAACCGCAGGTACAAAAGCAATAGCCCCAAGTAAAAAGCCTACCACAACTGCTGGGACATATTGTTTTAATTGTTGTTTTATCGAAGCTTCATTGTCAGAAAGTTGGATGAAAAAGCGCAAAACTACATAGATCCCAATGAATATAAAATTCATATAGGCAAAATAAAAGTTATTAATGAGCGATAAGGCAATCGCAGCAATGAACCACCAAGGCTTTTGCTCACGTATAATTTTCTCAACTCCAAGTACTAGCAACGGGAGCCACAAATAAGCATCTGCAAAGAACTCCCAAAAAGATGCGTGGCGAAAGTACATGATGCTACCACCGTATAAAGTGGCTCCAATAAATGCATACAGTGTTGGGGTTTTTATGTAACGAAAAACAAGAGTTGTTAAAAAGATGATAATAGCTAAGCGAGCTGTATTAACAAATACAGCTGCTTGTCCCCAAAACATGACCGTATCTGCCGTGGGAAAAAAGCCAAGTGCCTCACCTGCAAACACAATTAAGAAAGTAATAAAAAAGACCGTGCTAGTTGAAAAATAGTAGGCGAGCTGGCTAAAGAACCCACCCCCTAAACCAAATTGATGCGAATAGAAGAATGACGCTTTACTATATTCCTCATAAAGAAATTGTTTGAAAGGCAGCATTTGGGCGGTACCATCATTTGGTCCAACCATAAATTGACCGTTTGTCCATTGGTAAAAGAAAAAGGCATGCGCAATAATAGCGAAAAGGATACTTGCGCCTAAAAGTGCAAAAATGGTTCTAAGCTTCATTTCGAACTCCATCTCGTTTTAATATTTTTGAAGTAATAATAAAAGTAATTGGAACTGTGAAGAGAACAGCGATAATCGGAGCAATAATTGGTGGTAAACTAATCAACTCAACTAAAATAAAAACGAGCACTGTGGATACTGAAAAATTTACGGCTTGTGTTAATGGGAATTGAAAGAATGTTTTCCATGATGGTTTAACACCAAATGTGAAAAAAACATTTAAAAAATAAGATCCAATCATGCTTACTAAAAATGCCGTAATATGGGCGGCAAGATAATGAAACGTTAAGGCTTGCTGGAAAAGGAGGTAAAGCAAGTAAAACGTTGCAGTATTTATGCCGCCAACAAAGGCAAATCGTAAAAATTCATTACGGTAGATTTTCTCCCAAAAATTATTGGACTCGTTCATAGCGTTTTCCTTTTGTGGCATTTGTTTCTTTTACTAGATAGTGGGGACGGCGTTTCGTTTCATTATAAATTCTTCCTATATATTCACCAATTATGCCGAGGGAAACCAATTGTATACCACCTAGAAACAACACAGCTGAGATAACAGTGAAATAGCCTGGTACGTCTATACCAGTGCGGATAATTTGTGTGAACATCACTAAGATGTAAAGCAAGGCAGCAACTAAAATAAACCCGCCCATATAAAAACAGATCCGCAAAGGTTTCATATTAAAAGATATGATGCCATCAATACCATAATTGATTAATTTTGAAATAGACCATTTTGATTCACCGTTCGCGCGCGAAACGTTTTCATAATAAATTACCTTTTGTTCAAAACCAATCCAAGAAAACAACCCTTTTGAAAAACGGTTTCCTTCACTCATAATAAGAAGTGCATCTACAGCACGTCTGCTTAAGAGTCGGAAATCTCCCGCGCCGTCTTCAAGCTGGACATCAACAATCTTATTAATAAGTTTGTAGTAAGTTTTAGATAATGCTGTACGGATAATTCCATCACCTTTACGATCTCTACAGGCGATAACTTGGTCATAACCTTCTTCATATCCAGTTAAAAGGTCGGCTATTAATTCAACTGGATGTTGTAAATCAGCGTCAATAATAACGACGCAGTCGCCTTTTGCGTGTTGAAAACCAGCAACAATTGCCGCCTCTTTTCCGAAATTTCTTGTAAAAGAGATGTAATTTACTTGAGGATGCCATGTTGACAATCGTTGAAGTAAAGGCAGGGTGCTGTCAGAGCTTCCGTCATCAATATATATAACTTCCCAACGGTAATTGGATTTTTCTAGTACTTCTTTTAAGGCAAAATAAAAAGGTTCTACATTTTTTTCTTCATTAAAAGATGGGACAATAACAGAAAGCAGTGGCTTATTCATTGCCGGGGCCTCCATTTCTATACAATTTTTGAATCATTTCATAGTATACCCGGAATAAGAAGAAACGAATCTTACGTTTCCTTTAAGGAAATGAAGAAAACTATGTGGACTTGTAGAAAACAGTCTAAGACCTAAATGACCATGGGTCTCTTTACTTCGAACAAATAATAAAAAAGTGTTGTAGGAAATGCTGGCAGAATCAGTGAATTCTCGCTAAACTAAGTAAGTGAAGAAGAGGAGGATGAAAATGAACCAATATAAGTTAGTCGTATTTGATTTAGATGGAACCCTCTACGAAGGGACAAGTCATTTTGACTATTATGCAAATCATTTAAAACAGAAAGTAGATAAAAAAGACCGTACTGAATTCCAACTTGATTATGAAGCGATGAAAGCAGGTAATCATGTTGTACAGATTGGCAAAGCTTATGATGTGGAAAATGATGCAGTCCTGACCATCGATCCTATGACGTTAAGAGTGGTTGAAGCTCATTCGTGGGATGGAGAGAAATATGCGGATAAATCCGTTGAAGAGGCTTATCCAGGTGAGTTGTCTTTTAACTTTGATAATATGATCGCTATTGGCGATGGCTGGTGGTATCCTTTTGTTTGTGCCAAGCATTACGGTGTAGAGGATTGTTACTCAAGTTATACGGCGACAAAAGAGTATATGGTGTCTGATGACTTCACATTGGAGCCTTTAACAGGACTTAGAGATCATTTAATGAAATTAAATAAAGTAACACAGACAGTTGTTATGACAAACAGCGATCGTGAAGATGTTGGTCGATTGTTTTATGAGCTTGGTTTGGAAGGTGTTTTTGATCATATTATTCCGTCCGCTAATAAGCCTAGTTCTACTTC
This sequence comes from Shouchella patagoniensis, assembly GCF_002019705.1. GTDB lineage: Bacteria > Bacillota > Bacilli > Bacillales > Bacillaceae_D > Shouchella > Shouchella patagoniensis. The sequence continues at coordinate 1,710,656 of NZ_KV917377.1, read as the reverse complement.
AGAACAATTGCAGCATTTGTTAACTCAATATGAAGTGAAGCCAGAAGAAGCAGTTAGTGTTGGAGATAATTTCATTAATGAAATTGCGCCTGCTGTTTTACTTGGGATGGATGCTGTCTATATTCACCCACAAATGCCCGAAGTAGACTTAGAACAAGTCAAAGTTGTATCAAGTGTAGTTGACCTTTTCAAAGAGTAATGAAGCACAGGGAAATGAATTTCCTTGTGCTTTTTATGTATGAAAAGAGGAGAAATGACGCAAAACCTATAAAGTAATCGGATTTGTGCTTGGTTTCTTTAATCCGTGACCTGGACATGTTACGGTTGCAAAGTATTGATCGTTTTTGACTAGGAGGATTCATTCACATGAAAAAACAACTTATCACCGCGACAGTTGCTTTAGTAAGTGCTGGAGCACTTGCTGCTTGCAATACGGATTCAAATGGAGCCGAAGAGATTCAACAATTACTTGAAGAATCAAATGAAGCGATGGCGGCTTTAGATAGTTATGCAATGGAAACACAAGCATTAACGCCGGAGGATGAAGAAGGACAAGAAATGTCATCAATTGTGCAATTGACTAGAGATCCTTTGTCGTTTGAGGTGTCACAAACAGGTCCAAACCCGATGACTGGGGAAGTAGAAGAAACGAAAGAGTACTTTTCTGATGGTTTATATTACACGGAAGAACCTACAGTTGGTGGCTGGATCTATATGGATGGAGAAGAGGCTGGTATGACGGGCGGTGCAGATCTACGTCCAGCTGAAGTTCAAACTGAAGATTTAATTGAGCATGCAAGTTCATTGACTCTTGAAGAGACGGATGAGTCTTATGTGTTTACTGCTGAAGGTACAGAGGATGAATCAGGTGCGCTGGCTCTTACTTTGGCTGGTGATCCAGAAGGAGAAACTGGACTTGAGGTGAACGAGTTCTCATACCAATTGCAAATAGATAAAGAAACAATGTTGCAGCAAGATGTGGAAATGACAATTGGATTAGCAATGCAAGAAGAAGGTATGGAGTCAGTGCAACAAATGATGACAACGTACAGCCAGTTTAACGAAGTAGAAGAAAGAACTGTGCCTGAAGAGATTGCGGACGAAGCAATTAGTATGGATGAAGCAATCCAACAATTTGAAGAGGAACAAGCTGAATCAGAAGAACAACCAGAAGTTGATGAAGAAGAACAAGAAACAGATGAAGAACAACCAGCAGAAGACCAAGAAGAGTAAATGTATAATAAACCCCCTTTCAATTGAGAAAGGGGGTTTATCATGTAAATTCATTAGTCATAAAGATCTAAGCATATCTGTTGATTGGTTTACTAGAGGAATTTAAAAAGAAAACAAGAAGGTGCGTTATTTTTAGCATTTTCTCTTAATTCGGAGAACTGAAGGCTTAATCTTTTGTAGTAAAGGGTAAGAGCTCTATAAATGGAAAGGAGCTTCTATATGCACAAAACCTCATTTTTAACGATTGCGGAGATGTGCTATCATTTTAAGAAGATCTATAAAGTCCCCACGAAAAAGAAGTTGTTGGGAAATATAAAAACAGCTTGTTTTTGGTGCTGGTACTAATACAGGAGGGGTTAAACATAGTGAGAAAAGCAGGAATATTCGGCTTATTAACGGCATCTGTAGCGATGTTGTCAGCATGTGGTAATGGAAATGATGAGAATGGAAACGGATCGACAGATGGAGGTACCATTAAAGTCGGTGTAGCTAATGAAGAACCATATGGTTACATAGATACAGCAAATAATGAAGTTACAGGAGCTGCACCAGAGATAGCTAGAGCTGTTTTGCAAAGTATTGGATATGATGATATTGAGGGAACGGTAGCGGATTTTGGAGCTTTAATTCAAGGGGTAAATGGCGGTCAATTTGATATCGCAACAGCAGCAATGGATATACGTCCTGATCGTTGTGAGAATGGAAGCTTTGGAAACATTGAAATGCAATATGGTGAAGGCATTGTCGTTGAAGCGGGAAACCCAATGGGAATTTATAGTTATGAAGATATTGCTTCTAATCCGGATATAAATGTTGCCGTTATGAGAGGAGCAAATCAAATTGATTACTTAAATTCCTTGGGCATTGATGAAAGTCAATATGTATTAGCTGATAGCATTGCCGACAATATGGCTGCTGTTGAATCTGGTCAAGCCGATGTTATGGTTGCTACAGACGCTACTGCTAATTCTGCAGCCCAAAATAATAGCTCGGGTAATGTTGAGTTTGTTGAGGATTTTACACAGCCGATTATTGATGGAGAGTCTGTCACCGCTTTTGGAGCTGCAGTATTCCCCCAAAGTGAAGAAGGAGACGAACTAAGAGAAGCATATAACGATGGGCTTCAAGAATTGTTGGAATCAGGTGAAATTTTAGAAATCCTCGAAGAGTTTGGATTTACAGAGGCCAATCTACCACCAGATGATATTACAACGGAAGACCGTTGTAACGTGTAAGAAGATAATGGAAAAAGAATTTGATTAAACGAGCGAAGCATGGAGATGCAAGAGCTGCTATCCATGCTTTTTCTCGTAGTTGCCGTTAAAGAGGTGATCAAGTGTTTTCTAATTTCGACAATTTTGTCCCGTTTATACTAAATGGGATGACAACAACAATTCAAGTGTTTTTATTAGGGGCGTTAATTGCTTATACAATTGCAATTGTAGCTGGTTTAATGCGAACTTCTTCCAATACTTTGGTCCGCAGCATAGCTGCCATTTTTGTAGAGCTGTTCCGAGGTACTTCTTTACTCGTGCAACTGTTCTTTTTGGTTTATGCTTTGCCAACCATTTTACCTTTTATCGATATGCCACTTCTTTTTGCAGGTGCGCTTGCGGTTGGTTTAAACTATGGTGCTTATGCATCGGAGGTAGTAAGAGGAGCTGTCAATTCAATTGCTATTGGACAAACAGAAGCTGCAATTTCATTGAATATGTCAAAATGGCAACGCATGAGATTGGTTATTTTACCACAAGCAATTAGGTTGATGCTTCCAGGTTTTGGAAATAATTCGATTGAATTATTAAAAGGCACGTCGTTAGTCTTTTTTATCGGTTTAGCAGATATGACCTTTCAAGCGAATATATTACGAGGTGGAAATAATGCGCTTAGTAGCCAAGTTGAGATCTATACGTATTTGTTATTCTCCTACTTTTTATTAGCTTTACCACTTATTTTCTTGGCTCGTTGGCTTGAGAAACGGGCTTCGAAAGGAGTGAGCATTTCATGAATGGGGATAATCGTGCATGGAATTGGGAATTTGCATTTGAGATATTCCCTGAAATCTTATCTGCTATTACAGTAACAATTGGTGCAACTGTTGTTGCCTACTTTATCTCATTAACGGTGGGCTTGCTTTTTACGCTTTTACGTCGCTCGAGTTTTAAGCCTCTTTCTCTATTGATGGCGGGTATAATTGAATTTATACGTGCAACCCCACCTCTTGTGCAATTGTTTTTTGTATTCTATACAACACCGTTATCTGGTTTTCAGACTGGTGCACTCGTATTAGGGATTCACTACGCGACGTATGTCTCGGAAATCTATCGTTCTGGTATCGATGCGGTTCCTAAAAGTCAGTGGGAAGCAAGTCGAGCATTAAATTTTTCCACAGCACAAACGTGGAGGAAAGTAATATTGCCTCAGGCTGTCCCCCCTGTTATCCCTATGTTAGGGAATTATCTTATTGTTTTATTCAAGGAGACGCCGTTGCTTTCAGCCATTTTTGTTGTAGAAATGATGGCAACTGCTCGAGCAATTGGTACTGATACTTGGAATTACGTTGAACCTATTACAATTGTGGGCATCTTATTCTTAGTGTTAAGTTATCCATCTGCTGTATTTATCCGTTATTTAGAGCGGAAAGTAGGGAATTTGCATGGAAATAAGATAGAAGCAAGGGGAGTGAAAACATGAGTGAAGTATTAGAACAAGAACAAGAAGAACAAGTGATTGCTAAGCAAGATTTAGCAGATGTCATTGTTCGTTATCGGAATGTAAAGAAGGTTTTTGGTGATACGATCGTATTAAACGATTTAAATATTGATGTTAGACAAGGTGAAAAGATTGCGTTAATTGGTCCATCAGGATCGGGAAAAACGACAATTATTCGGATGCTAATGACACTTGAGCAGCCGAGTGAAGGAACAATTGAAGTTGACGGGGAGATGCTTTGGCATAAAGAAGTAAATGGTAAGCTTGTTCCTGCGGATGAAAAACATTTACGTAAAGTTCGAGGGAATATCGGCATGGTATTCCAACAATACAATTTGTTTCCTCATATGACGATCTTGAAAAATTGCACAGAAGCACCGATTCACGTACTTGGATTAAGCAAGCAAGAAGCCCAAGAACGGGCAAAAAAAATGCTCGAGAAAGTAGGTTTATCGGACAAAGTTGATATGTATCCTTCCCAATTGTCTGGTGGTCAGCAACAGCGAGTTGCAATTGCTCGCTCTCTAGTTATGCAACCTAAAGTCATGTTATTTGATGAAGTGACGGCAGCACTTGACCCAGAGCTTGTAGGAGAAGTGTTAGAAGTCATTCGTGATATTGCGGCTGAAGGAGAAACAACGATGATGTTAATTACTCACGAAATGGATTTTGCTCGCGATGTCGCAGACCGCGTCTTCTTTCTTGATAATGGAAAAATTGCAGAAGAAGGTACGCCAGATGATGTTATTAATAACCCAAAGACAGACCGGTTACAATCTTTTTTAGGAAGATTTAATGCATAATAGTAGAGTGCTCTCCTTTGTAACAGGTAGAGCACTTTTTTATACTAAAAAATTCCCGTATTTTTTGTTTTTTTGTTTACTTTCTCTCTTTATAAAACGAAGTATCTGGCTTGGAAGGGAGATTGTAATGAATAAAAAAGAAAAAAGGTACGTAGAACAAAAGCTTTCAAAGTATAACTTATATAAATTAACCTTTTCATATGAGGAACAACCGAAAACCACACAAAGTTTTCAATTGGTTCCTGCAAGCGGACCACGCTCTTTCTTCTCATCGACTGAACAAACAGCCATTAAGAATATTGACGCCGCAGCTAAACGGAAAGCCTTTTTATTAATGATTGAGGACTGTGTAAATAAGCTAGCTTCAACGGAAAGAGAGCTTATTGTGCGTCGCTATTTACAAGAAAGTGACCGTTTTGACTATCAAGTGTATATGGACATGTTAATTAGCGAACGGCAGTACTATCGAATTAAAAATAAAGCCTTTGAGAAGCTTTGTTATTTGTTCGCTATATGGGAGGATGAGAGTCCTTTGGAATGAAGTAAAGGCCCAGCAACGGCTGTGCCTTTTTAAGTGGTTTACCTTAACAACTCTTGCTTCTTATTTTCAAACTCTTCTTCTGAAATAATTCCATCATCAAGAAGGGATTTATATTTGCGAATTTCGTCGGCGGATGACAGTGAGAGATTAGAGTCTGATACATGGTCTGCGCTACTCTGTATAATTTCAATCAAATCTTTTAAGATTAGTAATGAATTATATTGGCTAATAGTGGAGATCCATATTTCATTCTCATCGGTTTTTAACGTTCCAAAGCCTCTACGCTGAAACCCTTCGTAGTTAATTTTGATTTTCCCAGAAGAAAACCCTGGTTTTGATAAAGAAATACCGCTGATTTTATCAATGCTTATTGTTTTTTTATCAGAGGCCCCAGCATGAAGACGATTATATTCGAACGTCAATGAAGTAAGGCTAATGATTAAGTTTCCAGTTTGACCATTAAATGTTAGAGTCTTTTCTTCATTAATAAGTAATGTATTGTAAAGGCGAGAAGCTTCTGAAACATCTGCTTTTGTGTGATCTTGTAAGGATATAAGCTGCTCTTCCATCAATGCCTTTGCTTTTAAAAAATTATTATAGTGAGGTTTAAATTGGAGTGCGACTGCGTATTCATCTCCCAAGATATACAATTTAGATAATGTACCAATTGAATGTCCTTTTCTTAATAAATAAAAATATCCCGAGGTTATGCCAGGTTTAATCATTACTACTGAATCAATGTCTGTGATATCTACTTCTATAATAGGTTTAGTTTTATCAGCAAATTGTCTTCTTTTCCCATGTTTAATGGTAATTTTATTATCTTTTACAGTAAGAACAGAACCTTGACCTTTAAATACTGTTTGTTTATCCAACAATAATCCCTCCTAACAATCTTCTTTTTACTGAATATAGCAAAGTGCATCTAAGAAATTGCATTTTACCTATTTGTCGTATGGGAAGATGAAAGTTCTCCTCTGGAATGAAAGTAAAGGTGCAGCGACAACTGTGCCTTTTTAAGTGGTTTACCTTAACAACTCTTGTTTCTTATTTTCAAACTCTTCTTCTGAAATAATTCCATCATCAAGAAGGGATTTATATTTGCGAATTTCGTCGGCGGGGGAAGAATCTACAACTTGCTGTAGTGAAAGACCTTCGCTCGTATAATAAGCTTGCAGTGTTTCAATTAGTTCCTTAGCCTCGACCATTTGATTGTAGTGATTAATGTTGGTAATAGCTATTTCGTTTGGTTCTTCATTTAAACTTCTATATCCTCTGCTTGAAAAACCTTCATAAAAGATCTGTATTTTTCCACTTGTTATGGAAGGTTTTGAAATAGATATGCTCGAAATTCGGCCAATATCAATTGATTTTGAACCTTTTCCCCCTCTATGTAAAATTGGTTTGTACTTAATGATGACTGACCGAGCACTTACACAAATGCTGCCTGAATATCCTTTAAACTCAATGTTTTTATCGGAATTATCAAGCAGTTCGCTTACTAATTTCCTCTGATTATCTTTTTTTACATTTTTATTAGGGTTTTCTTGCCTTGCTCGGATTATATGTTGATTAATTAATTCCTGTGCTTTTAAAAACTGTTTATACTGTGGAAAAAAAGCAAGTGTAATAGCATATTCATCCACCATAATGTCCGTTTTTTTCATTGAATCAATTTCGTATCCTTTTCTTAGAAAATAACAATATCCCGAGAAGAGTCCTGGTTTATCTAAAACTAACCGATCTAAATCTGAATAGAATATTTCTATTTCAGGCTTAGATTTACTAGTTAATTGTTTATTCTTGCCATGTGACAATATAATTTTGTCATGTTCAACAAATAGAGAAGAACCTTGTCCTTTAAATCTTTTATTCATAGTTTTTCCTCCGTATCTTAGGCTACCGATGTGAAAAAAGAACTATTAATCTATCATTCTTGTTGTTTTATTTTATAAGTCTATACTAACACAAATCAATGGCAGAATAATGGCAGAAAGATGACAGGACAGAACATTTGTTCTGTATTATGATAGTAGTGTAGCAAGGTTAGGTAAAACCAAACTACGACATTCGTTAGGTGTGCCGGCACCAAAAAAAATTGATCTAAACGGGGGAATTAATAATGTCAGAGAAAAAATTTGCAGGAACACGCGTTGAAGTAAACGGACAAATCGTAGCGAAACTAACATCATTTACACACTCGCTTGAAGTAGAAGAAGCGGATGTAACAGGTCTTGGTGATACAGTAGAAGGCGGCGGCGTTTTTCGTCAAAAATTTATTGCTGCTTCAGTTGGTGAAACAGTTTCAATGGAGGGGATTGCGCTGCTGGAAGATGATGGACAATCAGAGCTTAAGCGTGTATCTGAACTTGGACAAGAGGCTGTGATTAAACATACAGATGCGAGCGGATCAGGTTATGCATTAACAGGGTTTTTTACAACTTATGAAGAGGAAGGTTCTGTATCGGAAGGTATCTATACGTTCTCAGGGGAGTTTCGTGTTAATACAAAATTAATTATCGACGAAGGTGGTGCAGATGTTGGCGAATAACTCAACGGACCGCTTGCAGATTCTTAATGAAAAAGCCGAAGAGCTTTCGCAAATCCAGCAAGAACAGTTAGTAGCTGATTATGATGATGCTTTAGCAGAGGAATTAAACGAGCAAAAACACCAATATGTCAAATTCGCCGGAAATTTATTTGAAATTCCAACGGAAATGCCGTTTCAATTTGCGACCTTCTATTTTCGCCATTGCGTACAAAAGGTAAAGGGCAAGACACAAATGGCCGTACCAGAAGAGAAAATGTACGACTTTATCGAGTTAATGTTAGGAAAAGAGTTTCTTAAACATTTAGAACAATCAAATGCAGGTGTAAATTTCGTCTTTAAGCATGTAGTACCTGACATTATGAAATTATGGGGTTATGATGTCAAAGGTTCAGCGGCTACATCAAACACGGTTCAAAAAAAAACCAAGATTCAAGGATAATTATTTGGGCTTGGGCAGCTCTTGAAGCCGATTTTTACCGTTTTTACAGGTTGAATTTAACAAGAGATGGTTTAGAGAACCGCCTTTCCTGGAGGCGGTTCTTGGTTTTTGTCCGCGGGCTACCGGAAGATAGTGCATTTCGGAGGTTCGTGCAAGATAAAAAGAACCGTAGTGTAGCCGAATGGGATGAAGGAAATATGGAAGTTGAGGCAAGCAAGTGGAAAGGAGCAAGGTAATGGATTTATTTTCCGGAAAAGCTTTAGGAATTAATATTCGTTTTGAGCAATTGGAACAGGCAGGTAAACAGCTAGGTTCATTAGAGACGCAAATGCGGTCAGTCCATTCTGAAGTTTCAAATCTTGCGGGGGGGATAAGTGAACAGTTCAGTTCAATCAATAGTCAGATTCAAGGGGGAAATTGGGGTGGAGCGTTTGTTAGCCTTACAGAAAGCATGGCCTCTTCGAAACAGCAAGTTTCCCAGTTGAAAAGCTCGCTCGAAGAAATGGGTGTTTCTTTTAGTGGAATCCAATCTTCAATGGATTCCTTTAACTTGCCAATTGATACAGCGAAAATTGGTGAAGCGGGACAACTTGTTTCCACATTAGGCACACAATTAACAGAGGTACAAACGCAAGCAACCAATTTTGCTACTGGTATTACGGAAAGTTTCAGTTCCATTAGTTCAAGTTTATCTGAAGGAAATTGGAGTGAAGCATTCTTTGAACTTGTTGGCGGAATGGGGTCAACGCTTGAAGCGGTTGGTCCGTTGAAAGAATCGATTATGTCCGTCATTGGCACGATTCAAGCTCTATCAAATGTTCTTGGGATCTCACTTGGACCGATTGGACTCATTGCTGTTGCAATTGCAGGGTTGGTTGCTTTATTTATTCATTTGTGGAATACAAATGAGACATTTAAAAATGGGGTTCTTTCCGTTTGGGAAACAATTAAATCAGCTGTCTCAACGGCTCTTACCTTCATTGGTCCGCTTATAGAGACGGTGTTTCAAACAATTTGGTCTGTAGTCCAATCAGTAATGGGGTTCATTTCAAATTTAATGCAAACAGCATGGCCAGCTATCCAATCTGTTATATCAACGGTTTGGAATGCCATTAGTACAGTAATTGGCACCGTTATTAACTTTATTATGAGCTTTATTTCGAGTGCAATGAGTTTCATTAAAACTGTAATTACAACTTATTTGAACATCGTTAAGCTGTATTTTACAACGATTTTCTCAGCCATTCAGCTTATTGTTACTACTGTAATCAATGTAATCAAAACGATAATCCAAACAGGAATGACAATGATTCGCACGATTATTACGACTGTTTTAAACGTTGTCCGAACAATCTTTACGACGATTTTTTCTGCCATTTCACAAACAGTCACGACTGTGATAAACCTGATTCGTACGATTATACAAACAGGAATGAACATGGTGCGAACGGTTATTTCAACAGCTCTAAATACAGTCCAAACCATTTTTACAACGATCTTTAATACAGTGAAAAGCGTAGTAACAACTGCAATCAACTTTATTCGATCGTTCATTTCAACTGGGATTTCAGGGGCGCGCTCCGCTGTATCAACAGGGTTAAACGCTATTCGTTCTACATTTACGAATATTTTTAACTCAGTCCGAACAAGTGTAACAACTGCAATGACTAATATCCGCACAGCAATTTCGGATGGTATTCAAAGAGCGCTGGATGCTGTCATGAACTTCGTCGGTCGTTTTAAAGAGGCAGGAAAGAACATTGTAAATAGCATTGCAGATGGTATACGCGGTGCAATCAGTTCTGTAACTGGCGCGATTTCGGATGTCGCCGGAAAAGTCCGCGACTTTCTACCGTTCTCACCAGCGAAAGAAGGACCACTTCAGGATATTCATCGATTAAATTTTGGTGGGCCTATTAAAGATTCAATTAACGATGATATACCGACAATCGAACGTGCTTTTACAAGAGCATTAGCACTTCCAGATATTCAAGGAGCGGGTTCTCTTGTTAACAGAGGTCTTGATCGTTTAGACCAAAGCCTTGGTTCAAACGCTCAAAATTCTAGTTTTGAGCGAATGACAGTTGAAGTCCCCGTACATCTTGAGGGCAAACAGATCGCAAAAGTGACTGCCCCGTTTATGGATGCAGAATTTGGGCGGCGAGGCCAAATGGCAGTACGTGCTAGAGGACGGTATTAATGAGAGGGGGTACAATGAATGAATGCTTGGTTTTCATTTAATGGAGTTAATTTTTCGAAGTGGTTAAAACTTCTTGGGGATAATCGGGCAGTACTTCCACCGCGCAAAGTGACAAACGTAGAAGTGAAAAATGGTGTGATACCTGCAAATAAGCGTTGGGAGGAACGCCAAATTGAAATAGACGTACTGATGCTTTCGGAAAGTTATGAAGAACAAAGGAAAATGATGCGAGAGATGGCCCCATTGTTGGCTTTGGAAGAAGGAGAACTTATATTCTTCGATGAACCAGAGCTTTCCTATAAAGCATTTGTTTCTGATTTTACCGATTTCTCTGGTAAAGGGCTTTTGAAGACAGGCAAGATTATTTTTCAAATTTCTGAACCTATGGGTACAGGTCTGAAGAAGCAGGTTCAATTAAATAGCGAAAACAATACGATTAATTATGAAGCATCAGCAGAAGCAATGCCTATTTTTGCCATATTATTTGAAGAAGACTCATCAGATTTTGTCATTGAAAAAGACAACAAACCATTCCGATTAATAAGATCGTTTAAAAGTGGAGATCGGGTTTGGATTGATACGGAAAAGGGGTTAATTCGTCACAATGATGAGCTAGCGATGCCAATTCTGGATCTACGGTCACGATTCACTGACTTATTCCTAAAAAAAGGAGAAAACCATTTTAATTTACCAGACAATGTAGAAATAGAAGCCGTTTTTAACGAAAAATGGTACTAAAGCAAAGGAAGGGGGGAAATTAATGAACCTATTCGTGTTTAATAGTGAAGAGCAACTGCTTGCCGTTCTTGATGAACGGCATGTGGTAGAAGCGATTCACACAGAACAATTAAATAATGTTCATTCGCTAGAATTTACTGTTTTAGCTAATAGCGATCATGCTTTTGGAATTATGGAGGGGAACTTGGTTGCATTTTGTGATCAAGACGACAACGAATTCCAATTGTTTGAAATTGCGATTGTTGAGGATAACCACGGAGATGTTGCTTTAAAGACAGCGATTTGTGAGCATGCAATCAATGAATTATTAGATGAATATGTGAAAAGTGCTGTGTTCGAGAAGGCAAGTGCTGATAAAGTATTGGATTATTTACTTTCGTCAACCCGTTGGCAAAAAGGGGAAGTCTCTGCGCTTGGAGAGGCATCGTTTAAGATTGAAAGCTCGAATGTAAAAAGCGCTTTAAATGAATTGCTTAATACATGGCATGGCGAAGTAAAATGCCGCGTCTCTATTTCCAGAAACAAAATTGCAGGTCGGTACATCGACATTTTGTCTCGAAGAGGAAACGACACGGGGAAGCGGTTTGAATACGATAAAGATGTAAAGGAAATTGAGCGCACCGTTGACATGACAGGAGTCAAAACAGCTATTAGAGGGTACGGTCAGCCTAAAGAAAACGAAAATGGAGATTCTGGTGAACCGTTAACGTTTAAAGACGTAGTTTGGAAAAAAGAAAATGGAGACCCTGTGGATAAACCAAAAGGTCAAGATTGGATTGGGGACGAACACGCCCGTCTTATTTGGGGAAGAACAGACCAAAACGGCAAACGACATCGCTATGGCATTTATGAACAATCAGATGAGAAGGATCCTGAAAAGTTACTGCAACAGACGTTTGAATACTTGGAGTCGACCTCTTCTCCATTGGTGAATTACGCAGGTAAAGTAATCGATTTGTTCCGTCTATCGCTTTATGAACATGAACGTGTACACCTTGGAGATACAGTGGCGGTACTGGATGATGACGTGTATCCAAAAATTCAAGAACGCACAAGAATCATTGAAATAAAGCGAGACTTGCTTGACCCAACAAATGATGAAATTGTGCTCGGTGAATTTTTACCGCTCTTTTCTGATCCCAATCAAGAACTTCAACGTGTTGTAGCAAAAGTAAAAGAGAACGCGCACGTTTGGGACAAAGCAGGCCGCCCCATTAACCCGGGTTCTTTTCCGGATATCCCTCCTGAAACACCAGGAAATGTAATGGCGACAGGTTTGTTTAGTGCAGTAATGGTTGAATGGGATTATAACTACTTGAACACTTATGTAGCTGGTTACGAAGTGTACGCTAGTGAGGTAGAGGGATTTGCTGGTACACCGGAAACGCTTGTTTACCGTGGAAGAGCAAATGGCTATGTATTTCAAGGAGAGGCAAACAAGCAATACTATTTCAGAGTTCGAGCTTTTAATTACCATGAAACGTACTCTGCTTTTTCAGAGGAAATAAGTGCGACAACAGCGCGAATTGTGTCTGATGACATTTTGTTTGGAGAAGATATTGCCAATGAGTTGCGTCGTTTGTCTGAAAGAGCGCAAATCATAGCAGACGGATCGCTAGGCATCGATCAAATTAAGCAAGAGGTTTTTGATCAAGTCGAGCGGGATACGCGCAATTATACAGATCAAGAAATTCAGCATGTTGAAAATCATATCAATCAAGAGCTGGCTGATAAGGCTGGCTTTAATTATGTGGACGGGAAGTTTACTGATGCAGTTGAGGTGATAAACGGTGTTGAAGGCGACATACGCAAGGATCTAGCGGACAAAGCAGGACTAAGTTATGTTGATGGCAAGTTTGGAACAACTGATGATCAAATCAATGCAATAAATGACGGTATATCAACTATTAATACAGATTTGGAAATATTAGATACTGGTTTATCCTTGCGTATTGAAGGCGTTGAGGGCGACCTTGATAAAAAGCTTGATACGGGCGAATATACAGAAAGAATGACAAGCATTGACGCCAGTATACAAGGCATTAATACAAAGGTTTCAGACCATACGACAGACATTAATACTGTTACTGGTGAGGTATCAGGGGTTAAGTCCAGAACTTCCACTTTAGAGCAACGAGCGGATGCTTTTAATTTCAACTTAACGACGTTGGAAACAAGTTTCGGGAATATGGAAATTGGCGGTCGGAACTTAATAATAGGCTCTTCTCAAAACTTGAAATCTATAAACGTCGGGGAATGGGGTTATGCGTCGTTATTTAGAGTACCTATGGATCGGGCTTCACTTTCGATTGGAGATCCAGTTACTATGAGTGTTTACGTACAAGACATTCCGAACGGCGAACGGGTGAGACTTCGATTTGATTGGTTTAGAGCGGATGGGACTTATTTGAATCATTCGTCTGCTGTTGATCAGGCGGTATCTACAAATGGGAGAATACATTTCTCTGCTATTATTCCGAACGACACAACTGGTTCAGGCTTCACAGAATTAAGGGGTAGAATAATGCCCGTTAGTTGGACTTCGACCTATCAAATTAAAATAAAGCAAGAAAAATTGGAACGCGGCACTAAACCCACTGAATGGGATTTTGCGCCGGAAGATATTGCCGGAGATATAGGCACACTCAAAGAGCGTACAACAAGAACAGAAACTTCTTTAGAGGTCCTACCGGGTCTTATTTCTGCTAAAGCTTCCCAAGACCAAGTTGATCGTATCGAGAGCAATAAACTCGACACCTCAGTTTACACGCAAAAAATGTCCGAGCTTGCTGTTGATCTAAACGGTATACGTGGAAATGTTAGTAGCACAACTACAAAGGTTGATGATTTAACAGGCGAAGTTATCTCGTTGACCGACAAAACAGGTTCTTTAGAGTTAACTGCCGAACGATTTGGCACTTCAATTGAACGTATAGAGAGCGCACCAAGCAGTGGTACAAACCTTGTCCCGGATGGTAGTTTCGAAGCAGGTGGCGTTGGTTGGACAGGGAATGGGGAAGTGAGATCAACAGATAGCAAAAGCGGCAGTAAATCGCTGTATTTTGCCCAAAATTCGTCTGGTACTAGAAATCACTCAGTAACAACACCTATCGTTGTAACGCCGGGGAATTTATTGCGTATTTCCTATTGGTATAAAACTAGTGCGAATGCCAACGGCTCAGCCAACAACCAGAAACTCCGTATTGGCAGGATCACGGGTGGGCTGTTAGGAGATAGAGGTTGGAGCGGCGCCCAAACAGAATGGATGCAAATCCAATGGGAGTTTCGCGTTCCTAGTGATGTCAATGAAATTGATGTTCGTATGGTCACGAACCAAACACAGGGTTGGGTAATGGTCGATGATATACAAATTGTTGATATTACTGAATCTAAGTCTATTGCAAACGAATTAAGCAGCCAGAAAACGGCAATTGATCAAAAAGCTGATTCCATTGACTTGAGAGCCACGAAAACAGAAGTTGACGGTATTGCCGGACGTATGACCAAGGCAGAGGGGGAAATATCGGTTCAAACCGATCAGATCACTCAAAAAGTATCAAGAGATGGCATTATTAGTGCTATTAACCTGACACCGGAGCAGGTCAAAATTGACACTAGATTGCTTAATGTTGGTGATTTTACTAACTTAGCAGATAATAGCGATTTCGAAGACGATAAACCAGAAACTGTACCGCTAGGATGGTTTAGTGGCACAAATATCAGAGTACAAGATATGAGAAGTTGGACAAACGGGAACGGTTCTAATCAGTCTATGAGGGTTGAACCTAGGGCTAGTGGTAACGTAGACGTTTATCAAGAAAGATACATTAAAGTCGCACCAGGTGAACAGTTGTATATCGAAGCCGAAACGAGAATGCTCAATACGAGCGGCAACAGGTCACCACGCATCGGTTTCAGAACCTTTGATGCCAAAAAAGGGGCGTTGACTCACTTAGTCGTAGCAAGTGTTAACAATGCAGGTTCATCTTGGGTTACAATAAGCGGAACTTTTACAGTTCCGTCAAACACTGCTTATGTGCGAATTTGGTTTACGTGGAACAATCCTGCTGGTGCTAATAACTCAATGTATTTCGATAACATCATTGTCAGAAGACGTGCCAATGCGCAATTGATCGTAGATGGAGCTATCACAGCCGACAAGATGGCTGCTGGATCAATAACCGCTGGAAACGCTGCGCTTGCAAATGCATCGATCACACGCGCTAACTTGCAAGAAGCCATCATCACAAATGCTCATATTGCAGAAGCAACAATCCAAAGCGCCAAGATAGCTGGTTTAACTGCGGATAAAATCACGGCTGGTACGATTAGATCGATTAATTTAAATGCTGTAAACATTACAGGTTCGATCTTCACATCCACAAACGGGAACAACACAACCACCATACAAGGTGGTTATTTTGATTCACGCGGTCGTTACACTCGAACATGGTTCGGATCAACCAAAACGCATACCGTATCACTTCGAGCATCAGATGGCTATTTCATGGCTGAAAACATCAATGAAGACCGCCGCCTTTATTTCTCTGATTTTGGCTTATCGACATTTCTTCGTGGATATGATGACGAGAATGCCAACTATGAAAACCACGGGTCAGGTGTCATAGAGTTTTTCAGTCATATGTATAACGGGGATAGCTGGAATACACCAACTGTCCGCGGACTCACTTTGTTTTCTAACAGAGGGAACATAGGAATTAAAACAGAGCTAAGAGATATCATCTTAGACGCTGACAGGGATATAAAAATAATATCATCACGCGGTGTAGTAACAATTATGCCAAGGGATGACAGGAGAGCTGGTAACAACCATTATCAGTTTGGCGTAAAAAATAACGATAGTCCGAGCGATACTGATGGATGGATTGCATATGGTTCACCAAATACGAATTTCGGTAGCGGATTACGCTTCCAGAAAACTTCGGCTGGCGAACCTTATCTGTGGGCGACAAATGGTAACGGTGATAAAGGTACAGGATCGTTAAGCGCTAAAAGGCTGCATACGTACGATTGGTACGAGGGGCACATAAGAGCTAAAACGAACAATATCTATGCTCTAGTCAATAACGAGCTTCGTATCACGAATTTTAACGGTGTTACAGACTCACCTATCTATTATAGAGATCTTGCTTGCCGAGATATCCGAGCAAACACAATGCGAGTTAATGGCGGTAACAATTTGTATTTAGCTCCGGGACCGGGTAATGAGGTTCGTGTCACTTCAGCCGCATTTCGTAATAACGATTCGCCTAACTATAGACGGATTAGAGCGAGTGAATTTGCAAGGAGTTCATCAAGAACGTATAAAACACAGATTGAAAAGTTTTCTGGTAGCGGTCTTGATGTAATGAAGGATTTGAACATCGTTACTTATTATATGAAAGCTGATTTAGAACCGAATTCAGGCATAGCGAATCCGAGATTAAATATAGGTGTCATTTCAGAGGATAGTCCAAGCGTTGCAACAGAAGATGGTTTAGGTGTAGAGGATGGAAGAGTTTTATTCTATGCCGTAAAAGCGGTTCAAGAACTAGATATTAAATTAGAAGACACCGTTGATCGAGTGTCTTTTTTAGAGCTTGAAAACCAGTTGTTAAAAAGAAAAATAAACGAATTAGAGGAGCGGATTGCATGATTACAATTTTGAAGAAGGACTTAG
Organism: Shouchella patagoniensis; assembly: GCF_002019705.1. Classification (GTDB taxonomy): domain Bacteria; phylum Bacillota; class Bacilli; order Bacillales; family Bacillaceae_D; genus Shouchella; species Shouchella patagoniensis. The sequence continues at coordinate 1,693,759 of NZ_KV917377.1, read as the reverse complement.
ATAGAGTAGCAAAGTTTTTAGTTGGGATTGAATTATCTGGTGTGGAGAATATTCACCGTATGCGTATTGTGAATGTGCTGAAAAAGCAGCATGAGGAAATTGTGGCTGAAGAGGTCGAGTTGCTTAAAGCTCATGCAGAAGTGGATTCAAAGGGTGAACTGGTACGAAGTGAGGGAGGTGGTTTCCGTTTAAAGGATCAAGAGTCCGCTACAGAGTTTCGGGAGCAGCAAGAAAAACTCTTTGAGGAATCATTTGTAATTGACAATCCGAATTACAAGCAAGCTTTAGAAACATTAGAAGGAATCATTATGAATTTAGATCAGAAGTTGTCTAACGAAGATGCAGAGATACACTTTTTGGTTGTAGAAGCATTTGAGCAAGCAAAAGAAGAAAAGGGAGATGATGAATAATGTTAGGAGTAGAAAAGTTAGATTTACGCGTGTCAGGTGTCGATTTTATGTATGGTAGTACGGAGGAAGGAATTGAAGGAGTGCGTTTACGTTTTTTTGTAACCGATCCAACAGGCGAAATTAACGCAAGTGGTGGTGTTCAAGTAACGATGGAAGAGTATTTTCAGGCGCCAGGATTGGTCGCATTGGTGGACTTAATTAGAGAAAAATTTATTTCTCGACTTGAAGCACCTACAGAAGAAGCCGAGTAAGGCTATTTTTTTATGCCAAATAATCTAGTTCAATTTGCATAATCTAGTGGTTTGAAAATGATCTGATGAAGCTTTAGATATAGAGTTGCTTGTAAAAATTGATGAGAATAGCAATATATAAATCGACAAAAATAGTTTTATATATTCTAATATTTGTCCCTGTCAAACTTCTATTATGTTGAATATGAATAATATAACCGCTAGAGCAAATGCGGCTAGCTGGGACAAGCACCTAATAAAAGGAGGAAATTACTATGGTTAAAATCTTTTTAGATCCAGGGCACGGTGGAAGTGATCCTGGCGCTGTAGGTAATGGTTTACAGGAGAAAACTTTAAATCTGACAATTGCATTGCGGATTCGTGATATGTTATTAGCAGAGTATCAAAATGTGGAAGTAAGGATGAGTCGTACAGGTGATACCGCTGTATCACTTACACAACGGACAAATTTGGCAAACAGTTGGGGAGCAGACTATTTTATGTCTATTCATATAAATGCAGGGGGAGGTACAGGCTTCGAGTCATTTATCCACACTAGTGCAAGCTCGGGTTCAGTAAATGCTCAGCGCATTATCCATCCGGCGATTATCCAGCAGATTGGTGGAGTAAACCGTGGGCAGAAAGCTGCAAACTTTGCGGTTTTAAGAACGTCTACTATGCCTGCAATTCTAACAGAGAATTTATTTATTGATCATGCAAATGATGCTGCTTTATTAAGAGATTCATCCTTTTTAACCCGCATAGCACGTGGTCATGTAAATGGATTAGTTCAAGCGTTAAACTTGCAAACTGGCGGCGGTGGAGGCGGAACGATTTACCGCGTACAGGCAGGTGCTTTTTCATCCAGAGCAAATGCTGAAGCACTCCAAGCAAGGTTAAGAGCGGATGGATACGAAGCACTTATTACAGAAAGCGGTGGATTATTCAGGGTACAAGTTGGCGCATTTTCTGTACGTGCGAATGCCGTGGCACTTGTTAATGAATTGCAAAGTAAGGGATATGAAGCGACAATTGTTACCGCGTAAATGAAAATGAGAATCATTCCTTGCGTTTAAATGGAACATTCGCTAAACTAATTAGTAAGAATGTTATAAATGAAGGATGATTTGATGAACGAAAAAACGCTATTAATAGATGAGATTATAAAAGGGCGTCGCTCTATCAAAAAATTTAAACAAGATGCAATTGATATTGATGAACTTATTGAAATTTTAGAAGTAGCTAAGTGGGCACCAAACCATAAAATGACCGAGCCGTGGCGTTTTCTTCTCTATGCTGATGAAGGAAAAGATTCATTTATTAATGCCTACCTTAAGACGCAAATGGGGAGCGATGGAACGGTTCCAGCAAAAGCGGAAAAGAAGGCGGCCTACTTTAAACAAATTCCGCTTCATCTAATTGTTGTAATGCCAGAGGATCCTAGGCAAAAGACTTGGGATGAGGATTATGGTGCTGTGAGCGCAATGATTCAGAATATCCAGCTTGCGGCTTGGGCCCGAGGTATTGGTATGATTTGGCGTACAAATGATTGGATTTATAATCCTGTTTTTAGAGAAGCGCTTGGTGTGGAACCTGGAGAGAAAATTGTTGCTACTTTAATGATTGGCTATGCTGACTTTATACCAGAAGCAAAAGGTAGAACGTCTATTGTAAATAAATTAACAGTCATTAATAAATAAAGCTTGAAGCAGAAATGCTTCAAGCTTTTTATTTATGCGTTATCATATGTATGCTATTGTAGAAATGAGCATTTTGTCTTATGAATTTTGAAATGAGAAATTGATATATAAGAGAGGGGTTTCATTGCAGTGAAGCAATTTTATATGCGAATGGGTTTAGTGATGATTGGAACAGGGTTACTGTTATCTGGGTGTTCAGAATCTTCGCCTGAAGATGCGGTTACCGTCTACATAGAGCACTGGGAACAAAGGGAATATAGTGAAATGTATAGCATGCTTACTGACACAACAAAAGAAGAAATAGCCGAAGACGAGTTTGTTGAAATGTATGAGAGTATTTATGACGCATATATTTCAGATTTTACTGTACGGGCAAGCTTCCCTGATGAGGACAACGATGATCGTTTAGAATCGATTCAAATCGAAGTGGGAATGGAAACGGTTGCTGGACCTTATTCGTTTAATGAAGAGATGGTTGTTGCAAAAAACGAGGAAGATGAAGACACAAATTGGCAAATTGAATGGAGTCCACAGTTGATTTTTCCAGAGCTTCAGCCTGGTGACACTGTTGAGTTTAATACGTTTCAGCCAGAGCGAGGACAGATCTTTTCTTCTGATGGACAAGGATTAGCGATTAATGGAGTTGTTTTAAATGTCGCAGTAGTGCCAGGAAGAATGAATGATGAAGAACGTGAAGTTGAGCAAATAGCAAAAGGACTAGATGTATCAGAAGATATGATTCAAAACCGATTAGAACAGGGGTGGGTAACAGATGAGAGTTTTGTGCCAATCACCCAATTACCTGAAGCGGAACTCTCATTTATTGAAGATTTAATGGAAGAGATTCCAGGACTTACATATCGTTTAGATCCAGGTAGAGTATATCCTTTTGGATCAAGTGCGGCACATTTAACTGGATACGTAAAACAGATAACCGCTGAACAATTGGAAAATCGGGAAGGCTTAGGTTATGATAGTCAATCAATAATAGGACAAACAGGACTAGAGTCTGCTCAAGAAGAACGTCTTCGTGGATATATTGGAGCTGAATTAATTACGCGAGGCGCTGACGGTTCTCGTAAAGCAACGCTTGCTGAAACGGAAGCAGAGGATGGTGATGATCTTTATTTGACTGTTGATATGGATATTCAAGAAGAGATTGTCCGGCAACTTGATAATCAGCCTGGAACCGCCGTGGCTCTTCATCCAAAGACTGGGGAAACACTCGCTCTTGTTAGTTCGCCAAGTTATGATCCAAATCTTATGGCTTTAGGTTTGACGAGCAGTCAAAGTGAAGAGCTAGATGAAAATGAAGACGAGCCCATGCTTAATCGTTTTTACTATTCGTTCTCACCAGGGTCGACAATGAAGCCATTGACTGCAGCATTTGGATTAGAACAGGGAACGCTGGTACCAGAAGATACAATTGCGGTGAGTGGGAAAGAGTGGCAGCCAGATGATTCAGATTGGGGGGATTATTCAGTTCGTCGTGTTACGGATCCTGGGGGGCCTGTTGATTTAACAGATGCGCTTGTTTATTCAGATAACATCTATTTTGCAAATGTGGCTCTGGAGTTAGGGGGAGACTCAATGCAAGAATGGGCTGAATCATTTGGGTTCTATGAAACAATTGATTATTTATATCCATTTAAACAATCAACGTTAACTGAAGAGGATGGCTTTTCCTCAGATATCCAATTAGCCGACAGCGGATATGGTCAAGGGCAGGTACAAGTGAATCCTTTACATTTAGCAACTATGTATACACCTTTCTTAAATGAGGGGGCAATTATTCAACCGATACTTGATCAAGACGAAGAGACAGCTGTTACTTGGAAAGAATCGATCTCAGCTGAAACAGCCAAGTGGATAGATCAAGCTTTAGAGCAAGTTGTGTCAAGTCCAACTGGAACAGCTCATTCAATGCAAATTGACGACTATTCATTAGCAGCTAAAACGGGAACGGCTGAACTTAGTGGAGCCCAAGGAGAATCTGGTGATGATGTATTAGGTTGGGTTGTTAGTTACAACCGAGATGATCCAGACTTACTAATTGCAATGATGCAAGAAGGTGTTCGAAGTGGAGAATTACTTGATAAGATAAAGAAGATTTATGAATTTGCTCGTTAATAATTGATTAAAAATCGGATTGAAATACTCCGCACATGCCTGTTTTGTTGTGCATAAGATAACGCATAACGGACTAGGAGGTTATCAGGTGCAACCAACTTATTGGCACAATCGACAGCACCCTGGACAAAATTATCGTCGTCCTTATGGGTACGGGTATGGCAGACGTCCCTTTTATAGTGGAGGAAATGCTTTTCTTGGAGGGCTTGTAGGAGGGCTTGGCGGGTCGCTTTCTTGCTGGTCCATTACTGTATGGAGGATACGGTGGTTATGGTTATGGCGGCTATCCACCTCCTGGTTATGGCTATGGTTATCCACCTTATGGTGGAGGTTATTATTATTAAAAAAATAGACACCAACGCTTAAGCGTTGGTGTCTATTTTTTTAATAACTAATAAGGGCGTCCATCGCCACCCCAAATGCCAGAACCGCCGATGATGATAATTAGAATAAACAATACGACAATAATGCCAATTGCCCAGGCACCACCGCCACCGCCGTATCCAGGACCATATCCCGGTCCGGGTCCATATCCGTAGCCTCCACCACATGGAGGAGGCGGACAGCAGCCATTCCCATAGCCAGTATTATAATAGCCCATAAAAGCACCACCTTTCTAGGATATTACACGATATGGATACTAGCCATAAAAGGTGAGGAACATAAAGAATTTGGGCAAAGATTATTTAAAATCAATAGGAAAGCTAAACGTCATTGGCGCATGATGGAAATCAGCATCTTCTATCAAGGCTTCCTTTGTGAAAGGTGAGTATGTTGAAATTGTCGCTGACGAAGTAAGGGGTTGAAATGTAATTAACCTCATAAACCCATTGCCCCCTTTTTCATATCCTTGGTAATCAGAGAGGATCTGCACGACTGTGCGTTCATTCACACCGTCGTTATCATCATCAAGACGATCAAAACGTTGAGCAGTCCCATGAAAATGACCGCTTAGAACTAGTTGCACAGATGGATTAGGTACGACCAACTCATTAAAAAGTTGTTCTCCATCAGAAGAACGTTTGCCATCAACTTGTAAGTAACGGTGGGTTGCAAGAATCGTTGTATGTTCTGGATGTTCTTTAATAATGGACTGTGCCCAAGTAAGTGTGTCCGTATTCCACCCGAATCCTAAATAAACAATAAGGAATTTATGACCACTTGCTTGAATGATGTCATAATGCGCTTCATTATTTTTGTGAGCACCCCTGAACTGTTTATGTTGCTGGAATCTTTCTGTACCAAAATACTCACCAAACTTTTTGTAGTTCAACTTTTTATGACCAATATCATGATTCCCTGCAAGCACCCCATAAGGAATGTTTGCTTGGTCTAATTTTTTCATTGCAAGGTCCGCTTGAATCCATTCAAATTCGTTATTCATGTGGTCAACAACATCCCCTGTATGAATAACATATTTTAATGATTGTTCACGCTCATTATCAACAATCCATTGTGTCATTTGATCAAAGATATACGGATAGTGCAAGGAATAATACTGTGTATCGGACATCCAAACAAAGGTGAATGGTTTATTTCCTTTTGCAAAAACCGTTTGATCTGGAGTAACAATAAGAATCATTAGTACCATTATTAGTAAAAAAACTTTTAAAGACTTATACATGTCATCACTCCTTACACAGTATTGTTTGAAAAAGAGTGGAAATTATGTTTGTGGAATCAATCTTTTTGTTAAGGATATAAAAAACATGGTACGATCTACACAAATGATAAGGAGTGATAATGGAATGTCATTAAATGATTGGTTTAATAAAGGGGTAACTGCCCAAGATTATATTGAAGCAATGGATGAAAACAAAGATCGTTTGCTCTCTATTTACCATGACTACCAAGTAAGTATAGAAGCTCATAATCGGCTTTTGACCTTAACTGATAAAGGAATAAAAGCAATTGTCCTCACTGCAGATTGGTGTGGCGATGCAATGGTTAATGTTCCCATTTTTTTACGGATGGCACAACATGCATTAATAGATGTTCATTTTTTAATTCGAGATGAGAACTTGGAATTAATGGATCAATATTTAACAAATGGACGTGCTCGATCAATTCCAATCATTGTTTTTTTTGATAAAGAGGGGAATGAATTAGGCAAATGGGGGCCGCGGGCAAAAGCAGTGGAAACAATTGTGACAGAATGGAAAAAAGAGCTACCGGAGCCTCATACAGATGAATATAAACAAGCATTTACAGAAACGTTTATTCCACGGATGCACCAACTATTCAAGAAAAAAAATACGTGGAACATCATAGAAGAAGACATGCTTGAGACGATGATTAAGATAAACAATTAAATTAAAATTGAGCGCAGGTTTACAATTGTTACCTGCGCTATTTAAAGAAGACAAACTCAACATGGAAGAGTAATGATAAAAGAAGTTCGGAATGTTACAATAAAGAAAAGAGCAAGGGGGAAAGCGAATTTGTCAACTACTACACATAAAATAGATGAAATAATTAAAAATGTCGAACGGGTGATTATTGGAAAGAAAGAAGAAATCCGTTTATGTTTAGTGGCATTTTTAGCTGAGGGACATGTTTTACTTGAAGATGTGCCTGGGGTTGGAAAAACTGTATTTGTAAAAGCGATGGCTAAGACAATTGGTGGCTCCTTCAAACGTATCCAGTTTACACCGGATTTATTGCCAACCGATGTAACAGGTGTGTCCATTTACGACCAGAAAAAGCAAGTGTTTGAATTTAGACCTGGTCCTATTATGGCAAATGTAGTTTTGGCTGACGAAATTAATCGAACTTCTCCTAAAACTCAATCGGCGTTACTGGAGGCTCTAGAGGAGGGGAATGTAACAGTCGATGGAGAAACCATTAAGATTCATTCTCCTTTTTTTGTTATGGCTACGCAAAATCCGGTCGAGTACTCTGGAACTTTTCCTTTACCAGAAGCCCAATTGGATCGTTTTTTAGTTAAAATCAGGCTCGGATATCCTACTTTAGAAGAAGAATTAGAATTATTAAAAAGAGTGGAACATGAACATCCCATTGATACATTAGAAAGCGTTGTGTCACTAGAAGAACTGCTTATGCTTCAAGCTGAATCAAAGGAGGTCTTTATAGATGAACATGTAAAAACCTATTTGATTAATATCATTCACGCAACTCGTTTAAACCGTGAAATTGAACTTGGCGCAAGTCCTCGTGCGTCTATCGCTCTCATGCGGACAAGTCAAGCATATGCTCTAGTAATGGGTAGAGAGTATGTAACTCCTGATGATGTGAAACAAGTAGCCCCTTTTGTGCTTGGGCATCGTATTCGTTTGGGGAATGAAGCTTTAATGAGAGAACAAGAGCCTGAAACTTTGTTAGAAGAGGTTATTAAACACATTCGCGTCCCTGTTGAACGAAAAAGGCAAACGACCTAATGAGCAACTTCCGATTAAAGATGGTGGTAATGCCCATTCTTAAGTGGCTTCTTGCAATTTTTATTTTTGCTGGCTTTTTTACTTACGGAATGTTCCAAGGTGGTTTCGTAAGTTGGTTTTTATTTTACGGTGTGGCAGCTCTTTTTATAATCTCGTGTTTAATCCCTTTCATCTCTTTAGTGGGACTTAAATCAAGTCGCAGGATATCAATTGAAGAAACCGAATCTGGCTCTGTTTTCGATGTTTCAATAACACTATCTAAACCGTGGTTTATTCCTTTCTTTTATTATGAAGTTATTGACACCGCGCCTCATTCCATTAAAAAAGAAAAGAATAAGACCATTTTTTTCTTTTCTTTTGCAAAGGAAATGACTTTCTCTTACGAAGCTAGCGCATCTAAACGAGGAGTTTATCATTTCAATGAGACACAAATTATCGCTCATGATTTGTTTGGTTTATTTTGGTTGAAACGGAAAATGAAAGAGGAAACTCTGCTACTTGTTTACCCACCTTATTATTTAATTCAGAATCCACAATACCTTTTTGACAATGTAAAGTTAGCAAAAAGGTTTAAAAAAGGAAATGACGATCATTCCATCGCTGGGGTGCGCCCCTATGTAAATGGAGACCGCATGTCTAGAATTGATTGGAAGCGTTCTGCAGGAGTAGCTGGACTATTAACAAAAGAGTTTGAAACGGATCAAAATGAGGAAGTGACTTTGATTGTATATCCTATGATTGTTAGATCAGAGCAAGAGAGAGAGTGGTTTGAAGCAAGCGTTATTGATGCTGCTTCGCTTGCCTCGACTTTTATAAGAGTAAAAGCTCATGTTTTATTATGTACGTACAATCAAGGGGGGTGGAAAAAAACTCAAATAGAGGAACGATCATGGAAACGAGGTTTGCGTGATTTAGCCCAAGTGGAACCACTAGCCTCTACAATCGACTTACCGATGCCTCCATTAAATGCTGGAGATAGTGGAATTATAGTTCTTGCTTTACCTTTTATGACAGATCACATCTTGCAATTAGTGAAGACCCTTATTAACCAAAGGGTAGATTTGCATGTTATTGTTGCAAAGCCTATAGAACAAGAGTATCAAGAAGAAATGAAGCGAATAGGTGCGCAACAATTTGAACCAATTTATATGAGAAGGAGGGCAGACTATGCATAAAAGGAAACGAGTTTTTCGCGATTTTCTTCTGTATATGTTTGGATTCCTCCTTTTATTGGAATGGCTTTATCCTGTTCCGTATATGACCTACACGGACGAGAAATGGTTATTCATTATTACCGCAGGTTTGTTCTTTTGCATTACTTTCATTAAGTTACCACTATTCATATCACTATTTTTGCGCTTGGCTATCGTAATAGGTGCGTTATATTGGATGTTTCCTGATCGTACGATAGACGAAAACTGGCTGTCTATGTTTATCGACGATCTGATTTACAATGTAATCTTAATGGCTTCTGGTAATTTAGTGGGTATTACTGATTTGCACCGAACATTATTGTTTCTATTACTGTTATCTATTATGAGCTATTTATTGTATTACTGGATTGTACATGCCAGGAGAATTCTTTTATTTCTATTAATAAGCATCATATATATTAGCACAATCGACACGTTCACCGAATACAGCGGAAGTTGGGCAATTGTTCGGATTTTTATAGTCGGTTTATTCTTGCTTATGGTACTTCATTTATTAAAAAAGGGAGAACATGGAGGTGCAAAGGTTGTTTATTCATTTAAGGGCTTAACAAGTGCCTTTGCATTAGTAGGTGTATTTATTGTTGCTGCTGCATCAATTGGCTATGCTATGCCAAAACCAGAGCCCCAGTGGCCAGACCCTCTTCCGTACATTCAATCATTCTTTGGGTATTCAACCGAAGGAAGTGGAACAAACCAACGAATTGGTTACAGTGAGGATGACAGCTATTTAGGTGGAGGCTTCATTCAAGACGATACCCCTGTTTTCACTGCAGAAGTCGAAGAAGGGCAGTATTGGAAAGGGGAAACAAAAGATTTATACACAGGTATAGGGTGGGAATTATCTCTTTCAGATGGTCTGAATGAACGAAGTGTTGAACCACCAATTGTACATGTAAGTGAACGACCAATTGAAACTGTGGAGATTGAAGAAAAGCAGGCTTTAGTCCAGTTTTATAATGAGGGAGAACAACAGTTTAGACAGTTGTTTTACCCAGGTGAATTAACGACTCAAGTTGTCAGTGATGCATTCAATGATGAATATCACCAAATCCAAATCGATCCTCTTTCGGATATGGCCACACTTGTTAATGGAGATTTTCCTCCCAATCAATATGAGCTTACTTTTTATGATCGAACATTTATGGTGGAAGGATTAAAAGCAATAAGACGGCCTGAATACTCTGAGGACGAGTTGCAAAGCTACCTACAACTTCCTGATGAACTCCCAGACCGAGTAGGGGAATTGGCAGAAGAGATTACTTCAAATTCCGAGGACCAATATGATATGGTTGTCGCGATTGAACGATTTTTAACTGGTCCTGACTTTGAATATGAAACCGATGATGTTCCAGTTCCGGAGCCCGGCCAGGATTATGTCGACCAATTTTTATTTGAAACGATGCGTGGTTATTGTGATAACTTTTCAACCGCAATGGCTGTGATGTTGAGATCGCTTGATATTCCAACAAAATGGGTGAAAGGTTTTACTGAAGGTTCGAATGAGGGGTTATCTAACGAACGAGAAGGCTTCAATGAATATCTTGTAAGTAATAATAATGCTCATTCATGGGTAGAAGTGTATTTTCCCGATGTTGGCTGGGTCCCATTTGAACCAACACCTAGTTTTTCTGGTTTTGATTTTCAACAACCAGAGATTGACTTTGATGCCCCAGACGATGATTTAGAAGCTGAAGAACCAGAAGATCCAGAAGTTGATTTGCCTGAATCACCAGAGATGGAAGAGGAAACAGAGGAATCGAGTGAAAACGTAATTAGTGATGACAATAACAACGGACGTTTTGGTGTATTGTTAATCAGTATAGGAATTATTTGTGTGTCACTAGCAGTTTTTTTATTAAGGAAACCAATTGCACGTTTCTATGTGAGTCGTAGTTTTGAGCACGGAAGTGAGCCAGAGTCATATGCAAAGTCTTACGAACGTTTAATTTGGTTATTGTCCATTCATGGGTTTAAACGTTTAGAAACGCAGACTTTAAAAGAATATGCTAGATATGTTGATAGGGAACTCGATTCAGAGAAAATGAGTGAACTGACATCAGACTATGAGCAATTCTTGTACAGCAACGAAACCCCTATTATTAATGAAGACCGCTTTAAAGAAAATTGGAAAAATATCTTCGAGAAAATCAAATCTTGACCTTATTCAGTAAGGCTTGTTATGATTAAATTTGTATGAACTGTATAAAAACAAGCTTTTAATAAAATGATTGTAATAGACATTTGTTAATAAGGGCTGCAATTATAATGGGTTTTGTTCCATTGTTCTTGTAGCCGTTTTATATGCGTAAAGCAAAAGACTTTTACGTGAGATTCAGAAAAAACATGCAGGGGTGAAATATATGCAAGTAGCAAATCATGAAACGATTGTTGTGCTTGATTTTGGCGGACAATACAATCAATTAATTACGCGCCGCATCCGGGATTTAGGTGTATATAGTGAGCTACATTCCCATAAAATCACAGCGGACGAGCTTAAAGAAATGAATCCAATTGGAATTATTTTTTCTGGCGGACCAAATAGTGCATATGTAGAAGGTGCACCTAAATGTGATCCAGCGATTTATGACCTTGGCATTCCGATTCTTGGCATTTGTTACGGTGTGCAACTAATGACTCACCATTTTGGTGGGAAAGTAGAAAAAGCATCACACCGTGAATACGGAAAAGCATTACTTAATATAGAAAATCAATCGGATCTATTTAAAGGTCTTCCAATTGAACAAACCGTTTGGATGAGCCACGGCGATAAGATTATTGCTCCACCAGAGGGCTTTACTGTGGATGCTTCAAATCCATCTTGCCCAGTTGCTGCTATGAGTGATGAATCACGTAAGTTTTATGGCGTCCAGTTCCATCCTGAAGTACGTCACTCAGAGTTTGGTAATGACCTCCTTAAAAACTTTGCGTTTGAAATTTGTAAAGCAAAAGGCGAATGGTCAATGGAAAACTTCATTGAAGAGGAAATCAAAAAGATCCGAGAACAAGTTGGCGATCGTAATGTTTTATGTGCGCTTAGCGGTGGTGTTGACTCTTCTGTAGTAGCGGTTTTAATTCATAAAGCAATTGGTGATCAATTAACATGTATGTTTATCGATCATGGCTTACTTAGAAAAGACGAGGCAGAAAGTGTAATGGAAACATTTAGTGAAGGATTTAACATGAATGTTGTTAAAATCGATGCAGCTGATCGTTTTCTTGGAAAATTAAAAGGCGTTACAGATCCAGAACAAAAAAGAAAAATTATTGGTAATGAGTTTATCTATGTATTTGATGAAGAAGCAGCTAAGCTGAAAGATAAAAAAATGGATTTCTTAGCACAAGGAACTCTTTATACGGATATTATTGAATCAGGTACCGATACAGCGCAAACAATTAAATCACACCACAATGTTGGTGGACTACCTGATGACATGAGTTTTGAGTTAATCGAACCTTTAAACGCACTCTTTAAAGATGAAGTTCGTGCTCTTGGCGCAGAACTAGGCATTGATGATGAGATCGTATGGCGTCAACCATTCCCTGGGCCAGGTCTTGGTATACGTGTCCTTGGTGAAATTACAGATGAAAAACTGACGATTGTTCGCGAATCAGATGCCATTTTGCGTGAAGAAATTAAAAAAGCAGGTCTTGAACGTGAGATTTGGCAGTACTTTACTGCACTTCCTAACATGCGAAGTGTTGGCGTGATGGGTGATGCGCGTACTTACGATTATACAGTTGGTATTCGTGCTGTAACTTCAATTGATGGAATGACCTCTGATTGGGCACGCATCCCATGGGATGTACTCGAAATTATTTCAACACGAATTGTAAATGAAGTTGATCACGTCAATCGAATTGTTTATGATGTAACGAGCAAACCACCTTCCACAATTGAGTGGGAATAATAAACACAAAAACCCTTTTTCTTAAGAAAAAGGGTTTTTGTTTATTAAGTGAAGAAAATGATGTACGTGGCAAGCTCTAGGTGAATACCCTGTAGCAAGAGAAAGGAGTGGAGGCTATGAGACATTTTCATGGTAATTTCCCACATCATCAAGGGTACCAGGGAGCACAACCTCAATATCAAGGAGAAGAAAGAAATTCACACGAGCAAAACCAGATGGGGGGGATAATACCTCAACAACATCACCAAATGCATGGTCAACACATGAATATGAATAATGAGAATATGCAAGGTTATCAAATGAATATGAATGAGAACATGCAAGCTCATCACACGAGTACGAACAATGAATATTCTCCGTCTATGGCTAACAATCAGCAAGCCCTTCAGCAAATACAAACACAATGTAATCAAATGAAAGATCACCATGTTGAATTAAGAATGGATGACGGACAGTCAGTTGATGGAGTTTTAACTGAAGTAAATAATGAGGGCGTCACATTATTGGTGGGCGAAGATGTTCATTATGAAGAAGAAAGACAGTTTGGTTATAGATATCGTCGGTATCGTCCACGCTTCTTTCCCTATGGTCGTTTTGGTGGAATTGGATTTTTCCCTTACTTTTTCCCACCATTCTTTTACTAAAAGTGAAAGGAGTGTGTATTCTAAACACACTCCTTTTTATTGGTGTTTACAGTTGCTAAAGGGAATTAACTCAATATGTCGAATAAGATGAGTCGGACAAGTTCAAAAATCTTAACCTTTAGGAGGGTTTTACCAATGAAATATCGCCAACTTGGAAATACCGATTTATCAATTAGTGAGTTGAGTTTTGGTACATGGGCAATAGGTGGCTCATGGGGGGAGAAAGATGATAAACAGTCATTGCTTGCATTGGAAAAGGCTATTGAAGCAGGTGTCAACTTCTTTGATACTGCTGATGTTTATGGAGATGGTCATAGTGAAGAGTTGTTAGCTCAAGCAACTAAAGGCAGAGAAGATGACATCTATGTAGCATCAAAATTTTGCAGAGCTGGGGATATTACTGACCCATATACTTATAATGAAGAAACTGTACGGACTTATTTAGAAAATACATTAACTCGTTTAAAAAGAGAGCGGATCGATTTGTACCAAATTCATTGTCCACCAAAAAAAATTCTAGAAGAGGGCAGTGTGTTTCATGTTCTAGATAAGCTGCAAGCAGAAGGGAAAATTAGATATTATGGTGTCAGTGTGGAAAGCATTGAAGAAGGACTGATTTGTCTAGAACAGCCAAATGTTAGAGCACTTCAAGTCATTTTTAATGTGTTACGTCAAAAATCACTCGATAAACTATTGCCTCTTGCTAAACAAAAAGGAGTTGGTATTTTGGCGAGAGTGCCTTTAGCGAGTGGTTTACTAACTGGAAAGTTTACGAAAGAAACTACATTCGCAGAGGATGATCATCGAAAGTTTAATCGTCATGGTGAGGCATTTAATGTGGGAGAGACTTTCGGTGGTCTTGAACTTACGAAAGGTGTAGACCTTGTTAACGAGGTTAGTTGGATTAAAGAAGGCAGGGAATCTCTCGTACAAGCATCACTCCGTTGGGTATTAGATCAAGAGGAAGTATCTGCAGTCATTCCAGGGTTTAAAAATGTAAAACAAGTACAAGAAAATTTAAGGGCATTTAATGTACGTGGATTTACAATCGATGAAAAAAACAGACTTAAAGCATTTTATGATGAACATGTGCACGATCAAATTCGTGGGATTATTTAAGTAAATGTACGAGCTCAAAGAGAGCTCATACATTTGTGGATAGATAGAGTTGGAAGCTTTACTTAAGGTAGGGATGATTATATGCAGCGTGTGATGGTTGTAGGTATTTCAAGTGGAGTCGGTAAATCAACTTTTGCCAAAAAGCTAGCAAATGCATTAGAGTTGCCCGTCTATCATTTGGACACTTTCTATTGGAAGCCACATTGGGTGGAGGCTTCACCGGAAGAATTTTCGTTTTTACAGAGAGAGGTTGTGGCACAAGAGAGTTGGATCATAGAAGGAAATTATAACAGTACGTTTGGAATAAGAACAGTACGTGCAGATACCATCATTTATTTAGAGCTGCCACTTCGAGTGTGCTTGTTTCGAGTATTTAAACGATGGCTGAAAAACATGGGAAAAACACGTTCTGATATGGCAAACGGTTGTAAAGAGAAAATTGATTATGCGTTTATTAAATTTATTGTAACAACCTATAGACCACGGAAAAGGAAGATGGATGATCGATTACAACGTTTTATAGAAAGTGGAGCTAATAAAAAAGTTATACGCTTAAAGGGAAAAAAAGCCATTAACTCTTATATAAGGACCTTAAATAAGGCTAATTAGTTGAAGCGTCAACTTATGTACTTTATGTAAGAGGAACCGGGCTTGGTTCCTCTTTCTTTATGTCCAACGGCTAAAGTAGCGTTTCACTTTGTTTGAAAAAACGTGCCATTGTTCCCGCAGAGAAGGAGTATCATCACGTTTTTTCCATTCTTGGTACGTGGCAAAACTAATTAAAGCCGCCCCAGCTGTCATTAAATAAACCCACCAAGGTAAGCTGCCCCAAGCATCCCTTGTTGTGTACATGGTGTTTGAGAGTAGCACGATAATACCGGTCAGAAAATAGGCTGCATACTTTAGAAAAAATCCGATTAATAAGGCTACAACAGCAAGAATGCTTAGGACAAGACTATTTGTCAAATTCTGTTCTGCAAGCGTGTAAAAGCTCATTACAACAAAACCGATAATGGCCACAGAGGTTTCTGAATAAGGTCGCCAGAGGGCAAAGGATAATTCCTAAATCTTCCTACTATCTTATATTAGTTACTAGTACCAGGTCATTAAGTATTTGATATTTACATGAATTATCATATTTATCCAAATAAATTGAAGACTAATTAAATAATTATGAATTCCACTCTTCAAAGCTTCATAAATCGGGTATAGCTTCGTGAGGTTGTCATGAAGCAAAAAAAAGGAGTGGCCCGTATGGCAAAACAAATAAGTCAATTGAGTCGACCGACTATAGGTGATTTTCTTTATCATTCAATCAAAGAAGAAGGGATTACCGATGTATTTGGCGTGCCAGGTGATTACAATTTCGCTCTTCTTGATAAGTTAGAACAATACGAAGGTTTGACATTTATTAATGCTCGGAACGAGTTGAACGCTGGATACGCGGCTGATGCATATGCACGACTAAAAGGGATGGCTGCATTAATTACGACTTTTGGTGTCGGTGAATTAAGCACAGCTAATGCGATTGCAGGTGCAAATAGCGAGAATGTACCAATTATTCATATTGTTGGTGCTCCAGACTCTTCTTTACAAAAGTCTAGGAAATTTGTGCATCATACGTTAATGGATGGAGATTTTCAGGTGTTTCGCCGCATGTTTGAAGAGATTTCAGCGTATAGTGCTGTTTTGACTCAAGAAAATGCAGCTTTTGAGATTAAAACAGCGATCCAGATCGCAAAAGAAAAGAAAAAGCCTGTTTACTTAATGATTGCTGACGATGAGGTAATGGATGAGTTGATGCCACGTGAAGCGGAATGGACTGATACTAGCACAGAAGAAAAGCTATTGCAAAATGCGTTAGCCCATGCGGAAACATTGCTTAAAACGAGCCGGAAAACAATTTTACTTGCGGATTCAAAAGCGAAAAGTTTTCAACTGGAAAGCAGTATGGAACAATTGGCACAGCGTATGAATATACCAATAAGTTGTATGGTGTACGGGAAAGGTGCAATTGATGAAGCACACCCAAACTACATCGGTGTATATGCAGGGAGTTTTGGTAGCCAGGACGTCCGGAAAGCTGTTGAAGAGGCAGATTGTGTTATAGCTGTAGGTCTTGTATGGGCTGATACGAATACAGCGAGCTTTACGTCAGAATTAAACCCTCAAAAAACGATTGAAATCCAGCCTGATTTTGTAAAGATTGGTGAGGCGGAATACCGTTTAGTAAAGGCTGATGATATGCTAAAAGGTTTGATGGATATTGGAATAAAACAAGTTGATTCAATCCCACAGTATACATTTCCTTACGATAAGAAGGTGGAAATTAGAGAAGAAGAATTACTCGTTGCCAAAGCGTATTATCCACTTTTGCAACAGTTTATAAAGGAAGAGGATATTGTTCTAGCTGAAACAGGCACTTTCTTCTATGGAATGTCCCAAGCAAAATTAAAGCGAGGGGTCAGTTATATTGCCCAAGGTGGATGGCAATCAATCGGTTATGCGCTCCCTGCTACTTTTGGAGCTTGCATTGCAAATCCTGAACGCAGAGTTCTTTTATTTACTGGAGATGGGTCAGTTCAATTAACTGTTCAGGAAATTAGCTCAATGCTTCGGCATGATTGTAAGCCAATTATTTTCATATTAAATAATGGAGACTACACGATTGAAAAATATTTAAATACAGAGACAGACTATCAAGCTTACAATGAAATTCCAAACTGGTCCTACACAGACTTGCCAGCTGCGTTTGGAGGAGAGACATATTGTGAAGTAGTTGAAACAATAGGGCAGTTACAAGGAGCGTTAAAAAAAGCGGAAGAAGAAGTTCGTAACAAACTATGTTTAATTGAACTGGTTGTGAAGGAAGACATGGATGCACCAGATTATATGAAAAGGTTACGGAAACAAAAGATAGAGGAATAATCTAATGAACAAACAAGGCTGCCCGTACAGAACGGGCAGCCTTGTTAATTTAAGCGCTTTGTTTGCTTTCCCAATCAGAGATATCATCTTCGAGTGGGAGGTTTTCCGCACGTCGCTTTTTCGCAGAGCGGAAGAATAGAACTGTTAATAAAGCAGTGAATAGTACAGCAATAATAACGGATACTTGCATTGGCAAGTTTAAACCAATAGGTGCGTTCATTATATACGCTGTAGCTGTAACACTCATAAACCAAGCCGGAAAGATCGCAATCCAATAGTTTCTACGAGCGACAAATAAGAACATTGCACCGATCCAAAGTGCGATAACAGCAGTGGACTGATTGGCCCAATTAAAGTACTGCCAGAGCATTGTAAAATCAACCGTTGTTAAAATGATCGAGATGATAAATAATGGTGCCGCAATCCAAATACGATTCATTATTTTCTTCTGAGGTACTTTAATGTAATCAGCAATAATCATTCGTGCGCTACGAAATGCAGTATCACCTGAAGTAATTGGTAGAATGATAACGCCGAGGATAGCAAGGGTACCTATTACTGGTCCTAGCATCATTGTCGAGATTTCTGAAACAATTCCACCTGTACCGATTGTGTTAATTAATTCATTAAGTGTGATTGGACCATCAAATAAGCTCATAGCGGCTGCAGCCCAGATCATAGCAATCATACCTTCAGCAATCATCATACCATAAAAAATTCTACGCCCTTGGCTTTCATTTTGGGTTGTACGCGATATAATTGGTGATTGAGTTGCATGGAATCCAGATAAAGCACCACATGAAATAGTTAAGAATAAAAGTGGGAATATGGCTACACCACTAGGGTGAGTATTTGTTAATGAAAGTTCCGGAATAGGAGCTTGGTTCCATACAAGAGCCACACCAATTCCAACAGTACTAAATAAAAGCAATGCTCCGATATAAGGATAGATGTTTCCTATAATCTTAGTAATCGGCAGAATAGTTGCTAATAGGAAATAAATAAATATTAGAACAACAAATATCATAACTGGTACAGAACCGTTTCCTAGATCATAAAGTAAATCAGCTGGAGAAGCTACAAACACCGTACCAACAAGAAGTAAGAGTAAAATAGAGAATGCATTGACAACATGCTTCATAGCTTTACCGAGAAATCTTCCCGCAAGATCTGGCAAGTGTGCGCCACCGTTTCGAATAGAAATCATGCCTGTAAGATAGTCATGAACAGCACCTGCAAAAATACAACCAATAACGATCCAGATGAATGCAACTGGTCCATACAAAGCACCCATAATGGGTCCGAATATTGGCCCGACACCAGCAATACTAATAAGCTGAATGAGGGAATTTTTATTTTTTCCCATTGGAATATAATCTACACCATCATTATGCGTGTAAGCTGGAGTTGTTCGTTCTGATTTTGGTTGAAATACTTTTTCAACAAACCTTCCATACGTAAAGTACCCTATTAATAAAAGGGCAATTGCCCCTAAAAAAGTATACATAAGACGTCCCCCTCGCATCATGGTGAATGCGTTTTCATAATACAAGTGTACAAAAATAGTTTTTGTTTGTGTTGGTATTTGTATTAAGATGTCGAAATTAGGGTATGAGATGCGAAAAAAAAGAGCCAAGATGTGAAATGGCTCTTAAAGTTCGATTTTTGCACGAAGTGGTTTAACATAATTGCGGCTGACTGGGATCTGTTCCCTAATTCCTTTTAAAGAAAGTTGATACGCACCATTAAACCAAGCGTTCATTTCAGTAATAAGTGATGTATTTACTAAGTAGCTTTTATGCACTCTAAAAAATGAATAGGGTGATAATCGTATTTCAAGTTCTTTGAGAGGTAATCTTGTTTCATATGCACTTGTATGAGTAATCACTTTTGAACTTTTATCATCACGGTAGACATAGGCAATTGTTTCTGGTTCTAAAAAGTGAATGGAATCACTTCCTTCAACTGCCAACTTTGCTAAGGGCTTTGCTAATTCATCATTGGTAGCACGGCACAATGCTTCTTCAACTTGAGCAATTGTTTCAGCTAAACGTGTTTCATCTATTGGTTTTATCAAATAGCCTTTTGCTTGTAATTGAAATGCTTCAACTGCGAATTGAGGATAAGCAGTTGCGAATACAATTAATGGAGGTTTTTTCATTTGCTTCACCATTGATGCTACATCAGTTCCATTCATCTCGGGCATTTCAATATCTAAAAACAGAAGATCAGGTTGTAATTCCATGATTTTAGCAACTGTCTCTTGACCGGACTGGGCTTCGCCAATGACGTCGATTTGTGGGAAAAAACGAAGCAAGTAAAGCAATTCTTCTCGGCTGTATTTTTCATCATCAGCGACGAAAGTGCGGATTGATTTATGATTCATCCTGTTGGTTATCCTTTCTAGTTTGTTTTGGTATATAAAAACGTACGGTTGTTCCTTCATTGCGGTTGGACGAAAAAATGAGAGAAGCTGAACGGCCAAACTTTAGTTGTAAGCGTTTATTGCTATTATAGAGGCCAATCCCTGTTCCTGTCGTAGTAGCAAGTGGTTCATTACCCGCTTTACTTAGTTTTATTGGATCAAATCCTTCGCCGTTATCTTCAACAGATAGAAGTACAGAGTCTTGTTCTTCTCGCACGGAAATGCAAATTCTACAATCGGAACGTTTGTTTTTAAAGCCGTGTTTCATCGCATTCTCTACTAATGGCTGTAAAGTGAGTGGTGGAATCGCCACTTTAAGTACATGCTCATCGATATTGTATATAACTGTTAGACGATCTTCAAAGCGAACTTCTTCAATTGATAAATAAGCTTTAATATGATTTAGCTCTTCAGAGAGAGGGTGTAGTTTCATTGTCGTTGCAGAAACATTTTGTCTTAAAAATTGAGAAAGAGAGTGGAGCATCGTACGTGCTTTCATTGGATCAATACGAATAAGTGAAATTGCCGTATTTAATGTATTAAACAAAAAATGAGGGCTAATTTGTGCTTGGAGTGCATTAACTTCAGCCTCTTTTGCAAGTTGGTAGGCACGGTCTGCTTCGGCTAATTCAAGTTGACTACTGAGTAGGTTAGTCAACCCTGATAGCAATTCCGTCTCTAGTTCAGTTATCTCTTTTTTTGAATGGTAATAGAACTTAAGAGTCCCCACAACTTCTGTCCGGATAATTAATGGAGCAATTACTGCTGCGCCTAAAGGGCAGTTTGATTCTTTACAGTGAATCTCATTATCTCCTGCAATAATCATTTGTTTTTGTTCCATCACTTCTGTTGTTAGTTTCGTTTGTATCGCCATATTCGCTTTATGATGATCTGCAGCAACACCCATGTGTGCAAGAATCGTATGTTTGTTTGTCATAGCGACTGCACATGCATTTAACTCTTTATATAAGATCTGACAGACTTCACCGGCGGATTTGTTTGTTAAACCATGTTTGAAATGAGCTAAAGTTTGTTCTGCGATACGTAAGCTTTTTTGGGCTTGTAAGGCACCGGCTTTTTGTTCTTCTTTTGTTACACTCTGTATAATGAGTAAGAAGAGTGCACAGCCAATTCCATTTGCAATAATCATAGGTATTCCAATGGTTTGAACAAGGGAAATAGCCGCAGTTGTTGGAGATGCTAGAAGGGCAATTAAACCCATCTGTACCGTTTCTGCAAGTGCGCCAAGTAGGAAGATGTGCATAGGTTGACTAATAGCTTGGGGGTTTCTTGAGCGATAATGTGCAGCTATTACGCCTGCGATAATGGTTGCAATTCCGCATGAAAAAGCCGTGAACCCCCCTAACATAATTCGGTGAACACCTGCTATAAGCCCCGCGCCGAGGCCAACTTTATAGCCCCCAAATAATCCGGCTAAGACAATGCCAATGACGCGAAAATTAGCAATCGCTGCATCTTCTGGAATACCGAATGTAATTCTTTGAAATATAAGCGACTCTGATTGGAATGTGACGCCAGAATACGTTCCAATGATCCCAAAAATACCAAAAAACAAAACCGCGGTTAATTTATGTTTGCTTGTTAAGCTTGTGGAAAAGACCATATTACGGAAAAAGCGCAGTCTTGTGGCAATAAAAGCAAGCATGACGATCAGGCCGAGACGCTCTAACATTAAGAGCATAAGTTCAAACATATACTCACTCGTTTCAAAAATAAGCTTGTTTTATCTTACCTCAACCAGCAGAAAAATAGCAAAAAAAGGAGAAGCGTTTAAGCTTCTCAAGTTTCTCATGTTCTTATTCAATTCCAAAAAAAGTTTCTGCTTTTTTCAAGTATGGTGCATCTGCCTCGTGCATTTCATATTCCTCAACAATTGCATCTACAGGACAAACGCCTTGGCACGCTCCACAGTCGATGCAAATGTCTGGATTAATGAAATATTGGTCTTCCCCTTCTTCTATACAATCAACAGGACAGACATCAACACATTCTCCTGCTTTTTCACCGATGCACGGACTTAAAACTACAAATGCCATTTAATTCATCTCCGCTTTTCTTTTTATGCTTTAAATTTGGTATAGGGCAAGCTCTAATTCAATGCGGTCTTGTATTTTTGCTATACATTCTTTAGCTGTTTGTCCAAATATCT
Organism: Shouchella patagoniensis; assembly: GCF_002019705.1. GTDB lineage: Bacteria > Bacillota > Bacilli > Bacillales > Bacillaceae_D > Shouchella > Shouchella patagoniensis. The sequence continues at coordinate 1,671,483 of NZ_KV917377.1, read as the reverse complement.
TTTTGCCATTTACAATCGCGTAAGGGCGCACTGCACACATGCCGCAAAAGGACATACACTCATTCATAATAACAGCTACCTCGGGGTATTCAACTTCAAGTATAGATTCAACGTCTACCTCATTAATAAGGCTACTTTCACAAATTTCCACGACAATAATGCCCATGCAATCCACCTTCCATGTTGTATTTGGCAAGATAAAAGGGAGCTTTATAGACCTGCTCCCCAAAAATGTATTCTATTAGCCAATCGCCAGTTCATACTTTTTAGAAACTACCTGCCAATTAATAATTGAAAAGAAATTTTCAATGTATTCAGGGCGACGGTTTTGGTAATTTAAATAATATGCGTGTTCCCAAACATCCAGACCAAGAATAGCGTGCTTCCCGTCCATGATTGGATTATCTTGGTTCGGTGTGCTGTATACTTCTAATTCTTTGTTAGCGTTTACGACGAGCCAAGCCCAACCAGAACCAAAGCGAGTTGTAGCAGCTCTGGTAAATGTTTCTTTAAAGGAGTCAAAGCTACCGAAAGTATCATCAATCGCGGCTTTTAGTGCAGAGTTAGGTTCGTTTTCCCCGGTTGCGGGTGCGATAATTTCCCAGAATAACGTGTGGTTTAAATGTCCACCTCCGTTATTGCGCACGGCAGTTTGAATTGCTTCCGGAAGAGCGTCAATCTTTTTGAGTAAATCAATCAGTGTTTCATTTTGTAAACTTACTTCACTCTCTAATACATTATTCAAGTTTGTTACATACGTTTGATGATGTTTTCCATGATGAATTTCCATTGTTGTTTTGTCAATCGTTGGTTCTAGCGCATCAAATGAAAAACCTAGTTCTGGTAGTTTATGTGCCATGTTATTCCCTCCAAAAGATTAGTATGTACTTTGTATACTTTTATGTATAAAAAGTATGTTGTTATCATACCTTATATATTTTTCTATGTGCAAGTGATTTGCTTATATTTAATAGTTTTTTTTTGGAGGTTCTTAAAATCTTTTTCCTTTTTTTATACTTTGTAGTAAACTATCTTCAATAACTAACCATGAAGTGAGGGTTTAAGAATGTTAAAGCAATCATCAAAAGATAAAATCCTCGAATTACTCAAAAAACAAGTAGAGCTGAGTGTCAGTCAGCTTGCCAAAGAACTTAACCTTACACACATCGCTGTGAGAAAACAGGTTAATTTGCTTCTAAAGGATGGTTTTATAAACTATCGGGAAGAAAAGCAAGAAATGGGTAGACCGGTACAATTGTTTTCTGTTTCTGTAAAAGGGGAACGTCTTTTTCCAAAGAATTATGAAGGCATGACAGTTGATTTTTTAAATGATATTCAAGATTTACATGGAGATGAGTCGGTTAGATACTTATTTAAAAAAAGAGAACATCGTTTGACGGAGAATTATTATAAACGATTAGTAGGAAAATCGGCAGTAGATAAAATGGAAGAACTTGCTACCATTCAAAATGAAAAAGGATATATGGCAGATGTGAAGCAGACTAATGAAAATACTTTTGAATTAATTGAGCATAACTGTCCAGTCTTCGAAGTAGCAAAACAGTATAAAGCAGCTTGTACATGTGAAACAGCAATGTTTAAAAACGTACTTGGAACAGAGCAAGTTGATCGTGTCACATGCCAATCTGACGGAGATAGCCACTGTAGATTTATCATGTCATTTACAGAAGAAGAGATGAAAAGATTTAGCTAGACTAGCACGATAATCGTGCGACGTACAGGATGCTAGATAAAAGATGATCAAACCGATAAGTAGTTTACGCATTCATTAGGTATGTCGCTTTACTCTCAATTCTTTTTTGTATTCTGGAAATGTTTACGGCAGATAGTGTATGAACGAAAAAAGAAAAGAGCAAGTGAAAACAATGTAAATACTGTAAAACTTTTGCGTCCTATGTAAATAGGGCGCTTTTTTCATTTTTGAATGTCTTTGCTACAATCAGACTGTCCATACTAAGTAAAAACAATAATTTTATAGGAAGATGAGAAAAGGTTGTGAAGTATGTGCTAACAAGACATGCATTTGCCTATTTACTATCGCACGGTGTGCCGGCAATGATAGGTTTTTTAGGAATTGCTGTTTATTCTAGGTTGTTATCACCAGAAGAGTATGGGAGATATGCCCTTGTTTTTGCTGTGGCAGCGATGGTAAACGCAGTTTTATTTGAATGGCTAAAAGTCAGTGTGTTACGTCTTAACAAGAATGATGTTCAGAAAGATGTTTTTTATATGACTGTTAAAGCATCATTCGTCGGTTTGATGAGTGTGAGTCTTGCTTTAGCTACTGTTTTTTTTCTTGTTAGTAACTGGCTTCCTTGGCCATTGCTTGTATTGACTTTGTTTTTAACATGGGGGCAATCCTGGTATCAATTAAATTTATCTTTATTGCGTGCAGAGCTTAATCCACTTCGTTACGGGAGGGTCGCATTTGCACGTGCGGTGTTAGGTCTTGTGCTCGCTGTTTCCTTTATTGCTGCAGGTTTTGCGGAAATCGGGCTGTTGGTTGGTTTAATTTTAGGATTAGCCTTCTCAGTTGCTCCGTTATTCGTCAAGCGGTGGGGGTTTAAATTGAACCGCTCAAAAATCAGTAAGCCTTTGCTAAAACAATTTGCTTCTTATGGACTGCCACTTACAATAACGATGCTCCTTGGTATGATCATTCATCAATCGGATCGAATTATTATTAGTAGTATGCTCGGAGTAGAGTCAACGGGAATGTATGCAATTACGTATGATTTAACAGAGCAATCCATTTTTACGTTGATGTTGATTGTCAATTTAGCTGCTTTTCCTCTTGCAGTAAAAGCTTTAGAAGAACATGGTGAAATCGCTGCACATAAACAAGTGAAAGCAAATACCGGAATGCTTTTAGCAATTGGAATGCCAATGCTTGTAGGTTTAATTTTAACAAGGGAATCTGTCGCATACTTGTTTTTAGGAGAACCCTTTCGTGATACAGCGGTTACATTAATTCCCTATATTGCTGTTGGAGCCCTGTTAAAAGGATTTAAGCTTTATGGAATTGATATTCTTTTTCATTTAACGAAGCAAACAAAATTGCAAATTGTTCCGGTCGTTGTTGCTGCTGTCGCGAATGTTGTGCTGACAATTGTGCTTATTCCTGTGTATGGGTTGGAAGGAGCTGCGTTAGCAACAGTTGTTGCATATGCGTTGTCGATTGCGTTGAGTTGGTTCATCGTCCATAAACAAATGACGAGACTGCCATTTCCATTTAAAGAGTTTGTAAAGATTTTGTGTGCAACAGCAGTGATGGCAACTACGATTTGGCCCTTTCTAGGAGGGGAAGGACTCAGTTCTTTTCTTATACAAGTATTGGTTGGAATAAGTAGTTATGGGTTCGTATATGGCTTATTCCATTATGAACAACTTCTTATGCTCTTAAAACGAAGCGGGAATAAGGAGAAATGTAAATGAAATTGCCATTGAGGCAAAGCAAATAAGCGTAGGAAGTCTATAACATCTCAGTATTTACCAACATCTTGTGTGGCGTATGAAACAATATTTGTTAAAATGAAAGGTGATGTCTTGTGTTAACGTTTGTTATCCCCACGTTAGGTCGTCGTGAAGAAGCTTTTAAGCGAATGCTTAGGAGTTTAGAGAACCAAACTAATCCAACCTTTGATCTGGTTGTTGTATCACAAGAGAACCATGAATGTGTAGAAAGCTGGCTAGCAACTACTTCTATAACGTTTACTCATGTCAAAATGGATGTGAAAGGTTTATCAAAAGCAAGAAACGAAGCATGGCCTTTTATAAAAGGTGATTTAGTGACTTTTTCCGATGATGATTGTTGGTATCCAAGTGACACAGTTGCGTATGTTCATAAAAAAATGGTGGAAGAAAAAAATGAAGGTTGTTGCTTTCAAATCTTTGATCCTTTTAAAGAAGAAAGTTATAAAACATACTCTAAACAGTTAGTAAGAGATGTGAGTGGAAGGATGCTATTTCGTAAATCTTCAATCGAGCTCTTTTTTAAAACAGAAGCCATTTCATCGTTACGCTTTCATGAATCGTTTGGACTTGGCGGTAAGTATCCAAGTGGAGAAGAGAATTTATTTTTACATCATTTTGTTTCAAATGGAAACCAGCTCACTTATTTTCCAAAAGTAATTGTTTATCATGAAAAACCATCTCAGGAGTCAAGATTGACAGAGAGCCAATTGATTAGCAAAGGACCTCTATTTAAAACAATGTATAATACGCCAATTGGCTTTGTTTTATTAACAGCATTATTTTTAAAAAAATCTCGTTATATTAAGAATCCGGCTTCCTGCTACTCAAAAGCAGTGAAAGAATTGATCGTTCATAACGAGAAATAATTCATTCTTTAAAAACCATACAGATGCAGTGAAGAAGGCGAGGGATTTAAAATTAAGCTAACATTTGTATTGTACTCCTTTGAAGCGGGAGGAGTGGAGCGGATGACACTTCATCTAGCCGACGCTTTTGTTAAGCGTGGATACGTAGTAGATATAGTTGTTATGAATAATAAAGGGGAGCATGCGATTGAAATACCTAAAGGAGTTCGAGTCGTTGATCTAGCGAAAAGGAAAGTAAAAACAGCATTGCCTGCCTTAATTTCCTATCTTCGAGAAGCAAAGCCTGATGTCGTTTGTTCAGCAAAAGATTATATAAACGTCATTGTAATTATCGCAAAAAAAATAAGTATGTATAAAGGAAAATTAATTGTTTCAAGCCGCGTTCACTTAAGTGAACAGGCAAAACGCCATCAATCTTCAAAAAAAATTAAAAAATGGGTTGCTCGAACATATCGCTTTGCTGATGAAGTTGTAGGCGTGTCAATGGGAGTTGCAAAGGATATTGAAAACATTGCAAACTTAGAAAAGGTACATATTATTTATAATCCAGTAGTAACAGATGAACTAAAGTGGCAAATGAAAGATTTTGTAGAACACACTTTTTTTGAAGAAAAACAGTCAAAAGTCTTTATTACAGTTGGACGATTGCATGAACAAAAAGATTACCCAACGTTGATTGAAGCTTTTGCATATGTACATAATCGGGACCCCAAAACGCGTTTAATTATTGTAGGAGATGGTGAAGAAAGAAAGGCGCTGGAACAATTAGTATTTACCAAGGGGATTGGGGCGTTTGTTGACTTTATCGGATTTCAATCAAATCCTTATGCTTATATAAAACAAGCAGATGTATTTGTGCTGTCCTCTATCTATGAAGGATTTGGGAATGTCATTGTTGAAGCATTAGCTGCGGGTACACCTGTTGTCTCAACGGATTGTCCAAGTGGTCCAAGTGAGATACTTGGAGATGGTCTTTATGGTCAACTCGTACCTGTTGGAGATGCGAAAGAATTGGCTAAGGGGATGGAGATTGCTTTACTTAAACCGATGAACGCTAAAAAGCTTACAAACCGTGCCGCTGAATATTCGGTCATCGCATGTGCGGATAAGTATGAAAAATTGATTAAAAACACGCCTGTTCTATAGGCGTGTTTTTTGGTAGTTTATGGGAATGAAATCGAGTCAAGCTTATGTACGTTGTTTTCTTCAGTCCAATCTGCTACATATAGTAGTTCATTTTCAATGGAGTAGCGATAAATCCTGTTTTCTGCAAGCAAATAGCGTGTATCTTTATGTTTTTCAAGTGTTTCTTTAAGTTTTGTATAAGCGGTGTTCTCTACTACAGTGTCATCGCTCAAGAGAGATGAAAATTGTTCTTGCGAGAGTACGGCAATATTGTTTCGTAGGTAGCTATCCCCCTCTAGCGTACTGCGAATAGTCAGAGTCTTGTTGCCACAACCAACAAGAAGTACTAGTAAGAACAAAAAAACTACTTTCCTCATGCATGTTCAACCTCCATCAACAGTTTAACCTTAGTATAGTCTGATTAATCATAGAACGGTAGTGTACTCAAAACGGATTGTAAAGATGGAATCCGGACAAACTAAGTGAGGGTATGCCTTGATACAATTCGTTTTTTACTAAAAAAGAGCTTTACGAACGGCAAATATGTGAAGTTAAACTTAATTAATTCTTTACTTCCCCTTTATAAAAGGTAATTATCTGCGTGATACGATGACCTCAGTTCCCTCTGAAAGGACTTTATACATATGCAATCAATCCCTTATTCAGTAACACTGCGACCCAAAATTTTTGTTTTTACTGTAATGGGTACCTATGCTGCTTTGGCACCAATTGCTGTATCATCCGTATTCCAACATCTTTTAGCAGTCCCGATGTCCGTTTTACTTACGATGGTCTCGGTGTGCATATTCGCAGTAGCTTGGATCATGCAAAGAGAAGAAACCTCATTTAAAGCACTTAATCGAATTGGGATTTCCATGATTTTGGCAATTGCGCTACCAGCATTTCTGTCGATTGCTGCGTCGATTTACGCGTTAACAGTTGTACAGTCAGTCGAATATGTTGCTTACTTCCAACATTCACTGTTGAATCGTTTGATTAACATTGGAATGTTTGCAACGCTTTCACTCTTGATCCTTTTCTTTATTCAAAAAGATGTGCGTAAAGTTACTTACTCTCTTACGCAAGGCTATTTTGTTGGTCTAAGCGTATTGGTGGCAGGGGGTGTTTGGCAATTCCTTCATTTCACAATTGGCTATCCAATGCCGGGGTTCGAAACTCGGGCTTTCGTGCATAGTGTTAGTGAAGATGTGCTTATTAATTTTCGATTGACCTCTTTTACAGATGAACCGAGTTTTTTAGTTCCGTTTTTAATTGATGGACTTATTATTGGCGGAATGCTTTTGTCGAAAAAGGCATACTCCTTGTATGCCATTCCTGCTGTCCTTGTTTTACTGCTATCTTTCTCAGTTAGCGGGTATGTCAATCTTGCAGTTATCGTCTTTTCTGCAACAATCCTCTTATTTGCACGGGGAATTATTCCGAAAAAAGTTGGTTTGTACGCAATCATATCAATTTTGATTTTAGGAATGATAACAGTACTAATTTTTCCTCAATTGATTACAGCCTTGTTTATGCCAATTATTGGCCGTTTAGACAGTTTATTTGATGTCATGCACCACAGTCGCTTGTACATGCTTGTTTTTCCTTTTGTATGGTTATTTGACTATTCATCAATTAATGCATTATTTGGCTTTGGACCAGGTAGCTATGATTTTCTAGCTCGAACCAAATATTTAAGTCACCAAGGTGCCGTTAGCGGGACGTCAAATAATGCTTTCATCGACTTACTATTTGAACATGGTGTTTTTGGAGGACTTGTTTTTATATGTGTATTTATTGGGGTTTTTGTTTATTTATGGAGAAAACGTAAAGGGCATTTATACAATAGTATCGCGCTACTTTTATGGATTCATTTAGGACTTACTAATATGTATCGATCCGACTTTGCGTCTCCGCGTTTTTGGATAATTGTGCTCATCGTTATTGGTTTAACAGAGCTTGCGAAACGAAATATAACGTTATCCGATAGAAGAGCTTCATCATCATATAAAAAGAAGGTGACAACATGAATGTAAGTGTAATTGGAACAGGCTATGTTGGACTCGTGTCAGGTGTTTGTTTTAGTGAACTAGGTCATCACGTACATTGTGTTGATCAAGATAAAGCAAAAGTTAAGCAATTGCAAAATGGCAAAGTTCCAATTTATGAGCCAAATTTAGAAGAACTAATGAAAAAGAACATGGGTGAGGGAAGACTTTGCTTTACTGAACATCTGTCAGTTGGAATTAGCAAGGCTGACGCAATTATTATTGCAGTCGGTACGCCTGCCAATGAAGATGGTTCAGCAAATTTGACATTTATTCAACAAGTAGCGAAAGAAATTGGTGAACATATACGACCAGGCATGGTCATTATTACAAAAAGTACCGTTCCAGTTGGAACAAATAAACAAATAAAACAATGGATAGCTGAAATTTGCGGTCATGAATTGTTTTCAATTGCTTCTTGCCCAGAGTTCCTTAGGGAAGGAAGCGCAATTAACGATACGCTCCATATGGAAAGAGCTGTGTTTGGAGTGGAGGATGCTCATGCAGAACAGATTCTAAGAGAATTACATGCCTCCCTCAATACGTCAATCGTTGTCACAAACTTGGAAACTGCGGAAACCGCAAAATATGCCGCCAATGCCTTCTTAGCAACAAAAATAAGTTTTATTAACGAGGTTGCAAATGTATGTGAAAAAGTTGGTGCTGATGTGTCAGCCTTAGCAAAGGTGATGGGGTTAGATCCTCGGATTGGGCCATCCTTTTTACAAGCAGGCGCAGGGTATGGAGGGTCTTGCTTTCCTAAAGATACTCAAGCGTTTATCCGTGTTGGAAAACAAGCAGGATATGATATGCAAATCATCCCGGCTGTGGAGAAAGTAAATAAGCAACAACGTGGTCATCTCTTTAACAAAGTGAAAATGGCTTTAGGCGAGTCATTAAATAAGAAGCAAGTGGCAATTTTAGGCTTAGCTTTTAAACCAAATACCGATGATATGCGGGCAGCGCCAGCGCTTGATCTTGTTGAATCGTTACAAAAAGAAAAAATTGAAGTAATTGCTTTTGATCCAGTAGCGTCTGAACAAGCGAAACATCATTTGCCGGAACTCAAACTTGCAAATTCCTGGCAAGAGGCGGTCATCGGAGCAGATGCGGTACTTATATTAACCGATTGGGATGAATTTAAGGAGATGAACCTTATTAAGTTAAGGGAGTTGATGCATCAACCGGTGGTCGTTGACGGAAGAAATTTATTTGAGCCGAAGGAGATGGAAGGGGCAGGGTTCTATTACGATCCGGTTGGGCGTCAAAAAGTGGATGGGCGTTTAAAAGCGTTAAAAAAATGGGAGAACTTTTCATTAGACGTCCATTCATCAGCGCACTAAAGGAGCTTATGTTGCTCCTTTTTTAATCGGACAAGCAAAAAGGAGGGGATTTATTGCTACGTAACTTGTTTATTGGAGGGATTGTAATCCTATTTTTAAGTGGTTTTTTCTTCCTTAATGAAGAGGAGGCTAACCCTTATAAAGAAAAAACAGAGACAATCGACGAAACAGCTTTTATAGAAATCCAACTGAATCATAAAGCGGCTGAATTTGCTTTGGAACAAGGTGAGGAAGGATGGTTGGATTTTCACTTTGAGCAGAGTATAAGCGAAAAAGATCTTTTATTGTTTTCAAAAATTAATACGGAACTCGAGCCAACTGTGGCTGAAGAGAATGGAAGCGAAGTGACGTTAAATTGGCAAGGAACTGAAGTTTACTATAAAAAAAATGAGAAACATTGGAAAATTGAACATATAAAAGAGGTGTCAATTGTAAATGAAAAATGAACCGTTAGTTTCTATTATTACTCCAGTTTATAACTGTGAATTGTTTTTGGAACAGACGATTCAATCTGTACTGGACCAAACCTACGGAAACTGGGAATTATTGCTTATAAATGATGCCTCAAGTGACAATAGTGACAAAATAGCAGAGCGTTTTAAACAAAAAGATAAGAGAATTTATCTACATCACTTACATACAAACAGTGGCGCGGCTGTCGCGAGGAATGTTGGTTTAAAACAGGCTCAAGGAAAATATGTAGCTTTTTTAGATGGCGATGATTTGTGGAAACCAGAAAAGTTAATGCGTCAAGTGAGTTTTATGGAGGAAAATCGGTATGTTTTTTCCTTTACTAGCTATCGGATAATAAAAGAAAGCGGGAAAGAAAGGTCCAAAGTGATTCAAGCCCCAAACAGTATTACGTATGAACAATTGTTGTCAAATACAATTATTGGTTGTTTGACGGTCATGTTAAATCAAGATGCATTAGGAAGACTACAAATGCCTACAATAAGGACCAGGCAAGACTTTATGCTATGGTTATCTATTCTCAAAAAAGGTTATATTGCTCATGGTTTAAATGAGGAATTAGCAGCTTATCGGAAGGTTGGTCATTCAATATCAAGTAATAAGTGGAAGGCAGCACAACGGAACTGGGAGATCTATCGAAAACATGAAGGGTTACCATGGTTTAAATCATGCTGTGTTTTTTTTAGTTATGCATGGAATGGCGTAAAGAAATTATAAATTAGTTAAAGCTCTTAAAGGGTTAATGAAGAACATGTAAATTGTCCCTTTTTTTCGATAGATTTTGCTATTCTGACTGAAGAATAAATAAAAACTTGGAATAGCAAAAGCGAGGAAATTAAAATGGACTCTTTAGTTGTAGCTTGTATCGTCAGTTTCATTGCGACTATTGTTATTACACCTCTTGTTATAACAATGGCTCACCGATTTGGATTTGTTGATAAACCAAACGAACGCAAAGTGCACGATCGAATGATGCCTCGCATTGGAGGAGTTGCGTTTATCATTGGAACGGGAGCTGGTCTACTTTTTGTTACAGAGCATCTTTATTCTGACCTGAAAACGACTTTATTTATTATAGGTGGAGCGATTCCAATTATCCTTATTGGATTGTTAGATGATCGGTTTGCGTTAAAAGCAAAGCATAAATTAATGTTTCAACTCTTATCTGCAGTTATTGTTGTTAGTTCTGGACTTTCAATTGATTTTATTTCAATTCCATTTGGAGAGAAGGTAGATCTTGGCATACTAAGTAGTATTGCCACGGTCATCTGGATTATTGCCATTATGAATTCGATTAATTTAATTGACGGACTAGACGGGTTAGCTACAGGTGTCAGCATTATTGCATTAGCTACTATGCTCGTTCTTGCAGCTGGAAACCCTGCAGCGTATGGCTTGGTTTTTGCTTTTGGAGTAACGTTAATTGGAAGTACAGGAGGTTTTTTAATTTACAATTTTCATCCGGCTAAAATATTTATGGGAGACACTGGTTCTCTTTTTCTCGGCTATATGATTGCTGTACTTTCAACAATGGGGTTTTTCAAAAGTGTGACGATCGTTAGCTTAATTGTTCCATTGCTTATTTTAGGAGTTCCGATCTTGGATACATCATTTGCCATTATTCGTCGTAAGTTGAATCGACAAAGTGTCGGCTCGCCAGACAAAGGTCATTTACATCATTGTTTGCTTAATAAAGGTTATGGGCATAGACAAGCCGTTTTAACCATTTATGGTGTGAGCCTGTTATTTGCCATTTGTGCTGTGGCAATGTCAATGACCAGCTTATGGCTATCGTTACTCATTTTATTTATTATTGCCATGCTCTCCCAAGTATTTGCAGAATTCATTGGTCTAATTGGCGATAAACGTCAACCATTATTAAACACAATTCGAAAATGGATTAATTCAAGAGTTGTGGTTAAAGAAAAGTAAATGCACGAACATAAAAAAACAACACAACCCTAGAATTTAATGACGTGGGTTGTGTTGTTTTTTTATAAGGTAGTTTACAATGTTGAACAGAATCATTTAAACTTTGATAGTTACTAAAAGGATAGGTAGATAGTATATTTGCTTTATGATAGTTAGAAAAGGTGGAGGAATAAAATGACAAATTTAAATTGGGCAATACTCGGCCCTGGAGCAATTGCTTCAGATTTTGCAAAAGCTCTTCTTGAAGAGCATGGAACCATTTATGCAGTAGGTTCAAGAACTTATGAAAAAGCAAAAATGTTTGCAATGGAGCACGGTGTTGAGCATGTGTTTGGCGGATATGAAGCAATGTTGTGTGATGAGAACATTGATGCTGTTTATATTGCAACTCCGCATTCTAACCATTATGAGTACATCAGAAAAAGCTTAGAAGAAGGAAAACACGTCTTATGTGAAAAGGCTATTACGGTAAACGGAAAGCAGTTACAAGAATTGATTAACCTTGCTTATGAAAAAAACTGTGTACTGATGGAAGCGATGACGATCTATCATATGCCTCTTTACGCAAAGCTTTTGGACAAGGTGCAGTCTGGTAAGTTAGGTCAACTAAAAACAATTAATGTTACGTTTGGAAGCAGAAAAGAAGATGACCCGGAAAATCGATTTTTTAATAAGGAGCTTGCCGGGGGAGCTATTTTAGATATTGGTACTTATGCTCTCTCGTTTGTTCGCTTTTTCTTATCAAGTCAGCCGACTGAAGTGCTAACAACAGTTAAACCTTTTCTTACAGGCGTAGATGAGCAATCAGGTATACTACTAAAAAATAAGGTAGAGGAAATTGCTACGATTACATTATCTATGCGAGCAAAAATGCCTAAAAGAGGGATCGTTGCTTGTGAGAATGCTTTTATAACAGTCGATGATTTCCCTCGTGCTAAGAAGGCAATGATTACCTACTATGATGGAAGAACGGAAACAGTAGAGGCAGGAGCTTCGGATAAAGCACTAAATTACGAAATACAAACAATGGAGAAAGCTATTCTCTTTGATAGCAAAACGCATATGAATCTTTCTAAAGATGTGATGACTTTAATGGATGATGTACGGAATCAATGGGGAATTAAGTATCCGTTTGAATAAAAATGTTTAAAGAAAACGAAAAACGTCTATATAAAAAGTAAGAAGAAAAAGGAGGCGTTTTTATGAGTAACAACGGAGCAGAAGACAAAATTAAAGGTGCAGGTAACAAAGCCAAGGGTGCAATTAAAGATACAGTCGGCGACGCAACAAATAACAGAAAAATCCAAGCTGACGGTAAAAAAGATAAGATTAAAGGCGAAGCTCAGGATGCAAAAGGCGACGCAAAAAATAAAGCAAATGACTAAAAAAACCAGCTCAAAAACCACGAGCTGGTTTTTTTGTATTAAAATAAGGGCAGGGTGAATTCACATTTGATGTATTGTATCCAAATACTTTTCGTTTGGAGGCTTGATAAAGTGAAGAACAGAATTGTTATTGGCGCAGGCCGTTATAACAATAATCCAGGGTGGCTTCATACTGAAGAAGCAGAACTTAGTTTGTTAAAAAGTGAAAAATGGGAAAAGCGATTTATACTCGAATCACTTGATGCTATTTTGGCAGAACATGTTTGGGAACATTTAAGCTATAAAGAAGGACTTACCGCAGCAAAAGAATGTTATCGCTATTTAAAAAAAGGAGGGTACATTCGTTGTGCAGTTCCTGATGGTTTTTTTCCAAATAAAGCCTATCAGCATGTAGTTCAAGTAGGAGGACCAGGGCCAGTGAATCATATTTGCGCAGGCCACAAGGTTTTGTTTACCTATCATTCGCTTAAGGCAATGTTTTCTGAAGCAGGTTTCTTGGTAGATTTACTTGAATATCATGATGAAACTGGCGTTTTTCATGAGAATAATTGGAATGGTGAAGATGGAATCATATTCCGTTCAAAAAGATATGATCCAAGAAATCAAGGAGAATCGATTGTTTTTGCTTCATTAATTATCGATGCGATAAAAAAGTGAGCCTAATAGGGCTCACATAAGTCAAGCAGTGTAGTGTTTGACGATCTCATGGAGCTTTAAAGCATGGCGAACTTCTCCATCAATTTTAAGTTGGCCAGTCATATAAGCGACAGTTGGATTCCAATTTCCGTCTAATAGTTTCTGCAAATTAGGTTCACTCAATTTTAAGATACAAGCTTCCTCATTTACAGGCGGGTCCATCTCGATTGTGACTGTGCCTGACTTAAAGGTAACACCAAAACGGGCATTCGATTTTAAATGGAATTGATAGGCTCGTTGGAGGGTAGCAATCTTATCAGGATTTTTGTTCATCTTTTCAGCAATGGCTTTTAACTTTTCTTCTGTCGTCATTTGTTGTCGACTCCCTTTTATGAATGATTATTCATTCATTATAACGTATAAACGTAAAAGTGGAAAGAACAAAATAAAACGCTTACAATGAAGGAATTATATGAGAAAAGAGGTTTTATAATGAGCTATCAAGCTGCTGATACACGGTATGATGCGATGTTATATAGGCGTGCGGGAAATTCAGGAGTGAAGTTACCGGCTATTTCGTTTGGATTATGGCATAACTTTGGTGAGGTTGATACGTATAAGAACGGTCGTGACATGATAAGAAAGGCGTTCGATTTAGGGATCACTCATTTTGATTTAGCAAATAATTACGGTCCACCTCCAGGCTCTGCAGAGCAGTTTTTTGGAGAAATGTTGCGTACGGATTTAGCACCTTATAGAGATGAGCTTATTATCTCTAGTAAAGCAGGTTACCGTATGTGGGAGGGACCGTACGGAGATTGGGGCTCGAAAAAATACCTTGTTTCTAGCTTAGATCAAAGTTTGAAACGGATGGGGCTTGATTATGTAGATGTATTTTACCATCATCGCCCAGATCCAGACACTCCTCTTGAAGAGACGATGCAAGCGCTTGATTTACTCGTTCGTCAAGGTAAAGCACTTTATGTCGGTGTGTCTAGTTATGATGCAAAACAGACTGCAGAGGCTGTGAAAATACTTGATAAATTAGGAACACCACTTTTTATCCATCAACCCTCTTATTCAATGCTTAATCGCTGGATTGAAGATGATCTTCAAAATGTTTTACACAAGAATGGTGTAGGATCAATTGCTTTTATACCACTTGCCCAGGGCTTATTAACAACAAAATATTTACAAGGAGTTCCGCAAGGATCAAGGGCTAGTAAAGGGACTAGCTTGTCTAAAGAAGATATTAATGAAACACTTATCACTAAACTAAATCAATTAAATGAAATTGCTGCTGAACGTAATCAATCGTTAGCTCAAATGAGTTTAGCTTGGGTACTTCGAGAAGAGAAAGTGACATCGGCATTGATTGGGGCAAGCAATATTAATCAAATTGAAGAGAATGTAAGAGCTTTGCAACAGATGACCTTTAGTAAAGAGGAATTAAAGTTAATCGATGAGATAGTAAAAGCATAAAAGGCTAAATGAGAATCCTTACACTAGTTCTTAATTAGATGCTAGTAGAAAAATAGAGATTTTTATTAATTGGACGTAGAAGCCCTTATAAATAATGATTTATAAGCGGAAAAATACACGAGGAGTGTCTTGAAGGTATGGTTTACGCATAAAAGTGTAAGCGCTATAATGAAGGAGGATTGTGGAAAGGGGAGAGACTTATGGCAGTAAAAGCAGGTATTGTCGGGTGTGGGAATATTAGCGACATCTATTTTCAATTAAATGAACGGTTTGACGCAATTCAAGTGATTGCGTGCACAGATTTAAATTTTGCTCAAGCGGTGAAGCAAGCTGAAAAATATAGAGGTGTGGAAGCGCAAACGATGGACGACTTTTTTAACAATAAAGATATTGAAATTGTTATTAATTTAACGGTTCCATCAGCTCATTACGTTGTACATAAACGTGCGCTTGAATCAGGGAAACATTCTTATGGTGAAAAGCCGCTGGCATTAACTTTAACAGAAGCAGATGAGTTACAGACAATTGCAAATGAAAAAGGGGTGTTACTTGGAGCCGCTCCTGATACATTTCTTGGCGGAGGTTTGCAAACTTGCCGCAAGTTAATTGACGATGGCTGGATTGGCCAACCAGTTTCTGCTAATGGATTTATGATGGGTCATGGTCCAGAAAGCTGGCATCCTAATCCAGATTTTTTTTATAAAGTAGGAGCAGGGCCTATGTTTGATATGGGTCCCTACTATATAACTGCTTTAATTTCATTATTTGGTCCGATTAAGCGACTGACATCATCAACTGGAAAAGCATTTAAAGAAAGGATGATCACTTCTGTTCCTAAGTTTGGAGAGATGATTGAGGTAGAGACACCAACTCATCTTTCAAGTTTACTTGATTTTGAAAATGGAGTGATCGCAACTCTTGTAACAAGCTTTGATGTTTGGGGATCTAATACACCTAATATGGAAGTTCACGGAACAACCGGCTCCCTAATTGTGCCAGACCCTAATACTTTTGGTGGACCTATTTACATTAAACGACAAGGTGAAATGACTTTTCAAGAAGTTCCGCTGGTGTATGGCTTCCAAGAAAATAGCAGGGGATTAGGTGTACTTGATATGGCTCAAGCGATAAGTGACAAGCGTAAACATAGAGCGAGTGGCGATCTTGCTTATCATGTGTTGGAAGCGATGCATGGTATTTTACAATCATCGGAAGACGAGTGTCATTACAAAATGCAAAGCACGTGTCATCAACCAGATGCCTTCCCACTTACAATGACCACTAGGGGTTTTTGAATTGAAAAAGCTCCATTCCAAAGATGGAATGGAGCTTTTTTCTCATAAAAATTTATAAAGAAGTCAATGTACACGTATGAAGTAAATGTAAGTAAGAGAAGGATGTGAAAAGTTTCTGTTTACGTTTGTAGAAAGCAAAATAAAACAAAAGTAGGTATCCTTAGGAGAATAAAAAAAGATGGATGTCCTGCTATTTGTGGTGTAGTAGAAAGTAAGCTAAAATTAAATAAGATAAATGGTATGTAACTGATATGGAGGTGATTGATTTGGGTTATATATTAAATGATAAGTTTAAGTTATTTACGGTGCGTTCAAACCCATTATTAACGAAAGAAGTGGCTTCAATACTTGGTTGTGAGGTTGGAAAAAGTTCAGTAAAACGTTTTAGTGATGGAGAAGTCCAAATCAATATTGAAGAGAGTGTTCGAGGCGCCGATATCTTTATCGTCCAATCTACGGGTCAACCTGGAAATGAACATGTAATGGAACTGCTCATAATGATTGATGCGTTAAAACGCGCATCAGCCAGAACAATTAATGTTGTTATCCCTTATTTTGGATATGCCAGACAGGATCGCAAAGCCCGCTCTAGAGAGCCAATTGCAGCTAAACTGATAGCTAATTTACTTGAAACATCTGGGGCTGATCGAATCTTGACAGTAGACCTTCACTCACCGCAGATTCAAGGTTTTTTTGATATTCCTTTAGACCCTTTACAAGGAATCCCTATTTTAGCAAGGTATTTTCAAGCAAAGAACTTAAAAAAGCCAGTCATTATTGCTCCGAATACATCCGGGCTAGGTCGAGCCCGACGTTTAGCTGAATATTTAGATGCTCCAATCGCATTTATTGATAAAAGACATCCAGAGCCAGGAATTCCACAAGCGGTAAACATCGTTGGTGAGGTAGAAGGGTTAGACGCTATTATCATCGATGACTTGATTGATACAGCTGCAACGGTAACGATTGCTGCACATGCATTAGTGGAGTATGGTGCCAATACGGTTTATGCATGTTGTACACACCCAGTTTTAACTGGACCAGCAGTTGAAAGGTTAGAAATTGCCCCTATAGAAGAAGTCGTGGTTACAAACACAATTGAATTGACGGACGCAAAAAAGCTTTCAAACATGAAAGTTCTTTCAATTGGTGAATTATTAGCTGAAGCAATTTACCGCGTGCATCGCGAAAAATCTGTAAGCACACTGTTCCAATAGGTTAATGAAAAGATAAATAGAGAGTAAGAGCGGAGTGGAAAAGATGTATAAATTAATCGCAATTGATATGGATGGAACGTTATTAAATGACCAGCATCAGGTGACTGAAGAAGTGAAACGTGCATTAATAGAGGCAAAAGCGATCGGAGTGACGATCGTTCTTTGTACGGGAAGGCCTCTTGGAGGAGTTACACGTTACTTAACAGACCTCGAATTAAATCAAGAAGGCGATTATGTGATTGCATATAATGGCGCACTCGTCCAAGATAGTTTCTCTAATAAAGCAGTCGTTTCTTTAGCGTTGGCTCACAGTGATTTACAAGAGCTAGCTGCGCTTGCAGAAGAGTTAGATTCTCCCATGCATTTCTTTGACGCAGAGCGACTTTACACAGCAAATAAGGATATTAGCCCGTACACTGTTTATGAATCATACGTTACCCAAGTTCCGTTAAGTTATTGCGCTTTGGAGCAGGTCAATGCTGGAATAGAAATTCCAAAAGTAATGTTTATTGACGAGCCAGGTAAACTCGAACAAACAATTGCAAAAATCCCAGCGTCTTATCGTGAACGGTATACAATGGTAAAAAGCGCACCGTTTTTTTATGAAATCCTTCATCCAGAAGTGAGCAAAGGTAATGCGGTTAAACATCTTGCAGAGAAACTTGGTATTCGTCAAAATGAAGTGATGTGCATTGGTGATAATGGCAATGACTTATCGATGATTACGTATGCAGGCTGTGGTGTAGCGATGGCAAATGCGATACCAGAATTAAAAGCAGTTGCTGATGTAGAAACGTTGTCAAATAATCAAGATGGTGTAGCCCATGCGATTAGAGAGTACGTGTTAAAAAAATGATATTAAAAAACGACTTGTGGAAATTTATTCCTATAAGTCGTTTTTTGTTTAACATCATGAATGAGGGGAACACATTGGTATGAATGAATGTTAATAATCATGTAAGGAGAGAGATAAAATGGCTGAAAAACATATATTAATGGTTGTAACAAATGGTAAAGAAATGGATAATGGACACGTTGCTGGTATTTGGCTGTCCGAATTCACTGAGCCCTACGAAGAATTGATAAAAGCAGGTTACCAAGTGACAGTAGCAAGTCCTAAAGGTGGAGAATCGCCAATTGATGAAGCTAGTTTAGAAAATGGTAATATTCCTGAAAAATGGTATGAATTAGCAGAGCTACTAAAACGTACAATTCCACTTACTGAACTTCAATCTGTTCATTACGATGGAATCTTTATGCCAGGTGGGCATGGGGCAATGTTTGATTTAGCTGATAACCAAGAATTACAGCAACTGCTACGTGATTTTGCTGGTGCTAATAAGGGGATCGGTGCGGTCTGTCATGGACCAGCTGCTTTAACTGGTGTATTACTAGAAGATGGAGAGTTTCTTGTAGCGAATCGAAAGGTAACTGCATTTACGAATACAGAAGAAGAAGACGTAGAACTTGTAAATCAAATGCCGTTTCTCCTTGAAACACGTTTGCGTAAAGAAGGAGCAATCTTTGTTAGTAAAGGAAACTGGGAAGAAAATGTGTATGCAGATGGAAAGCTGGTGACAGGTCAAAATCCACAGTCATCAATTGAAACAGCAAAACAATTTATAGCAGCATTATAAAATCTAACCTCCTGAGGACTTCAGGAGGTTTTTCTTTAGAAGTTTGGAACAACTTTAAATTGTGCAGTGGAGCAAGCGCCATCTTCATCCTAGTTAATTTAATATGCAAAAGAGGATATTGAACTCGTGCATGACGGACAATGTAGTGAAGGAATGGTTGCTGAACTTTATAAACGCGTAGAGTTAGGTCTCATTTGATTAGTGAAAAAGAAGATGCGAATAAGGCACTTCTAGAAGCAAGAGCTAGGTATGGTTGAGTGGTATGCCTTTTTGTATGGTATATGTCCCCATACTATCGATGTATTCGATTCCATCTAAATGTGTAGATCAACACACCTCGTACGTTTGAAGCCAATACTTATGGTTTTACTTATCATAAAGGATAGAAATAAGTATTGGAGGAAAAAGGACATGAAAAAGAAAGTAATGATGATTATAGGCGCAACAAAAGGATTAGGAAGGGCGCTTGCCTGGCATTATGCAAAAAAGGGGTACGATTTAGCTATTACAGCAAGGACGGACAGTGATCTAACTGCTTTAAAAAGAGAGCTAGAAAAGACAGGGAATCATGTCGTTGCACTTGCTGGAGATATGTCAAATTCAGATGATGTTGAACGTTTTGTAGGAGTTGTATTTTCTATCTATAGAAAAGTAGATGTTTTAATTAATAATGCATCTATTTTTGGACCTGGTCCAGAACTATTACTGGATTATCCAAACGAAGTATTTAAAGAAGTGCTTTTGACGAATACACTCATTCCATATTTAGTGACAAAGCAAGTCCTACCAGGAATGCTTATGGAAGGTGAAGGTATTGTCATTACATTAACATCAGAGGCTGGTCAAACTGGTTTTTCAGGTTGGGGTGCGTATGGCATTTCGAAATTTGCTGTTGAAGGTCTTGTACAGACATGGGCTAATGAGTGTGCGGATACTGGAGTTCGATTTCATCTTGTTGATCCAGGAGAAATGGACACTGAGATGCATAATTTAGCAGTACCAGATTGTGATTATGAGCTAGATGCGCCGGTCCAGCGATTAGACGTATTTGATTTTTTACTTGAAACAAGTGCTATAAATGGAAGTCGAGAAGAGGCTATTGTCTATCAACAAAGGGGGGAGAATTGATGGAAGTGCCTCCTTTATTAAATGCAGATACTCCAATTGAACGCTTTGGGAAATCAAGAGAAGATGTACGCTTACTGACGTATAGTAAAAACGAAATATACCATGATGTATTTCGTAATCTTTGCTCTTATTTTCAAGTTGGTGACGTTCTTGTTTTTAATAATAGTCGCACAATACCAGCTGTAATAAAAACAGTTGAGGGAATTGAAGTACGTTTATCCCGTCAACTAACTCATCACCTATGGGATGCTCTACTACCAGAAGCTTTTTCAGGTGATTTAATCTTTGAAACGGGAGTGTCAGCTAGAGTCATTGGCGATGGTTCAGAGAAGCCCTTAAAACGAATACAGTTCACTACAAGGAATACGAGCATGTTAAACAATCTTTATTTACAAGGAGATGTTGTACGCTACGAACATTCAGCGGCTAATTGGCCACTATCCGATTATCAAACGGTATATGCTAGTCAACCAGGATCTGTGGAAATGCCCTCTGCAGGAAGAGCATTTACTTGGCGGTTGCTCAATGAATTAAAAAAAGCAGGTGTTGAGCTTGTTTTTATTACACTCCATGCAGGGTTAAGTTATTATGGGAAAGACAAATGGCCGACACCATCTCTTCATCCAGAGCCATATGTAATTAACGCTAAACAAGCACAGCTTATAAATCACGCAAAAGCAGCAGGTCGTCAGGTAATTGCGGTTGGAACAACGGTTGTCAGAGCGTTAGAATCAGCGAGTGAAAAAGGTGTAGTGGTAGCTTGTAATAAAGAAACAAATCTATATATAAAAGAAGCTTATCAATTAACTGTCGTTGATGGCATGCTAACGGGGTTTCACGAAGAAGAGGCAAGTCATATGCGTATGTTGGAAGCGTTTATTGGAAAAGATGCCGTTCATTCCGTTTATAAAGAAGCAATTGAAAGAAGCTATCTATGGCATGAATTTGGTGATATGAATCTCATTATGAAAGAGAGTGTTAGATGAAAATCCACCATATTGGAATACATGTTTCTTCTCTAGAAGAAGCATGGCGTGAATATGTCATCAAATGGGGTTTTCAAATGGTTACTGGGCTCACTATAGAAAAAGAAAAACTATTTTTTTTACGGAAAGGTGAGGTAATTGTAGAACTTGTCAACGGACCGGTTAGTACCCAGCCGATCCATCTGGCTATTTCCGTGTCTGAAACTAATGCATCTTCCTATATTGACTGTCTCTTCCAATATGAGTTTGAACTGGTAGAGACAGTCTTACTTAAAGAGAATGAAAGGTCTTTTTATTTTGCTGATAATAAAGGAAATGAAATTGAATTAGTGATGACATCAAAAAATAGCAGGTTTTGCGATCCCAGTTTGGATTGCGAATAATGCTGCTTGAGTACGGTCATTTAGTTCAAGTTTATTTAGCAAGTTGGAAACGTGGGTTTTGACCGTTTTTTCAGTGATAAACAAAGCTGATGCGATTTCCTTGTTGCTTTTACCAGTGCTAATTTCTTTTAGAACATCGAGTTCTCGCTCTGTTATACGTGCTAGTCTTTTCTCTTGCTCGTTCGAAGGGTTTGCCATATGTGAAAGAACATGTTTCATAATTCTTTGATCTAATGGTGTTTCACCACTAAGAGCTGCTTTTAACGTATGAACGAGAAGAGATGGGTCTGCATCTTTCAATTGATAGCCACAAGCACCAGCGACAAGAGCTGGGATAACAACATCCTTTTCAGAATAACTCGTCAAGATAAATACCTTTGCGTTAGGATAAGAAACGAGTATTTTTTTTGTTGCTTCAATTCCGTTCATTTTCGGCATTTCAATATCCATTAATAATAGATCAGGTTTATGTTTTTTATAAGCTTGAATAGCATCTTCCCCGTTATCTGCTTCAGCGAGGATCTGTATATCTGGGTGAGACTCAAGAAAATAAACAAGTCCTTTTCTGACTATGTGATGATCATCAGCTATTACCAGTTTCATTATGAATGACACTCCGATCATATGGGATTGTAATGCTCCATTGTGTACCTTTACCGGGTTTAGACTTAAGTGTGGCAACACCACCAAGTTCGTCTGCCCTTTTATAAATTGATGATAAACCAAACGAATAATTTGGTTTATTTTCATTAAATCCAACTCCATTATCACAGATCGTTAAACAGAGTGTTTTCTCTTGATAGTTCAATGAAATATGAACTGAATCAGACTGTGCATGTTTTTTGCAATTGTTTAATGCTTCTTGGGCGATACGGTAAAGTGCTCCTTCTATTTTTGAAGGGAGTTCTAACGGTTCAATTATTTCAACTTTTGCGTTTAGTTTAATTAAGTGAGTATATTGCGTAATTGCATAAAAAAGTCCGTTATCAAGGTCCTCCCCACGATACCCGCGAATAATAGCTTTCAACTCATTTAATGCAGCGTTTACTAGAACGCTTGTTTCTTCAAGTCTTTCTTTTGTTGTATGTTCTTTTGTCCGGAGGGTTAGTCCACCAATCGTCATATTGACAGAAAACAATAGTTGATTGACTGAATCATGAAGTTCACGTGATAAGCGCTGCCGTTCATTCATTTCAGTGAGTTCTTTTGTGGCAGCTTCTATTCTGTCTCTTTCGAAGGAAAGAGCAAGGTGTGCAGCGATATGATTGGTAATTTCAGCTTGTATGTCTGTCACTTCTCGGCTAGGAGTGAGGCGTAGATAGGTTTCTCCGGCAACACCATTAGGAAGAGTATCAGAGATAGACAGAACAAATTGAGTGAAAGGAAAAAATGTATGTATAAGGTGAAGCAAATCTTCTTTTGAACGTTTAGTTGTATGATGGAGCTCTTGTAAAAATAACCCAAGTTGACTATAAAGGTGAGCTCGATCATATTCTTTTTTGACAAGTTCTACACGTTTAATTGCAGTACCAATTTGAAGAGCGACTAATTCCAAGAGCTCTAATTCTTCATTTGCAAAATATGTTTTCCTTGGGTGGGCTATATTCAATATCCCAAGCGCCTCTTCTCCAGCATAAATGGGGATCGTTGCATGATGGGTGATGCCTGTTGTCTTCCCCCAGTTTCGTTCCTCGGCTCGCTCCAATCGTTGACACCGTAACATATTTACAGCGCTGTTTAGCTTTCCGTGAAGAAAATCTGTTTTACACCAACAACCTCCTGCTTTTAATGGAGCGCAATCATCACGTGCTAGTGCTGGGGGGAGTCCAGCATGAGCATAAAGATGGTGCATGCCGCTACGGTCAATTAAAAAAATCCAGCCACTTGAAAAGTCTGTTTCATCTAAAAGAGATTCGAGGACTAGCTGTAGCATAGTAGAAAGGTCCGTTTCCACATTTAGCGTTTTAGAAATAGTCTTAATCGTTCCTAATCTACCCATGAATTAGTCTCCTTTTTTAAATAGACTTTAGTGTTAATTCAATCACTTCGGGACGGTTAAAAAGACGAAGTGGGAATAAGCTATTTCCGAGTCCACGGCTGACAATCATTGTGGTATATTCCGCATCATGAAGTCCTTCAGAAAATTCCGGGAAAAGCCCTTGACCTGGAGACAAGATTCCTCCGATAAGGGGCAATCGAATTTGGCCGCCGTGTGCATGTCCTGTAAATACTAAATCTATTTTTGCTTCTTTATATGCAGAGAACGTCTCTGGTCGGTGAGATAAAAGAATTTGATACTGTTCTTTATCGAATTGAACTGTGTTTAAGGCTGCTGTTGTAAACTCAACTGGTGCATAATCTTGATTACTGTCAGGATCATCGATGCCAATTAGTTCGATTGCTGCATCATCTTTGAAGATTGTAGTTGCTTGATTACGTAATACTTCAACACCAATCGATTCTAACTTCTCTTGTAGTTCTTCGACAATGCCTAAGCGCCATTCATGGTTTCCGGTTACATAGTATACTGGAGCTATGTTGACAAGTTGTTCCATCAAAAAGACGCCTTCTCCATTGTTTGGAGTATAGGAATCAATTAAATCTCCTGTTACAAACACAGCATCAGGCTCTTTAGCTTGAACGGAAGATAAAAGTCGATGGTTAGATTCACCGAATTCTTTGCTATGAAGGTCAGACAGTTGAATAATTGTAAAATCATTAAATTCTGGCGGGATATTTGCAGACTCAACTGTGTAAGATGTTTGAACAAGCCAATTATTTTGAGCATAAAAAAAGACGATAGCAGCGGCAAAAAAAGCAGTACTTATAATGATCGTTTTGCGAGTAAACAAATAGCACGTCTCCCTTTTGCGGTAGTAAATCTAGTTTAGCATAGAGGTGAGAAGCTGAACATTCCGAAGTGAATGAGCAATTGCTTAGTAAAATATACGTTGATTAATACTGTTAAACATTCAGTATGATTGTGATTCACGAACGATCGTTAAGTCCTACATATTTCAAACATTGTAAATGCAATGTAAAGAGTCTGTGTGAAAGAGTGGATTGTATTGAATACTTATATCCAATAGCTTATAGTGAAAATTAATTAAAGCAACGTCCCAAAGGGGAGTAGCATAAAAGCAGCTGTCGTCATTACAGGAGAAATCCTCGGCACTGCTGGCAGCAAATCTTTGCTGCTTGCGAGACCTTTGTCCAAACTGGGCAAAGGTCTCGTTTTTTTTCGAGCTTTTGCCGCAGTTACCTGAGAAAAAGGAGGAAATCTGTGTGTCAAAGTTAACAAAATTAATGAAATCAAAAGCAATACGTGAAGGTCTAAAACAAGCCCAAAAACATGTTGTTCCATTTGTGAAAAAAGAACTGGTCAAACGAAAGCAACAGAAGAAGAGATGATTGTGGAATTAAAAGAAGACTACACCGAATTTGTCACAGAGATTGTTTTTGAAAATAAGGGTGGAAAAACAAACCTGGTAAACGTTCCTGAAGAATTAGTGCTTATTGGTAAAGGCAGAAGCGCTTATGTT
Organism: Shouchella patagoniensis; assembly: GCF_002019705.1. GTDB lineage: Bacteria > Bacillota > Bacilli > Bacillales > Bacillaceae_D > Shouchella > Shouchella patagoniensis. The sequence continues at coordinate 1,646,512 of NZ_KV917377.1, read as the reverse complement.
TTTAAAATAAAAGATGTGAATATGGCGATAAAAGTGTTTTATCCTCCATTTGAACATATTGCTCAAGATGAAGCACGGAATTATAAAAAAGTAAAGGGAATACCTTATTACCCTTCTGTTTATATGAGTGGTAAAAACTATATAGTTATGGATTATATTGAGGGAAAGACATTTTACCAATGCTTAATTGAAGGCGTGAGATTAACAGAAAATCATGTGAATCAAGTAAATGAGGCTTTAAATGCAGCAAGAAATAAGGGCTTAAATCCATCAGACGTTCATCTGCATAATCTACTAGTAACTAAGGATAATAAAGTGCACATCATTGACATTGCACGTTTTTCACAGAGGAAAGATTGTTCCCAATGGGATGATTTAAAAAAGGGGTATCTTACTCACTATCATCGTTTCTACTTTCCTAAGAAAGTTCCAAGATGGCTAATGAATGTGGTAGCTAAAATATACCAATCTATAAAAAAATAGAGCAGCTATGACAAGCGTGCTCTATTTTTTTTCTTTTAATTCTTCAATATCAGGAGATCCAAGGGAATGGTTCCAGTTAACCAGTTCAATTGTTTCGCGATTTAATGTTTGATGTATGGCTTCGGCCAGTGTCGTTTCCTGAAGGGAAGAGCGGTAAGATTTCTCGGCTTTTAAAAAAATTCTTTCAAGTCTTTCGGACCCTGCTTCCGCTGCTGTTGTTTCTGGAAATACCCTTTGGATCAACCCTTCAGTTTGTAAAAAAGGTTTATCGCTTTCGATTGCATCAAGTATATCAAGCATTGTAATCGAATTTGGAGATCGAGCAAGAGAAAATCCACCACTGTTTCCAGGGACACTTGTAATTAAGCGGCTAATAACAAGTTTTCGCATGACTTTTTTTAAATATGAAGGAGAAACATGTAGTCTTGTAGAAATGGTCTCACTTTTGACATGTTGTTTGTCAGATTGAGTAGCAAGAATAACGAGAATACAAACTGCTTGCTCTACCCCGCTTTTTATTTTCATTTAATCTCTCCCCTACAATAAGTTCTCTTAATTTACTATAAGATGAACACGTTTAGAAAAGCAAATGGTTTTACCTCTATGAAAATATGTTAAATTACTAATAAGTAAGTTGCTTTTGAAGAAGGGAGTTTTGAATGATGCTTACGTTTATTGGCTGCGGTAGTGCTTTTCATACAGATTTAGGGAATAATGGAGCTTTTTTTAAAGCGGATAATGAGTTGTTTATGATTGATTGTGGGAGTGCAACATTCCATCGGTTAGTTGACTATCAAGTTCTTAATAAAGTCACTCAAATATCTGTATTAATAACTCATCTCCATCCTGACCATATCGGTTCATTAGGAGATTTAATTTTTTATTCTTATTTCAAGATGGTACCAACGTTTAAGGCAAAACTCACAGTACTTGCACCGAAAGATGTTTTAGTAGAGGCAAAGTCATTAATGAGAAAAATGGGCGTCGAAGATCAACAAGTCAACTGGTTAGAGATTGGTGAAGGTGGAAAATTTGGTCCTTATGACGTCACGCCAGTTTGTGTAAGTCACGCAGATCAGTTGAATTGTTATGGTTATGAATTTAAATCAAAAAATGAGTACATGTACTATAGCGGAGATGCCAATCTGATTCCGCAAGCAATTTTGCGAAAGTTAATAAACAATGAATACGATCTTTTTTTTCAAGATACATCTTGGGCTGATTACCCAGGTAATGTACACATGTCGTTGAGAGAATTAACAGAAGTGGTTCCTAATGATGCACGCACAACTGTGTGTTGTATGCATTTGGATAATGGATTTGATTTAGCTGAAGCAAGAGCGAGAGGTTTTCAAGTTGCAACAGATTTCCTTATTTCTACTCAAGAGTGAATTTTTCATAAAAGACAAAATGACAGCCTTTATTTCTGGTTGTCATTTTGTGTGTCATAGAAATCAAAAGAATAATGACCGGTACGAAAGCTACCATCGGTGTATTGTATGACTCCTTCATGAATTTCTTCATTCGTAACGGGATCGATCACAGTTATCTTGGCTAATTCGTTGCTCAAGTTGTTAACAGCAGTGATGAAATAGAGAAAACCGTTCGCTTGTTTTACTGTTATTATATCTTCATTTCTCAGAAGGGTTTCGTGCATATCAGATGCTTTTCCTTCCCTAAGATCAATCATTAAATACCGTACATTCGCAACTTTTTTATCATATAGATGTTCGATAAAGATAACTTGCTCACCATCTTGAAATGCGCTAAAAGAAGAGTTCGCCCCTTCTTTTATTTTCGATCCAAGATCAAGCGTTTTCGTTTCAGTAGAATCATAGGAATAAAAATTAAGCTCATTTGTATCCGTCTCCCAACCATAAACAGACCAAGCTGCATAGGAGGAAGGGCTAAAATAAAAGCTGTCACTAATAATAGTAATATATTTATCATCATTATTTGGAAGAGTATAAAGAATTTGCTGATCTGTTAAGGAATGTGTTGAATTATTAATTTCATATAAAACAAGTTCAGTACTAGATCGTGTACTTTGTTCTACGAGGAGAAGCAATGTATCTCCTCTCATCTGCATGTCGACGATAAAGGAATAATAATGGTCGAAATCGATGGGTGTAGTAAAGGAAAGTGTCTTTCCTGTTTCTCGTTCAAGCCAGCTAACAGAAAGATCATTTGTTTTGGTACCATAAGTAAAAGAGTTTGGTAAATTGGCAGATACAATAAATGTATCATCGATATAAAATGAGTGTTCATGCCGTTTTCCTCGAAAAAAAGCACGGTGATCAGCCGATAATTCATCTAATACCGGATCTGAAAATGTATCCAATTTCCTCAGACCAGATAAGAATTGGTCCTTCTCATTGAATAAATAAAAGGGTTCGCTAGATCCTTGTTGATGAGCATAACCTTCAATCGTTAGATTTTCAAAAACACTTGTTGAGCCAGCTAAAGTGACATAAACGTATGGGGGCTCTTCCATAGAGTCTTGAGTCATAGCGGTAATCGCATGCCAAGTAAAAACAATAAAGAGAAAGAAGATGAGTGAAAAACTATACAAAAAACGTCTCATTGCTTCCTAGGCCCCTTCCTATACAGTAATTTTTTTTACGAGTAAATAAAAAGATAGAACGATTGCGAGTGCACTAAAGAGCAAGCAAAGAATTAGGGTTACAACATAAAGCTCTGAGAGGTATAAAAAGCGATTCAAAAACAAAAGTAATGCAATAGAAATCCCACCAACCGTAGCTAAATAAGCAATAGCAATAAAAATCCCTTTTAAACGAAAGGAGCGTTCTAACAAAACGATTAGAAAAAGTGAAAATAATAAAAGCGCAAGCAGGGAAATTGTGAGACTTGCTTGAACCTCCATAGAAAATGCGGGACCAAATAACCAATTTGCTGAATATAAAAGAGAAAAAGAAGCAGGTTCAATTAATTGATTTGGTAAATTCATAGTTAGTAACTGCGTCTGAAGTGGAATAAATACAAGCTGCGAAGCAACAAGTGCAAGCAGCATCACCACGATGGCACTGAATTTAGCAGAGTAAATGGTCATTCGATGAACCGGCATAAGCAAAAGTCGATAAATAAATAGGTGTTTCCCAAACCAATCTCTATACCAAATAAATAGGGAATACCCAATAGTTGTTGCGAAAATAAGCAAAAACGAACCTATATAAAAGGGGGAAGTGTTGGCTAGTGAAAAAAGTGAGATGGGTCCCCAATCGAGAGCAAAGGTCTCAATCGTCCCGCCACTTCGTAATTCCTCTGAAAGAAATTTATAAAGACGACGTTGATAGAAAAAAACGAGCGTAAATTGAATTAAAGCAAATAGACCAATAGCGCTAAGGAAAAAAGGCATAACACGTCTCAATTCAAAGTGTGTTAGTTTAAGGTAGTTCAAGGCTGATACACCTCACGCATAACGTCTTCTATCGATTTCCCTTCTTGAAGCCGCATATCCTCTGTTTTAAATTCCTTCAGTATGACCCCTTCATCTAGAAAAACCGCTTTGTCAATTAAGTGTTCAATGTCTTTAATTTCATGAGTTGTTATTAGGACACCACGATCTTCTAAGAATCCGCTTGAAAATAAATTAGTAATTTGCTCTCTACTAAAAATGTCAATGCCGGAAAAGGGTTCATCCATTAGGATATAGCGCACGTCCAAGGAGAGTCCGAGAAGTAAATTTACCTTTGCGGTGTTCCCTTTTGATAAATCGCCAATTTTAGTCCTGCGATCTAATTTAAAAAATAGTAAAAGTTCTTCTGCTCGTTCATTATTCCAACTCTTATAGAAATCATCCATAAAGATAATAGCATCATTAATCGTCATTGAAGGTGGCATAGGAATGGCGTCAGGAATAAACGTAATTAACTCATAACTTTTTGGTTTAAGAGGTTCTCCATCAATTGTAATTGTTCCCCCACTCTTAGGAGTTAAGTTCGTAATGATTTTTAAGATTGTGGTTTTACCAACACCGTTAATTCCTATTAAACACGTAATTTCTCCAGGGAGAGCTGTAAAAGATACATCGTGGAGTACTTTTTTCCGACCATACTTTTTTGAGACGCCTTTTACTTTAATCATATTAATTATCCTCCTTATTGTAACGCTGTTTCATCAAGTCAATGACCTCATCTAGTGGAACGTTGATACTACGAATGGACTGCACAAATGTATCAATAGACTCATGAATAAGTTCGGATCGAATCGCGTCGAGTATATCTTGATCAAATGTGATACGGCTTGGTTTGTTTCGTTCAGTATGGATCAACAATGCCTCCTCCATTTCTTTATAAGCTCTTTGTGCAGTGTTAGGGTTAATTTTTAAAAGAGCGCCAAGTTCGCGCCGGGAGGGAATTTCCTCTCCGGCGATAAGTTGACCAGTTGCAATTTGTTCTTTAAAGTATCGAATCACTTGTATATAAACAGGCTCACGGTTATTAAACTGAATTTTCATCGTGTTGCTCCCTTCTCGTCTACATGCTCTTTAAAACTTGGAATGAGAAGTGGACATTTTCTTGCGATGGTCTCATTTCCCCTGTATAGAGTATTTCTTCATCATTAAGACCAACGGTATAAAGTGTATATCTTACTTCTGAATCAATAGCTGTTTCTTTATTAGCAAGAATATAGAGCAATTGTTCGTTGACGTGAAAAAGCTGAATAGAATCATCTGCAAATTGAATTGGTGAAGGAAAAGTTGCTACAAGCTCAAGTTGTTCTGGTGTTTGTTTTTCCCATTCATATAAGGTAATCGTTTCAGTATCATATGAAATAAATTGCAGAGCCTGTTCATTTTCAGCGATTTGAAAAGGTCGTTGTGACTCGTAATCCAGTGTTGTGATTGTCGCATTTTCAAGGTCAATGGTGGCGTAATGAATAACTGCATCCGCCTCATTTGTTATCGTTACTACGGCTGTGTCGTGCAAAGAAAATAAATCAATTGAGCTTATTGTTGCTGATGAAGAATCATCTAGCAACAAGTCATCAAGAAATACCGTTTCGGTGACCGTATTCGTTTTCAAGTCGACAGCGTAATAGACAGATCTTTCTTCAGTTTCATGAATATCATTCTGTTCGTTATAGAAGTGAGAAGAAAGAGATGCGGTAAAGAACAATGTATCATTCTTTATGTATCCTTCTCCAAACCAACTGTAATCCACATCATTTGGGCTCTTTATCTGTAGACTGCTTTTTTTATTGTTATCTGCAGAAAAACTTGTTACGACCGTTTGATTTGAGCGGGTAATAGGATCATATTCCTCATGAACAACGGCTATAAAGTTTTCATCTTCAGCAACGAGCTGTTGCGAATTGTGAATACCCCGAAATAATGAGCGGTTTTTAAATATAATTCGATCAAGCTCGGGTTGTCCTGTCGAATCGTACCGTTCTAAAATCGAAAGTGGATCACTGTATTGAATCGTGCCACCCGGGGCTTCGAATAAGTAAGAGTTAGCCAGAGAGTTATATTGTTGTATTGATCCAGAAAAATATAAGTCATTTAAATAACTGCTGTTTCCATTTATTGTAGTCCACTCAAAAGGCTCTTTTTCAAGCTTTGTTTCTGTCCCTAGGTGAACATAAAATAAGGAGATAATGACAGACAAAGTAGCGAAAAAAGCGAATAGGAAACCGTATCGTTTGAAGATCATTATACTGTCACCTTCTTCTGTAAGAAATAAATACTTAACCAAATGGACAAAACAAGGATGATAACACCGGTCGCTGCTATAACTAAAAGTGTTTCAGAGAAAAAGAAATAGGTTGAACTCATTTCTAGAATACTTATAAACACCGTAAATATGAACGCTAAGTACATCGCGCCAAACACCAACCCTTTTATTCGAAAGCTACGTTCTAATAAAATTGCTGTAAAGACAACGCTTAAAAAAGTGAAACCAAGCCCATATACAAGGACAAAAAATAATGGGGTTGATGGGAGAAAAATACTAAAAGGTCCTCCGTATTGAATGACAGAAGTTACAGAGAGAGAATGATAAAAAAAGTTCGTAGGAATAATGGACGTTGCTATAGAGACTCCTGCAATTATTAAAAGAATTTGAAGTGAGAGCAATCCAAGTACAAGGGAGAATATCGTTATTAACTTAGCAAAATAAAGTGAGGCTCTGTTTGTTGGTAGCATGAGAAGGCGATAAATAACTGTGTTTTTACCAAACCAATCTCGATACCAAATTAGCAACATATAGATAAGTAGTACAGCGATCGATAACATAATGGAACCAATAATCGGTAATGAATTAAACAATTCAGCGCCATCAAAGGAATAATCTCGACCGAGTTGATCAAGGGTTAACCCTTGTTGTTTGGCAGACGCTTCTAAGTTAGCTACTCTATTGCGAGAAGCTATCCAAATAGAGACCAATTGCATTACGGTTACAAGCAAAACTAATAAAACATAAGCCTTCCAAATGCGTTTCATTTCAAAGTGAAGCAATTTGATAAAAGACATTCGATCCCTCCATCTGTGTATGTATTATGCGATTCATACAGTCTATATGTATGTACTATATGGTTCATACACTTGTTTGTCAACAAGTATTTTGACAACTAGTTTATTCGAATGAAAACAACGGGAAAATCATATATTTACATGAAGAGGTTTTAACTAATTAAAAAGCGGGAATCTTACTACTACTGAATTTGCCCAACCTTGTTTTTGTAAAATTTCGTAGGCAAGGGGTATAAATTGTCGTACACTAAGAGTACTATCTTCACTGATGCGACAACACGATAATGGACGACAAGACATCGCTCTCATGGGAATGAATAGGAGGGAGGCTGTTTTGGGAGGGCAACGAGCAATCGTTAAAAAACAGCTGAAAGAATGAGCAGAGTTCAGAGAGAAGATCGAACAAATGCATTTAGAACAAAAGAGCATAGTAATGTAGCGATTTTTGTTGACTATGATAATGTTTATTGGACATTAATGAACCGTTATAATCATAATCCAAACCACGAGACAGAAGAAAAGAATTTGTTTAATTGTTTGTGGGACAGATACGGACAAAACCAAGTAAGAACATTCCGTGCTTATGCTGATTTTCAACGTATTCGCTCCAGTTTAACAGATTTGCAAAAACAGCGCGTTCAGATTCGCCATGTATATTCAAATGATAAAGAAGGCGATTCACGAAAAAATTCATCTGACATTGAGTTATGTATTGATGCAATTGAGAGTACTTATAAAGATGAGAACATTTCTTGTTATGTATTTGTTACTGCTGACAGTGATATGGTTCCTATTATGAGTAGGTTAATGTATAAAGGAAAACGAGTAGAACTATATTATCTTTCAGAAGCAGCTCCAAAGCATACCGATATTACCAATTACTCTCATTATAGCGAAGATTTGCGAGAGTTCTTACAACTAGAAATAAAAGAATATCATCTGGAATCTTATAAAATTGATGCACTTCGGTTTATCGACGAATGGGAAAATCGATTTGGCTCTGAAAATGAATTGTATTTAGGAGCTCCATGGCTTAGAAACCAATTTTCTATTAAATTTGGTATTCCGGCAAATTCTGCTAGTGAACTAATTGATTTATTGAAAGTGGAGAAGCTAATTGGATCTGAGAATAAAGAACTAAAAAACGGAGATGTCAAACCAAGTCTGGCGTTAACAGAACAAGGGCGCAATTGGATTGCACCCTTATCTAGAGCGTAATTTAGAGAAATAGAGGAATGTTTGTCGAATCTTAAGGGTTGACTTGTAGATAAGTCTCTCATATTATAGTGGTAGACAAATGATTCGTTATTATTCGCTAAAACATTAATGCGTTAGACAAATTCGTTATGAGAGGCAAGGACATACCTTGTCTCTTTTTATATGCCTTCTTTTCTCTATTATTTATCTGATTCCCAAATCTGCAGAATTTAAACCTCGAAAAAAATATATTGTCAAAAAAACTGTCATTCTGTTTTTAGGGACAGTTTTTTATTTTCAAAAAATACTGTTCAATGTTTTAATCATCTGGTATATTTGTTATGACATTATGTATTTGTAGCATACGTATTATTTGTTTTGAGAACTCTTCATGCATCATTTCATTTAGAAAGCGCTTTATTTAATCGGCTTTTTTATTCTTACTGAATTTCTGTTAGAAAAATTGGTGGTTTTAGATAGTAGATGGAATGGAGTTAAAGGACAAGGAATAGACTTTTATTACACATTATTCAGTTATATTAAGGGAGAGGGAATCGTTATGGAGGAAAGGCAACGAAGAAAGTTAGGACAATTATTTGTTTTTGGTTTTAATGGAACAACTGTCACTCCAGGTATTAAGCAAATGATTCAAGAGCATTTCATCGGAAATATCATCCTTTTTAGTCGGAATATTAAAAATAAAAAGCAGTTATTTGAACTAACCACACAATTGCAGCAACTAGCAAAAGAGGCAGGTCACGAAAGGCCACTTGCCATATGTATAGACCAGGAGAATGGAGCAGTTAGGAGACTAGGTGATGATACAACAACGCTCCCAGGGGCGATGTTGCTTGGTGCTACAAGTGAGCCTCTATATGCAAATGAAGTTGGGAAACTAACTGCGAAAGAAATGAGAGCCCTAGGTGTGAATTGGAATTTAGCTCCTGTTGTTGATGTTAACAATAATCCAGAGAATCCAGTAATTGGCGTGCGTTCCTTTGGAGAAGACCCAGAAAAAGTAGCGTCTTTTTCTCAAGCAATGATGAAAGGAATGCAAAGCGAAGGTGTAATGACGACGCTAAAACACTTTCCAGGTCACGGAGATACGAATGTGGATTCGCATCATGCATTGCCGATTATCACCCATTCGAGGAAACGTTTATTTGAGGTAGAGCTTGTACCATTTCAAGCTTGTATGAAAGCCGGAGCAGATATGATCATGAGCGCTCATGTTGTTTTTCCCGCATTCGAGTCTAATTCAACGTTACCCGCAACATTGTCAAAACAAGTTATTAAAGACTTGTTACGTGAAACATTAGGATTTGATGGTGTAGTCGTGACCGATTGTCTTGAAATGGATGCGATTGCTGGAACAGTTGGTACTGCACAAGGTGCATTACAAGCATTTCAAGCCGGAGTCGATTTATTAATGGTTTCTCATCGATTCGAACGACAACAAGAGACCGTTGATGTATTTACAAAGGAAATTAGTAAGGACCAGTCTTTAGATGATCGGTTAGAAGACTCCTACAAGCGTGTAATTCAGATGAAAGACCGCTACCTGTCATGGGCTCAACTTCCACAAGTGAAAGATATTGATAAAGTTGGATCGCTTGAAAATAAGGGAAGAGCTGCAGCTATTTACGAGAAGGGAATTACGGCAATTGGAGACAGAAGGTTAGACGAGTCTAAACCAGTGCTTGTCTTTTATCCGGAAAAATCAAAGCAAAGTTTAGCAGAAGATCCACGAAAAAATGAAAGGCCAATTGAAGCCGTCCTCGATTCACAACTTGCAGAATTCGTACCCATTAATAAGGGCGAATTATTAGATCATTACCTCGCTATTGCTGCATCGTATGAGCAAATTATAATGGCATCTAGATCAATAGAAGAGGGATCGTTTCAACAAGTGTTTATAAAAGAATTAGTGAGGCAAGGTCACGAACCAATTGTAATAGGAACTCAAAATCCATATGATTACGGATTTATTCCGAAAAACCTTACATATGTTTCTACATATGAACATACAGAGTCTGCTATTAAGGCCGCATTTAATTTCTTATATGAAAAGGCTGAAGCTTACGGGGACTTCCCAGTTACTACGCATCGTGAGGGAGGTGGTGTTGGCATTTAGATACGGCATGGCAATATATATTATCGTTTAAGGGGGAAATAAGAAATGAAGAAATGGCTTCTATATTCTGCGACAACTGGTGCAATGATCTTTACTTTAGCAGCTTGTGGTGGCGGAGATAGTGACGGTGGCTCGCAACAGAGTTCAGGTGGAAATGGTAATAGTGGTTCTGAAGAACAAGATGTCGTCACGGTGTGGACGTACCCTGTACATGGGGACTATGAAGGTGAGCTTCAGGAGTCTATCGCAGAATTCGAAGATGAGAATCCTACTATTAAAGTGGAGTATGAAATTTTATCGTGGGCAGAAGGATTACAAAAGTTTGATATTGCATTAAATACTGGAACTCCTCCGGATCTTTATTTCGGACGTCCTCTTGGAAAATATAAAGAAACACAATTATTAGTAGATATTGACGATAAACTTAACATCAATTTAAGCGATTATGATGATATTGCTCTTGATCATATGAGATTAGAAGGTTCACTTTATGGGTTACCACTTTATCAGTATCTACATGTTTGGGGTGGAAATAAAGCTCTGTTAGAGGAATATGGTGTTGATTATAAAAAAATCCAATCGGAAGGTTGGACGTGGGATGAATTTTACGAGCTTGCTTCAATTGGCGAGCAAGAAAACAATAATGGAGAACCACAATATGGGTTTGTCTTCCAAGGTGTTGATGAAGAATTACTAGACCACCTTGCAAGAAACAACGGCATTCCTTATCGAATGACGGAAGAGGGAATCGAATGGGATGATGAAAAGATACTAGAAGCGATGGAGTTTATTGTGAAGCTTCGCGATGATGGTATCATGCCTTCTGAAACCGCAGCGATTGATGCGACGAAACGCCAAGAAATGTTTTATAACTATCAAGCACTGTTCTTTGGTAGAGCAATTCCCTACTCAGAACCAATGGTAGAAACGCGTAATGAAGAAATTAGAAATGGTGAAACTGAAGGTGAAGAGCTGGAGTTCGTTATTTTACCAATTCCGCATAATGAAGGAGCGGAAGAGGTTGCACAAGGTGGGTCTGAAGGGTATTTGCTCTTTACTCAACGTAATGCCACAGATGAACATGTTGCTAATAGCGTAAAAGTACTTGAACATCTAGCCGGTTCAGATGCAATTGGAATGACTTCATCTGCACTTGCGTTGCCGATTGTTCATGCGCAAGCAGCAAATGATTATGATTTACCATTGTCGGAAGAGAATGAATTGGCTGCTCAACGTCTGGCTGGAAATGTACTCCCTCCAAACACAATTAATAGTGAATTAGCTGCAAAAGATGACATGTTTAAGACTCAAGTTGTTGTACCTACATTTCAAGGGCTAATTAGCGGAGAATTGACGCCTCAAGAAGCACTCGACAAGTTTAAAACTGAGGCGGAGTCTGGGCAGTTTAAACCTTAATACTGTAGACAATTATGATGAATAGAAGAGGGGAGGCCTCCTCTTCTATCTCAAAGTAAAGGAGTGCATCCAGATGGAAAGAAAGGCTCAAGTCCAGCCGTCGAAAATAAACTTATTTTTTCGTGATTATGGTTGGTGCTATGTGTTTATCACAGTGCCGATACTTGTGTTTCTGTTGTTTACATTTATTCCGGTTATTTATGCGTTCATAATGAGCTTTCAAAATTACCATGTGATGGGTTCAACCTTTATCGGTTTAGATAATTATAAGCAGATGTTAAACGATGAAATATTCTGGCGATCTATGCGAAATACGTTCATTTTCACAGTTGCGACAGTGCCAGTAAGTGTTGCCATTACTCTCGTCTTAGCTGTACTTATCTTCCCACGAGGTAAAAAGATGCAGACATTTTTTAAAGCATCTCTATACTTACCTACCGTAGCTTCAGGTGTTACGATGGCGCTTGTATGGTTTTGGATCTATGATCCGACAAACATGGGGCTTTTAAATATGATTTTAAATTATATCGGAATCGATAATCAAATGTGGCTTGGAAGTAGCAGCACGGCACTATTTGCACTGATATTGATGAGCTGGCTGACAGGACATGGTGCTGGAATTATTTTATATTTGGCAGCACTGGGGGGCATACCACGTTCACTCTATGAAGCAGCTGATATTGATCACGCCAGTTCGTGGTCCCAGTTTCGGAATATTACAATTCCACTCTTGAAACCTACAACGTTGTATTTATTAGTAATGGGTATAATCGGTTCATTTCAAGTATTTATGAGTATCTATTTAATGACTCAAGGTGGGCCAAACTTTGCTACAACAACGATTGCCTATTTAATTTATGTACATGCATTCGAATATTATCAATTTGGGCTTGCAGCAGCAGAGTCGTTTGCGCTTGGAATTGTTATTATTTTGGCTTCAATCTTTCAATTTAAATTGATGTCTAGTGACGTAGAATTTTAGAATATGGGGGGCAAAACAGAATGAGCCAACCAGCAATTAACCATGAAACCCCTTTAAACCGTCGTCCAGAACGGAAAAAGGCGGCTGCCCGAATCATTAGTTACCTTATTTTATTTTTTTGGATTGTTATAACGCTAATACCACTTTACTGGATGTTTGTTATGTCGTTTAAAGATACAGCTGCAACAGCGTCTTTTTCTCCAGAATGGTTTCCAAAACGACCTACGCTTGCGACTTATATTCGTTTTTTTACTGAAACAGATGCGATGCGCTGGCTAGGCAATAGTTTATTCGTATCTTCCGTTTTAACGTTCACGAACGTTCTTTTTTGTTCTTTGGCAGGGTATGCATTTGCTAAACTAAGGTTCCCTGGTCGGAATATGATTTTTTGGATGTTATTAGGAACAATGATGATTCCTGCACAAGTAACTTTAATTCCGGTATATATTATTGTGGTTAATACATTTCAATTGGGTAATACGTACACGGCAATCATGTTGCCGATGTTTGCAACTGTGGGGAATATATTTTTAATGAAGCAATACATGTCCACGTTACCGTCGACACTTATTCAAGCAGCTCGAATAGATGGATGTAGTGAATGGCGTATCTTTTATAAGATCATATTGCCTATTTCGAAGCCTGGCCTTGCTGTCTTGGCAATCTTTACATTTGTTGCTACGTGGAATGAATTTTTCTGGCCGTTTTTAGTAACGCAAACAAGTTCCATGAGGACGATACAAATTGGGCTGGCCAGTTTTAAATTTGCAGAGTCAACTGATTTTGGAGCTATGATGGCTGGATCAGTTGTGGCAGCACTGCCAATGTTTATTTTGTTTTTCTCTTTGCAAAAATACTTCTTGCAAGGCATTACCATTGGGGCTGTGAAAGGATAGGTGAAAAATGGCTACAATCGTTTTTGATCAAATTACTAAAACTTTTTTTGATGGAAAAAAGGGCGGGGCTTTTACGGCCGTAAATAAAGCTAATTTTGAAATCAAAGATAAAGAGTTTCTTGTTTTTGTAGGTCCTTCTGGTTGTGGGAAAACAACCTCTTTACGAATGATTGCTGGGCTTGAAAAACAAACTGAAGGAAATATTTATATTGATGATCAACTTGTGAATCATGTCCATCCAAAAGACAGAGATATTGCAATGGTGTTCCAAGATTATGCATTATACCCCCATATGTCGATTAAACAAAATTTGAGTTTTGGTTTAAAAAACATGAAAACCGAAAAGACTTTGATTGACGACAAAGTCGAGTATGCCACAAAAATTTTAGGATTGGATGAATTATTAGAAAGAAAGCCGCGTGAATTATCAGGAGGACAACGTCAACGCGTGGCAGTAGGGCGAGCGATTGTTCGGGATCCGAAAGTATTTCTTTTTGATGAACCTTTATCGAACCTAGATGCGAAATTACGTGTTCAAATGCGAATCGAATTGGCAGAACTTCATCAGCGTCTTGGTGCAACAATTGTTTACGTTACACACGATCAAGTGGAAGCAATGACACTAGGACAGCGGATTGTGGTTATGAACAAAGGTGAAATTCAGCAAATTGCTTCGCCGCAAGAGCTGTATGCCAAACCAGCTAACATATTTGTAGCGGGCTTTATTGGTTCACCAGCAATGAATTTTCTTCCGGCTAAGGTTGCTTCCGCTAATGAAATACTTATTGGTGATAGGCTCTGGCCAATTCCTAAAGAAATTAAAAAAATGACCGAGGGTTATATTGGAGAAGAAGTTATCTTTGGAATTCGTCCTGAACATATTAAACTTTCTTTAGGAGAAGAAGGAGATCTTGATGTAAATATTAAGGTATTTGAACATCTAGGTGCAGAAAACTTGCTTTATTTCTCTGTAAATGAAAGTGATATTATTGCGAAAATATCAGGTGAATCCTTTGTGCGTCCTGGTGAAAATGTCCGTGTATCCTTTCAAATGGAGAAAATGCATCTTTTTAATAAAAAAACCGAGCAACGGATAGGGTGAGTATATGTTTTCTGTAACATCGATCCTTCGAGTAACAGCAAAAGATATGTATCATTACATTGTCTCCATTATTGCGATAAGCTTGTTCGTTTCTATTTCATTAATACCTTTTGTCTTATTTTTACCATGGCAGTTAGCGATCGTTTATATGCTTGTAGTTGGAGGACCTGTTTTTTTCGGCGCGTCTGTTTGTGTAGAGTCAATGCTCACGAATAAAAAAAGCCCATTAATACTTGAATTCTTAAAAGGAGTAAAGCGACATTATTTTCAGGGTGTAGGGATTGCTTGTGTTTTTGGAGCTTTTGTTCTAATCTTAATTGCTTCTTGGTGGCATTGGTCGGTTGAAGGAACATGGTTTGCTTTCGCAATTGCTTGTTTCCAAACGTATTTTGCAGGGATGATTGCACTTAGTCAGCTGTATACAGTGCCACTCATTATAAAACACCAGTTAACTCTACCAAAAGCGATGATAACGAGTGTAAAGTTACTTCTGGCCAATCCACTTTATACAATGGGTTGCTTTATCCAACTAGCACTGTTTGCTGCACTTCTTACAGTAACAATTGTTGGGAATGCGTTGTTATTGCCAGGAATAGCAGCATTATTCTTTAATCGAATGACGAGCGGGGTAGTTAGCCGTTCTGAACTTATAATGGAAGGGAGAACGGACAATGCCCTTCAAAAAAGCGCTCATATATGAGCGCTTTTTTTGTATGTTTTTCGAACTCACTACATGAATTCTCCATAATATAAAAGAGTTGCTAAAAGATGTAGGAATAATTAACCTCCTTTTTGTTTAAAATGCTAATAAAAGGAGGAGTGCAAATGAGGGATCAAGTGATGCAAGACGGGCGCTTTATGATTGGAGTGCTGTGGGGCACTTTACTGAGTTTGCCAATCTGGATGGGAATTGTAGCCCTTATCTACTGGATTTTCTTTTCCGTGTAGCTTTAACCTAAATGTGGTTGAGGCTATTTTTATTGTTTTAATGAGTGTAATCATGTAAACGATAAGTTTTAAATGAAACAAAGAAATCGAATATAAAAAAGCTAACAAGCCAAATGTGACTGCTAGCTAATTTAGAACACGAATTTTTATAGGAGTGTTTGAGCGCCATCAATAACGATTTCAGTTCCACTTATATGCTTTGCTTTATCAGAGGTTAAGAAGGTAACCATATCCGCTACTTGTTCCGGCGTACCAGGTGGTGTGGGAGAGCGGTCTGTTTCTTTTTTAAACTCTAGTGATTTCAGCTCTGTTTCATGTTTATGTGTACGTTCTCCGATATTTGTTTGAATGGCTCCGGGACATATAACATTAACCCGAATGCCATAATTAGAAAGTTCAAGTGCAGCCATCTTGCCGAAAGCAGCAACTGCTGCTTTCGACGAACTATATGCGGCCATTCCAACATTCGAAAAAACACGGGTACCATTAACTGAGCTTGTAATCACAATGCTTCCACCATTTTCTTTCATAAGTGGAATGGCATATTTTACACTTAAAAATGTGCCTTTTAAATTAATGGACATGGTTTTATCCCAATCTTCTGGTTCAAACGCTTCAATTGATGTAAATATGCCATTAATTCCTGCATTAGCAAAAAGAGTGGTAACAGTTTTTGTTGACATGGCGATGTTAGTAAAGATCTCTTTCATTTGCTCTGGATTAGAGACGTCTCCTTCATAAATTGAGATAAGTTTTTCGCCAAATTCAGCTTGTATTTCTTTTAAATTTCCTTTATTTTGATCAATTAATGCCAAAGATTTACCTTGTTTAGCAAACGCAATTGCAGTTGCGCGACCAATTCCAGATGCTGCACCAGTAATAATGATCATTTCTTGTTTCATACTAAACACCTTCTTATCTATAATTTTGGTATCGCTATAATAACAAAGGAAGTCGCTAAAGCTGAAAATCAAGTAGAAATTAAATTATGTATATTATATTCACTTTTTACTACATAAATAAACAAAAACTCGCTGGAATAACCCAACGAGTGGACATCTTAACTACGCTTTCTTATTTCAAATTGATCAGCAAGTAATAACCAATTCTGAGGGAAGGAAAGTCCTAGCTTCCAATAGCTGATGCCTCGCAGTCGATAGCGCTTGATTAAGTCAAACTTAGCTTGGATTGATCGGCCATCTTCAAACCAAACTTCATGTTCTGCACCATTAGTATCTGTATAAAAGAAAAATGGAGCCTGAGATTGCTCACTATATTGAATTGTCACGTTGTTTTCTCGTGCGACAGAAATTGCTTGTTGAGGGCTTAGCGCTCGAGCATAATCGCCTTCAGGAGTAAAAGGTAACGTCCAATCATATCCATAGAGGTTTTGCCCAAGCATGATTTTTTCAGCAGGTATTTCTGTTAAGGCGTAGACAACTACTTCGGTTACAGGACCAATGGGTGATACTGCAAGAGGTGGTCCACCAGAATAACCCCATTCATAAGTCATAAGTACAACAAAGTCGACAATAGCTCCATGCGCACCATAATCATGTGCCTCATACCATTGTCCTTCTTGGCTCGAACTTGTTTTAGGGGCAAGTGCTGTTGAAACAAGTAATCCTTGCTCGTGCAAACGACCTACTGCTTTCTCAAGAAACTGATTATAAGGTTCTCGCATGGTAGGAGGGAGAAACTCAAAATCAAAATGTACATCCGAGAAACGCCCAACCCGATTGGCTTCCGCGATAATTGAATCTAGAAGTGCGTTTTGCAATTTATCGTTTTCTAAAACGGTTTGCCCTAGTTCTCCGCTAAAAGCACCTTCTTCTAAATTCGTTATAACCATCATTAAAGAAGCTCCAGTTTGATCGGCAATATCTGGTATGCTGTCAAGTGGTACTTGAGCTATGCTACCATCTCTGTTTATTTGATAGCTAAATGGAGCAAGGTAAGTTAAGTATGAGGCTACATTTTGTGCACTTGAGAGAAGTTCTTGACTGACCGTCTCACCCATGGGTTCAATATAAGCGTTTGTCTCAATCTCCATTAGTTGCCCTGGAGGCAAATAAAGACGAAAACCTGGATATAACGTTTGATTTAATGGAATACCATTAATGCGGGCAAGTTCTAGGGCAGGAATGCCATAGCGATTGGCAATGAGAGAGAGAGAGTCACCTGGTTGAACAAAGTAATAGCGTCCATAAATAGGGATAACGAGTGTTTGACCAATGACGAGTTGATCTGGCGCGTCTAATTCATTTGCTTCTATAATCGATTGTGCTGATGTGCTGTATGCCTGGGAAATACCTTGGAGCGTTTCCTCTGGCTGTACAACATGAATTTGCATAGTAAATAACCCCTTTCTTTGACTTTGCATACTTGTAAATAGATATGCAAGAAAAGGGCAATACACAACTCCAGAGTTACGTTTAATTAAAAGTTTTATTGAATGCAATTTAGAGAAAAAATGTGCCTATCTCGGTAGTAGAAAAGATAGGCATGTGAATAAAAAACTAGTTATCCTTTTTTAAAGCTTCTCGTAATTGGGTTCGGACTTCTGCAATTTCATTTTCAAGAGCAGTAAGCTGTTTTACGGCTAATGCAACATTACCACCGGTGGTTTCAATTTTCTCTACGTCACCTTGAATGCGGATGAAATCGCTTTTTAATTCAGCCAATTGAGCTTCAAGTTCTTGAACAGTCTTCATGTAAATCCCTCCTAATCGATGTATTCTGTAAAAACGTATCAAAAATAGAGAGGGATGTACACTTTTAAGGTACAATTGTTAAAAAGGAAGGTGTGAGTGGTATGAAAGCTTTGCTGGTCATTGATTATACAAATGATTTTATTGCTAGTGATGGAGCTTTATCAGTGGGAAAACCAGGACAAATGATAGAAATTCCTTTATTGGAGCGAGTGCATCAATTTCATCAGAATCAAGACTTAATTGTTTATGCAGTAGATGTTCATGAAGAGGGAAATAAACATCATCCAGAGACAGTTTTATACCCACCTCATAATATACGTAACACAAAAGGGAGGGAGCTTTATGGAAAAGTAAAAGAACATTATGAAATGATCAAAAACGAAGATCATGTCATATGGCTTGATAAAACGAGGTACTCAGCATTTGTAGGAACAAACTTGGACTTGTTGTTGCGGGAAAGAGGAGTAACAGACATTCACCTTGTTGGAGATGTAACTGATATATGTGTGCTGCATACAGCTGTGTATGCTTACTCGTTAGGGTACAAACTTACTATATATAAGGATGCTGTCGCAAGCTTCGATAAAAGTGGACATGAATGGGCCTTACGTCATTTTGAAAATGCATTGGGGGCACAAATTATATAAGAAAAAGAGGGACCTTTTTCTTAGGTTCCCTCTTTCTTTAGCATGAACAAATTTTATTTTTTAAATATATCAACCACGAATTGAGACCATGTTTCTAAGCGATCATAGGCTTCTGGTTTAGTTAATTCATCTAATGTCATCCAGCGGCCTGCCAGTTGGTTTGTTTCCTTCACGGATACTTCTGCATCATCTTCTAAGTTAAGAACAGATAAAATACCGATATGGACACGACCGACCTCATTTTCATCATCGTTAATTAAACCGATCGTTTGCATAGATTTTTGCTTGGTAGAATCAAAATAAAGTTCTTCATGTAGTTCCCGCTGTGTATTGGCTTCAAGCATTTCAGAAAAGCTAGACGACAGAATTGCATTCATATGCCCACCAAAACCGATGGAGAGTTTTTGATGTAGACGAGATTCACCTCCGCCTTTTAAACGTTCATATGAATAGATTTCTGAACCTCTACGAATAACGACATATGGAATCGGCTGTTTAAAGGCAATATCTTCCTCTGCGTTGCCACGGCGCATTTCACTAAAATGGCGATTAATGCGATTCATAATGGTTGCGACTTGTTCATGACTGCTGACTACCCCTTGAAAAGTAAGAGATTCATTATGAAAAACATGTTTTCGCGGCGCAACGACAATCATTTCATCCATTTTTCCCAACGTTTGTTTCCCCCTGTCGAAAAAAGCGGTTTTTCTCCGCTTGTCTTAACCTGTTCATTATCGTATACACAGACAAGCAAAGCAAGAGGATTTTAAATTTTGCTTGGTGCTGTCCATAAAAAAAGCAAGAGCAGATGTTAGATCTGCTCTTGAGTCACTTTACCTTCTTCTGTTGGAAAGAAGAAATCATCATCACGTAATGGTTCAACAGTAGCTTTTTTATAGCCATTTCCTTTCATTGAGAAAAAGTCATGGGATTTTGTTTTTGTATTTAAGCCATTTAATACAATTGGATTGATTTCTTCGTCTTCAAAATATGGTTCAAAGGCTAAGTTCATTAGCGCTTTATTCGCATTGTAGCGAATAAATTTCTTCACATCATGTGAAAGTCCAACCGGATCATACAATTCTTCAGTGTAAGCCAATTCGTTTTTATAAAGTTTCTTTAAGAGATCAATAGCATATTCTTGCAGTTCACTTTGTTTTTCTGGAGTTTGTTTGTTATAAATCTCTTGTGCTAACAACCCAATGTATACTCCATGAATTGCTTCGTCTCGAAGAATTAAGTTAATGATCTCACCGCTTTGCATAAGTTTGCCTTGTCCGTAAAAGTAAAGCGGATAATAAAAGCCGCTGTAGAACAAGAAGCTCTCTAGATAGACGGATGCGACCATTGCTTTAAATAGTGAGATTTCATCACCAGATTTAATTGATTTATAAATTGAAACGATTGTATCAGCCTTTTTCTGAAGACGTGGGTTTTCTTTAACCCAATCAAAGACATCATTAATTTCTTCTGTTGTAGCGAGTGTAATAAAAATATTTGAATAAGATTTTGCATGAACAGCGTTTTCCATCATCGCCATAAAATTTAAAACGGCTTTGCGCTGGTGCCCTTGAACATGTTCAGCAACAATCGGCATGCCCGTATTTCCTTGCTCTGTATCAAGAAGAGTTAGGCCAGCGAGCACCTTCATGTACGTGTCTTTTTCAGCAGGTGAAAGGTACTTCCAAGTGAGGAGGTCGCCATTTAAGGCAACTTCCTCTGGAAGCCAAAACTGTTTTACATTTTGGTTATAAAACATTTGTGTAAAATCATCTTCATGTTTGGACCAATTGGCCGCGTCATATACGTGTGTCATAAGCACTCTCCTTATTTGAAATCCGAATGAAACGCTTAGACTACACAAGAAAGGCAGTTATCTTGGCCGGTGTCTTTTGTGCGTGCATAATAAAGCGTTTTGATGCCTTTGTGATGGGCATATAGGTCAATGCGATTCAAGTCGCGTGTTGTCATTGTATCTTTTAGGAACAAAGTAAAACTAATTCCTTGGTCAACATGTTGTTGAATTGTGGCAATCATATCAACAACTTTGAACATGTCCATGTCGTATGCTTCTTTAAAGAAGAACCAGTTTCTTTCATTAAGTCCAGGCATTGGATAATACGTTTTTGAATTGCCATAAGTCCGTTCTTCAATTCGTTCCATAATAGGCATAACACTTGCTGTTGCAGACTGTACATAAGAAATGGATCCTGTTGGGGCAATAGCAAGGCGATAACTATGGTACAAGCCATGTTCAGCAACAAAATCTTTTAATATTGCCCAATCTTCTCTTGTTGGAATAAACATGCCTTCAAATAAAGATCGAACACTCTCGAATTGAGGCGTAAAGTCCGTCTCTAAATACTGTTCAAAGTAAGCTCCGCTTGCGTATGTGCTACCTTCATAACCATAATAAGTTTCACCACGGTCGCGAGCAATTTCAGCAGAACGCTTAATGGAAAAGTAATTCATCGCCATAAAAAAGGTGTTAGCGAAATCACGAGCTTGTTCGCTCTCGTAAGCAAGGTGTTGTTCAGCTAAATAACCATGTAAATTCATTGCTCCAAGTCCGATAGATTTCATCATTTGGTTGCCTCGACGCACGGCTGGTGCATTTGTAATATTGGTTGATTCAGAGACACGTGTTAAGGCATCAGTTGCAATACTGACTGTTTGTTCAAGCGATTTGTTTTTCATGACATTCATAATATTGATGGATCCTAAGTTACAAGAAATATCTAAGCCGACTTCGTCTTCTTGGTCATAATCGGTATAAGTTGATACTTCAGATGCTTGAAGTATTTCAGAGCATAGATTAGAGAATTTTACGTTACTGATATGGTTATTAGCATGAGCCTTATTTACATTGTCAGCGAACATAATATACGGATATCCAGATTCAGAACGAAGAATCGCTAGTTTTTGGAATAAACGGCGTGGGTTAATTTTCTCTTTACGAATTTGTGGATCATCAACCAACTTATCGTACATTTCGTCCATATTCATTTCATCGAGATGTTGTCCATAAGCTTTATATACCGTGTGTGGGTAAAATAAGTACGCATCTCTATCTTCCCGCATAAGCTCCACAAACTTATCTGGAATAACAACACCGATTGATAAGGTTTTAACTCGAACATCATCATCAGCAGATATTTTACGGGTGTCAAGAAAATCATTCACATCCGCATGGAATATATTTAAATATGCAGCACCAGAACCTTGACGTTGCCCCATTTGATCAGCATAACGGAACGCATTATCTAGAAGTTTCATAACACCAACAACGCCTTTTGTTGCATTAGCTACATCTTTTATTGCCTCACCTTTAGCACGAAGTTTAGATAAGTTTAAAGCGACACCACCACCAAGCTTAGATAGCTGCATGGAAATATCGACAGCGCGACTAATGTCGTTTAGTGAATCATTAATTTCAAGTAAGAAGCAAGAAACGAGCTCACCACGACGTTTGCGTCCGGCATTCAAGAATGTTGGTGTGGCAGGTTGAAATTCTTGAGAAATCATCGCTGTCACGAGTTTTTTTGCTTTTTCAACATCACCATTTCCAAAGAATAGAGCAACAATTGCAACTCGATCTTCATAACGTTCGAGAATTTTACTTTTGTCATTCGTTTTAAGCGCATAGTCGTTATAAAACTTAAATGCACTCATAAACGATGGGAAACGAAATTTTTTATTATAAGCAACATTCATCACTTCTTTTATTTCATCCATTGTATAAAGATTAAGTAGCTCTTCTTCGTAATAGTCGTTTTCAATTAAGTAGTCCATTTTTTCTTCAAGATCATGGAAGAAAACAGTGTTTTGATTAATATGGTCAACAAAATAGCTATGTACAGCTTCTTTGTCTTTGTCAAACTGGTAACTCCCGTCTTTCGTTATCATAAGTTCATTATTAAGCTGAACCCACTTTGGCACTTGATTTTGTGTTAACTGTGTCAATGGAATAAACCTCCTGTGCAAATGCATCAACGTCTTTAGACGTTCCGCTAAGCTCAAATTTATGCAGAATGGGTACACTATAAGTGTTTGCGATTGTATCGGCACTTCTTGCAAAGCGGTCTCCCCATATGCGGTTACCGCTTGCTGCTACGCCTTTTAGCCATTCATAGTTGTTTTCTAAAAATGTTCGAGTTTTTGGAGATAAGTCCCCAAATCCTGTTGTATACGTTATTAGAACAAAGGGCTCGTCCACGTAGGTGGAATCATTAATTTGTTCGCAGTCAAAGGGTAACTTTGCAGCAAACCGTTTAACATTCCCTGTTCTGGAATCAAACACAATTTTCATTTTGCCACAACTCCAGTTTCGTTTGCTGTAATTTAAAGCAATGTAGTAATAATACCACATATGGTAGCTAATAAACATCATAAAATCAATATATTGATTTTATCCCCAACCTGTGCACAAATGCAAAAATAGAGGTATTAGCAGGGCTAGTGTTGTGGATAACTAGTGTAAAACGTTTTTTCGACAAAAAAAGGCGTTCCACTAAAAGCAGAACGTCCACTATTATAACGAAATATAGAGAAATGAAAAGGAAATAAACCTATCACGTAAGCTTATGAATCGATAAAAAATTCAAGAAATGCTTCTGCCCAAAGCTCGTGACCAGCTTTACTAGGCCGTCCCTCTTTTAGAAAAGGTTCACGGGCTTGGACGTCTTCAGGCCATGCATCCCAATGGTCAAAGTAATCAACGCCTAATGATTGCGCGTTTTCGTTTAAAGTGTCAATTTGTAATGGATAAAAGCTAGCTTCTCCAATTGGGTTTGTAGGAACTAAAATAATTTCTACTGATGGTAATTCTAGAGTGAGCTGATCAAAAAACGTTTTTAAATTATCAACCGATTGTTGTGGTTGAATGGTAATTGCGGAACTATTATCATTTAAAGTTAATGACTCTGCAATAATAATAGTTGGTTCTTTTTCAACAATTTGTTTAATCCAATGATCGTCCAAATCTTCGGTACTTGTATCATTATCAATAAGAATGACGTCATGATTAATTGTTAACGGGGCAAGCCGGTCATTTGTTTTATCCATCGTAATCTCTGGCCATCCTGGATCATCTTCCATACTAACTAGGGAATGAGATCCAAAAAAAACAACCTTGTGTTCTTTATTAGGGTCCGAACTTAAGAGCGAACCAAGCCATCCATCCGAATAGACCTCAATGTTATCTACAATTCCCTCTTCTTTTTCACTAGCAGTAGTAGATGCACTTCTCGGTTCAGTAGAATCTTTCGCGATTCCAGCTATTTGTTGTTGATAATATAGGCTGCTAAGTATAATACCTGCTATCATAAGGCAGACAAGCAACGGGAAAATTGTTTTTTTCAAAAAAAAGACATCCCTTCCATCAAAATTCTACATACTATTATAGCTATCGTTTTTACACATAGAAAGAGAAAACGAGAAAAATTCTTTATTTTTTATCTATTATGTAGATAATTTAGAGGCATTTAGTTGAATAATCGATTTCTAATTTACTTATCGGTCGCTTTCGGGTAGTATGAAGACCATTCTAAACTGTATTAAAATAAAAAGGGGATCAGTGAATGAAAGAACAAGTAAAGCAAGCAATAAACCCCCATTTGACCATATTGCTTGTTATTAGAAATGAAGAAGCTTATATTACACGTTTACTTGATAAATTACTAAATCAGAAAAAACAAGGCTTTACAATGGAATTAATTGTTGTTGATGGACAATCGTCTGATAAAACGGCATCCATTGTTAAAATGTATAGTGAGAAATATACGGAAGTTCAGTTGCTTGAAAACCAAGGAAGGACATTACCAATTGGTTGGAACCTTGGCATAAAGCATGCAGTTGGTGATTATATCCTCCGGATTGATGGCCATACAACAATTCCTGATAACTTTTTAGAACAGTATGCAACGATTATAAAGGAAAACCCTGAAGCAGATGTCGTCGGAGGGATTATTCATTCGCGTGGTGAGGGGAAGCAAGGTAAAGTAAATGAGTATGTATACTCTCACCCGTTTGGTGTGGGGAATTCAAAATTTAGAACTCTTGAGGGAAGGCACTGGGAAGGATATGTTGATACAGTTCCATACGGAGCATACAAGCGAGAAGTGTTTGATGAAGTGGGTTTATTTGACGAAACATTAAAAAGAAATGAAGACATAGAGTTTCATAAGCGGATGCGTGATGCCGGTAAGACTTTTTTTCTCTCAACGACAATCGCTTCAACTTATTTTGTAAGACCTACTCTTAAGGGATTAATTGATAAATCATTAGGGGATGGAATGTGGAACATTATCGCTAACAGGATTACGCCTGGAGCATTAGGAACACGTCATAAGGCGCCTTTATTTGCTTTTGTAATGGGTCTCATCTTGCTTATATTTGCACTGTTTTCGAATTATGCGGCTATCTGTTTATTCGTAGCTGTAGGTTTATACACTCTTTTGAATGCAATAGCCTCATTTGGTTATGTCAAAAAGGAAGGGATCCGTTACTGGCCACTTTGTATGCTAACTTTTTTCATACTACATTTTTTTCGAGGATTTGGTTCGTTTAAAGCTTTCTTCACTGCAGTTTATTGGAAGAAAGCGAGGGGATAATAGTAGTACTTGTAAAGCTCTTTCTTTTTGAAAGAGCTTTTTTTGTGAAAAATGATGTAACAATTTAGAGAGCTGTGAATTTTTCACTTAAGTTCAAGGTACTCAAAGACTTTCTTTAAGTCTTATGATAAAATGATCGTTAGATTGAAACACTATGAAACTAGGAGTCATGCTCATGCCAAATATGATCCCAAATCGAACGGCGCGTGGTTTAACGATGATCGTCGATTTGTTAATAATTATTCTTTCTTACGGTCTCGCATTCTTAATATTCCAAGAGCAGATGACTCCAAAAAACTACGATGCTTTTGGATCGGTATTGCCATGGATTTTAGTCATTAGCGTGTTGTTTCTCGGGATTTACGAATTAGATCGTCTTATCCAATATGATATATGGGATATTATTAGGAAGCTTGCTATTTCAGTGACTTTTATTTTGTTGCTGACAATGACAGTCTCTTTCTTCTTTCGAGAATTCGCGATGCCACGCTCAGTTTTGTTAGCTGCTCATTTTATTGCTTTTGTACTACTATTTGTGTGGAAATCGGCTTATACAAAGTACAGTCAACTTTCACGCAAAGGGAAAGTCATGTTTATCGGTACGGAAAAAGAGTTTGAAGAAATGGAACATAGTCTTGCCTCATTTTTATCAAAAAGTAGCTACGTAAGGTGGTATAACAAACGCGAATCTTTAGCCCAGCTTAAAGTACAAATCAATCAATACAATGTTGTTTTTTTTGGATCAGAGCTTGAAGAAGAAAAAAAAGATCGATTAATGTTCCATGCCATGAAAAAAAAGAAATTGGTTTATGTTGTTCCAAAAGTAAATGACATGCTATTAATGAATACTTCTGTTACAACCATGGATGATACGATGGTCATGCAAGTAAAACCTTTTACGCTAACGCTTACTCAGCTTTTAGTGAAGCGGGTTGTAGATATTGCTGCATCGATTCTCATGCTTATCGCTACAATGCCTGTTATGCTAATTGCTGCAATCGGTATAAAGTTAGAAGATCGTGGACCTGTATTCTTTAAGCAAGAACGCATTGGTAAGAATCATCAACCGTTTAACATATTAAAGTTTCGCTCGATGGTTATTGATGCTGAATCAAAAACAGGACCAACATTAGCGAAGTCAGGTGATACAAGAATTACAAAAATGGGGCGTTTCATCCGTAAAACTAGAATTGATGAATTGCCTCAGCTGTTAAATGTATTAAAAGGAGATATGTCGTTAGTTGGTCCTAGACCAGAGAGGGATTTCTTCGCAGAGAAATTTCAAAGAGAAAACAAATGGTTTAATTACCGTCATGCAGTTAAACCTGGTATTACTGGTTATGCACAAGTGATGGGGAAATATACGACAAACGCAGATAAAAAGTTGAAATTTGATCTTCATTATATTCGAAACTATTCTTTTTGGTTGGATTGTACAATATTAATGCAAACGATACTTGTTGTCATTAATAAGGCAAAATCAGAAGGAGAAGAAGCGCCTAAGAAGAATAATAAAAAAGTTTCCTACCTTACACGGAAACAGGAAAGTCATTAATAGAGATTCCTTCCCCACATACAGTTACTGTAATGTGGGGATGTCTGTTTGTTTGCAAAGGGGTTACTTGTAGAAATGATAAAACGATTAAAAAAGATAAATGTCGTACGGAAAATGTCAGCAACAGCCTTCTTTTTAGCTTCAAAATTACCGGTTCGAAAAAAACTAGTTATGTTTGAGAGTTTTTCGGGAAAACAATATAGTTGTAACCCTAGGGCAATTTATGAGTACATGAGAGAGAACTATGCCGAATATGACCTTGTTTGGAGTGTTAATAAAAAGCATCAAACAAAATTCAAAGAAAATGGCATCCCTTACGTGGAACGATTAAGTGTAAAATGGTTTATATTAATGGCAAGATCAGCATATTGGGTGACGAATAGCAGGATGCCTAATTGGATTAAGAAGCCTAGACACACAACATACGTACAGACCTGGCATGGAACCCCATTGAAAAAATTAGTTTCTGATATGGATGAAGTACGGATGCCTGGAACAACAAAAGAAAAATACGTAGAGAACTTTCATAGAGAAGCGTCGAACTGGGATTATTTGATTTCACCTAATTCGTATTCTACAACTATCTTTAAGCGTGCATTTAAATATTCTAATCGCATTTTGGAGACGGGATACCCTAGAAACGATATGCTTGTATTAGGTAATAATGAAGAGACAATTAATAATATTAAGCGGAAATTTAATATTCCAAGTGAGAAGAAGGTATTGCTTTACGCCCCAACATGGAGGGATCATCACAACAAAGGTCCTGGTTCTTATCATTTTAATATGCAACTCGATATAGATGCGTTTAAACATGCTTTTTCGGATGAATATGTGCTCCTATTGCGGATGCATTCTTTTATAAGTGATAAGCTCGCCATTGAAGAGAACGAGTTTGTGAAAGATGTATCTGCTTATTATGATATCAATGAGCTTTACTTAATTTCCGATATATTGATTACTGATTATTCATCTGTCTTTTTTGATTATGCCATTTTAAATAGACCAATTTTGTTTTTTGCATACGATTTAGATGAGTATCGAGATGATATTAGAGGCTTTTATTTTCAACTGGAGAAGCAGGCTCCAGGTCCTGTAGTTAAAACAACAACGGAATTAATTGAAGCAATAAAAGAAATGAAACAAGTTGAAGGCGATTCGTTTTCTGCGTTCTCATCGCAATTTTGCTCATTAGAAGATGGTCAAGCAACGAAACGAGTTGTGGACGAGTTATTTGGAGAGAGCAAAGGAGTGGTACGCTAGAGATGGAGAAGCGACTTGCTGCGACTTGGTTTGATACGAAAGAGATTACTCGATTACGTGAAAAATCTCAAGCCTACAGTTCAAAGGAAGACTTGTGGTCTTGGTATGTACTACGACGGTTATCAATTTTTGTTACGATCTTATTCATGAAATTACGCTTAAGTCCGAATAGCATTAGTTGGATGAGTGCCTTATTCGTTGTTTTTTCTGGCTTTTGGCTGCTTCAAGCAACACCAATTTCTTTTATACTTGCCTTCTTTTGTTATAATATTGGTTATTTGCTTGATTGTGTTGACGGTGAGGTAGCAAGGTTAACAGGTAAAACATCTAAAAAAGGATACTTTATTGATTTGCTCATTCAAGGAGCAACATTGCCTGTATTTTTGGCTATGCCCTTTGCGTTACTAGTCTTGTGGGATAGGTTATTGCTTAGCCCTCTCGAACTTGGAGTACTTTATCTAGTTATCACACTTGTGATTATGGCTTTGTTTGTACCGATTGCTTACCAATTGACAAACGCAAACCAGGTAAACGAAAGAGATCCAGTAAATAAAATACGTACAAAGTCATTTGTTTTTGAGCTAGCGGGTGTGTTGCTTGGTTTGCCAGGGTTCTTTTTGGTACTGTTCTTATTAACATTAGGAACATTCATTACAGGTTTCTTTATTCAACCTCTATATATAGTTATTTTCCTTTTAATTATGGTATTAAAAGTAGCTCTACGATTGGTGATAACGGTACGTAGTTTTTAAGAAATGTCCAAGAAATTACAAAATGATTCGTATGGAAATATGCTATACTGACTCTGATGAAAAATTATAGTAGACCGCTTGAATATAGATGAAAATGGTAAATAAATTAGGAGGGAAATTCGTTGAAAAAGGTAATTACGTATGGAACGTTTGATTTACTTCACTGGGGACACATCAATTTATTAAAGAGGGCAAAAGATCTAGGTGATTATTTAATCGTGGCGATCTCATCAGATCAATTTAATGCAATAAAAGAAAAAGAAGCATACCACAGCTTTGAAAACCGCAAAATGATTCTGGAAGCAATTCGTTATGTAGACGAAGTGATTGCTGAAGACAACTGGGAACAAAAAGTTGAGGACGTACAAAAGCATGGTATTGATGTGTTTGTTATGGGAGATGATTGGGATGGAAAATTTGATTTTCTAACCGAATACTGTGATGTGGTTTATCTGCCTCGGACAGAAGGAATTTCTACGACAAAGATCAAAACAGAATTGTTTGAGGCGAATCAATAAATGTAAACCAGCGTTTAAACGCTGGTTTTTATTTGGAATAAGGAAAATAGAGAAAATGTTAAACGTAATATGTTCTGTATAGCCAAATAGGAGTGAAGATGATTATGCAAAAAATATCAATCCTTATAACTGTTTATAACAAACAGGATTATATAAAGAGATGTTTGGAATCTTTAAACAATCAAGATTATGAAAATAAAGAGATTATTATTATAGATAATGGTTCTACTGATCAGAGCTTAGAGCTTATTAAGGAAACAAAAAGTCAATTGGCACTTAGAGCAGAGGTTATTGCTTTAGAAGAAAATCGAGGCGTTGCTTACGCAAGGAACTTTGGTTTAAAACAGGCTAATGGTGAATATGTTCTTTTTTTAGACGGTGATGATTATTTAGTAAACAACTCCCTTCTTTTTATCGCTTCTTTAATGGAATTAAGTGATGCACCTATTTTAATGACTAGAATGCAAAAATCTAACCGCGTAAAACCCATTACGATTTATAATGCAAGTACATTTAATTGGAAAGAAACAAAGAGAAAAAAGGCATTAAAAAGAATGTCAGTAGCTGGTGTGTTGTATAGTAATGCTTTTTTAAAAGAGAACCAACTTACTTTTAATGACGATTTTCACTACTATACAGATTTTGATTTTATGATTAATACGTTAAAAAGAGCAGAGAATGTGACTTATCTAAAGTTTCCACTCTATATTAAGGGAGAATGTTACGATCCAATTGAGCGTCCCTCTTTAAGTATAGAACCTTTTAAGAATAAGTTTAATGAATGGGTTGATTTTATTTCTCACCAGCAAGCTAATTTAAAAGAAGAAACGGACTTTTGGTTAAAAGAATATATAACGAAATGGTTTTTAAGAACTTATTTTAAGGAATGGGCAAAGGAAGAAAATAGAGACTTATTTAAAGCTAATTTTGAAGAGCTTCAACAGAAATTAGAAAAAGTAGATGACCAATATATTGAAAATAGTGGAAGATTAGGACTGCGACAAATTAGAGCTCATTTGAGTGGTGATATAATTAAAACAGAACAATGGCTTAACAAAAGAGTCAATATAGCTAATTGGAAAGCAGGGTTAAAAAACAAAAAAAAGCTGAACCAGCAGATAGCAAACACTTTATTCAGTAAAATAAAAACACGGAAAAATCGGGTACTCTTCGAAAGCTTCGGTGGAAAATCTTATGCATGTAGCCCAAGGGCAATATATGAAGAGATGTATAATGAGAAAGGTAAAGAATTTGAATATATATGGGCTTTTTCCGAGCCCTCTGATAAGACCATTCCGGGTCCAGCAAAAAAAGTAAAGCGATTAAGTTTAAAATATTATTATTATGCAGCAACATCTAAATTCTGGGTTATGAATGCGAGAAAAGAAAAAACACTTGATAAAAGAAAAGAAACTGTTTATTTGCAAACCTGGCATGGTACTCCTTTAAAAAGATTAGCGGCAGATATGAAGGAAGTGAAAATGCCGGGTACTTCTACAGCAACTTATAAACAAAATTTTTATAACGAAACTCAAGATTGGGATTATCTAGTTTCACCGAATGATTATTCTACAGAGATATTTAAGCGTGCCTTCCATTTTGAAAAAAAGATGCTTGATGTTGGGTACCCGAGGAATGACTTATTTTACAATCCTTCAAAGAACAATAGTGAGTATCAAGAAAAGTTGAAAGTGTCTCTTGGCTTACCCAAAAATAAAAAAATAATTTTGTATGCTCCTACATGGAGAGACGATGAATTTATTGAACGGGGTAAATATAAGTTTGATGTGAAGCTGGATTTATTTGATATGAGGAATAAATTAGGTGATGAATACGTAATTTTGCTTCGTATGCATTATTTAATTGCAGATGATTTAAATGTAGATGGGTTGGAAGGCTTTGTGTATAACCTATCACACTATGATGATATCTCAGAACTGTATTTGATTTCAGACTTGCTTATTACTGATTATTCTTCAGTTTTCTTTGATTATGCTAACTTGAAGAGACCAATCATTTTTTACACGTATGATTTGGATAATTATCGAGATGACTTACGTGGTTTTTATATTGATTTTGAACAAGAAGCACCAGGACCATTGCTAAGAACATCAGATGAAGTGATTAAAGCGATTCAAGACATTGAAGCCATAAAAGAATCTTATAAACAGCGGGTAGATGATTTTTATACAAAGTTTTGCCATTTGGATGATGGTACAGCTTCAAGAAAAATTATTGATCAAGTGATAAGAAGTAACAGATAAATTATTCTCTGAATAATAGAGTGCTTTCAAAAGCTGTAATTGAATGAAGTGTAGTAAGCTCTATATATGACATGTTTGGAGCTAATTATGGCCAGAACCTAATAAAATAAATAACAATAAATACCCACACAAAAGTTGTATTGTAAACTTCCGGTGTGGGTATTTATTGTTTAAATGGGTAATTATGAAAGATTTAAGTAAAGTTAATGAAATCCTGCAAATGCTGTTTATTTTTATACCAAAAGGGAAGTAGAATGAAAGTAATATACGCGTGACTTATAGGTGTATTTCTATTGGAGGTAACAGTATGGGATTCTTAAATTTGCTAACAAAAAAAGACTCAATAAAAAATAAAATCGGGTACGAAATTATAAATGAAAAAGCGTTACATCGTAATACGTCGGTTACGGTCATAGTACCAGTATATAATGCTGAAAAATGGCTTCAACGGACCGTTGATTCAGTACTTTTACAAAACTTAGGTCGAGATAATATTACTTGCATACTTGTTGATGATCATTCGACTGATGGAAGCAAAAAGCTAATGAAAAAGTACTCGAATATGTATGAAAATGTTGTGAGCGTTTTTTTAGAACAAAATACAGGTACGCCTGCTCACCCAAGAAATTTAGGTGTGCATTTGGCCAATTCCGAATATGTTTTCTTTCTTGATGCTGATGATTGGTTGTATCCAACTGGTATAAAAACGTTATTTGATTTGTTGGAAGAAACAAACGCTAATTATGCCGTCGGAAAAACAATTGAAGTAAACTCTAAATCAGAAAAAGTAATTGGTCGATATGAATCGAGTCGAGAACGGAGAAATGTATCTCCATACTTGATTAAGCATTTCTTCTATCACTTAGGTCCAAGATCGAGAATGGTGCGTTTAAAGTTGATAAGGGATAATAATATCACATTCCCTGAAATGAAATTTGCAGAGGATAAACAGTTTTTTATCGATGTGATTATAGCAGCTGACACCGTATCAACTACTACGGAACCAGTCTATTATTTGAACCGCTTAGATGAAAATGATTCGCTCGTTAAACAAACCGATATTATGCAAAAAATGGATACAAATATAGCCGTATTAAAGCATGTGTTAAAGAAAAACCTACCTCCAGAGAAAGAAAAAAACATTGTTAATCGCATTATTGAATTTGACAGTATTACTCGTTTATTTGATCGAAATCACTTTGTGAAAAGCAAAAATAAACAAGCTTATTTTGATAAATTTCATAAAGTCATTTCAATTTTTACTGCTGCAAAACGTTCGTATTCGTTTGAAGAGACAATCATTAAGCCGATTAATAAACAATACTATCATTTTGCCATGAATCATGAATATGAAAAGCTAGTTTTATTGGCTAAGTGGTCTAAGAAAAACGGAGAAGTATCTTATCTGTCAAAGGATGGCTTATCATATAAACAGGCTCACCTTGAAGATGGAACAAAGCTTTTACTTCCAATAGAAGTTAAAGCAGAACTTCTTAAACAAGACATCGTAGCGAATGAGATTAAATTAGAAATACAAGTATTAAGCCACAGTGAAGTCAACGTGGAGTCCTGTATATTACAAAGCAGAGAATCGGCTATAGATACCTATAGATTCAAAGTGGATTTAAGCCAAAGTGGAAATGTGGTAAATGTGACAATTCCCTTAGAGAAGTTAAGTGAATTGGATGCAACAGGTTACCAGTTTCTACTTGGCTATAATGATTATGAAAAAACACTTGTCCAAAAAGATAATGAAGCAGAATTACGTGTGGAAATAGATTCTGAAAAACAATTAAAGCTCTATAAAACAATTAACGGCAATATCGGAGTTAAAATTTCTTGATTTTTCTCTAGAAGACTCTATTTGTATCCGATGAAGATAAGCTACTCAATAAAAAGTTTATAAGAAGGAAGGATAATAAAGAATAATGAAATCAGTCAAAAAAGCGATTATTCCAGCTGCTGGTCTGGGTACAAGGTTCTTACCTGCTACAAAAGCAATGCCAAAAGAAATGTTGCCGATTGTGGATAAACCAACAATTCAATATATTGTCGAAGAAGCAATTGAATCAGGTATTGAGGACATTATTATTGTCACTGGAAAAGGAAAACGTGCGATTGAAGATCATTTTGATCATGCGTTTGAATTAGAGCAAAACCTAGCCGAAAAAGAAAAATATGAATTGTTAGAAGCCGTTCAAAAAGCAGGGAAAGTAGATATTCATTACATCCGCCAGAAGGAGCCAAAAGGTCTTGGTCACGCGGTTTGGTGTGCCCGCAAGTTTATTGGTGATGAACCTTTTGCCGTTCTGCTTGGTGATGATATTGTGCAAAATGATAAACCTTGTTTGAAGCAACTAATTGAGCAATACGAAGAGAAAGAAGCGAGTATCATTGGTGTACAACAAGTGCCGCATGACACAACAAATCGATATGGTATTATTGATCCCACAACAAAAGAAGGTCGTTTGTATGGCGTGAGCCGCTTTGTAGAAAAGCCAAGAGTGGAGGAAGCACCTTCTAACTTGGCTATACTGGGACGCTATTTGCTGACACCTGCCATTTTCAAACATTTAGAGAAGCAAGAAACAGGAGCTGGTGGTGAAATTCAGCTAACAGATGCTATTCAAATGCTAAATGAAGAACAACAAGTTTTTGCATATGATTTTGAGGGCAAACGATATGATGTTGGAGAGAAGCTAGGGTTTGTCTTAACGACACTTGAATTTGCGATGCAAAGGGGAGATTTAAAACCTGCTTTAATTGAAAAAATGAAAGAGTATCTTGAACTTGAAGATATGGTTCGTAAATAAAAGATTAAATAAGTAAAGAAAAAAGCTAAGCAATCGCTTAGCTTTTTTTCTTATTTTATGAAAGTGACTCTGAAGAAAGCCAGCCTTCTACACCATTTACAATCACTTTGTAGAAATTGCCGTCTTTAGACACGATTTCTATTGTATCTCCTTTTTCTAATTCTTCTAGGTGAGTTGCCGTTAGGTCAGGACTAGATAGTAAGATTGCTTCTATCTCTAATTGTATTTCTTCTTTGGTGATAATCGAGTTTTCGTCTTCTTCAGCACTCTCATTCAATGAGTTGTTGTCAACAGAATTCTCGTTATCAAGAGAAACATCTTCACCTAGAGAGGAATCAGAATCTTGCTCATCCGCACCCTGGTTTTCAGAAGCGTCGTTATCAAGAGAAACATCTTCATCTAGAGAGGAATCAGAATCTTGCTCATCCGCACCCTGGTCTTCAGAAGCGTCGTCATCAAGAGAAACATCTTCATCTAGAGAGGAATCAGAATCTTGCTCATCTGCATCCTGGTCTTCAGAAGCGTCGTCATCAAGAGAAACATCTTCATCTAGAGAGGAATCAGAATCTTGCTCATCCACACCCTGGTCTTCAGAAGCGTCATTATCAAGAGAAACATCTTCATCTAGAGAGGAATCAGAATCTTGCTCATCTGCATCCTGGCCTTCAGAAGCGTCGTTATCAAGAGAAACATCTTCATCTAGAGAGGAATCAGAATCTTGCTCATCTGCATCCTGGTCTTCAGAAGCGTCCTTATCAAGAGAAACATCTTCCTCTAGAGAGGAATCAGAATCTTGCTCCTCCGCACCCTGGTCTTCAGAAGCGGCATTATCAAGAGACACATCTTCATCTAGAGAGGAATCAGAATCTTGCTCATCTGCATCCTGGCCTTCAGAAGCGTCGTTATCAAGAGAAACATCTTCATCTAGAGAGGAATCAGAATCTTGCTCATCTGCATCCTGGTTTTCAGAAGCGTCGTTATCAAGAGAAACATCTTCACCTAGAGAGGAATCAGAATCTTGCTCATCCGCACTCTGGTCTTCAGAAGCGTCGTTATCAAGAGAAACATCTTCATCTAGAGAGGAATCAGAATCTTGCTCATCTGCATTCTGGTCTTCAGAAGCGTCGTTATCAAGAGAAACATCTTCATCTAGAGAGGAATCAGAATCTTGCTCAGTAGACTTACGTTCTTCATTCTTATTATGACCCTCGTCTTGCTCTAGCTCTTCATCTTTTTGATTTTCAATTTTGGATAGTTCCGTTGCATCATCGGTCACTTTATTTGTATTTTCATTTTGATCAATGAAAGCTGCAAATGAAAAAGAACGACTCATTGCTTGAATGCTTTGTTTTTCTTTTAATAAGGTAACATATTGTGCGGAGACCCAACCGGTTTGTGAGCCAATCGTTACTTGGTACCAATCATTTTGCTTTTGATTAATTGTTAGTTCTTGGTCTTTGTTTAACGTTGTAACAATCCTATCTGAAGTACTAGGACCGGTTCGTAAATTTAACCGTGTTGTTGTCATACCAGATTTATTAATTGTTTCAGCTTTACTCGATGCCTTACCTGAATCACTTGATAAATTAATAAAGTCAGCAGAAACCCATCCCGTATGAGACCCGGCTTTAACTTGATACCAATTGCCTTCTTTTTTAAGAAGTTCCAGCTTTTGCCCAACAGGTAGCGTTGGAACGGTAGGGCGGCGTGTAGGGGACGCGGGGAGCACGCGGAGGTGGGCGGAGGAAGAGGCAGAGCCGATAGAAGAAGATCGCCCGACATTGCTTCCACCATTGCCGTCAGATTTAATAAAGTCAGCAGAAACCCATCCCGTATGAGACCCGGCTTTAACTTGATACCAATTGCCTTCTTTTTTAAGAAGTTCCAGCTTTTGCCCAACAGGTAGCGTTGTAATAATACGGTGGTTTGTGCCAGCCCCAGTGCGCAAGTTTAAGCGAGCAGTGGTAGTGGCAGAGCCGATAGAAGGAGATTGCCCGACATTGCTTCCACCATTGCCGTCAGATTTAATAAAGTCAGCAGAAACCCATCCCGTATGAGAACCGGCTTTAACTTGATACCAGTTGCCTTCCTTTTTAAGAAGTTCCAGCTTTTGCCCAACAGGTAGCGTTGTAATAATACGGTGGTTTGTGCCAGCCCCAGTGCGCAAGTTTAAGCGAGCAGTGGTAGTGGCAGAGCCGATAGAAGAAGATTGCCCGACATTGCTTCCACCATTGCCGTCAGATTTAATAAAGTCAGCAGAAACCCACCCCGTATGAGACCCGGCTTTAACTTGATACCAGTTGCCTTCTTTTTTAAGAAGTTCCAGCTTTTGCCCGACAGGTAGCGTTGTAACAATACGGTGGTTTGTGCCAGCCCCAGTGCGCAAGTTTAAGCGAGCAGTGGTAGTGGCAGAGCCGATAGAAGGATTTTGTTCAGCCTGATCATTGTCAGATGTAATTGTAATAAAGTCAGCAGAAACCCATCCGGTTTGAAAGCCAGTTTTGACTTGATACCAGTTGCCTTCTTTTTGTAGAATTTGCACAGTTTGTCCCAAGGAGAGGGTTGTCCGAATTGAACTAGATGTATTCGGTTGACTGCGTAAATTTAAACGAGCAGTTGTTTTTCCTTCAGCAATGGGCTTTTGAGAACCTTCGTCAACTTGATCTTCACTTTCAGGGTCTAATTTTAAATAATCCGCAGAGACAAATCCGTTAATTGAGCCCACTTTGACTTGATACCAATTCCCTTGCTTGGCAAGTAGTTCAACCTTGGTATTGGAATCTAGGGTTGTAATTACGGCATGATTTTGCCCTGGACCTGTGCGAACATTTAAACGAGCAGTTGTTGTCCCATATGTATTTGTGGGAAGTTGTTCCAGTTGTTCATTTTCTCCAGGTTCACCTGAAGGTTGACCCTTGTAAACTGGCACATCAAATGATAGTTGATAATCATTAACCAAACTATAAAGATTAGACATATGATGTGTTTGTTTTACAGCCCACCCTACATCAGTTGCGTATTGGTATGTAGCTGGATTAGCTGGATTCCAACGCATCTTATAAAGGGTGTTTTGCCCACGAGCCATATAACTGTTGGAAACAAATTTTGCGCCTCCAATAATTGCATCTTCAGGTGTAAACCAACCTTGATTATAGGCGTATTGAGCACCCATACGGACTGCATCGCCATCAAATGCGCCGATACCATACATGTTATAAACTGTTTTTCCGTTTACTTGAACGCCTTTTGCAAGACTGGATGTACCATTTCCAGTTTCTAATAGCGCATGAGAAATTAAGTAAATCTCATTTACACCATATAGCTTACTAGCAGAAATAAAGGCTTGTCCTTGTCCTGATAAAGTACCTTTACCAGCTAGAAGCTGATTATTAATCGTACTCGCTCCAAGCCCCGCACTTGATTGTAAATCCAAGAACTGCAAATAAGATGAAGTACCTTGGGAAAAGTTTGTTGGATTCATATAATAAGCAACATCTGAACGACTTGCATTTTGCCAACGGCCACTCTTGTCCGTCTGAGGAGGAGCGGATGAATTCATTTGACGATTAACAGCTGTATCAAACGACACGTCGTAGTGTGTTTCTTTTACAACAACTGAGCTAGCATATGCAGATTGTAGTGGAAAAGCTGAAGCGATGATTGTAAGTGCTGAAGCAGAGCTACCAGCAATTAATAATTTCTTTTGTATGGGAAACACCTCCAATTAGTAAAAATCCCTCAATTAATAGTATCGAACAACTAGTTTCATAATTTAATAGGGTTAAGACATTTTCTCATATTTTGTTGTGAAAACACAACTTTTATACGCAAAAACCCCCAAATTTCGCCAATGGGGGTTTTTACTTACTGTTGAACAGTAGTTGATGGATTTTCATTTATTTCAAGATGGTTTTTTAATGTATTCTGTAACTCAATTAATTCAGGTTCATCAATGTCTTCATACCAAATGCTCGCTCCATTAATGTCTGGACGACGAGTGCCAGAGGTTTGAAGTTGGTTCCTTTCAATTGAATTAATTGATGAAGCATAACCGTGAAGAGAAACGATGTTACCAAAGGTTAAATCCATTTGAATGTTATTCCCAACAGCATTAAAGACATCGTTAAACCGTGTGATACTAGAAAAAGATGCTGCACGATCAATAATAGCTTCAATTATTTGCTGTTGTCGGATGCCACGTCCCTTGTCGCCACCACTAGCAGATGATTTTCTTTCTCTAGCGTAGGCTAAGGCTTTTTCGCCATCCATTTTAGTTGGTCCTTCAGTAAAAGTAAAATCAACATTACGGCTTTTTTCTTTAAAATCAAACTCATATGTTACATCGACTTCTATTCCATCAAGAGCATCAATTATTTCAACTAAACCATCGAATCGGACTAACGCATAATGATCAATAGGAATGTCTAGTAGATTCTCGACCGTGTCTATTGTCATATCGATTTCTCCAAAAGCGTGGGCATGGTTAATTTTATCGTAATAACCGCCCCCTCGATAACCAATTATTTCTGTATACGTATCACGAGGGATACTAGTGAGCATAATCGAACGTTTGTCTTTATTAAACGTTGCTACTAGCATTGTATCTGTACGCTCAACTCCATCGCCTTCACGAAAGTCGCTACCAAGTAACAACATCGAAAAATTATCTTTTCCGACATCAACAGGTTCCACTCGAAGTTCCGATTTATTCCCACGATCAAGTCCTTGGAAAGAGCCAGATGCCGTTTCATCTAATTGGTTTAAAATATACCATGCACCAGTTCCAGTGGCTAATAGTGCAATGAGTGCAGTGATTAATGTAACTTTTAAGATCAATCTCGTTCGTCTTTTTTTGCGGCGACGTTTTCTTGAGTCTTCCTTCATACGTCTATCCCTCATTTCACAATAAATAAAATAATAAGCATAAATCGACATAACCAAGTAGTTCAACTACGAATTATATCATACATTCATTGAAAAGATAGAGGTTCCGATTTGAAAAACTATGTTACAAGTTCTCACATAGAAATTGTTATTCCCTTAGAAAAGCTACAAACATACTATGTGGGATGGATAGAAAACATTAATATAATGAGTCTAATAAGTATTCCTGTGAGATCGTACAATTTAATTTAAAGCTGGAAAAATAAACGTTGCTTATAACAATAGTACCCTTTAAAAGGCCGTTCTAAGTATAATACTTCTGAAAAAGGGTTGCGTTATTAAGTTTGATAAGCTAATCATTAACTTACTTAATCATTATGTCATGATAATGTAATTACATAAAAGAGATTTGAAATTTCAAACTATTTATTACATAAATTGAGAGATTTATCAAAACTTTTTGTTGCTTTCTGAAAATGATTCTTTTATACTAGCAGTATCATTTACGAAATTAACAGTTAATTCTATTATTTTTACTAAATTCGTAATAAAATTGTGACCTGGTTGGGAAATAAGAGAGTGATCAAATGGAAAAATTAGACGAATTGGATTTTTTAATCTTAGGTATTTTTCAAAAAGATGGAAAATGTTCCTACAGTGAAGTTGCACGAAACCTCAACGTGAGTGAAGGAACCGTTCGGCAACGTACGAAAAAAATGCGTACAAATGAAGTTTTTGACTTCATGATTTGTATTAATCCTGAAAAGCTAGGCCTATCTGTAAAAGCTATTATTAGTTTGAATACAAAGTTGGGAAAACAAGATCAAGTAGGAAAATGGTTAGCCTCTTTTAATGAGATTCATGAAGTTTCATCGTTTTCGGGCTATCATGATTTAATGATTCAAGCATATTTTAAAGATAATGAAGCACTTGTACAATTCGTGAACAACGATTTGGCACGTTCAGATGGAATTGCTGCAATCGATGTTAGCATTCAATTAATGGAGTATAAGAATTCTTTTTCTTATTTATTATCTAATAAAAGTGGTAAAACAACTATTTGAATTTATTGAACAAATTAAAATTCTTTTTAAGGAGAAAATAAAGTTAATGCAAAATCAGATGGATAGCCCGTTGCTAGAAATTAAAGACTTACAAGCAGGCTTTGTGATTAAAGGGAAATATCATAATGCTGTTAATGGAGTTAATTTCAAGATACGTCGAAAAGAAGTCGTGTGCATTGTTGGAGAGTCAGGGTGCGGTAAAAGCGTTATGTCATTATCAGTAATGAAGTTATTACCAAAAATGAATGCAAAAATTGCTTCAGGCGAGGTTATATTTCAAGGCAAAGACCTTGCGACGAAATCGGTTAATGAAATGAACAAAATTCGAGGAAAAGAACTATCAATGATCTTTCAAGAGCCGATGACAGCGTTAAATCCAGTTTTCACAATCGGTTCTCATTTGGCAGAAGCTATTTCCAATCATGAAACTGATTCAAAGCAAAATATTAAAAAACGTTCCATTGATTTATTAAGATTAGTGAATATTCCTAGACCGGAAAAAATCATTAATGAATACCCACACCAACTCTCTGGAGGAATGCGTCAGAGAGTAATGATAGCTATTGCGATTGCCCTTAATCCGAACTTATTAATAGCGGATGAACCTACAACAGCACTCGATGTAACTGTACAAGCGCAGATCTTGGATTTACTAAAAGACATTCAGGAAAAAGTGGGAATGGCAATAATGCTAATTACTCACGACCTAGGCGTAGTTGCGGAGATGGCTGATCGTGTTGTAGTTATGTATGCAGGTGAAGTGGTTGAGGAAGCAGAAGTAGTAGATTTATTCTACCACCCTAAACATCCATATACCGAGTCTCTGCTTAATAGTGTTCCGAAAATGGATGAAGATCTTGAGCAATTAAATACGATTAAAGGTATAGTGCCTCCAATTGATAAGATGCCAGAGGTTGGCTGTCGATTTGTTGATCGCTGCCCAAAGTCATTTGAAGATTGTCATTCAATTACCCCTCAATTAA
Source organism: Shouchella patagoniensis (assembly GCF_002019705.1). Taxonomy (GTDB): domain Bacteria; phylum Bacillota; class Bacilli; order Bacillales; family Bacillaceae_D; genus Shouchella; species Shouchella patagoniensis. The sequence continues at coordinate 1,604,793 of NZ_KV917377.1, read as the reverse complement.
AAGAAGTGAGAGCAAATCATACGGCCCAATGCTTGTTGTATGAAGAGTGTTACCCGACAAAAGTGAGTGGGGCTAAGGAGGGCGTAAAACAATGAACGAAATAGTAGAAATGAACAAAAAAACATCAGATGACTCAAAAATTTTATTGGAAATAAAAAATTTGAAAAAGTATTATCCCGTTACAGCTGGTTTCTTTAAACGGAAGGTTGGCGATGTGAAGGCTGTTGATGATATCAGCTTTGATTTAAATTATGGAGAAACGTTTGGCCTTGTTGGTGAATCTGGATGTGGTAAATCGACAGCAGGGCGAACAATCTTAAGGCTTAATGAAGTATCGGAAGGACAGATTATTTTTGAAGGTAAGGATATTACTAATTTGAAAGGGAATGCACTGCGAAAAGCGAGAAAAGGATTTCAAATGGTATTTCAAGATCCTTATTCTTCGTTAAATATAAAAATGATGGTGGGTCATATTGTGGATGAACCACTCAGGAATTATACCGGAAAATCCCATAAGCAGTTAGAAAATGAAGTTAAAGAGTTAATCGTACGAGTTGGACTTAGAGAAGAAGATTATTATAAATACCCGCACGAATTTTCAGGAGGCCAACGACAAAGGATCGGGATAGCTCGAGCGCTTGCGTTAAATCCTAAACTAATTATTGCGGATGAACCAGTCAGCGCATTAGATGTTTCGATTCAATCCCAAGTTTTAAATCTATTAAAAAGCTTACAAAAAGAATTTAACTTAACGTTTTTATTCATTGCTCATGATCTAAGTGTCGTCAAGCATATGAGCGACCGAATTGGTGTTATGTACTTAGGTCATCTTGTAGAAGTCTCTGACAAGGATAAACTTTATAAAGAGCCATTACACCCGTATACAAAAGCATTAATGTCGGCTATACCAGAACCTGACCCGTTAAAAAAGAAAGAACGAATGATTATTCAAGGAGATGTACCAAGCCCTCAAAATCCACCTTCAGGCTGTGTATTTCACACACGTTGCCCAATGGCTATGCCAGAATGTAAAACGACTGTTCCTCATTTAAAGGAGGTGAGGCCAAATCATAGGGTCGCATGTCTTTTATATGATGAATAACGTACGAATGAAAACTAAATAGGGGGGATTTAAATTGAAAAAATATTATGCAATGGCTTCAGTGTTTGCATTATCAGCTTTTTTAGTAGGATGTAATAGCGGGGATGATACTAACGGAGAAGGATCAGACAACGGTACAGATGGAGCGAGTGAAGGGACGAGCGAATCTGGTTATGATGAAAATGCGAGCATTACATATGCTGTTGATAATGCTCCACAAGGCATGTATATGCCTGGTTATACAACTAGTGCTACTGATAGTCAAATTAATGATTTTATTCACGTATCTTTCTTCGAGGCAAACCCGGAATTACAATTTGAGCCTCGTTTAGCTGAATGGGAAACAGAAGATAACCAACATTATACATTCACTATTCAAGAAGGCGTAAAATGGCATAATGGTGAAGAATTAACAGCAAATGACTGGAAATTTGCGATTGAAGTGCTTGCTGATCCTGATTATACAGGAGAGCGTTATAGCTATGTTTCAGGAATAGAAGGTGCAGAAGAACGTAAAGCCGGTGATGCAGACGAAGTTTCCGGTTTTGAAGTCATTGATGAATACACAGTTGAAGTAACATTCTCTGATGCGCGTGTAAATAACTTAGAGAACCTCTGGCCAGACCCTATGCCAAAAGCAGAGCTAGAAGATATTGCAATTGCTGATTTAGAAGACGCCCCTGAATTACGTGAACATCCAGTTGGTTTAGGACCATTTAAAGTTGCGAATATTGTCGCGGGTGAAAGCTTAACATTAGAACGTTTTGATGATTATTACGATGAAACGGCTAAAATAGCCGAAGTTGTTGTTCGTGTTGTTGACCCATCAATTTCAATTGGCGCGCTACAAAATGGCGAAGTGGATTTCATGGAAGTGCGTCCAGACGATGTGCCAGATTTAGAGTCACAGGATCATCTTGAAGTCATTGATCATCCAGGATTAGGTTATTCATATATTGGTTTCCGTTTTGGTCACCGTGATGAAGAAGCGAGCGAAAACAATGCTGATTTTGATAAATTTGAAGATGTACGTTTACGTCAAGCAATGTTTTATGCACTTGACCGCGAATCTCTTATTAATGCGTACCTAGGTGGTTATGCTACACCAGTAAATACTCCAGTTCCAACATCACATTGGATTGCAGCACCAGAGTCAGAATTAACACAGTATAATTATGATGTTGAGAAAGCAGAAGAGCTTCTTGACGAAGCTGGTTACGTTGATACTGATGGTGATGGATTCCGAGAAGATCCAGACGGTGAAGAATTTACGATTAGTTTTGGTCATTATGAAGGTCCTGCTGCTTTTGAAGGACGGACACAAGCAATTATGCAAGCCTGGAACGATATTGGTTTAAGAACAGAACTTGCTACAGGCGGTTTAGTCGAATTTAACACGTTTAATGAAATGAAGCGCAACGATGACGAAGCGTTGGAAACGTTCTTTGGTGCGTGGGTTACAGGTACTGATCCTGATCCATCAAATCTTTGGGGAAGCAATGCTGAATGGAACTATGGCCGTTGGGTAAATGAGGAATCCGATGAGCTCTTAGCAGATGCGCTAAGTGAAGCTTCATTTGATGAAGACTACCGCCGTGATGTTTATATTGAGTGGCAACAGTTATTTAATGAAGAGCTTCCAGGTTTACCTGTGTGGGAAAATGTAGATCTTTATGCGAAAAATACTCGTGTAGAAGGTGTAACTATTGATGTGCGTGGTGGCGTTAATAATCCAAATGAATGGTATGTCGCCCAATAATATGATTATTTTTGGATAAGGAGATTTTGGCATGATTACTTTTGCTTTGCGTCGCGTTCTCGCGATGATTCCATTGCTGATCCTTATCTCCGTTACGGTGTTCACCCTGGCTAAATTAATGCCAGGGGATCCCTTTTCGGGAGAAATTGATCCGAATAATACAAACCCGCAATATATTGCTGAACAGCGGGAAGCATTAGGGCTTAATGATCCAATTATAGTCCAGTATGGCCGCTGGATTTCGAATCTAGCCCAAGGTGAGTTTGGAAGATCAACAACTTATAAAAAGCCCGTGACTGATGTTATTGTGGAGAGACTGCCAAACACGATTTTCTTAGCAATTAATGCACTACTTATTACGTACATAATTGCATTTGTTCTAGGAATTTATTCAGGTCGAAAACCGCACACATTAGGCGATAATTTCATCGCGACGTTTAACTATGTTGGCATAGCAATACCGCAATACATCGTAGCCATTGTAGCAATTTATACGTTATCGTTTAATTTAGGCTGGTTTCCATCAAGTGGTTCATCCTCTCCTAATCTAGAAGCAGGATCATTTGATTACTGGATTGATCGTATACATCGAGTTATTTTGCCAGCCTTTTCGTTAGGCTTGTTATCGACAGCGTCGTACACGCAGTTTTTGCGTAATGATATTATTCAAAATGCACAAAAAGATTTTGTGCGTAGTGCGCGAGCGCGGGGCACAAAAGAATCAAAAATATACAATAAACACATTTTACGGAATTCTGTTATTCCATTAATAACGTTTCTTGGGTTTGATATCGCGACCCTAATTTCAGGAGCTATTATTACGGAAACTATTTTTACTTACCCTGGCATTGGTATGCTCTTTATAGAATCGATCAATACAAGGGACTACGCAGTTCTAATGTCATTAACGATGATATTTGCGTTATTAACATTAGTTGGTAATTTAATTGCTGATGTGCTTTATGGCGTAGTAGATCCAAGGATTCGTTATTAAGGAGGTAAAAGAATGCAACCAGCTACGGGTCATACAAAACCTGCTATAGAAATAAAAAAATCAAAGTTTGATTCAACATGGACGATTGCTCGGAAAAAGTTCTTTAAACGTAAGTTAGCAGTAATTGGTTTGTGTTACATGATTTTTATTATAGTATTATCTTTTATTGGTCCACTATTTTTGACAAATCATGATATTACTAGAGTTGATTTAGCAAATATCAATTTAGAACCATCAAATGAACATTGGTTAGGAACAGATCGAAATGGCCGAGACGTGTTTACACGCTTAATTCATGGAGGTCAAGTGTCCTTGCAAATCGGACTCACTGCTACTGTGGTTGCGAGTATAATTGGTACAACAATTGGACTCGTTGCTGGATATTACGGTAAATTTGTCGATAATGTATTAATGCGTTTTACAGAATTTGTGCAAATTATGCCTTTTATGGTCTTTATTATTGTGTTAAATGTTGTTCTTATTGGTCTTGTTGGTGGAGGTATAGGCATTTGGGGCTTAATCATTGTATTTAGTATTATGAGTTGGACCGGGATGGCAAGAATTGTGCGAAGCAAAGTATTATCGGAAAAAGAGACGGAGTACATTCTTGCTGCCGAATCCATTGGGACCAGGTCAAGTTCTATTATTTTTCGCCATCTGTTTCCAAACGTTATGACAGTGGCAATTGTTCAAGCAACGCTTTTGTTAGCTGTATTAATTGTTGCTGAATCTGGCTTAAGTTTCCTTGGTGTTGGTGTGCCAATGGAAATTCCAAGTTGGGGTAACATGCTGATTGAAGCAAGGCAAACGGACGTTTTGCAAAACCGTCCATGGATATGGATGCCCGCTGCAGTTTTGATATCATTGACGATTTTATCTATTAATTTCGTAGGCGAAGGAATAAAAGATGCATTTGACCCAAAAACAAATTAGAATTTGAACCCAGATGAAGAAGTACTTCACTGGGTTTTTAAAATAAGTAATTCTAAGAAATTAATTTGCTAGTTGGGAAATATGTTCCTTAAGAAGATGAGCTGCATATTTATACCCGTACAAATAGAAATAGAAATAGAAAAAGAAAGTAGAGTAATGTGTCTACTTTCTTTTTCTCATTAGAATTGCTTCTCTATCTTCGGTAAACGCCAACCGTAGCGAACAGTCATCATTCTAAGCACGATAATTAGTACAAATAAAATGTATTGTGCAATTGGATGAGAAAAACCAATCCCTATTAAAAGACCTCCGAGTAAAGCCCAACCTGCATAAATATCGCTATGAAGCACCATTGGCTTGCGTCCAGCAAGTACGTCTCGCAACATGCCTCCTCCAACTCCCGTTAATACGGCAGCAATCATCATCGCAAAAATTGATTCATTTGCTGTTTGAGCAAATAATGCCCCTTGGATGGCAAATGCAGACAAACCGACTGCATCAAAAAAGATTCCCCATTTGTTCCATAATCTAAACCAAGAAGATGGAACAATAAAAAGAAGACTAATTAAAACGAATGTAATTAAGAAGAGGGTTGTTTGCGTCCAAAAGGCTGCAACTGGAATGCCAATAACTAGGTTTCGAATCATACCGCCTCCAAATGCAGTAATAAAACCTAATGTATAGACGCCAAATAAGTCATATTTTTCTTCGAATGCGACAAGGGCACCAGAAAGAGCGAATGCAATTGTACCGATGATCGTAAATATTTCCCAAGTATCCACGTGTTTCTCCTTCACTTCTAGCTTTTGCATTATGATAAAATAGAGGTGCTTGTCTATTTTAACGGAAAAGGTAGTGCGTTGCATGAAAAAAATCATTGTAATAGGAGTTGAGGCCTTTCTCGATCATTCGACAAACCCAACAGAATGATCGCAAAGCAATTGGATGGGCAAATCATGAATGAAGCATTTATTCGATCCATTGTACTACCAGTTGCTTTTGAGAGGGCAGTAAACCCATTAATTCAAGAAATTGAAAAAGAGACGCCCTATTGGGTCTTGCGGCAGGAAGAAAAGGCATAACGACGGAGCGTGTAGCGATTAATTTGATGGATGGGGAGAAAGACAATGACGGAAATTTAAAAGAAGACGAACCAATCGATCCTTCCGGCCCTGCCGCTTATTTTTCAACATTACCACTTCGAGAAATTGTTGCAGTAGCAACCTTTATTGGATGCTCGTTTTCAATATCAAATACAGCCGGCACGTATGTATGTAATTGTTTGATGTATAGTGTGTTGCGTTATCTTGATAAAAATGGCCTTTCCATTCCAGCTGGATTTATTCATGTTCCTTATAGCAAGGAAATGAATGTTGACAATCAGCCAGCGGTTTCAGAGGAGATGCTTTTAGAAGGGATTAAAAAAATCATTAACTGTGTTGCAGAATTAAGTTAATCAGAATTGTGTTCTAAATAAATAGGCTCACCAATTTCGATGCTTCCCTGGCCATTTGTGAGTTCAGTTATCCATGAAATAAAGGCTTCATGCTCAGTCTGCTTAACATAAGTATGTAGTGAAACATTATCTAGGTAGTCAATCTTCTTTAATTGATAAGAAGATTGTCGTATTTCATTTTCAATTTTCCCAAGCCATGTGTAGTCCACAACTGTTTTAATTGTGTTATACAGTGTACGGTTGACAATTCCGACATTGTTTAACCCTTCACTTACTGCACTGCCATAAGCACGTATCAAACCACCTGCACCTAATTTTATGCCTCCGAAGTAGCGTGTCACAACGACAGTTGTATCTTTTAACTGACGTTTTTTTAGAACTTCAAGCATGGGTACACCAGCTGTACCACTAGGTTCGCCGTCATCATTTGCTTTTTGTACTAAATCGTTTTCACCAATTAAGTAGGCAGAACAATTGTGCGTTGCATTCCAATGTTTTTTCTTTATCATGTCAATAAAAGATAGTGCTTCTTCTTCTGTCTCAGTCCTTTTTAAATGGGCGATAAAACGTGATTTTTGAATGATAATCTCATGTTCTCCCATTTGTTTAATAGACTTATATTCCTGTAACATTGGGACCTCCTAATAATGAGTGAGCTTGTCTTTTTTCATATTTTTACATATTCGCGAAACCACGATGTAACACAGGTCTGTTAGTATAATCGGTATTCTTAAGTCTTAAAAAAAGCTTGAGATGATTCGTTTGATCTCAATTACTTTCTTCATCATATGGTGTAAGATAAGAATAGCGGAAAGCCATCTAAAAATAAAGCAATCATGCTTTTGGCGGAGGTCCCAGTTTTGCCTACCTTAATAATGGGTTGGCCGTCGTAGGGAGGCTTTGCTATTCCAATCAGATATTATTTTAGAGTGACTTGTTCCGTAAGTGATGGAAAAGTGAGGAGTTTTAATGGAAGAAGTAACTATGCTTAATCATATTATTACGCAAACTCTTGACTCAGTTGGGACAAGCCGTGAAAAAATCTTTGAAATTGGTGAAAGATCCCGCAGTGAACATGAATATTTAAATCAGGAACTTTTACAAATCAAAGCTAAAGTATCTCAAGTAATTAAAGATGTTGATGAGTCTGCCCTAAAAGCAAAACATGCAAGGAATCGACTAGCTCAAGTAAGCAAAGAGTTTGCAAATTACACAAGTGAAGAAGTCCGTTCTGCATATGAACAAGCAAGTGAATACCAAGTACAGATGGCTGTACTGCAGCAAGAAGAGGTTCAGCTTAGAACTAGAAGAGATGATATAGAGCGACGATTAAAAAATCTTCAAGACACGATTAATCGAGCAGAACAATTATCGGTTCAAATGTCAGTTGTATTCGATTTTCTTTCTAGTGATTTAAAGCAAGTTGGCGAGTATATTAAGGATGCCAAGGAAAAACAGAACTTTGGTTTGAAAATAATAGAAGCGCAAGAAGAAGAACGTCGGCGACTTTCCCGGGAAATTCACGATGGTCCAGCGCAGATGATGGCAAATGTTATGCTCCATTCGGAGTTGATTGAACGGATTTATCAAGAAAAAGGAATTGAAGAGGCTTTAAAAGAAATTAGGGGTTTACGTAAAATGGTTCGTTCTTCGTTAGCTGAAGTTCGTCGCATTATTTATGACTTGCGACCAATGGCACTAGATGACTTAGGTTTAATTCCTACACTTCGAAAATACTTAGAGAACGTCGAAGAACGTTTTGCTATAACTGTGACATTCAAACATTTTGGTGTTGAGAAACGACTAGCTCAACATTTTGAAATTGCCTTATTCCGGCTCGTTCAAGAAGCTGTGCAAAACGCAACTAAGCATGCCGAACCAGCAGAAATCATTGTAAAGATTGAATTAAAACCAAACAATGTAACACTCGTGATAAAAGATGATGGCAGAGGTTTTGATCCGTCAAAACGAAATGAATCATCTTTCGGGATTATCGGTATGAAAGAGCGTGTGAATATGTTGAATGGCGTCATTACTATTCAATCAAAGCCGCAGCAAGGGGCCATCATTTTAATACAATTACCGATATCCAATAACTAAAAAAGATGTTCTACAGAGAGGTGAAAACAATGATTTTACAAGAAACGCAAGAAATTCGTATCGTAATAATAGATGATCATCCATTGTTTAGAGAAGGGGTAAAACGTATCCTTTCAATGGAGCAAGATTTTAACGTTGTTGCTGACGGTGAAGATGGATCAGAAGTCATTGACTTAGTTCGTAATCATCAACCAGACGTCATTTTAATGGACATTAATATGCCAAAATTAAATGGGGTTGAAGCTACGAAGCAACTAGTAAAGACTTTTCCAAAAGTAAAAGTGCTCATTCTCTCAATTCATGATGATGAGTCTTATGTTTCTCATGTGCTCCGAACAGGTGCATCGGGTTATCTTTTAAAAGAAATGGACGCTGAGTCGTTAGTTGAAGCAGTAAAAGTTGTTGCTTCAGGAGGAGCATATATTCATCCTAAAGTGACTTCAAACCTAATAAAAGAGTACCGGAGATTGGCAAGGCAAGATGAACAGCACCAGGATTCAGTTGGTTATCGAGAGGTAGAATACCGGAAGCCTTTGCATATATTAACGCGCAGGGAATGTGAAGTACTTCAACTTATGACTGATGGGCAAAACAATAGAGCGATTGGTGAATCACTTTATATTAGTGAAAAAACAGTTAAAAATCATGTGAGTAATATCTTGCAAAAAATGAACGTAAATGATCGAACTCAAGCGGTGGTCGAATCGATTAAAAAAGGGTACGTTATCGTTCGTTAACTTTCGCAGTTATTCCTCAAATAATAGATTTTTTGTCCACTTCGCCTTGAATATCACTCTCGTTTCAGCTACATTTAAACAGAGTAATTGCGAGTAGAAAAGTGAGGAATGAACGATGCAGAAAACCGCTATTATAACTGATTCAACTGCGTATTTAGACGAGGAAATGCAAAAAAAATTAATGATCTATACAATTCCTTTATCGGTAAACTTTGCAGATGCAACGTACCGTGAAGGAATTGATCTTACAACGGACGCTTTTTACGATTATCTTGAACAGGAAGAAGCTTTACCAACCACGTCACAGCCCGCCATTGGTGAGTTTTTAACATTACTGGAAGAGCTGAAAGAAAAAGGCTTTACAGATATTGTTTCGATTCATTTATCATCTAAAATCAGTGGGACGCTGCAAACAGCAATTTCCGCAGGAGAAATGGTTGATGGTATTACTGTTTTTGGATTTGACTCAGAAATAAGTTGTTCCCCACAAGGCTTTTATGTAGAGGCCGCTGCAAGGCTAGCTTTAGAAGGTGAGCGTGGTTCTACCATTATCAAACATTTGAAAGCAATGCGGAAGCAAGTACACGCATATTTTATGGTAAATGATTTAAATCACTTACGTCGAGGCGGGCGTTTGAATGGTGCCCAAGCAATTGTCGGTAGTTTACTCCAAATTAAGCCAATTTTACATTTTGACGAAGGGCTCATCATGCCTTTCGAGAAAGTTCGTACAGAGAAAAAAGCGTTAAGTCGAATTCTTGATATGCTATTTGTAGATATTGATAAAGGAACTGTTAATGAAGTGGTTGTAATTCATGCGAATCGTCTTGATGGTGCAGAACGTTTAAAAAGCGCAATTGAAGAAAAAGATTCGACGATCAAAGTGAATATTAGTTATTTTGGTCCGGTTATTGGGACACATCTTGGTGCAGGCAGCCTTGGTATTGGTTGGTATTAAAGAGAACTAACCCTTAGGTGAGGAGGCTTCTTGGTGAACAATAAACAAGTTGAAGCTGTTCGAAGCTATTTGAATGGCAGGCGCATGTTGTCAACAGACTGGCCGTTTTCTTCTGAACTTATCTCCTATTGTATTACTAATCATTTGGTTACGTATAAGCCTGCCTTAACAAAGTCGAGTGATGGATGGCTATGCAATCGGTGCGGTAATAAGAAAGCAGCGTTTTTTTATCAGCATTATTGTTCGAAATGTAATAGTGATTGCACTTATTGTAGGCATTGCATTCAAATGGGGAAGGCATCTAGCTGTGTAAATCTATACAGCTGGAATGGTTCTCCAATTCATTACAGCCCTATAAAAAGTAGTTGTAAATGGCTTGGAACATTATCATTTGCTCAACAAAAAGCAGCTGATACTCTCGTTTCAATAAGTATCATACCAGCGGCTATACACCTCATTTGGGCAGTGTGTGGAGCAGGAAAAACGGAAATTCTTTTTCCTGTAATTGAAAAATGTATTCAATTTGGTAAGCGTGTAGCGATTGCTACCCCTCGTACTGATGTGGTCAAAGAATTAGCCCCACGATTTAAAGCTGCTTTTCCGAATATTACACAAAGTGTATTGTATGGTGGCAGTCGCAAACAAGCTATTCAAGCACAACTCGTTCTTGCAACAACGCACCAACTACTCCGTTATTCTCACACATTTGATTTGCTCGTCGTAGATGAAGTAGATGCATTCCCCTATTCATATGATTCCAGTCTTAAATTTGCAGTGTATAATGCAAAAAAGAAAAGTGGAGTTTTAGTTTTTTTAAGTGCGACTCCGTCTAAAACATTACTCAATGAAAAAAACCTGAACCTAACTAAGATCCCTATTAGGTTTCACGGAAAACCTTTACCACTACCACGTTTTAAATGGATAGGAAACTGGCAAAAAGCAATAAATGCAGGGAAATTACCAAGCCTAATTTTCGAGTGGCTATCTCATTATAATAACGAGCCTAAAATGATCTTCTTACCGTCAATTTATTTATTGAATAAATTATCTAATTTATTAAAAAATGAATCCTGTGTATTTGCAGCGGTCCACGCCAAGGCCCCTAACCGTCATCAATCGATTGCAGCTTTTCGAAATAAAAAGTTAAAGTTACTGTTAACGACCACAATATTAGAAAGAGGTGTAACAGTTGAAAATCTTCAAGTCGCGGTACTAGGTACCGAAAATCCACTTTTCTCTGAAGCGTGTCTTGTACAAATAAGTGGTAGAGTTGGAAGAAAGCTCGCTTTTCCGAACGGTGACATCGTTTTTTGGCATAATGGAGTAACTACTGCGATGAGACAAACAAGGAAACACTTGCGAAACATGAACAAGGAGGCTGGTTTATGAGCAGGTGCCTTATATGCAAAGAACATTTTTGGCAAGAGGTATCATTGAATATTATTTTTAAACCTAATAAGACACAGATCTGTTCAGAATGTTCAGCTAACTTGGAGCGAACGAGCGGCTGTATTCGTTGTGATAAACCCACTAATAAAATTCGCGATCGACGATATGAGTGTAGTGATTGTAAAAAATGGCGAAGAGTGAAAGGTGGTGACCCACTTTGCAAAAACAGATCAATTTTTTTATATAATGGTTTTTTAAAACAATTACTTGCTGATTATAAGTACCGTGGGGATGTAGCTTTAGCAAATGTCTTTACAAATGATATAAGAAGAATAATTAGAAGTGAATTTCCTGATTTTGTGGTAACTGCATTACCACTCTCACCTAGTCGTATGCAAGAGCGAGGGTTTAATCAAGCTGAACAATTACTTGGGATGCTTAGTTGGCACAATTGTTTAACCCGATCTCTATCAAATGATGACAAAAAGCAGAGTAAAAAGACCCGGGCAGAGAGAATCAAAAGGGAACAAAACAACCCTTTTTCGGTTATGGAGCATGAATTTAAACAAATTAAGGGTAAACGTTACTTAATTATTGACGATATATATACTACTGGAGCTACCGTAAGGTTGGCTGCTGTTCAATTGATTGATGCAGGAGCAAAAAATGTATCATCATTAACAATTGCAAGGTCATAAACAACAACTTAATGTAATAAAAAATGTTAAAATTAAGTAATGGGAGATTATCATGGCGGAATTATCTAATTGCATAACATGTGGAGTGGTATTTTTAAAAGCATATTCTCCACTTTGCCGCAGTTGTTATGAAAAGGAAGAGCAATGGTATTCAGTAGTATCGACTTTTTTAAAAAAAAGAGAAAATCGCTTAGTGACACAAGCGGATATTATTCTCGCAACATCGATTCCAGCAAAAACGTTAAATTCATTTATACGATCTGGACGGTTGATGTTGCAAGATCACCCAAACCTACAGCACCCTTGTGAGCGTTGTAATCAATTAACGCAAGAAAAGCGGTATTGCGCCAATTGTGTAGATGAACTAAGTGCAGGGTGGTTAACGCAAACAAGTCAAGCTATTGAAGAGAATAATAATCATGAAGCATTAAATAGATATTCATTAAAAAACACATTGCGTAAAGAAGAGTAAACAAAGGTGGAGATTCGATGAAAATAAATTCTTCCCAGTCTGTGCATCAGACGTCGTATAGTAAAAATACTCAATCGACACAAGTGGATTCTCAGGTTATTCCCAAAAAAGACAAGGTAGAAATATCTCAAGAGGCTCGTACGCTCAGCAATAAAATAGATCATTCGCGTGAACAGAAGATAGCAGATTTAAAAGCACAAATTGATAGTGGACAATACCAGATTAATCCTGAAAAAACGGCCCAATCTCTTTATAAGGCATGGAAATTAGGCGATCACTTATGAAAGTTGCATCGTTGCTAAGAGAAATGACGGATGTCCAACTAGCGTTATTAGACTTAACTAAACGAAAACAGCCAATCATCGTAGAAAACAACCTAGAAGAGCTAAATCAAATTATTGGGCAAGAAAGCTCATTAGTTTCAAAGACTCGTTTGCTTGAAAAGGCTATTGTACGAGAAAGTGAAGGGCGATCGCTTGCAAGTATTGTGACAACAAGTGAAGATGAAGAATTTCGATTGTTGCGTGATACATTAATGACCACAATAGATCAGTTGCAGAAACAAAATGAAATTAATCAAAAACTTTTAAATGACTCGTTAGCTTTTGTCCAAGGATCACTACAACTTCTTCAACCAAATAATTCTAATAAAACGTATACGCGAGAAGCGTCAGAAAAAAACGAGTCAAAAACGTTGTTTGATTCGAAAGCATAAAGGGAGGCAACAATGAGCACTTTCTTAGGATTGGAAACCATGCGCAGAGCTGTTGGTACGAATCGTAGTGCATTGCAAACGGTTGGTAATAATATTGCAAATGCAGGTACACCTGGTTATTCACGACAAAGGGTTAACTTGCAAGCCACAGGTGGCTACCCAGGGGTAGGCACATTTGGTCAGCCTGCAATCAGTGGTCGTTTAGGTACAGGTGTTGAAGTTAAAGGTGTTCAGAGAATAAGAGATCAATTTTTAGACCGGCAATTCCGCTCGGAAGTACATATAGAAGGAGCTGCATTTATGCAGCATCGTACACTTGAAAGGTTAGAAGATTTATATAATGAAGCGCCTACAAACAGTGATCTCCCGAGTGGGCTGTCTGGACAGTTATCAGCTTTTTGGAATGGGTGGAAGGATTTGGCGTCTGGGCAAGAGAATCAGGGAGTCCTAGTTGAACAAGGAAAAGCGATTTCTGATACTTTTTCTCACCTACATTCGGCGTTTGAATCAGAACTAGAAAATCTTGCACAGGAATTTGAGCTTACAGAGAAAAAAATGGCAGACTTACTGAAGCAAATCGAAATTAATAATCAGACGATAGCTAAAGCAGAGCGTGGGGGACAGATACCCAATGAGCTTTATGATGAACAAGATCGATTATTAGATGAACTTGCAGTACTTGTGCCCATTCAAGTAAATAGAACTGAATCTTCTCCTGGGGTTGCAAAAGGGGCTGAAGGCATCTATGTGGTTGAAATTTTGGCGACATCAACTGGCGGGGGCGAATTGGCTGGTATAGAAAAGGCAATCGGGCGTGTGGAAAAGGAAGTAGAGAAACTCAAAGAACTCGCAGGTTTGTTTGTGCATGAGGTAAATGAGCGATATTCTGGCGGAGAGGAACCAATGTTTTTTATATTTGATCCCGAAACAGGCTTATTCCAAATGAACCACCAGTTTACAGATGATCCAAGTAGTATAGATCAAACGGCAGCAGAAGCTATTGGAAAGATGGCCGATGATGGCGAAGTTATGAAAATGTACCGTGATATGATGGGGCAATTAGCAGTTGAAGCAAGTGCGATGCGGAGAGAAACCGAGTCTTCAAACGCTAGGCTTGCGAATATTGAAGGGAACCGGATGTCAATGAGTGGTGTTTCTTTAGATGAAGAGTTAGCGATGTTAATTCAATATCAACATTCTTATAACGCGGCTGCACGAGCAATGACGGCAATGGATGAGATGTTAAACACCATCATTAATGGTATGGGCGTTGTTGGACGATAAAAGGAGGAAAGTAAAGTGCGGATAACTCAACCAATGCTTACAGCGAATACACTTCGCTATTCACAAGCAAGCTATGAACGCTTATCTACTTTGCAAGAGCAGCTTAGTACGCAAAAGAAAATTAGTAGATTTTCGCAAAACCCCGTTATTGCAGTTAAATCAATGCAATACCGTGAATCACAAGCCCTTAACACTCAGTATAAGCGTAATATTAACGAAGCTCATAATTGGTTAGATCAAAGTGACACATCGTTGCGAGAGACTACAAATGTTTTAAATCGGGTGCGGGAACTAGCAGTGAAAGCATCAACGGGTACATATGGGCCAGACGAACGTAAGAGTGTTGCTCAAGAGACAGAAGAATTACGTAATCATTTAATGACCATAGCGAATACTAGCACTGCAGGGAAATACATATTTAATGGAACTAATACGAGTAAAGCTCCTATTACTACGTATACTGCGGAGCAATTAGTAGAACAAGATTTAACCGATGTGAAACTAAGTTTTCGTGGTGAGATATACGATTATATAGAAGAAAATGGACAATTTGAATCACGTAATGACGGATCGGTTTTGCGATTCGAAGATGGTCAATTTTTTAATGAGGCAGGAGACAAAGTCGATCAAGATGAAATGTTGATTCAAACAAGAACGTTTGATCAAAATGGAGTGGAGTTGGAATTACAGCAAGGTGTGTATGTAAAGGTTAATGCGGAAGCCCATCGTTTGTTCTCGGATGAGTTATTTAACGACTTGTTCGCATTTGAGCAAGCATTGTTAAATCCAGATGTAACGGAAGAAGAGCTTGGCAAATATATTGACAAAATCGATACTCATTTAAGAGCTGCTGCCGATGTAAATGGTCAACTTGGAGCAAGAATGAATCGAGTTGATTTAATAGAAGATCGGTTAGAACAACAAGATTTTCTGTTAAAGAAAATAAAATCACAAAATGAAGACGTAGACTTTGAAGAGACTGTGATGAAGTTACTTGTAGCGGAAGGAATCCATTCTGCGGCGCTTGCCGCAAGCGCACGTGTGATTCAACCCTCGCTGCTTGATTTCTTAAGGTAGGGTGACATGATGCAAGTTGAGACAAGTTATTTAGGGACTGTAAAATCTTCAGAAGATGATATCCTTCTCTTTGCAGGAGGATTGCCGGGCTTTCTTGAAGAGAAAGAGTTTGTGTTACTCCCCTTTGAACAAAGTCACTTTTTTCTCTTACAATCAGTTCACTCAAAGCATCTTGCATTTATTTGTGCCGATCCTTTTGTATTTTGGGATGATTATGAAGTGAAACTTGATGATGCATCAGTGGAGCAATTAGCTGTTCAAGAAGAAGAGGAGGTGGCGATCTTTGTTATTCTAACAATTGAGCAACCTTTCTCAGCTACTACCGCAAATCTTCGGGCACCTATTATTATTAATTCTAAAAACAAAAGAGCCAAACAAGTTATGCTTGATGCATATAAGTTTTCTCCAAAGACTGCTCTTTCAAAGGCAGCATCAAAGGAGAGGTGTTGAAGTTGCTTGTCTTATCAAGAAAGACTACAGAAACAATTTGTATTGGGGATGAAGTTGAAGTAACAATCCTTTCTGTTGAAGGAGACCAAGTTAAGCTAGGTATTTCAGCTCCTAGAACAGTTGATGTACACAGAAAAGAAGTATATGAAGCAATTCAAAAGGAGAATAAAACAGCAGCTAAACCAGTTTCATTAGAAGTGCTGCAGGCATTTATTGAGCATTCAACAAACCAAAAGCCTGGCTCTTAATAGTTAGTCGCGGCATGTTTTTAATTGCCGCTTTCTTTTTTTTCTTTAGCCTAAATGCTTTTTGGCATAAGCCGATAATAATAAAAAGGACTGATTAAAGAGGTGCAATATGTCATTGCAAATCCCGCTATCCATTCCGTTTTCTGAAATAGGGCTTGCTCGGTATCACCAACAGGTTACTACTGCGTCTAAACCTTCATATAATGGGGCTGTAGGTGGGGATATACAAACTCTATTGGATATTTCAAGCGACCATGTTGATAAAGTAACAAAACGAGCGTTGGCATTTAATATTCATAAAGATTTAGACCGAGTCTATGTACAAGTAATTGATCAAGAAACACAGGAAGTATTACGTGAGGTACCTCCGGAGAAAATTCTTGATTTGATTGCATCAATGATGAAATCAGTAGGGTTAATTGTTGACCACCATGTGTAGAAAGGATGATTGTTATGAGGCTTTCTGGTTTATCATCAGGGCTTGATATTGATCAAATGATGAAAGATTTAATGCGTGCTGAACGTATGCCTGTTAATAAGCTTGAAAAACAAAGAACCGAATTAGGGTGGAAGATGGATGCATACCGAGAAATTAATGTTAAGATGCAAGCGTTGCATTCATCTATTTTTGATACATTAATGCGGAGCTCTGTTATGAAAAAAAGGACTGTTGCATCTTCTGATCCAAATATTGCAACCGCAACTGCATCATCTTCACTGGGGAATGCAAATTATACATTAAATGAAGTAAAGCAATTGGCAACAGCTGCAACAGCCAAAGGTAAAGAGTTGAAAGGAATAAATGAAAATTCTTCTTTAAGTGAACTCGGAATCTCATCTGGTTCTAAGATAGAAGAAGGATGGGTTACAGGTAAGCTAGTGCGAGAGACAGCAGAATTTAAAGAAGGAAAGGCACAATTAAAGGAGAAACCAGAATTTGCGCATGATGAACAACTCTTGTTAATCAACGGAAAAACTTATCAAGTTGTTGATGCGGATAAAGAAACAATAGAATCAAATCAAGTTAAAATTAATGAAAATGGGGAAATGACGTTTGCTGAAGGAGTTAAACTCCCGGCACGCTTACAAGTGGAGTATATACAAGAAGACTCAACTAGTAAAGAACGATATACAAAATCTACGGTTTCGACTGTTAATGCTCAGGGTGAGACGACTGAAAGCTCTTTTTTCTTTAAAGACACAGACAAAATTAGTACAGTCATAACCCAAATGAGATCTGCTGATGCTGGGGTAAATGTTTTTTTTGATGAGTTTAATCAGTCATTTGTAGTAAGTAAACAAGAGACAGGCCAATCAGCTAATAATATGGGAGATCTCTTTTTTGAAGGTCATTTGTTTAATCAAACTTTAGGCTTGAATGAAAACGTGATAGAAGGGAAAAATGCAATTTTTACTGTGAATGGTGTTGAAACACAGCGTGCATCAAACACATTTAATTTAAGTGGAATGACAATTACATTAAAGAATGAGTCAACTCAACCAATTAGTTTAAACGCTACTACAAATGTTGAAGATATCTTCGATACAGTACTCGCTTTTGTTGAAGAATATAATGAGTTAGTTGATTTCGTTAATGGTAAATTAGGAGAACCATATTATCGTGATTATGATCCCCTCACTACAGAAGAACGAGATAGTTTATCTGATATTGAAGCGGAACGATGGGAAGAAAAAGCGCAAAGTGGCTTACTTCGTAATGATGTGATGTTGCAAGGTACATTTAATCAGATGAGGCAAAGCCTTTACCAAACAATTAACTCGAATGGGACCATAGGGCATCTTGTTGATATTGGAATTACCACATCTAAAGATTATATGGATGGCGGCAAGTTGGAAGTGAATGCTGATAAACTGAGGCAAGCTATTGAAGAAGATGTTGATGGGGTTTTTTCATTGTTTAACGGCTCTGATGGTAACCCTGGATTGGCTCAAAATTTGCGGACCAATTTGCAACAGGGCATGTCTAGTATTGCAAGGAGAGCAGGTGGTTCAGAGGGTTATCATGAACAGCATCAATTTGCAATTGGGCAACAAACGAAAGCAATCGATGATCGTATATCTGACTTTGAGCGAAGACTAGAACAAAAAGAAGCGAGATATTGGCGACAATTCACGGCAATGGAACGAGCTATGCAAATGGCGAATCAACAAAGCGAATCATTGTTTAATTTGCTTTATGGGAATAACTAGGAGGTCTTTTCATTTATGTTAAAACAAGGTGTATATAAGCAGCAAGCCGTTCAAACGGCGTCGCCTGGCGAATTAACCCTTATGTTATACAATGGTTGTTTGAAGCAAATTCGCTTAGCGCATTTGGCGATTGAAGAGTTTAATATTGAAAACCGCCACGCCTGTATTAGTAAAGCAGAGGCTATCATTCGTGAATTAATGGTGACACTTCGAACGGATTCTGAAGTTGGTTCTAATATGATGCGACTCTATGAATATATCTCGCATAAACTTACTGAGGCGAACATAAAAAATGACCGGGCAGCCCTTTTTGAAGCAGAGACGTATGTACTTGAGTTTCGTGATACATGGAAACAAGTTATCTTATTAGAGCGGCAAAGTAGACTAAAAGGGACACAAGCATTGTAATGAGTGTTGAACTGCAACGACTTACAGAGAAACTTTTAGTCCATCTGCAAACCCCTCTTTCTGCTGACGATGATGAGAGGGATAAAACGATTGCTGATGTTTCATTAATACTTGAATCGCGAAATAAGGAGATTCAATACACTGATCCTAAATTAATGGAAAAAGCAGACATAGAAAAACTCATAAACCAAGACAAGTTACTTAAACAATTATTAGACACATATTTGAGTCATATAAAATCCGATATAAAGGCTCTGTCAGCTAAAAAGCAAAGAAGACATACATATTCGCAAGGAATAAGCATGTCTTATCAAAGTGGCTTTTTTATTGATAAAAAGAGTAAATAAACAAGCAAGCCTCTATGGCTTGCTTGTTTCTACTTTAATACAGTTGGCAACTGTATGCCTTCCTGACTATTTACGTTAGTGCGTGTGAGAGAGATGTCTTTTCGAATAAGCCAACTCTGATCGTTTTCTTCAAGAAGAAGTTCAAACGCGGAATTGGTTTTTTCTAATAGAAAAGTATCCTTATTTATGAACAACATATAGTCAAGCTGGGCTACTGTAAATTCATCAAGTTCAATATCTCTTTCACTTAAGATTGATTGGTCAACAAGGTTCATGCTCAATGCCATTTGTCTCAGTTCTTCTCCGCTTGCTTCAACGCTTAATACATACAGATCATCATATTGACTGACACTAACAAAATCAGGTATCGAATGAAGCAGTTGTAGTTGCTCAATTGGTGCGAGATCATAATGAAAAACATCGTTCTTTAACTCTGAAAGATCTTCAACGGTATTCCATCCTGTACCATCTCTGTTAATACGATATTGATCTGATTCTTTTATGATTCCGACTGTTTGCTCAGGTGCTTCTTCATTCTCAGAATTAAGCGGATAACGCGCCAAACTTGTAAAAGTGACTTGAGGTTCATTACTATAAGACAACGTTCCTTCGGTAACTTTTACAGTTTGTTCTTCAATCTCTCCTTCAGGTACTGGAGATAATGTATCGGTCATTTTTAAGTTGGCTGTATAGTTAGTAAGTTGATTATCTGCATGCATTGATTTTTCGAGAATACTGTTGCTGTCTAGAAGAGTCTCAGGTTCAGAGAGCACATCGTGATCCTTTGAAAATGTAACTACATCTTTACTCTCTAGTGATTGATAGCTATTTGAAGAACAGGAAGCAAGAAGGGCGGAAACAGCGATGCTGCTATAAAACCAGCTTGTGTTTTTCAAATCTGACCACTCCTGGCTAAATGAATTGCACTTTAATGTTACAATTACATTACAAGCGCTTGTGATATTGTAACAAAAGGAAAACCTTAAGGGAATAGGAAATTCGTACTAGCTAGAATTTATTATTGGAATTGATGTAAGCAATCATGTTTTTAAAAATGTGATAGAAAAAAATCAAGGTAAAAAAATCAATAATAAATATTTCGACATCTTTCTTTATAGATAAAATAGAAGGTTTTAAATAAAAAACCTAAAAAATCAATGTATACAAAGTAAGCGCTGACAATCTATTTTAATTGAATCGACAAGAATTGACAAATGTTCTAAAGTACCATTAAATAAAGAGTTTGACTTATGAGAATCTCGCTGGTATAGTTGAAACTGTGGAAAAGCACCACAATGAAATTTTTAGTAACGAAGGGAATGTGAAGCATGCAAGGAAAAGTAAAATGGTTTAATGCAGAAAAAGGTTTCGGTTTTATCGAGCGTGAAGATGGGGACGATGTATTCGTACATTTCTCTGCTATCAACTCTGAAGGATTCAAAACTCTTGACGAAGGTCAAGATGTAGAATTCGAAATCGTTGAAGGCGCGCGTGGACCGCAAGCTGCAAACGTAGTAAAGCTTTAATTCACATTCCTGAATGGATATGAATAATAGCTAATAATAACCCACTTTCATATGAAAGTGGGTTTTTTGTTGTTTATTTGTCATGCGATTACATGTTTAGGCAGGATTTTTAAGGGAATTGTAGAAGTAAGCAAGGAAAAGGAGGAGTTCTACTATGCATTATAATATTCGTGGTGAAAACATTGAGGTTACTGCTGCAATTCGAGAATATGTTGAAAAAAAAGTTGGGAAGCTTGAAAGGTATTTTGACACAACCCCGATTGCAGATGTAAATGTAAAGTTACAGCTTGTAAACAGCAGTGAATCAAGCATTGAGGTAACCATTCCAATGCCTAAGCTTTTGCTTAGAGGAGAAGAAACCAATGCGGATATGTATGCAGCCATCGACATTGTCGTTGAGAAGCTGGAACGCCAAATCCGAAAACATAAAACAAAAGTTAATCGTAAGTTTCGCCAAGAAGGTAGTCTGAAACACATGTTTAAAAATGACTTAGAACCTTTACGAGAAGAGATTATTGAAGAGGAATCACTTGGAGAAGAAGATAGTCTTGAAGTGGTCCGTACAAAACGCTTTAATTTAAAGCCTATGGATGCGGAAGAAGCAATATTGCAAATGGATTTGTTAGGACATAATTTCTTTGTTTTCTCTGATGCGGACAGTGGCAGCACGAACGTGGTCTACCGTCGTCGCGATGGCAAGTATGGATTAATTGAATCTGAAGCATAAAAAGCGATTTTAAAGAAGCATCGGCTAATTTGTCGATGCTTCTTTAACGGCTTTATTAGAACGGCATAACCTTGTAAGCTGGTGCTTAAACTGCTAATATAGATATGATAAAGACAAAGCTTAAAATAGCTATTGGTAATAGGTATATCTTAATGAAGAAGAATGAAATGTATTATTGCAGAATAGAGTAACACCGCTGAGAGAGGAAGATGATTATGATCGGTTTACTTCGGAAAGTAGTTGGCGATCCTGCCCAAAAACAATTAAAGAAAAATGAAAAAGTTGTTGATCAAGTTGAAGCGTTGGCTGATGAAATAAAGTTACTTTCAGATGAAGGGCTAAAAAGCAAAACAAGTGAATTCCAAACAGCCTTGCAGGAAGGTGGCACAATTGATGATATCATTGTTCCAGCACTAGCTGTTGTTCGTGAAGCCGCAGGACGTGTGTTAAATGAATATCCTTACCGAGTTCAATTGCTTGGTGCTCTGGCACTTCATCAAGGGAATATCGCTGAAATGAAGACAGGGGAAGGAAAAACACTTGTCGGAACAATAGCTGTATATGTGCAGGCACTAGCAGGTAAAGGAGTTCACATCGTAACGGTCAACAATTATTTGGCGAGCCGTGACCTGCAAAACTACGGTCGCGTTTTTCAATTCCTGGGATTGACTGTTGGTCTAAATGAAAATGGTCTATCTAAAGAAGACAAACAAAAGGCATATGCAGCAGATGTCACATATAGCACGAATAATGAACTTGGATTTGATTATTTGCGCGATAATATGGTGCTTTATAAAGAACAAATGGTACAGCGACCACTCCATTTCGCTCTCGTTGATGAAGTTGATTCAATATTAGTTGATGAAGCTAGAACACCGCTAATTATTTCTGGTTCGGTTGAACGCAAAACGAAATTATATGGACAAGCCAATACATTTGTTCGCGTATTAAAACTTGAAGATGATTACACATACGATGAAAAGACTAAAACGGTTCAACTAACGGATGAAGGTGTAAATAAAGCTGAACGAGCATTTAATATTGATAATCTTTATGATCAGAAACATGTTCAGTTAAACCATCATATAAATCAATCATTAAAAGCTCATGTTGCAATGCAACGGGATGCTGACTATGTAGTAGAGGACGGGGAAGTGGTCATTGTAGACCAATTTACTGGACGTTTAATGAAAGGTCGTCGCTACAGCGATGGTTTGCATCAAGCTCTTGAAGCAAAAGAAGGCCTTGAAGTACAACGTGAGAGTATAACACTTGCTTCTATCACTTTCCAGAATTACTTCCGTATGTACAATAAACTAGCAGGTATGACTGGTACGGCTAAAACAGAAGAAGAAGAGTTTCGTAACATTTACGGAATGGATGTAATGGTTATCCCAACTAATAAAGAGATTGCTCGTGAAGACCGTTCGGATTTAATCTATAAAACAATGCAAGCGAAATTTAACGCTGTCGTAGAAGAAATTAGCGAGCTTCATAAAAGTGGTCAGCCTGTACTTGTTGGTACTGTAAATGTTGAAACATCTGAAGTTGTATCAAAGATGCTAACGAAAAAACGTATACCACACCATGTGTTAAATGCAAAAAACCATGAACGTGAAGCTGAAATCATCGAAAACGCGGGACAAAAAGGCTCTGTAACGATTGCAACTAATATGGCAGGACGTGGTACAGATATTAAGCTTGGATCTGGTGTCAAAGATTTAGGGGGCTTACATGTACTTGGTACTGAACGCCATGAGAGTAGGCGAATTGACAATCAATTGCGTGGTCGTGCAGGTCGTCAAGGTGACGTTGGTTCTTCCCAGTTTTACTTGTCCATGGAAGATGAACTCATGAGACGTTTTGGCTCTGATAATATGCGTACGATGATGGAAAAACTAGGTATGGATGAAGATCAGCCAATTGAATCTAAATGGGTTTCAAGAGCCGTAGAAACAGCGCAGAAACGAGTAGAGGGAAATAACTTTGATGCTCGTAAGCAAGTACTGCAATTTGATGACGTTATGCGTGAACAACGTGAAA
This sequence comes from Shouchella patagoniensis, assembly GCF_002019705.1. Lineage (GTDB taxonomy): Bacteria > Bacillota > Bacilli > Bacillales > Bacillaceae_D > Shouchella > Shouchella patagoniensis. The sequence goes on along the minus strand of NZ_KV917377.1, from coordinate 1,581,159 downwards.
TTATTTATAAGCAACGGATGGAAGTGCTTGAATCCGAGAACTTGAAGTCAATTGTTGAAAACATGATGAAAGCATCAGTAGAGCATGTTGTTAAAACACATACTCCAGATTCACTTGTACAAGAAGAATGGGATCTAAATGCAATTGTGACATACATGAACGGGCAACTATTGAGTGAAGATGCCTTGTCTGTAAAAGATATAAAAGGGAAAGAACAAGACGAGATTATTGAGCTTATTAATGAGAGAGTTCTTGCAGCTTATGCCGCTAAAGAAGCTGAAGTATCTTCAGAACAAATGCGTGAGTTCGAAAAAGTGATCATGCTGCGTACAGTTGACCGCAAGTGGATGAACCATATAGATCAAATGGATCAGCTTCGTCAGGGGATTCATTTACGAGCATACGGACAAAATGATCCATTGCGTGAATACCGCTTTGAAGGGTTTAACATGTTTGAAGCGATGATTGCAGAAATTGAAGAAGAGGTATCAATGTATGTAATGAAAGCTCAAGTTCAACAGAACTTACAACGCCAAGAAGTAGCTGAAGGAAAAGCTGTACAACCTTCTGCTAAAGGAGAGGCACAGAAAAAACCAAAGAATAAACCAATTCGTAAAGGCGAGGACATTGGACGTAATGATCCTTGTATTTGCGGAAGTGGTAAAAAATATAAAAATTGTTGTGGGGCAAACGCATAAGTTTGCCTCTCCCTATGAGGTGAAGAGATGGATTTAACTGAAATAAAACAAGAATTAGCTATACTAGAGAAACGACTATCTGATTTTAGGGGGTCTCTTTGACGTAGAAGAGAAGGAAGAGCGGATTGCAGAATTAGAAGAAAAAATGGCTGATCCTGATTTCTGGAATAGTCAAGATCAAGCACAAGTTGTTATATCTGAAACAAACGGACTAAAAGAGCAAGTGCATACTTTTAAAGATATGGCCGAAGCTTTTGATGATCTAGAAGTGAGTTTAGAACTTGTTCGTGAAGAAGAAGACGCGGAACTTGCGACTGAACTGGAAGCAGGAGTTGCAAAGTTAAAGACAGATATGAATCAATTTGAACTACAATTACTTTTAAGTGAGCCGTATGACAAAAACAACGCTATTCTTGAATTACATCCAGGGGCAGGTGGAACAGAGTCCCAAGATTGGGCATCGATGTTACTACGTATGTATACTCGCTGGGCTGAGAAACGAGGGTTTTCGGTTGAAACACTCGACTATCTTCCAGGAGATGAGGCAGGTGTTAAAAGCGTAACACTTCTTATTAAAGGTCATAATGCTTACGGATATTTAAAAGCTGAAAAAGGAGTTCATCGCCTTGTAAGGATTTCCCCTTTTGATTCATCTGGAAGAAGACACACTTCATTTGTTTCATGTGAAATTATGCCAGAATTAGATGACACAATTGATATTGAAATAAATACAGAAGATTTGAAGATCGATACGTATCGCGCGAGCGGTGCAGGTGGTCAGCATATTAACACTACAGACTCTGCTGTTAGAATAACCCATCTACCAACAAATACAGTTGTGACATGTCAAAGTGAGCGCTCCCAAATTAAAAACCGTGATCAAGCCATGAAAATGATGAAGGCAAAACTTTATCAATTACGTATTGAAGAGCAGGAACGGGAATTAGCTGAAATTAGAGGCGAACAAAAAGAAATAGGTTGGGGTAGTCAAATTCGTTCTTATGTTTTCCATCCTTATTCAATGGTCAAAGACCACCGTACAAATTTTGAAATTGGAAATACAAACGGGGTAATGGATGGTGAACTAGACGGGTTTATTGATGCTTATCTTAGGCAATCCCTTGCCATGTAAATAATTAAAAGGGCCGGCTAAAGACAAGCCGGCTTTTTAATTTTTGAATACAAAGGAGTGCAACGCGAGAATGACTCGACGACGACAAGAACCAAGGCCATTGGTTCTGGCAGGTTTTCATTATGTCCGTATTTTGTTAGGGTCGGCAATTGTGGCCCTCTCATTTAACTTGTTTTTGCTACCAAATCAAATCGCCCCAGGAGGCGTAAGCGGAATTAGTACAATTGCAAACTATGCATTAGGATTTGAACCAGCTTACACGCTTTGGGCGTTAAACATCCCAATTTTTATTTTAGGCTTATTGTTATTAGGTGGGTTTCAGTATGGGGCAAAAACATTGATAGGTACATTGTTTTTACCTTTAGTCGTTTTTTTAACAAAAGATTGGGTTGTTGAAGTAAGTGATCCTCTTTTAGGGGCATTATTTGGTGGGATTGGAGTAGGACTTGGTCTAGGTTTAGTGTTTCTATCAAATGCGAGTACTGGAGGAACAGATTTAATCGCACAAATTGTTCAGCGCTTTACCGGTTTATCTGCTGGGGTTTGTGTGGGAATTATTGATGGACTTGTGGTTGTGACATCTGCATTCGTTTTTAATATCGAACTTGCGTTGTATGCATTGATTTCTTTATTTGTAACTACTAAAACGATTGATTTAGTGCAAATGGGAGTTGGCTATTCTAAAATCGCCTATATCATCTCAACACAAGAAGAGGAAGTTCAAAAAGCCTTGTTTCAATCTGTTGACAGAGGCGTGACAAAACTTGCAGGATATGGTGGTTATACAAATAAGGCGCGTTCTGTGCTTATGTGTGTTGTGAACCAAAATGAAGTCTCCAGGTTAAAACAAACTGTTAAGAAAGTAGATCCTCACGCCTTTATCGTTTTGACTAACGCATCAGAAGTTTTAGGTGAGGGGTTTAAACGAGCTTAAAGAGATGGCATATAAATCGCGCGTGGATGCTTGTTGTTTGAACTATATTCTTATTAGCTTGTTGTCAAATGGAAAATTTTAAAAAGAAACTGAAAAAAAGATGTTAATACAAATTGAAACTGGTGCTGGCTATGAAATTTATAAGCAGGAAAGTTGTATTACTTTTCATGGCGATAACTTAGAAGGGGCTAGTGGGCCAGAGCTAACAGACCATCCTTGGAGTGCAGGGGAAATTGATGAAATCATCAGTAATGGAATTGAATTCAATTGGCTTCATGGCTCCTCAAAAATGGATGAAGAGGATCAGATAATACTTGCAGAATGGCTTAATGAACAATAAAACCATTTCTAAATTTAAACTATCTACTATACCCATACAAATTAATTTAAAACAAAAAACTGAAATAAAATTGTAATGTTGTTTGCCGCATTCTAATGATATAATTACCGCGAAGCATGTCGGAATTGGATACATTTGCTGTTTATTGGTAGGTTCTTGTGGTATTTTATGATTTATTTTTAAAGGTTGTGGTATCGTGAGTATAATAAAATTAGATGATGTTTGGAAAGTTTATACCAATAATGTGAAAGCAATAAATGGGATGTCTGTCCAATTTCAAAAAGGTGAGTTTGTTTATATTGTTGGTCCAAGTGGGGCAGGTAAGTCAACGTTTATCCGTTTAATATATAGAGAAGAAAAAGCAACGAGAGGCAATATTTTTGTAGATAACGTCAATTTGACAACGATTAAGGAAAAGGAAGTACCACATTTAAGACGTCGAGTAGGTGTTGTATTCCAAGATTTTAAATTACTACAGTCCTTAACAGTCTTTGAAAATATTGCTTTTGCTCTTGAAGTGATTGAAGAACATCCGATAAAAATTAAACAACGTGTGTATGAAGTGCTTGAACTAGTAAAGTTAAAAAGTAAAGCGAAGTTCTTACCAAGTGAATTATCTGGAGGAGAACAGCAACGGGTGGCGATTGCACGAGCTGTTGTTAACAAACCAGATGTATTGATAGCAGATGAGCCAACTGGAAATTTAGATCCAGACACAGCCTGGAGTATAATGGATATTTTAGAAAATATTAATTCTCTAGGTACAACAGTTATTATGGCAACACACAATAAAGAAATTGTTAATACGTTAAAACGCCGGGTTATTGCAATTGAAGGCGGACGGATTGTTCGTGATGAGGCAAGGGGGAATTACGGATATGAAGTTTAATACATTGAAGCGCCATATACGCGAAGGGGTAAAGAATCTTGGACGAAGCGGTTGGATGACATTTGCCTCTCTTAGTGCTGTAACGGTAATGCTCGTAATCGTTGGATTCTTTTTGATTGTCTTTTTAAACGGAAATCATCTTGCTTCCAGTATAGAAGAAAATGTAGAGATACGTGCGTTTATTGAGCATGGTACAAACGAAGAACAAATTAGTGAACTTATTCAAGAAGTAGAAAATGAGACTAATGTTAATGACATTGCTTTTATCGATAAAGAACAAGGACTTGAAAATTTAATCGCATCTACAGATATAGAGGCTTACAACAGTTTACGAGGAGAAAGTCCGCTAAGAGATGCGCTTAGCATTACAGCTGCATCTCCGCAAATGACTGAAAGTGTTGCCACAGCAATTGATGAGCATCAATATATACATGGTGTTGAATACGGGGCGGAAATTTTGCCTGACTTATTCCAAATCACGAATACAGGTCGTATCGCAGGAACCATCGTTATAGGAGCTTTGTTGTTTACGGCAATGTTCTTAATCTCTAATACGATCAAGTTAACTATTGTAGCTCGTAAAAAAGAAATTCAAATCATGAAATTAGTTGGAGCGACGAATGGCTTTGTACGCTGGCCATTTTTTATTGAGGGTATGTTGCTTGGTTTACTAGGGAGCATTATCCCAATTCTGTTGATTGGATTTGGTTACCATTTTGCTTACAGTGAAACAGCTGGTTTTTTTGAAGCGCGACAGTATTCAATATTATCACCAGACCAATTGATTATTCAGATATCAGTATTATTAGCAAGCGTCGGACTTTTAGTGGGCATTTGGGGAAGTGTCATGTCGGTTCGTAAATTCTTAAAAGTGTAAAACATAGAGTTGAGGGGGAAACAGGTTTTGAAGAATCGTTTAATCAGAGCAACAGTTGCGTTAATGGCTGCCACAGCGTTAATTGCAACTGGTGTACAACCTGCTAATGCTAATTCAGAGATTAATAGCAGGCTTGACCAGGTCTTGGACCAACAACAAGAAAACAGCGAAAGAGCAGACGAAACAAAATCGGAGATATCAAAACTTGATGCTGAATTAAAGGAATTGCAATCAGAGATCGAAACGTTAAAAGCAGAGCAACAAGAAACTCAAGATAAGTTAGAACAAACAGAAGATGAGTTAGCAAAACTCGAGGAAGAAATAACTGCACTTGAAGAAGAAATTGAGATCATTGAAGAACGTATTGTTGAACGTACGATTATCTTAGAAGAACGTGCTATTTCTACATATGAAGCAGGCGGAGATGTTAGTTATTTAGAAGTGTTGTTAGGGGCACAAAGTTTTGGAGATTTTATTGAACGGGTGTCTGCAATTTCAACCATTGCTCAACATGACCAAGACCTTCTAGAAGAACATATTGCAGATGAAGAACGGGTTCAAAAAGCTAAAAGTGAGGTTGAAGCAAAGCGAGAAGATGTCGAGGATCGCAAAGTAGAACTTGAATCATTAAAGTCAGAGCTTAATAATCAGCGCGATGATTTAGATCAATTAGAAGATGAATTGAAATCTAAAGAAGAAACGCTGCAGTCAGAGCTTGGTGAGATTATGAGTGAAGAAGAGCTATTGCAAAAGCAAGAAGAGGCAATTGAGGCAGAATTAGCTGCTTGGGAAGAAGAGCAGGAGCGTATAAAAGAAGAGGAAGAACGTAAGGCGCGTGAAGCTGAAGAAGAGCGTAAACGTGAGGAAGAACGTAAGCGGGAAGAAGAAAGATCCTCTGCAAATGCGGAACCTTCTAATGAACCTGCAGTAACATCAGCGTCAGACGACAGTCGATCTTCAGTGAATAATAGCAATAACGAATCTGCATCGGCTACGCCATCTTCAAATTCCAATTCAAGTTTTGTTCGTCCTGCTACTGGGACGGTTACTTCGCAAATGGGGCCGCGTTGGGGAAAATTCCATTGGGGAATTGATATTGGTAAAAATGGTCGTACAGGTGAAGTGCCGATTGTTTCCGTGTTAGATGGAACGGTTGTAACTGCTGGATATCATCAAGGTGGTTTTGGTAATTGGGTACTTGTAACCCACCAAATGAATGGTCAACAATATACGACAGTATATGCACATTTGGATCGTATAGACGTAAGCACAGGGCAGCGTGTTGGACAAGGTCAACAATTAGGAACGATGGGGAATACAGGTGCTTCTCAAGGGCCACACTTACATTTTGAAGTTCATAAAGGCTCATTTAACTGGGAACGGACAAATGCTGTAGATCCAATGGATTACATTTAAGTAAAACAAGTAAATATGCACGAGCATGCTAAGTTCCGAATAAGTAGACTTAATCTACTCATTTGGAACTTTTTTTATAAAACCAATTGAGAAAAAATTGTAAATTGTACTTCTGCTAGTGTTAAGCCAGTGATGGAATTTTAGTGAAAAAGAGTGTAATCTTCTTTAAGGAGTGTTTCGCTGATTTAAAGCTTGTGTAAAGTTATAAAAAGGAAAAACGAGTTTTTGACATCAGTACGATAACAAACTAGAATAAAGGTAACAGTTAGAAATAATGGGATTACGTATGCTTCAGAGTGGGAGTGGTGGACAGTTTTGAAAACAAAGCAGTTATTGTTTACAATGTCGGTTGTAGTGATTATTGCGGTCGCAGGTTTTTTCTTTATAAATGGATTACAATTGGGACAAACAAATTCTGGAGATGCACTAGAAGACGGTCAGGAGACAGCTCCAGAAGTCATTTTAGATGATAATGAACTGATGGAAAAGTTTGAGACAGCGCTAAAGACGATTGAAGGAAGTTATGTTTCTGAAATTGAACGTCAACAACTTATTGAAGGTGCGATTAATGGAATGGTGGAGACGTTAGATGACCCATTTTCCGATTACATGGATATTAGTTCTGCCGCTGATTTTCAACAATCTCTAAGTTCTCATTTTGAAGGAATTGGTGCTGAAGTTGGTTTGGTAGATGGATATGTATCAATAATTAGTCCAATGAGAGAATCACCTGCTGAAAAGGCAGGGCTTCTACCAAATGATGCAATTCTAGAAATTGATGGTGAATCGATTGAGGGTTGGTCCGTGAATGAAGCTGTAGCTCTTATACGGGGCGAAGGTGGCACAGAAGTGACGCTCACGATTCAAAGAAGTGGCAATAGCGAACCGTTTAATGTAAGTATTGTTCGGGATACGATTGAGGTAGAATCAGTTCGTTCAGATACGTTTGAACATGAGGGTGCTTTAATTGGAAGACTTGAAATTACGTCATTTTCTGAAGATGTTGGTACACAGTTTGATCAGTTGTTGCAAGAATTAGAAGTTGAAGGTATAGATGGATTAATTGTTGACGTTCGTGGCAATCCAGGTGGTTATTTAGATGGGGCACAAAAGATTGGTAACTTACTTATTCCTGAAGGAAAACCAGTTGTTCAAATTGAGCATGGAGATGGGGAAGTTGAAAGTTACAATTCCAGTATGCAAGATAAAAAACCATATCCGATTGTAGGTTTAATTAATGGAAGCAGTGCATCAGCTTCAGAAATTCTTGCAGCCGCATTAAAAGAGTCTGGTAATTATGATCTTGTTGGAGAAACGACTTTTGGAAAAGGAACGGTGCAAAAATCAATTCCAATGAGTGATGGCAGTGCTTTAAAAATTACCACTGATCGTTGGTTGACTGCAGACGGCAATACGATTGATAAAGAAGGTGTTGAACCAACGGTTGAGCAGAGTCAACCAGATTATTTTTATTCAATTGCACTTTCTGTAGAAGATGGTTTTGAACGGGATCAAGTATCTGAACAAATTGGGCATGCTCAAAACATGTTAAGTGGCCTTGGATATGATACCGGGCGCAACGATGGTTATTTTGATGAACAAACAGAAGTGGCAATTATTGAGTTTCAAGAGTCACATGATCTGGAAGTAGATGGTCAATTAAATGCTGAAACAGCTGAAAAGTTGCAAGAAGACATACTCACACATATCCGCGATCTAGAAAATGATGAGCAATTAAATCGTGCGATAGAATTAGTCGTTGAACAAGCATCTGAATAACAGGATTTGAGCAAAGTTTGGCGAATTAAGAGGGATATCTGCTGCTTAGGGCAAATATCCCTTTTTAATTAAGTTGCTGGAGGACATAGAAATGACGGAGACTTTTTTTATCGCATTAGGCAGTTTTTTTCTTCATCCGCTTTTATACATAAGCCTTGTAGCAATGGCAATTCATTCTGTATTGAGAGTAGGACGTGAACGAAGATCGTTTCATACACGCGTATTTGCGAAGCGCGCGGATTTTATCATAAGCTTTTTACCGTCAATGCTTGCCGGTTTAATAGCCAGTATTTTGCTGCTTGCGTTGGGACTTGTTTTATCGGTTCAAATATTGGTTTTTGCTGCGGCTGCTTCGGTATTGTTATTATTAAGTGGGAAATTCCAATTACAATCACCTACCTATATCTTTGGCTTGGTAAGTGTGTCTTATCTGGTAATACCAATGAGCTTATTTCCAGAATGGAGTTCCTTTCAGCTTCCTGTAGAGGTTTTATTTCCGAGTATACTTGCGTTGATGTCAATCCTGCTTTTTATGCAAAGTTTTTTAATTCGAATGAATGGACAAGCTCTTACTTCACCTCAATTAAAACAAGGGAAAAGAGGACGTTATATAGGCGTCCATCAAGTGAAACGGCTTTGGATACTCCCAATAGTCCTATTTATCCCAGAAGGCATTATACCAACTTTTACATATTGGCCAATTTTTAATATTGGTGAATTAAGTCTTCAACCTATCGTTATCCCATTTCTCCTTGGGTTTGGAAAGGTTACCCGGGCTCTCCCTAAACAAGCGATACAAAACGAAGCACATACTCAGCTTGGTTTAGCAATACTCGCTAGTTTATTTGCCGTAGGCTTGTTTGTACACCCAGTTATTTGGTTGTTTCTTGTATCTACTCTCATACTCTTTTTATTACAAACGGTCCATCATGTAAGAGCTTGGATTCATGAAAGAAATCAACCAGCATTTTTTACTGAAGCACAAAAAAGCTGCCGTGTAGTTGGCGTGTTGCCAGGGAGTCCTGCAGAAAAAATGAATATTGCCATTGGGGAAGAAATTGTAAAAGTAAATGGTCTCGAGGTTTTTGATGAGCAAAGCCTTTACCAAGCGCTACAAGTGAACTCTGTATATTGTAAACTAGAAGTAAAAGACACTAACGGTGAAAAGCGATTTGCACGAGGTCCACTATATAGTGGTGAGCACTATCAACTTGGAGTGTTGCTTGTTCGTAAAGAAGCTCGCCTAAGTGATTCAATCTTATAGAACCAAAAAAGCCATCGAAAGATGGCTTTTTTGGTTCTATGATTCGTGTTGTGGCTGCCACTTTTTCTGACGCTTGTCTTCTTTTTTGGCAGGTGGTAATGGCGAAGAAGCATCTTGTTGTTTAGAGATTCGGTAAAGAACGAACCATATAAGAGCAAAACCAAGAAGTTGTGGCAAAGTAATGGTTTCTTGTAATGTAATCCAAGAAACTAGTAACCCAGTCATTGGAAAACTAAGCTCAGCGATTGTGGCAACTGAAGCTTTAATCGATTGTAAACCACGGTAATATAAGAGCATGGATATTAATCCAGGCAAAAGGGCAGAAGCGAGTAAGTTCACTGCTATAAATGTTAATGCTATCGCTGAAGCAGGAGTGTTCCATGCTTCAGGAGCGATGGTAATTAATACGCCAAGTAAGGGAAGTGCCAATAAGAAACGAAGTGCTGTCACTGTTTCGTGACGGCATTTTTTTAAAAGCATTCGACCCAAGACCGTTGAACCGCCCCAAATGGCTGCAGCTCCAATTGCATATAAGCTGCCAAGTTGTAAAATATCAGAAACGCCTCCGATGGGAACGCTAAAACCAAAAGTGAGTAAATATGTTCCAACTACTGCTATTGGAACATAAATGCCAAAGTGTTTAGGGAAACTTTCTTTTAAGAAGAAATAAGCTAATACAATGGCAAACAATGGTTGTAGTTTTTGTAATAAAAGAACAGAGTTAATTTGTCCGGTTCCATGTGTGGAAGCATAAGTTAATCCTTGCGTAAATAGAATTGTGGCGATTGCCGATCCTCCCCAAGATATAAAGAGGAGCGCACCAACATCACGCCATGACAGTTTTTTAAGATCAGAACGAAATTTCCACAGTAATGGAACTGCAATTAAAGCTAAAATAATATGTTCGATAAAGACAATTTGCAGTGAGGTCATCGTATCTAAAAGAAGCAATCTAAATAAAGGATTAATTCCCCAAAATGCTGCCCCAATGACAATAAACCAAAATGTTTTGTGTGTACCTTGATGTTGTTCCAATGCCTTACAAGCTCCTTTTAGTGAAAGGCCTTCTAAAAAAAATCAAAAACAGCCCTGAATCAAGTAATACGATCCAGGGCTGCACAAATAAACAATGGTTACCCATCTGTTTACTTTATGATCTTCTCCCATCCGGACTATAACCGTCGGCTCTGGAGTTCCACCAGATCAGTCTTTATCCTTAGACAAAGAGTCGCGGGCTTTAACCGCCGGTCAGGATTTTCACCTGCCCCGAAGATACCTATTCAATTTTAATATAATATGCATTTTATCATACATGAGGTTTACTAAAACGTCTAGTACTAAAGAATGGTTAGCTAAAACAATGCGACACCATTGGAATAATATAGTACGTACGTTCGTTTTGTTTGTAGGTATTCAAGAACGGATATGCTATAATAAAAGCGAACGTTTGTTTACAATGACAAAATGTACTAAGGTATGAAATACAGTTGTTAGGTAATTGTTTTATGTATACATGATCAGGGAATACGAAACTGATAAACAAATGAAGAGGAGGAAGGCAGTCGCTCAAGTAGATGTAAGGCTCTCTAAGTGACGCCAATAGGCTATGGATCAGAAGTTTCAATTAGTATCAGACTACTCTCCTCAAGGAGATCAGCCTAAAGCAATCAAGAAGATTGTTAGCGGAATTGAAAACGGCGATAAACACCAGACTTTATTAGGGGCTACCGGCACTGGTAAAACATTCACGATGTCGAATGTAATTCAGGCCGTAAATAAGCCAACATTGATAATGGCTCATAATAAAACGCTAGCTGGACAACTGTATAGTGAATTTAAGCAATTCTTTCCAAATAATGCAGTTGAGTATTTCGTCAGTTACTATGATTATTACCAACCAGAGGCCTATGTGCCATCTTCTGATACATTTATTGAAAAAGATGCAAGTATTAATGATGAGATTGATAAACTTCGTCATTCTGCGACAAGTTCATTATTTGAACGACGAGATGTTATTATCATTGCTAGTGTTTCTTGTATTTATGGTTTAGGATCTCCAGAAGAATATCGGGACCTTGTATTATCAATTCGTACTGGGATGGAAATTGATCGTAATGAATTGCTACGGAGGCTCGTTGATATTCAATATGACCGTAATGATATAAACTTTACCCGTGGAACTTTTCGAGTGCGCGGTGATGTAGTTGAGATTTTCCCAGCTTCACGAGACGAACAGTGTATCCGTGTTGAATTCTTTGGCGATGAAATTGATCGCATGACTGAAGTTGATGCACTCACTGGAGAAATAAAAGGCGAGCGTAACCATGTATCAATTTTTCCAGCATCACACTTTGTTACAAGAGAAGAAAAGATGAAAAAAGCAATTGCTAATATAGAAGTAGAACTTGAAAAACAGCTTAAAATGATGAATGAAGAAGGAAAGTTACTTGAAGCTCAGCGTCTGGAACAAAGAACCCGATATGATTTGGAGATGATGGCTGAAATGGGTTTCTGTTCTGGCATAGAAAACTATTCTCGTCATTTGACTTTACGCCAAGCAGGAGCAACGCCATATACATTGCTTGACTTCTTTCCAGATGACTTTCTTTTAATTGTGGATGAATCTCATGTCACTCTCCCTCAAGTAAGAGGAATGTATAACGGAGATAGAGCTCGAAAAGAGATTCTAGTTAATCATGGCTTCCGATTGCCTTCAGCGTTAGATAACCGCCCATTACGGTTCGAAGAATTTCAAGAAAAAGTTGGACAATCAGTTTATGTGTCAGCCACACCAGGAGCATATGAGCTCGAACATACACCGGAAATGGTGGAACAAGTCATTCGTCCAACTGGATTGTTAGACCCACCAATTGAAATTCGTCCAATTGAAGGACAAATAGACGATTTGATTGGAGAAATTCATGATCAAGTTGCTAAAGATGAGAGAGTTCTTGTGACAACGTTAACGAAAAAAATGTCAGAGGATTTAACTGATTACTTAAAAGAAATTGGGATTAAGGTTCGGTACCTTCATTCTGAAATTAAAACACTTGAGCGGCTGGAAATTATTCGTCAATTAAGGCTAGGTACGTTTGATGTATTAATTGGGATTAACTTGCTTCGAGAAGGGTTAGATATACCAGAAGTTTCGTTAGTTGCGATTCTTGATGCCGATAAAGAAGGTTTTTTACGAGCTGAACGTTCGCTAATTCAAACAATTGGTCGTGCGGCAAGGAATGAGCACGGGCGCGTCATTATGTATGCAGATAAAACAACAAAATCGATGGAAATCGCTATTAGTGAAACAAAAAGGCGGCGTGCAATACAACAAGCCTTTAATGATGAACATGGCATTACCCCAAAAACAATTCAGAAGCGAATTCCTGATGTAGTCCAAGCTACTTATGCCGCGGAAGAATCGGGTGATTATGATGCGGCTCCTGTTCCACAGCAAAAAATGACGAAAAAAGAGCGTCACGCGACAATAGAACGTGTAGAAATTGAAATGAAACAAGCGGCAAAAGAATTGAACTTTGAGCGGGCGGCAGAGCTACGCGATATGTTGTTAGAACTTAAAGCGGAAGGATGACATGATGGCACACGAACAAATTGTGGTTAAGGGAGCTCGCTCCAACAATTTAAAGAATATGGATGTTTCCATACCAAGGGGCAAATTAGTTGTTCTAACCGGATTATCTGGTTCAGGGAAGTCGTCGCTGGCATTTGATACAATCTATGCAGAAGGACAACGGAGATATGTGGAATCGTTGTCCGCTTATGCTCGTCAATTTCTTGGGCAAATGGACAAACCTGATGTGGATTCAATAGAAGGACTTTCACCTGCAATATCGATAGATCAGAAGACAACAAGCCGTAATCCTCGCTCGACAGTAGGAACGGTAACGGAGATTCATGATTATTTGCGTTTACTTTATGCAAGAATTGGACGACCTATATGTCCACGGCATGGTATTGAAATTTCTTCACAGACGGTGCAGCAAATGGTTGATCGGATACTTGATTATCCAGAGAAAACAAAAATGCAAATTATGGCTCCCGTTGTATCTGGACGAAAAGGGACCCATGTAAAAGTACTTGAACAAATAAAGAAAGACGGCTATGTTCGTGTCCGCATTAACGGAGAAATGATGGAAGCGGCAGAAGTCATTGAGCTTGAGAAGAATAAAAAGCACAATATAGAAGTTGTGATTGACCGTGTTGTAATTAAGGAGGGCGTCCAAACGAGAATTGCAGATTCGCTTGAGACTGCTCTTACTCTTGCTGATGGGAGAGTGTTAGTCGATATAATTGATGGCGAAGAGCTGTTATTTAGCCAACATCACGCATGTCCTGAATGCGGATTCTCAATCCCAGAGCTTGAGCCACGAGCGTTTTCATTTAACAGTCCGTACGGGGCTTGCCAAACATGTGACGGGCTTGGTGTGAAGTTAGAGGTAGATAGTGAATTAGTTATTCCTGATCCTTCGAGATCTTTACGCGAGCATGCAATTGCTCCATGGGAACCAACTAGTTCCACATACTATCCACAGTTGTTAGAGGCGGTTTGCGATCATTTTAGTATTGATATGGATAAGCCCTTTGAGGACTTACCAGAAAAACTGCAAAGCATTTTATTAAACGGAAGTGGTAAAGAAAAGATCTTTTTCCATTATGAAAATGATTTTGGTCGAGTTCGCGAGCATATGATTTTATTCGAGGGTGTGTTAACGAACATTGCCCGCCGTTACAGAGAAACAAGCTCTGATTACATCCGTGATCAAATGGAATCATATATGGCACAGAAAAACTGCCCTACATGCAAAGGTTATCGATTAAAAAAAGAAACGCTTGCTGTATTTGTAGGTGGTAAACATATTGGCGAAGTAAGTCAGCTTTCTTGTGCAGACGCATCTGTATTTATTAATGAACTAGATCTCTCAGAAAAAGATCGTGCAATTTCGCGATTAATTCTGAAAGAGATTGAAGACAGAATCGGATTCTTAATTAACGTTGGCCTAGATTATTTAACTCTTTCTCGTGCCGCTGGGACATTATCTGGTGGGGAAGCACAGCGAATTCGACTAGCAACACAAATTGGATCATCGCTCATGGGAGTGCTCTATATTCTTGACGAACCCTCAATTGGTCTTCATCAACGAGATAATGACCGATTGATTGAAACATTGAAGCGCATGAGGGATTTAGGAAATACATTAATTGTTGTTGAACATGATGAAGATACGATGCTTGCAGCAGATCATATCATTGATATTGGTCCGGGAGCCGGTGTACACGGTGGTTTTGTAACTGCACAAGGTACGCCAAAAGAGCTTATAGAAGATTCAAATTCTCTAACAGGTCAGTATCTATCAGGTGAGAAATTTATTCCTGTTCCTTCTGAACGCAGATCTTTAACAGATCGTAGTTTTACGGTGAAAAAGGCTGCAGCAAATAATCTACGGAACATTGATGTGACTTTTCCTCTTGGTGTGTTTATGGCTGTGACTGGAGTCTCTGGTTCTGGTAAGAGTACATTGATTAATGAAATTGTTCATAAAGCACTTGCTCAAAAGATTCATCGAGCAAAAGGAAAGCCAGGCAAGCATAAAGAGATTGTGGGCATTAATGAAATGGATAAAGTGATTGATATTGATCAATCGCCAATTGGTCGTACGCCAAGGTCAAACCCAGCAACTTACACAAGTGTTTTTGATGATATTCGTGATGTCTTTGCGATGACGAACGAAGCGAAAGTGCGTGGTTATAAAAAAGGGCGCTTTAGTTTTAATGTAAAAGGTGGGCGTTGCGAGGCATGTAAAGGTGATGGCATCATAAAAATAGAGATGCATTTTTTACCTGACGTTTATGTTCCTTGTGAAGTTTGTCATGGAAAAAGGTATAATCGTGAAACATTAGAAGTCACATATAAAGGAAAAGCGATTGCTGATGTACTAGCAATGACGGTTGAAGAAGGAGTTGAATTCTTTGGAAGCATTCCAAAGATCAAACGGAAAATTCAAACCTTAATTGATGTGGGACTAGGATATATTCGTTTAGGTCAGCCAGCAACAACCTTATCAGGTGGAGAAGCGCAACGGGTGAAATTGGCGTCACAACTTCATAAAAGGCCAACAGGACGGACATTGTATATTCTAGATGAACCAACGACTGGCTTGCATGTGGATGATATTGATCGCTTGTTAAAAGTGTTGCAACGTTTAGTTGATAATGGTGATACTGTTCTTGTGATCGAGCACAACTTAGATGTCATTAAAACGGTAGATCATATTATCGACTTAGGACCAGAAGGTGGCGTTGGAGGGGGAATGCTTGTCGCAGAAGGAACCCCAGAGGTTGTAGCTGAAACGGTTGGCTCTTATACAGGTCAGTATTTAAAGCCCATATTAGAGCGCGATAAGGCAAGACTTGAAGCTCAGTTAGAAGGCGCAGGCCAGAAAAGTTAACGGAAATTGAAACATGTTGCCTAGCTGCTTCGTAATAAGATAGAAGTATAAAAAAGCAAAAGGAGCGATTGCCGTGGAAGAGCGAAAAATGATTTTAAAAATGATTGAGGATGGAAAAGTTTCCGCTGAAGAAGGTTTGAAATTACTTGACGCAGTTGGCAAAGGACAGGAAGATACATCGTCAAAAGCATTAACCACGGATTTAGATGAAACGGGTGGAGACTCATATAAACAAAAACAACAACGAAAAGAGACATCGGAGGAAACGCCTTTTTCAAAGCTTACAGGTTTTTTTGAATCAGCCATTCAGAAAGTTAAGGACGGTGATTTTGACTTCAATTTTGGAGCGGCTACAGAGGTTGATCATATCTTTCAACATCAAAATATTACGCCAAACACCGTTCATGTCCTGCTAGATAATGGATCGGTAGAGGTTATACCATGGGATAAACCAGACGTACGAATAGAATGCCAAGTAAAAGTGTACCGCATGAGTGATGAGGAAGAAGCGAAAACGTTTTTCTTAAACGAATCAACTTTTTCAGTTACGGAAGAAAAGCTTCTTTTTGAAACTAAGTCTAAAACAATGAAAGTAAATGCGACTCTTTACGTACCAGAAGCGTCGTATAATCATATGAAGCTTTATACCTTTAACGGTTCCTTAAAAGGCGACTCTCTAAAGGTGGAGACATTTGAGGCGAATACGACAAATGGTTTGATAAAAACGGAAGGTCTTATTTCTAAAAAAGCTTCAATTGAAACCGTTAATGGGAGCATTAATTGTGAAGGTGGCAAATTGCAATTACTTGAGGCAAAAACGTTAAATGGTACAATTAAAGTCACAGGTGCGATTCAAGATGCTGATGTGGAAACAGTGAATGGCTCTATTTCCTACGAAATTGAGGATACTGGAGAATCTGGTTATGTAGACTTGAAAACAACAACTGGTAGTTTAAAACTGCATGTTTCAGATCAAGTTCGCTTTGATGGTAAGTTAAAGTCAAATGTTGGGTCAATTAACAACCGTCTGGCTTTTTCAGAAGTGGTTGATGAAAAGAAAGACATTGGTCAACGTTATATGCAAGTAACCGCAAATTCGGGCCAGTCTACTCGTGTGAGAGTCCACGCTGTTGCTAACACAGGAAGTATCACGCTACAAGATAAGTAGTGTATGTTTAGTTAATAGAAATAGAAGGAAAACAAGGAAAGTGTGAGGTAAGAAAGGGAGATTTAGATGAAACGTTTAGTACGCTCGCAGGAAAGCCGAATTATTACAGGCGTTTGCGGGGGAATTGGTAAGTACTTTAATGTTGATCCGACTGTTATAAGAATTATTGCGGTTATATTGGCGATTTTTACAACAGTTTGGCCAACTGTAATTGCCTATGTAATTGCTACTTTCATTATACCAATGGATAAAGAGTAGGAGGATATAAACATGAGATGGCTGATAGGGCTGCTTTTAAATGCGCTTGTATTGTGGCTTCTGTCAGGACTGTTTTCTGGTTTTGATTTAAGTAGTTTTGGTGCCGCGATTATTGCCGCGTTAGTATTAACAATACTCAATTGGACAGTAAAGCCGTTGCTTACGGTACTAACATTGCCAATAACGATCTTAACTCTCGGATTGTTCATGTTTGTCATTAGTGCATTAACGTTAATGCTAGCGGCTTGGTTAATGGGTAGTTACTTTGTAATTGATGGATTTGGTATTGCGTTACTAGCCGCGATTATTATTGCCTTGTTCCAAGCAATTTTGATTAATCCAGTCAAACGAGCATGATAAGACTACGAGCAATAGTTAGTTAATTCAAGGGCATGAGTTCTGATTAAATCAGACTCATGTTTTTTTATTAAGGAAACAATAATTAAAAAAATGATCATAAGAATCTAGTTTAAGTTTTATCTTTATGAATGATCCCGGTTAGAAAATAAAAAGATTAGGGATCTGATTGCCAGTATCATAATAAATGTATTGGTTCATCCAGGTCATCGTTTTCTGTTTTAGGCGTCCAGCAAAAATCGTGCTACAATATGGCTAGTAATGCAGATGGACAAGTGGATAATGAGGTGAATGAGAATGACAAAAGTAACAGCAAATGATATTTTAGAAAAGTTCCAATTTGAATTATTGGCGGGAGAAGAAGGAATTTATAGACCAATTACAACTAGTGATATTTCAAGACCTGGTATTGAGATGGCTGGCTTTTTTACATATTACCCCGCTCGCCGATTACAGTTAATCGGGCGGACTGAACTTTCTTTTTTGAAATCCCTTTCTGACCAAGAGAAAGAGGAACGAATGACAAAACTGTGTACATATGATACGCCAGGCATTATTTTGTCTAGAGGGCTCGAAGCGCCTGATCAATTGCTTCAGGCAGCAGATAAACGTGATGTTCCTGTTTTGCGATCAACTTTAACAACAACTCAGTTAAGCAGTCGGGTTACAAATTTCTTGGAAAGTGAATTAGCACCAATTACTGCTGTGCATGGGGTTCTAGTTGATATTTATGGGATTGGGGTGCTTATAACTGGAGGAAGTGGAGTCGGAAAGAGTGAAACGGCTCTTGATCTCGTACGTCGTGGTCACCGTCTTGTCGCGGATGATTCAGTTGAAATTAGGCAACAAAATGAAGATACGCTTGTTGGTCATCCACCTCCACTGCTGCAACACTTGCTAGAAATACGCGGATTAGGGATTATTAATGTGATGACCTTATTCGGTGCAGGTGCGGTGAGGCCGTTTAAACGTATTAGTTTATGTATGAATTTAGAATTATGGGACCAAAAGAAAGCATATGATCGTTTAGGACTTGAAGAAGATAAGATGAAAATATTTGATACAGAAATTACAAAACTAACAATCCCGGTTCGGCCTGGTCGAAATCTTGCTGTTATTATTGAGGTAGCGGCCATGAATTTTCGTTTAAAACGCCTAGGATTTAATGCTGCACAAGAGTTTTCTGAACGTTTAACTCAAGTGATTGAACAGGGAGATAACGAATTTTAATGGAAAAGGAGTGTAACGGATGGAAGAACAGATTGAACCGTTGAACCGTGTGTTTTTATCTTTAGGGCCCATTGATATTTATTGGTATGCAGTTCTAATCCTTTCGGGGGTTGGGGTAGCTTATTTATGGACTCGATATGAAAGTGAAAGAAGAGGGTTACCTAAAGAGACTTTTGCTGATTTGCTTGTGTGGGCATTGCCTATTTCAATTATTTCAGCAAGGTTGTATTATGTTATATTTCGCTGGGATCAATTCGCCGATAACCCAGTCAGTGTGTTTTATTTACGAGAAGGCGGGATCGCGATTCATGGCGCCTTAATTGGTGCAGTTGTTACAGCGATTGTTTTTGCGCGTGTAAAAAAGTTATCTTTCTGGAAAATTGCAGACGTAGCTGCTCCAGCAATTTTAATCGGTCAGGCTATTGGACGTTGGGGCAATTTTGTGAATCAAGAAGTTTATGGTGGACCGGTATCACGAGATTTTTTGGAAGGACTTTTATTACCAGATTGGATTATTAACCAAATGTATATTGGAGGTACATATTATCATCCTACTTTCCTTTATGAATCTCTTTGGAGTATAGTTGGGGTTATTTTATTAATTCTTCTTCGTCGTGTGAATTTGCGACAAGGTGAACTTTTCTTTAGTTATATGATTTGGTATTCAGTTGGTCGCTTTTTTATTGAGGGTATACGTCTTGATTATTTATTAATCGGAGAGTCATTACGGACAGCGCAACTAATATCGATTATACTAATCGCTGTTGCAATTATTCTATGGATATACCGTCGCTTGATCGTAAATCCGCCTCGTTACTTAGATGATGGAGGCAATAAGTCGAAGTAGAGAGAAAGAAGGTTGTTACAAGGATGATAAGGAGAGGATTATTATCAGGACTAGCAACAACATGGACGTTAGGGAAAATTATATTCCCGATTACATTGTTTGTGACGTTGCTCGGTTATACACCGGTACTTGATTGGATTGCTAATTTAATTGCCCCGATAATGAACTTAATTGGACTTCCTGGTGAAGCGGCAATTCCATTAGTAATCGGAAATGTTTTGAACTTATTTGCAGGGATTGGTGCGATTTTATCACTCGAATTAACTGTAAAAGAAGTTTTTATATTAGCCATTATGTTGTCGTTTTCTCATAATCTCATTGTTGAATCGGCAGTTGCGACTAAGGTTGGTATTAAAGTAGCGCCAATCATTGCTGTACGTCTATTTTTAGCGTTCTTTTCTGCACTTGTCATCAATCTAGTTTGGAGTGGTGGGAGTGAGCAAGCTGTATATGGTTTAGCTTCAACTTCCGCTACGGCTGCTGAGGTAACTGGATGGGGGGCGATTATCTTAGTGGGATTAGAAACAGCATTCTGGGGAGTCATTCAACTTGCTGTAATCGTTATCCCATTAATGCTTGTTGTACAGATCATGAGAGAGAGAGGTTGGCTCAACGTCATTTCTAAATGGCTTGCGCCGTTAACCCGCTTAATTGGTGTGGATCGGAACACCTCAGTTACTCTTGCTTCGGGGTTAACAATCGGTCTTGCTTATGGAGCAGGTGTAATGATTGAAGCTGTAAAACAAGACAGAGTAAGAAAGAAAGATCTCTACATTGTCTTTATTTTTCTTGTTGCTTGTCATGCGGTAGTTGAGGATACTGTTGTATTTCTGGTGCTTGGTATACCTGTCTGGCCATTACTGTTAATAAGGCTCGTGACTGCGTTATTGCTGACAATCGTTATTTCGCGAATTTGGACGCAGCTTGAAAAGAAAAACAGGGAGATCTACAATAAGGAGGCTATTTATGAGCATTGATACGGTTTTGTTTGATTTAGATGGGACACTTATTAATACAAATGAATTGATTGTTCAATCCTTTTTACACACACTTGAACCTGACTACCCGGGAATTTATAAACGAGAAACAGTATTGCCCTTTATTGGACCTTCTTTATACGAAACTTTTAGTTCAATAAATGCGTCTAAAACAGATGAATACATTAAAACTTATAGGGATTTTAACCACTTGCACCATGATATGCTTGTCGCAGAATATCAGGGAGTAAAAGAAGGCGTGAAGCAGTTACATGATCGTGGTATAAAACTAGCAATCGTGACAACGAAAATAAGTGAAACAGCTAAGATGGGTTTAACATTAACAGGTCTTGATCGTTACTTTGACGTAGTGGTTGGCTTTGACCATGTTACACATGAAAAGCCTCACCCAGAGCCCCTCTTTAATGCGCTTAAACAGTTAGGTTCTGTCCCGGAGCAAGCAATTATGGTTGGGGATAACTCTCACGATATAGATGCAGGAAGAAATGCTGGGACGAAAACTGCCGCAGTTGGCTGGGCTTTTAAGGGCCAATCATATATTCGTTCTCTCAATCCGGACTATGTGCTACGATCAATGGATGATTTGCTGTCTATCGTGGAAACATCGTGAGTCGCAGAACAGAGCGCTATCCTGTAGAAAACACGAACTCGCTATGGCAGTTGTATCAAACCGTCTCGTTTTGGAAAGTAGCTAAGATCTTCATTGTCAGTCAGTTGGCAAGAATTACTCCATCATTCAAATTAAAAAACTGGCTTTACCGTACTTTTTTAAAAATGAAGATTGGAGATCATACAGCATTTGCCTTAATGGTAATGGTAGATGCGATGTTTCCAGAGCGAATAAAGGTTGGGACAAATACGATAATTGGATATAATACTACGATTCTTGCCCACGAGTATTTAATAAACGAATACCGTCTTGGGGATGTGGTCATTGGAAATAGTGTTATGATCGGTGCTAATTGTACAATTCTACCTGGTGTGTTTATAGGCGATGATGCGATTGTAGGTGCAGGTACAGTTGTTCATAAGGATGTAGCGGCCGGAGCTTTTGTTGCTGGTAACCCAATGCAAGTAATTAAAAAAGACAATTGAATACAGATACGTTCAGGGTGGAAATCGGTATCAGACCGTAGATCAAAAAACCTTTGAGATAAAAATCTCAAAGGTTTTTTGGTTAATTAAAATAGAAATCTATATTCTTTTAATCCCTTTATGACTAAATTGAAGTTCCAATAAGTACATGTATGATCCTAAATTACAGAATGATGAAAAGCCATACATGTAATTTGTCGTAAACGTTTAGAATAGCAGAGCACTTTGTCACCTAACGTAACGGTTGACATTTAACTGGCTGAATTGTAAACTGTTAAAAAACTTTAATTCATTAGCGATTTAGCAAACTAAAGCAAAAGCGAGGAGTGATTATTTTGTCTGAACCATTTATGTTTGAGAAACCTTTAGGTATGCGAGATGTTTTACCAGCACGTTTTCGCATGCAAAAACGAATCGCAGAATGGATCCAAACAGAATTAGAAGCTTGGGGGTATGAACAAGTACAAACTCCCGCTTTAGAATATTATGAGACAGTTGGAAAGTCCTCGGCCATTTCAGATAAACAGCTTTTTAAATTGATTGATTTGCATGGAAATACACTTGTTTTGCGTCCCGACATGACAGCTCCAATTGCACGCCTTGCATCATCCAGCATGAAGCAAGTGCCTTATCCATTAAGGCTGTCTTATCATTCAAGCTTATACCGAGCACAACAGGTAGAAGGAGGTAGACCGGCAGAATTTGAGCAAATTGGTGTAGAACTAATAGGTGATGATACAGCTAGCGCGGATGGAGAGATGCTTATTTTGTTTAACCAAGTGCTTTATAAAGCCGGTTTAAACGATTTTCAAATAGCTATCGGTCATATTGGTTTTTTAAATGCACTTTTTATTGAAGTACTAGGTACAGAGAAGAAAGCAGTGGCGTTACGTCAACAATTATTTGAAAAAAATGACGTTGGTTTTCGTGAACAAGTTTCCTTATTTAATCTTTCGCCTAACGAAGAGAAAAAACTACTAAAGCTTAGTTTGTTACGTGGTGGAAAGGAAGTGTTGGAAGAAGCAGAGGAACTTGTTGATTCTACTGCTGGGAAACAAGCAATTAACGAACTTCGTGATTTGGCACAATTATTAGAGGATGATCAATTGTCATCCCATGTGAAATTTGATTTAAGTCTTGTATTGCATATGGATTATTACACTGGATGTGTGTTTGAAACGTATCATAATCGATTGGCTCAACCTCTTGGAGGAGGAGGTCGTTATGATGCCTTGCTCGAAAAATTTGGTCGACCTGGACCAGCGACCGGTTTTGGCTTGCGTTTAGATTTGTTAACAGAAGCAATTGAAAAACGAGAAGGGTTAGAGAAAAGATCTTGTGTATTGTATAGCAAGGAGAGACGTAAGGAAGCTTACCAATTGGCAGATGCTTTAAGAAACGAGGGTAAAAAAGTAGTTATACAAGATTTGAAGGGAATTCAAAACGAGGATGTGATTGCCTCGGTCTATGAGGATATGCACTATGTAGTAGGTAAAACGAGTGGGGGGCAGGACGAATGAGTGAGCTCACAATTGCTATGCCGAAAGGGAGAATCTTTGAAGAAGCAGTCCAGATGTTACGTTTAGCTGGTTACTCGTTGCCCAATGCTTTTGAAGAGTCAAGAAAATTAATTGTTGAAGTACCTGAAGAAAGTTTGCGATTTATCTTAGCAAAACCGATGGATGTTCCTACGTATGTCGAACACGGTGTTGCAGATGTTGGTGTTGCTGGAAAAGATGTGATGCTTGAAGAAAAGCGTGAAGTTCATGAAGTTCTTGACTTGAAAATTAGTGCATGTCATATGGCTGTGGCCGCTTTACCAGGTTACGAAAAAGGTGAGCTGAACCCTAAAGTTGCTTCTAAATATCCAAACTTAGCTACTCGCTTCTTTAAAGAGCAAGGAGAGCAAGTGGAAATTATTAAACTAAATGGTTCTATTGAACTTGCACCGATTATGGGATTGGCTGAACGAATTGTTGATATTGTCTCGACAGGACAAACGTTAAGGGAAAATGGACTCGTTGAATTGGAACAAATTGAAGAAATTACATCGAGATTAATAGTTAATTCGGCTAGTTACCGCCTTAAAGCTGATGTAATAGGCAATATGGTTGAGCGGTTAGGAAAAGTGGTAAAGGGGACAGTCTAATGAGAATAATAGAACTAGGAGAGACAAACCGGGTATCTTTAAAACGAACTGGTCTACACGGTAGCAAAGAAGACGTTAAATTAGTAGAAGATATTATTGATGCTGTTAAGGAAGGCGGGGATCAAGCGCTTTTTCAATTTACGAAACAGTTTGATCGCGCTATTTTAAATAATTTATGTGTGTCTTCAGCTGAAATTGAAACTGCTTATCGTGTACTTGATTCTCAAGTATTAGAAGCAATAAAGCAAGCGATTAGCAATATAAAGTTCTTCCATCAACAGCAGAAAGGAAAGTCGTGGTTTCAGACAACTAAAGATGGAACCGTATTAGGACAGAAACTAACTGCACTCGATTCTGCTGGCATTTATGTTCCTGGTGGAAAAGCGGCATATCCTTCTACCATTATGATGAATGCCATTCCAGCACAGGTGGCAGGAGTAGAGTCAATTACAATGGTTTCCCCTCCAGGTCCCAATGGGACGCTTCCACCTGCAGTGCTTGTAACAGCGAATGAATTAGGCGTCGATACGATTTATAAAGTTGGTGGAGCGCAAGCGATAGCAGCCTTGGCATATGGAACAGAAACAATCAAACCAGTTGATAAAATTACTGGACCTGGTAATCAATATGTCACGCTAGCCAAGCGAGCTGTTTTTGGTGATGTAGATATTGATATGATTGCAGGTCCAAGTGAGATTTGTGTGTTAGCCGATTCTCAAGCAAATCCATCATACGTTGCTGCGGACTTGCTTTCCCAAGCAGAACACGATGAACTTGCCACCTCTATTCTTGTCACAGATTCAAAGGAGTTGGCTAACGCTGTAAAAAAGGAAGTGGATAATCAACTCCAATCGTTACCTAAAAAGGAGATTGCATCTAAAGCGATAGAGACGTTTGGGATCATTTATCTTGTTCCAACTCTTGATAAAGCAATTGATGTAGTAAATCAGCTTGCGCCAGAGCATTTAGAAATTATGACTGAGGAACCTATGTTATTGCTTGGAAAAATCAAACATGCAGGTGCAATCTTTTTAGGACCATATAGCACAGAGCCAGTTGGGGATTACTTTGCAGGTCCAAACCACGTGTTGCCGACAAATGGTACTGCAAGGTTTTCAAGTCCTTTGTCAGTTGATGATTTTATGAAGAAATCAAGCGTCATTTCATATAGTCGTGATGCTTTAAAACAAAATGCTCCGTTAATTACAGCTTTAGCTCGCTTAGAAGGATTAGAAGCTCATGCTCGGGCAGTCGATAAGCGAATGGAGGAATGGTCATGAATAGATCGTATGAAGTAAAGAGAAAAACGGGTGAAACTGACATTGCTATAACATTTTCTATTGATGGGAAAGGGCAGTCAAGTCTGCAAACGGGGATTCCGTTTATGGAACATATGCTAGATCTCTTTGCAAAACACGGTCGCTTTGACTTGCAAGTAAATGCAGTTGGCGATACTGAAGTGGATGATCATCATACAACAGAAGATATAGGAATTTGTTTGGGTGAGGCTTTAAAAGGAGCTTTAGGAAATAAGGAAGGCATTAAACGTTATGGAAATGCATTTGTGCCAATGGATGAAACGTTAGTACAAGTTGTTGTGGATTTAAGTAATCGTCCACATCTAGAATTTCGGGCAGACCTTCCCAGTGAAAAAGTAGGCACATTTGACACTGAGCTCGTGCATGAATTTTTTTGGAAATTTTCTTTAGAGGCAAGAATGAACTTACATGTAATTGTACATTACGGCAAAAATACTCATCACATAATTGAAGCGATGTTCAAAGCATGTGCACGGGCTTTGCAAGAGGCCACTTCCATTGATCCGAATATAGAGGGAATTTTATCAACAAAGGGGATGCTGTAATGATCGGCATTATTGATTATGGAATGGGCAATTTACATTCTGTATCAAAAGCACTAGAACGCCTAGGAATTCCTTATCTTATTAGTGATCAACCAGTAGAACTAAACCAAGCGACTGGCTATATTTTGCCTGGCGTGGGTGCATTTCCAGATGCTATGGCAACGTTAGAGCAGACCGGCATGCGTTCATTCTTAGATGAATATGTCTACGGGAAAAAACCGCTTTTGGGTATTTGTTTAGGTATGCAGTTGTTGTTCCAGTCGAGTAAGGAATACGGTGATACTTCAGGGTTAGGTTATTTACCTGGTAAAGTGAAGAGATTTGATGGCTTTGATTCAAAGGGATTACCATACAAGGTGCCTCATATGGGCTGGAACAAACTTTGTTTTGAAAAAGATGCCTTGATTGTAAAAGATATTTCAGTAGGTCATGTGTATTTCGTGCATTCTTTTTTAGTGAATACAATAGATGATGTGATCGTAGCAAGCAGTGATTATTATCAAAAAGTACCAGCGATTGTTCAAAAAGGTTCTGTATATGGAATGCAGTTTCATCCTGAAAAAAGCGGTACGGTTGGTATGAGCTTATTAAAACGGTTCGGTCAGATAGTGGAGGGAAATTCTTATGACCTTAACAATTTATCCAGCGATTGATATATTAGGTGGCAAATGCGTACGTCTCCAACAAGGGGATTACAGCAAGGAAACGATTTATGGGGAATCACCACTTGCAATGGCGCACTCCTTTGAAAAATCAGGTGCACAGTGGATTCATTTAGTTGATCTTGATGGAGCGAAAGCGAAACGTCCAGTGAACCATGAGGAGATTATCCGTACAGCGCAAAGTCTTGATATTCCGGTTCAAGTTGGTGGTGGCATAAGGACAGAGGCAGATGTTAACAATTATTTAAATAATGGTATTACTCGTATTGTTCTTGGCAGTGTGGCTATCCAAAATCCAGAGTTTGCGAAAAAGATGCTTAATCAATTTGGAGAAAAAATAGCAATTGGAATTGATGCTCGCGATGGTTTTGTCGCAACAGAAGGTTGGTTAGAGACATCGCACGTATTGGCAGAAGATTTGGCAGAGGAAATGGCTAAATATGGAGCTAGAACGTTTATTTTCACAGACATTTCCCGTGATGGAATGTTAACTGGCCCAAATACTGAAGCTTGCATGCGTATTGCAAAAGTCGCTAATGCAAATGTAATTGCTTCAGGTGGGGTAGGGACATTGAGTGATATAAAAAGTTTGGAACAGGCAAATTTAAACGGGGCAATTATTGGAAAAGCCCTATATACAAATCGTTTTACGCTTGAACAAGCTTTGGCTACTGTTGGGGGCGAATAAAGTGTTAACAAAGCGCATTATACCTTGTCTTGATGTGAAAGATGGCCGTGTTGTAAAAGGGACTCAATTTCTATCCTTAAAAGACGCCGGAAATCCAGTTGAACTAGCAACCTTTTATGACGAAGAGGGAGCTGATGAACTTGTTTTTCTTGATATTTCTGCTTCTTATGAAGGTAGACAAACAATGGTTGATGTTGTTCGAGAAGTTGCTGGAACGCTCGCGATTCCTTTTACAGTAGGTGGAGGGATTAATACGATTGACGACATTCGGAAAATCTTGAGAGCTGGAGCAGATAAAGTGTCAATTAATACTGCGGCGTTGCTTCGACCTGAATTTATTTCAGAAGCTGCTCGCTACTTTGGCTCCCAATGTATTGTTGTTGCAATTGATGTCAAGTTTGACGAGGCAACTGATTCATGGCAAGTGTATACACATGGCGGGAGAAATAGAACAGAATGGCAAGCGGCAAACTGGGCAAAGCGAGTAGAAGAATTGGGCGCTGGAGAGTTGTTAGTAACAAGCATGGATCAAGATGGAGCAAAAAGCGGGTTTCACTTGCCTCTGTTACGAGAAATTAATAACGCTGTTACAATACCGATTATTGCCTCGGGTGGGGCTGGAAATGCGCTTCACTTCGCTGAAGTTTTCCAAGCAGGATGCGCCGATGCA
Organism: Shouchella patagoniensis; assembly: GCF_002019705.1. GTDB lineage: Bacteria > Bacillota > Bacilli > Bacillales > Bacillaceae_D > Shouchella > Shouchella patagoniensis. The sequence continues at coordinate 1,553,380 of NZ_KV917377.1, read as the reverse complement.
GCACTAGCCGCATCAATCTTTCATTACAAAGAGACGTCGATTCAAGAAGTAAAAGCATACGTGAGAGAAAAAGGGGAGCTTATTCGATGAAACAAGTACGTTTTGATGCAGATGGACTGGTGCCTGCCATTGTACAAGATGCAACTAGTAAGGAAGTGCTGACCCTAGCTTATATGAATCAGCAGTCCCTTGAAAAAACAATTGAAACAAAAGAAGCGTGGTTTTTTAGCCGTTCGAGACAAGAGTTGTGGCATAAAGGAGCGACTTCTGGAAATACACAAAAAGTAATTAATGTCCGTTATGATTGTGATCGAGATGCAGTTCTTGTTTCTGTTAAACCTAACGGTCCAGCCTGTCATACAGGTAACTATAGCTGTTTTTCTGAAACGTTGTTTACCAATAAATTGACAAGTCCAGAGTCTGATCGGTTTGATATATTGAATGAGTTAGAAGCAACCATTGCTAAAAGACAGGCAGAAATGCCTACCGGGGCGTATACTACCTATTTGTTTAACGAGGGTGTAGATAAGATATTAAAAAAAGTTGGCGAAGAGGCGAGTGAAGTGATTATTGCGGCTAAGAATCGGGATCACGAAGAACTACGTATGGAACTTGCCGACCTGTACTATCACACGTTTGTGCTTATGAGAGAGCAGGGAGTATCTTTAGACGGCGTCCTTCAAACAATGCGCGAGCGCCACTCAAAATAAAAAAACTGGCTCCCAGTATTTAAATTATTGGGAGGCTTTTTGATTTTGTTCGTGACGAATTTATGACAGCCAGATGATGGATTGGCGTATATCATCTATTCTTTTTAGGAGAAATTTATCTCCCCCCCTCACAGCGTAGTATGTTTAGTGTATACTTGTGCATAGATAATATTGCTTGGAGGGACAAGCGTTTATGAAAGAAGAGCAAGATAAGAAAGAAAGCTCAAAGACAATCATCCCATTTTATCGGAGCGGTGATTATTTTTTTCATAGAGGATTGCAAGCATTTCACAATAAACATTTGAATCGTGCTGCAAGACTATTTGAACGTGCTGTTAAACTAACGGCTTCAGAGCCAGTTTTTAAAATACAGTTTGCAGCTGTTTTAACGGAGCTTGGAGAGTATACACGTTCTAATGAATTGCTTCATAGTGTGCTAAAACAGTATGAAGCAAATCAGTCTGTTTGTTATTTCTTTATCGCAAATAATGAAGTTTATTTAGGGCATTTTTATCAAGCGGAGAAGCATGTTCGAATTTATTTAGAGCTTGAACCAAATGGTCAGTTTGCAGAAGAAGCACAAGAATTGCTTGAGCTTTTTGAGGATGAGCCGTTTCTCGAAGGTGAAAATGAAGCCGATTCCGAACAGTTTCTGGATGAACATGAACGAGCATGGCTCATGCTCCGAAATGGAAGCATTGAGGAAGCAGCTTTATTACTTGAGGAGATTGTGGAAAAACACCCTGGAAGCTGGGCTGCACAAACGCATTTAGCGGAGGCATTGTTTCGATTAGGTAAAGAGGAAGCGGCATTTGCCCATTGCTATGCTGTGCTCGAACAGGATGAAGGTAATCTTCTTGCTGTCTGTAATCTCGCATTATTTTATTTAGAATTAGGGCACGCTAATCAAATTAACCACTTTCGAAATATGCTAAAACAAGTGATGCCGATTGACATTGATCATCTTATTCGTATAACCGAAGTACTATGTGCGCTAGGTGTTTATGAACAAGTGGTTGCTCGCAGATTAATTGCTACTGGAACTAATGATCAAGATCTTTTACGCTGTTTTGGCGTAGCTTTTTATCATGTAGGTGACGAGCGAAAGGCCATTCATTATTTAAATCAAGCTGTATCACTTGGGGATGTAAGAGCAGAACAGCTCATTATAGATATTCATCAAGGGAACACTGATAATGTATACTTCACTTTATTTGATAAAAAAACAGGCCTGAGCAGAACAGTAGACAGTACACCAGAAAGTCCGCTACGATAAAGTTGAAATACAAAGAGTTATTTTCTTATTTAATAGAGAAACCACCAAGATGAAGTCAGATAGAGTAAGGAGTGCTGAGGATGGCAGAAGAAGTAATATATGATGTAATTATAGCAGGAGCTGGACCAGCAGGGATGACAGCGGCTGTCTATACGTCGCGAGCAAACTTAAACACGCTGATGCTTGAGCGTGGTATGCCTGGCGGCCAAATGGCAAATACGGAAGAAGTTGAAAATTATCCAGGTTTTGATCATATTCTAGGACCTGATCTTTCAAATAAAATGTTTGAACACGCAAAGAAATTTGGAGCGGTTTATGCATATGGAGATATTAAAGAAATTATTGACGAAGGTGAAACAAAGCGTGTTATTGCGGGTTCTAAGGAATACCGGACACGCGCAGTCATTGTTTCAACTGGTGCGGAATATAAGAAACTCGGTATACCTGGTGAGCAAGAATTAGGTGGGCGAGGCGTATCCTATTGTGCTGTTTGTGATGGCGCGTTTTTTAAAGAAAGAGAATTGATTGTTGTTGGTGGGGGAGACTCTGCTGTAGAAGAAGCCGTATATTTAACACGCTTTGCTTCAAAAGTAACAATTGTCCACCGTCGAGATCAGCTACGTGCGCAAAAAATATTGCAAGACCGTGCGTTTGCTAATGAAAAAATTGAATTTGTCTGGAATAAAGTTGTAACAGAAATAAATGAAAAAGATGGAAAAGTTGGCGGTGTCACATTAGAGGATACGCAGAATGGTGATATTTCTACAATGAGTGCTGATGGAGTTTTTGTTTATATTGGCATGTTACCATTAAACGAAAGTGTTAATAATCTGGGCATTACTAATGAAGAAGGATATATTGAGACAAATGAAGAAATGGAAACAAAAGTAGCAGGTGTATTTGCTGCGGGTGATGTTCGCGAAAAATCACTTCGTCAAATTGTTACGGCAACGGGTGATGGTTCAATTGCTGCTCAAAATGTGCAGCATTATTTAGAGAGTTTAGACGACGCAAAAAAAGTAAGTAGTTAACCGTCATCAGTTTTTAACGGTGCTGTAACCCTTTTGAAACACCTTAGCTTTATAATAGGGGTTAGTAATTGACCCCCTTTTTTAATATAGTTTTTCTTTTGGGCGCAGAGTTCTGCGTCCTTTTTTTGTGTGAATTTTAATAAACGAAATGAACAAAAAGCGGGAAACGTTGTAGCCTAACCTATTTACTTGTATACTATAGAATTAGGAACGTGAGGTGAATTGGACGTGCAACGAATAGCAAATTGTATATTAACTACAGAAGATCAGTGTTTAATGTTACAAAAACCTAGCCGTGGATGGTGGGTAGCACCTGGCGGTAAAATGGAGCAAACAGAGACAATAAAAGAGGCAGCGATTCGGGAGTTTCGTGAAGAAACGGGCTTGCAAATAGAAGCAGCTGTTTTGCGAGCAGTAACAACAATTGTTATTGTTGATGAAAAACAACAAATAATGGATGAGTGGATGATGTTCACATTTTCTTCGTCCAATTACAGCGGAACGATGTTAAAAGAATCTCCAGAAGGAAAATTAGTTTGGCAAGACCTTGAAGCTCATTCAAATTTACCGATGGCTCCAGGAGATCATTTTGTTTTTGACCATGTTTTAACAAATGAAGGTATACTTTATGGTACTTTTTATTATACAGAAGACTATAAGTTGGTGAAATATCGACTTGACCCACTACCGGCTAGCCGGGAGGAGGCTGTGCAATGAAACAAACCGATGTCGAAATCGTCATTATCACAGGGATGTCTGGCGCGGGAAAAACTGTTGCAGTTCAAAGTTTTGAAGACTTAGGGTATTACTGCGTTGATAACTTGCCTCCTGCCTTGTTACCTAAATTTATTGAGTTAATTGAAGGCGGCGTTGATCAAGTAACAAAAGTCGCGCTTGTAATGGATTTACGAGGTCAATCGTTTTTTGATGAGCTATTTAAAGCAATTGATGAATTAAATGAGACTCCAGTAAATCGATTGCGTGTGCAAATTCTATACCTAGATGCAAAGGATGCCAAGTTAGTTCAACGCTATAAAGAAACAAGAAGAAACCATCCTCTTGCAAAAGGTGGCCTTCCTCTTGAAGGGATACAACGTGAGCGTCAATTACTTGAAGAAATGAAAGGTCGCGCCCAACAAATTGTAGATACAACGGATTTAAAGCCTGTTCAACTCAGAGAAAAGATCATGCAGCGCTTTGCCTCAAGTGAACGGCAATCCTTTACGGTTCATTTTGTGTCGTTCGGTTTTAAATACGGTATTCCAATTGATGCTGACTTAGTTTTTGATGTTCGATTTTTACCTAATCCCCATTATCTAGAAGACTTAAAACCTAAAACAGGTTTGCAATCTGAAGTTTCTTCTTATGTCTTGAAGTGGAAAGAAACGAAACAATTTCTTGAAAAGCTAACCGATTTGTTTGACTTTGTGTTGCCACAATATAAACGTGAAGGAAAGAGCCAAGTTGTTATTGGCATTGGTTGTACTGGCGGACAACATCGGTCAGTAACACTTGCGGAATATTTTAGTTCCTATTATGAAGCGAGTTATGATGCCCGGGCAGGTCACCGAGATATTGATAAACGTAAGGCACAACACTTATGAGAAAAAAAGTGGTTGTCATCGGTGGGGGAACAGGATTATCCGTTATCTTACGAGGTTTAAAAACGTTTGAAGTAGATATTACAGCGATTGTTACCGTTGCAGATGATGGAGGCAGTTCAGGTATTTTACGGAAAGAGTTGGATATCCCACCACCAGGCGATGTACGAAACGTATTAGTCGCACTTGCAGAAGTCGAACCATTGGTCGAAGAACTATTTCAACATCGATTTGCAAGCGGTGATGGCTTAAATGGTCATTCGCTTGGTAATTTGCTATTAGCTGGGATGACATCCATCACAGGTGATTTCCAAAAAGGAATTTCAACAATAAGTCGCGTATTAAATGTACGTGGGCGAGTATTGCCAGCAGCAAATGAAAGCATTATTTTGCATGCTGAAATGAATGATGGTTCAATTGTATCAGGAGAATCACAAATCCCACTAGCATCAAAAGGGATTAAACGCGTATATTTATCACCTTCCTACGTCACGCCTCTTCCAGAGACAATTCAAGAGTTAGCACAAGCTGATTTAATTGTGCTTGGTCCAGGGTCTTTATATACGAGCATATTACCTAATTTGCTGGTGCCGGGAATTGTTGAAGCGATTCGAAATTCAAAGGCTAAAAAAGCGTATATTTGTAATGCTATGACACAAGCGGGCGAGACCGATGGGTATACAGCTTCAGATCATTTGCAAGGGTTAATAAATCATTGTGGTGAAGGGCTAGTTAAGTATGTATTGGTTAATGGCGAACCGATTTCTGAAGCTGTGTTAGAACGATATCAAGTAGAAAGGGCACAACAAGTTATCGTTGATGACAAAGTACTTGAAGATTTAGGCGTGTCCATTATTAAAGACCGTTTTGTGTTAGAATCAAACCAGAAGCTACGTCACGATGCAATGAAAGTGTCAGAAGCATTACTTGATTTGTTAAAAGAACAACCACAGTAAACAAATGAAAGAAGCAGCTGTTAGGGCGGAGGAATTGCCGCCCTTAAGAAAGGGTGAGGGGCGTGTCTTTTGCAGCAAACGCCAAAAAAGAATTAACGCAACTTGAGATCGTCTCTTGTTGTGCTCAAGCAGAACTGGCTGCTTTGATAAGAATGAATGGGTCTTTGTCTCTTGGGAATCAAAAAGTGGGCTTAGATGTATCGACTGAAAATGCAGCAATAGCGAGACGAATTTATACATTAATAAAATATGTTTATCCAGGTATTCATATTGAACTGTTGGTCCGAAAAAAGATGCGTCTAAAAAAGAATAATGTCTATCTAGTTCGAATCTCCAAAGAGGCTCGGGAACTTCTGGAGGATTTATCAATTCTTGGTAGTTCTTTTCAATTTATTCGCTCTATTTCTTCAGAAATGGTGAAAGATTCATGTTGCAAGCGGGCATATTTGCGTGGAGCATTTTTGGCCGGTGGTTCAATTAATCACCCAGAAACTTCGTCTTATCACTTAGAAGTCTTTTCTCTTTATGAAGAGCATAATCAAGCAATTTGTGATTTGATGAACGAGTTTTCTTTGTCAGCAAAAACTTTAGAACGTAAAAAAGGGTTTATCACCTATTTAAAAGAAAGTGAAAAAATAACAGAGTTTCTTAATATTATTGGTGCTCACCAAGCATTACTCTATTTTGAGGATGTGCGGATTCTAAAAGACATGCGGAATTCTGTGAACCGGTTAGTAAATTGCGAAACAGCGAATTTAAATAAAACTGTTGGAGCTGCATTGCGTCAAGTAGAAAACATTCGATATGTAGAAAAAGAGATCGGTCTTGAGAATTTACCACCAAAGCTTAGGGAAGTGGCAGAGCTCCGGGTCAAACATCAGGATGTTACATTGAAAGAATTAGGTGAAATGATGGAAGGCGGAAAAGTGAGCAAATCAGGTATCAATCATCGCCTAAGAAAAATCGATGAATTTGCGGACAAGCTACGTAATGGAACATATGATCAAAAACAGTTAAAATAGGGGGATTTCCAATGGCAGAAAAAGAAGTGACTATTCAATTAAAAACAGGTTTGCAAGCGCGTCCAGCTGCAATGTTTGTCCAAGAAGCAAACCGATTCGCTTCAGATGTATTTATTGTAAAAGAACATTCAAGAGTGAACGCAAAAAGTATTATGGGGCTTATGAGTTTAGCGCTCGGTCGTGGCACTGTTATTACCCTTGTTACTGAAGGTCATGATGAAGATGAAGCACTTGAATCTCTAGTAGCTTATGTCCAAAAAGAAGAATAGATAAGAAGGGAAAACATGGCGCTTTGCGTTATGTTTTTTTTTGTTTTCAAAAGAACGTAAAAACTAAAGTGGATAGTGAATTCAAAGGGAGCGTTGGTTGTGGAGAAAGATAACACTTATCTCGACCATTTTTAGATGCAGTAAAAAGCTATAAGGATAAAGAATGTGTTATCCTTCGCTTATAAAATTTTTCATCTAGTCATAGAAAAGAAGATGGAAAAAGCCTCCCAGTTCAGTACTGGAAGGCTTAAATTATTATTTAGAAGATGTTTCAATGACTTTGTCAATCAAACCATAATCTTTTGCTTGTTCGGCAGTCATGAAATTATCGCGGTCGGTATCCTTAGCAACACGTTCATAAGGCTGACCAGAGCGATCTGCCATAATTTCATTAAGCTTCTGACGCATTTCAATAATGCGACGAGCGTGAATTTCCATATCGGCTGCTTGACCTTGCATGCCACCAAGTGGTTGATGGATCATCACTTCACTATTCGGTAGCGCCATTCTTTTGCCTTTCGCTCCAGCAGTAAGTAAAAATGCACCCATTGATGCAGCCATACCGATACATATAGTTGATACATCAGGTTTAATAAATTGCATCGTATCATAAATCGCCATTCCAGCTGTAATTGATCCACCTGGAGAGTTGATGTAAAGAGAAATATCTTTTTCAGGGTCTTCTGCTTGCAGGAATAGCAACTGTGCAACAATTGAATTGGCAACATTGTCATCGATGCCACTCCCTAACATAATGATCCGGTCTTTTAACAAGCGGGAATAGATGTCATAAGCACGTTCGCCACGATTTGTCTGTTCAATTACTGTAGGAATTAAATTCAAAATGGATTCCTCCTAATGTCATATTGGGTTAAAAGTTTTAGTAAACTGCTTACTATGTAGTCATCATACTCTAAAGGTCAATGAAGGTCAAATTATCCGCATTGAACTTGATATTAATATTCCATATCTAAACAAAAATGCCCTGCTTTAAGGATAGCCTAAAATAAATAGATGTAAACCTAATAAAGGATAAGAAAAGCGAGATTGAACAAAAAGAAAGCGTTTCCAACGTAATGTTTTCTTTTTTTATGCTATGATGAAATGAGGAGGGATTGAGTATGGAGATTGGTCTTTACCAGAAGCAAACAACCAATTTAGTGATGACGCAAGAACTGAGGCAAGCCATTTATTTGCTTCAATATTCAACGATGGATGTTTGCTCTTATTTAGAAGAACAGGCTCTAGAAAACCCCTTGCTGGAATTACGTGAACCAGCTAGGCAGGAAAACGATGAAATGAGTCGATTTGCACCATCAATGTCGAGTGATGAAAAGCATGCTGCATTGGAAAATCTATCAACAGAAGTTTATTCGTTGAATCAACATTTACGCAGTCAGCTTGTAGGTATAAGTGGACTCTCGCAAACTACTTTACAGCATCTCCATTACTTAATTGATAGTTTAAGGGATGACGGTTACTTGAGTGATTCAATTGAGCGTATTTCCACTAGATTAGGAATTGGGCACGAAGCTGGCGAACGTCTTCTTCATCTTTTACAAGCACTTGAACCAGCAGGAGTAGGCGCTCGTTGTCTCGGTGAATGTATCGCTTTACAACTAAAAAAACATAGTAATGTCCACCCGCTAGCCGCGGAAATGGCATTGACTGAAATAGGAGCTCTTGCCGAAAGAAAATGGAAGCAACTGGCTAAAAAATTTGACATAAGCATTCAAGAAATTCAATTAATTTACGATCAAATTAAACAAATGGATCCAAAACCTGGACTCGCTTTTTATCAAGAGCCCACAGTTTATGCAGCGCCGGATGTTTATATAACCGGACATTCTAATGAAGTCGTTGTTTATTTAAATAGTGACGTATTACCTTCTATTAGAATTCAAGAAGAATATAAAAGGTTGCTTGAAGAGCACGATGAGACGAAACAGTATGCAAAACAAAAGGGACAGCATGTAGATTGGCTTAAAAAAAGCTTAGAGCAACGACAACAAACCATTTTACGTGTAACGGAAGTACTAGCAAATGTTCAACGTGATTATTTGTTTTCTCAAAATGGTACTTTAAAGCCTTTGACTTTATTTGATATCGCACAAGAGTTGGACATTCATGAATCCACTGTTAGCCGCGCAACAGCACATAAATATGCGCAAACGCCAAAGGGATTGATTGAACTAAAAACGCTGTTCACTGCAAATATCTCCAAAACAAATGGAGCATTGACCAACCAATCGGTGAAGGCATGGTTAAAAGAATTAATTAACGCCGAAGATAAACAAAAGCCTTTATCTGATCAAAAGTTAGTTGAACGTTTAAAAGAAGATAAACAGATTTCTTTGTCTAGACGTGTGATTGCAAAATACAGGGATGAATTAGGAATTTTATCTTCAGCGAAAAGGAAAAGGTATGATGAAAGGGTTTTATTATGAAAGTTGAATTTTATACAAGATCAGGCTGCCCTTTATGTGACAAAGGTTTTGAGACGCTTAGTAAATTAGCTGATACGTATCGTTTTACGATTGAATGTTATGATATCTATAAAGATGATTATTTGCTTGAACTGTATCAGTTGAAAATACCTGTAGTTAAGATCAATGGTATTGAAGCAGATTACGGTCAATTGAATAAGATAAAACTAGAGCAAATGGTAAAATATCAAAAAGGAATCAACAGCTTTTAGCTTGTCTCTAATTCACTTCCTTGTTACAATACAAGTGTAAGTGAATTTTTTTGGTCATATCGGGACATAATATGTCACGGGTGGACGTTTTTCGTCCCGGTAGTTTGGAAGAGGGGATATTCATGCGTACGCTTTTAGATTTGCAAAAGCAGCTTGTACCAGAATTAATGGATACAATGGCAAAGCGATATCGCCTGCTGCAGTATATTCGTCTTATGCAGCCAATAGGCCGCAGGACACTTGCGACGAATCTGCAAACTTCTGAACGAATTGTTCGGGGAGAAGTCACTCTACTGAAAGAACAAGGACTGATTGACTTAACAACAGCGGGCATGACGATGACTGCTGTTGGCGAAACGGTCTTCCTTGAGTTGGAAGGTATGATGTCAGAGTTGCTTGGACTTCGCTCATTAGAAGAACGATTAAAGCAAAAGCTAGGTGTGTCTCAAGTTATTGTAGTTGCTGGAGATAGTGACCAAGAGGAATGGGTAAAACAGGAACTTGGGCGTGCTTGTGTAAAAGAATTAAAACGAATCGTTCGAGCAAAAGATGTCCTAGCAGTTATGGGGGGAACGACCCTCGCTGCAGTGGCTAGTATGGCCACCCACGATGAAACACTTGCAAACACCACATTTGTTCCCGCCCGAGGAGGCTTGGGAGAAAAAGTGGAAATACAAGCGAATACAATTAGTGCAGAATTTGCAAGACGTACCGGAGCGGCATATCGTTTGCTTCATGTACCAGATCAATTAAGTGAAGAAGCGTATCATTCGCTTGTATTAGAACCATCTGTTAAGGACATTCTACATTTGATTAAGTCGACATCAATTGTCATGCACGGAATTGGCGATGCGAAAAGCATGGCGGCAAGACGTGATTCGGCGCAACCGTTTATCGAAACGCTGAAAAGGGAAGAAGCAGTAGCAGAGGCATTTGGTTATTACTTTAATTCCAGTGGAGATATCATTCATAAACAGCGGACGATTGGTTTGCAGTTAAATGATCTTGAAGGAAAGTACGTCATTTCAATCGCTGGTGGTCACACAAAAGCGAACGCCATTCTTGCATACATGAAGAATCGGCCAAGTGATGTTCTTGTTACAGACGAGGCAGCAGCAAAACAGTTGTTGTTTCACTAAAATTGATAAAAAGGCTAGCGCCTTTTTCATAAAAGAATTTGCTAGGAGGAAATTAATCATGGCAACAAAAATTGGTATTAACGGATTTGGTCGTATTGGACGTAACGTATTTCGTGCAGCGCTAAATAACCCGAATGTAGAGGTAGTGGCAATTAATGATCTTACAGATGCAAACATGCTCGCTCACCTTTTAAAGTATGACACTGTTCATGGTGTACTAGATGTAAAAGTAGAAGCAAAAGATAATTCTCTTGTTGTAGATGGCAAAGAAATCTTTGTTTCTGCAGAGCGTAACCCTGCTGATATTGGTTGGGGAGATCGTGGAGTAGAAGTAGTTGTTGAATCAACTGGTTTCTTTACAAAGCGTGCTGATGCTGCTAAGCATATTGAAGCAGGCGCCAAAAAAGTAATTATTTCTGCACCAGCTTCTGACGAAGATATTACAGTAGTAATGGGTGTAAACGAAGATAAATATGATGCAGATAACCACCACGTTATCTCAAATGCATCTTGTACAACTAACTGCTTGTCACCATTTGCGAAAGTACTTAACGACAAGTTTGGTATCCGTCGCGGTTTGATGAACACTGTTCACTCTTACACGAATGACCAACAAATCCTTGATCTTCCACACAAAGACTACCGTCGTGCCCGTGCAGCTGCCGAGAACATTATCCCAACTTCTACTGGAGCGGCAAAAGCAGTAGCGCTTGTTCTTCCAGAGCTTAAAGGTAAGTTGAACGGTGCAGCAATGCGTGTGCCTACTCCAAACGTATCTCTTGTTGATTTAGTAGCGGAGCTTGATAAAGACGTAACTGCTGAAGAAGTAAATGCGGCACTTAAAGAAGCGGCTGAAGGTGACCTTAAAGGAATCCTTGCTTACTCTGAAGACCCGCTTGTATCTCAAGATTATAATGGTAACCCGCATTCTTCTACCATCGATGCTCTTTCTACAATGGTAATGGAAGGCAATATGGTTAAAGTTATCTCTTGGTACGACAATGAGTCTGGTTACTCGAACCGTGTTGTAGATCTTGTTGACTACATCGCTAGTAAAGGACTTTAAGTTTAAATAGACGCTCAAGAGGAGGAAGGCCATTCGCCTCCCTCCTTTGCGCTGTCTTTATGACCGTTAGGAGGTTTTAAGTGATGAACAAGAAAACACTTCATGATTATGAATTTAAAGGGAAGACGGTATTTTGTCGGGTTGATTTTAATGTTCCAATGAAAGATGGCGTCATTACGGATGTTACTCGTATAAAAGCGGCAATTCCAACAATCAAATACTTAAGCGAACAAGGTGCACGCGTATTGCTTGCAAGTCATCTTGGTCGTCCAAAAGGCGAAGTAGTTGAAGAGCTTCGTTTAGCACCGGTTGCTACACGTCTTGGAGAACTTTTAGGAAAAGAAGTGCACGCGATTAAAGAAGCACACGGAACTATTGCTAAAGAAGCTGCTGCAGCACTTCAAGATGGTGAAGTGGCTTTACTCGAAAACGTGCGTTTTTATGCAGGCGAAGAAAAAAATGATGGTGAGTTAGCAAAAGCTTTTGCTAGTCTTGCTGATATTTATGTGAATGATGCATTCGGTGCAGCTCACCGAGCTCACGCATCAACAGAAGGAATTGCACATCATCTTCCTTCAGCTGCTGGTTTCTTAATGGAAAAAGAGTTAGATGTTCTTGGGAAAGCACTTGAAAATCCAGAACGCCCTTTCACAGCAGTAATTGGTGGAGCAAAAGTAAAAGACAAAATTGGTGTAATTGATAACCTGTTAGAAAAGGTTGATAACCTCATTATTGGTGGTGGACTTGCTTATACATTTGTAAAGGCACAAGGCTATGAGGTTGGAAAATCTCTTTTAGAAGAAGATAAAATTGACTTAGCAAAGACGTTTATGCAGAAAGCAAAAGATAAAGGTGTTAATTTCTATATGCCTGAAGATGTTGTTGTAGCAGACGATTTCTCTGACGATGCTAATACAAAAGAGGTAGCAATTACAGATATTCCTTCTGACTGGGAAGCTCTTGATATTGGACCTAAAACACGTGAAACATATGCAAAGGTCTTAAAGGAATCCAAGCTTGTTATATGGAACGGACCAATGGGCGTATTTGAATTAGATACGTTTGCAAAAGGTACAAAAGCAGTTGGTGAAGCCCTTGCAGACTCTAGTGACACGTATTCTGTCATTGGTGGCGGTGATTCTGCTGCAGCGGTTGAGAAGTTTGGAATGGCAGATAAAATGAGTCATATTTCTACTGGGGGCGGAGCGAGCCTTGAGTTCATGGAAGGTAAAGAACTTCCTGGTGTTGTAGCGCTATCAGAAAAATAAGCGCTTCGATACGTTTTAAGATAAAATAAAGTTGGGGTGAAGAAAAATGCGTAAACCGATTATTGCAGGTAACTGGAAAATGAACAAAACAATGGGTGAAGCGACTTCATTTGTTGAGTCTGTTAAGGCAGATATTCCAACAAGTTCAGCTGTTGAAACAGTTGTATGTGCACCGGCCTTGTTTTTAGAGCGCCTAGTAACTGCTACAAAGGATACAGATTTAGAAGTTGGTGCTCAAAACATGCATTTTGAGGAAAGTGGCGCGTTTACTGGTGAAATTAGTCCAGTTGCTCTACAAGATTTGGGTGTTTCTTATGTCATTATTGGACATTCAGAGCGTCGTGAACTGTTTGCTGAAACGGACGAATCAGTAAATAAAAAAGTTCATTCAGCATTTTCACACGGCCTTGTTCCTATTATGTGCTGTGGAGAAACAGATGAAGAGCGCGAGTCTGGTAAGATGGAAGCGATAGTAGAAGATCAAGTAGCAAAAGGTCTTGCTGGCTTGAGCGAAGAACAAGTGAAGCGAACTGTTATTGCATATGAGCCGATTTGGGCAATTGGTACAGGGAAATCAGCAACTGAAAAAGATGCGAATGAAGCTTGTGCACATGTTCGTCGCATTGTGGCAAAGAATTTCTCTCAAGATGCTGCGGATGCAATTCGTATTCAGTATGGTGGTAGTGTAAAACCTGCTAATATTAAGGAATATATGGCGCAACCTGACATTGATGGAGCATTAGTTGGGGGAGCAAGCCTAGATGCTGATTCCTTTAAAGAATTGGCTGGTGCAGCAAAATGAGCAAAAAGCCAGTAGCTCTAATTATTCTTGATGGCTTTGGCCTTCGTGAAGAAGAAAAAGGCAATGCGGTTGCACTTGCAAAAAAACCGAATTTTGACCGCTACTGGAATTCATATCCCCATGCAAGTCTTCGAGCAGACAGTGAATATGTTGGACTGCCTGAAGGTCAAATGGGTAATTCTGAAGTGGGTCACTTGAATATTGGCGCTGGGCGCATTGTTTATCAAAGCTTAACGCGCGTGAACTTGTCAATTCGAGAAGGAGAATTCTTTGAAAATGAAACCTTCTTACATGCGATGAATCATGTGAAAGAGAAAAAATCAGCCTTGCATATTTATGGCTTGCTTTCAGATGGCGGTATTCATAGTCATATTGAACATATATATGCAATGCTAGAGCTCGCTAAACAACAAGAAGTAGAGCAAGTCTATGTCCATGGTTTTCTTGATGGTCGAGATGTAGGTCAGACTTCTGCAGAGTTGTATATACAAGGACTACAAGCGAAGTTTGACGAACTTGGGATTGGGAAACTTGCAACTGTTCATGGCCGATATTATGCGATGGATCGAGACAAACGATGGGATCGTGTTGAAAAATCATATCGTGCAATGGTTTATGGTGAAGGACCAGATTATAAGAACGGTATAGAGGTTGTGGAAGATAGTTACAAGAACGACATTGTTGATGAATTCGTTATTCCGTCTGTCATCACAGAGGAAGACGGAACACCGGTGGCCACCGTTAAAGATGATGATGCCGTGATTTTTTGTAATTTCCGTCCTGACCGTGCGATTCAACTAGCACAAGTGTTTACGAACAAAGATTTCCGAGGATTTGAACGTGGAGAGAAGATGCCTGCAAACCTTCACTTTGTGTGTCTAACGAAATTCAGTGAAACTGTAGATGGCTTTGTTGCGTTTAAACCAACAAATTTAGATAACACGTTGGGAGAAGTCCTTTCTCAACAAAATTACTCACAGCTTCGAATTGCTGAAACTGAAAAGTATCCGCATGTAACTTTCTTTTTCAGTGGTGGACGAGAAGAAGAGTTTCCAGGTGAAGACCGAATTTTAATTAATTCACCTAAAGTAGCAACTTATGATTTAAAACCTGAAATGAGTGCGTATGAAGTAACAGATGCACTTGTAGAAGATATTGAGGCAGAACGACATGATGCAATTATCTTAAACTTCGCTAACCCTGATATGGTTGGTCATTCAGGTATGCTCGAGCCAACGATCAAAGCGATTGAAGCGGTTGACGAATGTTTAGGACGCGTTGTGGATGCGATTATTGAAAAAGGTGGCGCTGCTGTTATCACTGCGGACCATGGAAACGCAGATGAAGTTGTGACACTCGAAGGAAATCCGATGACTGCTCATACAACAAACATTGTTCCTGTTATTGTGACGGAAGAGGGAGTAACTCTCCGTGAAGACGGTATCTTAGCAGATTTAGCACCTACAGTGCTTGACCTTCTTGGCGCGGACAAGCCAGAAGAAATGACTGGAAAGACTTTAAAAAAATAATCTAACTTATTAGGAGTGAATACGTATGACAATTATTTCTGATGTTTACGCTCGTGAAGTTCTTGATTCACGTGGTAACCCAACTGTAGAAGTAGAAGTACATCTTGAATCTGGCGTTATGGGACGCGCACTTGTTCCAAGCGGCGCATCAACTGGTGAGTATGAAGCAGTTGAACTTCGTGACGGCGGCGACCGTTATATGGGCAAAGGCGTTGAAAAAGCAGTTGAAAACGTCAATGAAAAAATTGGACCTGAACTAATTGGTGAGAACGTTCTTGATCAAATTGGAATTGATCGTCTGATGATTGATCTTGATGGAACAGAAAACAAAGGAAATTTTGGTGCAAATGCAATTTTAGGTGTATCAATGGCGGCAGCTCATGCTGCAGCAAATGCACTTGACCTTCCACTTTACGTTTACCTTGGTGGGTTCAATGCGAAGCAACTTCCAGTACCAATGATGAATATCATCAATGGTGGAGAGCATGCTGATAACAACGTAGATATTCAAGAATTTATGGTGATGCCTGTTGGTGCTGAAAGCTTTAAAGAAGCGCTACGTATGGGAGCAGAAATCTTCCATAACTTAAAATCAGTCCTTAAATCAAAAGGTTACAATACAGCTGTTGGTGACGAAGGCGGATTCGCTCCAAACCTTTCTTCAAATGAAGAAGCGTTATCGACAATTATTGAAGCAATTGAGAAAGCTGGTTACAAGCCAGGTGAACAAGTACAACTTGCTATGGACGTTGCTTCTTCAGAGCTATTTAATAAAGAAGATGGAAAATATCATCTTTCTGGCGAAGGCAAAGTGCTTACTTCTGAAGAAATGGTTGATTTCTACGCAGAGCTTGTTTCTAAATATCCAATCATCTCAATTGAAGATGGCCTTGACGAAAATGACTGGGATGGCCACAAATTGTTGACGGAGCGCCTTGGCGATAAAGTTCAACTTGTTGGTGATGATTTGTTTGTAACAAACACGAAGAAGCTATCTGAAGGAATTGAAAAAGGAATTAGTAATTCAATTTTAATCAAAGTAAACCAAATCGGGACATTAACGGAAACTTTTGATGCAATCGAGATGGCGAAACGTGCTGGATACACAGCTGTAATTTCTCACCGTTCTGGTGAAACAGAAGATGCAACAATTGCAGACATTGCTGTGGCGACTAATGCTGGACAGATTAAAACAGGTGCACCTTCTCGTACAGACCGCGTAGCTAAATACAATCAGCTTCTTCGTATCGAAGATGAACTTGCTGATCTTGCGCAATACAAAGGATTAAAATCGTTTTATAACTTGAACAAGTAAAAAATGACATGTAGCTAACTCCCTTAAAGCTTTATTAATTCTCTAGGCAAATGGGACAGCTCCACAGGTCATTTGTGTTTGAAACAAAAACCCCTTAATGATTATGTAGCTTGCTGCATAGAAGGCTAGGGGTTTTTGTTTTTATATAAATTACAAATTATTTTGAAAATAAAATTTAACAAGAATAAGGAATGAAAAGAAAATTTCCCAATATTTAAAAGGTATTTCCCTTAATTGTATTTGGTGTTTATATTGAGGTTATCAGAAAATAAATATGTCGTTACAAATCGCTTAGATCCATTTATAAAATTAAGTTTAATTCAAAAAAACATCAATTAAAAGAGCGTTATTTTGAAGAGAAAGGGTACAACTTGAATTTTAAATAAGATAAGCAGTTGATGGACGCTTCAATGTGTTAGACCAAGTCTAATATAAGGAGTGTTTTTTTATTAACCTTCAGTTTGGAAAGAGTTGTATAGGTGTGGATTGGTCGTATATAGAGTGGACTAATGACGGGTCATCGATTACAACTCATCTCAGATTACACTTAAGAGAAGTCACAGCTCTTATTGAATACGAAGGAATGCAGATGAAAAAGACAAAGTTAACCGATATAAAAATAGTGTTAAGAAAGCCTAAGAAGTTGATATATACGATTTGGTATGACAATCGAGGAATAAATAGTAGTTGATGAAGCTAGTAATAATATAAAGACACAGTGGTTGTGCAAGTTCTTTTAAATTGCTAATTGGTAATTCTATAGTGGATATTCATTATAAATATTACGCATTAAAGTATAAGGAAAAGACGCTTGTCTTTTTCTGAAGCTCTTAAAACGTTATAATAGTTTAAAGATGATGGAACGATTAGGAGCAAAGAGATGAAATTAATTGTAGCTATTACGGGCGCAACTGGGGCGCCCTTTGGGATAAGAATGCTGGAAGCATTAAAAGAAACCAATGTAGAAACTCATGTTGTTCTGTCGAAGTGGGCTGCAGTGACGATTGCCCATGAAACAGAATATAATAGTAAGCAAGTAGAACAACTGGCTGACTACTCCTATTCTCCTAACGACCAAGCTGCACGCATATCGAGCGGTTCAATGCGTGTAGATGGAATGGTGATTGCCCCTTGTTCAATGAAAACATTGGCATCCATTCGAATAGGGTTAGCGGATAATTTAGTTGCTAGAGCTGCGGATGTAATGTTAAAAGAGCGGAAACCTCTCCTTTTAATGACTAGAGAGACCCCTTTTAATACAATTCATTTGGAAAATATGACAGAACTGTCGCGGATGGGTGCGACAATTTTCCCACCTGTTCCAGCTTTTTATAATAAGCCGCAATCGATTGATGATATGATTGATCATCTGGTTTATCGAGCTTTGGATCAGTTTGGCATTCACCATCCAAATGCGAAACGCTGGGATGGACTTTAAGGGGAGGCAGAAACATTGAATCAACTGCCAAAAGAAGTGGTTGCTTTTTTAGATGGTAAACAATTAGAAGAAAAACAGCATACCGCGATGCATTTTATGACAGTCGGAAAAGATGGTTTTCCGTATAAAGCAATGTTAAGTGTGGGGGAAGTGTTATCCAGAGGACCTTCTGAATTGCGGATTGGTCTTTGGCCAAGTACAACAACTGTCGAAAATACAATACGATCTAAGCAGACGACTTTGATGCTGGTCTTACCGCCGAAGGCTTATGATATCCAGCTTTTGATTAAACAAGTGACAGAGGTAGAAGACCTCGCGATTTTAACGGGAAACGTGGTACATGTAAAAGTTGACCAGGCTCCTTATGCGAAAATCAAGAGTAGTGTCGTCTACGAACTAAATGATTCAGAGGCAGCAATTAGTAATTGGGAAAAGAAGCTGAACAGGCTAAAAAACTAGCCTATTGTTTTCCAAGTGTTGTTTGTGCTAAACTAGTCATACTGAATGTGTTCGTGGAGGTGTTTTCATGCAATTGTTTTTAATGATCGCATTAATTATTGTTTCTGTTTTATTAGTAACGGTCGTATTGTTGCAGCCAGGTCGAAGCTCGGGATTATCTGGAGCAATTTCCGGAGGAGCTGAACAGTTGCTCGGGAAGCAAAAAGCTCGTGGGCTTGATGCAGTCTTGCATCGTGCAACAATTGTGCTAGCTGTTTTGTTTTTTATATTAACTGGAGCAAATGCGTACTACTTATAAAGCAAGGCTGAAACACCTGGACACGTCCCAGGTGTTTTTTTAAGTTTTGGTGTTTGAAATGCCCTTAAAAAAGGAAAACTCGCATGGAGAGGTGAATAAGACCGTGCGATTAAGCATTCTAGATCAAGTACCTATTTCAGCAGGGCAAACAGCGGAAGAATCAATAGCCCAAACGATGTTATTGGTGCAAAAGGCGGAAATATGGGGCTATGAACGATATTGGTTTGCAGAGCATCATGGGACCAAAGGCCTCGCCTCAAGCTCTCCAGAATTATTGATGGCAGCGGCGGCAGCACAAACGGCACGTATTCATGTGGGCTCCGGCGGAATTTTATTACCTCAATATAGCGCATACAAGGTGGCATCTCAATTAAAGCAATTGCAAGCGATGTTTCCGGGAAGAATTGATGGAGGAGTTGGACGTTCACCTGGAGGGACAGAGAAGATTAGGTTTGCTCTTGCGAATGAAAAGAAAGCTGAATTAGATTTGTTTTGGCAGAAAGTTGATGACGTTGTCGAATGGATCCAAAACAAAAGGCACAACATGATTTCGGCTTCTCCTCAAACACAAGAACCACAACAATTGTTTGTGTTAGGGTTAGGAGAAAACAGTGCAATAGAAGCTGGAAACAGAGGTCTTGGATTTGTCCATGGGTATTTTATTGAGCCTGATCAAGTAATTGCCGCTCATGAGGCGTATCGCAACTCGTTTAAAACAGGGCTACTAAAAAGATTAGAGGCACTTACAGCTGTTTTTATTGTTTGCGGGGAAACGGATGAGCACGCTGAGCGTCTTGCAAAAAGTCAAGACTGGTGGCTTTTACAGACTGAAAAAGGTTTGGATAGCCGAGTTCCAAAAGGAGCTGGCTCAAAGAGATTGACAAATAAAGAGCTGGAGCGAATAAAGGTTAATCGAAAACGGATGATTGTTGGCTCGCCTATGACAGTAAAGAAAGAACTCGATAAGCTATCTGCAAGAATTGGTTCTGATCAATTCCTAGTTCTCTGCAATATCTATGATTTTAAAGAAAAAATGCGTTCGTTTGAACGATTAGCAACAATTTATTCATTGTAGAGAGGGGAATTTCATTGATCGGTTGCTTATGTATACATGGTTTTACTGGAGACCCGTGGGAAGTGGAGCCAGTATCTAATGCATTATCAGAACTTGAAGGTTGGCTTGTGTATACGCCCTTACTGCCAGGCCATGGAGAAGACTTAACGAAATTAAAGTCAGCAAGCTATGAAGAGTGGGTATTAACGGTTGAAGTTGCCATCGAAGAGCTTGAAAAAAGGTGCGAAACGCTTTATGTAATCGGCTTTTCGATGGGGGGCATGCTCGCGAGTTATATTGCTGCACGGTACCCAATTCATAAATTAGTACTACTTAATGCAGCCGCACATTATTTGAATCCTAAGCAGTTTTTAAAAGATATGTTTGGTGCAATTAGGTACCATTTAACAGGGAGTCAAGAAGAAGATCAATTAATCGAACTTTATGAACAGAAGTTTAGAGAAACTCCTTTTGCAGCCGTCGGTCAGTTTTTGCAACTCATACAAAAAACAAAGCCATATGCAAGTAAGGTGAATGTGCCGACACTCATTATACAAGGAGAGTTAGATGGGTTAGTTCCATTAAAATCTGCTTACCATCTCTATGATGTAATTGAGTCTGAGCGAAAAGAGTTGAAAGTGATGAAACGATCAAGACATATGATTTGCCATGGATTTGAAACAGATAAAGTGATTGAAGAAATTAAAATATTCCTCATTTCAGATTGAGTTAGAAAGGACAAAACATCATGAAATTAGTTGCACCTAAGCCGTTTACATTTGAAGGAGGAAACCGTGCAGTTTTGCTTTTGCACGGTTTTACAGGGACGACAGCGGATGTACGAATGCTCGGCCGCTTTTTGCAAAAAGAAGGCTACACATGCCATGCACCTTTGTATCGTGGTCATGGGGTGCCTCCGGAAGAATTAGTAACCTATAGCCCTGAAGACTGGTGGGAAGATGTCGAAAAGGCATATGAACAGTTAAAAAATGAAGGCTACGAAGAAATTGCTGTATGTGGTTTATCACTTGGTGGCGTTTTTTCTTTAAAATTAGGTTTTTCAAAGCCGGTTAAGGGAATAGTTTCTATGTGTGCCCCTGTACGTCCAAAAACGGAGGAAGCGATCAAAAAAGGTTTTCTGCGTTATTCTAAAGAATACAAAACCTTGGAAAAGAAAGATTCGGAAACAATTGAAACCGAACTGTCAAAACTAAAACAAACATCAATGGAGCCGCTGTATAAATTACGTCAGCTAATGGACGATGTGAGAAGTGAGTTAGATTTGATTTACTCACCGGCCTTTGTTGTCCAAGCTCGTCATGATGAGATGATTGATATCGAAAGTGCGTCCATCATTTACGAAGAAATTGAAACAGATGATAAAGAAATTAAATGGTATGAACATTCTACGCATGTGATTACCCTTGGAGATGAGAAAGAACAGCTCCATCAAGATATTTTGCAGTTTTTAAATGAATTAGATTGGTCAAACTAACTATTAAGAAGAACGAAAAGGAGTGAAACAATGTCTGACCAGATAAAACAAGAAAATGTGCTTGCTTATTTTGAAGAAGAGGCAAAGAAACCGGTCACAGTTGAAGAATTAGAGGAACGGTTTGAAATTAGTTCAAGCGGCGCATTCAAAGAATTAATTCAAGTTTTAAATGAACTTGAAGAAACAGGAAAAATTGTACGGACAAGAACAAATCGCTATGGTATCCCAGAAAAGATGAATCTAATACGTGGCCGAGTACAGGGACACGCAAAAGGTTTTGCTTTTGTTATACCTGATGAAGGTGATGAAGATGTGTATGTACCTCAAGGAGCGCTTTCGGGAGCTATGAACGGGGACATTGTTCTTGTACGTATTGATGAACGCTCAAGTGGGTCACGCTCGGAAGGGAAAGTAATCCGCATCGTCGAGCGTAAAGTGACTGAAATCGTTGGAGAATATAAAGAGTTTCCGTCTTATGCATTAATTGTTGCAGATGATAAGCGCATTAGTGCTGATTTCCTTGTTTCAAAAGGAAAAGGAGCAGCAGATGGTCATAAAGTGATTGCAACAATTACCAAATATCCTGAAGGGAGATTTGGTGGAGAAGCTGAAGTGAAAGAAGTACTGGGACATAAAAATGATCCAGGTATGGATATTCTTTCAATTATTTATAAATATAGCATTCCTCAAAGTTTCTCGGAGGAGGCTCTTTCCCAAGCAGAAAACGTACCTGATACAATTGCAGATAGCGATTTAAAAGATCGTCGCGATTTGCGAAATGAAGTGATTGTCACGATTGATGGTGCTGATGCAAAAGATTTGGATGATGCCGTTCAAGTGAAAAAACTTCCTAACGGAAACTATTTACTAGGTGTTCATATTGCGGATGTAACTCATTATGTAAAAGAGGATTCACCAATTGACAAAGATGCATCAGAACGAGCTACGAGTGTTTACTTGGTTGACCGAGTGATTCCGATGATTCCTCATCGTCTTTCAAATGGAATTTGTAGCTTAAATCCCAAAGTGGATCGCTTAACACTTTCATGTAATATGGAAATTGATGAAAATGGTGGAGTAGTCAATCACGAGATTTATCAAAGTGTGATTAAGACAACAGAGCGAATGACATATAGTGACGTAAATAAAATTTTAACGGAACAAGATCAGGAACTGCGTGATCGCTATGCAATGCTTGTACCCATGTTTGAAGATATGGAGCAGTTAGCTGCGATTTTGCGTGGCAAACGATTTGGACGCGGAGCGATTGACTTTGATTTTAAAGAAGCAAAAGTGCTTGTTGAAGAGGATGGTACGCCTAAAGATGTTGTTTTACGTGAGCGCTCGGTTGCGGAGAAGCTAATTGAAGAATTTATGCTTGCAGCAAATGAAACAGTCGCAGAGCATTTTCACTGGATGAAACTTCCTTTTGTTTACAGAATTCACGAAGATCCCGATGCCGCAAAGTTTGAGTCATTTCTTGAATTTATAACTGGCTTTGGTTATGTAGTAAGAGGAACAACAAATACGGTTCACCCTCGTGCATTACAATCGCTTCTGAAAGAAATCTCTGGAGAACCAGAAGAGACAATTATCAGTCGAGTAATGCTCCGTTCAATGAAGCAAGCGAAATACGATGTGAATTCTATTGGACACTTCGGATTATCTGCAGAGTTCTATACTCATTTCACATCACCAATTCGCCGATATCCTGATTTACTTGTTCACCGTTTAATTCGTACGTATTTAATTCAAGGAAAAACCGATGCAAAGACGCGTGGAAAATGGCAGGAGATATTACCTGGATTGACAGCTCATGCATCTGATATGGAGCGCAGAGCCGTTGATGCAGAACGAGATACAGATAATGTGAAGAAAGCCCAATACATGCAAGATAAGGTTGGAGAAGAATTCACTGGTATGATTAGTGGTGTGACGAATTTTGGTTTGTTCGTTGAACTTGAAAATACGGTAGAAGGGCTAGTACATGTCAGCTATTTAACAGATGACTACTATCACTATGATCAAAAACATTATGCAATGATAGGTGAAAGAAGTGGCAATGTGTTTCGTATTGGTGATGAGCTAGACATACGGGTCGTAAATGTTAACGTGGAAGAAGCTTCCGTTGATTTTGAGATTGTTGGAATGAAGAAAAGAAAAAGTCGTAAATCATCAGATCGACCAAAAGTGATAGAAGGTGGTGACCGGAGAGAACGTGGAGGGGAGAAAAGTAATCCACGAACTCGTTTGACTGGAGATCCAAAAAAAGATGGAAATCGCACGGGTGCAAAGCGTAAGAAAAAAGCTTTTTATGAAAATGCGCCAAGTGCAAAACGAAAAAAAGGACGCCGCAATAAAAAGAAATCATAATCGTCTCTAGTTCGATATCCTTAGCTAGTTTAGGACATCCGACAGTTTCGTAAATGAACCTGCTTGTATCATCACCTTCTCCCATTTACACTACTAGTAAAGGGAGGAGAATTATGATGAAAACGGAAATTGGTATTTTACTTGTGCGATTGGTTACAGGAATTACTTTTCTCATTCACGGCCTCGATAAGTTCCATGGAGGTATTGAAGGAACAGGAGAATTCTTTGAATCACTTGGTATTCCAGCTCCTGCGGTGATGGCGGGAGTTGTTGCTATTGTTGAAATTATTGGCGGCTTAGCTCTAATTCTTGGACTAGGTACTCGTCTTTTTGGCGCGATCTTTTCGATAGTGATGGTTACGGCTATCTTTACGGCAAAAGCCGAAGCTGGGTTCTTAGGAGGTTATGAATTAGATTTAATTTTGCTTACAGTGTCACTTCTCTTGTTGTTAAATGGCAGTAAGCTCGTCGCATTAGATCAATTATTTAAACGCAAAAAAAGACGCTCACGATTTTAAAAGGAGAGAGGAAGTCCATTTACTCACGGACTTCCTAGCTCTTTATCAATTGACGTAAGGATCTGTCGTTGGTACGATAAAAGAAAGACGTCAGAAAGATGTAGGTGTACTCATGACAGGCACAGAGGGAAAAGTAGTAGCTCAAAACAAGAAGGCACGCCACGACTACTTTATTGAAGAAACATACGAGGCTGGTCTTGTCTTAACAGGCACAGAAATAAAGGCAATCCGTGCAGGTAAAATGAATTTAAAAGATTCATTTGCACGCATCAAAAGCGGTGAAGCATATTTGCATAATGCACACATTGGTGAATATGAGCAAGGGAATCGTTATAACCATGAACCAACTCGTGCTCGTAAACTTTTATTGCATAAAAAGCAGATTAACACATTGATTGGGCAGACGCAGCAACAAGGTTATTCAGTCGTGCCTTTAAAAGTATATATTAAAAATGGTTTTGCAAAAGTATTAATTGGTTTAGCAAAAGGGAAAAAGAATTACGATAAGCGTGAGACATTAAAGCGCAAAGATGCTAAGCGTGAAATGGATAGAGCAATTAAAGAACGGATGAAAGGCTAACACTTGATTTTTAAGCTAAATGTAGTATAATGAAAGATCCAAGCATAAAGCTTTGGATTTACCAAAACCGGGGGACGTTTTGGATTCGACAGGGATAGGTCGTGCTTACGTTGCGAGCCGAGGGGTCGGCCTCGATAAAACGCACAAGCCAATTAACTGGCAAAGAAAACAACAACTTCGCTTTAGCTGCATAAGCTAAGCGGTCTCTCCTCTCCATCGCCCATGTGGAGTGGTTGAGACTCACTTATAGTGGGATACGCCTTTCTCTCTCCGCCTGAGGGAGAAGGAAGAGACTAATCAGGCTAGCTACACGGAAGCCTGTCTTTGGGCTGAAGTGTTAGTGAAATGCTAATACAAAGACTACGCTCGTAGAAGCGTAAGTGTCGTTATCTCTGGACGTGGGTTCAATTCCCACCGTCTCCATATAAATGCCTTTAAAACATAAACATGTTTTAAAGGCATTTTTGTTTCGAGAAAATTTCTCAAGACTATTTGTGATAATACATTACTATTTTTTATATACTTCTAACTAACATGTTGTAATTAAATTTATGAGCTGTTTGAAAGGGAGATGGTTTTGTAATGACGACTCTTTATTTTGTGAGGCATGCCCATTCGGTATTCACGCCCGGTGAACGAGGGCGACCATTATCAAAGGAGGGACTGGAGGCAGCGAAGAATGTCGCACTGCAATTAAAAACTGAAAAGATAGACCACTTTTACTCAAGCCCATATGTGCGGGCGATATTTTGCCTGGGAAGGTGGAGAATCAAATAAAGACGCACAGAAGCGGGGAGTTAACGCGACATTACAGTTGTTGAATGAATATAGGAATAAAAAGATTGTTATTGGCACTCACGGTAATATGATGGTTTTAATTATGAACTATTTCGATAAAAGGTTTGATTATTCGTTTTGGAAGTCGTTGACAATGCCCGATATTTACAAACTTGAGTTTGAGGGGAGTAAATTGATTTCCACCTCAAGGTTATGGCAGGAAAATGAATATGAGAAATAATGATTCCCAAATGGGTTCTATTTATGTATAATTATTAATCATATAGATTTATTATACAGGATAGGGAGAAACCATCATGGAATTACACAAACACGAAGAGACAAACAATCAAAAGAAACCAACTGTGCGTCATATACTTACCTTCTTAATTCCTTCACTAGTAGGAGCTTTTCTTTTTCTTGTACCAATTAAAATTAATGACAAGTGGACGGTTCTTATTGGATACGTTGCAGGGTATTTACAAGGAATCCTTGCTGGAGCACTTCCTTATTTTTTGCTTGGTCTTCTCGTCGTTTCAGGTGTTGCTTCACTTGTTGCATGGGTATTTAAGCCGAGATTTATTATGGAAACACCTGCTTTAAAGGCATTATTCTATACATCGTTTATATGGACAACCATTCGGGTTCTTGGAGCCGTTTTTGCATATATGGTTTTGACGGAGACCGGTACGGAAATGGTTTACGGTCTAGCAACAGGAGGAGAAGTATTTACGAACCTCCTTCCAGTATTAGCTGTCTGGTCAGTGGTTATGGGAATGCTTATGCCATTATTACTTGAATATGGCTTAATGGAATGGCTTGGTACGTTAGCAAAAAAAGTAATGCGCCCGTTATTTAATTTACCAGGAAGAGCTTCTGTTGACTCACTTGCTTCTTGGATGGGCAACAATATGATGAGTATTTTAATTACGATAAACCAGTATGAAAATGGCTACTATACAAAGCGGGAATCAGCTGTTATTGTAACTAACTTTACGATTACTTCTATTGCCTTTAGTTTAATCATTGCTGAGATTCTAACTTTATCTGAACGCTTTGTCTCATTTTATTTAACCGTTTTGGCTGGTGTATTTATTGCAGCGTTGATCTGCCCACGGATTCCCCCACTTTCTAAAATGACGAATACGTATCACGAAGAAAAACCTGGTGCGATTCAAGAAACAGTAGAAAAAGGCTCGTTATGGAAGAGTGCATTTACTCGTGGAGTGAATAAAGCGAAAATAGCCCCTAGTGTTGGCACGGTGCTGAAGAAGGGTGCATTTAATGCATTAGATATTTGGTTTGGAATGTTGCCACTTGTAATGGCAATCGGAACAATAGCTTTAATGATTGCCGAATTCACTCCTGTTTTCACGTATTTATCTTATCCCCTTGTCCCTGTTCTAGAATGGATGAACATCCCTGAAGCAGCTGAAGCAGCGCCAGCGATGCTTGTTGGCTTTGCGGATATGTTTTTACCAGCTATACTAGGTGCAGGGATCGAAAGTGAACTGACGCGTTTTGTAGTTGGAGCTGTATCACTTATTCAACTCGTTTATATGTCGGAAATTGGTGTGATGCTTATGCGCTCAAGCATCCCAATTAATTTCTGGCAGTTGTTTATCATCTTTATACAGCGTACAGTTATTGCTTTGCCAGTCGTTGTTTTGATTGCGCATTTTATTATTTTTCGTTAAAGGAGTCAGCATGAATGACACAAGCATGGAAAGAACTAGCGGAAACAATTCCTTATCGTCTAGCACCAAGCATGGCGAAGGACCATCCCAACTTACCGGTTTTAAAAGAAGAAGGTTGTTATTATTATGGTGTTGATGGAAAAAAATACTTAGATTTTACATCTGGTATTGCCGTTACGAATGTAGGTCATCGCCATCCCAAGATCGTTAAAGCGATTAAAGAAGAAGCGGACCGTTTTACGCACGGTCCGATTGGTGTTATTCAATACGAATCTATCTTAAAGCTTGCTAACGAACTAGCAGAAATTATGCCAGGAGATTTGGATTGTTTCTTTTTTGGAAACAGTGGAACGGAAGCCGTTGAGGGGGCACTAAAATTAGCTCGCCATGTAACCGAACGTCCATATGTGATTTCCTTTATCGGTTGCTTCCACGGTCGAACATTAGGTTCACTAGGAGTTAGTACATCAAAAGGGAAATATCGAAAACATCAACCGGCTCAAGCAGCAACATATCAAATTCCATATTACACTCCTGGAGATTCAGAAGAGGAAGCGATTACGAAATTGGAGCAATCGTTCCAAACATTATTCGCTCATCAAGTATCGCCAGAAGAAATTGCTTGTATGATTATTGAACCAGTGTTAGGTGAAGGTGGATATATTGTTCCTCCGACAGCTTGGTTAAAACGAATTCGAGAAATATGTGATGAACATGGAATTTTGCTCATCTTTGACGAAGTACAAACTGGTTTTGGTCGTACAGGTGAATGGTTTGCTGCCCAATCGTTTAACGTTATTCCTGATATTATGGCAGTTGCCAAAGGGATTGCATCAGGATTACCATTAAGTGCGACAGTCGCGAACCATAAGCTCATGCAACGATGGCCACTTGGTAGTCACGCAACAACATTTGGGGGGAATCCGATTGCTTGTGCTGCTGCACGAGCAACGCTTCAAATTATAAAAGAAGAAGAGCTGCTAAATAATGTAAAAGAAGTTGGCAGCTATGCACAAGAGAAATTGTTTACTTTACAAAAGAGGTGGCCACAAATTGGTGCAGTTCGAAATCTGGGCATGATGTTTGGGATTGAAATTATCGATCCTGTTTCAGGAGAAAAGGACGGCGAAACGGCTGCAAAAATACTTGATTTAGCACTTGAAGAAGGTGTTCTCTTTTATTTTTGTGGCAATGAAGGAGAAGTACTAAGAATGATTCCTCCGTTGACAATTACGAAAGAGGAAATTGACGAGGGGATAACAAAGCTAACGAAGGCTTTTGAACGTTTGACATAAAAAGAGTTGTAAGCAAAATCTGGCTTTATACAGTATAGTCATACTTTCTATGACTATTGTGCTGTATGAAGCTTTTTGTTGTTGGTTTGCTTTAAATTAGCACAAACTGCTATTTCTTTGAATATAGTAACGAAGCGATGTTCAGAAAGAGGAGTTTGGTGTAATGGATAAGCAGAGAGTTTGCTTTATTACTTGTGTAAATGATGAAGCCTTATATAGACGGTCTGTGAGCCATATTGATATGCTCCACCTTCCCCGAGGCTTTTCAGTTGATAAGATCGGAATTCGTGGCGCTGTGAGTATGACTAGTGGGTATAATAAAGCGATGAAAGAAAGCGATGCTAAATATAAGGTATACATTCATCAAGATACAATGATTATTAATCGCATGTTTTTATATGATTTGCTTTTTTTGTTTGAACATCATCCTAAATTAGGAATGCTTGGTGTAATTGGTGCAAAAGAGTTACCGATAAACGGGGTATGGTGGGATAGCTTTGCAAAGGCAGGTAAAATTCTTGAAAATCGTGATACTTATGGCTACTTATCATTTATTGAAGCAGATTATGCGTATCAGCCAGTGGAAGTCATCGATGGTGTACTAATGGCAACCCAATATGATTTACCGTGGGAAGAGGAGTTTGACGGGTGGCATCTTTATGATACAACGCAAAGCTTACTATTTCAAAAAGCAGGTTTTGAAGTTGGAATTGCTCACCAGCCTCACCCGTGGGTATTGCATGAATGTGGTGTGGATTTTGATCAATCAGCATATGCAAATTATATTGCTCGATTTCTCATTTGGAAAAAAAATCTTCCCAAAAAAGAAGGTTAAGCATATGCTTAACCTTCTTTTTTTAGGACTATCGTTTATACCATAACTTCGTGTAATCAACCCAACCAAATGTGTTTAAAGTGACATCCTCTACATATGGAGGGTAAATGGCATATTGTTTTAATCGATAAAGTGGTACGGCATAATAGTTTACGCAAAGTTGATTTTCAGCTTTTTCAAGTGATGAAAGTAGGTTCATTTCTGAATCCATCTTCTCGATAAGGGTTTCAACGTGATCTGCCATTTTCTGATGATGATAGTAGAACATACCATGACGATCAAGCATTGCCGATAAATAGGTATAACATGAATCATCATAGACAAGTTGTTCACCCAGCAATAAGTCGGTTTCTTTCTTTTTTTCTGGCGTTAGTTCTTTATACGGAAGAATACGAACTTCAACTGTCATGCCTTCTTCTTCTAAACGTCTTTTCATCCAATTAGCATCTTCTTCATTACCGGCACCAGGATAGCTAAGTAGAGATATTGAGTGTCCATCATAGCTACACTGTTTAAGTAAGCGTCTCCCTTCTTTCCGATTTCTTTGCTTAAACAAGGATCCTTCAGTTGACTGAATCATTCTTGTTGCGGGAATAAAGCGATTTCCTCCTTTAGCTTCGATTACTTCTAAAGGATCGAGCAGGTGATAAAGGGCTTTACGAAAGTTTTTGTCGGTTAAAGGAGTATTTTTTCGTGCATTCATACTAATCATTTTACAGCCTCGATCGATTTTCTCGAACTGTTGTAAGTCAATAGCCGATTCGAAGTGGTAAGGATAAGGATAGAAATTTAATCGGTTGTCGCTAGATAATTCATCAGCCGATTGATTATCATATAAGTCTGGAAAAAAATACATTGTTATAGTATCAAGAAACGGTCGTTTACCAAAAAAATGTTCGAACACTGATAATCTCAATAGCTTTTCATTATTTTTTAAAATATGGAATGGTCCTGTGCCTACTGGGTGTGATTGAGATCCCCTCTCATGGAGAATAGGAATGGAGGAAGCCGCATGTAAAAAATAGGGATTTGGTTTCTGAAAATGGAATTCGCATGTATACAGATTGGGACAATTAATAGTCGCTAAATTCTTAATTCCCCAATAAGCAGGGGATGAAGTAGGCAAGTGTAAGAAATGATATTTGATATTATGGCTTGTGCAAGTCATACCATTATGAAAATAGATCCCTTTTCGTAAATAAAATGTCCATTTTTCACCTGTTATATCCATGGACCACTTGTGTGCTAAATCTTCTTGAAACGAGTTTGTTTCATCATTGTAAGTTATAAGACAATTAAACAAGTGAAGCATAATATGGTTTTCAGTACGGCGATTCACATAGGCTGGATCAAGCACGGGAATAGATCGGTATGAAGGAAAGCGCAAGTGATCTTTTTCAGACTTTAAATCATTTTGATGTAGCGAGTTAGAAAGCCATGAAATAAAGGCTTGGTGATTCGTGTTCGGATGTTGCTGGATTAAATGAATGGCAGCATCAATTAACCCAGATTCAGCGAGCGTTTTCGCTTCTGCTTGTACGAGTTCTTCAACTGTTTTTATTAATTTAATCTTTGAAGAGTGACCACGGCCTTTACCTGGTTGCCAAGTAATCCAATTCTGCTTTTGCATTTGTCGAATGAGTAGTTTTGCGTTTCGATCAGAACATGAAAGTATAGTAGCTAGTTTTGCAATTGTTATTTCAACTGTCTGGTGCGTATTATTAATCGATTTTGAAAGTGCTTTATAGTGTTCTATTAATTTCATAGTGTTATCCTCCTAAAAGGGGAAATTAAGTGATTTAAAGTTTACACTTTTTTTCATCCTTTATAAAGCAGACAATAAGAAAGAAGGGAGATGATATAAAATGAAGGCGAGTCAGGGATCTAAGTGGTCTATGAAAAAAAGTGTAGAAAATGGTTATTCAGATGAATAGAGCCAAGAAGAAAGTAGTTGGGATCGCACTAATAACAGCCGCCGCTGTGTTAGGTGATTCGATGTTATTTATTGTTCTTCCTCTATATTATCAAGATTTCGGTTTGACTAGTTTATGGCAAGTGGGGGTCCTCTTATCGATTAATCGATTCATTCGTTTACCTATTAATCCACTTGTAGGATGGTTTTATTCCAAATTCGAATTGCGTGCAGGTATTTTCATTGCTGTTGTTTTAGCCGTGTGCACGACATTGTCTTATGGATTCGCACAACATTTTCTTATTCTTCTTGGAATGAGGATGTTATGGGGGTTAGCTTGGTCGTTGCTTAGACTTGGAGGCATGCTTACCGTAGTGGAAGTCTCAACTAAAGAAAATAAAGGTCAACTAATGGGGCTTTATAACGGGTTATGGGGAATTGGTGGCTTATTTGGAATGTTGGTTGGGGGATTTTTAGTAGATATTTGGAGTTTAATTGGGATTACAATCGTTTTTGCATTAATTAATATAGCGATGTTACCGACTGTTTACTTTCTAATACCAGTTAATTCAAAACAAAGAAATGAAAAGAAACAACGAAGCTTTACGAAGTGGTTTACTCAAAAGACCTTTCTTGTATATGTTACAGGTGCAACAGTTGGGTTCACCATTTTTGGCTTATTCGCTTCTACTTTAAGCACGCTTGTTGAGAAAGCTTTAAATGATCATATACAAATTGCTGGGATGGTCATTGGGGCTGCAACGATTGCGGGAATAATGCAGGCTGTTCGATGGGGCTGGGACCCTTTATTGGCTCCTTTTCTTGGGAAAGTTCTTGATCAATCAAAGCAAGCTGATTACTTAATACTAGTGCCTTTGTTTGGAATGAGTGTATTCTTCCTTTTATTTCAGACTTCACCATCAATCTATTTACTTATCATCTTCATTCTTATTTTTCAGCTTTTTTCAACGTTTATGGTTACAGCGACCGATACACTTGCAGCCCATGCAGCTGTTAAAAACCCAGTATCTGTCATGACTGTTTATACAGTTGTATTAGACCTAGGAGCAGCTCTTGGTCCGCTTGTCTCGTTTTTGGTTATTGATTGGCTTGGATTATCGGCAGTGTATATGATGGCAGCTATCTTTATGACAGTTGTAGGTGGGTGTTGGATCTTATATATCCTACGGGAGCGAAGGGGTAAGACTAAAAAGTTGACGAGGGATGGAGATAACACTATTTAGTCAATCTGTTTGCTAATGCGTGTAATAAAAGTCCTGAATCATGGTGGTTAATAAAAAGCTGACATGTAATGATTTTTTTTGATATAAATGATACTTTTTTTAAAGTTTATGTGAATGTTGTAAGATAATAAACCAATAGGAGAGCTTAAAGCTCTCCTATTGGTTTAAGTTGCTATATGGTAGTTGATTCTCATACCCTTTATGCTGTTGATAACTTTGCTGAAGTTGATTTGAATCAGTAGCAGTTAGACTATAAAGTCCTTTTTTAAACATCATCTCATATAATTCACGTTGCATTTGTGACGATTCGTTGTTTGCTTGATGTATAACTTGGTAGTACGACTCGTGACTAGCTTCATGTTCAGCAATTGAGTAGGAAACAGTGATGTATTTTTCTGTCGATAACATATCAGTAATATAATCTTGATCCGTCATATCGGTTGTAGTAGGAATTTGGATTTTTTGGTTTTGGATTTTCTGATTCATTTTGAATCACTCCTTATTGATAAGTGGGTGGTTGATTTTGTGGCTGATTTAATAATTGAAGAAATTGTTCATAATGACGTTGGTGCATTTGTCCAGCAGTATCAATGGCCTGTTTGATTTCAGCGTCTTGACAATGTTGAGCAAAGAAATGTGCTTTTTTTGACGCAGTTAAATTCCAAGCCATTATGTCATTGATGTAGTTTAAGTCTTTGCCAGTAAACACATTAGGTGCTTCATGCATGGTTGTTTGTTGATCTTGTGGCTGAGATTGTTGGCCTTGAGGTTGTTGGTTCATGTAAACCCTCCTAAATTTTAGATCGTACTACGAATGTATTGTTCGTAAAAGATGCTTGCTTTATGCATGAAAAAGAATTTGCTGAAAATTAATATTGCAAACGCTATCATCTTTCGTTATAGTAAAAGAAAGCTTATGAAAAGAAGCGTTTTTTATTGCTTGAAAAATGAATGAGTGTTCATTCGTTTTTAGTATCGAGAGGAGGATAACAGAGATTATGTCACGTCACATACGAAAAACGGCTGTTATTGGAGCTGGTGTTATGGGTGCTAGTATTGCCGCTCATCTGGCTAATGCGGGTATTCCAGTATTGCTTTTGGATATGGTACCAAAAGCCCCAGAAAGCGGCGATTCTAGTGTTGCAACATTAAAAAAGAAACAAGTTAGGAATCAACTGGCAAACACAGCTATAACAAAATTAAAAAAACAGAAACCTGCTCCTTTAGCTTCAAAAGAGACTGCTGCATTAATTGAAACAGGAAACTTAGAGGATGATTTTGAACGTCTTAAAGAAGCGGATTGGATTATTGAAGTCATTATTGAGAATTTGGAAGCGAAAAAACAATTATTTACTCGGATTGATGAAGTAAGAAGCAAGGGTTCAATTGTTACATCAAATACATCAGGAATTTCAATTAAAACGATGTCAGAAGGACGCAGTGAGGATTTTAAAGCACATTTTCTAGGAACTCACTTTTTTAATCCTCCCCGCTATTTAAAGTTACTTGAGCTCATTCCAACCAAAGATACATCCGAGGACGTTCTTGCATTTATTCGCGGATTCGCAGAGCAATCACTTGGAAAAGGTGTTGTTGAAGCGAAAGATACACCTAATTTCATTGCCAATCGAATCGGTACTTTTGGGTTGCTTGTAACGGTTCACGAAATGGTTAGGAATGGCTATTCGGTAGGCGAAGTCGATTCGGTTACCGGACCTCTAATTGGTCGCCCTAAGAGTGCGACATTTCGTACACTTGATGTTGTAGGGTTAGATACCTTTCTTCACGTCGCGAAGAATGTGTACGACGAGGCAATTGGTGAAGAGAAGGCGATGTTCGATCCACCTACATTTATGAAGAAGATGGCTGATAAAGGGTGGATTGGTGCGAAGAGCGGGCAAGGTTTTTATTTTAAGAAGGATGGAGTCATTTATGAAATCAATCCTGAAACAATGGAATATGAACCTAGAAAAAAATTAAAAGCACCTTCTATTGATCGTTCAAAACCAATAAAATCTAAAAAAGATAAATTGCAGACAGTGGTATTTGCTGAAGATGCTGCAGGTGAATTACTTTGGTCAATTATTAAGCCTGTTCTCGTTTACACGGCCGAAAAGACCGAAGAAATTGCAAATGATCTGCTTGCTGTTGATGAAGCAATGAGATGGGGCTTCGGTTGGGAAATGGGTCCATTCGAGCTTTGGGACGCATTAGGATTTAGGCAAACAGTGGAAAAAATGCAGCAAGAAGGAAGCGTTATCCCTAACTGGATTGAGAAGATGTACGAAGACGGAGCGGAATCATTTTATAAGGCAGGTGCTTTTATTCATAAAGGCACGTATAAACCAATACGTCAGCATGAGAAGAATTTGTCTTTAACTGTGTTAAAGAAAGAAAATACAATTAGCAAAAACACAGGTGCTTCGCTTATTGACATTGGCAATGATGTAGCTTTATTAAAATTCACATCACCAAATAATTCAATTGGTCTAGATGTGATTCAAATGATCCATAAATCGATCGACGAAGTAGAAGCAAATTATAAAGGTCTTGTCATTGGTAATGAAGGGAAAAACTTCTGTGTTGGAGCTAACTTAATGATGATGTTAATGGAAGCACAAGACGATAATTTCTTCGAACTAGACCTTGTTATACGTCAATTCCAAAAAGCGACATCTCGTATTCGTTATGCCAATGTGCCCGTTGTCACAGCTCCTTATCAAATGACACTTGGTGGGGGAGCTGAAATTAGTTTGCCTGCAGCAAGCATACAAGCAAGCCACGAAACATATATGGGACTGGTGGAGGTAGGCGTAGGCTTAATCCCCGGTGGAGGGGGAAACAAAGAGTTATATTTGCGCAATTTAGAGCGGTTTGGCAAAGAGACACCAGCACAGCTACAACAAGCAGCCAGAGAAACGTTCGAAAAGATTGCGACCGCGACGGTTTCCACTTCTGCTGCTGAAGCACGTGATAACGGATTTCTTTCTAATCGTGATGCTATTGTGATGAACGATCTATTTGTTAATTATGAAGCAAAGCAAAAAGTCATTTCTCTATATGATGCAGGTTATAAAGCCCCTGCAAAAACAAAGATACCTGTCTCTGGAGAAGCGGGTTTTGCGACCTTAATGCTTGGTGCAGAGATGATGAAGTGGGGCGGTTACACGTCCGAACATGATATGAAAATAGCAAAGAAACTTGCGTTTGTTATTTCAGGTGGAAGACTTAGTGAAGGCTCGCTTGTTGATGAACAATATTTGCTCGATTTAGAAAGAGAAGCATTTTTAAGCTTAATTGCTGAACCGAAAACACAGCAACGGATGCAACAAATGCTTACTAAAGGGAAGCCATTACGTAATTAGGAGGGATCGCGAGTGAAGGAAGCAGTTATTGTAGCAGGAGCACGAACTCCAGTTGGTAAAGCAAAGCGAGGGGCATTTGCCCATGTTCGCTCGGATGATTTAGGTGCAATCGCCGTGAAAGAAACCGTTCGTCGAGCTGCTATTGACCCAACAGAAATTGAAGATGTCATTATTGGCTGTGCAATGCCAGAAGCAGAGCAAGGTATGAACATGGCTCGCAATTTAAGTATTTTAGCTGGCATTCCACAGTCGGTTCCAGCAGTAACCATCAACCGTTATTGTGCCTCAGGATTACAGACAATTGCTTATGGAGCGGAACGTATTATGCTTGGACAGAGCAAGGCAATTATTGCTGGCGGGGCAGAATCAATGAGTATGATCCCAATAGGTGGTCATGTTGTTAAACCAAATCCTAAACTAATTGATGATGCACCTGAATATTATATGTCAATGGGTTACACAGCAGAAGAAGTTGCCAGACAGTATGGGATTAGCCGATCTGACCAAGATGCATTCTCAACTGAAAGTCATAAAAGAGCAGCATCAGCTATTGCTCAGGGTAAGTTCTCGGACGAAATTGTTTCTGTTACTGTTAATGAACAAGTACTAGGTGAAGACGGGAAGGTAAGTTTGCTAAACCGTGAAGTAACAATGGATGAAGGTGTAAGAAAAGAGACAACAATCGAAACGCTCGCAAAGTTAAAACCTGCTTTTCAGCTAAAAGGAACAGTAACTGCGGGTAATTCTTCACAGATGAGTGATGGTGCAGCAGCAGTTTTGTTAATGGAAAAAGAAGATGCTATTGAACGAGGCATGAGTCCATTATTAAAATTCCATAGTTTTGCTGTAGCAGGTGTGGCACCGGAAGTAATGGGGATTGGACCAATTGAAGCAATTCCTAAAGCAGTCCGACAAGCCGGGCTAGAGCTTGAGGATATCGGATTGTTTGAATTAAACGAAGCCTTTGCTTCACAAGCGCTTGCGATCATTCGCACATTAAAGCTAGATCATGAAAAAGTAAACGTGAATGGTGGAGCAATCGCATTAGGACATCCACTTGGCTGTACAGGATCAAAGTTAACATTAACACTTGCACATGAAATGAAACGGCGTGGTGAACAGTTTGGTGTAGTAACAATGTGCATCGGCGGCGGTATGGGTGCAGCAGGCGTTTTTGAATTGGTTTAATTAAAGGAGGAAGTAATAATGGGTGAAACAACTAAGAAGTTAGTTAAAGGTGGCAGTTTTTTATTAGAAGAAATTGATACATCGCAATTTTTTGCTCCAGAAGACTATACAGAAGAGCAATTAATGATTGCGCGGACAACAGAAGGATTTGTTGAAAAAGAAGTTTTTCCATATGTTCATGATATTGAAAATCACCAGTTTCAACATACAACACGGTTACTGAAAAAAGCAGGAGAACTCGGGTTACTTGGAGCGGATGTACCTGAAGAATATGGTGGCCTAGGTCTTGATAAAATTAGTTCTTCATTGATATCTGAAAAATTCAGTCGGGCTGGAGCATTTGGATTAAGCCATGGCGCTCACGTTGGAATTGGTACGTTGCCGATTGTTTTCTTTGGCTCTCACGAACAAAAAAGCAAATACTTACCTGACCTTGCGAGTGGTGAAAAATTTGCAGCGTATGCGCTTACAGAGCCGAGCTCTGGTTCTGATGCACTAGGCGCAAAAACGACAGCTGTTCTAAATGAAGCAGGAACACATTATAGTTTGAATGGGGAAAAACAATGGATTACTAACTCTGCGTTTGCTGACGTTTTTGTGGTATATGCAAAAATCGATGGTGAAAAGTTTACCGCGTTTATTGTAGAAAAGGAATTTAGTGGGGTAAGCACTGGGGCTGAGGAGAAAAAAATGGGGATTAAAGGATCATCTACTCGGACCCTCATTTTAGAAGATGCGCAAGTTCCTGTTGAGAATGTATTGGGAGAAATTGGCCGTGGTCATGTTATAGCTTTCAATATTTTAAATATTGGACGTTATAAGCTTGGTGTTGGTTGTATTGGTGGATCAAAAGCAGCTCTCGAGCTTGCAGCAACATATGCGACAGAAAGAAAGCAATTTAAAACACCAATTTCATCATTTACGTTAATTCAAGAGAAATTAGCGTCAATGGCAACAGCAATCTTTGCCTCTGAAAGTGCCATTTATCGCACGGGTGGATTGATTGAAGACCGATTTGCAAGCCTATCAGATGAAGAACAGAAGGACGGACGTGCTGTAGCGAACGCGATCGCGGAATATGCAATTGAGTGTTCATTGAATAAATTTGATGGGTCAGAGACCCTTGATTTTGTTGCTGATGAGGCTGTCCAGATCCATGGTGGATATGGGTTCATGGCCGAATACGAAGTTGAAAGAATTTATCGTGACTCGCGCATTAACCGTATTTTTGAAGGTACAAATGAAATTAACCGTATGCTTGTTCCAGGAACATTAATGAGAAAAGCGTTAAAAGGCGAGCTACCTTTCTTAGAGAAGGCAACTGCTTTGCAAGAAGAGTTAATGATGCTAATGCCACAAGAAATTGAGGATGAGCCACTTGCACAAGAGAAATACTTACTGTCGATGGCAAAGAAAATATTCTTAATGATCGCAGGAACTGGAGCACAGAAATATGGTCCAGAACTTGAGAAAGAACAAGAAGTATTAGCAGTTGTTGCAGATATCGTTAATGATATTTATTCACTTGAATCAACCATTTTACGAACAGAAAAAGCAATCGCGTTATCCTCTTTAGAAGAACAAAAGCAGAAGCTTCTTATGACTGAAGTATTTGGGCAAGAAGCGATTAACCGTATTGAAGCCAATGCGAAAAAAGCATTGATCCATATTGAAGAAGGAGATACTTTACGGACGATGCTTTCAATGCTGCGCAAGCTTACTCGTCATCAACCCATTAATGTGGTGGCGAAAAAGCGTGAAATCGCTCAAGGAGTTATTGTAGCCAAGAAATATATTGTTTAATTTAATTACTCTTTTGGGGTTATGCCCCAAATAAAATAAATGCTCCTCTCGCAAGGAGTATCCTCCTCTCAAGGGAAGTGGCTATAAGCCGCTTCCCTTATCAGTTGTTTCTACATGGTATTTTAAGTCATAATAGAAAGCGATACTTTTAGTGGAAGAGGGGTTAATAATGAGTTTAACTATGTATGAATACCCAAAATGTGGGACATGTCGTAATGCGAAAAAGTGGTTTAGTGAGAAAGGTATTGAAGTCGAAGCGATTCACATTGTAGATTCTCCACCATCTGCATCTGAATTAAAAGAATTACACGCAAATAGCGGATTAGAACTCAAAGCATTTTTTAATACAAGCGGAAAAAAATACCGTGAGTTGGATTTAAAATCTAAATTGCCAAATATGAATGATGAAGAAAAGTATCAATTACTTGCTTCTGATGGAATGTTAATTAAGCGTCCGATTGTGACAGATGGGAAAAAAGTAAGCCTTGGATTTAAACAAGATCAGTTTGATTACCTATGGCTATAATCATATTGTTTCATTCATCTAGATAATTCGTAACCGTGATAAGCGCTCTTTCTTTAGAAACATTCTACTTTTCGCAAACGTTTTTTTCATGTATGATTACAGACGTACTAGTAATTAGTTGGAGGGATAATTAATGAGCAACTTACCTAAAGAATTAAAGTACTCTGAAGAGCATGAATGGGTAAAAACTGAAGGGAATAAAGTGCGTATTGGCATAACTGATTTCGCTCAGTCTGAACTCGGTGATATCGTATTTGTTGAGCTCCCTGAAGTTGGTGACGAGATTGAAGCGGACGAGCCATTTGGAAGTGTAGAATCTGTAAAGACAGTTTCTGAACTATATGCACCTATTAATGGTACGGTCGTTGAAGTCAACGAAGATCTTGATGATTCTCCTGAATTCGTCAACGAATCGCCTTATGAAAAAGCATGGATGATTGTTGTAGAGCCTGCTGATGAGGGTGAAGTTGAAAAACTTATGTCAGCTGAAGAATACAGTGAAATGATAAATGAAGAAGACTAAGGAAAAAGCCTGCATCTGCAGGTTTTTTTGTTGGCTTATCTTCCCTCGGATATGCGATACAGATTAGCACAGGCTATAAACAGGTAAGACATTTAGGGGGAATAAAAATGGAGAGAGTGAATGTCACCCAAAAGGTTGTCGCAAAGTATGAAGAAGGTCGTTTAAAACTTTACATGGACGGTTCAATAATTGGTGAAGTAATTGAAACAAATCACGGTTTACAACATTCAATGTACGATGGTTTCTCATTTGAACAAGATCAAATTTTTCAGCTACAAAACGAAAATTGGGATCAAGTTCAATCGTTTATTGAAGATAGTTGGCACTAAAATATTCTACCCACTGCAGCAGTTATTTCGTATAATAATTAGAGAGTCGAAATAACTGCTAATTGGGGAGAAATGAATGGCATTAGGACATACGTTTTTTGTTAAACCGGTTAAATCGTACAATCGTACAATTCGTTATTTTTTATTGTCATCAATTGCATTTAATACAGCAATGGGCATTTTTATGGTGATGTATCCTTTCTATATTAGGGAGTTGGGCTATAGCGATCATTTAAATGGACAAGTCATTGCTTTTCAAGCAGCCGCGACAGCGATTGCTTTACTTCCGGCGGGAATATTAGGGGATCGATATGGTCGAAAACGAATGTTAATGATTGGATCGATTATGTTGGCGATAAGTTTTGCGATTCGTTCGTTTAGTTCAACCGAAATGCCTCTTTTGTTTGGAGCGGGGTTAACTGGCTTTTTTTTCGCTTTTTTACAAGTATCAGCGATTCCTCTATTGGCAGAGAATTCAAAAGAAAAGCAAAGAGTGAAATTGTTTGCTTTGCACGCGGCTCTTATGATGGGTGCAAACGTAATAGGGCATCTTTTTAGTGGTACGTTGGCTGATCTGTTATATCAATTTTCCGCAATGACAATGCTGCAAGCCGTTCAGCTTACTCTAATCTTAGCTTTTTTCTTGGCGGCAATTTCCTTTTTTCCGTTACTTAAAGTGAAAGATGGGGAGCAAGGTAAAGGTATAATAAAAGTTGCAGAGGTAGCTAACCACTCTCCGAAAAGCGAAGAGTGGAAAATTATTGCTTTGTTTGCTGTTTCGAGTTTACTCATTGGGTTTGGTTCAGGACTGGTTATTCCTTACTTAAACTTGTATTTTAATGATCGTTTTGATTTAAATTATTCCGCAATTGGTCTTGTATTATCACTAGGGCAAGGTATGACAGTCATAGCGATGTTGATTGGACCAAAGGTCGTTAATCGATTTGGTGAAGTGAAAGCTGTCTTCTTGTTGCAGATGGGCTCAATTCCCTTTTTACTATTAACTGCATTTACAAATGTGCTTTGGTTTGCAATTATTGGGTTTTTATTTAGGCAAGCATTAATGAATGCCGGAAATCCGATTCAAGCTGCTCTAGTTATGAAGTTAATTCATCCACGCATGCGGGGAACTGCGAATTCGGTCACGCAAATGGTGTTTCAATTAGGCTGGGCTTTAATGGGACCTGTATCAATGGGAATTGTCGCTGCATATGGTGCATATAATGGGTATGCAATTGTCTTCGTCATTACAGCTTGTTTATATGTATTAGGTTCCGTTTTTTTCTTACTCGTTTTTAAAAAGAAGGTCGAGAAACATATGAAGTCAAAAACAGCTTAGGGATTGACGCTAAAACGATGCCATGCTATTATTTTCGTACACTTGGTAAAAAATCAAACACAATAACTATATATTTCTTATCCAGAGAGGTGGAGGGACTGGCCCGATGAAACCCGGCAACCGCAAGCTATGGGCTTGAAGGTGCTAAATCCTGCAGGGCGTAATGCTTTGAGAGATGAGACAAAGGAAAACGAACCTTTCTGTCATCTTACAGGAAGGTTTTTTTATTGGAGGGGAAATAATGATTTCGTTAAAGGAAATCAGTAAAACATATAATTCGAA
The DNA here is from genome assembly GCF_002019705.1 of Shouchella patagoniensis. Taxonomy (GTDB): domain Bacteria; phylum Bacillota; class Bacilli; order Bacillales; family Bacillaceae_D; genus Shouchella; species Shouchella patagoniensis. Next base: position 1,511,368 of record NZ_KV917377.1, on the reverse strand, counting down.
GTCTGGAACGGTGCACGCAGTAAACAACGTAAATTTATCTATTGAAGAGGGACAAATCTTTGGAGTAATTGGGTACAGCGGAGCTGGGAAGAGTACATTAATTCGCTTATTGAATTTGCTAGAGTTGCCAACTTCGGGTAAAGTTGAAATGGATGGTTTGGAGTTATCCAAGTTATCGTCTAAGGAACTTCGAATGGCCAGACAGAAAATCGGTATGATTTTTCAACACTTTAACTTGCTTTGGTCAAGGACGGTTAAGCAAAATATTTCTTTTCCATTGGAAGTGGCTAAAGTATCAACAGAGGAAAGAAAGAAACGTGTGGAAGAGTTAATAGATCTTGTCGGTTTAAGAGGTCGAGAAAACAACTTCCCATCTCAACTAAGTGGTGGCCAGAAACAACGTGTCGGCATTGCACGAGCGCTTGCAAATAATCCGAAGGTTTTACTATGTGATGAGGCTACATCTGCGCTGGATCCAAAAACAACGGACTCTATTCTCGATTTGTTATTAGATATAAATAAGAAATTAAATTTAACTATTGTCCTCATTACACATGAGATGCATGTTATACAAAAGGTCTGTCATCGAGTTGCGGTAATGGAAAGCGGTCAAGTTGTAGAAGAGGGACCGGTTATCGATGTATTTAGACGACCTAAAGAAGAGATTACTAAGGAATTTGTAAAGCAGCTTGCTAGTAGCGATGAAGATGAAGATGCTTTATGGAAAATGCTTGACGACCAAGTAGAAGGACAAATCGTTTCACTTACATTTGTTGGTAACCCGGTTGAAGAACAACTCGTAACTGATTTAATTCGCCGTTTTCCGATCGATGTTTCGATTTTGCAAGGTAAAATTTCTAAGTTGCAGGAAGGGTCCTTTGGTAAACTCTATTTACGTTTATCTGGAGATTCATTAAAAATTACTGAGGCTTTAGCTTACATCCGTTCCGAAGAAGTTGAAGTGGAGGTGATGGAGCATGCTTGAACAATGGTTTCCAAATGTAATATGGGATAATTTTTGGCAAGCAACATACGAGACAATCTATATGACTGTTATATCTGCTGTTGCTACATTTATTTTAGGAATCATGCTAGGCTTATTTCTTTATTTGACAGCAAAAGGGAACCCATGGCAAAATCGGTTTTTCTATTCGTTAGTTGGGGCAGTCGTTAATATCTTTCGCTCCATTCCATTTATTATATTGATCATTTTGCTAATTCCATTTACGAGAGCAATTGTTGGGAGTATGTTTGGACCAAGTGCTGCTTTACCAGCATTAATAATTGGGGCTGCACCATTCTATGCTCGGATGGTTGAAATTGCTTTACGCGAAGTTGACCGTGGTGTTGTAGAAGCTTCACAGGCTATGGGATCGTCAAATGGGCATATTATCTTTAAAGTACTATTACCAGAATCTATGCCTGCTCTTGTATCAGGAATTACGGTTACAACGGTTGCTTTAATTGGGTATACAGCTATGGCCGGAACGATTGGCGCGGGTGGCTTAGGGACTCTTGCTTTCCAACAAGGGTTTCAGCGCACGAATACCGACGTTATGATTATCGCGACGATTATTATTTTAGCTATCGTATTTTTGTTTCAATGGATTGGTGATTATGTCGCTAATCGTTTAGACAAACGATAAAAAAGGAGAGAACATAATGAAGTCATTTTTAAAAACAATTGGAGTTTTAGGGGTGTCATTTACGCTTGTAGCATGTGGATCAGATGATAATAGTGACGAGAACACAAACAATGGTGGGAGTAATGGTGACGAGGGTGAAGAAGAAACAACGACGATTCGAATTAGTGCGTCAAATATACCTCACGCGGAAATTCTAGAAGAAGCGGAACCGATCTTAGAAGAGCAAGGAATTGAATTAGACATTCAAATAGCGCAAGACTATGTCTTACCAAATATGGCGTTAGCTGATGGTGAAATCGACGCCAATTATTTTCAACATCGTCCATATTTAACAAGTGAAATGGAAGAAAAAGGGTATGACTTTGAAGAAGCAGGTGCGATTCACGTTGAACCAATCGGTCTTTATTCTCAGGATTATGACGATTTAAACGATCTTCCAGATGGAGCAACAGTAATGATGAGTAATTCTGTAGCGGATCAAGGCAGAATTCTTTCGCTCTTGCAAGACTATGGAGTAATAACACTTGAAGAAGGCGTTACAGTAGAAGCTACTGAAGCTGATATTATTGATAATCCAAAAAACCTTGAGTTTAATATGGGACCAGACGCTGAGTTCTTGCCTCAAGCGTATGAATCAAATGAAGCTGAGGTTGTTGCGATTAACTCAAATTATGCATTGGGTGCAGGGATCTCACCTGTAGACGAAGCAATTGCAATTGAAGACGAAGAAAATCCTTATGTGAATCTAATAGTCGTACAAAGTGGAGATGAGAACAATGAAGCAATTCAAGCTCTTGTTGACGTGCTGAAGTCTGATGAAATTCAATCATTTATAGAAGAACAATACCAAGGTGCTGTTATTCCAGCTGAATAGTGTATAAAAAAGCGATGGAACTCCATCGTTTTTTTTATTATGATAAATTTGATGGGGGTGATTACTTGAAAAAGGATATGCGGTATTTATGTTATCCATATATGCGGGAAGCGGCTTCGACGGTCGACTTTGAAATCCAAACGGATTCACTTGCTGTTCGAATAGGACAATCTGTTAATTTAGTGGAACTAGTGGAAGTGAAAGCAGATTTATTGGAATTAACAGAAATGGCTTATCACTTAAATGGATCTGTTAGAGGAGACTTAGCGATAACAGAGGAAGATTTAAAGCGATTAAGCTGGATGTATGATCGATATGTAGCCGAAACAAGAGGATTAATTAAACAGTTTGTGCTTCCGCAAGGCTCTGAAGCGGCGAGTGCGCTTCATGTTGCTCGTAGTGAGGCGAAAAAATCTGTGCGAGCTTTACATAAAGTGAGTCTGGAACAAGACGTGCCAGACCTTCTTTTTGATTATACTCACTTATTAGCAAATGTGATGTTTGTGATGGCTGTCTATGTTAATAAACAGCTAGGTGTAGAGGAAATTGTGTTTGTAAGTAAATCATACCCAAAAAAAAGGAGAAAAACATAATGAATAAAATGATGTACATAATAGTCGCCTTCATCCTTGTGTTAGCCGCATGTGGGACTAACGGAGAAGAGCAAGAACAGGACAACGCGCATGAGTTAGGTACAACAGATGAAGTGTCTTATACTGTTAAAGATGCACGAGGTGTAGATCTAACGTTTGAAGAGCCTCCAGAAACGATTATTTCTATTCTTCCAAGTAATACGGAAATTGTGTTTGAATTGGGCCAAGGCGAAAAAGTCATTGGAGTCTCTGATACAGATGTCTATCCCGAGGCTGTACAAAACATTGAAGTCGTTGCTGAGTACCAAAACATTAATGTAGAGCGTATGTTAGAGCTTGATCCTGACATTATTTTTGGTTTTGATTATGGTAATGATGAAATGGCTCCATTAGAAGAGGTAGGTTTGCCCGTATATGCCATTGATGGGGCTTCCAGTATGGAAGATATTTTTTCTGATATCCAAGGAATTGCTGATGCTTTAGCTATTTCTGAAGATGGAGAAGCTCTTGTGACAGATATGCAAGATGAACTGGAAGAAATCGCTGATACAGTTGCAGAGGTCGACGAACGATCGATCTATTTTGAAATAAGTCCTTCGCCAGACATTTGGACATTAGGTACAGGAACATTTCAACACGAGATGATAGAAGCAGCTGGGCTACATAATGTGTTTGATGACGTAGAAAATTGGTTTGGTGTTAGTGACGAGCAAGTAATTGAGCGTAATCCAGAACTTATTTTTACGACTGTTCATTACACAGATGGAGATCCTCTTGAAGAAATACGCAATAGGGCTGGGTGGGAGTCCATTGATGCGATTGTAAATAACGAACTTGAATTAATGCCACCTGATATAATGGATCGTCCAGGGCCAAGAATTGTTGAAGCGGTAAGAACTTTGGCTGAAACTGCTTACCCAAATTTGTTTTAACATAAGATTATCCGTATGCCTTCTTTGGAATCGTTCATACTATCTTTATAACTACTGAAGGGGCGATGAAGTTTGAATCGAGAAGGACATACATCAACGGAACATCATATGATGCAATATAAAAAGGGTGTTGGCTCATTTGAAGAAAAGATGCCAATTTTTGCAGAAAAGTATAATGAATTTACCGAACAATGTTTTAAAGAAGGGGCACTTTCTAAGAAGCATAAGCAACTTATTGCTCTTGGAATGAGTATTCAGGCACAAGATGAGTACTGTATTATTTATCATACAAAAGGATGTATTGACAACGGTGCTTCGGAAGAAGAACTGTTGGAAACCATTTCAGTGGCAACGGCATTTGGGAGTGGCGCTGCACTTAGTCAAGGTGCCACATTGGTGCAAGAAGCTTATCGTGAACTAGGTAAGAATATTCAATAAACAGAGCAAGTAGAAGGAATTATACGTTAGAAGGTTTCAAAAATCGTCTATCCGGGTAAATACAGAATAGAGCAGCTATTATGCGGCTCTATTTGCTTTGCTTGAAGGCTCTGCCTCATGCTAGCATAAGGTTGTTGGAAAAAAAAGAGACCAACGCTTAAAATCAGAGAGGATGAGGAACGATTCAGAACATGCAACTTTCCTACACGAGTGAAATGGAAAAAGGATTACAGCAAAGACACGGAGTAAGCTATGCAGAATATGGAAGCAGTTTAGAAAAACGGCTTAAGATCGAGCAAGAGCGAACAAACGAACATGATGCTTGTAATCGGCTTGTTGAGTCGATCCAAACGAAGACACTATAATAGTAATAACTAACAAAGCCTGGTGCTACGAGCGTTAGGCTTTGTTTTTCGAGCTTGTTCTACTTTTCTCAATCGGCGTCCTTGAAGTGTAAGTGCATTTGTTATAAAATTAGAATGAGAATAGATTGATAATCATTAAAAAAAGCATGCGAGGTCTGCTGAAAATAGCAGACTTGCTTAATTCATGGAGGGAATACACATGTCTGTACCAAATTTAAAGATTGAGAATCTACACGTCTCTATTGACGATAAGGAAATTCTTAAAGATTTTAGCTTAGAAATCAACGGTGGAGAAATCCATGCGATTATGGGACCAAACGGAACAGGGAAATCAACATTGGCTTCTGCCATTATGGGTCACCCAAAATATGAAATTACGAGCGGTAAAGTTACAATGGATGGTGAAGATGTTCTTGAAATGGAAGTGGACGAGCGTGCTCGTGCAGGTATGTTTCTTGCAATGCAATACCCAAGTGAAATAAGTGGAATTACGAACGCGGACTTTCTTCGGTCTGCCATTAATGCAAACCGGGAAGAAGGCGATGAACTTTCTCTAATGAAGTTTATTCGCAAAATGGATGAGAAAATGGATGTTCTTGATATGGATCAATCATTTGCTCAACGTTACTTAAACGAAGGTTTTTCTGGTGGAGAGAAAAAACGTAATGAAATTCTTCAGCTTTTAATGTTAGACCCACGCATTGCAATTTTAGATGAGATTGATTCAGGTCTCGATATCGATGCTCTTAAAGTGGTTGCCGAAGGTGTAAACCAAATGCGCGGCGAAGAATTTGGTTGCTTAATTATTACCCACTATCAACGTTTGCTTGATTACATTACGCCGGATAAAGTTCATGTAATGATGCAAGGACGCATTGTGAAATCTGGCGGAGCAGAGCTTGCTGAACGTCTTGAAGCAGAAGGGTACGACTGGATTAAAGAAGAACTTGGCATTGAAGATGAGCGCGTAGACGCAAGCCAAAAAGCATAATAACCAGTTGTGAGCTTTAACGATAAAACAGCAAAGGATGGTATGTATGTCAGTTGAGACGAATGCAATCATCGGACTAGAAGAACTTACTAAGCGGTCCGAGTCGAAGAATGAACCAAAGTGGCTAACTGAATTACGTGTAGCTGCATTAAATAAAATGGAAACATTAGAGCTTCCAAAACCAGATAAAACAAAGATTCATAATTGGGACTTTACTACTTTTACACAAGACTTAGGGCAATCTAAGGTTGTTACCAATGTTGATGAGTTATCAAGCGATATTCGTGAGTATGTGGATGAAGATGCATCAGGTAATAGTTTACTCGTCCAGGATAATGCGCAGACGGTTTATCAAACAAATGCAGTTGAGTTAGCAGAAAAAGGTGTTATCTTTACGGATATGGCAACAGCCGTTGTTGAACATGGAGACCTTGTTAAAAAGTATTTATTAACAGAAGCAGCAACTCCAGACGAAGACAAACTAATGGCAATGCATACAGCCCTGATGGAAGGTGGCGTGTTTGTTTACGTACCTAAAAACATACATGTTGATGTTCCACTACAAGCGTTATACGCTGTTTCAGCAGAAAACGGCGGATTGTTTAATCATGTGCTAATTGTTGCTGAAGACAATAGTTCTGTTACGTATGTTGAGAATTATGCAGCATATGGTGAGGGAGCAAAAGTGGTTAATATTGTAGCAGAAGTTTATGTAGGTGCTGGGGCTCGCGTTTCATTCGGCGGTGTTGATACACTTAATGAAACGGCAACAACGTTTGTTGTTCGTCGTGGCCATGTTGGTCGTGATGGGCGAATTGACTGGGCTCTTGGTCAAATGAATGATGGCGATACAATTGCAGATAACACAACGTATTTAGTTGGCGATGGTTCATATGCAGATGCAAAACTTGTTACTGTTGGAACAGGAGAGCAAAAGCAAAACTTTACAACGCTGATTAAACATTATGGCAAGCATTCAGAAGGATACATTCTGAAGCATGGTGTTATGACTGGACGTGCTCTAGGTATTTTTAATGGCATTTCTAAAATTGAAAAAGCCGCTACAAAATCTCATGGTGAGCAAACAGAGCGTATTTTAATGTTAGGCGAACGTGCTCGTGGTGATGCAAATCCAATTCTTCTAATTGATGAAGATGATGTAACGGCAGGACACGCTGCGTCAGTTGGGCGTATCGATCCACTTCAAATGTTTTATTTGATGAGTCGTGGATTATCCCGGATTGAAGCTGAACGCCTGGTTATTCACGGGTTTCTTGAGCCAGTTGTTGCTCAACTACCGGTCGAGTCCGTTCGTAAACAGATGCGCAATGTGATTGAGAGAAAGGCAAAACGATGAATGCAAAAGAGATAAAGAAGCTGTTTCCGATTCTTGATCAACAGGTTAATGGAAACCCTCTTGTGTATCTCGATAGTGCAGCGACTTCACAGAAGCCTATACAAGTGATTGAGAAATTAGATGATTATTATCGTCGTTATAATTCCAATGTTCACCGTGGTGTTCATACACTTGGGACGATTGCAACAGATGAATATGAGGGTGCCCGAGAAAAAGTACGGGCTTTCCTCAATGCGGATGAAGTTGCGGAGATTGTGTTTACGCGTGGGACAACTACTGCTTTAAACCTTGTTGCGCAAAGTTATGGTAATGACCATGTTAGTGAAGGTGACGAGATTGTTATCACGCCAATGGAGCACCATTCTAATATTATTCCTTGGCAACAACTTGCAAAACGAAAAGGGGCAGTACTTAAGTATATTCCCCTTCAAGCAGATGGTACGATAGATCTGGTTGATGTTGAAAAAACGATCACTGAACGCACAAAAATTGTTTCAGTGATGCATGTATCGAATGTGCTTGGAACAATAAATCCAATTTCTGATATTGCAAAGATTGCCCATAAGAATGGAGCCATTATGGCAGTGGATGGTGCTCAAAGTGCACCGCATATTGAAGTGGATATAAAAGAGCTTGGATGTGATTTCTTTGCTTTTTCTGGCCACAAAATGGGTGGGCCAACTGGAATTGGTGCTTTATATGGCAGAAAAGAACTGCTTGAAAAGATGGAGCCGATTGACTTTGGCGGCGAAATGATTGACTTTGTCGGTTTACACGATTCAACTTGGAAAGAGCTGCCGTGGAAATTTGAAGGAGGCACACCAATTATCGCAGGAGCAATTGGTTTTGGTGCAGCCATTGATTTTGTATCGGATTTAGGTTTTAATGAAATTGAGCAACATGAAAAAGAACTCGTTGACTATTCGTTTGAACGGCTAGCGGATTTAAAAGATCTAACGATTTTTGGTCCAAAGGAACGCGCTGGTGTTGTTACTTTCCAACTAGGAGATGTACATCCCCATGATGTCGCGACTGTTCTTGATGCGGAAGGAATTGCTGTTCGTGCAGGTCATCATTGTGCACAGCCATTAATGAAGTGGCTAAATGTCGTTGCAACGGCACGTGCTAGCTACTATGTGTACAATACAAAGGAAGATATAGATGCTCTAGCAAACGGATTAGTCAAGGCAAAGGAGTATTTTGGCGATGTCTTCTCGTGATCTTGATACCCTTTACCGCCAAGTAATTATGGATCATTACAAAAATCCACGAAATCGCGGCGAGATTGAGGGCGATGCGTTAACTGTAAACTTGAACAATCCTACATGTGGGGACCGAATTCAAGTTCAGATGGAAGTGAAAGATGGAAAGGTTGAACGTGCATTGTTTACAGGGGAAGGTTGTTCCATCAGCCTTGCTTCTGCATCGATGATGACCCAAGCTGTAAAGGGTTTGTCAGTAGATAAAGCATTGGCATTATCAACACTTTTTTCAGATATGATGTTAGGAAAAGACTATGATGAAGAGGAATTCGACTTAGGTGACATCGAAGCATTATCGGGCGTAACGAAGTTTCCGGCACGGATCAAATGCGCAACACTAGCGTGGAAAGCACTTGAGAAAGGTTTGGACGAAAATCATTCATCATAATTATTAGGAGGGATTCCGAATGGCGAAAAAAATGCCAGATATCGGTGAATACAAATACGGTTTTTCGGATCGCGATGTGTCAATCTTCCGTTCAGGGCGTGGATTAACAAAGGAAATTGTTGAAGAAATCTCTCGTATGAAAAGCGAGCCTCAGTGGATGCTTGATTTCCGCTTAAAATCTCTTGAACAGTTTTATAAAATGCCAATGCCTCAATGGGGCGGGGATATGTCGGAACTGAATTTTGATGATATTACGTATTATGTAAAAGCATCAGACAAAACAGAGCGTTCTTGGGACGAAGTTCCAGAAGAAATTAAAAATACGTTTGACAAGCTGGGAATTCCTGAAGCAGAACAAAAATATCTAGCTGGTGTTTCTGCTCAATACGAATCAGAAGTTGTATATCACAATATGAAAGAAGATCTTGAAGATTTAGGTGTTGTTTTTAAAGATACAGATACAGCGCTTAAGGAGAATGAGGAGATCTTTAGAAAGCACTTTGCTACTGTCATTCCGGCTGCTGATAACAAATTCTCAGCGCTAAATTCAGCTGTATGGTCTGGTGGATCGTTTATCTATGTACCTAAAGGTGTAAAGGTTGATACGCCACTTCAAGCTTATTTCCGAATCAACTCTGAAAACATGGGGCAATTTGAACGTACGCTTATTATTGCGGACGAGGATAGTTCTGTACACTATGTAGAAGGTTGTACGGCTCCTGTTTACACAACGAATTCACTTCATAGTGCAGTTGTTGAAATTATTGTTAAAGACAATGCTTATTGTCGCTATACAACAATCCAAAACTGGGCGCCTAACGTATTTAACTTAGTTACAAAACGTGCAGTAGCTGATAAAGGTGCAACAATGGAATGGGTAGATGGCAATATTGGTTCGAAGTTAACAATGAAGTATCCTGCTGTTATCATGCGTGGTGAAGGCGCTAAAGGAACAATCCTTTCTATTGCAATTGCTGGTAAGGGACAACATCAAGATGCTGGTGCAAAAGTAACTCATCTTGCGCCAAATTGTTCTTCAACAATTGTTTCTAAATCGATTTCAAAACAAGGTGGTAAAGTGACGTATCGTGGAATTTGTCACTTCGGACGTAAGTCAGATGGTTCAAAATCTAAGATTGAGTGTGACACGCTCATCATGGATAATGAATCAACATCCGATACGATTCCTTACAATGAAATCTTGAACAATAATATTACACTTGAGCACGAAGCAACGGTTTCAAAAGTATCAGAAGATCAGCTATTTTACTTGATGAGCCGTGGAATTTCAGAAGAAGAAGCAACTGAAATGATCGTAATGGGCTTCATCGAGCCGTTTACAAAAGAACTTCCGATGGAATATGCGGTCGAAATGAACCGTCTTATCAAGTTCGAAATGGAAGGTTCGATTGGCTAAAAAGGAGTAACCCCCTTATTCAAATAAGGGGGTTTTTTTTATAAAACTCGCGTTGTTTAAATCATGTTATTATATCTTATTATTCAGAAAAGATTAATGATTAAAGATGAAGAATCTTTTCAATCAAAACTTGTTTCTGGATCGATACAGATCGTTGCCTGGTTATCGCATTTCATTTGCTTTTGCGTTAGAATAAAGGAAATAAAGCTGGAGGGGTCTGAACATGATTTACATAGGTTTGACAGGATGGGGGGACCATTATAGCTTGTACGAGGGTGCGAAACCTACTGAAAAACTAGGGACATATGCGGGCTATTTTCCAATTGTCGAGCTGGATTCTTCCTTTTATGCCGTTCAACCTGTTTCTTCAATGGAAAAATGGATTAGAGAAACGCCAACATCATTCCAGTTTATTGTAAAAGCATATCAAGAAATAACGGGGCATCAGCGGGGTGAATCGAAGTATTCCTCTAAAGAGGACATGTTCACTGCATTTAAAGAATCGTTAGAACCGCTCATTCAAGCAGATAAATTGGCAATGGTTCTCTGCCAGTTTCCACCTTGGTTTGATGTGCAAGCAAAGCATGTTCAATTGTTACGATATGTAAAAAATCAACTTAAACAGTATCCAGTTGCGTTAGAATTCCGTCACCAGTCTTGGTTTGCGCCGGAGTTTAAAGAAAAAACACTTGCTTATATGAAAGAAGACAATTGGATTCATAGCATCTGTGATGAGCCTCAAGCGGGTCCTGGTTCTGTCCCAACAGTTCTTGAAGCGACTCATAAAGGAAAGACTCTTGTCCGCTTGCACGGTCGAAATGTACATGGGTGGAATGGCCCACGTCAAGGAGAGACGTGGCGTGAAGTTCGATATTTATATGATTATAATCTATTTGAAATGAATGAGTGGGTGGAGAAATTACAGCAATTAAAAAAACAAAGTGAAGATGTGTACGTTGTATTTAATAATAATTCGGGTGGTCATGCAGCGGGGAATGCCCGAACTCTTATTGAACGAATGAACATTCATTATTCAGACTTAGCACCAAGACAACTCGATTTATTTTAGAAAGCGGGTTCCACATATGATGAGTGTTTTACTTTTAATTGTTGGTTTTCTCTCCAGTTTATTTGGCGTTGGTGGAGGAGCATCAATGGTTCCTGTAATGATTGTTTGGTTTGGCTTTCCTGCAAAGATTGCAGCTGCAACAGAATGCTTGTTGTATTATTTTCAGCAATTATTGGAACAAGTGCTCATTTAGTCGCGGACCATATCCATTGGCGGTACGTGCTTGCACTATTGCCAGGTGCTTGGTTTGGTGGAAAAGCTGGAGTATGGTTGAATAAACGAATGGATTCGAAATTGCTCATTAACGTCATGCGCATTGTTTTTATAGGACTAGCACTTCAGTTTATCTATCAAGGGATCGTATAGCTGTTTGACTGGTTAGGATAGGAGGCTTTAGGTGGTCAATACAATTAAAATTACTATCTTCCATACGAATGATATTCATAGTGGGTTTGTAAACTGGGCTAAAATTGTTTCTCATATAAAAAAAGAACGAGATACGAATACACGCTATGTCGATTTAGGTGATCATGCAGATCGTGCTAATCCAATGACAGAGGCAACAGTAGGTCAAGGGAACATTCAATTATTAAATGAAGCGGGCGTGGATTTTGCTGCAATTGGTAACAACGAAGGGGTTACATTTTCAAAGGAAATGCTCCATTCTATGTATAGTCAAGCAAACTTTAAATTGCTTGCAGCAAATTTAATCGATCTAGATGTTGGGGAGCGTCCAGAATGGGCCTTACCATATTGGATAGATGAAATGGAAAATGGTTTAAAAGTTGCATATATTGGCTACACAGCCGCAATGGTTCATTTTTACGAGCAGCTAGGCTGGGACGTATCTTTCTCATTGGATAAATTGAAGGATATAGTGAAAGCTGTCTCAAAAAAAACAGACGCCATCATTTTATTATCTCATTTAGGATTACCGAAAGATGAATTAATTGCAGAGTCGGTTTCAGAAATTGATGTCATCATTGGTGCCCATACACACAATGTTCTTCAAGGCGGAAAGCGTATAAATGGGACTTTGATTTGTCAAGCAGGTAAGCATGGTCAATACTTAGGGAAATTATCACTAACATTTAAAGGACGAGCACTTAGGTATAAAGAAGAAGAATTACTTGATCCTAATCATTTTGTTGAAGATCCAAACACGAAAGTGCTGCTTTTAAACTTAGAAAATCAGGCGAACATTGCCTTGCAGAAATCTGCTGTTTATTTGAAAACTACATTGCCTGTGAAATGGTTTGAGCAATCAATTGGACCACAAGCATTGTGTGATGAGCTAACAAACTGGTGTGGGCTCGATATTGGCATGATGAATGCGGGAGTGTTATTAGAAACACTAGAAAAAGGTCCAATCTCATTTGGAGATATTCACCGAGTTTGTCCACACCCGATCAATCCATGTATCGTTGAATTAACTGGCGCTGAATTAATTGAAACGATTGAACGTGCACAAACGGATGACATTGTACAGCTAGCACTAAAAGGGTTTGGTTTTCGCGGAAAAGTGCTCGGTACAATGATATATACTGGTATTGAAATTAATGTAAATGGCATAGATGTACTAGGAGAGCCTGTTAAAACAGATAAGACTTACAAATTAGCGACGCTTGATATGTATACGTTTGGGTTTTTATTTCCTAAAATTGCAGCATCATCCAATAAAGACTATTTGCTTCCAGAATTTTTGCGTGATATCTTATTATCAATGTTGAAAAAAAGGAACTAACGGCTTATCTCCTTCATATGGTGTGAGAAGACGCATGTTGAAGGAGTGAGTGAGATGATTGATGTACAGCCGTTAGTAATTGAGGGTGAACAATTCCTGGCAATTACTTTAAAATTACCTAAAACAAATTTTATGGCAGTCACGTGTGATCATGGCTATATAATGTGTGGTGCGCTAGATGTGGCGCTGTTAAATGAGAAATTAAAGGAACGAGAGATCATTGCCGGTCGAGCAGTAGGTGTCCGTACAATTGAACAATTACTTGATGCACCACTTGAATCAGTTACATTTAAGTGTGAAGAGCTAGGAATTAAAAAAGGAACGAAGGGCAAAGATGCATTGCTACTAATGAAGCAAGCAGAAGTTTAAACGAGGGGATGAAGCAATCAATGCAGCAATATTTACAGTTGTGCGAGCACGTTTTAACAAACGGCTCGCAAAAATCAGACCGGACAGGCACTGGTACAATTAGCACATTTGGTTATCAAATGCGGTTTGACTTAGAAGAAGGTTTCCCTGTTATTACAACAAAAAAAGTACACTTGCGTTCTATTATTCACGAATTACTATGGTTTTTAAAAGGCGATACGAATGTCGCTTATTTGCAGGAAAATGGAGTGCGTATTTGGAATGAATGGGCAGATGAAAACGGTGAACTGGGCCCTGTTTACGGAAAACAGTGGCGCTCTTGGGAAGGAGCTAATGGAAAAACGATTGATCAAATTGCTCATGTCGTTGATCAAATTAAAAATAATCCAGATTCAAGACGGTTAATCGTTAATGCATGGAACGTTGCTGAAATAGATGATATGGCTTTAGCGCCTTGTCATTGTTTATTCCAATTCTATGTAAATGACGGTAAACTCTCTTGTCAATTGTACCAACGTAGTGCAGATGTCTTTTTAGGTGTTCCATTTAATATTGCATCTTACGCTTTGCTTACAATGATGATTGCTCAAGTATGTGGTCTAAAACCTGGTGAGTTTGTTCACACATTCGGTGATGCACATCTTTACTCGAACCACATAGAACAGGCGAAGTTGCAGTTAACGAGGGATCCACTTCCGTTGCCAAAAATGGTGTTAAATCCTGAAGTTACTGACCTTTTTGCTTTTACGTTTAAAGATTTTGAGTTACAAGGATATGAAGCTCATCCACATATTAAAGCAGAGGTGTCTGTATGATTTATTTTGTGTATGCTAGGGACCGTAACTACGCGATTGGTAAAGACAATGATATGCCTTGGCACCTGCCAGCTGACTTGCAACATTTTAAACGAACGACAATCGGAAAAACGATTGTAATGGGAAGAAAAACATTTGATTCAATGAATGGTCCGCTGCCTAAAAGGCGAAACATAGTTTTGACTCGAAATAAAGATTTTGATGCAAATGGTGCTGAAGTTTTTAACAGTGTTGAAGAAGTACAAAAACTGAGCGAACAAGAAGATGTCTATATTATAGGCGGTACGGAAATCTTTAAACTGTTTTGGGATCTTTGTGATAAACAAATTGTGACAGTCATTGACCATGTCTTTGAAGCGGACACATTTGTTCCCTCACTTGATGATAGTGAATGGGAATTGACGGAAGCAATTCCTGGAACAATGGATGAAAAAAATCGCTATCCCCATGAATATAGGACTTACACCCGCAAGTCCTAAAATAATAGGTCAAAGCCCAACTTCTCTTGCATAAAGATGTTTAGAGGAGGTGGGTTTTTTGAAGCGTTTTAGGAAACAACCAATCAAAGGAACAAAAATGGGAAGAGGACCACTTCCTTTTCGGTATGTGCTTCTGCTTTCCTCTATCCTTTTTGCTGTTCTTTCTATACAAGGACTGTGGTTTGTGGATTCGCAGTTAAGACCAATTATATCGCAAATTGCAAATCGGGAAATGGAGCGTGTTGCAACTTATACAATTGAGCAGGCGATGACTGAAGAACTTTCGCAGATGGATATGAGCGATATCTTTTATAAAGAAACAAATGAAGATGGAATGGTCGTTTTTACGAATATAAATACTCAAAAGTACAATGAGTTATTGGGGAATGTTCAACATCGTGTACATGAAGTTATGAATGAAGTTCAACGAGGAGAACTAAATAGCTATGGTGATAACAGCAATATTGTTGCGACAATTCCATTAGGTAGAGCGTTAAATAATGCGCTTTTAACAGATGTTGGTCCTGGTATTCCCGTAAGATATGCATTAATAGGGGATGCGAAAGTCGGCATGCGGGATGAGATTAAGCCACTAGGTATTAATAATACCCAAATATCCTTGTATGTAGAGATTGAAGTGAATATGGATGTTATTCTTCCCTTTTCAGAAACCTCGGATACCATTTCAGTTGAAGCTCCTGCAGGTATGGCTTTAATCGCGGGTGCAGTTCCACAATTTTATGGAGGTCAAGGTGGCTTTGTTTACCCGACTATTGGAGCAGAGCAGGAAGAAAATAACGTGGACTAATGTCGTATTTTGTCATTGTCTCGCATAACATGATGTGATATGATGAAAAATGAATTAAATAGGAACACCTCATCTGCTAATTGATGGGGTAGAGGCGCAAAAACAATCAGTACAATTTCGGAGCGAGGATAGCTAAGATGAGATTGAAAAGGGGTTTTTGCCGAAGCAAAAGGCATGTCCGTTGTCTTTTAGCTGGGTCGTCATTGAATAAATGGCGGACTGTCACGGGAAACTGTGGAGAACTACTATGGATGGGACTGTTTGTTGTGCAGGACAATTATGGGTTTTCCCATAATTGTTTTTTTGTATGCAGACGTTGTCTAAAAGGAGAGGTTAGATTGGAACACTTTGGTTGGATATCGCTTATACCGCCGATTTTGGCGTTAACTCTTGTGATTTTAACAAGAAAAGTATTAATTTCATTGGGGATTGCTATATTAGTTGGTGCATTTATCGCTTTTGACCAACACGTAGGACAAGCGTTAGCAGGCATTTTTCAAACAATTGCTGCATTGTTTTTATCTTTTGATACTTTGGATGAGCCTACTATTTCAGGCGTACTGCAGGCGATTGGTGAAGCAGGTTTCGTTTTAAATAATTGGGAACTCTACATCATGTTGTTTTTATTATTCTTAGGCATGGTAGCTAGTTTAATTACGTTCTCTGGCGGTGGTCAAGCATTTAGTCGTTGGGCTGCCAAACGTATAACGACAAGAAAAGGGGCATTGTTTTTACCGTTCTTTTTAGGTCTTGTTATTTTTATTGATGATTATTTTAATGCTTTAACAGTTGGGAATATGAGTAGACCACTGACTGACCGTTATCGTGTGTCTCGAGCAAAACTAGCTTATATTGTTGATTCAACGTCGGCACCAATCTGTGTGTTAATGCCTCTATCTAGTTGGGGAGCTTATATTATTGGGGTTATGGCTACAATTTTAGTTAGTAACCAAATTACTGAGTATAGTGCTTTTCAAGCATTTATGTATACAGTACCGATGAATTTTTACGCGCTGATTGCGTTGTTGTTTTTAATTTTAATTATAATCTTTAATATTGATATCGGATTAATGAAGAAACATGAAGTTCGTGCAAAAGAAAATGGGCAGCTTACAGACCCAGCAAAAGGTGCAGTTGTCGGGGATCTTGATGAGGAACTTGTTATGAAAAACGGTCGAATTTATCAATTATTTGTGCCTATTTTGGTGCTTATTGCCTCAACCGTTTCACTTCTATTTTATACGGGTGCTCAAGGTGCGGCTGGTGAAGGCGAAGCCATTACGGTACTAACGATGATGGAGTATACGGATATTGGTTTTTCGTTGCTAATTGGGAGCATTATTGGCTTTGTAACGAGCGTAGGTGTTACATTGTCTGCTAAACCAGTAATGGCTGATTTTGGTAAAGCAATAAAGGCGGGTTTAGCATCTATGCTACCAGCTATTTATATTCTTATTCTCGCTTGGACAACGATTGAAATGATAGACCGTTTAGGAACTGGTCAGTATTTAGCAGGCTTAGTTGATCAATCAATTGATCCGCGGTTTTTACCAGTGATGATTTTCTTAATGGCTGCCATCTCTGGTTTGGCTACTGGCACATCATGGGGTACGTTTGGAATATTATTACCCATTGCTGGTCAAATGGCTGTTGTCATTGATCCATCAATGCTTATCCCTATGTTTGCAGCTGTGCTCGCTGGTTCAATATTTGGCGACCATATTTCGCCAATTTCTGATTCAACTATTTTGTCAGCAGCAGGATCTGGTTCTCATCATATGGATCACGTAATCACACAGCTTCCTTATGCGGTTTTTACAGCTGTTATTGCTGCGATGGCTTTCCTTGTACTTGGATTCTTTGGAATTGCCATAGCTTGGATTGCAGCATTAATTTTACTGGCACTTGTTGTGTTCGTCTTACAAGTGTTAAATAAGAAACAAACATCAGCGTAAATGAAAAAAGCAAGGCCTTGGCCTTGCTTTTTTACGTTCCTTTATTAATTTGCTTTTCTTGCGGCCCTTTCCCATTGTTTTAATGATGGGAAGGGATCAAATGACCATTCTGTTGTCCCGTTGTCTCGGTACATACCATAGTGTAGGTGAGGGGGGAACTTTCCTTGGGTACCCGGTTTACCGTAGCCAGAGCTTCCACAATAACCAATAATTTGTCCAGCTTTAATAATAGAACCTTCTTCAATGCCCTTTTCAAAACCGTTTAAATGGGCGTAATAATGGTAGATATTATCCAAGTCTCTTATCCCCACACGCCAACCACCATAGGGGTTCCACCCAATTGTTTCGACAATTCCGTTTGATGCGGATTGGATTGGGACGTTATAATTAGCAAAAAGATCTGTACCTTCGTGGATACGGCGCCCACCCCAGCCACGGCGATCACCCCATGTACTCCGATAACTATAATTATGGTTTAAGGGCATAACAAATGCATGTTGATGGAGATCTAGTGTTTGATAATGTTTATAAACTAAAGAATGACCATAAACAATATTGACACTTTGCTCCCGTTGATAAAAATGCCATAATGCAATTCGAAAATCCTCTTCTGCAAATCCATATGATTCTAAGTAGCGGGCCAATGTATATAAAACGTCTTCATCATCTGAGAGCAGGGCTTTACCATCCCCATTTCCATCTAAACCAATTCCTTCAAATAAACTTATTGTATTAGGATTGGTATCACCTGGATTAGGATTAAGGGCACCTACCCAGTCTTCTTGTGCATAATATATTGAAATAAAACCGTTTGAATCCGGGCGGTCTCGAAGTGCCTTGCGTAATCCTCTTTCGTACGAGTCAACAGCAGCTAAGTAGTGCCAAGGTACATTTGTTATGGTCTCCATCTTCTTATATAAAGCGAGCCTTTCTACAAAGGGGTTTTTTTCGGTCTCTACTGCTGATGCATAATGGGTAAAGGATGATAGACAGATGATACCAACGACACAGATGAAAATGAAACGTCGAAATGTAGACATTTATCACGACTCCTTTCTCTAGCTTTTTGTTAGTATGTAGCAATTTCGAAAAATAATGACTGAAAATGCTTGCCATTTTTCACTCTTTTTCAACAAGGAGGGTTGGTTAAATATGACGAAACGTGGTAGGATGATGGTAACTGAATGAAAATTCCCAATTGAAGGGGTGGCAACTTAGTGGAGAAGAATGAGGAGAAAGAAACGTATCAAAGAAAACCCGATTGGCTTAAAATTAAACTAAATACGAATGAGTCATATACAGGTTTAAAAAAAATGATGCGCGAAAAAAAACTACATACAGTATGTGAGGAAGCACGCTGCCCAAATATCCACGAATGTTGGGCTGTAAGAAAAACAGCTACATTCATGATTTTAGGTGATACTTGTACACGGGGTTGCCGTTTTTGTGCTGTGAAAACAGGTTTGCCAACGGAATTGGATTTAGAAGAACCTGAACGTGTAGCAGAATCAGTTGAAACAATGGGGTTAAAGCATGTTGTCATTACGGCTGTTGCTCGAGATGACTTAAAAGATGGTGGTGCCTTTGTTTTTGCCGAAACGGTAAAGGCAGTTCGTCGTAAAAATCCATTTTGTACAATTGAAGTATTGCCGTCTGATATGTTAGGTAACGAGGGAAGTTTGCAAACTTTGATGGATGCAAGACCTAATATTATGAATCATAACATTGAAACAGTCCGACGTTTAACACCTAAAGTACGCGCGCGAGCAAAGTATGACCGGACACTCGAATTTTTAAAACGTGCCAAAGAAATGCATGCAGATATCCCAACAAAGTCAAGTTTAATGGTGGGATTGGGAGAAACGAAAGAAGAAATTTTAGAAACAATGGATGATCTGCGTGCTCATGACGTTGACATAATGACGATTGGTCAGTATTTGCAGCCAACTAAAAAACATTTAAAAGTGATAAAATACTATCACCCTGATGAATTTGCTGAATTAAAGCAAATTGCAATTGATAAAGGGTTTAGTCATTGTGAAGCTGGGCCCCTTGTCCGTTCTTCTTATCACGCGGATGAACAAGTTAATCAAGCACAAGTGAATATGGAAGCTAAGAAAGTCCAAGGCGAACAACATGTATAACAAATAACGATCATGCCTAAGCATGATCGTTATTTTTCTTGACGTAGTTTTTCTTGTTTTTCATTTAATATTTCCGTTTGATCATCCTCTGTTTGATCTGCTACGTCTCCCTGTGGATCTTGTTTTAATTCTTTAATGGTTTCATCAATCAACCATTTATAATCTTGACTACCTGCAGTTGTATTCTGAAAACGTTGAATATCTTTCATGTGAGAAGGATCATTTGATACATATGCCTCATAGAAGCTTGGCAACGAAGCAAGCAAGGTTCTTTTTACTTGATCAGCCACAAGGTTCTCTGGTTGTCCGTCTTGTTGTTTGTATACAGCCAGAGCGTATTTGTCAGTAATTAAGACAGCGGCTTCGCTTACAGATTGAATATCAACGACCATTCTTGAAATACCTTCAGCCAATTTGTCTCGATCAAAAACAAGTGCTCCCGCATGGTTATTGTTTCGTTCCATTTCCTCACTTGTATGCCTTGCATAACCATAACTACGATTCATGTTATTGGAATCATACTCGGTACCAAGCATTGTTTGGTTTGCATTATTGGTTTCAAACAATCCTTCAGAACTTGATTGATTGCATGCTGATAATAAGGTAAGGATGGTAAGAGTAGTAAGTGCAACTTTCTTCATAAACAGTTTCCTCCAGTTTTTTTCTACTTCATAAAGTTCTGTAAGAACACAAAGACAATGTTTGCCTGTTTCTTGTTATTAGCATGTCTCTAACTGGAGAAGCTAGTTCTAACAATTTATGGATGACTGACTTGAGGTTGAATTTCATCTTACCCGTGTTTTTATACGGCGAATGTAATCGTCCTATGTTAAACTAAAAGGAGAACAAACGGATTTGAGGTGTGTGCAATGATTGCGATTTCCGGTATAGAATTTGAAGTACTTCAAGATGAGAAAGATGGCTGGGACGAAGAAGCATTTAAAGCTCGTTACAGTGATGTATTAAATAAATATGATTATATTGTTGGCGATTGGGGTTATAATCAATTGAGATTGCGTGGTTTTTTTGATGATAAAAATAAAAAATCGACGTTTGATAAAAAGATTAGCACACTCCCTGACTATTTATATGAATACTGCAATTTTGGGTGTGCTTATTTTGTTTTAAAGCGCATAAAAAAACAAGCTGTGGAAGCGTAAAAAACGGAGCAACCGCTCCGTTTTTATTCGTCATGTAATGGGTGATGATTTGGATATTTTCGAGACAAGTCATCATGACGTTCTTTATCTTCGTAATTGAAGGCGCTGTATTCTCGTTGACCAGCTTCCCATTCTGTTGATTTATTTTCGACAGGTTTATCTTTATTAATTGGCGATCCGTATGGTCCTTCTGGTGTTGCTTCAGGCAAAATGTAATTATGTTGTGCTTCGACATTGGAAAAGTCATGATAGTAATCATTGGGCTTCTTTTTAGCCATATCTTCACCTCCAATTTTTAGAATGCCCATATATATAAATTCAATGATGAAATGAGGTACAGATACGATGTATTTTGTAGACCAACAAAAAATTGAGCAAACATTGGCTCATATGGAGTCATTGCTTTCTTTTATTAATAGTGAATCTTTTACGGATGTAATTAAGGACCAATTAGCCATCGAGCGAGTAGGTACAGTAATAATTGAATCTATTATTGATGTTGGCAATCAAATGATTGATGGCTTTATTATGCGTGATCCGGGAGGGTACGAAGATATTATTGACATTTTGCATGATGAAGCTGTTATTAATGAAACAAATGCGAGAGAATTAAAATCTGTAATAAGATTTAGGAAGTCGATAGCCTATAAGTATACATCATTACAAGGATTAGAAATGCTACAAGTATTAAAGGAAAACTATTCTAGTCTAGAACAATTCCCGGGAAATATTCGTGTTTACTTAAAAAATGAACTAGGTGTGATTACAGCTTTCATGCCCGACCATAATGGCAATGAGTAAAAAGGTAGTGGTTATATGAAATCTTATTCTGGTTATTTATTTGATTTAGATGGCACCGTTTATCATGGCGATGTGCCTATTCCTAGTGCAATTCGATTTATTGATTCATTAACGAATAAAGGCATTAATTATGGATTTGTAACAAACAACTCCACAAGGTCACCTGATGAGGTGGCTGCTAAATTAAACCATTTAGGTATTAACGCTCATGCATCACAAGTGATGACATCAAGTATAGCTACAGCCATTTATTTGCAAGACAAACATCCTAATGCATCTATTTCAATAATTGGAGAAAGAGGATTAAAGGAAGCGCTTGCTGAATTTAAACAAACAGATTTCAATCCAGACATCGTTGTTGTTGGTCTTGATCGAGATGTGACGTACAATAAAATAAGTGCTGCTGCTCGTCAAATTGTAGCTGGATCAATTTTTATTGCAACGAATCCAGATAGGATGATTACAACGGAAAAAGGATTGGTTGCTGGGAACGGTGCAATAGCAGCGGCAATTGCCTATGCGTCAAGAATAGAGCCGATTTTTATCGGTAAACCAGGTGCAGCTATTATTACTGCTGCAATGAAGATGTTAGGAATGGAAAAGGAAGATACCGTCCTTGTTGGTGATAATTATGAAACAGATCTCTGTGCAGGAATGAATGCTCACATAGATACGATTCACGTACAAACAGGAGTATCAAAAAATGTATCTCTTTATAAGGAACAGCCAACCTATAGCATAAAGTCGCTTGATGATTGGAAACTGTGATGAAAAAGCCAACTGCATTAGCAGCTGGCTTTTTGCTTATTCAACATTCGCCTTGCGGTGAGCGAGTCGACTAGAAGCCGCCGCAGCAATGGCTCCTACAATATCATCTAAAAAAGTATGACAAGCTCCGATTGATTTATCATTTAACTTTTTTAATATCCCAGGTTTTAATTTGTCTACGTAACCAAAATTTGTTAAACCGATTGATCCATAAACATTCACAATAGATAGAGCAACAATTTCATCAACTCCATATAAACCTTCATCTCGTTCTAACATGCTTTGCAATGGTTCGGAAAGTTTCTGTTGTTCAGTAAGTTGATCTAATTGGATCCCCGTAATAACCGCGTTCTGTACTTCGCGTTTGGATAAAACACGATCAACATTGTGAATACACGTTTCAATGGTAAGTCCTGGATGGTATTTCGCTTGAAGTTCATAAACAAGCTCGGCAATGTCTATAAGACTAAGACCTCGTTCAGTCAAAAGGGACCTAGCGCTCTGTTCTACTGGATCTTTTTCCATGTGACTCCTCCTTATTATTTAATTTTTCCATTTTTTTATCTCTGTCATATTATTTTTCGACAAAATAGAGCGATTTAGCTGTTTGCATTATTCATTCTACGTGAGAATACACATTTTATGCGACTGGGTCATAGACTAGAAAAACAGCTCTGTGTAAGGAGGGACTATTCATGCTTGAGCGTAATCTCTACGACCAATACAAACTCTACTGTGAAGAACGTTTTTCAATTGGTCCGTATGAATGTATCCGTGCAAATAATCAAGCTTATATTATCTTGCCTAAAGACGAATTGCAATCAGAAGAACAGCAAATGATTGCTTTTTCCACTTACATGCGGACCGCTGGTGATGAATCGGTACTAGAGCTTGTTCCAAGTCGTTCCAATCAGCCATCAGCATTAATAGATGGCATGGAGGTTTACTTGTTTAAGCTGCCAGACTGGGGAGACGATCGGGGGGTACGAATTCAATCGACTTGGGACTTGGGCGGACAACTACATGCTTGGCACGCAGCGGGCCAGCAAGGTCAGGCAAATTGGGACAATGCGGTACTCGGCCAATGGCCAACTCTTTGGGCTACTCGATTAGAACAATTAGAAGACTGGTATCAATCTATCTTTTCACAAGGGCCAAAAACACTTACTGATGAGGCATTTTTATATACGTATCCGTATTTTATGGGGTTAACCGAAAATGCAATCCAATATGCTGTTGATACCCGCTTAGATGTTCCGATGGAAGCAACAGATGTAGGGACGATTTGTCATCGCCGTTTTAATGAAAGTAGTTGGTTGCGCTTATCGGAAAATGGGCAAATAGTAAAACCACCAACAACTTTTTTATTCGATCATCGAGCTCGCGACTTAGCTGAATGGGTACGAGATAAACGAGATGATCCGAGAGGTAATGAAGAAATTCTTTCTTTTCTAGGTGGATACGAAGAATTGCAAACATTATCTCCCTATTCATGGCAACTAATGTTTTCTCGCTTGCTTTTTCCTCTTCATTATTTTGAAACAATTGAAAACTATTATCGCGCCCAAATACCAAATCAAAAGCGAGAACGAGCGACGGATTTTCAAACGTTCTTAGATAATGAAAAATCAAATGTAGATTTCTTAAGCAACTTTGCTGAAGAAGCTAAGCTAAGTAGATATCAAGCAATCCCAGCCTTAGATTGGTTACCAGGACAAAAACTTTAAAAGAAAGCTTGAATAAACAGAGAATAAACACTATAATGTCCTTTATAAGAAAACAAATGTATTTTTTAAATGGACATTAGGGAGTGGAGTTCGTGGAGAGAAGAGTCATTCAAGTCGGTCTCTTAGGATTTGGAACCGTGGGTAGAGGAGTCGCAGAGATCGTATCGCGTCATCAAAATGAACTTGAGCATCAAGTAGGCGGTCCTATTTCTATTAAGAGCGCGCTTGTTAAAGATTTACAAAAAGAACGAGGTGAGTGGAACGAGCGTATTCAATTGACCGCTGATCCAGCTGATGTAATAGAAGATCCTGAAATAGACATCATTATAGAAGTGATGGGTGGAATTGAAGAGACAAAGCTTTTATTAGAGAAAGCGCTCAGCCATAAAAAACATATAGTGACTGCAAATAAGGACTTAATGGCAGAGTATGGTTCTTCTCTCCTTCAACAAGCGGCAGAACATGGATGCGATGTTTATTATGAGGCAAGTGTCGCAGGGGGTATTCCAATTCTTCGCACGATTACGGAAGGATTAGCAGCTGATCGCATTACGAAAATGATGGGAATAGTAAATGGTACAACCAATTATATATTAACGAAAATGAGTAAAGAGAAACTTGCTTATACAGATGTACTAAAAGAAGCGCAGCGCTTAGGGTTTGCAGAATCCGATCCTACCGCAGATGTGGAGGGACTTGATGCAGCAAGAAAAATGGCGATCCTAGCGACACTTGGATTTTCTGCACCTGTGCAATTGGCTGATGTAGCAGTTAAAGGAATTTCGGGTATCTCCGGGGTTGATCTTGAGTTTTGTGAGCAGCTTGGATACACGATGAAGTTGATTGGAATTGCCCAACGTGATGAAGGACGTTTAGAAGTGAGTGTCGAGCCAACGCTCTTACCTTCTAGTCATCCATTAGCTAATGTCCAAAACGAATACAATGCTGTATTTGTTCATGGTGAAGCTGTTGGAGAGACAATGTTTTATGGCCCTGGAGCGGGATCGCTGCCTACAGCGACAGCTGTTGTAAGCGATCTTGTTTCAATCACAAAGAATGTTAAGCGCAAAGTGAATGGTTTTGCTCAACATTTACCACTTTATCCAGCCACATTAAAAACAGAAGAAGAAATGCAGTCGCAATTTTTTATTCGACTACATGTTGAAGATCGGACAGGCACATTTGCGAGGGTTACCTCTCTTTTTGCAAATCATGATGTTAGCTTTGAAAAATTGATTCAATTACCTTTGGAAAATAAAATGCTCGCAGAAGTGGTTATTATCACCCATCTTACGAGTCGTGCTGTATACAAACAACTTATAAATGAGTTAGAAACTATGGACGTAATTGAACGAGTTGCAAGTTCGTATCGAGTTGAAGGAGGTAATGCATAATGGCAGCATGGAAAGGGTTAATAAACGAGTACGCGGAGTTTCTACCAATAACAGAAAACACACCAGCACTAACTCTCGGTGAAGGAAATACTCCATTTATAAAGTTAGAGCAATTGTCAAAAGAATGGGGTATTGAACTTTTTATTAAATATGAAGGCGCAAATCCGACCGGTTCTTTTAAAGATCGAGGAATGGTGCTTGCCGTTGCAAAAGCGAAAGAAGACGGGGCAGAGGCGATTATATGTGCTTCGACTGGCAATACATCAGCTGCAGCTGCGGCCTATGGAGCAAGAGCTGGCTTAAGGTCAATTGTTGTTGTCCCAAAAGGAAAGATTGCACTTGGGAAGGTCGCTCAGGCTGCGATGTATGGCGCGGAAATTATCGAAATAGAAGGCAATTTTGATAAGGCCCTTTCCTTAGTACGAGAAATAAGCGAAACGGAAGCTGTGTCACTTGTTAATTCTGTTAACCCATATCGCTTGCAAGGGCAAAAAACAGCTGCTTTTGAAGTATGCGATGCACTTGGAGAAGCTCCTGATGTTTTAGCGATTCCAGTTGGAAATGCTGGTAATATTTCTGCTTACTGGATGGGGTTTAAAGAATATAATCAAACATACAAAACGGGGTTACCGCGCATGCATGGTTTCGAAGCCGAAGGAGCTGCAGCAATTGTTCAAAACAAAGTGATTGAGTCTCCAGAGACAATTGCAACAGCCATTCGCATCGGTAATCCAGCAAGCTGGAACTTAGCTGTTGAAGCGGCTAATGAATCAGAAGGAGAAATTGATGCTGTAAGCGACAAAGAGATTATTGCAGCATATCGAGAAATCGCTCTTAAAGAAGGAATTTTTGCAGAGCCGGGTTCTTGTGCTTCACTAGCTGGCGTAAAAAAACATGTGGAAGTAGGTAAAATTAAGAAAGGCGCAAAAGTTGTTGCGGTATTAACAGGAAATGGACTAAAAGATCCAACAACGGCGATGGATGTTTCGCAAGTAGAAACAATTTCCATTGACGATACAAAAGAAGCTTTAGCAGCATACTTGCTAAAAGAGAAAGCAGAGGTATCATGATGTTTTCCATTACAGTACCCGCAAGTACAGCAAACTTAGGACCAGGATTTGATTCAATTGGCTTAGCAATAGACCGTTACTTGCACCTTGACGTGGAGCAAGCTTCCAATTGGTTGTTTGAGTGTCAGTCGCCAGGCTTAGAAAAGATTGGCTCTAGTAATTTAATTACGGAGGCTGCAATGTTTGCAGCAAATCAATTAGGTGTTGATTTGCCTCCATGCAAAGTTACGATGGATAATGGCATTCCTCTTTCAAAGGGATTTGGGTCTAGTGCGGCGGCGACAGTTGCTGGTATTGAGCTTACTTGTAATTTCTCAACTAACCCAGTATCTAAGAAAAAAAAAGCCCGGCTTGCAACAATGTTTGAAGGACATCCAGATAATGTAGCTGCTTCAATTTATGGTGGACTAGTAATTGGTGCGCATCGAGCAGATGCGACTGACATCTTACATGTGGAAGCACCTGAAGTTGAACTTGTAGCATTTATTCCAGGGCGTACTCTTGCGACAAAAAAAGCTCGTGGTGTGTTACCTGAAAAAATTGCTTTTACCGAAGCCGTTCGTGCAAGTGCAATTGCAAATGTTATGGCAGGAGCCCTAGTAACAAATAATTGGGAGCTTGCTGGAAAGATGATGATGGAGGATTTGTTTCATCAGCCTTATCGACAAGAATTAATTCCCCATATGACAAAAATATGTGAATTTGCAAAGGCCGATGTAGATGTTTATGGGGCGGCATTAAGTGGCGCAGGACCAATCATTCTCTGTTATACGGAAAAACAAAAAGGAGGATCTTTCGCGCGTCGCTTACAGGAGGCATTTCCTGGTAATGAGGTTGTAGTGTTAAAACCAGCATTAAATGGAGCAGCAGTATCGGTTATTCAAGCATAGAAGGCAAAACTTGCGTTCATACTACTCCCATAAAGGAGGAGATAGGATGCTACAAATAAGTGAGTTAGCGGATGGTCAAACCGTCTATATTATTTACAGCAATCCCCATACGCCAACTGTCGCCACGATTCAAGAAGGGTATATATCGGTAGATGCTCTTGGAGCAAGCGTAGTTGTGTATGATTATTATCATACATTGGAGGATGATGATGCTGTATTTGCTTCCTATGAAGATGCTGAACAAGTGTATAAGCAATATGTGTTGTAATATGAGATACCATAGGGCCTTTTTACTGCCTTATGGTTTTTTATATACGATTGTTTCATTAGAAGAAAAAAGCAGCAAAGGCATGGCCTTTGCTGCTGGTGAATGCTTTTATTAAAATACTTGCTCGATCTCCGTTACGCCAGGAACTTCTTCCAAAAGCGCACGCTCGATACCGGCTTTCAACGTAATTGTAGAGCTTGGGCAAGAACCGCAAGCGCCTAATAGGCGTACTTTTACAATTCCGTCTTCCACATCAACAAGTTCAACGTCTCCACCATCACGTAGTAAAAACGGACGAAGCTTATCCAAGACTTCTTGTACTTGCTCCATCATATCTGTGCTTGTTTCCATCAGGAATCACTCCTTTCTTTCTTATACTCATTATAATAGGCGAGCATAAAAAAATCCATGCATCTGCGTATTTAATTTTTAAGTTGCACTTTTGAAGCAAGCTCATGTACGCTAGAAAGACATATAAAAGGAGGCGCTTTATGATTGCAATTCGATTGACAGTATATGGAGCAGAACAAAAATGTGCATCTTGCGTCCATCTGCCAAGCGCACTTGAGACAAAGGAATGGTTAGAGGCTGCCTTATTAAGAAAGTTCCCTGATGAAGCGCTTGAATTTCATTATGTGGATATTGAACACCCAAACTCAGAAGAAGAAAGGCTGTATGCCGAAGCAATTTTAAATGATGAGTATTTTTATCCACTGTTAGTTTTGAACGGTGAGATTGTAGCAGAAGGGAACCCTAGCTTAAAGCAGATAACAAAAAAAGTGGAGGAATTAACTACTAGTCCTTCAAGAGAAATGCTTTGATGGTGTAAGGAGACGTTTTTTGATTAGGAAGGAGGCATCCGTTACGACGTTACAACTAAATAAACTATTGAAGGAAATAAAATAAATTAAGCACGATGTTCAATAGAACATCGTGCTTATTCTAATAGGGATCAACCAGAATGGTATTTGTACATCCATAGAACGCCACTTTTTAAGATGCGGGCAACCCGACCAGTCAGGGGACGTTCACCCATCATACCAAAGCCATGTTTTTTTCCAAGCGATCCGAGTACGCCTTTTAATTTAATTCGAGGCATTGATGCAGGTAACTCTTCGCCTTTCCATTGATGCTTTAAAATGGTCACAATTTGCTCCGCTTGTCCTTCAGCAAGTTGTGCACTAGGTGCGTGAGGCAAGCTGGCGCAATCACCAACCACAAACACATCAGGTTGATTAGGGATAAAATGTTGAGGTGTTAGAATAATTCGACCAGAACGATCTTTTTCAACATCCAAATCACGTACCACGCCAACAGGTTGAACACCAGCTGTCCAAATTACAGCATCCGTTTCAATTCGTTCATCATGATTGTATAGTGCACCGGGCTCGACTTTAGTTATATTTGAATTATTGCTAACATCGACACCATGTTCTACAAACCAATTTTGAACATAGCTACTTAATTTTTTTGGGAACTGAGACATGACAGAATCTCCGCGGTCAAATAAGCGGATTGTTAAATCCGGTCTACTTTCCCTGAGCTCACTAGCTAATTCTACCCCGCTCAAACCAGCTCCAACGATTGAAACGACACCTTCAGGACGAACGTTATTTAAAGTTTCGTAAGTTTTACGTGTTGCACCCATTGTTTGAATACTATGTGTATATTGGTCTGCTCCTGGTACGCCGTGGTATTTATCGGTACAACCAAGTCCAATGACAAGTTTATCAAACTGAATTGATTCACCAGTATCAAGTTCAATGACATGGTCTTTTGGATGAATGGAAGTTACTGTTGCGTATTTAACTTGTAAACGAGCATCTTCGGGGAAGGTGACTCGTAAATGATGATCGGAAGCAGTCCCTGCTGCTAATGCGTAATATTCGGTTTTTAAGCAATGGTATGGGAGTTGATCCACTAATATAATTTCCCAGTCTTTAGGTAAATCATTTGGAAGTAATCGCTGTAATACGCGCATGCCTCCGTAACCTGCTCCTAGTACGACGAGTTTTTTCATGGAAAAAGGTCTCCTTCTGTGTGAAATGGCTTCAAAACTCGTATCAACAAGTGTCATAACTTTTTTGACAAGTCCGATTCGAGTAGGTTCATTTTTGAAAATATACATTCCATATGCAATATGACTGTTAATAATGTGAGCAAACACGTCTACTTGTACAGCAGTTAACTCTAGCTCTGCTTCCTCAAGCATCAACTTCCAGTGATCAAATAGAATGCCGTCATTTTCAGCCACTTGTTTCCAAATTTGCGCTGTAAGCACGGGGTGAATATCATAATCTTTTAATAAAAAAAGTAAACTTGCTCGAATGCGAGGAAGCAAATCATAAGAGGAAGAGGTGATTTCTTCTTCTCGATATTGTGCGAGTCCTATAAGCCTTTCTTCTGCAAGTGCGTCTAAAATGGATTCCTTCGTAGGAAAATGATTAAAAAAAGTTCCTTTAGCTACTTTGGCAGCGTTTGTAATCTCTTGTACGGTTGTTAATTGATAGCCTTTTTCGTAAAATAAAGCCACAGCGGCAGTTAAAATTGCTAAGCGGGTTTTCGTTTTACGTTGTATTGTTTTCATAAGTGTTGGCCATATGAAGTACGTGCCAACTTCACCTCGTTTTTAATCGTTCAGCAACTTGAAAATGACCTTGGTCAGTTCTGATTATACCGATTTGATCCTTTTTCGACAACCCATTTTTGAACGTTTTGTTACAAAACATCGATTCCGTTTCAGTAATAGTTACATAAGAGCACCGATGATTGACTTTACGAAGCAGACAGAGTAGCATAACGATGAGGTGACCGCAGATGAGACCGATTATTGAATTTTGTTTAAGCAATTTGGCAAGCGGTTCACATGATGCGATGGAGGAGCTTGAAAAAGATCCAAACCTTGACATTATTGAGTACGGGTGTTTAAATCATTGCGGAACATGTGCACTTGACCATTTTGCATTAGTGAATGGAGACTTTGTATCTGGTGAGACAGCTGAAGAGCTAGTCACCAATATTTATAATCATTTAGAAGAAAATCCAATGTTTTAATAGATTGCAAAAGCAGAGCTTGAAAAACAAAGGGACAGGGCCTGCGCAGGCATAAAGCTGGGCGGTCTTTTTGTCTACCAAAAAAGGAGCATTCCCGGATGGATTTTTTGCCATTTAGTCATACTTGGCCTTATGAATTGCAAGGCAAAGATATTTATGTTGAAGCTTGCCCTTACTGCGGCGAAGAGCATGTATTGACACATATGAAACAAAAAGAGTTAAAGCTTGCAAAAGAACATTTTAAAGTACGCTTGGTCATGCCGTGTTGCCATGGTGTGATGACGATTCTGGAGGCTGATTCAGATTATTTTTGGGCAAACGAACCATTAAGGAAGTGAAAAAGTGATTAAATTTACTAAAATGCATGGGTTAGGGAATAGCTATATTTATATTAACTTGTTCAAAGAAACTTTACCCGAAGAGCGAATGGCTGAAACTGCGATTCAGGTTGCCGATCCAAATCGAGGGATTGGTGGCGATGGCATGATTGTAATTGCTCCATCGGATTCTTGTGCGGTTAAAATGCGCGTGTTTAATAGCGATGGTTCTGAAGCGAAAAATTGCGGAAATGGCTTGCGATGTGTTGCTAAATATAGTTTTGAACAAGGAATAGTAGATCAGAAGACATTTACAATTGAAACGCTAGGCGGGCCAGTTTCAGCTACTGTTTATCCAAATGATCTAAATATCGTTGAAACGGTTTCTATTAATATGGGCAAACCTCGTCTAGACCCTGCCGCAATCCCCATGTCAGGAGTTGCAGCAGATTCTGTAATCAATCAGCCGATAAAAGCAGGTGAGGAGACAGTGAATATTACCGCTGTATCAATGGGGAATCCGCACGCGGTTATGTTTGTTGATGCGATTGATCAGGCTCCAGTCACAGAGCTTGGTCCTTTAATTGAAAAGAATTCCGTTTTCCCGGAATGGGTGAACGCTGAATGGGTAGAAGTAATAAGTCAAACAGAACTAAATTTCCGAGTGTGGGAAAGAGGTTCTGGCATCACTCAGGCATGTGGTACAGGTGCGTGTGCAGCTGTGGTAGCAAGTGTATTAAATGGTTATTCAAATCGTGGAGAACCCATTATAGTACACTTGCTTGGAGGCGATTTAGAGATCAAGTGGCAGGAAAACGGAGATGTACTAATGAATGGACCAGCTGAATATGTATGCACAGGAAAAGTATACGTGTAAGTTCCTCCTATTCAATTAGCACATTAAATATCAAAAAAACTGCATCTTTCATTGTTAGATTTTACCAACAATGGAGATGCAGTTTTTTCTTTAATATTCTTTAATATGATTGTAGAATGTGTCGCGTTCAACTGGATTTTTTCCAGCTCCTTTAATCATATGAATCAGTTCTTTGCGCGTAATACCTGATGATGTAAGCGCGCCAACAGAGTGAGAAATACGTTCTTCAATTAATGTACCATGTATATCACTTGACCCGAAAGTGAGAGCCATTTGCGTAAGTTGCACGCCAATATTAATCCAGTATGCTTTTATATGTGGGAAATTATCGAGCATTAAGCGACTAATTGCAATCGTCCGCATGTCATCATACGCTGATGTACGACGGTTTAAACCCGCTTTTATATTTTTTGGTTGCATGGCAAGTGGAATAAATACCATAAATCCATTTGTACGATCTTGTAATTCGCGTACACGTTTCATATGAATTAAGCGTTCTTCTTTTGATTCAACAGAACCATAAAGCATCGTAGAATGTGTACGTAGACCCAAATTATGTGCGGTTTCATGAGCTTCAAGCCATTGGTCAGTAGAAGCTTTTTCAGAGCTCATTATTGCACGGTAGCGCTCAGTTAGTATTTCCGCCCCTCCACCTGTTAATGTTGATAGACCGGCATCCATTAACGTTTGAATGACTTCTTTCATAGAAATGCCTGCTAAGCGAGAGAAGAACTCAATTTCTGCACCAGTATATGCCTTTACAGTAACTTGAGGGTAATGTTTCTTTAACGTTTTTACTGTATTCACATAGTAATCAAAACCAACTTCATTGTTATGTCCACCAACGATGTGGAACTCACGAATATTATCGTTCCAACGGTCCGCTACATACTTAAGCAGAGCTTCTTCGTCCATCGTATACGCGCCTTCTTCACCAGGCTTTCGTTTAAATCCACAAAAACCACAATTCGCTTCACATACATTTGTAGGGTTTATGTAGAGATTCTCAATAAAATAGACGTTTTGACCATTTTTTCGCTCATTGACTAGGTTAGCCAATTGTGCAACTCCTAATAAATCTGGTGTTTCGTATAAAGTTAGCCCATCTTCAATTGACAAGCGTTCTCCATTTAATACTTTTTCTTTTACTCCATGAAGCTTCGTGTCGGTAAGCAATACACTCATCTTCGAAATCCTCCTTTGGAACATCACAACTATTTCAAAATACTTCATATTTACGTACTTGCAATCTATTATACTACTAGACATTTCATAAGGAAAGGAATGCAGAGTGAAGGGGTCAAAACATTTTTATTGCAAGCTTGATCGATAAATTTTAAAATGTAAGTAATATGCGGTTCAGTGGATCTTTATTAGTGGAGTGGGGTGGTAATAATGAAGACAACATATGAGAAACTAGAACATGTCCGTGCGCTAATGCTTCAGGCTGTGAAACAATATGGATTGTCCCATCCCCTTGTTTTAATGTATAGCGAAGAAATTGATCAAATACACAATGACATCTTGATGATTCAAAATCATAAAGAGGTTCCGTTTACTAAGCAGAGGACTTGAGTATAAAATAAAAAGGCCTTATACTAACACAAGAAACTAAAGTGAGGGAGGCATATTTATGATTACTCTTACAGATGCAGCAGCAGCTCAAATTAATGAAATGAAGTCTGACGAAGGCGATAGCTCATTAATGCTACGGATTGGCGTAAAAGGCGGCGGTTGTTCAGGACTATCTTATGGAATGGGCTTCGATAATGAACAAAACGATAACGATACACATTTCAAAGTGAACGGGATTGACGTATTAGTGGATCAAGAAAGCGAGCCTATTATAAAAGGGCTTATCATTGACTATAAACAAAACATGATGGGTGGAGGATTTACGATCGATAATCCAAACGCAATCGCAAAATGTGGTTGTGGATCATCTTTCCGCACGGCTGTAAATGCTGGGACACCAGAGAATTGTTAAATTTAAAAAACCGTTGATGGATATATCCATCAACGGTTTTTTTATGATTCCAAATAACGGTTAAATCGTTTCTCCAAATAGCGCTGAAGCCAGGAAAGCAATGAACAAGCTCCCCAATAAATAAGAGCTGCAACAACGAGCACAGTGAAATAATTAAATTCACGTCCACCAATGATACGAGCCTGATACATCAGTTCGGGCAAGGCAATTGTTGAGGCAATCGATGTTGACTTAACAAGACTTAAAAAAACATTGCTTAATGGTGGTAAGGCAATTCGAGTTGCTTGTGGCAAAACGACATAGCGCATCGCTTGCCACTTATTAAGACCAAGCGATGCTGCCGCTTCGTGCTGCCCTTTTGAAACAGAAGATAAGGCTGAGCGGTTTACTTCAGCGACATAGGCCGACGTATTAATACTAAACGCGAGAATGGCCGCAGAAATGGAGCTTAAACTAAGACCAAGTTCGGGTAATGCAGCATAAAGCAAAAACAAAAGCACTAAGATCGGCACGCCACGGTTAAATGAAATGAATAACATGCAGGGTACTCTCCAGTAAAAGCGGTCTGACATTCGACCGAGTGCTAAGAATAAACCGGAGATGAGCGCAATGCCCATACTTATAAAAGCAACCAGCATTGTGTATTGCAATCCCATTAAAATAAAGGGGAAAGACTCGATGGCAAGGTTCAAGTTAAATGAGTTCATTAGTGGTTCCCTTATTCGAAATCAACATCAGCAGGCAATTTTGTCACATCTTGTCCATCAAAGAATTGTTCTGATAGGGCCGTTGCTGTGCCATCGTCAAGCAATGTTTGCAGGGCATCGTTGAGAGCTTCTTGTAAAAGTGGCTCCTCTTTTGCAATCATAAAACCTTGTTCAGTAGGATCATAAAAAAGGGACGGATGAATTTGAACATCGATTTCAGGCATAGACTCAACAGTAATGGATTGCAAATAATAGTCGTTTAAAATAAGGTCACCTTGTCCGTTCTCGACGGAACGTAAATAAACGTCATTTGTAACATTGTCCAAATACTTAGGCTTAGCGCCGTATTCTTCTGCTTTTTGCATATACGTTGTGGTGTTTGCACCTAATGCAACCTTTCCTTCTAAATCCTCCATTGTTTCAATTCCCGACAAATCACCTGTACGAACTATGGCACTACCATATGAAAATTTATAAGGAATGGAGAAATCAAAATTTTCTTCACGTTCCTCAGTTATCGATAAACTATTTGCTGCCAGATGGACGCGCCCACTATTTAATGCTTGCGTCATTGTATCAACACCAATTTCTTCAAATTCAATTTCTACTCCGAGAATGTCTGCTACTTCTCGAGCGAGTTCTACTTCATACCCTGTTAGACCGTCTTCTTCAGAATGATAAGAGGTAGGGAAAAGTGTACCCGCAGTTGCAACAGTCATTGTTTTAGATTCCTGAATTTGATCCCAAGCCGTGTTTTGATTTTCCTCGGTATCTCCACATGCAGTAAGAAGGGTAACTGCAACGATAGTGGGAATGAATAAGCGTTTGTTCATAGATGTATATGCCTCCTAAATAAATCGATAAATGCCATTTGTAAGTATGCCGCTAAATGGCAAAACAATCAAGCGGTTGATCTCTTTCCTCCATATAAAGTAAGCTTCTTAAAAACAGTTTTGTCGTGGTCATTGCGACGAAATTGTATTTTCCTTTTATTGAAGGGAACTCTATAGGGTATTAAGATGAGCTTACACTTAACATTAAGTTTTTAAAAAGGAGGAAGCAGGATGGCGGAAAAAAAGAGCATCCGTTCTCGTGTACAAAAGTTTGGTAGTAATTTAAGCAGTATGATTATGCCAAACATCGGCGCATTTATCGCATTTGGTATTATTACGGCAATCAATGCGTTTGCTGCTATAGAAATTTTAGATAATATGGTTGAACCAATGATTTATTATCTATTGCCTCTATTAATTGCTTACACAGGCGGTAAGTTAGTTCATGATATGCGTGGTGGTGTCGTTGGCGCGACTGCGGCGATGGGTGTTATTGCAGCTGTTCCGGATGCACCTATGTTTATTGGTGCAATGATAATGGGGCCATTAGGCGGGTATGTCATTAAGAAATTTGACCAATTAATTGATGGGAAAATCAGACAAGGATTTGAAATGCTAGTCAATAACTTTTCAGCAGGTATTCTAGGTGCTTTACTTGCCGTAATGGGTTCACTTGTCATAGCACCATTAGTAAATGGGCTTACGTCTTTACTCGGTCGAGGAGCAGATGTTTTAATTTCAACAGGTCTTTTACCGCTAGTCAGTTTAGTTATTGAACCGGCAAAAGTATTATTTTTAAACAATGCCATTAACCATGGTGTTCTAGTTCCTTTAGCAGCAACACAATTTCAAGAACTAGGAAAATCAATCTTTTATCTTCTAGAAGCAAATCCAGGTCCAGGTTTTGGTGTGCTTCTTGCTTTTATGATCTTTGGCAGAGGAGTCGCCAGAGGTTCATCTTATGGCGCTGGAATTATACATTTCTTTGGTGGAATTCATGAGATTTACTTCCCATACATTTTAATGAAACCACTTTTATTTATTTCAGTTATTTTTGGTGGTGCTACAGGGGTCTTTGTCTTTAATGCATTTGGAGTTGGTTTAGTTGCACCCGCCTCACCAGGGAGTATTATTCCAATTGTAGGTTTAGCTGGACCAGGCGATCATCTTGGCGTAATTCTAGGTGTGCTCGCAGCAACGGCTGTCTCTTTTGTGATCTCTGCGATTATTTTGAAAATGGATCGTAAAGATGAAGACGACAATATTGAGGAAGCTCAAGCAAAAATGAAAGATATGAAAGGCAAAAAAACAGGGGTGGTACCTGAAGGCTCTACTAGCAAAAGCTATGCAGATGTTCAAACCATTATCTTTGCGTGTGACGCAGGAATGGGATCAAGTGCGATGGGAGCTTCGATCATGAAAGACCGGGTGAAAAAAGCGGGTATCGATGATGTCGCAGTTTCGAATACATCTATTAGTAACATTCCAGACAATGCGGATCTTGTTATCACACATAAGGATCTAACTGAACGTGCAAAGCAAAAATTACCAAGTGCGATTCATGTTTCGGTTGACAATTTTATGAATAGTCCACGATACAATGAAATTATTGATGGGTTAAAACAGAACGAAACAGATGAGCCGAAGCCAGCTCAGGTAGAAACCGTTGACAAGATCATTTTTGCCTGCGATGCAGGAATGGGATCAAGTGCAATGGGAGCTTCTTTATTAAAAGATAAGTTTAAAAAAGCAGGGATTACGGGTATTCACATATCGAATACGGCCATTAGCAATATCCCTAGCGACGCTGATTTGGTCATTACGCATAAAGACTTAACGGATCGAGCAAAACAAAAACAGCCTGAAGCAGAACATATTTCGGTTGAAAACTTCTTAAACAGTCCTCGGTACGATGAGTTAATTAATCGATTAAAGTAACAGGCAAGCATCCCCTAGTCATGGGGGTGCTCTCTGTATTGGTGACTAACAACAAAGGAGGCGGCTTGTGTGCATGTGACTGCGAGAGAACGTGTGCTGCTAATGGCATTGCTTGACCATGACAGTGGACTGACATTAAAGGAGCTTGCCCAAGCCGCATCTGTGAGTATTCGTACAATTCAGAGAGATTTACCTACACTTGAACGAACGGTAACCGCCTTTCAGCTAAGTTTGAAAAAAGGACATCTACTTTCATTAGAAGGGCGAACGGAAGCAAAGGAAACGTTACGGGGCGAGTTGTCAGGGAAAAAGCACACTGATTTAACGAGTGAAGAAAGAGTTAGTTTGTTGCTTGCAATTCTTCTCGATGCAAAAGAGCCAGTAAAGTTGTTTACACTTGCTAAACAATTAAACGTGGCTTCGGCAACCGTTGCTTCCGATTTGACAAAAGCCGCGGAATGGCTGGAGTTATTTGGTATTGGGTTAATTCGCAAGCGAGGTTACGGGGTTGAAGTAAAGGGGAGCGAAACGAATATTCGTAGGGCGATGTCCAGCATTCTGGCGGAAAATTTAACGGAAGAGGCATTTTACCATGCGGTTCAGCTCGAAGAAGAAAAAAACGAAGTAGCTGACAGGCTGTTGCATTTTGTTGATTTAGAAACGATCCGAATGGTGCAGATGACCGTTGCTCAAATGAAACAAGCACACTTTGAACACATGTCAGACCATTCGTATATGGCTCTAGTTGTCCATGTCACACTTGCGATAGAACGAATTCGGCAAGGTGAACAAATTCGGATGGATGCAGATCAGTTAAAAGTGTTAGAGCAAGAACCTTCTCTACCAATTGCAAAAAAACTAGCGGAGGCATTGGAACAAAAATTTTCTGTTTCTATTCCGAATGAAGAGGTTGGTTACCTTGTGATGCATTTGCGAGGAGCAACTGCCATTGAACCGTTTGAATTGTCATTAAAAGAAGATCAGATTGATTTAACGGTTCGCGTAAAAAAACTTATTTCAGGAATGGAAGAAGAGCTGAATCTAACTCTTTCAGAACCGTCGTTATTTCAAGGATTACTTGCCCATTTCACACCTGCGCTTTACCGCGTAAAACATAATATGAAGATCCACAACCCTTTACTTTGGCGAATCCGCGCAGATTATGGAGAATTATTTGCTGCAACTAAGCGTCAAGCATCTAAGGCTTTTTCACCACTTATTTTACCTGATGAAGAAATTGGCTTTTTGACGCTTCATTTTGGAGCAGTAACCACGAGAAAAAAACAAGTGGGTCCTCTTTCTGCATTAGTTGTCTGCTCCAGTGGGATTGGATCGGCAAAAATGTTGTCAAGTCGAATCAAGCAAGAGTTTCCAGAAATTATTTCAATAACCAATGCTTCTTTGTTTGAATTAGAAAATTATAATCCAATGGATTTTGATTTGTTTATTTCCACTGTAAAAGTGGAAAAAGAAAGAGAAGCGCTCCATGTTAGCCCTGTTTTAACAAAAGATGAAGTGGCGGTCATTCGTGCTCGCATAGAAAGGAGTGTGCGGGAGCAATTGCCGATGACCACTACCCCTTCTTTTCTTAACATTTCCAAAGGGAAACCAACATTCGCTGACATAGCTAGGATGGCCGGTTACACTGAACAGTTGTTACAGTCTGTTGGAGAAATAGAGGTTGATGAGCTTGAAAAAGGGTTATATGACATGTGCATTTGGCTTGAGTCGAAGGAAGCCGTTGTCAATGCTTCTCGAGTGTATGGAGCATTAAGAGCAAGAGAACAACTAGGTGGCTTGGCTATTCCGGGGACTGGGTTTGCGTTATTCCATACAAGGACAGATGATGTGAAAGTACCTGTTTTTTATGTTCTAACACTAAAACAAAACGTAACAGTTTCATCTATGGCAAGCGGTGAAGAAGCTGTGAATCGGGTGTTGTTAATGCTAGCGCCTAGCTCCCTAGATGAACATAAGCTTAGTTTAATGAGTTTTATCAGCATTTTACTCATAGGATCAGAAGACCAGACTCGTATATTTCAACGAGGCACAATAGCGGAGATTGTCTCTTTATTGGAACAGAAATGCCGAGAATTTTTACTAACATATATTAATGAAGGAGTGGACTAACATGAGCATTTTAACAGAAGGAAATATTAAAATAGGTGCAGCAATTGAAACAAAGGAAGAAGCGATTCGTCAAGCAGGAGAGATTTTGGCAGAGCAAGGTTATACTAGTGAGAATTATATCGACAAAATGTTTGAGCGGGAAACGTTAACTTCAACTTATATGGGGAATTTACTTGCTATTCCACATGGTACAGAAGACGCGCGTGATGAAGTGAAAACTTCTGGCTTGTCTATTCAATTACTTGAAAAAGAAATTGATTGGGGTGGTAACCCTGTGCAGCTTGTCATTGGAATTGCAGGTAAAGGAGACGAGCATCTTGCAATCTTATCAAAAATTGCCATTGCTTGCTCTGAAGAAGAAAATGTTCGCACTCTCTTAAAAGCTAAATCTCCAAGTGAAGTACTTGACTTCTTCTCAGAGGTAGCAGAGTGATGAAAGCAGTCCATTTTGGAGCCGGAAATATAGGAAGAGGATTTATTGGAGCTTTACTCGCTGACGCTGGATACGAAGTGATTTTTTCTGATGTTAATAATGAAGTGATTGATGTGTTAAATGAGCGAGGCTCGTACACGGTAACAACGGCAGCAGAGAAAAAAGAGACATTCACTGTAAACAATGTCCGTGGTATTAATAGTAAAAAAGATGAAGATGCGGTTATACAAGCGATTGCTTCTGCTGATATCGTTACTACAGCGGTAGGGCCAACCGTGTTGCCATTGATTGCAAAAACGATTGCAAGAGGACTTGCTTTGCGTGAAGGTCAATCTCCGGTAAATGTGATTGCTTGTGAGAATGCAATTCGTGCAACTTCACAATTAAAATCAGAAATCCTTCGTCATTTGACAGAAGAGGAAACTAATTCAGTTCTTTCATTAACTGGTTTCGCTGACGCAGCTGTTGACCGTATTGTACCAAACATCGAGTCTGAAGATGTTTTAGCGGTAACAGTAGAACCTTTTTTTGAATGGGTTGTTGAAGAACCTTCTTTAAAAGGTCAAAATGTGAATCTAGGTGAAGCATTGCTTGTGGAAGACCTTGCTCCTTATATTGAGCGAAAACTCTTCACCGTGAATACAGGACATGCTGTTGCAGCTTATGCTGGTTTTCAGGAGGGGAAACGTACGATCCTTGAAGCATTACAAGATGATTATATTAAGCATCGGCTACGTGGCACGCTTAATGAAACAAAAGCGGTTCTTGTTGATTTGTATGATTTTGATGCAGAACAACATGAGGCTTATATTGAAAAAATCATCTCTCGGTTTGAGAATCCTTATTTAGAAGATTTAGTAGAACGGGTGGGGCGCGGTCCAATCCGAAAGCTTGGTCAACATGATCGACTTGTTAAACCTGCGAAATTACTCGCTGAAAAAGGATTGCATCCAGAATCACTTGTTGAGACAATTTATGATGCCTTGCATTTTTATGTAGCTGGTGATGCAGAAAGTGAAACACTTAAAGAGTTGGTCGCTGAAAAAGGACTAATTGAGGCTTTTACAGAGGTTTCTGGAATTGAAACAACCCACCCCCTCGTAAATATGTTAACAAAACGATTATAAAAATAGTGCCTCTGTTCACATACTAAGAACAGAGGCACTGTTTTTGTTAAAAAAGACTTGTGGAGTGACCAGGGAAGACTCGTGCTTTTGGATCAATATAGACTTTAGCGTTATTAATAGCCGTAGGTGCTTCTCCAAATCCAGTTGCTATTAATTTTACTTTGCCATCATACGTACTGACATCTCCCGCAGCGTAGACACCTGGAATATTTGTCTCCATTTTTGAATTAACTTGAATTGCATTTTTAAGGATATCAAGTCCCCATTCTTTAATCGGCCCAAGTGTGGAGACAAAGCCAAATGTTACTACGACGTCGTCAACATCAATGGTATGTGTTTCTTCTCCTTTTACTTTTGTAAATGTAATAGCAGATACGCCATTCTCATCCCCGTGAAGTTCCGTTGTTTCAAAGGGTGTTAATACATTTACTGCAGATTTCTGAAGAAGCTCTACACTATGTTCATGGGCGCGGAATGCGTCCCTACGGTGAACGAGTGTTACTTCTTTGGCAATCGGTTCAAGCATAAGCGCCCAGTCAACGGCTGAATCTCCACCACCGATAACAACAACACGTTTTCCCGTAAATGCGGATAAGTCGCGAATAAAATAGTGGATATTTTTATCTTCATAGTAATCAGCTTTATCCACCTGCAGTTTTCTAGGAGCAAAAGCACCAGCACCTGCAGTGATTAAAACAGCTTTTGAATAATGTGTTTGTTTATCTGTTGTTAGAGTAAAAGAGCCATCGTCTTCTTTTTTTAATGTTTGAACAGCTTCTTCTAATACTAGTTCCGGATTAAATTGTTGTGCCTGAGTGGTTAACTGGTCGACGAGATCTTGTGCTTTTACTTTTGGAAACCCGGCGACATCATAAATATATTTATCTGGATAAAGAGCTGAAAGTTGTCCGCCAAGTTGGGGCATACTTTCAATAACCTTAACTTTCATTTGGCGCATCCCTGCATAAAAAGCTGCAAAAAGTCCAGAAGGTCCTCCGCCAATAATGGTTATGTCATATAAATCATTGTGTTCATGCAAAATTTCTACACCCCCGTGTGAATTGAGATCCTTTCTCATTATACATGTACAGAGAGACAAATACAAAGACATGATAAAAAGGTGAAAGTTTTTTGCTGGATGGAGTTGAATTTTGAAGAAAAAACGAATATTATTAGAGTGTTAGATAGTATGACGAATTAGTGAAGAACGGATGAGCATGTACTAGAACGTGAAATGAATCACAAACTAAAATTTGATAAATGGAAGTGATTACAGTGAATAAAGCAAAGATTGTTATTGCTGGAGCTGGATATGGCGGAATGAATACAGCCGTAACACTCTCTAAAAAGTTAGGCCATAATGATGCCTCAATTACTTTGGTAAATAAACATGATTACCATTACCAAACAACATGGTTGCACGAACCTGCAGCAGGGACAATGGACCCAGACCGTACACGTGTAAAAATTTCAGATGTTCTCAACACAAACAAAGTGAACTTCGTGCAAGATGAAGTACTTGAGATTAAAACCGAAGAAAAGAAAGTTATGCTAAAAGATGGCGAGCTTGAATATGATTATCTCGTCGTATCACTTGGTGCGACAGCTGAAACATTTGGTATTCCAGGTGTGCACGAGCATGCGTTTACGAAATGGACATTAAATGGCGCTCGTCAAGTAAAAGACCATATTGATGCGCAGTTTGCAAACTATAACAATACAGCCGATCAGCACGAAGGTTTATTAACATTTGTAGTTGCAGGAGCCGGTTTTACAGGAATCGAATTTATTGGTGAATTATCAGAGCGCATTCCAGAGTTATGCAAAACATACGATGTGCCTCGCGAAAAAGTGAGAATGTTTGTTGTTGAAGCCGCACCAAGCGCTCTTCCAGGTTTTGATCCAGAGCTCGTTGAATACGGTATGAATCTGCTTGAGAGCCGTGGTGTTGAGTTTAAAATTAACACACCAATTAAAGAAGTAACAGCGTCAGGCGTCATTGTTGGTGAAGGCGAAGAGATCAAAGCTGAAACAATTGTATGGGCTACTGGTGTTCGTGGAAATCCAGTTATTGAGAAATCCGGTTTTGATGCGATGCGTGGCCGTGTAAAAGTAGATCCTGATTTGCGTGCGCCTGGTTACGAAGATGTTTTCATTATTGGTGATTGCGCATTAATCATTAATGAGGAGGCTAATCGTCCTTACCCTCCTACAGCACAGATTGCAATGCAAATGGCGAAAACAACAGCAAATAATATTGCAACCCTTAATAAAGGTGGTTCAAGTTTAGAGAGTTTTAAGCCTGATATTAAAGGTACTGTTGCTTCACTTGGTGGTAAAGAGGCGATTGGCGTAGTTGGATCAAAAAAGATTTATGGAGGAACGGCTAATTTCATGAAGAAAATGATTGATAACCGTGCTTTATTTGTTCTTGGTGGCCCTATGCTTGCTTTGAAAAAAGGGAAGTTTCCATTGTAAAAGAGTAGAAGTACTAAAAAAACAGCCATATGGCTGTTTTTTTAGTTTTATTTTTAATAACATGTAGGACCGAGGCAAGCAAGTAAAACAATATCATTGATTGGTGATGTTGTTAAACAAGCAGTTGACGAAGGGAAGCGCTTTTTCGTAAAC
Organism: Shouchella patagoniensis; assembly: GCF_002019705.1. Taxonomy (GTDB): domain Bacteria; phylum Bacillota; class Bacilli; order Bacillales; family Bacillaceae_D; genus Shouchella; species Shouchella patagoniensis. Next base: position 1,467,610 of record NZ_KV917377.1, on the reverse strand, counting down.
TAATGTGGGGGGCGCAAAAATGAATGAAATTCACATCTTACAATTAGTTGTATCTATTATATTGTTCTTTATCTTATTTGCCGGTATCGGCTTTCTATTAAATATGGTGCTTCGCCTTACTTGGGTGATGGCGATTATTTATCCAGTAATCGTTTTGCTGATTGTGAATCAAGAGAAGTACAGTCTTTTCTTCCAAAATCCAGGTGAGGCGTTTCCGGTTTTGTTTGAACGCGTCCTAGGACTTCATTTCGCAGATATTATTATTTTAGTCAGTGGTTTTCTCGGTGCGATTGCATCTGGAATCATTATGAAACTGTTAAGGAAGGCTGGCTATCAAATGTTTTAACAGACTTTTAAGGAAGTCTGTTTTTTTGTGCATATTGTCTCTTTTACTGGTAAAGCTGTAAGAGAGGAGTGTGACAGATGATTTATCCAAATTCGGCGTTTAAGTGGGTTTTTCGTGTAGTGATGGGTGCATTGTTTATTGCAGCTTTGCTAACAACCATTCATGTATTTACGAATCTAACCTTTTCACATTTTAAATCAACGGACAGTGGCTTAAAACATACCGCAATTCAAAAAAAAATAATACCTGGCATAACGATTGCTACGCATACGTTAATGGCAGAAAAACTTGATACAAGCCAATTTGAAAGTAAAACAGTTGTTGCAACGGGATATACGGCTGGAATAGAGTCAACTGGAAAAGTTCCAGGTGACCCAGCTTACGGGATTACGTTTTCTGGTTTACCTGTTCAACGCGATGCTTATTCCACGGTAGCAGCGGACCCATCCGTCTTTCCTATCGGGACAGTTTTATTTGTACCTGGATACGGTTATGGAGTTGTGGCGGACACTGGATCAGCTATAAAAGGAAATCGAATTGACCTCTATTATGAAACGGTCGAGGCTGTTTATGATGAATGGGGTAAACAGGAAGTGGATGTATACATTATCAAAGAAGGAGATGGAACATTAACACAGGAGCAGTTCAACGATTTAAATAAACAAAACTCAATCCATGGATTTAGAGAGAATAGACAGACATAAAGAAAAGGGCAAGCATACGCGCTTGCCCTTTTTGTCTTAGCCAATTAAGGGATAAAGTGAGAGAGCAAGAATAATGCCTAGAAGGGCTCCAAAAAACACTTCAATCGGTTGATGTCCTAGCAATTCTTTTAATTTCTGCTCATTTTCTTTTTTGGGCCAAGTTTTGACCTCTTCCACAAGGCGATTAAAATCCTGCACAAGCTGATTTAAGACAGTCGCATGATATCCAGCATGCCGTCTTACTCCAGTAGCGTCAAACATGACAATAATACCTAGAACGCAGGATACGGCAAATATGGTTGAATCTAATCCATGTTCAATTGCGACGCCTGTGGATAAGGCCGTTACTGCTGCAGAATGGGAACTAGGCATCCCACCTGTGCTAGTGAACAATGAAAGTTGAATTCTCCGCGTAGCAAAAAAAGCGAGAGGAATCTTAATTGCTTGTGCAATAATGATGGCTAAAAATGCCGCCCAAAGTGGAAAGTTTTGCAGAATTTCCATATACTCTTCCTTTCACAGCTGAGTCTGTCCGAATGTTTTGCAATGAACGGATGACAATATCATTGCCTAATCATTCACTAAGTATAACATAGGAGCTGTTTGATTTCTCTTTAAGCTGTTTCGATTTTGTACCCTTTTTTTAAGTCGTGTTATACTTAATGTGAAGGGAGCTGTGTGAATGTTTCAAGTAAATGGAAATTGGACTACGAAGCAAATGTCTGAAGAGGTTTTAATAGTAGGGATTTGGAAAAAAGAAGGCTTCGTTGAATCAGTTAAGGAACTGGACAAAGCACTAAAGGGTCAACTTACAGAATTAAAGAAACAAAACGCATTTCCTAAAAAACAAGGGGAAATGACGAGCGTATATACAATGGGTCTAATTGGGGCAAAACGTCTTTATATGGTCCATTTAGGCGAGCGAAAAGAGTTTGGAATAGAAGAATTGCGTAATTGTGTAAGTAAAGCTGGTAAGCGCTTAAAGAGTGAAAGGGTTGAACGAGCTGGGGTACTTCTTGATAGCTTTATAACGGACACACTTACATTAGAAAATGCAGCTTTCGGCGTCGGAGAAGCAATCTCACTTAGTACCTATGAGAAAAGAACATATAAAGAAAAAAGCAACGAGCCAATAAAAACGCTTGCTCATGTTACACTTTATGCCGAAGAAGAGAATGCACTCACACAACAGTCCAAGCGTGGATATACATATGGGGAAGGTGCGAATGTAGCACGTAAGCTTGTGAATATTCCTGGAAATATGCTAACACCAACTGATTTGGCTGAAGAAGCAAAAGCCATTGCAAAAACATATGACTTTTATTACGAAGTACTAGAGCGAGAAGATATGGAACGCCTTGGTATGGGAGCATTGCTTGGAGTAGCACAAGGAAGCGATCAACCACCAAAAATGATTATTATGCGGTATGAGGGCAATCCAGATACGGATGATGTGACGGCATTTGTAGGAAAAGGCCTAACATTTGATGCTGGTGGTTACTCCTTAAAACCAGCTGCTAACATGCATACAATGAAGGGCGATATGGGTGGAGCAGCAGCAGTACTTGGTGCAATGAAGATCATCGGGGAGGAAAAGCCAAAAGAAAATGTGCTATGTGTTATTCCTTCAAGTGAAAACTTAGTTAATGGTTCTGCCGTGAAACCGGGCGATGTGCTTCGCGCATTAAATGGAAAGACAATTGAAGTGCGCAATACCGATGCAGAAGGGCGCTTAATATTAGCTGATGGCGTAGCATATGCAAAACAGCTTGGAGCAGCTCGCTTAATTGATGTGGCTACATTGACTGGTGCTTGTGTTGTTGCTCTTGGGGATGTGACAACAGGAGCAGTTTCAAACGATGAAGCACTCATGGATGCTGTTATAAAAGCTGGAGAAAAAACAGGAGAGCCGGTTTGGCAATTTCCTAATAATAAAGCGTATGAGAAGATGTTAAAAACAAGCGATGTTGCAGACTTAAATAATGCACCAGGCCGTGCAGGTGGTAGCATTACGGCAGGGCTTTTTATCGGTGTTTTTGCAGAAAATACGCCTTGGGTCCATTTAGATATTGCTGGAACGTCTTCACAAAGCAATGATTCGAATCTTGGTCCAGCAGGGGCGACCGGGGTAATGGCGCGCACACTTGCACGCTATATTGTTGACAGAGGTTAATGCATAACAAAATATTTATTACTTGTACGAGTAAGTGCATGAAGTTATAATAAACGGAAGACCTAGCCAAACAGATTGTTTCTGTAAGAGGAAGGGGAACAAAATGATTGATACTGCTTATGTTGAGATAAAGTGCGCTCGTGAATTATATGCGACAAACCGTAAATATCGCGTCTTTATTAATGACCATTTTGTGGGGGCTTTAAAGCGTAGACAAAAAATGACAATTGAAGTTCCTGCAGGTACGCATAAGCTGTTCGCAACAAATGACGCTTCTTTCACTGAGCCAATTGAGTTATCTGTTCAAGTCGGTGACAAAATTTCTTATCAATTAAAAGGATGCAGAGATAAATCATTATCCTTTACTAAAATTGCCGTTATCTAATCGAAGCGCTAAATGGGGAAACCTATTTAGCGCTTTTTTGCGTTGACAACCATAAAAAATGATGATAAATTAATAAAATATTTTAGTGATTTAATGATTTAACAAATTAAAGGATTTGATGTAATGAACGCTGTTGTTATTGCTGTAATACTTATGCTCGCTTTAAGCCTACTCCGCGTCCACGTGGTGCTAGCGCTTACGGTTTCAGCAATCGTTGGAGGTTTACTAGGAGGAATCAATTTCTCAGAGACGGTTACCATCTTTACAGAAGGACTGGGAGAAAATGCAGAAATTGCGTTTAGTTATGCACTTCTAGGTGCTTTTGCAGTTGGATTGTCAAAGACGGGATTGCCTACTTTTCTTGTTACGCATTTACAAAATTGGATGCAGAAAAGTGGAGACACTGATCGTCAGACTTTAACAAGAATGCTGTTGTTTTTAATGCTGCTTGTAGTAGCGTGCATGTCTCAAAACCTCATCCCTATTCACATTGCTTTTATACCAATTTTGATTCCGCCTATTTTAACGATATTAAATAAACTCGAGGTTGACCGTAGGCTTGTTGCCTGTATTTTAACTTTTGGTCTAACTGCGCCATATATGCTTCTTCCTTATGGTTTCGGTCAGCTTTTTCATCGAATAATTTCAGATAATATGGCGGCTAGTGGCTTACCAATTGATATGGGTTTAATCCCTGGAGCAATGCTTCTTCCGACTGCAAGTTCTCTGTTAGGTTTATTATTTGCAGTATTTATCACTTACCGACAAAAACGTTCGTATAACGATTTACCGATTGCCAGTGATTCAGGTGAGGAAGATGAGCAAAGCTATCGGAAATCATCCATTATATTGGCTGTTGTTGCAGTCATTGTTACTGTAGGGGTCCAATGGATTTATCCAGATTCAATGGTACCGGCTGCTTTAGCTGGAGTGACCGTTCTATTGCTTACGGGTGCAATTCGATTTAATCAAGCTGATCAAGTCGTCACAGAAGGTATGAAGATGATGGCATTTATTGGTTTTGTCATGCTTGCTGCTGCGGGATTTGCAGATGTTATTCGTGCAACTGGAGATATTGAACAACTTGTGAACAGTGTTGCAGGGGTCATTAATGGTAACCAAGTAATCGCCGTATTCTTAATGATGACTGTTGGTTTAATTATCACAGTCGGAATTGGATCGTCCTTTTCAACGATACCAATTATAACAGCACTGTTTGTCCCTTTAGGAATTGAAGTTGGACTTTCAACCTTAGCAATTATCTCTATTATTGGTTCTGCTGGAGCGATTGGTGATGCTGGTGCACCTGCATCAGACTCGACGCTTGGCTCAACAGCTGGTCTTAATGCAGATGGACAACACAATCATATTTGGGATACATGCGTACCGACATTTCTTCATTTAACAATCCCTTTATTTATTGTTGGTTGTATAACGGCGTTGATTTTATAGTACCTAAATAAGAAGACGCAGTCATTTCATGAAATGACTGCGTCTTTTTTTAGAACTTATTTAACTGCGTCTTTTAATTGTTTACCAGCTTTAAATGCCGGAGTTTTTGTTGCAGCAATATCAATTTCTTCGCCTGTTTGCGGGTTACGTCCTTTTCTGGCAGCACGTTCGCGAACTTCAAAGTTACCAAAGCCAATTAATTGGACAGTATCGCCTTTTCCTAACGTTTCGGTGATTAAATCAAACATACCGTTGACCGCGGATGTAGCGTCTTTTTTCGATAATTGCGCTCGTTCTGCTAGCGCATTAATTAATTCAGTTTTATTCATTTGATCACTCCTATATACGTATAAGTAAGTTCTGCTACCATCATGCCCAGGCATTAGAAGTTTATACATAGTTAGTAATGTTTTTTTCTCATTTGATGTAATGTCGCATTAATTTCTGCGCCAACAATAAGGATAATACCTGTAATAAAAAACCAAAACATGAGAATAATAACACCCGCCAACGGGCCATAGGTGCTTTCATAATTAGCAAAATTACTTATGTAAAGCGAAAAGAAAAAGGAAATCAGTTGCCACCCAATTGTTGCTGTAATGGCTCCAGGCAAGCCGTCAAGTAAACGGATTTTTTCATTTGGAGAAATCCAGTAGAGAATCATTAATGATCCTATCATAACGATAATAGCGACGACCCATCGCAAGTTATTTAACAAAGAGGCTACTTCAGTTGGTAAGTTTAATTGGTTTTCTAAAAAATTCAGGATGACACTTCCAAATACAGGCAAAGCAAGTGTAATGATAATTAAAAGTACCATAGCAATTGTAAGAACAATGGCTACGCCACGTAGTTTAAGGAAATGTCTGGTTTCCTCAATATTGTAGGCTCTGTTTACAGATCGAATAAAAGCATTAATCCCATTTGAAGCCGACCAAAGCGTGCCGATAATTCCTAAAGAGAGCAACCCAATTTGTGGTTCGCCAATTGTATTTAATACAATATTACTAAACGTGGTGCCAATTTCACCTGGAAAAAAATCTGTTATTAAATCTGATACTTGTTCATTGTTAATATCAAAAAAAGAAACTCCTGCAAGAACAAAAATCATAAGCGGGAAGATTGCAAGCATAAAATAAAAAGCTAAAGTGGCTGCTAAATCAGGTATCGGGTCTGATTTAATTTGTTCAATTAGTTTTTTTGTGAAGTCTGTAATCACTCGAATATCCATTATTCCTCCTAGGTGTAATCAATTAAAAGTACCCTGATAAATAAAAAATAAACCTATACTTCGACAGGACAAACAGCTTTCCTTTATACTATAGAAAAGGAAAAGGAGAGGATATTATGCCTTCAGTTGAAAGTTTTGAACTCGATCATACCATTGTTAAGGCACCTTATGTTCGTCATTGTGGTACCCATAAGATTGGCAGTGATGGAGAAGTGAATAAATTTGATATTCGGTTTTGTCAACCGAATAAAGAGGCGCTAAAACCAGATGTAATTCATACACTGGAGCATTTGCTTGCCATTAATATTCGTCGTTTTGCCGAAGATTATGACCATTTTGACGTGGTTGATATATCGCCAATGGGCTGTCAAACTGGTTATTATCTAATCATGAGTGGAACACCAACGGTCACTGAAATCATCGATGTGCTTGAGAAGACTATGAATTATTCTCTTTTAACAGAAGATGTTCCTGCTGCTACAGAGAAAGAATGTGGGCAAGCGATTCTTCATGATTTAGAAGGAACAAAAGATCGCATGCGTAAATGGCTTGCAGAAGATAAAGAATCATTAAAACAAGTATTTTAATCGAACAAAAAATCCGCAAGTTAGTAGCTTGCGGATTTTTTGTTTAATTTAACCATTTTTGAGTAGGTGAAATATCTGCTTTTAAGATGTGTTTAAAATGGTGCATCGCCACTTGATTATCTTGTTCAGAAAAACTTGCAATGGCATTGGAAGGGATACAAAGCTTATATTCAAGTGAATAAGCATCATTAGCTGTGAATTGGATACACATATTTCCTACAATACCTGTTAAGAACAACGTAGTAATTTCTAAGTGTTCAAGTAACAAATGTAAAGGGGTATCAAAAAAACCTGAGTATTTTGGTTTAAGCACGGAATAATCTGTTGGCTCTGGTCTGAGCATCTCAGCAATTGGAGCACCAATTGCATTGCTTTCTTTGATTTCATCAACTAAGTTCAGGAAATCAGATTGCCATTTCCCATAGTTGTCATTCACATAAAGCACAGGCGATCCTTGCTTTTTCATATGTTGTTTCAACTGGATAATATTGCTCGTTATCCGTTCTGCTTGTTGAAATAGTTCTTCCCCGTGTTTAAATGAGAAAGGATTAATCATATCAACAATTAATAATGCAGAAGTCTTACTATTCATGGAAAACCTCCTTATGAACCAGCTTATTTGTAAAGCTAAAAACAGGATCCGTATGTTATGATTAGGATAGACAAAAAGAAAATGACTCATTCGAAGCAAGGATTGTTTATAGGGGGAGAGTATAAGTGTTTGACAAAAAGGCATATGAAATACTGCAAATTATTGAAGCAAATGGTCGGATGGAAACGAATAAGTTAGCAAAGATGGTTGATTTGAAACCAGAGGACGTTGACCAATATATAAAAGAACTTGAGGAAAAGAACATTATATTAAGCTATTCCGCGGTCATTGATTGGGCTAAAGTACCCGTTCAGGAGACTGTTACTGCTACGATTGATGTAAAAGTTGCACCTAAAAGAGGGGTAGGCTTTGATGAAGTAGCAGAACGTATTTACCGCTTTCCAGAAGTTCGTGCGCTTTACTTAATGTCTGGGGCTTATGATCTTTCTGTAGTGATTGAAGGAAAAACAATGCAAGAAACGGCTCGTTTCGTCTCGGAAAAGCTCTCAACAATTGATTCCGTGCTATCAACAACCACCCATTTTCAATTAAAAACGTATAAGCACGATGGTGTTATATTTGACAAACCAGACGAAGACCGCCGAATCGTGGTGAGTCCATAATGGAGAAAATCGTATCGGAAAATAGTCGGTTATCAGAACGAGTGGCAACGATTCAACCATCCGGCATTCGCCGTTTTTTTGATTTGGCATCTAAAATGGAAAATATCATCTCTCTCGGTGTTGGTGAGCCGGATTTTGTCACACCGTGGAATGTTAGGGAAGCGAGTATCTCATCATTGGAGCGAGGATTTACCGCATATTCAGCAAATGCAGGTATATTAGAGTTACGAGAGGCAATCGCTCATTATATGAGAACAAGGTTTCGTGTCTGCTACGACCCTGAAACAGAAGTGCTTGTAACGGTTGGTGCAAGTGAAGCAATCGATATTGGAATGCGGTCGATCTTAAATCCTGGTGATGAAGTTATTATTGTCGAACCAACATTTGTCTCTTACGCCCCACTTGTGAAACTTGCTGGGGGTGTCCCTATATCAGTGGGGACATCTGCAGAAACTAATTTTGAAGTGCGTCCTGCGGATATTGAAGCGGTAATAACAGATAAAACGAAGGCGATCATGATTTGCTATCCAAATAATCCTACAGGTGCATCAATTAGCAAAGAAAAGCTTAACCAGATTGCAGATATTGTTCGAAAACATGAGCTCATTGTTTTTTCAGATGAAATTTATGCTGAACTTGCTTACGACCATGATCATGTTTGTTTTTCTACGTTACCTGATATGAAGGAACAAACGATTGTCATAAATGGTTTCTCCAAAGCTTTTGCAATGACAGGGTGGCGCTTAGGTTTCGTAATGGCTCCACCTGATCTATTAGCAGCGATGTTGAAGATCCACCAATATAGTTTAATGTGTGCGCCAACAATGGCCCAACATGGAGCAATTGAAGCGATGGAAAATGGGATGGAAGACGTGGCAAAAATGAAGTTATCATACCAACAGCGACGGAATTACTTTGTGAAAACGGCTAAAGAAATTGGGTTACCTTGTCATAAGCCTGATGGGGCATTTTATGCATTTCCTTCCATTTCACATACTGGGCTCACTTCTGAACAATTTGCGGAGAAACTATTGATGGAAGAACGTGTAGCTGTAGTACCAGGGTCAGTATTTGGTGAAGGTGGTGAAGGACACATTCGCTGTTCTTATGCGACGTCTCTTTCGAATTTAGAAGAAGCTCTGGAACGGATTGGGAATTTCTTGAAGAGACATACAAAGAACGTATAACAGAGATGGAACTTGGACCAATTCTATGATTAATAAAAGGAGTGGGAAATATAAATGAAAACAGTGAGACAAATGAACCCACTTATTCACTGTATGACGAACCTTGTCGTCACTAATTTTACTGCAAATGGGCTATTAGCTATTGGCGCATCACCGGTGATGGCTTATGCAAAAGAAGAAACGGCTGATATGGCAGCGGCGGCTGAAGGACTGTTAATTAACATTGGTACACCATCACCACACATTGTGGAATCAATGATTTTAGCTGGTAAATCAGCTAATCAAAAAGGAATTCCAGTTATCCTCGATCCAGTTGGTGCAGGGGCCACTCCTTTTCGAACAACGATCATTAAGCAAATACTTGAAGAAGTGGATATTTCGATCATTCGCGGAAATGCTGGGGAAATTGCGGCGATAGTTGGACAAGTCGGTACAGTTAAAGGTGTCGATGCTAAAATAGAGACTGATTCAATTGAACTTGCAAAAGAAGCAGCTAAAAAATTAGGCACGGTTATCGTTGTCACTGGAAAAGTCGATGTTGTTACGGATGGTAAACAAGTAATGACCGTGGCGAATGGACATGAGTGGTTAACAAAAGTAGTTGGTACTGGCTGTTTGCTTGGTGGAGTCATGAGTGCGTTTGCCGCGGTAAATCCAAAAGGAATGGTAAGTGCTGCTGTACAATCGCTTGTTTTTTATGGTGTTGCAGCTGAACGTGCTTTTACGAAAACCGAAAATGAAGGTATTGGCACATTTCAACAACAGTTTTTAAATGAACTTGGTAACTTAACTATTGAAGAAGCAGAGGCGTTTAAACGCGTTCGACAGGTACACTAAAGGAGATAAAAAATGATTAACCATTTTATGGAGAACGAATGGCCTCAGGCGCTAGCTGGAAATTTAGCAGCACAAGGTATTACTTCACCAACACCCATTCAGGAAGCTGCAATTCCCGAGGCGCTAAACGGCAAAAATTTGATCCTACGCTCACAAACAGGTTCAGGAAAAACGCTTGCTTACGTGCTTCCGATCTTAGCAAAAATTGAACTTGAAAAACAGGCAACGCAAGCACTTATTATTGCGCCTTCTCAAGAACTAGCTGTTCAAATTGAAACAGTCATAAAGGAAACCTCAGAGCAAACAGGCTTATCATGTATGGTATTTATTGGTGGAGCCAATATAAATCGGCAAGTTGAAAAGTTAAAGAAAAAGAAACCACAAATTGCAGTTGGAACCCCAGGGAGGATTCTTGAGCTAGTCCGTATAAAAAAGTTGAAACTAAATGATATTGGGTTTTATGTCATTGATGAAGTCGACCGTCTAGTGCTTGAAGATAAGGCCTGGTCTGAAGTAGAAGAGTTAGGAAAACGGATTGGGTATGAAGCTCAGTTTCTGTTTGTTTCGGCGACCGCACCAGAGCAATTAGAAAAGAAACTGCGTTCATTTGTTCCAGAATTACATCGTATAGAAGCTGAAGGCTCTCTGTTGCCAGCAAATGTTGATCATATCGGTGTTAAAATTGAAGCACGTGATCGCATAGATATAGCAAGAAAGCTCATTCATGCTGAACAAATCAAAAAAGGAATTGTGTTTGTTAATCAGTTAGAAAAGCTTACTGAAACGATTGAGAAGTTTCGGTATCGTCAAATTGCAGCTGTATCTCTATCTTCAGAGAGTAATAAACAAGAGAGAGAAGCAGCGCTTGCTGCAATGAAATCAGGAGAAGCAAACATTTTAGTGGCAACGGATGTTGCAGCTCGAGGCTTAGACGTAGATGGTATCACGCATATCATTCAGTTAGAAACTCCAAATGAAGCATCTAGTTATTTGCATCGAGCTGGACGAACTGGAAGAATGAATCGTTCAGGTAAAGTCATCTCTTTATTTGAGCAAAGAGAGCTATATAAAAAGGATAAATACGAAAGGCATTTAGGCATAAACATTAGTATGGCTACTTTACAAAGAGGTCAATTAAAGCTGCCAGAATAGATTTAGTTCCTCCTTTGCTAAATCCCAGATCGTATGGTAAAATTAAAAGGTTAAAACATGTTTAGGAGTTGTGATTAATGTCTAATTATGAAGAAGGCAGCATTATTGAAGGTAAAGTGACGGGAATCAAGCCTTTTGGTGCGTTCGTTGCTATCGATGAAAAAAAGCAAGGGCTTGTCCACATTTCTGAAGTCGCTCACGGCTATGTGAAAGACATTGCTGATGTTCTTACAGTAGGAGATGAAGTGAAAGTTAAAATCATGTCAGTAGATGAAGCTTCTGGAAAGATTTCTCTTTCAATTCGTGCTACACAAGAAGCACCAGCACGTCCACAAAGCAAACCACGTGCAACTGGTGGTGGCGCTGCGCGTAAGCCACAAGCTACGCAACAAAAGCAACAAGGATTTAATACGCTTGAAGATAAGTTAAAAGAATGGTTAAAACAATCAAATGAAATTCAAGCGGACTTAAACAAACGCGCGAAGAAATAAGAAAAAGCAGCTAGTATCATTACTAGCTGCTTTTCTCTTTGACCTCGTTCTGTTATTACCGTTGTGGTTCGACTTCGTGGTCTCGACCAAGTTCTTCTTTTGGCTTCATTAAAATTGAAATAGCATATAAACCAGCTAGTCCAACTAAGGCATAAATGAGGCGTGAAATAACAGAAGCTTGACCATTAAAAATAAATGCAACTAAGTCAAATCGAAAGAACCCAATTAATCCCCAGTTAATCGCACCGATAATGGCGAGTACCAGTGCTGTTTTTTGAATACCGCTCACTTGTATCACCTCCGAACATTCTCTGCACACTTCTTTAGATGTGCTAGTCTTAGGGTGGTGTCTCTCCCGCTTGTTTATGCATAGTATAAGCTGGCAATTAACGGTTGCAAAGCTGGCTTTTTGCGTTAGCTCTAAAAAAAGGCTACCATAGAAAAGAACATAAATAAGGAGGTTCCATTGTGGACGCTTTTACATTTTATAATCCTACAAAATTAATCTTTGGACAAGGTAAAACGGAGTTGCTTGCAGATGAACTTGTTGTATACGACCGTAATGTCTTACTCGTATATGGTGGGGGGAGCATTAAGAAAAATGGTCTATATGATAAAGTAACTCAACAACTCGAGCAGGCTGGTTGCACAGTTACCGAGCTCTCTGGTGTTGAACCTAATCCACGCTTAACAACTGTACAGAAGGGAATTGACCTTTGCCGTGAAAACAATATTGGATTTATCATGGCTGTGGGTGGAGGTAGTGTTATTGATGCAACAAAAGCGATAGCAGTTGGCGCTCGTTATGATGGAGAGATATGGGATATTATTACGAAGAAAGAAACTCCAGAAGATGCGCTCCCATTTGGAACGATACTTACATTAGCAGCGACCGGTTCAGAAATGAATTCAGGTTCTGTTATTACAAATTGGGAAACACATCAAAAAGTAGGTTGGGGATGTGTGTTTACATTTCCAAACTTCTCTATTCTGGATCCTGTTAATACTACATCTGTGCCTAAGGACCAAACCACGTATGGAATTGTTGATATGATGAGTCATGTGCTTGAGGCATATTTCCATCCAGCTGAAAACACACCTCTCCAAGACCGGATTTGTGAATCAATTTTGCAAACCGTAATGGAGGTAGGTCCAGAACTGATTGATGACTTGGAAAATCTTGATCATCGAGAGACGATTCTTTATAGTGGAACGATGGCGCTCAATGGCATAACTCAGATGGGAGCAAGAGGTGATTGGGGTACGCATAACTTAGAGCATGCGGTTTCTGCTATTTCTGATATCCCTCATGCTGGAGGTTTGGCTATTTTATTCCCACATTGGATGCGTCATAGCGTTGATATTAACCCAGCACGAGGGGCGCAACTTGCTGAACGTGTCTTTGGTGTTGATCGAACAGGGAAAGAAGACCGAGATGTAGCACTTGAAGGTATTGATCGTTTATCTGCTTTTTGGACAAGTCTTGGTGCACCTTCAAAGCTTGCAGATTATAATATTGGAGAAGAACAATTAGATCAAATTGCTGATATCGCAAGTGCAAATGGAATCTTTGGTAATTACAATAAGTTAGGTAAGCCAGAAGCCCTGGAAATTTTAAAAGACTCCTTGTAATTTCATAACTAGAAGCGAACCTTGTTGGTTCGCTTTTTTCACATCCTTTCATTTTATGCCTTTGATTTTTCATTCTGTAACAAGCTTTTTCCGTGTATAATGAACGGGAAGGAGAGTGAAGGATTTGGTAAAAAAACGTGTTGGCATTATTTTTGGTGGGAAATCAGCCGAACATGAAGTGTCATTGCAATCAGCAAAAAATATTGTAGACGCGATTGATAAAGAGCGTTTTGAAGTAACCTTAATTGGTATTGATAAACAAGGTCAGTGGCACTTAAATGAAGCATCTAATTTTCTCTTAAATGCAAACAACCCAGCTTTAATTGAATTAAATAAATCAAACCAAGGTGTATCTTTAATTCCAGGTCAAGAAACACAGCAGCTAATTTGTACAGAAAAGGACGTAGCGCTTAGCCAATTGGATGTTATTTTTCCAATCGTACATGGGACGCTTGGAGAAGATGGATCGCTTCAAGGCATGCTTCGCTTAGCCAACTTACCGTTTGTTGGCTCAAATGTTTTAAGTTCAGCTGTAAGCATGGATAAGGACATAGCGAAAAAGCTACTGAAAGCAGCTGATTTAAATGTTGCGAGTGGAGTGAGCTTTACGCGCGCAAACAGAGGACAAATTGACTTTGAAGCAATATCCGAGCGGTTTGGTCTGCCTTTGTTTATTAAGCCTGCGAACCAAGGTTCATCTGTCGGTGTAAATAAAGTAACGAATGAACAAGAATTTAACACAGCTCTTGAAGAAGCGTTTTCTTATGATCATAAAATTTTAATTGAAGCCGCAGTTAATGGACGCGAAGTTGAAGTGGCGGTTTTAGGAAACGACAACCCAAAGGCGAGTGTGTGTGGAGAGATTCTTCCGACAGATGGTTTTTACTCGTATGATGCGAAGTATATTAACGAAGATGGAGCGAAGCTTGCAATTCCTGCCGATTTGTCTAATGAGATAAGTGAAAAAGTAAGAGAAATTGCAATAAGTGCTTACCTTGCATTAAATTGCGAAGGGCTAGCACGTGTTGATGTATTTGTAACTGACGCTGGTGAAGTCATTATTAATGAGATTAATACATTACCAGGATTTACTAAAATTAGTATGTATCCAAAGCTTTGGGAAGAGAGCGGACTAACTTACAGTGATCTAATTACTAAACTGATAGAGTTAGCTCTTGAGCGCCATGCGAGTGACAAACAATTGAAAAGCTCGGTTTTTGACCGCAATTAACTTGTGTTTTCAGCCTCTGTTCGGTACATTAAATACGTACCGAATTTAAGGAGGCTCTTTTTTATGGCACAGATTCAATTTGATTACAGCAAAGCACTTTCCTTTTTCGGAGAGCATGAAATTGCTTATATGCAAGATTTAATTAATGCAGCACACCAATCACTTCATGAAAAAACAGGTGCAGGAAGTGACTATTTAGGATGGATTGACTTACCTGTAGATTATGATAAAGAAGAGTTTGCTCGCATTCAAAAAGCGGCGGAGAAAATTCGTCAAGACTCGGATGTTTTACTTGTAGCAGGTATAGGAGGCTCTTATTTAGGTGCAAGAGCGGCAATTGAAGCATTAAATCACTCATTCTTTAATCAACTATCTAGCGAGAAGAGAAACGCACCACAAGTTATCTTTGTTGGACAAAACATTAGTTCTACTTATATCAAAGATGTTCTCGAGTTGCTTGAAGGAAAAGACGTATCGGTTAATGTCATTTCAAAATCAGGAACGACAACAGAACCGGCGATTGCATTCCGCGTATTCCGTGATTTTCTTGAAAAGAAATACGGAAAAGAAGAGGCTCGTAAACGTATTTATGCGACAACGGATAAAGAGCGTGGCGCCTTAAAAACACTTGCGAATGAAGAAGGTTATGAGTCTTTTGTTATTCCAGATGATGTTGGTGGACGATTCTCTGTATTAACGGCAGTAGGTTTATTACCAATAGCAGTGAGTGGCTTAAATATCGAACAGATGATGGCGGGAGCAGCAGATGCACGTAAAGCTTTTTCTTCAGCTGATTTAACTGAAAATGCAGCCTATCAATATGCAGCTGTCCGAAATGTCCTTTACAATAAAGGGAAAACAATTGAGCTTATGGTTAATTACGAACCTCAACTTCATTATGTATCCGAATGGTGGAAGCAGCTATTTGGTGAGAGTGAGGGCAAGGACCAAAAAGGGATTTATCCTGCTTCGGTTGATTTCTCGACTGATCTTCATTCAATGGGGCAATATGTCCAAGATGGGCGCCGTGATTTGTTTGAAACCATTTTACACATTGAATCAGTTGAGAAACACATGACGATTGAAAAAGCAGATAGCGATCTTGATGGGCTAAATTATTTAGCAGGCGAGACGATGGACTTTGTAAACAAACAAGCTTTTAAAGGAACAATGCTTGCCCACACAGATGGAGGTGTACCTAACTTGATTGTGTCAATTCCAAAGTTGGATGAGTATCATTTTGGTTACCTTGTTTACTTTTTTGAGAAAGCAGTAGCTGTGAGTGGTTATCTTCTTGGCGTTAATCCTTTTGATCAACCAGGAGTAGAAGCATATAAAAAGAATATGTTTGCATTACTTGGTAAACCTGGATTTGAAGATGAGAAAAAAGAGCTAGAAACTCGATTAAATGATAATTAATGGAAAGCTCGGGTGCAAACCCGTGCTTTTTTTTGTATAACTTTCATAAGCAGTCACAAAATAAAGCTATTCTATTCGTAAAGGGGCGTTACTATGATTGAACTTGAATCAACAATTGAAGGACTAACAATAAAAGCGAAAGAACTCGAAGCGTTACTAGAACCGATTGGCTATTCTTTAGGCGGGAACTGGGATTATGATCATGGCTATTATGATTACAAGCTATCGGAAGAGGATGGGTATACATTTTTACGTGTACCTTTTAAAGCAATTGAAGGTGAAGTGGGGAGCGTAAGCGCGATATTTCAACTTGGTACGCCTTATTTATTACATCATGTGTACCAAGCAGAAAACGATGAGAGTCAAATAAGTGGTTTTATCCCGGCCGCAGCTGATGGGTTGATCAACCAGTTTCAAAAACCAGTCAATAAAGATGCGGAAGTAGATAGTAAATACAGGATGGTAGCTAAGAACTTGCTGCAAGAATTAGAACATACATTACGTCCTTAAAAGTTGCAGCCTTCCTAGGATCTTGGTAAAGTGGGTTCTTGGGAAGGGGTGTACATATGGGAGAAGCGTTAATTATGGCTATAGCCATTTTTTGTGGGTGGCTCTTGCTCGATGTAGTCAAAACAAAGAAAATCACGAAAGAAGTTCTCATTCAGTCAGCTTTTGTTGGCATTGTGGCAGGAATTATCTGGTTTGTATTAGGAGTGCTTTTGCCGTAATGACCGAACGTGAATTATATGATGAACAATATAAGTAAATAGAAAGACGGTTACACTTGTTATGAGCGTTATCACGAAGAAAAAGGATCCATAAAGTAAAAACGACCCAACTATAACAGCAATAGCGGCAACCAGCATTGCGTTAAAAGCTTCTATTAATTTATTCATAAAATCGACTCCTTTCGAAACAGTATTCCTCATATTCTGTCGAATGAAACCCATTTTTATTGTCGCAATTTTGTGTTGCAGCTTTCTGGAAAGCTATGCTATACTAAACGAGTTGTTACGTACATAGGAGGGGCCTTAGCTCAGCTGGGAGAGCGCGACGCTGGCAGCGTCGAGGTCAGGGGTTCGAGCCCCCTAGGCTCCATTAGGGGAAACTTAATGATACCAGTACTTTCGAGAGTATGAAGGTATCGAAAAAACATAAAATATCACAGTTGATGTTAAAACTTGATGTTAATCCGATAATTTCTCGGCAAAGAACTTATCGAAACTATCTGCAGCTGCACGATCTGCGGAACGTAGAGCATGACCATAGATATCCATGGTTGTGCTTATTTTTTTGTGTCCAAGGCGTTCGGATATGATTTTAGCATGAATCCCTTGAGCAATTAATAACGTTGCTGATGTGTGCCTTAGATCATGTAACCGGATGTGTCTTACGTTTGCCCTCTTAGTAAACCTCATCCAAAAAGTAGTTGGTGTGGTTGGATAGAAGTGCTTCCCATTTGAATTGCAGAAAAGCCATTCGCGTTCTTCCTCAACCCAATCATCATTATTTTTGTATTGGGCCCAAACCTTCTTATAACTCTCCAACTCTTTAACAACATACTTAGGCAATGAAATGAGTCGGTCGGACGATTCGCTTTTTGTCGCCTTGACAACAGCCTTACCGCTTCTTCCTAGCGTAATGGACTTATCGATATTCATAATACCTTCTTTTAAATCGATATCAGACCATTCTAAACCCAACGCTTCTCCACGTCTCAATCCTGTGGTAAGCAACAGAATGATGAAGATTCTCCAATGAGGTGATTCCTTATCGGCTAAAAGAAAAAGATTGTTCACTTCATCTTCCTCATAGTAATTAACCGTTTTTCTAATTCCATTTTTCTGTTGAGGCTTGTCCACGGCTGTCATAGGATTACTCTTAATCACTTCCCATTGATAAGCAAACTTGAAAATACTCTTCAAGGTAAGATAAACATCCTGTTTGGTTCTAATCGATAAAGGTATGTCTGGTTTATCAATTCGCTTCAAATCCTTAAGCAAGTTGATTATTTCAATACTCTTAATCGACTGAATCTGCTTGTCACTTATCTTGGGTAAGATGTGGTTCTTAAGTTTCGATAAATGATTCTCATAAGTCGAACCTTCCAAAGTGTCCAGATAATTTGCTACCCACAGATTAGAGAACTGTTCAAACGTGATTTTGCTGACTGAAACATACTCACCGGACTTAACTTGTTCCTCAAACTTCTGATACTCATTTAAAACGTGTTTCTCGAGCTTTCTAGGGCTCATTTCCTCTTCTACCTTATATGTCCTTGTCTTCCTCTCATTCTTGCCTGTAATGCTGTTTTTGAAGTATACAGTGAAGAAATATGAATTCTTTCCCCTTTGCTGTATATTAGCCATTAATCTTCTCCCTTCGTGATTTTTTGACACATTCTTTTAAAATATATCAGTTGATTGAGTGAAAGGGAAGAAAAGGGAAAATATTGGACATAAAAAGGTAAGAAAAAGAGAGGGATAAGATCATTCATAGCCGTTTTTCCGTGTTATTCTGTTATTACTGAAAGAGTATCAATCAAAAAAGCCTGTGGGCAGTAAAATGAATAATAAATAATTTTCAGTTAATTTATATCTTTCTTCCTTGTTTTGTGCTATACTTAAGATAACAAAGAAGAGGGAGTGATAAGTATGATGAAAGCATTGTTCAGTATCTTGAGGATTATGGGAGATATGAAATCTGTCGGTAATGGTACTTATCACAAGCGGGTTGCAAGAAGAGCGATTAGAAGACCAGTAAACAGAAGCATTAATAAGTTGTTCAAGTAAGCTGCTCCTTCCTGTGGGTAGCTTATTTATTTTGTCTTGTGTAATTTGATGCAGGACTTATGCGTTCGCTGTCGAATTAGGGGAGCGGAGGTGTTTTTTTGGAAAAAGAAATGGTGTTACCTGGTCAGTTACAAGCGAATAAGTCTAACTTATTGAGGAATCACTTACAACAAAAAACTCATGAAATTAAAACGAAATTAAAAGAAAAATCATCGGAAATAGTAATGCTTAAAGCTGAATTGGAAGCTGCTAATTCTGCCTTAGGTTCTGAAAAAGATGATTATTATGAGTGGATTAATGAAGAAATTTACACGCCTGCGTTAGAGAAATACAGTACTGCACTTGATGAATATAGGAATATGAGAAAAGATGCAGACATTGCTCATGAGAGTCTTGTCAGAGCAATTAGAAATTTAGATGCTAAAAGAATGTTTCAAGATGAAATTTTTATAGAAGATGTTTAAGGGAGGTCGTATAAATTGGAACAATGGGAATATAGAACAATGGGTATAGCTGATGGCTTTAAGGGAGATATTAGCAGATTAGAGTTTGACCTTAATCATTTTGGTGAAGAAGGTTGGGAACTGGTTAATATAATTCCTGAAGTAAGAGGGGAAAAAGATAGGTATAGTGGTTATGAGGGTTTAAGTGAAATAAGAGTTGAATTGTTTGTAGCAGTCTTCAAAAGAAGAAAGAAAAATTAACATCCGCCATTTGGTGGGTGTTTTTATTATGTCTAAGGAGATGATTGGAATGAATTTAAATGAATTAATCATTGAAACAAGCCAACAAAACAATGTAACCGAAGAAGAGATTCGAGTGGGCTTAACGATGGTTGGTAAGCAGTGGGATGATGAACACTACATCAAATCTATGGGTATCTTAGGGAATTCAGGTATACAGGGTTCGCATGCTTGGTACAGCTTATTTAACATATCGAGAGCATGGGACTATTCAAGATTAAAGGAAGCAACGCATGAGTCGGTTGGTCTCGAATCTGCTACTGCTTTGTTTGCATTGCAAGAAGAGTTGTTTGGAGTGGTTAACATATGAGAGAGACAAGTTCATTCGGTAAACGACCAGAAGAGATTAAAGGACCTTTAGTACAACATGGTCCACCTGATTTAGCAGCACCAATGACTCAACTCGAATACGAAACCACCATGTGCGAACTGATCTGCTACCCAGACGTTAAGCTTGAGTCAAAGCAAGGCATCGACAATGCAATTGCAAACATGAATCGCAATCAACGTTATGACTTATTCGATCTCAAATGCTTTCCGGATGCTTGGAAACCAGAATCTAAAGCCATCCTAGCAATTGTCTTTAACGAAATCGAAAAGGTAAGAGCGAATGCCACCGAAGCCACTTCGTAGTTGCAAAGCTCCTGCCTGTGGAAAGCTAACACGAGAGAAGTATTGCGAGGATCATGAACACCTAACTGAAAAAGACAAACGCGATAAGTGGATTCAATATGACAAAACGAAACGCTACACGGAAGAGAACAAATCATACAATGCTTTCTACAAATCACCACAGTGGATCGGCATGAGGGAAGCTGTAAAACGAAGAGACAAAGGGTTATGTGTGAAATGCCAAATGCAAAAGCGATTAGTACCAATGGCAATCGTAGATCATATCCGTCCACTGAAAGATGACTGGTCACTACGCTTGAACCCAGAGAACCTACAGTCACTGTGTCATGCGTGTCACAATATCAAAACGGCAAGAGAGAATGCGGATCGCAAAAGGTAAATGGCAAAAGCAAATGTCAAATGCCAATTGTGATATCGTATTCTTTTTTTGCTTTGCTTTCGTTCTCTGTGCCTGGCTAGTGCTAGACATGGAGCAGGGCGGCAACAACATCATCAGCTGTGGGCAGCCACCACATCCACAGCAACGACGGCAACCGAGCGGACAACAAGGGTGAAACAATTTGAAACGTGGATGAAGGGAAACGATTGGTAAAACATTACCAAAAGTCGTAAGTACCCCCCACCAAGAATTCTTTGGAAACCCAAGCCCAGAACCGCTCGGCCCGGGGATAAGATACAAAGTCCGTTTTATTTCAAGTTTAATTTTAACCATATATTACCAATTTTTATGGAAAGGAGGGTTTGAAATGGGTAGAAATGCAAAATCGATGGATTTACACGTTATAAGTGGCAATAAAGCAAAGTTATCGAAGGAAGTTATTGAACAGCGAAAACAAGCAGAGGATCAGTTAACGTTTAAGGATGATGATATTAAAGCGCCTGATTTTTTGAGTGAAAGAGGCAACGAGATTTTTGAAAACTTGCTGCTTGAATTTCAGTATACACAGATTTTGAAGAATGTCGATAGCCAGATGTTAGGGTTGTATTGTGATGCAATGGATCGCTACCTTAATATAAAGGAGCAGATTGAGCATGATGGATTAATGCCGTTCGGTAAACCTCATCAGTTGCTTAGTCACCAGGATAAAGCTTTTGAACGTGCAATGAAAGTTGCTGGCCGTTTCGGTTTATCCCCTTCTGACCGAGCGAAATTGGCTTTGAGTTTGGTTACAAAGGTGGATAAGAAAGATCCTGATGATAATGGGTTTGGTGATCGAACATGAGCCTTCCCACAGCACAGGAATTATTCTATAAGATATATAATTACGCAGTTGATGTTACGACTGGAAAACAGATAGCGGGTAAGAAACACATTCACGCTGCTCAACGGTTTATTAATGATTTACAGAAGCTGCAGGATGATCCAGAGAACTTTCCTTATTACTTTGATATTGAGGAATTAGAGCAGTTTAATCGTTGGGCATCGTTGTTTAAGCACTCAAAAGGTGTACTAGCTAATCAAAATATCGAGCTTACGGCATTTCAATTGTTCCTTGCAGGGAACATTTTTTGTTGGAAGAAGAAAAGTGATGATAAGAGGCGGTATAGGAAAGCATATGTGCAGCTCGGTCGTAAAAACACTAAGTCACAAATACTTGCCATCATCAGCAGCTACGTCACATTCCTCAGCGATCAGACGGAGGAAACGTACATCAGTGGTTGGACAAGTGAGCAGTCGAAGATTGTTTATGATGAGATCCTTGCACAGATAAGACGCGTTGCATTTTTAAAGGATAAGTATAGTGATTCTTACCACAGGATTAGACATCTTAAAACAAATTCAGTTATTCGTGCGTTGAGTAAAGAAGCACGTAAGCAAGGTGAGGGTTTAAACCCTTCTCTAGCCATCTTGGACGAATACCATACTCATTTAACTAGTGAGATCATGGAAGCTTTAGAGAGCGGTATGGGGGCGAGGGAAGAACCTTTACTTGTCATCATCACAACGGCAGGATTAGACCTCAACGTGCCTTGTAAAGAAGAATATGACTACTGCTCAAACATTATCGATCCTGATAATCCTGTGGAAAATGAGCGTTACTTCGTCCTAATCTGTGAGATTGACGAGGGTGACGATCCGTTTGATGAAAACGTATGGATTAAAGCAAATCCTGTAGCAGCTACCTACCCACAGGGGATTGAGAACATACGTGACTTAGCACTCATTGCGAAGGATAAACCAAGCGCTATGGACTCGTTTTTGACGAAACAGTGTAATATATGGGTGCAATCACAAGAAAGAGGCTATTTGGATCAACAGAAATGGGCATCTTGCCTGTGGGAAGCTCCAATTGACATTACAAACAGAAAAGTTTATTTAGGACTGGATTTAGCAACTAAACAAGATCTTTGTTCGCTCGGTATCGTGATTCCACTCGATAACGGGCGTTTTTTCGTTGATTCGCATTCATTTATACCAAATGAGAGCTTAGAGCAGCGTATACAGAGTGATAGAGCGCCTTTTCGCATGTGGTTAAGGCAAGAGTTGTTGACCATGACCGATGGCGCTGTGACTGATTATAGCTATATCATAGACCATGTAGAAATGCTTATAAGAAAGAACAAATGGGAAGTGCTTGAGATTGGTTATGATCCTCATGATGCTTCTTATTTAAGTCAAGAAATGACGGAAAAAGGCTATACGATGGTTGAAGTAAAGCAGAATATCGCTACTCAACACGAGCCACTTACTGAATTTCAGGAAAAAGTGCTTAAAAAAGAGATTGTCCATAATGGAAACGGCTTATTAACCTGGGCGATTGGAAATGCTGTTACCGTCAACAACAGCGACGACAGAATAAAGCTGAGTAAAAAGAAATCAACGGAAAGAATAGATCCAATTGCTGCTGTGATTGATGCTTATGCTCAGGCTAGATACCACGAGTTCAAAGCTGATGTTGAAAGGTACGTCATGAGTGATGATTTTGGTTTTTAGGGGGTGGGTTATGAAGTTCTTATACGAAATAGCAGATGACATCCTCTTTTTAATAGGATTTGCTTTTATCATTTATACGACTTATACAATTTCAATTACCATAGGAAATTATTTAACTGGGGCTGTGTTTATTGGCGCTGGTATTTTGGTGTTTGTCTCGAAAGGAGGGAAGGGGGTGAAAAAAGATGCTTCTTAGAAAAGTAGTTAACAGTATTCAAGACTGGGAAAAGCCGTTATGGAACGCTTGGGGCGCTGGTTATGCTACCCACAGCGGAGAGATCATAACAGCTGATACTTCATTAAGAATTAGCGCGATCTATGCGGCCATAAATATTAAAGCTAATAGCGTGGCGAAGCTTCCTTTGCAGATGTACAGTAAAAAGGAAAATAAACGAACCAGAGAACAGAACCATAGCCTTTCTGATCTTATTGAAAACAGACCAAATACTATGCAGTCAAGCTACATGTTTAAACAAACGTTAATTGCTCACAGGCATATTCATGGTGCGGCTTATGTTCTTCCTGTATTTAATCGAAGAGGGAAGATAGAGAGCTTAGAATTACTCAATCCTAATTATATGGATATTGTTCAACATCACGAAACGAAAGAATATTGGTTTGTTTATGCAGATGGTCATCAACCTAAAGCATTTCATCCATCAGAAATTGTTTATCTTCCTTATTTTACTCCTGATGGAATAACGGCTTTATCGCCTATCCAAGTTGCCCGTGAGACAAGCGGACAAATGCAGGCAGGTAAAAAGTTCATGAGTGGTTTTTATAAGAATGGTGCTGCTACAAACGTTAAAATCACAACGCCAGAGACATTAAGCAGTGAAGCGCGAGAAAGAGTCGTGGACGAATACATGAAATCTCATGGCGGCGCCTCTAACAGCGGTAGACCATTAGTTGCTTCTGGCGGTATGGATATTGACAGTTTGACGATGCCTATTGCTGATATGCAGTATGTGGAGAATATGAAGTTCAATATTACAGAGATTGCACGTATTTTCAACGTTCCACCACACATGCTTGCTGAACTTGAGCGCTCAACGAACAACAATATTGAACATCAGGGAAGAGATTTTATTGCAAACAGCATTCAACCAGAGCTGACAGCCATTGAAGAAGAGTTTAATTATAAGCTTTTCACTACTCGTGAGCGTCAGCATTTGTACTTTAAATTCAATTTACGTTCTGCTTTGCGTTCAAATGATGAAACGCGCGCTCTTTACTATGAAAAGATGATCAAAAATGGTGTATATTCCATTAATGACATTTTAGAGTTAGAGGATATGGATGGAATTGATGGTGGAGACACGCACCGTGTTGACTTAAACAGCATAGCTCTTGATGTAGCGGATGAGTATCAATTAGCTAAAGCGGGTGCTTTGAAAGGGGGTGAGAATAATGAATAAGTTCCTAAGCGTTAAAAATCTCACCGCTGATAGTGCCGATATTTATTTTTATGGTGATATTGTTTCAAGTGAGTGGGGCAAATGGGAAGATAGCGACACCGCGCCAGAGGATGTACGAGAGCAGCTTAAACAAGTTGATGGGGTACAAAACCTTAACATCTATATTAATAGCGGTGGCGGATCTGTATTCGCAGGTTTGGCTATATACAACATGCTCAAGCGTCATCAAGCGCATAAGAAAGTTTATGTTGATGGTATGGCCGCGTCTATTGCATCAATCATTGCAATGGCTGGTGATGAAATTAACGTTCCATCGAATGCGTTCTTGATGATTCATAAACCGTGGGCAATGAGTATTGGTAATTCAAACGATATGAGAAAGTTGGCTGATGACCTGGACAGTATTGAATCAGGTCTATTAAACGTTTATGAAGAGAATTTAGCTGATGGCGTAGATATGGAGACGGTGAAACAAATGGTGAACGCTGAAACTTGGCTGAATGGTAAAGAAGCAGCAGAGATTTTTAATCTTAACGTTGCTGAACCTAATACCATTGCCGCTTCTGCTAGTGACATGTTGAAGAAGTATAACAAGGTTCCTACGTCCCTTCCTGTGGAAAGCCAAACAACTACAGCTCCTCCTGCCCACATCGACAACGAACCAAGCAAAGAAGAAATTGAAAATCTGTTACTCGAACTGGATCTAATCTAGTTCTTTTTTTATACCCAAATTTATTAAAGGTGGTTATTATCCATGACGAAAGAAATGCGTGATTTATTAGAAGAGATTCAAAACAAGAAGAAAGAAGCGCGTGAACTTGCTAATTCAAAGAAGATTGAGGAAGCAAAGGCTGCTCGTGACGAAATGAAAGATTTGCAGGCTCGTTTTGACATTTTACTTGATGTTCAAGACGATGAAGAAGGTAAGGTTCTTGCTTTAAATAAGAACAAACAAACTGATACAAAATCAGATGCTACAGAAGCTTTCTTTAAATTTCTACGCGGCAAAGATTTAACAGAAGCTGAAAACGCAATGCTTACTGAAGGTGATAACAATGAAATCATCTTAATTCCAGAAGATATCAATCACCAAATCACTGAATATCGTCGTGAATTTAAATCAGCGCGTCATCTTGTCAGCTACTACAGCACTAATGTCCTTGCCGGTTCATTCGTTTATGAAGAAGGTAAAACAATGCTCGGTCTTGCTTCTTTTGAAGATGGTGACGAGATCGGTTACTCTGATGAACCTTCTTTCAAGAACAAAGGCTACAAGGTTAAAGATTATGGTGCGTTGCTTCCAATTTCAAAGAAATTACTTGAGGTTGAAGCTGGTGGATTGATGGCTTATCTCGGTCGTATGTTTGTACGTAAAGCGACAATTACAGAGAATGAAGCTATTTTTAAACAGTTGATTGATGGAAAAACGGCAAAAGAGCTTAGTGACTGGAAGAGCCTTGTTCAGTCTTTAAATGTTGATATTGATCCTGCTTTCGCTTCTTCAATTCGCATTGTTACGAATCAAGATGGTTTCAACCATTTAGATCTACAAGTTGATGAAAACGGTCGCGGATTATTGCAGCCTAATCCTTCTTTACCAACACAAAAGTTGTTCAAAGGATATCCGGTTGAAGTGTTCAGCAATGGTCAGCTCCCTTCTGTGGACGGCAAAGCGCCAGTTATTTATGGTTCAACAACTGAATCTGCACAATTCGTTGAGCGTAAAGGCTTAATTATTGATGCATCAGATCACGTTGAGTTCAAGAAAAATCAAACAATGATTCGTATGATTGAGTCCTTTGATGTTATTCAAACCGATCCAGATGCTTCTCTTTACGGTTTGCTTGATCTTGGAGAAGATACGCCCTAACCCACCCCAAACATTGACTTCCAGCGCTGACAGTCATTCTGTCACGTTGGAGTGGTCATAGGGGAAGAAAGGAGAATGATGAATGCCTACTTATAACGTATACCGAAATGGTGAGCAAGTTGCTTCTGGTTTGACGGAAAAGACGTACACGGATACGGGTCTTGAGCCTAATACCACTTACGAGTATCAAGTCAGCGCTGAAAATGAAGCAGGAGAATCGGAGCTAACTGAAGCTATCACTGTGGAAACCGAACCTGTTGCTGTAACTGAAGTTACTTTATCGCAACGAACAATGATGTTGGATGAAGGGGCGACAAAATCACTGACTGCAACTGTTGCGCCAGAAGATGCTACTGACAAGACGGTTCGCTTTAATACTTCTGATCGTGATGTGGCAACAGTAAGTACATCAGGCAACACACGAACGATCACTGGTGTGAAAGCTGGTACTGCTACAATCACAGCAACTGCAGGTGATGGTATTACCGCAACATGTACTGTCACAGTCAAGGAGCCACCGGAACCAGAGCCAGAACCAGAGGATCCGGAAGATGCTGAATGAAGTTAAGCAGTATCTAAGAGTATTCGATGAATCAGAGGAAGAAGATTTAGAGATACAAATGATGATTGAAGCAGGTAAGGAGTCTATTAGGCTGTCCACAGGGAAGAGATTTAATGAAGAAAATTCACTTCACAGGCTTTGTCTATGTCTCTATGTATCTCACAACTATGAGAATCGCGGCATTTACACGTTAGATAAGCATAAAGATCTTTCTTTTAGCCTTAATACGATGCTTACTTTAATCAAATATGGGGGTGAGGATGTTGAGAAAATCACCCCGAATGATTAATGCTGGTCACTTTGATAAAAAGATTGAAATACAAGAGTTTAAAGGTGACTTTGATGATGATGGTATGTGGGTCGAAGATTATTTCAAGTTCATGAAAGCAATGGCCTACATCTTCGTCAACCAGCTAAAACAAGTAACCGAGAATGATGTACAAACCGTTGAAGGTTACACAGAAATGACCATACGTCAAAGCAAGAAGTCAATGGAAATTGAAAAGGGCATGAGAGTGCTGTGGAAAGTATACGGCAAAGATTATTTGTACGAAGTTGATGACGTTGACTATCGTCCAGAAGACAACATGTACATTACACTCAAATGCATAAAGGTGTGATCCTATGAGTTTCGAAGTTGTAAATTGGGATGCCTTATTAAAACAAGTAGAAGAGATGGGGCGCAATGTTAACAGAGCAGAGAATGCAGCCATTAAAGCAGGGGCAAATATTGCCGTTCCTATAATGAAGCAAGAAGTACCTCGTTCTAACATTAGCGCCACTGATTATAAGCATATGGTTGATGATATCCGAGTAGGTAGGGTTAAAAATGTTGATGGTGTGAAAATTGTTGAAGTAGGACCAACAGATGGCAAGGATGGAACACGTTGGCGTGCTAATTTCTTAGTCAATGGAACCAAATTCATGCCGCCTAACGACTTCATTCTACGTACTGCCCAACGAACAAAAGGACAGATACGAGCTGCTATGCTTACTGAATTGCAAAAGAAAGTGATGCGTTGGTCATGATAAGTTTAGATCGAGAAATACAACAGGCACTTTGGGATGATCCAGAAGTGTCTTCAGCTGTGGGTAGAAAAGTATTCAGGTACTCAGTTGGTCGCTCGGTATCACAGAATAATGATTATCCATATGTAAGGATCGTAGAAGTGGATAATTCCGACTCGGACTATGAAGATGACCAACCTTCAACATCACATATATTTATGCAAATTGATGTTTGGGATGTAAACCCACCAGACGACCTTCTTACTTCTATTAACAAAGTGATGGTCAAGAAGTTAGGGTTTACAAGAGCGAATGTTAGAACATCTTATGATATGGATAAAAGTGAAATCAGAAAAATCATGCGTTATCAAATTAAAACTTAAAGGGTGGTATATATGCCAGAAAATAAAACAACTCAAGGGTCAAAGTCTTATGTTGGTTTAAGAGAACTTGTTTATGCAAAGTTACTCAAAGATGATGCTGAAGGAGCAGTGTATAGTCAAATTAAAGAACTTGCACCTGCTAAGACAGCATCGGTAACACCTAGTTCAACTAATACTCCTGAATATGCAGATGACGGTATTCTTGATGTAATTTCAAGCAATGGAGCCACTACTTTATCAATTTCCACATCAGGAATAAAAGATGAAGTCAAAGCTGATCTATTAGGTGCTAAATATGATAAGGGTGGTACGGAATATCACAAAGACCGTATTTCTCCTTTCGTAGCAGTTGGTTTTAAATCACTGAAAGCTGATGGCACATTCGGGTATGTTTGGTTGTTAAAAGGTAAATTTTCTAATCCAAACCGTGAACACAACACAAAAGAAGATACAGCTACACCTCAGAACTCAACACTTGAAGGAACTTTTATTGACCGTAAATATGATGGTTTAATGATGCATACTTTGGATACTGATACTGCTGATGAAGAGGTTGTAAAAGAATACTTCAACAAGGTATACAAATCAAAAACGGAAGCGCCAGAAACACCCTAATACTCCCCAAGAATTGAGCGGGGCAAGTGGGACTAATGAGGTTACGTTGTCCTGGTCATAGGGGTTATAAAAGCATTTATGGGTTGGCATAGCGCCAGCCCTTTTAATTTATAGAAGAGGTGAATGGACATGGAAATTAAATTGAGAATTGATGGTAAAGAGAAGAAGTTTGTAGCATCGTTTGTGCCTTTTACATTGAAGCGTAAAGCCTTGGAACAAGAAATTGAAATGAATAAGGAAGGAGCCAATCCGTTAACTAATCTCGATATCAAACTTGATCTTATGGTTGAAGCGTTTGATAACCAATTTACAAAAGATGAATTAGAAAACGGTTTGAATACTATCGGTTCTGATAATGTTTTTTATGAAACTGTCGGTGTTAATGTCCTAGGTTACAGACCGTTAAAAGAATTAAAAAAAATTCAGTTCGAGCAAGAAAAGTTGGGGAAGTTGATGGAGAAAGAAGCGAAGAGGAACAAAAAGAAATAGAGAAATTAAGCAAGATGACAAAGCTCGAACGGGCTGAATATAATTATGAAAAATTCTTGGACTTTTACTTATTAGAGGAATCGAAAGGCACTCCTATTTACCAACTCGAGCAAACAGACGTGAACTTATACTTTAAGTTGCGTGAACATAGAGAGAAACGAAAGCAACAACAAAATGAAGTTGAGACAACACCGGATGGTGAACCAGTTCCTAATACAACCATTGATGCTGTATTCAGCTTTTAAAGAAAGGAGGTTAATTTATGTTTAGTAATGCTGCTGATGCAACAGTGCTAAAAGTTGGCTGGGATGCTTCAGCTGTGGACAGCGGAGTTTCAAACTTAAATAGTCGCCTCTCTGCTGCTCGTTCTGAAATGAGGGCAACGGGTTCTCAAATGGGTGGTTTCGGTTCATCTACGGACGGACTCAAAAAGAAGCAAGAAGGATTAAATAAAATCTATGAGCTTCAGGGGCAAAAGGTAAAAGATTTAGAAGGTAACTACCAACGCCTTGTTGCTGAAAAAGGTGCAGAATCAAAAGCAGCCATTGATGCTTCTAGGCATTATAATAATGCTCTTTCCGAGTATTCGAAGATGGAGAGTCAATTAAAAACATTAACGAATGAAATCGCCTATCAGGAATCAGCTTGGAGCAGCATGGAAAGTGGTTTAAATAGCTTTTCCGATACGACTGGAAAGATGGCTGATGGCTTTGGTGCGGCTGGTAAGAAAATGACGATGGGACTTACATTGCCTGTTGTCGGTCTCGGCACTGTTGCTTTGAAAGCTGGGGTTGATTTTGAAAAGTCCATGTCAAAGGTACAAGCATTATCCGGCGGAACAGCTGAAGAAATGGAAAAGTTGGAAGGTCAAGCTAAGTCATTAGGTGAAACGACTGTATTTGGCGCTTCACAAGCCGCTGAAGCACAAGCCTTTCTTGCAATGGCAGGTTGGGAAGTTGCTGACATTTATGATGCTATGCCTGGTCTACTTAACTTAGCTGCAGCTGGTCAATTAGAACTTGGTCGAACAGCGGATATTACATCAAACATCATGCAGGCGTTTGGGTTACAGGCGAAAGAATCTGCACATGTATCAGATGTTCTTGCCGAGGCTGCTTCCAACTCAAACACCAACATTGAACAGCTAGGGGAAGCAATGGAGTATGCAGGTCCTACATCGAACGTGTTCGGTTGGTCAGTTGAACAGACTACAGCGGCTATTATGAAATTTGGTGACGCTGGTATTCAAGGTGGTAAAGCTGGTCAAGCGTGGTCAACGTCATTGCAACGTTTATCGAAGCCGACTGCTGCAATGTCGGACATGATGGAAGAGTTAAATATAAAGTTTTTTGATGCTGAGGGTGTCATGAAGCCTCTTCCAGATCTTGTTGGCGAGATTGAACAAGCAACAAAAGGTATGACGGATGAACAGGAAGCGAATGTTATCACAACCTTATTCGGTAACCAAGCTTTTAAACACTGGGCAATTTTAATGGAAGAAGGTTCAGAAGGATTACGTGATCAAACTGTAGCATTAGAAGAATCAACTGGTGCTGCTGAGGAAATGGCAGACACCATGCTTGATAATGCGTATGGATCAATTGTGGAATTAACATCTGCTGCTGAAGGTCTTGCTATTACTTTTGCAGAACACATGATACCGCACTTTGTAACAGCCACTGAAAAATTAACCGACCTTGTACGCTGGTTTGGTAGTCTTGAAAAAGATACACAAAAATACATCCTAGCTGCCGCAGGTATAGCCGCTGTGTTAGGACCAGCTGCAATTGTGCTTTCCACAGTTTTGAGATCAGTATCTTATTTATCTGCTGGATTAGCAAAAGCTGTAGGTGCATTTGGACGTTATACAACAAGTGCAAAGGTCGCTCAAACATCCACAGCTGGATTTGGTAATAGCGCAATGGTAGCAGGAACACAAGTAGCCACAGCCAATAGAGGCATGGGGCGTTTTGGTCGTGGTCTTAGTGGTGTTGGTACTGCTGCATCAATAGCTGGACTCGGTATGCTTGCCTTTGGTGATGATAGCAATCAAGGTTTAGGTATGGCTATGATGTTTGCGCCTGAAATACTTAGACTTGGCGGCAGGTTGCTAGGTGCTGGTAAAAATGCTGTCAGCAGTGGTGGTCAACTACTTGGCTTTGGTAAGAATGCTGTCGATGCAACCAAAAGTGTGGGTGGTCTTACAAGAGGTGTTGGCTTATTTGGTCGTGGTGCCGCATTATTAGGTGGTCCCGTAGGTATTGGGGCTGCCGCAATAACGGGTCTCCTGTGGGCAGGAAAAGAAGTTAATGATTACTATGAAGATAAAGTCATGCCTACGTTTGAGGGCTTTGGCGATATTGTCATGGAGAATGGTGAAAAGGTAAGTGAGTCCACAGCGGAACAACTGGATGCTTACAAAAAGCTACATGATGAAGCGACAGTTGAGTTGAATAAACTCGCGTGGGGATCTGAGAAGATAACAGATGATATGGCATCTTCTTTAACTGGAAAGTTCTCTGAAATGGGTACGATGATCAAAGACAGCTTAAACGAGAACTACACAAAATCACAAGAGGATTTAAGTAAGTTCCTTAGTCAGTCTGAAGTGATTACTGGTGAGCATCAGGACGAGATTAAGAAACGTTACGATGACTACTACACGGCAAGAATCACTCATGCTGACGAGAGCGAGAAAAAAATCAATGACATTATTAGCTTAGCGGCTGAAGAGAATAGAGCTATTACCGAGGCTGAACAGAAAGAAATTAACCGTATCAAAGAAGTAATGATGAACCAAAATGTACTTGCTGTTACAGAGGGTAGTCTTGAACAAAGGGCGATCATGGAGCAACTTAAAGCTGATGCTTCTATTATAAACGCTGAACAAGCAGCAGACACGGTAAAAAAATCTGTTGAAGCAAAAGATGGTGCTATCAAAGCTGCTAATGAACAATATGATGCAGTTGTCCAGTGGGCAGTAGAACAACGTGATGAAAAAGGTCTTCTTACAAAAGAAGAAGCAGATATGGTTATTGCTGAAGCGTTAAAACAACGTGATGATTCGATAGCCGCTGCTGAAGAAATGCATGAAGGTGTAGTTTCACAAGCTAAACTTCAAGCAGACGGTCATGCTAGGCAAGTAAACTGGCAAACTGGCGAAGTAAAAGGCAAGTGGGATCACATGGTTGAAGGTGTACTTGGAGGTATGAACTGGTTAGCGGAACAATCAAATAAAGTATTAAAATTCTTTGGCCTAAAAGAAATCCCTACGGTACAACAGAAGCAAAGAACGAATGCAAATAAAGCTATAACCGGAGGTCTTGGTGGAGGACATGCTGAATACGCGTTAGGAACATCAGCATTCGGTCACCCTGAAGATGGAATTGCTACCATATCAGAAAAAGGTCCAGAGCTAGTACATGATCCTAAAGTCGGTACGTATGTTTCAGGCAACAAAGGACCAGAGCAAGTATTTTTGCATAAAGGTTCGTCCGTCTTGCCAGCCCACCACACGAAATCTTTGCTTAATCAATACGGCTTTGGTAACCAATCTAATTTTGCTTTACCTCCTGCATATGAAGGTGGTGTAGGTAATCAGATCATGGGCTGGTGGAAATCCATGATGGAAGGACCACAAGCGCTAGTTGAGAAGGCTATCTCTAAGTTAGGTAAGAACTGGGTTCCTTCTAATTATGTTCCATTCGGTACAGCTATTCTTAAAAAGGTAGCATCAGGTGCAATTGACTTTGTAACCGGAGGGTTTGGTTTTGGTGGTGCTGATGGTGAAGCATTTGCTGGTAGTGGCAATGGTTTCCCTGGTATGAGAAGAACATCAGGCTATGGTTTTCGTACACATCCGGTAACGGGTAAACGAGGATCATTCCACGGTGGGGTTGACTATGCTGCACCTATTGGCACTCCTATTCCATCACAATCAATTGGATATGTTGCTCGATCATCTACTGGTTACAACGGTGGGTATGGTAACTTAGTAGTCGTCCAATCGGGTCCAATGCAACACTACTACGCCCACAACAGCCGCAACATGGTAAGAACAGGGCAGCCAGTTACAAAAGGACAGGTTGTTGCGCTTGTAGGATCAACTGGTCAAAGTACGGGTCCACACGTCCACTATGAGCAGAGATTGAACGGGCAAAGGATTAAGCCACAAGGTTATGCAGATGGTGGGATTAGTAGCAAGCGTCAACTTGCTTGGTTATCTGAACGTGACCATGAAGAGTATGTTATCCCTGCTCAAGCGTCTGATCGTTCACTTTCATTATTCAGTGAGTTAGGTGAAAAGCTTGGCGTGTTTAATACCGTCCCTTCTGTGGATAGCTTCCCACAGGGGAGATCGAATGGTTCAATGTTCGACTTGTCAGCTCTTACAGGCAAGCTAGATGAATTGATTCGTAGTGTGAAAGATAGTGATATGTCGCCAGTCATCTTAGTAAAACTTGGCGAAGAAACAATATACAAAAACGTTGGTCGTAAATTAGGCGCTCGTGCTGATACAGATGCGCTGTGGGGGGTGTAGTATGCCAGCAGTATTAATAGAAGATATTGAAACAGGTCAAGTATTCGATTGTGAGAAACTTGGCTATTTGTCGCGCAAATTTTTACCGCAATCGTTACAGCAACGACAAGCAAGGCAAGAAGCTGTGGGTAGCTCAAATGGGCATATTTATCTCCCACAGGCTTCTAGCTATGCAGGTAGAATGATTGACTGGGATTTGATCATTAAGGGTGAGAGCTACATGCATTATTTGCTCAAGCGTACTGAATTCCTTGCCCTTATCTGTGGGAAGAAAGAATTCTATGCGTCCACTAAAAACGAGCCGAACAAGTTATGGAAGGTTACGGCTCCTAATGGTTTTCAAATACCTCATATCGCTCACTACGCAGGGGAAGCACAGATTCAATTAGAGTCGTCTTCTCCTTATGCGTATTCGAGAGGAACGCTTGATGATCGGTTTGATTTCTCTGGCTTATGGCAATTCGGCATGAACATTCCTGCTATACCTGATGAAATTAAGTATAAGCATCAGACAAGGCGGTTTGTTATATGGAATCTTGGTCATGCAGAAATTAATCCCAAGCGCATCAATGAGGAATTAAAAATAATCTATCAGGGTGCTTCTAATAATCTTGGTATTCGTAACACAACAACAGGGACGTTTTGGCAATACCAAGGCAGCACTTCAACAAGAGACATTGTAGTTATTGAAGATGTTTTTTCATACAAGAACAGCCAGCCTATCTTCCCACAGACAAACAAAGGGATTATTACACTGGCACCGGGACCAAATGAAATCATATTAACAGGAACAAGCGGAGCG
The DNA here is from genome assembly GCF_002019705.1 of Shouchella patagoniensis. Lineage (GTDB taxonomy): Bacteria > Bacillota > Bacilli > Bacillales > Bacillaceae_D > Shouchella > Shouchella patagoniensis. The sequence goes on along the minus strand of NZ_KV917377.1, from coordinate 1,432,778 downwards.
TTTGAAATTGGCTTCGACTTCCCGTTTCTGTTTATTTAGGAGGGCTGAACATGAGTTTTAATGCTCCAATTAACAGTGAGATTTATCAACGATTAGTTGAGATTAGTGATTTGAAACATTTGTCGCAAGTGGCTAGAGATCGTTCATTATCTGCCGAAGAGAAAGCAAGGTTAGCGGAAATTAAATCTAATTTAACAAGTGAGCAAGTGAAAGCAGCACTTGATGAAGGTGATCAGTTACAAGAAGTATTAATGCTCCGTGTTGATCCAGAAACACATGAAACGCTACCCACAGCGGCGGACATGGTGCAAAAAATGCAGGCTCGTAATACCGCGCAGTTGGCACATACTGACGAGAAAATCGGGGACATCGATATCTTTAAAGCAGAAGGATTCAACATCTCCGAGAAACTAAATACGGAATTTACAGGACGAGGCGTTAACATTCGCTGGTGGAAACATCTAGTCAAGGATGGAAACTGGACAGAGGCATTTAAGGCGGCGTTAAGATTTATGGAAGCCCAACCTTGGGAGGGATATAAAGTTTTGTTTTTCCCACCTGGTGATTATTTAATTGATGAACAAATTTACATTTATTTTAGTCGCTTTGTCCTCATGAGCATGAATCGTCATAATACTATTATTAAGTTACGCTACGGTGCAGGTATCAACATCGGCAGCACCGCCCTTGATAAACGGGTAAACCGATTTAAAATTCTTAACTTGTGTTTTCAGCCCGAGGATACCGGTATGACATCAGATTATTGCTTTAGGTTAGATCGAGCGACCGAGGGAGATTTTGATGATTTCAGCGTCGAAAATTTTAAAGATGGATCAGGTATCTTATTTGAAGATAATTGTTGGTCTCTGAAATTTGATACCGCTAGAATTACTCATAATAAGTATGGAGTTCATTTTAACGGGCATGAGCTTAATGCGATTGTATTTAAAAAAGGGATGATTAACGATAATCAAGTTGGAGCTTATTTCGATTCTAAAACATCAAATGACCAGATTCATGGTATCCACTTTATTGATGGTGTCCAAATGGAAACAAATCATAAAGCGGCTGTTCATGTTAACAGTGGTCGCATTCATAAACTTATCTTGGAAGGTTATTACGAGCTTAACGGCGATGGCGAGAATCTTCTATTCCTTGCGAGGGTGGATGATAAAGGTTCCTCTGCGACCTACAACAAACGTTATCGTGTACATGGTTTGGAGATCAGAGGGGCTTATGTGTGGTCGAAAAGAGATGCAAAGAGTGCGCCAATTATACTCGATACTACAGTTAATAATAGTACGTTAGTGGGTGAATCGACTGGTTTAATGCTTAAGAATGCCAAGAACGAAACTCGGCTTGTAAAGTGTATAGGAAGCAGAGCGAGATTTCTTGCGCAAAATAGTTTATTACTGGAAGAGTATGACGGAGGGTATGTTTTTGAACATCATCTAAATGAGCAAGGAGGAAACGCTAAAACCATCGTTAACGATATGAGTTATGGTATTTACTCCGCGCCGCACCGCATGCAATTTAGATTAGGAGGAAATAATTTAACACTTGAACAGGGAGGGAAATTTCTTACAGAAGGCGGTATAGGAGTTGGAAATCATTCACTTGTATTTAACGAGAATATAGGTTGGATATGGGGGAAGTACGAAATATTTGATGATAAAGGTAATAGCTTAGGTTTTGTACCGATATATAGACCACTTTAAAGGAGGAAACATTTTGGCTATTGAGCATCGAGTAAACTCAGATATTGGAATGGTCTTTGAGAGAGCATACGTAAGAATACATGAATATCGTTGTGCGCATACGAATAATGTAGATTTTGTATTAAGAGCCTATGTCACAAGAGAAAGGTTTCTAGAAGGAGCAGCCCATATAAGCGGTAGCGAAACGTGGATCCCTTTTACTGCCGAGTTTAACGATTCGTCAGTTAACACTAAAAAGCAAATTTACCGTCACATGGCTACAATGGACGATTATAAGAATGCTAAACCAGTGTTAGAGGAAGGTCAAAGTTTGTAAACTTTTATAAAGGATTCTCCCCTTTTTTGTCGTATAATGGAAGATGAAAGAGGGGGAGATAATATGACCGATAAATTAGAAAAGTTTAAGAAAGATTACTTTGATGAAATAGAAAAAATTAATTACACTATTCGTCAACTTAGAGATGGAAGAGTAAGGGAACTGAGACATAATAACGATCCCTATTTATTAACGCATGCAGAGAATCTTGATGAGAATTTAGAAAATCTGTACAAAAGCATTCTTAATATTAACGAAGACAGAGGAAAAGATAAGATTAATGATATCTTTAAAAAAGAAAAATAGGGTGATCTAATGGAATTACCACAACTCTATACCATGTCAGGTCTAAATCAACCAATCATCGACTTTGACGAACAGAATTTTATGATACGAGAGGTAGGCGCAGGAGAGCGTTCTATCTCTTTTTCTTTGTTGAAAACGCGAAGGAATGCAAAAGTGTTTGACGCATTGAATCATAAGGAGAAGGTTGAGGTCGAGGGCAATAAGTACGTGATTGATACGATTAGTAAAACAGGTGATGATGTTATACGTAAAAGTATAATCGCCCAGCATGAAATAGTTGACCGGATGAGGTCGCAGCGATTCAAACAGCAGCTTACACAAACATTATCTATCCACAGATGTGCAGAGATTTGTTTTGCTGGTAGCGGAGTAACTTATGAGATACGCGGTTCTTTTCAAACAAAGGAATTTGAAAACTTTGGTCATGATGATCAATGGACGCTTTTTAAATACTTCCTCGGTCGCTTTGATGCAGAGTACGATGTAAAAGGAACGCATGTAATCATTGCCCCTGTGGGAAGCCTAGGAATCAATCAGATTCAAAGTCAGATCAGACATGACCATAACTTGATAACGATCGAAGAACATATTGATGCGTCTGATCTTGAAACGTATGGAGAGATCTTCGCTAACTGGAATGATGAAACAGAGAAGTACGAGATCCACGAAACGTATGTGTCTCCTAACGCAAAGAACTATTTAGATTCTAATGGCAAGGTTAGATATTATTATGGCGCTTATTACGATGAACGTTTTAGGAATTCCACAGAGGCAAGGCAATCATTGATCGCTCGTATGAAAGACGTACCTGATTATTCGATTACAGTTACCCTTGCCGAACTAAGAAAAAATGGCGTCCTGCTTCACCCGTTTAGTTTGTTCGATTATGTTTGGGTGATATATGAACCATTCGATATGTTGATTCAAACGCGTGTAACGGCTCGGACAAGATATCCCTTTGCTGTGGGCAGAAGTCCTGAAATAGAAATTGGCAACTTCAGGCGCGATATTAGTAAGCAGATGGCTCAAGCGAACAAGGCTAGTAAGAAAATAGATGCGGTGGCAGGTCAAACCACTAGGGCGCTGTCCACAGCAACGAGAGCAGACACAAACGCAAAACAAGCTCTTGAAACAGTGAATGGTCCCGATGGTCAGTTTCAATTGCATATGCAGAACACGCAGCTTCATATCCAACCAGGTGAACGTGAGAAATGGAATGCTAAAGCTGACGAGGGTGATGCAGCGTGGGCACTCAATGAAGCACGTAAGTATACGGACGCTGAAATTTTAAAACAAAAAGGCTACACCGATCAGCAAGTTGGGGAGGTGATGGCTATAGTCAATCCTCTTGTAATGTTAGTAGATGATATTGATCGAAGGTTGAAAGTAATAGAAGGAAGAGAACCAGAGACCGAATAGGTCTTTTTATTTTGGAGAAAAGGTCGTGTCGATATGGAGAATATTAGTTTGTTTTTTAATTTAGAAAGCCTTGAGGTAGCTAAGCTATATCTATTTGGGAACGTGAAATGGTTAGATTTATTGATTGTCCTAATGCTTGTTGATGTAATCACGGGGATATTGAAAGCAATAAAGGAAAAGGATCTGCGTAGCCGGTCGGCGTTGTTTGGTTATGCACGAAAAATAGCCATCTTTGGAATTATCATTGTGGCCAACATCGTGGATAGGATATTGGATTTAAACGGCATGGTTGCAACGGCGACTGTGCTTTTTTATATGGCTAATGAAATTCTTTCGATCACAGAGAATGCAGCAAAGATTGGTTTGAAGGTACCGCCAGTCATTAAGGAAAAGCTACGCGGATTTGATCGACAAGGACCAGAAGAAAACCAAAAGGAGAGTGAATAATTATGGCTAAAATCGCAATTTGTGCAGGACACGGTGGAAGTAATTCTACTCCAGGCAAACGTACTCCTGCAGGTGAATATGAGTGGAATTTTAATGACAAAGTTGTTCGTGCTGCCGTTGCTGTCTTTGAAGCTTCCGGTCACAAAGTAAGGCGTTTTGATGATGCTTCAGGTAAAACGGATGTGTCGTTACAGACTAGAACAAACGCCGCAAATGCATGGGGCGCTGACATTTACATCTCTATCCACCATAACGCGATGACAGGTGTTTGGTATAACCATGCAATGGGGATCGAAACGTTCACACAAAACGGTTCACACCCTGAATCGGAAAAATTAGCTGCCGCTGTACATCCGCTTTACTTGGCTGCGATGGGGTTAAGAGATCGAGGTATTAAAAAAGCGAACCTGCATATTAACCGTGAAACAAGAATGCCGTCAATCCTGACAGAAGGCGGTTTTATGGATTCGAGAGTTGATATTGTCGCTATGAGAGATAACTCAAAACTAAAAGCGCAAGGTGAAGCTATTGCCGCTGGTGCGATTGCTTATCTTGGTGGAAAGGTGACTGTTCCTAACGAATCGCAAGTAGGTGGAGTAATTGTAGATAATAAGCCAGCTCCTTCTCCGTCTGCAGGAGGCAAAACCGATGCACAACTAGCCGATGAAGTCATTGCAGGTAAGCACGGCAGCGGTGATGCTCGTAAAAAGTCACTAGGCAACCGCTATGATGCTGTACAAGCATTGGTTAATCAAAAGCTAAGCGGTAGCAAACCAGCACCAGCAAAGCCAAAGAAAAGCATTTCACAAATGGCTACTGAAGTGTTGAACAATCAGCATGGCAATGGTCATGATAACCGTAGACGGTCGCTAGGTATTTCACAGGCTGAATATGAAAAGGTTCGTGCTGAAGTTAACCGTCGAGCAGGTGGTGGCTCAAAGAGTCCTGCTAAGTCTGTTGATCAAATGGCACGTGAGGTCATAGCTGGTAAGCATGGTAACGGACACGATAACCGCAGACGTTCTTTAGGTATATCGCAAGCGCAATACAACCAGGTGAGAGCAAGAGTAAATCAGTTAGCATAATTTAAAGAGCTCGTAGATTTTTGCGAGCTTTTATTATTTTCGTGTTTTTGCTTCTCTTTATTACTTAGTTATTGTTATTATTAAAGTGACTACTTAATTGATAGGAGAATTAGAATGTGGGAAATTGGTTACCTAATTGTTTGTGAAGATGTCGGAAAGACCTCTAATGGTGAATTAATGATGAAGCCAATTGGTGTAATGAGTCCAATTAATATTCCAGGAAATTATTCTTTTTATATTGCTTTTTCACTGTTTAATAAAGATATTAACAAGAGTAAGGAAGACGGAGTTCTTCGATTTATTGTAAAAGATCCAAACAACGGTGTCGTTGAAGATAGTGGTGATTTGAATTTTAACCCCATTCCATTAAATGAAAGTTCAGATGAACACGAATTGGCAACTGGTGAAGCGGATATTCGATTAAACAATGTTGAATTAAACATTGAAGGCGTTTACGAGGTTGAGTTAATAATTGATGGTAATTCAAAGCGAGTAAAATTCCCTGTAAAAGTAAAGAATAAGTCTAACCAACAAGGTGCTACAGATGGAAGAAAGGTATAAAATTAATTTCCAACAAAAAACTGTAGATTGGGAAGCTCTTTTAAAGGATGAAGAACTTTCTTTTCAGTCGCATGACAATGTTATCGGATACATAGACCATGAAAAAGCAATAAAGATTAGCAAAGTAGACACAGCTAAATATGACGGTGCATTGATATTTAATCGTATTAGTTTTGAAAAGAAAGAGGAGGCTGATTTGGTTATGGCAGGTGACGATTTTGACCAAAGATACTCTGAATTGAAGGAAGATTTTAGAGACAGCGAGCGTAGAATTTCACAGTCATCAAAAGAACGAGAAGATCGTATTGATAAACAAATTGATCGAATTACTACTGACGCAAAAGAACGAGAAGATCGTTTTAATGCAAAGGTTGATCAATTTGCGCTCGATGCAAAAGAACGAGAAGACCGTTTCAACGAGACAATTAATAGAATCGAAAAAACAGTAAAAGACGGAGAGAAGAATCGAAAAGCAACAACAGTAGCGATTTGGACATTAGCTTTGACCACTCTTCTAGGCATAGCGGCTATGGTTGTAACCGTATTTGTCTCACTACAGTAAAAAGCCCTCCTTAATCGGGAGGGTATTTTTTATTTATGTCGAATATAGAAGAAAAAGGAGGTATGCCATGAATCATAACCACAATGCCAGCGCCTATACACTGCTGCTCACCATCCATTCCCACCTTACCGAGAAATTCCGTGTACCTGCACACACCCAAGACTCCTACCGCCGTACTATTATCTACATTTTACCTTTCTACAACCACAGCCCATCCTTACATGAGCTATTACGAAAAAGCATACCCCTTCGTAATGAGGTATGCCACTTTAGATCAATTTCTCACTCTGATTTAATGTTATTGGAGAGATTAGGGAAGGGATTAGGTTTGTATCCTAAACCCGCTGCACATTATAAATCACCCTCATATTAATCCACTCACGTTCCGATTCATACTCTGGCCCATACTCAATTCGTACCCGCTTCTCTTGATGATCGACTTTGTATATGTAGCATTCGCGCTCTATATAATAGCCATCTTCCCAATAGGTCAGGTTAACTTTTAACGTATGCTTAAGAGCGTCCATGATGATTTCTCCAATATCCCACCACTGATCTTCATCCAGTTCACCATGTAAAGGTACTTTCCATTCTTCTTTTTCCTGCTTGATCAACGCTTCTTTATGTTCTGGGAGCATCATTCTCATGCCCTCCCAGAGTAAATTCCCGCGCTTGAGATAATCTTCTTGTGCCATTTTTAACACACCTTTTGTTTTTATTAACAGTATATACGAATATATGTTCGTATTACAACTAGAAAAAAGAGCCAATTAAGGCTCATTGTTCTTCTAACTCCCATTTGAAACTTGGTGATCCTATAGGCGGATAAGATACATTCATAACATAGCTATGTGTTTGTCTCTCTCCTTCAGGGAAATCTATCCATATTAATCCGTGTAATTCATAATTGTTGCCATCTTGTCTAAATATTGTTGATTCATAATCTAATAACTCCACTGACTGACCATCATTAGCAGCTTGTTCTTCAAACAATTTTACGGTATCTTCATATGCTAATTGTTCATTGTGGTTCCCTGAAAAGATAAAAAAGATAACTACACCTAGAATAACTACAATCGGAACTCCAATTAATAAAACCTTTTTCAATATAACTCCCCCTTAAATAGTCCTATGAAAAGCTTACTATCAGACTACGAGAATATTCAAGAAAAAGTTTCCAATCACCAAAACTTATTTGAGTTGAAGCGAATCCCCATTTCATCAAAAGCTTGTTCAATTAAATAAATTGTTCTTTCTGTGGGTTCATCGTCATTAATGCACAATCGGTTAATCGTTCCTTTGCCCAAGCCTGATTCATTTATCAGTTCCGTTTGAGTAATCCCTTGCTTATCAAGCCATTTACCAAACTTACTCCGTGGTTTACCTAGTCCAGTTCCAAACATTTGATCAGCTCCTTTGTACGAGCCAGTATGTCCAATTTCCCCACGTGTAAACATTTTTTTAAATAAATGGTCATACGGGACAATCGGTAGCCAATAAGCTTTACTAAGCAAGTAAACTTGCAAAACAAAAAGGAGCTGAACAGCATGAAAAACAACAACATTAAGGTTCGATTAGAACGGGCGAAAGAAGGTTCAAAGGAAAATTCTTTTCTATCAGCTGAAGAAATGAAAATAAAACTAGCAGGCGAAGGTTTGAATGAAGAGGTATTAATGTTCATCCATTCTCAAGTAGCTGGGATGTATCTAACAGAAGATGGTAAGAAGTTAATTAAAAGATGGGAGCGTATATTATGGACGTAGGCTTGGATTCTTGGTTGAAAGCTATCTTCATGATAGGCAGTACATTATGGTTCCTTCACTTTCTTCACGGAACGTTCTTATGAATTTTCGGTATGAGAAGTGTAATCGGAACTCTTAAAGTATCGTTATTTCAATTAATAGCCTAGCAATATAGCAGTTCCTGTGGGTAGGGATTTTAGGTTAATAGGAGGTGGGAAGTTTGGATTTTGTTTTTGTTTCTCCTCTCCTTGTCGGTGCCGCCTGTGGAGTCGTGTTGAATGTGCGCCGCAAGTGGAGTGATAGAGGTAAGCTTGAGAAGATATTTGAAGTGAGTGGTTTGCTGACAAAAGAAAAGCAAGGAGAAAATACGGTTGTTAAGAAATGTCGTTTGCATCGAAAGACTGCAATCAACGGTGGTACTGAATATGTGTATCGGATTCCGTTGGGTATGACCTTTGAGGATTTCGAGAAAGCTTTGCCACGGTTGCAGGATGGGGTGAATAACAAGAAGAATGGATTACAAAAAGAAGTAGCTGTTGAATATGATGGGATGCTAAGGATCCGTGTGTATGATGCTCCCATGCCTGAAATAATTCCATATGCAAACATCACAAAAGGTTGGTCGCTTCCTGTGGGCATCAGCCGTACACAGTTAGTGCAACATGATTTTGAAAAGATCCCTCATCTTATTGTTGCTGGCACTACGAGGTACGGAAAAACTGTGTTTCTAAAGATGGCCGTTACTACATTAATCATGAATGAACCTAAACGCACAGAGCTTGCCCTGATCGATTTAAAGGGTGGGCTTGCGTTTAATCGGTTCAAAGATGTTAAGCAGGTACGTTCAGTGTCTTGCTCCCCACAGGAGGCGCTGACGCACCTAAAGGCAATCAAAGCAGATATTGAAGCGCGGATATCTTATTTTGATTTAAAGAAATATGAAGATGTTCAAGAAGCAGAGAAAAAAGGTGAACGGTTTAGCCGTGTGTTTATTGTCGTGGATGAAGCAGCGGAGTTGTCGAGTCAAGGAATAAAGGATAAAGATGATAAGGCAGACAGACAAGAGTGTGAAAAGATCATGGCTTACATTGCGCGCGTTGCTGGTGGTGTAGGCTACCGCATCATCTACTGCACCCAGTATCCCACAGCGGACACTCTACCACGTCAGGTAAAGCAAAATGCAGATGCTAAGTTGTGCTTTCGGTTGCAGACGGTGAAGGCGAGTGAAGTGGTGCTAGATGAAGGTGGGGCAGAGTCCTTACCGTATATCAAAGGTCGTGCCATCTATCAAACAGACCGCAAGCACATTGTTCAAGTTCCATTCATGAGTAACGAATATATAGAAGAACATCTTTCAGAGCACAAGGAGGAAAGGCAGCATGAGAACAACGAAGGAGTTCAGCGAAAAGAGGGAGATTCAAATATTATCGAGTTTGGATAAGCATGATTATATGTCCCGTGGGCAGATCCAGCAGTTGCATAATTTAAAAAGTGATCGGAATGCGTGTAAAGTACTTTCGCAAATGGGCCCATATCTAAACTCATTTCGTGATGGCCAGAATATTTTCTATCTCAACAAACGAGGCGCACAGCACATCGATGCAAAAGGGGATGCGCGTCAAAAGATCTCCAACGTCAGGCATTATCTCATGCGTACAGATGCTTACATGCACTTTGGTAAACCTACTCATTGGGCAAAAGAAGCTCCATTCCGAATCAATGGTTTATCGGTAATTCCAGACGTTACCTTTAGTCTTTCTGTATTGGGAAATAAAAAAGTTTATCTGCTGGAAATTGATAATACGCAAAAGATGAAGGTGAATAGAGAGAAGATAGAGACATATGCAAAGATGAAGAGAACGGGTATCTTCCAACAAACTCACGGTTACTTCCCACAGCTGGTGTGGTTGACGAGAAGCATAGTGCGTAGGGACGAATTGAATAAATGGTGCGTAGAATCGCAGTTAGGATGCAAGGTCTTGCTGTGGGAAGAGATTAAATAAATTTACCCTATGCGAATAGGGTTTTTTACCTTTAGGGAATTTCCCAATAAAAATTAATAGAAAAGTATGGAATTATCTGAGAACAAATGCTATATTTAATTTATCGGTTGCTTAACGTCAATTAATTTAAATCGAGCAATTTAAAATGCGAACATAGGAGCGGTTAAAGTGGAACAGTTCAGAATTGAAATAGAGAATTTAATGAATGAGAAAAACATTTTATCCGCAAATATAGCTGAAGCATTAGGGTTGCAAAAATCAGTTATGCATAGGTTTTTGTCTGGTAACACCTTAGAATTCAGCAACGCATTGAGAGTTGCGAGGTTTCTTGATCCGATCAATTATTTAAAAATCATGGATGATTACTGTAAAACGATCGATAAAAAGATTGGGATACTATGCGCTTTTGAGTATGCTTCAAATTTTAATAGAGACGAATTAACAAAACAATTGATTGAAAAGCATGCAGATAAGAAGGGGGAAATTGCAGACTATATAAAAGTCTATAAAACTTTCCTTAATCGTGACAATATTTCTCATGCTGAAATGATGGAGTTCACTAAGGATAATTATGGCAAAACATCTTCATTAGAATTGAAAACAAAAATCCTTTTGATCGAAGCTAGTCTCTATTTTGGTAGCATGAAATTCAATACAGTTCATTCATTAATTGATGCTATTCAAGTTAAGATTGATGGTATAGCAAACAAGTTTATTAAAGAAGCGTTTAAAGTAAGGCTGTCGTTATATGGTGCAAATGCTGAATTGAAAGCAATGGGAAATGTAGATAAAACAGTTGAGTACTGTAGACATTTAATTAATAGTTATGCATCCACAGATGCTCTAATTGCTTCTGCTCATCACACATTGGGTCACGCCTATATATTCGACAGAAAAGAAGAAAGTGAATTTTTGTTTAAAAAAGCAAGCAAACTTTACTATGCATCAGGATTCGAGGAAGTATCTAAAGCGGTTCTTGAAAATGATTTATGTTTAGTTAAGAACATTCATGGTGAAGAGTTTGATTTGTCATTGACTGATGGAGAAGAGTTAGCACATCAGTATATTGTTAGAGGTGAGATTGATAAAGCGATTGAAGTTTTAGATCGAGTTGAAGTGACTCCATATTCATTGCTTTATAGAGGCATCGCAACAAGAAATTTCCCCTTAATACTGGAAGCACATGGTATAATGATGAAAGCAGGAGATAATTTCTTTATCAAGATTTTTGAGAGGGAATTATATCGGCTATACAATCACAAAGGGGAAGATATTTATGAAAAAGTTAATTAAGAGTTCCATTCTGACGGTCTTGACATTAGGAGTCATTATTGGAAGTGGTTCAGTTGCACAAGCAGGACCAATCAATCCAGTAGATCCGGCTCCTAAGAGTGTAGTAGTTCCGTTGGGACCTACCAATCCAGTTGACAGATAATTTTTTAAATGCAAAAAGTTGCTGAACGTTACATATATGTAATTAAGCAACCGAAATCAAACTTGTATAGGAATGTTTGTTCGTGTATTATGTTTATAAAGAGGCACGATGCAAAGTGCCTCTGATCTCTTAAAGCTTCTTTTTCATATCTCTATAAAGCTCTAAGCTTCTTTCTACATATTCAGCCTCATCGGTTGAAATTTGTTCCGGTAAGATTGGATTATCTGTTCTTTCAAATATGTAGTCAATGCTTACCTTATAGTGGTTCGCTAGAAATACCAACATAGAATAGTCCATCTCTCTTACACCTAATTCATAATTGGCGTATGTATTACGACTTACTGATAGCAATTTTGCCAATTGTTCTTGTGTAAGGTTATGTTTGTACCGTAATTCAGCTAGTCTTTTCAAAACAAAAATCCCCTCCGTATCCATAGGATATATCGGAAGGAATTAACTGAAATATAATGTCTCGAAACGTGTGCAAATATAATATTTTTGACAAATAAACGTTACAATCAAAGGGGGTCCAATTATGAAAGACGGGGTGGACTTAGAAAAATTGGCAGAAACTTCGGGTATACCAATAGAAGAATTCAAAGAAGCTATTGATCGTTTGAAGAACGCTTCGCACGAACAATAGAAATAATTACTTTTGCTTCTTCAGGTGATAAAGGAAGTCCGTCAAAATTAATTGGGTATTTATCTAATAACTCTTCATCAGAAATGTCTAATTCAATATCTTTAAGAAACCTTTGCTCATTAGTAAGGGTTTTTTCTTCGTTTTCTTTTACCTCTTCATCAACCACATATCCAGCAGCAGCCATTGCGCTTTTATGGCTGATCTCTAAAGCATCAGCTAAAGCTTTTACAGTTTCAGCTCTTGGAGATTTTCTTGTGCCATTTTCTAATCTAGAAATTTGAGCGATGCTGACACCACTTTTTTCTTCTAATTTTTTAAGTGTAATTCCTTTATCAGTTCTAATGTTTTTAATAAATACACCGAAAGAGTTTTCCATTTATTTTTCCTCCCATTGATCATATCTATTTAATTTACCTTGAGGTAATTACCTTTATGTAATAAATATACCAGTAATTTACCGAAAGGTAAAGTAATTTTAAGAGAAATATTTACCAAGTTTTAATTTTGCCTAAATACGAACAAATATACTGTTATATGGCTAAATTTGGAGTTTTACCTAAAGGGAAATAGGAGGTATATTATTTCCAAGAGGTAAATTTACCTAAAGGGAAACGAGGTGAAAGGCAATGGATGCGGTAAAAGAAACTTCAATAGGATTATACCTTAAAACTATCAGAAAAGAAAAAGGCTTTACTATTATTCAAGCGGCAGAACGTTCTAGTGTCAGTACTGCCCAGATCTCACGATTAGAAACAGGCGAAAGATTAAATCCAACTTTAGAAACATTGATGAAGTTATCTAATGCATACGAGTTAGAACTAGAAGAGGTTCTAAAAGTTGGAGGATATATTTAAAAAAATATTAGTGGGACAAGCTCCCCGCAGCTGAAAGGAGGTGATGCCATGACGGATAAGGAGCAAGCGCTGCTAAGTACTGGAATTGGTTTAGGTGCTTTGGTTATAAGCTTTGCTTGGTTGTTTGTAGATTTACTATTTTAGCTACCCACAGGAGGGACAAGCCATGAAGTTCAGAATCCATTTGGATTACGGAGACTATCAAGATCACATCGATATTGAAGGATCTTCTATTGAAGAAGTGAGAGAGCAAGCAGACAAGTGCATCGAGCAAAGAAAGCCAGAGCATTACTGGTCTGAAAAATTGGAGGGTGACTTATGAACGCGATTGAAGCAAGGAAACTAGCTAGTGAAGGAATTGAAGATACTCGTATAAGAGTATTAAAAGAAATTGATGTTCTAATTACAAACGAAGCAAAAAAAGGCGCAGAAGCAATTCTCGTTACACTCAATAGTGCAGTAAGGAGATTTAACCATTTCGTTATTAAAAGAAACACTATTTACGATGCTCCTTTAGATGATAAATCAATTGTTTCTTATAAGGAATATCTTAAAACTGCAGGATTTAACGTTGAAGTAATGGATGAGCAACATGTTGGATGGAAAGAGAGTGTTTCAATTTTAATCGATTGGGAGGTGCAAGACAATTGAAGAACGGTAAAAAAGGAACGTTAGCGCAAAAGAAGTTAATGAAAGAAGCAGGCAAGTCACCTGATAAGTGGTTGATTACAAAGGCTTTGAATGATGAACTTCACGTCATCCACCGCGAAACAGGTAGACCAGCCATCATCATGATATGAAAAAAGCCACCTTTGCAGAGGCGGCTAATTACAAACAAATTATTGAAATTAGTATACCACCATTAGGAGGGATTGCAAATGGAAGACTTGAGAAAGAGTTATGAAAAAAGAATTTCGATGGTAAACACATTGTTAGGTGAAGGTTTTGAAGGGACGTTCGAATTTCTGTTTGATACGAAGAAGGAAGCTGAAGCGAACGCAAAGATGTTTAGAAAATGGTATGACCTTGATTATTTCCATGATGAAGAAGAACGTTGCTACAAGTATAAACCTGGTGCGATTTATAACAACAGTTCTATATACAATGGCATTTCTTACAAAGCATCTTATATAGAAGATTAAAAAGGGGAGATTGCAAATGAATGCTTTTCAACAAGCAGAAATTGAAGAGTTGGAAGAACACGAATTAAGTGAAGAAACGAAAGAACGATTCTCCATTAAAGACCAAGAAGGATTGAATTGGGCATTCAGAAAAATGGCCGCCTATCAACAACAGATACAGGACACAAAAGCTATTGCCGCTAGAGAGATTGAACGAGTCACGATGTGGTCGGCAGAAGAAGTGAAGCCTTTAGAAAACTCGATTTCATTCTTTGAATTTCTAATTAAGGAATACCATATGAAGCAATTAGAAGAGAATCCAAAGCAAAAAACATTGAAGTCCCCACATGGGAAATCAAAAAGTATTACTAAGAAACCTGACTTTGTCGCTATGAACCAGGACTCTTTATTAGAACATATTGAAGCTTCAGGTTTAGATACCTTTATTAAAAAAGAAGTCCGTTGGGGAGATTTCAAGAAGACTCTTAATGTAGCTAAGGTAGATGGACAAGCCGTTATTGTCGATGCTCTCGGTCAACGTGTGGAAGGTGTGGAAATGGATCAAGGCGGTACTACTTTTAAAGTTGAAGTGTGAGGTGATCACTGTTGCAAGTAAAAAAGGCAAGACGTGAGAAACAGAAACTAATTGCAGGTTTTATGGGACCAAGTGGAGCAGGTAAGACGTTCAGTGCGCTCATAATGGCGTTTGGAATGATGCGTGAAGCCTACCCACAGCTTAGGGACGAAGAAGTGTGGGAGAAAGTAGGACTGGCTGACACGGAGCACGAAAGATCGCTTCTGTACTTCGGAAGTGACATTGATGAAGATACAAAGGTTGGCGAGTTTCTTCATATAAACTTTGAGCCACCATATACAACAGCGCGATATCAAGAAGCTGTTATGGCATTAAAGCAAGCAGGTGCAGAGATCATTGTGATTGATTCCTTGTCTCATAACTGGCAGGGAGAAGGCGGGATTGTAGAAACTCATGGAGCCATGAGCGGTAACTCGTTTCAGAATTGGGGGAAGTTAGCGCCTCAAACTTCTAGTCTTGTAAAAACGCTCACAAGGAATGATGTTCATATCATTGCAACTCTAAGAACTAAACAAGAATACGCAATGGAGTTGAATGATAAGGGAAAGCAGCAACCAGTCAAGATTGGCACAAAGCCTGTCCAAAAAGATGAAATGGAATATGAGTTCATGCTTAACCTAAACGTTGATATGAATCACATGGCTAAGGCATCAAAGGACAACACCCACTTATTCGGTGAGGAAGAGTTTCAAGTCACAATTAATGATGGTCGCCGCTTGTTTCGTTGGTTGGAGTTGGGTGTGGATGTGAAGGCAGAAGAAGCGAGGTTGAACGCCGAACGTGAAGAAGCAGAGGAAAACGAGCGACAGCAGTTGCTTAGTGAGATCCTTCAAGCTGTGGAAAGCAACGAGGAAAAGCAAAAAGTTTTAGCTGGTCTCGAATTTAAAATGAACGAACAGAAGGTAAGCGATTTTAGCTTGAAAGTAATGAAAAGAGCACACGAGATTTTAACTAACTAATAGGAGTGATTTCTAATGTCAGTATTAAAAGTAGATTATAGCCAGGTAAGCCAGTTCGAAGATTGGGTTAAAGGTGAGTACGAAGCAACAGTTGTAGGTTATGAAATGAAGCAAGCTAAGTCAGGTAGTAACATGGTCATTTTAACTTACGAAGTACGTGATGATGTACCACAACCATCTAATAAAGGACAGAAAATTAACTATGACAATTTCGTAGTATCCGAAAAAAGTATGTGGAGATTCCAAGCGTTATCAATGGCAGTAGGTGTTCCAGAGGGTACAGACTTTGAATCGTTTACTGAATGGGCAAAGTCAATGCAAAACAAACAGGTTCGTTTGATTGTAGGTCTAAGAGAACATAACGGTCGTTACTACCCACAGGTTGATGGATTCAAGTCTCCTGAAGTTGGCAAGCCAGATAGTGGATCAATTGATATTAAGGATGATGACGTACCGTTCTGAGTCGTCAATACATGAGGGGCTTTGTCCCCTCTTCACCCTAAAGGAGAGTCGGTTACATGCAGTATCAATTCAATAATATACCGCAAGAACTGCGCGACTTTCCACAGTGGATTGTATGGCGCAAAGAGGAACGTAAGGGCAAGACAACCAAAGTGCCTTATAAAGCTGATGGATGGCACGCTAAAGCAAATGATAGGCAAGATTGGTCGAGCTTTGATAAAGCTGTTGAAGCGTATGAAACAGGCAAGTTTGACGGAATAGGGTTCATGTTTTCTACTGACGATCCATTCGTTGGTGTCGACTTGGACCATTGTATAGAGGATGGAGCGTATTCAGATGTAGCAAGAGATATTGTGGATCAGTTAGACAGCTACACAGAATTTTCCCCTAGTGGTGATGGTCTTCATATCATCGTAAAAGGTAAGCTGCCACTTAGAGGACCAGGTACAGGTAAGAAAAATGTTGAGCATGGCATTGAAGTTTACAGGCATGGCCGTTACTTCACCTTTACCGGAAACGTTGTGCATCCCACAGGAGTTCAAGAACGTTCTGATGCTCTTAAAGACTTCTGGCAACATTACATGGAAGATAAAACCAAGGAGGTTCCAACGCCTTCACCACCACAACAACGGACTAAAACAAGCGATTTAAGCGAACGTGAGCTATGGGAGAAGATGTTCAACAGCAAGAAGGGTGCTGATATTAAATCACTCTTTGATGGTTACTTAATCAATGATGATCATTCTTCTTCTGACTTAGCACTTTGTAATCATTTAGCCTTCTGGACAGACGCGGACGAAAGCAAGATGGATTCGATGTTTCGAGAGTCCGGCCTAATGCGTGAAAAGTGGGACAGGCAAGCATCATCAGATGGGAGTACATACGGTCAGGTGACAGTGCGTAATGCAGCAAGCACATGTCCTTCAACAATCTCTGACTTTGTACCAAAACAACAAGAGCCATATCAAATATTTTTCCCACAGGCTGATGATGATGAGTTTAAGAAGAAACAACCATTCTTCCGTTTAACCGAGCTAGGAAATGCAGAGCGCATTGTTTATCAACACGGTAAAGATGTTCGTTACTGCGGGGAGCGAGAATGGCTCATATGGGACGGTAAACGGTGGAAAGAAGATAGCAAGAAAGAGATTGAAACAATCACAGCGCGGACATTGCGAGGCATATACAAGGAAGCAGATAAGGCTAGAGAAAATGAAGATAACCCGATGGCTAAGAAGCTATATGATTGGGCGCAAAAGTGTGAGAGGCGTTCAACAAGAATGGCTAGCATAGCTGACAGTAAACCGATGTTGTCAGTTACAAATGAAGAGTTGGACAAGCACCCGTTCAAATTTAATGTAGCGAACGGAGTAGTTGATCTAAAAACAGGAAAGCTCCTGCAGCATGATCGAGACTATCTGTTTACGAAAATATCAGATGTTGAATACAAGAAAGATGCAAAATGTCCGAACTGGCTCAACTTCTTACAAAGCATTTTCCAAGATGATCAAGGCAATGTGGACCATGAGCTAATCCACTTCATGCAAAAGGCAATTGGCTACACGCTCACCGGAGATATAACCGAGCAGCAAATGTTCTTCTTGTTCGGCACCGGACGTAACGGTAAATCCACTTTTATTAATACGATACAGCGAATATTAGGCGCTTACGGTAAGCAAACCAACTCGGATACATTCATCCGTAAGAAGAATGATAGCGGCATTAACAACGATATCGCACGATTGGACAAGGCCCGTTTTGTCTCTGCTGTGGAAAGTGAAGAGGGGCAGCAGCTTAGTGAGAGTTTGGTCAAGCAAATAACAGGTGGGGAAAAGATGACAGCGCGATTCATGCGCCAAGAGTTTTTCGAGTTTACACCGGAGTTTAAGATTTTCTTCACCACAAACCACCCACCTGTCATACGCGGATCAGATGAGGGGATATGGCGAAGAATCTGCCAGATACCATTCAAAGTCACAATCCCTAAGAGTCAAGTTGACAGGCGCTTACCACAGAAGTTAGAAGCTGAAATGCCTGGGATACTTGCTTGGGCGGTGGAAGGCTGCTTGATGTGGCAGAAGGAAGGCCTTGAGCATCCTAAGTCCATCAAACAGGCAACGCAAGCTTACCGTGAAGACATGGATATAATGGGCCCGTTCTTGGACGAAAAGTGTATTGTTGCTGATGCTGCTGAAGTGGAAGCGAAGGAACTGTATAACGAGTACAAAGATTTCTGTTTCAAGAATGGTGAATTCGAATTAAAGAATCGCGCCTTTTATAGACTACTCGAAAGCAGAGGATTTAAAAAGAAAAAGGGAGCGAAAAACAAAACTTACTTTGTCGGTTTGGCTCTTATGAAGAACAATCCAGACTTAAGGGTTATCGAACGGGTTACTGAACAGGTTAGCGAAAAAGACACTTTGAAACTGTGAAAGTACTGTTACATCAATGTTTTTGCTGAATGGGTTACTGAGGGTTATTGAGTTTTCTATGTTAGGTTCTATAAAAAATAAATAAATACTATATAGAGCTTACATGTAGATTTTAAGTAACCCCCGATAACCCGAGGGGTAAAAGCTTAATGTATCAACGGTTTGAGTGGGTTACTGAATTGAAAAGTTTAATAACCCTTTAATAACCCAATTTGAGGTGAAAACCATGCATCCAAAGGAAATTATAGCAAGTTTTCAGAAGTGCGGAGCGGACATAAAGCTTGATGAAACAGGGGTTACGGTGGTTAATGCAAGCAAAGTAAGTGAGCTTACTATTAATTATGCGAAAGAATACAAAGAGAGGATTATTAATCAATTAAAAGGCGATTATTCGGCTAAAAAACACGCTATTTTATCAACAAACGACCAATTAATTGATTGTTTTTTAAATAAACCAGTTAATAATCCTGATTTAATCGTCTCTTTTCTAATTAATAACCCTGATTGCTGTGAATTAATTATTAAAAGAATGAATCTGCTTAAAGAAAATGGCTGGCAGTATGACGAATGCACAGCTAATTATGAAAACGAAGAAACGGACCAGTTGGCAGAACAATTATTCAATCGAGCGATGGCAGGTCGACAAAAGAAGGGGGCGTGATCATGAAGGTACAAATAGAAGGAAATTTATATTTAGAAAGTGACGAAACGCAATTCTATCTAAAAGAATATACAGGCAAGAAAGATAAGAAGACTAACGCCGACCTTTATAAATCGCATGGCTATTTTGGGAAGCCAGAGCAAGCAATTCAGAAATTGTTAAATATCAAAATCGCAAAATCGAAGGCTGAAACATTAGGTGAGTTAGTAAAAGATATTGAGGACGCAAGGCAATTTATCAAAGAAAAGCTAACATCAGATAGGGATTGATTAAATGTCAGCCTTGGGATACAGATACACTCCAAAAGAAGTAGACGAAATTTTGAAAACTCTAACCATCACTGTGGATACTCGTGAAAAAAAGAATCAACACGTAAGAGACTATTTTACTAAAAAAGACATACCGTTTGTTAATCGGACTATGAAAACGGGTGATTACGGGTGTTTTATACCAGCCAATGCAGAACTAGGAATTGCGCGTGACTTATTCGTTGCTGGTTGCGTTGAACGGAAGAACGGGGTAGACGAGCTGGTTGAATCAATTAAAGATCGAACGAGATTTGAAAACGAGTTGATCCGAGCGTCACGCCAGCCATTTACTTTATTGGTTGAGGATGTTGAGGGTTATTCAAAAATATTAAATGGTACGTACCGAAGTCAGTACAAACCTGAATCTTTACTGGGATCGTTAAAAACTTTTGAAGCAAGGTATGACTTCACCACTCATTTCATTAACCCGGTTTACACAGGTAACTACATTTACTACACGCTACATTATATGGCGCGTGAACTTATAAAAAATTAGGAGATGATTTCATGAGTAAGATTGTCGATTTAAATGAATTTGCAAACGGAGCTGTTATTGAGCGTTTCAACATTGAGTTACAAAAGGTTCTTGAAAATATAGCTGATCCTAACACAGATCCTAAGAAAGCACGAAAGCTAACTCTTACTGTAACGCTGAAAGCCGACGGTGAAAGGGACATTGCAAGTGTTGGTATTCAGGCGAAAAGCACACTTTCTCCAGCTAAAGACATTGAAACTAAGATTGTCATCGATCAAGATGGCGCTGGAAAAATCACTGGTAAAGAATTACGTAGTGGAGTTAAAGGGCAAACGTATTTCGATGAAACTGGTGTTTACGAAGATACAGGTGAAAAGATCGTTGATTTCAGAAAACAAAATTCTAAGTAAGTAAAAACAAACAATTAAAAGGAGCTGTTTTGAAATGTTAAAAGAAGCGATGAAATATCTTGTTGGTTTAGGTGAAGTGAAAGAGTTTTTAGTTAGTGGTCAAAATTTTACGGATAAGCCGTTGCATTTAATAGAACAACCAACTGCAAGAGCATTCAATGTACGAAGCTTATCTGGTTTCGTGGAATATCTAAAATCAAATATTGATCAAACAGAACAATTAATTATCCAGGTTGAAGATCCAAGAAATGTAGTTGCATTTAGTTCATTCAATGAAGACAAGAACCGCGATTCCTTTATCAAGGCACATGCATTAACTCCAGACTTCACTTTTGATCGATTCTATGATTCCGAGTCTTTTAACATCAAGCTGCAGTCTTGTTTTGTTAAGAACGATGATCGAGACATTGTTTTAAAAGTAGTCGGCAATATCGCAGAAGAAAACGTAAGCACCTATGGTGATGACGGAGTATCACAATCAGTTGTTGCAAAAACAGGTGTGGCAAATGTGGACAAAGTCATTGTACCGAACCCGGTCATTCTTAAGCCATTTCGTACATTCGTTGAAGTCGAACAACCTGAAAGTGAATTTATCTTCCGAATGAAGAATGGTCCAAGTTGTGCATTATTTGAAGCAGATGGCGGATCTTGGGAATTGAAGGCCATGAAAAATATTAAGGCTTATCTAAAGCAAGCGTTAAAAGAAGAAATTGAGGCAGGGAAATTCTTCGTAATCGCATAATCTGTGGGCAGGTTCATTCCTGCCTTTCTTAATAAAAGGAGGGCTTGCTATGAGGAGCAGATCGAGAGCAGAACGTGAAAAGAGTGAATGGTTGGACGATATGACTTTGCATAATAAACGTAGAGATACTAGGCAATACCGCACTTCCTGTGGGGAGCCGGGGTTACTAATCAAAGATAAAAGCAAATTGGCATTAACCAAAGCTATACAAAACAAAGAAGAACGCGGGTGGGAGTGTGCTGCTCCTATTGCATACAAGGATGATTTCTATTTTGTGAAGATGGTATTTCAAAGACGTCCATTGAAGGAGCAGGTGTGATATGAACAGATCGGACGCGTATTACCATATATCTCTACGACCTAAATATTGGGACGGAGAAAAAGTGGAGGTTTATATAAAAGGGGACAAGAAAAAATTGGTGGCCTTCTTAGCGGATGTTGGGGATTCGTTTTATGTAACGGTTCTCGATGTTAACTCGGTAGGGTACATCTTAGAAACGAAGGTGGCTGAATGACTAATCCCAAAAGACCTTCCCATTACGAATCAAAAATAGACCCACTCACTTACATGAAAGCCAACATGAGCCAAGCAAATTATGAAGGTTTTCTTATTGGAAATGTCATCAAGTATGTGACCCGGTATCCGAAGAAGAACGGATTAGAAGATCTAAAAAAGGCAAGGGATTATTTGGACAAGGCGATTGATTTGTATGAAGAAGGACATATACATGCTTCTAGTGTCGCTAAAGCATTCGGTGTTCCTGTCAAACTACTTGAGGATAAGTCATGATCACCCTGCTGTTCCTTATCCTGTGGGCAGTAATGGCAACTATAGCTATTTTATTCTTTCAAGGTGCGAGTAGACATGAAAAAAATACGAAGGGTGATGAAGTTGAATGAGAGGTCAATTTGATTCATGTTCTTATAACGAATTAACAAGTTGTGTACACGCTCGGATTGAGTGGATTAGAGAGAGTCGTAAGTTTTTAAAAGATCCGGTATCAAGAAATTATCCGCATGTTAGTTCAAAGCAACGTTTAAACGTAGTAATTAATAGTAATGAAATAAAAAGGCTTTTAAAGTATCGAAGAATTTTGAAGAAGAGTAACTTGAGAAATTTTGATTCTGATTATCACCTATCCGGTAAGACAAGTAGTATCCATAAACTGTAGGGGAGTGTTAAGAGTGCCAAATCACATTTCGAATAAATTAAAAGTTATTGGTTTAGAAAAGGAAGTACAAGCAGTAATGGATTTTATAAAGATTGATGAAAAAGGAATTGGGACAATAGATTTCAGTAAAATAACTCCTATTCCTAAATGGATATATGGAGTGTCGCCAGATGTAAAAGGTATTTCACTAGAAGATGAAGAGAAATGGGGCAGTGAAAATACAATTTTGAATTGGCAAAGAAAACATTGGGGAACTAAATGGAATGCTTATTCCCAACCAGATGTACGAAGTTCCGATGACACTGTATTTTTTCAAACTGCTTGGAACGGTGTTGAGAAACTCATTCAAAAAATCGCATGGATCTTTCCTAATGTAGTTATTGAATATAGCTATGCAGATGAAGATTTAGGAAGTAGTAATAACGGTATTTACACTTTCAAAGAAAATGAAATATTAAAAGAAATTGAGTATGAATTTGATTCAAAAGAAGCTTATGAGTTAGCTTTTGAGTTATGTGAAAATGGAAAAATTCCTCCTCATTATAAATTCAATGATGCGTTGGGAACGTATGAATTTGTGGAAGATTAATGCGCGGTATGACCACACAATGCGGCTCCTGCCGCCAAAGGAGGATTTACAAAGATGGGGAAAATGAGTCAGCAACAAATAAACGTAGATTTGTTTGATGAAGTACAAAGGCTAAAGGAAGAAAACGAAAAACTAAAAGCTTTCCGCGACTACTTTGATGAATTGTACGGTGATGGATTAGAAGTAGCTAATTGGCATTTAAACGGCGACTTAGAGCCTTTAGATAATTTCATTGATTCGGCTAAAGAATAGCGGTCTACCGCCAAAGGAGAGGTTAATATGAGAGATATTTTATTCCGTGGTAAAGCAACAATGAGCGAAAAGGAAATGGAAGAATTAAACCTTACGCATTCAAATGGTTGGGTGTATGGAAATCTGATTAAAGATGGAGATTTAACGTTTATTGTCGGTCCTGTAGCAGATTGGGATAGCGAGTATTTAGCGCATGAATGGTGGTTGAAAGTCGATCCTGAAACAGTCGGACAAGCAACAGGCGTATATGACGAAAATGGAGACGAGATCTGGGAAGGTGATGAAGCCACAAGATATGATGGCGAAAAATTCGTAACTGGCAATGTAGTCTATCGAGAAGGGGCGTTCTGGATTGATAACGGCAAGGATGCGATTCCTCTATTCGATGAAATCACGTTAAGCGAAACCCGGAGTTACTAAAAAATAGGTTATTAGGAGGTTTCAAAATGAGGGAGATAAAGTTTCGAGTTTACGGTAAAGAAAATAAATTTATGTATGCGTGGGATGAACTGTTGGCTATGGATAGTTTCAAAGATCATATGCGCTTTGCTGTTGCTGAAGACAGGTATTATTCACCGTTAATGCAATACACCGGACTCAAAGACAAGAACGGTACGGAGATTTATGAGGGGGATTTAATAAAAGTTAATAAACTCTCTTTTGAATCATCTGCACCGCTTCCAGAAATAATGACAGTTACTTATTACGGGGGTATGTTTCAACTTTTTAGAGGTGAAGAATCACTCATGGGACTTCATCTTAACTATTTGGATGATGGTGAGGTTATTGGCAACATCCACCAAA
Source organism: Shouchella patagoniensis (assembly GCF_002019705.1). Classification (GTDB taxonomy): domain Bacteria; phylum Bacillota; class Bacilli; order Bacillales; family Bacillaceae_D; genus Shouchella; species Shouchella patagoniensis. Next base: position 1,408,705 of record NZ_KV917377.1, on the reverse strand, counting down.
ACCCGGAGTTACTAACTAATTAGGCTACCGCCACTAGGAGGATAAGTATGGCTATCAAATTTAAAATTGAATACGAGATTCCGCAAATTAGATTTGTCGAAGTAACCTGCCCTTCTTGTAATCATGAGTTTGATGCAATGGGTAATGGAAACGTTGATGATGGAACAGAAATCCACGATGTTATTGATTTGAAATATGCGATTTTTACTTGCCCTGAATGTGCTAATACTTTTAGAACAAGGGGAGAAGACGTTGAAATTGAGTAATTTTGATACTGCCTATATAGGAGGGGAAACGGAATGGAAGTAAAGGTTGTTCATGAAATTTATTCTAAGGGAGAGCAAATACAAATGTTGCAAGCTCTCTATGAAAATGTAATTTTAACTGGATTCAGAGCGAGAAAATTAGATAGTGAAGGCTCTGCTGTTTCAAAGTGGAGAAGTGTTCTTAGCGAACATTATTATAATGCGAAATAGGCTACTTCTGTATAGGAGGAAGCCTCATGCACATTAACTGGACGAAGGGCGACTACATCATCAATAGCAGAGAAGACCTTCTTAAATGCTCATACATCAAGTTTGAGCTAATCAAGAAGGGTTACTCTATTACTCACGATGATTACGAAATGAACGGTGATCACATTCAAGTGTTTACTAAAGGAGATCATTCAATCTCGTTCAATGAATTAGCTGTATAGGAGGAAGAGGGATGCTTAATTATGAAGAAGAGATCGAGTTAAGATACTTTCAGTTAAGTGGTTTTAAATGGCTAGTACGCAATGAAATAGGTTCTTCTGAGGCATTTAAGAAGAAGCCTGTAAGGAACAAAGGTACGGGATACTCAACTTGGGTAGAGAGAGCTTATCCAATGACACAAGAAGAAATGCGCCGCAGGCAAGCTACCAAGTACGGTCAGTATACTTTCTTAACATGGGACGATGAACCAATTGAAATTAATTCTTTGTTAGATGGTAAATCTGTTTGTGAGTTTGATTAGCGCTCCCCTCTGTGGGGAGTATCACAAATTAGGAGGAATAAAAAATGAGATATTTTGAATTTACTAAACATGAGTATTATGCCTTGATTTCGGTGGACGAAGACCAAGTAATGGTTCCGGATATGACAGTAGATCTAGCTTGTGAGCATGTAGCAATAGAAGTCTATGCCCAAAAAGTAGCTGGCGAATCCGCTATTGAAGTAGCTAGCGAAGCGCCAATTACTCAGATTACAGAAGAGGAAGCCCGGAAGAGATACTTGAAATCAAGTGGCGAGATCCCTCCAGAAGATTTCTTTAAGTTCGAGGATATCGTTTCTCACGGTGAAGTCATCTTAATAGATGGTCATTTAGTTTAATTTATCCCCGCCCTGTGCGGGGCATCACCTTTTCGCTTCTTTTCTCTTAATAAATAACGGAAAAATAAAAGCAAAAAATAGAGCTGAACCTAAGCCGTAAAGAGCGTGTCTAAGCCAGTTGTCAGCAAAGCTGTAATTTCCGCCTTCAATGGCTAAGATTCCTAGAAAACTGCCTGCTGATACGACTATAAATGCTATGAATGCATCAAGCCAACGATTGTGTGTCATGGTACGACCTCCAATTTTTCAGGTTTAATGTTCTGTACCCTTGGAGGATGAATTAAAACGTCTATAGGGGCATCTAAGGAGGAATGAAATTTGCTTGATCAATGGATGAAAGATATGAAGTCAGCAACGCGTGATTGTTTTTATATTTCTGAAAGAAATGATGGTACGCGGGCAGCTCTCATGGTTCATGCAGTAGATGCTAAAGGAGAACTATTCGGAGTAATTTATTACAAGGATGCAATTAGTGGTTATATGGATAGTTTCACCGATAAAAACCTAAGTCGTAAAAATATATACCGTACTATAAAAAGTTGGATCGGGGAGGAAGAAGAATGAACAAACAATACGAACAAGTAGCGGATTTCCAAAGAAAGATGTTGCAGCCAGTGTTACGACAACCGACAAGGTTGGACGAAGATCGTAGAAATGAAAGATATGAATACATGATAGAAGAGCTAGATGAATTCCTTACAGCTTCTGGTGTAGTGGATCAAGCCGATGCAATGATTGATTTAATGTACTTGGCACTTGGAACCATGGTTGAAATGGGCGTTAAACCAGAACAACTATTTAACATCGTCCATGAAGCCAACATGTCCAAATTGTGGGAAGATGGTAAACCACGTTTGAATGAAATGGGTAAGATTATTAAACCACCACATTTTATTGCGCCAGAGCCATTATTATATGAAGAAATTATGAAACAGAAAGAAAATGGTGAGTGATCATGCCCTCCTCTGTAGACAGCAACAAACTCACCGACGAGGAAAAGCGTGTCATTCTTGATTCATTCGGATTCATATCACATTTCTATTTCGAAGCTAAGATGCAACAAGAAAGCGGCTTATCAAAAACCGACTACGAAAAATTAGCTCTAATCAACAACATTAAAGCAAAATGGGCACTTGGTATTGAACTCAACGACTAGCTTTACGATGGGGTGGAGTTATGAAACAGTTAGAACTTCTGGACTTACCAGAACTGGATAAACAAAAAACAAAAGAAGAAGTGGAAGAGGCTTTAAACAAGTATCGTATGTATAAGTATCTTGCATTCGAGGATCGCGAGACAAGCACAACGAGTAGTTGGAAAGAGACTGTAGTAAGTCAAAGTGGAACAACTGATCAGACTGCAAGTGCAGCTATATACAATGCTGACACCAAAGCATATCAAAAACGATATTGCGAAAGAGTCGAAAGGGCAGTTCGTAGGTTGCCACAATATGAACAGTTTCTTGTTGAAAGAAGATACATGGATCGGGAAGCGGATTACATGACAGATCTAAAAATGTATACTCATGCATTCCAACCGCCTATTGGACATAAATTTTATTACAAGCTAAAATGGAAGGCGTTTTATAAACTGGCATTAGCCTTAGATTTAAACGTTACGAAAAACTAGCATTAAATAGGAAGAAAGGCAGTTTATGATTACTGCCCCTTCCACTTAAAAATTGATGTTAAAATTGATGTTATTTTGATGTTGAATGTGCCAATTTTGATCAATTTACATTTCCAAAACCCTTATATATCAAGGCTTTCCCGTTCGTACTCATAACTGGCAGCGTCGAGGTCAGGGGTTCGAGCCCCCTAGGCTCCATTAGGGGAAACTTTCTAATAAGCAATTATAAAAACTTATTTTATTCGAGTGAATGTAAAACTCTTTTCTGCCAAATATTTATCAAAGCTTACTTCTGTCATTAGAAGAACAAAAAGCATGACCGTGAATGTTCACGGTCATGCTTTTTTGCATGTCCAAATCGTTTGGAGTTGAAGTATGTATTTTATATCAGAGGAAAAAGAATGAAATCGTGAAGTAGGTAGCGACACCAAGAAAAAACCACATTATATTTTTTGGTTTATTACTCATAAAATCTCCCCCAATCGAACTGGTTATGTAATCAGGTACCCCTAGAAAACGAATTAAAACATGAGTTGACGGCATGTCATTTAGATAAAGTATTTTTTATAAATAAAGGCGTAACGAAAAGCAGTCTTATCGTTGGATTTCAAAACCTTATTAGTTAGAGATAAAAGCAGACCATTCTAAAATGGCCTGCTGCTTTTTTAGGATCTGTATAAAATAGGCTTCTACTGGAATAGTAACAGTATTACAGATAGGAGTGTAGCTTTCATGAATCGGTCGGTGACAATGGTTCAATTATTTCCAATTATTTTATTGTCTAGTGGTTTAATGAATCATGTCATTATGATGCCAATTGTACTCCAGTATGGAGAGCGTGATTCTTGGATAGGTGTTCTTTTATCGGCTCTTTATTTAATCGTTTTAGTTCCGATTATTACTTTTGTTAGTCGAAGAACAAAACAACAACATGTTGTCCAGTTTGTAAAAGAACGAAGTTCATTCATTAGCTGGAGGCTATTTCAAGCTCTTTTATTTATTTATTTAACCATTTTTAGTTATGTAACTTTATTTAGTACGGTTACGTGGACAACAAGTACATATTTAACATTAACACCAAATGCCATTTTAGCTTTACCATACTTACTTTTATGTGCAATTGCGGCTTATTACGGAATTCGAACGATTGCGTTTACAGCTGGGATTTTATTGCCAATCGTTGTTGGCTTTGGATTTTTAGTGGCTGCAGGAAATTTAAAAGAGAAAGATTATAGCTTGCTCTTACCAATTTTTGAACATGGCTATTCTGAAACATTTCTATCTTCTTACCTCGTGTTATGCGGTTTTACAGAATTAATTTTTCTTTTATTGATTCAACAGCATAGCTCTACTAAATTAAAAAAAAGCCATTTGTATACCGTTGGTTTCTTGTTGTTTGGACTTGCCTTAGGACCTTTAGTTGGTGCGATAACGATTTTTGGAATTGAAGAAGCTCAAAGAATGAAATATCCTGCTTTTTCACAATGGAGAGTATTGGAATTAGGTGAATATTTAACAAGGCTAGATTTCTTTTCAATTTTCCAATGGTTAGCAGGTGCATTTACACGACAAGCGATTGCTTTATATGTAGTTGTTGATATGCTGCAAATTAAATCAAAGAAAGGAAGGATAGCGATCATATTCATCCTCTCTTTCCTATTATGGCTAACGGTCTTTATCCCGTTTGATGAGCCAGTTTTTGTCGTGATGCTAACAAATGTGTATATGACCTTTTCGTTTGTTGTAGCTGTGATTATTCTTGTGTGGTTGCTAGTTGCTAGTCTGAGAAAAAAGAAGCGTTCAAAAAGGGGGAGTGTAAAAAATGGAGCAGCACAATAAATGGGCTTATCACAATTTCATAGCGGAATTTGGTGTGAGCAGTGATGTTGTGCTGCAAACATACTATTTTGATCAGAATGAAACGAAAAAGATGTACTTAATATACTGTAGGACGATTGTTGATGTTAAAACGTTGCAAAAAGATGTTATTTCAAGTATTCAAGAAATGGTTGAAGAGCATGGATATTCAATATTAGCTGATGAAGGGCAAGTAGGAAGGGTTCAATTAGAAATGATCGAAAAGAGTTCTAGTTGGAGCGATGTAGCTACTGATCTTTACTCTGGTGCTGTTTATTTCTTAGTTGAAGCATTTGACCAATTATATAAGATCATGTTGCCTGATTATCCAAAGCGACTTCCGGAGGAATCAAATACTGAAATTTCCTTTCGTGGTCCAAGGGATGGATTTACAGAAGATATAAGTGAAAATATAGCATTAGTAAGAAAACGTTTAAAAACGAAAACACTTATTAATGAAAGTATTACAAAAGGAGAAAGAGGAAAAACAGAACTCTCCTTGCTTTACATGAAAGATATTGCGAGACCAAAAGTAGTGGATGAAGCGCGGAAATGTCTAGAAGAAATTGATACAGATGCAGTTTTAAGTATTACTGAAATTGAGGAGAGATTAACAAATACAAAGTTCGCTTTTTTTCCACTTACTGTATTTTCAAGTAGACCAGATTTTGTTGCTGCTTGTTTGACAAGCGGTCGATTTGCTGTACTGGCTGATGGTTCTCCTGGAGCGATAATTGCACCAGCAAATTTAGCTTTTTTGTTTAAGACAGCAGAGGATCTTCATAATTCAGCTATTTTCGTCGCTTTTCAGCGGTTGTTACGGTTTAGTGGTCTTGTTCTTGCATTACTCTTACCTGGTTTTTGGATTGCTTTAAATGCATATCATGTTGATCAATTACCGTTGCCGTTCCTTGCAACCATTTATATATCAAGGTTAGGTTTACCGATGTCATCAGTGCTTGAAATTTTTATTATGATTGCATTGTTTGAATTGTTTAGAGAAGCAGGGACAACATTACCGAAGGGAGTTGGTCAAACATTAGCTGTAGTTGGAGGTTTAATTATTGGGGATGCTGCGATTCGCGCAGGGTTGACTTCACCGACAATGCTTGTTGTTGTGGGACTAACGGTAGTCTCTACTTTTGCAATTACGAGCCAAGTGCTTTCAGGGACCGTTTCTATTATACGAATTTATGTATTAATTTTGTCTGCGTTTTTGGGCATGTTTGGATTTTGCATCGGTATGATCTCAATCATTTTGTATCTTGCTCATTTAGAATCATTTGGTTTGCCTTATTTATCTCCAGTAGCTCCATTTGATCGTAAAGATTTCGTATCTTCAATGCTTGCAAAGCCTTGGATTACAAGAAAGAAACGGAGTCATAGTCTTCGTCCCATTGATGCTACCAGGAGGCGAGGTGAATGAAGAAATGGATCCTGAGTATTCTTTTGTCCTTCTTCATGTTAACAGGCTGCTGGGATATGCTCGACACTCAAGATATTCAATATATAACGGCAATTGGGATTGATTATGAAGACGGCGAGTATATCGTGTACGTACAATCCTTAAATTTTGGTCATTTATCAGTTATTGATACGTCAAATAGTTCAAATGAGAATCCTGGTGCGTGGGTCGGTAAAGCGAAAGGAGAAACAATCCTTCTAGCCTTAGATAATCTCTATCCTAAAACAAATCAAGAAGTACATTGGGGTCATGTCAATGCCATTGTTTATAGCGAAAATGTACTTGATTTTGCTCCTCTCATTGAAATTAATGAAGCGTTGTACCGCTATCAACAAATTCGAGTAACGCCATGGGTTTTTGCTACGAATGATAATATTTCTGACATATTGTTAGTCACAAATATGTTTGGAGACTCAGTCCATACTGAGCTTTTTGACCCAGACTCCATCTTTAAAGAGCGGTCTTATATAGAACCAATCGCTTTAAATCAATTAATGAGAGACTACCCAGAATTTGGAAGATCGGTCAAACTACCGAATATCGATCTCGTTCAAAATGAATGGCATAGCAGTAATGGGAAAACCAATAACGCATTAAATTTAAACGGTGCCTATATTCTGAAGGGTGGAAAAAAACCAGTTTATTATAATGAGAATGAACTGAGTGGTTTACGTTGGTTAAAATCAAAGACCAGTGAAACCCCATTGCTCATCAAAGAAAATGGGAAGAAAATTGCCTTATTGAATATTATAAGGCCAGAAGCACATATTGCATCGGAGGTTGACGGAACTCAGGTTTATTATGATGTGAAAATTAAGGGGACTGCCGCTTTGCAGGATTTCCCTCCTAGCCATGAGTTAGGCGCTTCAAAAAAAATCAATGAGCTAACTCAATTGTTGGGAGAGGAAATGGAGGAACAAATCCGTGCCACTTATCTTTTGGGCTTAAAGTCTGATAAAGATGTGTACGATTTAGAAAATATCTTCTATCGACAACATGTAAAAGCGTACAAATCATTACCCAGTCCATTTCAACTTAATGAAACATCCTTACGTTCAATAAAAGTGGATATACAGATTGGACATACGGGTGAATATGAGTTCTATCGTGATCGGGTTCCTAGAAGTGAACAAGGGAAATAATCAAAGAAACTGCACCCATTAGGTGCAGTTTCTTAATAGGATTGATTACTTCTGTAAAAATGCCTCTGTAAGAGGGGGAACTACTTGTTTCTTTCTTGAAACGACACCTGGCAACTCTGCAACATGATTGTTAAGTGTAGTGTTGAATGCTTTATCAAATGCTTGAGTATGCGTACCAAGAACAAGGGCAGTTGAATTATTTTCAAGAATATCCGTAATTACAAAGACAAACAAGTCAAGTTCTTTAGAAGCAATTGTTGTTTGAATTGCACCTTCTAGTTCTTCTTTTCTTGAAAGAATGTCATTGATATCGACGGTATTCACTTGGGCAATTTCAACTGAATATTCACCCATAGAGAATTCTTTTGCATCAATAATTAAAAGTTGTTCTGACGTTTTCTCTGAAATATCTGCTCCCGCTTTTAACATATTTAAGCCATATTCATGAGCGTCAATGCCAGCAATTTCTGCGAGTTCGCTTGCAGCTTTACGATCTTCTTCAGTGCAAGTTGGAGATTTAAACAAAAGAGAATCAGAGATAATAGCGGACAACATAAGACCAGCAATGTTTTTTGGAATCTCTAGATCATGCTCATTATAGATTTTTTTAATGATTGTCGCTGTACATCCCACTGGTTCGGCGCGGTAATAAACTGGGTCTGCCGTTTCGAAGTTTGCAATACGATGGTGGTCAATGACTTCCACTACTTGAACTTCTTCAATATCGCTGACACTTTGTTGCCGTTCATTATGGTCGACAAGAATGACTTGATTTACTTCATTCGATGCTTTCTCAATGAGGCGAGGTATTTCTGCATGAAATGTTTCAAGTGCGTAGGCCGTTTCTCCATTTACTTCGCCGAGCCTTACTGGTTCTGTATCATAACCTAACTGTTTTTTTAGGTCAGCATAAGCAATAGCTGAACAGATTGTATCTGTATCAGGGTTTTTGTGTCCAAAAATAAGCGTTTTAGTCATAATGGAAGTCTCCTTTTACAAAATATTGATTGTCCGCTCTATCATAGCATGATTAGGCGTATGACTTGAAGGGTTTCTCATCTCCATTGTTTTTGTGATTTGTATAAATTATGACGGAAGCGATTTCAAGCTTTGCATCAGCTAACAAAAAGCGTATAATAATAGAAGTGTGCTATAAAAGGACGGGCTCTGTTCAATCTTTTGCCATAACTTCGTGACATTGATACGACAGATTGCCGCATAAGTCCAGAATTTAAACGATTGTGATAAACTAAACATAGTTTGTATAAAAGTATAATTAATTATATAGATAGGGGGGAAGAGGGGATATATGAGAACGGTAAAAATAGAAAAAAACATCCAAAACACCTCTCTTGCTGCGCCTAAGCAGGCATTTTCGCAAGTGTTATCAGAGACATTAAAAACCGGTATTATTAAATCCAATTTACTAGCTATGGTTGCTGGTTTAAGTTTAGCTATGTATATTACTGGAATATCTTTTGGCGATAAAGTAGCGGAAATTATTTTAGCTGTGATTGGTTCAACATTTGTTATCGGAGCAGCTGGAGCATTTAATAACTTATATGATCGTGATATTGATGCGATTATGGATCGGACAAAAAATCGCCCAACCGTTACAGGAAGAATGCAACCTAAAAATGCACTTATCCTTGGAATAGCTCTTTCATTTATGGGATTGTTGTTGTTAGCTGCTGCTACACCCCTTGCTGCTTTATTTGGTTTTCTAGGATTGTTTTTATACGTTGTTCCTTATACGATGTGGTCAAAACGCCGCACGATTTATAATACGGAAATTGGAAGCATCAGTGGAGCCGTACCACCGTTAATTGGATGGGCTGCTATTTCAGCTGATCTGCTGCATCCAGCGATTATTGGTCTTTTTGTTGTGATGGTTATTTGGCAAATGCCACACTTTTATGCGATTGCGATTCGTCGTCATGATGAATATAAAGCAGCAAATGTTCCAATGCTACCTGTTGTAAAAGGGTTTAAACGGACATATATGCAAACAAACGTCTATTTAGTGGTACTTGTTGCATCAAGTTTTCTGTTTGTATCATTTAGCTGGATTATTACGTCAGTGGCATTAGTGTTAGCAATCGCATGGCTTGCATTGAGCGTAATTGGCTACAGACGAATGGAACCTAAGAAATGGGCTACGTTAATGTTTGTTTTCTCATTAAACCACTTAGTCATTTTATTTACAGCCATTATCGGATACTCGTTGCTTGCGCCATTGTTTTAACTTATTAAGGTGTCTTGCTGTTACATGCAAGGCACCTGTTTTTATGTTTACATTACGTTTGGAAAGGGGAATGAATCTTGGAGGAGACTCATTGGTTACTCGTTGTAATACCAATTATTATGGCGGTTCTCATGGGAAGCGCAGCCCTTGTGATTCGCATGAAGGCTTCTAAAAAGCCAACCTCGGCGCGCAGAATCATGATTCCACCACTTGCAATGTCTACTGGTTTTCTTATGTTCCTCTATGAACCAACTAGGCCATCAACATTTCATATTGGAGAAGCGTTGCTCGTAGGCTTGTTGTTTTCCACCGTGTTGATTTATACATCTAAATTCGAACGTCGAGATGGAGACATTTATTTAAAACGATCGAAAGCGTTTGCTTATATTTTAGCCGCGCTCCTTATTATTCGAATCGTGTTGCGACTCATTGTTGGACAAGAAATAAACCCAGCAGAATTATCTGGAATGTTTTTCTTGCTCGCATTTGGCATGCTCTTGCCATGGAGAGTGGCAATGCTTATTCGTTATTTTAAATTAAGACGCTCTATTGATGATGTATCATCGACGGTTTAGGTGTTTAAATAGCATTTTTTGTAAGGATTCTGTATAATAAGGATAGAAAAAATGAATTGAAAGGAGGTCAAATGTAATGGAATCAGACGGTTTTTTTATCGAATATTTCTCGATTTTTAGAGGGATTCATGAAGGTTCATGGGCGTTCCTAGCTGTTTTATTTATCATCGCGTACTTTTTATATCGTGGTCGCAAACTGAAAGCTGGAACGATCTTACATATGATTGCTAGATTGTTTTACATTTTAATGCTTGTATCTGGAGTAGGGATGTTAGTTGCCTGGGAGTTTCCATTGATGTACGTTGTCAAAGGGTTGCTAGCTGTTCTTTTAATTGCGTTTATGGAAGTGGCGACAGGTAAAGCGAAACGAAATGAAAACAGCCTAGGCTCGCTGTTTATTGTTTTTTTATTGCTTCTTGTTGTTGTTTTAATGGGTTTCGGCGTTATTCGCTTTTAAGTAAAAAAAGCATGCACTGCATGCTTTTTTTATTGCTTATTAAAGACAGTGTTGTAATGAAGAAGAGTTCGGTAATGCATCCCTTCATGGAAAGCGATAAAACTGAGTAGTTCGTCAACGGTTTGGAAAGATTGGTTATAAAGTGTAAAGGCTGTTGTTGGTCCAGCGCCGCCTTCGGTGTTAATAAGTGTGTGAATGGCTTGTTGTTGTGCCATTGATGTTTTTTGAAGTTCAGAAATTGAGGGCACTTGATCTGTCCATTGCTTTGGACTAGATCCTTTCGCGAATGGGTGATAAAACGCTTTTGGAACCGTCTTTTGATATGCTGGAGCATGGCTAAGGACATGTTCAGCAATGACAAGAATGTGACCATAGTTCCATTGAATCGAATTTTTAAATCCAGCTGGAATAATATCAATATAGTCTGCAGAAGTGTTCTCGACAATTTGTTCATTAGCAAATCTAGCAAATGTAAAAGCTTTATATGTCATTAAAACAGCTCCATTCTTAAACGATTTCGTTCAGTATAATTGAAAATACATAACGTTGCATTAATTAATAGATTGTGGAGGATACATATGGAAGGAATAAGTCTGTCGTTACTCATTGTTGTATTTATAGGGGCATTCATTCCGTTAGTTGAATACTTAATAGCGGTCCCTGTTGGTGTCATTTTAATGGATCAACCGGTTATACCAGTAGTTATGGTTGCCATTTTAGGAAATACGATTGGTGTTATATTACTTGTATTATTAGGTGAAAAAATTCGCACATGGTTGATAAACCGTCGTAAGAGACAAGGGCTTCCAGAGAAAGAAAATAAACGTCAAGAACGAACAAAGCGTTATTTAGAAAAGTATGGTATGCCTGGTGTCGGTATTCTCGGTTCTTTTTTGTTAAGTAGCCATTTGTCAGCAGCAACTGCTGTAGCGCTTGGTGTTTCAAAAGGGTATGCAATCTTTTGGACGGTTATTGGTGTTGTCATTTGGTCAATTGTTTTTGGAATTGCTTCTGTATATGCAAGCCACTGGTTTGAACCATTATTAGGAAATGTAGATTGATAAGAGCAGTCTTGTTGCCTTCTGGCTACAAGTACTGCTCTTTTTGTATAGAGGCGTGTAAACTTTTTATTTCAACAGGTGTTAATTCAAATAAATGGCGATCGTTTATTTTATATATGCCGTGTGTAATCATTTCATCAATTAACTGTTGAATTAAAGATTCTTTGTTTCTGTCCAAGTTGCTCGCTCCTTTCCCTACTTTATTCCACAAAAACGTTTTTTATAAACGACAAAATGGAGTGCTTGTTTTTTAAAATGAATGAAGTACAATAAAAACTATTCAAGTAAAAGGGTGTTAAAAATGAACCAACGTACTCAAACGTCTTTAAAAATAAGTATCCTATGCTTAATTGGATTCTTCTTCCTTGTACTCGTTTTAGATACAGATTTTATGGTTCAATTTGATTATTTTGTTTTAGAATCTGTTGCTTCCATTCGTGCCGATTGGATCACAACCATTATGGCGGCTTTTGCATTCATTGGTTCCGTTTCTGTCGTCATAGTCTTAGCAATAATTATGATTGTTATATTTTTAATCTTAAAGACACCTCAAAAAGAAATTTTCTTTACTACCGCTACGTTAGCCACAACTGGTTTGCTAAATACTGTTGTTAAGCAAATTATTGCACGTCTTCGCCCAGAAGATTTTATGATGGTTGACTTGTCGTCATATAGTTTTCCAAGTGGGCATACAATGGGGGCTATGTCTTTTTATACTGTTCTTACTTTTTTTATTTGGAAAAGAGTTGATTCTTTTCAGGTAAGAGTCGGAGTTCTACTTTTTGCGGTCGTTATGATACTTGGAATGGGCTTTTCACGTATTTATTTAGGTGTTCATTATGCAACGGACGTATTTGGAGGATTTCTTTTAAGTGTGGCGATAATCGCTTTTTACTACTGGTTTTTTCAGGCTCGATTGATTAAAGATTAACTAAATACAAACAAGCCATTTGGAAATAAATACTCAATGGCTTGTTTGTATTTTCTTATTGAAAACGAGATTCTTTCTCATTTAGCCTTGACGAATGGCTAAAAGATGATAAGATTAAAGACGTAATTGATAATGAGTATCATTATAGAGACGAGAAGGAGGCAAGCAACATGTTTCTTTCATGTTAATTGACTATGCGAATCAAGTACTTAGTGCCTTTATTGATTTTATTATCGTTTTCATCTTTATTTATCGGCGTACAAGATATATCGCCACTTGATCTATTTCGTTTTACTGAGAATGAGGTTCAAACAATCCTAATTAGCCGCCTTCCGAGATTGCTAAGCATCCTTATTGTGGGTATGAGTTTAAGTGTCTGTGGTTTGATCATGCAGCAGCTGACACAGAATAAGTTTGTGTCACCAACAACCGCAGGTACAATGGATTGGGCACGATTAGGTATACTCGTTGCAATTGTTGTTTTTACGAATGCGAGTACGATTGAGAGAATGTTTGTTGCCTTTTTATTTGCTTTAGGTGGAACGTTTCTATTTATGAAAATATTAGAGCGAATTCGATTTAAAAATGTAATTTTTGTCCCCCTTGTTGGTTTAATGCTAGGGAGTGTTGTTAATTCTGTTACTACCTTTCTTGCATATCGCTATGATTTGATACAAAGCCTGTCGTCATGGATGCAGGGAAGCTTTTCTCTTGTTATCCGGGGGCGTTATGAAATTTTATACATAGGTATTCCACTTGTTATTATTGCTTTCCTATTTGCAAATCGATTTACTGTTGCAGGATTGGGAAGAGATTTCTCAACAAATCTAGGTATGAATTACAACCGTATTATGAACATCGGATTATTAATCGTCGCTATGATCACAGCAACGATTGTTGTCACGATTGGCTCCATTCCATTTTTAGGCTTGATTATCCCGAATATCGTTTCAATTATGAGAGGCGATAATTTGAAAAATAGTTTGCCACATACTGCTTTATTCGGTGCAATATTCCTGCTTATCTGTGATATTTTAGGCCGTGTCCTTATTTATCCATATGAAATTCCAATCGGCTTAATGGTTGGGGTTATCGGGAGCGCAATCTTCCTTTACTTGCTCTTAAGGAGACCTAAACATGCAGCCTAAATGGATTTATCTTATATTTGGAACCATTTCACTTGGTTTGATTCTAACTTTCTTATTTATCGGATTAACCCCTGCAGGATGGGATTACGCTTTACCCAGAAGAGGAAGAAGTGTTGCTGCGATTGTGATTGTTGGTGCAGTAATTGCTTTTTCAACATTAATCTTTCAAACAATCACCAATAACCGGATCTTAACACCGAGTATTATCGGTCTTGATTCTTTATATATTCTCATTCAAACAACGCTTGTTTTTGTTTTGGGGACAGTAGGGTTAGTCGCCGTTAGTCAATTTGTTAATTTCGGCATTTCCATTATAGGTATGGTGCTATTTGCTCTCTTCCTATATGCACTCTTATTCAAGAGAGAACAGCAAAATTTATACTTTTTGCTTCTTGTTGGGATTGTGTTTGGAACATTGTTTTCAAGCATGTCAACATTTATGCAGGTGTTAATTGACCCCAATGAATTTTTAACGATACAAAATCGAATGTTTGCTAGCTTTAGCAACATCAATGTCGATTTATTATGGATTTCTATTGTATTAATTGGTTTTACATTTTTATACATATGGCCTTACTTAAAATACCTTGACGCGATATCACTTGGTCGTGATCAAGCGATAAACTTAGGTGTCCCGTATGATAAAGCGATACGAAAGTTTCTTATCGTCATTGCGATATTTGTTTCGATTTCAACTGCGCTTGTTGGACCCATTTTATTTCTTGGATTACTTGTTGTAAACGTAGCTCGAGAGATGATGCCATCTTATAAACATCTTCATATGGCGACTTTGAGCACACTCATTAGCATAATCGCTCTTGTAGGAGGGACCTTACTTGTTGAAAGAGTTTTTTCCTATTCAGCGCCACTAAGTGTCTTTATTAACTTTATCGGTGGCATTTACTTTATCTACTTACTCTTAAGGGGGACAAAAACGACATGACGATTGCATTGATTGACCGTGAAGTACAGCCGTTGCCAAAAACGAAACCCGTAGCGATAGAAGTAAGAGGTGTTAGCAAACAGTATGACGGTAAGAAAGTACTTGATGATGTGACTGTGGCTGTTCGAAAAGGAACAATCACTTCATTTATTGGACCTAATGGTGCCGGGAAAAGTACACTTATTTCTTTAATGAGCCGGTTAACAAAAAAAGATGAAGGACAAGTGCTTGTTGATGGGAAAGAGATTGACTCGATCCAGAGTAAGGAATTAGCAAAAAAAGTATCGATCTTAAAACAAGCAAACAACATTAATATTCGGCTAACCATTCGAGAGCTTGTTAGCTTTGGACGTTTTCCGTATTCACAAAGTCGGTTAACAAAAGAAGATTGGGCCTATGTTGATGATGCAATCGATTATATGTCGTTGCGTGAGATTCAAGGGAAATATTTGGACCAGTTAAGTGGTGGACAACGTCAACGTGCTTACATTGCGATGGTGCTTGCCCAGGACACAGATTATATTATTTTGGATGAGCCTTTAAACAATTTAGATATGAAGCACTCTGTTTCGATTATGAAAACGTTGCGCAGGCTTGTTGACGAACGAGATAAGACGATACTTATTGTTGTTCATGATATTAATTTTGCTTCTTGTTATTCAGACAATATTGTCGCAATGAAAGATGGGCGCATTATTGAAGAAGGACATTGTCATGACATCATTAATCCCGATTCACTTCGCAATATTTATGATATGGAAATCGCGATTGAAGAAGTAAATTGCAATAAAATTTGTGTTTATTTTAGTTAAGTTTTGACAAGGGAGAGGGGGTGAGGAGGAAAAAACTGCTCGCTACATAAAAAGTAAGCAACAATCTTCCTTGGGGGTCTATAGAGATAGAGAGAATATCAGGAGGTTATTATAAAATGAAAAAGCAATTATTATGGGCATTAACAGCATTTACTGCAGTAGGTCTTGCTGCATGTGGCGGAAACGACACAGAAGAAGGTGGCAATACTACCGGTGAAACAAATGAAGGTACAGAAGAACAAGCAGAAATGGTAGAAGTTGAATCACTTAATGGAGAAATGGTAGAAGTTCCAGTTAATCCAGAAACGGTACTATCTTTTGATAATGGTATTACAGATTCAATTCGTGCAATTGGCGGACCGATTTCTGGAGTACCAAAAGCAAATAATATGCCTGATTATCTTTCAGAATTCGAAGGAGACGAGTATGAGGATGTTGGCTCATTATTCGAACCAAACTTCGAATTAATTAATGAAATGCAGCCAGATGTCATCTTCATTTCTGGACGTGCAGCCGACGCTTATGATGAACTAAGTGAAATTGCACCTACCGTTTATTTAGCGGTTGACCAAGAAAATTTTATGGAGAGTTTTGAGTCTAACATGCATGTGCTTGGTGACATCTTTGATGCCCAAGATAAAGTAGATGAGCAATTAGCTGGCATTCAAGAAACAATTGATGAAGTAAATGAAAAAGCTTCGAATTCTGATAGCAATGCTCTTATTTTATCAGTTGATGAAGGTTCTGTGAGCGCGTTTGGCGCTGGTTCACGCTTTGGTATTATTCACGGTGAATTAGGAATTGAACCTGCTGATGATATTTCTGCAGAAAGTCATGGCGAGACAGTTAACTTTGAATATATTGATAGCGTTAATCCAGATTATATCTTTGTTGTAGATAGAGGCGCATCTATTGGGAATGCAGCTTCTGCTTCTGAAACATTAGATAATGATATTGTTGATCGTACGAATGCTGCTCAAAACGACCAAATTCATCAACTAAACGGCGAAGTATGGTACTTAAGTGGAAGTGGGCTTGAGTCTGTTAAAATTATTGTAGATGAGGTCAACGAGTATTTCGAAGGATAATACATCAGAACCTGCACTCACTTAAATGAGTGTGGGTTTTTTAATTGTTGTGCTATACTGAATGCACGAAACTGGAAAAAAGGAAGAATGTTTTGGAACGATTTGAGATTATACTACTCATGATTGCCGTCATTGGATTGTTAATGGCGATCATCCTTATTCGTGGTCAATTACGGAAGAAAAAACGAAAAGATGTTGGTAAAATTACAATTAGGGACATTGATCGGATGGAAGGCAGTGAATTTGAGGATTATGTAGCTGTGGCATTTGCGGTGTCTGGCTTTACCACTTATCAAACGAAAAAAAGCAGAGACTATGGTGCGGACTTGATTGTCATAGGAGAAGATGGCATAAAAACAGTTGTCCAAGTGAAAAGATATGGAGCTAAACTTGGTTTAAGTTGTGTCCAAGAAGCCTACGCTGCAAAAGCTTTTTATCAAGCTGAACGTACAATGGTTGTTACGTCTGCTGAAGATGTTACTGAATCTTGCTGGCAGTTAGCTGCAGCGACGAATACGAGTTTTTTGTTACGAGCCGATGTAGAAGAGCTTGCTAAGTATTTGCGAAAAGGCAGACTTGGTGAGGCCGGATGGATTTGTTCTTCCCCGCATATGCCAGAGAAAAATGAAAAACGGCCTGCGCTGGTGGAAGTGGAAATGCTCCGAAATAAAGTTCAAGCAGGGGACTATTATTATAAGTAAAAAAGGGGATACGCGGTGACTAACGGCGTATCCCCTTTTCTTTTTTAAAAAAAGCGATTTAATTCATCTTTTATGCGGTGAATGCATGTTTTGTCTTCAAGAAGGTCGTATTCTCGAATATCGAGGCGTAATACTGGGCAAGCATTAAACGACTGAATCCAGTTTTGATAGCGGCCATACATTTCTTCCCAGTATGCAAGTGGTGTTTGTTTTTCCATTTCTCTACCTCTGGAATTGATGCGGGAAAGGATTGTGTCTAAGTCACCATCTAAATAAATTAATACGTCAGGGCGAGGGAAATAAGGCGTCATCACCATAGCTTCAAACAAGCTTGTATAAGTTTGGTAGTCGGTTGGTGTCATGGTCCCTTTGTCGGCATGCATTTTAGCAAAAATACCTGTATCTTCATAGATAGAACGATCTTGGATATACCCTCCACCATGTTCAACCATTCGCTTCTGTTCTTTAAAACGTTCAGCTAGGAAATAAATTTGTAAATGAAAACTCCAACGTTCAAAGTCAGCATAGAAATGGTCTAAATACGGATTGTTATCCACCTTTTCAAAAGATGTTCTAAAATTAAGCTCGGTAGCAAGTGTTCTTGTCATTGTTGTCTTACCTACGCCGACAGTTCCTGCTACGGTGATAATGGCGTTATCTGGAATGTTTGACATAATTGCAGCTCCTTAAATTAAACAGAAGATAAGTGTGAATCTATTTTTGTAAGTATATACGCTAAATCAGATTGACTAGAAACAAAGTCAAGGTTGTCTGTGTGGATGGTAACGACAGGTGTTTCTTTAGCTAACTTTATCATTGCTTTATCATAGTCAGATGCAAGTTGTTTAATATAAGCTGGATCCATGTCTTTTTCGAATGATCTGCCTCGTTTTTTTATTCGTTCCATGACAATTTCGTGGCTTGCTTTTAAATAAATGATTGCAGATGGCTTCGGTAATGACTCGTTTAAAATTTCAAAGATCCGTTCATATTGATCCCACTTTTTAGCGTCTAGTGTTCTTCTAGCAAAAAGCCTATTTTTACTAATGTGGTAATCAGCAATAATAGGATGTTGAGCACGGAGCATAGGTTTTATGTCTTCAAGTTGTTTTACGCGGTTGCATAGAAAAAACATTTCGGTCTGAAAACTCCAAGCATTCATATCATCATAGAATTTTTCCAAAAATGGATTTTCTTCAACAATCTCATGGAGGCAATTTATTTGATAGTGTGCCGCTATCGCTTTGCATAGGGTTGTTTTACCAACGCCAATAACACCCTCAATGCAAAAAAACGGTGTGTTCACGTTTTATCACTCCTTTTAACGTACATTCGTAAAGAAAAGAATGAGCCAGCGAAAGAGAAAAAGGGAGCATTCTTCCCTATACTAAGAAGCTCCTTATAAAAGAGATCTTTACTGTGCTGGATTCTAGTAGTAGGTTTCATCCATTTGCTAGTGTATCACGTTTTTAGGACAAGCGGGCATGAAAGTAGAATGGCTAATAATGTGATAAAATAAAGATGGAATCGTAACTGAAGGAGGGAAATTGCTTGTGGAGCACAATATGAATGAGTTTGACCAAGTAATTGAGCGTAGAGGTACACATTGCATGAAATGGGATGCAACAAAAGAGAGATTTGGCGAAGAGGATTTGCTTCCGCTCTGGGTTGCAGATATGGATTTTAAAGCACCAGAACCAGTTATAAAAGCATTAAAAGAAAAAGTGGAACATGGTGTATATGGCTATGCAGCTCCTTCAACTGAAGTTGATGAAACGATTGTTCATTGGGTTTCTTCACAATACAATTGGCAAATTGATACAGAGGATATTGTGCATGTGACCGGCGTTGTTCCTGCAATTAGCAATCTAATCAAAACATTCACGGAAGAAGAGGACGAAATTGTTATTCAGACACCTGTCTATTATCCGTTTTATGATGTAATCGAAAAGAACAATCGGCGTATTGTTAAAAACCCACTAACGTTTGATGGAAACCAGTATCGAATGGACTTTGCAGGTCTCGAATCAGTAATTACGGAAAAAACAAAAATGCTTATCCTTTGTCATCCTCATAATCCTGGTGGCAGAGTGTGGTCGAAAGAAGAGCTACTTGAACTTGCAGATCTATGCGAAAAGCACGATCTCTTTGTTGTCTCTGATGAAATTCATGCAGATTTGTTATTTGATGGATATACACACACACCATTAGCCAGTGTATCTGAAACAATAAAAAAACGAGTATTTACAACACTTGCACCAACGAAAACATTCAATCTGGCAGGAGTGCAAGGGGCGTATGTGGTCATTACGGAACCGAATCTGCGACTGGCATATCGCCGAACATTAGCAACAACTTTTATGAATGGAGCAAATATGTTTTCCCATATTGCTACCAAAGCTGCTTATGAGCATGGTTTACCATGGTTAAGAGGTTTAATGAGTTACATACAAGCGAACTATACGTTTGTTGAAGACTATTTACAAACACACATGCCTAAGATCAAGCCGATTAAGCCTGAAGGAACGTATTTATTGTGGCTTAATTGCGAAGCACTTGAGATGTCGGCGGACGATCGAAAAACATGGTTGCTTCAAGAAGCAAAAGTTGCTTTAAATCATGGACCGATTTTCGGTGAAGAAGGAGAACATTTTGAAAGAATGAATTTAGCGACTCCAAGAGCTACTCTTGCAGAAGCGATGGAGAGAATTCGAAATGCTTACGAGAAAAAAGGGTTGTAGAGCAGGAAGTAATAGCTAAAAGAGCGAATGAATGAAGAAAGGTGTCTTGTCACCAATCAATGGAAGAGGTATTGCAAAAACGATGTAAAGGAGTCGTTCTTCAATGAGTAAACCTTCTAATTGTTTAGCGGAGAAACTTAAACAGGAGTTTTTAATAGCGTTACCACGTGAGTTGACATTGGAAGAACTGACGCTGATTGAATGGATGGAACAACATCAACTTCAATTCGTATTTAATCAAATTAAAAGTTCATATATACTTGAAAGGACCTGATACAATGAAGACATTTAAGCTTCATGCATTGCAAGTAATTGATGGTCAACAAGGGAAGATGAAACAAAATCCGATTCCGCTTACGGATGGATTGATTATTAATATGGAAAATGAAGAACATACTTGGTTTTTGGATGCAGTTGTTTCCAAGGAAGATGCTGCAACGTTTGAGCGAGAGCAAGAAGCAGAACGCAATTTGCTCGTCAGTGTCGTGATTACAAGCAAGGACAATCACCCAGCTGTTATGATTACATCTATTGAATCAATTACTGATTTAGAACACGGCAAAAGTATTGTGTTAAAAGGGAATATTGTTTCTGGTCGAGACGACGTGCTTGAAGATGTTTTTGAAGATATTCTTGAAGAAGGCATTGAACTAGAAGAAGTATTAAGTGAATTTAAACGTCGGGTAGAAAAGCTCGAAGCGTATTCGGATAAAACAATTGAAGAAGTATACGAAACGTTTAAGAAGGATAAAAAGTATCAATTGCTTTAAAGTGAAAGGGTTTGTCCCAAAAAGGCGTCATGAAAATGACGGTTGGGATAAACCTTTTTTTTAAATATAAGAGGATTAAAGCGGATAAAGTCTCCACTAGTGAACAAGTGCATAGCGTGTGCTGTTTTGCTCATACTAAAGGCATTATCTAAATAAAGGGGCATACACGAAGTGGGAAATGCAAAAAAAACCTGGGGATTATTGTCACTATCTTCTGTACCGTTGGTGATGACGCTTGGAAATTCAATGCTTATCCCTGTTCTGCCAACCATTGGCCGTGAGCTTAATATTAGTTCATTTATGGTTAGTTTACTTATTACAGCCTATTCGGTCGTTGCCATTATTTTCATACCACTGGCAGGCTATTTATCTGATCATATCGGACGAAAACAGGTAATTATTCCAAGCCTTGTGTTAGCGGGGATTGGTGGGTTGCTTGCGGGCTTCGCTGCTTGGAAAATGGAAAATCCGTATTGGGTTATTTTAATTGGCAGGCTTCTTCAAGGTGTTGGAGCTGCGGGAGCTGCGCCAATTGTTATGCCGTTTGTAGGTGATTTATTTAAAGAGAAACAGGAGATAAGCGAAGGACTAGGCTTAATTGAGACATCGAATACATTTGGTAAAGTGCTAAGTCCTATCTTTGGGGCAATGCTTGCAGCCGTTGTTTGGTTTATGCCTTTCTTTGCTTTTCCTGTTTTTTGTACTTTGTCAATTATTTTAGTGGCTTTTCTTGTTAAAACGCCGCCATTAAAAAAGAAACCAAAAAATTTCCATCAGTTTATGAAGTCGATGAAAATGATTTTCAAACGAGAGGGCCGCTGGTTATACGTGGTGTTTATCGCTGGTGGAATTTGTATGTATATTTTGTTTGGTGTTCTTTTTTATTTATCTACTTTCTTAGAAGAAACTCATAACATCCATGGTGTAAGAAAAGGTATTATATTAGCTTTTCCATTGCTTGCGTTATGTTTGACCTCGTTTGCTACTGGTAAAATCATTGGTCAAAATCAATTGAAGATGAAATGGATTACAGTAGGTGGTTTAATCTTACTTGCCATTTCTGTTTTTGTTGTTTCGTTTAATAAAGAACTCTATATGATGCTCACGGCTCTGTTTGCCGCTGGCATTGGCATTGGGGCGGCTTTACCAAGTTTAGATGCTTTTGTCACGGAAGGAATTCCAGCAGAACAAAGGGGATCGATCTCTTCTTTTTATAATAGCATGCGCTTTGTAGGTGTTGCATCTGGACCACCATTGTTTGCCGTATTTATGAAAGGGAGTCATTTTTGGACGTTTAGTGGAAACGCCCTCTTAGTGTTAGCAACAGTTGGTCTCGTTTTATGGGGAGTCCGACCAAAAAAAGCCGGAGTGCAAACTTGGCAATGATTAGACGGAAAAGAACATGCCGCGCTATAATGGTCTAGAGAAGCGAGGAAAGGCGTGAGCAGTATGAAGCAATTTACTGATGCGTATGGAAACAGAGTAATGCTTGTACTTGGAATCGAGCCCGTTTTTACACAAACGCCTGGGCATGTACTTATCTTAACAAGATTTAAACAAGAATGGGTGTTAACAAATCATCGCGAACGAGGCTATGAGTTTCCTGGTGGGAAGGTTGAAGTAGGTGAAGAAGCAGAGGAAGCAGCTATTAGAGAAGTATGGGAAGAAACGGGTGGAATAGCAAATCATCTTGTTTTTATTGGTCAATATCAAGTGACTTCAATTTCCGGGAAAACATTTTGGAAAACGATCTTTGCGGCTGAACTTATAGAATTAAAGAACCGAGAATCATATGAAGAAACAAATGGACCAGTTTTGATGCAAGAGCTGCCTGTTGCGATAACGGCAGATGATCGGTTTAGCTTTATTATGAAAGATGATGTTGTACCAAGGGCGATTTCATTTGCTATTAAGCAAGGACTATTTAAATAATACGCCCATCGTTTGATGGGCGTATTATTTACGTATGAAAACGGGTCATTTTCTTCTCGACGTACTCGACAACAATATACATACCTGTTGCAAGAATAGCAATGACGAACAGACTCATAAATACAAGGTTAAAATTAAACACTTGGAAACCATAAATGATTAAGTAGCCAAGCCCTTGTTTTGATACAAGGAACTCCCCAACAATTACACCTACCCATGCTAATCCGACGTTCATTTTTAATGTTGAAACGATTACGGGGATTGTTGCTGGATAAACTACGGACCAAAAGATCTGCTTTTTAGAAGCCGAAAAAGTTCGCATCACTTTAATATAATTGTCGTCAACTTCTTTAAAAGCTGTGTGTACAACCATTGTCGTAATGATTACAGATACGAGCATGCCCATCGCAATGATTGAACCCATGTTTGGTCCTAGCCCAACGATTAAAATAGGCCCAATGGCTACTTTAGGCATTGAATTCAAGATGACAAGAAATGGATCAAATATTTTAGCTGCAACATTTGACCACCATAAAAGGGCTGCAATACACGTACCAACAGCGGTACCTAGTAAAAAACCCATGATTGTTTCAAATAATGTAACAGAAGCATGGATCCACAGGGTGCCTGCTACAATATGGTCAATAAATAGGGAGAATACACGGGATGGCATACTAAATAGTAATGGATCAATCCAAGCCATTCGAGATGCAAGCTCCCAGAGGCCGATTATAAGGAAGAGCATGCTGAATTGGATGCATCGAACAACCTGTTTTTCTTTACGTTGTGCTTTTAAAAAGCTTTGATGTAATTCATTAGGTGTCACAACGTTCCAGCTCCTTCCAAATTAATTGGAACTGGCTTTGAAAATCAGGATGCTGTCTTGCTTCAAAAGGAGAAAGCTCCTGAAGTTCTTTTGGGATCGAAAAAATTTGAGCGACGCGACCTGGTCGTGCTGTAAATAAAACAACACGGTCGCTCATTGCTATCGCTTCGCTAATATCATGTGTAACAAGGATCGCTGTTTTTTTCTCTGTTTTTAAAGTATCTGAAACAAGATCTTCTAGCTTAAGCTTCGTTTGTTGATCAAGAGCTGAAAAAGGCTCGTCGAGTAACATTAGCGCAGGTTCTGTAGCAAGAGTACGGGCAAGGGCAACCCGTTGTCTCATTCCGCCTGAGAGAGCCTGCGGACGCTCTTGGCGCTTATCTTCAAGTCCAAAGCGTTCTAGCCAACGAAGGGCTTTTCTTTGTGAGAATTCTGTAAATGTGCCCCTAATATGTTGACCTAGCAAGATGTTTTTCTCGATTGTGAGCCAAGGAAACAAATAATCATGTTGGAGCATATAACCAATCGAATCTTTATTCTGCAAAGAAAGTGAACCTTCTGTTTGGTGAAGCAGCCCTGCTATTATAGATAACAATGTGGTTTTACCGCAGCCGCTTGGGCCAATAAGGGATACGAACTCCCCTTCTTGAACTTCAAGAGAGACATCTTCAAGTGCGGGGAAAGCCCCGGACTTGTTCACGTAGGTTAATGATAGCGCATCGATTCTCAAACCTGACACAGCTGACCCTCCTATACTTATTCCATCGCCTGTTTGGCCAATTGATTATTCACTAGTTCGTCAAACGGAATTCGAGCAGGTAGTTCTCCTGCTTCTGCCATAATATCGAGTAACGTTTCCCATGCATCTTCAGTAAGAACTGGGTCAGCGGCGAAGGAACCTTGATCTTTATAACGTTCAACGGAGCTAGTAAGAATATCTAGCTCAGTATCTTCAAAGAAGCTTTCAATTGATTTGGCCGTTTTCTCTGCGCTTTGCTCATTTACTAGTTGCTGTCCTTTATACAAAGCACTGGAAAACCGAACAAATACATCAGGATCTTCAGTTAGCATGCTTTGTTTCGCCATAAATGAGGTATAAGGTACTTGACCGGATTCGGCTCCAAATGAAGCCACAACGTGCCCAAGACCTTCCTGTTCGAAAGTCGATGCTTGTGGTTCAAATAATTGAACAAAATCACCTGTCCCTGATGCAAACGCGCTAGGAATATTTCCAAAGTCGACGTTCTGTAATAGATTCAAGTCATTCTGGGGGTTGATGTCTTGTTGTTTAAGTACGTATTCACCAACCATTTGTGGCATTCCACCTTTGCGCTGACCAAGAAATGTACTACCTTTTAGATCCGACCAGTCGAACGAGGTAAGGTTTTCTCTAGCGACAAGAAAGGTACCATCGGTTTGTGTCAAAGCAGCAAAGTTAATAGCTGGATCTGTAGCTTCTTGAGCAGCAACGTAAACCGATGTTTCCGAGCCAACTAGAGCAATATCTGCACCATCAGATAACAGCGCAGTCATTGTTTTGTCACCACCCCATGTTGTTGTCAATTCAACTTTTATTTGTTCGTCCTCGAAGTAACCTTCGGCAAGTGCCACGTAGAAAGGGGCATAAAAAACAGACCGGGTTACTTCTGCAACTTCAATGGAATCAACCTCGTCGTTTTGTACGCATCCGGAGAAGACGAAGCTGATTAATAGAAAGCTCAGTGTATAAAAAGACCGTTTCAATTTAATTCACTCCTTTGTGGATGGGGTCACGCCAAATAGTTAAGAGATCAACTGTTATTGGGCAGACCGCTTTATTGGTTACACTATGCACAAAAGAAAAAAGGGTGTATGCCTAGACTGGAAAAAGGATGTGTGTCCGTAATGTTCATTGAGAAATATCGAGTTCCATCACCCCACCCAGACATTCATTTATATGAAGTGGCTTATTATAGTGGGGCGCATAAAGTTTATGGTCTCATGGCAGAACCGGTTGGAGCGATTGCATCTCCAGCGATTCTCTATTTAAGAGGAGGGATAAAGTCTGTCGGAATGGTCCGAACCCAACGAATTATTCAGTGGTCTAGTGAGGGATTTATTGTATTTGCCCCGTATTACCGAGGCAATCGGGGGGGAGAAGGACGTGAAGATTTCTGTGGGGCAGACCGACAAGATGCGTATAGTGGTTTTGATGTGTTAGAGTCTCATCCACATGTGAGTAGAGAAGCTGGCATTCATGTAGTGGGATTTTCAAGAGGTGGGATTATGGCATTTTGGACTGGAATTATGAGACCTCAAGCAAGAAGCATTGTCAGTTGGAATGGTGTGAGTGATATGGTACTAACATACGAGGAACGTGTTGATTTAAGGCGAATGATGAAACGTGTCATAGGCGGTTCACCATGGAAGTATCCAGAACGCTATGAAGAGCGTACACCTTTAAAGCAGTTAAATCATCTTGTCCCTGCATTATTAATGATACACGGTGAAAAAGACGAACATGTTTCTATTGAGCACGTCCATCAAGTGCTTGATCATATAGGAAGTGGCGAGAAAGTACAGACGTGGTTATATCCTGATTTCAATCATCACTTCCCGCCAACAGACCAAGCAGCAACAGTACAAGCTGCGGCAAATTGGATGAAACAAAAAACGAGCAGTCATCTATGAAGAAGACTGTTCGTTTTTATTTATTTATACAAGGGGCCCAGCTTTTTGTATGCTTACTTTTGCAGAAGAAAAGCGTCTAAAATTCTCATTAAATTTAGCAGCCAACTTTTGCGCTGTTTCATCGTAGAGTAATTTATCGGTCCACGCATGGCGCGGATTAAGGAGCTCATCAGGCACACCCGGGCAACGTACAGGCATATGAAGACCAAATACAGGGTCAACCGACATCTCAACATTGATCAATTCACCTTGAAGTGCTGCTTCAACCATTGAACGTGTGTAGTTAAGCTTCATCCGACTACCTACTCCAAAACTTCCTCCAGTCCAACCGGTATTAACAAGGAAAACTTTGACGTCGTCCTTTTCAATTTTCTCACCTAACATCGCTGCATACGTTTCAGGTTTAAGTGGTAAGAAAGGCGCTCCGAAACAAGCAGAAAACGTTGCTTCAGGTTTGGTTACGCCTCGTTCTGTTCCTGCAAGTTTGCTAGTATAACCAGATAAGAAGTGGTACATCGCTTGTTCTTTTGTTAATTTACTAATAGGCGGCAATACGCCAAATGCGTCAGCAGTTAAGAAGACAATCGTTGTAGGACTGCCAGCGACGCTTGGAGTAAGTGCGTTTGGAATCGCTTCAAGCGGATATGCCGCACGCGTATTTTCAGTTAAGGTTGATTTTGTGTAATCCGGTTTACCGGAACTGTCCAGCGCAACATTTTCTAAAACAGCACCAAAAGAAATCGCATTCCAAATCTGTGGTTCATTTTCCTTAGAGAGGTTAATGCACTTTGCGTAGCATCCCCCTTCAATATTAAAGATTCCAGTCTCTGTCCAACCATGCTCATCGTCACCAATTAAAGATCGGTTATTTGAAGCAGATAGTGTGGTTTTCCCAGTTCCGGATAGCCCGAAGAATAGAGCAGTTTCCCCATTATTATTCGTATTAGCCGAGCAATGCATCGGCAAAACGCCTGCTTCAGGTAGCAAATAGTTCATAACGGAGAAAATCCCTTTCTTCATTTCACCAGCGTATTCTGTACCACCAATCAAAATGACACGCTCTTCAAAAGAAATGATCACAAAAGCTTCTGAATTTGTACCATCGACTTCAGGGTCTGCCTTAAAAGTTGGTGCTGATATAATGGTGAAAGGGTCTTGTGTTGATTCATTTACATTTCCATCACGAATAAATAATTGACGAGCAAATAGGTGATGCCAAGCAAACTCGTTTATATATGTGATAGGTAATTGAAAAGCAGGATCTGCACCGGCAAATCCAGTGGATGCATAGCGTATCTCTTTTTGTTGTAAATAGTGTATCACTTTGTTGTACAATTGTTTAAATGTGTTTTTGGAAATGGGTTTATTTACTGGACCCCAATCAATTTTGTTTTGTGATACTGGTTCATCAACGATAAATTTATCTTTTGGTGATCGGCCAGTGTAAAGTCCTGTTTGAACTGAAAGAGCCCCTGTTTCTGTTAATTCTCCCTCATTATGCAAAAGAGCCTGTTCAACTAATCCAGGTACAGATAGTTGATGTACTGTTTTGGGGCTTGAGAGCAGTTGTTCTAATTGGGCGGATCCTTGTAAAATTTTCATTAATAAGCTCCTTATCCATTGCGGTTTGTTTGAATAGTATAACACATTATATTTAATAGTCCATACTAAAGTGAATGAAAAAAGACGTTATCTGTTAAAAAAGTTACCTAGGAATTAAAGTGCTAAAAATGAGTATTTCAATGATTAATTTGATAGGAATAATGAAGGAAGAGAATTTTCTTTTCATCTTTGACGTATTATGTTACACTAAGTCGCGAAACGAACGAGGCGCCAATAGCTATGCTAGCTTTTTAACTAGCAATTTGACTATTGGGTTATACTGATTGATACGCAGTTAACATGACGCTTTTATCCAGAGACGGTGGAGGGACAGGCCCAAAGAAACCCAGCAACCAACACTTAATAGTGTAAAGGTGCTAACCTGCAGAATGCTATATGTATTCTGGGAGATAAGAGGCGAAAGGTACATGCAACAGCCCTTTTCCTCATGGAAGAAGGGCTTTTATTATGCATAAAACATCGCGCCAGGCTGGATAGAATATTCGAAAGTTAGCCGGATAAGTTACAAGTAAATGGCTTTTTGCATAGGATGCTGTTAGCCTACTTACGCCCAATCACCTCTGATACGTTCGTTGTTCGTTACAGGGCTGATGCCAGCCAACATAAAAGGAGGAGCTGCACGATGTCTGAAAAAAGAAGCAAACATTTATTTACATCAGAGTCTGTTACGGAAGGTCATCCAGATAAAATTTGTGACCAAATTTCTGATGCCATATTAGATGCGATTTTAGAAAATGATCCAAACGCACGCGTTGCTTGTGAAACGTCTGTTACAACAGGTCTTGTACTTGTTGCTGGTGAAATTACAACGAGTACGTATGTTGATATCCCAAGCGTTGTGCGTGAGACGATTAAAGGAATTGGATATACACGCGCAAAATACGGTTTTGATGCTGAAACGTGTTCTGTTTTAACATCAATTGATGAGCAGTCAGCTGATATTGCTCAGGGAGTTGACCAAGCACTTGAGGCGCGTGAAGGTCAAATGACAGATGCGGAAATTGAAGCGATTGGTGCAGGAGATCAAGGCCTGATGTTTGGTTTTGCGACAAACGAGACCTCGGAATTAATGCCTTTACCAATCTCACTTAGTCATAAGATTGCTCGTCGTTTAACTGCGGTCCGCAAAGACGGAACACTTGAGTACTTGCGTCCAGATGGAAAAACACAAGTAACGGTTGAATACGACGAAAATGGGAAACCTGCGCGAGTTGATACAATTGTTATTTCAACACAACACGCTCCAGACACGACGCTTGAGCAAATTCAAGCAGACTTAAAAAAGCATGTTATTGAAGCAGTTGTACCAACTGAGCTAATTGATAAACAAACAAAATACTTCATTAATCCGACAGGCCGTTTTGTAATTGGTGGACCTCAAGGGGATGCGGGTCTTACAGGGCGGAAAATTATTGTAGATACGTATGGCGGTTACGCGCGCCACGGTGGTGGAGCGTTTTCTGGTAAGGATGCAACAAAAGTTGACCGTTCAGGTGCTTATGCCGCGCGTTATGTTGCGAAGAACATTGTAGCAGCAGGGTTAGCTGATAGTTGTGAAGTTCAACTTGCATACGCAATTGGTGTAGCACAACCAGTATCTATTTCAATTAATACATTTGGCACAGGAAAAGCATCAGAAGAAGTTCTAGAAGGACTGGTACGTAAGCATTTTGATCTTAGACCAGCAGGGATTATTAAAATGCTTGACTTGCGTCGCCCGATCTACAAGCAGACAGCAGCTTACGGTCATTTTGGTCGTGATGATGTGGCTTTGCCATGGGAAGCAACAGATAAAGCGGATGTTCTAAAAGCAGAAGCAAACGTATAATAAAGGAAAAGCCCCATTTGCTAAATGCAAATGGGCTTTTTTAATCTGTCATTAAATATTGAAGAAATTGATCATACAAATTAAGTTTATCGCTGAATTGACTTATAATATTGGCCTTTTTCAACATACTCACGTCGAATTCTTGCCATATCAGCTAAATCATTTTCATTTAATTCACGTACAATGTTTGCTGGTCTTCCAAAAGCGAGTACGCCAGCAGGGATG
Source organism: Shouchella patagoniensis (assembly GCF_002019705.1). Lineage (GTDB taxonomy): Bacteria > Bacillota > Bacilli > Bacillales > Bacillaceae_D > Shouchella > Shouchella patagoniensis. Next base: position 1,378,684 of record NZ_KV917377.1, on the reverse strand, counting down.
ATTTTTCCAGGGGGTATAAGGCTACCTGCTCCTATAAACGCACCTTCCCCAATTTCGGCACCATCTAGAATCGTGCTTCCCATGCCAATAAGTGCATTTTTTCTAATTACTGCACTATGTAATAATACTTGATGTCCAATTGTCACATCATCTTCAATAATGAGTGGTTTATGAGGGCTTTGGTGCAGCATCGATTGGTCTTGAATATTTACACGCTCACCAATCAAAGTTGGAGACACGTCTCCACGTATCACAGTATGAAACCAAATGCTGGATTCTTTGCCGATTATAACATCACCTGTTACGATCGCTCCTTCGGCAAGATAGACGGTTGAATCGATTTTCGGGAAATTGTCACGGTACGGTATGATCATTACGGCACATCCTTTTCGTTTAGTAAAAAAACGGCTATACTTAGTTTAACGTATATTAAATTCAAGGAACAGTGTCTACTGGAGGAGGAGATGTCGTGCGCTATTTTGATGTTCCAGATGCCCGAGGCGTCGTCGTCATTGTTCATGGTGCAGGTGAGCACAGTGGTCGATACAAGTGGCTTATTGAGAAGTGGAATCACCACGGATTTGATTGCTTATTGGGGGACTTACCAGGTCAAGGAGAATCGCGTGGAAAGCGAGGACATATTGATTCATTCCATCAATACATAAAAACGGTTGATCGATGGTTGAAGCAAGCACGAACAAAGCAATTACCAATTATCCTAGTAGGACATAGTATGGGTGGTTTGATTGCCATTCGGACAATAATGGAACGTGATAATTCATTTATCCAAGCACTAGTCCTCTCATCGCCATGCTTAGAATTAAGTATGCCGGTACCGGCTCCCAAAAAAGCTGCTGCTAAAATGCTAAACCATGTCGCTCCAGGATTTAGTATGAAATCAGGTCTTGCTCCAGAATTAACAACAAGAAGTGAACAAGTCCGTGAAGAGTATGTAAGAGATCCATTACGCGTGACGAAAGTATCTGCACGCTGGTATCATGAACTAGATAAAGCAATGCGATTAACAAGGCGGTATCCAGAAAAAATGCCAAATATTCCAGTGTTACTTCTTGCGGCGGGTGAGGACTATGTCGTTGACAAGCGAGCTGGATTAGCATGGTTTAACCATTTAGATATCAATCATAAGATGTATAAGGAATGGGACGGCCTCTATCATGAGTTATATAATGAGCCAGAAAAAGAAAAAGTGTTTCATTATACAATTGGATTTGTGAATATGTTGTTTCCTTAAAGCCGAAGGAGTGTGAATGTAGTGGCCGTACCAACAAAGCCGATGCCGCTTTTATATCAAATTTACCGAGAAGTAATTCCAACTGTGAATAGCCACTATAATGCTTGGATTGATCGGGCAAAGACAATACCAAATGAAGAGCTGAGAAGCCAGGCGCTTGATGCACTTGCACGAAAAAAATTTCATTGTGAAGGTGGGGGGGTATATGGGTTAGTAGCCCGTGACCGCCAAGATGAGTTAATCCAATTTATAATTGCTTACCAGCTTATTTGCGACTATCTGGATAACTTATGTGACCAGAGTGATTCACTTGATCCAAATGATTTTGAATCGCTACATAATGCACTTTTAACAGCACTTCAGCCGGGAAAAGCTCATCCTGATTATTACGCCTTTCGTGATGAAAAAGATGATGGGGGTTATTTAAGAGCGCTAGTAGAAACATGTCAAGAAATTCTTAGTACGTTTCCTTCATTTGCTGCGCTTCAGCCTTACATGTTAAAAATGAGTGGCTTATATGCGGAGCTACAAGTGCATAAGCATGTTGAGAAAGAAGATCGTCAACCGCGCTTAGAAGCTTTCTTTGCACGCCATAAAGACGAAATGCCAGAAGGGATGACTTGGTTTGAGTTTGCTTCTTGTACGGCTTCGACTTTAGCAGTTTATACAATGGCTACTTATTCAACAAAAGCGAATATCACTGATCAGCTTGCTAAAACAATTTGTAATGGATATTTCCCGTATGTGCAAGGTATGCATATTATGCTTGATTATTTTATCGACCAAAAAGAAGACATTGAAGATGATGAAATGAATTTCTTATTTTATTATGACAGTAATGAGCAGATGGAAGAAAGATTCCGCTATTATGTGGAAAAAGCAGAAGAAAGTTTAACAATTTTGCCTGACGCTAGTTTCCACCATATGCTAATACGAGGTGTTATTGCAATCTATTTAGCCGATGAGAAAGTACAAAAAGACCCTGAAGTAAAAGCACAATCGAAAGAGATTTTTAAAACAGGGGGCGTTCATACATTCTTTTTCTTTGTGATGAATAGTCGCGTTTTCCGAAGAAAATAAACTTAGCCGTTGCTGATCTCTTTCGCTTGCGATAAACTGTGAGCAAAGGGGTGAAAAGCATGGGAAAATCAAATGCCAGAAAACAACGGGAAAAAGTTGTACGCGAGGGAAAGCGTGATCCATCGTTAAATCGTGGTATTTATGCAATGGCAAACTTATCAACTCGTCGGACGAAAACAAAAAAAGAAGCACTTCAACAGCAGTATAAAAAGACTCATCGCTTTCATTATGAAAGCGATGAGTCTTTTTTATTTTACTACACGTTTCATGTCGCGACTGACAACATCTAATTTACCTGTTTCCGGGCTAATAACGAGACCGTGAACAGATACATCAGGAGGTAAGAGTGGATGATGTAAAATGAGATCAGTACTATGTTTTACACTATCCGTTACGTCCTCAAAGCCAGTTAGGAACGAATCGATGTCAATACCTGCATATTTTAACGAATCAATATGATCCATATTAATGCCCCTGTCCTTTGCTTTCTCTAATACCGATGGGGAAGAGAGACCAGTCATGCCACAACCATAATGACCAATGACATAAACTTCTTCTGCTCCTAATTCGTAAATAGCAACAAGAATGCTACGCATAATACTACCGAATGGGTGAGAAATCACGGCACCTGCATTTTTAATAATTTTGGCGTCACCATTTTTTAAATCCATAGCTGAATGCAATAACTCAATAAGTCGTGTATCCATACACGTTAAGATGACAATTTTTTTCTGCGGAAACTTACCAACAACATACTGTTCATAGTGTTTGTTTTCTACGAAGGACTGGTTAAAAGACAAAATTGAATCAAGCTTATTCATATTTACGCTCTCCCCTTTACTAGACGTTTTTCAATGGCTGCTACAAATGGTGGATCGTTCCGTTGATTAATAAAGCCATATGTAGCAACATGGGCTTCTTCTTGTGGTAAGGATTGTATAAAACTTAACACATCGTCCTTTTCCAATTTCCCCTCAGGATGACCGTGATAAATAACGAGTACGATTAATCCTTCTGGTTTTAACTGTGCAAATAGTTGCTTGATAGCGGCGATGGTTGTTCCACCCTTTGTTGTAACATTTTTGTCCCCTTTAGGTAAATAGCCTAAATTAAAAATGGCAGCCGCAATTGTTGATTCATTGAATCGTGTGATTTCCGTTAAACGCTCGTGTCCTAATTGATGCAAATGAATATTTGAAACATGACCTGCTTCATTAAGGCGGTTTTGAGTTGCTTTAATCGCCTTTTCTTGTATGTCACAGCTTATTACTGTTCCTGTATGTCCTACAAGATCAGCTAAAAAGAGTGTATCATGTCCATTTCCAGCAGTTGCATCCACAACTGTATCACCTGGACCAGCGGCAGCTGTTAGTAGAGAACGAGCGAAGGGTAAGACTCCGAGTAGTTTCATGAAACGTCACCCCCATACCTTTTTCCTTGCCAGCTTCCGCGCTGTTTGAATTCATCTTCAATCCCATTTAAAACAGACCATTTATTCATGCTCCACATGGGACCGATTAATAAATCAGCGGGGCCATCGCCGGTTAGTCGGTGTATCATCATGTCAGGTGGGAGAAGTTCGAGTTGATCGACGACTAGTTTTGTATAGCTTTCTTGGTCCATTAATTCAACAAGCCCTTTTTCATATTGCTTGACCATCGCTGTTTTTTTTAATAAATGAAGCAAATGAATTTTAATGCCTTGTACATCAAGTTTAGCTACTTCTTCAGCTGTTTCGAGCATCATTTTAGGTGTTTCGAGTGGTAATCCATTTATAATATGAGAGCAAACACGAATGCCCCGTGCTCTCAACTTTGTAACACCTTCCTTATAACATTGAAAATCGTGTGCTCGATTAATAAGGTTAGCGGTTTTTTCATGGACGGTTTGTAAACCTAACTCCACCCATAAATACGTTCGTTCATTTAATTCAGCTAAATATTCAACTACATCATCAGGTAGGCAATCTGGTCTCGTTGCAATTGACAGACCAACAACACCTTCTTGAGCAAGGATTTCTTCAAAATAAGACCGTAATGTTTCAACAGGTGCGTATGTATTGGAATAAGCTTGGAAATAACCAATATACTTGTCCGACTTCCATTTACGCTCCATCTTATTTTTAATTGTATGGAACTGAGTTACGAGATCATCTTTGCGGTCACCTGCAAAATCTCCTGATCCGCGCTGGCTACAAAATGTACATCCACCATGGGCAACATTGCCGTCCCGATTCGGACAATCAAAGCCTGCATCTAATGCAATCTTCATTACTTTCGAGCCGAAATGTTTTTTTAAGTGGTCGTTCCATGTGTAGAAAGGCTTATCCATAAAACGTGCCGGGACTGTCAAAACTATCACCTGTTTTCAAATTGGTTTTTCGCTAATAAACAATAAAAACAGTTTACCATCAAATCGGATACTCGTCTTCCTTTATAAAAAAATGTGCTCGTTTCCAAATAAGATCCGTTTCATTCAGTTACATAAATCTAGCAGATTTTGCTCCTTGCTTATTTAACGAGAATCTTCTAAACTGATTGAGGCTAAAGAGCGTAAAAAAATAGGAGGACGGTTTATTTGCCTAAATCCATATGGATCTTAATTATTGCAACAACAATTAATATTACTGGTGCTTCTTTTTTGTGGCCGTTAAATGCCATTATAATGACACAAATGCTTGGTCAAACGCTAACGGCTTCTGGTTTTGTTTTAATGATTAATGCTGGGGCTGGCGTGCTTGGGAGCTTGATTGGCGGTCGGCTGTTTGACCGCCTCGGTGCATATAAAACGATTTTAATTGGTTCGTCGATGTCAGCTCTGTCGGCGGTATTATTAGCTAATTTTTTTGAAAGCTATATTTTATATGGATTTTTTCTTGCCTTCATGGGGTTTGGATCTGGCATGATGGCTCCCTCGATGTATGCACTCGCTGGCAGCCTTTGGCCAGAAGGCGGCAGGAAACCTTTTAATGCAATTTATGTTGCACAAAATGTGGGGGTTTCACTTGGGACAGCATTAATTGGCGTCATCACCCTTGTGCGTTTAACTGATGTTTTTATTGCGAATGCAGCTATGCATGCCTTTTTACTTGTTTATATCGCCGTTTTTTTTCGGAAGTGGCGGGGAACCGCTGGTCGTACAGCTGATTTTGATGTTGAAGTAAAAAAGAAACAACCTTTTCGATTTCAATACCGAGTACATGCTTTACTTCTAATATGTGGTGCCTTTCTTATCTCTTGGATTGGATATACTCAGTGGCAAGCTAATGTATCTGTTCATATTCAAGACTTAGGTATCTCTCTATCCTATTACAGTCTACTTTGGACAATTAATGGATTACTTATTGTCTTTGCACAGCCATTAATCTCTTGGGTAATAAAGAGATGCAAGTTAACAATTAAAGGTCAAATGACAGTAGGCATGATTATCTTTGCTTTATCCTATCTTGTTTTAACTCAAGCAGGGGTGTTTTCAATATTCCTAGTAGCTATGCTGATTTTAACGCTAGGTGAAATGTTTGTTTGGCCTGCAGTCCCAACGATTGCTAGTCAATTAGCACCACAAGGGAAGGAGGGCGCATATCAAGGAATTGTTAATAGCATTTCCACAGGAGGAAGAATGATTGGGCCACTACTAGGCGGATTAATTGTTGATTACTATTCTATTCAATTGCTGTTTCTTCTAATAAGTGCGATGCTTATTGCAACAATTCCGCTAGTCCGCTTGTATGATCGTCCGCTTGAAAAAGAAAAAATGCATAAACAATCTGCATAATTTGCCAATATGAGGTATACGCCCGCTTGACTTTGGATATGACTTTGCATACAATGAACGATATCAACCAATAGGAAAACACAAAGATAAAGGATTAGTAACATTCGTTTAGAAAACAGAGAACTGGCGGTTGGTGCAAGCCAGTCTGAAAAACGATTGTGAACTCGCCTTTTAGTGCTAAGAGTGAACCGTAGTAGTAGCTCTTGACGGAACACACCGTTATGTGGAAGCGAACAGGCGTATGTCTGTTAATGTGGGTGGCACCGCGGGAATGTATCCAAACTCTCGTCCCTTTAGGGATGAGAGTTTTTTGTGTTGTACTTGAATGGTAAAAGGAGGAAGAATGATGTCATTTTCACATCAGCGAATTGAACAAAAGTGGCAAAAATATTGGGAAGAACATAAATCATTTAAAACATTAGAAGAAGGGGACCGCCCTCATTTCTATGCTCTAGATATGTTTCCATATCCTTCAGGATCAGGACTTCATGTAGGTCATCCAGAGGGATATACGGCTACAGATATTTTATCGAGAATGAAGCGAATGCAAGGATACAACGTACTTCATCCAATGGGTTGGGACGCGTTTGGACTTCCAGCTGAACAATACGCTTTAGATACTGGAAAGCATCCAGCATCATTTACGAAACAAAATATTGATACTTTCAAGCGTCAAATAAAAGAGCTTGGGTTCTCCTATGATTGGGACCGTGAGATTAGTACAACGGACCCTGATTATTACAAATGGACGCAATGGATTTTCCTAAAGCTTTATGAAAAAGGGCTTGCTTATGTCGATGAAGTAGCTGTGAATTGGTGCCCAGCTCTTGGCACAGTACTAGCAAATGAAGAAATTGTTGATGGTGTTAGTGAACGTGGTGGGCATCCGGTTGAACGTCGTCCTATGAAGCAATGGGTTTTACGCATTACAGAATATGCTGACCGTTTGCTTGAAGACCTTAATGAACTGGACTGGCCAGAAAGCTTAAAAGATATGCAACGCAACTGGATTGGCAAATCAGAAGGTGCAGAAGTAACCTTTACTATTAACGAACATACTGTTAACGTTTTTACAACACGCCCAGACACATTGTTTGGAGCGACCTATATGGTCCTTGCTCCAGAACACAAGCTTGTTGAAGAAATTACAACTTCTGAACAACGTGCAGCCGTTGAATCTTATAAAAAACAAGTTTCATTAAAGAGTGATTTGGAGCGCACAGATTTAGCTAAAGAGAAGACAGGTGCCTTTACGGGAGCTTATGCAACAAATCCAGTTAATGGCGTAAAGATCCCGGTGTGGGTTGCTGATTATGTTTTAATTAGTTATGGAACAGGTGCCGTTATGGCTGTGCCTGCTCATGATGAGCGTGATTATGAATTTGCAAGCACATTCCAATTGCCAATTAAAGAAGTTGTTGCTGGTGGAGATACAACAAAAGAAGCATACGTGGGTGACGGTGAACATATTAATTCTGATTTCTTGAACGGATTAAACAAGCAAGACGCTATTCCTAAAATGATTGCTTGGTTAGAAGATCGTAACGCAGGTCAGAAGAAAGTTACGTATCGATTACGCGACTGGTTATTTAGTAGACAGCGTTATTGGGGTGAGCCTATTCCGATTATTCACTGGGAAGATGGGTCAATGTCAGCGATTGATGAAAGTGAGCTTCCGCTCGTATTGCCAGAGCTTGAAGAAATTAAGCCTTCTGGAACTGGGGAATCGCCACTTGCGAATGCAACGGACTGGTTAGAAGTGACTGATCCCATTACAGGTATGAAGGGGCGTCGTGAGACAAATACAATGCCACAATGGGCTGGTAGCTGCTGGTATTACTTACGTTACATCGATCCGAAAAATGATGAAATGCTTGTAGATCCAGAAAAAGTGAAGCGGTGGTTGCCGGTTGATATATATATTGGCGGGGTTGAGCACGCAGTTCTGCATTTGCTTTACGCTCGTTTCTGGCATAAATTCCTTTATGATATTGGTGTTGTGCCAACTAAAGAACCTTTCCAAAAGCTCTTTAATCAAGGAATGATCCTTGGCGATAATAACGAAAAAATGAGTAAGTCAAAAGGGAATGTGGTTAATCCAGATGACATTATCGCAAGCCATGGTGCTGACACACTTCGATTATATGAAATGTTTATGGGACCACTTGATGCTTCGATTGCTTGGTCGACAAATGGACTTGATGGTTCACGTCGTTTCTTAGAACGTGTTTGGCGTCTTATTGTCAACGAAGAAACAGGGGAATTAAATGAAAAAGTACAAGAGAGCAAGGGGAGTGACTCGCTTGTTCGTACGTACCATCAGACAGTAAAAAAAGTAACAGAAGATTATACAGAAATTCGTTTCAATACAGGTATTTCTCAGCTAATGGTGTTTGTGAACGAAGCAAATAAGCAAGACGTTCTTCCAAAAGAGTTAGCAGAAGGCTTTGTGAAACTTCTCGCACCGATCGCTCCACATATTTCAGAGGAACTATGGCAGAAGCTTGGACACGATGAGACGATTACGTATGCAGAGTGGCCAACATTTGATGAGTCAATGTTAGTTGAAAATGAGGTAGAGGTTGTTGTTCAAATTAATGGGAAAGTAAAAGCAAAGCTTGTAGTTGCAAAAGATGCGTCTAAAGATGAAATGGAAGCAGCTGCAAGAGCAGATGATAAAGTCCTAGCAGCAATTGAAGGAAAAGCAATACGGAAAATAATCGCTGTACCAGGCAAGCTAGTCAATATTGTCGTAGGTTAATAAAAAGCACCTGTTTCTAGAAACAGGTGCTTTTTTTCTTAGCTTATGACAGTTTTCCGGTTGAATGAAGGGCAGCACCTAAACCAGCTGTATACCCTGTTGAAAACGCACAAGTAATATTATAACCACCTGTATAACCATGAATATCAAGAACCTCACCGCAGAAGTATAAACCATTCTGTTTTTTTGAATGCATTGTTTTAGGCTCTATTTCTTTTACGGAAACTCCACCTCCTGTAACAAATGCTTTTTCAATGGAGAGTGTCCCATTTGCATGTAATGGAAATGCGGTAAAAGCTTGAGCTAATTGACGAAGTGCATCGTGTGGCGTATTTGCACAGACTTCATTTACTGGCGTTTTTAACTCGTCATATAAATACGTTAATAACCGTTCTGGTGCAAACCCTTTTAAAACCGTCTTTAATGCTTTCTTAGGTTCTGCTTTTATTTTTGAAAGTAATTGTTGAAAAACATCTTCATGAGATTGTCCAGGAAAGAATTGGATCGACATTGGAATCCATTGGGCGTTGTATTTTTTCAATGCTTTAACGACATATTGACTACAACGCAATGCCGCTGGCCCGGATATACCAAAGTGTGTAAAAATCATGTCTCCTTCATGCGTTTTGATTTTTTTTCCATTAGGTGCGGATACGGTCAGTTCAATCTCTCGCAAAGACAATCCTTGAAGTGCCTTTGCTTTAATAAATGCATCGGATAATGTAATTGGTACTTCCGTTGGGTACAATTCTGTAATGGTATGACCAGCTTTTTTAGCCCAAGGATAACCAGAACCGTTGCTGCCAGTATGAGGGACTGATTTGCCTCCAGTGGCGATAATTAATGTTTTCGTTCTAATCTTCTTCCCGTCGATTAAGGTAACTTCAGAAACAGAACCGTCTTCGTAAGAAACATCTGCTACCTCTGTATTTGTACGGATTTCCACTTTCAACGTGCGAATCCTATTTAATAACGTATCAACAACGGTTTGTGCTTTATCATTAATCGGAAACATGCGCCCGCGGTCTTCTTCTTTTAATTGAATACCGAGGTTTTCAAAAAAATGAATGATGTTTTCATTATCAAACACGGAAAACGGGCTATGCATAAAGCGCCCATTCCCAGGTATATGTTCTATGAGCTGTTTACGCTCCATTCGATTTGTGACATTACAACGCCCGCCTCCTGAAATAGCAAGCTTCCGACCAAGCTTATTGCCCTTATCAAGCAGCAATACGTTTGCTCCGTTTTCAGCAGCAGCCACAGAAGCCATTAATCCAGATGGGCCACCACCAATAATGATTACATCATACATATATAAACCACCTTGCTTAAAGATTCGATTCTTCTATTGTACACAAAGTCACGTAAAACAAAAGCTGTAATTCGGCAGGATTAGAAACAATTAGATCGAATTCTACAAGAACGTAGAAAAGAAAGGGTGGAGGAAGATGGTTGTTAGTGCAAAAAAAAGATTAGAAGCTATTCAAGAACAAGTCGTGAAATGGAGAAGACACTTGCATGAGTATCCAGAGCTATCATTTGAGGAAGTAGAAACACCTGCTTATATTGTCGAACAATTAAAAGGAATGGGTATTACGGATATTCAGACGGGTGTAGGGGGTCGAGGTGTTTTGGCGAAAATTACTGGCGGAAAACCTGGACCGACAATTGCGTTTCGAGCTGACTTCGATGCGTTACCAATTCAAGAAGAGAATGATGTGTTATATAAATCAAAAGTGCCTGGTAAAATGCACGCTTGCGGGCACGACGGTCATACAGCTGCACTACTTGGAGTTGCCTCGATTCTTGTGACAATTAAGGAACAACTATCAGGAAACATTGTGTTTATCTTTCAACATGCAGAAGAAAAACCTCCTGGAGGCGCAAGAGAAATGATCGCTGATGGTTGTCTTGACGAAATTGATGCTGTATTTGGCGCCCATGTCGCGAGCCAAATCCCCTTAGGAGAAATAAGTTGTACAGAAGGACCAATTATGGCGGCTGTTGATGCTTTTACAATTAACATCCAAGGCAAAGGTGGTCACGGGGCACACCCTCATACTACAGTTGACTCAATTGTTATTGGTAGCCAACTAGTAGGTGATTTGCAGACGGTTGTTAGTCGTCGTACAGATCCAATGGACCCTGCAGTTGTTACGGTAGGTGTGTTTCAATCTGGCACTGCGTTTAACGTCATAGCCGATACAGCAATAATTGAAGGAACGGTTCGAACATTTAATGAGGCAACACGTCGGTTAATTGAAGATGAAATTCGGTCAATTGTTGCTGGAAAAGAACGTGGTGCTCATGTCAGCTGCGATATTGATTATTTAAACGGGTATCCGGCTTTAATTAATCCTACGCATGAAAGTACAATTGTGCGAAAACTTGCAACGAAGGAATTTGGTGAAAAAGCTGTTATCACGGCACCACCCGCATTAGGCGGAGAGGATTTTGCTTTTTATTTGCAGCAAAAACCTGGAGCATTTTTCCATGTTGGAGCACGAACAGATGAACCTTTTACGCAGTATCCTCATCATCATCCACGATTCGACTTTGATGAACGAGCATTGTTGAATATTGGAGAACTCTTTTTAGCACTAGCAGAAGAATATGTAGGGGCATCATAATCGAAGAAGGCGGCTGGATTGATTTTTGATCTAGCCTTTTTTGAGCATGAGGAAGTTTCAATTGATTAAGTGGGATTATGTCATAAGAACGTATAAAATTGGCATAAATACGATTACAAGTAGTGTTCAGTGGGAATAGCGTTAAAAAGGAGTGTGTAAATTGAACACATATAGATTAAATACAACGAAGCATTCTGAAATGGTTGATATAACAGAACAAGTACAGTCTGCTATTGCTGAACAAGGAATTGAATCGGGAATTGCTGTGGTTCAATCTTTACATACTACCGCGGGTATTACTGTCAACGAAAATGCAGACCCGGATGTAGTGAAGGATTTTCTTAGGAGGCTTGAGGAAGTATATCCGTGGCAACACGAGAAGGACATGCATATGGAAGGAAATACAGCAGCCCACTTAAAAACATCAACGGTTGGTTCAACAGAAACGATCTTAATTGAAAACGGGAAACTGGTTCTTGGTACATGGCAAGGTATTTACTTTTGCGAATTTGATGGACCTAGACAAAATCGATCATTTGCCGTAAAGGGGATAAGCTGATGATGACGATACAAGCAAATCGTGTTTGGGATGGAAAAGCTACACTTGGAGAAGGGCCGTTTTGGGATGAAACAGATCATATGTTGCTTTGGGTCGATATTGAAGGGTATACCCTTCATTGTTTTAATCCAGATACAAAAGAAGATACAACCTTACCGTTTGCTCAACATGTAACAGCGGTAGTGAAAAAAGAAGGTGGCGGTTTGCTTTTAGCGATGCGTGACGGCATTTATTCTTACAGTCGCGATCGACTGACACCCTATTATTTACATCCTGACGAAGGAAAAAAAATTCGTTTTAATGATGCCAAATGTGACCCAGCTGGTCGTTTATGGGCCGGGACGATGGCTTTTGATGGGAAATCACCGATTGGAGAATTAGTTGTACTGGATACGAAAGAACGTATAACAAAAAAAATTGACGGACTGGCGATATCAAATGGGATGGCTTGGGATACAAAGCAACGCTTGTTTTATCATAATGAAACGGTGACTGGAGAAACAACCATTTATCGTTACAGCAACGAGTCAATAGACATTGAAAAAGTGGGGATTGTCCCGATCAATTACCGTACTTATGGCGGTGGTCCTGATGGAATGACCATTGATAACGAGGGTTATCTATGGGTTGCATTATGGGGAGCTGGAGCAGTTATAAGAGTAGACCCAATTACTGGAAATGTCGACAAAAAAATTATTGTCCCCGCATCAAATGTCACTTCATGTACGTTTGGTGGACAAGAGCTTAAGACATTGTACATTACTACGGCCGCAAAAGAAGGAGAACGAGAAAGTGGAGCTTTGTTCTCTGTTGAGTTAGAAGTAGGAGGAGCACCTTCATATCCGTACAAACCAAAGTTATTGAACGAATAAGTTGTTCGCCTCTATTTAGGCGAACATTTTTTGTGTGATTTGAACTAGGAAGAGACATTGATTGTCGAACTATGCTAAAATGCGAATGAGATCCTTTTGGATGGAAAGAACGGGGGAAGTCATGGCTGACTCGAAATTAATGCAAGGAACAAAAGCATTGACGCTTGCAACCCTTGCCTCAAAAATGTTGGGGTTTATTTATATTATTCCCTTTGTCCCGATAGTTGGTCAACAAGGGGTTGCCCTTTATCAAAATGGCTACATGCCCTATACCATTGTGTTAACACTGGCGACAATGGGTGTACCTGTGGCAATGTCTAAATATGTATCTAAATACCATGCTTTAGGCGACTATGAGACTGCTCATCGCTTATTTAAGTCAGGGATTTTTCTGATGGCGATTACTGGGTTTATTGCATTTCTTATATTATTTTTAGCCGCGCCTTTTTTAGCTACGATCAGTTATAAACCGCAGCCCAATGATTTATATACGTTCGATGATGTAGTCTTTGTCATTCGTATGGTAAGTGTTGCTTTGCTTATTATTCCGATCATGGCTATTTTACGAGGCTATTTACAAGGTTTCCAACAAATGGTTCCTACTTCTGTTTCGCAAGTGATTGAACAGATTGTACGCATCCTATTTATTCTTACAGCTGCGTTTGTCGTGATGCGCTTAGGAAGTGGGGACATGCCGTTAGCTGTAGGGTTTGCGACATTTGGTGCATTTATCGGTGGTTTTGGCGGTTTAGCTGTTCTTATCTGGTATTATTTGAAACAAAGAGCGGCTATATTGGAGAAAGTTAATCAAACAAAGAATACGGTAAAAACAAGACAATCTTTACCGAAAATGTACAAAGAACTCATTTCCTATGCGCTGCCGTTTTCATTTGTTGGTTTATCGATTCCTTTGTTTCAAAACGTTGATGTTTATACGATTGAAGGAGCAATGACTGCTGCTGGACAAGGAGAGGATGGAAAAGTCTTTGTTGCGGTATTAACTGGAATGGCGCATAAAATCGTATTAATTCCAATGGCGCTTGCTACTGCCTTGTCCATAACGTTGGTGCCAACGATTACAAAAGCATATACAACGGGGAATACGAACTTGCTGCAAGGCTATATTACTCAGACATATCAAGTGATATTATTTGTTACCGTTCCAGCTACAGTTGGGATGGCGGTACTTGCAGAACCCATTTACTTTGCGTTGTTTGGTCAACCGGCTAGCTTTGAACTCGGAGTTGAAACGCTGCGCTATTATGCTCCATCTGCATTATTCTTTGCCATTTACGCGGTAACAGGTGCAATTTTGCAAGGGATGAACAGGCAAAAAAATGCCGTGCTGTCTTTAGTTATCGCATTGCTGTTAAAACTTGGATTGACATACCTTTTTATCATCTGGTTTGGTCCATATGGAGCGATTTGGACAACTTATATTGGCTTTGGAGCTGGAATTGCTTTAAATGTATACGCAATCGGTAGATTTGCAAAGTATGATTACACATTCGTATTTCGTAGAGCGTTGCTGATCTTCATTTTCACAGCAATTATGGGTGTTGCTGTATGGGTTGTGGGAGCAGGGTTCTCTAATTTACTACCTGATTTATCTAGACTTGCAACATTCGGTCCACTTTTAATTAGTGTCGGTGTCGGGGTTATCGTTTATTTCTATTTAGCTATCCGGTCACATTTAGCTGGGAAAATATTAGGTGATCGGTTTAAGTTATAGGGGAGAAAACGCTGGAACAGATGTTTCAGCGTTTCTTTTTTCACAGGTTTCCCATAAACTAGATGATTTTCGACATTTGTTTATCAGAAAACCCTCTTTTTCCATGGGACAAGCTCTGATATAATTAAGCCAGTTTATCCCCGGCAGCAAAGGTCTGTCTGGGTGATATCGAGCCCGTAGGAGGACCGAATGAATTATTCTTTTCGTAAAGACAATGACTGGGTATTAATTGGTGCAACCGCTGTTCTTACCTTATTTGGTCTTTTAATGGTATATAGTGCAAGTTATGTCGAAGGGTATTTTTTACCGGAACCTAATCCGTTTAACTATGTCACAAGACAAATCATTTGGTTAACATTATCTGTTTTTTTGTTTGTTTTTGTCATGCATTTCCAATATAGGCATTACAGAAAATTGACACCATTTATTATTGCTATTTCGTTTTTCTTACTCGTTTTAGTCGTTTTTATTGGAACTGGTGCTGAAGTTGGCTCTAGAAGGTGGATTCGGATTGGACCAATGAATTTACAACCTTCCGAGTTTGTGAAAATAGGAATGATTATTTACTTAGCACATGTTTATTCACGTAAACAAGCGTATATCGATAATTTTATTAATGGAGTTATGCCGCCGTTAATTATTGTGGGATTAGTTTTTGCCCTTATCATGCGTCAGCCTGATTTAGGTACAGCTACTTCTATCATGCTTACAGCAATTTTAATTGTTTTTATTTCAGGTGCGAGATGGAAACATTTAATTGGGCTTGCTGGGGTAGGAGCATTTGTTTTTACTTTGCTCGCTGTTTTTGAACCGTACCGACTTGAACGCTTGACCTCCTTTGTGAATCCGTTTGCCGATCCGATGGGAGATGGGTACCAATTAATTAATGGCTATTTAGCAATTGCTAATGGTGGTCTTAGCGGTCTTGGTCTGGGTCAAAGTTTACAAAAAATGAGGTCTTTACCAGAAGGACATACAGATTTTATACTAGCGGTCATTTCTGAAGAGTTAGGTTTTTTAGGGATTTTACTAGTCTTTCTTTGTTACGGGATTATTTTGTTTCGAGGAATTTCGATTGGTGCAAAATGTAAAAGCCCTTTTGGTAGTTTGCTTGCATTTGGAATTGTATTTCAGTTAGCCATTCAAATTATCTTTAACGTTGGAGCAGTATCAGGTATGCTGCCAATCACTGGGATCACGCTCCCACTTGTTTCATATGGAGGAACTTCACTTCTAGTTACACTAATTAGTATCGCTATATTGGCGAATATCCACCAAAACAATAAGCGGCAGGAAAGAAAGCAAGAAAGAGAAGATGAATCGCTAAGTGCATAGTGTAATGGAGGCTTTACATGGAAAGAAAACAAACGGGGTTAGATTACACACTTCTATTCCTTATATTTTTATTGATGTGCATCAGTTTAGTTGCAATTTATAGTGGAGCAGGACAATACTTTGCCGATGATCCAACTTATTACGTTGTTCGTCAGCTTGTCTGGTATGGAGTTGGAGCGGTTATTATCACCGCTGTTATGTTGCTTGATTTCGATTTCTATAAGAATTTAACGATTCCATTTTATGCAATTGGCATGGTTTTGCTTCTTGCCGTTGAATTTTTTGGGACTGAAAGAAACGGCGCACAGCGGTGGATTTTTGGCATCCAACCATCAGAGTTTATGAAAGTTTTTCTGATTCTGGCTCTTGCTCATTTGCTTTATCGATTAACAAAAGACCGTCAAGATTTTAGCTTGAAAGCAGATATTATTGTGTTAGCGAAAATATTGGCTGTAAGTCTCCCGCCATTTTTACTGATATTAAAACAACCCGACCTCGGTACCGCTTTAGTAATTGCGGCGATCATTGGCACAATGCTATTAATGTCAGGTGTGCGTTGGCGGTTATTATTGTCTTTAGTCGGAACAGCCGTTTTTTTCGTTGCCTTTATGATCTATATGCATCAATTTCACTTTGACTTTTTTAGTGAATATTTAATAGAACCCCACCAACTATCTCGGATTTACGGTTGGCTTGACCCTGATGGAGATACTAGTGGAATAGGTTATCAATTAAACCAAGCGATATTGGGGATTGGATCGGGGCAACTGTTTGGCAGTGGATTTATGGAAGGAATGCAGACTCAAAGTGATGTTATTCCAGAAATCCATACAGATTTCATTTTCACAGTCATTGGGGAAGAGTTTGGTTTTCTTGGTGCGATGGTATTGCTGGTTGTTTACTTCCTTTTGTTCTATCGCATGATTATGATTGCATTAACATGTAACAATTTGTTTGGTTCGTACTTAGTATCTGGTGTTGTTGGTTTACTTGTCTTTCAAGTATTCCAAAACATCGCCATGACAATTGGTTTAATGCCTATTACAGGGCTTGCGCTTCCATTTATTAGTTACGGTGGTAGTGCTTTGTTAACAAATATGATCGCTATTGGAATCGTATTGAATGTTCATTATCGTACGAGAGAATATATGTTTAAAAGTGAAGAGAATTACAGTTGAAAAGAGCCGTACCGCTCTTTTCAATTTTTTTGTTGGCTGGACGATGGAAAGGGGGATTTTTGGATGAGAATTGATAAGTTGTTAGCTGATGCAGGTTATGGCACAAGATCTGAATTAAAAAAAGCATTAAAAAAAGGTGTTGTTTATGTGGATGAACAACAAGTGAAAGACCCTAAAACAAGAGTGAACCCCAATCAACGTATTACTTTTAAGGGAATTCAAGTTCACTATCAGGAACATGTCTATTTAATGTTAAACAAACCTAAAGGTGTAATATCAGCAACAAAAGACAGGGTTCATCAAACAGTGATTGATTTAATTGCAAAAGAATGGGGGCATATGGATGTTTTTCCTATTGGCCGACTGGATAAAGATACAGAAGGATTGTTGCTGTTAACAACGGACGGTGGCTTCTCTCATGACTTAATGTCGCCAAAAAAACATGTAAGAAAGACCTATCGTGCTCTTGTCGAGGGCTCTGTAACTGAAGAGGACATCGCTTCTTTCCGACAAGGTGTGAAATTGGCTGATGGATATGTGACAAAAACAGCTCAGCTTAAGGTTGAAAAGGTAGATGAAAAGCAATCCATCATTACCGTGGAGATAACGGAAGGAAAGTATCATCAAGTGAAGCGGATGTTTGAGGCAGTAGGTAAGCGAGTTATTGAATTGGAGCGATTACAAATCGGAGGTCTGAAACTTGATCAAACGTTAAAAAGAGGAGAGTTCCGTGAGCTTTCTGAGGAGGAAATAGAGTGTACGAAAAACGGGTAAAACAAAAAGGAAAGGCCGGGCATGGAGACATGTTCCAAGTGGCCTTCCCTTTTCTTATTAAGATACTTTCGTTTTTTTGCTTGTTGCTTTCCATTTGCCACGAGCAGAACTTGTCACAAGGTTGTTATACTCAAGTACATTTAAATCCCTCTGCACGGTGCGCTGAGTGATGCCGAACTCTTCAACTAATTCATTCGTCGTGACAGTTCCCTTCTGTTTGATGTACAAGTAGATGGACTTAATTCGAGTCAGCATACGATCAGTTGAAGTTTGCAAAAAACCACTCCTTCTTCATCTTCGTCTCTAATACCTATACCTATCCTATGCATTATCATTTATAGAAGAACAGTAAAAGACCATGTGCATATTTGGTTAGGTGAGGCGATGGTCCTATGTTTTCGTGCATCTGCTCATTTGCAGATAAATCTGCTTTTATGAGACACTTATAGTGTACACTATAAAGAATAAAAGAGCAAAGAAGAAACCATGTAAAATGTTGGGTTATTTTCCTGCATTCCATATGAATGAAAGGCAAAAACCGAACAATGTTGAAAAGGAAAGTGAAAATAGATGGGAAGCGGTTGCGTTCCTAAACAACCTTTGAGTAAACAGTCGGATTTCCTAAACAGGTCTTTTTAATTGTTTGTTCCTGCTTTATAAAAAATCACATTGACTTTTTAGTCGTTCCTGCGTTCAATAGCATTAAAAGTAGCTTGATTAAAGTAACACGAGTAATAAAAAACTGCATTTGAAATTGTTAGCTATTAGCTAACAATTCCGTGTGCAGTTAAGTGGTGTTAATTAAAAGAGAAATAAGTCGGTTGATAAGTAACGTTCCCCAGTGTCACAAGCAATAGCTACAACATGGTCATTATTACTTAACGTTTTTGCCAATTCCAATGCGGCAAAACAAGCCGCTCCAGATGATGGCCCAACAAGAATGCCTTCCAACCTAGCTAAGTCTCTAGTTGTTTTGTATGCATTCTCATCGTCGATCCGTTTGATGTCATTGTAAATGTTTTCATTCAAAATCGGTGGGATAAAACCAGGGCTTGTTCCAACTAATTTATGGGGACCTGGTTTCCCTCCTGATAAAACAGGAGATCCAGCAGGTTCAACAACATGGATAGTCACATCTGGATAAAGTTCTTTTAATGTTTCGCCAGTACCAGTAATCGTTCCACCGGTTCCTGATGCTGCAACAAATGCGGACAATGATGCGCCAATAGAGTCTAAGCTTTTTTTAATTTCAAGCGCTGTTGTATGACGATGAGCTTCTGGATTTGCTTCATTTTCAAATTGCATCGGCATGTACGAGTTTGGAATTTCATTTGCAAGTTGCTTAGCACGATCGATTGCTCCAGGCATTTTTTTGTCGCCTTCTGTTAAAACAACCTCTGCTCCATATGCTTTTAATAAATTGATTCGTTCTTGGCTCATTGTATCAGGCATAACAAGAATAGCTCTATAACCACGCGCGGCGGCATTCATCGCAAGACCAATGCCTGTATTTCCACTGGTTGGCTCAATGATGGTTGAATTCTCTTTTAAGAGACCGTCTTTTTCAGCTTGTTCAATCATAGATAAGGCTGCACGATCTTTTACGCTGCCACTTGGGTTAAACATTTCCAATTTCAAATAAACTGCTGCACCATTTGGATCAGCAAGCTTATTTAAGCGGATTAAAGGCGTATTACCAATTAATTCCGCGATGTTGTTAACAACTTTCATCTCAATCACCTCTTTAAAGATCCATTTTTTTAGTTTAACATAAATGAGTATAAAACATGCCGATAAGAACTAGACTGGCTTTAGGATAGGCAATTTTGGAGGATAGTCATGGAAAGACCGCATTATTTTTTAGCATTGTACCCATCGTCTCGATTTAGAGAGGAGCTTTATTCATATGTGTCAACAACTTTTCATAACGATACGTTTAACCGGTGGGTTCATAAAGATGACTATCATTTGACTTATCACTTCTTTGGGTATTTAACGGATAAAACCATTAAAAAAATGATAGAACCAATACGTAATTGTATCTCTCAGTTTACCCCGTTTTTTATTCAGTTTAATCATTTAGGTGTATTTGGACGTGAATCACATCCACGCATTTTATGGGTTGGTCCTACTCATATGAACGAACAAATGAGTGAGTCTTATAGCAAAATGAATCTTTTTTTAGAAGAAAATAGGTTCTCGATTAATCACAAACCATTTGTTCCCCATGTGACAGTTGCGCGTAAATGGATACAAGAAGCAGTCTATGATGGTTCTATTGCACCGTCATTTTTAATTGAAGAAGAATTTACAGAGCTAAGTTTGTTTCGGACACATATGAACAGGAATCCAAAATACGAACGCATTGCGGTGTTCCCTTTTCAACAAAGGAGGACGCATTCATGACTCGTTTTCTACGAATTCTTACGCAAGTAGCGGGTCTTTATTTGTTTCACCTTCTTGGTACAGGATTGACATTTTGGTTAAATATACCTATTTCTGGAAGTTTAATTGGGATGATCCTTTTATTTATGCTACTTTGGTTAAAGATCTTACCCGAAGCATGGCTTCAAGAAGGAGCGAATGTTCTTCTTGCTTTTTTACCTGTATTTTTTGTGCCAATTACAGCGGGTATAATGAATGAACCATCCTTATTTACGCTTCAAGGGCTCTTGTTAATCCTTGTCACGTTTACAAGCACGTGTGTGTTAATTGTTGTAAGTGGACACATTGGGCAGTATTTAGCAAAGCAAAAGGAAGGAGCGGTTAAACGAGATGACAACAACTTTATTTCTCGGTCTGATCGTTAATAGCGCCACAATCGTTGTATTTCTACTCGCTCGTAAGCTTTACCGCTTAAAACCTTCCGTCTTACTGTTACCCCTTATTGTTACCACGGTCTTAACTGTTATAGTTTTATTGTTTATGGACTACTCTTATGAGCACTATGTTGACCTTACTAATGTGCTGTCAGGATTACTTGGGCCAGCAGTAGTTGCACTAGCGTATCCGCTTTATAGGCAATTGCCTTTAATTAAGGTATATCTTCGTCCGCTAAGTATTAGCCTGTTAATCGGGGCGGTTGCTGGAGTTGTTAGTGGATGGGGACTTGGTGTGTTATTTGGACTTAACGATGAATTTTTAGCTCCTTTGTTAACGAAATCTGTTACTGCACCAGTTGCAATGGATATTGCTGCAATCTTAGAAGCGAACCAAACTTTAGCTGCAATTTTAGTGACAGTTGCGGGGTTAACAGGGGCTGTGTTAGCCTCATCCTTGTTTAAATGGACAAAAATTGACCATGTAATTGGTAGAGGCTTAGGTTATGGAATTGGTTCTCACGCTATAGGTACAGCAAGGGCACTCGATAATTCAGAACTCGAGGGAGCGATATCTTCTGTGGCAATGACGGTTTGTGCAGTAATCGTTTCACTAGTGGCGCCGCTTTTTGCGATGATTGTATTTTAAACATTGAAAGACGGTTTGTTAAGAGCTATAATAAAAAAGTCGTGTTTTAAAAACGTGTAAATATAAGCAATCTTTTCAAGCGAAACGAAAAGATTGCTTTCTTCTGTCTACAGCTGTTCAGTAAAAAGGAGGAATTGGATGCATCAGAGCAGCTTACCATCGATAAACGATTACAATTGGCGGGTACGGAAAGTGTTTAATTGGATAGGCACTCATGAATACATGGTTGAGTTGTTGAGTTTGGAAGAGTGTGTGGGATTTGGTGATACATTTAGTGAAGCAAAGCGAAATATGGAAGATAGCATGAAGCTTTATATTCAGCGAAATGGTGTCTATGGATTGCCTGAACCGTACGTGTCAGCTCAATTGATTGTACTTGAAGAGCCAATGTCACACGAGGAATTTTCTTATATAAACCAAGAGCTAATAGCTCTTGATCAAGGGTAAGGATTTATCCAACTAAAATCAAACGATTGCCTACCGCTGTCGCTAGAATTGTGGTCATATGTTTATGAACCTACTGTTCTATTTGTATGGCCCTCATCTGCGTCCCACGTCTAACAATCGTGTTTTTTAGTCTGGGCCGATTATACCGTCAACAAAAAGCATGTAAGGCTACATGCTTTTTTGTTTTGGCCATTCAATCAAGGGGAATTATTGTTTAGAAAAAGGAGCTATTAAGATGGAAAATAAACGAGTTGTCGTGACTGGTGGAGCAAATGGTATTGGTAAAGGAGTGGTGAATGCTTTTTTAAGAGCTGGGGCTAAAGTGTTTGTTTTAGATATTAACTGTGAAGAGAATAGTGATGGAGACATTCATTATATCAAAACAGATGTAAGGAGAGAAAAGGATATAAAAGAAGCGTTTGACTGGATTAAAGCACACTTTGGTCCTGTTCATATTCTTATAAACAATGCAGGGGTGTCCGCATTCAAACCTTTTTTAGAGTTGAGTCTAGATGATTGGAATGATGTATTGCAGACCAATTTGACTAGCGTTTTTCTGGTGTCAAAAGAAGCGGTAAAACAAATGCAAGAAACAAAGATTGCTTGTAGCATTGTAAACATTTCTTCGACTCGAGCAGATATGTCAGAACCAGGTTCTGAAGCGTATGCGGCTACAAAAGGGGGGATTAAAGCATTAACACATGCGATGGCGCTATCTCTTGAAGAATTGAATATTACAGTGAATGCAATTGCTCCTGGTTGGATTCATACGGCTGACAGCGAATTGAGGGAAGTCGATCACAAGCAGCATCCGTCTAAACGGGTTGGAAAACCAGACGATATTGCACGAGCTTGTTTATTTCTAACTGATAGTAAAAATGATTTTATTAATGGAGAAACCATCATTATTGATGGTGGTATGACCAAAAAAATGATGTATGAACATTAAATAAAAGCTTGGACAGATCTGCTTACGCGAAAACTGAATAAAACCCCCTCCGAAGTTTTTCTGTCAGAGGGAGTTTAAGAAGTAAAGTATTGTAGATTCACTCAAATATTAAAACGCAATTGTCTTGTTTGTATGGACGAGAAGTTGATCATTTAGGTGCCAACCAACTGCCCGGGCAAGTGCGATACGTTCAATATTTCTTCCTGCAACTCGTAAATCGGTGACAGTGTGGCGATGATTTACTCGTAAAACATCCTGTTCAATAATTGGACCTTCATCCAAATCGTCTGTGACGTAATGGGCGGTAGCTCCAATTAATTTCACACCCCTTTCAAAAGCCTTTGCATAAGGGTTTGCACCGATAAACGCTGGTAAAAAGGAATGGTGAATGTTAATGATTTGTTGTGGGAATTCAGAGACAAAGTCTGGCGAAAGAATTTGCATATAACGAGCGAGCACAATGAGTTCAATATTGTGCTCTTTAAGTAACTTAATCGCTTTTTGTTCAGCTTCCTTGCGGTTAGCTTTAGTTGAAGCGATGTGGTGGAAAGGTATGCCGTAAGACTCAACCTCCTCTCGATTATCTGGGTGATTGCTTATGACTAATGGAATATCGGCCACTAGTTCACCAGCACGCCACTTCCAAAGCAATTCAGATAAGCAGTGGTTTTCTTTTGATACAAAGATCGCCATCTGTTTTTTTCGTGATGCCTTCTCCAGTTTATAAGTAAATTCGTGTGTTTTTGCTAATTCAGTGAATGCAGACTCTATCGTTTGAAAAGGAGATTTTTCTTCGTTCCAATCAAACTCGATCCTCATGAAGAACATGCCGCCCTCTGGATCCGTTGAGTATTGATCCGACTGGACAATATTAGCATGATGTTCAAATAATAAAGTCGAAATATGAGCAACAACTCCTGGGCGGTCTTGACAAGAAACGAGCAAGCGTGCTCGTTGTTCATGGTTTGTAACGTTCAATTTCAATAATCCTCCGTTCGTGCATTTCTGTGTCCTCATGATTTATTATGTCATAGTCTATACTGTAGACAGCTTTTCATGAAGGAGTGACCCATACATTGAAGCAGACGAACGAAGTGCTTGTCAATCTTTCTTCTTCATTTGCAGAATTAATAGATCAGCAAACGATTTATGTATGTTTTTATTCTTTTGTTCAAGCAAATCGGATAACAGTTAAAACTGGTAAGAAATCAATTGCAATTAAGTGTTATGAAAACTATGGTAATGGCTGGCTAATTCATTTAAGAGAGGTCTATCCATTTGGTTCTCGCTGTACCATTGAGTGTGCAGAGATCAAACTTCCAGTGCAATTAAACCATGTAACTCGTAGTGCTTATTTTAAGCATCGTTATAGTTATGATGGTTTTTTAGGAGCTGATTATTCAGAAATACAGACGTGTTTTTTTGTGTGGGCACCTACAGCAATTGAACTAACACTTAATATATTTAATCATTGGTATGATTCTTCGTATGAGATGTTTTCCTTAAGTAGAAAAGAAACCGGGGTTTGGACAATAACATTACCTGGGAACCACGAGGGTAAATGGTATACGTATCACGTTGAGCATAGTTCAGTTTGCCATTACCACATTGTTGATCCAAATGCCCGTTTTCTTTCGATTAACGGTGAGAAAGCGATGATCGGTCTTTTAGAAAAAACAGTCATTCCTACAGTAGAAGTAAAAAAAGATCTTTCGCCTGTCATCTATGAAATGCATATTCGGGATTTCACAAGTCATTTCACCAGTCAGGTGAACAATCAAGGAACGTTTATCGGTCTAGTTGAATCGAAGAAGTACTTTTTAAAGTTAGCAAAATTGGGGATAACTCACGTGCAGTGGTTACCAATTCAAGATTTTACAAGGCTTGATGAAACCAAAAGGGAAGAACAATACAATTGGGGTTATGATACAACACATTTCTTTGGAATAGAAGGAAGCTATTCTACGAATCCTTTTTGTGGATATGCTCGAATAGTGGAATGCAAAAAAGCAGTTCAAACAATAAAACAAGCAGGACTTAGGACCGTTCTTGATGTTGTTTATAACCATTTCTACAATGAAGGTGATGCCGCAGTCGAGAAATTAGTGCCTGGTTATTTTTTTCGAAGATGGCCAAATGGTGAACTTGGTAATGGCACAGGAGTTGGAAATGAATTTGCTTCTGAACAGCCAATGGCTAGAAAATTAATTATTGATTCCGTTAAATGGTGGCTTGATGAGTTTCAGTTTGATGGGCTCCGATTTGATTTGATGGGCTCCCTTGATTTAGAAACAATGAAAGAAATTCAAGCTTATATAGATAAATTGGAACGTCCAATCTTATTATATGGTGAAGGGTGGCGACTTTCTTCACCACTACCAGAAAGTGAACGGGCGACTTTGCTCCGACAGGAAGAACTTCCGAAAATTGGTTTTTTCCAAGACGTATTCCGTGATGCGATAAGAGGCAATTCTTTTTCTCTAACAGATAAAGGCTTCGGATGCGATGAGTTCGAAGGTATAAAGAGTTTACAAGAGGGGATTTATAATCAATCTAATCGATCTAGTCAATTGATTCAGTACATTGAGTCACATGATAACGAGACGTTGTTTGATAAACTGCAAGCGAGCTATCCAGAAGAAAACAATCGACTTATTAAACGAAGGCATAGGCTTGCTACTTCAATTCTGTTACTTGCCCAAGGAGTGCCGATGCTGCATTCTGGACAAGAAAAATACAGGACGAAATGGGGAGAACGAGATAGCTACCTCTCGCCAGATTGGGTGAATCAACTTAAATGGGGAATGAGAAATGAATCTTCTTATGAGGCATACATTAGTGGATTATTACAGATTCGACAAGCATATTATTTATCGAATAACTGTGAATACTTTTGTTGGCTTGCAGAGGAAAAACAAACGATCGCCTATGAACGCCATATTCAAACTGGGAGTGTCAAGAAACGCATCATCGTTATTCATAATGCATCCCGGAGTCTTTGGAGACTTCCATTTAATTATGACGGATATCTAAAGAATGTCGTTGACGATACTCATGCTTCTTTGGTACCATTGTATTCAGCTATTGGAAATCAACTTACTGCTAAGCCGCTTTCAACAAGCGTATATGTGCAGGATCTATAATGGCAGAGCCAAAACCTGTGCTCTGCTTCTTTTAGTGGATTCTTTTTTAGTGGAAAATGAGTTATACTGAAAACCGAGCAGCAAGGAAGCGGAAGAAAAGAAAAGGGAATTGAAGGTGAACCGGGTGGAATTGTTTTTAGGAGAAGGCTGGGACGTCTTGCCTGCGGGGGGCGCGACTGGCGAAGCATATGTTGCCAGACATGGCGACTATCAATTATTCATAAAACGAAATTCATCTCCTTTTCTTGCGGTTCTTTCTGCTGAAGGAATTGTCCCCAAATTACTATGGACAAAAAGGCTTGAAAGTGGTGATGTCATTACGGCACAGCGCTGGATACAAGGCCGAGAGCTAAAAGCGAAGGAAATGATGAATGCTAGTACAGCGACGATGCTTGCTAATATTCACGGATCAAATGAATTATTAGATATGTTTAAGCGAATGGGTAATGAACTATTAAACCCTGCAAGCATGGTAGAAAATATGTATATGCAAGTGGCACTATATCAAATAGAAGATGAACGAATTCATGCTGGACTCAACTTCCTAGAAAGGACGATGGGGCAGCTGGAATCGACTGAATACGCAGTTTGTCATGGCGATATTAATCACAACAATTGGATGAGAGATGAACAGGACAACCTCTATCTAATTGATTGGGACGGAGCAACTGTAGCTGATCCAGCACTTGATTTGGGGCTGCTTTTATACACATATATTCCAGAATCACAGTGGGAAGACTGGCTTGGACATTATGGGCTAGAGCTAACATCTTCCTTACGGATACGCATGCACTGGTATGTAGTAGCACATACGATTTCTGAAATGTTATGGCATCAAAGTCGACATAATGTAAATCAAGTTGAAGAATACAGGGAAGCATTATCGTTTCTTGTCTCTTGTTAATAGCTCATCTTCTAAAGATGAGCTATCTGTTTGTCGATTTAAGCCTTATTTCCTGGGAAATCAAATGAGAGTGGACATTTGATTAAGCCAATCATTAACCGCCACATTATCAATTGTGTTCGTTTCTGTTGCGCTTGATATTTCAGCGACTGTATTTGCTAAAATGGGGTCAAGTGCGGGATCTTTGGAAAGAGCTACAAGCAGGTGTTGAAGCTGCTCCGTTTCATTTACGGTTAAAAAATGCTCGGTGGCATGGTTCTGCAGCAGATCATGCAATAATCCTAATTTATGCTCGATTGATATAGGCATACAACACCTCCTATAATGTATATTGAGCGAATGTGCAAAGAAATATACTGTGAAGAATTAGAAAGAGGGATAAGCGTTGCGTTTAAGACATAAGCCGTGGGCGAGAGAAGAACTAAATAAAAATCCGGAATTAGTGATGCAGAATCCAGAGGGTTTAAAAGGAAACTGGGAAAAACCGTTTGAAAAAGCACAACCGCTTTATGTTGAAGTGGGTACAGGTAAAGGCCAATTTCTAACAGGGATGGCACAACTTTATCCAGAAATTAATTTTATTGGCGTGGAACGATATGAAAGTGTGTTGCTGACTGCAATGGAACGGGCTGAACAAGCAGGCTTACAAAATTTGAAGTTTTTAAGTGAGGATGTTGCAAACTTAAGTGATTTTTTTGCAGAAGGTGAAATTGATCGTCTCTTTATTAATTTTACTGATCCTTGGCCAAAAACGCGTCATGCAAAAAGAAGGCTCACACATGAACATTTTCTTGGGCTTTATCAACAACTGTTAACAAAAAATGGAGAAATTCATTTTAAAACAGATAATCAAGGTTTGTTTGAATATTCACTTCATAGTATGTCAACCTACGGGATGTCGTTGAAAAATGTTAGTCTTGATCTTCATAGCAGTGAAATGGAAAACAATGTTATGACGGAGTATGAAGAGAAATTTTCAGCCAAGGGTATGAGGATTTTTAGATTAGAAGCGACATTTCAATAGGAAAAAGAAGCCGAAGGATCCCACCTTCGGCTTCTTTTTAAACTTGTGTTAAATCGAGTAAAACACCTGTTTTAATATCGGCGATAAATTCATATTGGACAGGACCGTCTACGGTTGAACTAGTAAGTCCACCACGGTATGCTGTATAAGTTAAGCCAAGACGGTCTACAGATTCAGGTTGCATATGAATCCAAGAACCGTTAATAATGTATTCTTGTTTCACTGTTGCCTTTACTTTTTTTAATACTTGTTCAGGTGAAAGCTTGTCCGGTTTGCATGCTTTGCTCGCAAGCACACCAATTAATAAGCCAATACCTAGTCCTATTGAAACACGTTTCATTTAAACATACTCCTCTCCCTTTAACGCCAAAATATTCATACTTGTAGTATAACGAAACTAATGTAAAAATTCTACGATAAACTGCCGCTAGCATCTTCCGACTAACTTCTGTAGAATGAATTAGAACATCTTATTGAATTGATATTTCTGGAGGTAACTATGAACGAGCAAACGAAAGCACTATTTAAAACGTTGACAGAATTGTCTGGACCGCCTGGATTTGAGCACGATGTTCGCTCTTTTGTAAGAAGCGAACTTACTAAGCATACAGATGAAATCGTACAAGATAAATTAGGAAGCATTTTTGGAGTCCTACGTGGCAATGAAACGGGACCGAAAGTAATGGTTGCTGGTCATATGGACGAAGTGGGTTTTATGGTAACTACGATTAATGAAAAAGGACTAATTAAATTCCAAACACTTGGTGGTTGGTGGTCGCAAGTACTCCTTGCTCAACGAGTACAAATTATGACAGATAGTGGGCCAGTTATTGGAGTCATTGGTTCAACACCACCCCATTTGCTACAAGAGTCACAAAGAACAAAGCCAATGCCAATAACTGAAATGTATATTGATGTTGGTGCCGATGATAGAGAGAACTGTTTAGCCTTAGGAATTAAACCTGGACAAGCGATTGTCCCAGAGTGTCCTTTTACTCCGATGGCGAATGAAAAAAAGATTTTAGCGAAAGCCTGGGATAATCGCTATGGTGTTGGTCTTGCAATAGAGCTTATTGAGGCATTAAAACACGAGAAATTACCAAATATACTGTATTCCGGTGCAACCGTACAAGAGGAAGTAGGTCTTCGTGGTGCGGCAACAGCAGCGGAAATGATCAAGCCTGACTTGAGCTATGTTTTGGATGCAAGTCCAGCAAATGATGCAACAGGAGGAAAAGATGCATTTGGTCATTTAGGCAAAGGAGCACTTGTCCGCATCTATGATCGAACGATGATCACTCATCAAGGCATGCGAGATTTTGTTCTGGATACTGCTGAATCAAATGACATTCCATATCAATTTTTCTTGTCTCCTGGTGGAACGGATGCAGGACGAATTCATACAACAGGTACTGGAGTCCCTTCAGCAGTGATTGGTGTCTGCGCTCGTTATATTCATACATCTTCTTCAATTTTGCATGTGGATGATTATGCGGCTGCTAAAGAATTAGTTACCAAGTTAGTGAAATCAACAGATAAGGCGATGTATGAAAGCATCATTAATGTATAAGCGATGAGAATGAAACGAGTTGCTGTAGGGTCAAAAAACCCTGCAAAAGTTCATGCAGTACAAGATATTTTAATCGCAGAAAATATAGAAGTGATTTCAATTAAAGCGGAATCCTACGTCTCATCCCAGCCATTTACAGATGAAGAAACGCGTGAAGGAGCAATCAATCGTTCCAAAGAAGCACTTCAACTTTCTGATGCAGATTTTGGAATGGGTCTTGAAGGTGGCGTCTATAAACAAGGTGAGCGGCTTTATTTATGCAATTGGGGCGCATTAATTACGAAGAATAAAGAAATTTATGTGGCAGGTGGTCTTCGACTTCCTTTACCAAATGCGATTGCTAATAAATTATACGACGGCTTGGAGTTATCAGAAGCTTTGCGACACGTTAAGCCAGAGGTGGCAAAGACAAATGGAGCTGTAGGTTATTTAACGGGTAATTATATTAGTCGAAAAGCCATGTTTGCTGATGTAGTAAAAGCATGCTATGGTCAATATATTGGAAGAAAAAGTAATGTACATTAATGAGTAAATTCACTAAAACACCGCTAAGGGAGTACTACCCTAAGCGGTGTTTTGCTTTATTCTTCCGCAAAAACATACTCTAATGCTTTGACTGCTTGTTCCGGCGTTTCAACAACGACTTGAGCTTTATTCGCTAGTTCCTTTAAAGCATGGTGCAATTTTTCGGGCCGAATTAAAATAACAGGAATTCCAGCTTCAATTGCTCGAGAAGCATCCATCGCAGTATTCCACTGCTTGTACTTTTCTCCGAACAAAGCAATGACCAGATCAGCTTTTTTCATCCATACTTGTGTCCTTAAGTTATTAATGCTAGAAGCTGCTTCATCTGTGAGAATGGCATTTGGTTGTTCTCCTAGTATTTGTTCACCAATATTATCACTTTTACTGTGATTTTCCATTGGTCCCTTAAAACTTATAGGCAATTTAAGTTCGGTGGCAAGCCTTTTGATTTCGCTGCGCCAGTCAGAGTGAATTTCTCCTGCTAAGTAAATCGTTAACGTCATACACATACACTCCTTTGAAATGGTTTATCACTATTATAATGAATAGCCTAAGTTTCATAAAGTAAACTTCTACTTATGTCTTGTCACATGAGTTTACATATCGTATTCTTATACAGTGTTATTAAGAAAATGGAGTGTGGCGAAGTGAGAACATTTTTTGAAAGAAAAGGAGTACAACCTTCCTGGCGCCTTTATTTTATTAAGGCTATGGGACAAATGACATTTGGTTTATTTGCGACACTTATTATGGGTATGATTATTCGTACAGTGGGAGAGCAATTAGGAGTAGCGCACTTAGTAGAACTTGGCCAGTTTGCTATGGACCTTTACGGTGCTGCCATTGGAGCTGCAGTTGCACTAGCATTAGGGGCACCATCGTTTGTATTGCTTGCAACAATTGTTTGTGGAGCTGCCGGTGCATTATTCGGAGGACCTGCGGGAAGTCTTATTGCAGCAATCGTTGGAGCTGAAGCGGGTAAACTAGTTTCTGGGGAAACCAAAATTGATATACTTATAACTCCATTAGTAACAATTTGTACTGGCTATGTTACAGCCGTAATGATTGGACCTCCAATCGCCTTAACAATGTCGACTATAGGCGATGCGATTTCATGGGCGTCTGGACAACAGCCGTTGTTGATGAGTTCATTTGTTGCCATACTTATGGGGTGGGCACTAACAGCGCCAATATCTAGTGCTGCGATTGGACTGATGCTTGGTTTAGATGGGAGTGTTGCCGCGGCAGCTGCAATAGGTTGTGCGGGTCAAATGGTTGGATTTGCCGTAGCGAGTTTCCGAGAAAATCGCTACGCTGGCCTTCTAACACTAGGAATAGGGACTTCAATGTTGCAAGTCCCGAACATCATTAAGAATCCACTAATATTAATACCGCCAACTATAGCGGGTCTTGTGGCCGCTCCGGTAGGAACGCTTGTGTTTGGGTTAATGAATAATGCTGCGGGTTCTGGTATGGGCACTAGTGGACTTGTTGGGCCAATTATGACTTTTACGGAGATGGGTTTTTCTTGGATGCTTTTCATTCACGTGTTTCTGTGCTATTGTTTGATTCCAGCAGTTGTTGCGCTCGGGTTGTCAGAGTGGATGCGAAGCAAGAATTGGATTAAAATAAATGATATGAAGATTACCGAATTTTAGGAGTGTTGATGATGGAACATGTTGAAACAGTAGAACAATTTAATGAAATAAAAGAAAACGAAACAGCAGTCTTTCTTTTTTCTGCCGATTGGTGTCCAGATTGCCGAGTTATTGAACCGATCTTACCTCGGCTCGAAGTTGATTATCCGACGTTTACTTTTTATTATGTTGATCGCGATAAATTAATCGATGTGTGCATAGCCCACGATATTTTTGGTATTCCGAGCTTTTTAGTTTATGCAGATGGCAAAGAAGTTGATCGGTTTGTGTCAAAAGACCGTAAGACTGAAGAAGAAATTGAAACCTTTTTGACGAAAGCAGAAGCAGCAATTGGCTAAGGGATGATACCCTTAGCTTTTTGTTTGTCTTACTTTGGGTTCACTTCAATCCATGTTAAACTATATTCAAGCAAAAGGAGGCTATTTTCGTGGAGCTGCAAGCATTTCGCAAGAAGATTGAAAAGGAATTGGAACGAGATGGATGGACCACTCGTTATGATCATAAAGAAGGAACGCTTAGAGTTGAGGATCATTCAATTAAAAAAGGTGTAACATTATCGCTTAAACCTTTATTAGCTAAGTGGGAACGAAAAGAGTATGACGCAGTGGCTGAAGCGATTCGGCATGTAAAAGTTGGCTTAGAGTCAATGGAAAAAGCAGTCCAATTAATTGGCAATGAAAAGAAAATATATCCAGTCATTCGCGCGGCATCATTTCCAAGTGAAACTTCGGATGGTAGGAAGTTAATTTTTGATGAGCATACTGCTGAAACGCGAATCTATTATGCTGTTGACTTAGACGAGACATATACATTAATTGATCAAAACTTATTAGAGGTAAGTGGTTGGAGCAGGACGAGGCTCAAAGAAATGGCACTTTTTAATATTCGTTCCTTACCACAACCACTGAAATCTGATAAGGTGGCTGGGAATGTATTTTATTTCTTAAGTGCAAAGGACGGCTATGATGCGAGCAGAATTTTAGATAATTCATTAGTAGAAAAAATGGAGCGAGAAGTAAAAGGTGAGCTTGCGGTCGCGATCCCGCATCAAGATGCGCTCATATTTGCTGATATACAAAATGATACTGGATACGATGTCTTAGGGCAAATGGCTCTACAATTTTTTGGGGCTGGTAGAATTCCTGTTACGGCGCTACCATTTGTGTCAGAAAAAGGAGAACTTGAACCAGTATTCATTTTAGCACAAAAGAAGCCTAAAGGCTGATAAGAAAACAAACAATCTATGCTATACTAAATATGCTGTACGAATTGTACTGCAATGGGGAGAGAACGAGATGAACATTTTTTATAATGAAAAGGGAATTGGCGATGTTCTAATGCTAACGAAAGAAAAGTTGTCTAATGAAAGACGGACAGTGGATCAAAGCGGCGATGTCGTGCAAATCATTAATAAGGAAAATGGCGAAATTGCAGGTATAAATATTCTTAACGCATCAACTTATGGCAATGTGTCAGGAAGTGGCGCGATTGATTTAGATTCAGAAGTAAAACAACTCGTCTCAACGGCGTTCCAAAAGAGTGGAAAGGAACTCGTATTTAACTTAGAGCAGACTCCTACATTTGTAATAGGTTATGTTGAATCAAAGGACAAGCATCCAAATGCAGATAAATTATCTGTATGCCAAGTGAATGTTGGTGATTCCATTTTACAAATTGTTTGTGGAGCACCGAATGTTGAAGCTGGACAAAAAGTAGTTGTTGCACTAGTTGGTGCTGTTATGCCAAGTGGTTTAACTATTAAAGATGCTAAGTTGCGCGGAGTTGATTCAAGTGGAATGATTTGTTCCGCTATGGAATTAGGTATTGAGGATGCTCCAACTGAAAAAGGAATTTTAGTTTTGCCAGAAACAGCAGAAATAGGTACGGCATTTCAAGGAAACAAATAAATAAAGATATACCGAATGAGGCTGGCTTACTTCTTTTCGAGCCAGTCTTTTCGACTTTCAAGGTGGTGAACATATGAGCGTATGGAATAAGTGGCTAGAATGGTTTAAACGAGAAGATGAAAGCCATGAAACGCTCCAAGAATCGAAGGAAATAAAAGCAAAAACAAAAAGAAATAGCAACTCTGAAGTGGAATTGGAAGAGGCTCGAATGACCTACCAATATGTTAAACAAGAATTTGAAATTAGTCGAAACAAACAAAAGAACAACAAAGAGGAAGGACCTCCAAAGAAAACAAAAGTAAAGCAAGGGAGCGATAGCTCGAAAAAGGCGGTGCCTGAAGAAGAGACTAGCTTCTTTAAAGGTCATTTTAAGCCAAGTATTATACCTTCACCTGTACATGGTATTCAGAAGAGAGAACAAACAAGAGAAAACAGTGATTACGATTGGTTAATTTCTCAAACGAGAGAACAACAAGCTGAATTTGTTGAAAGGCTCTTTCATAAACCAGAGACAAGTATTTCTGGAGAACCAGCATACTTGAGAAAAATTACGCAGCAGGTAGAAGCAGACAGTCTTGTTCCAGAGAAAGATCGAAACGAATATGAGATGATCGCAAAAAGTGTAATATCTGAAAAAGAACATACATATGAAGAAGAGCAAATAGATAAAAACAGCTCTTTTTTTGTTGATGATGAGACCGAATATACAACGAAATCGAACGAAACGGAACAAAAGAATGACACTGTAACAACTGATCAAGAAAAAACAATTGAGAGTGAGGAAATAGAAGTACTCACAGAAGAACACCCTGATCTCAATAAGAAAATAATAAATGAAAGGGAAAAAGAAGATACAAATAGTGTTCAGAGTCATCAGGGCCAAATAAGTCGTAATGAAAACAAACAAAAAGAACAAACGGATAATCCGATCTTAAAACGTAAAAAAAGCGTTAATCAAGGGACCATACCGCAAAAAGGCGAGATTCCTTTTAATGTTTTGATGCTACCAAAAGATAAACAGAGCAGCCAAGATCAAACAAAGCGCGTTAAGCGCAAGAGCACAAATTATGACACACCGCCGATCCATTTATTGTCCATTCCAGAAAAAACAACAGAAGACGACTCAACTTGGCTAGACGAGCAAGCGACTCTATTAGAGGAAACACTTGCAAGTTTTCATGTTGATGCAAAAGTGGTGGATCGAACAAAAGGACCAGCAGTAACGAGGTTCGAGATTCAGCCTGCAAAAGGAGTAAAAGTAAATAAAATTACCAATTTAACTGATGACATTAAACTTGCTCTGGCTGCAAAGGATATTCGCATGGAGGCACCAATTCCTGGGAAAAATGCGATTGGTATTGAAGTACCTAATTTGCGTTCTTCTCCAGTTATGCTGCGAGAAATATTGCGCCGTGATGTATTCCGCGAACCGGAGTCACCGCTAACAGCAGCGCTTGGTTTAGATATTTCAGGACAACCAATCGTAACCGATTTAAAAAAGATGCCACATGGTCTGGTAGCAGGTGCGACGGGATCTGGTAAAAGCGTGTGTATTAATTCGATTCTTGTGAGTTTGTTATATAAAGCTTCTCCCGAGGAACTGAAACTATTGCTTGTTGACCCTAAAATGGTTGAACTAGCTCCGTATCATGACGTTCCTCATTTGCTGGCTCCTGTCATCACAGATCCAAAACAAGCAACAGCGGCGTTAAAGTGGGTTGTTCAGGAAATGGAACGCCGTTATGAATTGTTTAGCAAACATCGTGTCCGTGATATTGGCAAATATAACGAACGTTATTCAAGTGATGAAAAGCCGGCATTGCCATACATCCTTGTCGTCATAGATGAACTTGCAGACTTAATGATGGTGTCTCCACAGGATGTAGAGGATGCGATTTGTCGGATTGCCCAAAAAGCACGTGCTTGTGGAATTCATTTACTCGTGGCTACCCAACGACCGTCCGTTGATGTTATTACAGGTTTAATTAAAGCAAACATCCCAACTAGGATTGCTTTTGCTGTTGCTTCGCAGATGGATTCTCGTACAATTTTAGATATGGGAGGGGCAGAGCGTCTATTAGGACGTGGCGATATGTTGTTCCATGAAAATGGTGCCCCTAAAGCTGTACGTGTGCAAGGAACGTTTGTATCAGATGAAGAAATTGAAGCTGTTGTTGACTATGCAAAACAGTATGGAAAGCCAGAATATGCTTTTGATACTGAAACAATCCAGAAAAATTTTGAACAAGAAGAGGAAGAAGACGAGTTACTCGAAGAAGCATGTTACTTCGCTGTCGAACAAGGCACTACTTCTGCTTCAAGTATTCAAAGACGCTTTCGGGTTGGTTATAACCGTGCAGCCCGTTTAATTGAAATGATGGAAGCAAGGGGAATTGTTTCAGGAGCGATGGGAAGTAAGCCAAGGCAAGTGTTAGTAACTGTAGAAGAAATTGATCTTTTGTTTGCTTCTTCTAAACAAACAACTGGAACTTGAGAAAAAGGCAAAAATTCTATATGATATGATAGGGACAAATCGCGTGGAGCAGGCTTTTAGACAGAATTGTCGGACCGTTTTCTGGTCTCGGCATATACTACTGATAATCAATGGAGTTCATGCGGTTCGGTCTACACCTAGAAAAAAACACCTAGGTTTTAATGATTGGAGGCTTCACATTGACAACGTACCATTTTACTGGCATTAAAGGCTCCGGGATGAGCGCATTAGCTCAGATCTTAGATGATTTAAATGAGGACGTACAAGGTTCGGATATTGAAGAAACGATTTTTACGCAAAAACCATTAGAACAAAAACACATTCCTTTGCTTCCTTTTGCTGCAGGGAATATTAAAGAAGGTCAGCACGTAATTATGTCGGCCGCTTATGGTGAAACTCACGAAGAAATTAAACGCGCTCGCGAACTTGGATTAAAAGTAGATGTATATCCACAGTTTTTAGGAGAGTTTATTTCACGATTTACAAGTGTTGCAGTAACCGGTTCGCATGGAAAAACGTCAACAACTGGACTTCTGTCTCATGTGTTAGGTTCTATTTGCCCAACTTCATATTTAATTGGTGATGGTACGGGAAAAGGAACACAGGATTCCTCTTATTTTGTATTTGAAGCATGTGAGTATCGTCGCCATTTCCTTAACTATTCACCTGATTACTGTGTGATGACCAATATCGATTTTGATCATCCAGATTACTTTAAAAGTGTGGATGATGTGGTTAGTGCGTTTCAATCAATGGCAAAACAAGTAAATAAAGCAATTATTGCATGTGGCGACGATGAATATTTACAGAAGCTACAAGCAAATGTTCCAATTGTTTTTTACGGACTTGGTGAAGATAATGATTTTCAAGCAAAAGCGATTCAAAGTGGGGATGATGGAACGTCATTTACTGTGTTTGTTCGTGGGGACTTGTATGGTGAATTTCTTATCCCAGGTTACGGAGATCATAATGTAAGAAATGCTCTTTCTGTTATTGCGCTTTGCCATTACGAAGGAATTAGCTATGAAAAAGTAGCAGAACACTTAAAGACTTTTGCGGGGGTTAAGCGCAGATTTAGTGAGAAAAAGTCAGGAACACAAATTTTGATTGATGATTACGCTCATCATCCTACGGAAATTGCAGCAACGATTGAAGCAACAAAAAAGAAATACAAAGAACGTGAAGTAGTGGCGATCTTTCAACCACATACATTTACAAGAACAAAAACGTTTTTGCAAGAGTTTGCGAATGCTCTGAGTCAAGCTGATTATGTTTATTTATGTGATATATTCGGTTCAGCTCGTGAAGAAAGAGGTTCTTTAACGATTGAACAACTTCAAACCCTTGTAGATGGATCAAAATTGTTGCAGGAAGATGAAATTAGTCAATTGAAGAATCATCAAGATGCTGTACTTTTATTTATGGGTGCTGGAGATATTCAAAAGTTCCAACAATCCTATGAACTTGAAATAAAAAAAAGTAGCTAATGCTGCTTTTTTTTATTGAAGAGAAGGACTTTCTATCGGTATGTCGAATGTGTGAGGCTATACCCTTATTTGAATTTATGGTTTTAGAATTGTACACTTGGGTAAATTAAGAAAGAGGGGGTATGATAAGTGGAAGTATTGTTGTACATAAGTGCATTGATTGCAGCGATTGCATTTGTTGTCTTAGTCGTTTTCTTAATAAAAACACTAAAATTAATGTCAAAAACACTGGAGCGAACTTCATCAACTGCGAAAGCACTTGAGAAACAACTTCAGGGGATCACAGAAGAATCGGAGTTATTGCTTAAGAAAACCAATGCACTCGCAGATGACATTCAACGTAAGTCAGATTCAATTAATGTAGTCTTTGAATCTGCAAAAGAGCTTGGTGATTCGGTAAAAGTCTTTAATCACTCCGTTCGTCAAGTATCAACGAAAGTGAGTGAACAAACTAGTCGAAATGCTGAAACAGTCTCCCAAGCGGTACAATGGGGTCAGGCTGTTTTGGATTTCTATACAAAGTTTAAACAGCGTAAACAACAATTAGATCGTAAATCAACGGAGGAGGAGATTTAACATGGGTGATATGAATACAAAAGATTTTTTAATTGGAACATTAATTGGTGGGATTGTAGGTGCAACAACTGCATTGTTTCTAGCTCCAAAATCAGGTAAAGAATTACGTAGTGATATTAGCGACCAAGCACATTTAGCAAAAGAAAAAACGGCACAATTAACAAATGACGTTTACGAAAAAGGAAACGAGTGGGTTGATATTGCGAAAGATAAATCAACAACACTTGCAAAAAATGTTTCTGATCAATCACAACAAGTTGTTGATAAAGTGAAAGATTTAAGCGCAACTGCAAAAAAAGAAGCGGAAGACCAAGTGAACGAGGCTCAAAGTCTTGCGAAAGAATTAAAAGAAGATGCGCAAGATTCAGGTAAAAACATTGCGGAGACAGTAAAAAGTGAAGTTGAAGATGCTGAAAAGAAAGCAAAAGCAGCTGCGAAAAAATAACTAAAAAAGCGGTGGATTACCCACTGCTTTTTTGTTAAATTAAATCTTTAGTGCATAAAAGCGTTCATGCATTAAAGATTTCTTCGTGACATTTCGTTTCAGCTCAGCTATAATAAACAAAAGTTGATTTTCAGAGTAGATAGAAAGGTGTGGAGAGGAAATGAGTAATGAACAGCTGGATACATTAAGAGAGCAACTGGATAAAGTCAATTTGTCCCTATTAGAGCAAATAAATGAGCGAGCTAGACTTGTGAAAGATATTGGCTCATTAAAAAGAGAACAAGGGATCACTCGATTTGATCCGGTTCGGGAGCGTAATATGCTTGACCACATTGCTGCACATAATGAAGGGCCTTTCGAAACGGGGACCTTACAGCATTTATTTAAACAAATATTTAAAGCAAGCCTAGAATTACAAGAAGAAGATAATAGTAAAGCATTGCTTGTATCAAGAAAAAAACATCCTGATAATACGACGATTTCTCTAAAAGGAGAAGTCATCGGAGATGGAACACAAAAGTTTGTATTTGGTCCTTGTGCAGTTGAAAGCTATGAGCAGGTCCTAACTGTTGCTAAAGAAATGAAAAAACGTGGTCAAACAATTCTACGTGGAGGTGCTTTTAAACCTCGTACATCGCCTTATGATTTCCAAGGGTTGGGTTTAGAAGGTCTACAAATATTAAAGCGGGTAGCAGATGAGCTGGATATGTCAGTCATCAGTGAGATTGTTTCCCCAAATGATATTGAAGTAGCTGTTGAATACGTTGACGTCATTCAAATTGGCGCTCGAAACATGCAAAACTTTGAACTGCTAAAGGCAGCTGGTTCAGTTAAAAAACCTGTTCTTCTGAAGCGTGGCCTTGCTGCTACCATTGAAGAATTTATCCACGCTGCTGAGTATGTTGTTTCAAAAGGAAATGATCAATTAATGTTGTGTGAGCGTGGTATCCGAACTTACGAGAAGGCAACGCGTAACACACTTGATATTTCAGCTGTACCGATTTTAAAACAGGAAACGCATTTGCCAGTTATGGTGGATGTGACTCACTCTACTGGACGTCGTGATTTGCTACTTCCTACAGCGAAAGCTGCGCTTGCAATTGGAGCAGATGCAGTAATGGCGGAAGTGCATCCTGATCCAGCTGTTGCATTATCTGATTCAGCTCAACAAATGAATTTAAAAGAATTTAACGAGTTTTTAGATGCTCTAATTGAATCGGGTTTATACAAATCAACAGTTAAACAATCATAAAAAAAGTGACTCCTGCAATGGAGTCACTTTTTCTCGTTTAAAAAGAATTGAAAGCGGGCACATTATTAAGGCAGGCTGTTATAAATCTTATTAAGAAAACTGTTTTTCATTTATGAAAATGTATGAAACCTGATTCGTTTTCATTGCATGAAAGTCATGTGTATCGTATGATGATAGAGATTATTCTTATGAAAAACAGATCTCTATACAAATAATGGTACACATTGATAACACATAGATCGAGTGAGGAGGTAGCTGCTTTGCTTTGTAAAGCAACAGCAGCGATTATTAATGAATACAACAATTTATGATGTAGCAAGAGAAGCAGGCGTTTCAATGGCGACTGTATCGAGAGTTGTAAATGGTAATCCGAATGTAAAACCAACTACAAGAAAGAAAGTAATGGAAGCAATTGATCGGCTTGGATATAGACCGAACGCTGTAGCAAGAGGTCTTGCTAGTAAGCGTACAACAACTGTAGGTGTTATTATCCCTGATATCTCAAGTATTTTCTTTGCGGAACTTGCGCGAGGAATTGAGGATATTGCGACCATGTATAAGTACAATATTATTCTTTGTAACTCCGACCAAAACAAAGAAAAAGAAATCCACCTGATTAATACGTTGCTTGAAAAACAAGTGGACGGTATTGTTTATATGGGTGGAGAAATTACGGAGGAGCACGCGGAGCAGTTTAAACGCTCGCCTGTACCGATTGTATTAGCGGCAACGTTAGATAATGAGAACTCGTTCCCATCTGTAAATATTGAATATACTCAAGCTGCTGAAGATGCAATTCAATTTTTAATTGATCAAGGTCATAAACGCATCGGTATGTTGAGTGGTTCACTGGAAGATCCTATCAATGGCTATCAGAAATTTGCTGGTTACCGCCAAGCGCTAGAGAAAAATGGTCTTGAATTCGACGAAAATCTTGTAGTCATTGGAGATTACACATATGATTCTGGAATGGAAGCGATGGATTCATTTACAGCATTAGAAGACAAACCAACAGCAATTTTCGCTTCTAATGATGAAATGGCTCTTGGTGTCATTCACGGTGTTCAAGATAGAGGATACTCAGTTCCAGACGATTTTGAAATTGTTGGTTTTGATAATACACGTTTAGCGACGATGGTTCGTCCGACATTAACTACTGTTGTTCAGCCGTTGTATGATATTGGTGCAGTCTCTATGCGCCTATTAACGAAATTGATGAACAAAGAAGAGGTCGCAGAACAAACTGTAACACTTCCTCACCGAATTGAAAATAGAGGATCAACGAAATAAAAAAAGTAGAGCAACGAAAGGGTTTATTCCCGTCGTTGCTCTTGTTTCATTTCCGTACGAATATGTGAGAGTGCTTTTTCCACAGTGAGTTTGTTTTTAGATGTAATTTCTGCTTTTCTTGGTACCGTAGGGAATACAGGGTCATTCCATTCAGTGGGTAAAGTTTCTTGAGCTTTTGCTGACCATCGCTCTAGCCAGCTTTTTGGCAATGCACCATCTCCTAAGTCCAACTGTTCTGTCATCGCAAGCCATATGTAGGACCAAGCACGGGGAACAACGCGCCATTTATCATAGCCTCCACCGCCAACCGCTACCCATCTGCCATCACAATATTGATGAGCTAATTCATGCGCAAGTTTAGGAATCGCCTTGTAAGCTGCTGTGGATACGTGTAAATGAGAAAGTGGATCATAATAATGGGCATCAACACCATTTTGGGTCAAGATAATATCAGGTCGGAAAAAATCAGCTATTTCACGGAATGAATTTTCATAGGCAGAAAGGAAAGATTCATCTTCTGTGAAAGCATCGAGGGGGATATTAATCGAAAATCCATACCCTTTGCCCGCCCCTTTTTCAGTTACGTGTCCAGTGCCAGGAAATAGGTAACGCCCGGTTTCGTGAATGCTTAATGTACAAATATCTGGATCTTCATAAAAGCTCCATTGAACCCCGTCACCATGGTGTGCGTCAGTATCTACATATAAAATTTTTGCACCATACGTACGTCTCATATATTCAATCGCAATAGACGAATCATTGTATACGCAAAAACCCGAAGCTCTTCCCCGGAACCCGTGATGCAAGCCACCTCCTAAATGGAAAGCGTGATCATAGCCGTCTTTTAAGACAGCATCACAAGCTGCAAGTGTACCTCCAACTAAATAAGCCGCAGCTTCATGCATGTGAGGAAAAACGGGCGTATCTTCTGTATCAAGACCATGTGCTTGTGCGAGACCTTCAGTTAATTTTCCGCTGCTTCCAAGCTTAACAGCTTTAATAAAATTGGGATCATGAACAAGTTCTAACATCGCATCTGTAGCGATTTGAGGATGAATCGTATCAAAGCCAGTCAGGGCACCGATATCCTCTAACAAGGTATGTGTTAGTTCAAGCCGCAGTGGGTGGAAGGGGTGAGAGTCATGAAATTTGTATTGGGGACCATCTGCACCATAAATTAATGCCGCTTTTCCAGTCATAACGCTCCACCTTGAGCGTGCAAGGACGGCCCATAAACATCATACCCTTCATCTTGCAAAGCGTGAATAACACGTCTAGGGTCAATTGTTTGCACTCGAAATGACAGCATATGATGGCCTTGTTTCTCACTTAAATAAGCGACTGCACTAACGATATTAACTTGATTCTTCTTAAAAATAGCTGATACATCAGCTAACATTCCGGTTTTATTTTTAACGCATACTTCAATGACTGAACTAGGACGATCTGCACCGAGGAGTTTAGTCATGCTATAAAGCATGTCAGATTCAGTAATGATGCCAGTTAACTTTCCATCTTTAATGATTGGGAGACAACCTATTCTGTTTTGATAAAACAGTCGTGCTGATTCTTG
Organism: Shouchella patagoniensis; assembly: GCF_002019705.1. Taxonomy (GTDB): domain Bacteria; phylum Bacillota; class Bacilli; order Bacillales; family Bacillaceae_D; genus Shouchella; species Shouchella patagoniensis. Next base: position 1,336,022 of record NZ_KV917377.1, on the reverse strand, counting down.
TACATCATCATCTTCGTGTCCAGTTAAAACAGGTGTACTCATAATGATTGAAATCGGTTTCAGAAAAAGGTTCTCATCATAGTCAGTTGATAGAGTAGAAGGGCGTATGTCTCGAATGTCCCGATCAGAGACAATGCCTATGACATGATTGGCGCTGTTGATTATCGGAATGTGTCGAATTAACTTATTTTCCATTAAATGGATTGCTTCTTTAACTGATTGTGTTTGTTTTAATGTGTATACTTCCGTGTGCATAATTTTTTTTAAGTTCATTGTTATTGTTCTGTTACAAGTATTGTGAACAGAACACGCCCTCCTTTCTAATGTTAATACATAAATCGGTTCACAAATCGAAGTTGATCGAATGCTTCGATGGAGGATTGGTTAACATTTTTGCCGATACGTGCCATTAAACAATTAGCAGGATGTGAACTAATCTCTGGGTCGTCTGTAGCAAACCAAGTTAATCCTCCAGCATTCATCATTTTCTCCATTACTTTTCGATATTCCCAGACATCAAGTCCGCTTCCTTTAAGGTCCCAATGCCAATAATATTCAGTAGTAATAATAATATAATTTTCCATTGCTTCATCTTTCATGGAGAGCCGGAGCAACTCTTTTCCTAATCCTTTTGCCCGGTACTCTGGTGCAATTTCTATTGCGCCAAGCTCAATAAGATCCTCCATTTTACCTTCTGACCAACGTTCCAGTGGGTCTGGGTAAACAAAGGTAACATAGCCAACGATCATATCTTCATGACGAATAACATTGATGCGCCCTTCTGGCAGTTCAGAGATTTCTAATAATGCTTTTTTTTGTTGGTTTGCAGGACGAAATGATGTTAGGTCGGAATGAAAGGCATACGCTTGTAACTCACTGTATTTTAGAGGCCCTTCTAGGTAAAGCTCAGTATTCGAATAGCGAAATGGTTCACGAAAAAAACGTTTTGGATGCTCCATAGCTTCACCTCAATTTGACAATGTTCTTATTCATTATACAGTGTCATTGTAAAAACAAGAAGAGATCAACATCTGTTTTGACAAATTAGTAAAAATAAAGAGAAGATGCAGAGATTTATTATTTGAAATAATGATGTTCATTGTATATAATGAACTAAATTAGAGAGGGAGAGGTGTGAAGCTATTATGAAAGCGCTTCCTGCAATAAAAGGAAATCATAATTTACCAAACTATGAAGATGCAGTACAACAATTTGATTGGGAATTAGTGAAAAGAGATTTTTCATGGTCTAAAACAGGAAAGTTAAATCTAGCTTACGAAGCCATTGATTATCATGCAGAAAACGGAAAAGCTGGACAGATCGCGCTCTACTATAGCGACGCACAACGTGATGAGAGTTATACTTTTATGGAAATGAAGCAACATTCAAATAAAGCAGCGAATGTCTTGAGAGAAGCTGGAGTCAAAAAAGGAGATCGAGTCTTTATCTTTATGCCTCGTTCGCCGGAACTTTACTTTGCACTTCTCGGTGCAATAAAACTAGGAGCAATTGTAGGACCTCTATTTGAAGCCTTTATGGAGGGTGCTGTAAGAGATCGACTCGAAGATAGTGGGGCAAGAGTTCTTGTTACAACGCCTACATTACTTGAACGAGTTCCATTTGATGATTTGCCGAACTTGGAAACAGTCCTTGTTGCGGATGAAAATTATGAGGACAATGGCCATTATTTGCAATTAAATAAACGCTTAGAACAAGCATCATCCGAATTTGAGGTGGAGTGGGTTGATAAAGAAGACGGCCTCATTCTCCACTATACATCGGGTTCAACTGGAAAGCCAAAAGGTGTTCTTCATGTGCATGAAGCAATGGTACAACATTACCACACGGCAAAAATTGTGCTTGATCTTAAAGATGACGACATTTACTGGTGTACAGCAGATCCAGGTTGGGTAACAGGAACTTCTTATGGTATTTTTGGTCCTTGGCTTGCTGGTGTAACAAATGTGGTACGTGGTGGACGGTTCTCACCAACAGATTGGTATGAAACAATTCAGCGCTATAAAGTTACAGTTTGGTATAGTGCGCCAACAGCGTTTCGTATGTTAATGAGTGCCGGAGATGAAGTTGTGAAGCAATATGACTTGTCATCCTTACGTCACATATTAAGTGTAGGAGAACCGCTTAATCCAGAGGTGGTTCGTTGGGGTGTAAAAGTATTTGATAAGCGCATCCATGATACATGGTGGATGACTGAAACAGGTGGACAAATGATTTGTAATTACCCAGCGATGGATATTCGCCCTGGTTCGATGGGAAAGCCAATCCCAGGTGTGTATGCAGCAATCGTTGATGATAAAGGCAATGAGCTTCCACCAAATCGCATGGGAAACTTGGCTATCAAACAAGGATGGCCATCGATGATGCGTGCTGTATGGAATAATGAAGAAAAGTATAATAGCTATTTTGAAATTGCTGGTTGGTATATTTCCGGTGATTCGGCTTATATGGATGAAGATGGTTATTTTTGGTTCCAGGGTCGAATTGACGATGTAATTATGACAGCTGGTGAGCGTGTTGGACCATTTGAAGTTGAAAGTAAACTAGTTGAACACCCAGCAGTTGCTGAAGCGGGTGTAATTGGAAAGCCAGACCCAGTGCGTGGGGAAATTATTAAAGCGTTTATTGCGCTAAGAGAAGGTTATGAAGTCTCGGATGATTTAAAAGAAGAAATTCGTCATTTTGTTAAAACAGGCTTAGCTGCACATGCAGCACCAAGAGAAATGGAATTCCGTTCTTCCCTTCCGAAAACGCGTAGCGGTAAAATTATGCGTCGAGTTTTAAAAGCATGGGAGTTAGATTTACCGACTGGTGATCTTTCAACAATGGAAGATTAATAGAAGCTTTCTTCTCAATAAAAATATGGAAATCATCAGGCGTCTTTGGCTATCCTGATGATTTCTCTTTTTTTAACAAAATACGTTATGCACATGTAGAAAAATACAAAAGAACGAATGCCCACTATTGGACACTCGTTCTATTTTGCTTAATTTGCTTTAATTTTCCTCGTCCTCTTCATCTTCGTTTTCGTCTACTTCAGCGTCCTCTTCGTCTTCTAGTTCTTCTTCCTCATCATCGGGTTCTTGTTCTTCTTCTTCTGTTTCTTCTCCCTCTGAATTGGAGTTCACTTCTTCATTGGGTTGCTCTTCGTCGTCAGCAGATTCCTCTTCGTCTTCATCATCCTCTTGCGGACGTCGTTCTTCACGCTCTTTTTCTCTTTGTTCGTTAATCAATCGCTGCATGTCTCTTTTTAATTCTGATTGGAACGGGGAAAGTCCATCGATCCTAGAAAGCATGTCAGATGCGTATAAATCCGTTGTTACCAGACCTTCATCATCACAAACTTTATTAGATGAACCACCAGTCAGACCACATACTCGTTTTTCTGTTATGCCGCTTGGTCGTTCAAACCGTTTGCCGTTTGCCGTCATTAAGTCAGGGTTAACTGAATATGCCGCGTTGGCGACGTTCGCCCAGATGCTTTGTGTGCGAGCCCCGGTTGACATACCACTAATTCTATCATCTAGGCTAATCAACTTTTCGCCGCTATACCCATTCCATACCCCAAGAGAGACATCGGGGTTTGTGGCGATAAACCAAGAATCAAATGAGTCATTAGTTGTCCCCGTTTTACCTGCCCAATCTGCACTAAAGTTTAACTTTCTTGGAACACCGCTTGCAGTACCATTGCTTGCATAAAGTACGTCCCGCATCATATCAGTGACGAGATAATTTGTTTGGGGACTAAAAAGTGTATATTCTTTTTGTTGATGTTCGTATACGACTTCACCAGAGTACGTTTCAATTTTTTCAATCATATACGGTTCATTACGAACTCCGTCATGACCAAATGCTGAAAAGGCGCTAACCATTTGTTCAACGGTTACGTGGCCACCACCAATTGCTGCAGATTCATAGAGGGGTACTCGGTTTGATCCTGCGCCAAATCCAGCTGCATCTCGAATCTGTTCTTTAAGTGAGTCAGGCACATGCCACCAAGCGCGAACCGCTGGAACGTTTCGTGACTGGATAACGGATTCACGGACTGTTAAGTTGCCTTTATGCGATTGATCAAAGTTGTTAACAGGCTCATAGGGAGGTGCTTTGTAATTTTCCGGCGTATCTGGAATTACAAGGCCAGGTTGAGTAACACCCGCCTCAATCGCTCCACCGTATGCAAGAACCGGTTTCATTGTTGACCCAGCTTGACGATAAGCTTGGGTTGCATGATTGTATTGATGATCTAAATCTTCTTCCCGGCCACCAACAAAACTTAAAATGGCGCCTGTGTTGTTATCAATTAAAACCGAGCCAACTTGCTCACGTTGACCTTGTTTTTCCGCACCAAAAAAGGAATCGGAATTTTGTGCTGCTTCATTCATCGCATCGTATAATTCTTTATCAATCGTTGTTGTAATTTTATAGCCACCATTTGTAATTGCGTTTTCCACTTGTTCGAGAAATTCTGTTCGTTCAATTTCCTGTGCAGTTGTACTTAGTTGGTCCCAACCTTCGTGTGCATCAATTTTCTGTTGCACAAGGACGGCTGTTGCTCGTTTATTAATTTCTGAAGTGAGCATTGGATTTTTACTCATTGGGTCGGGCGCATTTTCTGCAAAATCAGCGGTTAAATCATAAGATAACGCCTCTTCATGTTCTTCTTTTGTAATATACCCTTTCTCAAGCATACGGTTTAAAACCGTTCTGTATCGGTTAAGACCGGGACGAAGCCCGTCTTCATCTTTCACTTGTGCTTCGGATGTAAAAGGGGTATAACCATATGGACTTTGGGGCATCCCAGCCAAATAAGCTGATTGTGGTAGGTTTAATTCTTCAGCAGTAACGCCAAAGATTCCGTTAGCTGCAGCTTCAATTCCTTCAACGTTACGCCCAGATGCATTTCGACCAAAAGGGACTACATTTAAGTATGCTTCGAGAATCTCATCTTTTGACATAAATTGTTCTAAACGCATCGCAAGCATTATTTCGGTGGCTTTGCGATCGAATGAGACTTCATTTGATAAGATTTGTTGTTTAATCAGTTGTTGTGTTAATGTACTTCCTCCTGTTTGCATGGAAGCATTTGAAAGTTCTTGCATTGTTGCGCGTAGCAGTGCTTTGGGAACAATTCCTTCATGCTCGTAGAAGTGTTCATCTTCGGTAGCAATAATTGCCCATTTAACATTGTCGGCAATTTCGTCAAGACGAACGATTTCTCGTTCAACATCACTTCTTATTTTCCCTAAAAAAACATCGTTTGCCATATAAATTTCACTTGTTTCAGTGAGTGAACTGACTTGCGTTCGCATGTCTTCTTCAGAATAAGATGGTTCGTCAGCAACAAGGGAAGCGAAATACCCTGCGGCTGCCCCTCCGGCAAACATAGCTGATAATAATCCTATGATTAAAGTGATAAGCAACAAGTTCCATAATACTTGGTATGTGATGCCAATTTTGCGGAAGAACTCAATTTCGGATAGCTTCTCTACAAAGCGGTTCCATCCGTCTTTACATCTTGAAAGAAAGTGTTTCATGTTTTCCCCCCTAATGTAGAAAGTATATCATAAATAGCTATACGGGCATACATGTTCTATTGACATCGTTCATTGCTTATGATAAAACTAAATCTAATTGAAAATTAATAGCGTTGAAGAGCCGGAGTATGCAAATACAATCTGATTTTAGAGAGCTAACGGATGGTGCAAGTTAGTACAGGGTATGATGCAGAATTACAGCTGGGAGCTATTCTTTGCAGAGCAAAGACGGGAATCCGTTATCAATCGAGTGGGAGGCACAAGCCTTCAACGAGGGTGGTACCGCGACTACAGTTCGTCCCTTTTAGGGAGGGGCTTTTTTTGTGTTTATTTATAGAGGAGGAAGACAGATGACAAAGGAAATCGAGTTGACGACAGAACAGCTAAAGTTGGTAGATGAACAAGTAGAGGCACTAATGCGTGGGGTTGTAGAAGTGGTGCCAGAAGAGGCTTTTCGTAAAAAAATTGAGAAAAGTGTACGAACAGGCAAGCCGCTAAATATTAAGCTCGGAATGGACCCATCTGCGCCAGATGTTCATATCGGTCATACAGTTGTATTACAAAAGCTACGTCAGTTTCAAGAGTATGGGCATCATATTCAATTGTTAATCGGTGATTTTACTGGCAAAGTAGGAGACCCTACTGGAAAGTCGGAAACACGCAAAGTGCTGACGGATGAACAAGTTAAGCAAAATGCGCAGACTTACGTAGAACAGTATGGCAAAGTACTTAATATGGATAAAACAGAGGTTCTTTACAACTCTCATTGGTTAGGAGAACTTAAGTTTGATGAAGTGCTCAAATTAGCTGGTCAAATGACGGTAGCACGTATGCTTGAGCGAGAAGATTTTAGCAAACGTTACAAAAGTGGCCAACCAATCTCGGTTCATGAGTTTTTCTATCCTCTTATGCAAGGATATGACTCAGTCGCAATGGAAACAGATATTGAAGTTGGAGGTACGGACCAGACGTTTAACTTATTAATGGGCCGTCAACTTCAAGACGCTTATGGAAAAGAGAAGCAAGTGATGTTAACGCTGCCGCTGATTGAAGGGCTTGATGGTGTTCGTAAAATGTCGAAGTCACTTAACAACTATATCGGTATTGATGAAGCACCAAATGAGATTTTTGGGAAATCAATGTCGATCCCAGACGAATTGATGGGGAAATACTTCAAGCTTGCAACAGACTTACCAATGGATGAAATTGCATCACTAGAGCAAGGTTTAGCTAATGGAAGCATTCATCCTCGTGACGCGAAAATGAAACTAGGGCGCAAATTTGTTGAAATGTATCATGGTGAAGAAGCTGCGCAAGAGGCACAACGCTATTTTGAGACTGTATTTCAAAAAAGAGCACTTCCGGATGACATGCCTGAAATTGTTTGGACCGGAGCAAAAGAAGTTTCATTAATTGATTTACTTGTTGAGTTGAACATGCAATCATCAAAAGGTGAAGCACGACGCATGATCCAAGGAGGTGGAGTGAAAGTAAATGAACAGAAACAAGACGATATCCAGACGGTTGTGACAATTGAGGATGAAATGATTATACAAGTAGGGAAGCGGAAATTTACGAAGTTGAAAGTCAATTAATAAACAAGCAGTTCCAGTCAGTTGGAACTGCTTAATTTTCGTTTTAACCGTAAAAAACCCCAGCCAATTTGGCTCGGGGTTCGCTCGTTATTAACGAGAATACCACTCAACGATAAGTGCTTCTGTGATTTCAGCAGGAAGCTCAGAACGCTCTGGGAAACGAGTGTACGTTCCTTCAAGTTTTTCTTCGTCAAATGTTACATATCCTGGCGTAAAGTCGTTCACATCAAGTGATTCTTTTATCGCAGTTAGGTTACGTGAACGCTCACGTAAGCTGATTGTTTGACCAGGTTTTACACGGTAAGATGGGATGTCAACTCGAGAACCGTCAACAAGAATATGACCGTGGTTTACAAGTTGGCGAGCTGCACGACGAGTGCGAGCAAGACCAAGACGGTAAACAAGGTTATCAAGACGTGATTCAAGAAGAATCATGAAGTTTTCACCATGAATACCAGACATTTTACCAGCATCATTAAAAATGCGAACGAATTGACGCTCGTTCACTCCGTACATGTGACGAAGTTTTTGCTTCTCTTGAAGCTGAAGCGCATATTCAGATAGTTTTTTACGTTGGTTCGGGCCGTGCTGACCTGGAGCGTAAGGACGCTTCGCAAGTTCTTTACCAGTGCCGCTTAGTGAAACACCAAGACGACGAGACAGTTTCCAAGATGGACCTGTGTAACGAGACATAGTTAGTCTCCTCCTTGTTATTTTGATGTTGCAAAATAACAACCTGTCAGGCAATCTCTGAATAAAGTCATTCCATTTTCATGTACCATCGCTTCGACAGCTAGAAGTTACGCGATACACCTCATAATCAGCCGCTGAGGAATGAAATGAACAGAAGACAGTTTGCCAAGGGCTGTCACTCACACCGAATAATCATAACGAATTGTGGTTTAATTGTCAACCTTACTAACGAGATAGGGTTCGATCGTTTTGATAAGTTTTTCAAGGTACAATTGGTCAACAGTAGCAAACCTGTTTTTAAGAGGACTGTCAATATCAAGAACAGCTACCACTTCACCATTATGGCGAATAGGTATGACTATTTCTGAATTGGACGCTGCATCGCAAGCAATATGACCAGGAAATTCATGAACGTCGGCAACAAGCATTGTTTTATTTTCAGCTACTGCTGTCCCGCAGACACCTTTACCAATAGAGATGCGGGTGCAGGCGGGCAACCCTTGAAAAGGACCAAGAACTAATCCACCGTCTTTCATGAAATAAAATCCAACCCAGTTGATATCTTTAAGAAACTGGCCGAGGAGGGCGCTCGTATTTGCAAAGTTTGCTAAAGAGTCAGGCTCATCTTCTAGTAATGCAGTCGCTTGCTTAATTAACAATTCATATGCTTTTTCTTCATCTGCTGGATATTGATTTGTTGTGAACATGACACGTTCTCCTTTCGTTTGGCAAAACTCGGGTGAAATCTGCGCTAGATCTGCGCTTTTTGTCTAAAAGTAATTAATAATCTACTGTTTTGTAGACAGGAGTAGTAGGAAAATAAATCGAATACATATACTATAATGCAAAAACTTCGCACGTCAATTTAAAATGTAGAATGGAGGAGACCTAATGAGCGAACATACAAAAGCATCTATAAAAGAAGCTGCGACTACTTTGTTTTATGCGAATAGTTATCACGGAACGTCTGTACGTGATATTGCAAAAGAAGCGGATGTGAATCCTGCGTTAATTTCCTATTATTTTGGTGGGAAACAAGCGTTATTTGAAACGCTTGTCACAGATTTTTTTGAAGGATATGTTGACACGATTGAGCAGGCTTTAAAGCAAAAGCAAACGGAAGCAACAGTCGTATTATCAACAATGATTAAGCGCGTACTTCACTACCAGCAATCGTGTCATTGGCTTGCGCGGATGGCACATCGGGAGATGACTCTTGACTCGACACTTGTACGGGAAGTCATGAGCACTTATCTACGAAAAGAACAGTATTTGCTGGAACAACTTGTCTCGCGGTGTATGGAACAAAACAAGGTAAAGGGAATTCCTGTTGATTTAGTTGTTTTGCAGTTACGCAATATGATGACATTACCTTTTTCATCCCCACAATACTTGAGGGAGCTGTTTATGCTTACTCCAGCAGATAAACAATTTATTGAACGGTATGTTCGTCACGCCAATTCTTGGATTGCTCAAGTGTTACAAATGCCAGAACGTAGAGTCGTGATGCGAGTTCTAAGTTAAATGATTTCTTTGGCACCTGCCATCAAACCAGTAGCAGAGTGAGCATCGGAACCGTAAATAAGCGGGATGCCCATTTTTTTAGCTTTTTCTGCCACTTTTAAAGGGGGATACGTTTCGCCACAATCAGGCTTTAAAAGACCCGCGCCATTATAGTCGAGTTCAAAGCCTCTTTCTTTTATCGCTTCCAATACTGCTGTTATTTCATTTGTAAAGTCATTAGAAGCGGCAATCTTTTTTTGAAACTTACGGCATAATGTCATATGCCCTATTCTGTTTGGTTTATATTGACCTAAATTTGCGTGAACCGATTGAAGAAGCGTTTGAAAATAAAGCGCATATACGGCATCAACACTTCCAAGAGAATGAGCCATACCTTCAAAAACAGCAGAACTATAATCCATACAATACCATTCACCATGTATGTTTAAAAAGTGGACAGATAAAATGCTGTCATCGAGCGACGGACCTATCTCATTTAAGAGAGAGGTTATTTCTTGTTCGTAACCAGAGATAAAATCTACCTCTAAACCAGCGTGTATGTCCAAAGCTGAGGCATATTCTTTTTTTATTTGGGCGATATCAGAAAGGTAAAAAGCAAGGTCATGGAATTTCATGGCGCTATCTGATTGCGGAGTAGGATCAATGAAATTTGCAGGCAATGGGGCGTGTTCTGTAAATGTAATGGTTTTTAGTCCTAATTTAATTGCTGCTTCACAGTAAGTTGCCCAAGTATCTGCTGAACCATGGGGGCAGTATGGTGAATGAATGTGACTGTCTTGTTGTTGCAACATATGTTCCACTCCATCTTTAATTTTGTCTTTTACAGGAATTTGTCGAAAGGCTATCTGTGGAATCTCCACACAAATTGTCGCTTTCATGGTATTATATTACGTATTAGAATAGGGATAAAGTGTGAGATCGTAGATAACGACAAATGAATTGGGACAAGCAGCGGCAGAGAGGAGTTTCATGTGGATATATTTGTGACAATCATAATTATTCTATTGGTGTTAATTACAATAGGAACAGTTGCTAGTATCTTTATTAGGCGGCACTTACATAAAGCAGTTGATGAACTAGATGAGCGGAAAATGAACATATTAAACCGAAATATATCGGATGAGATTTCCAAAGTGAAAAAACTGCGTATGGCTGGGGAAACAGAACAGAAGTTTGAAGCTTGGCGCAAAGATTGGGATGAGATTATTGAAACCATTTTGCCTAGCATTGAAGAGCAGCTGCTAGAGGTTGAAGAGTTTGCAGGAAAATATCGCATTCGTAAAGCTAAAGATCAGTTAACTTGGGTTGAAAACCGAATGGTTACTGTTGAACAACAGCTTGATATGATGGTTGAAGACATTGAACATTTGGTGTCTGCAGAGAAAAAGAATCGTGCCGAAATAACAGATATTAAACAGACTTATCATAAACTGTCAAGCGACCTTTTAAAACGTAGAGGTTCTTTTGGAGAAGCAATCCAAGCTTTGGATACAGTAATGGCTAAAGTTAAACGAACGCTCGTTTCCTTTGAAGAATCAACAGAAAATGGAAGTTATTTACAAGCGAGAAAGCAACTTCTGGAAATGTCGAACGAATTAGAAGAAGTAAATACAAAAATGGAACGTTTGCCTCAATTGTTAATCCAGGCAAAGTCAACGCTCCCAAGTGATTTAAATAACTTGCAAATGGGCATCAAGCAAATGGAAGAGGATGGCTACCACTTGACATCTTTTTCATTTGGAACCCGGATTGAGCAGTTTAATGAGGATGTAGATCGTTCGTATGAATTATTGAAAGAACTTCAAGTAGACGAAGCTGCTGTTAATTTGGAAGCCGTTCATACAGGAATAGAGCAAATTTACGAGAACTTAGAAGCTGAAGTAACCTATAAGAACAAATTACATGAACAATTACCTGTTTTAAAAGAAAAAGTAGGTAAGGCTAGTGAAATGATGCAGCAGTTGTTGCATGAAACGATGCATGTACAAAAAAGCTACTTAATCGCTGAAGAAGAAACTCATTTGCAACATGCTTTGCAAAAAGATCTGACTCAAGTGCAGAATCAATTAAATGTTATTGTCGATGTTACTGAAAACCAAAATCAGACGTTTTCTTCAATATTTGAGATGTGTGAAGAGTGGTTAAAGTATATGGATCAATTAACGAATGGAATTGCTGAAAGTGTGAATCGATTAAAGCGGTTGCGAAAAGATGAATTAAAGGCAAAAGCAACAGTGAGTCGTTTGCGCGAAGTGATGCTTGAAACAAAGCGGGTTTTGCATAAAAGCAATCTTCCAGGTGTTCCAGTTTCTCACTTAGAGTCTCTCGCTAAAGCTGAAAATAAGGTAGTGGAAGCTCAAGAAGGCCTTAGGCAATTACCGCTTGAAATGGAATCTGTCGAAAAGCTTGTTGAAGAAGCGATTCTAGAAGTAGAGAAAAATACGGAAGAAATAAATGAAATTGTAAAAAAAGCTCGGTTGGCTGAATTATCGATTCAATACAGCAACCGCTATCGAATGCAAGATGACTCTGTTAGAACTGCGTTAGACGAAGCGGAAGAAGCCTTTTTGCGTTATGAATACGAATATGCAATTGAGCTAGTCCAAGCAGCAGTAAGGGAATATGAACCGGATTTGCTTAACAAAGTTACAAAGCATATGAGTGCTTAAAAAAAGCGCAGTTTCCCGGAAACTGCGCTTTTTTATGTAAACGAACAAGAGGATATGCTAAGATATCCGAGGTAAGTCTTATAAATTTTGATGTAATTATGAAAAAGGAGTACAACCATAACAATGATTTATCTTGATAATAGTGCAACAACACGACCATATCCAGAAGTGTTGGCATTATACACGAAGTTGTCAAATGAATATTTTGGCAATCCATCTTCCTTGCATACGCTTGGAATGGAAGCGGAAAAGATCTTAAATCAAGCTAGGAAAAAAATGGCCGCGTTTCTTGAATGTTCAAGTAACCAACTTGTTTTCACTTCTGGTGGAACTGAAGCTAACGCGTTGGCGCTTTACGGCACGGTGAAGCGTCATTCGTATGCTCATATAATTACAACAACGGTTGAACATGCTTCTGTATACGAAAACTTACAAGCATTGGAACAAAGTGGTTACGATGTGACGTATCTTCAAGCTGATCAGTTTGGTCGTGTTACAGTGGATCAAGTGAAGGAAGCAATTCAACCAAGTACGGTCCTTGTCAGTATTGGTCATGTTCAAGGAGAGTTAGGAACGATTCAACCGATTGAAGAGATTGGGAAAGCTTTGCAATCGTATCCACAAATTAAATTTCATGTCGATGCTGTTCAAAGTTTGTTGAAGGTACCTTTTTCGATAATAGAAGCAGGTATTGATTTAATGACATTGTCTGCACACAAAGTTCACGGTACAAAAGGGACCGGCTTGCTCTTTTCTAAAAACCCAAAAACATTAGAAAGTATGACAAAAGGGGGCAGTCAAGAACAAATGCTGCGTCCTGGCACGGAAAATACAGCTGGAATTGCTTGTTTTGCAAAGGCAATTAGCAAATCAGCCCAAAAAGCTGTATACGAACAAAAACGTCTTAAACAATTGACGAGGCATTTGCGTAGTGAGCTTGAACAAATAAAGGGAGTACGAATTAATACGCCTAAAGAAGGTACGGCTCCTCATATTCTTAATTTATCAATCCCAGGTGTGAAGGCAGAAGTGCTTGTTCAAGCATTGGGGTATGAAAAGATATATGTTTCTACTCAGTCTGCATGTTCAACGAAAACGGGTAAGCCTAGTCGTATCTTACTTGGTTGTGGATTAAATGAAGACAGAGCTAGAAGTTCAATTCGCATTAGCTTATCTTTTGAAACGAAGAAGGAAGAAATAGATCTTTGTATAGAAACATTGCACTCAATCATACCGAAGTTACAGGAGGTAATGAAATAGATGAAGATGGACCATATTCTTGTTCGTTACGGCGAACTTGCTTTAAAAGGAAAAAATAGAAGCCATTTTGAAAAAGTGTTACTAGCGAATATTCGTTACGTCTTAAAACCATTTGAAGGAGTAAAGGCGAAGCGAACTTTTGGAAGAATTGTTGTAGAACTTCATGATACTGACTACGTTCCCATTATTGAAGCATTAGCAAGGGTATCTGGTATTCAATCCTACAGTTTAGCAGTGCGGGTTGAAAGTGATTTAGATGTTATACAACAAGGAGCATTATATTTATTAACCGAACATAATAAGGGTTCAAAAACGTTTAAGGTTTCAGCTAGAAGAGCGTACAAGCAATTCCCAATTGGTTCTCAGGAACTTAATCAATTAGTTGGAGGATTTATTCTAAGATCACTTGATGGCGAAATAGGAGTCAATGTTCATCATCCTGACACGGAGATTGTGATAGATGTAAGAGAATCCGGTACGTATATTACAGCTGGTGCATATAAAGGCGCTAAAGGCTTGCCTGTTGGGACAAGTGGAAGAGTTCTTCATATGCTTTCAGGTGGAATTGATTCGCCAGTTGCTGCTCATATGATGATGAACAGAGGGACAGAAATTGAAATGTTGCACTTTCATAGCCCACCGTATACGAATGAACGTGCGAGACAAAAAGTACTTGATTTAACAAAAGAACTATCCAAATATGGACGCTCAATTAAGGTTCATCTTGTTCCTTTTACGGATATTCAAACGCATATTCATAAAGAAGTACCATCAAACCTTGAAATGACGATTATGAGGCGGATGATGTTGCGAATAGCAGGACAAATCGCAGAGAATAGAAAGATCCTTGCTATATCGAATGGTGAAAGTCTAGGACAAGTAGCTTCGCAAACACTTGAGAGTATGAATACTATAAATGAGGTTACGAACATACCGGTTTTACGTCCCTTACTTGCTATTGATAAAGAAGAAACGATTCGTTATGCAAAAGAGATCGGGACATATGAAATTTCAATTCTTCCTTATGAAGACTGTTGCACGATATTTTTACCAACAGATTCGAAAACAAAACCTAAACGGGAAAAGGCTAATAAATTTGAACAATATGTAGAGATTGAATCAAAATGCGCAGAGGCAGTTGCCGCTGTTGAAACGGTTCAAATATCCTCCGATAGTTTTAATTCAGAGCTAGAGAATTTATTTTAAAAAATTTCCAGTTAAATTGCATGCATGATCTTTTCTTTTTCGTACATTCTATAAGTACCGAAGGAGGTGAGACACATGGCAAACAGCTCAAACAACTTAGTTGTACCTGGCGTTCAACAAGCTCTTGATCAAATGAAATACGAAATCGCTTCTGAATTCGGGGTTAACCTAGGACCAGATTCTACTTCACGCGCTAACGGATCTGTTGGTGGCGAAATTACGAAACGTCTTGTCGCTCAAGCTGAGCAACAAATGGGTGGTTATCAAAAATAATTTTATATGAATGGCTAGGAGCAGGGGAAACCCTGCTCCTTTTCAATTGTTTTTATCAGAACAAATTAGGTGATATACTGGGCTAAAGTGAAAGGAGGATCTTGGTGGGGACATTATGGTATAATGGCATTTTTTATTCGATGGCTTATGAAGGAGACAAAGCGTCTGCCCTTTATGAAGAAGATGGAAAGATTATTGATATTGGGACAAAAAAGGATCTATTTAAAAAATGGGAGAAGAAGGCTATACATAAACGTAATGTAAACGGTGCTGTTGTATTCCCTGGGTTTGTGGACAGTCATTTGCATCTAATTGCCCATGGGGAAAAACTGTTGCGTTTGGATTTATCGAGAACGAACTCAAAGGAAGAAGCGCTTATTTTACTTGCAGCAGAAAACACAGCAATACAAGGTGAATGGATAGAAGCGCTTGGATGGAATGAACACAATGATCCAAATTTCGAAACCCTTTCATTAGAAGATTTAAATCAAATAAGCGAAGAGCATCCGGTTTTTGTGATGAGAATTTGTCGTCATGCTGCATTTGTCAATCAAACCGCATTAGATTTAGCTGGAATTAATGAACATACAAAAGATCCAGTCGGTGGAAGAATTGAACGTGACGAAAATGGAAAGCCGACGGGAATTCTTCATGATCAAGCTGTCACTATAGTACAAGAATGTATGCCTAAGCTTTCAAAAAAAGTTGTAAAACGTGCATTAGAGGCAGCTATCAAGGACTGCCATCAGCACGGATTAACAGGCGGACATAGTGAGGATTTGCATTATTATAATGGTCTGGCAGAGACTATAAATGTGTATGAAGAGACGATTCCACATAATCCATTTCGGGCTCATTTGCTCATTCATCATGAGGAAATAACTGCATTTGACCAGTCAGGATTTGTAAATGATTTAAAAGTTAATCCTTATATTGAGCTGGGTACATTAAAAATTTTTGCTGATGGTGCTTTGGGTGGGAGAACAGCTGCGTTAAGTACCCCTTACTCGGATGATCCACAGGCGACTGGATTAGTTATTCATACACAAGAAAAATTAAATGATCTTGTACGCCAAGCAAGAGAACGTCATTTAGGGGTGGCAATTCATGTTATAGGGGATGCCGCACTAGAAATGGCACTGAATGCAATTGAGGCTAGTCCAACAAAGGCGATGAGAGATCGATTAATCCATGTGCAAGTTGCACGACCTGATTTAATAGAGCGAATGAAACGATTAAAGCTAATTGTCGATATTCAACCTCGTTTTGTGGTGTCTGATTTTCCATGGGTAGAAAATCGCCTTGGTACTGAGAGGCTTGCGTACTCGTTTGCTTGGAAAACTTTGTTCACTAATGGTATAAACTGTGCTGGCGGCTCAGATGCACCAATTGAACCTGTTGAGCCATTGCTTGGAATTTATGCTGCAGTAGCGAGACGTGATGTGACTGAAGCGCATGAGGGCTATGGACCTAGTGAGAAATTGTCGCCATTTGAAGCAGTTGCGTTATTTACAAAAGGAAGCGCATATGCGATCGGTAAAGAGAAAAGCCGAGGTCAGCTAAAACCTGGGTATGATGCCGATATGACAATTGTAGATCGAGATTTACTTACTTGCTCTGTTGAAGAGATTGCAACAGCGAACGTAATAGCGACAGTTGTGGATGGCAAAATAGTCTATGAGCGAAATTAATATTCATATGGAGGGGGCACGAAACAGATGAAAGCTAGAAGGTGGGTTGCACTAGGGATTGGTTTATTTGTTTTATTATTTTCGTTAATAACGACAGTCTCTTTTGCATTTAATACATACTCTTCAACAACAGAAGCCTTTTTTGGTGGGAGTGAGGAAAAAATTGTGCGTCAAGGGGATACAAGTGGGACAATTGCATTATTGGAAGTAAATGGGCCAATTATTAATTCGGGAGAACCAGGTATTTTTGATAATAACGGTTACAATCACACTACTTTCTTAAATGATCTCCACAAAGCGATGAATCGTGCCGATGTCGAAGGGATTATTATTCATGTAGATACTCCAGGTGGTGGTGTACTTGAATCAGCAGAAATCCACAGAGCAGTTGTCGAGGCGCAGACGATTAAAGATAAGCCCGTCTATATATCAATGGGTGGAATGGCGGCATCTGGGGGCTATTATTTAGCGGCTCCTGCAGAGAAGATCTATGCAAACCCACAAACGTTAACGGGTTCTATTGGTGTTATTATGAGTTCAATGAATATTACTGATCTTCTTGATAATCTTGGAATTGAAGAACATGTTTATAAAAGTGGACCTTATAAAGATATGATGTCGCCTACTCGTGAGCCACTTGAAGAAGAAGATGAAATCATTCAGTCCATCGTCGATGAATACTATGATGAATTCGTTTCAATTATCGCAGAAGGGCGAGACATGGATGAAGCTCGAGTTCGTGAATTAGGTGATGGGCGAATTTTTACAGGAAATCAAGCGCTAGAAGAAGGCTTAATTGACAGTTTAGGTAGTCTTGATGATGTTATCGATGACATGCAGACTGATCTTGGTCGGAACTATCAAGTCGTTACAACGAGTCAATTCGAAAGTTTTGGAAGTTTATTTGGTCTCGCTGCAAATCAGCTTTTTGGAGATAAAGAACCCGAACAAAAGCTGCATGAATTTAATCAACCAAGAGCTTTATATATGTATGATTATGAGTGAGGGGGAGTAAGATGGATACACGTCCTTCGGTCAGAACGGTAAGACCAAAGCGTTACTTACGAAATCAGCCTGTCCAAACGGTAGAAGACGATCACGTGCAAATTAATCAACAAGAAGTCCGTTATGCAGGTTTTTGGATGAGGTTTTGGGCATTTATATTTGATTTATTGATTATCAGCAGTATAAACGCAGCATTGGTGGGAACTTGGCTCCCTTTTGTACAAGTAGATGGAACCTTTACTACGTTTTTAGCAACCATGGTCCTTGTTCCTTCCCTTCTGTATGCTTGTTTGTTTTTCATTTACTTTTCTCTGATGACGAAGTTTTTTGGGCAAACATTAGGGAAAATGATTTTTGGTCTAAAAGTCGTGTCAAAAGATGGAGACCATTTAACGTGGGGAACTATTTTTTTTCGTGAAGGTGTTGGTCGATTCTTGCATCAGACTCCTTTGTTTGGAAACTTCTTCTTAATCTTATATATAGTTGTTGCATGTACACCAAAAAAACAAGGCATTCACGATTTATTCGCTGATACGTATGTCATACATTGTTAAAAAATAACTAGCCGAGAGATCGGCTGGTTATTTTTTGCATTTCTGCATATAGTAACGAGCAAAGGAGGCATAGGCTATGCATCTTTGGATACTATATGGAACGACCTTGTTCGTTGCGCTTGCTGTCTGTATTTTAGCTATAAGAGTTCAAATTAGTTGCATCTATACTAGACAGCATAAAGAAGATTTATTGGAAGTATATGTACGAGTGTTAGGGATGAAGGTTTTTGAGTTAAAAGCGCCGATCATGGAATTAAATCTTTCTAATCAAACCTTTTCCTTTACTGAAGAAGAACGAAATTTAGGGAAAGAACAAGTAAAAAAGAAAAAGTGGTCTTTCTCAACAATAAAAAAATTTATCCAAAAAAGTCGTGAATGGTTAAGACATTTTCCTAAGTTTAAGCATAGAGCAGAAGCATTTTTGAGAAAAGTAACGGTTACTTCATTCACTTGGCATACTGAATTAGGCACTGGTGATGCTGCACGAACGGCGCAATTAGCAGGAATGCTTTGGGGAGTAAAAGGGTTTTTATTAGGGTGGGTCACGCACAGACTCAATTGGCAAGCTCATAACGAACTTGCGGTTCATCCTCATTTTCAAGCTATGGGCTTTGCTGTTTCTTTTTCATGCATAGCTTCGTTTCGCCTCGGGCACGTTATATATACAGGTCTGTTGATTGCACTTGGCTACAGGTCTAGGAAAAAGAATTCCAACCAAACTGCTAACGCGCAAGCGCTATAAAAGGGTTGGATTGTAAAAGGGGCGAAAGCAATGTCAGAACATCCAATACAAGGTTTAATGAAAACTGCGATGGAAAACATTAAGGCAATGGCAGATGTGAATACCATTGTGGGTGACCCAGTCGAGACACCTGATGGTAGTATTATAATGCCTGTATCAAAAGTAGGTTTTGGTTTTGCTGCAGGTGGGAGCGAATTTTATACAGAACATTCCCATTCGCATGAAGAGCCAGAGCATCCTTTTGGTGGTGGTAGTGGTGGGGGTGTCTCAATTACGCCAATTGCATTTCTTGTGGTAAATAGCAAGGGGATTAATATGGTTCATTTAGATAGTTCCACCCATTTGTATGATCGTTTGCTTGATTTAGCTCCTCAAGCATTTGAGAAGATCCAACATATGCTTAGGCATGAAGATGAAACACCGCATCATACGACTCATAAACCATATGAAGATCCACTCGTTTAAAAAAGATGTTCAAGTGGAATACATCAGCTTGTCGATTAAGTCTCTTTAGAATGAGACTGTCGACAAGCTTTTTTTGATGAATCACTAGTTAAGGCTTAGTTTCATTTGTTCTCACAAAAACTTCAATTTTTGTAGTGGTGAGAATGACGACCTTGGAATGCGGGATTTATTTACTTAGTAAATTATAAGATAAGTCTGTCCTACTTCACTTAAGCTAAAAATACCGATGAGACAAATGCTTTATCGGTATTATTCTAAGGTCTGGAGAGTTCCAATAGCACTCTATTGTTATCTATCTATTCATAATCAATGTCTGCAATTCGTCGGATATTTAATCGTTTAAGCTTGCGATGATGTAGCCAATAATAAGAGAGGATGGCAACTATGACAATGATTGCGGAAATAATGTACATAACTGAAAACCCGAATCCTGCTACGGTAAATCCAAGAATATAAGAACCTACTCCAATACCTAGATCGTACAAAATATAAAACGTACTTGTAGCTTGTACAGCTTGTTTTCTAGAAACAGATTGAACGGCTAAAGTTTGAAAGCTTGGAAGAACGGAACCAAAACCGGCACCCATTAAAACTGCGGCAAGCAGAAATATAAATAGACTAGAAGCTTGTGATAGGAGAACAAGTCCAATTACAAATAGAGCAAGTGTAGGATATAAAACGACGTTTTCCCCAAAGCGATCGAACAGGCGTCCTGTCACAAACCGCGAACCAAGCAAAATAATAGCATAAACAACAAAAAAGAGGCTTGCTGCTGTTTCCATCCCAAGTGACACAGCATATAGCGTGATAAAACTTAGAATACCACCGTAGGCAAATGATGCAAGAGAAGAGCAAAAGCTTACTGACAAAGCCTGGGGGGCAATAAAACGGTTAATGCTCATTGGTTCAGGCGTTTTCTTCTCAGGTTTGTAGACAATAAAGATGGCTAAAAAGAAGCCGGTGGCAGATAAGGCAATGGTTAAAAGAAAGAGACCGGTATAAGTACCGTGTTGAACAATTTGTAGACCAACAACTGGTCCAATAACCATTGCTAAACTCATAAACATGCTGTAATAGCCGACCGCTTCTCCTTGCCGTGTTTTTGGAGCAATCATAATTGCCAAAGCTCCTGCGGCAGTAGTGGCAACACCAAATCCTAACCCCTGTATGAAACGCAAAAAAAGAAGCCATCCAAAGGAAAATGACCAGATGTGCAAAATGGCTGAAACGAACACGACTAAAAATGAAAGCAGTAAGACTTTTTTTTCTCCAAACCGATCAAGCAAAAGCCCTGCGAATAAACGAGCTATGACTGAAGCGGCAATAAACGATCCAACAATTAACCCAACTTGTTGCTCTGTTGCAGAAAAAGCATTAAGAGCGAATAGTGGTAAGGTTGGAATAAATAAGTTGAAAATCATAAACAAAGTAAATGCACTAAAGCATACAAATAAAAATGTTGCTGTCCAAAGCGGCTGCTTTGACATAGTTTCACATCCTTTAATATTTCGATACCCAAAATAAATAAACATACTTACATAGTTTAGAGGGTAATGGGGAAACCGTCAAATAGCCAAGCTTGAAAACAATGGAGGAATCATAAGCGGCTGCCTTGCATTCATATGGATGAAACGAGTAAAATTAAAATGGACATGATGTTTCCAAGGAGGAAGACAAATGACACAAGTTACGTTTAAACAACAACCAGTTACATTAAAAGGTACACAAGTAAAGGTGGGAGATAAAGCACCTAACTTCACTGTATTAGCTAACGATTTATCCGAGGTTAAGCTCGATGATTCAAAAGGAAAAACACGTTTAATTAGTGTGGTTCCATCCATTGATACAGGCGTTTGTGATGCTCAAACTCGTCGCTTTAATGAAGAAGCAGCAAGTTTAGAAAATACGGTTGTTCTAACAATAAGTGTAGATTTACCGTTTGCACAAAAACGTTGGTGTGCGGCTGAAGGAATTGAGAATGTCCAAACATTATCTGATCATCGCGATCTTTCTTTTGGAGAAGCGTATGGTGTTGCAATAGAAGAATTAAGACTTCTTGCACGGTCGGTTTTTGTTGTAGATGCAAATAATCAAGTTGTGTATGCTGAATATGTAAATGAAGTAAGTGAACATCCCAATTATGATGCTGCAATTGAAGCTGCAAAAAAAGCGTAATGAGCAGTCCACTGCAAAAGCAGTGGACTTTGTTTTTGGAATTCTGTACAATACATGGCAGATATTTGGACGAAAAAGAAGGTGGAGTATATGGAATCAACAAATGTAACCCTGTTGTTTGATTATTTAGATAAAACGTCAGAGCTCTTACAACAAGAGTTAGAATTAACATATTTGGATGCGTTGGCAGAAGCTGGCGATAACTTATTTGAAGAAAGTATTTTACAAGAAGTAACTCCTCAAGTGGAAGACAAGTTAATCAATATATTAAATGAAGTAAAACAATTAGAATGGACGAAAGAAGATATTCGTAAGGCTTTTCAGCTTGCTGGAATAAAAGGGATGCGAGGCGCTGTTCAATCTAATCATTCCATGACGCCCGATGCGGTTAGCCTCTATATAAGTTACCTTGTTAACAAATTGGTAGACAAGACGAATGAACCAATTTTGCTTGATTTAGCAGTTGGTTCGGGAAATCTCTTGTTTACTATTAATAATCATGGAACTAAAGCGTTTGAAGCCTATGGATTTGAAGTTGATGAGACGTTATTGAAAAATGCATTTTCCAGTGCAAATTTACAAAAACATGAGATTAGCTTATACCATCAAGATAGTTTGCAAATTGTTCCTCCAAAAGCAGATATTGTTGTTAGTGACTTACCCATTGGTTATTATCCCAAAGATGATGTAGCAGAGAATTTTGAATTACGAGCTTTAGAAGGACATTCGTATATACATCATCTAATGATTGAACAAGCGATTCGCTCTTTACATCCAGGAGGATTTGCGGTGCTCTTAATTCCGTACTTTTTGTTTGAAAGTGATCAGGCAGAGGTGCTGAATAAATACGTAAAACAAGAAGCAGTTATTTTAGGTTTGCTTCAGCTTCCTTCATCAATGTTTTCTAATAAACAGCAGCAGAAAAGCATTTTATTGCTACAAAAAAAGGCGGAAAACATTCAAATTCCTCGTCAGGCCTTGCTTGCGGAGCTACCTGCGTTTTCGAACGCTGAAGCAATGCAAGATATGATGGGACGTATTAACAACTGGTTTAAAGAACAACTTGGACGCTAGGATTTCCTAGCGTTTTTTTGCGTCTATTTAATGTCTTAATTAACGCTATTTTTCCACTACTTTAATGTATGCGCTTAACTATATATGCCCGCTTGAAATAAGCCTCTGGCAATGCTTAAATGGAATAGGAGTATAGTGTTTAGACAGAAAAAGGAGTGCGAGAGAACCATGGCTAAAATTATTGCAATTAATGCGGGAAGCTCATCCCTTAAATTCCAGCTTTTGTCGATGCCTGAAGAGGATGTCATCACAAAAGGCTTGGTGGAGCGAATCGGTTTGCAAGACGGCGTATTTTCAATAGAAGCGAATGGTGAAGACCATTCGGTTACAACGGATATTCCTGATCATGCTGCAGCAGTAAAGATTTTGCTTGAGAAATTGACAAGCTTAAATATTATTACTTCTTTAAATGAAATCGAAGGCATTGGCCATCGTGTTGTTCATGGTGGTGAAAAGTTTAATGACTCTGTATTGATTACAGATGACGTGCTTGCTGGCATCGAAGAAGTGTCTGAACTGGCGCCGCTTCATAATCCAGCAAATATTACGGGGATAAAAGCGTTTAAAAAAGTGCTTCCTAATGTACCTGCAGTGGCTGTATTTGACACAGCATTTCACCAGACTATGCCAGAGAGTGCTTATTTATACAGCTTGCCGTATGAGTATTATGAAAAATATGGGGTCCGTAAATATGGGTTTCACGGTACTTCTCATAAATATGTTTCGCAGCGCGCTGCTGAATTGTTGGAACAGCCTCTCGAAGATCTTCGCATTTTATCTTGCCACCTAGGAAATGGTGCAAGCATTGCTGCGATTAAAGGTGGAGAATCAATCGATACCTCCATGGGCTTCACCCCACTTGCAGGTGTTACTATGGGGACTCGTTCTGGAAACATTGATCCGGCCTTGATTCCATATATCATGGAAAAAACAGGTCAAACTGTTGAAGAGGTTGTTTCGACATTAAATAAACGCAGTGGATTGCTTGGTATTACTGGTTTCTCAAGTGATCTGCGTGATATTGAATCACAAGCTGAGGAAGGCAATGAGCGCGCTCAAGTGGCATTAGATGTGTTTACATCCCGAATCCATAAGTATGTAGGTTCTTATGCTGCGAGAATGGGTGGAATTGATGCGATTGTCTTTACTGCTGGAATTGGTGAAAATAGTTCAACCATCCGTGAGCGTGTTTTAAAGGGACTTGAATTTATGGGTGTTGAAGCGGACCTTTCTAAAAATAATGTACGTGGAAAAGAAGCGTTTCTTAACACTGACACTTCTAAAGTGAAAATCATTATTATTCCAACAAACGAAGAAGTAATGATTGCACGTGACACGGTTCGTTTAACTTAATGAAGAAGGTGCTAGGTTATTGCCTAGCCCTTTTTTTATTTATATCAAAACGAGAAAAAATGATTTTCGTGTTTTGCCTTTTTATGGATCGTCAGCTAAGATAAAGAAGTGGAGGTGAGTAGCCTTATGACATTAAATGGATTTTATATGATACGGGAACGTGAAGTGAAGCAAGCAGCAAATGGATCACTCTATGCAAACTTTGTCCTTCAACAACAGCATACGCTCTTATCTGCAAAGCTATGGGATATAACTGATGAACAACAAGAGAAATTTGTTCCAAAAGCCGTAGTGAAAGTAGAAGGGAACGTGGAGGTATTTAGATCAAAGAAGCAGTTGACGATCCAAAAAATTCGTTTAGCTGTAGATGAAGACAAAGTAAATCGAACTGAATTAATTTCGAAGAAAGGCTTGTCACGTGAAGATCTATGGCATGAACTAAGAATGATGATGGACGAAGTAGAATCTCCTATTTTACAAGCGATCATTAAACAGATTTATGGCAACCGATCCATTCGTGACCGATTGACGACAATTCCAGCAGCAAAAAAATTACATCATGCTTATTATGCAGGCTTACTTGAACAAATTGTAGAACTTATGTATGTTGCTTTGCAGTTACTTCCTCTTTACCAACATGTACAAAAGGATATTGCACTCACTCTTTGTTTATTAGGTGATATTGGAAAAGTACATGCATTAAAAGATCCTTTGGCACCTGAATATACAGATGCGGGTGAGTTAATGGGCCAGCTTGTTCTGAGTATTGAAATCATCAACGAAGCTGCTTTAGAGCAGGCAATTGAAATTAGTTCTCCAGAGCTAATGGCAGTAAAACATGGAATACTAGCACAGTATGATCAGTCAGAAGGGGGCGCAGTTCAACCCAAAACGGCCGAGGCGTTGTTCTACTATTATGTGAAACGAATGAATACCGATTTGCGTGTGCTTGAACATGCTCAGACAGAAGGCTCATCTTTCTCATACATTGATTTATTTAAACGAAAAATGTTCGTTCAATCAGATCAAACAAAGGAGAACGATGATGAATTACATTAATAGAATGGAACTGCAAATAAATCAATACGAAAGTAAATTAGAGCAGAATGCCAAGCAATTCCATTACAAAATTAAAAGTCAAAAGGCAGTCGAATGGCTTTCGCAAGCTGAGCCCCTCCTTATTCAAATACATCAATTATTGCATCAAGAATACGGGCAGCTGGCATTAGTACATAAGCCAATCATTACTTTCGACGCGAGTAGCAAGGAAGTGATGGATTATGAGAATGCTTTGGAAAAGGATATGGCCCGAATGAGGCTTCAAGCATTTGGACAAGGTTTTTTTCTTGCAAAAAATAATAGAAGAATGGTTGCAGACGTCCCTCTTCAACTGTTTCTTTCGAGTAGGGTCATTTCACGAATGGCTCATTCATATGGATTTACCCTTGATTCTCCTTTCGAGTCAATGTATGCAATGAGGCTGCTGAATTATTCGTTGTTGCCTAATCATGTCAAGCGAGCAGAGTGGGAGCTTCTTTTTATGGAGGTAATTGAACATGAGCAAGGTCAACCTTTTTATCGGGTAAAGGATGATGTGATAAATGAAGAGATTGTGTATGCTTTTGCTCTTCAATCATTAAAATGGGGATTGGTAAATTGCATAAACTATACAAAAGTACCTGGGAAGCGTCTTGCGGCCGGAATGGTATCAAGTACGTCATCTTATCGACAAGTACAGACCGTTATACGTGATGCACAAAGATTTTATCAGAAGCGTTGGCTGTGGCGACGAACATAGTCCTTTTTTCGGTTTGAGGATTCCTTTTAAAGTGAAACGAAAAATAAAAAATTGTTGTAGGAATCCTCTTGCCAAACTAGCAGAAGGCTGTTAAAGTAATGTATATTAATAAATAAAAGAAATTTTTTATGCGGAGCGGGAGTTGTCTCCCGATTATTTTTTAATTGTTTATGTATAAAAATAATAAAAAAAGAATTATTATTCATTTCGGAGGGGATTCAAATGGCGAAAGAAAAAGTGGTTTTGGCATATTCTGGAGGTCTTGATACATCAGTTGCGGTTAAGTGGTTAACAGACAAAGGCTATGACGTTATTGCAGTTGGTCTTGATGTAGGCGAGGGGAAGGACCTTGAATTTGTTAAACAAAAAGCACTTACTGTTGGTGCTATTCAATCATATACAATTGATGCAAAAAAAGAATATGCGGAAAGCTTTGTCCTTCCTGCACTACAAGCACATGCGCTTTATGAACAAAAGTATCCGCTTGTATCAGCATTGTCTCGTCCACTTATCTCAAAAAAATTAGTGGAGATCGCAGAGCAAACTGGGGCATCGGCTGTTGCGCATGGTTGCACTGGGAAAGGGAATGACCAAGTGCGTTTTGAGGTTTCCATTCAGGCGTTAAATCCAAATTTAAAAGTTCTTGCACCAGTACGTGATTGGGCATGGTCAAGAGATGAAGAAATTGAGTATGCCAAAGCGCATAACATTCCTATTCCAATTGATTTAGATAATCCGTACTCTGTTGACCAAAATCTTTGGGGACGCAGCAATGAGTGTGGGATTCTTGAAGACCCATGGGCAACACCTCCAGAAGGAGCATATGAATTAACTGCACCACTTGAAAAAACGCCTGACACAGCAGATGTGCTTGAGATTTCTTTTGAAAAAGGTGTACCTATTGCGCTTAATGGAAAAGCTTATCCACTTGACGAGCTTATTCTTGAGTTAAATGACGTTGCGGGTAAACATGGTGTTGGAAGAATTGACCATGTTGAGAATCGTCTTGTTGGAATAAAATCACGTGAAGTTTATGAGTGTCCAGGTGCAATGACTCTTATTAAAGCGCATAAAGAATTAGAAGATTTAACACTTCCAAAAGAACTTGCACACTTTAAACCTGTTATCGAGAAGAAATTAACAGAAGTCATTTATGAAGGTCTTTGGTTTTCTAGTCTCCAACCAGCGTTGCTTGCTTTCTTAAAAGAATCGCAACAGCATGTTACTGGTATAGTTCGTGTAAAGCTATTTAAAGGGCATGCGGTGGTTGAAGGTAGAAAGTCTCCTTATTCCCTATACAATGAAAAATTGGCAACATATACGCCAGATGATGAATTTGATCATAATGCAGCAGTAGGTTTTATTTCTCTATGGGGTCTTCCAACCAAAGTGCACAGCATGGTGACAAAGGAGAAAAAGGAGGTCACACTGTGAGCAAGCTCTGGGGCGGAAGATTTACAAAATCTGCAGAAGAATGGGTAGACGAATTTGGTGCCTCCATCGGTTTTGATAAGCAGCTTGTGTTTGAAGACATTGAGGGGAGTATCGCTCATGTAACGATGCTTGCAGCTTGTGAGATTGTAACTAAAGAGGAGGCAGAACAAATTAAGGCAGGGTTAAATACACTGCGAAAAAAAGCAGAAGCAGGTACGCTAGCTTTCTCTGTTGCCGAGGAAGATATCCATTTAAACTTGGAGAAGCAACTAATTGATGAAATTGGGCCATTAGGAGGAAAGCTGCATACTGGCAGAAGCCGAAACGACCAAGTAGCAACAGATATGCATTTATATTTAACAAAAGAGACAAAAGTTATTATGGAAGCTGTCCGTGCAGTGCAAGAAGCACTCACGAAACAGGCAGAGCTTCATGTTGAAACGCTTATTCCAGGATATACACATCTTCAACGTGCTCAACCTGTTTCATTTGCCCATCATCTCCTTGCTTACTTTTGGATGCTTGAGCGTGACTATGGTCGTCTTAAAGATAGTTTAAAGCGAGTTAATATGTCCCCGCTTGGTGCGGGTGCTTTAGCTGGAACGACATTTCCAATCGATCGGAACTTATCTGCTGAATTACTTGGCTTTGATGGGATTTATGAGAACAGTTTAGATGCCGTTAGCGATCGAGATTTTATAGTTGAATTTCTCAGCGCATCTTCAACCTTGATGATGCATTTATCAAGATTATGCGAAGAGCTTATTTTGTGGTCTTCCCAAGAATTTCAATTTATTGAGATGGATGATGCATTTGCAACAGGATCGAGCATTATGCCTCAAAAGAAAAACCCAGATATGGCTGAGTTGATTCGTGGAAAAACTGGACGTGTCTATGGCAATTTGTTTGGTTTATTAACGACACTTAAGGGCTTGCCGCTGGCGTATAATAAAGACATGCAAGAAGACAAAGAAGGCATGTTTGATACTGTACAAACGGTTAAAGGTTCCTTACGGATTTTTGCTGGTATGATTGAAACAATGACTGTTAAGCAGGAAACAATGGAGAAGGCAGTGGCGCAAGATTTTTCAAATGCAACAGAGTTAGCAGATTACTTGGCGACAAAAGGAATGCCTTTCCGTGAGGCTCATGAAGTGGTGGGTAAACTTGTTTTGACTGCGATTCAGCAAGACATGTTCTTACTCGATTTAAAAATGGAAGACTATAAACAAGCAAGTTATTTATTCGAAACAGACATTTATGAAGTTTTACAACCAAAAACGGTGGTGGCGCGCAGAAATAGTGCAGGGGGAACTGGCTTTACACAAGTGAAAAAAGCGTTAGATAAAGCCTATGTAATCCTTGGAGCTGTATCAAAGAAATAAACCCTCTTTTGGAGGGTTTATTTCTTTTTATTGAGACAGACTAGTGACAAGGAGGCGATCAAATGAAAAAAGAGCAAGAAGGTAATAAGGATACACAATGGGAAGAAGGAGAGCATATCTCTCATGATCAATTGCTTGCATCCTATGCTCAAGGAACGGCAGATGAACAAGTAAAAGCACCAAAGGGAGATAAGGAAAGGTAATTGTGCTTCATGCTAGATTTAATGAGTCTTATAACCTTAAAGGCAGCATTTGCTGTCTTTTTTTTTGCGTTTGACTAAATCAATGTTGTATCGTTGAATAAAGAGAGAGAAATGTTTCTCTAGATACGACTTCAAAACGTTGAAGAGGTGGACAGAACATGCGGCATGCATTAATTACTGCGGGTACGAAAGGTCTTGGTTTAAAGGTAACAGAGGCATTGATTGAGAGTGGTTACAGTGTTACCGTTACCTATTTCAGTGATGAACAACAAGCGCTGAGGCTCCAAGAAAAATGGGGAGAAAGCGTCCTGCATCTTGTCCAGGCAGATGTAACAAAAAAAGACGACTGCAACCGAATTGCACAAGCAGCTATTCGTTTTGCAGGCAAAATTGATATATTTATTCATAATGCTGGTCCGTATGTTTTTGAAAAGAAAAAGCTACTAGATTACGAAGAAAGTGAATGGGATTATATGATGGATGGGAATCTCCATTCTGCTTTTCACTTGCTAAAACATATTGTTCCAGTAATGAGAGATCAGCAATTCGGACGTATTGTTTTTTATGGATTTCAAGGAGCCAACAGTGCACCAGGTTGGGTTTATCGGTCTGCATATGCAGCTGCAAAAGTCGGACTTGTTTCCCTAATGAAAACAGTGTCAATTGAAGAAGCCGAATATGGAATTACTGCTAATATGGTTTGCCCAGGCAACATTATGGGTGAGATGAAAGAAGCTACTATTGCAGAAGCACGTATACATAAAGATAGTGATACACCCATTGGTCGTTCTGGGACGGGTGAAGATATTGCTAGAACTGTTTTGTTTTTATGTGAAGATAACGCGGATATGGTAACTGGAACCGTGGTTGAAGTAACTGGTGGAGTGGATGTTATTCATCGATACCGCTAGTGCATAGAATCTTTTTTGAATGAACACCTTATTAAAAAAGAGGTGGCTAAGTGAAGAAAATTGTTTTAATTATGTTGACGATAATCTTGTACACTGCTTCAGTATCTTCTCCAACAAATGCTGTTTCCGGCTCTGAATTAATGGACTCTTCTTCTGTAAGGGTAACCCTTATTGAAAATGAAATTATTTATGAGTGGGAATACGATAATCCAGATCATTACGAGTATGAGGTAGGAAATACTGTTCAAAAAGGAAAAGAAGCACAACTTCATGTGAGGCAACTTTTGAGTGAACTACAATTAAACGAACAAACAACTGCGGAGGAATACGCAGAAAGATTAAAACAACGTTTTCCTCATCTGGAACGTTTGGAAATTCGTTGGATGAATAAAGATAGCAAACGCTTTACATGGTTATGGACGAAATAAATCAAAACGCGGCCCTGACAAGGCCGCGTTTTAGTTTTTAAGACGTAGGTGGAATGGTAAGAAGTGTCTTTGGAAAAATAGTTAATGGTACTCCTCCGTCTTCGGTGACAACCACATCATCTTCAATACGCACTCCAGCTACATTTGGAACATAAATTCCTGGTTCAATTGTAAAGGTCATTCCTAATTGAAGAGTATCTTTATTTTCTTGGCTCATTGATGGTGCTTCATGAACATCAATGCCGAGTCCGTGCCCAAGTCGGTGTGGAAAATAGTCACCAAAGCCTGCTTCGGAGATGACTGTTCTGGCAGTAAGGTCAAGATCACCGATAATGATTCCAGGTTTAGCAGCGTGTAGAGCAGCATTCTGAGCATCTAGAACTACTTCATAAATAGCTTTTGCTTGATCGTTTACTTCACCATACGCAACGGTACGTGTAATGTCAGAGCAATATCCATCAAGGACGACTCCTAAATCAAATAAAACAAATTCTCCTTCTTGAAGTGCGCGATCTCCTGGTTTCCCATGGGGCGAGGCAGCGTGGTCTCCGAATAAAACCGTTGTTTGAAACGACATTTCCCGAATACCTTGCTTTTTTAATTGGTATTCGATTTCGGCAATGACTTCAAGCTCTGTTACTCCAGTTTTCAGCGCATTGATCCCAAATTCTACACCTACATCTGCAAAAGCAGCTGCCCTTTGCAAGGTTTCTAACTCTACTTCTGTTTTAATTAACCGCTGGGACATCATGACAGGTTCGCAATCGATAAATTCTAGTGAATCGCTAAGTTTGTCCAACTCAAGCACTCGTTCATAGGAAACCGTTCGCTGTTCAATTAACACTTTACTGGATGCGTGAGTGGATTTCTCTAGTCGGCTCTTAATTAGGTCCCAAACATTTTCATGGTCACTATATGTAACTAGTTCGTCACTATAACCAGCATCTCTTACAACTTCTTGTTCCATTTTGGGAATAACAAGATAATAATCGTTTTCTAATACAAATAACGCAATAAGCCGTTCGTGAGGATTTGCGAGCAAACCAGTTAAATAAAACACATTTTCTTTACTCGTTATAAATGCAAACCAAGCGCTTTCTTTTTTGATATGTTCTTGTAATTTTTTAAGTCGTAACTCTTCCATATATACCTCTCCTTTCTTAATTAGTATACGCTATGTAAGAGTGAATGTTTAGCTGTATGCTGAAAGGGTTATTCATAAAATAGAATTAATTGGAGGGAGCTGGCGTAATGAAAGTAAGTTACCATGGACATTCAGTTGTAAAAATTGAAACAAATGAAAAGGTTATTCTAATTGACCCATTTATTACGGGAAATGAGCTGACTGATTTAAAAGCGGAGGAAGAAAATCCAGATGTTATCTTGTTAACTCATGGTCATAATGATCATGTCGGGGATACAGTTGAAATTGCTAAGCGTTCAGGAGCTTTAGTTGTAGCTGTTGCAGAACTTGCAACTTATATGGGATTCCGCGGTGTAGAGAATGTTCATCCAATGTCAATTGGAGGCGCATATGAATTTGATTTTGGTCGAGTTAAATTCACACAAGCTTTCCATGGTTCTTCATTTACAGAAGAGGAAAACAAGCGAATTGTCTACACTGGCATGCCAGGTGGAATCTTGTTTACTGCTGAGGGGAAGACGATTTACCATTTGGGGGACACTGCATTATTCAGTGATATGAAATTAATTGGAGAATATAATGATATTGATTTAGCATTTGTGCCAATAGGTGATAATTTCACAATGGGACCAGAGGATGCGAAAATAGCAGTTGAATGGATTGGTGCAACGACTTCTGTCCCTATTCATTACAATACGTTCCCTCCAATTAAACAAAATCCTAAGGTATTTATAGACAGTCTTTCTGATGGAAAAGGCAAGCTCCTAGAAGCTGGGCAGGTAATCGAACTTTAGTAAAAAGAACACGTTTATCGTTTAAACTTTAAGCGTATGCAATAATAAAAATAAGACGAACGAAAGACGTCGAATGTTTTACACCAAGAAAAGTTTAACGTCAATTTCTGAAAAAGAACGCCAATGAGCGTTCTTTTTTTGATAGTCATTTCATACAGTAGTGGACAAGGGGGTGTGTAAATGAAACAACGTGCACTCATTTGTTTACTACTAGCATGTATTCTCGCGGCTTATGCTTTTGAGAGGTTGCCATTTGAAGGTCAGGGATTAAATCAAATCTTTGCTTATAGTTGGATTGTTTTTTGTGCGTTAGTTATTGCTGGAAACGGACTTGCCTTATTAAAACAATCGCGAAGAGTCATGGATCTACCAACGGAAGAAGAAGAACGTGAGACGATGGAAAAAGAACGGCAATTTGGATAAGAAGTTGCTAGGGCACTGCGTCAAGTCGTATACTGGTAAAATAAGAGTGATACGGTGAAAGCGTGGTGCCAACGTGACAACAAAACATGAACAGTTACTAGAATACATATCTCAACTGCCGATTGGTGGTAAAATATCGGTTAGACAAATTGCAAAGGCTTTGTCTGTTAGTGAAGGAACTGCATATCGAGCGATAAAAGAAGCGGAGACGCAAGGGCTCGTTTCAACAATTGAACGTGTTGGTACGATCAGGATTGAGAAGAAGAAAAAAGATAATATCGAGAAGCTCACGTATGCAGAAGTGGTGAATATTGTTGATGGTCAAGTGCTTGGTGGACGGACGGGACTACACAAAACGCTGAACCGCTTTGTTATTGGTGCAATGAAAACTGAAGCAATGATGCGTTATGTAACTGCTGGTAATTTGCTTATAGTTGGGAATCGCTACCAAGTTCATAAAATTGCTCTTGAAACGGGAGCTGCTGTATTAATTACGGGTGGTTTTGACACGAGTACGGATGTAATTCGATTGGCAGACGAACTTGATTTACCAGTCATTACAACATCTTATGATACATTTACTGTGGCAGCAATGATTAATCGAGCCATTTATGACCAACTGATTAAAAAAGAAATTATACTTGTTGATGACATTTTAATTCCATTACAAGACACTTATTACATGACTGTTACTAACCAAGTGAGTAAATGGCAAGAATTAAATGCTCGCACTGGCCACAGTCGTTATCCCGTGGTTGACAGTAATATGCGAGTACAAGGAATGGTTGCAGCTAAAGATGTGTTCGACCAACCAAAACATTTGCCGATCGAAAAAGTAATGACAGCAAACCCAATTACTGTAAATGAACGAACGTCTATAGCATCAGTTGCACATATTATGGTCTGGCAAGGGATTGAACTATTGCCGGTGACGGATAGTGGTCGTAAGCTTATTGGTGTTGTCAGTCGACAAGATGTTTTAAAAGCAATGCAAACAACTCAGAGACAACCTCATGTTGGTGAAACGATTGAAGAGATTGTAACAAGTCGCATGGAAGAAAAGCCATCAGGAAATGATGTGTTTTATACTGTTGAAATTAGTCCGCAAATGACGGATCAAGTAGGAACGATTTCTTATGGAGTGGTAACAACCATTATGGTTGAAGCGACGAGACGAACGATGAGAAAACACAAGCGTGGGGATATTGTACTTGAGAATATCACAATTTATTTTCTGAAACCGGTACAGATTGATAGTCAACTAATGGTATTGCCCGAAGTACTTGAAATTGGACGTAAACATGGCAAGTTTGATGTTTCGATTTTTAGAGAAGGTGAGCTCGTTGGAAAAGGCATGTTAACTGCACAGTTAATTGAATAAGATAATTATGGGGATGCTTGATTGAAAAAAGCTTGTCCGTTAGAATGGACAAGCTAATCAAGTTGGGCAGTATAATGTTTATGAGCTTTAAACCCATGAACAGCATTAGCAGCTCCAAAAACAAAGAACACCACTCCAATAATGATTTCAAGGGCTGTGTACATTGAAAAGAATAGCATGTTAATGCTTAGCATTACTAAAACGGTTCCGAGTGCAGTTTTTGCTCTCGATTCAAGAATACGCTTTTCTAGAGAATCTTGCATGCGAAAAGCACGGATTCGAGTAACGATATAAAGTAAAAAAGCTGCAATCGCTACAATAATAAATAGCCGATCCATTCAGGAATCCTCCTTGTAAGGGTCACTAGCACTATTGTAGCGTGATTTATCAAGTTTGACTAGTTTTTTAGAAAGAGGCGAAAAGATGATTGCTCGTATAGCTGATAAATTGAAAGAATATAAAACAATTATAATACATCGTCATATGCGTCCCGATCCGGATGCACTTGGATCTCAATTGGGTTTAAAGAATATAATTGCAACAGCATTTCCAGAAAAAAACGTTTTTGCTGTGGGGGAAGAAGAACCTTCATTAGCCTTTTTAGGGATAATGGATTGTGTTCCTGATTCAATGTATGAAGGAGCACTTGTTATTGTCTGTGATACAGCGAATACAGGGCGTATAAGTGATGAGCGTTATAAGCTTGGAGAAACACTCATTAAGTTAGATCATCACCCAAATGAAGAACCATACGGAGATATTATTTATGTTGATACGACAGTTAGCTCAACAAGCGAGCTCGTAGTAGCACTTGTACAAGAAATCGATTTCCTTCATTTAACCAAAGAGTCAGCGTTCCTTCTTTACGGTGGTATTGTCGGCGACACTGGGAGGTTTAGGTTCAGAAATACAACGAGTGATACAATGATACGTACGGCATTATTAATAGAAACAGGTTTTGATAGTCAGGAATTTTATGTGAATCTGTATAAGAAATCGTTAAAAATGGTACGGCTTGAAGGGTATATTCTGCAAAATTTCGAAGTGATCGAAGGAAAGGTAGGTGTTATGCGCTTGCCAGCCGATTTGCTTGAGACTTATGACGTAACGGCAAATGAGTCGTCTTTGTTAGTAAATAGCTTTGCAGATGTTGAAGGATTAGCAGCATGGGTCTTTTTTGTTGAAGAAGGCGAGACAATTCGTTGCCGTATTCGATCAAAAAAAACAGTCATTAATACGATTGCTAAAGAGCATAACGGTGGGGGACACCCAGTTGCAGCTGGAGCAACTGCTTACTCGTGGGAAGAAACAGGAGTCATTGTAGAGAAGCTTTTACAAGTATGTCAAAATTAAAAAACAGGCGGAAGCCTGTTTTTTAATTCGTCGTTTTGCTTTCCTCTTTTATTATTTCAACATCAATACGAAAGTCAGGTAAAGCGTAAGTGCGCTTAATTTCTAAAGTATAAGCATTGTCATTTACTTTGTAGGTTTTGTTTTCGACTGCGCTCTCCATGACTTCCATTAAACTTGCAATTGTTTCAATACTCGTTCCTTGCAGGTGTTGCAGTTCTTTTAGGACTTGTTGCCTTAACTCGTATACATTGAGCCTACTTAAATGATATTGTTCAGTGTTTATAATTGTAACGGAGACAGTTTGAACGAGTAAATTTTTGGCATTTTCTTCGTTTTGTAAAGATAAGTCATTTATAAATTGGGCATTTTTATCTTGAAGGTCTTGAATAATGATGTTTTTTTTACCGATCTCTCCATAGAGTCGATCGTGTTTTTGCCCATATTCTGCAAGGAAAAAGCTCCAGCCAATTAAAGCGCCAATTAAGATACCAGAAAAAAAGCGAAGCCATCCGCGGTGTTTTTTGTAATTTGGGATGTACATTAAACAGGATCACCAACAATCCATCTCAAAAGAATTGAACCTGACTGAGCACCGCAAAAAGCAACAAGTAGCATAGCGAGCGTATGATAAACATCTTCATGAACACCACTAAATAAGCCGCTTTCAATTTTCGTAATCGCATCAAATGAACCTCCAATTGCAGCGACAATTGCCCAGATCTTTAAACTGTTTGACAGGCTATAGATTTCAATGAGGATTGGTTTGCCGATTAAAAAGGCTCCTATCCCACCAATTAAAGCGCCTCCAATCATGACACCAAACGCAATAAAAAAATTCATGACTAAGTGGGCCAACATCTCTTTTGTCAAAAGCATATTCTCTCACCACCATTTATGCCTATACTACATATATAAGGACAAACATCCGATTTTATGACCGGTAAATTCGTAAAAGATGAGGGTAATTGAAAGGGAGAGAAACGTTTCAATTAGACACAACTGGAGAGGAAGTGATTTTTCATGCACGCATTGCTTTCTAATATATACAGTGAATACAGCTTACTTCAATCAGGCAATCGTATAAAAGCGCTTGTTGCTCATGCTAAATCAGTTGGTTATCAAACGCTTGCATTGACCGATAAACATGTACTTTACGGAGTCGTACCTTTTTATCAGGAGTGTGTGAAGGCAGGGATTAAACCTATCGTTGGTCTAGAATTAAACGTAATGGCAGGAAAAGAACCCGTGCCTATCCGTCTACTTGCAAAAAACAATGCAGGTTTAAAGCAACTAATTGCAATCAGCACTGAGTTAGGCAGTCAAACAGGCCCAAAAGGTATCAGCTTAACAATGTTTCAGCAACAAAGCACAGAATGTGTTGTGCTTCTGTCAAAACAGTCTTTCCGACAAGCACCTAATTGGCAAAAGAGGTGGGAAGCTTTAACGTTAAATGCCGATGCCTTTTTGGAACTTGAAGGACGTGCGGATCAAGAGGTTATTCAATTTGCTTCGGCGCATCAGATTCGATGTATCGCCGCACCACCAGTCCGTTTCTTGCTTAAAGAGGATGCGGGCACGTATCAACTAATTCGAGCAATTGAAGCTGGTACAACGATGGAGCATCTCTCTTTGGAGGAAGGCTGGGAGAATCAATATCTGCCTACTGTAGCGGAGTTGACTGCTCGTTTTCAGTCAGATGTACTTGCTTCAACAGAGGAAGTTGCTAGGCGAATAGATGTAAAAGTGCCAATCGAAAAACCTCGTATTCCATCTTATGACGGCTTGTCCGAACAAGAAGCCGATGAGAAGCTTAGAGAGTTGTGCCAAAACGGAGCAACAGTAAGGTATGGGCAGATTGGGAAAGAACAAAGCGATCGTCTGGAAAAAGAGCTTAATGTAATAGCTAGCATGGGTTACGCATCGTATTTTTTGATTGTGGCAGATTTCGTCAATTTTGCGAAACAAAAAGGGATTTTAACTGGTCCAGGAAGAGGGTCGTCAGCAAGTTCTATTGTTGCTTACACTTTATTTATAACCGATGTTGATCCACTTACCCATGATTTATTATTTGAGCGGTTTTTGAATCCTGAAAGGGTGAGTTTACCAGATATTGATGTCGATTTCCCAGATTACCGCCGAGATGAAGTGCTTGCCTACGTAAAAGAGAGATTTGGACATGAAAAGGTTGCTCAAATTATTACATTTGGTACATTTGCTGGTAGAGCGGCAATTCGAGATGCTGGAAAAGCACTCGCAATAAAAAGCTCCTTTGTTGACAAAGTTGCAAAATCGCTTAGTCCATCTTCATTACCATTAAAAGCGGCAATCGAACAACACTTATTTTCCGAACATTCATCGCCAGAGTTAGATGAGTTGCTGTTTTTTGCACAGAAAATTGAAGGATTTCCACGTCACGCATCCACTCATGCTGCTGGGGTAATTATTAGTGACCGCCCACTTAAAGAAAAAATCGCGGTGCAATTAGGAAACGATGATCAATTGATTACGCAAGCAGATATGGACAGCTTAGACGCACTAGGGTTTGTTAAATTTGATTTTTTAGGATTACGAAATTTAACATTACTAGAACGGATGATTGAAACGATTAAGGCAGAGTCAGGACAGATAATTAATTTGCAAGACATCCCCCTTGACGACAAACCAACATACCGACTTTTACAAGCAGGAAAGTCAACTGGAATTTTTCAGCTTGAGTCAGGGGGGATGAGGAATGTACTAAAGCAGTTAGAACCAAACTCCTTTAATGATATTGTTGCAACCACTGCATTGTATCGACCTGGGCCAATGGATTTTATCCCAGAATATATTAGAGGCAAACATGGGGAGGAAGTCGTCTATTCGAAGCATGCTGCCATTAATCATCTTCTTGAGCCGACTTTTGGAGTCCTTGTTTATCAAGAACAGATTATGCAACTTGTACAATTGAGTGCTGGATATAACTTAGCAGAGGCTGATATTTTCAGAAGAGCAATTAGCAAGAAACAGCGTTCCGTGATGGATGAACAGAAACAGCAGTTTATGCAGCGGAGCCAAAAGCTCGGGTTTAGTGAGGGAGAAGCAGCCTCATTCTTTGCCTTAATTGAACGGTTTGCAGATTATGGATTTCCAAAAAGCCACGCGACTGCATATAGTTTCATTAGCTATTGGCTTTCTTATTTGCGTGTTCACTTTCCAACTGCTTTTTTTGCTGCGCTATGTTCGTCAGTCTGGCAGTCTCGGGATAAGTTGTACGCATATTTAAATGAAGCGAAATCTGCAGGAATTAGAGTGTTAGCACCATCTTATTATTACAGTGACAGCCTTTTTTCGATTGAAAATGGAGCACTGAGATTTGGCTTATTGCCGATTTCTGGTGTAAGCCTTCAGGCAATAGAAGAATTAAAAATGATTAGGAAGGAAGGGAAAGATGACGACTTATTTTCATTTGTTGCACGTGTATCAACTAAAGCCATAAATAGAAAAGTAATTGAAGCGTTAATAAAATCAGGGGGCTTTGACGAGTGGGGAAAGCCTCGCTCCGTTCTTCTAGGAAATCTTGATAAAGCACTTGCATTTTCCGAACAAATTAGGAAGTTTAAGGATTCTGTGGGGGGATTGTTTACGATTAAACCAGCAACGCCAGCTTACATTGAAACGGAACCTTCAACAGCAATGGAAGAGTTGGAATGGGAACGCGAAGTATTGGGTTTTTATCTATCGGGTCATCCAATTGAAAACGAACGTGAAAGACTAGAGCCATTCGGGAGAAGAAGTATTGCAGACTGTTATCCTTCTCGTAAACAAGTTCGCATTGCTGGTTTACTAAAAGAAGTAAAAAAAATCTCCACTAAAAAAGGTGAGGCGATGGCTTTTATGACACTTAGTGATGAATCAGGAGAGTGTGATTGTGTAGCCTTTCCAAAAGTCTGGAAATCATTTGAAGCGATGCTTTCCAGTCATTTACTTGTGTTTTTGGAAGGGGTTATGGAAGAACGTGATTCGCAAAAACAATTTGTCATTCAAAGAGCAGTGGATGTGATGAGTATGCGCGTTAATCGACCTAAACAAGTTCTTTACATCCGAATGGTCGATAAAGAGGATACTCCGACACGGTTAAGTGATTTGAAATATATACTCAGCCAAGATTCTGGATTAACACCAGTTATATTATATCGTGAAAAAGAACAAGGAACGAAGAGGCTTGCTGATGAGTACGCTGTTGCTCCTAAAAAGCGGACAATGCAGCTATTGAAGAGGTTATTTGGAGAAGAAAATGTTGTCTTAAAAAGTGAGGATTAAGCGTAAATCGTATTCGCTTTATAGAAAGTTCCTTTCTTTCTATTGGCGTATGGGCATGAGTTGTTTATAATAGAGGTCGTAGAATGAGTGGTCAGACCAGTAAAGGTTTGAATACAAAGGAGAGAGAATTGTGCCTACTACAAGAGAAGAAGCACTTCATATGCACCGGATCAATCAAGGGAAACTTGAGTCAAAAGCCAAAGTTCCAGTAAGAAATGCTCGTGATTTAAGCTTAGCTTATTCACCTGGTGTGGCCGAACCGTGTAAAGAGATTTTTGAGGATGTAGAAACTGTTTATGAATATACGATGAAAGGCAATATGGTTGCGGTTGTTAGCAACGGGACAGCTGTACTTGGTTTAGGGAATATTGGACCAGAAGCTTCTCTTCCTGTTATGGAAGGAAAGGCTGTTTTGTTTAAATCATTTGCAGGTGTAGATGCATTTCCAATTTGTTTACGTTCAAATGATGTTGACGAAATCGTAAACACAGTTAAGTTGCTTGAACCAACATTTGGTGGTGTAAATTTAGAAGACATTGCGGCGCCTGACTGTTTTGTTATTGAAGAGCGTTTAAAGAAAGAGACAAATATCCCGATTTTTCATGATGACCAACATGGAACAGCGATTGTGACTCTTGCTGGTTTAATCAATGCGTTGAAGATCAGTGGTAAGAAATTATCAGAGATCAAAGTTGTGGCAAATGGAGCAGGTGCTGCGGGTATTGCGATTATTAAGCTTATGCTACGTATGGGTGTCCGTGACATTATCATGTGTGATACGAAAGGTGCTATTTACGAAGGGCGTCCGTATGGAATGAATGGTGTTAAAGACGTTGTGGCCAAGCGTACAAATTCAAATAAGCAAGAAGGTCAATTAGAAGATGTAATTAAAGGGGCCGATGTATTTATTGGCGTATCTGTAGCAGGTGCTGTTACAAAAGAAATGGTTGAAAGCATGAATGTAGACCCAATCATTTTTGCAATGGCAAATCCAGTTCCAGAAATAATGCCAGAAGACGCAAAAGCTGCTGGCGCCTCGGTTATTGGGACAGGTCGATCTGACTTTCCAAACCAAGTGAACAATGTTCTTGCTTTTCCTGGAATTTTCAGAGGAGCACTTGACGCACGCGCTACACACATTAATGAAGAGATGAAAGTTGCAGCTGTTTATGCGATTGCAAATCTTGTCAGTGACGAAGAATTAAGTGTTGATTATGTTATTCCGGCTCCATTTGATTCACGTGTAGCTCCGGCAGTTGCATCGGCAGTTGCGAAAAAGGCAATGGAAACAGGTGTATCACGAGTGAAAGTTGATCCTGAAGAAGTAGCAGAGAAAACACGCAAGTTAACGATGATTGATTAATTGCGAGTAAGGAGATTTTATGTTAGCTAATAAGCCAAAACGCTACATTGAAATTATCCGTGCGATAAGCGAGATGATTCAACATGATGGCTTAAAAAGCGGAGATAAGCTGCCTTCAGAACGAGAACTCAGCGACCGACTTTATGTCGGTCGCTCCTCTATTCGTGAAGCACTACGTGGACTCGAACTCCTTGATATTATTGAGACAAGACGGGGAGAGGGCACGTACATGAAAGCGACTTCCAGCTATAAGCTTGTAGACTTGTTACTATCATTCATTTTAAAAGACGAGCAAGCAAAGCAGGATTTGAGTGAGACAAGGCGAATAGTAGAATTGGAAGCTTTAAAGCTTTCGTGTGTGCGAATAACGGATGAGGAAATTAATCATCTGGAAGCAATTCTCAAGCGATCGAGTGACGGATGGGATAAAGGTGAGTTTCCAGTTGAAGAAGATTATCTTTTTCATGAAATGATTGTGGGTGCTTGCCGTAATGCGCTTCTATTTAATATTTGGAAGTCTCTTGTCGCGTTTAATAAAGAAGCACTGCAACAATCTTTGGAAAGAACCGGTAGACCACCGGAATCAATCAAAGAACATGCATTCATTGTAGAAGCATTAAAAGAGCGAAACGTTGATGAAGCGCTTAGTGCGATGAGCCGTCATTTAAAAAACAGCCGTTTTTAAAGCATTAAGCAAGGAGCGATACTGATGTTAAAGGATATGTTTTCAAAGAAAAAGAAAAGATATGCAACGATTCCTTCAGACAGAGCAAAACAAGAAGTGCCCGAAGGGTTAATGACAAGATGTCCATCTTGCCGTACGATCATGTATACGAAGGATTTAAAAAAGAATTTAAGCGTTTGTCGTACATGTGATTATCATCATCGGATGGGTGCAAGGGAACGTATTGAATCACTCATTGATGAAGGAACATTTAAAGAATCAGGGGAAAACATAAAAGGTGGTAATCCACTGCAGTTTCCAGGATATGAAGAAAAGCTAGAGAGTGACCGTCAAAAAACGGACATGAATGAAGCGGTCATAACTGGTAAAGGTGAATTGAACGGATATCCCGTAGTCATCGCAGTTATGGATGCTAATTTTAGGATGGGAAG
The DNA here is from genome assembly GCF_002019705.1 of Shouchella patagoniensis. GTDB lineage: Bacteria > Bacillota > Bacilli > Bacillales > Bacillaceae_D > Shouchella > Shouchella patagoniensis. Next base: position 1,294,159 of record NZ_KV917377.1, on the reverse strand, counting down.
TATGGGGTCTGCAGTAGGTGAGAAGCTCACGCTTGCGATTGAACAAGCAGTTGAAGCAGAATCGCCTTTGCTTGTTTTTGCTGCATCTGGCGGTGCAAGGATGCAAGAAGGTGTCCTTAGTTTAATGCAAATGGCAAAAACAAGTGCAGCACTTGAACGACTTAATCGTAACGGAGGTTTGTTTATTTCTGTTATGACACATCCAACTACTGGTGGGGTATCAGCCAGTTTTGCGTCTCTTGGAGATTATAATTTTGCAGAACCAAAAGCATTAATTGGCTTTGCTGGTAGACGCATTATTGAGCAGACAATCCGAGAAGATCTGCCTGAAGACTTTCAAACGGCGGAGTTTTTATTGGAGCATGGACAGTTAGACCGCGTTGTAGGACGGCTGGAAATGAAAGAGTTGCTGACCAAAGTGTTAGCGATCCATAAGTAGCAAGGAGGAGTACCAGTGTCTTCAGAACAAGAATTTGAGAAACCAGTCATAGAATTAAGACAAAAAATTACTGACCTTCGTTCATTTGCTCAGGAGCGCGACCTTGACTTGAGCTCAGAAATTAAAAAGATGGAGCAACGTCTGGCTGAATTAGAAGAAACAGTCTATGGCAATTTACAGCCATGGGAACGTGTGCAAATTGCTCGTGATCACGAACGTCCAACTACATTGGATTATGTCGAAGCCCTTTTTGATGATTTCTTAGAAATGCATGGAGATCGATTGTTTGGTGATGACAAAGCAATTGTTGCAGGGATTGCGTCCTACAAAGGACAACCTGTTACTGTTATTGGACATCAGCGAGGTAAAGATACAAAGGAGAACATCGCTCGTTTTTTTGGTTCGCCTCATCCAGAAGGGTATCGCAAAGCGCTACGTCTTATGAAACAAGCGGAAAAATTTAATCGTCCGGTTATATGTTTTATAGACACAAAAGGAGCTTATCCTGGAAAATCTGCTGAGGAACGTGGTCAAAGTGAAGCGATTGCGCGTAACTTAATGGAGATGGCTGGGCTAAAAGTGCCTACAATTAGCATTGTTATAGGAGAAGGTGGAAGCGGCGGTGCGTTAGCGCTTGGTGTAGCTGATCGAATATATATGCTTGAGAATTCCACTTACTCTGTTATTTCTCCAGAGGGAGCAGCGGCTCTATTATGGAAAGATGCAACTCAAGCAAAGCGCGCGGCTGAAACTATGCGTATTACTGCTCCTGATTTATATGATTTAGGTATTATTGATTCGATTATTTCAGAACCTAAAGGTGGAGCGCAAAGAGATGTGGCTGCACAAGCGAAAGAAATTGGACTCATTTTAGATCATTCATTAGAAGAATTACGCTCAAAACAAGTAACAGATTTGTTGGATGAGCGATATGAAAAGTTCAAGAAAATGGGAAAATTATCAGAAGAAAGTGTTCAAACGTAACCATTTTCATTTGGAAGTGCTTTCATTGACGTGGAAGCACTTTTTGCGGTGGGAAAGCACTTGTATTCACGAAATCAAAGTGGTATCTTTACATGCAGAGACTGAAGAAAAACAAGCATGTTGTTTTGATATAGTGTGTTAGGAGGAGTAAGATTTGAAGCGTATAGGCGTGTTGACAAGTGGAGGAGACTCCCCAGGGATGAACGCGGCAATTCGAGCGGTAGTTCGAAAAGCGATCTATCATGGATTAGAAGTGTATGGAATATCGTACGGTTATCAAGGGTTAATTGATGGAGATATTAAGAAGATGGAACTGGGTTCCGTTGGGGATATTATCCACCGTGGGGGGACAGTACTTTATACAGCTCGTTGTGAAGAATTTAAAACACTAGAAGGCCAGAAAAAAGGAATCGAGCAGCTGAAGAAGTTTGGAATTGAAGGCTTGGTTGTTATTGGTGGAGATGGCTCATATAGAGGTGCACAAAAGCTTAGTGAGCATGGTTTTCCAACAGTAGGTGTTCCAGGAACAATTGACAATGATATACCAGGAACAGACTTTACAATTGGCTTTGACACTGCATTAAATACGATTATTGATGCAATCGATAAAATTCGCGATACAGCAACATCGCATGAACGTACGTATGTTATTGAAGTAATGGGGCGTCATGCAGGTGACCTTGCACTATGGGCTGGACTTGCTGATGGTGCTGAAACAATTGTTATTCCTGAAGAAAAGCATGATATGGAGCAAATTTTAGCTAATATTAAGCGTGGACAAGAACGAGGCAAAAAACATAGTATCATTATCGTCGCAGAAGGCGTTGGCTCAGGATTTGATTTTGGTGAGCGCATTAGTAAAGAGATGGATATGGAAACGCGGGTAACTGTTCTTGGTCATATTCAACGCGGTGGTTCTCCAACAGGGGCTGATCGCGTATTAGCAAGCCGTCTGGCTGCAAAAGCAGTGGATCTTTTGTTAGAAGGTAAAGCGGGAATGACAGTAGGCATTCAGAAGAACGACATTGTCTATCACTCAATTAATGAAATACTTGAGTTGCCTCACACGATTGATACAAGAATGTACAAGCTTTCACAAGAATTGTCGATTTAAATGATACCTAGGAGGAACAAGATGCGTAAAACAAAGATTGTCTGTACAATCGGACCAGCAAGTGAAACAGTAGATAAGTTAGTGAATTTAATTGAAGCGGGAATGAATGTAGCAAGATTAAATTTCTCACATGGTGATTTTGAAGAACATGGCGCTCGCATTCAAAATATCCGAGAAGCGTCTAGACAAACAGGAAAAACGGTTGCAATTTTATTAGATACAAAAGGACCGGAAATTCGCACACAAACGGTTGAAGGCGGAGCAATTGAACTTGTAAAAGGACAAAAGCTTATTGTATCTATGGAAGAGGTACAAGGTACAACGGAAAAAATTTCGATTACCTACCCTGGTTTAGTAGATGATGTCCATGTCGGCAGTACGTTATTATTAGACGATGGTTTAATTGGTTTAGAAGTAACCGAAGTCCATGAAAAAGAACTAGTAACAATTGTTCACAACAGTGGAACATTAAAAAACAAAAAAGGTGTTAACGTGCCGAATGTAAGTGTTAACTTACCAGGTATGACTGATAAAGATGCAGCAGATATTGTTTTTGGTGTTGAACAAAATGTTGATTTCATCGCTGCTTCGTTTGTACGTCGCGCTTCTGATGTACTAGAAATCCGTGAATTGCTTGAAAAAAATGGTGCGGCAGATATCGCTATCATTCCTAAGATCGAAAACCAAGAAGGTGTAGACAATATCGACGAGATTTTGGAAGTTTCGGATGGTTTAATGGTCGCACGTGGAGACTTAGGCGTAGAGATTCCGGCTGAAGAAGTTCCCCTAGTACAAAAGCTGTTAATTAAGAAAAGCAATGAGTTGGCGAAGCCTGTCATTACTGCAACGCAAATGCTTGATTCGATGCAACGCAACCCTCGTCCGACTCGAGCTGAAGCAAGTGACGTAGCGAATGCGATTTTTGATGGTACAGATGCAATCATGTTATCGGGTGAAACAGCTGCTGGTGATTATCCAGTTGAATCTGTTCAGACGATGCACAATATTGCAAGTCGAACAGAACAAGCGCTTAACTATGACAACATTCTTCGTAAAAAGAGTCGTGAAGCAAAACTAACGATTACAAGTGCGATCGGACAATCTGTTGCCCATACAGCGTCTAACTTGGATGCTGCTGCAATTCTTACGGCGACAGAAAGTGGTTATACAGCGAGAATCACATCAAAATTCCGTCCAAAGTCTCCGATTCTTGCAGTAACAAGTAATGAACGTGCTCATCGTAAAATGTCTCTTGTTTGGGGCGTAACATCAATGCTTGGTGAAAAAGCGAGTTCAACTGATGAAATGCTTGATAGAACAGTTGATATTGCTGTTAAAGCAGGTTTTGTAAAACGCGGTGATCTTGTTATTATTACTGCTGGAGTGCCTGTTGGTGAGACTGGTACAACAAATTTACTGAAAGTGCATATGCTTGGTGAGATTGCTGCCAAAGGTCAAGGTATTGGTCGCCGTTCTGCTTCAGGCAAAGTCGTTATTGCCCAAAACGCTGATGAAGCGAATGCAAAAGTGTCTGAAGGAGATGTACTCGTTACAAAATCAACAGATAAAGACATGATAGAGGCTTTTGAAAAAGCTGTCGCAGTTATTACAGTTGAAGGTGGATTAACTTCTCACGCGGCTGTTGTTGGTTTAAATTTAAGCACGCCTGTCATTGTTGGAGTTGAAGAGGCTTTAGAACTATTTAAAGATGGTGATGAAGTGACAGTCGACAGTGTGACCGGAAACATTTACAGTGGTCACGCACGTGTATTATAATAAAGAAAAGGAGAGGGTCTTCCTCTCCTTTTTTCTAGTTATTGAAAGTGAGGGGCAAAGATGAAAAAATTATTTTTGGCCACCGTAATTGCAGTTCCACTCATTGAATTAACATTAATTGTCTTGTTTGTGAATTGGTTGGGGGTATGGCCAACTTTGCTGTTGATGCTATTGACAAGTGTTGTTGGTGTGTTGTTTGCAAAAAGACAGGGTTTACAAACGTTACGTTTAGCTCAGTTGCAAATGCAAAAAAATCAAGTCCCGAGTCAAGTCTTATTAGATGGTGTGTGTATTTTTGTTGGGGGCGCTTTGTTGGTCTTACCTGGATTCTTAACGGATATGATGGGGTTAATCATATTATTACCTTGGACAAGAACAATTGTAAAAGCTGCACTGCTAAAGCTTGCTCACGCGATGATTACAAAAGGGAATTTCGTTGTTATCCGCAGGCGCTAAACTTGTCTTATTTTGCTGGATATAGCCGTATTTTTGAATTTGTGGTATTATATGAAGTGCCTAGGTTGTAGGGAGGAATAGAACGTTGATATCTCAAGCATCGCTGTTTTTGCTATTGCTAATGGTAATTGCACTAATTGCTAAAAACCAATCTCTTATGATTGCAATTGCTGTTCTGCTCATTATAAAATGGACAGGGATTGGCGATAAAGCGTTTCCTCTTATACAAACAAAAGGAATTTCTATAGGTGTCACCATTATTACCATCGCTGTATTAACGCCAATTGCCACTGGCGATATCGGCTTTAAGCAGCTTGGCGAAGCAACAAAATCGTTATACGCATGGGTGGCATTAGGGAGCGGCATAGCCGTAGCATTAGTGGCTGCAAGCGGTCTTGATTTGCTGGAAAATGATCCACATATTACTGCAGCGCTTGTATTTGGTACCATTATAGCCGTTGCGCTTTTTAATGGTGTTGCGGTAGGCCCTTTAATTGGGGCAGGTATTGCTTATTTAGTAATGCGTGCCATACAGTTCTTCTCACAATTAGGGGGGTAAGGAGAGTGCGCAAACACGTTCGCGTTGATTGCGTATCCGCTTCACTTGGAAACTGTACGCCGGTGGAGGATTTTTGAGAGAAAAGGAGAGATATAGGTGACTACAACTCGTGGTTTAGAAGGTATTGTTGCAACACAGTCTAGCGTAAGCTCGATCATTGATGATGAATTAACATACCAAGGGTATGGTATTGATGATTTAGCTAATAATGCAAGTTTTGAAGAAGTGATTTATTTACTTTGGAATGGTGAACTTCCGTCCCAAAAAGAATTGAAATCGTTTTCAAATGAACTTGCTTCTGAAGCAGGTGTGCCTGAAGAAATTTTCACTCAAATGAAAGCCTATCCAATTAACAAAGTCCACCCAATGGCTGCGTTACGCACCGCAATTTCGACGCTTGGTCTATTTGATGAAAACGCAGAAGAAATGAATGAAGAAGATAATTACAAAAAAGCAATTAAACTTCAGGCTAAAATTCCGACAATTGTTACGGGTTTTGAGCGTATTCGTTCTGGTAAAGAACCGGTACAGCCTAAAAAAGAATTGTCATTTGCAGCTAACTTCCTTTACATGTTAAATGGAGAAGAGCCAGATGAGCTTTCTGTCGAAGCGTTTAACAAAGCCCTCGTTCTTCATGCTGATCATGAGCTTAATGCATCAACATTTACAGCGCGTGTCTGCGTTGCAACACTGTCTGATGTATATTCAGGTTTGACTGCTGCAATTGGTGCTTTAAAAGGACCTCTCCACGGTGGAGCAAACGAGGCTGTAATGAATATGCTTTTGGAGATTGGTGAACCGGAAAATGTTGAACCTTATTTACGCAAAGCTTTAGATAACAAAGAGAAGGTTATGGGTTTTGGTCACCGCGTTTATAAAAATGGTGATCCGCGTGCAAAACATTTACGTGATATGTCAAATCAATTAACAGAAGTGGTCAAAGAGTCAAAATGGTACGATATGTCTTTACAGATAGAGGAAATGATCACTAAAGAAAAGGGCTTGTTGCCAAACGTTGATTTTTATTCCGCAACTGTATACCATAGTCTTGGGATTAAACACGACCTGTTCACACCGATTTTTGCTGTGAGCCGTACTTCTGGATGGCTAGCTCATATCTTGGAGCAGTATTCAAATAACCGTTTAATTCGTCCTCGTGCTGAGTATGTAGGTCCGAATAAGCGCAATTATGTATCGGTAGAATCGCGCTAATTTTCTTAGAGCGGAGCGATTCCGTTCTACATAATAAGACAAATGGAGGTAATAAGAATGGCAGCAGAAAAAATCCAAACAACTAATGGTGTATTAAATGTACCGAATGAACCGATTGTCCCATTTATTGAAGGAGATGGAACGGGTCCAGATATTTGGGCGGCAGCTTCTCGTGTACTTGATGCAGCGGTGGAGAAAGCATACAATGGTGAGCGTAAAATTCACTGGAAAGAAATTTTAGCAGGAGAAAAAGCATACAACCAAACAGGTGAATGGCTACCAGCGGAAACATTAGATGCTGTGCGTGAGTACTTAATTGCTATCAAAGGTCCTTTAACAACACCTATTGGTGGGGGAATTCGTTCTTTAAATGTAGCGCTTCGTCAAGAACTTGATCTTTATACATGCTTGCGTCCAGTTCGTTACTTTACAGGTGTGCCTTCTCCAGTTAAGCGCCCTGAAGATACAAACATGGTTATTTTCCGTGAGAATACAGAAGATATTTATGCAGGTATTGAATTTAAAGAAGGCTCTGATGAAGTGAAAAAATTAATTTCTTTCCTTCAAGATGAGTTAGGCGCTAAAAACATTCGTTTCCCTGAAACTTCCGGAATTGGTGTTAAACCAGTATCTAAAGAAGGAACAGAACGCCTAGTACGTTCAGCAATTCAATATGCTCTTGATGAAGGTCGTAAGAGCGTTACCCTTGTGCATAAAGGGAACATTATGAAGTTTACTGAAGGTGCTTTTAAGAGCTGGGGTTATGATCTTGCTGAGCGTGAGTTCGGTGAAAAAGTGTTTACATGGGCAGAATACGATAAAATTGTTGAAGAAAGCGGACGTGAAGCAGCTGATAAAGCTCAAAGTCAAGCAGAAGCAGCTGGCAAAATTATCGTAAAAGATTCAATTGCTGATATCTTCTTACAGCAAATCTTGACTCGTCCAAAAGAGTTTGATGTTGTTGCAACAATGAATTTGAATGGTGATTATGTATCGGATGCTCTTGCTGCACAAGTTGGCGGAATTGGTATTGCTCCAGGAGCAAATATTAATTACGATACAGGGCATGCGATTTTTGAAGCAACTCACGGAACGGCTCCTAAATATGCTGGTCTTGATAAAGTGAATCCATCGTCAGTTCTTTTATCAGGAGACTTGCTTCTTCGTCACTTAGGTTGGACAGAAGCGGCTGACTTGATCATGGGTTCTATGGATAAAACAATCGCAAGCAAAGTTGTTACTTATGACTTCGCTCGTCTAATGGACGGAGCTACCGAAGTATCGTGCTCTGGATTTGCAGACGAATTGATTAAAAATCTATAAATCTATCATCTGAAGAATGAGATCCACTATACGTTGAGGAGTGTTTTGGCATGGCAATTAAACGAAGAAAAGTTTCTGTAATTGGTGGAGGTTTCACTGGCGCAACAACTGCGCTAATGGTCGCCCAAAAAGAGCTAGGGGACGTTGTTTTAGTTGACATCCCCGACATGGAAGGTCCAACAAAAGGGAAAGCACTTGATATGATGGAATCTACTCCAGTTCAAGGTGTTGATTCCAATGTTGTTGGAACATCTAGCTATGAGGATACAAAAGATTCGGATGTTGTTGTCATAACTGCGGGTATAGCTCGCAAGCCAGGCATGAGCCGCGATGATTTAGTTGCGACTAACGCAAAGATTATGAAGGCTGTCACAAAAGAAGTGGTTAAGCATTCTCCAAATTGCTATATCATTGTCTTAACAAATCCTGCTGACGCCATGACGTATACGGTTTATAAAGAATCGGGTTTTGAAAAGAACCGTGTGATTGGCCAGTCTGGTGTGCTGGATACAGCGCGTTTTCGGACCTTTATCGCTCAAGAACTAAACTTGTCTGTTGAAGACATCACAGGTTTTGTGCTAGGAGGCCATGGTGATGATATGGTACCACTTATTCGTTATTCAGCAGCTGGGGGGGTACCGCTTTCTACATTGATTTCTCCAGAACGCTTAGAAGAAATTGTTGAGCGGACACGTAAAGGTGGCGGAGAAATTGTTGGACTTTTAGGCAACGGTAGCGCTTATTACGCTCCAGCTGCATCGCTTACGCAAATGGTTGAAGCGATCTTAAAAGACAAGAAGCGCGTTATTCCTACAATTGCATACCTTGAAGGCGAATATGGACAAACTGATTTATACCTTGGTGTTCCAACCATTCTTGGCGGCGATGGGATTGAAAAAATCATTGAGCTGGAGTTGACAGAGGAAGAAAAAGCACAGCTTGAAAAATCTGCAAAATCCGTTCGTGATGTAATGGAAGCATTGCCAACAGCTTAATAGATGATAAACCTCTTCTGCAATTTTGCAGGAGAGGTTTTTTACTAATCATTTTGAAGAAAGCATATTAGGTTAGAAGAAATTTGCAACAGTAAGAGTGACTTTCAGGTATTTATGGAAATGTTAAACTGTTGAAACGAATAAACGTAAAGCAAGGTATGGGAGGACGCTTTAACCTGGAACTGGTTTCTTGTAGACATTATGATGAGGGAGTGTTTTGCTATCTTCGTTTTCTTTAATCGTTTGATGAAAGAATGGATATAACGTAAATGCTGTTTTTCACATGTAAAGTTAATTAAGCGCTAGCTTCCGCTACGGTTGATTTTTTGACTTTTATTATGTTTTCTTTTTTTACAAAGCTTTGTTTAAACAGGCTAATAACTTTTGAAATAATTAAAATCGACAATATCGAAAATAGTCCATGAATGAAACCGATCGTTAAAAAACTTAATGTAACGACAATGGCATCAAAAATTAAATTTGTCTTACCAGGGTCAAAGCCTGATTTCTTTTGAAGGAACAAGGCAAGAATATTAGCGCCACCAAGTGAAGCCTGGTTTTGAAAGAGTATAGTTAAACCGATGCCAATTAGTAAACCTCCAAAAACAGAGCCTGCAAACATAGGGACAGAAAATGCAGGTAAGTAACTATCAATCGCGGTTAAAAGAGAAAGAGTTGTGACTGATAAAGCAGTGACAATCGTAAAAGATAACCCCATGCGCATTACTGAAAAGACGTAAAACGGTATGTTTACTAGGAAAAATAAAAGTGCAAAGGGGAGATTAAAAATATAGGAGAGACTAAGTGTTAGACCTGCTGTTCCACCAGTGACTAAACCAGCGTGTCGAAGCAATAAGATGCCACATGCTGCGAGTACACAACCCGCAAAAATGGCCATGACTTTTTTTGTATGAATCATCTGCAAATCACCTTTTATCTATTATTACTATAATCTTATAAGACATTTAAAGTCTTTTGCATATCAACTAGTAGGATCTTCTTATTTATGGTTTAATAAATGAAGGGAATTATTGAGTTTTTGATTCAATTTGGAAAAGGTGAATAGTGATGGATAAAATGGATCGCGACATACTTAAGCTTCTGCAAGAAAATGCGCGAATGACAATTAGTGAATTATCAAAGGAGCTATCGCTAAGTCGACCAAGCATGTCCGAGCGATTGTTAAGACTTCAAGAAAAAGGTGTAATTGAAGGTTTTTCGGCGAGAGTATCATTAAAAAATATTGGGAAAAATATATTATTGCTCATTCAAGTAAGTGGATTGAAAGTATCACTAAACGAATTTGAGGATATGGTAAAAAGAGAGCACGAGATTATTGAATGCCATCGAGTAACTGGTGAAGTTAGTTATTTTATCAAGGCAGCGGTTTCCGATGTTAATAGTATGCGGAAATTAATTGATCGACTTATCCCTTATGGAACGATTAATACGTCTACCGTGTTAAATTCACCTGTTCCTCATCGAGTCATTTTGCCAGATAGTGAGGTCTAACTGAAGAAAGTCTGCTATACTCAAAAGTAGAGAGAGAGAGACCGTTCAAACCATTGAATAAGGGGTGTAAGAAGCACTTATGGCCAAACGCATTTTAGTTGTAGATGATGAACCTTCAATTTCAACATTGCTTCAATATAACTTGGAGCAAGCCGGATTTGAAGTTGAAACAAAAATGGATGGGCTCGCTGGATTTGAACGAGCGAAAGAAGTACCTTTTGATTTAATTATTTTGGATTTAATGTTGCCAAACATGGATGGGATGGATGTTTGTCGTCATTTAAGACAAGAACAAATTTTTGTCCCCATTTTAATGCTAACTGCTAAAGATGATGAATTTGACAAAGTGTTAGGCTTAGAGTTAGGTGCCGATGATTATATGACCAAGCCATTTTCACCACGTGAAGTTGCTGCTAGAGTTCGAGCTATTTTACGCAGGGTTGATCAAACTCAAGCGTCAAAAGACGATGTGGCAGTAAAGGGTAAAGGAAAAGTCATTAAAGACTTGACGATTTATCCTGATAACTATGAGGTGTATGTGAAGCAGAAATTATTAACTCTTACACCTAAAGAATTTGAATTACTTGTTTATTTAGCTGAACATAAGGGCAGAGTTCTAACAAGAGATCAATTGCTAAATGCAGTTTGGAATTATGAATTTGTTGGTGATACAAGGATTGTAGATGTTCATATTAGTCATTTACGCGAGAAAATTGAACCAAATGCAAAAAAACCAATTTATATAAAGACGATAAGAGGACTTGGATATAAGCTGGAAGAACCGATAGAGAATGAATAAGCTTCGTAATCGATTTATTTTTAGCATCATGCTTGTTGTAACAATTGTTTTACTGGCACTGGGGGTAACGCTAGGTGCATGGTCAAATGAGCGGTATCATGATTTTGTTTCGGATCGTATGAAAAGTGAAACAGCTTTGACATCTTGGGCAGTGCTTGAGGATGGTTTTCCAGAACGAGAAGAAGCTGAACGTGTCGCCCGAGAAGTGGGAGAGTTGTTTGAAGCTCGAATTACTATTTTAGATGAGAATGGTACAGTACTCGGCGATTCATGGGCCAACCCAAATGAAATGGAAAACCATATTGATCGCCCTGAAATCCAGCGTGCACTAACAGATGATGAACCAGAATTACGTTTTAGCGAAACGATAGGCGCCGATCTATTGTATTATGCGCTGCCATTGCATATAGATGAACAGCTTGTTGGTTATGTTCGCGTTGGATTATCGATTGAGTCATTTAATGAAATGAACCAAATGGTATGGACGGTCATGGCTGTTAGTTTTATCGTAGCTTTTTTGATTATTTTATTGCTCATTGCTCGAATAACGAAACAAATTATTCGACCAATTGATGACGCTACTAAAGCTGCCATTCGATTGGCCGAAGGTGATTATAATACGCGCACATATGAAGACCAGCATAAAGAGTTAGGACTTCTTGGTAGGTCGATAAATGTATTAGCTTATAATTTACAACAACTCTCGCGGCGTCATCAAACCCAGCAGGAGCAGATGGCTGCATTAATAGACCATATGGGGAGCGCTCTATTGTTTATGAACGTTAGAGGCGATGTTGAACTCGTGAATCAAACGACAGAACAAGTCTTTCGTGTCACAAGCAAAGAGCTTATCGGCAAACCATATTATGAGGTACTGCCAAGTCAAGGACTAATTTCATTCTTGCAATCGGTTTATATGACTGAAAAGAAGCAGCGCAGTCAAATTAATTGGACTGAAAATTATATTACGAAGGTATACGATGTTTATGGTGCTCCTGTTTTAGCGAAGTCTGGTCGACTTAGAGGGGTGACGGTTGTTCTTCATGACATCACCGAACAAAAAAAGCTTGAACAAGTACGTAAAGATTTTGTTGCTAATGTATCTCATGAGTTAAAAACACCAGTAACATCCATTAAAGGGTTTGCTGAAACACTTATTGATGGGGCGCTTGCTGACCCTGTCGCATCAAAGCAATTTTCGGAGATTATTTGGAAAGAAAGTGATCGACTGCAAATGTTAATTATTGATCTACTTGAATTATCAAAAATTGAAAATGCGCAGTTTCAATTGAATGTAGAACAAATTTCTTTACGGGAGATTACGGAAGAAGCAATGGCTTTACTTGATTCAAAAGCTGTAGAAAAAGAAATGGATTTATCAGTAAAGGAAACGGGGAGTTCAATCATTGAGGGCGATGCTCAAAGGTTAAAACAAATTATTCTCAATTTGGTGACCAATGCGATTGCTTATACGCAGTCAGGTGGAAGTGTTGAGGTATCGTTGATAGAGAAAAAAGAAGCGGTTGAACTTCAAGTAAAAGACACTGGGATTGGTATACAACCTCAGGAAACACAACGGATCTTTGAACGTTTTTATCGAGTTGATCGTGCAAGAAGTCGTAATTCAGGTGGTACGGGATTAGGGTTGGCAATTGTTAAACACTTAGCAGAAGCTCACTTTGCGAAATTAGAAGTAGAAAGTGAAGAAGGGATTGGGACGACCTTTATAGTGTCATTCCCTAAACGACATATGCAATCTTAACCATATCTTTACAATCTGTTTATACCTCGTTTACGTAATCGTTTTAAACTAAAATAGAACGGTTAAGAAAATGATCAGCGTACCCTCTGCTGATCGACCCTATGTTAAGACAAGAGCCATTGGCTCTTGTCTCTTTTTCTTTTTCTTTTGCGTACATTCGTTCCCGTTTCTTTTTCCTTTCAAGCTCGTTATGGTACAATAGCTACACATGTACAGACGAGAAAGGGGCAGATCCCGAGTGAAGAAATTAGTACTTATTGACGGCAATAGCATTGCCTACCGAGCCTTTTTTGCATTGCCGTTGCTTAGCAATGAGAAAGGTGATTATACAAATGCTGTGTATGGCTTTACTACAATGTTATTAAAAGTTTTGGAGGACGAAAAGCCGACGCATTTATTAGTCGCATTTGATGCGGGTAAATCCACATTCCGCCATAAAACATACGCAGCTTATAAGGGGACTAGGCAGAAGACTCCATCAGAGTTGTCTGGACAAATTCCATTGATCCATCAAATGCTTGATGCATTCTCAATTAAACGTTACGAAGCAATTGATTACGAAGCAGATGATATTATCGGAACTGCTGCGACAGAAGCAGCAAAAGACGGGTATGAAGTTGTTGTTATTACTGGTGATAAAGACTTGCTACAGCTCGTTGGTGATAATGTTGAAGTGGTGCTAACAAAAAAAGGAATTACAGAAGTAGATCGATATAATGAAGCGAAGATTGATGAACGATACGGCTTAAAGCCAAAACAGATCATCGATTTAAAAGGTCTAATGGGCGATACCTCAGACAATATTCCTGGTGTACCTGGTGTTGGTGAAAAAACGGCGCTAAAGCTTTTGGGAGAATTTAAAAATGTTGAAACAGTGCTAGACTCGATTGATAAAGTATCTGGAAAAAAACTTAAGGAACGTTTAGAAGAAAATAAAGAACAAGCACTGCTTAGTAAAGAACTAGCAACAATTAAACTTGATGTGCCTTTAGAAGAAAAGATAAGTGAACTAGCTTATGAAGGATATGACTATAAGGAAGCAAAAGAGGCCTTTAAACAACTTTCTTTTGCCTCATTGTTAGGACGTTTAAATGGTGGCGAAGATGAAGAAGATAATCCAGTGGAGATGGAACACCTGTCTATAGAAATCATAGAAGAACTGACAGAAAATCATCTTGTGTCACCTTCTGCACTTGTCGTTGAGGTATTAGGAGAACACTATCATCATGCAGATATTGTTGGAATCTCGATCGCGAATAAAAACGGTCAATTTTATATTCCAACAAGCAAAGCAGTAGAGTCAGACTTGTTTAAAGCATATATGAAATCAGAGCGTGAAAAGAAATGGTTGTTTGATGCAAAAAAAGCGGTAGTAGCTCTTGCTTGGCAAGGTATTGAATTAAATGGTGTAGATTTTGATTTACAAATGGCTTCTTATTTACTTGATCCGTCATTGTCTTCTCATGAAATTAGTGATATTTCTTCTAGAAAAGGGACAGGCAGTGTGCAAGATGATGAGACTGTGTATGGAAAAGGGGCAAAACAAGCACTTCCGGATGAACAGGTACTTGCGGAACATCTTTGTCGAAAAGCGCACGCCATGTTTCAATTAAAGGAATTACTCGAAGAAGAATTAAGGGAAAACGAGCAATATGAACTATTATTTGATTTGGAAATGCCACTATCAATTGTTCTCGGTAGGATGGAAAAAGAGGGCGTTCGCGTTGATCGTGATCAATTAATAGCGATGGGTGATGATTTATCTGAACGATTAGCTTCATTAGAAAATAAAATACATGAAGAAGCGGGAGAAACGTTTAATATTAATTCTCCTAAACAGTTGGGTCACATCTTATTTGAGACACTGGGTTTGCCACCTGTTAAAAAAACAAAGACGGGTTATTCAACAAGTGCGGATGTGCTTGAAAAATTGTCGGGTTCTCATCCAGTAATTGAACATATCTTGCTCTATCGACAACTTGGGAAACTCTATTCCACTTATATTGAGGGGTTACTCAAAGTCGCTGATGAAAAGACAAATAAAGTTCATACACGCTTTAATCAAGCGTTAACTCAAACAGGTCGGTTGTCATCCACGGATCCGAACTTGCAAAATATCCCAATTCGTTTAGAAGAGGGGCGGAAAATTCGTAGAGCTTTTATTGCCTCAAATGAAGAGTGGTCAATTGTTTCCGCAGATTACTCTCAAATTGAGCTTCGTGTGCTAGCACATATTTCAGGTGATGAACGAATGAAAGAAGCATTCTTAGAGGATATGGACATTCATACGAAAACGGCAATGGATGTTTTTCACGTTGAGCATGAAGAGGTTACCGATCTAATGAGAAGAAGTGCAAAAGCGGTTAACTTTGGAATTGTTTACGGAATAAGTGATTATGGTCTATCACAGAACTTAAGTATAACAAGGAAAGAAGCTAAAGAATTTATTGATCGCTACCTGTCGAGTTATCCAGATGTAAAAGCCTATATGGAAAATGTTGTTAACGAAGCAAAGGAAAAAGGATTTGTGCAGACGTTATTAGCACGACGGCGTTATTTGCCAGAGCTTGCAAGCCGGAATTTTAACCAACGAAGCTTTGCAGAACGAACTGCAATGAATACACCAATTCAAGGGACGGCTGCTGATATAATTAAGTTGGCGATGGTACAAATGAGCAAGAGACTCGAGGAATCAGACTTAAAAGCTACGATGCTCTTGCAAGTGCATGATGAATTGATTTTTGAGGTTGCTAAGGAAGATGTTGCGGAATTAAAAGAAATGGTTGCTGATGTAATGGAAAATGCGCTTAAACTTGATGTGCCACTAAAAGTAGATGTATCAAGTGGAGCATCTTGGTATGACGCAAAGTAAGGAGAAATAAAATGCCAGAATTACCTGAAGTAGAGACGGTGCGTCGCACGCTTTTACAACTTGTTGTCGGGAAAACAATTAAGGATATAGCAGTGGAATGGCCGAAGATCATTAAAAAACCAGACGACGTCCAGCAATTTACTCTTCTACTTGCTGGTCAAACAATCGAAGACGTGAAACGTAGAGGGAAGTTTCTACTATTTATTTTGACAGACCATGTTCTCGTCTCTCATCTTCGTATGGAGGGGCGTTATGGATTGTATGATCCAAGTGAAGAAAAAACAAAACATACACACGTTACCTTTTCGTTCACGGATGGGACTGAATTGCGGTATGCAGATGTAAGAAAGTTTGGGACGATGCATGTTTTCGCTAAAGGAGACGAAGAAACGGTTATGCCACTGTCGCAATTAGGTGTTGAACCGTTCTCTGATCAATTTACTGTTGATGTATTAACTCAAGCATACAAAAAGTCAAATCGTGCAATTAAAACGGCGTTACTTGATCAAAAAACCGTTGTTGGTTTAGGAAATATTTATGTTGATGAAGCACTGTTTCGTGCAGGTATTATGCCTGTACGCGTTGCTTCATCTCTAAGTGCCAAAGAAATGGCGGTATTATACACAGAAATCAAACAGACGTTGCAAGAAGCCGTGGATGCAGGTGGAAGCTCAATAAAGTCTTACGTCAATGGTCAAGGCGAAATGGGGATGTTTCAACAAAGTTTGAACGTCTACGGAAAAAAAGGGGAGCCTTGCAAGAAATGCGGTTCCTTAATCGAAAAAACGGTCGTTGGAGGCAGGGGTACTCACTTTTGTCTTAACTGCCAGCATTAACATTGAATAAGTCCCTTCCATATACTATTTGCAAACATTGAAATAGGCAGGAGGGTTTTCTTTGTCAGCATTTATTTTGCTAGCCGTGGCGCTTAGCCTTGATAGTTTTGGTGTAGGATTAACATATGGCATGCGTCGTATTAAAATTCCGTTGCTTTCGTTATTGTTTATCGCAGTATGTTCGGGTGTATCGATATTAATTGCAATGAGTGTAGGTACTGCATTGTCTGTATGGTTATCACCACAATTTGCAGAAGCAACAGGAGCGATTATTCTCATTTTGATTGGATGTTGGGCGTTATATGAGACGTATAGACCAAAAAAAGAACGACTTGAAAAATCCGGACGTACGGGTGTAGACTTTACAGTCCGAATGTTTGGGTTTGTTATTCATATTTTACGCGACCCAGAAACGGCAGATATCGACTCGTCGGGAACAGTAACAGGAAAAGAAGCCTTCTTACTCGGGTTAGCTTTATCCTTAGATGCATTTGGTGCCGGTATTGCAGCTGCTTTGATGGGCTTCTCACCAGTTGGCTTAGCTTTATCAGTAGCTATACTAAGCGCATTATTTGTTTCGTTAGGTACATTTGGTGGTTATCAAATGGCTCATTTAAAATGGGTTAGGAGAATGTCGTTTATTCCAGGATTGCTGTTAATTATTATTGGTGTATTTAAATTGTAACAAAGGGGTAAAAACTCGTGAAAATTGGATTGACTGGCGGTATTGCAAGTGGGAAATCCCTTGCGTCCAAATACTTAATGGATAAAGGCGTACCTGTTATAGATGCAGATGTGATTTCACGACAAGTTGTAGAGCCGGGAGAACTGGCATTAAATCAAATTATTCAAGCATTTGGTCGTGAAATTCTGACAGATGAAGGTACTTTAGACAGAAAGGCGCTTGGTTCAATTATTTTTGCTGATGAAGAAAAGCGAAAAATCTTAAATAATATTGTACACCCTGCTGTTCGAATAGAAATGAAGCGCCAATCAGATGAACTTGTTCGAGCTGGGCACCCTCTTATCGTGCTTGATATACCTCTATTAGTTGAAGGGGAGCTTTTTTATTTAGTTGATGAAGTTTGGGTTGTTTATGTAGACAAACAAACGCAGTTGTTACGATTAATAAAAAGAGATCAATCAAATGAGAAAGATGCGATGCAACGAATTGCTTCTCAACTTCCATTAGAAGACAAAACAAAAAAAGCCGATCTTGTTATTGATAACAGCGGTTCAAAAGAAAATACGTATGATCAGCTCGATCAAGCTTTAAAAAGAGTCGCTTTTACATAAGGCGACTCTTTTTTACGCCTAAATTTAAAATAATTGATGATTAATTGTGTATTTGTGTTATACTAATTCATATAATAATAGTAAAAGTGATGTCACATTTCAGACCGAAAGGATGAAATCAATGAAAGTAAAAATGGCGATTAATGGTTTTGGAAGAATTGGGAGAATGGTTTTTAGAAAAGCATTCTTGGAAGGAAAAGCAGAAATTACAGCAATTAATGCTTCATATCCAGCGGAAACGCTTGCGCATTTAATTAAATATGATTCAATGCATGGTCCTTTTATGGCAGATGTTTATGCAAAAGATGGGAATCTTTATGTAAACGGTACAGAAATTCGTTTGCTTGCAGAGCGCGATCCGAGAAAATTACCTTGGGAAGAGCTTGGAATTGATATTGTGATTGAGGCAACAGGCAAATTCAAAACAAGAGAAACCGCAGGTTATCATTTAGATGCGGGGGCCAAAAAAGTTATTATTACTGCCCCGGCTAAAGGTGAAGATGCGACAATTGTAATGGGTGTTAACGAAAACGATTACAACGAAAACGAACATGCGATTCTTTCAAATGCTTCGTGTACAACAAACTGTCTTGGCCCTGTTGTAAAAGTACTTGATGAAACCTTTGGAATTGAAAGTGGAATGATGACAACAGTTCATTCTTATACAAACGATCAAAAGAACATTGATAATCCTCATAAAGATTTGCGCCGTGCGCGAGCGTGTGGGCAATCAATTATTCCAACATCTACTGGTGCAGCAACTGCGATTTCGAAAGTATTGCCACAGCTAGAAGGGAAATTGACGGGCATGGCTTTACGGGTGCCTACGCCAAATGTATCGCTTGTTGATCTAGTGGTTCAAGTAAAAACAGACGTGAGTCCAGAAGATGTTAATAGAGCATTTGTTAATGCGGCCAATCACTCGTTAAAGGGTATACTTGGCTATACGAGCGAGCCACTTGTATCAATTGATTTTAATGGTGAAGAGCAGTCAGCTGTTATCGATGGTTTATCGACAGCAGTTCTTAATGGAAGACAAATCAAAGTATTAGCATGGTATGACAATGAATGGGGTTATTCATGTCGAGTCGTTGATTTAATGAATTATGTTGCAGACCGAATGATGGTAAAAAAAGAAATTCATTCAGCATCCTAGTAGAAAAGCCAGTTATTTTCAAAGATACAGTTGCATTCATTATATAAAACAAGTATACTGAATCCCGTGAGTTCGTTTAAAAACGGGATTCGTTTTTCTTGCAGCATGGGTTAGGACCTCTTAGGACTAACTTTCCCCCCTGTACGGAGGCGATCCTACATGCACTTTTGATGCATGGCGAATTTCGATAAAGGGGGATGTTTAAATGGATACAATGGGTCGTCATGTCATTTCAGAGCTTTGGGGTTGTGACATAGAGAAATTAAACAATATGGAGTTTATTGAGCAAGTATTTGTAAATGCCGCATTAAAAGCGGGCGCTGAAGTTAGGGAAGTTGCTTTTCACAAGTTTGCTCCTCAAGGGGTTAGTGGTGTCGTTATTATTTCGGAATCACACTTAACCATTCACAGTTTTCCTGAACATGGCTATGCAAGTATTGACGTGTATACATGTGGACCAGTAATTGATCCAAATGTTGCAGCTGATTTTATTGCAAAAGAGCTAAATGCAAAAACAAGCGAAGTGCTTGAATTGCCTCGTGGAATGGGTCCGATTAAAGTTGACAAACGAGTTGAAATGAGCCAAAGTGCTCGTTAAATAAATGGAAAGCGCCAATTGATGGCGCTTTTTTTAGTTTGTATGGTATGGGTAATGCTTTTGAAAAACAATTCCCACTTTAAAGAAACAGATTCCTTCGCAAGGCTTGAGTTATGGTATGATAAAGGAAAAGGCCTTGTAAAGGGAGTTGAGGTAAACGTGGGCATCCGCGACACATTTAACCGAATGGTTAGTACAAGAACAGAAACAGGTGAAGAACACCCGGTAAAGGAGTTGCAAACGCGTTACTACAAAACAACAAAAGATAAAGCCATGCGTGCAGTAGAAGACGTTGTCAAGCAGCGTGGGTTTTCGATCAAACGAAGCGAAGAAGATCGGGGTGAGATCGTTGCGCAAACAACTTCAGGTAAAAAAGTATTGCTTGTTGTTTCGGTCATCACTGTGAAACCTTATCGTACTGCAGTTGATTTTTCTTGCGCAACGGAAACCGCATTACCGAGTGATTTTGGCTACAGTAGAAAACTGACTTTAGCACTTTATAAAGAACTAGATCAGTCACTACCATATGTCGGTTCAGCACTTGGAAGCGAGCTTTTATAAATGCTTGCCACATAAGTGTTTTTTTACTATGATAGGGGAAACGAATAATGTCCATGTGGCACAGATGGAGATGATGAAATGCGATGTCCAAAATGTCACCATAACGGAACAAGAGTACTTGATTCGAGACCAAGTGATGAAAGTCGCTCAATCAAACGGCGACGAGAGTGCGAGCATTGTTTACAGCGTTTCACTACTTTTGAAACGGTGGAAGAGACACCTTTATTAATTGTTAAGAAGGACGGCATGCGTGAAGAGTTCAGCAAAGAAAAAATGTTACGCGGACTTGTAAGGGCTTGTGAGAAAAGGCCTGTGCCAATTGAGAAATTAGAGGAAATTGTCGTCCAAGTGGAACGTACTTTACGCAATGAAGGTGAAAAAGAAGTCCGCAGTCAAGATGTTGGGGAACGTGTGATGGAGCGTTTAGCGACAGTTGATGATGTAGCCTACGTTCGATTTGCATCTGTTTATAGACAATTTAAAGACATTAATGTATTTATAAAAGAACTGACGGATTTAATGAATAAAAACTAAAAGGAGCTAAAGCGGAGCTGCGCTTTAAGCTCTTTTTTGCCGAAAGGAGCGAACTTTCATGACATGGCATTGGAAAGAAGTGTTGCCAGTTGATCCGTTCTCTGTTCGCTTAGCTGATTTTATTTCTGATATTGACCTTCACTTACTTACTTTACTTTATCAACCTTTAATTGGTGCGAAAGCGACGGGCTTGTATCGAAGCCTTCTTTCTCAATTACCAACGGGGATGTTCGTAAGTGATCGCCATACGCATCAACACTTAAGTTTAATGCTTGGGCAAGATATGGCAGAGTTACTCGAGGCGCGTAAGAAACTTGAAGCAATTGATTTATTAAGGACGTATCAACGTAAAGATGAACAAGAGCGCTTTTTCGTTTATGAATTACAGCCGCCAATGAAACCCCACGTTTTTTTTAATGATGATGTCCTAAGTGTATTCCTGTTTAACCGTTTAGGTAAAAAAGGTTATCGTGCGATTAGAGAGCGGTTTTTACTGGAGAGAATAGACTATGCGGCATTTGAAGAAGTGACACATTCTTTCTCAGACGTATTCACATCATTAACTCATTCAGAAATGCAACCCAAATTGATGAATGAGGACGTCGAAGCATTTAATGGACACCAGACTGAAGTGATTGGCCGTGATAAAGCAGGCCTTACATTTAAAGGGTTTGATTTTGAATTGATGAAGCAATCCCTATCTAGCTTTGTTGTTCCTGATGAATTTTTGACATCTGACATGATTGAATTAATAAATAAACTTGCATTTGTTTATCAAGTAGAACCACTGACAATGGCGAATTTAATTGAACGTGCTGCAATGGGGGAATCATTGCAAGCAAATGATTTGAGGGAGACGATTCAGACGTGGTATAAGCTTGAAAGTAGTTCTCAAGCTCCAGCACTTGGTCTGAGAAGTCAATCCGTTGGTC
The DNA here is from genome assembly GCF_002019705.1 of Shouchella patagoniensis. Classification (GTDB taxonomy): domain Bacteria; phylum Bacillota; class Bacilli; order Bacillales; family Bacillaceae_D; genus Shouchella; species Shouchella patagoniensis. The sequence goes on along the minus strand of NZ_KV917377.1, from coordinate 1,272,443 downwards.
AGAGAACTGTAGTAAAGGAACCAACAACCGAAGAAGAGAGAGTAACACTTTTTTATGAGGAGACAGCACCAATCACTTTATTGGAGATGAGACAGGATGGCGCCTCAGTGGCACCAGCAGACGTTAAAATCATTGAAGAACTAATCGTTGATTATATGCTTAACCCAGGTGTCGTTAACGTCATGATTGATTCTGTGTTATTTCGAAATGATATGAAATTATCAAGACCATTCATGTTAAAAATCGCTGGACACTGGAAGAGAAAGAAAATCAAAACCGTACCAGAAGCGATGCGCCTTGTAAAAGAAGACAAGCAAAAACAAACAGAGGCTATGGCGAAGAAAACAAACACGTCAAGACGGAACTCTAGGCAAGATAAATTGCCCAAATGGCTTGTCCAGGAGCAGAGTGAGAAAGCAAATCAAGCTTCAAGCAATGAGTTAGAAGAGCCAGAAGATGTCCAAGCTGCGAAGCAAGAAATTGCAAGCTTAATGGAAGAAAGAAAAAGACGAAGAGCTCAGAAAGGGGAAGGCTAATGGATTCAATTAAAGGTTCACTTGAAGCCTTTGATAAAGATGGCCGCTTGCAACATCGTATCAATGAGCAAAAAAAGCGGTTGCTTGAATCAGAGTCTGTGCAATCGTTTTTAAATGATAATCCAGGAGTTACCGGGGACATGATTGATCGTGGGTTGAGTAAACTTTATGAGTTTAAGAAAGAACGAGAAAATTGTCGTGCTTGTCCCGGTCTTGAGAACTGCCCAAATATGATGCAAGGATATCGCCCATTGCTTTATACAGAAAGGCAAAGTTTAGAACTTTCTTATACACGTTGTCCACTTAAATTAGAACAGGAAGCGAGACTCGAGCAACAGCAACTCATTCAATCACTCTATATCCCCAAAGATGTTCTTGATGCGGCATTTGATGATATGGATCAAGATAACCAACGGGCGAAAGCTATTTCACAGGCAGTACGTTTTGGCGTTAACGCAAACCCAGGAGAAGATGGCATGGGTCTTTATTTTCATGGTAAATTCGGAGTAGGAAAAACGTATTTATTAGGTGCGATAGCGAATGAATTAAAAGACAATCAAATACAAAGTTATCTCATTTACACACCTGATTTTTTTAGAGAAATGAAACAGGCTATTGGTGATGGTACGTTTCAAGAAAAGCTTGATGCGGTAAGGGTAGCTCCTGTACTAATGCTTGATGATATTGGTGCTGAAACAACAACAGCTTGGACGCGTGATGAAATACTCGGTCCAATACTTCAGTACCGCATGTCAGAAAAACTCCCAACCCTTTTCACTTCAAATTATGATTATGAAGAGTTGGAAGAGCAGCTTGCTTATTCGGATAAAGGCGGGACGGAACAATTGAAGGCAAAACGGATAATGGAACGGATTAAACACTATACAACATTTGTGGAAGTTGGTGGCAAAAACCGGCGGGGCTAAAGTCCTGCCGGTGTTTTGTTGTGCATTGGATGTTTAGAAAGAACTATGATACGATGGAATAGATTACTAGATAAACTCGTGTTTGGAGGTACAAGAAATGAGCGTAGGTGCCATTTTAGACCGGGCGTTAAACGGCGAACGCATTTCCATGTCTGATGCGGTGGAACTCTATGAAAGCGACGATCTTGATAAATTAGGAAGAGCTGCTGACGCAATTATGAAGAAGTGGCATCCTGAACCAATAACGACGTTTGTTATTGGACGCAATGTTAACTATACGAACTTTTGTGATACATATTGTTCGTTTTGCGCTTTCTATCGACCGCCAAACCACAAAGACGGTTATGTGCTAGATGATGAAGTCATTTATCAGAAAATCAAGGAAACGCAAGATGTTGGGGGAACAGAGATTTTAATGCAAGGTGGAACAAACCCAAATCTAAAACTTGATTACTATACGGATCTTTTAAAAGGAATAAAAAAACGCTTTCCGGATATATGGATGCATTCATTTTCACCAGCTGAAATATGGAAGATTGCTGAAGTAATGAATATGTCCGTTGAGGATGTTTTGCGTGAACTTCATGAAGCTGGTCTTGATAGCATGCCAGGTGGAGGAGCCGAGATCTTAACAGAAGAAACACGCATGCGTGTGAGTAGGCTAAAAGTAACTGCTGATCAGTGGCTTGATGCGATGAAAGCTTCTAAGAAAGTAGGTATGTTCGGATCGGCGACCATGGTCATTGGTTTTGGAGAATCCTTTGAAGAGCGTGCTCTTCATTTACAACGTATCCGAGATGCTCAAGACGAAACTCAATGTTTTACCGCGTTTATTTCTTGGTTGTTGCAACCAGAGAATACAGGGCTAAAACGTTTGAAGAAATTATCACCTGAAGACTATTTGAAAAATGTGGCTATTTCTAGAATCTTCTTAGATAATATCGCGAATTTCCAATCGTCTTGGGTGACGATGGGACCAGAAGTTGGTAAGAAGTCTCTCCATTTTGGTTGTAATGACTTTGGTAGTACGATGATGGAAGAGAATGTTGTATCAGCGGCGAATACAACTCATAAAGTAAACTCAAATCTTACACTACAGCTTATTCGTGAGGCTGGAAAAATACCGGCACAACGAAATACAAAGTACGAAGTTCTGCGGAAGTTCGAAGATGACCAGCAAGTAGAAAAAGATTTTGTGATGCAAAACTAGTTTATGTAAGCTTTAAAACCATATGGTTTTAAAGCTTTTTTTATTGTGAGGCATGTTTTCTCCGTTCGTACATAAATTGAAAGTAAGCCTGTCTGGCTTCCATAGAGGTTGTGATGAGGTTTTTGATATGTTAGGGGGAGTCATGCGTGATTGCCATTCACTTTGAAGAACGGGGAACTTGTGCGCATTTTTTTAAAGAACTAGCCACTTATATGGCATCGTTTGCACCATTAGGTTTTGGTGGGGCAGTTGAGAACCAAGGAAATCATTTAATCACCGTCCGCTATGAAAATCATGATGTGGACTTTTACGATTCATTCCATCCTTTTTTAGCATCGATCTTTGCTGATTATGTGATTGAGACGAAGGAAGATGCGTGGTTGATTGAGATTGCGGAAGAATTATTCTATTTTACAGATGCAGAAGAACAACAACAGATTGTAGCTATTGCTCAATCCATTCTCCAGGGAGATAGAAAAGGAATTCCATCAATGAAGCCGCATTTTGACCGACGTGCGTTCTTATATGGTGCATTTGCAGCTCATCTTGATCCAGAAACTACTTTTTATTACGAACCTTTCCTGACATTCCGTTTAAAAGAATACGGAGAAGTATTAATTGATTGTATGGAGCTTGCAATCGATGAATATTTAATGGAACAAGACTATCAAACGATGATAGAAAACTTGCGACATTATATTCGGTTAACACCAGCGCAACGACCAATGGTTCATATTATTCATGATGGGATGTTTTCCTTTTATGATGAACATTTCCGTAAATTAACACCAGATGAAATGGAATACTATGTAAAACAAGAGCTTGTATTTGAAACAAATTTAGACTTGTCGGAAATGGTGATTAGCCCCCTCGTCAGCATGGCGCCGGGTCATGTACATGTCTTCACAAATGAACCAGACGATAGCATTATTTTATCTATTCAATCGATTTTCCAAGAACGACTTAGCATCTTTCCACTTCATCAAGGGCAAAAACAATCTTAAAATAGACTTGCAAAATAAGTCGTAGTTTTTGTATAATGTTCCTGTAAAAGTATTGAGAAGGACACCGCACTCAAGTTACACGTTGCATAAGAGAAAGGAGCCTTTGGCTGTAAGCTCCTGAACGTGTGTGAGTTGTGACCACCTTTGAACTGCTTTGGGGAACGAAAGTATCCAAAGCCGGCCCGCAACCGTTATCTGTATGTAGAGCTAATTAAGTAGGGTGGAACCACGAAACCACACTCGTCCCTTCACGCAAGGGGACGAGTGTTTTTTTTGTACTAACATAACGGAAGGAAGTTAAAATGATGACGGATATACGAAAGTTTACTTTCCCAGACGGTGCTGTGAAAGAATTTCCGAACGGTACAACAACGGAAGACATTGCAGCTTCTATAAGTCCAGGATTAAAGAAAAAAGCATTAGCCGGAAAGTTGGACGGACAGCTGTATGATCTAAAATCAGCTCTTCCAGCGGACGGGGCTATTGAAATTGTGATGCCTGGAACTGAAGACGGCTTGGAAATTATGCGACATAGTACGGCCCATTTAATGGCGCAAGCTGTAAAACGACTCTTTCCAGGAGTGAAGCTTGGGGTAGGTCCAGTAATTGAAGGTGGATTTTATTATGATATCGATGCGGATGAATCGATAACGGCAGAAGATTTGCCTAAAATTGAAAAAGAAATGAAGAAGATTGTTGGAGAAAACATTGAAATCGTCCGTGAAGAAGTAAGTCGTTCTGAAGCGGTATCTCGATTTAAAGACGACGAGTATAAAGTAGAACTCATTCAAGCAATACCAGAAGGCGAGACTGTAACCATTTACACACAAGGTGACTTCTTTGATCTTTGTCGTGGTATACACGTTCCATCAACGAATAAAATAAAAGAATTTAAGCTTCTATCCACTGCAGGTGCGTACTGGAGAGGCGATTCGAAAAACAAAATGTTACAACGTATTTACGGTACGGCTTTCTTTACAAAGGAAGAGTTAAACAAGCATCTAAAAATGCTCGAAGAAGCAAAAGAACGTGACCACCGTAAGCTTGGAAAAGAACTTGGTATTTTTGCTCTATCACAAAAAGTAGGACAAGGCTTGCCACTATGGCTGCCAAAAGGAGCGACAATTCGCCGTATTATCGAACGATACATTGTTGATAAAGAAGAACGTCTAGGTTATCAACATGTGTATACGCCTATATTAGGATCGTCCGAGCTTTACAAAACATCTGGACATTGGGAGCACTATAGTGATGATATGTTTCCACCAATGGAAATGGATAACGAAACATTGGTTCTTCGTCCGATGAATTGCCCGCACCATATGATGGTGTACAAGCAGGATATGCGTAGTTACCGTCAATTGCCTTTGCGAATTGCAGAACTTGGAATGATGCATCGTTATGAGATGTCGGGCGCTGTATCAGGTTTACAACGCGTTCGAGGTATGACACTAAATGATGCTCATATCTTTTGTCGGCCTGATCAAATTAAAGATGAATTTGTTCGTGTTGTCCGCCTTGTGCAAGAAGTGTATAAAGACTTCGGTCTCGACAATTATTCATTCCGTCTCTCTTACCGTGATCCAGAGGATAAAGAAAAGTATTTTGATGATGAGGCGATGTGGAATAAAGCACAAGACATGTTAAAAGATGCAATGGATTCCCTTGGCGCAGACTATTACGAAGCAATTGGGGAAGCTGCTTTTTACGGTCCGAAGCTAGATGTTCAAGTGAAAACTGCTCTAGGTAAAGAAGAAACACTGTCCACTGTACAACTTGATTTCTTATTGCCGGAGCGCTTTGATTTAACGTATGTCGGAGAAGATGGTAAACAGCATCGTCCAGTTGTCGTCCATCGTGGTGTAGTGTCAACGATGGAACGTTTTGTAGCATTTTTGCTTGAAGAATATAAAGGAGCGCTGCCAACATGGCTTTCCCCAGTACAAGTGCAAGTCATTCCAGTTTCAAATGAAGCCCATCTCGAATATGCAACGCTTGTAAAAGAACAGCTGCAATTAGCTGGTGTCCGCGTGGAGATTGATGAGCGCGATGAAAAACTTGGCTATAAAATTCGAGAGTCGCAAATGCAAAAAATCCCTTACATGCTTGTGTTAGGTGACAAAGAAGTAGAAGCAGAAGCGGTTAATATTCGTAAGTATGGCGAACAAACGTCAGAATCGAAGCCACTTCAAGCATTTATTGAACAAATGAGCTCGGAAGCGAAAAAATAAACAATATTCATCTAAGAACCTCCTACAAGTTACTTTAAATAACTCGTTTGGGGGTTCTTTGTAAATGAGAGCGGAGCATGGTTTTCCGAGGGAAGTGAGGGAGGATATGAAAAGGACCACTGCGATTCCTTTAATCGTTTTATTTACTTGTGTATATGTAGCATTCGTAGCCATTCGTAATTATTTGGAAATGTCTATTGCTGAGGTGACGATAAAAATAAAACGATACAGTTAACGGATCTACAAGGTCAATTTATTGTTATTCATTTATGGGCTTCATGGTGTGAACCTTGTATTGAAGCGATACCGTTACTTGATGAATTGGATGAACGCTACAAAGAGATAAAAGTGTTGGCTGTTAATCGAGGCGACCTTGAGATTGCAGATGAAAGAGCAAGCCAGTTTATTTATGATAATTCTGTCAGGTGGATGTCCTTACAGAGGATCATAAAGGAGAGTTCTTATCTAGTTGGTTTACCGACAACATACTTAATTAATAAAAATGGGATAGTGGTTGATATTTTTAGTGGGGAATTAACCGAAGCAATAATAAATGAGACAATTATTAATCAGCTTGATTAAAGGAAATAGTTTTATTTTTTAATCAAATAATTCTGTGTGATGAAAATTTTTTTTACAAAAGTATTCGTGTCTTTTTCAGAAAGCGTTATGCAGAGCGTTAAAATATGCTACTATGTTTTTGAAAGCGTACTCAAAAATGATGAAATGATTTATTGATATTTGGAAATGGAGGATAAGATGACAAAAAAACTGCAATGGGGCATTTTAGGGACAGCGACAATCGCTAAAAAATCAGTCATTCCAGGCATCAACGAATCAAATACTGGAGAAATCAAAGCGGTGGCAAGCAGGACGCTTGAAAAAGCACAAGAAATGGCAAGAGAAGCTGGAGTGAAAGAAGCTTACGGCTCTTATGAGGAATTGTTGCAAGACGAAGATGTTGATGCGGTTTACATTCCTTTGCCAAATCATCTTCATAAAGAGTGGGTCATCAAGGCTGCCAAAGCTGGCAAACACGTATTATGTGAAAAACCGATCGCTCTAAATGAAAGCGAAGCGAAAGAAATGCAGCAAACTTGCGCAAATCACGGTGTTGTACTTGCAGAGGCGTTTATGTATCGTTACCAAGCGCGCTATGCCCATATAAAAAGAACAATTGAATCAGGGGGAATTGGTGAAATACGTGGGATCCGAGCTGTTTTCTCGTTTAATAATAGTGAAGATATGAGCAATTTTCGGATGAAGCGAGCAAATGGTGGAGGAGGGCTTTATGACATCGGTGTATATCCATTAAGTTTGGCGCGTATGATCTATGAAGAAGAACCAGAAGCGGTTACGGTCCATGGATTTGCACCAGCTTCCCACGACCACGTTGATATGGTTGCCGCAGGTCTTGTTGAATTTTCTGGAGGTAAATTCTTAACATTTGATTGTGGGATGTGGGCTGCTTTTCGCAATGAAGCTGAGATCCTAGGAACGGATGGTCGAATTGTCATCCCAAATGCTTTTACGGGCGGTTTAGAAGGATATGAACTGATTACAGGGAATGGTAGCGAAACGATTGAAGTAAAAGACGTTAATCATTATGCCTTGCAAGCAGATTCATTCGCACAGGCCGTGTGGAAAGAAAAATCGTTGCTATTTGGAGCTGACGATGCAGTTGCAAATATGAAAGTGTTAGATGCATGTTTAATTTCACAAGAAAACCGTAAACGGATTGAATTAGGAGGAGAACGATGAAATCGATACCACTTGCTAGTATAGACCAACCGGTTTCGGCCTTAATTATGGGATCTGACTATTTTTCACCAGATAATCAGGAAAAAGTAAATCAAGTGTTGGAACATTATATAACAGTTGGTGGAAATACAATTGATACAGCTTATATTTATAATGGTGGCCAAAGTGAAAAGGCAATTGGAAATTGGTTAGATGCTGGCAATAGAGGCCGTATCAATGTATGGACAAAGGGTGGTCACCCGAATAAAAATGGTCATACGATTAACCGTGAAGAATTAACTGAACAATTAAAAATAAGTTTAGATCGTCTAAAAACCGATCAAGCAGATTTATATGCTTTGCATCGTGATGATCCAACTGTTCCAATTGGTGCAATTCTTGAGTGGCTTAATGAATTTGTAGAAAACGGACAAATCGCCGCCTTTGGGGGCTCCAATTGGTCTGTCGAACGATTGGAGGAAGCGAATGACTATGCTGCAAGAAATGGATTGAAAGGGTTTTCTTTTTCTAGTCCAAACCTCAGTCTTGCTAAAGCACAAGATCCTTATTGGCCTGGTTGTATTAGTTTAGATCAACAATCAATAGCATGGCATACGAAAACGAATGTACCGGTGTTTTCATGGTCTTCACAAGCGAGAGGTTTTTTTACTGGACGATTTACTAGAGAAGATAAGAGCAACGACGATCTTGTTCGTGTTTTTTATAACGATCAGAACTGGAAGCGTTATGATCGTGCTACAGAGCTTGCGAAACAAAAAGGTGTATCAACAATTGAGATTGCTCTTGCGTACGTAGTTAATCAGCCTTTCCCAACGGCAGCCATTATTGGACCACAAAATCAAACAGAGATGGAGTCATGTGCAAGAGGAGCAGCGATTGAATTAACTCAAGCAGAACTTAATTGGTTGGATTTAAACAAATAAATGGGAAGGCACAGGTTACGATTTTTAACCTGTGCTTTTTTTTAAACTACTCGAATGAAGAAGCTTCAACAATTAATAGAAGGGCTTCTTTTAATGCTACAGTTTCGTGCCATTCTTCCTTAGTCCATTCAACTCCCTCTCCAGCATAGAGTGTAAAATGATTATCGGTTCCGCGTACATTTACTTCACCGGATAAACAAATAAGACGTTGAGACACAGTTGCTTGATGCCAACCAATTTTATTTCCTTTTGTTAAACGTGCTAGCAGAACTTGACACGGATCATGTACGTTGGCAATTGGTAGGGCAGTAAAGAGTGACTCATATGCTGTGATCTCTTTTTTTTCTGGACAAAATTTTCGCAAGATCTTCACCTCTTTTTCTTAGTATACAATTTACATATTTTCACAGATATTCTTTTTCGTTTCTAGTGAATATTCACTTAACTGCTTCACTATTTTAAAGAAAGCATCTGTAATCTTCCGAATCGAGTGTAAGTATAGTATAAAAGATTAAATAAACAATCTGCAAATGAAGGGGTAGTTCGGGTATAATAGAAGTATAGTAAGTTAGATGAACTAGGAGGTTCCTTACGTGTTCACATATAAAATGAAAGAACTTGGCTATACGACGGATCTACCATATGGTCAACTAGATATTAGTGGTGATGATTCAGCCGGTTTTAGACCTTTTCAACTTCTTGTCTCATCGATTGCTGTTTGTAGTGGTGGTGTTTTTAGGAAAATCTTAGATAAAAAGCGGATTCAATATGATTCAATCGATATTGAGGCAGATGTTGTCAGGAATGAAGCAAATGTAAATGAAGTGATAGAAGTTCACTTGCGATTTTTTGTTAAAGGTTCGGTCTCAACCACAGAACTGTTAGAAAAATCATTAGCTCTCGCTTCGAAAAATTGTCCAATTGTCCAGTCGGTTAATAAAAGTATAAAAATTACAGAGTCTATCATAAAAAAAGACGTTTAAACGTCTTTTTTTATATTTTATATAAAGATAATTCTAAAGTTTTTATAAAGTTGCTAGTTTTTTATAGTTGAAAACGTATAATGTAAGAAGATCGATTAAAAGAAAAAAGGGGTATAACGGATGGAACAATTAAAGCAACGACCGTATGATCATGATCATGAAGAATTTAGTTTTTCGAAAAAACCAAATATTTTCACGTTTATTGTTAGTCCTATTAAACAATTTGAGCGAATTAAAGGCGAACCAATTGCGTTCGGACCAATGTTTTTGATTCTCGGACTTGTCTTAATAGGCTTAATTATTCCTGCGATTGTTGGACAAGGTGGTTTAGTTGATTTTACGGAAGCGGGAGTTGATGGGGAGGAATTCTACGCTGAAGATAGTTTTTATTTTGAGGAGGAATCTACCTTTGGAAATATTGATTTAGAGGGACTTACGGTTGGTTTTGTGAGTGGGATTATTGTTTTAGCTTTATTTGCCGCTGTGCCACCGTTATTTGCATTATTATTTATGGCATTTGCTCGGATGCAAAATAATCGAGTTTCTTATGGGAAGCTTTATTCTATGACTGTCTTCGCTTTACTGTCTAGCGCAATCGGTTTTCTCTATTTAATGATTATGAATACGATAAACGGTACATACGGTTATGTATATACTGCGCCCTCTGTTTTTGTTACGCAAGAAAACTTATTTTATCCTTTATTATCTACATTAGAAGTCTCTTCAATTGCTTTTATAATTCTTATTGTTATTGGATTAATGAAAACGGCTAATTTTCATCGTTTGCCGGCTATTGCAATCGGTGGCGGGATATTTGCTCTATTTTTTGTAATGAATGTATTGGGGGGACTTTAAGTTGAGCATTGTAAAGAAAGGAATTATAGCTGTTGTTGTTTTGGGCTCAGTTATTACGTTCACGACGTTTGGTATGTCCAATGCCCATCAAGTGTCTGGTGAACCTGAGGGGAATATGGTGGACCTTATATCTCCTATGTATGAGGACATGAGTACGACTGTGTTGGTTCCTGGGTCACTTGAGCTGGTTGATCGACAAGTGATCAACGAACTTGCGGAAAATGGGGGGTACGAGCTTCTTGTAGAGGTCGGTGATGTAGTTGAAGAAGGGACGCCGCTCATTCAATATTCAACAACAGAAATTGACTATGAAATACAAGACATTCAATTACAAATCGACCGCAGTAATGCATCAATTTCTAAATATACTTCTTCAGAAAATGAAGTTACTAAGAGGAAAAATGGACCAGATGTAAAACCGACATTTATTACTGATGATGAAACAGGTGAGAAAACAGAAGTTGATCCTGTTGTAACGGTAGCAGAGTTAGATGCGGAATTAGCGGAGCTTGCTGAATTGAAAAAAGAAGAAAATTATACACTAACAAGATTAACCAACCAATTGGAAGGTGTAAAAGAACAAAAAGAACAATTAACAGTAAAAAGTAAAATAAATGGAGCTGTATTGAAGATAAACGAGCAAGGAGAAGCACAAGCTGAAGAGATATATGGTGGAACTTCTACAACTGCTTTAATGGAAGTAGCCGATACATCTAAATTTACAATTACAGGGAATATTTCAGAGCGTCAATCTCTAGATGTTGAAGTCGGTCACTCGGTCTTTGTCTACTCTGATACATTAACTGAGAGCACGTGGAATGGCGAGGTTATTGATGTTTCTTACTTTCCAACTGAAAGCAATGATTGGTATGGAGACGCTTCAGGTTCCCAGTATCCTGTAACAATACTCGTTACAGAGGGTGATACAGAAATGTTACGTCCTGGTTACCAAGTCTTTGCAGAAATCCTAACATCTGAACAATTAGGCTTAGCGATACCAATGGAAGCATTGAAATACGATGAATTTTCTACGTATGTTTTAGTATATGAAGACGGAATAGCCGTTAAACGAGAAGTAGAAATTGGTTTTTCAAATGATTACTCCGTTGAAGTTATTAGTGGCTTAACAGAAGAAGATCAAGTAATCCTTGATTACACGGAAATGATTGACGAAGGTATGGAAGTGGTTCCATTTGATTACGGAGATTTCGAAGAGGATTCATTTTATGAAGAAGATGAATCAATGGTCGAAGACGTGTTTGATGATAGTGAATTTGAAGAAGAAATTGAAAATGAAGAAGAAGAGTCTACTGATGAGGGCGAAGATGTATGATTAGGTTCAATCAAGTAACAAAATCATTTCGAATTGGTGCATCTTGGTCCCAAGTCTTATCCCCAATTGACTTAATGATTGAACGGGGCAGCTTTATGTCGATCATGGGTCCGTCGGGTTCTGGTAAAACGACGTTAATGAATATTCTTGGTTGCTTGGATCGACCGACTACTGGTCAATATCTTTTGGATAATGAACTCATTGGTACACAGAGTGATAGCGAGCTTGCAAAGATTCGTAATGAAAGAATTGGTTTTGTTTTTCAACAGTTTCATCTATTACCGAGACTCTCTGCTTGGAAAAATGTTGAACTACCGATGATTTATGCAGGTGTAGGAAAAAAGGAGCGAAAAGAAAGGGCGTTTCAAGCTTTGGCACGTGTTGGTTTAGAAAATCGATTGCATTATAAGCCATCATCTTTGTCTGGTGGACAAAAGCAACGTGTAGCGATTGCCCGCGCGATTGTAAACAATCCAGCAATTATTCTTGCTGATGAGCCAACTGGTGCACTGGATTCAAAAACAAGTAATTCGATTATGGAGCTTTTGCGGGAATTAAATGTAGATGGAGCAACAATTGTCATTATTACACATGAAAAAGAAGTAGCGGAAAAAACGGATCGGACCGTTTATGTCCGTGATGGCAAAATTCAGGAGGCAGCAGCTTCCTGATAAGCTGTTGGAAAGGACAGTCGCTGTGAATATCATAGAAAATATAAAGATGGCCTTTAGTTCTATTGCTGCTCAAAAAACAAGGGCGTTTCTAACGACACTTGGCATTATAATTGGGGTAGCCGCTGTTATTATGGTTGTAGCGATTGGTCAAGGGGCGGAGCGAAAATTAAAAGAGCAAATTGTCGGGGTTGAAAACATTCGTGATGTTAATTTCCAACCATCAGAATTAGATGAGGCAGAAAATCCAAATATTTGGTGGAATTGGAAGTTCACAGAACAAGATATCGAGAGTATACAAGCCTTACCGAATGTTCAATCAGCAGTTGCATCATCAAACAATCATACTTCAATCATGGTGAATGAGGAACAAATTGAGACAGAAATTAATGGAATAAACATGCACTACCTTGATCTCCATGCGTATGAAGCAATAGAAGGTGAGCTATTAAAACCAATCGATTTTCTAACAGGTAGCCGCAAAGCTGTTATTACGTCGATGCTTGCGGAGCAGTTGTTTCCTAATGAATCTGCTGTAGGACAAACCGTAAAAGTAGGGGCTTATCCGATTGATATTATTGGGGTACTTGCTCCGTCTGAAAGTGTTATTCGCTATGACTATGAACAAATGATGTTGCCTTATGAAACATCGAAGTTAATCTTCTTTACTGAGGGATTTGATACGCTAAGTATCCGTTCAGAGACAGTGGAGGAAGTGGAGATGGCCGTAATCGATGCCATTAACTTATTAAATGCTAATCATGAGACAATTGATGCCTATCAAGGCGAAGATAAAAGTCAATATATTGAAGCAAATACAACCATTACTCAAACATTAACGCTTATAATTGGTGGAATTGCAGGCATTTCTCTTTTAGTTGGTGGAATTGGTGTCATGAATATCATGCTCGTTTCAGTAACAGAGCGAACAAGGGAAATTGGTATACGTAAATCAATGGGAGCTACTAGAGGACAGATCTTATTCCAATTTCTAATCGAGTCTGTTGTATTAACAGCACTTGGAGGAATGATGGGAATATTACTTGGTGCTAGCTTTGTTTATTTGGTTGGTTCAGGTTTCGACCTGGAAGTAAGCCTATCGCCTTTTGTTATTGCCATTGCGACAGCATTTTCGCTTGTTGTTGGTATAGTTTTTGGTTTGCTCCCCGCAAACAAAGCGGCGAGACTTGATCCTGTTGATTCACTAAGATATGAGTAACGACATTATGCATTGACAGAAGTAGATGTACATGGTAAGATACTCTTTGTGTTAGTCAAATAAAGCAAGAAGAAGCACCCGCTTCTCACCTGTTCGACGTTGGTTGCCAGGTTAGAAATCGTCAGTTATAAACATACTGATTAAATGTGGGTGCAATGCGTCCGCATTTTTTTACGTTTAGACGTTTGATAATTGCTTTAGCTGCATCACAAAATCCACTGGAGGTGGCTCATTATTAGCAAGGACATGTTGGTCAATGAAGGGATTCGAGCTCGGGAAGTACGTCTGGTTGGCGCCAATGGCGATCAAATTGGCGTGAAGTCAAAGCATGAAGCACTGGAAATGGCACAAAAAGTAAATCTTGACCTTGTTTGCGTGGCGCCAAATGCAAAACCGCCTGTCTGCCGCATCATGGATTACGGAAAATACCGCTATGAGCAGCAGAAAAAAGAAAAAGAAGCGCGTAAAAATCAGAAAGTCATTACAATCAAAGAAGTTCGCTTGAGTCCAACGATTGAAGATAATGACTTTAACACGAAGTTACGCAACGCTCGTAAATTTCTTGAAAAAGGCGATAAGGTTAAAGCATCGATTCGTTTCCGTGGTCGTGCGATTACGCACTCCCAAATTGGGCGTGAAGTACTTGAACGTCTCGCGAAAGAATGCGAGGACATTGCTACCATTGAGGCTCGCCCGAAAATGGAAGGTCGCAGCATGTTTCTCGTTATGGCACCTAAAGCCGAGAAATAAGTGCAGGAACTAGTTAAAGGAGGACGTCGTTATGCCTAAAATGAAAACTCACCGCGGCGCTGCAAAGCGTTTTAAGAAAACAGGATCTGGTAAGTTAAAGCGTTCGCACGCTTTCACAAGCCACATGTTCCGCAATAAGTCGCAAAAACAAAAGCGTAAGCTTCGTAAATCGGCTATTGTTCATTCCGGAGACTTCAAACGCATTGGTCAAATGCTGACATACAAGAAAAAATAAACTGTTCGGACAGATAGAAGGAGGGATTTGCGATGCCAAGAGTAAAAGGCGGTTATGTCGCTCGTCGTCGTCGTAAAAAGGTTTTAAAACTAGCAAAAGGGTATTACGGTTCAAAGCATACGCTATTTAAATCAGCGCAAGGTCAGGTTATGAAATCCTTGCAATATGCATACCGTGATCGTCGTCAGAAAAAACGTGATTTCCGTAAACTTTGGATTACACGTATTAATGCAGCTGCGCGCATCAACGGACTTTCTTATAGCCGTTTAATGCATGGTTTAAAACTTGCTGAAATTAATGTAAACCGTAAAATGCTTGCTGATCTTGCGGTAAATGACGAAAAAGCATTTGCTCAACTAGCTGAACAAGCAAAATCAAGCTTAAATAATTAATGTCAAAAAAAGGTGCGGTCATTTGGCTGCACTTTTTTCTTGCGAAAATGGGGTAGGCAAATGTCGATTTATTTTGGTATCATCACGATAGTTGGTTTTATTGTAATGGGTGTGGATAAAACCCGTGCCAAAACGCGAGCTCGCCGAATTTCTGAACGGAACTTATGGATCATAGGATTGATTGGAGGCAGTTTGGGAGTATATATAGGCATGTACACATATCGACATAAGACGTTAAAACGTTCATTTTCAATAGGTGTGCCCATCCTAATTTTTATTCAGGCTGCTCTAGGGTTGTTCATCTATGATGCACTTTAGCATATGTATAAACAAAGGAGGCTGTTGTAATGGAGGATCTATTAAATCGATCGCTTGAAGTTATCGAATTAGCTGGCTGGTATGCTCCTGTATTATTCGTTTTTTTGCATGTATTACGGCCTTTTTTGTTTCTGCCAGTTATGCTAGTATGCGTTGCAGGCGGGTACGTATTTGGTCCTTTTTACGGAGCTGTTTACTCCTATTTAGGATTAATGGGCGTTAGTATTAGTTTTTATTGGTTAATTGGGATGTTGCCTAAATTTCATATAAAGCTAGCTCGAGTAAAAGATAAAATGTTTAATGGACGTGAACGAATCAATGTATGGCAACTTCTTATTTTCCGTATCATGCCTTTTATGCACTTTCATGCTTTATCTTTTTATGTCATGGAGGAAACAGAAAACTATAAGCAATATGTGAGAAAGTCAGCAATTATTAATAGTTCTCCTGCGATTATTTATACAGCATTTGGTGGACTTATTCATCAGCTGCCTTTGTCTGGAGTCCTCATAATGGTCATTTTTTTACTTGTATTAATTTTTTTAATGCGAACGAAGCACCAGGACGGATCGTTTCAATCAAATGGGAAATTTCTTTAATTACCTTTGCTTACTAAAGAGCGAAGGTTTTATTATTTTCTTAGAAAAATAATATTTATGCATTTATTGTGAAGTTAGATAGTTTTTAGAAATTTATTAATTGACAACATGGTAGCGTTTACATAAAATTGATTTTAATCCCTGCACAGCTCATAGCTAAGGGTTATCTATGAAATTTGCTTACAAATGATGCACTTAGTTAAGCAAATTAAGAGGAGGCTGCCATGAAAAGAAAACAAACGAAACATGAAAGTCATTTTGAAAGGATCGAAAAAAGCAGGTCATTTAGGCAGCTAATGAAAGAAAAGAAAGCCTTTTTTGTACCATCTATCATCTTTTTTATGCTTTTTTATTTTTCATTACCTGTGTTAGCTGTATACACAACCGTACTAGAAGGGAAAGTTTTAGGCGAAATAACGTGGGCATGGGTTTTGGCGGTCGCTCAATTTATAATGACTTGGACTTTGTGTATTATTTATGTAAAAAAAGCCGCTCATTTTGATCAGTTAGCAAATGAAGTAATTCAAGAGAATAGTAAACAACAAGAGAAAGAAGGTACAGGACTATGAATGCTGCGGTTATTACATTATTCTTAGCGATTGTCGCATTAACTCTAGTCATAACTTATTTTGCAGCCAAACGAACAAAAACCGCAAGTGAATTTTATACAGCAGGTGGAGGATTAACCGGTTGGCAGAATGGATTGGCAATTGCCGGAGATTACTTATCGGCGGCCTCATTCCTTGGTATAGCGGGTGCAATTGCATTGTTTGGATTTGATGGTTTCTTTTATAGCATTGGCTATCTAGTGGCGTATCTAGTTGTCATGTTTGTGGTAGCCGAGCCTCTTCGAAACCTTGGAAAATATACTTTGGCGGATATGATTCATTCTCGTTTTGACGCGAAAAAGGTACGAGGTGTCGCTGCTGGAAGTACGATAACCATCGTTATTTTTTATATGATCGCACAATTAGTAGGTGCGGGTGCATTGATTCAGCTATTATTCAATATCCCTTATACTTATGCTGTTCTTTTAGTTGGAGTTATGATGACAACATATGTGTTGTTTGGAGGAATGACTGCAACAAGTTGGGTACAAATCATAAAAGCCGCATTGTTAATGATTGCAACTGTTGTTATATCGATTATGGTTTTATGGCAATTCAAATTTAATATTGTCGAAATGTTCGCATCAGTCGGAGCGTCACAGGAGCCAGGCTTTTTAAATCCTGGTGGTCAAGGCAGAGCGCCGCTTGATTCGATTTCTCTAATGCTTGCACTTGTGCTTGGAACAGCGGGGTTGCCACATATTCTGATGCGTTTCTTTACTGTTCGTGATGCAAAAACGGCAAGGAGTTCGGTAGTTACGGCAACGTGGATTGTAGGTATTTTTTACATCTTAACAATTTTTCTTGGTTTTGGTGCTGCGGCATTTGTAGGTTCAGCAGATATTATTGCTGCGAACCCGGCTGGAAACATGGCAGCTCCACTCTTGGCTGAACGTCTTGGTGGAGAGTTGTTTATGTCCTTTGTTGCTGCTGTAGCATTCGCAACGATTTTAGCAGTTGTTGCAGGTCTAGTGTTATCAGGAGCTTCAGCTTTTGCTCATGATGTGTATGGTCAAATTATTAAAAAAGGGAAGGCGACAGAAAAACAACAAGTAGTGGCTGCTAGACTCGCTTCTGTTTCTGTTGCAGCGCTCTCAATTGTCCTTGCATTATTTGCGCAAAATATGAATGTCGCTTTCCTTGTTGCCTTAGCTTTCTGTGTCGCAGCAAGTGCAAACTTACCAGTAATTGTTTACACAATTTATTGGAAACGATTCAACACGGCAGGAGCGATCAGTGCCATGTTATCTGGATTGTTATCGGCATTGATTTTAGTTGCTATTAGTCCAAACGTAATTAAACCAGATGGGAGTGCTTTTATTACAGGAGATCCGATAATTGATTTAACGAACCCAGCCATTATTTCTGTGCCAATTGGCTTTTTAGGAGGGGTGATTGGTACGCTTTTATCAAGCAAGCGTGACGACGCCAAATATGCAGAAGTAAAAGTAAGGGCTAATACAGGTTATAAAGAAGCAAAGTAAAAAACCGTCGCCCCTTATGGGCGATGGTTTTTCGTATAAGCCTTGTTTAACTATTAATGTTTAGTAGGTTGTTTTGTTTGTTTTAGAAAATCTTTAATCGGGGAATTCCACTGAATTGATGCGTCAGGATAACGAAGGTGTACTTCTTCTTCAATAAAATGAAAGTCTTCATATTTTAATCCGCGCAGATTATCTTTGTCCGCTTTAATGTAAATTCGGACGACTTCAAAGGAGTCAGAGGTTGCTTCTAGATATTTTTCTCCTTCAAACATAGTGCCTTTATAAGTGAGTTGGAAATTTTTCCGAACATTTTTTTCATCATCCCAGAAAAAGAATTGACCATTCTTTTGTGCGTTATGGATTTTTCTTTCAGGATGAAGTGTATATTTAATTAGACTGTACACAATGATGATGAAAGCAGCAATAATGAGCAGTCTGAACATAAGCACGAGCATCGCAAGGACTCCTTTCTTTAAAAATAGTTATTTAGATTATACGAAGTAAAAATAGCAAAGGTTTCATTAATAGTTATAAAAGTTCCCTATTAATTTGTCCAGTAAACGTTTGTTGCAATGAGTGATTTTCGTTATACTAGGAAATAATGAAAGTGAAGGAGTGACCTAAATGGATGAACAGTTACAGATGTTAAAAGCATTAACTAATGCAAACGGAATCTCTGGTTTCGAAAAAGAAGCTCGTGAAGTTATGCATTCTTATATAAGTCCTTATGCTGATTCGGTTGAAACCGATCATTTAGGCAGTTTAATTGCAAAGAAAACAGGCCTGGCGAACGGTCCGAAAATCATGGTAGCTGGTCATTTAGATGAAATTGGCTTTATGGTCACAACAATTGATGAAAAAGGATTTTTAAGGTTTCAAACAATTGGAGGTTGGTGGGGCCAAGTCATGCTTGCGCAACGTGTGACAGTGATGACGAAGAGTGGATATATTGACGGAGTTATTGGGTCTAAGCCACCTCATGTACTTTCTCCAGAAGCGAGGAAAAAACCTGTAGAAATAAAAGATATGTTTATTGATGTAGGAGCGTCTTCTAAAGAGGAAGCGCAAGAATTTGGTATTATGCCAGGGGATGCAATTGTCCCAGTTTGTGAATTTACCGTAATGAAAAATGAAAAATTATTAATGGCAAAAGCATGGGATAACCGAATTGGGTGTGCAATTGCTATTGACGTACTAAAGAATTTACAAGGTGAAGATCATCCGAATATCGTTTATGGTGTTGGTACTGTACAAGAAGAAGTAGGTCTGCGGGGAGCAAAGACCAGTGCACACGCGATCAAACCAGATATTGGTTTTGGTGTCGACGTTGGTATTGGTGCAGATACTCCTGGAACAAAAGGTGAAGGAACGCTGGGTGCTGGTCCACAGATCATTTTATATGATGCGTCAATGATTGCGCATAAAGATCTTCGTGATTTTGTCGTACAAACTGCAGAGTCAAATGAGATTCCATATCAATTTGATTCGATTGCAGGTGGCGGAACAGATTCTGGTGCGATTCATTTGACAGCAGACGGCGTTCCTGCACTTTCAATTACAATTGCGACACGCTATATCCATACACATGCAGGCATTTTGCATCGCGATGATTATGAAAATACGGTAAAGCTTCTTGTAGAAATCATTAAACAGCTTGATTCAGACAAAGTAAAAGAGTTGACATTTAGTTAACGTAAGCAAGGAGATAGACAATGAATGTGTACGGCAAATGGTCTTTTGTACTTACACTTGTTTCAGCAGTATTCTTAACTGTTTTTGCAGTGTTTTTATTTACAGGCTATGCAATCTCTCTTCCATCTCGGGTAACAAATGCGATAGGTTCAATTGCATTGTTGGTGTTATTTGTAAGCGTAGGCTTTAGCTTAGCTTCGATAGGGAAAGGTGAGCCCGGTAAATGGAAGTTCGCGCCTTGGACTTTAATTGCTGCAAGTACAATTATACTTATTGTCATGTTGAACATTGTTTGGTTATAATGAAGTCAATAAATGCGGTTTGCCCGAAATAGCAAGTGGCGAGCCGCGTATTTTGGCATACTCTAGAACAAAGAAGCGTACGAATAAAGTATGCTTGGTTACACGGCATGGTTGCGTATAAGGTCAATTCCATATAAAAAAATGCTCACATGTAGTAGAATCAAAAAGAAGCGAAATCCTCTAAACCCATATTGCTCGATTGGGTGGATATACATGAAATAAAGTCCATAACTCAAAAGCAAGAAAGCAATAATGGTAAACACCCAGCGAAATAATGTATTCATCAAATGCTCCTAACAACCGTTTTGCTCTATTGTATGGGCAGCTGGTTGATAATAGTATACAAGCAGGTTGAAAGGGGATAGATTGATGAACGATAAAGAACATGATGGTTTCTTGAATGAAGAAGCGCTTGATGTATCTGTTCAATTTCTAGAATATTTCGCAGAAAGCTACCGGAAAGACAATGGAAAACCACCCACAATATCTGATTTATGTAATGTTTTAAGAGTAGCATTGGATTTAGAAGGTGAATTGCATTTTGATGAACTTAAAAACCATGTTGCTGCTAGTGTATCGGTATATACCATGCCCCTTGATTCTTTAAGTGATATTAAGCCAGGTGCAATTATCGAGATTTATTTGCCAGAGATTGAGAAGTACTCATATGCCGTTGTTGTGAAAGGGAATGCAGGCGAAGATAGACAAGCACACATTTATATGCAGTTCTACCATCTTTTTTCAAAAGAACAATTGTCCTCGAAACAAGTAAGGAAGCACTTTTTTGAGAAGGAACCAGCTTTTTTAGTTTGTGTAACCAGAACTGGATTTATGGAAGGTGACTGGCAAGTGATTGATCAACAAAAGCCAATTATTGATGAGAAAGTGGTTGAAGGTTCTTATTTCGTTTATTTTGAAAACGGTCAATATTATCTTTCAGAGGGCAACGCGTATGTTCCATTAGAGGAAATGGTAAAAGTGCAGCCGAGAATAGGCAGACGTTGTGGAAATCCTGCAGGTAAACTTGATAGTTCAATGGTTGAGCAGATGCTTTGTGAGTTATATGAAGGAAATTCGCTAGCGAACATAATTCGGTATAAGTTATAATAAAAGCGAGCAGGCAATCTGCTCGCTTTTATTATGAGTCAGTTCAAACCTTTGCTTATTTCAGCACAAAGTTGTTCTTTCTCTGATTCATTTGCATTTTGCCAATAAACTTCCAAAAGGACACCTAGTCCAGGAAGCATTTTTTCTTCTCCATTGTCAAGTGCATCAACTATGGTCGCTTCTACTTCTTCTTGGCTTGAACCTTGGATATTAGACATAATGGCTCCACGTAAATTAAATCCCATTTTTCTACCTCCTTGGTATAATGAATCCATCATAGTATGCCGCGACTTGTCAAGAATATAAGTGAAAAACATCATATAAAAAGTACAAGCGTTAAAAAGGAGTTTTTATAAGAATGAAGCGGATTGAATCGCTTAAAAATGAACGTGTTAAGAAATGGAAAAAACTACATACAAAAAGGGGGCGTGAACAACAAGGGTTGTTCCTTGTAGAAGGAGAACATCTAGTTGAAGAAGCCCTTAAGTCAAATTGGCTAGTCTCAACCATTATTACAAATACCACCATATCAATCCCTTTTTCTGGGGAAGTGATTCAAGTAAATGATTCCGTATTAAAAGAGCTATCACGGACGGAAACTCCCCAAGGGATGATCGCGGTGTGTCAAAGGAAAGAGCTGTGTCAACCTGCAGATCTTACTGGTGTTTATGTAATACTTGATCGTATTCAAGACCCCGGAAACCTTGGGACGATTATTCGGACCGCTCTTGCTGCAGGAGCAACTGCTGTAGTGGTAGGAACTGGATCGGTTGATGTGTTTAACGATAAAGTGATTCGCTCAACACAAGGAGCATTTTTTCATATCCCTGTATATGAAGGTGGACTTGAAGATTGGTTTAATGCTTTTGAGCAAGCAAAAATACCTGTATTTGGTACTTCATTATTGGAAGCCATTCCATACTCTGAGGTTGAAAAAACAAGTCAATTTGCTCTTTTACTTGGGAATGAGGGAGATGGGGTTGGGGAAGAATGGTTAAAACGGACAAATAAGAACTTGTATATTCCACAAAACCCTAAAGCAGAATCACTAAATGTAGCAGTCGCATCAGGTATCCTGCTCTATTCTCTTAAATCTGATCTTGCGACTAAAGACTAAGTTGATTATAATGAAGGGTAATAATAATCATCCACTATAAAGCAAAAAGCGCTGATAGAGACTAGTATGTTTATGTCCACCATAAAGGGAGGAAATGCCTTGACTGCAAGCATTTCTATGGCAGGGTAGACTGAATTCACTCTTGAGCTGACATTCCTAAAGAATGTAACCGGTGAAAACCGTTATCGAGAATGAAGTCAATACGCCTTATAGGCGTTTGTGAACTAAGGGTGGTACCACGAGCTTTCGTCCCTTTCTAAGGGATTAGAGAGCTCTTTTTTTGTTTTTACATAACATCGATTCAAGGAGGTAAGGACATGCGTGAACAGTTGGAAGCATTAAAAAAAGAAGCGTTGGAACAAGCGATTCAAGCCGAGTCAGAGAAAGACGTCCAGGCGGTCCGGGTTGCGTATTTGGGGAAGAAAGGGCCAATCACTGAAGTTCTTCGTGGCATGGGCAAACTTACCGCAGAAGAACGCCCAATTATTGGTGCATTGGCAAATGAAGTTAGAGATGAGATAAAAACGAACCTTGATCATAGAAGTGAGGTTCTTGAAAAAGAAGCACTGGAAAAACAATTACAATCTGAGTCTATTGATGTCACGTTACCAGGAAGACCGTCATCACAAGGAACAATTCATCCGCTAAGTGCAGTTGTTACGGAAATTGAAGACATTTTCTTAGGTCTTGGTTTTTCTATTGGGGAAGGACCAGAAATCGAAACCGATTACTATAACTTTGAGGCATTAAATTTGCCAAAAGATCATCCGGCAAGAGATATGCAGGATTCATTTTATATAACAGATGAATTATTGCTAAGAACTCAAACATCACCAGTGCAAGCAAGAACAATGGAAAAGCATGAGGGTATTGGCCCAGTGAAGATTATTGTTCCAGGAAAAGTATTTCGACGTGACGATGATGATGCTACACATTCACACCAGTTCATGCAAACGGAAGGTCTTTATGTTGATAAGAATGTACGGATGAGTGATTTAAAAGGAATATTAGAATCGTTTGCTAAGCAATTTTTTGGAATTGATCGTTCAATCCGATTGCGCCCAAGCTTCTTTCCATTTACAGAACCATCTGTAGAGATTGATGTATCTTGTGGTATTTGTTCAGGTAGTGGTTGTCGCATATGCAAACAATCAGGTTGGATAGAAGTGCTTGGGGCAGGTATGATTCACCCTCGTGTGTTAGAGATGAGTGGTTTTGATTCTAATGAATATAGTGGTTTCGCTTTCGGTATGGGGGTTGAGCGATTAGCAATGTTGAAATATGACATTGATGATATTCGCCAATTTTATACGAATGATGCTAGGTTTTTAACACAATTTAAATCTGTTTAAGGAGGGCCACACATTGCTCGTTTCATACAAATGGTTACAAGAATATATTGAGGTTAGTGACATTAGCCCACAAGAAATTGCGGAAAAAATGACACGAAGCGGAATTGAAATTGATTTTATCCATGAACGTAATCTAGGTGCTACTAATGTGGTTGTTGGTTATGTTCAGGAAGTTCATCAACACCCAGACGCAGATAAGTTAAATGTGTGTCAAGTTGATATAGGACAAGAAGAACTCGTACAGATTGTCTGCGGTGCGCCAAATGTAGCTGAAGGCCAACATGTGGCTGTGGCTCAAGTGGGTGCTCGTCTTCCGGGTGGAATAAAAATTAAAAAAGCTAAATTGCGGGGACAAGTTTCCCAGGGTATGATATGTTCGTTGCAAGAATTAGGGATCGAAAATAAACTTGTTCCAAAACAATATACTGAAGGAATTTACGTATTTTCTAATTCGTCTGATGTTACCCCAGGTCAAGATGTTCTTGAAATTTTTTCATTAGATGATTCAATTCTTGAACTTGATTTAACTGCAAATCGCTCAGACTGTATGCATATGCTTGGCGTTGCATACGAACTTGCAGCATTATATGATCGTCCAGTGAAAATGCCGAAGATAAAAGTAAGAGAAATAAAAGAAACAGCGGAAAGTCAATTGAATGTTTCAGTGGAAAACAAAGAGGACACACCATTTTATCAGGCGACAATGATTAAAAATGTCAAGATTGCACCATCGCCATTATGGATGCAAAATCGCCTAATGGCTGCTGGCATACGTCCGATTAGTAATGTTGTTGATGTAACGAATTATGTATTGCTTGAGTATGGTCAGCCACTGCATGCCTTTGATTATGATGCTCTTGGAGCGAAAAAAATTCATGTTCGTCGAGCAACCAGCAATGAATCATTCACAACGTTGGATGGCGAGGAAAGAACACTTTCGGATGAACAGCTAGTTGTTACAAACGGAAAAATTCCATTAGCGCTTGCAGGCGTTATGGGAGGGCTTGATTCTGAAGTTACAGAAGATACAACTACGATTGTTCTTGAAGCAGCCGCTTTTCATCCAACGGTTGTTCGTCGGTCGGCGAAAATCAGTGGCTTGAGAAGTGATTCAAGTGCAAGATTTGAAAAGGGCATTAATCAGTCACGGGTTGGAGAAGCCGCTAGGCGAGCGGCTTATTTGATTCAAGAATTAGCTGGTGGTGTTGTTTTAAACGGTACAGTAGAAGCTGATAATCGCTCTAGTAAAGAAGTTATTATTGCTTTAAACCTTGAAGAAATGAATAAGCGCTTAGGAACCACATTATCGATATCTGAAGTAGCAGGTATTATTGGTCGTTTACAGTTTCCTTGTGAAAAAGTGGGAGAGGATCTCCATGTTACTGTGCCGAATCGTCGTGGCGATATTCTTATTAAAGAAGACTTATATGAAGAAGTTGCACGTCTATTTGGGTATGACGACCTTCCATCTACTTTACCAAGTGGGACAACGACACAAGGAAAACGATCTGAATATCAAGTGAGTCGGGTAAAGGCTGAACAATATTTACGTAGCGCTGGTTTATCAGAAGTCATTACGTATTCATTAACGAGTAAAGAAAAAGCAACAGTTTATGCCCCGAAAGGGATAAAACCGATTCGTATCGATAAGCCAATGAGCGAAGAGAGAAGTGTAATGCGCACAAGCTTGCTTCCGCACCTTTATGATATTGCTGCTTATAACTTGAGCCGCAGGAACAACAATCTTTTTGTATATGAACGTGGTTCTGTCTTTTTAACAGACGAAGAGTCTTTAACACAATTACCAAAAGAACAAGAGCAAATAGCTGCCTTAATCAGCGGTGATTATCTAAGACATCCTTGGCAAGGAGAGAAAAAAGAGGTTGATTTCTTTGTGTTGAAAGGCATTATGGAAGGGTTATTTGAAACACTTGGTTTGATGGAACGAATTCAGTTTGAACAGCATCAGAGTGAAGGATTCCATCCTGGTCGAACAGCTTATGTTAAATTTGAAGGGAAAGCGATAGGCATCTTAGCGCAAGTACATCCAAGTGTACAAAAACAATTGGATTTAAAAGAGACTTATGTTTTTGAACTGAATTTGGAAACATTGCTTAACGCCGAACAAAAAACGGTAAACTATGCAGGAATTCCACGTTATCCAGCGATCGTACGTGATATTGCCTTAGTTGTGGATGAACAAGTAACTGTAGCCAAATTAAAGCAAGTCATTGAGGAATCAGGCGGTGAGTTGTTGAAGGAAGTCGCTTTGTTTGATGTATATGCGGGTGAGCATATGGAGGCTGGCAAAAAATCAGTGGCCTTCTCGTTGACATATAGACACAAGGGCCGAACTTTGACGGACGAGGAAGTTCAGAACGCACACGAATACGTACTACAAGCGTTAACAGAAAAAGCTGGAGCTGTATTACGTTCCTAATCATTATAGAAAACGGTTGCCCTAAAGGGGTGATCGTTTTTTGGTTTTCAATTTAACAACTACATGGTATGATGAAACATAGTTTTAGTATGGCGCAACGTGCTGGGAGGTTCTTTCGTGGAGAATGGCGACAAGAAAACAAAAACAACGGTCCGTATACAAGGCCAAATGTATAAAGTGGTCAGCGAAGAAGAGCCTGCCCATGTAAAAGAAGTAGCAACTTATATTAATGAAAAAATGGATGAGTTAAAAAAGCGGAATCCATATTTAGATACAACAAAATTATCAGTGTTAACGGCTTTAAACATTGCTGATGAATATTTGAAATTGAAACGAGAAAACGAAGGAGAATGAAATGCTCAGTTTAGTTATTATGCTTTTGCTGATTTTTGGCTTTTTTATAGGCCGACGCAGAGGGTTCATTTTACAGCTAATCCATTTAGTAAGCTTTTTTGTTGCTATATTTGTAGCATGGAGTTATTATGAACAACTCGCTAGCACCATTCGGTTGTATATCCCTTACCCTGATTTTTCTGCGGAGGGTGCCTTTGGTATGATTATTAATTCCTTTGACGCAGAAAGTGTTTACTATTCAGCAATTGCATTCGCAATTTTGTTCTTTGGAACTAAAATAATCTTGCATATTATTGGTTCAATGCTAGACTTTGTGTCCCATTTACCGATTCTAAATACGATTAATAAACTTTTCGGAGGTATTTTAGGCTTCGTAGAAAATTATTTACTTGTATTTGTGTTGCTCTATGTTGCAACAGTTATTCCAATTAATGGAGTTCAATCTGCATTGCAATCTTCTATAATAGCAGAGTTCATGATTTATAATACACCTTATTTATCTGATTGGTTAAATGAATTATGGGTACGTCCGACATTTTAAGTGACAGCTCGCGCGGATTGCGGGCTGTCTTTTCTAATATTCGGTTTGATTTTCACAAACTAAACTCGTTATGATAGAGGCAGCAAGTAAAGGGGCGAGGTAAGTGGACAAAAAACAAGTGATTCAACTATTAGAAGAAATAGCAGTGTATCTTGAAATAAAAGGGGAAAATCCTTTTAAAATATCCGCTTATCGTAAAGCGGCACAGGCTTTAGAAAAAGATGAGCGTAATCTAGAACAAATTGCTGACCCTAAACAACTCGCTGGTATAGGACAAGCAACGTCTGATGTCATTTTGGAACTTAAACAAACGGGTGTTTCAACGACGTTGGAAGAATTAAAAAATGAGATTCCGGACGGGCTTATTCCATTACTAACATTACCTGGGCTTGGTGGCAAAAAAATTGGACGTTTGTATCGAGAATTAGGTGTTACCGATGCGGATCGTTTACTGCAAGCTGCGAAGGAACATAAGATTAGAGGTCTGGCGGGTTTTGGTGAGAAATCAGAGCAAAAAATTGTGGAAGCATTTGAAGTTTGGAACACCAGACCTGAAAGATTGCCAATTGCACAAGTTTTGCCGTTCGCAGAACAATTAGAGGGACAATTAGAAAAAATAACTGATGTGATTCGTTTCTCTAGAGCAGGCAGCTTAAGACGTATGAGAGAGACGGTCAAAGATATTGATTATATTATTGCAACGGATGATGTACCTTCTGTCAGAGAACAGTTATTGAATTTAGAGGGAATAAAAGGGGTCATTGCGAAAGGTGATACAAAGGTATCAGTAGAACTTACGCTTGAAGCAAATACGATTTCAGTTGATTTTCGTCTGGTTGCAGACAAAGAATTTGCTACAGCTCTTCATCATTTTACTGGCTCAAAAGACCATAATGTAAAAATGAGACAATTAGCGAAACAACAAAATGAGAAAATAAATGAATATGGTATCGAATGTCAAGAAACAGGTGAGATACTGATATTTAAAAATGAAACGTTGTTTTTTAATCATTTTGGACTACCTTATGTTCCTCCTGAAGCACGAGAAGATGGTAGCGAAATTGAACGTTATAAAGAATACGATGTAACCGTAAGTTCTTCTGATGCTCGCGCCGACCTTCATATGCATACAACATGGAGTGATGGTGCCCATTCGATTGAAGAAATGGCCGAAGCTGCAAAAGAAAGAAACTATTCTCATATGGCTATTACCGACCATTCTCGTTACTTAAAGGTCGCTAACGGATTATCGATCGAGCGATTAAAAGAGCAACACAATCGAATCCATGCATACAATCAAGTGAATTCTAATTTCACTATTTTAACAGGGATTGAGATGGATATCTTACCAAATGGAGAACTTGATTATCCGGATAGCGTGCTTGAGGAAGTCGATTTTGTGATAGCGTCTATTCATTCTGCTTTTTCCCAAAACAGAGAGACTTTAATGGCGCGTTTGAAGCAAGCAATGTTTAATCCTAATGTTAATCTCATAGCACATCCAACTGGGCGATTAATAGGGCGTCGGGAAGGTTATGATGTTGATGTGGAACAATTGATTGAGTGGGCGGCAGAAACAAATACAGCATTGGAATTAAATTCAAGTCCAAGTCGGTTGGATTTAGAAGTTAAATGGTTAAAGAGGGCGGCTGAAAAAAGTGCGCTAATCTCAATTAATTCTGATGCCCATCGCGTACAAACATTATCATTTGTCGACTATGGTTACGCTCATGCCAGAAAAGCGATGCTTTCACACGAGCAAATCATTAATTTGTGGCCACTTGATCGATTAAAAGAATGGTTAAAAGATAAACGTAAGTTTTAAAAAGAAGGGGGTTGCACAAATGGAACACGTGCAGCGCGTATTAGAATATAGCAAAATGAAGCAACAACTTATTGAGCATGTTGCTTCCTCGTTAGGTCGACAAAAAGCAATGGAACTTGTTCCGTCAACAAGTTTAGATGAAGTTGTTAAACAACAGGAAGAAACCGCGGAAGCTTCAAATGTTCTTCGTTTAAAAGGACAGGTCCCACTTGGTGGGATCACCGATATTCGAGCTCATATAAAAAGAGCAGCTATTGGAGGTTCATTATCTGCAACTGAACTAATTGATATTGCCTCTACATTGTATGGAGGCAAAAGATTAAAATTCTTCTTGGAAGAAATTATAGATGAAGGTCATATTCAAGTTCCTTTACTTGAAGAGAACATTGCGCTTATTGAGCCATTATCGCAATTGGAAAAAGCGATTAAGCAGTGTATCGATGATAATGGGTTTGTGTTGGATAGTGCTAGTAATGCACTTCGTACCATTCGCCATCAAATGCGCAGTTATGAATCAAATGTAAAGTCAAAACTTGAACAACTTACTCGATCGAGTAGTACGAGAAAAATGTTGTCAGATGCAATTGTGACAATCCGCGGTGATCGTTATGTGATTCCAGTTAAACAAGAGTATCGCGGATCATTTGGCGGAATTGTCCACGATCAATCTTCTTCAGGTGCAACACTCTTTATTGAGCCTGGTTCCATTGTTACCTTAAATAATCAACTAACAGAGGCAAAATCAAACGAAAGACGAGAAGTTGAACGGATCTTAGCAGAATTATCAGTACAAGTTGGTGAAGAAGCTGAACAATTATTGATTAATGTTGAGACGTTAGCTTCTTTCGATTTTATATTTGCCAAAGCATTTTATGCAAAAGCAATTAAAGCCATCAAACCAAAGTTAAATGATCGTGGTTATTTAGATTTACGTCAAGCACGTCATCCGCTTTTACCTGCCGAAGAAGTTGTTCCAAGTGATGTAGCAATCGGGGATAACGTTCGTTCTCTTATAATAACCGGACCAAATACGGGTGGGAAAACAGTAACGTTAAAAACAATTGGTTTGTTAACCCTAATGGCACAATCTGGACTTCATGTACCTGCTGACGAAGAATCGGAGTTAGCCGTATTTGAACATATTTTTGCTGATATTGGTGATGAACAATCAATAGAACAAAGTTTGAGTACTTTTTCATCTCATATGAGAAATATAGTATCAATACTAGATCAAATGAATGAGAATAGTTTAGTGTTATTTGATGAACTTGGTGCAGGAACGGATCCAACAGAAGGTGCGGCACTAGCAATTTCCATTCTCGACTATGTTTATCAGAGAGGCGCATTAGCGGCTGCAACAACTCATTATAGTGAACTTAAAGGATATGCTTATAACAGGGAAGGTGCTTTGAACGCGAGTGTTGAATTTGATGTTGAAACATTACGGCCAACGTATCGACTTTTAGTAGGTGTTCCTGGACGCAGCAATGCCTTTGCGATTTCCCGTAGATTGGGATTATCTGAATCGGTGATCGAGTCGGCAAAACAACAAATTAACAGTGACGCGACGCAAGTGGAGAAGATGATTGCCTTTCTTGAGGAAAGCCAAAAATCTGCTCAAGTGGAATGGGTAAAAGCTGAGACAATACGCAGAGAAGCTGAGACAGTAAAAAAAGAGTTAGAGTTGAAGCTTGCCTCATTTGAAAAAATGAGAGAGAAAATGATGGAGGAAGCAGAGGCAGAAGCAAATAAAGCGATTACTAATGCAAGAGAAGAAGCAGAAGTGATTATTGAAGAGTTACGTGACCTGCAAAAAGAAGGTGCAGCGATCAAAGAGCATAAATTGATTGATGCGAAAAAGCATCTCGATGCCGCCGTTCCTAAATTGGTTTCTAAGAAACAGAAGCAAGTGAAAAAAAGAGCAGAAAAAGCGAAACGAATTCCCAAAGTTGGAGACGAAGTAAAGGTTTTAAGCTTCAATCAAAAAGGTTCCGTTATTAAAAAGGTTACAGATAATGAATTTCAAGTCCAACTCGGGATTATGAAAATGACGGTCGAACTAGAAGATATGCAGTTGCTAGAAAAAGCGCCGGAACCAACAAAAGCCATTACAACGATTCGTGGGAATGATGCTCATGTGAAGTCTGAATTAGACTTGCGTGGAGAACGCTATGAAGATGCAATGCAACGTGTGGAAAAATACATTGACGATGCACTGCTTGCTGGGTATCATCAAGTATCAATCATTCACGGTAAGGGGACTGGAGCCTTGCGTAAAGGAGTAAAGCAATATGTTGCAAATCATCCTAGAATCAAATCAGCGCGTGATGGAGGGATGAACGAAGGTGGACTTGGCAATACAGTCATTGAATTGAAATAGAGAGAGGAAGCGAGCGATGGAGGTTCTTCTAGAAAATGAATGGATCTTAACGATTGCCAATTACAGTGTAACAATTCTGATGCTTGTTGTATTTTTAACGATATTTGAGACAGTTACAAGCTATAGCAATTGGGAAGAAATCAAACGAGGCAACATTGCAGTTGCGATGGCAACGGGGGGGAAAATATTTGGTGTTGCTAATATTTTTGCCTCCTCTATCCAGCAGTCAGATTCGTTATTGATGATGCTTCTTTGGGGTGTAGTTGGCTTTGTCCTACTCTTATTTAGTTACTTCATTTTCGAATTCTTAATGCCTGGATTTAAAGTTGATGAAGAAATAGGTAATGATAATCGTGCTGTCGGTCTTTTATCTCTGTTGTTATCTGTTGGTTTATCGTTTGTTATTGGTGCAGGTATAAAAGCGTAGAGGTGTTTGAATGGAATTGTTAATAAAGATTCTTTATGTATGCTGTGGCGTATTCGCTCTAGCCGGTATTATTTTTTTATTCATCTTTGCTTAGAGACATTGATAGAATGGTTTTTCTTAGCTTGTCGACGAATTCTAATGAAAATGAGTCCGTCGGTAAGCTTTTTTATTAATGAATGTAAAATGTGATCGATTCCTCATTTTGTCACCGCTCGCAGAATAGTCGTTGCTTTTTGAGACCACAATGGATACCCCTCATAGTGTTAGCTGTAAAGCTCATCTTCGTCTTTGCTCCGCGTGAGTCTATGAATACTGTCCTTTAGTTTGCTACTCATCATGATGCTATGTCATTGGAATTAAAAATAAGCAATTAAGAACCAGTTGAATAATAACTATGAGCTTTTATCTCATAGTTAGTTTGTTTTCGATAGGAGAGGTTTTCAAAGTACATTATTTATTTTACATACAAATAAATCTAACTTTTTATAAAAAAACAAAAAAACAATTGGAAAATGAAAACGATTACAATACAATGGAGTAGAGGAGAATCAATTTGCGAGAGGAGCCCTAATTAAAGGAGGAGAACAATGGAGATCGTTGAAAAAAGGTGGATGCAACAATACCCAGAGGGAATTAGTACCTCAATTGATTATGACGATGTACCTTTACAGCATTTTTTCAAACAATCAGCCAAAAAATATCCAGAGCACGAAGCGGTTCATTTTCTTGGTAAAAAAGTGACGTATGAAACGTTGTATGACCAATCGTTGAAATTTGCTAATCAACTTCTTAAACTAGGTGTAAAAAAAGGCGATCGAGTTGCGGTCATGTTAGCAAATAGCCCGCAGTCAATTATTAGCTATTATGGCGTTTTAATGGTCGGTGGTATCGTTGTGCAAACAAACCCACTCTATGTAGAACGAGAATTGCAGCATCAATTAGTTGATTCGGGAGCCAAAGTAATTTTATGCTTGGATTCAGTTTTACCGCGTGTGCAAAAGGTTATGGACTCTACACCACTTGAACTCATTATCGTGACCACGATCCCAGATTATCTTCCTTTCCCTAAGGGCTTGCTCTTTCCATTTGTTCAGAAAAAACAAGGGATACCTGCAGTTAAAGTAGAGTATTCAGAAAGGATTTTACGTTTTTCTCAATTGATTAAAGAAGGAAAAGCAATTGAGCCAAAAGTCGAAGTATCTTCCTCTGATTTAGCATTGTTACAATACACTGGTGGGACAACAGGTCTTGCGAAAGGAGTTATGCTGTCTCATCGAAACTTAGTTGTAAATGCTATGCAATGTGATGCCTGGCTTTATAAAGCGGAAGAAGGAAGTGAGCGCATTCTTGGCGTCATGCCATTTTTTCACGTGTATGGCATGACAGCAGTTATGAATGTTGCAGTAATGAAAGCACAAACAATGGTTTTACTTCCGAAGTTTAATCCAAAAGATGTGTTAAAAACGATTGAGAAGCAAAAAGTGACTTTGTTTCCGGGAGCACCAACTATGTACATTGCGCTATGTAATCGCTCTGATATTGCAGATTATGATCTTACATCTATAAAAGCTTGTATTAGTGGTGCATCAGCACTTCCTTTAGAGGTTCAACAAAAATTTGAAAAACTTACAAAGGGCAGGATTGTCGAAGGGTATGGTTTAACTGAAACCTCTCCTGTTGCTTGTGCAAATCCAATTTGGGATAAAAGAAAATCAGGTAGTGTTGGTATACCTTGGCCAGACACAGAAGTCATGATTTATTCCATGGAAAAAGAAAGCGAAGCAGAAATTGGTGAAATAGGTGAAGTCTTTATAAAGGGTCCACAAGTAATGTCGGGTTATTGGAACCGTCCAGAAGATACGCAACAAACGTTCCATGGGGATTGGTTCAAGAGCGGTGACATGGGTAGAATGGATGAAGAAGGATATATTTATATAGTAGACCGCAAAAAAGAAATGATTATAGCAAGTGGTTATAATATTTATCCTCGGGAAGTAGAAGAAGTTCTTTATGAACACGAATCAATTATTCAAGCTGCTGTTGTAGGCATTCCTGATGAATACAGAGGCGAGACTGTGAAGGCATACGTTGTTTTGAAAGAAGGCGACCATGTATCTGAAGAAGAACTTGAGAACTATTGCCGAAAGAGAATGGCAGCTTATAAATTACCAAGAATATTTGAATTTAGAGAAGAATTACCGGCTACTTTGACTGGAAAAATTTTAAAACGTGTGCTTTTAGATGAGGAACGAAATAAAAGTAGCATTGTTGATCAAAAACAAGCATAATTATCTAAGGTTTCTTTGCGCTAGTTGTAAAGAAACCTTTTTGTTTTGAAGTAGTGGTTTGACAATTGAAGTCAATCATATTATACTCGCTTTATATGAATGAACATTCATTCATAGTTTACTTAAGGAGAGATGGGTTTGAGTAAAAAGCGTGGTCAAAAGTACGATCAAATTATCGATGCTGCAGTCATTGTTATTGCAAAGCATGGTTTCCATCAAGCACAAGTTTCTAAGATTGCAAAAGAAGCCGGTGTGGCAGATGGAACCATTTATTTATATTTTAAAAACAAGGAAGATATTTTAATTTCGTTGTTTGAAGAAAAGATGGGTTCTTTTGTAAAAAAAAGTAGGGAAATCATTCAAAACGAGAAAACGACAGAAGAAAAATTGAATCGACTAGTCCATTCTCATTTTTCTCAATTAGAGGCAGATTATTACTTAGCCGTTGTCACTCAGCTTGAATTAAGACAATCAAAAACAGAGTTGCGATTAAGGATTAACCAGGTTTTAAAAGGATATTTGTCACTTTTAGACGAATTAGTAAAGGAGGGGAAAGAAAGCGGGAGCTTTTATTCGCATCTTGACCCGTTACTTGCTCGACAGATGATTTTTGGGACTTTAGATGAAGTGGTCTCAAATTGGGTCATGTCAGAAGGGAAGTTTTCATTAGAATCACAGGCGGTAAAAGTCCAGCAAATGTTATTGTATGGTCTTGCTGGCGACGTGAAAGGAGTTGGATAAGACAAGATGGCACAGACAAAATGGAAGGTAGAAAATGGTGTGGCGGTTATTACTTTAAATCGCCCACCTGCTAATGCTCTTGCTCGCTCGGTCATGGATGAACTTGAGCATCATTTTGAAAAGGTCTACAACGATGAAACAATTAAATGCGTTGTAATCCATGGCGAGGGTCGTTTCTTTGCAGCTGGAGCTGATATTAAAGAATTTATTGACGTTGAAGACGGACACGAATTTGCAGAGCTTGGTAAAAAGGGGCAAGATACATTTTTTAAAATTGAAAACGCTCCCAAACCGGTGATTGCTGCTATTCATGGGGCTGCGCTCGGGGGAGGGCTTGAGCTTGCGATGGCTTGTCATATGCGGATAGCTGCTGAAGGCACGAAACTAGGATTACCAGAGCTTAATTTAGGTCTTATTCCTGGCTTTGGTGGTACACAACGGCTACCTAAGTTGATTGGAAAAGCAAAAGCACTAGAATTAATGTTGACGAGCAAACCTATTAAGGCGGAGGAAGCTTTAATGTTTGGTCTGATTAATCAAGTTAGTAAAGAAGAAGATTTACTTAAAGATGTGATGACAATTGCCACTGGCATTGCGGCAAAAAGCCCCTTAACGGTTCGCCGTACACTTGAACTCGTAGCGACAAGCGATGGAGACCGTGAAGAAGGTTTTACAAAAGAATTAGAGTGTTTTGGAGAAGTTTATATGCAAGATGATCGCAAGGAAGGTGTTCAAGCTTTTCTGGAAAAACGGGAGCCCCGATTTCAGGGGAATTAACATACTGGAGGTTTTGTAAATGAATATTTATGTCATCTTAAAAAGAACGTTTGACACGGAAGAAAAGATCTCTATTTCAAATGGAAAAGTACAAGAAGAAGGGGCAGAATTTATAATTAACCCTTATGATGAATACGCAGTGGAAGAAGCGCTGGTTCTTCGCGATGAACATGGAGGGGAAGTAACTGTCGTAACCGTAGGAGAAGAAGAGGCGGAAAAGCAATTACGCACGGCACTCGCGATGGGTGCAGATAAAGGTGTGTTAATTGATCGTGAAGAAATCGATGAAAGTGATCCATTTACAACCGCATCATTGCTCTATGCTTTCTTTAAAGATAAGGATGCTGATATTATTTTGGCAGGAAATGTGGCGGTTGATGGTGGTTCGGGTCAAGTCGGTCCCCGCTTGGCAGAGTTACTAGGTATCGGACAAGTAACAACAATTACGAGTATTTTAGTATCTGGAGATAAAGCAACAATTGTTAGAGATGTTGAAGGAGATGAAGAAACAGTAGAAGCAACATTGCCGCTTCTAGTAACAGCACAACAAGGGTTAAATGATCCACGTTATCCATCACTGCCGGGTATTATGAAAGCGAAGAAAAAACCTCTTGAAGTACTGGATTTAGATGATTTAGATGTTGATGAAGATGATGTTGAAGCAAAGACAATTGTTCAAGAAGTGTATCTTCCACTTGAAAAACAAGCAGGTAAAAAGCTTGAAGGAGAACCAAGCGAACAAGTGAAAGAACTTGTCTCGTTATTAAAATCAGAAGCGAAAGTTATTTAAGGAGGATATAACTTATGGCGAAAAAGACAATCGTATTAGCAGAAGCTAAAAGTGGAGAGCTCCGCAATGTTTCATTCGAAGCAATTGGGGCTGCTAAACAGATCGCTGATGGTGGAGAAGTAGTGGCTGTTCTTGCAGGAGAGGGGGTTCAATCCATCGCAAGTCAGTTGTTTGCATATGGTGCAGATCGTGTAATCGTAACAGAACATGATGAATTAAAGCATTACACTACAGATGCTTATAAACAAGCGTATTTGCAAGTATTTGATAAAGAAAACCCTGATGTAATTGTTTTAGGCCATACTTCCATTGGGAAAGATATTTCACCAAGGTTGGCTGTCAAATTAGATGCTGCATTATTTTCCGATGTTGTAACCATTGAGAATACGAATGAGCCTGTGTTTATTCGACCGATTTATTCTGGCAAAGCATTTGAAAAAAGAACTGCTGCTGGTGATGGTTCTTTAATCGTAACAATTCGTCCGAATAATATCAGTGCTATTGATAAAGACGATTCCATTACAGGTGAGGTTGAAACCGTTTCAGTAGATATTCAAGATTTGCGTACTGTTGTTAAAGATGTGGTTAAAAAGGCAACAGGTGGAGTTGATTTAGCCGAGGCAAACATTATTGTTGCTGGAGGTCGAGGTGTAAAAAGTGAAGAGGGGTTTAAACCATTGAAGGAGCTTGCCGACCTTCTTGGGGGAGCAGTAGGCGCTTCGCGTGGAGCTTGTGACGCTGAGTATTGTGACTATTCGCTTCAAATTGGTCAAACAGGTAAAGTTGTTACACCAGATCTTTATATAGCAGTTGGACTTTCTGGAGCAATTCAACACCTAGCTGGAATGTCAAATTCAAAAGTAATTGTTGCTATTAATAAAGATCCAGAAGCACCGATATTTGATGTTGCTGATTATGGTATTGTGGGCGATTTATTTGAAATTCTTCCACTTTTAACTGAGGAATTAAAAAGTGTACTCGTTTCAAACTAATAGCAACGTATTAAAAAGAAACGTTTCTTAGACTAGAATTAATTTTGTGGCAAGGTGTGAATGCACAATAAGTTCATTAGCATATGACTGAATGAGCAAAAACGTTCGCGAGCTTTGTTTTCAGTTCGAAGCCACTTGCTTTAAGCAAGTGGCTTTCTATTTGCACAAGAATCGTTTATGATAAGTCGACAGTGGGTACTCTAATGCTTATAGGCAAGTTAGTTTCCTTGCTTGCATGAAGGATGATATACTGTATTTAAGCTAGTAACTGAAAGGGGATTAAACGAATGGCAATTGTAAATGCTACTGATCAAAATTTTACTGAGGAAACAAAAGATGGGGTCGTTCTTGTAGACTTTTGGGCACCATGGTGTGGACCTTGTAAAATGATTGCTCCAGTGCTTGAAGAATTAGACGGAGATCTTGGAGATAAAGCAAAAATCGTGAAAGTAGATGTTGATGAAAACCAAGAAACAGCTGGTAAGTTTGGCGTAATGAGTATTCCAACTCTACTTGTTTTAAAAGACGGTGAAGTTGTTGACAAAGCGGTTGGTTTTCAACCAAAAGAAGCACTAGCTGAACTGTTAAACAAGCAAATGTAATGATACAAAAGCCGTCTTTCTCGCAATTGGAAAGGCGGTTTTTTACTGCAAGGAGGAAATGTACATGAGCGATGCGATCAAAAATAAACTGGCGCTGCTTTCGGATAAACCTGGTTGCTATCTAATGAAAGACAAGCAAAATAGAATCATTTATGTTGGAAAAGCAAAAGTATTAAAAAACCGTGTCCGCTCTTATTTCACAGGAAGCCACGATAGCAAAACACAGCGGCTTGTTTCGGAAATCAGAGACTTCGAATACATTGTTACCTCGAGTAATATTGAAGCACTTATTTTAGAATTAACACTTATTAAAAAACATGACCCGAAATACAATGTTTTGCTTAAGGATGACAAAACGTATCCGTATATTAAGATTACGAATGAAAAACATCCCCGTTTATTGATTACGCGTCAAGTAAAAAAAGATGGGGGCAAATATTTTGGGCCTTATCCAAATGCAGGTGCTGCATCAGAAACAAAAAAGTTGTTGGATAGGCTTTATCCCCTGCGAAAATGTCGGAAAATGCCTGATAGTGTTTGCTTATATTATCATATCGGGCAATGTTTAGCACCTTGTGTATACGATGTAAGTATCGATACGAATCAACAGATGGTACAGGAGATTACTCGTTTTTTAAAAAGTGGTCATACAGATATTAAAGCACAACTGCAAGAGAAGATGGAAAAGGCTGCTGAAGAGCTTGATTTTGAACGGGCGAAGGAATTACGCGACACACTTATGCAAATGGAAAAAGTGATGGAAAAGCAAAAGATGTCGTTTGCGGATCAAACTGATAGAGACGTATTTGGCTATTCCTATGATAAAGGCTGGATGTGCGTACAAGTCTTTTTTGTACGACAAGGAAGACTGATCGAGCGTGATGTTTCTATTTTCCCAATATATCAAGAACCAACAGAAGAACTCCTTACTTTTGTTGCCCAATTCTATTTAGAGAAAAACCATGTTAAACCAAAGGAAATTTTTGTTGCCGAACAAGTTGATCATGAGTTGCTAACGGAATTATTAGAAGTAAAAGTGACACAGCCAAAACGAGGGCAAAAGAAATCCTTGCTTGATTTAGCTGAAGAAAATGCAATGCTAGCTTTAAAAGAGAAATTTTCTCTAATTGAACGAGATGAAGAGCGTACTGTAAAAGCTGTTGAGCGATTAGGGATTGCAATGGGTATAGATGCCCCTTATCGTATTGAAGCGTTCGATAACTCAAACATTCAAGGGGTAGATCCTGTTTCTGCAATGGTTGTCTTCTTAAATGGTAAACCTCATCGTAAGGACTACCGAAAGTATAAGATTAAAACAGTCGAAGGACCCGATGATTATGGATCGATGCGTGAAGTTGTTAGACGGCGCTATGTCCGTCTACTTAAGGAAGATCTCGCATTACCTGATCTAATAGTAATTGACGGTGGTGTAGGGCAAATATCGGCTGCAAAAGAGATTATTGAAGATGAACTAGGATTAGATATACCAGTATGTGGTCTGGCCAAAGATGAAAAGCACCGGACATCTCAGTTAATTTTGGGTGCACCACCTGTTGTCGTTCCATTAAAACGAGATAGCCACGAGTTTTATTTATTGCAGCGAATCCAAGACGAAGTTCATCGATTCGCAATTACATTTCATCGACAAACACGCTCAAAGACTTTCTTTCA
Source organism: Shouchella patagoniensis (assembly GCF_002019705.1). Classification (GTDB taxonomy): domain Bacteria; phylum Bacillota; class Bacilli; order Bacillales; family Bacillaceae_D; genus Shouchella; species Shouchella patagoniensis. The sequence goes on along the minus strand of NZ_KV917377.1, from coordinate 1,233,007 downwards.
ATCAGCGCTAGATGACATTCCAGGAATTGGAGAAAAAAGGCGAAGAACATTATTAAAAGCGTTTGGTTCGGTTAAAAAGATGAAAGAAGCGACAGTTGAAGAATTAAGTGAGTATGTGCCTGCTTCTTTGGCAAACACAATTCACAATACATTAAATAAAAATGAGAAAAACTAACTCTCAAGAAAGCCCAAGATTTTTTATCTTGGGCTTTCTGTTGTCTTATGTTTAGGTTTTTGGCTCATCCATTAAAAGTGGATCATGGCGATCTAAATGGACAGTAAATTGAATGCTATTTCGTTTTTCAGTATAGGTTACAGCAGTCGTTAATTCATGCCAACGTTCAAATATTTCTGCTAGAAACCCTGCTTCAAGTTGGTAACAGCGCTTGTCTTTTCTTCCCATCCAACTACCTGTTAGTTCGAATATGTATTCGCTTCTTTTTTCTTTTAAGCGTTCAAGGTCACCCCATTCTGCCTGCGCAAAAAAAGAAACCACTTCATCGAGGGAAGCTAGTTCTGTGTCTCTAGCCACTGTTTTTCCTACCCAATAGAGTAGGCTGTCATGTTCGCTTCCCAATAGCTGGCGAAGCACGTCATTACGTATTAAATCGTATCCAAAGTTGGAATTATTGTCTTCATTCATACGGACACCCCATTAACTCTATTCAAATTCCCTCCATTTCTATACTATCGTTGATTGATGATTTTGTCAGCCGTTCTTCTTTAAGTCTAAAAAGAAAAATCATGTAAGAGAGAAAAAACCTTATCTTGAAGCTTATTAAGATAAATTTATATTTTCCCGGGTAATAGATAGAAGATTCTAAAGCCTTTTAAATCAATACAAATTGAATCCGTTTTCTTGACTCGAAAATACCCTAGGAGTAAAATGAAAAGTGTCAAAGAGATTTCACAGTTTTAAAGAATTTGTCGAATATGTATATATATTGCCGGGAGGTTCTGTTATAAGAGATAAATAGAGAGAGTCATTGTTATTTGGGGTCTGGACAGGAAAACTATCGTGGAGGGAACGTGTATGGCTAGTAATCAGCAATATTTCAACCGTAGGTTGCATTCATTATTAGGGGTTATTCCAATCGGAATTTTTTTAATTCAGCATTTAGTTGTTAACCATTTTGCAACTCGAGGACCGGAAGCATTTAACCAAGCTTCTCATTTTATGGAAAGCTTGCCTTTTCGTTATGCCCTAGAAATATTTATAATCTTTCTTCCAATTATGTATCATGCTGCCTATGGTATTTACATTGCTTTTAAAGGAAAAAACAATACAAAACACTATGGTTTTTTCAGAAACTGGATGTTTGTTCTTCAACGCTTTACCGGGGTCTTCTTACTTATTTTCATTGCGTGGCATGTGTGGGATACTCGCGTTCAAGCAATGTTTGGACAGGAAGTAAATTATCAAATGATGGCAGATATCTTGCAAAACAACTGGATGTTCGCCTTTTATATTGTTGGTATCGTATCTGCGACATTCCACTTTGCTAATGGCTTATGGTCTTTCGCTGTATCATGGGGAATTACGGTAACACCTCGTTCTCAGAAAATCATGACTTATGTTTCGATTGGTGTATTTGCAGCTCTTACATATGTAGGTGTCGCGGCTGCTTTAGCATTTGTGTAAAAAAGACTTGCGAACTTGTAGGGAGTGGACTTGATGAGTAAAGGAAGAATTGCTGTAGTAGGCGGCGGATTAGCAGGCCTAATGGCAACGATTAAAGCGGCAGAAAAAGGGGTTCAGGTTGATTTGTTTTCAATCGTTCCTGTAAAACGTTCTCACTCCGTTTGTGCTCAAGGTGGCATTAACGGTGCGGTTAATACGAAAGGAGAAGGAGATTCTCCATACGAACATTTTGATGATAGTGTATACGGTGGTGACTTTTTAGCGAATCAACCTCCAGTAAAAGCAATGACTGAAGCGGCGCCTTCCATCATTCATTTAATGGATCGAATGGGTGTTATGTTTAATCGGACACCGGAAGGATTGCTAGATTTCCGTCGTTTTGGCGGTACTCAGCACCATAGAACAGCGTTCGCTGGTGCAACAACTGGTCAGCAACTTCTTTATGCACTTGATGAGCAAGTTCGTCGTTACGAAGTGCAAGGGCTAGTAACAAAGTATGAAGGTTGGGAGTTCCTTTCAGCTATTATTGATGATGGTGTATGTAAAGGGATTACTGCTCAAGAGTTAAATTCGGCTGAAATTAAGAGCTTCCCGGCAGACGCTGTTATTGTAGCGACAGGTGGACCAGGGATTATTTTTGGGAAATCAACCAATTCGATGATTAATACAGGATATGCTGCTGCTAAATTGTATGAGCAAGGTGTTGCTTATGCAAACGGTGAGTTTATTCAGATACACCCAACTGCAATTCCTGGAGACGATAAGCTTCGCTTAATGAGTGAATCTGCACGTGGTGAAGGCGGACGTGTCTGGACGTATAAAGATGGGAAACCTTGGTATTTCCTTGAAGAGAAATATCCTGCATACGGAAACTTAGTGCCACGTGATATTGCAACACGTGAAATTTTCCATGTTTGTGTCGATGAAGGTTTAGGAATTAATGGAGAAAACATGGTATACCTAGACCTTTCCCATAAGGATTCAAAAGAGCTTGACATTAAATTAGGTGGTATCATTGAGATCTATGAAAAGTTCATGGGTGATGATCCTCGTAAAGTGCCAATGAAAATTTTCCCGGCAGTCCACTATTCAATGGGTGGTATGTGGATTGATTACGATCAAATGACAAATATTCCAGGATTGTTTGCGGCCGGGGAATGTGATTATTCTCAACACGGAGCTAACCGATTAGGTGCTAATTCATTGCTTTCTGCAATTTATGGAGGTATGGTTGCTGGACCAAAAGCTGTTGAGTATATGAATGGACTTGATAAGTCAGTTGCAGATCTTTCTCCATCTTTATTTGAAACGGAAGCTAAAAAAGAACAGGACAAGTTCGAATCAATTTTACGTATGGATGGAAAAGAGAATGCATATGTGCTTCATAAAGAACTTGGTGAATGGATGACTGATAATGTAACGGTAGTTCGTTATAATGATAAGCTATTAAAAACAGATGAGAAAATACAAGAGCTTATGGAACGTTATAAAAACATTAACATCAACGATACAGCAAGATGGTCGAACCAAGGGGCGTCGTTTACTCGCCAACTAGAGGGAATGCTGAACTTAGCTCGAGTAATTACTATTGGGGCATATAACCGGAATGAAAGCCGCGGAGCTCACTATAAACCGGACTTTCCAGAGCGTAACGATGAGGACTTCTTGAAAACAACCAAAGCTTGGTATAATCCTAGCACAGGGGCACCTGACTTTGAATATGAGGAAGTCGATACATCGTTGATTAAGCCGCGTAAACGTGACTACTCTCAGAAAAAGCAAGGAGCTGAAAAGAAATGAGCGATCAAACGATTACAATTATCGTTACTAGGCAGGATGGGCCTGATGGCGGTTCGTATGAGGAAGAATTTAAACTTCCCTACCGTCAGAACCTAAATGTCATTTCTTGTTTAATGGAAATTCGCAGAAATCCTGTAAATTCTAAAGGTGAAAAAACAACGCCAATTGCTTGGGATATGAATTGTTTGGAAGAAGTTTGTGGTGCTTGTTCGATGGTTATTAATGGAAAACCACAACAATCTTGTACAGCACTTATTGATAAATTAAAACAACCAATTCGTTTGGAACCTATGAAAACTTTCCCTGTTGTGCGAGATTTAATGGTTGATCGTAGCCGAATGTTTGATTCACTGAAGAAAGTAAAAGCATGGATTCCAATTGATGGCACTTATGATTTAGGACCGGGACCAAGAATGCCAGAAAAAAGACGCCAATGGGCTTATGAGTTATCAAAATGTATGACTTGTGGTGTCTGCTTGGAATCTTGTCCAAATGTGAATTCTAATTCAGATTTTATTGGACCTGCAGCACTATCACAAGTGAGACTGTTTAATGCTCATCCAACAGGTGATATGAACAAAGAAGAACGCCTAGAGGCTTTAATGGATGAAGGTGGACTACTTAATTGTGGCAACTCGCAAAATTGCGTTCAATCTTGTCCAAAAGGAATTCCACTTACAACTTCAATTGCTGCACTTAATCGGTCAACTGCACTACAATCATTCAAAAACTTTTTTGGTGGAAACTAAAAATAAAAGCGGGCTGTCATATATGACAGCCCGCTTTCTATAAAAGGAGCACAACAATGTGAAAATGCCTGATTACATAACAGATTTGGGGAACTGGGAAAAAGAATTTCGTTTTTATAGTGAAATAAATGTACGTTTTTCAGAAACAGACGCATTTGGGCATGTGAATAATACAGTTGCATTTGTTTATTTTGAACAAGCTAGATTAGATTATTTTAAAAAACTAGGTATGATGGAAAAATGGTTGGAAGGCGAAGAGCGACCGATGATCGTGACCGCAGATTTACAATGTAACTATTTTAATCAAATAAAGTATGGGGATTCGCTTCGCATTGGAGTTAAAGTAGAAAAAATCGGAAGATCGTCAATTGATCTGCATTATATCGCAAAAAAAGAAGACCATATTTGTTTAACGGGTAGAGGTGTCATGGTTCAGGTGGATTCAAAGTCAGGTAAAGCAGTACCGTTTCAAGCATCGCTGATTTCTCTTTTAAAGAAATAAAAAGAAATAAAAAAAGCCTGCATTTGCAGGCTTTTTTTTATTAGATCGTAATTTCGCCAAGTCTTATAAGTTCAATAACGGCTTGAGAGCGCCCCTTGACTCCCAGCTTTTGCATCGTGTTCGATATATGATTACGAACGGTTTTTTCACTGATAAACAAATGATTTGCGATTTCCTTTGTCGTCTGGTCTTGGACAAGTAGTTCGAATACTTCGCGTTCCCTCTTGGTCAGCAAGGGCTTTGGTCCGAAGTCTGCTCCTTTCAATATGTTCACTCCTTCATGCCGGGCTAAGAGCAGGTTGTGATAACCTGAAAGGCTTTAGTCAAAACAGTATATGTCTGAATAGAGGAAGGTGTGAGCATACAATTTACATGTGGATGAACAAGAGGCGAATTATATACTTAATTTTCTTAAAAGAATGTTGTCGAAAAGAGTCGTAATATTAAACGCATCGTAGTCTTTTTTGTTGAAAGGGGGGGAGCGTCATGCTATAATGACGGTGTTTCGAGAGCTCGTCTTGATCCGGGCTTATTAGCTTTGCATTAAAATAACTTGTATTAGTTCAAGTTGTTGCAGGGTACGCTATAGAAGTAGGTCGTACTTGGTGATATAAGGGCTTGACATGACTAAATGATAATAAAAGAAACGAGGTTTTTATTATGGCAGAAAAAACATTTACAATCACTGCAGACACAGGCATTCATGCTCGTCCAGCAACACAATTAGTGAATAAAGCCGGACAGTTTTCTTCTGATATTACACTTGATTATAAAGGGAAGTCGGTAAACCTTAAATCAATTATGGGTGTAATGTCACTAGGTGTTGGACAAGGCGCTGAAGTAACGATTAAAGCAGAAGGTTCAGACGCTGATGAAGCACTAGCTGCTATTGAAGAAGTTATTAAAGAGGGCTTAGGCGAATAATGAGCTATACTCTATCGGGCATTGCTGCATCTGCGGGTGTAGCAATTGCCAAAGCTTTTGTACATGAAGAACCCGACTTCACAATTAAACAAAAAGAAGCAAAGAATGCTGGTGATGAAGTCAAGCGTCTGGACGAAGCACTGGCTATTTCTCGTAAAGAATTAACAGCGATTAAAGAAAAAGCATTTATAGAGTTAGGTGAAGATAAAGCAGAGATCTTTTCTGCTCATTTACTTGTATTAAGTGATCCTGAATTAATTGATGCTGTAAAATTAAAAGTAAATGACGATGCGGTTACCGCTGAGTTTGCATTAAATGAAGTTGCTAATATGTTCATTTCTATGTTTGAAAACATGGAAAATGAATATATGAAAGAGCGTGCGTCCGATATTCGTGATGTTTCTCGTCGTGTTCTAGGACATTTGATGGGAATTGACGTTGTATCGCTTGCTGCAATTACGGAAGATACAATTATTATTGCCCATGATTTAACTCCTTCTGACACTGCTCAACTGAATCCAGCTGTCATTAAAGGGTTTGCCACCAATATTGGCGGGCGTACATCTCATTCTGCTATTATGTCAAGATCATTGGAAATTCCTGCAGTGGTAGGCACAAAAGAAGCTACTGTAAAAGTTGAAAATGGTGTAACAGTCATTATTGATGGAATAGATGGCCATGTTATTATTGACCCGAATGAAGCTGAATTAGAAAACTATAAGCAAAAACAAGTAGCTTATCAAAAGCAAAAAGAAGAGTGGGCAAAGCTTGTTAATGAAAAAACGGTCACTAAGGATGGACACCACGTAGAGCTAGCAGCAAATATTGGCACGCCAAACGATCTAGATGGCGTAATAAATAATGGCTCTGAAGGTATTGGTCTTTACCGAACGGAATTTCTTTATATGGGACGATCTGAACTTCCAAGTGAAGACGAGCAGTTTGAAGCATATAAAGAAGTGGTTAAGCGTATGGAAGGCAAACCCGTTGTTATCCGTACGTTAGATATTGGGGGGGACAAGGAACTTCCATATCTTGACTTGCCTCATGAACTTAATCCATTCCTTGGTTTTAGAGCGATTCGTTTATGCCTAGAAATGCAAGAAATGTTCCGTGTACAACTCCGCGCCTTGTTACGTGCAAGTGCGTACGGAAACTTGAAAATTATGTTCCCAATGATTGCCGCGCTTGAAGAATTACGCCAAGCAAAGCAAATTTTAAATGAGGAAAAATCCAAGCTTGAAGCTGATGGCATTGACGTTTCTTCAGAAATGGAAGTAGGTATTATGGTAGAGATTCCATCTACCGCTGTCGCAGCTCAACAATTTGCTAAGGAAGTTGATTTCTTCAGCATTGGTACAAATGATTTAATTCAATACACAATGGCTGCGGATCGTATGAATGAAAGAGTTTCTTATTTGTATCAACCATATCACCCGGCTATTCTTCGCTTAGTGGACATGGTTATTAAAGCGGCGCATGCTGAAGGGAAATGGGTAGGTATGTGTGGAGAAATGGCTGGGGATGAGATTGCGATTCCATTGCTGCTTGGATTAGGGTTAGATGAATTTAGTATGAGTGCTACATCAGTTTTACCTGCAAGAAGCCAGTTGAGCAAATTGTCAAAAACAGACCTGGCAGAGTTTGCACAAAAGGCCTTAAATCTAGATACATCAGAAGCGATTGAAAAGCTTGTAAGAGAACAGTATAGCTAATTTTAGAAAACATTTAGCTAATGAATGCAGAGAAAAGAATCTACTGAACGAGGGGCGAGCGAGCAAACGTTTGCCCCCTTTTTCTGTTGAATCATTAACTCACAGTTGATTAGATGTTGCTTCGTTAGGTACAATAAAGAAGAACAACTAACTGGAGGTGCGGAAGATTGGAAAAACCTTATGAGAATGATCATCGCCAATTCGAAGACATTGAACGATCACTTCGTAAAGTAGCAGATTTAGTGAAACAAAAAGGCAGAGAAATACTAGTGAATTTTCCAATTACGCCCCCTCAATTTGTTGCATTACAATGGCTAAATGAATATGGTGATATGACTATAGGGGAACTTTCTGACGGGATGCACCTGGCATATAGTACAACAACTGATTTGATTGACCGAATGGAGAAGAATGAGTTGGTTGCACGCGTTAAAGACGAACAGGATCGGCGTGTTGTCCGTATTCATTTAAAACCAAAAGGTCAAACGATTATTCGTGATGTAATTAGCCAAAGGCAAGATTACTTAGCTGAAATGCTCGAGGGATTTTCACGGGAACAAGTAGACATTCTTGAAGAGAATTTAAACCTGTTATTAAAAACAATGAAGAATAAGCGGGAAGTTCGCTTATAAATGGGTTAATGCTTGCAGCGTCCGAGCAAGTCTGATTAAAGGAGAGAGGGACGCATGGATAGACCGATTGGCATCATCGATTCTGGCTTCGGCGGATTAACGGTTGCCCAGGAGATTATGCGCCAGCTACCAAAAGAAACCATTTGTTATATTGGTGATACTTTAAGATGTCCGTATGGTCCAAGGCCTGTAGATGAAGTGCGAAAATTTACATGGCAAATGATTAATCGGCTTCTTGAAGAGAATGTAAAAATGATTGTTATTGCCTGTAACACTGCAACAGCTGTTGTCTTAGAGGAAGCGCGATCCTTATTGTCTATACCTGTTGTAGGAGTCATTCAACCAGGTGCGATTAGCGCAATTCAATCAAGTAATAACCAACATATTGCCGTTATAGGTACAACTGGTACAATTACAAGTAATGCTTATGCCACGGCACTCGTTGCAATTAGTGAACAAGTGACGGTGGAAAGTTTGGCTTGTCCTTTTTTTGTGCCACTTGTTGAGCAGGGAATCATTGATGGAGAAGAAGCAGAGAGAGTAGTCGAAGAGTCGTTAAAACCACTTAAGAATACTGATTTCGATACGCTTATTTTAGGGTGTACACATTACCCGTTATTGAAACCTGTAATTGAGTCATTCTTACCTGCATCCGTTACTATTATTTCATCTGGTGAAGAGACGGCTAGAGAAGTAAGTAGTCTGCTTTTTCATCACTCGATTAACCGTAAATCAAGTGTGGAACCAGAGCATCAATTTTTTACAACAGGCGTTGCAGAGTCCTTTAAGCATTTTGCTAGCAAATGGTTAGCGATCGACACAAAAAATGTGGCCTCAATTTCGCTAGGGAGTAGTTTGGTTTTTCCAACAATGAATAGACAATAATAAGAAGGAACAACTTTTTCAATTGAATCACTTTAAGTTTTTAGCTAAGGCGTGTATGCTATAGATACAAACATAAATAGACATGGAAGTTAAAGCTTTCAGTAGTTAATAAAAAGGAGTGTAACGTATGGCTTTTGTTATATTAAGCCCATGTATTGGGGAAAAGGCTGGGGAATGTGTTGATGTATGCCCAGTAGATTGTATTGAAGAAGGGGAAGATCAATACTATATTAATCCCGATATTTGTATTGATTGTGGAGCGTGCCAAGGGGTATGTCCTGTAGATGCTATCGTAGAAGAATATGAGATGGCTCCTGAAGACCAAAAGTTCTTGAAAAAAGCAGAAGAATTTTTTGGGATTGAATAACAAGTAGAAAGAGTTAGGTGTTAAATGACACCTAATTCTTTTTTTATTGATACTGGACAGCTGCACTGTATTTTGTATAATATGTATGGGAAACAATTGAAGCACAGATGTGATTGATTAGGTAAGACACCTACACATTGTATCTTGCAAATATAAGAAGATAGGTGAATTTCAAAATGGAAAAAGAATATCGAGTATTATTGTATTATTATTACACAACGATTGAGGATCCAGAGTTGTTTTCAAAAGAACATCTGGCATTTTGTAAGGGAATCAATTTAAAAGGGCGTATTCTTGTGGCGTCTGAAGGGATTAATGGTACGGTTTCGGGGTTAAAAGAAGACACGGATCTGTACAAACAAGCGATGGAAAACAACCCACTTTTTGAGGGAATTGTTTTTAAAGAGGATGAAGAAGATGGCCATGTATTTAAGAAAATGCATGTGCGGCCGCGTTCAGAGCTTGTAACATTGCGGTTAAATGAAGAGGATATTAATCCTCTAGAACTTACTGGGAAATATTTATCGCCATCAGAATGGAAAGAAGCAATGCAACAAGATAATACGGTTGTTATTGATGCTAGAAACGATTATGAATATGACGTAGGTCATTTTCGTGGAGCAGTTCGTCCAGATATAAAGACATTCCGTGATTTACCGGAGTGGATTAGAGAAAATAGAGAGCAGTTTGAGAACAAACGAATTTTGACATATTGTACAGGTGGCATACGTTGTGAAAAGTTTTCAGGTTGGTTAAAGCAAGAAGGCTTTGAGGACGTGTCGCAATTACATGGTGGCATTGTGACGTATGGTAAAGATGAAGAAGTGCAAGGTGACTTATGGGATGGACAATGCTACGTGTTTGATGAGCGTTTAACGGTCCCGATTAATCAAATTAATCCGATTGTAGTTGGTAAAGATTATTTTGATGGAACCCCTTGTGAACGCTATGTGAATTGTGCAAACCCAGAGTGCAATAAGCAGATTTTATGCTCGGAAGAAAATGAACATAAACATGTTCGTGGATGCACACCAGAATGTCGTGTTCACCCGCGCAATTTATATATTAAAGAGCAGCAATTATCACCTGAAGAACACCAAGATCGTTTAGATGTTTTAGGTGAGGAGTTGCCTGTACGTTCATAATAATAAAGAGCGCCCCAAAATAAAGGGGCGTTTTTTTTGTGCATTTTTTTATCGATATGGTCTAAAGTTCGAGAATGCTCGTATACATGAAAGTACAACCATTCTGGGGGGGAAAGAAATGCGTAAATTAGTAGGAATTAGCGTACCATTTATCGTTGTTCTAACATTAGCAACAGGCTGTTCGTCTGGGGCGAATGAGCCCGTAGATACATTAGATGAACCGCCTATTACGTATACAACGGATGAAGACGGTTTAGAGATTCGTAATGCTGAAGAGATTCAAGATGAGGAAGAAGCTGACGAGGAGGCAGAGGAAGAGGAAGAGGGCGAAGCTGAAGAAGGCGAAGATGAAGTGAGTCCTGATGCTGCGCAAGAATCTAGAAATTTAAGAGAGCTTTATTTAATTGACTCTGATGGAATGGTTGTACCTCAAACGTTAACACTTCCAAAGACTGAAAGTTTAATGAAGCAATCTCTTGAATATTTAGTAGTTGAAGGTCCGCTTCAAGAGCTTTTACCAAGTGGCTTTCGTGGTGTAATTCCTGCAGGGACAGAAGTGGAAGTTAATCATTTAAAAGAAGACAAGTTAGCAATAGCGAATTTCTCTGCTGAATTTGGAGACTATAATCCGGATGATGAAAAACGCATATTTGAAGCAATTACCTGGACGTTAACTCAGTTTCCGGAAGTTGAAGAAGTGAAGATTGAGATCGATGGAATAGAATTAGATAAAATGCCACAAACTGAAACGCCAATTGTAGGAAATCTAACACGTGCTGATGGCATTAACTTAGATTCTAGTGGAGTTGTGGATTTTACGAATAGTGAAGATCTTACTCTATACTTCCTAAGTTCATACGAGAATCAATCCTATTATGTTCCTGTAACGAGAAGGGTCGAAAATGTTGACAATGCAATTGCTTCGGCTGTGGATGAACTTATAAATGGACCAGCCGCTATGATGACAAATTTAACAGGGCTGTCCCCAGAAGTACAACTACTTGAAGATCCAGAACTTGTTGATGGTGAAGTTGTGCTAAACTTTAATGAGGCAATTCAAGCTGCTGCAGGAGAAGAAATGGTTATCCCGCAGACCGTGTTAGAAAGTCTTGCACTCACATTAACAGAACAAATGGGAATTGAAAAAGTGTCGATCCAAGTAAATGGAGAAGCAGGGGTGCAATCTGAAAGCGGTCAAGAGGTGGAAGAAGTCACCCGTCCTACAATGTTAAATGTCCATCCACTTTAATGAGTAGTAGAGCATCTGCGATTATGCAGATGCTCTTTGTCTTATGTTATACTTAATCACGACTGAATGGAGAAGCTTCTCTAACCTAAGAGGAGGATGAAGAATGCGTCAAGATGGACGGACGAAAGAGGAACTTAGAGATATTCAGATAATCCCGGAATTTACGAAACATGCAGAGGGATCGGTGTTAATTTGCATCGGAGACACAAAAGTCATTTGCACAGCGTCAATTGAAAATAAGGTGCCTCCTTTTTTACGCGGACAAAAAAAAGGTTGGCTTACAGCGGAATATGCGATGCTCCCCCGGGCGACCGAACAACGGACGATTCGTGAATCAGCAAAGGGTAAGTTAACGGGAAGAACGATGGAAATCCAACGATTAATAGGAAGAGCTCTTCGGGCTGTTGTCGACTTAGATCAATTAGGAGAACGGACTGTCTGGATTGACTGTGATGTGATTCAAGCTGATGGTGGAACTCGTACGGCTTCCATTACAGGTGCATACGTTGCTCTAGTATTAGCTTTAAAAAGCGCGAAAGAATCAGGGGTATTGTCGCAATGGCCCGTGAATGATTTTTTAGCTGCTGTTTCAGTAGGCAAACTTGTCGATGGAGGCATTGTTTGTGATTTAAGTTACGAAGAAGATTCGCAAGCGGATGTTGATATGAATGTCGTGTTAACGGGTTCGGGTCAATACGTAGAAATTCAAGGAAGTGGAGAAGAGGCTGTTTTTAGTCGAACAGAGATGAATGAACTGCTTGATTTGGCTGAGTCTGGTATAAAAGAATTAATTGAAAAACAACGGTTGCTTGTTGGAGAAGCAGCAATGTGGATTGAAGAAAGGAGAAGACCAAAAAATGAATGAACTTGTAATAGCAACAAGAAATAGTGGGAAAGTTTCTGACTTTAAAGACCTTTTTTCAGGATCATTTCAGGTGAAATCTTTAATCGATTTCCCTGAAGTACCAGAAATTATTGAAGATGGAAATACGTTTAAAGAAAATGCAGCAAAGAAAGCGGAAACCCTTAGTGCTTATTTAAACAGACCTGTTCTTGCTGACGATTCAGGATTAATTGTGGATGCTCTTGATGGCCGTCCAGGTGTCTTCTCCGCGCGTTATGCAGGACCAGATAAAAGTGATCAAGATAATATAGATAAAGTTTTACAGGAGATGGCTGATCTTGCTGTAGAGGACAGAACAGCGCGTTTCTATTGTGTCATTGCTCTTGCCAAACCTGGAAAAGAGACGGTTTACGCAGAAGGGAGTTGTGAAGGGATAATTGCTAGAGAAGAAAGTGGAACTAATGGCTTTGGGTATGATCCAATCTTCTTTGTTCCCTCACACGATAAAACAATGGCCCAATTGAGCTCTCGAGAAAAAAATGAAATTAGCCATCGTGCAAACGCCTTAAGAAACTTTAAGAAGCAGTTTGTAGGGGGATTATTATGAACGTTCTTGTTGTTAGCGACAGCCATGGATGGAAAAAAGAACTAGCAGAAATCATTGACCAAAAACGTGATTTTGTTGAGCGAATCATTCATGCGGGCGATTCGGAACTTGATGTAGGTGATCAAGTATTGGCTGGTTCACAAGTAGTTGCTGGGAATTGTGATCTCTTTGCTGCTTTTCCGCAAGAGCTTCATTTAGAATGGAACGGAATTCCTGTGTACATTACACACGGACATCACCACGGTGTGAAAAATGATTTAGATCAGTTAATTTCTCATGCTAGTAGAAGTGAGGCTAAAATTGCTGTTTATGGTCACACACATATTGCTAAAGCAGAAAAAAAGCACGGCGTACTCTTAATTAACCCAGGGAGTGTTCGATTGCCTAAAGGTTATAATCAAGGGACATATTGTATAGTGACAATTGAGCAGAAAAAAGCAAAGGTTGTCTATTACTCAATTTCTGGTGAGGAAGTTCCTCATTTAAGTAAATCATTTGAGCTTTAGTAAGAGTAATTCTAAAAATAACCTGGTTGCTTTATTTAGAATTTGTAAATAAAGTGATCAGGCTTTGTTATTAAGAAAAACTAAACATATTATAGTTGACATATTTACACGGTTAAGGTATATTTATAGACGTCGCAAATAGTTGTGCGTACATAATACATATAGGTAAAGTGTTCAATTAAATAATATGCGGGTGTAGTTTAGTGGTAAAACCTCAGCCTTCCAAGCTGATGATGTGGGTTCGATTCCCATCACCCGCTCCATATTTTGAGTCCCAGTAGCTCAGCTGGATAGAGCAACGGCCTTCTAAGCCGTCGGTCGGGAGTTCGAATCTCTCCTGGGATGTATGAAAAAACCTTCATGTAATTAATGCATGAAGGTTTTTTCTAATGAAATCCCTTCCTATTTTTCCTCTCCTATGTTTTGCTCCAGACAAAACGGATAGATGCGTAAATTAGTGTTCCCATATCAATTTAAATTCCCTATGAATACTTCCCGGTATCCTATTTCTCAAATGTTTGAAGTGTTAATTTAAGAATGTATTGCGTATTGCTTTTAAAATTCATGTTCTGTACTTAGTGAAATATATATAGAAAAAAAGCAAGTAGGTTTATTCAAAGCAGACAGAACAAAAAACGCCTTGCTTAAATGTGCAATGAGGCGTTTTCTAAAGGTTCAATGTTTGATTCAATTGAATATAGCAATCGGTCGATATCTTTGCGTATGTGTTCTTCAGAATAGAAATAAACTGACCAGCCTTTGCGCTGTAAAAGACGGGCAATTTTCCTTTCTTTCGTAGCCTCTTGTTTTCTGATTAATGCAACACGGTAAGGTACGATCGCAACATTAATTGATATAGAGTCGACGAAATAATCGGGTGAGGGATAGTAGCCTCTGTCTCGTAAAACTCGACAAAGATTACGTTCTGCTTCCTGTTGACATAATTCCCATTGATTAGTTACTACGACAAGAGATGCCCGTGGGTGAGGAAAGAAAAAGCGAGAGAGAATACGTATACTTTTAATGAACTTCATTTTAGTGTTTTTTCGTTGCATAACATCACCACCTGTTTTTTACTATCCCCGCTTTTCGGAAAAATATAGCTAGAAAGCCAAAAAAAATTCTGAAGTATAATTTAGCGTGATACCAAATGTGGAAGCGCATACATGAATTTTCTTTTAAATACAATTTTCGAAAAATGGTTGACCATCGCAAGTAAGAGGCGTATAGTAAATTGCAATAATAGTTAAACAAAAACAAGTGTCCTCTGCAGGAGGAGTATTCTTTAATACTTCTTTGTATGAACGTAAAAAAAAACTAAGCAAAAAAGCAGTACGGGGGGCGATTCAATTGAGAAGCAACATGATCAAAAAAGGGATCGACCGGGCGCCTCATCGAAGTCTTCTTCGAGCGGCTGGTGTCAAAGAAGAAGACATGGATAAGCCTTTTATCGGTGTATGTAATTCATACATTGATATTATTCCAGGTCATATGCATTTAAACAAATTTGCTGAAGTTGCGAAAGAAGCAATCATTGAAGCTGGTGGTATCCCATTTGAGTTTAATACAATTGGAGTGGATGATGGCATTGCCATGGGCCATATAGGAATGAGGTATTCACTACCGAGCAGAGAGATCATTTGCGATTCAGCAGAAACCGTTATTAACGCCCATTGGTTTGATGGTGTTTTTTATATACCGAATTGCGATAAGATTACACCTGGTATGTTAATGGCTTCGGTTCGGACGAATGTGCCATCCGTATTTGTATCGGGTGGTCCGATGGAAGCTGGTAGGACAAAGGATGGTCAGAGTCTTTCACTTGTATCTGTCTTTGAAGGAGTGGGCGCATTTGCGTCAGGTAAACTGACAAGAGAGGAACTTTTGGAAATCGAACAACAGGCTTGCCCTACATGTGGATCATGTTCAGGAATGTTTACTGCGAATTCAATGAACTCATTAATGGAAATGTTAGGTCTTGCTCTTCCAGGAAACGGGACATTGGTTGCTACTTCTAAAGCCAGGCACAAACTAATAAAAGATGCTGCTAAACATTTAATGGGATTGATTGAAAACGATATTCGACCACGGGACATTGTTACAGAAGAAACGATTGATGACGCTTTTGCGTTAGATATGGCGATGGGCGGATCAACAAATACAGTCTTGCATACATTGGCGATTGCTAATGAAGCAGAGATTGATTATGATTTGCAGAGAATTAATCAAGTTGCTGAACGAGTTCCTTATTTATGTAAGATCAGTCCTGCGTCAGATTATTCAATGGACGATGTTCATAAAGCGGGGGGCGTAGCAGCAATCATGAAAGAACTAGTGGAAATGGGAGCTGTAAAAGGTGATCGAATTACGATCACAGGAAAGTCGCTTTATGAAAATGTTGCTCATGCGGAGATAACAAATAGCGATGTGATCCGGAAAAGGGAAACGGCATATAGCCCCGTTGGTGGATTATCAATTCTTTATGGAAACCTTGCTCCAGACGGGGCGGTTATTAAAGTAGGAGCAGTTGATCCAACAATTAAAATTTTTACTGGAGAAGCGATTGTATTTAATTCACAAGAGGAAGCTCAAGATGAAATAAATAAAGGGACTGTTCACGCAGACCATGTTGTAGTCATTCGTTATGAAGGACCAAAAGGTGGACCAGGAATGCCGGAGATGCTTGCTCCAACATCTGCAATTCAGGGAAGAGGATTAGGTACAAAAGTAGCACTGATAACAGATGGACGTTTTTCAGGAGCGTCTCGTGGAATCTCAATTGGACATATTTCTCCTGAAGCGGCAGAAGGCGGTCCGATTGCTTTCGTTGAAAATGGAGATATCATTTCAATTAATTTAATAGATCGAACTATTGAGTGGGATGTTAGTGATGAAGAGTTTGCAAGACGTCGTGAAGGTTGGACAGAACCAGAGCCTAAAGTGAAAAAAGGGTATCTAGCAAGATACTCAAAATTGGTTACATCCGCAAATACGGGCGGAGTAATGAAAATTTAATAACAAAAACGATGAAGAGGAAAGTAATGTTGGTATTTATCTACAGAGAACCGTTGGTGCTGCGAAACGGTGTTAAAACCAATATGAAACTCACCTCTGAGTGCGTCTCTGAAAATTGAAGTAGGAGCGCCGAATGTACTAGTTGCATTCGTTATCAAAAATTGCGGGCAAAATGTCCGTAAGAGGCTAACGATAGTTAGTGAATAAGGGTGGTACCGCGTGAAAGCTTTCTCGCCCCTTGCTGAAGGTAAATTTGGCATGGGATGTGAGGAAGCTTTTTTCTTTTTAAAAAACCATTAAAGGAGGCAGGTTTATGATTCATTCCAAGGAAACAGAGAAACAACCGGTAAATGATAAAAACAGATTGTGTACAGGTTCAGAGATCCTGTTAAAAGCGTTAGCTAGTGAGGGGGTTGAGGTCATTTTTGGCTATCCAGGCGGGGCCATTTTACCGACTTATGATGAAATATACAAGCTTGGAATGAACCATATTCTCGCTAGGCATGAACAAGGTGCGATACATGCTGCAGAAGGTTATGCACGCATTACTCAGAAGCCTGGTGTATGTATTGTTACTTCAGGACCAGGGGCTACAAATGTTGTAACTGGAATTGCTGATGCAATGATGGATTCATTACCGCTAGTTGTCATAACAGGCCAAGTTGGTACGCAATTAATTGGAACTGATGCTTTCCAAGAGGCGGATATGTTAGGGATTACAATGCCGATTACAAAACATAACTTCCAAATAAGGTCAGTTGATGAACTTGCACAAACAGTGAAGGAGGCATTTCATATTGCTGTTACTGGTAGGCCTGGACCGGTATTAATTGATTTACCTAAAGATATTTCCCAACAAGTCACAACGTTTCGCTATGAGAAAAAAATTCATTTACCTGGATACCAACCAACGACTAAACCTAATAAGCAACAAATTCGAAAGGTTCTGGAAAAGCTTCAAACTGCTAAAAAGCCTGTTTTATTGGCTGGTGCTGGAGTATTGCATGCTCAAGCAAGTGAAGAACTTATCCAATTTACCGAGAGAAACCAACTTCCGCTTGTAAATACATTATTAGGGCTAGGTTCTTACCCGGGAAATAATGAACTCCATTTAGGGATGGGTGGAATGCATGGAACATACGCAGCTAATATGGCGCTGCATGAGACTGATTTTCTAATCAACATTGGATCTCGCTTTGATGATCGTCTAACAGGGGTTTTAGAACATTTTGCTCCTTACGCAACAATTGCGCATATTGATATAGATCCGGCGGAAATCGGTAAAAACATTTATGTTGATATCCCGGTTGTTGGTGATGCAAAAGCTGCATTGACGATGTTGCTTCAAGGGAAAGGACCAAACGCGGAACATGATGATTGGCGGAAGCAGACTCAGTCATGGAAAAGAGAGTATCCACTCTGGTTTAAGCGCGACAAGGAAGTAATCAAGCCACAAGAATTAATACAGAAGTTATATGAACAAACAAATGGTGAAGCGATTGTTACAACCGATGTAGGCCAGCACCAAATGTGGGCAGCACAGTTTTTTGCTTACAATAAACCAAATCGATGGGTTACATCAGGAGGCTTAGGCACAATGGGTTTTGGTTTTCCGGCAGCTATTGGTGCCCAAATCGCCGAACCGGAATTGCCAGTCCTTGCGATTACAGGGGACGCTGGATTTCAAATGACATTACAGGAAATGTCTATACTACAAGAGCTGCAACTACCAGTAAAGATAATCATCGTTAATAATGCTTCGCTCGGAATGGTTCGACAATGGCAACAGTTATTTCATGGAGAACGTTACTCACACTCCCTCTTTCCGATACAGCCAGACTTTAGTAAGTTAGCTGATGCCTATAGTATTAAGGCTATCAAAGTTGAAAAATTATCTGAGTTGGATGGAGCAATAGAAGAAACATTGTCGCACGCTGGACCTGTGTTACTTGAGGTGTGTGTTGCAAAAGAAGAAAATGTATACCCAATGATCTGCCCAGGTCAAGGCCACCATTGCATGGAAGGGGTGAAGCCATCATGAAACGAACAATAACGGTTTTGGTTCACAATCGCTCTGGAGTGCTAAATCGTATAACAGGTTTGTTTTCAAGAAGGCAATACAATATCGATAGTATCACTGTCGGTGTGACAGAAAATCCCTCTATATCGAGAATGACATTTGTTGTCGTTGTTGATTCGATGGAAAATGTAGAACAAGTAATAAAGCAGCTTCATAAGCAAATTGACGTATTGAAAATTAAAGATATAACGGATGAAGCAACTGTCGCTCGTGAATTGGTATTAGTCCGAATTATGGCAACTTCCGTTCAGCGAGGTGAAATAGCTTCGCTCGCTGAAACGTTTCGAGCACAGGCAATTGACATCGGCAAAGAGTCAATGACGTTGCAAGTAACAGGGAATACAGAAAAAGTGGAAGCTTTTATTGAACTTGTTAAACCATATGGGATTCAAGAAGTTGCACGAACCGGTGTAACAGCGATTAACAGAAGTGCAAAAATGAGCACGGATACGTCTAGACTAACGCTTATTAATTGAAGCGAGTCCATATAATTAAAAATAAGGGAGAGATTTTAAATGGCTAAGGTATATTACAATGGTGATGTGAATGAGCAAGTATTACAGGGGAAAACAGTAGCAATTATCGGTTATGGTTCTCAAGGACATGCGCATGCGCAAAATTTACGTGAATCAGGAGTTGACGTTGTTGTAGGGTTAAGACCAGGAAAATCTTGGGATAAAGCAACCGAAGATGGCTTCGATGTTCATTCCGTTCAAGAAGCTTCAGCAAAGGCGGATGTAATCATGATCTTATTACCTGATGAGCATCAACCTTCTATTTATAAAGATTCAATAGAGCCAGAACTTGGAGCAGGAAAGTCGCTTGTATTTGCTCACGGTTTTAATATTCATTTTAACCAAATCGTTCCTCCGGATAATGTGGATGTCTTTTTAGCAGCACCAAAAGGGCCAGGACACCTTGTTCGACGCACATATACAGAAGGTGCAGGAGTACCTGCGTTAATTGCAGTTCATCAAGATGCGACTGGTCAAGCTAAAGACACAGCATTAGCATATGCGAAACAAATTGGTGCGGCACGTGCAGGAGTATTAGAGACTACGTTTAAAGAAGAAACGGAAACGGATCTATTTGGGGAGCAAGCAGTTCTATGTGGGGGAACTTCTGCACTAGTAAAAGCGGGTTTTGAAACACTTGTGGAAGCTGGTTATCAACCAGAGATTGCTTACTTTGAGTGTTTACATGAGTTAAAACTCATCGTTGATCTGATGTATGAAGGTGGGTTAGAGTACATGCGTTATTCAATCTCGGACACAGCACAGTGGGGTGATTTTCAAGCAGGACCACGAATTGTTACGGATGAAACAAAAGCAGAAATGAAAGCCATTCTAACGGATATTCAAAAAGGAAAATTTGCAAAAGGATGGATTTTAGAAAATAAATTAAACCGTCCAGAATACAACGCAATCAATGAAGCAGAAAAAAATCATCCACTTGAAGTTGTGGGTCGTGAGCTTCGCGAAATGATGCCATTTGTTAAAGCTTCTAAATCGAAAGGAGTGGTTGGAAGTGCGAAAAATTAACGTCTTTGATACGACGTTACGTGATGGGGAACAAACACCTGGGGTGAATTTGAATGGAAAAGAAAAAATAGAAATTGCCCGTCAACTTGAACGTTTAGGTGTCGATATTATTGAGGCTGGATTTCCAGCCTCCTCTCCTGGAGATTTTCAATCTGTAAAAGAAATTGCTGAAACGATAAAAGGCGCTTCCATTACAGGACTTGCCCGTTCAAAAACAAATGATATTGATACAGCATGGGAGGCTTTAAAAGCTAGTGCAGAACCAAGAATACATGTGTTTTTAGCAACGTCGCCCATTCATATGCAATACAAACTAAAAATGACTCCTGATGAAGTGATTGAGCAAGCTGTTCATAGTGTGAAATACGCAGCCACAAGATTTCCACACGTTCAGTTCTCAGCTGAAGATGCCAATAGATCTGATTGGGCGTTCTTAGTAAAAATAATTGAAGCGACTATCTCTGCGGGGGCCTCGGTTATTAACTTACCTGATACTGTTGGGTATACAACTCCTGAAGAAATATCCGAATTATTTGAATATGTCATTACACATGTACCTAATATTGATAAGGCTGTGTTGTCAACTCACAATCATGATGATTTAGGAATGGGAGTTGCGAACTCACTTGCAGCGATCCAGGCAGGAGCAGGCCAAGTGGAATGTACAATAAACGGAATCGGTGAACGTGCGGGTAACGCATCATTAGAAGAAATAGCAGTCGCCTTGCAAATTCGCTCTGATTATTACGGAGCTAAAACAGATCTTCAATTAAGTGAATTGAAGCGAACGAGTTCACTTGTGAGTCGTTTGACGTCAATGAATGTACCGGGTAACAAAGCTGTTGTTGGTGCACATGCATTTGCTCATGAAGCAGGAATTCATCAAGACGGCATGCTGAAGCATAAAAGTACGTATGAAATTATAACGCCAGAACTTGTTGGAGCTACTTCTTCAGCGCCTTTGGGTAAACATTCTGGTCGTCATGCATTTAAAACAAAACTAAATGAGCTTGGCTTCACAGGATCAGAAGAAAAGTTGAAGGCTATTTTTGTTGCTTTTAAAGATTTAGCTGATAAAAAGAAAGAAGTTACTGAAGATGATCTATTTGCATTAATGGCAGATGCGACAGATGAGTTACAAAACGCGCAATATGAACTAGAGGCTCTGCAGGTGAGTTATGGCACAACTCATGTACCGACTGCTACAATTCGACTTGCTCTTTACGGAGGTGGGCGAATTGAAGAAGCGGGAACAGGTTCTGGTAGCGTTGAAGCGATCTATAATACACTTGGAAAGCTAACGGGAAGTCATTATGAATTAAAAGATTATCGCATTCAATCAGTTAATGGTGGAGAGGATGCGTTAGCTGAAGTTCATGTTCGCATCGAATCAGAGGGAATAGAACAATCCGGCAGAGGAGTTGCACATGATGTATTAGAAGCTTCTGCAAAGGCATATATTCATGCGGTTAATCGAATGTTAAATCGTCAACAGTTTCAAGGTAAATCAAAGGTGAATAGTTAGGAGGTTCGTATGGAAAAGAAGATAGTTCTTTTACCGGGTGATGGAATTGGTCCAGAAATTGTTTTTGAAGCAAAACGTGTTCTGGAGGAAGTAGGAAAGATTTTTGGAGTGACCTTTCAATTTACTGAGGAACAGATTGGTGGAGTTGCTATTGACAAGTCTGGTGTACCTCTTCCAGATAAAACCGTTGAACAATGTTTAAATGCAGACGCCATTTTACTTGGAGCGGTAGGAGGACCAAAATGGGATAATGTGGAACCTTCGCTAAGACCAGAACGTGGTCTATTGAAAATTCGCAAAGCCCTTGATCTTTACGCCAATTTACGCCCGGTTCAAGTAATGGAGCCTTTAATTCATTCCTCCGCTATAAAGCCAGAAATATTAACTGGAGTCGATCTTTTAATTGTTCGTGAATTAACAGGTGGAATTTACTTTGGTTCACCAAGTGAACGCCGTGAAATTGATGGGGAACTAGGTGTAGTTGATACCCTGGTATATAAGCGATCGGAAATAAAAAGAATTCTTAAACAGGCATTTGATTTTGCACGGCTAAGAAGTGGACGTGTGATGTCTGTAGATAAAGCGAATGTCCTTGAATCAAGTAGGTTATGGCGAGAGGTAGCCGAAGAAACAGCGAATGAATATAAGGATGTCATACTTGAACATATGCTTGTAGATAATGCGGCAATGCAACTTATTCGTAATCCGAGGCAATTTGATGTAATCGTAACCGAGAATTTATTTGGCGATATTTTAAGTGATGAAGCCTCAATGATTTCTGGTTCCCTTGGTTTGCTTCCATCAGCGAGTATGAATTCGTCAAAGCTGGGTTTGTTTGAACCAGTACATGGATCAGCACCGGATATCGCAGGGAAAGGAATAGCGAATCCTCTAGCGGCGATTGCTTCTGCGGCCATGCTTCTTCAATATGGACTTGGATTAATTGAAGAAGCAAAGACGATTGAAGTTGCTATTGAAAGAGCGTTACGTAATGGTTACCGTACGCCGGATATTGCTTTAACAGGTGATCGAATTGTTTCGACAACAGAAATGACAGACGCTGTGATCGAAGCGTTGAAAATCGCTTCATACAGCAACTAATGGGGGGAGAAAAATGGCGAAAACGATTATTGAAAAAATTTGGGATTCGCATGCAGTAGTTGAAGAACAAGGAAAGCCGAATTTGCTTTATGTCGATTTGCATTTGGTTCATGAAGTTACATCTCCTCAAGCGTTTGAAGGACTGAGATTGGCGGGGAGAAGTGTAAGACGTCCTGAAAAAACGTATGCAACGATGGACCATAATGTACCTACAGTAAATAGATATGATATTAAAGACCAGATTGCACGAACTCAAATGGAAACGCTGGCTGCAAATTGTAACGAGTTTAATATCGAAATTGCTGATCTTGACCATCCTGAAAACGGAATTGTTCATATTATAGGACCGGAATTGGGACTTACTCAACCAGGGCATGTCATTGTTTGTGGTGACAGTCATACATCCACACACGGAGCGTTTGGTGCAATTGCATTTGGAATTGGTACAAGTGAAGTGGAGCATGTGTTAGCGACTCAAACCATATGGCAATCAAAACCAAAAACACTAGAGATCCGTTTATCAGGAAAACTTGGGTTAGGCATAACGGCAAAAGATGTGATCTTAGCAATTATTTCTAAGTTTGGTGTTGATGTAGGGACAGGTTCCATAATTGAATTTACTGGTGAGGCTATTCGAGGAATGACAATGGAAGAAAGAATGACGATTTGTAATATGTCCATTGAAGCTGGGGCAAAAGCGGGATTAATTAGTCCAGACCAAGTAACGTTTGATTATTTAGAAGGAAGAAGTAAAGTCCCAACAGGAAAGGCTTTTGAGGAACGTGTATCCTATTGGTCGTCACTTGCTACAGATGCAGGTGCATCATACGACCGTTCATTAACAATTGACGCATCAACTATAGAACCAATGGTTACTTGGGGAACAAACCCTGGGCAAGGACTTTCAATTTCACAAACAGTTCCTGATCCTAAAGAAGGACGTTCCGAATCAGAATCACGTGCTATTAGCCAAGCGCTTGAGTATATGCAGTTGACGCCTGGAACTCCTATTCAATCAATTGAAATTCAACATGTTTTTATTGGTTCTTGTACCAATTCTCGTTTAAGTGATTTAAGGGATGCAGCGGCAATTATTAATGGAAGAAATGTGGCAAAAGGAGTACGTGCCCTTGTAGTACCTGGTTCTGAACGGGTTAAAAAAAGAGCTGAAGAAGAAGGGTTAGATAAAGTATTTATTAAAGCAGGATTTGAATGGCGTAGTTCTGGATGTAGCATGTGCCTAAGTATGAATCCAGACATTGTCCCAGAAGGAGAACGTTGTGCATCAACATCTAATCGTAATTTTGAAGGCAGGCAAGGAAAAGGGGCGAGAACACATCTTGTAAGTCCGGCGATGGCAGCGGCAGCTGCAATTGCAGGACAGTTTGTAGATGTCAGAAGTATGGAAAAGGTTGGTGAACGTTGATGGAACCATTTCGTATACACAAAGGCAAAGCTGTTGTCCTTGACCGAGTAAACGTTGATACGGATCAGATTATTCCGAAACAATTTTTGAAACGTGTGGAGAGAACTGGTTTCGGGCAGTTTCTCTTTTATGATTGGCGCTTCTTATCTGATGGTGTAGAAAACCCTTCTTTCGAATTAAATCAGCCTGAAGTTAGAGGAGCAAGCATATTAATAGGGGGGCATAACTTTGGGTGTGGTTCTTCTCGAGAACATGCTCCTTGGGCATTGTACGATTATGGATTCAGCGTAATCATTGCTCCGAGCTTTGCAGATATTTTTTATAATAACTGCGTTAAGAATGGCTTGTTGCCAATTACACTTTCCGCAGAAGATACAAAACAATGGATGGAGGTCGTTAAAGAGCAGCATGAAGAAGTCGTTGTTGATCTAGAGCAGAAGAAGTTAGTATGTGGCAAGTTGGAGACGATGTTTGAAATGGATTCGTATTGGCGTGATATGTTATTAAATGGATGGGATGAAATAAGTTTAACGTTAAAATATGAAGATCAAATTACGGCTTATGAAAACAGCCGTTAAGAATTTGCTCCCTGGCATCGTCTGGGAGCTTCTTATGTTTGATTTAGCAGGGTTTAGGGAACGAATAGCGAATAGAAGTAATGTAGAATTTGTATACTTTATGGGAGCCGTGATACATTAATGGAATAGGAGAAAGCGGGCGATTTACGTGACAGATAAGAAGCAAGATGAAAAAAAGCTCATTCTATTTCCTGGGTTGGTCAAGCGCCTAGTTGAAGAAGGGATGGACGAACTAAAACAAAAACATGCAGATAGGTCACTGCAATTGTTTACCCAAGCTGAAACCCACGAGCCTACTAACCCGCAGGCGCGATTTGGTGTTGTTTTGAGTCTAATTGAACTAAACCGCCAAGCCGAAGCAGTGGAGAAAACAAAGACTCTCTTAAATGAAGGAATTGGCGACTATTATGAAACCTTGCAAGTACATGTATCCCTTCTTGTTCAACTTTCACGATATGAAGAAGTTGTTCATTTACTTGAGACTATCTTAGGAGAAAATCGTTTGCCACCTGCATATGCTGAGACTTTTTATGAACTACTACATTTCAGCAGGCAAATGAGTGATTCAAAAGCATATGATGAATCATTGCTTGATCAAGGACATAAAAAAGAAACGATTTTGGAATTAAGAGCTGGGCTCCATGCAACAAATGAACCGGCTAAATGGAAAGCCCTTCAAACAGTTCGTGAGCTTAACCTTTTAGCTCTGTTGGAGGATGTACGCGAATTAGCAAGTGATGAGTTGGCGAACCCACTAATGCGCACGTTCGCATTACAGTTGCTTCATGAATGGCAGGATGCACAACCTATTGTCATTAAGCGAGATGGTAAATCATTAAAACTTATACCAAAAGATTTGCAGGAGCCTGGTGAACGGGAGGTGGATAAAGAGATCCGTTCTGCTCTTGAGCGTCAACTTGAGCACGAAAATCCAGTTTTATTGCAAATGGCCAAACAACTACACCATACATATTTGTTATTGACATACCCATTCGTACCACCTGCTGGAAATGCACAAGCCTGGGCATGCGCATTTCACCTAGTTGCTTCAGAACGCCTCGGAATGGATTCAGATGAGAAAGAAATGGTCGATTGCTATGGATGCGAGCGATTTGATGTGCTCGAAGCTTCTAATGAGATAGAAGCGCTTGAGCAAGATATCCTAATTGAATCGCAAGAAAATAACCAATGGTTTCGTACATAAGAGATTTTATCAACCTATCGATTGAAAGATCAAACCTTTATGTTATAATGGAATGGTTGTCAAAAACGTGATAAAGTAATTTTGAATTTATAAGCTGGAGGGAACATAAACATGTCTGCAAAATGGGAAAAAACAGAAGAAAATACAGGCGTCTTAACGATTGAAGTCGAAGCAGATAAAGTCAACGACGCGTTAGATAAAGCGTTTAAAAAAGTTGTTCAGAAAGTAAACGTACCAGGATTTAGAAAAGGGAAAATGCCTAGAGGGTTGTTTGAAAAACAATTTGGCGTTGAGTCTCTATATCAGGATGCTCTTGACTTTGTATTACCTGATGCTTATGCAAGTGCAGTTGAAGAAGCTGGAATTTTTCCAGTGGATCGTCCAGAAATCGACGTGGAAAGCATTGGAAAAAATGAAACACTTGTATTTAAAGCAACTGTTACGGTTAAGCCAGAAGTTAAACTAGGCGATTACAAGGGGCTGGAAGTTGATGTTCCAAGCACTGAAGTAACAGATGAAGATGTACAAGAGGAATTAACAAAGCTTCAGGAACGTCATGCAGAATTAATTGTTGTTGAAGAAGGCGAGATTCAAGATGGTGATACGGCTGTCCTTGATTTTGCTGGTTATGCAAATGGAGAAGCATTCGAAGGTGGAACAGCAGAAAATTATTCGCTTGAAATTGGCTCAAATTCATTTATTCCTGGATTTGAAGAACAACTTGTTGGTTTAAAATCAGGTGATGAAAAAGAAGTTGAAGTAACATTCCCTGAAGAATATCATGCTGAAGATTTAGCTGGTCAGCCGGCGACTTTCAAAGTGAAAATTCACGATATTAAGCGTAAGGAATTACCAGCGCTAGATGATGAGTTTGCTAAAGATGCGAATGAAAAAGTAGAATCTTTGGACGAGCTTAAAGCTGAGCTTCGCACGACGCTTGAAGAGCAAAAGAAAGTTGAATCTGATAATGCCGTGCGCGACGCTTTACTTGAAAAAGCAGCAGAACAAGCTGAAATTAATGTACCAGAAGCTATGGTGACAAGCGAAACGGATCGTATGCTGCAAGAGTTTGGTCAACGTTTGCAATCACAAGGCATGAGTCTTGATATGTACTTCCAATTCTCTGGTCAAACGGAAGATGACATGCGTGAACAGTTCAAAGAAGACGCTGGCAAGCGTGTTCGTGTGAACTTGACACTTGAAGCAATTTCAGAGGCGGAGAATGTAGACGTTTCTGAAGAAGAAGTAGAAGAAGAAGTACAAAAAATGGCTGATATGTACCAGCGGTCAGCAGATGAGATTAAAGCTCTTCTTGCAGCGCAAGGCGGACTAGAGAACGTTAAAGGCGATTTAAAGATGCGTAAAGCAATTGAAGTTCTTGTTGATCATAGTAAAACAGCTGAATAAATAAAAGGCGCGGGTTGCATGCCCGCGTTTTTTCTTTTATGATCAATTTAGAATGGGTAAGAAAGATTGTTTGATCAAATTAGGTATGTTTACATTCCTTTCTCCATATTTTAAGTATGTTACCGATAAAAAATGAACATGCTGTATACAGGTCAAAAAAAAGGATTTTAGCGGAAAAGCTTGAATTGTACATAAAGCACTAAGTAAAGTACAATCAACAAATGAGGTGGTAAAAGAGTGTTCCGCAAGGTGCTTTGCCATAGCAAGAAAATACATAATAGAGCATATTTCTAGAGTGTTGATTCTGGATATGCTAAAATAGTTTGACGTTGTAGTTTTTCATCGCTCAGACAGAATTTCAGCGAGAAAAAGAGAATATCCTGTAAGGGGTGAGGTCATGTTTAAATTTAACGAAGAAAAAGGACAGCTAAAGTGTTCGTTTTGTGGGAAAACACAGGATCAAGTAAGGAAATTAGTCGCTGGACCTGGTGTGTATATATGTGATGAATGTATTGAACTTTGTACTGAAATTGTTGAAGAAGAACTTGGAACGGATGAAGAAGTAGAACTGGAAGAGGTTCCAAAGCCAAATGAAATATGTTCAATTCTTGATGATTACGTTATTGGTCAAAGAGATGCTAAAAAATCACTCGCTGTTGCAGTTTATAATCATTATAAGAGAATCAATTCAATGGCCCGTTCAGAAGATGTTGAGCTTTCAAAAAGTAATATTACGATGATTGGTCCGACTGGAAGTGGGAAAACATTACTTGCTCAAACGTTAGCTCGTATATTGAATGTTCCTTTTGCAATTGCAGATGCAACTTCATTAACAGAGGCTGGATATGTAGGGGAAGATGTTGAGAATATCTTGCTTAAACTGATTCAAGCTGCAGATTATGATGTTGAAAAAGCGGAAAAAGGTATTATTTATATTGATGAAATTGACAAAGTTGCTCGTAAGTCAGAAAACCCATCTATTACTCGTGATGTTTCAGGTGAAGGTGTACAACAAGCGTTATTAAAAATCCTTGAAGGTACAACTGCAAGTGTACCTCCGCAAGGTGGGCGCAAACATCCTCATCAAGAATTTATACAAATCGATACAACAAATGTCCTCTTTATTTGTGGAGGAGCATTTGATGGCATTGAACAAATAATTAAAAGCCGCCTCGGTAAAAAGGTTATCGGGTTTGGTTCAGAAGATACTAGTCAAGATGAATTAAAACCTGGTGAATATTTAGCCAAAGTATTACCCGAGGATCTGTTAAGATTTGGTTTAATTCCAGAATTTATTGGCCGCTTACCAATTATCTCAAGTTTAACGCCGCTTGATACAAATGCGCTTGTTGAGATTTTGACAAAGCCAAAAAATGCACTAGTTAAGCAATATCAGAAATTGCTTGAATTAGATGATGTAGAACTTGAGTTTACAGAAGATGCATTAAAAGAAATTGCCAATAAAGCAATAGAACGGAAAACTGGTGCCCGTGGCTTACGTTCCATTATTGAAGGTATTATGTTAGATGTAATGTTTGATTTACCTTCACGTGAAGATGCGGTTAAATGTATTGTTCACGGCGCGTGTATAACAGAAAATGCAGCTCCAATTATTAAATCAGCCGATGGCACAGAGTTAACACTTGATAAACCAAAAGAAAGTGCATAATGAAAAATCCCTTTCAGTTAGATCATGCTGAAAGGGATTTTTTCTATTGTTGCAAGCTGTTCAGAATTGGAAATAATGAGTGCTAAAGTTTTAGACTAACTCCAATCCCTCAGGAAATACTAACAGCATCATACGTATTCAGGAGGATGAACATATATGGGTTTTACATCAATTGCATTAGTTATTCAGTTATTTTTTGGAATTGTCATTGGGGTATACTTTTGGAACTTATTAAAGAATCAACGGAGCCAAAAAACATACATCGATAAAGAGTCAAAAATAGAGCTCGAGAAAATGAAAAAAATGCGGGCGATCCGCTTATCTGAACCATTAGCAGAAAAAGTTCGACCAAAGAATCTTGCAGAAGTTGTGGGACAAGACGACGGGTTAAAAACCTTGCGAATGGCAATTTGTGGACCAAATCCTCAGCATGTTATCATTTATGGTCCTCCAGGAGTAGGAAAAACAGCAGCCGCACGATTAGTGCTTGATGAAGCAAAGAGGCATGCCGATTCTCCATTCCAATCAACAGCTGTATTTGTTGAACTTGATGGAGCGACGTCTCGTTTTGATGAAAGAGGGATAGCTGATCCATTAATTGGTTCTGTCCATGACCCAATTTATCAAGGAGCTGGCGCGATGGGACAAGCTGGAGTACCTCAACCAAAACCAGGAGCCGTTACTAAAGCTCATGGAGGTATCCTTTTTATTGATGAAATCGGAGAATTGCATACGATTCAGCAAAACAAATTATTAAAAGTGCTTGAAGATCGAAAAGTTTTTCTTGAAAGTGCATATTATAGTTCAGAAAATGATCAAATCCCAACGCATATACATGATATTTTTAAAAGGGGTCTTCCTGCAGATTTTCGTTTAATTGCAGCAACCACAAGACAACCTGAAGAAATGCCACCAGCAATTCGTTCGCGATGCTTAGAAGTCTTTTTTAGGGCACTTGATCCAAATGAGATTATAGAGATTGCGAAGAGGGCTGCAAGCAAAGCGGCTATGGTTTTAGATGATCAAGCTGCTTCGAAAATTGCCTCTTATGCAACCAACGGGAGAGAAACCGTAAACATTGTACAAATTGCGGTAGGTGCCGCACGCTCGGAGAATCGTACGACAATACAATGTGAAGATATTGAGTGGGTTGTTCATTCCAGTCAGATGTCTCCAAGACCTGAACGGAAAATTCATAGTGAGCCAGTGGTAGGTTTAGTTAACGGTTTAGCTGTTACTGGACCGAGTAGTGGGGCATTGCTTGAGATTGAAGTTTTGGTTCAGGAACGTAAAGGAAGTGGAACGTTAACGATTACTGGGATCGCCGAAGAGGAACAATCTGGTTCGCAAGTAAGGTCTATTCGTAGGAAAAGTATGGCGCGGTCTTCTGTTGAAAATGTAATTTCGGTCTTAAAGCGTAAAGGAGAGCGTACAGATGATTATGATATACATGTGAACTTTCCAGGAGGGACTCCAGTTGATGGTCCGTCAGCAGGTATCGCAATTGCAACTGGTATCTATTCTGGTATTCATGACCTACCAATATCTAACAAAGTGGCGATGACAGGTGAATTAAGCATCCACGGGAAAGTGAAGCCAATTGGTGGTGTTATAGCAAAAGTAAAAGCGGCAAAGCAGGCAGGTGCGACTACAGTCATTATTCCAAAAGAAAATGAACAAGCGATGTTGCACAACATTGAAGGTGTAATAATTCATGCGGTCACTACTTTTGATGAAGTACTTAAGTTAGCTTTAATGGAGGGTGTGGAAGAAACTGAAGTTATCCCTGCCCAGACATTTGTCACACCAAGTACATTCACAGTCTAACTATTAGACAAATTGGCTCATAATGAGCTAAAATGAGTAGATGGTTGTATGGTGAAAAAGCAATATGATGAATGTAGAGCGTCAATCTAAACGACTGACGCTCTATTATGTGCATGAAAAAGAAATGAGTATATCCTTGCTTTAGGTAGGATACACATGAAAGATACAATGATTAGGTAATAGAAATGGTGGAGGTGTAATGCGGATGGTTGACCAAATAATTGAACGACGAGTTCCGCTCCTTCCTTTGCGTGGTGTCCTGATTTTTCCTGGGTCAGTTATGCATTTAGATGTTGGACGTGAAAAATCTGTAAGAGCATTAGAGGAAGCGAAAAATAATGATCAATATTTGTTTTTAGTAACGCAAAAACAAACAGCAAAAGATGAACCCGAAGAAGAAGATTTATATAAAATCGGTACGTATGCCAAAATTAATCAATCATCAAAGTTGGCAAATGGAACGGTAAGAATCCAAGTTGAAGGTATTCAACGGGGAGAAATAAATGCGTTTATGGATCACGGAGATATGCTTGTGGTGGATGTGTCGCTTTTTGATAAACAGCAAGAAAGTGATATTGAAGCGGAGGCATTAATGAGAACACTCCAATCAATGTATGAACAGTTTGCTAAACAATCGAAGCGTGCCTCACAGGATACAGTCAATTTATTAAAAGAAACCGTTAATCCTGAACTGTTTGCAGATACAATAGCTGCTAACTTGACGTTAAAACTAAAACAAAAGCAAGAATTACTAGAGCTTTTAAAAGTAAATAAACGTCTCCACAAGTTAATTGAGCTTCTAGGAAATGAGCAAGAAGTCCTTGGACTCGAGCGAAAAATAGGGCAACGCGTTAAGAAATCAATGGAAAAAACTCAAAAAGAATACTATCTTCGAGAACAGATGAAAGCCATTCAAAAGGAATTAGGCGATCGTGAAGGGCGTACTGGCGAAATAGCGGAATTAAAAGAAAAAATTGAAGCAGCAAATATGCCCAATCCTGTGTATGAGAAAGCAACAAAAGAACTTTCACGCTATGAAAAAATGCCCGCTAATGCTGGAGAGAGTTCTATATTAAGGACCTATCTGGATTGGTTAATTCAGCTTCCTTGGACGAATGAAACAGAAGATCAACTGGATGTCAATAAAGCAGAAGACATTTTGAATGAAGACCATTATGGATTGGAAAAAGTGAAAGAACGAGTTTTGGAATATTTAGCGGTGCGGCAGCTAACTAAGTCAATGAAAGGACCGATTCTTTGCTTAGCTGGACCTCCTGGTGTAGGGAAAACATCCCTTGCTCGTTCGATTGCCCGCTCTCTTAACCGCAAATTTGTGCGTATGTCACTAGGCGGCGTTCG
The DNA here is from genome assembly GCF_002019705.1 of Shouchella patagoniensis. Lineage (GTDB taxonomy): Bacteria > Bacillota > Bacilli > Bacillales > Bacillaceae_D > Shouchella > Shouchella patagoniensis. The sequence goes on along the minus strand of NZ_KV917377.1, from coordinate 1,200,708 downwards.
TGATGAAGCGGAAATTAGAGGCCATCGCCGTACATATGTCGGCGCAATGCCAGGTCGTCTCATTCAGGGAATGAAACGGGCTGAGACGGTTAATCCGGTCTTTTTACTTGATGAAATTGATAAAATGGCACAAGATTTTCGTGGAGACCCTGCTTCTGCATTACTCGAAGTTCTGGATCCTGAACAGAATAATACGTTTAGTGATCATTACCTTGAGGAATCATACGACCTTTCGAAGGTGATGTTTGTGACAACGGCAAACAATATTGGTACGATTCCTGCTCCTTTACTTGATCGAATGGAAATTATATCAATTCCTGGGTACACAGAATTGGAAAAAAGGGAGATTGCTAAAAAATATTTACTGCCAAAGCAAATGAACGAACATGGTTTAACGAAATCAATGCTTCAAGTAAAAGATGAGTCATTGCAAAAAGTGATTCGTTATTATACAAGAGAAGCTGGAGTACGTGGTTTAGAACGGCAACTTGCGACATTGTGCAGAAAAGCTGCAAAGATGGTTGTAATGAATGAACGAAAGCGAATTGTACTCACAGATAAAATGGTTGAAACAATGCTAGGAAAGCCTCGTTTTCGTTATGGTATGGCAGAAGTTGAAGATCAAATAGGAGCTGCTACTGGTCTTGCTTATACAGCTGCAGGAGGAACTACTTTAGCTATTGAAGTGTCAGCGGTCCCCGGAAAAGGAAAACTAACATTAACAGGGAAGCTTGGCGATGTAATGAAAGAATCTGCACAAGCTGCATTTAGTTATATTAGGTCGAGATCAGAAGAGTTAAATATTGATTCTAGTTTTAATGAAAAGACTGACATTCACATTCACGTACCAGAAGGAGCTACGCCAAAAGATGGGCCTAGCGCAGGTATTACGATGGCAACTGCTTTAATCTCAGCATTAACTGGTAGACATGTTGATCGGGAAGTTGGAATGACTGGTGAGATTACATTACGAGGCAGGGTTCTTCCAATTGGTGGATTAAAGGAAAAAGCGATGAGTGCACACCGTGCTGGCATCAAAACAATTATCATTCCAAAAGATAACGAGCGCGACATTGATGATATTCCAGAAAGTGTCCGGAAGGAGCTATTTATTGTTCCGGTAGAGCACTTGGATGAAGTATTGAAAGTAGCGCTGAAAGAAGGTAAGGCATGAAAGTCACAAAAGCAGATCTAGAACATGTCGCAGTTAAGCCAGAACAATATCCTAATTCCCAGTTCCCTGAATTGGCACTTGCCGGCCGTTCGAATGTTGGTAAATCTTCATTTATAAATAAGATGTTAAATAGAAAAGGGCTAGCCCGTACTTCGGGCCAGCCTGGCAAAACACAGACACTCAATTTCTATGAAATTAACGAGAGGTTGTATTTTGTTGATGTTCCTGGTTATGGATATGCTAAGGTTTCAAAAACAGAGCGCGCCGCTTGGGGACGAATGATTGAGGAATACTTATCAGAAAGAGAACAATTAAAGGCAGTGCTGCAACTTGTTGATATAAGACATAAGCCTTCAGAAGATGATCAACTCATGTATGATTGGATGAAGCATTTTAATATACCAGTTATTCTCGTAGCAACGAAAGCAGATAAATTAACAAAAAGCAAAGCGCAGAAGCAATTATCTGTGATTGCTAAAAGCTTAAATAAAGATCCAAATGATCCGCTTTTATTGTTTTCATCTGAAACAGGGCAAGGTAAAGACGAAGCGTGGCGCACAATCCTTGCATATTTACGTGTTTCTCAAAATTAAGCAGTGGAAAACTCCACTGCTTCTTTTTTTTAAAAGCTTGAAAGTCTTCTTTTGTTCACAAAAAAATTTTGAGTCCTTATTTAGACATGTTATAATTTAGGCATGATATAATTATTATTGGATAAAGTAGAGAGAAGAAAGATCGTTACGGATTGTTCTTAGGGGGCTTTATGACATGCACACGATTGTAGTAGGAGTGAATTATAAATCGGCCCCGGTAGAAATACGCGAGAAGCTCGCATTTGATGAGTTACAGCTACCAGATGCTTTGGCAAAATTGCGCTCAGCAAAAAGCATTATGGAATGTGGTATTCTTTCAACATGTAACCGTACTGAGTTGTATGTGGTAGCAGATCAGCTTCATACCGGACGCCATTTTACGAAGACCTTTCTAGCAGATTGGTTTTCGATCGACAAACAAGAAATTACACCTTATTTAACAATTAGAGAAGGTGACCATGCAGTAGAACATTTATTTCGAGTAACATGTGGGCTTGATTCCATGGTAATAGGGGAAACGCAAATTCTTGGCCAAGCCAAACAAGCCTTTTTACTTGCTCAAGAGCAAAAAGTTACTGGAACCGTATTCAACCAGTTGTTTAAACAGGCTGTCACTCTTGGTAAGCGTGCTCATTCGTCTACTGAGATCTCTACACAAGCTGTTTCAGTTAGTTATGCAGGAGTTGAACTCGGAAAAAAAATCTTTGGAAGTTTTGAAGGTAAGCATGTATTGATTGTTGGCGCAGGGAAAATGAGTGAATTAACCGCAACGCATTTACATGCAAATGGAGCAGCTTCAATTACGGTTATGAACCGAAGTGCTAGTAAAGCTGAAGACTTAGCGAAGCGTTATAATGGCCGAGCTTCTACTTTGGAACAGCTTGATGAAGAGTTGCAACGTGCAGATGTACTTATTAGTTCGACTGGTTCAAGAGACTTTGTTCTAACGAAAGAGAATACTCAGTTAGCCCTTAAGAAGAGAAAAGGGCGGCCTTTGTTTATGATTGATATAGCTGTACCTCGTGATATAGATCCTGATATTGCGTCATTTAGTGATGTATATTTGTATGATATTGATGATTTGCAAAATATTGTTGAGGCGAACAAGCTAGAGAGACAAAAAGAGGCCGAAAAAATAGAATTAATGATTGAAGCGGAAATTGATGAGTACAAGGCATGGTTAAACACGCTTGGAGTAGTGCCAATTATTACTGCTCTTCGGGAAAAGGCCTTACAGATCCAAGGTGAAACAATGATTAGTATTGAACGTAAGCTACCCCATTTGACCGAAAGAGAATTAAAAGTGCTTCGTAAACACACGAAAAGTATTGTGAATCAGCTTTTACGAGACCCACTGACAAAGGTCAAAGAGCTTGCTACTGAACCAGAAGCAAAACAATCGCTTGATCTATTCACAGACATCTTTGCATTGGAAAAACAGTTGGAGCTTCACTACAAACAAGCAAGAATAGATGAATTGGAACAAGTGTGGAAAGAGGAAAAGCGTTCCCCGCTGCAAGATAGCATCGCTTTAAGGACGTAAATTTGGAGGCGATAATGGATTTTGTTTATCCATTTACGGTAGTTCTTTATAGTTTAAGCTTGTTATGCTATTTCATTGATTTTATGGCAAACAACCAAAAAGCGAACCGAATCGCTTTTTGGCTGCTTTGTCTAGTTTGGGGTCTTCAAACAGTCTACTTCGTACTGCGGATGTTTGAGATAGGTCGATTCCCTATCGCCACACCGTTTGAGGGACTGTTTTTTTATGCCTGGTCAATTGTGACTGTATCGATCTACATAAACTGGAAAGTAAAGATGGATTTTCTTATTTTTGTTATCAATGTACTTGGATTTGCTATTATGTCTGGTAGCTTGTTTGTATCATCAGATGATTCCGTTCCACAGTCGTTGCTTGCTTCGGAACTACTTGTACTGCATGTTGTTTTTATTTTGTTGTCTTATACAGGTTTTGCTGTAGCTGCGGCTACCTCAGTTTTATATGTATTGCAACACCAACTGCTTAAAAAACGATTATGGGGAAAAAAATTATTACGATTAGGATCATTGACGCAAATTGAAAAAAGCACATTCATGACAACAGCTGTTAGTTTTCCATTTTTTCTTTCCGGTGTTGTTTGGGGTATGGTTTGGTCTTACAACCAATATGGAATTGTTTTTTGGATTGATGCACAAACACTTTTATCGATTACGGCACTTGCCGCCTACGCGCTTTATTTCTATTTGCGTTTAACAATAGTTGGAAAAGGTTACAAAGCTATATGGTTTAATTTGGTTGCATTTATTGTATTGCTCATTAATTATATTGCGAGCGGACAATATACGGATTTTCATACATGGTGAGTGTTTTTAAAGGAGGAAGTTATGCGTAAAATAGTGATTGGCACACGCCGAAGCAAATTAGCATTAACACAAACATATTGGGTTATTGACCAATTAAAACAACTTGGTGTTCCTTATGAATTTGAGATTAAAGAAATCGTAACAAAAGGGGACCGTATTCTTGATGTAACCCTATCTAAAGTAGGCGGCAAAGGGTTGTTTGTGAAAGAAATTGAAGAAGCACTTCGTTCAAAAGAAATTGATGTCGCTGTTCACTCAATGAAAGATGTTCCATCAGAATTGCTCGAAGAATTCACACTTGCTGCGATTACAGATAGAGAAGATCCACGTGATGCCCTTGTAAGCGAAAATCATGTACCATTAGATGAGCTTCCTGCTGGGGCTATAGTAGGGACTAGCAGCTTGCGTCGTTCGGCGCAGATTCTTAACAGGCGACCGGACCTGAAAGTGCAATGGATTCGTGGTAATGTAGAAACACGTTTAAGAAAGTTAAAAGAAGAAAAATTTTCTGCGATTGTGCTTGCTGCTGCTGGCTTAAACCGTCTTGGATATAGCCAGGAACTTGTAACCGAATATTTAAATCAAGATATTTGTACACCAGCAATTGGGCAAGGGGCTCTTGGTCTTGAGTGTAGAAAAAATGATGAAGAGGTTGTGGACTTACTAGGTAACCTTCATCACGAAGCTACTGGAAAAGCGGTGGTAGCCGAACGTTCATTTCTTAAGACGATGAATGGTGGTTGTCAAGTTCCTATTGGCGGATATGCCGTCTTACTTGAGGATGGGGCTATCCAATTAACAGGTCTAGTTGGGTCTCCTGACGGTAAGACGATTCTAAAAGAAACAAAAACAGGAACAAATCCAGAACAACTTGGTGTTGATATAGCCCATGTTCTTTCAAAACAGGGTGCAGAAGAGATTTTAGACGCGGTGCGTCAGGAACAACAGGGTGAGCAGTGAAACCACTCGCTGGCAAACAAATATTAGTGACACGGGGAGAACGTCAAGCACAATCGTTTGGCTCTCTTTTAGAGGAAGCTGGTGCGCACCCTTCCTTCTTGCCTTTAATTGACTTTAGAATAAGGAAGAAAACACCAGAAATGGACAAGTTGCTTGCCGATATTAATCAGTTTGATTGGATTGTATTTACGAGCACAAATGGCGTCCGATACTTCTTTACGCTTTTTGAAGGAATGCTTGAAAAACCATTAGTTGCAGCAGTTGGCACAAAAACGGCTATTGCTTTAAAAGAAAAGGGTGTTCACCCAAATCTCGTGCCGGCTTTGTACGAAGCGGGAGCGCTTGCCAATGCGTTATGGCATGTTATTGACCCTGGAGCAAAGATATTGGTTGTAAAAGGCCAGCTTGGCAGACAAACAATAAAGTGCCAGTTAGAAAAATTGGGTGTTCGTGTGACAGAGCTAATTGTTTATGACACGGTTTTGCCAGAAGAGGCAAAAAAAGAGGCACAATCCCTCAGTCAGCGGTGCTTTGATTATGCAACAGTCACTAGCGCATCAACAGCTCGACATTTGGCTACGATCCTAACGGATGTACAACTAGATGTAAAACAAATAGCTTGTATAGGTCCAATTACAGCGGGAGTGGCCAAAAAAGAGGGTTTATCTCCGCTCATAGTTGCTACAGAATATACAACTGAAGGTCTTTTGCAAGTGATGCTTAAGCAAGAGAACATGAGAAGGGGGAGCAGAAATTGAACTTAGAGTTTAAACGTCATCGTCGTCTACGCAAAAGTCCTGCGATGCGAAAAATGGTTCGTGAAACAGAGTTGAATGCAGGGGATTTTATTTACCCTATTTTTATTACAGAAGAGCAAGGGGAAAAAAAAGAAGTATCATCAATGCCAGGAGTATTTCAATTTTCACTTGATCGATTAAATGCCGAAGTAGCTGAAGTGCAAGAACTAGGGATTCCAGCGATTATCTTATTTGGATTGCCGCATCATAAAGATGAAGTTGGGTCACAAGCGTATGCAAGTCAAGGCGTCATTCAAAGGGCAACTCGACAAATTAAGCAAGCTTTCCCAGATATGATTGTTATAGCTGATACCTGTCTTTGTGAATTCACAGACCATGGACATTGTGGCTTAATTGAAGACGGCGATGTATTAAATGATGAAAGTCTTGAACTTTTAGCTAAAACAGCCGTTTCGCAAGTTGAAGCTGGTGCTGATATCATTGCACCTTCTAATATGATGGATGGGTTTGTGATTGCGATTCGACAAGGTTTGGATGAAGCAGGATATGCGCATATCCCGATTATGTCTTATGCTGTTAAGTATGCTTCTGCCTTTTATGGTCCATTCCGAGATGCAGCCAATAGCGCGCCAGCTTTTGGTGATCGGAAAACGTATCAGATGGATCCAGCAAACCGTGAAGAAGCGCTTAGAGAAGCTAGTTCGGATGTAGAACAAGGTGCTGATTTTCTAATTGTTAAACCCGCTTTGTCCTATTTAGATATTGTGCGAGAGGTAAAGAATGAAACAGGTCTACCAATCGTTGCTTACAATGTTAGTGGAGAGTACGCGATGGTAAAAGCAGCGGGACAAAATGGTTGGATTGATGAAAGAGCAGTTGCTCTTGAAAAGCTCATAAGTATGAAACGGGCTGGAGCTGATTTAATTTTGACTTACTTTGCCAAAGATGCAGCGAGATGGCTGTTGGAAGCTAACCAATAGGAGGAATCAACGTGCCAAGCTATGAAAAATCGAAAGTAGCATTTGAGCAAGCTAAACCTTTAATGCCAGGGGGCGTTAATAGCCCTGTAAGAGCCTTTAAATCGGTTGGTATGAATCCGATATATATGAAGCAAGGGAAAGGTTCTCACATTATAGATCTTGATGACAATAGTTATATTGACTACGTTCTTTCTTGGGGACCGCTTATTCTAGGTCATGCAAATGATATTGTTGTTGAACAGTTGAAGAAAGCAACTGAACTTGGGACAAGCTTTGGAGCGCCGCATGAGTATGAAACGCGTTTAGCGGAGCTCGTTATTGATCGAGTCCCTTCAATTGAAGTCGTACGAATGGTTAACTCCGGTACTGAAGCTACAATGAGTGCGCTTCGTTTGGCGAGGGGCTATACAGGGCGTAATAAAATTCTAAAGTTTGTTGGTTGTTACCACGGTCATGGAGATTCTTTATTAATTAAAGCTGGATCAGGTGTAGCAACGTTGGGATTACCTGACAGTCCAGGCGTACCGGAGTCGATTGCGCAAAACACATTAACAGTTCATTACAATGATTTGGACAGCGTTCGCTATGTGATTGACACATACGGAGATGATCTAGCTGCTGTGATTATCGAGCCAGTTGCTGGCAATATGGGGGTTGTTCCTCCTGAACCTTGTTTTCTAGAAACATTACGTGAATGGACAGAGGAGAACGGTACCTTGTTAATATTCGATGAGGTAATGACAGGTTTCCGCGTTGGGTATGAGTGTGCACAAGGGGCGTTCGATGTCACGCCTGATTTAACATGCCTTGGAAAAGTAATTGGTGGAGGTTTGCCAGTCGGAGCATTTGGTGGGAAGCGTGAAATCATGGAGCAAATTGCTCCAAGTGGACCGATTTACCAAGCAGGTACTCTATCGGGAAATCCACTAGCGATGACTGCTGGTTATTATACACTTTCGCAACTCACGCGTGCTGATTACCGTAAGTTTGAAGAGAAAGCAGCTCGTTTAGAAGAAGGGATTAGTAAAGCGGCAACTAAACACGGAATTCCTCATAGTATCAATCGTGCAGGCTCAATGGTTGGTTTGTTCTTCACAAATGAACGAGTGACTAACTTTGAAAAAGCTCAAACGTCAGACCTTGATTTGTTTTCACGGTATTTCAAAGGAATGCTTAATGAGGGTATCTCAATTGCCCCATCTCAATTTGAGGGCATGTTTTTGTCGACGGAGCATAGTGATGCGGATATTGAAGCAACAATTGAAGCGGCGGAACGTGTATTTTCTACTTTATAATAGCTAGGACATGGTTTTTTTGAAACCATGTCCTTTTTCGTTGTGAACTGGTATATTTAGCTGTTCACTTTCATAGACGTTATAGTGTACAACGTATAAAAGGACAACAATGAAATGAGGGGGAAAAACTATGACGCAAGAGCAGTCGTCAACTTTGACATTCTCCATAGAAGATTCTGTTTGGTTAAATAAAGGGCAGCAAATCGATGAAATTCTAGGAATGTCTTTAACGCCAGAAATCTATGTTAATCAAGACGGAGAGCACGTCACGATTAAAGGCGGTTTGCGCTTCATTGGCGAATATAAAGTAGAACATTCAGAAGAAGTGGAACAACCCGAACGAGAGCTAAATGTTGAAGAAGAGTCGTTTACGGAATTAAGTGATTTTAGGCAATCAGGTGAAGTTCATGTAACGAATGAGGGAACGGGTGAAATAGAACATTTATTTCCAATTGATATTACAATTCCTATGGCGCGAATTCAACATGTTGATGATATTTATGTGGAAATTGCAAGTTTTGATTATGATCTCCCTGAAAAAGGGTGCATACAACTGACTGCTGATGTATGCATAAGTGGAATGAAATCTGAAGAAGATTCACAAAAAACGATAGAGCGTGATGAGTATGAACAAGAAGATGAGCAAGAACTAGTTTATGAACAGGAAGAAGAGCAAGTGATGGAAACGGCTTTTTCATTTGAGGCTTACAAGCAGGATGATAGTGACGCAAGTGACGTGTTAGAACCGGTAAATCGTTCAAGTGATTCTGTCGAGCAGGATATTGTAGAGACTTATCGTTCTGAACCTGCTTCTGAAGTCGAGTTAACTGAAAAGGATATTGTCGAGATTGAAGCACAGACAATTCATGATGAACCAGACGAAGAGAAAAAAGAGGAACAATCAACTTTTGAGGCTTTTTCTTCTATTATGCAACAAAATGAAGATAAAGAGTCTGTAGAACGTTATGAAGAAGAATTAGAAGAAGAGACGTTAGAACGTTATGAAGAAGAATTAGAAGAAGAGACGTTAGAACGTTATGAAGAAGAATTAGAAGAAGAGACGTTAGAACGTCATGAAGAAGAATTAGAAGAAGAGACGTTAGAACGTCATGAAGAAGTGGAAGCACAAGTAGAGAACAAAAATGAAACTGAAAAACCTATTCATAAAAAGGCACGTGATGAAAATGCATCTTATTTAACAAGTATGCTACGCAATGAAGAAGAGCAGTTTTCTAAGTGGAGAATGTGTATTATTCAAGAAGCTGATACTCTCGAATCAATTGCTGAACGTTATGAACTTTCTACTAGCCAGTTAACTCGCTACAATAATTTAGCATCGGATAAGGTTGAAGAAGGGCAAATTCTCTATATTCCTGTGTCCGTAAATTAGGTGTATGATGATTGAGTTATTAAAAAAACGATATGGCTGGGAAGAGGCTATTATTGATCAAAATGGGCTAGTGCAAACGAATAGAGGATTAAAGCGTATTCATTATTGGTATGATTCAGCATTAATGAAATGGCATATTGATTGGCGTGACAATTGCAATGTCACGCCATACGTCATCATGGACCGGATGTTACGGACGATAGATGGTTCTGCTTATGTTCAATTAGATGACTGTATGGTGACGGTCCATGACGAGATAAAAGACGCTTATGGACAAATAGGACACGAAGAAAATTGGGGATGTTTTCTCGGCAGAATGATTGAATGCGGGCGCAAACATAACGTAAAAAAGAAATGGGAAAAGCTCCAATTTGAACAATTAAACGACCGGTTAAAAAATGTCTCCAAAGACCATCGGGATCAAATTAATGGGTTTATTAGGGAAGCTCAGAAACGAACTACGAATGTCTTTAAACTAATAGGGGATAATGAAGTGAATATGCCCGTTATGGATTGGCTTGAAACACCAGCAAGTGGGAAAGGCATCTTTGGGGTGCTCGTAGTAAATGGGAGTGATCAGAAGCCTGTTGAAGGTTATGAATCATTAATTCGTTTTTTGAACAAATGGTTGATCGCCCATGGTCAAGAATCGTTTCACACGTTGTTGGACAATATGAATCGTGTTGCCGTATTAACAAAAGAAGAACAAAGAGTATTGTTAGCTGAATCGTTGCGTGTACAGGAGTTAGAATCATTACTACATTTAGTTAAAGAAGATGATGAAGACGAAATGGAAAAGTTGATTCAACGAACAAGCCGACAGTGGGATGAAACAAGGCTTTTTGTTTCAAATTTAGCTACATGGCTTGATGGTAAGAAGGTGATGAATTGAATTCATTGATTGAAGCAATTATGTATTATTATGATTTGCGACCTAACTCTGTTGAACAATTAGGGAAGATAAGTCGAATAGAAACAGACCATGGCTTATTTGCTTTAAAAGAAACCGAGATTGATCGCTTGCGCGCAGATGAATTTATTCATGCAATTCGTAAGCTCGCAAAAATGAATTTCAATCAATTTATTCCCGTTATACCAACGAAGTTTGGTGAGTATACACTCTTTGCAGGAAATAAAACTTATTATTTAATGCCTTGGATTGAGCCTCTTGAATACGCTGGTAGAATCTCAATGGAAGAAGTCCTTTCAGATCATATGGGAATTATTCATCGTATGACCGTTAAAACACAAACGGCTTCTAAGGAAATGCTCGATCATTCATGTGAGCGGTTGCTCTCAAGGTGGGAATTGCATGCGCTAGAGTTATCAAGGTTTGCTGATCAAGCGGAAATGAAAGGGTACATCTCTCCTTTTGAGTTATCGTTTTTAACACATTATGGTATGGTAGAACAGCTGTCACAAGCGGCCAGTCATCATTTAGAAAAGTGGTATGAGGCAACTTTAGAAAAGGGTTCGTATCGCAGTGTTTTAACACATGGGCAACTATCGAGGCAACATGCGATGCCTACAGCTGATAATGAGTTGTTGTTATTAAATTTTGAACAAGCAAGTTTAGATACACCAGCTCGTGATATTGCAAGCTTTTGCAGGCGGGGTTTCCCTTTTGCTCTTTGGTCTGAAGATGAGGTATTTCGTTGGTTTAACCGTTACCAACAGCATTTGCCCCTACTAGATCCAGAAAAGCATTTGATTTGTGCCTATCTATTGTTCCCTGAACCCATTTATTATGCAGTGCAAGACTATCAAAATGGGGGCAATGAATTTGAGCTTGTACAAAAATTAGAAAAGCGTATTATAGCAATGAGGAAGGTCCAGCGTCTTGTGCCTAAGCTTGCGCCAACTGAAATAGAGGAAGAGCCAACAAGCCATCAGTGACGGACTGAGGGCTTGTTATTTTGATGATTTTACACTTGCAAATGAGTCGCCATTTTTTGTTTAATGTAGTAAGAGATGTTATCGTATGCGATTTGTGAGTAGCTTTGATAAGAAGTGAAGAAGATAAGCCAAAGGCAGGTGAATGGTGTTAATGAAGAAAGAATACGTTGAACAGGAAATTGAACGGCGACTAAATCAATTAAGTGATGAAAAGAAAAGCGTATTTCGTGATGCATATAATTATATACGTTCTGCACCAGTTTCTGACAAAAAGGCTGACAAAATGCTTATTCAACTTTTGGATGAATGGCTCTATGCAGAGAAGGAAGGTCTCGCTATAGACCTTACAAAGAAAACGATTAATGATTATTGTCAAAAACGTCTTGCCCATGTACCAGAAGCCTCAATAAAATTAAAGGTTGCTTGGGCGTTGCGAGGCTGTTTTATGGTTTTTTGTGTGATTTTTTTCATTCATATTATCATACAATTTATTGGCATATTTGATAATTCTGTTCAAACAACTGCTTTTTCTTTTTTACCATTCTTTCTTCTGGGGATATTTGGTTTATTCGGTGTTTATTTAATTGATATTGCAAAAAAACAAAAACGGACCCTACTTTGGAAATCCTTTGGTTTTGTTTTTCAGTTCGTTGGTATTGTTTTGTTTTTAGCGAGCATGAGATTCTGGGATTCTGTTCTTAAGGTTGACCTCACATTGCCATTAGCCATCTTCTTATTAATTCCTGCAGTTGCAGGTGTTTATTTATTAGGACGCTGGAAAGAAATGTTAGAGAGAGAAGAGGAAAAGCGAGATAGCGATGATGTACGACGTTATTCAGCTGGTAACCCCCCTCATTAAAAAATGCCACAGAAGTAACATAAAAGTAGCACAATCATGCAAGCTAGCAGAAATAAATCAAAAGCTGTTGGTAGAAACAATGTTCGTAGCAATTGAAAGACAATAATTGGTGGTATGAATTGAATAATAATCAGTTTAAATGATCCAAACCGTTTAGGTCGACCTGGCGGTGGACATGGTGGGGGATATCCTTTAAAACGTTTAGCCATGAGAACACCTCCTTTAAGTATTATGTTTAGTATATGCGTAAAAAAAGTAGCGGTGCCTAGCTTAATCATGTTTACAGGGGTATAAATAGACGAATAATCGTTTAAGCTGATATTGACGAATGACGTAGCAAACGATAAAATACGAACATATCCTATAAAATAAGCAATGATCAGGAAGAGTAAAGTGGCTGCTTCGATAGAGAGGGAGGTTCATGGCTGAAAAGCCTCCTAGATAGCAAGTACTTGAATGTCGCCTGTGAGCTGTTTCGCTGAACGCTTGAGTAAGCGAAACCGGTTTTTTGCCGTTACAAAAGTCGAGTTGCACAGTGTATTTTGCTGTGAACAAAGGTGGCACCGCGAACAATCCCTTCGTCCTTTGAGATGATTGGGTTTTTTTGACGTTTTACAGGTTTTTTGTAAAACAGACAGCATGTAAAGTAGTAAGAAGAAACGAATTGTTTATTATAAAAAGGAGGTAAATAGATGGACGGACACCATTCTATGCCAACGAAGTATGAGCCTAAAGAAACGGAGAAAAAGTGGTATGATTACTGGGTTAAGGGAGAGTTTTTTAAACCTGCTGATGATCCGAATAAAGAACCTTATTCCATTGTTATCCCCCCACCAAACGTAACAGGACGCTTACATCTAGGTCACGCGTGGGATGCGACTTTACAGGATATTCTCGCAAGAACAAAACGAATGCAAGGGTACGACACGCTCTGGTTGCCTGGAATGGACCATGCTGGAATTGCTACGCAAGCAAAAGTAGAAGGCCGACTCCGGGAAGAGGGCATCTCCAAATATGATCTTGGCCGAGAAGCATTTCTTGAGAAATCATGGGAATGGAAAGAAGAATATGCTTCGTTTATTCGAGAACAATGGTCAAAAGTTGGTATATCAGTTGATTATTCACGTGAGCGCTTTACGCTTGATAAAGGCTTATCTGATGCTGTAAATGAAGTTTTTGTGTCTTTGTATGAAAAAGGGCTTATCTATCGTGGAGAATACATTATTAACTGGGATCCACAAACTAAAACAGCTTTATCTGATATTGAAGTAATTCATCAGGAAATTCAAGGCGCGTTTTACCATATGAATTATCCATTAGCAGATGGTAGTGGAGTGATCGAAGTAGCAACCACACGTCCAGAAACCATGCTTGGTGATACAGCGATTGCTGTTCACCCTAAAGATGAGAGGTATACACATTTAATTGGAAAAATGGTCAAGCTACCAATTGTCGGCAGAGAAATTCCGATTGTTGCTGATGAGTACGTTGATCGTGAGTTTGGATCAGGTGCCGTTAAAATTACACCAGCCCACGATCCGAATGATTTTGAAATTGGCAATCGGCATGATCTACCTCGTGTGCTTGTAATGAACGAAGATGGTACAATGAATGATAACGCTGGAAGCTATGAAGGGATGGACCGTTTTGTTTGCCGGAAGCAAATTGTGAATGACCTTCAAGAACAAGGAGTATTGTTTAAGATTGAAGAACATATGCATTCCGTTGGTCATTCTGAACGAAGTGGAGCAGTTGTTGAACCTTACTTATCTACACAATGGTTTGTCAAAATGAAACCACTTGCGGATGAAGCATTAAAACTTCAGCAAGATGAAGAAACAAAAATAACATTTGTACCTGAACGCTTTGAAAATACGTATACTCGATGGATGGAAAACATTCGTGATTGGTGTATTTCACGCCAACTTTGGTGGGGGCACCGCATCCCTGCTTGGCATCATAAAGAAACGGGAGAAATCTATGTGGGCAAAGAGGCACCCGCGGATAGTCAAAACTGGGAACAAGATGAAGATGTGCTCGATACATGGTTTAGTTCAGCGCTTTGGCCTTTTTCAACTATGGGTTGGCCAAACGAGGAAGCAGCGGACCTCAAGCGGTATTATCCAACAGGTGTCCTTGTAACTGGTTACGACATCATTGCTTTTTGGGTATCTCGAATGATTTTTCAAGGGAAAGAGTTTACGGGAGAGCGCCCATTTAAAGATGTTCTCATTCATGGTCTGATCCGTGATTCAGAAGGTCGCAAAATGAGCAAATCACTTGGCAATGGTGTTGATCCGATTGAAGTTATAGAAAAGTATGGTGCTGATTCTTTACGCTTTTTCTTAGCAACAGGTAGTACGCCAGGTAATGATTTGCGTTTCTACTGGGAAAAAGTTGAATCGACATGGAATTTTGGAAATAAAATTTGGAATGCATCGCGCTTTGCCCTTATGAATATGGAAGGGTTAAAATATGAAAACATTGATTTATCGAGTGAAAAAACGATAGCTGATAAGTGGATTCTCACTCGTCTTGGAGAAACAGCTGGATCGGTAACTCGTTTAATTGACACGTATGAATTTGGAGAAGCTGGACGTACGCTTTATTCATTCATTTGGGATGATGTGTGTGACTGGTATATTGAAATGGCAAAATTAACATTGTATGGAGAAGACGAGCAAGCAAAAGAAACAACTCGCTCAGTTCTAGCGCATGTATTAGATCATACAATGCGGATGCTGCATCCTTTTATGCCATTTATTACAGAAGAAATTTGGCAGCACTTGCCCCATAAAGGTGAGTCAATCACGGTGGCAGAATGGCCTGCTCCTAATAGTGAGCTTGATTTCCCAGAAGCGGTTGTTGATATGGAATCACTCAAAGGGTTGATCCGCTCAATCCGCAATACTCGGTCTGAATTAAATGTCCCGATGAGTAAACAAATTGAATTAATGATTCGCCCAGCAAATGAAGAGATGGCCTCTCGTTTAAATAGAGGAGCTTCCTACATTGAAAAGTTTGCAAACCCAAGTACGTTGCAAATTTCAACAGATCTGGCAACGCCTGAAAAAGCGATGTCTCATGCATTAACAAGTATGGAAGTATTCTTACCGCTTGCTGGATTGCTTAATATTGAAGCAGAAGTAGCAAGGTTAGAAAAAGAAGTTGAGAAACTTGATAAAGAAGTTGAACGGATTGTGAAGAAGTTAAGCAACCAAGGATTTGTTGCAAAAGCACCTGCCCATGTTGTTGAGGAAGAAAAAGCAAAGAAAGAAGATTATGAGGCGAAGCGTCAAACGGTAATGGAACGAATTGCTGAATTAAGAGCATAATAGAGAAGCCCAGCGAAATATCCGCTGGGCTTCTTCTAAGAGAGGAAGATTCGCATTGAAAACGGCAGTTGAAGCGATCGAATGGATTCATTCGCTTTTGTCTTTTGGTATGAAGCCAGGTTTAAAGAGAATGGAATGGATGCTAGAAGCACTAAATCATCCAGAAAATGAGCTACATGCAGTACATGTTGCAGGAACAAATGGGAAAGGTTCGACTGTTAGCTTTATGCGCCATATTTTACAAGAAGATGGTTGGGTTGTGGGGACATTTACTTCACCTTATATCGAACGGTTTGAAGAACGAATATCAGTAAATGGCCAACCTATTTCAGAAGAAGATCTTGTTTGGGCGGCTTCTCTTGTACGACCATTAGTGGAGAAGCTTGCGCAAACAGAGCTTGGTTCTCCTACTGAGTTTGAAGTAATTACAACAATGATGTTTCTTTATTTTGCGCATCGAGCGCAACCAGATATTTGCTTAATTGAAGTTGGACTTGGAGGACGGTTTGATTCAACGAATGTGATTACCCCTCTCGTATCAATTATAACGATGATTGGCCATGACCATATGCATATATTAGGAGAGACACTCGGCGCCATTGCAAAGGAAAAAGCAGGGATTATAAAGAAAAATGTGCCTGTTGTTGTTGGACAAGTAGAAGGTGGAGCATTAGCGGTAATTAAAGAGAAAGCAGAATACGAACATGCTCATTTATCTTTATTAGGAGATAGCTTCTTTCTTTCTAAGCAAGAGCTCTATTCGTTTGTATATGAGGATACTGAACCAATTATGTTTAAGATAGGGATGGTAGGTAAACATCAGCATCACAATGCTGCTTTAGCTTTAAAAGCCACAATGTTACTTGAAGAAAAAGTTGGACAGTCTATTTCAAGGCGAGCGAAGCAAGTTGGCATTCAAAAAGCGACTTGGCCAGGACGGTTAGAGTGGCTAGCAAAAGAACCACCTCTTTTACTGGATGGTGCCCATAATCAAGAAGGCTTTGTTGCTCTTGCTAAAGCATTAAAAGCTCATTTTCCTAATAAATTAATACGCATGTTTATTGGTTCTACAGTTGAGAAAGACATGTCTTGGATAGTTGATGCAATGGAAGAAGCTGAACTTGTGACAACATTTTATTTTACAACGTTTGATTTTCACCGGGCAGCAGGTGCAGAAGCCTTGTATCGTCAAGCGATAACAACGTATAAAAAAAGTGAACCGAACTGGAAAGAAGCGATTCCTTGCGTTTATCAGAGCTTAACAACAGACGAAGTGTTGGTTGTGACGGGATCACTTTATTTTATCTCAGAGGTTCGTTCCTATTTGCAAAAAAACCTCCAAAGTGATGTTAAAGGTTCTAATTAGCTCAAATGGAGTTGGTCATTGCTGTATCTTCTGTCAGAAAGAAACACGGTAAAGCACCGTGCATTCACCTCTTAGCCTCTTGTTAGTTTGACAGAATTCGTCAATATGGTTTAAGCCTTCAGAATAATTCTGAAGGTTTTTTATGCAGGGATATGGAAATTACCGTCGAAATTTACGGAATAAGTAGAATGAAAGGAGGGACGTGTTTTTAATGAGTGTGTTGTTTACGATGCATGTTTACCTTTTTACGATTGGAACCGTCATTGGTTCATATTTACTTGTGGCGGCAAAACGAACCCCATTACTAGCTAGTATTTTTGGAAGGTCCTCTTGTTTATTCTGTAAAAGAAAGCTTGGTTCAGTGGATTTAGTACCCATTTTGTCTTATGTATGTTTGAGTGGGAAATGTAGAACATGTAAAAATAAAATTCCGATTATTTACCCGTTAACAGAATTTGTTTGTGGTGTTCTCTTTCTTACCGCATCGCTCCTCATAGGAGCACGACCACAACTTGCCATTGCCCTTTTTCTAATTTCTTTGCTCATCCTCGTTACACTTACAGACATTATGCGAATGGTCATCCCAAATGATGTGTTAATTGTCTTTGCAATACCATTGCTTACGTTAAGGTTTATTTTTGTACCAATTGAACTTAATGGATATTTGCTTGGGGCAGGCTTGCTCTTATTAATTATTCTTATCTGTGCAAGTATTAAGAATCAATTAGGTGGAGGCGACGTTAAGCTATTCATTCTATTAGCGATTGTTGTTGGTATTAAACCTCTCCTTTATATCATTGCACTATCGTCGTTATTAGCTCTCCTCTATGTATTACACTCACTCCTTGCTAAAAAAATAAAAAAAGATACACACATTCCTTTTGCTCCATTTATTAGTATTGCAGCTTTAATTGTCTATTTTACAATTCATGTGGTCTAAATAAAGACAAGCCTCATATGATATAGCAGAAAGGGGTGTCAATGATGCAGAATAAAAAACATACAATGTCGTTTAAATTCCCTCCTATTGCCAAGCATACGAGTCATCAACATGAGCAAACACCCGAAAATGAAACAAAACCTCCACTTGAGGTGGTTACTTGGGATGGTTCCCCTTTTGAACAAAACAAACAAGTTTCAGAAAAACATGAGGAAGATGAGTTTATACCTAAACCGGATAAGTTCATTGACTTTAATAAGAGACACGAAAAAAAGAAAGAAGAAAATGAGCCGTTTTGGGATGATGGAAACCGTTCTTTAGGTCCTAAACTACCGCCTAAAGGTCGTAAAAAGATAGGGAAACTCGACCAAATGCCATGGACACTCATCGCTGCCGTCTTATCAGCGGTTGTTGTTGGATTGGGGTTAGGAGTGGTTATGTATCAACTCGTAGTAGGTAATTCCTCAGCAACCCCTCAAGGAGAGCAAGAGGTGCCAGCGACTGCTGCAGTTGCTGCTGGGGCAGAAGCGACATCTTTTCCGACGATGCACGTTGATATTGTGCAAGGTGCTGCCTTTTCAAATAAGAAAATAGGTGAAGAGGTAGCTGCGGAAATACGTGAGGGGGGAATTCCTGCTGTTCTAACCACAGGATCAGAGTCTCAGTTTTTGTTTGTTGGTTTAGCAAGTGATCAAACGAAAGCTCAAGCATTAAGTGAACTCATTCAAGAGAAAGGACAAGATGTGTATGTAAAAACATATAAGGTGGATGGTGGAGCACCTGATGCAGAAGGCGTTGTTGCAGCTGAATGGTTTACAAAAGCATATGCTGTTTTTATGAGCTTAAATAATGTAGCATCGACCCAACTAGTGAATGAAAGTCAAAATACATTAAGTGAAGAACAGTTAAATGATCTCGCTTCAAAAGTAGATGAACTCACACAGGGGCGTGACCTAGCTTTTTCATCAATTGGTGACGAAGCAAAACCTCATGCTTTAGCGGTAAGTGATGGACTGAGTAAGGCAGAAGGTTTAATTAGTGAGTACAATGAAAGTGGGGGTGCGGATAAGTTGTGGGAAGTTCAACAAGCGTTACTTGATTCGCTAATCTCTTATGAGAAAACAGTAAATGCAATTCGTCAATAAGGCAAAAAGAGCACTTAGTAAAGTGTTCTTTTTTTTCAGAAATGTGGATTGAGTTTTCTTTCTAAACCCGAAATAATTCGGTATAATAGATTGGTAGAGGAGGGGAAAAATGAAGCAATTGAAAGCAGAATCATTATTTGAACTTAAGACAGTAACCAATCCCACATTATCATCAGATGGAAAGGTAGCTGTGGTTGTAGTCACAGAAATGAATCAAGAAAAAAATGATTACATAGCAAACTTACATTCGTTTAATCCATCTGAATGTAAACAAGAAACCGTACAACTAACGTACGGAGAAGACAAAAATATAACTCCTAAATGGGCTCCTGCAGGAGAAAAGCTTGCGTTTATGTCCAATCGTTCCGGTAAATTGCAATTGTTCGTTAAAGATGGGTTGGCTGATGCAAAGCAACTTACAGATGAAAAACAAGGGGTACTTTCGTTTGTTTGGTCCCAAGGCGGGGATAAAATTGCCTATACGTCGATGCGAGAAGAAAAAACAAATGAAGATACTGCAACTGATATACCAATACCGGTTATTGTAGATGAAATGAAATACAAATCAGATGCAAGAGGGTTACATGACGGTAGCGTGGTGCAAGTTGGGGTCTTAGATTTAAATAACGGTGAGCAGAAGTGGCTGACGAAAGCCCCTTATGATGTTCAATTACTCGATTTTTCCGCTGATTCTAATGCTGTATTAGTTGCGGCGAACCGAAGTGCTAATCGGGATTTCGCTTTTTGTTCGGATGTCTGGTTTATTGACATTAAAACACTAGAAGAGACAATGATTACAAAAGAACCCTTAGCCCTAAAAGGAGGTGCTGTCTCACCTAACGGCCAGCATGTCGTTCTTTTAGGTGATTATAGAGAATATGAAAATGCTACTCAACCTTCCTTATACCTTTTTGATCTACACTCAAAATCTAGCCAGAGTCTATCAGGAGCTACAGATGTATGGATAGGTGATGCTGTTGTAGGGGATTTTCTACAGAATACAGGATCTACTAATCAACTTAGGTTTTCAAAAGATGGAAATGCTATATTCACGCTTGTTTCAGATCAAGGTCATGTGAATTTATGGTCTTACCAACTGGATGGTTCAGTACAAAAGCTTTCTACCCTCGAAGGACATGTTAACGGGTTCGCTGTGCAAAATGAGGAAATGGTGATTACGTATAGTGACATTAATAAACCAAGTGAAGCATACCGTTTAAACGCTGCAGTTGGAACACTAGATCCTATGACTGCTCTCAATATAGAAATAGAGCAAACATATGAAATTAACCTACCCGAGCCAATTCGCTTAACTCGAAAAGATGGAAGCTTTGTTGACGGCTGGATAATGAAACCAAATGAATTACAAAAAGGGCAAACGTACCCACTGATTTTAGAAGTGCATGGTGGTCCACATGCTATGTATGCAAAAACATATTTTCATGAATTTCAAGTGCTTACAGCAAAAGGATATGGGGTATTATTTACAAACCCAAGAGGAGGACTCGGGTACGGTCAATCATTTGTTGATGCAG
This sequence comes from Shouchella patagoniensis, assembly GCF_002019705.1. Classification (GTDB taxonomy): domain Bacteria; phylum Bacillota; class Bacilli; order Bacillales; family Bacillaceae_D; genus Shouchella; species Shouchella patagoniensis. Next base: position 1,180,118 of record NZ_KV917377.1, on the reverse strand, counting down.
TGCGTGGTGACTATGGGAATGGTGATTTTCAAGATTTGATGGACATACTTGATTATGCAATAGAAGAACATAACTGGATTGACATAAATCGTTTAGGAATAACGGGTGGCAGCTATGGAGGGTTTATGACTAACTGGGTAGTTGGTCATACGGATCGGTTCAAAGCTGCTGTCACTCAAAGGTCCATTTCTAATTGGATTAGTTTTTATGGGGTTAGTGATATTGGTTACTATTTCTCTGAATGGCAAATAAAGGCGAATCTAACTGATATTGAAACACTTTGGGAACATTCTCCGTTAAAATATGTAAAAGCAATTAACACTCCGCTATTAATCTTACATGGTGAAAATGATTTACGATGCCCAATTGAGCAAGCGGAGCAATTATTTATTGCTTTAAAAAAGCAAGAAAAGGAAACTCGTTTTATTCGATTTCCACAATCAAATCATGAGTTATCTCGTAGTGGAAAACCAAATTTGCGAATAGAGCGATTAAATGCTATTACTAGTTGGTTTGATCAGTATTTATAATAAAGGTTTTTAGTTGTGTAGCTTGTCGACAAATACCCATTAAAAGGAGTTGTCGACAAGTTTTTTTGATTGTAGTGAATGTAGGTTGTTGGTCGCCAATTCATCTGATCCCGCTTTCGTTTTTCTTATAGGTGAACAATCAATGCCGCTCCATTAGATGCGAAATAATTAGTTGAACGTCTTTTGCTAATAAACGTCTTGTTTTTGCTTAAGAAGTATTGATATACTAAGATAGACCTGTACAAGATAGAGAATAGAATGTAGAGGTGACTATAATGAATACCCTTCTTTTAGCCTCCAATTCCCCGAGGCGTAGTGATTTTTTAAAGCAGTGCCACTACCAATTTTCCGTTATCCCAAGTAATGTTGATGAAACAATTCAAGAAGGACTACCACTTAAAGAGGTCGTCTGCACGCTAGCACTTCGAAAAGCAAAACATGTTGCGGCATCAAATCAAAACTCGGTTGTCCTTGGTGCTGATACGGTGGTGTCTTATAAAGGCAACCTATTAGGAAAACCTCGGTCAAAACAAGAGGCCCGAGAAATGTTAATGCTTCTTTCAGGAAACACCCACGATGTCTGTACAGGAGTTGCGATTGTGAAAGGCGAACAGGTTCGTGTTTTTTATGAGATTGCCAAAGTAACAATGACATCTATAACGACTGAGCAACTTGATCGTTATTTGCGCTCTGACGATTCGATGGATAAAGCTGGGGCTTATGGTATTCAGAGCCTAGGTGGGATGTTTGTATCTCGCTTAGAAGGAGATTTTTATACGGTTGCGGGTCTCCCTCTTTCAAGAACAGTAGAAGAGCTTGAGCGCTTTCAGATTTACCCTCATATTTCTTAAAAGGAGGCTCTATTGGTGACGGTATTTATACGTGATGTACCGCAAACAGAGCGACCAAGGGAAAGATTTGCGCGCGAAGGAGCAAAGGCGCTATCCAATCAGGAAATTATCGCCTTACTGCTTCGTTCAGGGACTAAAGAATTTTCCGCGCTCCATGTTGCTTCAGACCTCTTAATGCGGTTTTCAACATTGGCGCAGCTAAGTGAGGCTTCCATTGAAGAGATTCAAACAATTCGAGGAATTGGCTTCGCAAAAGCAATTGAATTAGCGGCAGCAATCGAATTAGGCAAACGTATTCAACGTGAAAATCGAGTTGAACGTGCAGTTATTACTTCCCCTGAAGACGCGGTCCAGCTCCTCATGGATGATGTACGCAATCTGCAGCAAGAACATTTTGTCGCTTTATACTTAAATACAAAAAATCATGTAATAAAGCAAAAAACCCTCTTTATTGGAAGTCTAAATGCAAGTATCGTTCATCCTAGAGAAGTATTTAAAGAAGCGTTGCGAACTTCATCTGCAGCCCTCATTTGCCTCCATAACCATCCGAGCGGCGACCCCGCACCTAGTCCTGAAGACATCAGTGTTACCAAGCGTTTGAATGAGGCGGGGAAGATTCTCGGCATTACTCTTTTAGATCATATTATTACTGGAGATGATTGTTTTGTCAGTCTCAAAGAAAGAGGTTTTTTGCCTGGTTGAAGATCCATGTGAAGCCTAAATAGATTTTTTTGCCTGGGGAACTTTAAGGCTATTTTTTTTGGTTGTTATTCGATATAATAAAGGGTATGAGTTTACTTAGCGACAACATATGAGTTTCTTTGATAAAAAATGATGATAAAAAATAATTAGACACGAACCTACGTGTAATTAAGGGAGGATGACTGTTTAACCATTAGGTTAGATTGCAGCAATAGTTGCTTGTTGGTTATACAGTCTATATAAACATGTTTGGAAGCAGAGATATTGGAATTGATTTAGGAACAGCAAATACACTAGTGTACACAAAAGGAAAAGGGATTGTGTTAAGAGAACCTTCAGTGGTTGCGCTTCGTACGGATACGAACTCCATTCAAGCTGTAGGGAATGACGCAAAGAATATGATTGGGCGTACTCCAGGTAATATCGTGGCTGTTCGCCCAATGAAAGATGGAGTCATTGCTGATTTTGATACAACAGCGACAATGTTAAAATATTTTATTCAACAAGCAATGAAAAACAGTTCGATGTTTAGTCGGAAGCCAGCAGTTATGGTTTGCGTTCCATCAGGCATCACCGCTGTGGAAAAGCGAGCGGTTGAGGATGCAACAAAGCAAGCTGGCGCGAAGGAAGCGTACACGCTTGAAGAACCATTTGCAGCGGCTATTGGTGCAAATCTTCCGGTATGGGAACCGACGGGTAGTATGGTTGTTGATATCGGTGGTGGTACAACGGAAGTAGCAATTATTTCCCTTGGTGGCATTGTAACAAGTCAATCGATTCGTGTTGCAGGAGATGAGATGGATGATGCAATTATTCAATACGTGAAGAAAACGTATAACTTGATGATTGGTGAGCGTACATCTGAAACATTAAAATTAGAAATTGGTTCAGCAAGCCCTGATACAGAATCAAATGAAGAAATGGATATTCGTGGACGTGATTTATTGACAGGTTTACCTAAAACCATCACAGTTACATCAAAAGAAATTTCAAGTGCTCTTTCTGATACGGTTGATACAATCATAGAAGCCGTAAAAAATACACTTGAACAATCACCTCCAGAACTGGCAGCAGATATTATGGATCGAGGAATTGTTCTAACAGGTGGGGGAGCGCTACTAAGAAATTTGGACAAAGTACTTAGTGAAGAGACAAATATGCCAGTAATTGTAGCTGAAGAGCCGCTTGATTGTGTTGCTATTGGAACTGGAAAAGCATTGGAAAACATTCATTTGTTCCGCTCTAAAGCAGGTTCAGCAAGAGCAGATTGGAAATAAAGGAGTAAGGAATGAGGTCATTTTTCTCCAACAAAAAGCTTATTGTTTTATTGGTCAGCATTATTATTTTGATGGCGCTTATAGGCTTTTCGGCGAGAGGCGACCGGAACCTATCAGAACCAGAACAAATTATGCGTGATGCCGTGGGTTGGGTTCAAAATCTAGTCTCCAAACCGGCTCATTTTTTCAGTGGTATTTATGAAAATACGCAAGAAATTATGAATATGTATGAAGAAAATCAACTTCTGCGGACGCGCTTAGAAGAGTATACTCGGATCTCAGTGGAGAAAGATTTACTCGAAGAAGAGAACGAACGATTGCGTGGCATGCTTGAAATTGATGAACGGCTAGGTGACTACTCACGTGTATCGGCAGTTGTTATTAACCGCTCCCCAGATGCTTGGGAACAATATATTGGCGTGAACCGGGGCGAGTCTGACGATATTTCTAGTGATATGGCTGTTATTGATGCACAAGGTGGTCTGGTTGGCAAGATTAGCCAAGCGAGCAAGTTTACGTCATATGTTCAGTTACTAAGCGATAACGATCCGACAAATCGTGTCTCAGCACAAGTATTGCTTGAAGATGATGAAGAGGATCCAGCGATTGGATTTATTGAGGGATATGATGTAGACAATGATTTACTTATTATGCGGAAAGTGGATGTGGAAAGTGAGATTAATGAAGGAGACAGGGTTACGACATCAGGTCTTGGAGATGTATATCCATCTGGGCTCCTAATAGGCGAAGTGGAATATGTAGAAGTGGATGAATACGGATTGTCACAAAACATCTATATTAAATCCACTGCTGATTTTTCTGCTTTAGATTATGTTTTTATTGTTCAACGTCATTTACCATCAATGGACGGGGAGTTGCTTGAAGAAGGTGAAGATGAATGAGTAGAGCCTATCTCTCTTTCGTTCTATTAATTCTTCTCGTGGCAGAGGGGACACTTCTGCCGTACACATTGCAAAACTATACCGATCCTTCTCAGTACATCGTTCCGAGGTTTTCATTGATGGCAATCGTTTTGATCGGTCTGTATTCAGGGAAACAAGCTGGTCTCGTATATGGCCTAGTATTTGGGTTAATATATGATATTGTTTATACAAATTATTTAGGGATATATATGTTTGGTTTCGCATGTCTAGGGTATGTATTCGCTGTCCCTTTAAAAGCTGTGAAAGAATCAGCTCTTTGGGCTGTTATGCTTTGTATTATTGGTGTGTTTCTATTCGAGTATTACCAGTTTGGCATCTTTTACGCACTTGGTGTTGCAGATCTATCAGGTAGTTTGTTTTTCTTGGACAGGTTGCTGCCAACATTAATCCTTAATAGTGCTTTCGCGATTTTAACTGTATTGCCTTTTCGTAAACTTGTTTATCATGTGAATGAGCAGGCGAGCTTTAGAGATCGTTAAAGCAGGAGTTTGTTCAAAGAATGTGGAATTAGTCTAAAATGATCGTACAATGGTAGTAAGCAGAGGTGAATGCGTAATGTCACAAGCAAAATCACTCGTCACGATAAAAGGAACGAAGGATGGCTTAACTTTTCTTCTAGATGATCGTTGTTCATTTGATCAGTTAGTGGAAGAACTTAAAGAAAAGCTCTCATCCAATTATTATAAAGGCGAAAAAAATGATCCCCACGTTTTTGTGAAAATTGATTTAGGGAATCGTTATTTAACTCAAACAGATCAACAAAAGCTTGAAGAAGTAATAACAGAAGGAAGTCCTTTACGGATTGAGCAGTATGAATCTGCTGTTGTTACGCTGGAAGAAGCTCAAGCAATGAAAGAGCATGCACAAACAACTACTTTGACGCGAATGATACGATCAGGACAGGTCGTTCATATTAAGGGGAACGTCTTATTAGTAGGAGATATAAACCCTGGTGGATTGTTGACGGCTACTGGTAGTATCTATGTAATGGGGGCTTTAAAAGGTAAAGCCCACGCTGGTTATGAAGGGAATTGTGATACACTTATTTGTGCGTCAGCAATGATGCCAACTAGCTTACATATTGCCGATCAATGGATCCATTTTGCAGATGAAGCTCATGAAGATGTGCAAATGCAAGCTGCTTTTGTGGATAATGAAAACGAAGGAATTCGTTTGGAGAAGGTCCAGCGCCTTTTAGATGTAGGCATCAAGGAAGCAGTTTCCTAGATTGGATGGAAGATAGAAGGGGGAAATGAGCGTGGGCGAAGCAATCGTGATAACGAGCGGCAAGGGCGGTGTAGGAAAAACGACTACATCAGCAAATATTGGAACTTCACTTGCTCTTGAAGGCAAGAAAGTATGCTTAATCGACGCAGACATTGGCCTGCGGAATCTCGATGTTGTCATGGGACTGGAGAACCGGATTATTTATGATTTAGTTGACGTTGTTGAGGGACGTTGCAAGTTGCAACAAGCTCTAATTAAAGATAAACGGTTTGATTATTTATACTTGTTGCCTGCGGCACAAACAAAAGATAAAACGGACGTTTTGCCAAAGCAAATGAAAACACTAGTTGAGGAACTCAAAGAAGATTACGATTATGTAATTATTGATTGTCCAGCGGGCATTGAACATGGGTTTAGAAATGCCGTGGCTGGTGCAGATAAAGCCATAGTGGTAACTACACCTGAAGTGTCTGCTGTGCGGGATGCCGATCGAATTATCGGTTTGCTTGAGCAAGAGGACATTGAACGTCCGCGTTTAGTGGTTAACCGTATCCGCACACATTTGGTGAAGAATGGTGAAATGCTTGATGTTGATGAGATTACATCCGTCCTTGCTATTGATCTACTAGGTATTGTTTTGGATGATGATCAAGTGATTAAGCAGTCAAATAAAGGAGAGCCAATAGCGTTACATACAACAAGCAAAGCATCTATCGCTTATCGGAATATTGCTAGACGTATTCTAGGAGAGACGATTCCGCTTATGGCTATTGAAGAATCAGATACGGTATTCTCAAAAATCAAGCGTTTGTTTGGTGTACGTTAATTTTGTTGTTAGGAAAAAGAAGAAAGCAGAACACGTTGTTTACGTGTTCTGCTTTCTTTTCATTATGTACCTTTTCTGGAAAGATAAGTAGGACCAAGGACGATGCTTTTTGATATCATTTTGCTAGAATCATAAATCGATAGCGCCGCTACTGAAGCAGCCACCATCGCTTCAGTGTCCACTGGGTTTGGATGCTTTGCTTTAATTTCTGCTTGAATAGATAATTCCCATACACCGGAACCAACTTTCCATTCAAAATAAATATGAATAAGCGTTAAATGCTTTGTATGGCAAAATGGTAAGATAGACGCTGTATTTTTAGCCGCTAAAGTCCCGGCAAATCGAGCATTTTCTAAAACGTTCCTGTCATGTAGGGGGCCGCGTTGCAGGCTTTCATAGAGCTCACGGTTTACTTGAACGCTTGATTTTGCGATTGCCTGCTGCCATACTGCGTTCATGCCAGAAATATCTGCCATTCCTATTTCAGCACTACCATGCTTACGCCTCATATTACCCCTCTTTTCCCCGTTAACAATCCACTATTTTAATCATAAGCGACACGTTTTAACAAAGTCAAGTTCTCAAGTTGTTTGTTAACCATTTTTATAAAAAGGTTGACATATATAAGCAGTCTTCGTATAGTTAAAAAAAAGAGAAAGGGTACATATATTATGTCAATTAAAAACCTTAGCATGATTGCAATGATGACTGCGATTACAGCAGTATTAGGAGCTGTACCGCCCATCGTAGTTCCAATTACTCCTATACCAATAACTATTCAATCAATCGCTCCCATGTTAGCGGGAGCTATACTTGGAGCAAAACGAGGCGCATTATCAATGATTTTGTTTATTATTTTAATTGCTTGTTCTGTGCCTCTTTTATCCGGTGGAAGAGGTGGTATTGGTGTACTCTTTGGTCCGACAGGCGGGTTTGTTTTTGGCTGGATCTTAGTTGCTTTTCTTATCGGCTTATTTGTTCGTTATTCTAAACGGTTAACTGCTTGGAAACTAATTTTAGTCAATATAGCCGCTGGAATTTGCGTGCTTTATATTTGTGGAGCGGGTTATTTATCACTAACTACGGCGTTCTCATTTAGTGAGGCTATGAAATTAAATCTAGTCTTTGTTCCAGGAGATAGTCTAAAGGCCATCGTGGCTGGATTAGTTGCAGTCCGTGTGCGACAAGCGCTATATGTAAACAGTAGCTCTACCAATAAAGTAAACACATTATAAAGATAAACAGGCGCTAAACCTCTTAAGTGGTTTAGCGCCTGTTCGTTTAACTACGGTGTTGTTCATAAAAGCTTTGCTTTGCAATCCTTGCCACGTTCTTTAACACATCTTCTGATATTGGTGGTTCTGTTACCGCATTGGCATTTTGTCTTAATTGTTCAATGCTGCTTGCTCCTGCTACAACTGATGCAACTGGAGTGTGAGATAAACAATAGTCAAGTGCAATTTTAGTTAATGAATATTCTTTTCCGTAAGTCTGTAATAAGACGTCACGTAGCTGTTCAATTTCACGGATCGTATACGTTAAGTATCCATCTTTTGCAACAGAGAGCGATTGTAGTGAGCGTTGACTTAAAATCCCTTTAGCGATCGAACCTCTTGTTACAACGCTAATATTGTGTTCACTTAAGAACTGAAAATATTCTTCAGGCCGGCGGTCAAGGATGCTATATTGCATCATTACAGAAACGATTGATGATTGCTCAACATACTTGCGAATTACGTTTGGTCGAATAGAAGAAATTCCATACTCGCGGATGAGGCCCTCTTTTTTTAATTCTTCAAACGCTTCAATTGTTTCGTCGATGGGGTCATCAATTGTTCCACCGTGGAGTTGGTACAAGTCTAGATAGTCAAGCTGTAGCCTCTTAAGACTTCCTTTAATTGCTTCTTTTATATGCTTTTTTGAAGGGTCCCACTCCCACTCGTCTTTACCTTTTGTGAAGCGATTTCCAGCTTTTGAGGCGATAATGAATTGATTTCGTTTTCCTTTTATTGCTTCTCCTAGCCTTTGTTCATTCTCACCAAACGCGTATAAGTCAGCAGTGTCCACATAATTAATTCCTAAATCCAGTGCTTCATTTATAATATGATTGATTTGTTTTTGGTCGTTCCCAAATGACATAGCGCCGAGCCCAAGTTCGCTAACATAGATATCTGATTTGCCTATCTGGCGATTTTTCATTTTATCACTCCTCTTAGTTCTCTTCCCGATATAACTTATTATTAACCTGAATACCCTGCGAGGACAAGTCATACGATGGAATAAGGCGGAAAACGTTTTAGCCAGTCACAAGAGTTTTCTAATAGATAAAGGGAGAGGTTTAAGATGGATACTCGTAAACGGATTAAACGGCAGTTGAAAGCAAGGAGGCTTATAGAGCCTAAACAAAAGAGAAATCTCCAGCAATCAGTAAAGGTAGAGAAAAAAGAATTAGTAACATCTTCATCAGAAAAATCTAGTGGATTAAATCGCTTTTTATTGCAGATGGTCATATCAGCGTGCATATTTTTTGCAATTGGAATTGTATACCAATCAAATGATGGAAGAATTGAACCTGCCCAGGCGGTGGTTAAAGGAGCATTTGAAGATCACTTTCAATTTGCGGCTGTCTCTGATTTCTTTGAAAGAAACTTTGGGTCTCCGCTTAAGCTCTTGCCTGATCAGCGTGCGACTGAACCAGAAGCAGAGTATTTAGATTATGCTGTGCCAGCTTCAGGGACAATTAGAGAAAGCTTTGAAGAGGATGGAGAAGGAATATTACTTGAAACAGGTGCTGGAGAAGAAGTCAAGGCTGTTAAAGGAGGTCACGTTTTACGCATTACGGCTGAGGACCACTCCGACCTTGGTAACATGGTTGAATTACAGCACCCAGATGGTACTACTTCGATTTATGGAATGCTCAATGAAGTAATGGTTCAGCCATATGACATTGTTAAAAGTGGAGCTGCACTGGGAACGGTAACGGAACCGGATAATGAGCAATCTGGGCTATTTTATTTTGCGATAAAGCAAGGAGGGAACTACATCAATCCAAGCGAAGTGATTAAATTTGATTAGTTCGCTCACGAAAGTGCGGATACATCCTCTGTTTTGGATTATTATTGCTGCAGGAGTTGCAACTGGGCGGTTTAAAGAGGTGTTAATGATCCTAGCAGTTGTATTTGTCCATGAAATGGGCCATGCTGTCGCAGCTAGTTATTTCGGATGGCAAATTAAGAAGATCGAGTTGCTACCATTTGGAGGGGCTGCTGAGATTGAAGCAAAAGGGTTAAGGACAATAATGGAAGAAGTTATTATTGTACTGGCTGGACCGATGCAACATGCTTGGATGATGGCTTTATCCTTTATCCTTGTTGGGCAATCTTTTTGGTCCTATACTGACCATCAATTATTTATAAGTCATAACGTGGCTATTTTGTTGTTTAACTTACTACCAATCTATCCATTAGATGGAGGTCGTTTGTTACAGCTTTTGTGGTTAAGTTTGTACCCGTATAAAAAAGCTTTAAGAATTACATTAATTACATCGTTTACTTGCCTACTTTTAGGGCTGATTGGGCTATGTTTTTTCCCGTTTCATTTAAACATTATGGTCATTTTACTGTTTCTTCTTACAGCGAATTATTTAGAAGTAAAGCAGAGAAACTACCGCTTTATGAGGTTTTTAATGGCCAAGCAGAATGACGATTCAGTACGGACAACAAAGATAATTGAGTTAAAGCAAAACACTTTAGTGCGAGATGCAGTTGAGCAACTAACTAGAAACAGGCGTCATACATTTAAATTAAAAGAAAAACCAGAGACTGTTTTAGTTGACGAAAAAACGGTGTTAGATGCATATTTTCACGGAAGGCTTCATACGCCGATTCAAACTATTCTCACAACGTCGCTTTAAGATTGTTTCTGCTATTTGCTTCGCGTACAATGGAAGGGATAAAAAAAGGAGTACGGTTAAATGAAGCAGACAATAATGATGACCAAAGGCATTAACAAGAGAGAAGCGGTACTACTTGAAGATCGAGAAGTGGTCGAATGGTTTTTAGAAAGCGATGAGTTACCGCAGCTTGTAGGCAGTGTCTTTAAGGGGAAGGTAGAAAAAGTCCTTCCTGGAATGCAAGCGGCATTTGTTGATATTGGGCTTGAAAAAAATGGATTTCTCCATCGTGATGAATTACTCTCATACCATTTAGATGAATCAAGTAATAAAGAAAACAACAACATCTCTAGCTATATATCTTCCGGAATGGAAATCGCTGTCCAAGTTACAAAAGAGGGGGTAGGAACAAAAGGACCTCGTCTGACTGGCGTTGTAGCAATTCCTGGAAGGCAAATTGTTTATATGCCTGAAGCAGGGTATATTGCCGTTTCAAGACGGATCGAGTCAGAGGAAAAAAGAATGCATTTAAGTGAGGTGTTTTCTAGCAGTTTAGAAGCGAAAGAAGGTGTCATTATAAGAACGCAGGCTGTGGATTCTAAGGTCGAGGAGATTAAAGAAGAACTGATATTCTTACGTTCTCTTTGGCACGAGACGCATACACAGCATAAACAAGGAAAGGCTCCTTTTTTGATGTATCAATCTTCAACGTTGATAGAAACAATGTTAACAAGTTATCTATCTGATTCTTTAGATGAATGGATTGTGGACGATTTAGAAGATTACAGGCTTATCAAGCGTTTAGCTGGTAGTGCTTGGGCAAAAAAAGTGAGACTCCATCCACATCAAGGAGGTTCTTTCCAATTAGAGCGTATTGATCATGAGTTAAGCAAAGCAATGAAACGACGGATATGGCTTAAAAATGGTGCTTTTATTGTAATTGATGAGACAGAAGCAATGGTTGTTATTGATGTGAACTCTGGCAAGTATACGGGCAAAACGAAACAGTCAGATACGGCCCTAACTGTTAATAAACTTGCAGCAGTGGAAGTATGCAAGCAAATTAGGCTTCGAAATTTTAGTGGCATCATCGTTATTGACTTTATTGATATGAAAGATGATGCTGCAAGGCGCCAAGTTGAGTTAGTTATGGAAAAAAACTTAAAAAAAGATCGAATTCGTACAAGTATAAGAGGGTTTACTCAGCTCGGTCTTTTTGAGATGACTCGTAAAAAGACAAGATTGTCTATGCGGCAAAGTTTAACAGTCGATTGTCTTGTATGTGATGGGTCTGGTAGCATGAAGTCAGATTATGCTCATGCATTTGAATTAGAGCGTCTAATTCTAGATCTTCATAGTGAAGCAATTGTCGTCCAAGCTACTCCCACTATATGCCAGTTATTAACAGGAACAGATGGAAAACAGAAAAAAAGACTTGAGGCATGGACTGGGGCAACACTATATTTATCGGAACAACCAACATTGTCCATCATCCATCCGTTTGAGATTGTTTTTTCGGGCTCACTTATTGAAGCAGAAAATCGCTATAAAGCCTTAATAGAACAGGATTGACACTATGAGCTTGCTTATGCTAAGATGAGATTTGTTAGTGATTTGGATCGCACCCAATGAACTTACAACCGCGCAGATTAGGTGTTAAATGGATGTTTCCTGCCTATAATGGCGAGTCTGATGTTATGAGGAGGTGCAGAGATGTACGCAATTATTGAAACTGGTGGAAAACAAATCAAAGTAGTAGAAGGTCAAGAAATCTACGTTGAGAAATTAGACGCAGAGGCTGGCGCAGAAGTGAGCTTTGACAAAGTCCTTTTCGTAGGTGGAGACTCAGCAAAAGTTGGAGCTCCATTTGTGGACGGTGCATCTGTTACAGGTACAGTTGAAAAACACGGCCGTAACAAGAAAATCATCGTCTACAAAATGAAAGCGAAAAAGAACTATCGTCGTAAGCAAGGTCATCGCCAACCTTATACTAAAGTTGTAATCGGCAAAATTAACGGTTAATCCCGATGATTGATGTACGTATACAGCATAGTCTGCATGGTGATATTATCGGCTTTACGATGAGTGGCCATGCAGAAGCTGGTCCTCACGGTCAAGATATTGTCTGTGCTGGAGCATCGGCTGTTTCAATTGGAACAGTAAATGCTATCCATGCGTTGTGCAATGTTGACGTCGTGGTTGATACAGCAGGTGAGGGTGGTTATCTAGAGTGTGCTGTCCCAGACGGGCTTAGCCCGCGCAAATACGAAGATGTCCAACTATTGATGAAGGGGTTAGAATTATCGCTTTTATCAATGGAAGAGACTTATCGTTCATTTATTACTGTTGAAATAGACAGGAGGTGACTTTCATGTTGAGAATGGACCTTCAATTTTTCGCATCGAAAAAAGGGGTAGGTAGTACAAAGAACGGACGTGATTCACGTTCTAAACGTCTTGGTGCTAAACGTTCAGACGGTCAAGCTGTAACAGGCGGATCAATTCTAGTACGTCAACGCGGTACACGCGTTTACCCTGGTATAAATGTTGGCAAAGGCGGCGACGATACGTTGTTTGCTAAAGTTGACGGCGTTGTGAAATATGAGCGTGTTGGACGCGATCGCAAACAAGTGAGCGTTTATCCAGCATAAGTAAAAAACCTTATTGCTTTTGGCAATAAGGTTTTTTTGTCGAATTTACTTATCTGAAAAATGATCATAAAGTACTAGCGCGTTTAGCAGCTTCTGGAATTCCGCTACGACTTAACACTAATTTCGTCGAATAGGCTATTAAAACGGAAAAAGATGAAGTAAACTAGATGTATACGTGAAAAAAGGGAAATATAGGAATTGTATAAAGGGAGATGAAAAATAATGAAATCAACTGGAATTGTGAGGAAATTAGATCAATTAGGAAGGATCGTGATTCCTAAAGAACTGCGTAGTATGTTGAATATAGAAATTAAGACACCTCTTGCGATTTTAATTGATGGAGACCAAATCGTGTTAGAAAAATATCAACCATACAAAGCCTGCATGGTGACTGGAGAAAGCTCCGACGAGAATCTAGCATTAGCTAATGGGAACATTGTATTAAGTAAAGAAGGTGCGGAGGCGCTAATCAAAGAACTGCAAGATAAAATTGAACCAAAGCACCGTTAGCCAAAATAGGCTGCGGTGTTTTTACATATACCAGAAAAAAGTTGATAGAATCTAGAGGAGGAGGAATGATAGATGAGAAAAGCAATCGTAAACGGAATTGTTTGGACGGCAACAGGTGAAAAACCAAAAGCTCAAACAGTAATCATTGAAGGGAACCTGATTAAAGAGGTCGGTGATAATCTTCCTATTTCAGATGATACGGCAGTAGTTGATGCCAAAGGGTGCTGGGTTACACCTGGCTTTATTGATGTACATACACATCTTGGTGTCCACACACAAGACATAGGAGGAGATGGGCATGATTTTAATGAAACGGTCAATCCGTGTACACCTGAAGTAAGAGCGATTGATGCAATTAATCCTTTTGATAGTGGTTTTGCCGATGCAAGAAAAGCGGGAATTACTACTGTCCAAGTGTTGCCAGGAAGTGCAAACGTCATTGGAGGAGAGACCTGTGTCATTAAAACGGTAGGTTATACTGTTGATGAAATGATCGTGCAAGCGCCATCAGCAATGAAGGCTGCATTAGGTGAAAATCCAAAACGAGTGTATGGAGCAAAAGGAAAATCACCTGCAACTAGAATGGGTGTGGCAGCTGTATTGAGGCAAGAATTAATGAAAGCGCAAGATTATGCTATAAAAAAGAGGCAGGGCAAAATTGAATTTCGTGATTTAGGAATGGAACAACTAATACCTGTTGTTGAAGGAACATTGCCAATGCGTGTTCATGTTCATCGAGCTGACGACATCATCACGATGCTTCGAATTGCGAATGAATTTTCAATTCAAATGACCCTTGAACATGTAACAGAAGGACATTTAGTTGCAAAAGAGCTTGCTGAAAGCGGTTTTCGATTTACAATTGGTCCAACTTTTTCGGCACGTTCAAAACAAGAGCTTGCTCATAAAAGTTGGGAGACTGTCCAATGTTTTGCGGCAAAGGAAGTTCCTTTTTCAATAACAACCGATCATCCAGTCGTTCCGATTGAACATCTCATTACAACCGCCTCCCATGCCTTGAAATATGGAATTTCAGAAGAGAAGATGATGGAAGCAATAACGATAAGAGCAGCTGAGCATCTACAATTGGAGTCTCGTTTGGGAACAATTGAAGTCGAGAAAGATGCAGACATTGTTATTTGGACAGGAGCTCCTCTTGCGGCAGGTACATCGGTTAAGCAAACGTTTATAAATGGAGCAGCTGTCTATACTAATGATGGTTTGTTTACTTAAGAAGAGGAAGTGAGGCTATTGTGCTTTACGAAGGACGAGCAAAGAGAGATGGAACGACTGAATCACATAATTGCTTGGCCACAAACAGAAAAAGAGAGAAAGCAAGGTATTACTCAACTGGCATTAATCTTTGAACATATTCGGATTCGAGAAAAAAAGAAGATATGATGATAGATACAGAATTAGTTAAGTGTTGCGTAGAGCGACTTAAGTCATACCCTTGTGAAGGTTTTTTACTTGGGGGAGGGAATAGCAAAGCTGATCTTTTATTTGTTGGAGAAGCTCCAGGTAGAGATGAGCTAACTACGCAGAAACCTTTCACTGGTAAAGCGGGGGCGAGCTTAAATGAGTACTTATCAGAGTTGGCATTAACGAGAGACGATATTTACGTAACAAGTACAGTCAGAAGTCGCCCCTATAAGCATGACGATAAAAGCAAGCTCAAACCTATTAAGCAAAGAGCGAATCGAACACCTACGCAAAAAGAAGTACTCGCTCATGCCCCTTTACTAGACGAAACGATTGCAATTATGAAGCCAAAGGTAATTGTTACGCTAGGTGCAATTGCGTTAAAGCGACTAACTGGTAACGAATTATCTCTTAAGAACGTTCATGGGCAAGCTTTTTGTACACAATTATTAAAATTACCATCATTAGAAGCAAATAGATTGGAGCGGATTGGGGAAAAGCATGTATTGTTTCCAACGTTCCATCCAGCAGCTGTTTTTTATAATCCATCATTAAAGAGAGTTATTAGAATGGATATGTTAGCTTTAAAAGAGCTACTAACATTTCAAGGGGTGTATCAGCCGAACATGCGCTGATGCGCTTTTTTCTTTTTTAAATAGGTTTTGTCTTCCCGAACTAAAATCCACTTTTTCTCAAAAATTGAAGCAGATTTAGCTTTTTCTTTATCAATTTCACGCTCATTCACAGCTCCATTTTTATTATATTTCTTTCCGCCAGGATAGTTTGCATAACGTCTTGCGCGAGTATAGCCCATCTGCAAAAATTTTCGAGCCATATCCATTCCGACAAAATTGTCATCCTCTTTATATTTACAATACAATTCAAAAATTTCTTCAGACGACTTTTCTGCAATTGCTGCAGTTTTAAATTGCCAGTGGGGTAGAATTTCACTTTTATACGGTTCGATCATTAGCGCCCCTTGCTCACCTCTACTAACTCGGTATTTATGAGGTTCCTTACGGAAATCAGTGTCGGTATCAATATCATCATAAAAGCCCATCAAAGGCACCTCCTCTTACTGTAAGAAGGATACCTGAAGATGAGCGAAACAAACCTACATAATTGAAGATACATCGTAGGAGGTTCGGTTAAATGGGCTTGATTGGCCGCTAATGAGATTTGCAAGTAATGCCCCAATATACGGACCGGTTGTTAACCCGCTTGATCCAAGACCATTTGCGAACCAGACGTTTTGAAAGTTGGGTAGTTCACCAAAAACGGGTAAAAAATGAGGGACGACTGGTCTAAATCCAACACGAGTTTCAGTCCACTCTGCCTCAGATAGTCCAGGTGCAATATCAAGCAATTTATTAAAGATGTCATGCATGCCTCCTGCTGTGACAGCGGAGTTAAAGTTTGTATCATCTTCATGAGTGGCTCCAGCAACAATTTTTCCACCTTCAAAAGCTAATAAGTATTGATTTCCAGGTGGAATAATTACTGGCCAATTAGAGGTGTCGGCATTTGTTTGCAAATGAACGATTTGTGCTTTCTGTTCTTTCACCTCGATTTTTAGTCCAATAGGTTCAAGCAATTCTTTTGCCCATGCCCCTGCCGCAATAACGATGCCGTCGCATGAAATAGGTTTGTCATTCGCGCACACCGTTAAAGCATTTGTTTGGCTCCGTAGTAGCGTTGCTTTTCCTTTTATATGTTTGGCACCGTGGTTTTTAGCCGCTTCTTGGAGTGAATGATTAAGAGCTCTTCCGTCCACTCTTGCTGCACCACCAACATGAACAGCGCCAAAACGTTTTGCTAAAGGTGGAAACTGTTCTTGGACTTGCTCAGAGTTTAATAACGCAAGTTCACCGATTTCCGGTGCATCCAATCGTTTTGTTTTCACTCGTTCAAGTGCATCGGTTAATGAACGTGAGTCATCGTGAAGCCAAAGTGCACCCGATCTTTTATAACCAGTGTGATGTTGACCATTGTTAGCTAGCTTTTGAATGAGCTCTGGGTAATAAGCTGCCCCGGCCTTTACAAGTTGATACCAGGCTTGATTACGACGTTTTGAAAGCCACGGACAAACAATACCTGCGGCGGCGTCGGTTGCCTTACCTAAATGGTTCTCATCAATTTGTGTAACTGCCATGCCTTGGTTGGCTAAATGAAAAGAGGTAGAACTTCCGAGAATTCCTCCCCCGATTACTACAATGTGCTTCATTTGTGAAAATCCTTTCTTGTTATCTTCTTCCGTCCAAAGCGTAGCGAAACCCGATATTAATGTCAACTTTATGAGTGCAATTAAGATGAACTAAATGCATAATGTAATAAATAGAATAAAAGGGAGTGGAGATGCCAATGAGCATAACAATCGGTATAACGTCCTCGATTGTTGATAAAGGGAGATTAAGTACGGCATTGGACAACGTAGCAGCGGTTAATAAAATGGACACTTTACCATTTATTTTACCTAACATCGAACCGGAAAAGGCATATAGCTATGTTTCCATTCTTGATGGTCTTTTGCTCACAGGAGGTGGTGATATCAATCCTGCCTTGTTTAATGAAGATCCTCATCCTGCACTTGGTGGGATTACGCCAGAGCGAGATGCATTTGAGTTTGCATTAGCGAAAGCCGCAATTCATCTGAAGAAACCAATTCTTGCAATTTGTCGTGGAATGCAAGTATTAGCACTAGCGGCGGGTGGAGACATGTTTCAAGATTTACAAGCGCAATATGAAGGAACGTTAATTCAACATAAACAGCTTGCTCCACGTTCTTATGGTAGTCATAAAATTTATTTAGCAGAACATTCATTAATTAAACAAATTGCGAAAAATGAAGAGGCTTATGTAAATAGTTTTCACCATCAGGCAATTCGTCGCGTACCGGCAACATTTAAAGTTTCTGCATGGACCAACGATAATGTTATCGAAGCAATTGAAACGACTGAATCTACTTTCCAATTAGGTGTACAATGGCATCCGGAAAATATGAGTGATCCATTTTCTAGAAATCTATTTCGAACATTTTTGCAAGCCTGTGTAAGCGAAAAAAAGACCTGATGTATGCCGTCTGCATGACGGCGCTTTCTACATTATACTTAGAGTGAGGATGGTGATATAAATGAAGTATGCTGAATATAAAAGATATGATGCTATAGGATTATCAGAACTAATAAGAACGAATGAAATTCACCCAAACGAATTGTTGGATGCTACATTTGATGCGATTCGTGCATGGTCATGCTTAAACGCTGTCGTATCAACCAGACCAGAAGCTGTCTATAATGAAGCTCAGCATGTGAATGTCAATCAATCGTTTGCTGGGGTTCCTTTTTTATTAAAAGATTCTTCACAAGCACTCAAAAATGAGCCGATGACATCTGGAACAGCATTGTTCCAACATGCACTTGCCAAAAAGACAAGCTTCTATACAAGTACGTTACAAAATGCTGGGTTATTGATGGCTGGTCATACAAATGCCCCAGAGTTTGGTTTGAAGAACATTACGGAGCCAAAACTACATGGACCAGCGAAAAATCCAATAAATTTAAACTATTCGCCAGGGGGATCAAGTGGTGGCGCGGCCGCAGCGGTTGCAAGTGGGATTGTGCCAATGGCTGGTGCTAGTGATGGAGGGGGTTCTATACGAATTCCTGCCTCATTTACGGGGGTTTTGGGATTAAAACCAACTCGGGGGAGAACACCGGTAGGACCTGGGGTGGGACGACAGTGGCAAGGAGCTGCAATCGACTTTGTATTAACGAGGTCGGTCAGAGATAGTGCAAGAGCGCTTGATGTACTACAAGTACATCAGCCGGAAGCTGCTTTCCACACACCTTTATTTCGTGAAGGGTATGAAAAAGTGTTGGATCAGCAACTTGGCAAGCTCAGGATAGCCTACTCAGTAGACTCTCCTGTTGGAACGGATGTAGATCGAATTGCAAAAGAAGCAGTATTGAAAGCTGTGCGCTTTTTAGAAGAGCAAGGACATGAGGTGGAGGAAAAAGCACCCAAAATAGATGGTATGGAGTTAATGAGACAATATTATTTAATGAATGCGGGAGAAATGGCCAGTTTAAAGGAGAGGCTCGAAAAAATAATCGGAAGAGAGTTACTGGCTGAAGAATTTGAAACAGAATCGTGGGTCCTCGCCTCATGTGGTCAAAACGTACGTGCTGCTTCTTATGCGAGAAGTTTACTAGCGTGGGATGAAGCAGCAGCTATTACAACGCGTTTTCATGAGGATTATGACCTTTATTTGACACCGGCGACTGCAAAAACGGCACCGCGAATAGGAGAACTCACGCCAAGCACTGAAAATGAAATAGCTTTAAAAGATACAGTGGTACGGTTGAATGTGAATGATCAACTCGATTTGGTTTATGAAATGTTTCTTCCTAGTTTAACCTATACACCATTTACGCAACTTGCTAATCTAACAGGGCAGCCAGCCATTTCTCTTCCACTTTATACTAGTGATGATGGGCTTCCAATTGGAGTGCAAGCAATGGCAGCTAAAGGTCAAGAGCAATTGCTATTACGCTTAGCAAGGTTATTTGAACAAAGTAATTTATGGCAAAAGATCGGTTAGTTGCAACTGTACCTTGCGTTTTTATATACTTAAAAATGTATTAGCTTCAAAGGGAGATGATTGAGATGTATCGCCAAGTAAATGATTTTTTACAAGAATGGAAACAAGAAGCAGCGCAGACAGAGGCTGTGCTTGAGGCAGTGACAGATGAAAAATTAGGACAAGCCATTGAAGAAGGTCACAGCACTCTGGGCTGGCTAGGTTGGCATTTAACAACCACGCCTGCATTTTTTGCTGGTGAAGTGGGACTCAAGTTAGACGTAGAACTTGCAGACACACAACCTAGCTCTGCAGAAGTTATTTTGGCTTCCTATCGTAAAATAAGTGAGGCTGTTGCTCAAGCTGTAGAAAACCAATTAGACGACAACTCCATTGTGGAAAGAGTTGATTCATTTGGAACTAAAATGCCTAAGGGAACAATTCTACGTTTATTAATTAGTCACCAAACGCATCACCGTGGTCAAATGACAGTATTGCTCCGTCAAGCAGGATTAACTGTTCCTGGTGTATACGGTCCGACAAAAGAACAATCGTAAAAAAGGAAAAGCAGCGCTTTAAGCGCTGCTTTTTTATATGGCTGAATCAATTCATTTACAAAAGCTTAACACTTCCTATAAATCAGCTTAATACATGGGCTCTATACTTAGGCTTGTAAGACCGATAACGGTTAGGTATAGGGGGAGAAACGAAAATGAAAAAGATAAAATTAGGTACAATATTTGCAGCCTTTCTTCTGACAGCAGCAGCTTGTGGAGCAGATGACGATACAAATACAGGAGAAAACGGAGATTCTACTAGTAGTGAAGGGAATGCGAACGCTGAAGAAGTATCAGGCAGCATTCTTGTTGCTGGATCGAGCGCGATGGAACCTTTAATTGCAGCTGCAAGTGAAGAGTTTATGAATGAGAATACGGAAGCGAGTATTTCGGTGCAAGCTGGGGGATCTGGTCAGGGACTCTCTTCAATTGCAAGTGGACAAGTGCAAATTGGGAACTCTGATGTATTTGCAGAAGAGAAGCAAGATATCCCGGCTGAAGATTTAGTAGATCATCGAATTGCTGTTGTTGGTATGGGTCCAGCTGCACATCCAGAGGTTGGTGTAGATGATATTACGACAGAAGAATTGATTGATGTTTTTACTGGAGAAATTACGAACTGGAGCGAGCTTGGCGGGGAAGACCAAGAGATTGTTCTAGTGAACCGTCCTGACTCATCAGGTACGCGTGATACGTTTGTGAATTATGGACTTGAAGGAAACGAGCCTACAGCAGGCGCGATAACAGAGGATTCCTCAAGTACAGTTAAGCAAATTATTGGTGAAACTCCAGGTGCAATTGGATACCTTGCTTTTTCTTACTATGATGAAGAAGGAACAGTGCTACCAATGTCAGTGGATGGTGTTGAACAGACTGATGAGAACGTCATGACTGGAGATTATCCAATCTGGGCATATATGCACTCTTACACTAACGGTGAACCAGAAGGTTTAACCAAAGCTTTTATTGATTATCTAATGGGAGATTTTGTCCAAGAAACGCTGATTCCAGAAATGGGTTATATTCCAGAAACGGGAATGGAAGTTGAACGGAATGCCGAAGGAGAAGAATCAACTAAATAAAAAAAGAGGGCTGCTGGCGATTGAGGGATCCGCAGCCCTTAA
This sequence comes from Shouchella patagoniensis, assembly GCF_002019705.1. Classification (GTDB taxonomy): domain Bacteria; phylum Bacillota; class Bacilli; order Bacillales; family Bacillaceae_D; genus Shouchella; species Shouchella patagoniensis. The sequence continues at coordinate 1,159,027 of NZ_KV917377.1, read as the reverse complement.
TAAAATACAAACTCACATAGGGCGAGAATGATGATTGAGGGGGATATGTCGCATGCCATCTTCATTAACTGTGGCAGACCGTTTGCTTGATAAGAAAAAAACAAAGAAAAAAGAAAGAACTGGTAAGTTAATTGTATACACTTGTGCTTTGTTAATTATTTTAACAACATTATCCATTACACTATTTCTAATTATTAGAGGAATACAAGCTTTTACAATAGATGGCGTGAGTCCGATTGAGTTTTTATCTAGTTTGGATTGGAATCCAACTAGAAGCGCAGAACAAGGCGGCCCTTCTTATGGGGCACTTCCATTTATTGTTGGATCATTTGCTGTAACGATATTAGCTGCTCTTGTAGCAGCGCCACTTGGTATTGGTGCCGCGATTTATATGACCGAAATCGCACCAAGCTGGGGACGGAAAATTCTTCAACCTGCTGTTGAGCTGCTTGTTGGGATTCCTTCTGTCGTTTATGGGTTTATTGGTTTGACATTAATTGTTCCGTTTATACGAGAACATGTTGGAGGACAAGGATTTGGCTTGCTGGCGGGAATGGTTGTTCTCTCCATTATGATTTTGCCAACGGTCACTAGCATTGCAACAGACGCTTTACGAACAATACCAGGAGGGTTACGTGAGTCATCACTTGCACTTGGGGCAACAAGATGGCAAACCATTCGCCGGGTCATTGTACCAGCAGCTGGACCGATGCTATTAACAGCTGTTGTGCTTGGAATGGCACGGGCATTTGGTGAAGCACTTGCTGTCCAAATGGTAATCGGGAATGCAAGGACAATCGCAGAATCTTTCACAGATCCGACAGCTACGTTAACGACGATTATAACCTTAAACATGGGGCATACGGTGCCAGGGAGTACTGAAAACAATGTGCTTTGGTCACTAGGCTTAATTTTATTAATTATGTCTTACCTATTTATTATTCTCGTTCGGTTCTTGTCATCTAGGAGGAAGTTTTCATGAATAAAAAGTGGACTGATAAAATTGCAACTGGAACGTTCACCATTATTGCTGCTATCATCGTTGCGGTGTTAGCAGGTTTAATTGGTTATATTATATATAGAGGATTCGGTCAACTTAGCTGGAGTTTTTTAACAGATCCACCAAGTTCGTATCGTGAAGGTGGCGGAATTGGACCGCAACTCTTTAATTCGTTTTATATTTTGTTTTTAACAATGCTTTTTACCGTCCCTCTTGGTCTTGGTGGCGGGATTTATATGGCTGAATATGCTAAGCCGGGAAGAATAACAAATTTCATTCGTACGTGTATTGAAGTGCTAGCTTCACTGCCTTCTATCGTTGTGGGTTTGTTTGGATTACTCGTTTTTGTACAACTAACGGGATGGAGTTACTCAATTTTAGGTGGTGCACTTGCACTAACAGTCTTTAATTTGCCAGTAATGGTGCGTGTTGTAGAAGATTCGATTACTAGTGTTCCTCGTGAGCAAAAAGAAGCGAGTTTGGCTCTTGGTATTACACACTGGGATACGATTCGAACAATTATCTTACCGGCTGCGTTCCCAGGCATTTTAACAGGGGTTATTTTATCTGCTGGTCGAGTATTTGGTGAAGCGGCAGCATTATTATTTACATCTGGTGTCACAACGCCGCGTTTGGATTGGATGAACTTTAATCCACTTTCAGAAACATCGCCACTGAATATTTTTAGGCCAGCAGAGACGCTAGCTGTACACATTTGGAAAGTAAATACGCAAGGGCTTATCCCAGATGCTAGGGAAGTAGCAGATGGAGCATCTCTCGTTTTAATCTTAGCTGTACTATTGTTTAACTTGTTGGCACGTGTACTAGGTCGATATGTCCATCGTAAATTAACAGCTTCAAAATAAGAGGGGGGAATAAATATGTCGACACTAACCGTTCAAAGAGAGACCGAACAACTAAAAAAGACACATAAGCCAAAAGGCATCCTTCAAGCTGAAGACATTAATATTTATTATGGAGATAATCATGCTGTGAAGAATTTATCACTTGATATTCATAAAAATGAGATATTAGCATTAATCGGTCCTTCTGGTTGTGGGAAGTCAACATTTCTGCGTAGTATAAATCGCATGAATGATTTAATTCCAAGTGCACGTGTAACAGGTGTATTTCAATACGAAGGCGTTAATCTTTTAAGTGATGAAATAAATGTAGTTGCACTTCGTAAAGAAATTGGAATGGTTTTTCAAAAAGCGAATCCATTTCCTAAGTCAATCTATGAAAATATAACCCATGGTTTGCGATTTCATGGAGTTCCGAAAAAAGAATGGGCAGAAGTAGTTGAACAATCGTTACAAAAAGCGGCTTTATGGGATGAAGTCAAAGATCGTTTACATGAGTCAGCTCTCGCATTATCAGGTGGTCAGCAGCAGCGACTATGTATTGCAAGGACTTTAGCTCTTAAACCAGAAATTATTCTGCTCGATGAACCTGCATCAGCACTTGACCCCATTGCAACTGCCAAGGTAGAAGAATTAATGGTTGAATTAAAACGAGACTATACTGTTGTTGTTGTAACTCATAACATGCAACAAGCGTCTAGAGTTTCTGATCAAACCGCATTTTTCTATAATGGCGAACTCATTGAACTGAACGCCACAGATAAGCTGTTTCGTAATCCTGATGATGAACAAACAGAAGCTTATATTTCAGGCCGTTTTGGTTAAGGGGGAAATAAAATGTTATCGACACTCGAAAAAACGCAGAATGTTTATGAGGTAAAGGATTTTAGTTTATGGTATGGTGCAAACCAAGCTTTAAAGAACATTACGCTTGAGTTAAAGGAAAAGCAAGTAACGGCCATTATTGGTCCATCAGGATGTGGAAAATCAACATTTATTAAAACGCTAAATCTTATGTCGAAGTTAAACCCAGACATTCGAATGGCGGGAGAGCTTAATTACAAAGGTGATAATTTACTTAACACATCTATGGACCTTGCCGATCTACGTAAAACAGTTGGTATGGTCTTTCAGAAACCAAACCCTTTTCCAAAATCAATTTATGAAAATGTTGCTTATGGTCCAAGGGTACATGGTACACGAGATAAAAAAGAGCTTGATGAAATTGTGGAGTCCAGTTTAAAAGGGGCTTTCTTATGGAATGAAGTGAAAGATCGTTTGAATAAAAGTGCAATGGGTCTGTCGGGCGGTCAACAACAACGTCTGTGTATTGCAAGAGCACTAGCGACAAAACCCGAAGTATTATTAATGGACGAACCTACGAGTGCGTTAGACCCATTATCTACAACAAAAGTAGAAGAGTTAATTACGTCTTTGCGTGAATCGTATACGATTGTCATTGTGACGCATAACATGCAACAAGCTGCGCGCATTTCGGATGAAACAGCGTTCTTTTATATGGGAGAGCTTGTTGAAATTGGTGCTACAAATCGGATTTTCTCTAAACCTGAACACCAGCGCACGGAAGATTATGTTTCTGGGCAATTTGGCTAATTCCACTACTGGAGGGTTAATATGTTAAGAAGTGTATTTCATCAGCAGCTAGAACAAGCTGCTGAGCATATTCAAGAACTTGGCAATAATACACTTATGCAGCTTGATAGAGCTATTGATGGCTTTGAACAAGGTGACGACAGTCAGATTGACGAAATTATAAAGAATGATGCTTCTATTAATAAAAATGAATTGGATTTAAATGAACGGGTATTTGATATTATCGCCAGGCAGCAACCAGTCGCTTCTGATTTGCGAATGGTAATTGTCGTAATGAAGATTGCCGGTGATCTCGAAAGAGTTGCTGATCTTGCCGTAGATATGGCAAAAGTATCAAGACGGTTAACTCATTATGAAACCGCTGGAGTTCGGGACGAACTAGTTCAACTTGCAAAGGATGCGCGACAAATGGTGGCACAGGCACTAGTTGCTTATCAAAATAAAGATGTGCTCGCTGCCCAACAATTGGCAAGACTAGATGATGAAATCGATGAACGATTTGGAAGGTTTATAAAAAAACTTTTTAGACAGGAAGTAAAGGAACAAGACGTCGAAATGATTACCCAGCTGGCCTTTATTGCTCGCTATGTAGAGCGAATAGCCGATTATGCAACCAATTTATCAGAATGGATTATTTATGAAGCGAATGGGCAGCATTTTGATTTAAATTAACAAAGAGTAAAAAGGATTTGTTTTCATACCTTAGTCTAGATACCTCAGAGATATAATCTCTGAGGTATTTATCAGTTAATTACGGACTGTAAGAAGGCCAAAAAGGACCTTCTTTTTTTATGAACGAATGCTCTATGCTATAATGGCGATAGTTTTTTAGTAGAATGAAAGATTTTTAGTTGATACTGAATAAAGCAATGAAAACAGTTTATACATGAGTTAATTACTTATCAAAGTAAAGGAAGTCGTTTAAATGATATCTGCCCAAACGTTTCGAGTGATTGCTTCTTTTCATGGTGCTGTCTGGGTCTTGTTTTTTATAGGGGCCGCGGTTTGGTTGATTTATAGTTGGAGGGGGCTAAGTACGGGAAGGCTGTTAATTGCTGCTTTTGTCCGTTTGTCACAAGTAATTTTAGTAATGACAGGAATAATTGTTCTTTACGCGTATCAATTTATGGCTTATTACACGATTAAAGGAATTATTGCCTTGTTGATGTTTTTTTTCTATGAACGAGTTCGGGTTGCGTTAAAAAGAAGACAGCATTATTTGCTTTTCCCTTATGGTACGTTGTTACTGTTTACGGCAGTTGTTGTTTGGTTAATGGGAATAAATGGACGATAGGAGGCTTTCGTATGAATATGGCACAGGTAAATCTAGTTCCATCAAGTGATTTGCTTGAGGCGAATCGCTTAAATCAGTTGTCTGTTGAACAAAATGAGCGGAATTTATATTATATTACTCCGACAACCTATTGGGTAAAACAGGCATCTGCTATAGCACCGGGGCTTGCTGTTACGACATTTGATGGTTTTATTCGTTCCTATATTAAAAAATCCTTTTGTGGGGTAAAAGAATGGCAAACAAAACAGTGGAAACTCTTCATGGTAGGAGAACTAAGTGGCACGTATCGATCAAAGCAGAAAACGCTTGATACGTATATACAGCTGAAACGATTTGGACAAATGGATCCCCCAGAAAGCTTGGCTTTTCTTAAGGAAGATTTTAAAAAAATAAGAAAGGCAGAACAAACGCAACAAAATGGAACGATAGATGATTTGTACTGGTATGCTACACAAATTAAACCGCCGATGCCAATTGATGAAGTGATTTTTGAGGGATTTGTCGATTTTACGGTGCCACAGTATGAGTTTATTACTTATTTAAAAGCTCAAGGAATTCAGTGTACGATTTATTTGGATGCACATATGTCTTCTACTATTGATGAATTAATTGAACTCGGGTTTATGGTAAATGGAACAAAAGAAGAGCGAGAAAATATGGCTCATTATACACTTTCTACGGCGAGTACAAAAGAAGAAGAACTGTTAGGAATAATTGAGCATATGCTTAAGCAAAAACAGGAGCCTTCAGACGTTGCTGTTTTGTTGTCTAGTGCTGAGGAACGATTTGACTTTAAGGAAAAAGCAAATAAAGCAGGGTTGCCAATTGCAGGTGAAAGAAAAATTCTGTTAAAAGATACCTTGTTGTATAAGTGGATAAATGAAGGATTGTTTGCAACTTCGCTCTCCAGAGAATCACTAGCAGCAGATGCTGATTTATTGTTCCCGTTACTTGGTTTAACTGGAAGAGTGTACCTCCGGGCTAAACAAAGTCTTATGCGTACTGGAAAAACAGGAATGGTATTAGTCGATGAGTTGCTTGCTGAATCTACTTCATTTCGACTGCAAACAAAAGGATCTTTCTCTGACCAGGTGGAACAACTGCTTTATGCACTTAAATTGGTAGATAAGATAGTGCCGATATCTTATTTTGAACAAATACAGATGTGTTTAAAAGAGGAATTTGGGCAATCAGATGCATTAAAGGCGATGGAAAAAGATGCCTTTTATGATTGGTTTGAAACGGTGGCTGAAACGATTGTAGTAGAGCTAGAAGAAGAAAATACTGGCATATCGCTCCTTTCATGGTCAGATATTGGAGCGTTTAATGGATCGACTATTTATATTGGTGGTATGGATGCAGGCTCATTTCCTACCCCTTATCATTATTTAGGGTTTGTAGTGGAAGAAGACTTGATGGAAATAAAAAAACGGGGATTGCCGCTCAAAGAAAAAAGGCGGGCAGCGCAACTTGCGTTATTTGACCGAGTATTGAAGCGTCATCAGACAGTTTTAACAAGCTATGTAATTGGAGTGAATTCTGATGATCCAGCTAGTCCGTCTCCATTTGTTAGGTCATTTACTCTAGGTGAACATTGGAGCTTTTATACACGCTTAAAAACAGGACAAAGCTGCTTTGCACTTAATGATGCTAAGGCTATGAATGCAGAAGATCGAGTTATTGCTGAACGGTTAAGTCGACTTGAATCTGGTAAAGAACCATTGACGAAATCTCAATCACTTACAATGAAAAATAGAGGAATAATTAATGTAACAGAGCTGGAGGCATACGCTCAATGTCCATTTCGATATGGAATTGAACGGTTATTAAATGTAAAAAAACCGTTGGAATTTGATGAAGTTTTTCCGTTTCATTTAATCGGAAGCGCGATTCATTTAATTATAGAGAAGCTTTACAAAAACTACTTGGATGTGATTGGTAAACCTTTTGGGAGTTTGTCTAATAGAGTAAAAGAGAGTGTGCCTTCTTGGTTAACGAATGAATGGTTTAAAGCCTTTAATGAAGAAATTAAACCATCCGCCCCGTATATGAATGAACTTGAACTTCAGCTTGAATACGAACGTTGGGACAAACAATTGCAGAACTGGTGGAAAGCTGAACGATCAACTTTTTGGGACCGTGACGAGCTGAATGAGGCGCATATTGAGTCACTTGAAGTGCCAGTAAAGCTAGAAGGATATCAATTAGGAAATAGTCGGGTGACCATTGTAGGGAAAATAGACCGAGTTGATTCTGTAGATGGGGAACGTGTTTTATATGATTATAAGACAGGGAAAGCAAGTTTAAAGATGATGGAAATTCAAGCCGGTTTAAAACTACAACTTCCTTTATATGCGTATATGTTAGGTAAAGAAACACCAATAGCTGGGGCAAGCTATATCTCTTTTAAAGAACCAAAAAAAAGATCAAGTAACGGTTTATGGGCGAAACAACATGTTGGTAAAGGTTCTATTTTCGCCGTGAGTTCACAATGTCGTAATACAGATGATACAGTTGGTGATGAACAATTTATGGAGCGTTGGGGACTGCATAAGAGAATTCAATCTATATGGGACGGAATGACAACCGATGCTTCTGTTGCTCCTCTTAATTGTCCGCAAACATGCCCACATAAAGCGACTTGCCGTGTGACTGAGGCGATGAAAAAGGAGATTAACAATGCTGTTCAACAGTGAACAAGAAAGAGCAATCTACTCAAGACAGCCGTTTATTGTTGTGGCGGCAGGCGCTGGATCTGGAAAAACAAGAGTTTTAACAGAGCGTATGGTCACAATCATTGAAGAAACGTTTCATAACCCCCATTCTGCATACGGTGCATCTGTAAATGAAATAGCTGCAATTACGTTTACAGAAAAGGCTGCAAATGAAATGAGGGAAAGACTTTCAGCAAGAATGGAGGAAAAAGCAGATCTAGCAAAAACGAGTAGGGAAAAGTCTTTTTGGTTTATGCAAATAGAACAAGTAGAGTCCGCAATGATTGCCACCTTTCATCGTTTTTCCTTGCAGCTGCTTAAACGGTATTCTCGATATATCGAGGAAAAATCTGCTCGTTCTCGCGTGCTGGATGAAACCGAGTCTGCTCTTTTAAAGTCAAGCGTCTTAGATTCGATCGTAAAAGACCATCAATATAAAGAGCATTTACGTTTATTGCTTAATGTTATGTCAAAGCAAACATTGATAAGATCTGTGGAACAGATCCACAGCTCGATGCTCGAACAGCTTCCAATGGAAGAAGCGTTATCGTTGTTAAATGCAAAAGAGACGTGGGAGCATCAGAAGAAATTATTTGAAGAAGAAGCAAATCGAAGCATTAATCAGCTTTATCATGCTGTAATGGATGCTGCTAAAGACCTTCCTGACAAAAATGAACTCACAAAAGCGATGGAAAAACATGCCCAAAACTTGTATAGACTGGCGAATGAGATTCAAGAGATGGCGTTAGGACCAGAGCTAATTGATAAGATTGCCTCTTTTATGCCAAGTCGGGTTTCGAAAGCCTGGGAAGAAAAGTTACCGTCATTATTTCATCTGTATGAAAGTTACTGGAAACCATTTAAAAAAGAGACATGGCCGAAATTATCTATAAACTGGGAAGATAGCTTTCCGTTTCTTGAAGCCTTTTGTATCTTAATTAAGGCATTTGAACAACAGTATGATAGGAAGAAGCAAAATCTAAATGCATGGGATTTTGGTGATCTTCAACAAAAAGCTCTTGCCCTTTTAAAACAGCAGTCTATTCAATTGGGCTTTAGGCATATCCTTGTCGATGAATTTCAAGATACAAACCAATTACAATTAAATCTTATTGAACACATTCAACCTCATTATGTTTTTTATGTCGGGGATGAAAAGCAATCGATTTACCGTTTTAGAGGATCCGATGTAACAATTATGAACAATCTAGCAGAAAAGGCCGCATTGCAAGGTGAGGAAGCTTTTATTGAGCTTAGTGAGAATTACCGAACAGCTCCTCAACTTGTTTCATTTGTTAATAGTTTATTTACAGTTGCCATGGAGACGCAAGAAAATGGACCTGCATATGCAACCAGCTATTCTAATTTATCTGCTGGGCGTCCTTCATTTAGCGATTCAGAAGCGTTAGCGTCGATCCATTTGCTTAATGAAGAAAAACCGATGCAAACATTTGCAAACTTGCTTAAAGATAAGCTTGACGCGGGTACAATAAGTGTAGAAGATCGTTCTACTGTCCGTTCTGCAAAATGGAGTGATGTATGTGTGCTTTTGCCGTCTCGTACGATATTACCTGACTTAGAGGAAGCTTTTCTTAACTTGAAAATTCCATATCGTGTTAACGGGGGAGTGGGTTTTTTCGATAAACAAGAAGTAATTGATTTTTTAGCGTTACTTAATTGGCTCCGCCGCCCATATGAAGATGCCTATGTTATTGCGTTGCTCCGATCACCATTATTTGGCTTGACTTTTAGTGATTTACTAGAAATAAATAATGAAAAGAGTGAGGATCAATCAATAGCAAGTTTTTTAGCACATGAAGGAATTTATCAATCGTTTAAATCAAACGATCGTATTTATGAAGGGTTGCACAAATATGATAAATGGTTAAATGATTACTTACCGTTTGTCCCGTCTGGATCCGTAACGAACTCATTACTAATGTTATTTGAAGAAACAGGACTTCGTTATGTGGTGTTGAGTCAACAAAATGGCCTTCAAAAGGTAAAAAATATTGAGAAATTAATTTATATGTTTGCACAAATGCATGTAAGTTCCCTAGAAGCAATGTGCGCGCAAATCAACTTGTATATTGAAGCGAGTATGTATACAGCAGAGGCAGAATCAGAACGTAGTATAGACGAAGCTGTGACCATTATGACTGTTCATGCTTCGAAAGGACTAGAGTTCCCAGTTGTTTGTCTTCCGCAAATGGACCGTAAAAGACGCCCGGATACAGATGTGTTCCGGTTTCATTCTCAAATGGGTATTGTTTTTCAGTTGAAAGGGGATGAACAAACATATGAATCCCCACTGTTTATGCAGATAAAAAAAGAAATGGACGAGCGGGGAGAAGAAGAAGCGAAACGTTTATTGTATGTTGCTTTAACAAGGGCTAAAGATTATTGTTTTTTAGCAGCAGCTGATCTGGATCGCTCTCATTCTTGGATGGAATTAATTGTAGAAGCAAGAAAAAAGAATGCTAGGTTACCGATTGAATGGCCAGAAATCGTTTTAGATGATGGAACGGTATCAACATAATAAGAAAAAGTGCCGATAAAGAATACGAGGGATCTCCTCGTATTCTTTTTTGACCTGAGGTGGCTGGAAAGTGAATCACTATGATTATTTAGAGATGTTTCTGGAAGAGAGCAATGATCATCTAAAAACGATGAATGAACAGCTTTTTTTGTTGGAACAGGCACCAGAAGATAAACAAATATTGGCAGAAATTTTTCGATCAGCTCATACATTAAAAGGCATGTCTGCATCTATGGGGTTTGAAGAAATGGCAAGTCTTACTCATTCTCTAGAAAATGTGTTAGATCAAATGAGAGAAGAAGTAATTGAAGCGGACGAACAATGGATTGATTTATTTCTTAAAGCGGTAGATAGTTTAGAGCAGTCTCTAAACGAGATTCGTAATACGGGGAAAGAAATAGATGATTTAAACGAAATAATGGGCGATATAAAACAAATGGCAAATCAAGGTGATACGATTAAAAGTGATGTTTCTTCAAACGATTACGATGAGCATACAAAAGCAATTATTGAACAAGCAATCGATCAAGGAATATCGATTTACCTCGTCCGCGTTGTATTAGATGAGAGTACAGTGTTAAAAGGGGTACGAGCTTTTATGGCGGTTGCAGAGGTAGAACAGCTGGGTGAACTGTTGCACACATCCCCTGTAATGCCCGAGTTAGAAGAAGGCCTTTTTGAACAACATTTTAGTCTGACAGTTGCAACGGGTGTAGACGCTGAGGATGTAAAAGCTAGAATTGAAACGATTTCTGAAGTAGCGGAAGCAGTTGTAAAACCATATGATCATAAGAAAAAGATTTCGAAAGAAACCAACAAAAAAGACGTGAAGTCAGACGAAGGCGGACAACAAAAAACGATACGTGTTCATGTAGATAAACTAGATGAATTAATGTATTTATTTGAGGAACTTGTTATCGAACGGGGAAGGTTAGATCAATTAGCAAAGGAGTTACAGCAAAACGATCTGACGGATACCGCCGAAAAAATGAGTCGTACAATTGGCTATTTACAAGATGTGATGCTCTCTGTGCGGATGATGCCATTAGAAACAATTTTTTCTCGTTACCCACGCATGGTTAGGCAGGTTTCAAAAGAAATAGGGAAACAAATCCAATTTGATATTAATGGGGCACAAACAGAGATTGACCGGGCAATTATTGATGAACTTGGTGATCCTTTGTTACACTTACTTCGTAATTCAATGGATCATGGTATTGAATTGCCTGATATCCGTATAAAAGCTGGAAAGTCGGCTACTGGAAGTATTTCCTTAAATGCTTTTTACAGTGGCGATCGGGTAATGATTGAAATTAAAGACGACGGAAATGGAATCCAGAGAGAGAAAGTGCTAGATAAGGCGATAAGTAAGCAGTTAATCAATAAAGAACAGGCTGAACAAATGATAGATGAAGAGGTATATCAACTATTGTTTGAACCAGGATTTAGTACAGCAAGTGAAGTAACAGACTTATCAGGCAGAGGAGTTGGGCTTGATGTCGTTAAAACGAGTTTAGCTTCTTTAGGTGGACAAATTGCTGTATCTTCAGCAGAAGGAGAAGGGTCGACTTTTTCCATATCAATGCCATTAACGGTATCAATCATGGAAGTAATGTTAGTAAAACTTGACGAAGAAACGTATGCTATTCCTGCTTCTTCAATTGTGGAAACGATGCTACTTCCGAAAAACGAAATTCATAATGTGGATGGGAAAGAGCTCATTGATGTTCGTGGTCATCTTGTTCCTCTTTACTCGTTAAAGAATCAGTTTGGTTTAATAGAGAAGGACAGTGAAGAGGTACCAGTTGTTGTTCTTTATCAAAACAACCGTGTCGCAGCTATAAAAGTGGATTCCTTTATTGATCACCAGGAAATTGTCCTAAAACCATTAGGGGAGTTATTACAAGGAGTAGAGGGAATATCTGGAGCAACGATACTCGGAGATGGGACAATTTCTATGATTATTGATCCTTCGATATTCTTTATGCACAAACGAGGTGTTGTATATGAATGATCAAAGTAGTATAAAGGCGATCGTCTTTTCAGCTGGAGGTGATCAATATGGAATAAAGTTATTGGAGCTTATTTCCATAGAAAAAGCGGAAGGAATCACGAGGGTGCCAAATGCTTCTGAAATGATTTTAGGTATTGTTTCAATTAGAGGACAGTTATTACCTGTTATCGATACTGGGAAGTTCTTGAAAGGAAAGCCTTGTGCTATGACAGATCAAACTCGGTTGCTTGTTTGTCGACAAGAGCATGGGAATATGGCACTTGCAGTTGAACAAGCCTCTGATTTAATTGAGGTCGAGGAAAGAAACATAGACAGAGCTATTTCAAGTGCAACAAACAGTTATCAAGATGGCGTGATCTCTTTAGCAAGTGGATTAATGACCCTTGTTAAAGCTAAATCTATTGCTGATGAAATTAAGATAGTTAATAAACAATAAAACACGCCAAGATATGGTTATCTTGGCGTGCAGTCTTTTTTGCACTAAATACTAACAAGTTTCTTTATACGTTCTTTATTTATAAGTTGATGTTCACTGACAATGTTGCCTGTAACGTGAATTTCATGCCACATCATATAGCATAATACGGTCCATAGTTTTCGGCTATAATCTCCAGTTCCTTTTCTATGTTCATCAAGCATATCGAGAATAAATGGTATATTAAAGACATCCTCTGTTTCGCTTGTTTGAATAAGGTTTTTAGCCCAATGATATAGTTCATTCTTAAGCCAAACTCGAATTGGAACAGGAAACCCTAATTTTTTACGAGGAACGATGTTTTTAGGGATTAAATCTTTCATCGCTTCCCGTAGAACGTATTTTGTTGTTTTATTTGTTAGTTTCATTTCGGTAGGCAACGTGCGAGCTAATGCAAATACATCTTTGTCCAAAAAGGGCACACGCAATTCCAATGAGTGGGCCATGGTCATTCTGTCTGCTTTTACCAGTATGTCACTTGATAACCAAGTGTGCATATCGATGTATTGCATTTTTGTTGAATCATCATAAGCTTGTACTTGTTTATAGAGTGGTTCTGTAACATTTGTATAAGGAAAAGCAGGGTTATAGGTGCTAAGTAATTTTGATTTTTCGTTTTCAGGAAAGATAAAGGCGTTCCCAACATAGCGTTTCTCGATTGGGGTTGTGCCACGAATGATATAATTTTTCCCTTTGATAGAGGTCGGCAATTTTGAAGCAGCGCGATTGAGGGATGACTGCATGTTTTTAGGGATTTTTTTGAACCAATCTAAATCAAGAGGCTCTCTATATATGTTATAACCACCAAATAACTCGTCTGCCCCTTCCCCTGAAAGAACAACCTTTACATGTTTGCTTGCTTCTTTTGCAACGAAATACAACGGGACAGCTGCAGGGTCAGCAACGGGTTCATCCATGTGCCACATAATATTAGGAAGTTCAGCAATAAATTCTTCAGCTGTAATGAACTTAGCAATGTTTTTAACGCCTAAGTTTTTCGCTGTTTCTTTAGCGATGCCGACCTCACTGTATCCATTCGTTTCGAAACCGACTGTAAAAGTTAATAAGTTAGGATGGTGTTCTTTAGCAAGAGCAACAATAGCTGTAGAGTCGATCCCACTTGAGAGAAATGCACCTACAGGTACATCGGAGCGCATGTGTTTTTCAACAGAGTCGCGCATACATGCAACTGTTTTTTCGGCCAACTCCGATAACGAACCATTGTTTCGTGTATCAAATGAACGATCACTATACGCTTCAATAGAGATGGTGAACTCAGATTGTATGGTTAGTGTATGCCCTGGTAAAAGCTTCTGTAATCCGTTTGTTAAAGTACCTGGTTCAGGTACATATTGAAAAGTTGTATAATGTTGTAAGGACTCTTGATTTACAGCGACTTTATTCATTAAGGGCATAATTGATTTTTGTTCTGAAGCAAAGTAAAATCTCTCGTCATTTTTTAAATAATAAAATGGTTTGATGCCAAACCTGTCACGCGCACAAAAAAGTTCCTTTGCTTCTGTATCCCAGATTGCAAAGGCGAACATCCCACGAAGTTTCTTCACTGCTTCTTTTCCTTCTGCTACATATAAAGCGAGCAATACCTCAGTGTCAGAATCAGTTTGAAAAGTATATCCTCTTTTAATTAAATCAGCTCGTAATTCTACATAATTATAAATTTCACCATTAAAGATAATTTGATAACGCTCTTGCTCATAGGCAAGGGGTTGATGTCCATTTTCTAAATCGATAATGCTCAAACGCTTAAATCCAAGTCTTATTTGACTATCTTTATATTCACCAGTACTGTCTGGACCGCGATGATGAATTGCTTCAAGCGATTGTTGCCATATTTTTTCAGGCATATGAGGATTGTCATTCCTAATCATTTCTCCGACAAAGCCACACATGGAATTACCTCCATTGGTTTCTAAACGTTTATTTTTCCTTACAGGTATACCCAAAAATAAATAAATGAATACTTGTTCAAAGCACAGTCAACCCATAGTACACTACGGAGTGAAAAAGGTCAATATTACCAATCTTTTCAACTATTAATATAGCAATTGTTGAGAAGGTTTACCATCAAAAAAAGGCGGGTATAATCTCACAAACAACAAATTCGGAATATGGAGGGAGAACAATGAAAGAACCTTTTGCGATCGACAAAGATGTTCTAAGACAGTTGCATGTGATTAATAGTTTGGAAATCCGTACCGATTTAACTGTTCAGTCTCTCTATGCAAAAGCTGTTTTAACGTATTCTTCATACTACTTCAGGAAACGATATTTGGAAGAGAGAATTAATGAAGCGTTAGACAATCGGGATAAAGAGTTATTTAAAACACTAGCAACAGAGCTCAAAGCTCATTTAGACCGTTATAAAAATGGTCGTACTCTTTATGAAAATGGATACAACCTTTATTTAACGTTTTAAGGTTAAAGGCAGATCCACTCTGGATCTGCCTTTAATCTATTCTCTGACTTCGCTTAAATACGCGTTGTATAATATAGGAGTAGGTTCGATAAAAATAGTATAGAGCAATTTCAATGATTTTTGATAGGTGCATTTGCCTCGTATAGAATCAAGGGCGTATTGCAAGTACATGTCTTTTTTAATCAGTGCTTCTATCGCTTGAGCAGAATAACACACGAGGGAGCCTCCTTAAATAAATAATAGCATTGTGTTGCTTTCTTTAGCAGCATATGTAAATCTAAATAGGAATGTTCAGGTAATTACTATACGAATAAAGGGGGCGGTACAAATGAATAGAAAAGCAGATGTGTACTGTCAAACAGAATTTGGTGTTCTTAAGGAAGTAATTGTATGCAAGCCGCAATTTATGGAGATTAAGGAACCAATTAATCAAATACAACAGTCGTACTTAAAAGAGAATATTAATAAGGATTTAGCGTGTAAACAACATAAACTACTTATTGAAGCAATGGAGCAACAAGGTGTCGATGTATTTCATGTAGACGCCAATAAACAATTTCCAGAACAAGTGTTTATGAGAGATAGTGGTTTTACAATCGGTCATACATTGTATATTGCCAGACTGGAAAGTGAAATTCGTCAAGGCGAAGAAGAAGCACTTACTAATTATCTTACTTCGATAAATAAGTCATATCACTCTTTAAAAAAAGGAACAATAGAGGGTGGGGATATCATCTTATCAGGTACCACGGTATACATTGGTGCCAGTGGACGTACTTCTTACGATAGCATTGATGAATTACAACTAAATCATCCCGATCTTGATTTCCAATGGATTGAATTTAACCATGCTTATTTACATTTGGACTGTGTGTTTCAACCAGTATCGGATGATCTCGCTCTTATTTATCGAAAAGCAATCAAACCAGAATCAATAAAAAAATTAGAAAAACGTTTCTCACTAATTGATGTACCAGAAGAAGAGCAATTCCATCTTGGTGTCAATATTTTGTCAATTGGTAATGGTAAAATTATCGCTCTACCTATGAATAAGCAAACAAATAAATCGTTAGAGGAAAAAGGGTTTGTTATAATTGAAGTTGAATTCTCAGAAATTATAAAATCTGGTGGATCGTTTCGTTGTGTTACATTGCCGGTTTTAAGGGAAGAGTAAACGAATGTTTTGTTTTTTTTTGGTTATATTACAAGAACCGATTCAAACCTGTACAGGAGGGCTCTTGAATGAACCAGGAAGAAATGATGCATGACTTGCATAAACGGACGATGGCATTAGAGCTCGGTGGCGGGATAGAGAAACAAAAGAAACAGCAATCACTAGGGAAAAATCTCGCGCGACGGCGTATAGAATTATTGCTTGATGAAGGCAGTTTTATGGAGCACCAACGTTTCGCTACAGGACCGGACAAACAACCGGGAGACGGTGTTATCACTGGTTTTGGCACGATTGAAAAACGTATTGTCTGTATTTATGCGCAAGATTTTACAGTGGGCGGAGGAGCACTTGGAAAGGTGCACGCTAAAAAGATATGCGCGATTATGGATCTGGCCTTTGAAATTGGAGCGCCAATTATCGGTTTAATTGATTCTGGAGGAGCGCGTATCCAAGAAGGAATTGATGCGTTAAATGGATATGGTGAAATTTTCAAACGAAATGTGCGTTATTCAGGTGTTGTCCCGCAACTATCTGTTATGTTAGGTCCTTGTGCAGGTGGAGCCGTGTATTCCCCTGCATTGACGGATGCTGTATTTATGGTCGCAAACATGAGTCAACTTTTTATTACTGGACCTAAAGTGTTGAAAATGGCTTGTGGAGAGGAAGCGACAGTTGAGCAATTGGGAGGATATCAGTTACATTCGACAAAAAGTGGTGTTGTTCAATTCGTCGCTGATAGTGAGATAAAAGTGTTTGAACAGGTCACTGATTTTCTTTCCTATTTACCAGATAAACAAGAAAAAAAGGCATGTACAATTGAAAAACCCACGCTAACAGGATTTCGATTGCCAGAAAATGATAAAGAAGTATACGATGTGAAAAAAATTATTGAAAGCATTGCAGACAATGGAAAAATGTTAGAAGTATCAAAAACCTTTGCGCGTAATTTGGTGACAGGGTTTATTCGTCTAAATGGAATGTCAGTTGGAGTTGTTGCAAATAACCCCGCACATTTGGCTGGATGTATTGATATCGACGCGAGTGACAAATGTGCTAGATTTGTACGTTATTGTGATTGTTATGAAATCCCGTTGTTAATGCTTGAAGATGTAAGTGGATTTATACCAGGTATGGAACAAGAGAGCCGAGGATTAATACGACATGGTGCAAAGATCATTTATGCTTTTGCAGAGGCAACAGTGCCGAAAATCACATTAATTTTACGAAAAGCATATGGAGGAGCTTATGTAGCGCTTAATAGTAAAGCGTTAGGAGCAGATTTTGTTTTTGCTTGGCCAACCGCAGAAATCTCTGTTATGGGACCACATGGAGCTGCTGTAATAGTCAACCAAAATAGCAGTCCAGAAGAAACAGAATCGTTTATTGACCATTATAAACGTCATCATGTTTCGCCGTTTAATGCAACGGAAAAAGGTCTTGTAGACGATATTTTTAATCCGATTGATACAAGAAAAAAATTAATAATGTCTTTTTCTTTACTTAATTGTAAACAAACAGAAACTAAAAGAAAGAAAAGACACGGAAATATACCTCTTTAGTGAATGTAGATAGAAACCGCTTTTGCCTGCTTCATTCGTATGTTAACATACGAATGAAGCATTATAATTGGAAGGAAGCGGGTCGTATGAGATGTTAGTGGTACCTGAAGGTTGGTTTCAGTTTGGGTTAATTATAATCATGGTCATTTTGCTAGCCGTGAGTTTGTTTACTGTGCATGGAATTATAAAAAAGAAAAAGCGCGCGTCAAAAAGTGCTGAAACAACAAGTTCTTTTTTAGTGTTTTTATTTATTATTACACTATATTTTTCGGTTTCGTTAGCCGTTCCGTCAGCTTATCATCTAGATGTCCTAATTGGTCCAAATAATGCTCAGCAAGTTGAAAAGGAGCATGTTAGGTACTTAAGCTTTAATACTGTATATAAAGTTTATGCCATTGAGACTGGAGCATCTGTTCGCGAGGCCCAAGGTACTGAAGTAACGATTGAAACAACGTCGTATGAACCGTTTTATACAATTGCAGAAGAAAACGAATCAATTGTTAGAAGTGATCAATCGATTAATATGTCTGCGTACATAAATGAAATGATTGTTCCTGCTCTTACACAATTAGATGATGAAGAAATTACGTTAACTCAGTTACGTGAGTCGATGGATCATCACGAGTTTCATTTCAGAGACTAAAAAAGGAAGAAGTCGTTGCAATGAACTTGATGAAAAATATAGAAACCGCTACACTTAAGAAATAATGGAGGTGGCTAGGATGAGTCGAAGTGAAGAAGGAATTGTTCAAATTCCAACGGATGAGCTAAAAACAATTTTAATAAATGATGCGGATGAACCGATTATTATTGATGTCCGTGAAGTAAATGAATATGAAGAGGGGCATTTACCAGGAATTCCACTTATTCCAATGAATTTGATTCCAAGTATGGCTGAGAAGATGGATAAGTCAAAAAGCTATATCCTTGTCTGTCGGAGTGGTCGTCGTAGTCAAAATACCGCGTTATATTTGCATGAACAAGGGTTTGAAAATGTTCGTAATTATGAAGGTGGCATGCTTGATTGGGATGGAGAGCAAGAGTTTGGTCAACAGTGGGTTGTTAAGGATCCAATGGAACTTTACAGATGATGTTTATAGTGAGCCTAATGTTTTTAGGCTCTTTTTTAGGTTTATTGTAGTTGATTTAGGGAACATATAAGATAGTTAACATCGTATATGAAAAAATGTTGGAAGGGGTTTAATGACATGAATGTAAAAAAAACCGCGGTAGCAGTTGCTGTTGCAAGTGCAGTTGGTGCCATGACTGTATGTTTGTCTGATGAATCGAAAAGAACACAATTAAAAAACCAAACAAAAAGTGTATTTACGAAGGTAACCGGTAAAAATAAAGAAGATCAGGTGAAAAAGTTTCAACTTGGAAACCCTAAACCTTCTACTGAAGACAGTAAAATGGTAGATGAAGGTTCGTTGTATAGCATTCAGCGTTATAATGAAAAATATCAATAAGTGTAAGTGAGCTGCCTTTTGGCGGCTTTTTTTACCGAAGGAGTGGGAATAGTGATTTCAATTAATGAGCGATACATAAATGGTGTACCTATTTTACATATTTCAGAAAAAGGGAATGCGGAAAAACGTCCAGCATTGATTTTTCATCATGGTATTACAAGTGCAAAAGAACATAATTTGCATATTGCTTATTCAATCGCGAAAAAAGGATTTCATGTGATTCTACCTGATGCGCTTCATCATGGAGAGCGGGAAGCAGCTAATTCTGCCCAAAAACGCTATTTACTGTTTTGGAACATCGTTCTTCAATCAGTGCATGAACTAGAGGATATTGTAAACGTCTTGGCCTTGGAAGGGCTTATTGACCGTAATCAAGTTGCAGTTGGGGGTACATCAATGGGAGCTATAACGTCCTTTGGTGCGCTTTCACGCTATGAGTGGATTAAAAGTGGTCTCTGTTTTATGGGGGCTCCACAATTTGGCCTTTTTGCTAATGAGATGTTTAAGAAAGCAGAGCAAAATGGTATACAGATAAGTGAAAAGGAAAAAGAAACCTTACTGAATCAGATAAAACCTTATGACTTAGCAGAACAACCAGATAAGTTAAATGAAAGACCGTTGTTCATGTGGCATGGAGAAGAGGATAATACGGTACCATTTTCGTACGCCCGACAGTTTATCATTGATTTTGAAAAATCGAGATCAAGTCATTTTAATAAAATAACCTTTCTTCCTGAAGAAGGAGTTGGTCATAAAGTTTCTAGAAAAGCGATGCTTGAAGCGGCGAACTGGTTGCCTACGGTTATGAATGAAAACAAGCATGGGATGTTTAATTAAAATGCGCAAAGAACTGGGAAAAATGGTCATAGTGGTGATCGGTTCATTATTGTTAGCGAGTTCCTTAAATTTCTTCTTAATACCAGCTGATGTTTTTGCTAGTGGATTTACAGGGATTTCTCAGCTGCTTTCTTATATCGTTCCACTTTCTACTGGGGTTTTGTTGCTGCTGCTTAACATACCTGTAGCAATTCTCGGTTGGTTAAAGGTTGGAAAGAGCTTCACCATTTACAGTTTTATGAGTGTTGTTTTAACGGCAATCTTTTTGGAAGTTATTCCAGTCTATGCATTCTCTCAAGATATTATGTTAAATGCCGTTTTTGGCGGTGTTATTGGAGCTGCAGGAGCAGGGCTGTTGTTAAAATGGGGGGCGTCTTCTGGTGGACTTGATATCATTGTTCTTGTTTTGGCCCGTTATTCAGACCGACCTGTTGGAAGCTTTTTCTTTATATTAAACTCGATCATCGTTGTTGCATCTGGGTTATTACTTGACCCAGAAAAAGCATTATTCACACTGATTTCGATTTATGTAACCTCTCGTTTTATTGATACAATCCATACTAGATATGTGAAATTAACAGCTATGATTGTGACTAAAAATGCAGACAAACTCAATAAGGCTATTCATGAGCGATTAACTAGAGGGATAACACGCATACCAGCAAAAGGGGGATACACATTCGACGAGAAAGAAATGCTCGTTATTGTCATTACTCGATACGAACTGTATGATTTAAAAAACATTGTTGAAGAAGTAGACCCAGCTGCATTTACGAATATTGTTGAAACTGCAAACATCTTTGGTTTATTCCGAAAAGATTAAGGAGGGTTTTGTATGAAAATCTGGAATTGGTTAGTAATAGCTGGTTTTGCTATTATCCTCACAGCATGTGGAGGACAGCCAGAAGAAGAGGAAGATCCTAATGTTCCGACAGGAGGAGATACATCAATGTCAAATGAATGGTCTTTTCAAGCTAATGCACAACAGACCGATGACCAAATTAATGTAGAGATGCATGTCCGTAATGAATCTGATGAGGATCAAGTGCTGGTGTTTCCAACATCACAAGAATATGAAATAATCCTGGAAAATTCAAATGGAGAAGAAGTTTTTCGATATTCGGATGATCATATGTTTTTGCAGAGTTTTGTTGAAATGACATTTAAGCCAGGTGAGGAGAAGGATTTTCGAGAGACCATTCCTGTTGACCTTTTTCCTGCGGGTGTGTATACAATGACGGTTGAGCTAACAGTTTATGAAGAAATAATTGAGAATTTAGATGACCCAAATACGTTTACTGTAACGCAAGAAATTGAGATAAGAGAGTAGGAAACATTGAGTAAAACATAAAAAGGGCAGCCAAATGCTGCCCTTTGCTTTCCTCAAATAGAGGAACAAGTGATGTTCAACTTCAGTAGTCTATTAAATACCTAAGAGATAAAGGCTCTTAGGTATTTTTGTCTGCAGTCTGAGTGGGCAGCGATAAGCTGCTCTTTTTACGTTCAATGGCTGCCTTTTGAAGTGCGTTTTTCAATTGTTCCCACTCGGGTGCTCCTTCTTCAATGGTAGGAACAAGAGGGGGGGCGAAGGAATTTTGAACTTCTTTTTGATACCAGAACTGTTGAAAACATTCGTCCATCAGGATCTCCTTTCTGGTTCATGAGTAAGTTGAATGAACGCCAGAAGTTCTTCGTCACTAAGTTCTGTTAGTTGTGAGGCCGAAGAAGCTAGAATGCCATCAGCGAGTGCTTGTTTTCCGCTAATAAGACGGTCGATTCGCTCTTCTACCGTTCCAGTAGTTAGCAGCTTATAGACTTGTACTTGTTTTGTCTGTCCAATTCGATAGGCACGATCTGTTGCTTGATTTTCAACTGCTGGATTCCACCAACGGTCATAATGAATGACATTTGTTGCTTTTGTTAAATTGAGTCCTACCCCACCAGCTTTCAAAGATAAGACAAAGGCTGTTATGTCATTATTGTTCTGAAATTGTGAAATGACTTCTTGTCGTTGTTTACGAGATAACCCTCCATGCAGAAAGGGTACTTGTTGTTCTAGTCGACTCTGAACATGTGCACTAATCATTTTACCCATTTCTTTATATTGGGTAAAAATCAATACGCTTTCTCCTCTCGCATGAATCGCATCAATTAAGTGAATAAACATATCCCATTTTCCAGAGTCGTGTTTTTCAAGCGCATGATCTTTATAAAATTGCGCAGGGTGATTACAAATCTGCTTTAGGCGTGTAATGGTTCTTAAAATCATAGCCCGACGTTCAAAAGCTGACACAGTTTGAATACGATTGCTTACCTCGTCAACAATTGCTTGATAAAGAGCAGCTTGTTCAATTGATAGTTGTACAAATTCTGTTTGCTCTAGTTTCTCTGGTAGTTGAAGATCCGTTGCTGGATCGTTTTTTGTACGGCGTAATAAAAATGGACGAATTAAAGCTTGCAATTCTTGCTGCGTTGACTCATCGCTATCACGCTCAATTGGACGGATATAAGTTTGGTAAAAACGTTGAAAATTACCGAGCAATGATGGATTTAAAAGATCCATTAACGACCAAAGTTCGGTTAACCTATTCTCGATGGGTGTGCCAGTCAACGCAAGACGGTGAGTGGCTTGAATTTTTCGGATTGCTTTACGTTGTTTGGTTTCTTTATTTTTAATATGTTGAGCTTCATCTAAAATTAGACCATTCCAATGAATCTCTTCAAAAAAATGAGCGTCTTTCAAGGCGAGTGTATATGAAGTTAATACTAAATCAACGTTGTGAAGACGACTATCTTTTTCATCTAAGCGGTCTGTACCATGATGTATGAAGATTTTTAGCCCTGGAGCGAACCTTTCACATTCGTTTGTCCAATTAAATAGTAATGATGTAGGACATATCAATAAGAACGGTGCCTTCTTCGCTGGTTGCTCTTGTAATACATAAAGGATATAGGCGATTGTTTGAATTGATTTACCAAGTCCCATATCATCAGCCAGACATCCTCCAAATCCAATTTTTCGCAAGTGGGCTAACCAATCAACGCCTTCTTTTTGATACGAACGTAATGTACCGTTAAAGGAAACGGGAAGATTAATTGGTTTTGGGGTTTGTCGATAAAGATCCGTTAATTTCTGTTCAAGCTCGTCAGACCAATCAATTTGCATAGTAACTTCTTGTAATTCCTCTGGGAAATTATTTGTTTCAACCATTTTCCACGCATCTAAATAAGAGTAACGTTCATTTACTCTTTCTAAATATGATTTAAGTTGAGCAGCTAATGCTGGATCCCAGGCAAGCCACTCGCCTTCCACGTAAATAAATGGTTTTCTTCCTTCTACGTATTCGTTAAATTGATCTTCGCTAAGGGTTTGATCACCGAGTGCAATCGTGTATTGAAAATCTGCTAGACTTTGCCAGTTTAAAATTGGATCTGCTCCATGTTCTTGAGGTTCATTCTTCTCAGAAAGCTGGACACTGATCGTTTTTGGTCGTTTCACCCAGTTTGGAACGATTAGCTTAATGCCTAGATTAGATAACAGCTGATGGTGGTCCGTAAATAACGCATATGCTTCATCCGCTGAGACGTCTAATGTAGGAGATGACAGCGATAATCTTTTTAATAGCGGCAAATGGGAGGCAATTTGTTTCACATCGCTTTTTAGCCTTGGTACAGGGTTGGTAAGCCAAGGATGGTTTCCTGCCATTAGTTTATCCATACTAGTCAACTTATCAGGTTGGTGCTTATCAGCTAATGAAAGCGAAACAGACCAACTGTTGTCTGGCGTTTTTGGTTCAATTAAGACGAGAGCTGTTTGAAAAGGATCTGCTTGTTTTAGTCCTACTTCTTCATCAAACAAAGAATCTTTTCTTGATATTGTTGCACGAAAAGGTTGGTCCTGTCCTAATGATCGAATGAAAGGTTTTAAATTCGTATCAATTGAATGTTCCCATACGTTGTATGCTTTCTTCACTTCAACTCCTTCATTTAAAAGCGAGCGTATCGCTGAATCAATAATTTGTTTTAATAAATCAATTCTTGAAGCACGTTCTTCATTTTCTGTTCGTTCTTTCATGGTAGATTGATCAGCAGTAAGAGCAAAGGTTGATTCTGGAAAATGTTGAAGTTGCTGATCATACCACTCATCAGCAACGAGTAAACTCCAAGTTCCATTTTTATCTGGACGCACTGCTCCTGACCCAATGACTTCATAAAGATCGTCCATAAACGAAATCCAACCTGTGAAATCGTCGCTGAGAACTAGTTGATCGTCGGTCACCCAAGATTTAAAAAGCATAAAGGAGTGAATAAACTCTGATAGAGTTTGCTGAATACCTTCAATTGGGAATGTATAGGATTTCCATTGTTCATCGGCTTGATAAACAGTGCTTTCTCCAGCCGGTGATTGAAAACGTCTTTTAAGCAAAGGTACTTGTAATAGAGCTCGGGTTGTTGTAATAAATGTTCCATAAAAGGAAACTTCATCATGACGAAATAATCGCAGTTTCAGCTCAAAAGGTGAAACGAGAAATGGATAAATAAATCCATTTTGTGAATGACCTTGCTTCGGGTGGGTTTCACCCCAAATAATAAAGCGGTTGCCGATCCATCCGCTATGGACCCATATGCGGTTATGTTTCACGGCGTTTCAACTCCTCTATGAACGCACGGTAAGATTTATAGCTGCGTTTTAACTCTTGGATAAAATATACATATATGTCTTGTTGCCCAAGAGCACTATAAATGGATTTTAGCTCCATTGTGTAATCAGCAGCTTCTACGTAATGTTTCCTTGAACGTTTCTCTACCAGTCTTACAATAAATTGATGAAAAACTGGAAGCGCTAAAGTGGGTTCTTGTTGGGCAAGTGTCTTAAGTAAACGAATTTTTGGTTCTTGCATAGAAATCGGGTTAGGCTCTGCAGACAAAAAATAATCACGTGCTTCGACATAATACGAATACTGATGAAGCAATTGAACATATGCAAGTTTAGCGGCATCCGTATGCAACAAATCAGCTAACTTTGGCAGGATATAAGAAAGAACTGCATCAACTTGTTCGGAACTGAGCGGAGCAATTAAGGCGTTAAATCGTTTAATTGATGGTGCATGAAGCCATCTATCCCAGCTTCCAAAATGGATTGATGCAGATTGGAGAGCTGTTTCAGCTTGGTCTGCATATTGTTGAAGCGAACCTAGTTTATTGGAAGAGCGCTCAAATAAGATATCAATCCACTGTATGATTTGGGTAAAACGTTCACGTTTCGTCATTAATTTAATGTGTTGTTCGATTTCGTGGGGAAGTAAAATTTTAGAGAAATTATTTAACTCCTTTAAAGCAACTGATTCTTTCCCGATAAATAAATAAAAATAACTAATGGCGATTGCTGTTTCTTTCGAATGATTCAAGTCAAAACGATCTTGAAATAACCGATCCAATGATTCAAGAGAACCCGCAGAGAGGACCGGTAAACTACGCAACATTAACTGAGGATAAGGACTAAATGGCTGTGGAGCCGTTTGTTTTAATCTTGTAAACAGCAATTTTGCATAAGCTCGTTCTTGCTTACTGCCGGTTTGTTCTTTTAGTAGATCTGTTATATAGGATGAAACCGCCTCAAAGAAGTGACCAATTCGTCGTTCGTACAATTCGAAGCGTTCCTCTGTTTTCGCTTTGTTGTATATGAATTGAATAAATATCATATAAGAAAGCAATCGATGTTCTCGGTTTTGATTTTCAACCGTCATTTTTGCCTCATGACTTAGTGCTTCTAAATGGGCAGGTGAAAAGTATCTAGAAGAAACGAGTTTCCGATATGTTGATGAAAGGTCTACTTCTAGTTGAAGAAGAAGGGATTCTTGTAGATGTTTGTTCACGCTGTCACCTCAATGCTAAAACAGTATCCCTTTATTTTACTTCTTTTAGGGAAGAAAAAAAAGTTTTGCTGCATTCTTCGCTGATTTTATTAATAAAAGAGTAAAAAAGCTTGTCCAAAATAGAGATAAGCGTCCGTAAAAAAGCAAGCACGGAGAGGGTGCTTGCATAAAGGGTTATTTCTTTAACAATTGTTCCACTTGCTGTCTTCGGGTGACAAGTTTTTTTAGCCGTTGTTTATGGAGAGAAACTTTCGCTTTGTCTTTCAACTCAATTGACTCGAACAACTCCATGAGAATGTAGTCAATTTCCATGTTCATCATATTAAATAATGTTTTAGGTCCAAGGGCTTTTCCGTCATCTTTATACTGAATCATTGAGCCGTTTTTGTTCATCATGATTTTCTCACTCCCATCAATTTCAATCATTGATTCAATGTCTCCACGTTGGTAAGATGTGATATACTGTGGTCCATCACTTGACCGTTTAACAATTCCATTTCCTTTTTCGGTTTGGAGCAGTTTTTCTAGAGCATTTGAGAGCCCTGAATCGTAAATATAAAGGACTCGAGCACGCATTGTTAAAAAGTGCTCATTACGTATAAATGGAAGTTCATGAATAAAATCACCAAGCTCAACCATTAAAAAAATGGTTTTGGCATCATAACGCCAAAATAGAGCATATTCATCGGCCATCATGCCTTTAATAAATTGGTGTAATGCCGGTTTAGTTAAATTAATAGAAAGTTCTTGAAATTCTGTTGGCCAAGATGCATCAGGCATGGAACATACACTCCTTTTCGACCAAGGTCCATCATTTCTTAGATTGATTTATCATATGTAAATTGGCAAAAAAAAAGAAGCTAAACGCCCAGCTAATCGAAAATTGGGCGCTTAGCTATTTTGTTAAAAACGAAAGCTGTACCGTTTAGACACAACATCATAAAAACCAAGCGAGTTATAGAGCGCTTTTGTAGCTTCGTTATTCATCCCTGTTTCTAATTCAATCCCTTTAATCTTACGTTGCTCGGCCCAATAGATAATACGAAGCAACAACTTTTTCGCTATCCCTTGATTTCGATGTTCCTCATCCACGTAAATTTCATTTAACCATATGTACTGTCCTCCTTTTTGAAAGCTGGTCATCGTGTTAAAAAAAGCGAAAGCAACCGCTTTTTCATTTAACCTAGCAATGAAAAAATAGGCTTGTGAATGAGGAAGGAGGGCCTCCTCTAAGATTTTTTCAATTTGAGATAATGCTTGGTGGCCTGCAATATTATAAAGTTGTTTCTCAAATAGTGTACTTAGTTCGTGTTTTGTGGAATCAGTTGTATCAGAAGTAAGTTCTATGATTTCGACCATATAATTCCCTCCTTAAAAAAGCAAAGTTTCTCTCTTTTAATTAAATAAGTTGAAGTGCTTTTTCTAAATAAATGGCAATGCCATCTTCTTCATTTGATGTCGTGATATGGGTCGCCAACTCTTTTAATTCACTAATGGCGTTATCCATAGCGACTCCTTGTCCCGCGAAAGAGATCATTTCTAAGTCATTTTCTTCGTCTCCAAAAGCAATGATATGTTCCCTGGCTACCTGATAATGAGTTGCGACCGATTCTAATGCTGTTGCTTTTGTGACATGGTTAGGAGCTATTTCTAGAACGCTTGTTTCTCCTTTCCACCATCGTTGCAATGTCGTTTCAGTTTCAGTTTGTGCTAGTGCTTCTCGTAAAGGCTGGATACACTTTAGCTTTGGCTCAACGAGAATCGCCGTTGGGTTTATGTCAATAAGTTCTTCCAAATTACCAATGGCAACAGGGTGGGTACTATCTGTTAAGAAAGAAGCAAAAAAACCAGTATGATGTTGCATGTAAATCGAATCATTCATTTCAACCATTATGTTTTCTACTCCAATTTTATTGCATAAACGTATTAACCTCTTGCTAGTTTCAAAGTCAATTGATTCATTTGTTTGCGGATAATGATGGTCGAGAGGGTGATGAACAGAAGCGCCATTAAAATTAATAATGGGTGTTGTTAAATTAAGTTCTTTGTAATATCGTTTACTAGCCCTGTATGGACGCCCAGTAGCAATAGCTACTAAATGACCTGCTTTTTTAGCAGCAATTAAAGCGTTCTTTGTGCGAGGGGATATCTCTTGGTTTTTTGGAAGTAACGTCCCGTCTAAATCAAGTGCAATTAAATGTCTAGGTAACATGCATTTCGTCCCTTCATAAATGGTAACAAAAAAATCAAAAATCACAATTTGGAATAGGTTATTTCTATGCTATAGTAGATAAAAATGGTTTGAAAGGAGTAAGCTGAATGGAAACTCTCTTATCAGATTTAGGTTTCCGTGCCTTATGGACTCCAGAATTATTGGTTATGCTGTTAATCGTTGCGTTATTATACATAGTGTTAAGTAGGGAAACAAACACAAACGAACTGAAGAAAACCACCTTTTTTATGCTTGGAGTCATCGCGTTATATTTTGGTTGGGGAAGTCCACTTTATGTAACGGGGCACGTTATGATGACTTTGCATATGTTACAAATGGTTTTTGTTTATTTTATTGCAGTTCCGCTATTATTACTAGGCATTCCAACAAAATGGTATGAAGCTATTATTCAAAGTAAATTAGCTTTTAAACCTTTGAGAATGATTTGGAACCCAATCGTTGCATTATTACTATTTAATGGACTATTCTCATTCTATCATGTTCCATCCATGTTTGATACGCTCATGCTGTCCCCTGTTTTACATAGCGGTTATCAGTGGATACTTCTAATTGCAGCTGCGTTAATGTGGTGGTTTATTATTTCCCCTATGCCAAGTTCAAATAAGCTCCCGGATCTTAGAAGGATTTTTTATATTTTTGCAAACGGTTTACTAATTACACCAGCGTGTGCACTCATTATATTCGCTCCTTCAGCAATGTATGCGGTCTATACTGACCCTGTTATTTGGGCGAATGTAATGGCTTTTTGTTTGCCCAGTGGAGCAGGAGCAGATATGATCTTGTCTGCATTTGGCAGTCCGCAAGCACTTGCCATATTTGATGCAAGGACGGATCAGCAATTAGCTGGAGTTATGATGAAAGTATTTCAAGAGATTGTTTATGGAATCGCGATTGGTTACGTATTCAAGCAGTGGTTAAAGAAAGAGAAGTTGCAAGATGGTGAGTTAACAATTAGTGATTTGCCACAGTCTTAATAAACGAGGATGATTGGTATGAAAGTAATTTTAGGGTTATTTGTTCTAGTAACATTAAGTGGGTGTAGCTGGATGTACGAGCTTGGACAATCATCTGAATTTGATATGACCAAAGCTGATATAACGGTGCCTGCTTTTTCTTATACAAATCAAGAAAATAAACCATTTGGAAGTAATGAGTTAAAAGGCGATTATTGGTTAGCGAATTTTGCATTCACAAATTGTACAACTGTATGCCTAACAATGATGCCTAATATGAGTTATTTACAGAACACGCTAAAAGTAGAAGGGTACGATTTGCCATTTGTTACATTTTCAGTAGATCCTGAACAAGACACACCAGAACAATTGGATACTTATGCAACGAATATTGGTGCTGAAACGGACGAATGGGCATTTTTAACTGGGTATGGGGTAGAGGAAATCGAATCGTTTGCAAGAGAAGGTTTTAAAGTCTTAGTCTCCCATGGTGATACTCCTGAAGAAGTAATACACCCAACTAGTTTCTTTCTAATAGATAAAGATGGTAATATCATCAGGAAATACAATGGGCTTGAATTGAATCAAGAAGAGATTACGGAAGATATTACGAGGGTACTAAGAGAGGACAGCTAAGCTATAGCTGTTCTTTTTTTTGTATAAATAAAATAAAAATACAGTTGAATTTATTTTTATTCAGTCATATAATAGGAAACATCATAAAAAATAGATAACGGAATGAAATGGGAGTGAGTGTATGAGAGTTGGTATTATAGGTGCTACTGGCTATGGTGGGATTGAATTGATTCGTTTTTTGATGACTCATCCGAAGATTGAAAACGTTATGCTCTATTCATCGACACAAGATGGAATGTACATAAAAGAGTTGTATCCTCATTTAGCAAATGAAAAAGGATTGTTACTAAAGAAGCTGGATTTAAAAACAGTAGCAAGTGAAGTTGAGACAATGTTTTTAGCGACTCCACCAGGTGTATCTTCAGAGTGGAGCGGACTATTACTTGAAGCGGGTATATCGATCATTGATTTATCAGGAGATGTACGATTAAAAGATCCATCAATCTATGAAACGTGGTATAAGCGACCAGCAGCAAATTCAAGATTGCTTGAACAGTCTGTGTATGGATTAAGCGAATGGAATGAAAAGAAGATTGTAAATGCCCGTTTAGTCGCAAACCCAGGTTGTTTTCCAACAGCTGTGTTACTTGGATTAGCACCATTAGTAAAGGCAGATATAGTTGATATGGATTCAATTATCATTGATGCGAAAACAGGAACGTCTGGAGCAGGAAAGTCCCCATCAATGACGACTCATTTTAGCGAAATGAATGAGAACTTAAAAATTTATGGAGTAGCCTCTCATAAACATACTCCAGAAATTGAGCAAGAGCTTGGAAACTGGCAAGGAAAAACGGTTTCACTAACATTTCAACCTCATCTTGTACCAATGGTTCGAGGAATCATGGCTACGATGTATGTTCAGTCTTCAAAGCATGTAACGAAAGCTATACTATCCAAATTGTTTGATGATGCATATGAAAAAGCTCCTTTTGTAAGGCTTTCGAGCGAAGGTTCTTTTCCCGCTACAAAGCATGTGTTTGCTAGTAACTTTTGTGATATTGGTTTTACCTATGATGAGCGAACTAACCGAATCATTGTTGTTTCAGTTATTGATAATCTTGTAAAAGGAGCTGTAGGCCAGGCCATTCAAAACTTAAATATTATGCATGGTTTTGAACAAAAAACAGGTTTGGGTTTCCTTCCGGTATTTCCATGATAAGGAGTGAACGAAGATGATTACGAAACAACCAATATCAAGTAAAATTCACATGATTGAAAATGGTAATATCGCTGATGTAAAAGGATTTCGTACTGCAGGTACACACTGTGGATTGAAAAGGAAACGGCCTGATTTAGGCATAATCGTATGTGATGTGCCTGCAAGTGCAGCAGGAGTTTTTACTTTAAATAAAATCCAGGCTGCTCCCCTATATGTGACAAAGGAAAGTTTGAGAAGAACTAACGGGAAACTACAAGCTGTTCTTGTAAATAGCGGAAACGCAAATGCATGTACAGGGCAGAAAGGTTATGATGACGCGTTAGAAATGAGAAAACTTGCGGCACAGAAATGTAATATTCCTGAACAAGCGGTTGCCGTAACATCTACAGGAGTAATTGGTGAACATTTACCTATGGAGAAAATCCGTTTAGGTGTTGAAAAGCTACAAATTACCGATGAAGCTAAGCTCTTTTCAAAAGCCATTTTAACGACGGATACATATACGAAAGAAGTTTGTGTTGAGTTAACGATTAATAACAAAGTTGTCCGTATAGGTGGAGTAGCAAAAGGGTCAGGAATGATACATCCTAATATGGCAACGATGCTAGGATTTATAACAACTGATGCGGTTATTGAACCAGATCAATTACAAGGTGCTTTATCTAAAGTAACAGACGAAACGTTTAATCGAATTACAGTAGATGGTGATACGTCAACGAATGATATGGTGCTTGTAATGGCGTCAGGCCTGGCAGGAAATGACACGTTGAACCCGCAACATCAAGAGTGGAGTATTTTTAATGAGGCGCTAACACTTTGTGCAAAAACATTAGCGAAAATGATTGCAAGAGATGGAGAAGGGGCAACGAAGTTAATTGAAGTTCAAGTAACAGGTGCAGCAACCAATGAGGAAGCTGGAAAAATTGCAAAAACCATTGTTGGTTCTGATTTAGTGAAAACAGCGGCTTACGGCAGAGATGCGAATTGGGGGAGGATCATATGTGCAATTGGCTATAGTGACTGTGTCATTAATCCTCAAACAATTGACATAGCCATTGGTCCATACCAAACGCTCATACAAAGCGAGCCAAAAGAAGTGAATGATGATGAAATTAGCGCCTACATGGATACAGCAGACACAATTGTGATCCAAGTGAATTTGCATTGTGGCTCTGGGACCGGAGAGGCTTGGGGTTGCGACTTGTCTTACGATTACGTTCGTATTAACGCTGGTTACCGGACTTAGGAGGCATAAAGATGAAGATTTCGGTTATAAAAGTTGGGGGAAGTACACTAGCGGGCTTAAGTAACCAGTTTTATGAAGGACTCGCTGAACGGCTTGACTTAGGAGAAAAGTTAGTGATTGTCCATGGTGGAGGACCAGCTATTAATGAACAGTTAGAGGCATTAGCTGTTCCGAATACATTTGTTAATGGTTTGCGAAAAACAACACAAGAGGTCTTAACAGTGGCTGAAAGTATATTATGTGGTCAAATGAATAAAGGAATCGTTAGGAGATTACATCAAGTAGGAATAGGATCGGTTGGGATTTGTGGCTGTGACGCGCAAACATTTTTAGTGCGACCGATTGACTACGAAACGTTGGGTTTTGTTGGTGACATTACTGAAGTTAATACAAAGTTAGTCGATACGCTTTTAGAGAATGCCATGATTCCCGTTATCGCTCCAATTGGAATGGACAATTCTGGACAGCCATTTAATATTAATGCTGATACCGCTGCAGCGGCAATCGCATCTGCGCTCCACGCAGATGAACTGGTTTTTGTGACGGATGTGGATGGCGTATTCAATAATGGTCAGCTAATCTCAGAATTAGATGAACGACATGCGAAAGCGTTAATAGCGGACGGAGTTATAAGAGATGGCATGGTTCCTAAGGTAACTGGCGCCCTTGCTAGTTTATCTGATCGATTAACAAAAGTAAGAATTGTCAATGGACATAATCGTTTTAAAAAAGCATCAGGTACGTTAATTGTAAAAGAGAGTATAGTCATTCAATAGGGGGAGAGTATGAGTCATTTATTTCCAACGTATACAAAAAAGAAAATCCAGCTAGCTCAAGGCAAAGGAGCTACTTTATATAGTAAAGATGGGAAAAGTTATCTTGATTTTATGGCAGGAATTGCCGTAACAAATTTAGGGCATGCTCACCCTGCCGTTGTTCAAGCACTTCATAAACAAGCTGATTTACTTTGGCATGCATCGAATCTATTTTATTATGATATTCAGGAAGAAGCGGCAAAATTGTTAGCTAACACTAGTGTTTGTGACTATGTTTTCTTTTGTAATAGTGGTACAGAGGCAAATGAAGCAGCAATAAAATTAGCTAGAAAAGCGACTGAGAAAACACATATAGTGACTATGAAACAATCCTTTCATGGAAGAACGTTAGGAAGTATGGCTGCAACTGGTCAAGCTGATGTTCATTCTGGTTTTGGGCCGATGTTAGAATCCTTTTCTTATGCAAACTTTAATGATGTTGTATCATTAGAAGAAGCTATCACACCTAATACAGCTGCTATTATGATAGAGGTAGTTCAAGGCGAAGGTGGCGTACATGTGATGAGCGAAGCTTTTGCATCTGCATTAACAAAAGTGTGTACGCAACAAAATATTCTCCTGATTATTGATGAGATCCAGACGGGAATGGGTCGAACAGGCAAGATGTTTGCATACGAGCATCTAGGACTTAATCCTGATATTATTACGGTTGCAAAAGGATTAGGGAATGGGTTTCCTGTCGGTGCAATGCTTGCAAAAGCACCATTACAAGAATTTTTTCAACCTGGAAGTCACGGTTCTACTTTTGGAGGGAATCCGCTTGCATCAGCTGTAGTGATTGCTGTTTTAAATGAACTGACAGTTCCAGGTTTCTTAGATGAAGTAGATAAGAAGGCAGCGGTATGGATCGATTCCTTAATTAAACAACTTCAATCAAATACGATCGTAAGAGAAGTACGTAATCAAGGATTTTTAATTGGTATTGAGATGGAAATTCCCGCTGTAGATATTATTAATGCTTGCGAAGAACAAGGATTATTGCTTTTGCCAGCAGGAAAGAATGTGGTACGGTTTTTGCCTCCATTAACGGTAACAGAGGAAGAATGGGAACAAGCTAAAGTGATATTTTCAGATGTTGTAAATGAGTTTGAGAGAATGAAACTTGAAAGTAGTATATAATTTTTTTTACTCATCTTTGCATTTTTATTCAATTAGAAGAATGAATATAGAAATAGGGGTGGTGAGTGTATGAAAGGATATATTGTCCTTGAATCCGGTGAACAATTTGAAGGTGAGTGGTATGGAACAAAAGACGCAGAAGGAGAAATTGTATTTTTCACAGGAATGACTGGCTACCAAGAAGTGATTAGCGATCCATCTTTTAAAGGACAAATTATTGTCTTCACCTACCCGTTGATAGGTAACTACGGCATTAACCCAAATGATTTCGAAAGTGATGGGCCAAAAGCAGAAGGTGTAATTGTAGCAGAAATGGAGTCTTCCCCTTCACATTGGGAGATGACTGAAGGTTTTATGCCTTATCTAAATGAACATAACATTCCTTTATTGACTGGAGTAGATACAAGAGCCATTGTGAAACGAATTCGTAAGTATGGAGATATGAGAGCAGTACTTACGACAAATCCAGATAAAGTAAAAGTAAAACAAACAAAAGAACTTGAGTACAAATCAGTCGTTCCTTCAGTTAGCAGAAAAGAAAAAATAGTGGTTAATGAGGGTGGAGAACATCATATTGCCTTACTTGATTTTGGCTGTAAACAAGCCATTATTGATACACTTGTTCAAAAAGGGTCAAAAGTAACAATCCTTCCATATAACACATCAAAAAAAGAGATAGATGCGATTAAGCCGGATGGGATTTTATTGTCTAATGGACCAGGGAACCCTAAACAGTTGCAAGATGTACTTTCTAATATTTTGCAACTAGCAGAAACATACCCAACGTTAGGTATTTGTCTAGGTCACCAGTTACTTGCACTTGCGTTTGGAGCTGATACGAAAAAGCTTGCATTTGGACACCGTGGGGCAAATCAACCTGTTATAGATCGCTTAAGTGGACGTGTGTATATGACGTCACAAAACCATAGTTATGTGGTTACTGAAACATCTTTAAAAGTAACTTCGCTTGAGGCAAGATACGTCAATGTCAATGATAATAGTATTGAAGGTTTGGTTCATTCAACATTGCCTGTGAAAAGTATTCAGTTTCATCCGGAGGCAAATCCAGGACCAGTAGATTCAATGCATATTTTTGATGAATTTTTAGCATCGTTAAAAGTTAAAGGGAGAGATCATCAATATGCGTAAATCAGCAATTAAGACCGTTCTTGTTATTGGTTCAGGACCCATTGTCATTGGTCAGGCGGCTGAATTTGATTATTCAGGGACACAAGGTTGTCTTGCATTAAAAGAAGAGGGAATTAGAGTCGTCTTGTTAAATCCAAACCCAGCGACGGTTATGACGGATGAGACATGTGCAGATGCTGTTTATTTTGAACCTTTATCAGTAGCAAGTGTGGAAGCGATCATAGAAAAAGAAAAGCCTGATGGTTTACTTGCAACACTTGGTGGTCAAACGGGCTTAAATTTAGCGCTTAAGCTAGATGAGCAAGACATACTAAAGAAGTACGGGGTAAAAATGCTCGGAACACCGATTTCTTCAATTAAAAAAGGAGAAGACCGGGAATTGTTTAGAAGCTTAATGTACGAATTAAATGAACCAGTTCCAGATAGCGTAATTGTTCATTCTCTTACTGAAGCACTAGACTTTGCCGAGCGTACAGCCTATCCGATTATTGTTAGACCTGCTTATACACTTGGAGGAGCAGGGGGTGGCATTGCTACTAATGAAGATGAACTTAAAAAGATTGTTGAGAATGGTCTTGCTCAAAGTCCGATTAAACAATGCTTAGTCGAAAAAAGTATTGCGGGCTTTAAAGAAATTGAATATGAAGTGATGCGAGATGAAAATGACACATGTATTACCATCTGTAATATGGAAAATATTGATCCTGTGGGAATTCATACAGGTGATTCAATTGTTGTTGCTCCTTCACAAACACTAACGGATAAAAATTATCAAATGTTACGTTCTGCATCTGTGAAAATCATTCGTGCCTTAGGAATTGTTGGAGGCTGCAACATACAATTTGCACTTGACCCAGTCAGTGACCGTTATTATTTGATTGAAGTAAACCCGCGGGTGAGTCGCTCCTCTGCTCTTGCATCAAAAGCTACTGGTTATCCAATTGCTCGAATAGCCGCGAAATTGTCTATTGGGTACAGTTTGCATGAGTTGGTAAACCCAGTTACTGGTCACACTTATGCAAGCTTTGAACCTGCGTTAGATTATTGTATTGTAAAATTTCCAAGGTGGCCCTTTGATAAATTTTTTAATGCAGATCGGAAACTTGGGACGCAAATGAAGGCTACTGGTGAAGTTATGGCAATTGAGCGTTCATTCGAAGCAGCGTTACAAAAGGCGATTCGGTCCCTTGAAATAGGCATTTACGATTTATGTTTACCAACGTTAACGGATGTAACTGAATCCGGTTTATGGGAACATGTTGTTAAAGCGGATGATGTTCGGTTATTTGCATTGTTTGAATTGATGCGAAGAGGCGTTTCTATTGATGCAATTCATCAGAAAACAAAAATCGATCAGTTTTTCCTAAGAAAGTTTAGCAAGTTAATAGAGCTTGAAAAAGAAACAAAACAGCTTGATTTTCGTTCTGTTACCAAAGAAGACTTACAGCGCTTAAAGCAAATTGGATTTTCTGATTATGCGTTAAGCTCCTATTGGAATGTTGATGAATCAGAAATTGAAACTAAACGAAAACAGTTTGGTATTGTTCCTGTTTATAAGATGGTTGACACATGTGCAGCCGAATTCGAGGCTGAAACCCCTTATTATTACTCTAGCTATTTTGGAGAAAACGAGGCACAACCAACAAGTGATAAGAAGATTTTAATTGTTGGCTCTGGTCCTATTCGGATAGGTCAAGGCATTGAGTTTGATTATTGTTCGGTGCATGGTGCAAAAGCGCTACGAAAATTAGGGTACGAAGCAGTCATAATGAATAATAATCCAGAAACGGTTAGTACGGATTATACAACTGCAGACAGATTATATTTTGAACCTTTAACTAAAGAAGACATTGTTGCTGTTGCTGAATTGGAGCAAGTGGAAGGGATTATCGTTACGTTAAGTGGTCAAACCGGAATCAGTGTGATGAAAAGCCTGGAAGAATGTGGTTTAAATGTACTTGGCGTTTCATCAAATACAATACATGAATTAGAAGATCGAGAGGCATTTTATACATTTCTTACACAATTGACTATTCCACATATCCCTGGACAGACCGCTTATTCAGCTGATGAAGCACTGAGTTTAGCCAAAGAAATGTCATTTCCACTCCTCGTAAGACCGTCTTACGTCATTGGAGGTCAAGGTATGGAAATTGTGTCGTCGGTCAAGCAGCTTGCTGGTTACTTGATGAATCATGAATATTCCGGGTTATATCCTTTATTAATTGACACATATGTTCGAGGAATTGAAGTAGATATGGATGTGTTAACTGACGGGAAAAGCATTCATGTCGCAGGAATGTTTGAACATATTGAAAAAGCGGGTGTACATTCAGGTGATAGTACCGCCATTACACCACCTCATCGGATTCAAGAGAGTATGCAAAAGCGATTAACTGAAGCTGCAAGTAAGATGGCTTCCCAGATGGACTATCAAGGAATCTTTAATATTCAATTCGTCATAAAAAACGAATCGTTTTACGTTATTGAAGTGAACCCGAGGGCATCAAGAACAGTGCCTCTACTGGCGAAAGTAACGGGACAGCCTTTGATTGAAATGGCAACAAAATTAATCTTAGGTTATGCAATTGAAGATCTCCAAATAACAACAGATCAACCTTCCTATTACGCAGCAAAAGCACCTGTTTTCTCATATGGCAAATTAGCAGGCCTTGATCCGTTAATGGGGGCAGAGATGAAATCAACAGGTGAATTGCTCATGATTGGGGACACTCCTGAAGAAGCTTTAGCTAAGATAAGTGCTCCATTTGAAGAGCTACCATCATTATTTAAAGCGGGGACAGAGAAATCCATTTATATTGAGGTTGGTGCAAATCAAAAAGTGCAAGCACAGCCGACACTTGAACTGTTACAAGAGCAAGGATTTACTTTAGTGATGACAAACTTTGATGAATGGGTTGAGAGTGAGCATGCAAGAGCTTTGTTGATGATTATGTCTCCAGGTGAAAGAGCAGGGGGTGAAAAGCGAATGCGAGCTCTTTCAAAGCATTTAACAGTGCTTACAGAAATAGAAACGGTCGAAGCAATGATGTCCTATTTTACAGTGAAGCATAAGCCGGTCTTTGCAATACATGAGTGGTACGCTAAATCAAAGGAGGCAATAACATGCAAGAAACTGCATTCGATTTAACGGGTAGAGATCTATTGACTCTACTTGATTATTCGCCTGAAGAAGTAGCTTATTTACTTGAACAGGCAAAGCAATTAAAAGTAGATCATAAAAGTGGAATAAGTGATAAAAGATTAGCGGGCAAGTCTTTAGGCATGATTTTTGAAAATGCATCAACCAGAACGCGCGTTTCGTTTGAAGTTGGAATGACACAACTAGGTGGACATTCGCTATTTTTAAGCTCTCGTGATCTACAAATAGGTAGAGGAGAACCAATTAAAGATACTGCTAATGTTTTATCCCGTTATGTTGACGCCATCATGATTCGAACAAATTCCCATGAGGTAGTTTCTGAATTTGCTACCCATGCAACTGTGCCAGTAATTAATGCCTTGACAGATTCTTATCATCCCTGTCAGGCACTTGCTGATGGGTTAACGATTCTTGAGCATAAAGGGACGTTCAAAGGAGTGAAACTCGTTTATATTGGCGATGGTAACAATGTTGCCCACTCATTGCTAGCACTTGGAGCAAAAACAGGAATGGATGTGACAATTGCGAGCCCGGAAGGTCATGAAGTAGATAGTGAGATCTATAATAAGGCAAAAAAAGCAGCAGAGAAAACAGGCGCTAAGCTCGAACAATGTCAAGATCCGCAATTGGCAGTGGTAGGTGCAGATGTTATTTATACCGATGTATGGACAAGTATGGGATTTGAATCAGAGCAAGCTGAACGTTTGAGCGCTTTTGCTGCTTTTCAAGTGAACGAAGAATTGCTAAAAAATGCAAAGCCAGATTATATCTTTTTACATTGTTTGCCGGCACATCGAGGAGAAGAGGTGTCTACAGATATTATCGATGGCATCCATTCTGCCGTATATGATCAAGCGGAAAATCGGTTGCATGTTCAAAAATCGGTGCTTGTCGCCACCATGTCCAATTCATAAGTAAGTACGAATCATATTGGAACTCCAAAAACGGATAAATTAACGTTTTTGGAGTTTTTTTAGTTTTGCTTTTTTATTTAGCACATGAGATAAAAATTTTAATCGCTTTTCAAGAGTAAACAACATAAGCTAAACAGAATAACCTTTTGGCAGGAGAGATGGACAATGCCTGTTTATGTCCGCTACATCGATTTAAATGGATGCAAGAATAGTTATTGTTTACCAGAACAACCGAATGGATTTGCTGTGTTTGTCATTTCTGACTCGTCCATATTAACGAAATTCGAAGTGAAAAAGCTTATCAACTATTTAGTTTATAGTGGATATACTGTCTTTTCTACTTCATTATTAGATGCACACTGGGGATCAGCCAAAGCTGTAAATCACGCAAGAGACTTAATTCAACTTTTTTTAAAGAAAGAAACTGTTAATAAACGAATTTTTCTTTATGCTGAAGGTTCAGGCGCTTTAATTGCAAAGCAGTTGTTAATTGATAACGATATCTCTATTCGAGCAGCTGCAGTGATGAAACCATTTTTTACGTTGGAATCAGTGTTAAAAGAAAAGCAAGCCGATGATTTAGCAAGAAAGAGATTTCAAAAAGAAGTGAAGGAAGCTTATGGATTAACTGCTGATGCTACAATTAAGCAAATTAAACGATTGGATCAGGCGTATCAGCATCGTTTGAAAAACAAATTACCACCGATGAGAGTCTATGGATATTTAGATGAAGGTCGTGCGAATATCTCATGCTTGGCTCCAACGCAATACGTAGACTATTTTTTTCTAGCAAAGCGGACCGATGTAATTGAACTTCCAAAACAAATAGACCGTTTTTACGAACAATTTCATAGTGACAATCAGATGGGAAACGATCTTTAGCAATCTTTTATTAAATAGATGGGTTTAAAATGCATAGTCAAATGGTGCGCCTTTACATGGTATTTAAGGAGTGGTCAGGTTGGAAAAAATAACGATTCTTGGCGGCCTTGGTTTTTTAGGCTCTCATTTAGTTAGATATCTTTTGGATGAAGGCTATCAAGTAACAGCCGTGGATTCGCTAGAGACTGAATTTAAGGATGATCAATTAGAATTGGAGATGGACTTTGGAAGGAATGCTTCTTTTTCATTTGTGCAAAAGCCATTAGAATCTTACTTACTAGATCCTGAAGGAGAAACGGTGATCTATGTAGCTAATAATGAAGACGAAGCAACAGTAAATGCGTTTATTGAAAAGGTTCCGGAACATTCATTTATACTCTTTGTATCAACAACAGACGTCTATAAGGATTATACGGCAATAGAAATTGACCCAATTACGAAGTACGGACAGAACATGCTCAAGAATGAAAAAAAAGTTTTGGAAGTGGCGAAGGAAAGACATTTTTCTGCTATGGTGCTCCGATTACCAACTATTTATGGTGTTCATCATAAGCTCGACCTGAAAATAGGAAATCAATCACTTGCATACCGGGAAGAAGGTGGAAGAAAAGAATCAGCTTTTGATTTAATGTATATTGACGATGTTCTGGAAGCAATAAGATTGGCTTTAAAGAATGCCGGTACTCATATACTTCACTTGGGGAGCAATGAGAAAGACCCTTGGAGCGACTCGGATGAACATCGTTATGGCTTACCTACTGAAACAGCAGAAAAAATCTTAGGGTTTGTACCAAAAATTAGTCTAGTTGAAGGTCTTAAACGTTATAAAGAAGAACAAAAAAAGTGGATACGACAAAAAAACATGAAGTCTATTTAATTCCAACATGTTCAAATTGTCTCTTTTGAAAAGGCAAAAGGAAGTATCGTTATTGTCGGTCGTCGTACGAGTAAGACATAAGATCGATTGAATCTTCCTAAACATTTGCACTTCATTTTGAGCTTAATCAAAAATTAGATACTAAAGTCAATTTGACTCAAACCTAATAAAAAAACGCTTTTGTATGAGTGAAAGTGAGGAGCTTCTTTAGTTTTCCAAGAAAACATATCTACTATGTATATAGAAACAAACCGTGCCCCAATGAACTGTACCCTTTTTAATAGACAGTTAAAAAAACCTTTATGCAGCTAGTAAATGACCTCGGTATTGTTCCGGGGTCATTCTTTTTAATCCCCATTGATAACGATCAGAATTATAATAGTCAATAAAGTCTTCGACTTTGCTTTTCAGTTCAAACAACGTCCTGCACGCTTTAGCTTGTACGTGATCTTTGAAAAGTCCGAAGAAGGATTCCATTGATGCATTATCTAGGCAGTTCCCTCTGCGAGACATGGATTGTGTCAATCCAAGTTTTTTTACCCGTTTTTGGTACACAGGATGTGTGTAATGAAAGCCTTGATCCGAATGAAGGAGTGCACCAGGGAGAAGATTTCCGTCCGAAACGTCTTTTAACCGCTGGAGAGTCTTATAGACAATGCTCATTCCTAAGGATGTAGATAAATAATGCGCAACTATTTCTCGTGTTGTTCCGTCTTTGACACATGAGAAATAGACCTTTGTTCCATCAGCCAAATATAAGTACGTAATATCTGTCAGTAAGACGGCACCTGGTAGTTGAACAAACTTTCGATTAACAAGGTTTGTACACGTTTTG
Source organism: Shouchella patagoniensis (assembly GCF_002019705.1). Taxonomy (GTDB): domain Bacteria; phylum Bacillota; class Bacilli; order Bacillales; family Bacillaceae_D; genus Shouchella; species Shouchella patagoniensis. The sequence goes on along the minus strand of NZ_KV917377.1, from coordinate 1,117,157 downwards.
TGTTCTTGGGTTGCTTTAGCCAATTGTTTATAAGGATTTTTTCTACGGATGGTGGCTTGAATATGAAACTTCCGGGTTAGACGGAAAATTTTCTTTAGGTTCATCGTTACTCCATAATCATGCTCTAATTTCATCTTTAATTGACGTCCACCATCTTTTTTCTTTCCTTGTTCGTAAAGGGTATTAAGAAGTTTGTAATCTGCTTCATCACATTGCTCACGTTGAATACGCTTGTCTTCAGATGATAACCACGCGTAGTAGCTTGTACGTTTTACTCCTGCCATTTCACAAAGAAAGGTGACCATTCCTTTAAGCTGGTATTTTCTAATGGTTTGTTCGATTAACTGAAACGACTCTGATAGAGTTAATGCTTCTTCTTCGCCTGCCTTTCTAGTTCGTCGAGCTTTTTTAGAAAATCATTCTCCATCTCTAAGAGGGCTATACGCGCTTCCGCTTTTTTTAATTTTTCTTCTGCCGTTAAGACTTTTGAAGAAGGACGCCCTGTGCTCCCCTTCCCCCGACGCTCTGTATAAAATCCCTCTTCTCCATAGCTTTTATAGATCGATCTCCATCGTTTTAAACATTCTTTAGGTTTATCAGAACCTATGACCTCTAAATCAAATTCATGATCGAGAAAAATAGCCGTTGGTCCTTTTCCTGAAAGATTTTCTCGAACAGCTTTCACCTTAAAATCGGCTGAATAACTAATTGAACGATCAGAAACATGATGAACAGATGGATGACTCTCTAACTGTTGTTGTTCAAAGGTAGTAAAAATTCGTTTACTCATTTTTCATTCCCCGTTCTTCTCATTTGATTTGATTATAACGGGTCTGTTGTAAAAAAGAACACAAAAAACCCGAAAGATGGACTTTTTTAAAGTGTCCATTTTTCGGGTTACAGTTCACAAGCTGGGGCACGGTTTGTTTTATTCAACGGTTTTTTGGTAAAAGGAATTCTCATAAAATTGGAGCTCTGGGTATTTATCTTTTGCAGTCCTCATTTGGAATTCATTTTCAAATAAAGCGACTAACCTGTTCTCACGATCCGTAACAAGGTTTCTTTGCTTTTCTTTAAATGTTTTTAAAGCAGCTTCATCTCCATCAATCCATCGAGCAAAAGAGAAAGGTTGGCGGTCCATTTGAATGTCGACATTGTACTCCCCTTTTAAGCGGTGTTCAAGTACTTCAAATTGAAGCACTCCAACTACACCAACGATTTGTTGTTCAACAAATTTATTATACGTGCGAAACAGTTGGATCGCGCCTTCTTCCGTTAATTGCTGCAACCCTTTTTCATAGGATTTATGTTTTAATGCTTCTTTTACAGTAATAGCTGCAAAATGCTCCGGTGAAAAGTGAGGCATTTCACTGAACTCAAAAGCTTCGCCTTCCACAAGTGTGTCGCCAATGCGAAAAGTACCCGGATCAAATAGACCAATAATATCACCAGCGTAGGCCTCATCAACAATACTACGGCTTTGAGCAAGGAACTGTGTAGGCTGGGAGAGTTTAAGTGGCTTATTGGTCCGAACATGTTTAACGGTCATACCACGCTTAAATGTGCCGGAAGTGATTCTTAAAAATGCTACGCGATCACGGTGTTTTGCATTCATATTTGCTTGAACTTTAAATATGAAACCGGAAAAGCTTTTTCTTTCCATTGGATCAATAGGCCCAATGGAGCTTTCTCTAGTTGTAGGTGCTGGAGAAAGATTTAAGTAATGTTCAAGAAAAGTTTGTACACCAAAGCTTGATATAGCTGAGCCAAAAAAGATCGGTGTTAAGTCACCTTTATCAATTCGGTCTTTATCGTATGCATCTCCTGCAACATCAAGTAACTCTAATTCTTCACGGAACTGTGAGACAAGTTGTTCGTCTTGAATGACTTCATCAAGTTTTGGGTCATCGGCTCCAGTTAGTTGAATTATGTCAATTTCTTTAGGGTTATTAGGATTATACAGTTCTAACTTCTTATTCACACGGTCATAAACAGCTTTAAAAGATTGACCCATACCGATTGGCCAACCCATTGGATAAGAGCGAATTCCAAGTAGATTTTCAAGCTCTTCCATTAAATCAAACGGGTCACGTCCTTGACGGTCCAATTTATTAATGAAAGTGAATATCGGAATGCCACGTAGTTTACATACTTTAAATAATTTCTTAGTTTGTGCTTCTACACCTTTCGCGGCATCAATTAACATGGCTGCAGAGTCTGCGGCTGTTAATGTTCGGTACGTATCTTCAGAAAAATCCTCGTGTCCAGGTGTATCTAAAATATTTACGTGATAACCATCATATAAGAATTCTAAAACGGAACTTGTGACAGAGATCCCCCGTTGTTTTTCTATATCCATCCAATCACTCATCGCGTGCTTGGCATTTTTTCGCCCTTTAACCGTCCCTGCTTCACGAATGGCACCCCCAAAAAGAAGAAGCTTCTCTGTGAGCGTCGTTTTCCCGGCATCTGGATGCGATATAATTGCAAATGTCCGTCGTGATTGTATTTGGTCTTTTACTGTTGTTTCCATTGTCATCCTCATTTCCAACATCGATTTATCTATTATAGCAAGAAATGGAGTCTGTTTCATCCGACTTAGTAAAATCACTCAACTTGCCATTAAGTAATCGTTCAGTTATGTTTAAAGGAAATCTGTAAAAAGGAGTTTTTAACATGGATAATCAAGAGCGAAATATGCAATTTATGCAAATTGCGATGAAACATATTCCGGAGGCAAAAACGTTACTGGAAAACAAAGGAATTGAATTTAGTATGGAAGATATACAACCAATGCTTACCTTGTTAATGAACGTAATGAATGAAGCCTATGAACTTGGCAAAGAGGATGCAACAACAAATGAGTGACAAAAAGCAGGCATTGCAAGGGTTCGTTAAGCAAATGCAAACGGGAATTCAGTTAATAAAAGAAAACAAATATGAAGAAGGAATGAACCAATTAAAACCGTATGTGGCATTAATGGAAGAAGCGAATACATACCCAATTCGGATGTTTGCTTATTATGCAATGGCGCAATTTAAAACAGGTGATATTGATGGTTTTATACAGACTTATGAAAAGATAAAAGGCGTCGATGCTGTGGATGAAGAAGATGAAAAAGTGAAGCAGATCATCCACCAATGGTTTGTAGCATTGATGGACCAAATGGGTAACCATTAATCGCTTTTCTTGTTATCTAGAGAGCTTACGAGCGATATAAACAGTGGTTTTATCTGATCAAATATTGGTTGAATTGCTTGGATAAGAGCAAGAATGAGCAAGAGCTGATCTGTTCCTGCTAAGTCTTGTTCTTCTTCTTGTTCCTCGTTTTTTAAGCAGTCGGAAGTTGGCTCACGACGGCCAAACATCATTGAAGAAAAGAAATCATTTGATTCTCCGTTTGCTTTCAACAGCGACCACCCCCTTAGTTGTTCTATTATTAGTTTATCCGAGTTAATGAAAAATGGGATAGTAGCATTCGCCCTTTTCTAGCGTAAGAAAAGATGCTGGACAATAATGCAAGTTGTTTGCTAATATTAGGATCAGGTACTAATTGATCGAATCGTTTTTAAAGTGGGAAGGGGATAGACTGATGGCAAAAGCAGGGATGCTTGGCATGGGACGCTATGTGCCAGATAAACGGGTGACTAATCATGATCTCGAGCAATTTTTAGATACATCAGATGAATGGATTAGAACGCGGACTGGGATTGAAGAAAGACGTTTTGCCGAAGAGCTGGAAACGTCAGATATGGCTTATTATGCAGCAGTAAAAGCACTAGAATCTGCGGAAGTAAAGGCTGAAGAAATCGATTTGATTTTAGTAGCTACTGTTACGCCAGACATGCCTTTTCCTAGTGTATCTTCGATGGTTCAACATCGCTTAGAGGCAAAAAATGCAGCAGCTATGGATATAAGTGCTGCTTGTGCGGGTTTTATTTATGGCATTGCGACAGCACAACAGTTTATTGAAACAGGTGCGTACAAACATGTCCTCGTTATTGGTGTTGAAAAATTGACGAAGTTTGTGGATATGGATGATCGTAATACCGCCGTTTTATTTGGGGATGGTGCTGGAGCGTGTGTGATGGGTCCTGTATCAGAAGACAAAGGAATTCTAGCATTTGATCTTGGCTCTGATGGATCTGGCGGGAAGCACATTAATAAACAAGGTGATTTTCTCGAAATGAATGGGCGTGAAGTCTTTAAGTTTGCCGTAAGACAGATGGGAGATGCATCAATGCGCGTCCTTGACAAAGCAGGCTTAACAAAAGAAGATGTTGACTTTCTTGTTCCTCATCAAGCAAACATTAGAATTATGGAAGCTTCACGAGAGCGATTAGAGTTGCCTAAAGAGAAAATGTCAGTAACCGTTAATAAATTTGGAAATACATCTTCTGCCTCTATACCAATGGCTATGGTGGAGGAATTAGAAAATGGCAAGATAAAAGATGGCGATGTCCTTGTATTAGTCGGTTTTGGTGCAGGTCTCGTCTGGGGCTCATTGGCACTACGCTGGGGCCGTTAAGTGAATGACAGATTTTATTTTAAAAGGAGCGAAATGATAGTGGAAAAGCGACGTGTAGTAGTTACAGGAATTGGCGCAGTGACTCCGCTTGGACTAGATGCTTCTTCATCTTGGGAAGGAGCCATCTCAGGCAAGTCGGGAGTCGGAATGTTGACACGCTTAGATGCTGAAGCCTTCCCCATGAAAGTGGCAGCAGAAATCAATAGTTTTGATCCTGCTGACTATCTTGATCGAAAAGAAGCAAGGAAAATGGATCGATTTACACAATTTGCTGTAGTTTCAGCAAAGGAAGCACTTAAAGATTCTGGTCTTATGATTACTGAAGAAAATGCGAATCGTGTCGGTGTTTGGATTGGATCTGGAATTGGTGGCATGGAAACGTATGAGAATCAATTTCGTACATTTTTAGAAAAAGGACAGCGTCGAGTTAGTCCTTTCTTTGTCCCAATGATGATTCCAGATATGGCAAGTGGTCAAGTATCCATTTACACTGGAGCAAAAGGGCCTAATTCATGTTCAGTAACTGCCTGTGCTTCAGGAACAAACTCAATTGGTGATGCATTTAAAGTGATACAACGTGGTGATGCAGATGCGATGATTGCGGGTGGAAGTGAAGCTCCAATTACAAATATGGCGGTTGCTGGGTTCTGTTCGGCTAAAGCGGTAACCACTTCAGAAGATCCAACTACTGCGTCTCGTCCTTTTGATAAAAACCGCAGCGGGTTCGTTATGGGTGAAGGCGCAGGGATTCTTATTCTTGAAAGTTTAGAGTCTGCAAGTGCACGAGGTGCTAAAATTTATGCAGAAGTTGTTGGTTATGGATCAACGGGTGATGCACACCATGTAACTGCTCCTGCTCCAGAGGGGGAAGGTGGCGCAAGGTCAATGCAAGCCGCTCTGGATGATTCTGGCTTGGCGAAAGAAGAAATTAGTTATATTAATGCACATGGGACAAGTACTGATTTAAATGATCCTTATGAAACAAAAGCAATAAAAACAGTCTTTCAGAATCACGCTTATAATTTAGCTGTTAGTTCTACGAAATCGATGACTGGTCATTTGCTTGGTGCAGCGGGAGCAGTGGAGGCAATATTCTCTGTAAAGGCTTTAGAACAAGGGATCATTCCTCCTACCATCAATTTAAATGAACCTGATCCAGAATGCGACTTGGATTACGTACCAAATAAAGCGCGTCAGAGTGACGTTACAGCTGTTCTAAGCAATTCTCTCGGTTTCGGTGGTCATAATGCAACGTTAATTTTTAAAAAATGGCAACAATAAATGATGTCATTTAGAGAGCTGTGGGTTTGGCTAATGATCAGCCACCCACAGCTTTTGTTTTATCATGTTGAAGTAAAAAAAGAATGCAATATTGGTAGCGCTTTCTTTTTTTGTTTGGAAATAGTAAAATGAAGGTGTAGGGGGAGAAGAAATTGACGACATTAGAGACAGAATACAATCAGAAAAAAGCAGCTACGGCAATAGACGTGCTTCGGCATATTAAAAAAGAGAGTGATATTGTTGTTCCCATTGCTGTTGGTGAACCAAGAACGCTTATTGAAGCACTGCCCACATATACAGGACTCGAGGGCAACCGTTTATACCAGATGCTGTCTCTTTGGCCTGTTATTACAATTGAACAAGACAGGCTTAGAATTATTTCTATGTTTTTAGGAAGTGAAGAGAGAAAAGCTTTTCGAGAAGGGAAGCTTGATTTATTACCCAATCATTTTTCTGACGTTCCTGCATTGTTGAAAGAAATTGTACGTAGTCCAGTGGTGATGGCTCAAAGCTCACCTATGGATGAGCAAGGCTATTTTTCATTAGGAACAAATGCCGATTATGTTATGAGTCTAATTTCCTCTGGAGCAACTGTCCTTTTAGAAGTAAACAATCAAATGCCATATACATATGGGGAAAACCATATCCATCTCACACAAGTAATGAGTTTTTTTGAGAGTGATTGTGCTTTGCCGACTGCTCCACCAATGCCAAGCAGAGCTTCTGATAAAAAGATTGGCTCTTTCTGTGCTGATTTAATAGAAGATGGTTCTGTTATTCAAATTGGCTTTGGAGCTATACCAAATGCGATTATGGACGATTTACATAACCATCGTCATTTGACCATTCATACAGAAATGATCCCAGATAAAATTGTTGATTTAATCGAAAGTGGCGCTGTGACGAATGAGCATAATCCATTTTCACCTGGATGCATGACGGCTACTTTTGCATATGGGAGTAAAAAGCTCTATTCCTTTATGAATCAAAATGAGAAGGTTCATCTTTTACCTGTTGAAAGAACAAATGATAGTTATCAACTTTCAAAAATTGAACAATTAATAACGATTAATGCTGCACTTGAAGTGGATTTGCTTGGCCAATGTAATGCAGAAGTTATTTCCGGAAAATATTATTCTTCAACAGGTGGGCAATCAGATTTTGGAATTGGGGCGAGAAAAGCTAGTCGAGGTAGGGGAATCATTTGCCTTCATGCTAGTGCAAAAGATGGAACGATTTCTAAAATTGTACCGAGACTTTCTGAAGGGGCTGTTGTCACAACCTCAAAGAACGATGTGGATTATGTGGTGACAGAGTATGGAGTTGCTAAATTAAGAGGCAAAACAGTTTCTGAACGAACAACAGCGCTTATTGCAATTGCACACCCACAATTCAGAGAAGAACTTAAACAAGAGGCGGAAAGAATGGGTTTCTTACCACTCAGTTAAAAAAACGGATCTTAAGATCCGTTTTTTTCTTGTTTAACCCATTTAATTCCATCTTCTTTTGTTTTAATTTTCTCGTCAAGTTGTAGACACTCAAGCTCCAGTAGCCAGTTTGAAAAGATTGGGCTTGGTTTCAATCCGGCTGTTATTAAATCATACCCGGTAACAAGAGGCTTCAGTTTGGTTCTTTTATTCACATATAACTGCAACGTTTTTTCCATATTTGGATTTACGCAAGCTTGAAAAAGAATGGACTCGCTCGAAAAAGAAAATAAATGGCGATGAATGTGTCCAACTGATTTTGGCAAGGTTTCCCAAATTGGGTTAGTTAGATCGTCTAATAGATTGCGGTCTTTTTTTGTGAGCATATATGGACGTATGCGATTGAATGCTTCTTGATCGTGAGCTGCTGCTAAAAGATAGAAAATCCCATTTTCCAACCCTTGTTCTGATAATCGTTTCATATGATCAAAGGCGTTAGTAGATAAAGAATTTCCGAAAAAGGACTGCCAAGTATGCAGTTTATTAAGAAGCTTAAAAGCTTTTAAGAGGTTATGTTCATTTTCAAGATAAGTCAATTCATTTAGCAGCCGTTGGGCACTAATAAAATGAATAGCCTCACCTGTATCTTGAGCTGCTTTGGTTGTGTGATCATCTAATGAAAAGTCAAGACGGAGTGCGAAGCGGACGGCTCTAAAAAGACGGGTGGGATCTTCTTTGAAGCTCAAAGGATGCAAAATGCGAATCTTTCTATTTTGCAAATCAGTTTTTCCTTGAAAAACATCAACAAGCTCTCCGTAACGTGTTGCATTTATATACATTGCTAAAGCATTTATAGTGAAATCTCGTCTTGCTAGGTCCTCTGTGATAGATGCTGGTTTTACTTGTGGTAAAGCGCCAGCCGATGAATAAAATTCTCTTCTGCATGTAACAATATCAATCTCTAATTCTCCAGTCCATATAGCCGTTCCAAAATCTTCATAGGTTTTAACTGTTCCACCAAGTACGGTTGCTAGATAATGTGCAAATGCCACTGCATCACCTTCGACTACGAGGTCAATGTCAGTATGAGGCTTGTCCAAAAGGAAATCCCTTACTACACCACCAACTAAAAAAACAGAAACTTCTTGTTCGTCAGCAATAGAACCAATACGTTTTAAAAGCTGATCTGTTTTTGGACCGAAATACTTTGTTAATTGGGTAGTATTGACCTTATCTGGAAGAGTGTAAATGCCGTTAATTATATCTGAGCGTGTTAAAATACCGACTATTTGATCGTCATTATTTACTACTGGCAACCTGCCAATATGGTGTTGTTTAAAGACCTTTTGTGCTTGTTTAAGTGAATCATTTGCATGAATTGTAATGACGTTTTGAGTCATGATATTCTTTATGCTTTTTTCACCAAGTCCGAGCTGTCTTGCTTTTTTTAAGTCTGATTTGCTCACAATGCCTAGCATCTCACCATTTGATGAAAAGATAGGGAACCCGCTATGTCCAAATGTGACCAACTTTTGCCAGCCATCATTTACACATTCCGATTCCAATAATGTTTGCACCGGCCAACTCATCATTGTTTGAACGGTTTGCGCTGGGAGGGTTAATGCATACATAAGTGAGATTAATTTGTTTTTTACCGTATCGAGTGGTTGGTTTTTCACAACTGCAGCTGCAGCTCTAGCATGTCCACTACCTCCAAACATTTCGGTAATTCTTTTGACGTTCACTTCCTCTGTTTGAGATCGGGCAATGATGTAGGTGTGTTTCTTTAATTGAATACATGCGAAAATAGCATCTGGCTGGAATAATCGTAGTAGTTCCTCAACAACTCCTGATACATCTCCAACGTAATCAGGATAGGTACCAGTTGTGATTGCAAGTGTAATACCTTCCTGTTCATTGATTTCTATATGATCCAGCAATAATTGAAAAAGCGGATGTGTACCTATTTCTGATTGTTGTAAGTACGTAGAAACAACATCAAGATTCATTCCTTGATCTAGTAGATACGAAGCTGCGTTAAAATCACTAATCCTTGTATTGGAATGGGTCAAGCAAGCGGTATCGCTATACAAACCAAGGCCAAATAAAGTTGCTTCCACTGGACTAATTTCTACTTTTTGTTTTCTACATTGCTCAAGTAATGAAGTGATGTTCGTACCACTTTGTTTAGATGAAAGCAAATGATGATCGATAGAGTTAATTTTAATGGCATCGTTTATAGGGAACTCGTTCAAACCAGCCCTTTCAAGTGAAGCGCAATCCACAAAAAGGATGGAGGACACTTGTTTCCAATCAATTTCATGATAGGAAACGAGAGGGAAACAGTCGATATAAAGATCTAAGTATGCTTTAACAATGTTAGATTTTGTTGGACCAATAGCAGCAACCGCTTCAGGCTCTAATCGCTTTGCTGCGACAAGGGAGGCAAGACCATCAAAATCAATATTGGAATGGCTAACAATTACTTTCATTTATGTGCTGCCTCCTTTTTATAGTTACATTTATTAGTATACCAAAAAACGAGGAGCTTAAGCTTAAGCTCCTCGTTTTATCCGTAAACATCAACAGCTAGTCCTTGTATTTCTTGTATGAATGGTAATCTATTTTTAGTAGAAAAAGTGTGTAAACGTGTGCTTAGTTCTTTAATATCTTCAGAGTGAATGGAATGTGATGAAACGTTTTTAGAAAGTTTTTGATCTAGGTCTGGTCGTTCCTTTCGAATTTGGTTGTAAAAGGATGTTGTTTTACTATGAATTGAGAGCATTTGGTACCATTCTCCAGCATTAAGCGTATCTCTTGAGTTAGTGTTTATAGAAGTGAATGGCTTTTCTTTGCGTTTATGAGCATAGTTGTAGGCGTATATTTCGTTTTCAGATGAGTGGCGATTAGTAGCGAGAATAGGAAGAGAGGGAGTTACACGATTAACTGGAGCCACTTCTGTTGGATTTACACGGGCATGGATTGATGCTTCAATTCCTCGGTCGATACGTAATTGTTTGGACAAGTGTACCACCTCCGTTGTTATATCTATACCCTAAACTATGCAAGATGAATCAAAAAAGCACACCAGCAGTTTTTGCTGATGTGCTTTTACCATTACCTAGCAAAGATATGATTGCCAATAACAATGGTTTGTTCACGAGTTGAGACCCAATTGCTTGTCGCCGTTGCAGGATTATAGAAATAAAGAGATTGCTGTCCTTGTCCTCTTAAGGTAATCGCTTCATTAACAGCCTTTCGCGATTCATAGTCTGGTTCGTTATGAATCGCACCATCCAACACAGGAGAAAATGCATAGTGACCCGTTTCTGTTACTTGAGTAATAACATCATGAACAGAGTTTGGATAATCTGGATGGTCAACTCTGTTTAATACGACTTTTGCAACTGCAACTTTTCCTGCATAAGGCTCGCCTTTTGCTTCGGCATAAACAAGGCTTGCAAGCAGTTCTCTTTCTTCTGCCGAAATGGATGCAGGGATCGTTAGAGTATCACCAGCTTCAATCATCTTTGTATCAAGTTCATTGATGCGTTGAATGGATGTTTTTGATACGCCATAACGCTCACTTAATGAATAGAGAGATTCTCCTGCTTGGACGGGGTGTGTTAATGATTTTGCATCAGATTGGCTAAAGGGAATCAGACTCAATCCAATGAGGCTAATAAAAGCCAGTACTGTCTTTTTTAACATTCGATTCACTCCTATCACCGAGATAATATATGTGTTTTGAAACACACGTTAATACATTAACAGAAGTTTGTGCTCTATGAAGGTGTGAATGTTTTCCAACTAACAAAAAAAGTGAGAAGAACGTAGATACGGAGTACAGGCAGGGCCTCTTATTACAATTGCATAACGAAAAAAGCCAATTTTACAATTGTGTAACAATTAGACTGGGATTTCCAGTACCGTTTGTCTAGTAAAGGTGGGGTAAAAGACGAACCTATGCAGTGAAAAAGAATATTACAGCATATTGCAAGATGGAACTCCAAGAATCTTTTTCCATCGAATCAATCTATGAGCCTATGCTAGGATGTGCTTGTACCTCTCGTAACAGGGGAATCGCACAGTACGTGCAAATTATAGGAGGATTTATCTTTATGAAGAAATTCGCATTTACTACATTAGCTGCAGCAGTTGTAGCAGGGTTCAGCTTTACGAATCAAGCGGAGGCTGAAACCGATCAACAGATCGAAGTTAAAGGTCCATATGTATATACAGTATCAGGTGAGTGTTTACCAATAAATGACTTCATCAATAAGAATAAAGATGGTAATGGTCAAATCGATTGGTCGGAAGTTAATTTTGATGATTTTGACTATGGAGACTGGATCCCAGATTCAGAAGAAGTTCCTGAACAAGAGGAAACTCAAACTTCAGAGGAAGAAGTTGTAGAGGAAGATCCAGAAACATCTGAAGAAACACCTCAATTAGAAGAAGTTGATAGCGAAGAAGATCAAGGTGATAGTGAATCAGCTACAGATGTATCTGCAGAGGAAGATCAAATGGTTCAGCTTGTGAATCAAGAGCGTCAAAAAGCAGGACTTGAGCCTCTTACTATTGATCCAGAGTTGACGGAAGTAGCGCGTGTTAAAGCGCAAGACATGATTGACAACAACTATTTTGACCATAATTCTCCTACATTTGGTTCGCCATTTGAAATGATGGATCAATTCGGGGTTACTTATAATACTGCTGGTGAAAACTTAGCTGGTAACCAAACGGTTGAAGATGCGCACACTGCATTGATGAATTCACAAGGTCACCGTGAAAATATTCTAAGCAGTAACTATACAGAAGTGGGTATTGGTGTTGTTGATGGTGGACCGTACGGAAAGATGTTTGTTCAATTATTTAAAGGTTAATTGTATATAAGAGAAGAGCCGCATGACGAATGCGGCTCTTCTTTTTATTTTCGTAATTGTATTTGCTCTACTTGATGGTCCGGACCTTTTGTTAAGATTAACTCAGCCCTTAACCGAGTTGGTTTAATGTTTTTTTCTAAATTAACACCGTTAATCGATCTCCATATTGAAACCGCCATCTCTGTTGCTTCGTTATCGGATAAACTACGGTAACGATGAAAGTAAGACTCAGGTTTTTGGAAAGCCGTATTTCGTAATAGGTGAAAGCGCTCTATATACCAAGTAAGAATGTTCTCTTCGTTAGCATCTACATAAATACTAAAATCAAAGAAATCCGATACGAAAAGGTGTGGCGTTCTCTTGCCTTTTTTGTTGACTTGCAACACATTAATGCCTTCAACAATGACAACGTCTGGTGCATCAAGTGCTTGCATATCATTCTTATCAACATTGTATGTTAAGTGTGAATAGACTGGAGCGTGTACGTGATCAACACCAGATTTTAAATCTGTTAGAAATGAAATTAAGCTGCGTATATCATAACTTTCTGGAAACCCTTTACGTTTCATTAAGCCACGTTCTTCTAACACTTCATTTGGATAAAGGAATCCGTCGGTTGTTACCAAAGAGACTTTAGGCTTTCCTGGCCATCGCGATGCAAGAGCCTGAATAAGCCTAGCAGTAGTGCTTTTTCCAACTGAGACACTGCCGGCAATGCCGATAATAAATGGAACTCGTTTCCTTTCTTTTTGTAGAAATTGATTCATGTCATCGTGCAAGTGCATATTATGCTTCATGCGTTTGTACAGCAGTTCGGATAAAGGCAAATAGATATCCTGTACCTCTGATTCAGAAATGGTTTCATAAATGCCTTCAAGTCCTTTTCGCTCTTGTTCTGATAAAGCAGAGCTTAGCCCTTTGCTTAGCTTGGCCCACTCTGTTCGGCTAAAAGGCGTAAAAGCCTCTAAACTTTTTGTCAGTTCATCCGTAGTCATAAAAGGTTCTCCTTTGCAGCTAAAAGCATTACATTCGTAACTGAAGAGTAGCATGCGTGAAAAGGATAATCAAGAACGGATACTTTCCAACATACGTTAAAAGAAGGAACTTATTTATCTGGTAGTTGTTGCAACTGCTCTATTAGTTTTTGCGGAATCTTAAATGTTTCATTGTTTAAACGTAGTTGATCAAGCTTTATTTCGGATAGGTTCTTTTCAGATGAATGTTGTTGTTTGACTTCGATCATTTCTAGATGGAGTTTTTCCATTTTATGATCTAACGCTGCTGCAGAGTGAGAAGCTTCTGTTAATTCTTCTAGCAAGTGCACGGGAACGTTGCGCTCGTATTTATAAAAGATTTTATGCTCAAGACTCGCCCAAAAGTCCATAGCAATCGTACGAATTTGGACTTCAACACAGATATGGCCTTGCTTTGAAGAGGTATAAACGGGGACACGGATAATCATATGTAAGCTACGGTAGCCATTATCCTTAGGTTTTTTTATATAATCTTTTACAGAGAGTACCTCCATATCTGTTTGTTTTCTTAGCATCTCCTCGAGCTTATATATATCCGAAACAAATGCGCATGTAATACGTATTCCCGCTATATCATTAATTGTTTCTTTAATTTGTTGCAAATCTGCTTTCATATTTTTTCTAATGACTTTATTAAAGATACTTTCCGGTGATTTTAGACGAGTTTTAACATGTTCAATAGGGCTATAATCTTGAAGCAACTCAAACTCTTCTTGTAATATAGTAATTCTTGTTTCCATTTCGTCTAAAGCGAATTTATACATCATCATGAATTCGGTTAATTGTATTTTTAACTGCTTTATTTGATCCATATCAATTATAGGTCGGTTCATGTCTTCACCTCTTGTCAATTATTTTGATACTGTTATAAGAGAAAGTCAAATGTAACTTTACAATGTTAGGGTGTGAAACGATGGGTGTTATAAAAACAAATAAATGGATTGAACTATATTTAGCACACTCGAATAAACGGACGTTAGAAGAACGGTATCGCCAATTATTTATTCAACCACTACAGTCATTATTTTCCTACTCTTCGGATAATGAGCTTGCTTCTTTTTTGAGCGATGCGGGCATGTTCCAGCCTGGACAATTACATGAATTAAAAAAGATGCTTCAATATCGTCATTTAGAAATTGCACGTGATCATTTTGATTTCTTGAAAGAAATATGGAGTGGACCAAATATCCCAATCTATATCTTGCTTGCCGACAAAAGTCTGAAGAAACCGGAACGTGCTGTCGGAGGTAAGATGGGTATTAGCTTATCCGATGGAATTGTTCTCTTTGTTCCATTTAATGTAAATGAGTTAGAGTTAAAAGCATTGCTCACACATGAATACCACCATGTATGCAGATTGAAAGTAACAAATGAATCAGAGCAAACCATTACACTCCTTGAATCAATGATCATGGAAGGTTTGGCAGAAATAGCTGTGGAAGAAGAAGTCGGAGAAGCGTACACTGCTCCATGGACAAAACTGTATGATAAATCTTGGAGACAGGAATGGTTTTTAGAATATATTGAAAAACGATTGCAGCAAAAAGGAAGACTTGCATACAAAGACATCTTATATGGAAGAGTCGATCAAGGTATACCGAGAATGTTAGGATATTATGCTGGTTATCGACTTTGCACGAAAGTAGCAACCGGTTTAAATAAAAAAACGGATGAACTTATGATTACACCTTCAAGTACATTCTTAGAATATGCAAAGCGCTATGATGTGTTTAAGAATTTGAACCAGTGACCATACTGTTTTCAAGAGAGAACTAGTAAGGAGGCAGAATCAATATGGTTATGATGCGTGATGTTTGGGTGAACTGGTTTGAAGGTGAAGAAAATGGCTATAATGTTTGCCCATTCCATGAGTGGCGAAGTGAGGACCGAGTCGAAGTGTTGGATCAAGTTAAATTGGTTAAAGGAACACCAGAGCTAATGGATTTTGTTGAGAACCAATTACTTGATTTGCCCCAGAATTTACTGAATGCAGTGCACCAAAAAAGTTATTTACGGAAGAATATGTCGCGAATTCAGTTAGATTACTGTTTTATTATAACTGATGGAGAACGAATTATAGCTGTTGATACGATGGGTTATAAAACACCAGTCCGAAAAAGTAGACTAACGCCACGTCAAGAGCAACTTGTTTATGAAGCGCTTGCGGACCAAGAACTGGAGAGTTTTGAATTAATTGAGGATGTAACAGAAAAAGAATATCACTTGCTTTCATTGAGTCCGTTTGAATTAAAAGGACTAACGCGAAGAGAAAGACAATTAAAACAATTGCTTTTTATGGTGTTAGATCAATTAAACACGAGTGCGTCAGATGCGGAATTAAAGTACTGGTGTACGGAATGGAACCCGTTGTCTTATCAAAAATTAAAAACAAAAGACCGTGACGAAGTTTGGAATCATTTGTTAGTTGGCGCAAGAACTGGTTGGAGTGAAAACCATTATAGATTATGTGAAGCAATGGTAAAAGGCAATAGTTTTTTCGAGAAACTGTGGGAACTTGAGCATCCTGAACGTGTAAAATGAGGGAGTAAGCACTTAACGAACGTTAGGTGCTTTTTTTATGGATTTCTATTAGGTTTACATCGTATGCGCTTTCTTTTATAATAAGCGTAAAAGGAGGGGGGAATGGTTATGGGTGCTGAAACGATGGATGGTTTAGCTTATTTGGTTATGCAAATATTTACTGTGATTCTTCTTGTAGGAACACTAGGTGTATCTTTTTTTGTCGGTAAGATTTGGAAGAAGACAAACGGATATTAATTGAGGCAAAGGGTTCCTAATGGAAGCCTTTTTTCTTGACCGTTATAAATAGAAATAGTTACTTTGAATTGTTTTGAAAACTAGAAAATTCGGCTAATTTAGAGATGCTTTTACAGAAGTAATAGATCTATTAAAGATGTTCGCTTTATAGATAACAGCTGGTATTAATGAATGAATGCAAGAAATGTAAAACGGAACGTAATAAACAGCATAGCCTATTAAATAATTAATAACTAGTTGAGTAACAGAAAGAAGAGCAGACGATATCGTCTGCTCTTCTTTCTGTTTAGTTTTAACGCTTCTTTCGTCCAAGCCCCATTGCTCGTTCAGCTTTAACTAATATTTTTTGCGCTTCTTTGTTTGCTTTGTCCGCACCTTTATCTAGAATTTGATCGAGTTCATCAGAATGAATTAATTCATTATAACGTGCTTGAATAGGCGATAATGTGTTGATCACTGCTTGAGCTAAATCAGCTTTAAAGGGACCATACCCTATTCCTTCATATTCTGCCTCTATATCGGAGATGGAACGATCCGTACAAAGGGAGAAGATTGACAATAAGTTCGAAACGGCAGGTTTCTCATCACGATCAAAACGAATGATTCCGTCTGAATCTGTAACAGCGCTTTTTACTTTTTTTTCAATCGTTTTTGGGTCATCTAACATAGAAATAAAGCTTTTAGGTTGAGGATTAGACTTACTCATTTTTTTGTGTGGATCATTTAACGACATGATGCGAGCTCCTACTTTAGGAATTCGAACTTCTGGCACCGTGAAAATGTCATTGTATTTTTGATTGAAGCGCTCAGCTAAGTTCCTTGTTAGTTCTAAATGTTGTTTTTGATCTTCCCCCACAGGAACAATATCTGTTTGGTAAAGCAAAATATCTGCAGCCATCAGTGGTGGGTAAGTAAGTAGTGATGCCGAAACTCCTTCTTTTCCACTTGATTTATCTTTAAATTGAGTCATTCTTTCAAGCTCGCCTATGTATGAAACGCATTGCATTAACCAACCTAATTGGGCATGAGCAGGTACTTCTGATTGAATAAAAAGAGTAGACTTTTCAGCATCAATTCCGGAAGCAATATATAAGGCTGCCAAACTCCGAATGTTCTCTCTTAATTTCAAACGTTCCTGAGGTACTGTTATTGCATGTTGGTCAACAATGCAAAAATAACAACTATATTCATCTTGCATACCCGCAAAATGCTTCATTGCACCTAAATAATTTCCTAATGTTAATGTACCGCTAGGCTGAATTCCTGAAAATACGGTTTGCATTTTGTTCAACTCCTGTCATTACTACTCTTAATTATCGTAATGCACAGAAGGGGCAAAAGCAACTATCTAGGATTTACTAAAAGGAATATCTGAAGAAGCTGGCATAAGAAAATAGGCCAAGCACATATAGTTAAAAACGACGACTCTTTGTTTGATTTCTCTTGCGTAAAACGAGTAAACAGACATTTAAAATAAAGAGGATAGCAAACCAAAACATGGAGTAAGGTATATCTTGGAAAAAGAATACAAATAGTAAGAATGCAAAACAAGCAAATACTTGTAAGGTTTGTAAGAGGGACATAGGTAACACACTCCTATAACCTTCGAAGAAGGAGGATTTTATATGATTTGTATTGCAAAAAAAAGTTTACTTAACATAGGACTTATTAGTGCAATCATCGTTACAGGTTGGTTCCATTTACGGACTGAAGAGATTTTTCGTCACGTTGAGGTAATTGTAAATGCAAAAACGGAAGGCGTCCAGGTAGATGAAATTGCTCCAGCTTTTACTTTGCCTACTTTGTCAGGAAAAGAAAAAACCTATAAAGCTGGAGGTGCGGCTGTGACAGTTATTCATTTCTTTTCAACATGGTGCTATCCATGTCAGGAAGAGATGCCATTAATTGTTAAGCTGGAAGAGGAGATGACAGCAAAAGAAAATCAGTTTATCGCTGTTAATTTAACAAGTTCGGAAACGGATAGGAGTCAGTTGCAACCATTTTTAAACCATTACGGTGCTTCTTTTGATCCGTTACTTGATGAAGCCGGATTAATTCAAAAGAAATATCAGATCTTTGGTGTACCAACCACACTAATTCTTGACCAAAAAGGAAAAATCATCAGTCGTATTAATGGCCCGATGAATGAAGAGCAAGTGAAAATGTTACTTGCGCGTTAATGTTCTAATTTAAATTCTTGTTGAGAACTGCAGTAATTTTACTATCGAGTTCATGTAAAAGTTGACGTGCCTGCTTGTCGCTAACTGTACGATAATGATGGTCCCCTAGTGGTTCTTCATCCATTTCGTCTGCTCGAGCAACAAGTGACTGGAGAGGCGTAAGTTGTAGTTTGCCATTAGGCAAATAAGAATCTGTATGAAGGAGAATAGCAAGTGCTATTTCCTTTGCCTTTCTTGGGTGTTCCCCAAGACGAATGAGTAATTTATGGGCTCTCTCTGCACCTTTAATGGCATGAATGTCGTACGCTTTATAGAGAGAAAAATCCCATTTTCCATTTTTATACCAAGTGTAATGGCCAATATCATGTAAAAAAGCTCCTTTTGTAGCAAGATCGACATCAATTTTCTCATTAATCGCTAAAGCGTAGGCATGATAGGCACAGCGAATGGCATGTGCCATTCCAGAGCGCTGGATGTATTTTTGTGCTATGCGATGATCATAAATTTGTAAAAGTGTTACGTCTCTCATCAATTTGTACTCCTTGTCTGCAAATGCATTTTTTTAATTACCTATGCTATAATGGAGTAAAGCGTTTGTAAAGGGGATGTTTTTTTGGCGGAGACTCATGTGTTTTCAAAACGTGAAGAAATAGCCAATGCGATTACTCATGGTATCGGTGCTGTTCTTAGTATTGCAGCTCTCACATTGCTAATTGTTTATTCGAGTATTTATGGTACTGCCTGGCATGTTGTCAGTTTCACAATATACGGAGCAAGTATGCTCCTTCTTTATATTTCCTCAACGCTAGTCCATAGTTTCCCTGCAGGAAAAGTCAAAGATTTGTTTGAAATCTTTGACCATGCTGCTATTTATGTATTTATTGCAGGAACGTATACGCCTATTTTACTTATCCTAGTTGGAGGCGGTTTAGGTTGGACGTTATTTGGAATCGTATGGGGAATAGCCTTTGCTGGGATTTTGTTTAAAGTTTTTTTTGTTAAGAAATTCTTGTTCTTTTCAACAGTTTTATACTTAGCGATGGGTTGGTTAGCCATTTTTGCGATTAAACCAATTTATGAGTCTCTATCAACCACAGGAATCTGGTTTCTTGTCATTGGAGGACTTTTTTATACGGTTGGAACAATCTTCTATATGTGGAGAGGCTTTCGTTACCATCATGCAGTGTGGCATTTGTTTGTTATAGCGGGATCTATTTTTCATTTCTTTCTTGTGTTTTTTTATGTTTTGCCCGTTAATGTCTAAAAAAAACCTGGCTGACAGGTTTTTTTTATTCTCAAAATAATGCCCAATAACTAGAAGCAATGAGAAAGATTGTAGTTTTTTTATTGTTTTTCTTGGCAATGAATAGAAAAGAACGATATACTTTATGTCGAGGAGGATGGAACTTTGTATATCTCTCTGAATCAATTGGCTGTATACCTTGGGGTTACGGAATCATATTTAAGAGGACAGCTCCTCTTAGGAAATATCTCTGGCGTTTTTGATGGGGAGAAGTGGCTGTTTAACCAATCACAGTTTGACATACATAAGAAACAACTTGATGATAAACGAAAGCAAGCGGTAAAAGATGATGAGGAGCCCATTCCAGAAGATTGGGACGCGCATGACGAAGATTAACAAAAGGGTGTGTACATATGAAAAAAGTAATAATGGGCGGTCTTTGTGTGGCTTTGGCTACAAGCATTTCTTCCATAGGCACTGAAGGAAATGTCGCAATGGCAGAGACGGGACAAACGGCTTTAGCCCATGCTCCGAAGCTTATTAGTGACAATACATTTGAGGCACCGACACGATCAGGTCGGTTTGTTCACCAGTCTGGATATCACTTTGATTATCCAGAAGAAGGCGTACGTGGTATTTTCTTGACTGCGCACTCTGCTGGGGGATCGAAATTTAATTCGTTGGTTGATTTAGTAAATGATACTGAACTGAACTCGATGGTTATTGACATAAAGGATGATCACGGAAATATTACGTATATGCCTGATGAAGACTCTCCATTCTATGATATTGCAAAAAACTTCATTGATGATCCAGCTGAAATGATGTCAGTACTTGAAGAGAATGATATTTATCCGATTGCCCGCGTTGTTGTTTTTAAAGATTCAGTTTTGGCTGATCTAAGACCAGATCTGTCATTTAAAGAAAATGGTTCTGTTTGGAAAAATGGTCGTGGCGAATCGTTTGTAAATCCTTTTCTTGAAGAAGTATGGGAATACAATGTTGCGGTTGCAAGAGAAGCGGCAGAAATGGGCTTTCAAGACATTCAATTTGACTATGTTCGTTTCCCCGAAGGGTTTGAAACAAGAGATGAGGATCTAGACTATGAAACTGGGAAATATGGAGACGATGAAAGTGATAATGTCCAGCGTCGTGTAAGTGCTGTAACTGATTTTGTTGCGTATGCAAGGGATGAATTAAGCGTATATGATGTGGATGTTTCAGTTGACATATTTGGCTATGCCGCAACAGTTCCAGAAGCTCCGGGAATTGGACAGAACTTTCTAAAAATATCCGAGAATGTTGATGTCATTTCTTCAATGATTTACCCAAGTCATTGGGGACCAGGTTCAATTGCCGGACTCGACAAACCAGACTTATACCCATATGAGTTGACAGATGAGTACGCGAAAGTTGAGAACGATTTGTTAGGACAACTTGGAGATGACCAACCAGTCTCTCGTCCTTGGATTCAAGATTTCACAGCGAGTTATTTAGGTTCAGGAAATTACTTAAATTATGGTGCTGCTGAAGTAGAAGACCAAATAAGGGCTTTGTATGAGAACAACATTAATGAATTCCTTTTATGGAATGCGGGTAACACGTATTCAGAAGGTGTTGATTACGAGAATCCATAAAAAGAAGCGGCATTTGCCGCTTCTTTTTATGAGTAAACATTGCATTTTGGGCAATCTTAAAGAGAACAGGTTTGAACAGATCAGAATAACGGTATGATATATAAGGGCTTTAAATGAGACTATAAAGGAGTGTTGAACATGTCCACGTGGTATGAAAAGCTAGCGGAATATTTCCCAGTTGAGGAAATGAAATCAGAAGAGCATATGAAGCTGCTCTTGAAAGAGAAAGGTGATATATACCATAAAGATGAAAGTAATAAACATGTGTTAATGTATGTGGAAACAGAGGATTTCGTTTTTGTTGATTATTTATTTGTGTCGGGGACTGCTAGAGGAGAAGGACTAGGGAAAAAGTTAATTGAACAATTGAAAAAAAAGAATAAGCCGATTATACTGGAAGTAGAACCGATTGATTATGAGGATACTGATACTGAAAAGAGGCAACGCTTTTATTCGAGGGAAGGGTTTAAGCATGCTAAATCAATTGGATATCGTCGACGTTCTCTTGCGACAAATAAAGTGACAGAGTTAGAAATCTTATATTGGTCACCAGAGAATGATGATGAGAATAGTATATATGAAAAAATGAAGCATACGTATGAAACAATACACACGTATAAAGATTCTCATCTTTATGGTGCTTCTTATGAATCTGTGAACAAAGTGCTTACGCTTGATGATAGTGAGATTGAACCTATGAAATCTTAACACAAAAGGGTGGTGATGCGTGATGAAACAAAGAACGAAGACTAAGCGGCGCAAAAAAAGGAATTTATGGGAAGATGTACTAAAAAAACGAATTGGTAATTGGAAAAAGCGTAGAGAAAACCAAAACCCATACCCGCAGTCACGCAGATCCATTGCTTAACTTCACCAAAATAAATCGGTGAAGTTTTTTATTATTTATGTGTTTAATAAGTATGGAATGCGGGTACATAGAAAGCAAGACACAACCGAACAACGATACTTTCCCACATTTTTTGTTTAATCTTTGTATAAGTTTAATCGTTATACACTATACAACAGTTAGACAAACTTGTATAATGAGAATGTGATTAAGTGAACGAATGCCGATAAACTGATATTTGAGGTAAAGGAGAGGTTCAATAAGATGGTCACACTATTAACATCCCCTAGTTGTACATCTTGTAGAAAAGCAAAAGCATGGTTGGAAGAGCATGATATTCCTTTTGAAGAGCGGAATATTTTTGCTGCACCACTCTCTGTAGAAGAAGTAAAACATGTTGTCCGCATGACCGAAGATGGGACGGATGAGATCATTTCTACGCGATCAAAAGTATTTCAAGAACTCGATGTAGAATTGGAATCACTGCCTTTGCAAAAGTTGTTCACAATTATAAGCGACAATCCAGGTCTTCTTCGTCGCCCAATTATATTTGATGAAAAGCGTCTGCAAGTTGGCTATAATGATGCAGAAATTCGGCGCTTTCTTCCAAGAAAAGTCCGGACGTTTCAACTTCAAGAAGCACAGCGTCTCGTTAACTGATGATAAACCTTCTGCAGAATTTATGCAGGAGGTTTTTATTTTAACTTGACAAGGATTAGTCGGTGAGGGAAAATATAGAACTAACATCATGATTAATGGTAAGGGAAGCAGATTGATTTCATTTTTTGGCCCTTTATCATACAATATTATTAAGAGTAGTCGAGCTCACTGTTTCCTTGAAAGACATTAGCTTTTAACGAATATAGGAGGGGGAGCGAGTATGGAAATAGAAAGAGTGAACGAATCAACCATTCGATTCTTCATCACGTATAAGGACATTGAAGCGCGTGGCTTTGAACGTGAAGAAATTTGGTATAATCGTGAACGTGGAGAAGAGCTTTTTTACGATATGATGCATGAAGCAAATGACCGGGATGACTTTGAACTTGATGGTCCTTTGTGGATTCAGGTGCATGCACAAGATAAAGGATTAGAAATTCTTGTGACGCGTGGTCAGATCACTGATGGTAATGTGAAATTAGAAATTCCAGTAAAAGATGATGAAGAAATCATTGGTGAAGATGAAGCATCACTAAAAGAAAGTGTTGAAAGTGAAGACCCACCAATTGATAATTTAGAGCTTATTATTGGTTTTAAAGAGTTTGAGGATGTCATTTCATTAAGCCGTGCCCTCTACTTGGAAAACGTCCATAATACTCTTTACCATTACGAAGGTCGTTACTATCTGTATATTTATTTTAGCAATGACCAATATTCAGAAGAGGAACAAGATAATTTGTTAAGCAGAGTTCTTGAATATGGATATGAATCTGAATTTACCATTCATCGCTTGCAAGAATATGGTAATGAAATAATGTCAATCAATGCGCTTAGCCAAACAAGAAATGCATTTTTATAGGATCTCTTTTAAAGACTGATTTTTACATCAGTCTTTTTTTTTTTTTTTTTTTTTTTTTGGGTTTTTTTCAAGGCAGGAAAAAGGATTAATGAAAAGAAACTTATAGATATGTATACATGACTTTGAAAGGGAGTGGGACATTGTTGCAAGCTTTAACGTCAGGAGATAAGATGGTCAGTATCTTGGAAAGGAGGGATAAAACTTATTGGAGAGAGTTAAGAAAAACTGAGTCTTTTTTTTGTCCACTTTGTAAAATGAGAGTGGAAATGAGGTTAGGGAGCAAACGGAGATGGCACTTTGCTCATACGCGTCGCTCGAATTGTGCTTCAGGAATAAAAGGCGAATCAAGTGTCCATCTTCAAGGCAAAGAAGATCTCTATCTTTTTGCGAAAAAAGAACTAAAAGTAAAGCTGGAACATTATTTACCGCATTCAAAGCAAAGGCCAGATATCTTCTTAGAAAGCCCGCCTCATACAGCATTGGAATTTCAATGTGCTACGATTTCAGTTTCCTCCATTTATAAGCGAAACCATCTTTATTTAAAACAAGGAATTACGCCCTTCTGGATTCTTGGTGCAAATCGTTTGCGGAGACAAGGAGCGCAGCTATTTCGTATTCAGCAATTTGAATGGTATGCAATCCGGAAAAAGGGTCAAGAACATATTCTTACTTATTATGATCCTGGAACTAAATTACTTTGTTTAGTTCGACATTTAATTGCTTTACAATCAGAGCTTGTTTTTGGTCACCTTCAACTAAACCCCCTTAAGGAAAGTTCAATGGCTGAACTTTTTTCTCCCAACCCAGTTTCAGTTTCCTTTGAAAAAAGTTTGCATGACTATCGACAAAGAAAGCGAAGAACTTTATTGTATAATCGAAAATTTCGCTTGTTCTTATATACTCATCAACTTACTGCGCCGCCAGAAGAGTCAGGTTGGCCGCTCCGCTCTCAATGTTATTTGCAAATACCCTCCTTTATTTGGCAAAGTTATTTCTTGCTTAACTACCTTCAATTTATCCCTTTACATACTCCATTTAAAACATTGCAGTGTGAAATAGCAATCAAAACAATTTTTCATTCATTTAATCAACCTTTAAAAAGCTACTGTCGTTTAGATATAGTTGTTAAGCAAGTGACGAAAGAATATCTGTCGTTGCTATGTTTATTTGGTACCATTATTCAGCTTGAACCGGATATATATAAACGAATTAAAGAGTCTAAACAGACTTTAGTAAATGAAGAGAAATGGCTAAAGATCTGGGATCAAGCATTGCAGGGAAAAGGAAAGTTGTTATTATAGAGAGAACGTCTAAACAGGAGGTAAACAATGGAAATAACTTCAATACGTAAGCGGTCACAAGTTTTAAATTAGGAGAAGTGAGATGCAGCATTAAGTTATCGATCTACCGAAGATTGGAAGACGGCTGTGTATGTTTTAGAAGAGTATTTGCTTGAATTTCAGTCATACAGAGGGAAATTAGGACAATCAGCATGTATGATGGGTTAGAACATTACCATCAACTGGGCGTCACGTTAGGATCAATTTGGGTTTAAACGCATTTACAAATGGACGAAGATGCGACGAACTCTATGTTCCAAGAGTTGTATGAGCGATAAACTAAAAAGCCAATCAACGGCTTTGTTTGAAACTGAATTTTTGTCAATCGATTCAGCTATTAGTTCGTTGTATCTGAACCAAAATGAAAGTCTAAAGCAATACAAAATGTTTTTTCAAACAGATAAAAAAACGCTATCTTATCGAGAGCGGTAACCTTTGAAACGTTGCTTTTTATTAATGGGTCTAAATAAATAAGTTGCTGCCGCAAACAAAATAGGAACGGAGATCCATAAAGGAAACATTTGCAGCAGACCAAGAATATATAAGTAAAAAGCGATGCATAGGAGAGTGATACGAACGGTTAGCGACCTTTTCATGGATAAGCACTCCTTTTTTTACATCCTATGAAGAATAGAGAGGATTATGAGTGAAAACATTGCAAAGTAGTGAACGTTTTAAGAAAAGGTTGCTTCAATTGAATCTTTTAGGTAAGATAAGAGGTGCAACTCACATTCTCTTCGAATAATAGAAAAGGCTGCCTGCTCCGTTCGCGGAATGCAGGTAGCCTTTTTTGGATTCTAAAAAAGAGAGACGCGCTGCATGCGTCTCTCTTTAAGCAATCCACTTCCAAAACGTTCCATATTTAAAAGGGACAGCTTCAACTTTCTGTTGTAACATTAATGATTTTAATTGTTTTTCTGCTTCTTCATCAGAAATATCTAGCACGGTAGCAACTTCAGCTGTAGCGAGAAAACCGTAATGTTTTAAAAAGGATTCTAACTCTGGTTGAATTGCTTTTTTAGGCTTATAGCCAAGCATGTCTTCGAGAAGCTGTACGTAGATATGGTAAGGATATTGTCCAGATACTTTTATACCAGCATCTTCAGAGTTTCCGTTAAAATAAACAAAGGTAGGTACTGCATCAACATCCATTTCAGACGTTGTTTGAACATCACATTGTAATGCTTTTGAAGCACTAGGTGAATGCAAGTCAGATAAAAAGGCTTCTAAATCAAGGTCGGCTTCTTGAGCGCATTCTTTTAGAGTCTCTTCATCAGTCACATTCTTTTTCTTGAGGAACAATGATTCTCTCATCTTACGCAAGAAACGATGTCCTGCTTTTGGACCTTGTAACTCAGCAGCCTTAATTGCTAGAAAGGCTTTATAAGGATGTAAATCCATATTAGAGAATTCAACATCGCCCGCACAAGCCATTGTTGAAGATTTAAAACGTTCAAGCCATACCTTTTTTGATTTGCTTGTATGCAGTTCACAGGCATTCCAAACGGATAATTTTCCAGAAAGCAGCACACGTATTTTAAAGTAATGTCCATACTCCACTTGCAATTTCTTTAAAATGGGTTCAATAGCCCAGCACTCTGAACAAAGAGGGTCAATAAACGTATAAATCTCGATTGGCTTTTTGACAGGCATGGGCTCGCGTGAATCAGTAACGCCGCAAATGCCGAGTTCTTGATCACAATCTCGATGTATTTGATGTTTGAGGTTCATGGGCCGCTCCTTTCTATTATCTTAGCGTAGTGTGATTGACCATGTGGTGTGCAGTTAAAGTCAACCGGTGCATCATATAATCGCGTATATTGCCCGTTAAATGCACATCGTCCATAGCGCGCTCCATACATGTAAGCCATGCTTCTGCTTGAACAGGTGTGATGGTGAAAGGCAAATGGCGTGCCCTAAGTCTAGGGTGTCCAAATTCCTCTGTATAAAGAGGTGGACCACCAAAAAATTGAGTGAGAAATTTTTTTTGTTTGTATGCTGTTTCTGATAAATCACTAGGAAATAGGTGGCGTACATCATCATGCTCTGCGATATGTTTATAAAACGCATCGACTAGTTGATCAAGCTTTTGCTCACCGCCCAATGCTTCGATTGGACTTGTTTCTTTATTTTTGTCGGGCACGAGATCGTCTCTCCTTTGCTCTTTGCCTATCTGTATTGTAGCAACCCTTTTGTTGTTCAGCAAATAATGTGTTTGGACGGATACAAATAAGGGAATTAATGTTGTCGCAAGTAGGCATTGCTTGGTATGATAGAGAGAATGAAGCGAATCGGAGGGAATCAATGGATATTAAATTTTGGCCGATGACGTCAATGGCACCAGCAACATTCACTGACGAGTCGACAACTCAAGTGAAAAACCCGCTATTTCAATCTCATTTACAAGCAGCTATGCAAAGTGAAACAAGTATGACACCAAATGCATTGTCTTTACCATTTCTTCTTCCTTTACTCCCTTTTTCTACAGCTGAAACGCAATCACCAATAGAATTGAGCAACCGTTCTTTGCAAAATGTAGAGAAATCGCCTCTATCATTGGAGGGGGAGAATAATAAATATGCACCGCTTATTGATCGTATCTCTGCTGAACATGGTGTAGATCCAAAGTTAATTCATGCAATTATTAAGCATGAATCCAACTTTAATGAGAAAGCCGTCAGTTCAGCTGGAGCGAGCGGTTTAATGCAGCTCATGCCAGGGACAGCAAGGGGGCTTGGTGTCACGTCAATATTTGATCCAGAACAAAATGTTCGTGGTGGAGTTCGATATATTAAGCAAATGCTTGATCGTTACGACGGCAATACAAAATTGGCACTAGCCGCATATAATGCGGGTCCCGGTAACGTGGATAAATACGGTGGAATTCCACCATTTAAAGAAACACAAGCGTATGTACCTCGTGTTCTTGAAACTTATACAAGCATAGCTTGAAATAGCACTGGCCATAGCCAGTGCTTGTTCTTATTTGCGAAAGGAATGATCAAAAAAACGGGCTACTTTGTTTTTTGCTTTTTTTGATTCTAGTCCCACCTGCTGTAATAGATGGTTAAGTTCGAATTCAGCGTGCTTAATGGAACTTCCCTCAAATTCAATTTCGAAATCTTCTGTGTTGTTATATAAACTATGGTCTAGACATAGAGTGCCATTGCGGTAGTTTATTTCTGTCCGAATGGTTTTTAGACTTCCGAAGTAGTGTAAGTGTGGTTTGTCTCCAAGTAAAAATGTTGTAGCCCTTTTCACGGGCCCGTCAGGAATTTGTCCATTATGCAATAGGTTTATTTGCTCTGCTGTTAATGGCTGATGTGTTTCGAGTAAACCATCTTTTTGGGATTGTTTTAAAGTAAGAGTATGTGTATCTTTTTTATGTCTTACGCGAAGAGCCGCACCTTTCTGTTTTAAAGTAAAATCGAGTGTATCAAAATAATCATTTTGTTGAGTAATTGGTTCGTTATTTGGAAACACCTTAATAAGTTTGTTATAGCCTGTTTTTGTAAGCATTGATTTTGCTTCATATTCCATTTCCTGTGTCATACGGGGACCCTCGTTTCATAAAACTGTTCTTTGATTATACTGAGATTAAGTAGATCATGCAAAATGTAGGTTTCAATCTTTCTTTATGTTAAAATAGATCCTGATAAGAAGTGTTTTTATGGGGGCAATAATGGAACAGATAAAAGTAGATTACATTGATATTGGCGAGGATGTCAGTACAGTTATTTTAGAAAAAAATAAAGAGGATTTAATGAATGTCAAAGCAGGAGCGAGAATATTAGTGGATTCTGATCACTTTGCCTTTGTTTACATATTGGAGGATACAGAGCATTTTTATTCGTTACGATTTGAACAAGATTGTTGGTTAGCTCTTTTAGAAGCGCATCAGAAGGAAATGGCATTTTTTGCGGAAGTTAGCGAGAATACCCGATTGGCTCTCGTTGATTTTAATGAAGAGTTAGCTTTTTTGTTAGATAACATTCAAGGGAATGGGAACTACGGCGAAGCGTTTGAAAAAGCGGTGGGTGCTGTATTCTACTAGTTTTGGTAAAGTAGGTGGGGCAATGGATTGGGATTCTTTTTTGACTCCGTATAAACAGGCAGTTGATGAATTAAAGGTTAAATTAAGAGGAATCCGTGAACAGTATCAGAAAACTTCTTTGCACACGCCGATTGAGTTTGTTACAGGTAGAGTAAAGCCTGTTTCAAGCATATTAAATAAAGCAGAAAGAAAAAAGATTCCGCTAAATCGATTAGCAGATGAAATGCAGGATTTAGCGGGAGTCCGAATTGTGACGCAGTTTGTAGAAGACATTGATAAGGTCATTGCGTTGGTCCGTTCTCGTTCAGATTTTGAGATCGTTTCTGAACGGGACTATATATTACAAAAAAAACAGAGTGGTTATCGCTCTTATCATTTAATTTTATGCTACCCAGTGCAAACAATTGATGGCGAGCGTAAGATTTTGGTTGAATTACAAATTAGAACGTTATCTATGAATTTCTGGGCGACCATTGAGCATTCCCTACGATATAAATACAGTGGAGAAATACCAGAAGATATAAACATGCGTTTGCAACGTGCTGCAGAAGCTGCATTTTGGCTTGATGAAGAAATGTCTATTATAAGAGACGAAGTTCAAGAAGCACAACGCATTATGACAGTAAAACAACAGCAAAACCGTAGATAGAAAAGGAGTGGGTCGGTTGAAATTCACAGTTGCTTCACGAGGCGATTCGCTCTCCAATGATTTATGTAAAACGATTAAAGAGCGTTTGCTCAAGGGTGATCTAATCTACGACGAAGAACATCCTGATATTGTTATTACAGTTGGTGGAGACGGCACTTTATTAGAAGCTTTTCACCTTTATTCGCACCGTTTAGAAGAGACGGCATTTGTAGGTATACATACAGGTCACCTTGGTTTTTATGCTGATTGGGTTCCAGAAGAAGCGGAGAATCTTGTTACTCATATTATTAAGACGCCTTATCAGATTGTCGAGTACCCTCTATTGGAAGTTGTTATTCGTTACCGAAATGGACGGCCTTCCAAAAGACACCTGGCATTAAATGAGTCAACAATTAAAAGCTCTGAAGGTTCTCTTGTTTGCAATGTAGAAATTAAAGGAGAAACGTTTGAGACTTTTCGAGGTGATGGTCTTTGTATGTCTACACCATCAGGGAGCACGGCATACAATAAGGCGTTAGGTGGTGCGATTCTTCACCCTTCACTTGCATCAATTCAACTGTCTGAAATGGCATCCATTAATAATCGCATTTATCGGACCTTAGGCTCTCCACTTGTACTTCCTCAACACCATACCTGTTTGCTGAAATTACTAAATAATGTCTCTGTCCAGGTTACGATCGATCACTTTAATGTGCCCATCTTTGATGAAAATGTGGATACAATTCAATGTCGAGTCGCTGAAGAAAAAGTGCGGTTTGCGCGGTTCCGGCCATTTCCGTTTTGGAAGCGTGTAAAGGAGTCGTTTATAAGTGGCTAGACCGATATTTAGCTGGCACGTAGAAAAAAAAGAAGCTCCAATTCTTCTGCGTGCATTTTTATGTGAAAAGAAGCATGTATCAAAACGTTTATTGGCTGCTGTGAAATTTAAAGGCGGAATGTTGAAGGTTAATGGACAAAAAGCGACGGTTAGAAAACAATTAAACGCGGGGGATGAGGTTGTAATGGAGCTCGCCCCAGAGGAAAAAAGTACATTTTTAGAATCAGAAAAGCTTGATTTTAATATTTGTTATGAAGACAGAGATTTTCTTGTTGTAGAGAAACCTGCTCAAATGGCAACGATTCCATCTATCGACAACCCTCGAGGTTCATTGGCAAATGCGGTTATGTTTTACTATCAAGAAACTGGGGTGGAATCAACATTTCATGCTGTTAATCGTCTCGATAAGGGTACTAGTGGGTTGTTAATAGTTGCCAAACATCGTTATGCACATGATCGATTGGCTAAGTCGCAAATGATTGGCAAAGTAAAACGGTCATACAAAGCGTTGGTAGAAGGCTCTCTGCCTAAAAGAGATGGGATCATTGATGCGCCGATTGGTCGCAAACCAAGTAGTATAATTGAGCGTGAAGTAAGATCGGATGGTAAAAAGGCGATTACACATTATCGGGTTGAAGCGCAATCAAATAGCCATAGTTTAGTTGCGTTAGAATTACGTACAGGGCGAACACACCAAATACGTGTACATATGGCCGATTTTGGTTTCCCGTTAGTGGGAGATCGTTTGTATGGTGGAGTAGATACTCATCTACTCCATCAAGCACTGCACTGTGATAAGGTAATATTCACACAACCTTTTACAGGGGAAGAATTGACAATTATTTCAGATTTGCCGCAACAGTGGGCGATCTACATGAATGGAATGATACCAAATTAGTAAAAAAGAATGGGAAGATTATCATAGTGGCTTGTAGGGATTTATGATAAACTATTAGTACCTGATAATAAAATGGAGGAGTATGAAAATGAAATCAATTGATTTATCGAATCGTACATATGTTGTAATGGGTGTTGCGAATAAAAGAAGTATAGCTTGGGCGATCGCTCGTTCTCTGTCTGAAGCGGGGGCAAGACTGGTTTTTACATATGCCGGGGAGCGGCTCGAGAAGAATGTTCGTTCATTAGCTGATACGCTAGATGGGGAACATCTTGTTCTTCCTTGTGATATTAGTGATGATAAAGAAATTGAAGCAACGTTTGCAGAAATAAAAAACCAGGTTGGTTCAATTAATGGATTAGCTCATTGTATTGCTTTTGCTAATAAGGAAGAATTAGAAGGAGAGTATTTAAATGTTACTCGTGAAGGATATTTACTTGCTCAAAATATAAGTGCATATTCCCTGACGGCAGTCGCTAAAGCCGCCCGTCCGTTAATGACTGATGGAGGGAGCATTATTACGATGACCTATTTAGGTGGCGAGCGAGTCGTAAAGAATTATAACGTTATGGGTGTAGCTAAAGCAGCACTTGATGCGAGTGTAAAATATTTAGCAAACGATTTAGGGAAAGACGGTATTCGCGTTAATGCAATTTCGGCTGGTCCAATTCGCACGCTTGCGGCTAAGGGCATAGGTGGATTCAATGATGTGTTAAAAGAGATTGAAGAGCGAGCTCCGCTTCGAAAAACAACAACACAAGAAGAAGTAGGCGATACAGCTCTGTTTTTAGCTAGTGATTTAGCTCGTGGAATTACTGGCGAAATATTACATGTAGATGGTGGATATAATATCTTATCATTATCATAGAAGAAGGAAGCATGTTGCATACGCGACATGCTTTTATTATTTAGATCAATGAATTGTTTAGACATTTCATAAGTGATGTCCCTCACTCATAAGATGTAGGGAGGGGGGTGGCGCCTTGTTGGCAGGGTTTGAGTGGCTATTACTAGTTTTAGCCGCAGGTAGGCTCACGAGGTTACTGGTAAGCGATGACATAATGGAATGGTTACGAAAACCTTTCTTGGAATGGAAAGAAGAAGAAGGTGGAGATATTCTTTATCCACACCCCAAAGGGACTGGAATACGTCGATTCATAGGTGAACTTTTATCGTGTTATTGGTGCACTGGAATTTGGGCGTCCTTAATCCTGTATTGTGGTTTCTTTTTTTGGCCGACTGTCTTTATGCCAATCATTCTAGTCTTAAGTATTGCTTACGGGACCTCTATTATCGAATCATTTTTGAGAAAGCATAATTAAAAGCAGCCTCAGTTTAAATTGAGGCTGCTTTATTGTTCCTTTCTACTTAAGCTAAAGTTAACGTAATCGAATTTAAGGCTGAGTGCCCTTCTGATAACTCTGTCCCATAAACAAAACCACTGACGGATAAAGAAAGTGACTCTTGACCTGCTTTTAAATGCAAGAGAATTTCAAAGTCAGAAAAAGCAATCGAAGAATGTGGAGGAATAATATTTACAGGTGGTTGTAGCCAGAATTGACCTGTTTTTTTAGCTTGATGATCTGCTTTTTCTTCAAGAAAAGACCAAGCTTCGGTTACACCGTCTCGAGATACAGAATATTCGCTTGCTTTTTTAACGTTTTTGGACCGTTTAATCCGACCAGATAAATTAGCGAATTCTGGTTTATTAAATGTGAAGCAAATAATCGGATCATGTAAAGATTGGTCTCCTTTATTATCGATAATAAAGTGACCTTTAATTAGAAAAGGTTCATTCTCATTTGTGTCAATGGGAGCCATGACGGAATAAGAAAAATAAGAATCAATGATTGGTCCTGTCGGTAATACTTCTGTTTTTTCAGGAGGGGTTACGACAGGTACATCTTCCATGACTGGTGTTGGCCTTTGCACTAGCTCTTCAAGTCGGTCCGTTAGACTACCAATAATGTTATCTTGCTGTAGTAGCTTTTTGTTCTGTTCTATCAAAAGCCGTTCCTGTTTTATAACTTCTGAGCGGAAATGAAGAAGCTTCTGTTTTAATTGAATAAGTTGTTTATCTGCTGTGTTTGCCTGGTTTTGCCCCATTGATATCGCCTCGCTTTACATTAGGTCATTAATTTATTCTATGTACAACTGAACTAATTAAGAAGAAAAAAACGGACCGCTTTGAGAAGCGGTCCAGATGATTATCCTTCAGAAGTTACTTTTGGTTTCTTACCAAAGCCCTTGCCTGGAAACACAACTGGGCAAGTAGGCGGGAATTTGTTTTCGCGGCAGATAATATCACTAACCGGGAACTCATGGCGCGGTTTGCAATAGGCTGCTTCAATTTCAAGACGTACATCTGCGAATACATGTACATCCATGCAGAAAGAGAATGAAATATCAAGTTGTGCAAATGTAGAATCGCACACAATTTCCGCGTCGCATTGTCCGGCTGAAATAAAGGCATCGATTGAAGTGCTTTCTGGAGCGCATAAATAGAATGTTTGAATAGTTGCAAACTCAATTGGATCAGAGGTGCAAATTAAGCTGCCTTGTTCATCTAGAATATCAATTTCAAGTTGGCCTTTTGCTAGAACTTTTACTTTTTCCAAGCAAACATCTTCACCATTAGGCAAAGATATTTCTACTTCAGTACGTCCAAAAGGATTTGTTACCTCGTTTGTCAGAAGAGAACTTTCGATAACGCGGCATACCGTTTGAAAATTTGGTACAGCTGATAAAAACTGACAAAGTGTAACTGGACCTGGAGGTTGTTGCGTACATGGGAATAAAGCTGTTAATTCAGGTTCTCTAAAGCTTAGAGTTGGTAAATCTACTTGTCGTGTTACCCAATCAAATACTTTGGGTACACTAATGCAAACACTGTGTTTATCGTGGTCGTGACTCATGGAGGAACCTCCTTCTAATTTTGACCGATTAGCAAGCTCTTCTCTTTTTAACGCTGCTAATAGGTGTTCGGACTACTGTATAGTATGACTTCTGTCTAAATATGTGCGACTAATTTTTGTTTAGGTCCTTTTTCTGCTTAGATGCATAATGTATAGATGAAAGATCCTCTTTAAAAAAAGGAGAGCGATGCTAAATGCCACATAAAAAATCACGGCCAGGCTACTTTGAAGCAAAGCGTCCTACAACCAAAGTAGAATCAGGAAATAAAAATAAAACTGGTTGCTGTTGTGGGAAAAAGAAATTAAGGTAAAACAGACCCCGTTCGACTTGCCTAAAGGCAAGTCGAACGGGGTTTTTGAGGTGAGTATTAGTAGTAAGGAGACAATATAGAAGTTATTTTTTTGTTCTAGATTTTAAACTGCGTGAAAACCAATTAGGTGCGTCTTGTTTTGATTGTGCAACCGATTGACTTTTTATTTCCTTATTAGAACTCGATTGTGTTGTGAAGAAAACAGACTCTTCAATTGGATCGCTTTTCTTTTGAGTTTGTTGTTCAGGCTGTTGATCTGATCTTTCTATAGAAATCTGTTCATGCTGTTGATCTGATTTTTCTATAGAAATCTGTTCATGCTGTTGATCTGATTTTTCTATAGGAATCTCTTCTTGCTTAGGATTAGTAATTGATAAAGTCAATCTGTTTTCCATTTGTTCATTCTTATGTTGTAAATCAAGCAATTCTTTTTGAAGTTCTTCATTTTTAATTGTTAACTCATCAATTAAATTATAATGATAGTCATTTTTATATCGCTCAAGTTCTTTTTTTAATTTTGCTGTTTCTGCTTGTGCGTGAATTAAGCGTTGTTGAAGCTGGACAGTTGTTAAACGTGTTGTTGATGGATTCACAAATCCCAGTCCTTTCAGCTTAGCGTTTTCTATAAGTATATGAAGGAAGTCGGTTTTCATGATTGAGAAGGGCCTGATCGATCCTAACAAGATTATTAGTAGAAACAAAAAAAGATGAAGTTTACTTTAAAGTGTTTCAAATGACAGGCACGACGCTTTCCATTTGGGCATACGTTATCTCGAGGAGGTGGCGCAAGTGGTTGAAATTAGTTTATGCATGATTGTAAAAAACGAAGAAGCCGTATTGGAACGGTGTTTAAAAAGTGTAGAGAATGTAGTTGATGAAATCATTATTTTGGATACGGGTTCCACTGATAAAACAAAAGAGATTGCAGCTCGTTTTACGGAGAAGATCTATGATTTTAAATGGGTAAACCATTTTGCTAAAGCTCGTAATAAGGCATTTTCTTATGCTACGAAAACGTTTATTCTTTGGTTAGATGCAGATGATATTTTTAAAGCGGATGATGCGAAAAAACTGAAGGAATTAAAAAAGAAAATCACCCCCAAAACAGATGCTATATCTATGGACTATCATCTAGGCTTTGATGGGAACGGGGGCGTAACATCAAGTATACGTCGTTTTCGATTAGTAAAAGCAGAAAATCAATTTAAATGGCATGGTGCCGTTCATGAGTACTTAGAAGTCTTCGGAAATCTTGAGCATAGTGACATTGCTGTCACTCATTTATCGTTGGATGACGGCCATGATTCGACAAGAAATTTAGAGATCTATGAACAAATGAAACGTAACAATGAAACGTTCTCTCCACGAGATTTACTCTATTACGCAAATGAATTAACGGACCATAGTAAGTTTGAAGAGGCAATCAAGTATTATATTCAATTTATACAAACAGAAAAAGGTTGGTCAGAGGATGTTATTCGTGCATGCAATAAGTTGGCGGATTGCTACAGCAATTTAGGAATAGTAGAAAAAGCGCGTGATTGGTCGTTTCGTGCCCTTGAGTACGGAAAGCCAAAACCTGAAACATGCTGTCGAATTGGGCACATCTTTATTGAGAAACAGTTGTTTCCAGAAGCTTCCTATTGGTATGAGCAAGCAATAGTGAATAAAGAAACGGTCGGTTATTTTCAAAATATTGCTTGTGAAACCTGGATTCCTCATCTTCAACTTGCTGTTTGTTACGATAAAATGGGCTTAACAGAAAAAGGGAACCAGCACAACGAACTTGCTGGTAAATATCTTCCTAATGATGAGCGTGTCGCCTATAATCGCACTTATTTTACCAAGAGATTAGCGCTTCTTGAGACGGATAATTGATTGGTACACATTTACATCATCACCAAGACGGCTTAGATCGAATCCGAACTTCTTGCCTAATAGACTTACCTCATAGAAAAAAGTACGCGTCGCTGCAGGTATAGGGACATTAGTAGAGAACTGCTGTCTAACCGTGAATTGACTCTCAGGGAAAAGCGTTAAAATGGTCTGTGGCGTAAAAAAGCGCAAGTGAGTCCGGTCTAAAATTCCAGCATCTGCGTAATCAAAACGTCCCATCAACATAGGTAGCAATGCTTCGGCATGTGTAATATTCGGGATACTTGCTATAATCGAACCTCCAGGCTTTAAAAACTTACTGTAATGCTGAACAATGGTCCAAGGATCTTTTAGATGCTCTAGGACATCTGCAAACAATAAGGTGTCAAAGAAATCTTGCTCAAATTCCGGATTTTCCTCATCTAAATTGATCACTAGGACATCTTCATAATATGTTTTCGCAATATGTGCCATTTCTGAATTCCCTTCAATTCCCGTTAAACGACAGCCTTGGCGGTTGATTAGTTCAAGTCCAGATGCCCCGGCACCACAGCCTATATCAAGTACCTGTTTAGCATCTTTAGGAACTAGGTTAACAAGTTCTGGCCGGGGGTGCATAAAATACATGACATCGGTACGCCATTTTTCAGTGAATCGAGCTCTATTTTCCCAGTAGATTTGGTTAAAATTGATTTCGGGACTGCCGGTAAAAGTAGCGTGTCCATGGTGGTGAACATGCGCATCAAGCGCAATAACTAATTTAAATCCATTTAAAACACCTCGAAGACAAAAGTCATCATCTTCAAATGAGCCAACTTCATAACGTTCGTCAAAAGGACCAATCTTCTCTATTACCTCACGTTTGACCAGTAAGCAAAAGCCGACCAGTCTGAGAACAAAACGTAATTGACCTTTATACTCTTTAGCGCGTTTTTTAGCGTAGGCTGGTAATTGGTCAAGAGATGTGTAGGGATTTTCTATAAGTTGGTTTCCGCTAACATAGTTACTCATTGGACCAACCATTCCAATTGCTTTGTCAGAATACATTGCGTGTTGCATAGAAGCAAGCCAATTTTCAGTAAGAATCGTATCATTGTTAAGAAAAACAATTTCATCTCCACTTGCTAATTCAATTCCTTGGTTACAACCTTTTGCAAAACCTACGTTTTGGTCATTTAACACCAGCTTAATACGCTCATCCTTCTGTAAATAATCTCTAGTTCCATCTGTTGAACCGTTATCAATAATAATTAATTCAGTTTCTTCCATATCTGTATGAAGAAATAAACTGGTTAAACATTGCTGTGTAAGCTCTAGTTGATTATAAGTTAGCATAACAATACTCGTTTTCATTGTAATCCCTGCCTCTCATCCTTCAAAAAAAATTAATATCATCATTATCACTCTATGAATGGTTTAGGTTGTACTAGTCCATACGAAAAAAAGCGACTTCATTTAGAAGCCGCTTTTTAGTATGGGGCGAAGAAAACGTGAAGGGTTACTTCTTCTGCCACGATAATGAATTGGTATGGAAATGGATAAGCGTTCCTTGGCACGCGTCATAGCGACGTACATAAGACGTCGTTCT
Source organism: Shouchella patagoniensis (assembly GCF_002019705.1). Lineage (GTDB taxonomy): Bacteria > Bacillota > Bacilli > Bacillales > Bacillaceae_D > Shouchella > Shouchella patagoniensis. The sequence continues at coordinate 1,079,349 of NZ_KV917377.1, read as the reverse complement.
TCTTGCATAGGGTCTTCATCTCCTTCACGAAGTGCATCTAATGCATATTCATGAGGCAAGCCTCTTTCTACACAGCCGGCTATAAATACATGTTTATATTCTAATCCTTTTGAGCGATGAATCGTCATAAGTTGTATCGCATTACTTTCTTTTGGGCTGCGTCTTAAAGCGGATTGATTTGCGATAATATGATCAACATGTTCCAAAAAAGCTTGTACCGTTTCGTACTGTCCAGCAACTACTTTTAATTGCCGGAAGTCGTCGCTTCCTTTGTCCATTTTATTTCCTTCTTGTCCTTGTTTTTTAACAGTATCTCTAAAGCCTAGCTCTTGTTCAATTGTTTCTAGTGCTTTTTCTGGACTGAGCTTTTGTAGTTTCCTGCACTCGGCAGGGAGAGCTTTTACTTTTTTTTGCTGAAAAGGAGCGAGTCCACTAAGTAGTGAGAGTGACTCTAACAAAGTACAGGCTTCTTGCCGTTGAATAGCGAGCATTTCAGTTATTTTTTCCTGCTTAACAAAAAGCGCTTGTAACAATTCTCTCATAATATCCTGTTTTTCTTCATTTAATCCAATACGTAAAAAGGACAATGCCTTCCGTATGATTTTTCGCTCATAAAAACAATCTAGGTCTTGATCGATTGAAAAAGGTAGGCGTGAATCGATTAGGCGTTCAACGATGGCCCTCACACTAACGTTGGTACGGTAAAGAATTGCGAATGAATCGGGTGTGGCACCGTTTTCTATTAGGTTGCTCATTTCTTCAACAATCATTGTTGCTTCTTCCTCTTCATTATATGGAAAGAAGAAAAAAGGAGTATGGGCAGAGGAACGTTGAGCAATTAATTGTTTAGGGATTCTTTTTATATTTTTTTCAATGACTTGATTGGCTCCAGCAATGATTTGGTGAGAAGAACGATAATTTTCAACTAAGCTAATGATCTTTGCTTTAGAGAAACGTTCTTTAAACGATTGAATATAATATGGATCACTCCCTCTAAAAGCGTATATGGATTGATCATCGTCCCCAACAACACACACATTTTGCTGAGGGTGGGCAAGCATTTTTATAATTTCAAACTGAATTTTATTGATATCCTGGAACTCGTCCACTGATAAATAAGCAAAACGTTCCTGATAGCGGCTTAATAAGGAGGGGTTTTCTTGTAACATAATAAAACAACCTGTAAGCATATCATCAAAATCAAATAATCCAACTGTTTCTCGTTTTTCTTCATACCTTTTATAGAGGGAGGCAGCTTTTTCTTCAAATGGGTCTTTAGGTGAAGTGTTATCAGGAGAAATCATTTGATTTTTCCACCAACTAATTTGAGTAAGTGCATGGTCATATGCGAACTCACTTTCATCGAGGTTCATTTCAAGACCAGCTTCTTTTACTAGTTGTGAGGGCCATTTAAGTAAGTTCGACATGTGCCATTTGTTTGGGTCAAAATGGTTGAGCATTTTGACAAACAAGCTGTGGAAAGTTCGAACTAAAAGTTGCCGAGACATTTGATCTGTTACACCTGGATATAAGCTCATGCGGTCTTTCATTTCATGCGCTGCCTTCGCAGTAAATGTAACCAAAGCCATTTTATTAACAGGGATGTTTTCTTCGCAGAGCATATAAGCAGCTCGTGCGGTCAATACTCTTGTTTTGCCACTGCCGGCTCCGGCTAATAAAAGCAATGGTCCGTCCTTATGTTGAACAGCCTCCCACTGACTCTCATCGAAGTGAAGATTAGCTTGTTTAAGTTTTTGCCGATACGGGTGCTTAATGGAAACAAGGTTTTTTCTTGGTTTATAAGGGGGCAAAGGTTCAAAAGGTACCGGTTCTTTCCATGTTGACTCATTACTACTTGTTTTTATGGTTTGTCTAGAAGGAAGCCTAAACCCATGAACTGTAGTTGCCGCTGTTTCTTGTTCTGATTGCAAAGCGTCTTCATACGCCATTACTTCTTGATGGCAATCAAGATGTGATGCAGTTGTATGGCTAAATTCTGGCATCTCGTGAATGCCAAAATTCATTTTGACAGGATTGCCACAATGGATACAGAAAACATTACCCTGTTTGCTTGCTAAGTAGAGCTTGTGCCATTTATCCCGAGAGAGCTTAGGCAAAAAAAGCGGTTTATTTAAATAAAGTGCGGTTTTCATGGCAGCTCCTTTCAGTATGTAATCGTATCAAGCAAATGGAAATGGTGCAATCTTGATTTTAAAGATTTACTAGAAGAAGGTAGTAAAAATAAGTAGTTGTTAAACTGAATGAACATAGAGGATGTGCCTTTTTTAATAAAATAATTAAGATAAAGGTTCAAATATGCAGGATAAATGAGGGAATTGTCGAAATATCAATTTATACAAAAGGTGGTGAGAACTTGGCTGATACAGAACAAATTAGTAATAATTTGCTTCAGCATGCATTTCAAATGAACGCAAGTGATGTCCATTTCCTGCCGAGCACTGAGGGGTACCAAATTCATTATCGTATTGCTGGAATGCTCGCAACTGGGTCTTTACTTGAAACGGATCTCGGCATAAGAGTTATTAGTTTTCTTAAATATAGTGCTGGTATGGATATAGGGGAAAGACGAAAACCACAAAGTAAAGCAATGGTCTACAAATGGAATGACTCCTTTTTTACACTTCGATTTTCTACATTGCCAGCTCAACCATATGAAAGCATGGCAATTCGCATTTCACCGTTTATAGCTACGCGAACATTGTTTTCACTCTCATTATTTCAAACGGATAAACGCAAGTTGGCAAAACTTCTTACCTTTCAAAGTGGTTTAATGTTGTTTACAGGTCCAACCGGTTCTGGAAAAACGACAACAATTTATGCAATTCTTGAAGAATTAATGAAAGTTGGGGGCCGAGTCATTGTTTCAATCGAAGATCCAGTAGAGCGATCATTAGAAGGGGTTATCCAAGTTGAGACAAATGAAAGAGCGGGCATTACTTTTGAAACGGCTTTAAAAGCAGTGCTCCGTCACGATCCTGATGTGATTGTCATTGGAGAAATTCGTGATGAGAAAACGGCCAAATTAGCTTTTCAAGCCGCAATAACAGGCCATTTAGTTATCGCAAGTCTACATGCGGAAAACGCTTTTTATACTTTTCAAAGATTAGAGGAACTTGGTATTAACTCTGGTTATGACTGTATTCGCGCAGTTGTCCATCAAAAGTTGGTTAAGCTTAAGGGGAAAAATGAACGTTTTTCATTGTATGAATGGCTGTTAAGTAAAGAGCTAAAGCAAGCAAGCCTAGGTGAAAAACCGAATATCCACCTGACAATGAGACAATCAATCAAACGTGCTTGGTCCATAAATGCAATCGATGAGGAGGCATTAAATCATCTTGTTGGCTATATTGATACTTGAGGTGAAGCATGAGAAAAAAACATAAAAGTATGAATTCAGAAGAAAGCATAAGGTTTATAAAGCGCTTAGGTGATCTTCTACAAAAAGGATATCATATGGAAAATGCACTCTCTTTCTTGCAAGTTTATAGTTCAGATTACTTGAAAAATCAAATCGAGCTTATACGGGTACAATTAAGAGATGGAGCGACTCTATGTGCAAGTTTGGATTGTTTGAACTTACCAAATGAGATTCGTTCGTATGTTTATTTCTATGAAGAGCAAGGAGAGTTAGCAGAAGGACTCGTATTAGCTGCTTCTCTTGCTCAAAAGCGACTTGCGACAAAAAAACAGTTTCAAAAATTATTGCGCTACCCCTTGTTTTTATTATGGGGTACAGTTGTCGTTTTAATTGTTTTGAATCATTTTATCGTTCCTCACTTTCAAGCATTGTTTGTTACAATGCAGCAATCTCCTCCGTTACTTACGAAAATGTTCTTTCAATTTTTAGAGGTATTTCCTTATATTTGTCTTGCTATCCTTGCCATCGGCACGTGTGGTGCATTTTTCTTATTTAAGCATTTTAAAGAAACGTCACCTCATGATAAAATTGTGTTTCTGTTGAAATGGAATCGGTCAAAAGTGTTTGTACAACAATTAATTTCGTATTACTTTTCCCTCCAGCTAGGGCGTCTACTTGAGACAGGAATGACCTTCCAACAAGCCTTAACGATATTCGAGAATCAAAGTCTTCTTCGCTTTTTTCAAGCAGAGGCATCAATGATGAAAAAGGCCTTAGCGACTGGTGAATCATTAGTTGCTTATATGCAATCACAAGAATATTATTTAAATGAACTTTCCATTGTTATTGAAAATGGAATGCGGACAGGTACCGTATCTGGTGACTTGCAACAATACAGCATATGGCTTTTTCAAGAAATGGAGGACAAGCTGCAAAAGGGGGTTGTTTGGCTCCAACCAATTTTGTTGATTTGTATTGGGGGATTTGTTTTTCTATTATTCCTTGTTGTAATGTTGCCGATGTTTGAAATGATCGGCTCTCTTCAATGAACTTGACCTTTAGGGAGAAGTATCGGTAAAATAAAGTAAGGCAAACTGATTAATTACCATTAATCGTGTTTTAGAGAAAAAGCAAAAAAGATTTTAACTAAACCTTGATTATCATTAAATCATGTGTTATATTATTAAATGTCGCTGACGTTAGTTGATGCGACTTACATAAAAATTGTTATGGGGCCTTAGCTCAGCTGGGAGAGCGCCTGCTTTGCACGCAGGAGGTCAGCGGTTCGATCCCGCTAGGCTCCACTTTATTCGGAGGAATACCCAAGTTCGGCTGAAGGGATCGGTCTTGAAAACCGACAGGCGGGTTACACCGCGCGGGGGTTCGAATCCCTCTTCCTCCGCCATCATTTTAAAAACACGTCATTAGTGAGTTTTATTGTTGTTTTTGTTAAAGTGTTTTTTACATAAGAAAGTATTAAAACGTCGCGGGGTGGAGCAGTCTGGTAGCTCGTCGGGCTCATAACCCGAAGGTCGGTGGTTCAAATCCGCCCCCCGCAACCAATATTGGGCTATAGCCAAGCGGTAAGGCAACGGATTTTGATTCCGTCATTCCCTGGTTCGATCCCAGGTAGCCCAGCCATTGCGGAAGTAGTTCAGTGGTAGAACATCACCTTGCCAAGGTGGGGGTCGCGGGTTCGAATCCCGTCTTCCGCTCTCTTTAAATAGTGAACTATTTTAAAAAAATTATGCGGGTGTAGTTTAGTGGTAAAACCTCAGCCTTCCAAGCTGATGATGTGAGTTCGATTCTCATCACCCGCTTTACCATTTAAGTAAGGGCCTGTAGCTCAGCTGGTTAGAGCGCACGCCTGATAAGCGTGAGGTCGGTGGTTCGAGTCCACTCAGGCCCATCACCTTACGTAAATGTTTTAAATAGGAGAAGTACCCAAGTGGCTGAAGGGGCGCCCCTGCTAAGGGTGTAGGTCGCGTGAGCGGCGCGAGGGTTCAAATCCCTCCTTCTCCGCCATATTTATAAATTGAATACGCGGGTGTGGCGGAATTGGCAGACGCGCTAGACTTAGGATCTAGTGTCTTTATGACGTGGGGGTTCAAGTCCCTTCACCCGCATTTTAAAAAAACCTTTAAGTGAATTCACTTAAAGGTTTTTTTGTTGTTTTGTATGTTGGTGATTACACGGCACGTAATCAAATCCGCCGGGATGGAAAGGATGACACTTAAGCAATCGTTTAATCGTTAAATAACCACCTTTTAAAGCACCAAATCGTTGGATGGCTTCTAGTCCATATTGAGAACATGTAGGATAAAATCGACACCTTGGAGGTAATATCGGAGAAATAAATCGTCTATAAAAGCGAATAATTAATAACATTAATGTTTGCATAAAGATAATCCACTCCATTCATTCTCCAAAAGTATAGCAAATTATAAGCGTAATTGAAATGAAGGAATAGCTGTTGTTGATTAAAAGAAAGCTAGTCCTTTTTTCAGTAAATACAAAAAAAGTGCAGGATTTTGATAGAAATTGTCTAATAAAAGAAACAGCTTTATTTAGAGAGGGGGGGAATACGGGCACTGACTATAGGAAAGAGGTGAGTTATGAAAAAACGATTTAAAAATGAAGAAGGGTTTACGTTAATTGAGATGCTTGTTGTATTAATGATTATCTCAGTTCTGTTACTGATCGCATTGCCGAATATGTCTAAAAATACAGACATAGCGGGCGATAAAAGTTGTGAAGCAACCAAAAAACTTGTTCAAACACAAGTGGCGGCCTATGAAGCAGAACACGGTAATACGCCACGTAATCTTGAAACTTTAGTTCAAGATGGGTATGTAGATCAAATTACATGTGCCGCAGGAAAAAACCTCGAATTAGTTGGAAAAGAAGTTGTTATTGTTGCTCAAGGACAATAATGGATTCACGTTAACGGAAATGCTTTTTAGCCTCAGTTTACTCTCCATTCTTTTATTACTTCCTACCTTTTTTGTCACACCAAACCACAATTTAACAGATGAAAAAGCTACAATTGAGAAACTTCGTAATGATCTTGTCTTCGCGCAACATCTCTCAATGTCACAAGGGAAAAAAGTGACCATTTTATTTGAACACAATGAATTACTCTTGTTTTATGGAGGCAGGGAACAACTACGATTTGACTATCCGATCGAAATTACAGTTACACCAATTACGATGGATATAAGTGAGGTAGCTTTCTTGTCAAATGGCCATCCGCAAAAAACTGGATCTTGGAAAGTGTCCACTGACCATTTGCATATGCGTTTTTCTGTGCAAATCGGAAAGGGGAGAATTGTTTATCGAGAATTGTAAAGGATTTATTATGATGGAATCACTAATTAGTCTATGCTTGATCAGTTTAGTTGTTTCGTTTGTTCTGCCGCTTTATATGTGGGTTTTTCAAGAGCGTGGCAAATTGCATGAAGAACAACAAGTTTTGTTCCAATTAGAAGAAAAAAGAAATGCTTTTTACGTACGAGGTGACGAAACCGGTTGGAGCAACACGTCTGATAAAACGATTAAAGAATATTGTAGAGAAAGTGTGGTGAAAAAAGTCGAAAGCAATTGTGTCTATGTTTTTGCGGGGAAATGAGGGATTTACTTATGTTGAACAATTAATTGGTCTTTTTATCTTGACTACATTAGCGATTTTGTTACCGAATTTGCTTCAACTAATTGATTTGAAAACAGGTTCAAATCATTTGGATACTGTTACTTTTTTAAATCACGTTGCAAATGAAGCAAGAGGCGCTGAGTTGATTGTATGGAATGACAACCGTCTGGATATATATGAAGAGGGTTCTGTTATCTCTTATGAGCTTAGAACCCATAAGCGAATACAGCGTTATCGCGATGGTAAAGGCGTCGTTATCATGAGTGAAGGAGTCGAAACATTCTTGTGCAACAGAGAAAATGCAGGGTTGGCTTGCAAGGTTGTTTTGGAAAGTGGTAAAACATATGAACGGTCATTTTGGACAGCTAAGAGTATGGTTCAAACAGCTAGCTAAAAATGAAAGAGGGGGAATTTTATTTTTAACTCTCCTTGTATTATTTGCTATATGTAGTTTTTTCTTATGGCTATTGTATGATTATGAGCGAGAAAGGATGTATTTAGATCAACAAGCAAATTTATTAACGTTAGAGAATGGATTACAAGTAGGATTAATGCAGATTGCACATGATCCAGAGTTAGAGTCAGGAGAATGGCATTATCCTTCGATGACTGTAAATATGAAGAAAATGAATAATCGTTATTTATTAAACGCCAAACTTACAAATGGTTCGGAGAGAAGGGCGAATGTGTACATTGATAACAACGGAAAGATTATTCGCTATGAGGAAGGGGTTTAGATTAAAAAAGAGATGAAAGGGAAAGACTATGCATGAGGTGACATCTATGTCTTTCCAAGACTTATTGAAGTTTGCAACACAAGAAGCTGTGAAGCAAATTGATAAGCCAAAAACACAACGAAAAGCAGAACGAGTGCAAAAAAAAGAAATGAAAGAACCGTTATTACACTGGGCGTTTGGAATTATGCCTATGGCAATTTCAATGCTTAAGCATCGAATCAAAGAAGGAAGGCGCTAGGAGGCGCCTTCCTATATATAAGTAAGCATTTACAAAAAATCATGTTCTCGTATATAATAAAAGGGACAGTTGTATGAAAAGGAGGGGTAGACATGATGGATCGCATGTATCGGGTTTTAGGTTTTTGGACGGGTATTTTTGCTGTTCTTTTCTATATTGGGAATATGTATAATATGGCGCTCCTATTCTTTGCGCAAACGGTTATTTTAATTGCGCTTGGCTACCTAAAACTGTCCGAACGGGTATATGTATATATATTTGCAGGATATTGTACGGTGTTTTTTGTAGGCTTTACGTATTACACTGTCTTTATCAATGTTCCAAGCTTTGGACATTAATATATACATATAAAAACCGCCGCTTTTTATATGAAAAGCAGCGGTTCTTTTTAAAATCCGGATAGAAATGGATTGTGATCCATTTCAGCTTGTATTGTTGTAAGGGGTCCATGACCTGAAGCTACGATGGTGTTTTCGGGCAGTTTCAAAAGTTTGTTGTGAATGCTTTCTAGCAATTGCTTTTGGTTACCGCCATTTAAGTCTGTACGACCGATGCTTTGTTGAAACAAAGCGTCTCCGGAAAAAACAATGTCTTCTTCTTTGTAATAGTAAGAAATGCTACCTGGTGAATGACCTGGTGTGTGTAAAAGTTCAAATGAAAAGGGGCCGATCGTTAATGGTCCGTCACTTGTTAGAAGTTTATCAGCTGGTTGTGCTGTAGTTAGTGCTCGTTCTGCAAGGCGTGAAGAGCCATTGAGTGCCGGGTCACCCAGCCAATTTTCTTCTGCGTGATGAAGATAAACAGGGCAATCAAATGTTGCTTTTACCTCGTCGACAGCACCAATGTGGTCAAAGTGAGCGTGAGTAAGTAAGATAGCAATCGGTTTGAGCTGCTCCGCTTTTAGCCACTCAGTAAAAGCACTACCGTCGCCGCCTGGATCAAAAATAATCGCATCTTTATTGCTATTATAAAGAACATATGCGTTTGTTTGAATCGGTCCAAGTGGAATTTGTTTAAACATCGTAAACCTCCTTTAATCTATGTGTAAAGTGTAGCATAGGAGGAAGCGTGAGCAAAGGAAGCTGGCTCGACAAAAGACATGAAAACGGGTACAATAATAACAAATACATAGTGTGGAGGATATGCTCAATGGTTTTAGCTATTTTGTTTCTTTTAATAGCGATTCTTTCCGCGTTAGGTGGAGTATCTAGTCTTAAAAGAAAGAACTTTTTTGCCTTTGGTTTTAGTGGTGTAGCAGTACTCGTATTTGGATTCTTTTCTATTGCGACAATGTATAGCTACATTGTTCATGGTCAAGGGGTACCATTGTAATAAAAAAACAACTGCTGGAAACAGCAGTTGTTTTTTTATTGGAATTGTTGTTGATGCAAGTAGAATATACCACCATTAACTAGGGAAACATCAATTCGTGGCTCGTATTGTTCTTGTAATGCTTGTTTTTCTGCTGTATAACTTGCTGGTTTTTCGTCTTCGTTTTCATAAAAGGATTCGAGCAGTGCTGCATCTGTTTGCCAACGTGAGTGTGCGGCAACTGCCCAGTCTGCTGGTTCATTTTCAGCAAATGTCCGAATCATTTTTTGTAACCTTGCAATTCCAGATTCTACACGAATAAGTGGGGATAACGTAAAACAATAATCTGGAATTTTGGGTGTAAGCGTTAATGGTTTAAGGCGATCAAAGAAGTGAGGAACGATTTGACCATGAATAAGATTTAATCCAAGAGAAAGCATAACATCTTTTTTGCGATCACACTGAAATGACACATTAGCGTTTAATGAGAGCCAAGGATGTAATGGATGTGAGCCTCCTGCTAAATTTAATTTTTGTTCATACATACGAATGAAGCTACCTAGTTCTTTTGCAGAGGCGAAAATTTGATTTAACCTAGGAGATCCAAAATGGATGGGTTCTCCTTTTACATGATCAGGACAACTGTTTTGATCGGTAATCAACGTTAAAGTCATTGGGTTTGGCACACCCCCAGTCTTCTCAAGATAATGCCAATAAAAAGGACGGTTCATTAGTTCTTTATCTAGTTTAATTGACAATTGAACACTTATATGAGCAGGTGATTCTTCAACAATCGTACTATCATTTGCAATAAAGTATCTGCGCAAGTAGCGATGAATCTCATGCTGTTTCATGATCTTCTTCTCCCTCATTTTTCTCTGAATGTAAATCTTCTTGAGCTTCATTCATAATAGCGGCTAAATGATCAAATTTAATCTTCATTTCACCATCTGAAGAAGAGCTTTCTATAATCGTTTTTACGTGCTCCTCTATATTAGGTAACTCGATTCTTGCCAGGATATCATCCAATTCACCAATGACCGATTCAAATAAATGAATTTTTTCGTACAGAAGTTCCAATATTTTTTGTTCAATCGTATTTTGAACCGCGAAATTGTAAATATGGACATCATGTTCTTGCCCAAGACGATGAAGCCGACCAATTCGTTGTTCAATCCTCATCGGATTCCAAGGTAGATCATAATTGATGATATGGTGACAAAATTGAAGGTTTATCCCTTCACCGCCAGCTTCTGTAGCAATGAGCACTTGTGCATGATTTTTGAATAACTCGCGCATCCAATCTTTTTTTCCGCGTTTAAATCCTCCTCGAAAAGGTACGCTTGTAATGCCATGTTGTTTTAAATACCATTGTAAATACATTTGCGTAGCGCGATATTCAGTGAAGATAATGACTTTATCATCCACTGATTTTATTAGCTCAAGCGCTTTTTCCGCTTTTGCATGCCCCTCAACAGTAGCTGCTTCATTCAGGAGCTCGATTGCGAATGTTGCATCGCGTTCTTCAATTTGGGCTTTTTCAATTGTATTTTTAAGAGTCATAAATACCGCTTCGCGACTAGAACAAAGCTCTCGTTTTAACGTTAGCAAAGTGAAATGGTTTAGATTTCCTTGTACTTTCTCTAATTTTTCATAAAAGTTTCTTTCACTTTCACTAAAATGAATGGGGATCGTATTGATGATACGTTTTGTCCATTCTATTCCTGTTTCTTCGCGGCGGTTTCTAACCATTACTTTTTGTACGAGTGCCCGTAATTGTTCATCATTTTTGGCGGATCGTCCGTTCGACTTAAATTCTTTGTCAAAGCTTTCTATATTTCCTAAATGCCCTGGTTTTAATAGTGATACAAGATTAAAGATTTCTTCGAGTTTGTTTTGTACAGGCGTAGCAGTTAATAGTAAACAGAATTTCTTTTTTAGAAGACGAATAAACTCATAGTTTTTTGTTTTTGGATTTTTAAGCTTATGAGCTTCATCAATGATGACCATATCATAAGGCTGGTTTAAAACGATGTCCCGATGTGGAGCTCGTTTTGCTGTATCAATTGAAGCAACAACTACCTCGCATTGTTCCCATACATATGATTTTTTCTGAGGAATTGCAGGTATATAAAATTTTGATGTCAATTCAACCGCCCATTGTGAAACAAGGGAAGCCGGAACAAGAATAAGCGCTTTTTTTACAAGTCCACGAATCATATATTCTTTTAAAACCAGTCCTGCCTCAATCGTTTTTCCGAGTCCTACTTCATCTGCAAGGATTGCTTTTCCATTCATTTGTTCGATCACTGTTTGCGCTGCTTCAAGTTGGTGTTCAAACGGTTGTAAACCTGGGAGGTATCGTGGTGCAAGCAGACCATGAAAATCAGGAATTAGTTGATGTTGTTGTGCTTCATAAGCGAGTTTATATGTTTCAAAGTCAGACCAAGGACCATCTTGCTCAATTCTTTCTAAGAAACGAACATTCCAGTTGTTATCGAAGTTAATGTTAATATCCAAGCCGCTCACATCCTTTATTTCACAGTAATTATCGTTTTTATTAGAAAAATTTGTTGCGCAATTTCTTATCCATTGGTAGGATAAGAAGTGTTAGTAGACGTTTTTAGTATGTACATAATCGACATTTTTAAAACAGGTTGCTCATTTGTGTGCGACCACGTTTTACCTAAGTTCATATGCGGATGATGGTAAAGGGAGAGACTGCGTGAATGAAAGTTGCGCAGCGCCGAAGGAGCAAGCAAATGCGAATCTCTCAGGCAAAGAAGACTTTTATTTGACGCAACTCTGGAGAGTGCTTATTTAAAGCCACCTACGAAGACAATTCGGTAATTCATTGCCGAGAGAAACTTTCTGGTTCAAGGACAGAGCAAACCCACATTTGTGTGTTTGCTCTGTCCTTTTTTATCAGTATTAGTAGAATTAAGGGGGATTCAAAATGGCACTAAAACGTACTCCATTATTTAATGACTACAAGCAGTCTGCAAAAACTGTAGATTTTGGTGGTTGGGAAATGCCTGTTTCTTTTTCAGGTATAAAAAATGAACACGAAGCTGTTCGAAATGCTGCGGGGTTATTTGATGTATCACATATGGGTGAATTACTTGTAGAAGGAAAAGATGCGTTAGAGAATTTACAGATGTTGTTGACGAACGATTTGTCGAAATTGAGCGATAACCAAGCGCAATATAATGCAATGTGTACGGAAGATGGTGGAACGGTCGATGATTTAATTGTTTATCGGCGTTCGGAAACATCCTATCTGCTTGTTTTAAATGCAGCTAATATTGATTCTGACATTGCTTGGATTAAAGAGCATGTAACAGGTGAGTTAACACTAACAGATCAGTCAGAGGAAACTGCTCTTCTTGCTGTTCAAGGTCCAAAAGCAATAGACTTGCTTCAAACACTTACATCAACAAATCTGGCGGAAATACGACCATTTCGTTTTCAAGAAAATGTGGAAATAGCTTCATTCCCAGTATTTGCATCTCGGACAGGCTATACAGGTGAAGATGGTTTTGAGTTGTATGTGGAAGCTCATCTAGCAAGCCGACTTTGGGCAGCTATTTTGCAAGCTGGTGAGCCATTTGGATTACTTCCATGTGGACTTGGGGCAAGGGATACACTTCGTTTTGAAGCGAAGCTCGCTTTATACGGTCAAGAATTAAGTCGTGATATTAGTCCAATTGAGGCGGGCATAGGCTTTGCTGTAAAGGTGGATAAAGAAAAAGATTTTATTGGAAAACGTGTATTGAAAAGACAGAAAGAAGAAGGGGCATCACGAAAGTTAGTCGGAATTGAAATGATTGGACGTGGCATTCCTCGAACGGATTATGTGGTTTATGTTGGTGACAATCAAGTGGGTTTTGTCACTACAGGGACACAATCCCCTACACTTGGTCGAAACGTGGGGCTTGTTTTAATAGACGCTGAATTTAGTGTACTTGGAACTGAAATAGAAGTAGATATTCGCGGAAAGCGTGTTCTTGCAAAAGTCGTGAAAACACCTTTCTATAAACGCTCATAATAGGAGGGGCCTCTATGGATACACATCGTTATTTGCCAATGACTGAAACGGATAAAAAAGAAATGCTTGAATTAATTGGTGTAGAGTCAATCGAGGAATTGCTAGGGGATATTCCAGAATCTACACGTTTTAATCGGACATTAGCAATTGAGAAAGCACTAAAAGAACCAGAGTTAGTTGCATTTTTTGAACAGTTAGCAAATGAAAACAAGTCGATTAAAGATTTTACCTCTTATTTGGGCGCAGGTGTGTATGAACATTATAGTCCATCAATTGTTGACCATGTTATTTCTCGATCGGAATTTTACACGGCCTATACGCCTTACCAGCCTGAAATCTCTCAAGGAGAGCTCCAAGCTATTTTTGAGTTCCAAACGATGATTTGTGAACTTACTGGTATGGATTTAGCGAATTCATCTATGTACGATGGTCCTACGTCGCTTGCGGAAGCTGCTATGCTCTCTGCTGGTCACACAAAGAAGAAAACCATTTTAGTATCAAAAGCGGTTCATCCAGAAGCGAGAGATGTATTGCGTACAAATGCTTATGGTCAAAGACTAAAAGTAATAGAAATCAATAGTGTCGATGGAGTGACTGATATCAACGCATTAAAAGCTGCGTACGATGATGATGTCGCTTGTGTAGTTGTTCAGCATCCGAACTTTTTTGGGAGCTTGGAGCCACTAACAGAAATTGAAGAAATTACTCATAGTGGTAAAGCGCAATTTGTCGTTTCTAGTAATCCATTAGCACTTGGTATATTAAAACCTCCAGGTGCATTTGGTGCAGATATTGTCGTGGGAGACGCTCAGCCATTCGGAATACCTACCCAATTTGGAGGTCCTCATTGTGGTTATTTTGCAGCTACAAAGAAGTTAATGAGGAAAGTGCCAGGCAGGCTTGTAGGTCAAACAGTCGATGAAGAAGGACAACGTGGTTTTGTGTTAACGCTTCAGGCACGTGAACAACACATCCGTCGTGATAAAGCAACGTCTAATATTTGTTCAAATCAAGCATTAAATGCCCTTGCTGCATCGGTTGCGATGACTGCTCTCGGTAAACAAGGGATTAAAGATATCGCCAATCAAAATGTGCAAAAAGCAGCTTATTTAAAAGCACAACTAAACAAAGAAGGGATACAGCCACTTTATTCTGTTGCTACTTTTAACGAATTTGTTATTGAATGTAACCAACCAATTGCTGAAATAAATAAAAAGTTATTTGAACAAGGTATCATTGGTGGTTATGATTTAGGTGAAAGTGATTCAGAGAGATCCGGTCAGATGTTAATTTGTGTGACTGAACTTCGTACGAAAGAGGAATTGGATCGTTTCGCTAAAGAACTGGGGGGGCTCGTATGACAACACCAAAAAAAGATGTAGCACTTATATTTGAATTAAGTAAAGATGGCCGTATTGGCCATAGCTTGCCGGAATTGGATATTGAAGAACAAACTATTGGTTCGTTTATTCCTGATGAATTTTTGCGAACAGATGCTCCAGAATTACCACAAGTATCTGAATTGCAGATTATGCGCCACTACACGGCGCTATCAAAGCGAAATCATGGAGTGGATTCTGGGTTTTACCCACTTGGATCATGCACAATGAAATACAATCCAAAGATTAATGAAGACATTGCCCGCATGCCAGGACTCGTGCATGTTCACCCTTATCAACCTGTGTATCAAGTTCAAGGGTCTATGAAGATGCTTTATAACTTACAAACTGCGCTTGGAGAAATTACCGGAATGGATGAAGTGACGTTGCAACCAGCTGCAGGTGCTCATGGAGAGTGGACAGGGTTAATGATGATCCGTGCTTACCATGAGGCGAATGGTGATTTCAATCGAACGAAAGTGATCGTACCAGATTCAGCTCACGGGACAAATCCTGCGTCTGCCACAGTTGCTGGGTTTGAATCTGTAACTGTCCGGACAAATGATTTAGGATTAGTTGATTTAGAACATTTACGAGAAGTGGTAAATGAGGAGACCGCAGCCTTAATGCTGACGAATCCAAATACACTTGGTTTGTTTGAAGCTGATATTGTTGAGATGGCTAGTATTATCCACTCAGCAGGTGGAAAGCTGTACTATGATGGAGCTAATTCCAATGCTATTTTAGGTATCACAAGACCTGGTGATATGGGGTTCGATGTTGTTCATTTAAACTTACACAAAACATTTACAGGTCCTCATGGAGGCGGCGGTCCTGGTTCTGGTCCTGTTGGCGTTAAGAAGGATTTGATTCCATTTTTACCAAAACCGGTGCTTATTAAAAATGGAGAACACTATGAGTTTGAGTATGATCGGCCTAAATCGATTGGTAGAGTTAAACCGTTTTATGGGAATTATGGCATTAACTTAAGAGCGTACACATATATACGCACAATGGGTCCAGACGGGTTAAAGCTCGTTTCAGAATACGCTGTATTAAATGCCAATTACATGATGCGTAAACTTGAGCCGTATTTTGACCTTCCATACATACAGCACTGTAAGCATGAATTTGTAATTTCAGGTAGACGTCAAAAAAAATTAGGTGTTCGAACACTAGATATTGCAAAGCGTTTACTTGATTTTGGCTATCATCCACCAACGATTTATTTTCCACTAAATGTGGAAGAGTGCATGATGATTGAACCTACAGAAACAGAATCGAAAGAAACACTGGATGAATTTATAGATGCGATGATTCAAATCGCGAAAGAGGCGGAAGAAACACCAGAAGTTGTCCAAGAAGCTCCGCATCATACAGTGATTAGCAGGCTGGATGAAACCCTTGCGGCTAGAAAGCCTGTTCTTCGTCATATAAATCCAAAAAATCAAGTGCATGTATAATTAGGGAAAAGATAAAGATAGCAGCCGCGACTGCGGCTGCTATCTTTATGAGTCAGTTATTTCTTTTTTACTTTACCAGTCCACTTGCGAAAACCACCTTTTAAATGGGAAAGGTTTTCGACTCCGCGTTTTTTCTTAAGGACTTTCGCAGCTTGACGGCTGCGTGCTCCTGATTGGCAATAAAGGTAAACCGGTTGATCTTTACGAATTTCGTTTTGTCTTTGGCGTAATTGCGACATTGGGATATTTCGAGCTCCTAGTATATGTCCACCATCAAACTCCCGCGTTTCTCGCACATCAATTAATTGTGCTTTACGGTACCCTTTAATAAAATCGTCTTGATTCAATGTTTTTAAATACTTAGGCGTATAAAATCGTGAAGCGATAAAAACGATGAGTAAAATGGTAAGGATAATTAGAATAATTGTTTGTGCCTCCATAATTCGTACGTACTCCCCTTTAGTTAATTCAACTAATTGTATTATATCGAGATCAAGCGTTTTTTTCAATCACAACAAGAGTAGCTCTTATATGAATGAGCAAGACTTAAGCTATCTACAATTTTTTGGTAAAATGTAAATGAGTATTCTTAAATGAAAAGGAAGCGATCTTATGACTGAAGTATGGCGTTTTATTGATTCGGGCAAACGCAGCCCATCTTATAATATGGCGTTAGATGAAACTCTATTAAACTGGCATAGCGAAGGACGTATACCTCCAACCATTCGTTTTTACGGCTGGAATCCTGCAACTTTATCAATTGGCTATTTTCAACAAATCGATAAAGAGATCAATATGACGGCTGTACGTGAGAAAGAACTTGGGTTTGTGAGGAGACCAACAGGAGGACGTGGCGTATTGCATGAACATGAATTAACATATAGTGTAATTGTTTCTGAAAATCATGCAGCGATGCCACAATCGGTAACAGAAGCATATAGGGTCATATCCCAGGGGCTGTTGCATGGATTTCAAGAATTAGGATTAGACGCTTATTTTGCCATCCCTGAAACAGAAATCGAAAAAGATGCGTTGAAGAACCCTCGTTCATCTGTTTGTTTTGATGCTCCCTCATGGTATGAGCTAGTTGTTGAAGGTCGTAAAGTGGCTGGTAGTGCTCAAACTCGCCAAAAGGGTGTTATTCTTCAACACGGCGCAATTTTATTAGATATTGAAGTGGATAAATTGTTTGATTTGTTTCATTATAAAACAGATCGATTGCGTAATCGAATGCAAAAGCAGTTCGCCACTAAAGCGGTAGCGATTAATGAATTGCTTCATACACCAGTTGGTTTGGAAGAGGCGAGTAGTGCCTTCAAAAAGGGATTTGAAAAGGGGTTAGGCATTACATTAGAACACTATGAGTTGACGAATGAAGAAGATGCTCAAGTGAAAATGCTTGCACGTGATCGGTATGAAAACGACGAGTGGAATTATAAAAGGTAGCCAGTAATAAGATATCGGGTCTTGTATCGTGTTTTTTTAATATGCTACTATACGATACTGACTAGATGTATAGAGAGGAAGTGTGCCCTTGCAATATGAATACGAACGAGCGGCTTTTATCCATGCGTTTATTCGGACTAAACAAGCAATGCTAAAAGACCAACTGGAGGGCGTTTCTGGCGATGAAATGGAATTGAAAGAAACGTTTTGGGATAATGTAACGATGAACTTTTCCAATACTGAAGATGCGCAAGAGACGATCTCAAGTATAAAACAGCAAGCGGAGTTACTTAACGAGCGTGAGAGAAGCAGCGAGTTAATGAAAAAGCAAATGCGCACACTTAGGCGATTAGCTGACTCGCCATATTTTGGTCGAATCGATATGAAGGAAAAAGGAGCAGACACCCCAGATGCGCTATACATCGGTTTGGCTTCTTTAATGGATGAAACGGATAGCGAATTTCTAATCTATGATTGGCGCGCGCCGATATCCAGTGTGTATTATGACTCCGAAGTTGGGCCAGTTTCTTATGAAGCGCCAGTTGGAACGGTTAAAGGGGAGTTGGTTGGAAAAAGACAGTATGTTTTTCGTAGAGGCGAGTTAAAAGCATTATTTGATACCTCTCTTGCAATAGGTGATGACCGCTTAAAAGAAGCACTAAGTAACGAAGCTTCAACCAACATGAAAACGATTGTTTCAACCATACAAAAAGAACAAAATCAAGCAATTCGAAATGAGAATAGTCGTTTTTTAATTGTTCAAGGAGTTGCTGGAAGTGGAAAAACATCTGTCGCGATGCAAAGAGCTGCATATTTGCTTTTTCGACATCGAGAGCAACTTGATGCAAATCAATTGATTTTATTTTCACCAAATGAATTGTTTTCAAATTATGTGTCAACCGTCCTACCAGAATTAGGTGAGGAAAATATGATCCAGTTAACGTTTCGTGGATACCTCTTCAAACGTTTAAGTAAAACATATATGGTTGAGGATGGTTTTGAACAGTTAGAGTATATGCTTCAAGCAAACAATGATGAGTTGTATCGTACCCGGTTAGTAAGTATTTCCACTAAGTCTAGTATGGCTTTTAAAGAGAAGATGGATCAATTCATAAATGGTTTAGAAACAGGTGGAGTTCCTTTTAAAGATATTCGTTTTCGTAATGAAACGATTTTATCAAAAGAAGATACGCAAACGTATTTTTATTGTTTAGACCATACGATTTCCTTGCAAAATCGATTAAGACTAACAGCGGAATGGCTGTTGAAAGAACTAGCTAAACACGAGGGAAAAGAGCGTTCGAGCAAGTGGGTAGAAGAAACGCGAGAGTTACTTGATAAAGAAACATTGCTTGCTGCTCACCACGAAATACTGGCTGAACATCCCAATGAAGACGTATTTAATGAGGAAGAACAGCAATTTCAAAACCTCGCCAAGCAAATTACTCGCGCTGCTTTTATGCCTTTAAAAAGAAGAGTGAAGTCTTATTCGTTTGTTGATGCGGAAAGGTTATATGAACAGTTCTTGTTTGATTCGTGTCATGAGGAAACGGAAGGGTTTGCCGCAGCAGCCTTATTTTCCATGAATGAAATAAACAATGGGCGGATCCCTCATGAGGATGCGACACCTTTTTTGTATTTGCAAGATCGAATAAAAGGGTTGCGTGTGGATCGTTCAATTAAACATATATTTATTGATGAGGCACAAGATTATTCTTATTTCCAACTGATGTATTTGAAAATGCTCTACCCAGCTGCAAAATATACAATTGTAGGGGATAGTAGTCAGGCACTTTACGCTCATTCGAAAAATGATCCAGTCTTAATGGACTTGAGTGATACTGAAGAAACAACCACAAAGATTGTATTTAGAAAAAGTTATCGATCTACCGAACCAATTATGAAGTTCGCGCGTGAATTGCTAGTTGATCCAAATGTAGTTGAGCCTTTTGAAAGAGAAGGAACAAGTCCAGTTTTAGTAGAGTGTACGAATCGTGCAAGCATGATTGAACCAATGAAAAATAAGATCGAAACATTATTAGAGTCAGGTGTTTCAACGTTAGCTGTCATTACAAAGACAGCTAACGAAGCTGCTGATGCCCATGCTCGATTGAGTGAGTGGATTGATATTCAACTTGTCGCGAAAGATCATCATGAGTATAATGAAGGGGCTGTCGTCTTACCTGTTTACTTAGCAAAAGGAATCGAGTTTGATGCAGTGATCGTGTTTGATGCGTCGGATAGTCAATATTCAACAGATCAAGAGAGGCATCACTTATATACAGCATGTACGAGGGCGATGCACACACTTGTTCTTTTTTCATCAGGTCATGCATCACGATGGATTAATCACATACCGAGACAGTTATATACAAAACAAGCGCTCTCCTAAACGGAGGCGCTTGTTTGAGTTTTGATGCGTTTTTTTAATGCTTGCTGTAACTGTTTGGTGATAGGTCCTAAAGTGAGTGTTGCCTCAACATCGCCTTTAAACGTGTGAATTGGGGTAATCTCGATCGAAGTGCTTGTAACAAACGCTTCATCTGCATGTGCAAGCACTTCTTTTGGAAAGGGTTCTTCTACAATATCGATACCTAGTTCAGCAGCGACAGCAATAATTTCTTGTCGAGTAATACCGTTTAATATCAAATTGTTTGCTGGGTGAGTGTAGAGTGTCTTATTATTAACGAGAAATAAGTTTGATGAAGATCCTTCCGTTACAGCGTTTTCACGGTAGAGAACAGCTTCTCCACAATCATGATCACTAGCTTTTCGTTTAGCCATAACATTACCAAGTAAATTAATGCTTTTAATGTCACAGCGAAGCCAACGGATATCTTCGGTTACGTAAGCGGAAATGCCATTTGTTTCATTTGCTTCGTTACTTTTGTCTGGTAAGGTAAAACCAAATAAAATGGGCTGTTCTTCTCGAGAGTATAGATGGTTTCTTTCAGCAGCTCCACGTGTAATTTGCACGTAGAGAGAGCCATCTATAACTACCTCTTTTTCTTTAAGTACATTCAGGCGATCCACTAGTTCTTGTTTACTGAATGGTAGGGCAATGTCTATTTTTTCTGCACTATCGAAAAGTCGATTAATATGTGGATCTAGAGCAAAAAAAGCTCCTTGGTAAATACGAATTACTTCATAAATGCCATCGCCAAAATGGTAGCCGCGATCCTTGTAAGATACTTGAGCTTCTGCTTCGGGAACGATGGAATCATTAATAAGTACATGTTTCATTGGTATGCCCCCCGATTCCTTAATTTTCATAGTTTGATCTTCTCTATTTTCTAAAAAGAACGCTTGTTTGTCAATGGGAAGCTCTATTCGCTTTGAATGAAAGCAAATGATAACGTGCATGCTACCTTAGAAAATAAGAAGTAAGGAAGTGTGAAGGTGAAGCCATTTTATCCTCAACTAGTTTATATTGAACCAAAAGCACTTGAATATCCTTTAGGAAAACAATTGTATGAAAAATTCAAAGCTGAAGGTGTAGAAATAAGAGAGACAACTTCTCATAATCAAGTACGTAATATTCCAGGGAAAAATGATAACCAGAAATACAGAAATGCGAAGTCTACGTTAGTAGTTGGCGTACGAAAGACTCTAAAATTCGAGACGTCAAAACCATCTGCTGAATATGCGATTCCGTTAGCGACGGGATGTATGGGTCACTGTCATTATTGTTACTTGCAAACAACACTTGGTGATAAACCATATATTCGAACCTATGTTAATCTCGAAGATATTTATGAATCGGCGGATGCATATTTAAAAGAACGTGCACCAGAACCAACTCGATTTGAGGCGGCTTGTACGTCTGACATTGTAGGGATTGATCATTTAACTCACTCATTAAAAAAAACAATTGAATTTATGGGAGAACGGGAACATGCCCGATTGCGGTTTGTTACAAAGTATCACCATGTAGATCATTTGCTAGATGCCAAACATAACGGCAATACACGGTTTCGATTCAGTGTTAATGCTGCTCATGTAATTAAATACTTTGAACCAGGAACTTCTTCGTTTCTAGAAAGAATCGAAGCGGCTGGAAAAGTGGCAAAAGCGGATTATCCGCTAGGCTTTATTGTGGCACCAATCATTTGGCACGAAGGTTGGCAAGAAGGTTATTTAGAACTATTTGAACGTTTAGAAGCCATTCTGCCAACTTATGCAAAGAAAGATTTGACGTTTGAATTAATTCAGCATCGTTTTACTAAAACAGCAAAACGAATTATTCAAAAGCGTTACCCTAAATCTAAATTAGAGATGGAAGAAGAAGAAAGAAAGTATAAGTGGGGGAAATATGGAAGAGGGAAGTATGTGTATCAAGACTCTGAAGCAAATGAACTTCGCGAGACAATGAGTAACTATATTGACAAGTTTTTTCCGCAGGCAAAAATTGAATACTTCACATGAAGTCATTGTTTCTGCCCTTCATTTTATAGTAAGATAGGAACGGACGGCTAGTGTATTCCGTCTTTCTTGATTGGAGGGAGTCTATGCCAACACCGAGCATGGAAGATTATTTAGAACGAATTTATATGTTGATTGAAGAAAAAGGGTATGCACGTGTATCAGATATTGCTGAGGCGTTGGAAGTTCACCCATCATCAGTCACAAAAATGGTGCAAAAGCTTGATAAAAGTGATTATCTTGTTTATGAACGTTACAGAGGTTTAATACTTACTGCAAAAGGCAACAAAATTGGTAAACGTCTTGTTTATCGCCATGAGTTATTAGAAGACTTCATGAAAATAATTGGTGTGGATGAATCCCATATTTATCAAGATGTAGAAGGAATTGAACATCATATTAGCTGGGACGCTATTGATCGTATTGGCGATCTCGTACAATATTTCCAGGAAAATGAACATCGTATTTCCGATTTACGTGATGTACAAAAACGAAGTGAGGTTGAGGAAAAGTAGCTTGCGTAAGCTGCTTTTTTTTGTTTGTGTCACAAATCTGCTTTTAAATAATTAAAATCGAATTAGAGCAAGTTCCACCTGTCTTTAACATATATGTGTAATGGGGGTGGAGTGGATGAAGGTGGATGCGGTATTTGCGGGTGGGGGAGTAAAAGCATTTGCATTTATTGGAGCAATAGAAGCAGCAGAGAAAAAAGGACTTCAATTTGAACGGATTGCAGGAACAAGTGCTGGTGCAATAATCGCAGGCCTCTTAATGGCCGGTTATAGCAGTATGGAGATAAATCGATTGTTAGATGAACTGGACGTAAAGGCTTTAAAAGATGATCGGATGTCGTTGCTTCCGTTTAAAGTTGCTAAGTGGGTAAACCTTTATTTTCGATTAGGTTTATATAAAGGAGATAAACTTGAATCTTGGTTAAAGAATATTCTTGCAAATAAAGGAGTAACGACGTTTGGAGATCTTCCTCAAGGTGCTTTACGGGTAATTGCTTCGGATATTACAAAAGGTCAAATGGTTATTATTCCAGATGATTTGACTAAGTATGGCATTGATCCTGATCGTTATAGTGTCGCAAAAGCAATACGTATGAGTTGTAGTATACCTTTTTTCTTTGAACCTGTTAAGTTACACAACAAAGTGATTGGAAGAGAACCATCATATATGGTAGATGGCGGTGTTTTAAGTAATTTTCCCATGTGGCTTTTTAAAGATGGTAGACAAGGTGGGTGGCGTAGGCCAGTTATTGGGTTTCAACTTTCACCACGTGTTGATGAACGTCCTGGAAATAAAGTAAGAAACGCTCTTGATCTATATAAAGCTGTTTTTGAAACGATGATGAGCGCCCATGATGTTCGCTATATTAGTCAAGAGCATGCTAAAAACATTGTCTTTATTCCAATTAAGCAAATAAAGGCAACTGATTTTTCATTATCAGAAGAAGAGAAGTTGAAGATGATTGAGCTTGGGAAGGAAAAAACGAATGCATTTTTCTCCACATGGACGATTTAAAAAAGCGTGCCGTATAAAACCCGGCATGCTTTTTTAAGCGAGAATTTCTTTCACACGTCCGACTGCTCCAGTTTCAAGTCTTACCTTAATGCCGTGAGGATGATTAGCAGAGTTCGTTAATATATCTTTCACAATACCCTCTGTTAAATTGCCGGTTCGTTGATCTTTTTTTAGTACAATTTGTACTTTCGATCCAATTGTAATTAATGATCTTTTTTGACCATTCATCATAAACCTCCTAACTTTCAGGCCTTTTTTTTCTTTTTTTGTTTTGATGCTTTTCCTTCAATTACTGTTAAGTGAGGCGCACTACGTCGCTTTGGAACTTTTTTTAATCCGCTTTTATTAAGCTCTGTTTGTTTTGTTTTTTTTAAGGGGCTGTGGTGTGGCTTTGTATTCTTTACGGTACTCGTGCGCTGGGCTTTTTTTAATTGTGCTCTAGTAGGAGCGTTCTGTGGCTTAGAGAACATTTTTGTTCCGTACCGTCTTGATAAATAGAAACGGTACCCAAAATAAATCAATGCAACTAAAATAACGGCCGTGCCTATACCAGATAAGAACCTGCCTAGATTGGCTGAAATGCCGATCAATGCCAAGATTAACAACAAAGGCAAAACAATTTTTAGCCTCTTATTCATAACCACATCCCCTTTCGCATTTGAAAGTTGCCTTATTGATAGTAAGTAAAGTATAAATCCTCAAACAGGTGTGAGCAAGCTTTTCGGTCATAAGTAGATATAAAAAGTATGTGCTTGCTCTTTCCTCTTTATACCAAATGATCCAAAAAGAGAGGACTAGGCAACATGATTTTTCTACTTTGGGGCATACTGAAGTGTGGAGGTGGATTTACATGACTAGCAACCATAAAATGGATAAACAAATAAAAGATGAAAAGCAAATGGGTTTTACATTAAAAGTAGTTTTAATAGGCTTTTGCGGTGGGTTAATTTGGTCTTTAATTGGTTATTTTTCATATTATTTTCATTTGACTCAAGTTGGACCATCATTTGTTCTGCTACCATGGGCGCTTGGTGAATGGAAAACAGGGCATTGGGGGCAAGTGATCGGTGTAGTTGTTATTGCTGTCTTATCAATTGGTGTTGCTTTCATTTATAAATGGAGTATGCAAAAAGTAAACAGCATGTGGCCAGGGCTTGGCTTCGGTGCCTTGTTATGGTTAATTGTGTTTTATATCGTCAATCCATTTGTGATCCAACTAAAACCAGTGCAAACGTATTCACTTAATACATTAGTAACGACTCTCTGTCTGTTTTTATTGTATGGTCTCTTTATTGGATATTCCATTTCGTACGAATATGCTGAACAAAACTACGTACCTAGTACAGACAAGTCCATTTAAAGGTTAACCAAATTATGCTACAATTCCCTTATCTAACGAAGAGATGAGGGGTTTAGATGTCAGTCATTCATTCATTACAACAAAAATTAGCGGAAAATAAAGTGGATGGTTTGCTAATTACAAGTGGCATAAACAGACGGTATGCAACTGGTTTTACTGGTAGTGCAGGTGCATTGCTACTAACGGAAAATGAAGCGTTAGTTATAACAGATTTTCGTTACACAGAACAAGCTACAGAGCAAGTAAGTCATTGTAAGATTGTTAAGCAAAACGGGACATTAGCCCAAGAAATAGCAAGTCAAGCAAAGAAGCTTAACATAAACTGTCTTGGCTTTGAAAAAAACAAAGTTACATATGCAGAGTATGAACTATACCAAGATTTATTACCAGAAATGAACCTCGTGCCCGTCTCGCAACTGGTTGAGTCATTACGTTTAATAAAGACTGAGGAAGAAATAGCAGTTATGAAAAAAGCGGCTAAGATCGCTGATGATGCTTTCACTCACATCCAAGGGGTAATTAAACCAGGGGTTGCAGAAATTGATGTCTCAAATGAACTTGAATTTTTTATGCGTAAGCAAGGGGCTGTCTCTTCTTCATTTGATATTATCGTGGCGTCAGGTTACCGGTCTGCACTCCCACACGGTGTTGCCTCTGATAAAAAAATTGAGGCGGGAGAACTCGTGACATTAGACTATGGTGCTTATTATCATGGGTATTGTTCTGATATTACGCGAACCTTAGCCGTAGGTGACATTTCCAATGAACTTAAGTTGATTTACGAAACGGTTAGAGTCGCACAGGAACTTGGTATGGAGGGTATAAAAGCAGGAATAACTGGTAAAGAGGCAGATTCAATAACTCGAAATTACATCACCTCAAAAGGTTATGGGGATTACTTTGGTCACTCTACTGGCCATGGTCTTGGTATGGAAGTACATGAAGGGCCGGGATTGGCTAAAAGTTCAGATATTGTTTTAAAACCAGGTATGGTTGTGACGGTTGAACCGGGCATTTATGTTCCTGGTGTGGGTGGAACGCGTATTGAAGATGACATTGTTATTACGAATGAAGGCAATCAGTCACTAACACATTCGTCAAAAGAACTAATTTACGTAGGAAACTAACTGTTGACTTTGTTTACATTAAAGACAGGGTTCAGAAGCTATGGTATAGTTAACATGGCAAAATCAGCGTAAATGGAGGAAAAGTCATGATTTCTGTAAATGATTTTAAGACAGGGCTAACAATTGAAGTAGATAACGGCATTTGGCAAGTGATGGAATTTCAACATGTGAAACCTGGAAAAGGAGCGGCATTTGTTCGTTCAAAACTGCGTAATTTAAGAACTGGTGCAATTCAAGAGAAAACATTCCGTGCTGGTGAGAAAGTGGCAAAAGCACATATTGAGAACCGGAGAATGCAGTATTTATATGCAAGTGGAGACACGCATACTTTCATGGACAATGAATCATATGAACAACTTGAATTGCAAGCTAGTCAAATTGAATATGAATTAAAATTCCTGAAAGAAAATATGGAAGTTCAAATTATTACGTATGAAAGTGAAACCCTAGGTGTAGAAGTTCCTAATACGGTTACACTTGAGGTTGTAGAAACAGAACCAGGTATTAAAGGCGACACCGCTTCTGGAGGTACAAAGCCAGCAACGGTAGAAACAGGACTAACAGTCCAAGTGCCATTCTTCGTCAATCAAGGTGATAAGCTCATTATTGATACTCGAAATGCATCTTATGTATCAAGAGGTTAATAGCATAAAAAAAGCGAGGCATTTGCCTCGCTTTTTTATGCTTCCATTTCATATGCAAGTTGTAGAGATTGCTTTAAATAGTCTGCTGCTTCTTCAATTGAGAATGCATCAGTTAGAAGTCGAGAATGGTGATTTGCATATGCTTTTTTTCTAGTATTATATAAGTCCTCTAATTCGTTAATTGTTTTCCCTTGAAGAATAGGTCTGCTATCAACCAGTAAATGAAATCGTTCTTTCCACGAATCAAAACCGATGTCTAAATAAATCACAATACAATCAGACAAACATTTTTGTTTAATACGTGGTTGCGTAAATGCTCCTCCCCCTAATGAAATAATTTTCAGCTTTTGCTCACAAGCTGAAAGGACAAGTTCTTCCTCTTTTTCTCGAAAATAAGCTTCTCCATAAGTTCGGAAAATCTCTGGTATTGTCAAAAGTTCGGAAGCTTCAATTTGCTCGTCTATGTCGATAAAATCCCTGTACATTTTTTGGGCAAACCGTTTGCCGATACTTGTTTTTCCTACTCCCATAAATCCGACTAAAACAATGTTTTTTTCAATTAATGGTAGCTCGTTTTTTTTCATAGTAGACACTCGCTTTAGGATGAATTTTGCTCAAGTATAGCAAATAATTCTCTTCATGTACGGCTATTTCGGATTTTTTAAACCAATTTACGAACCGAACTTGCGTAATTGAGTATAATAAGATGAAATTATATTAATCCGATGTATATAATATGAGTTAATTGTTAGGAGGAGACATGTGTGAGACGGTCTGTGCTTGTAGCGGGTGAATCTAAAAAAGCAAAAGCTGTGGCAGCAATGTTGAAAAATGATCTGGGTGGTAGCGCCGCTCTAATTGATAGTACGAATAGTAACGCTCATGAAATAATCAACTAAGCAGATACGATCATTCTTATTGTCCCTGCAAAAAAAGAACCCTATCAATATATAAAACAATTATTATTTAGAGCCGTTAATTTATCATCTAAAGAGGTACTGTTAATTAGCACTGAAGGAACTGTTGCACACCATAGCATTATTCAAATGAGCATTCGTGCATATACAATAAACTTTTTAACAAGCATTCATTTGACAAATGAGATACTTTGTGTGAAAAGAAATGGGGAACTTATACAAAATAGAAAATTGCAGAAAAAATTAATTACTATGTATGATCATCGAGCGATAAAGGGTAAAAAGGTCTTCTCCTAAATGGGGGCGACCTTTTTTATTTGCGTTCTCTGAAGTTCTGAACTTGTCTTTGTTGTCATAGAGTGTACAAAGTTCAAGAATTGTCAGGGGCTTGATGTAAATGTTTATAACAATAAAATGGGCGCTCATCGTCATGGTGGCTTTACGGCTCTTATCAGGCTTAATTGAGATCAGCGCGGCGTTCCTTATGCTTCGACTAAACAGCGTTGAAAAAGCGGTAGCGATAAATGCTGCTCTTGCACTGATAGGACCGACAATTTTTCTTTTGTCAATAATCATTGGCTTGATTGGTATGTCCGACAAACTTTCAGTAAGCAAGTTTCTGTTTATAGGAGCTGGAGTCTTATTAATATTTATCGGCATTAAAAAATAGGGGGAACGCAAATGATTAGAGATGTTATTCGGCTATTACCGAAGCCTATTGAAGAATTTGTGCAAACCTTTAGCCAGTTTGAGCTAGATAAGTTAGAAGAAATTAGACTGCGAGTTGGACAGGTAATTGAATGTCTCTTCACGACGGGACCTATCTATTCCACAAAATCACCTTATGTATTCTCCGAGGATGATGCAGCTTTTTTTCTTAATCAATTAAGTCAGTATTCAATGTACGCATTTGAAGAAGAAATGCAAAAAGGGTATATCACCATTTCAGGCGGTCATCGCATTGGTTTGTCAGGAAAAACAATATTAGAAAATGGAGTTGTAAAGACAATTCGACCGGTTAGTTCTTTTAATATACGTATTGCCAGACAAAAGCTTGGAGCAGCTTTGAAAGTAGCATCTGAATTATATGATAAGCGAAAGGGATGGTTAAACACCCTAATTATTGGACCTCCACAAACCGGAAAAACAACCGTTTTACGTGATTTAGCTCGAATTATTAGCACAGGATCGGAGAATGTGCACTCATATAAGGTTGCGATTGTAGATGAGCGCTCTGAAATAGCAGGGAGTATGAATGGAGTGCCCCAACATCACCTTGGTACAAGGGTTGATGTGCTTGATGGCTGTCCGAAAGCAGAAGGAATGATGATGATGATTCGTTCGATGTCGCCAGATGTGCTAGTTGTTGATGAGATTGGTCGAGAAGCAGACGCAGTAGCCATTATGGAAGCGAGGCATGCAGGTGTAGCAATAATGGCAACAGCACATGGACGGACGTACGAGGAAATTGCTAAGAGGCCTGTATTTAGAGAATTGTTTCAGTCAATGGCCTTTGAGCGTGTTATCGAGCTAGGGAGAACCCCATGTCCAGGAAGCGTCAAGCGTATTCGGCTTACGAAACAGGTTGTACTAGCGTGAAATGGCTCGGTGCATTAATTGTTATTTGCTGTACCACATTATATGGGTTTTATCATGCAAAAAGGTTAAGTGAGCGACCTAGACAAATTCGGCAATTACGGACAGCACTTCAAGCACTTGAAGCGGAAATTCTTTATGGACAGACTCCTCTTGCAAAAGCGTGTATGAATATAGCTAATCAGCTAAAAGGACCAATCAGTTATTTTTTTGAAGAGTTTGCGGAACTCTTAGACAGAAGACAAGCAACAGCGCGTGTGGCATGGGAAGAGACAGTTGAAAAAGTATGGCCCAAAATGGCTTTACTTGAAAGTGAACGTGAAGTACTCGTTCAATTTGGTGCGACGCTAGGAACAATGGATCGTAATCAACAGCAAAAGCAACTTAAACTTGCTCTAACTCATCTAGAAAGAGATGAATTAGAAGCGAAAGAATTACAAGTACGTTATGAAAAGATGGTCAAAACACTTGGTGTGCTAGCAGGACTTTTAATTATCATTCTAATGATGTAGACACACAGAAGTGAGAAAACGGGGAGTGGTGAAGGTGGCTTATGATGTAAACACCATATTTCAAATTGCTGGGATAGGCATTGTTGTAGCCATGCTCCATACAGTGTTGAAACAGATGGGAAAAGAAGACTGGGCTCATTGGGTGACCTTGATTGGTTTTGTCGTTGTATTATATATGGTTGCTACGATTGTAGATGATCTATTCCAAAAAATAAGAAGTGTGTTTTTATTTCAGGCGTAAAAAGATGGAGGTGAGCTGCGATTGAAATTGTTCAATTAGTAGGGCTTGGGTTAATCGCCACTTTCTTAGCACTTGTCTTAAAAGAACAAAAACCTGCTTTTGCTTTTTTGTTAACTATGTTTGTCGGTTCTCTCATTTTTTTGTTTTTAATTGATGAGATTGCATCGATTATAGGACTGATTAGCGAACTAGCAGAAAGTGCGAATATCCACATGGTCTATCTTCAAACAATTTTAAAGATAATAGGAATCGCTTATATTGCAGAGTTTGGCTCACAAATTGCGAAGGATGCCGGACAAGGAGCAATCGCCTCCAAAATCGAGTTAGCAGGAAAGATTTTTATACTTGTACTTGCAATCCCAATTATTAAAGCAGTTATAGAAATGATTTTGGCATTGCTTCCATCTTAAGAGGGAGGACAAGCATGAAACTGAAAATGTTGATTGTGCTCGGTCTACTTGTATCATTCTTGCTTGTTTTTACAGATGGAGTATCGCAGGCAGAAGAACAAGTAATAAACGGACAGGCAGAAGTAGAGTCAAAAGAAGCGCTTGATCAATTAGTTGATGAGCAATTTAATATACTAAAGGTTGATGAGATTCAAATGTATTGGGAAAGGATAGCGGCTGAATATGGCGGTTTCTTGCCAGAAAGTCAAAAAGGAAGTTTGTCTGATTTTTTAAAAGGAGACAAGCAGTTCCAATTAAAAGAGTGGGGCTTGGGACTTGTAAAGTTTTTGTTACACGAGTTTATAGTAAACGGAAAGCTATTAGGTATGTTGCTTTTATTAACCATATTTTCTTACATCTTGCAATCTTTCCAAAATGCTTTTGAGCATCAGACAGTTAGCAAGGCTGCTTATTCTGTTACTTTACTTGTTTTATGCATGATCGCAATGAATGGTTTTCATACAGCTATTACGTATGCGATGGAAGCGATTGACACAATGGTACATTTTACAATTGCATTGTTACCTTTATTGTTGGCAATGATGGCATCTTTAGGTGGGTTGTCCAGTTCCGCTTTGTTTCATCCCGTCATTATATTTTTAGTCCATACAAGTGGTTTACTCGTTAATACATTTGTTCTCCCAATGTTATTTATCTCGGCAGTGCTTGGCATAGTAAGTACCTTTAGTGATAATTACAAAGTAACAAGACTGGCAAACTTATTTCGGGTGGGTGCTATTGGCCTACTTGGTGTTTTTATGACCGTCTTTTTAGGTGTTGTTTCTGTTCAAGGTACAACTGCCGCCGCGGCAGATGGATTAACAATTCGAACAGCTAAATTTATTGCTGGGAATTTCATTCCTGTAGTCGGTCGTATATTTACCGATGCCACTGATACGGTTATGAGTGCATCTCTTTTATTGAAGAATACAGTTGGAATGAGTGGTTTAGTCGTACTATTAGCGATTTGTGCATTTCCGGCCATGAAAGTATTATCGATTGCCTTAATTTTCCAACTATCTGCTGCTGTTTTACAACCGTTAGGAAACGGTGCAATTATAGAGTGTTTAGCGATTATCGGTAAATCGGTTCTTTACGTGTTTGCAGCAATGGCTTTAATTGGATTTATGTTCTTTTTAGCAATTACTGTCTTGGTTGCAGCAAGCAATATCGCATTTATGATGAGGTGAAAGGAGTATAGCCATGAATTTAATAAACGAATGGGTCACCTCCATTGTCTTGCTGATCCTACTCGCCGTCATTTTAGAAATGATGCTCCCAAATACAGCCTTAAAAAATTATGTGAAGCTTACTGTGAGTTTGCTATTGCTTGTCATGCTATTGCAGCCAGTCCTTTCTTTGTTTCATGAAGACCCGGAAGAGTGGTTGTATTCCTTAGTAAATCAAATGGACAACGATGAACATTCACTAGAAGAAAAAATAAAATCTCAAAAAACAGAAATAGACCGGTTCTTTCATGCATATACATCTGAACAAGTGGCTGTCCAATTGAAAGACCAAGCTGAACACCCATTAGCCGAAAGTCACCAGACTAAAATAACGGATGTGACCATCAAGGATAGTGGAGGCGGGGAGGATCTTGAAATTGAAGTCCACATTGCCCCTTTAGAGGAACAAGAAAAGGGAGAAATAGCAGGAGAACCAATTAAGCCAGTGTCCATTGTTATCGGGCAGGATCAGCAAGATCGTACAGAGGCAGATGAAGGTGACGATGGGTTAATCGGTTTTTTGGCTCATCTTTGGGAAGTGCCAGAAAACGCCATTACGCTTATAGGAGAAAGGGGGATGGGTGAATGAACAATGAAGAAAAAGAAGAAGATTGGTTTAAAAAATGGCTACCAAAACAACCAGATAAAAAAAAACGCTCTTTTTCGCCCAAGTATATCTTACTCTTAGGCAGCCTTGGTATTGTGCTCATGTTAGCGAGCCAATTTCTGCAATCAAATGATGAATTACCTGCCGCCAATCAAGTAGCGAAGCAAGATGAGGAGGAAGTTGCTCCCGTTTTTGCTCGTGATGCGGAAAAGGATTCTATGGCTGATTATGAGATGCGCTATGAAAATCAATTACGAGAAACATTGGGTGAAATTATTGGTGTAAGTGATGTTTCTGTAAGCATCAATTTAGCAGAGTCCGAAAAAAATGTATATGAGACTAATGTACGACGAGGCAGACAGGATACAACTGAGACAGACAGAGAAGGTGGAACAAGGGAAGTTGAAGATATTCAAGAAGAAGAGAATGTTGTAATAGTAAGAAGTGGGGATAAAGAAGAAGCTTTAATCGTTTCAAAAGAAAAACCCACTGTAGCCGGAGTACTGGTTGTTGCAGAAGGTGTGGATAATGTACAAGTTAAAGCTTGGGTAATAGAGGCGGTTAGTCGTCTTCTTGATGTTCCGGCACATCGTGTATCGGTGCTCCCTAAGAAACTGGAGGAGGAATAAAAAATGGTCTTGAAAAAACAAACAGTATGGTTATTAACGATGTTGAGTTTAATGCTTGTCTTAGGAATTTATTTTGTAAATATCGATCGTGAAGGGGCAGACAGTCCTGGAGAATTAACAGGTTCACAAACAGCAGAGGGTGATTTAAGTGAGGCTACGGCAGAAGAACAAATGCTTGCAAACTTAGATGGAAGCAAGGAAATGACAGGTGCGAGAATTAAGCGTGAAGAACAACGCTCCAGAGAAGTAGAAGAATTACAAAGAGAAGCGAGCAACGAAGAGAATTCTGCTGAAGAAAAAGTAGAAGCAAATGATAAATCGATTGAAATTCTTGCGTTTACAGATAATGAAAAAGAACTTGAATCATTGTTAAAAGAGCAAGGTTATAGTGATGCTTTTGTTTTCTCTCAAGATCAAAACAATGTTCAGATTATGGTGCAAGCGAATGAACTTTCCAATGATGAAGCAGTTGCAATCATGGCAACGGCAAGAGAGAAGCTTGAGCTCAATGAACGCGCCGAAGTGTCTGTGAAATTTGAACCAATAGAAGAATAAAACGATGAGCGGCTTGTGGAAAATCAAGCCGCTTTTAGATTCGACATGCAATCACTAACCTTACATGGTATAATACAGCAATGTAGATTGAAGTTAGGAGAGATTGCAGATGGAATGGTCCGATTTAACTGAAGGGACAAAGGCCGTCCTAGAACAAACACGTAACATTAAAAACGACCACATTCAGATTGTAGAATTTGAAATTGGCTTTTCTGAAGAAGTGGAAGATGTTGATGGTGACAAATTTAGGGTATCTATACAAGAAGAGGATTATGCTAACTTAAAGCGCTATACATTGGAAAATGAGTATGGGGAAAAATACCATATGGCACGCAACAAAAATATAGTTAAAATTATTTTGCTCGAAAATGGAAAAATTCCAGATAACCTCTCTGAATTTCCCGTGTTTCGTCAATATAAAAACGAAGCGTTAATTTCAGAAGAAGAGCAAGCAGAATAAGGGGGACAACCCCCTTATCTATTTCTTTCATACATAAAGAGGAACTTAGTTAACGTATACCGAACAGTAATTTATAGTAATAAGGTTTTATTCTGATAAAATACCATTTGAATGACTGCAAAAGGAGTTGCTTATTGATGTTAAAAATAGACGAGATTAAAAGTTTAATAGAAGCTTTAGATGCCTCATCAATTAATGAGCTTGAGCTGGAACAAGAGAATGTAAAACTATCACTTAAAAAACAAATAAACGCTGCTCCAGAGTTGACTCAAAGTCAGCAAAAACCAGAACCAGTAGCAGTTCAACCTACACAAACATCGATCTCAGAGGAAAAAGCTGCTTTCGAACAAGCGCCAGAAAAAGCAGATGACCGTAATTTATTTACTGTGACATCCCCAATGGTGGGCACGTTTTATTCAGCGCCTTCTCCTGATTCTGATCCATACGTGCAAGAGGGAGATTCAGTAAATGAAGAAACAGTTGTTTGTATAGTGGAAGCAATGAAATTGATGAATCCGATTGTGGCTGATACAAAAGGAAAAATCGTTGAAATTGTTGCACAGAACGGAGAACTTGTGGAATATGGACAGCCATTAATGGTTGTTGAATGTAACTAGGTAGGAGCGATAGCTGATGATAAAAAGGATCTTAGTAGCCAATCGTGGAGAAATCGCAGTGCGTATTATTCGTGCTTGCAAGGAGTTAGGCATTGAAACGGTGGCTGTATTTTCTGAAGCAGATGCTGAAGCATTACATGTTCAGCTTGCGGATGAGGCTTTCTGTATTGGGCCAACCCCTTCAGCCAAAAGCTACTTAAACTTTACTAATTTAATGAGCGTTGCGACGTTAACAGAAACAGATGCGATTCATCCAGGTTATGGATTTCTGGCAGAAAATGCCGATTTTGCAGAGATCTGTGCAGACTGCAATATCACTTTTATTGGACCGAGTCCAAATGCAATTAATCGAATGGGTACAAAAGACGTCGCTAGAGAGACAATGAAAGCAGCGGGAGTTCCAATTGTTCCAGGTTCAGATGGAATTGTAGAATCAATTGATGAAGCAAAACGAATTGCCAATGAGATCGGTTATCCTGTTATTATTAAGGCTACCGCTGGTGGCGGTGGAAAAGGTATTCGTGTCGCTCGCGATGAACAGGAACTAAAGTCAGGTATTCAAATTACTCAGCAGGAAGCACAAACTGCTTTTGGTAATCCAGGTGTATATCTTGAGAAGTATATTGAAGATTTCAGACATGTGGAGATTCAAGTTATAGCGGATAATTTCGGAAATACGATTCATTTAGGTGAACGGGATTGTTCAATCCAGCGTCGACTTCAGAAATTGGTTGAAGAAACTCCTTCCCCGGCTTTAACGGTAGAAAAACGAAAGCAAATGGGTGAGGCTGCTGTCGCTGCTGCAAAAGCGGTTGAATACGCTGGAGCAGGAACGGTAGAGTTTATTTACGATCATCATACGGGTGATTATTATTTTATGGAAATGAATACCCGTATTCAGGTTGAGCATCCTGTTACAGAAATGGTCACCGGAATCGATTTAATTAAAGAACAAATTCGTGTCGCAAATAATGAGACGCTGTCTTATTCACAAGAAGAAGTCACTTTTACAGGTTGGGCAATTGAATGTAGGATAAATGCTGAAAATCCATTGAAGAATTTTATGCCATCACCTGGAAAGATCGTTGATTATTTAGCACCAGGTGGATTTGGAGTTCGGGTGGATTCTGCGGTTTATCCTGGTTATACAATTTCTCCATTTTATGATTCGATGATTGCTAAAGTGATTACGCATGGCGCAACACGACAAGAAGCGATTGCTCGGATGAAACGAGCGCTTGAAGAGTTTGAAATTGAAGGTGTTGATACAACTATTCCATTCCATTTACGTTTACTCGACCATGAGGTTTTTGTAACAGGTGATTTTAATACGAAATTTATTGAACAGTATGATGTGATGTCTGTTGACAAATAAAAAACAAACAAAGGAGAGTTGAACAATGGAAGATCACCAATTATTAGAGCTTGATGAGCAAAAAAGCGGTCTAGGGAAAGTGGAAATTTCTCCAGAAGTGATTGAAGTGATTGCAGGAATTGCTACACAAGAAGTTGAAGGCGTAGCGGCTCTGCGTGGAAATTTTGCCGCAGATGTTGCAGAACGCCTTGGACGTAAGAATCATGGAAAAGGCGTTAAGGTTGAATTAAGCGAAGATGGTATTGTAGTTGATGTTTCTATTATTATCGCTTATGGGGCTGCTGTTCCTGAAGTAGCCAATCTCATTCAACTTAATATTCAACAAGCTCTTGAAACAATGACGGCTATTCGCCTTAATGAAATTAATGTTCATGTTGTTGGCGTTTATTTTGAATCTGCTGAGGCTCCCGTTGAAAGCGATCCGGAATTAGCATAATAGAAAATGTTAGGCGACTGAGCAAGAACCGGCCCTGGCCGGTTCTTTTCTGTTTTTACGAACGCGTAGTTTTACGCTATACTAATAAAGACGAAAAGGTAAAGGAGTTAACTATGAACCGACGTGTAGCAAGACTTAGAGCTGTTCAAACGCTGTATCAATTAAGTTTGATCTCAACAATTGAGGTTGACCAAGCGATTCAGAATACGCTCAATGACGAAGAAGAACCAAGCGATTTTTATAAACAGCTTCTTTATGGGACACTTGAGCATAAAGCGGAAATCGATTCTTATTTAAGTGGAAACTTAAAAGGGTATACTTTAGACCGATTAGGTCATGTTGATCGTGCGATTGCAAGAATGTCTTTGTTTGAAATGTTGTATATTGATGATATTCAAATGAATATTACTTTAAACGAAGCGATTGAATTAGCGAAAGCGTTTGGAGGAATTGACGCTGGTCGTTTTATGAATGGGGTCTTATCAAATTCATATGAAGCTGCTATTAAAACGGACAACAACAAGTAATTGTTAAGCCGATAAAAAAGCGGTATTGAAGGAAAGGAGGATGAGAATTGAACCAAGCATGGACAGTTAGTGAAGCCACTCGTTACATTAAACAGCTGTTAGAAGATGATCCTCAATTGCCGGAAGTTTGGATACGCGGTGAAGTTTCTAATTTTAAACAACACTCGCGTGGGCATATGTATTTTACAATTAAGGACGATGCTTCCCGAATGCAAGCAGTTATGTTTGCGGGGCATAATCGTTTTTTGCGGTTTAAACCGGAAAATGGAATGAATGTATTAATTCGTGGAGAAATCAATGTTTATGAACCATATGGACAATATCAATTCTACGCCAAAGAAATGCAGCCTGATGGTATAGGTAGTCTTCATGTTGCATATGAGCGTTTGAAAAAACAATTAGAAGAAGAAGGGGTTTTTGCACAAGAACGTAAACGTGCGATCCCTCGTTTTCCAAAACATATAGCCATTATTACTTCGCCAACTGGTGCCGCAATAAAAGACATGATGACAACACTAAAGCGAAGGTTTCCGCAAGTGCGTGTCACTCTTCTGCCTGTTTTAGTTCAAGGAGATGCAGCTCCTTCCTCAATTGTACGAGCTATTGAGCAGGCAAGCCTTGCGAATATCTTTGATCTCTTAATCGTTGGTCGAGGTGGAGGATCTATCGAAGAATTATGGGCATTTAACGAAGAGGTTGTTGCTCGTGCAATTGTTTCTTCTTCGGCGCCTGTAATATCGGCAGTTGGTCATGAAACAGATTTTACGATTAGCGATTTCTCGGCTGATTTAAGAGCTCCCACTCCTACGGCTGCTGCTGAATTAGCTGTACCG
Organism: Shouchella patagoniensis; assembly: GCF_002019705.1. Taxonomy (GTDB): domain Bacteria; phylum Bacillota; class Bacilli; order Bacillales; family Bacillaceae_D; genus Shouchella; species Shouchella patagoniensis. Next base: position 1,041,636 of record NZ_KV917377.1, on the reverse strand, counting down.
GATTACCGTGAGTTAGTAACGCACATACAAGCGCTAAATCAACGATTGCGACGTAATTTGCAAGAACAAATGCAAAAAGAAAAAGTTCGCCTAGAACGTATTAGTCGTTCTTATGCGTTTCGATATCCAAAACAACTTGTAGAACAAAAAGAACAGCAATTAGACCAGTTATTAGATAGGTTAACTCGTATTATTCATCAGGATGTACTTGAAAAAAAACAAAAGTATACCTATTTGCATCGTAGCATTGCAAGACAACATCCAAGGTTGCGGCTTCAACAGTTAAGAAAAGAGCATCACGACAAAGAACAACGTTTGTTAAGAGGGATGCGACTTGAATTGAACGAAAAAAAACAATTACTGGGCTCGTTAATCTCAAATTTGGAGTTGTTAAGTCCCCTTAAAATTATGGAGCGTGGGTATTCTCTTGCTTACCGAGGCGACACGTTAGTTAAATCTGTGCACGACGCAAATATAAATGACCAGATTACTGTGACGCTTAGAAATGGTCGCATCTACACGAAAGTAACAGGTAAAGATGAAATTGACAGCGGGGGTGAGACAAATGGGTGAGAAGAAGCAAAAAGATATGCCGTTTGAAGATGCGATGAAGCAACTAGAAGATCTCGTAGAACAATTAGAAGAAGGAGACGTACCTTTGGAAAAAGCAATTGAACTTTTTAAAGAAGGAATGGATCTTTCAAAAATGTGTCATGATAAATTAACTAAGGTTGAAACTGAACTTGACCAAATTATGCATGAGGACGGGGAATTGGTCGAAACGGACTTACAAAAGGGGGCAGGCGAGTGAGCACATTATTTGAAGCCTTTTTGCAAGAAGCAAGAAGGCTTATAGATCGAAGTCTACCAGAATACGTGAGCAATCTTGAAACAGAGCACCGACTAAAAGAAGCAATGCTGTACTCACTCGAAGCGGGTGGTAAGCGGGTTCGTCCAGTTTTGTTAATGGCTGTATTAGATGCTTATAATAAACCAATGACAGATGGATTAGAAGTGGCTTCTGCACTTGAAATGGTCCACACATATTCATTAATTCATGACGACCTGCCTGCGATGGATGATGATGATTTAAGACGTGGGCAACCGACAAATCATAAAGTTTTTGGTGAAGCAACTGCGATTCTTGCTGGTGATGCGTTGCTAACACAAAGTTTTGCCTTAATTGCCCATGCAGAACATATACGTCCTGATGTAAAAGTCGAATTAATATCATCATTCAGTAAAGCTGCTGGGGCAGCTGGTATGGTTGGGGGTCAGCTTGCGGACATGCTTGCAGAAGGCAAGCATGTTACCGTCGATCAACTGAAATCCATACATGAGCGCAAAACAGGCGAATTGCTTGCATATGCTGTTCGAGCAGGGGCTTTGATTGCTGGAGCGAGTGAGGCGGAAACATTCAAATTAGCTCAATATGGAAAAGAAATTGGTCTTTTGTTTCAAATAAAAGACGATATTCTTGATGTTGAAGGAGACGCTTTAGCGATCGGGAAACCGATAGGAAGTGATGTTTTAAATGATAAGAGTACGTATCCAGGTCTTTTGGGGATGGATGGGGCAAAAGCGATGCTTGAGACCCATTTCAAGAGAGCGATGGCGCCATTAGAAGAACTTGGGTTACAAGGTACATTATTAGAGGATTTGGCCAACTACATAGTCAGCCGCAACCACTAAAACCAGCTTCCAGGCTGGTTTTTTTAACCGCATAGGTTATCGCTGTTCTTTGCCTGCTTGTTTTTGTTATACTTGGGGTATATATCACAAAGAGCAAAATATGTTATATACGATACAGAATGAAGATTAGAAAATGGGGGTTTCGTCGATGAACCTTGAAGAAATCCATAATCCGAGTTTCTTGAAGAACTATTCGAATAAACAGCTTGAAGAATTGGCTGTTGATATTCGACAATTCTTGATTGAAAAGCTTTCGGTTAGTGGCGGCCATATTGGGCCGAATTTAGGCGTAGTAGAACTAACTTTAGTTTTGCATCAGTTATTTGATAGTCCAAAAGACAAGTTTTTATGGGATGTTGGTCATCAGGCATATGTTCATAAAATTTTGACGGGTCGTGCATCTCAGTTTGATACATTACGCCAGTATAAAGGGCTTTGTGGGTTCCCGAAGCGTAATGAAAGCGTACACGATGTTTGGGAAACCGGTCACAGCTCTACATCCCTTTCTGGAGCGATGGGAATGGCGACTGCTAGAGATTTAAAAGGGACGGATGAGAGTGTCGTAGCCATTATTGGAGACGGGGCACTTACCGGGGGAATGGCATTAGAAGCGTTAAATCACATTGGTCACGAACAAAAGAATTTAATTGTTGTCCTTAATGATAACGAAATGTCGATTGCGCCAAATGTCGGTGCGCTTCATAGTATATTAGGCAGATTGCGGACTGCTGGAAAGTATCAAAAGGCAAAAGATGAAATGGAACAATTGCTTCGGAAAATCCCTGCTTTTGGAGGGAAATTGGCAGATACAGCAGAACGTTTAAAAGACAGCTTGAAGTATATGGTCGTATCAGGCATCTTTTTTGAGGAGATGGGCTTTACTTACTTAGGTCCAGTAGATGGACATGATCTTGATGATTTAAAGCAAAATTTAAATTATGCAAAGAAAACGAACGGTCCAGTTCTCGTTCATGTCATTACGAAAAAAGGAAAAGGATATAAACCAGCAGAAGAAGATGCAACAGGAGCATGGCATGGTACCGGACCTTATAAAATTGAAAGCGGCGAGATGGTTAAAAAAGCAGGGCCTCCAAGTTATCCAAGCGTCTTTGCAAATACGCTTAGAACGATTGCGAGAGAAGATGAGCGCTTGGTGGCTGTAACACCAGCTATGCCAGGTGGTTCAAAATTGGATTTGTTTGCTAAAGAGTTCCCTGATCGAATGATTGATGTTGGGATTGCAGAACAGCATGCAGCTACGATGTCGGCTGGTCTTGCGACGCAAGGAATGAAACCAGTGTATGCTGTATACTCAACATTTTTACAACGTGGATATGACCAAGTTGTGCACGATATCTGTCGTCAGAACCTCAATGTATTAATTGCGATTGATCGCGCTGGTTTAGTGGGAGCAGATGGCGAAACACATCAAGGTGTGTTTGATATTTCGTTTTTACGTGCATTACCGAATATGGTTATTTTGAATCCGCGTAATGAAAATGAATTGCAGCATATGCTCTATACAGCAATTAAATATGATGATGGACCAATTGCTGTCAGATATCCTCGAGGCAATGGGACAGGCGTAAAAATGGACCAAAGCTTAAAACAATTGCCAATTGGAAAGTGGGAAGTTTTACAAGACGGAAATGATGCCACGATTTTAACCTTTGGTACAATGATTCCAGTTGCTGAAAAAGCAATTGAACGTTTAAATCAAGCAGGTCACTCAATTCGTTTAATCAATGCCAATTCTGTTAAACCACTTGATGAAGAGATGCTTAAAAAAGTAGCTGAAGAAGGGACCCCGATCTTAACAATTGAAGAATCGGTGCTACAAGGCGGTTTTGGAAGTGCAGTTATGGAATTTTATAATGAAAGCAGTCTGCAAGTAGAAATTAAGCGTTTAGGTATTCCAGATTGGTTTATCGAACATGGAAGTGTTGGTGAACTTTATGAAGAGATTGGGTTAACACCTGAAAACGTAGCGGATACGCTCGTTAAAATGCTTCCAAGGAAACAAAAAAGGGCGTAGACGAATGGCAAAAAAAGAGCGTTTGGATGTTCTTCTCGTCGAAAGAGGCATGGCTGAAACCCGTGAGAAGGCAAAAAGAAATATTATGGCTGGTTTGATTTATAGCGGCACAGAACGATTAGATAAACCAGGAATGAAAGTTGATGCAGATCTTCCATTACGAATCAAGGGAAATGTCCTAAAGTATGTTAGCCGTGGGGGTTTAAAACTTGAGAAAGCATTAAACGTTTTTGATTTTAATGTAGAGGGGAAGGTTGGGCTCGATATTGGTGCTTCAACTGGTGGTTTTACTGATTGCGCCTTGCAACAGGGTGCAGCGCAAATGTATGCAGTTGATGTAGGATATAACCAACTTGCTTGGAAGATTCGACAAGACGAGCGTGTTCACGTGATGGAGCGAATGAATTTTCGTCATGCGACACCTGAAGATTTTACAATGGGACAACCTCATTTTGCGACAATAGATGTTTCCTTTATTTCCTTGCGGCTTATTCTTGCACCCCTCTTTACGATTCTAGCGGATGGTGGAGATGTATGTGCACTGATCAAGCCTCAATTTGAGGCTGGAAAGGGACAAGTTGGAAAAAAAGGAATTGTACGGGACCCTGAAATCCACAAACAAGTGATAAGTGAGATTATTGATTTCGCCATTCAACTTGGTTTTAACACGATGCAACTTGACTTTTCTCCTATAACTGGTGGTGAAGGAAATGTTGAATTCCTACTACACTTACGTAAAGGGGAAACTGCACAACCAATTACTGCAAATGAGATTGAATCAATCGTTTCTGCTTCGCAAATGTTGAAAAATGATTAAAAGAAGGCAGTTGCCTTCTTTTTTTGCGGAAAGAAATGGTATCAACCTTGATGAATCAGGGTAAACCGTAGATAATATAAGTATGTGACAAATGAAGGAAATAATGAGTTGATTAAAAATTAAGGTAAGGTGATGGCATGACTAAAGGACAACGCCATATCAAAATTAGAGAAATTATTACAAACCATGAAATTGAAACTCAAGATGAGTTAGTGGATCAGTTAAAAAGTGATGGATACAATGTAACCCAGGCCACGGTTTCCAGAGATATTAAAGAACTACACCTTGTAAAAGTTCCTTTACAAGATGGTCGCTATAAGTACAGCTTACCAGCTGACCAAAAATTTAACCCACAGCAAAAGTTAAAACGGACACTAACAGATAGTTTTATTAGCATCAACCAAGCTGGAAATCTTGTGGTTATGAAAGCTATGCCAGGGAATGCGAATGCGATTGCTGTATTAATGGATAATCTAGACTGGCCTGAATTGATAGGAACTATTTGCGGAGATGATACAATTTTAATTATTTGTAGGACTGAAGAAGAAGGTCGAGAAGTGTCCGATCGATTTTTAAATATGCTTTAAAAGGTGGCGATTTTCACATGTTAATGGAACTATCCATTAAAAACTTTGCCATTATCCGATCGTTAACAGTTCCTTTTGAAAAAGGATTGACGGTATTAACAGGTGAAACAGGAGCTGGCAAATCAATTATTATTGATGCCATAGGATTACTACTTGGAGGAAGAGGATCAGCAGAATTTGTTCGATTCGGAGAAAAGCGCGCTGAAATTGAGGGTTTATTCTCTCTAGAACCATCTCACCCTGTTTTTAATAAACTTGAGTCTTTAGGCATTGACCTAGAAGAAGGAATGTTGATTTTACGACGTGATATTACGGAGGCAGGAAAAAGCATTTGCCGTATAAATGGAAAATTAATGACAATTGGCTCACTTCGAGAAATTGGACAATCATTAATTGATGTCCATGGTCAACATGAACATCAATCGTTGATGCATCCTGAAGAACATTTAGATTTATTAGATGGATTTGGTGGAAAAGAGTTAACGAAAGCATTAGCGGAATATCGCAAATTATATGATCAAGTCCTAAAGTTGGATAAGCGTATGAAAGAATTAAATCAAAATGCGCAAGAAATTGCTCAAAAAACGGATTTATATACGTATCAATTAGCAGAAATAGAAAAAGCGAAATTAGTACCTGAAGAAGATTTACGCCTCCAAGCTGATCGTTTTAAACTGGCGAATAGTGAAAAGCTTTATGAAGCATTAAAGCGTAGTTATGAACACTTGTATGGGGAAGAACGAGGATTAGATTTTATTAGCGGCATGCTTTCTCATCTTGAAACGGCAGCTTCAATTGATGAAGATATCAAGCCGTTATATGAACAAGCTTCCTCTAGTTTTTACATGTTTGAGGAGGCAACTTATTCAATTCGTGAAGCGTTGGATAATGTTGATTTTAATCCTGTCACGCTGGAACAGGTTGAAGCTCGTCTTGCTGAAATCGATAAGCTTAAGAAAAAATACGGGGATTCAGTTGAAGCGATCCTTGAGTATGCGGCTATAATTGAAGAGGAGCTTGAAGTCATATCAAATAAAGATGATCGGATGAAAGAATTAGAAGAAAAGCATCAAGCAATGATCGCTGACTTAGAATTAGAAGCAGAAACTGTAACGGATTTACGTAAAGCTGCGGCTGCTTACTTAAAAGATGCCATTATGATTCAACTAAGGGATTTATACATGGAGAAAACAAAATTCCATGTTGCTTTTCATTCAAATGGACCGCATTCCTTTCATAAAGATGGTCAAGATAAAGTCGAATTTATGATCTCAACGAATCCTGGGGAACCAATTAAGCCTTTAGCTAAAGTCGCTTCTGGTGGAGAGATATCAAGGATTATGCTGGCTCTGAAATCGATCTTTTCTGCTAATGGAGCGGTGACATCTGTTATTTTTGACGAAGTAGATACAGGTGTGAGTGGCAGGGTTGCTCAAGCAATTGCTGAGAAGATTCAACGCATATCAAATGGATCTCAAGTACTATGCATTTCTCATTTGCCCCAAGTAGCTGCGATGGCCGATCAGCATCTATACATTTCAAAAGAAGAACAGGGCGACCGGGTAATTACAAATGTGCAATCTTTGACAGGCATAACGAAGGTAAATGAGTTAGCAAGAATGTTATCTGGTGTTGAAGTAACTGAAATAACAAGAAAAAATGCACAGGAGTTACTTGATCAAGCAAAAAAGAAGAAAGTTCATCCATAGAAATGCTGCCCATATTGGGTGGCTTTTTCTTTTTTCATCGGTTATAAATATGGCTTCTCGAGGCAACATTAATAGTACAGCCAGCATGGAGGTGTGGGTTGGGAGCGAGGAGTGAACGGTTTGAAAAAAGAGGGTGCACGAATTGTAATTGGGGTTATGCTTTTATTATGTGTTTTTTCACTAGGATTGTCACAACAGGTTAAGCAATTCATTGAAGTTCCGACTAGTATTACGATGTTTCAAGGAAGCGAATTGGCACTTGAAACGACTACAGCATCATTAAATGTTGAAAATGTTGTTGTAGCGTCCACTTATAATGACGGTGATCAGACATATATACAGGGAAATGAGTCAGGAAAAGCGGAAGTCGTTATGAAAGCTGGTCATTTTCCGATAAAAGCAATTGATGTAAATGTTATTCCAGAAATTAAAGTAATTCCTGGTGGCCAATCAATTGGCGTAAAACTGAATACAGAAGGGGTTTTGGTTGTTGGCCATCATTTAATCGAGACTACCAAAGGTCAAAAATCCCCTGGTGAGTTCGCAGGAATTGAAGTTGGTGATATGATTACTAAAATTAATGGGATAAAAATGCATTCGATGAATGAAGTATCAAAGTTTGTTCAAGATGCAGGAGAATCTGACAAAGAACTTAACGTTGAAGTCATTAGAGACAGTCATGCGATTCAAACAATAATTAAACCTGAAAAAGCGAAAGGGGATCACTTATATCGTTTAGGTTTATACATTCGTGATTCTGCCGCTGGTGTAGGAACAATGACGTTCTTTGAACCAAAAAGTAAAAAATATGGTGCTTTAGGTCATGTTATTTCAGATATTGATACAAAAAAGCCGGTTGCCGTACATGATGGTCAAGTGATGCGTTCTTCTGTTACATCCATTTCAAAAGGGATTCATGGTGAGCCAGGGGAAAAGCTTGCGAGTATTTCTAAAGACAAAGATGTTTTAGGTACGATTAATAAAAATAGTCCGCTGGGCATTTATGGTGAACTTCATCGTAATCAATTGGAAAATAACTTATATGACACACCGCTTCCAATTACAACTGCGGCAGAAGTAAAAGAAGGACCAGCGAAAATATTGACGGTTTTAAATGATGAAAAGGTTGAACAATTTGATGTTGAAATTGTTTCGAGCATTAATCAGGATAAGCCAGCGACAAAAGGTATGGTTATCAAAGTAACAGACCCCACGTTGTTAAAAGAAACTGGGGGAATTGTACAAGGCATGAGTGGAAGCCCAATTATTCAAGATGGCAAACTTATTGGTGCTGTAACTCATGTATTTGTTAACGATCCGACATCAGGGTATGGATGTCATATAGGCTGGATGCTTGAAGAAGCAGGAATTCATACCGGTCTTCTAGAGGCTAAAGCGAGTTAATGACTCGTTTTAGCTATTTTTTGCTTTTCAACGAATAAAATACACGACTCTGCACATTTCTTTGTTACAATAAAAGAAAGAGAAGAGATAAAGTTTTGAAATATGTCGAAAAAGAGAGTATTTAAGAGAATAAATGCTTTTTTGTTAATAAATCGGCTTATTTGAAATTAATTAAAGGAATGTATGAGCCTTTGTCGAATCGATTAAGTACACCAAAAGGAACTGGGGGAAGAATAAATGAGTAATGTAACAGTCTGCATCGCAGATGATAACAGAGAGTTGGTTCATTTACTTAGTGAGTACGTGGGTGCTCAAAATGATATGGAAGTTGTGGGTACTGCTTATAATGGACAAGAGTGCTTAACTGTTGTAGAAGAAAAGGCTCCTGACGTGTTGCTTCTCGATATTATTATGCCTCATTTAGATGGATTGGCTGTTCTTGAGCGATTAAGTCAGAAGGCAAAAAAACCACAAATTATTATGCTAACTGCTTTTGGGCAGGAAGACGTAACAAAACGTGCTGTAGATTTTGGGGCGGCTTATTATGTACTAAAACCGTTTGATATGGACGCTTTAATGGATAAAATCAGAGAAATTGGCGGTAATAAATTAACAAGAGCAAAATCCTCTTCGTTAACATTTAGCGCACCTCGTAATGAAGGAAGACAAATTAACTTGGATGCAAGTATCACAAGCATTATTCATGAAATTGGAGTGCCTGCTCATATTAAAGGATACATGTATTTGCGAGAAGCCATTACAATGGTTTATAAGGACATTGAATTACTGGGGTCGATAACAAAAGTACTTTATCCCGATATTGCTAAGAAGTTTAATACTACGGCAAGTAGAGTTGAGCGAGCAATCCGTCATGCAATTGAAGTGGCTTGGAGTAGAGGGAATATTGATTCCATTTCCACATTATTTGGTTACACAGTCAGTCATTCAAAAGCAAAACCGACGAACTCTGAATTTATTGCGATGGTAGCTGACAAACTCCGCATCGAACATAAAGTGAGCTAACGAAAATAAAAGTAAGTGCTGATTAGCGCTTGCTTTTTTTGTGCGTCAATGGCTAATTTCATGTATAGATTCTCATACTAATTAATAAAGGTTTTCCTGAAAAGAAAAAGAGAGGAGGATTAGTCATGTGGATATATGTGGCCCTTTTTTTAATGTTGCCGTTAATTGCTATTGTATTGATGGCCGGTTTTGCAGATGCTACCTGGACGGCAATGAGTAAAGGGAAAGAGTTGCCTTATAGTTTAGGAGCGTTTATTTTATTTAGTTATTCAGTGCTTTGTGGATACGTTGCTAGCGAAAATATATTTTTCTCATATGCAGCACTTTTTTATGCAACGGTGATTTGGACAATCGGATTTTATTGTGACAAAAATGATTGTTTCGCGATGCAACCGTTTAAGATAAAGCACCCAGTAATGATCGTAATGGGAACGACCGCAGCCTTATTTTCTTGGTACATTTTATGGAGGTCGGAAACATTAGGAATAATAAATTTAGCTACAACGATATTAGTGTTCCTTGTTTTTCCTCTTGTGTGCAAAGTAGCTAATGAAAAACCATTGCGTCTGTGGAAAGTAAGCCTTTTATTCTTAATCATGAGTTGCTTTTTTATAGAAGTGCCGGCGTTCACAGATGTATTATATGGTGTAACAGTTCTTTATATTGTGTTTGTACTCGAAGGAGAAGGACAGGCTTCTTTTGGGATAAATGGTGCTTTATTAGTTGGGACAATGATGGCTATCTGGTTTGTTTCTGTCATTAATACTCCTGTTTACTTGTTACTTGTTTTATTGGTATTTGCTTATATGGGGATGCTTTTCTTTAAAAAAACAAGGGGATTACAGATGCCATTTTTTCGATGGATTGAAAATTTGGGTTTAAGGGACAAATAAAAAGGCATAGCTAGCTATGCCTTTTTATTAAATAACGATGAAGATACCTTCACCTTCCCTCTTTTTTTATCTCGATGGAAAATAAATCCGGCCATGAAAAATAGACCGAGGAAAAAAAAGACAAGGCCTGCTAAGAATTGAATCCAAATATTTGGGTAGGGAGTTAGTTGGATAAAGAAAAAAGAATCACGTATGAGTTTAATGCCGTAACCAGCACCAATAATAGGGACAAGTAAGATGCATAAAGCAATGAGTCTGCCCATGAAACCCCTCTTTTCTTTCTATGTGCTGATTCTATTGTAGAACAGATTCATGAGAATGTACACGTTGTTCTTGCATCATTAGCTTAATTATACGATACTTAAAATAAATGACATCAGCACGTAAGACCAAGTCCTAATTTTTAAAATGAGGTGATGTCTTGAAAAAAGCAATCTTCGTTGGTGAGGGTATTGAAGCACAGCGTCTACTTGTATTGATAATGAAACTTCGTGTAGTAAAGGTGCTTTTTATTATCTCAGAAGATGATGAGCTCAAGCGGATTGCGCGTGAAAATAACATAGCGAACTGTTCCATCGAAGTGGAGATGGATGATGGTGGTGAAGCTGATATTGTCATTGCCAAAGAAGATACAGGGATAGAAGGTAAGCATGTTCATTTTGAGTATGCGTGGAGTCTCATATTTTCTGCAATTGATGGCCATCTTCTTATGGAAAAAGCCATTGATGCAATTGAAGACGGTATGATTATTGTGAACGTTGATGCGACAGTCCAGTATATGAATGAAGCTGCAGCACAAATGGCTGATATTCAAATGAATTCTAGTATTGGTGCCGCTATACAACAGTTGCTTCCTTCAAGTGGATTGCCTCGAGTAATTAGAACGAAGCAACCAGAGTATAATCAGTTGCAAACATTTGCAAATGGCACAACGATTGTCACGACGAGAATGCCCCTAATACATAATGGACGAGGCACAGGGGCCATTGCGATCTTTAAAGATGTCACCGAAGCGACACAAATGGCCGAACAAATTACGGACTTACGTAGTATCCAGACAATGCTTGAAGCTATTATCTATTCATCAAATGATGCGATTTCTGTTGTTGATGAAAAGGGCACGGGCTTAATGATTAATCCAGCATATACAAAAATGACAGGGCTCTTACCAGAACAGATAGTAGGTAAACCAGCAACGACAGACATATCTGAAGGCGAGAGCATCCATATGCAAGTGTTACAAACAGAAAGACCAGTTCGAGGAGCTAGATTGAAGCTTGGTCCAAGGAAACAAGATGTAGTAGTTAACGTAGCTCCAGTTGTTGTGGATGGCCATTTAAAAGGAAGCGTTGGCGTTATACATGATGTGTCAGAGTTAAATAAAATAACTAGTCAGTTGCGTCAAGCAAAAAGAAAATTAGCCAGTTTAGAAGCAAACTATTCATTTGATGACATTGTTGGTTCTTCGGAAGGAATGTCATTAGCGATTAACCAAGCAAAGCTTGGAGCAGAGACGTCTTTACCAATTTTACTACTGGGGGAAACAGGGACCGGAAAGGAGCTATTTGCGCACGCGATCCACAACGAGAGCGAGCGTCGAAAGCAGCCATTTGTAAGGGTTAACTGTGCGGCTCTTACAGAGTCTTTGTTAGAGAGTGAATTATTTGGTTATGAACAGGGGGCATTTTCAGGTGCGTTAAGAACGGGTAAAAAGGGCTTATTTGAAGAAGCGGCTGGAGGAAGCATCTTCTTGGATGAAGTTGGTGAATTATCTCAAAGTACACAGGCGAAATTATTACGCGTTTTACAAGAAAAAGAAATTGTCCGTGTAGGAGGGACAAAGCCAATTGCAATGGATGTACGAGTGATAGCTGCAACAAATGTTGATCTTTATGCCGCGCTCCATGAGAAGCGATTCAGAGAGGATTTATACTATCGATTAAATAAATTACCAATTCGAATACCACCTTTACGTGAACGTATAAATGACTTGGCGCCCTTAGCTACATATCTTATACAGAAATTAAACCAAGATTTCGGCCGAAATATTCAATCGATTTCGAAGCTTGTTCTTTCCGATTTTCAAGAGTATGATTGGCCTGGGAATGTTCGTGAGCTTGAGAATGTTTTAGCTCGAGCAATGATTTATATGAATCTTGGAGCAACCGAACTTCAGAATGTTCCCTTGCCAGTAAAGAAGTCAAAAAACATTGGCTCTGAAGAAATTGAAGTGAATAAGGAGTTATTCAAGAGTAATTTGAGTGAATATCTTGCCGAAAGAGAAAGAGACTATATACATGCGGTTCTTACCGAAACGAAAGGGATAAAAACAGAGGCCGCGAAAAGACTCGGAATCTCTGTACGGTCACTCTATTACAAGATGGAAAAACATCAACTTGAATAATTTTGCCTGCATTTTTTTGCAGACCATGCAAAAAAATGCACGGAAGCGTGTTGGAAGGGTTGTTTCCTTGCTGGAACATATTTGGCACCGTTTTTGCATTGTAAGTAGGGGAGCTTCATGCCGAAATGGTCTAGCTAAGTTAAGGGGGATGTAACATGAATTTGTTCACAAAAATGGTGGAGCGTGATTATGAACAGCTAGTTGTCTGTCAAGACCGCACATCTGGATTAAAGGCGATTATTGCCATTCACGATACTACGTTGGGACCTGCGCTCGGCGGTACGAGAATGTGGAATTATGAAACAGAAGAAGAAGCATTTGAAGATGTACTTCGATTATCAAGAGGTATGACATATAAAAATGCTGCGGCAGGATTAAATCTGGGTGGCGGAAAAGCAGTCATTATTGGAGATGCTCGTAAAGACAAAAATCCGGAAATGTTCCGTGCTTTTGGTCGTTATATTCAAGGCTTAAATGGACGTTATATTACCGCTGAAGATGTTGGTACAACCGTTGAAGATATGGATACCATTCATGATGAAACGGATTATGTAACTGGGATCTCTCCAGCTTTTGGAGCATCAGGGAATCCATCACCGGTTACGGCTTACGGTGTTTATGTAGGTATGAAAGCAGCTGCTAAAGCTGGCCTTGGTTCTGAAGATTTAGCTGGAAAAACAATTGCGATTCAAGGTGTCGGAAATGTTTCTTATCACTTGTGTAAATACCTTCATAAAGATGGCGCTCAATTAATCGTAACCGATATCCATAAACCTTCGGTGGAGCGTGCTGTCGCAGAGTTTGGTGCGAAAGCGGTAGAACCAGATGAAATCTACAGTGTGGACTGTGATATTTTTGCGCCGTGTGCTTTAGGCGGAATAATAAATGATGAGACGTTGAAAACAGTAAAAGCATCCGTTATTGCTGGAGCGGCAAACAATCAATTAAGAGAAGAAGCGCATGGTGTTAAATTGCAGGAAATGGGCATTGCGTACGCGCCTGATTACGTTATTAATGCAGGTGGAGTCATTAATGTGGCGGATGAGTTAAACGGTTATAACCGGGACCGAGCTTTTAAAAAAGTGGAAGGCATTTATGATAATGTCGCGCGTGTGTTTGAGATTGCACGCGAGAACAATATACCAACTTTTCAAGCTGCAGACCAGATGGCCGAGCAGCGAATTGAACGTATGCGCTATGCAAGAGGAACGTTTTTACAAAACGAACACCATATTCTTTCGCGCAAGAAATAAAGAGGAAAAGGTGATACCAATATGGCTGAAAACTACGATCTGGTTATTGTTGGTGGAGGGACGGGCGGCTATTCAGCCGCCATCCGTGCCGCTCAAGAAGGCTTAAAAACAGCGTTAGTTGAACGTGATCTACTAGGTGGTACTTGTTTACATAGAGGTTGCATTCCAAGTAAAGCATTATTGAGGAGTGCAGAGGTTTTTCGAACGGCAAAAAATGCTAGTAACTATGGCATAAAAGCAGAAAATATTGAACTTAACTTTTCGGATGTACAAACCCGAAAGCAAGAAATCGTTGATCGACTAGCAAATGGTGTCAAGGCTTTAATGAACAAAGGGAAAATTGATGTGTATAGCGGTAGAGGGAGAATGCTTGGGCCTTCGATTTTTTCCCCTTCTCCAGGAACGATCTCAGTTGATTTGGAAAATGGAGAGAATGAAATGCTGATTGGGTCCAATGTTATCTTAGCAACTGGATCATCACCTCGTCCGTTGCCTAATACACCGTTTGATAGTGAATATGTTTTAAGTTCGGATCATGCCCTTGAACTGACTGAACTTCCAGCGTCTATGTTGATTGTTGGTGGAGGCGTTATTGGTATTGAGTGGGCGTCTATGTTAGTTGACTTTGGCGTCAAAGTAACGGTTATTGAAACTGCCGAACGAATCTTGCCAACAGCTGATGAAGTTATTTCCAAGGAAATGATGAAACAACTACAAAAGCGTGGTGTTGAATTTTATATAGGTGCGAGTTTGGATGAAGAATCCCTTCAGGTTGAGGGCAGCGTAACAGCGACGATTCAGCAAAAAGGGACGTCACAACAATTAAATGCAGAAAAAATGCTTGTTTCAATCGGACGTACAGCAAACGTCGCTGACATAGGAATTGATAATACAGACATCGTTTTAGAAAACGGTTACATCTCAGTTAATGAGTATGGTCAAACGAAAGAATCGCATATATATGCCATTGGTGATTGTATTGGTGGACTGCAACTGGCGCATGTAGCTAGCCATGAGGGATTACTTGCAGTTGCACATATGAGTAACAAGCATGTTGAACCCATCAACCCTTTAACTGTCGCTTCGTGCATTTATAGTTTTCCGGAATCAGCTCAAGTAGGTTTAACTGAAGCGCAAGCCAAGAAGGCAGGCTATCAAATTAAAGTAGGTACGTTCCCTTTTGCTGCAATTGGAAAGGCACTTGTGCAGGGGGATGAAGAAGGTTTTGTTAAACTAATCGCTGATGCTTCCAACAACGACTTGCTTGGTGTTCATATAATAGGGGGTCATGCGACAGAATTGATTTCTGAAGCGGCGCTTGCTAAATTTCTTGATGCTGCCTATTTTGAAATCGGTGAGACAATTCATCCTCATCCAACATTGTCGGAAGCAATTGGAGAAGCAGCCTTAGCGGTGGATAAACGTGCAATTCATATGTAAGGAGGAAATCTTATGACTGAAAAAAAACATGAACAATTAGGTTTAACGGACGTTGATGCAATTGAAATGTACAAAACAATGTTGTTAGCTAGGCGAATTGATGAACGGATGTGGCTGTTAAACAGAGCTGGTAAAATCCCATTTGTGATTTCTTGTCAAGGACAAGAAGCTTCTCAAGTGGGTGCGGCTTTTGCCTTAAACCGGGATGAGGATTTTGTCCTTCCGTATTATCGTGATATGGGTGTAGTGCTTGCGTTCGGAATGACTGCAAAAGATTTAATGCTCTCTGGTTTTGCAAAAGCAGAAGACCCTAATTCAGGGGGGCGCCAAATGCCAGGACATTTTGGCCAAAAACAAAACCGTATTGTAACTGGATCTTCTCCAGTTACGACACAAGTTCCCCATGCAGTTGGAATTGCCTTAGCTGGTAGACTAGAAAACAAGAACTTTGTAACGCTCACTACTTTTGGTGAAGGGTCTTCCAACCAAGGTGATTTTCACGAAGGGGCAAATTTTGCCGGGGTCCATAAATTGCCCGTTATCTTTATGTGCGAAAATAATAAATATGCTATTAGTGTTCCGATTGAAAAGCAGTTGGCATGTAAAAGCGTTGCTGATCGTGCTGTTGGCTATGGTATGCCTGGTGTAACTGTTGATGGAAATGATCCGTTAGCTGTCTATGAAGCGGTGAAACATGCAGCTGATCGAGGCAGAAATGGAGACGGTCCTTCTCTCATTGAAACAGTCTCTTATCGCTTAACACCACACTCAAGTGATGATGATGATCGAGCATATCGCTCGCGAGAAGAAGTCGAAGAAGCAAAAGCGAAAGACCCGATTCACACGTATGCGAACTACCTAATTAAATGTGGAGCTCTTAAAGAAGAAAACTTAGCTATATTAGACGAGGAAATTGCGGAGATCGTCAATGAAGCGACTGAATATGCAGAGCAGGCTGGATATGCAGATCCAAAGACAGCTTATTTGCATGTGTATGACGAGGAGGCGAATTAAATGGCCGTGCTATCTTATATAGAAGCAGTGACGAGTGCATTAACCGAAGAAATGGAACGTGATAACAAAGTATTTGTTTTAGGTGAAGATGTGGGTAAGCGAGGTGGTGTTTTTCGAGCTACTGCTGGGCTCTATGAAAAGTTTGGTGAGGCTCGTGTAATTGATACTCCGTTAGCAGAATCAGCGATTGCTGGAGTTGGCATTGGGGCTGCTATGTATGGGATGCGTCCAGTGGCAGAAATGCAATTTGCAGACTTTATTATGCCAGCAGTTAACCAAATCGTTTCAGAAGCAGCGAAAATTCGTTATCGTTCCAATAATGATTGGACATGCCCAATCACAATCCGCGCGCCATATGGTGGCGGAATTCATGGTGCTCTCTATCATTCCCAAAGCGTTGAAGCAATGTTTGCAAATACCCCAGGATTAAAAATTGTGATGCCTTCAACACCTTATGATGTAAAGGGCTTGTTGAAATCTGCAATTCGATCGAATGATCCTGTATTATTCTTTGAACACAAACGCGCTTATCGTTTAATAAAAGGTGAAGTCCCAGAGAGTGATTACACTCTACCAATAGGGAAAGCAGATGTGAAGCGCGAGGGCGACGATGTCACTGTTATAACATATGGTCTAGCAGTTCATTTTGCACTTCAAGCAGCAGAGAGGCTAGAGAAAGATGGCATTAGTACTCATATTCTTGATCTGCGTACGATTTATCCTCTTGACCAAGAAGCGATTAAAGAGGCAGCTAGTAAAACGGGTAAAGTGCTACTTATTACAGAAGCCAATAATGAAGGAAGCATAATGGGCGAAGTTGCTGCTATTGTTGCCGAAAACTGTATGTTTGATCTTGATGCACCTATCCAACGTCTTGCAGGACCCGATATCCCTGCGATGCCGTACGCGCCAACTCTGGAGAAAGAATTTATGATCAATCCAGACAAAGTTGAGCGTGCAATACGCGACTTGGCAGAGTTTTAAAGGAGGGAACAATAGATGGCGACTAAAATGACAATGCCACAACTTGGTGAAAGTGTGACAGAGGGAACGATTAGTAAATGGTTGGTTGGGCCAGGCGATAAAGTAAACAAGTATGACCCAATTGCAGAAGTACTTACCGATAAAGTTAGTGCTGAAATTCCTTCCTCTTTTACTGGTACAATAACAGAATTACTTGTAGCTGAAGACGACACTGTTTCTGTAGGGACTGATATTTGTGCAATTGAAGAAGTGGGTGCTGCACCCTTAGCGAATGAACCTGTACAAGAAGAAGAGTCAGTTGAACAAAAAGTTCCTCATTCTACTGATAACGATACTTCACAAAAAACAAGATATTCTCCAGCGGTTATGCGTTTAGCGCAAGAGAATAACATTGATCTCAATTCAATATCAGGCAGTGGTCGTGGCGGTCGCATTACACGTAAGGACGTGGAAGCGTATCTCTCTTTGGGGGCTTCACAAGAAATACCTAGACCAGAAAAAGAAGAAAATAAGGAACAAGAGGTCGTTGACTCTGTTTCTAGTAAACGTTCGAACACTGAGACAACATTAAAAGGCGATAAAGAAATAGCTGTAAGTGGTGTGCGGAAGGCCATAGCAGCGAATATGGTGAAAAGTAAGTCGGAAATGCCCCATGCTTGGACAATGGTAGAAGTTGATGTAACAAATTTAGTGAATTTACGTGAAAAGAAAAAAGCGGAATTCAAGGAGCAAGAAGGTTACAATTTGACTTATCTACCTTTCTTTATGAAAGCTTGTGTAGAAGCGTTGAAGGAATTCCCTCAAATGAATTCCCAGTGGGCTGACGATAAGATCATACGTAAAAAGGAAATAAACGTTTCAATGGCTGCCGCGACAGATGACGCTTTATTTGTCCCTGTTATTCACAATGCTGACGAGCTGACAATTAAAGGGTTAGCAAAGAAAACAAATGAACTTGCAGGGAAAGTTCGTTCTGGCAAACTGAGTGGAGAAGATATGAAAAATGGAACGTTTACAATTAACAATACGGGTTCATTTGGATCGATATTATCTCAGCCAATTATAAATGCTCCGCAAGCAGCAATTCTATCAATAGAGTCAATCGTTAAACGGCCAGTAATTATGGAAACAGAAGCAGGAGATGTGATAGCGGTACGCCATATGGTTAATCTGTGCTTATCTCTTGATCATCGGGTGCTTGATGGACTTATTTGTGGTCGTTTCCTCGCTTCGATAAAAAAACGGTTAGAACATATGACGGAAGAAAATACGATGATTTATTAAAAGAAGAGCTTAGCTCTTCTTATTTTTTCCTTGAAAATAAAGATCGTGATAAAATTAATCGCATTGCTTGTTAAATAAATGCAATCGGCTTACAATAAGAAAAGAATAAAAAGGAGGGCGAAGAGTTTGCAACAGTTTAATTTTTTTATGAATGATGTCGTCCAAGAGGCGCGTAATGATATGATTCAAGCTGGCTATACTCAACTTGAAACAGCGGAAGATGTTGAAAAAGTGTTTTCTGAAGAAGGTACAACACTTGTAATGATTAATTCTGTCTGTGGATGTGCAGGAGGAATTGCCCGTCCAGCAGCTGCTTATATGAAGAACTATGAAACGACGCCAGATCGTTTTGTGACGGTATTTGCCGGTCAAGATAAAGAGGCAACTGCACGTGCACGAGAGCAGTTTACTGGATACGGTCCATCTTCACCATCATTTGCTTTACTTAAAGATGGAAAGATCCAAACGATGGTAGAGCGCCACGAAATTGAAGGTCATGAACCGATTCAAGTGGTGCAAAAGCTAGAACAAGCATTTGATATGTATTGTAAAAAGTGAGATCAAAAACACCTGGACGTTTTCGTTTAGGTGTTTTTGATTTGAATACTAATGTCATTTTCGTCATACATAGTCGTTACGATGATGCATGAATGGTTGTTTAGCGCTATTTATGTTTCTGACGCCATTAAACAAAATCATCAAAAAATGGGAAAATGAGCGCTAAATTTGTCACCTTCATTAGACAGACAATGGTAAGCATCCGTGGCTTATGCTATAATAATTAGGGGAAAAGGGGTGTCTTTATGCAAAAACAATATGATAAAATTCAACACTTCCTAAATATGGAAGAAGAAATCACATTCAAAGAATTTCAAGATTTTTATAAAGAAGTTGTCAATGAATTAAGTACAATCCATCAAGGGATGGATGAAGAAACATTATGGAAAGCGTTGTTTGTTGTTGAGAATATTATTTCCAATGCAGATGGACGTGTAAAAGAGACAAAGGGCACGGAAGCGAAGAAATATAGCAAAATGTCCCAGCGGTTGCAGCTTTATGCAAAGAATTTTGGTGTTCGTCTAGGAGAAGCAGGATACACAGAAGAGGATATTAATGAGCGTTTTCAAAAAATGTTTGCTGAAGGTGAGCAGACAACAAAATCCTCTTAATGCGAAAAGAGGGAGATCCATATTGACAACTCCCTCTTAATCAAGTATATTTATACATGTCGTTAAAACGAATGGGCGCCTATGGTGAAATGGGATATCACACGAGATTCCGGTTCTCGCGTTGTGGGTTCGAATCCTGCTAGGCGCGTCTTAATGCTGTTATACATAACAAAAGCCTCTTTAAATAAAAGAGGCTTTTCTTTATGCGGAAAATATATTAATACAAAACCTTTTAGGAAAAAGCAGTGTTTCATTCTTTATGAACCTACTAAAAATCGGCATAAGTGAAAACTTATGCCGGTTTTTTATGAAAGGAGCCCAACTAATGATAAGCCGTGCTTAATCCCATCTTCGTTCACATCTTTTGTAATATAGCGAGCTTGTGCTTGGACTTGAGCAGGTGCATTTCCCATTGCGACACCGTGTTCAACATAAGAGAGCATTTCTAAATCATTTAATTGATCCCCAAAAGCGTAAACATGCTTTAAATTAATCTTCGCATGGGCAATGAATTTAGAAATACCATATGCTTTAGAACCTTCTCTTGGAAGAACATCAACTGATAAGGGATGCCAGCGTACAAATTTAAATTCAGGAAAACGTTCAACATATTGTTGTTGCTCGTCTGGCTTACAAAATAAGAGTGCTTGATGTAAATTCTTTTGTTCATGAAAATCTGGATTGTATTCGGGTAAATCAATCATTAATGATTGAATGCTTTCTCGAACATCAGGGTGATCTTTCCCGTTTGTCGTATAGGACTCTTCGGCCATAAAAACGAGCGGATGGTTTAATGAAGACGCATAACGTTCAAACTTATTAAACGTTGTTTCGTCTAACGTATTTTGGTAAATGAGTTCACCTTTATAAACAACGTATTGTCCATTAAAACAAACATACGAATCAATCTGAAGTTCTTGGAGTAAGTCTTTAAAAAAATAAGGGGCACGGCCAGTCGCAATGGCAACATCATGACCTTTTTCTTGCAATAAACGAATTGATTCTTTCGTAGAAGCAGGCAATTGTTTTTCATCATTTAAAAGTGTTCCGTCAATGTCAAAAAAGATCAATGCTTTTTCCATCTTTTCCACTCCCCAACAATCTAAATTATCTCTATAATAAGTGGTTAATCTAAAAAGGTTGCATTTTTTGGTGCAACACCAAAACCATACCGTACTCTTATATGGCTGTCAATCGCTAAAGGTTGATTAGAAGAAGGCAGATATGGGTATTAACTAAACATAAGACTTAACTAAACATAAGACTTAACAAAGGGGAGATTCGATGCCTGCATTTAATATGATTGTCAGCTTTACTGATGGTACGACAGAAGAATGGGTTTTTGACGAGGATCCAAATGTACAAATTGGTGAGTGGTTAAAACAGGATTCAACTTGGGTTAATGTTCAAGGCGTTCATGTCAATTTAGGAAATGTTAAACGGATCGAAACAAAAGAAATTGATGGTCATACAGATAAGTAGTTTTTTTACAACCACCCCACACGCGTGTATACTTATAGAAAAAGCACGAGGTGAACAAGGTGAACCATCAAGAGACAAAAGAAGAGCGGACTACTCATCGTCATGTATCAGATAAAACTCAAATTCAAAATCGGCTAAAACGAATTGAAGGTCAAGTTCGGGGTATTCATAAAATGATTGAAGAAGATCGATACTGCGTTGATGTGCTCGTCCAACTTTCAGCCATACAAGCTGCTTTGAAGAAAGTAAGCATGCACATGTTGGAGGACCACTCAAAACACTGCTTGTCAGATGCGATTAAAAATGGAGACGGAGAAGAAGCGATTTCAGAGTTAATGGATATCATTGGCCGATTTTCGAAATAATGTTAAAATCCTCTATCGCATGAAGTAGGGGATTTTTTCTAATGGACTCATCTGTATATACCTAAAGGGGGTATGTGTGTTATTCTATAAAGACAAAATGCAAGGGAGTGAGTAAATTGGAAAATGCAACGATTGAAGTAAAAGGAATGTCTTGTGGCCATTGTGTGGCTTCGATTGAAAAAGCTCTTTCAGCACTTGAAGGAGTGGGTGAGGTTCATGTATCGCTTGAAAAAAATGAGGTAAACATATCTTATGACCAAACCAAGCTAGAGTTCGATGCAATTAAGGAAGAAATTGAAGATCAAGGGTATGATGCAAAATAGAATCCGTTCTATTGCCATGATAACGCTAGGAATTAACGGTGAATGATAAAAAAAACGCCGAGCGCTCTCGGCGTTTTTTTTATTCAATTTCTTCGCGTAACAATGAAAAAATCAACTGATCTACAAAACGATCCCCTTTTAGTTGAACGTCGCGTAGTCTACCTTCTCGCATAAAACCAAGCTTATGAAGTGCATGAATGGATCGGTCATTTTCTGGTTCGATACGAGCTTCAACTCTATGTAAATCATATCGTTTAAAACCGTCTGCTAGTATAGAACGTAGTGCCTCAGAAGCAAACCCTTTGCCCCAAAAATGTTTCCCAAGTTCATAGCTTATTTTCGCGCTACGGTGTTCTGTTTGAAAGGTTTCAAACCCACATGAACCAATGATTTCATTTGTGTCTTTTAGGATAATGACGTAACGTGATGCCTTTCCTTCAGAGACTTGTGTGTGTAAAAACCGAATAACTTCTCGCGCTTGATCTAGTGTTTCCAGCGTATCAATTTTCATGTATCGTGTCACACGTATATCTGACCAAATTGGAAATAATGCTTCTGCATCTTCTTCTAAAAGTTCACGAAGGATTAGTCTTGGGGTATTAAAACTCTCACTGTCCAACAGCATTCACCCTCCCTCAGTATCGTTTCCTGTATTTTAGCATGAACGGGCGATTCTTTGTACATCTTTCGTAAGTAATTTCACGGGTTGACTTCTATAAAAAGATAAGATATATTAATAGATGTCCCAATATATAATTACATATTTCCCATGATCCGTTAGCTCAGCTGGGAGAGCGCCACCTTGACAGGGTGGAGGTCACTGGTTCGAGCCCAGTACGGGTCATCACTGAAAACCCTTGATATATAAGGGTTTTTTATTTTTGTTCTTTGAACCAATGACTCTGTTATCAAGAATTAGTGCCATTTGGTTCCGAAAAGAACTTGTCCCCAAATGCATCGGCTTTCTTTTGAGTTATGTTCTTTTCGTAAATGTCGCGCGATTCCTCATAATCACTATAGTGTCCGTTCACTTAATAATGTTAATCCCGCAAGTATATGAACATCTACTCTAATAGAACGTATTGCAGGCAGTGTCTTTGTTGACGCCTGAATACCTCTTCCTTGTTGAACTAAAGTACCTCTTACATAAATGTTTCTGCTTCTATTTTTCTAACGTAAGGCCAACAGAGGTAGCGAATCGGCTACCTTTTTTCGGAAAAAGAACCTAAATCATGAAAATTAGTTTATTCATAAAGATGTCGGGTATACAAGCTATAATTTGTTTAAAGGAGGGAATAGAATGGCTAAAAGAGGAGATGAAAGAACAGAAGAACAAAATAAGGAAGACAAGGTAAGTATGTGAGGGACAATAAATCAGAAAAACAGAAGTCAAATGACAATAAGTAATGTTATTAGCACTCTCCTTAATTACGGACATAATTCAATGAAACAGAAAATAAGCAAAAAGATCTATAACTGTCCGGAGGTTTTATGTCAAACGGAAGTGGTTTGACTAATAAAGGGCGGCACCTGCCACCCTTAGAATTATTACGCCTTATCAAACATATCTTTCACATTAGTAAGTACTATTTCAGCATCAACTAAAATAGATTCAATCGCTGTTTCAAACTCTTCACGTCCAGGATCATCTTCTTTTAATCGGCCAAAAACAAATGGGTTTTTCATTTTTTACACCTCCTACTTAAAGAATACTGTGTGACGTTAAGTAACTGTCAACCAACTGATGTGGCTCTTGCCGCGTTGGGAGTAAAGAAAATCAATTAGATGAAGTAGGAGACTGTCGCTATGCTTTTAATAATCAGGAACAAGCCTTGTACAAATCATTACAGAAAACGCTTGGTGTATTTATCAAAGGAAGGAAACGGAGCAAGCGAGAGCTCTTTTTTGTACCAATAACAGTACTTTAGATCTAAAATGAAAGAATTATCTGCAAAATACATAATAAAACACTTGTAATGTCACTTGTAAATATTTAAAATAGAAAAAAGATATGTTGGTGTCTTTTTATATTGGGAAATATGTAACAAGATTTCATCAAATTTAATTGGAGGGATTATGGACAAATCAGATTCTTTACTACTTATGTCGCTCATATCTGAATTTGAAGAGAAATTAGGAAGGGAATTATATGAAAATGAAAAAGCGTTACTTCGATCCATCGTTATCGAAACGAATGTTCCTTCGAAGTAATTCTGATTTTATTAGTTCTATAAAATCCTGATTCAGTCCGTGTTTTACAGCCTTTTCATAAGCTTCAATTAATAATGTATCATTAATGTAATTTAGTGACACTTGTTACCCTCCAATGTATTTTCGTTTATTGATAAATTATTCGCATTATTATATATAATACATATACAAATTGGGAAAATCAAATTAAAACCCTGTTACAATTAACGGGGTTATTTTTTATTTTTGAAAACAAATAGATAATGAAGACGGCCTCACGAGTGTGATCCCCGCGCTTGTCCTAATGTAATATATTAATTTTTAATAACACCTCTATATTCTTAAGATATTATTATTGCTTTGGGACATCAATCGATAATTTAAGAGAAACTACCTGTTAACAGGGCACAATATAGGTTTGTTAGAAGCCCACGGCGGACGGCGACGAGATTAGGATTATTAGTACGTATTGTTGCGTCTGCAAGGACGGGGTCTACTAATTGTCCCACAGAGGTGACTGGGGTATATTAAGCGCATTTTTGATTTTAAGGTAAGAGGGACTTGGTAGCCTCCAAAAGTACCTAAAAAACGATGTGGGGCGGGTTGTCCTTCGCCACCAGAACTAACGTCGAATACATCAACGCCAACTAGATGACGGATTTTTGAGACGTTAATTGCGTCATAAATCTCATAACCGCCATCTACATATCGGTTCCGAGATTCTCATGATGAGTGGCATTTGTTGTGGAATAACGCTTTTCACAGCTTCAATTATTTCTGTGGCAAACAATGTCCGATTTTGCCCGTATCGGTGAATACGTTTCTTTGAAAATGGAGATAGGAATTGCTGAATTAAATAGCCATGGGCACCGTGAAGCTCGATGGTATCAAATCCAACTTCTACTTCTCAGAGTGATGTTTCTTTAGATTAGATAGCGGCATCCTCTGCTTTACGACCAGCAAGGGCAAAATACCTTTGTTACTAACACAAATTTTTTGCTTCACCTTTTTCTTAGCGGAGGTATTTAATTAGCTACTTGTTTTTTTTAGGTGTAGGAAGGGTATAGTTATTTAGTAGACAAACATTCCAGGAAGGATGAAAAAAATGAATGTACTTGTAATAGGGGCAAATGGACAAATTGGAAAACATCTAATCCAAAAAATTGAGCAACATACATCACATAAAGCTCGAGCAATGGTTCGAAGAAGGGAACAGAAAGAAACATTTGAAGAATTAGGTGTGGAAAGTGTAATTGGCGATTTGGAAGGCTCTATAGATGATTTGGTTGAAGTAGTTCAAGGTTGTGACGCCGTTGTTTTTACGGCCGGATCTGGTGGACATACTGGAGCAGATAAAACAGTTATGATTGATTTAGATGGAGCAATCAAATCAATGGAAGCAGCAAAGAAAGCAAATGTGAAACGCTTTGTCATCGTAAGTGCTATTGGTGTGCACAGAAGAGAAAATTGGATGGAGAGCGCTCCCTATTATAGCGCAGCTAAACACTATGCAGATGGGTGGTTAGTGGACAGCGGACTTGATTATACAATCATTCGCCCAGGTGGGTTAACGAATGATGAAGGTACTAGAAAGGTAAAAGTTGCAGAGGATTTGGATAGAGGGAAGATACCTCGAGAAGACGTAGCAAATGTCATTTTAGCAGTCCTTGAGGATGATACAACAGTTGGAAAATCGTTTGACCTAACGAGTGGTGAACACGCTGTTGAAGAAGCAATACGTTTAATTTAATGAGCGAAAAGAGTGGCGGTATTTACCGCCGCTCTTTTAAACCTTATGAATGATCTTTTGTCAGTGGGCTTTCCTGAACAGTTAACCTAAAAAGTCCAGCTTCTTTTGCGGATCGAATGGCAATGTAAACAAATGGCCCAAGGATTAGTCCCATCACTCCAAAAAAGACAAAGCCAAAATACATTGATAAAACAGTTGGTAACGCATTTAACCCAATTGAATCACCAAGTACTTTAGGTTCAATAATTCTTCGAATAATTAGTAAGACGAGCGCTAATATCATTAACTGTACACCCATTGCTGTATTGCCAAGGATAATTACAACCAGTCCCCATGGAACTAGAATTAACGCAGGTCCGACATAAAGTGGGATGATATCTACAACCCATATGAGAATGGACATAATTAATGCGGGTCCTGGGGCAATAAACAAGAGACTTACATAGCATGCAATGAATACACCGATACTAAGTATAAATTGCGCTTTCCAATAACCTAAGAATACTTTTCCCATTCTGCGGAAGACAAACTGTAATTTTTGTGATGTTTCGTCTTTGAATAAGTTGAATCCATTTGATAATAGGCGAGGTAAATCCAAACTAAATAAAAAGAGTGTAATAATGTAGATAAGCGCAACAAATAACAAATTAGGAATGGATTGCAACCAAGAAGCAAGCGTAGTAATAACAGTTGCTGTAAAGCCTAATGTTGCATCTACTGCAGTTGTTGATAGACGCTCTAGCTCTGCAATGATCGCTGAACCTTGT
Organism: Shouchella patagoniensis; assembly: GCF_002019705.1. Classification (GTDB taxonomy): domain Bacteria; phylum Bacillota; class Bacilli; order Bacillales; family Bacillaceae_D; genus Shouchella; species Shouchella patagoniensis. Next base: position 1,015,051 of record NZ_KV917377.1, on the reverse strand, counting down.
GGAATTGTTTCAAGCGTTTCCTGGAAATTCCGGATCACTTCATCTGCGAACTGTTGAATTTCGAATGCATACTGGGGAACCTGAAGTGTCCAGCCATATACAGATTCTACTAGATAGCGGATTGATATGTATAAGAGAAGCCCGCTTACTAATAAAAAAGAAAGAAAAACGATGGTGACAGGCAGTAACCGTCGTTCGCTTTTCATTTTGCGTTTCAAAAACTTCACGAACGGCTCAAAAATCATTGCCGTCAGCAAAGCCAATAAAACAGGCATGAATGCCGAAAGGTTAAAATAAATAAATAATCCCACTGCAACTACTAAAAGCAGCACAATGATCTTTTTAACAATTGATTTGTTTAACAATAGACAACCTCCTTGTTACACAATACATAACGTGATTAAATGAAGCTTTGCTTCGTTAGGGGGCTATCTCTTTTAATTCACAGGAAGGTCTTGTGCCAAATAAAAAATAATCCTTATTAATCATTATAGCTCAAACGGGGTAAACTCAAAACGAAAAACTCCGGATTTTTTATTTTTTCTTAAATCGCTCAGTTAATCGTTTCATTGTATACGGAAGTTTTAATAAAAACAAAAAAGAGGAGTTCATTTTGGTATCATGAGCTCCTCTTCCTCTTCATATAAAAAATTTATTGTTTTTTGTTACGTGAAATAGCGAAAATGATCAAGCCGATAATAAATAAAGCGCCAAGGATCACAGAAATCCATAAAACTGTTGAGCCAGATTCGGTTTCCTCAGTCTCTGATACTGTTTCAGATTGAGTGGTCTCATCATTACTTTCTTCTGCATTATTAGCTGCATCTTCTTCAGCGGTGAGTTCATCTTCTGGTGTTGCATCTTCTGGTGCCTCTACTGTAAATGAAAAGCTACCATCGATAGCGTGCGTGTCAGCCCCAATATTCTCCCAATCAACTCTGTACGTTCCATTTACAAGTGGTTCGTCTAACTGAGCTGTAATTGAAGTGTCTTCAATATCTACATTATCAACTTCAACTTCCTCGTCTGTTTCTTCATTCCAGACAGTTAAGTCTCCGGTTGCGATGCTGCCATCAAACGTCACACTAATTTCTGTTACAACATCACTGACTTCTTCCTCATCCCCAGGAGTAGATGATTGATAATGAGAATGTGCAGATGCAATCTGCGGAAACATGATAGCTAGTGTTAAAACAAATAATAAACTAAGTTGTTTTTTCATTTTTTATTCCCTCCAACTAATTGATCATAATAAGAATACCAAATAAATGTGAGCTCTTAATGAAATCGACTATCGTTCGAAAAATGGTCACGATTGTCATTCTCGCCAAAAGGATAAGTCTTCAAACGTTTAACCCTTATTCAATAAAGAATCGTACTTTCTCGTTATTTTATGGAGACGCCATGCACACCAATTTCATAAGCAACAAAAATTGTTAATGCAAGAGAGATACTTAAAGGTACCATAAATAAAAGGGAAGAGAAATTAATTGCTGCTTGATGAGCAGCTATAATAACCGTTGAGAACATCGTACCCATAAATAATGTGACGATGGAGAAGATGCTCGCTTCAAAGAAAATGGAGAGTCCAATCGGAACACCAATTGCAAGTTGACTTTTCCAAGTCGGTAATAACGGTTTTGGCCAAGATCGAAATAGGCCGTATGGACGGATTTTCTTTATTTTGAAGGTGAAATAAATACTAACAAAAAAAATAATCCAATAAGTAATTGCAGTCGTATAACCAGCACCGACACCGCCAAGTTGTGGAAAACCGAAGTTGCCGAAAATAAAGACATAATTCAGGAACAGATTAAAAGGAATAGCAACTACAATGATCATCATAGGGATTCGAGTAAAACCGTGTGCGTCAAAAAAGTAACGAAGTACTGTCGATGCAAAAAAGGAATTAAACCTAAAGACAGGTCAATTAAGTAGTGTTTTGCGATGGCATGGACATTTTCTTGTAAGTTCATAAATGTAAGGATATGGTCAACTACAAAAAAAACCATAATTAAAACAATGAGAGCCAATGCCACTGATAAGTAAAGAGTCTGCATTGCAAAATGAGCGATGTCTTCCTTGTTTTTTTCTGGCCCAGTTATTGTCCAATAATTGGGGTGACTGAAAGCAATCCGCCTACAGCTGCCATAATCGGCATCCACAGACTTGAACCAATTGCAACTCCTGCAAGATCGTCTGTACCGGCCCGGCCGGACATCATTGTGTCAACGACATTTATAGCTGTATACCCAACTTGAGTAACTAATATTGGCCATATAATGGCGAGCATTAATCTTATTTTCTGTTTTCTTGATGTGGTTGGATACATTCATCCAGGCGCCTTTCAACTCCTCGCAGCATAATGGAGAAATAAACGTACAAGCTAATCGTACCACTAATGATAAGGGAGAACACGAAATGAAAAAAAGTCCGATTGTTTTGATTGCTGTAACAGTAGTGCTTGTGTATGTAATGAAAAATAAACCTGAAGGCAGGACTATTATAAACACTCATTCTGAATTTGCAAATGAATTAACGCCATTCATTAGTGACGGTATAAATGCTCAGTCACTAATGGGTCGATTAATAAGAGAGCTTTTACAATAGCAGGCAATGCATATACATGATAAAATGAAACAAGAGAATATGGTAAGAGGTGTTTCCTAGATGATTTCATTGTGGGAAGATACAGTTGCGTCCATAACGACCTTTCGCTGGATGGATTTGCTTATCGCAATTGGTATTTTTTTCGTTTTTCTTGTTTTTCGCAAATTGTTTACAAAATACTTGTTTCGTATTATTTTAGGCATATCAAGAAAAACACATGCAACATTATTAACTCAGTTGCTCTTATCTTATGAGCGACCATTACGTGCACTATTTGTCGTAATTGGTGCTTTTGTAGCACTTTCAAACTTTGGTGTTGTTGTGGCGGACAGTACGATTTTAAGTAATCTTTTTTCAGCAAGTCTAGTCATCCTTGGAGGATGGGGACTGTACAATTACGTATCTACGCACGGCACATTTATGGCATTTACGAAGCAAAAATTACACCTAAGCGATGATCATATGTTGATTCCATTTATATCAAATATTCTTCGATTTGTTGTCATCGCCCTCACGTCCGTGACGGTGTTGTCTAGCTTTGGTGTAGATGTTAACGGGTTTATTGCTGGGCTTGGTCTTGGTGGATTAGCGTTTGCTTTAGCTGCACAGGAGACTGTAGCTAACTTCTTTGGTGGAATTGTTATCATAACAGAGAAGCCGTTTAAAAAAGGCGATTGGATTTCTTCTGCTTCTGTTGAGGGAACAGTTGAAGACATCACTTTTCGAAGTACTAAGATTAGAACCTTCGCGGATGCAGTTGTTGTTGTTCCAAACAAAACCCTTTCAAATGAAGCGATTACGAACTGGTCAGAGATGAATATGAGACGAGTTAATTATTCCATTGGGGTTGGACAAGAAACATCGAGAGTGGAACTGGAGCACGCCGTGCAAGAGATCCGTAAATTAATTTTAAGTCATTCAGGTGTAGTATCAGATACAGTAATGATTTATTTTGATGAATTTGCAGAGTCAAGTTACAATATTTTTATCTATTATTTCACAAAAACAGTGTCATGGTCAGAGTGGCATGAAGTGAAAGAGGAAATCAATTTTGAGATTTTAGATATTCTTGCTAAAGAAGGGGTTTCTGTTTTAAAACCAATTGTTGTTTTTGATCAACAGGAACATGAGTATCAATTAGAAAAATCTGAAAGCAACTAATAAAGATACCCTTGCGCAAATGCAGGGGGTCTTTGTTTTTTAGCTATCTTTCCTAATAGTCAATGGTCAGCTATAATAGTATCGATGAAACTGTTAATTTAGTGAAAATGAATACTCTGTTTATAAGTGATTTTATTAATTAAAAGCGAACCTTGTGTTCGTTTTTCTTTTTCGTAAAGAGGGAGATCTAAAATGGTTATTTTTATTCAAGTTGTTTTACCTGTATGCATCGTTTTTGTTGCTGGTTTTTTACTTCAGCGAGCTTTTATGCTTGATATTCGTTCAATCTCAACTCTCGCCATATATATAATGACTCCTTGTTTGGTTTTTCGTACCTTTTATGTATCACCTTTAGATATTGAGTATGCTTATATGATTGTGTTTGCATTAGTGTTGATGTTTTCATTAATCTTCTTGACGAAGTGTTATGCACGATTGCGAAAGCTAACTGTGAATGAAGAAAGTGGCATGATTTTAACGACAGCTTTTATGAACGTCGGAAACTACGGGACACCCATTATCCTATTTGCCTATGGTGAAGGTGCATTCGTTCTTGCTGTTTCTTTTATGGTGTTGCAATCGATTCTTATGAATCTTTTTGGTGTCTATTATGCAGCAAAAGGAAGGGCCCCTATATCAGGGGCAATAAAAGCCATTTTTCGAATGCCGGCTACATATGCAACAGTTATAGCGCTTTGTTTTAATGCACTATCGATCTCAGTACCGGCAAATTTGTTTTTAACGATTGATATGATCGCTGAAGCTGCTATTCCTACAGTGATGTTAATTTTAGGAATGCAGTTGGCAATGATTGAATGGCATGGTTTTAAGTGGGAACGAATTAGTGCTGCCGTTATATTGCGTATGGTAATTTCCCCGGCGCTAGCTTTTATCATTGTTTTTTTTCTTCCTATCAGTGATCAATTAGGAAAGATATTAATTGTTTCTGCTGCCATGCCTAGTGCAGCTACTATAGTTATGTATGCTGTTCAATTTGATGCACAACCAAAATTAGTATCAACTATAACTTTAATGACTACATTGGTTAGTTTGTTTTCAATAACGTTTATTATTTGGATTTTAGGCTAGCCGATTGCATTTTTTGGCGACACACTTTATCATAATGAACAGTAACATAAGGAGGCTACACAAATGAAAATGATGGATGCAAACGAGATTATTCAATTTATTTCTAAAGCTGAAAAGAAAACACCTGTAAAAGTACATATAAAAGGGCAGTTAGACACGTTAACTTTTGGTGAAAGTGTACAAGCGTTTATTACTGGTTCTGTAGGTGTTGTTTTTGGTGATTGGGATGAAATCGGACCTGTACTCAATGAAAATAAAGCTGCAATTGAAGATTATGTTGTAGAAAACGATCGTCGTTACTCAGCTATTCCACTTCTTGATTTAAAAGGAATTGAAGCGCGTATTGAGCCGGGTGCCATCATCCGTGATCAAGTAGAAATTGGAAAAGGCGCAGTCATAATGATGGGGGCAAGCATTAATATTGGAGCAGTTATCGGAGAAGGCACAATGATCGATATGAATGCGGTCCTTGGAGGGCGTGCAACAGTAGGGAAGAACTGCCATATTGGCGCGGGCTCTGTACTTGCTGGTGTAATTGAACCACCATCTGCTTCTCCTGTTATTATTGAAGATGGCGTAGTTGTTGGTGCAAATGCTGTTATTTTAGAGGGCGTTCGGGTTGGAGCAGGTGCTGTTGTTGCTGCTGGCGCGATTGTCACAGAGGATGTTCCTGAAAACACGGTAGTTGCAGGAACGCCTGCACGTGTGATAAAAGAAATAGATGAGAAAACAAAAGGAAAAACAGAGATCAAACAAGAACTTCGTCGTTTGAACGAAGATTGATATGAAACAACAGCTTTGCCCCTTGGCAAAGCTGTTTTCATAGAAAGAGGAGTGGCATAGTCGTGAATTGGATTGAACGGGATAATCAAGCAATCATGTCAACATATGGACGTTTACCGCTTGTCGTGAAAGAAGGACAAGGAAATTATTTAATTGATGAGGAAGGTAATCGTTATTTGGACTTGATAACAGGTCTGGCTGTTAATGTTATTGGTCATTCTCATCCTGAAATAACAAAAACATTAGTGGATCAAGGAAGCAAATTCTTACATATTTCAAATTTATATGTAAACAAACCAGCTGTTGAATTAGCAGAAGAACTTAGTAATTCTACAATAGGAGGAAAAGTTTTTTTTGCAAACTCTGGAGCTGAAGCAACCGAGGCCGTTATAAAATTAGTTCATAAATGGAGTAAAGCAAATGAGAGCAAAAAAGGAATTGTTGTACTTAAACAAAGCTTTCATGGACGGACGCTTGGTGCATTAAAATTAACAAGACAACAAGGCGTATATCAAGATTTCCCTTTACATGATTTGCCCGTTTTTGAGGTAGAAGCTGAAAATCTTGAGGAATTGGAACATGTGATTCAACAACATCAACCAGCTGCTTTACTTATGGAACCAGTTCTAGGTTCTGGCGGTGTAGTGCCGTTGACGGAAACATTTATTAATCAAGCTGCCGTTTTAAGTAAAGAACATGGGATGCTTTTCTGTATGGATGAAATTCAAACAGGCATGGGACGTACAGGAGAATTGTTTGCATATATGCATACAGATATAAAACCAGATATTATTTTGTTTGCAAAAGGAGTTGGGGGAGGATTGCCTTTAGGAGGGCTCATCGTAAAACCTGAACTAAATAATCTTTTCTTACCAGGTGATCATGGAACAACCTTTGCTCCCTCTCCACTTAGTAGTGCCCTTGGGCTAACAGTATTAAACGTTTTAAATACAGGTGTATTGGAACAAAGTAAAAATGTAGCAGTTGTTCTGCATCAGCAGTTAGCTCAAGTGCAAATGGAATTTCCAGATTTCCTAGGTTCTTTTAGAGGAAAAGGGATGATGATTGGCCTCCCAACAAAACTTAAACCTGAAGAGGCAAAAGCCCTTCAGCGGACAATGATAAATAAAGGTATATTAATCGATATTACACAAAAAACAATCATAAGATTGCTTCCACCTCTTACGCTTACTCAGCAAGAAGCAAATCATTTTATTCAAGTTTTCCGCGAGGCAATAAAAGATGTAAAGAGGTCGTTAATATCATGAATACATTGGACTCCTTATCATTACGTCGTAACTTACATCAAATTCCGGAAATAGGATTCCAAGAAGTGAAAACACAACAGCTGCTTCTTGAAATGATTGCTGAAATGAATCAAACGTATTTGCAAGTTAAAACATGGAGAACTGGAATTTTTGTTAGAGTTGAAGGGAAATCGACGTATACGATTGCATATCGGGCAGATATGGATGGACTTCCTTTGAATGAAAAAACGGATCTCCCATTTAAATCAACACACCAAGGTGCTATGCATGCGTGCGGCCATGATCTCCATATGGCAATTGCGATGGGGATTCTTAGCCATTTTAGTGAAGAACAACCAGACTGTACTCTATTATTTATTTTTCAGCCTGCTGAAGAAGGACCAGGCGGAGCAAAACCAATTTTAGAGGAAGACGCATTAGCAGATTGGACTCCGGACGAAATCTATGCACTTCATATTGATCCGAATTTACCAGTAGGGACGATTTCAACAAAACCTGGATTGCTATTTGCGAATACATCTGAATTATTTATTGACTTTAAAGGGCAAGGTGGACATGCGGCATATCCACATACCGCTAATGACATGGTGGTGGCAGCTGCGCATTTTGTTACGCAAATACAGACGATTATATCAAGAAATATCGACCCTCTTGATTCTGCTGTTGTGACAATTGGCGTGATTGCAGGAGGTACAAAGCAAAATGTTATAGCGGAACACGCGCGAGTTGAAGGGACAATTCGAACACTTTCTATTAATTCAATGGAGAAAGTAAAAGAGAGAATTGAATCGTTAATAAAAGGGTTAGAATTAGGTTTTCAATGCACAGCAAAGATTGATTATGGTGCAAATTATTGTGAAGTTTATAACGATCCTAAGTTAACGGAATCATTTCAGTCTTTTACTGAAAAACAAGAAAACGTCTCTTTTGTACAAGCAAAAGAAGCGATGACTGGGGAAGATTTTGGCTATTTTTTGAGAGAGATTCCAGGTATGATGTTTTGGCTTGGTGTTGACAGCGACTTTGGACTTCATGATCAACGTTTAAACCCAAAAGAAGAGGCAATGCCGCTAGCTATTACACACATGGTCTCTTTTTTAAAAAATAAAAAAGGCAACTAGTGTGATGAACTTGATTCGTTGATGAATAATCATGCTCCTTTAGCACATACTAGTGCTATCTAAAAAAGGGGGTTATCACCATGGCGAAAATTGGGGTTCAGTCAGGTCTTTCTGATGTTCAACAAGAGTTGCAAGGAATGGGTTATGATGTCGTACAAATTAATAATGAAGAAGAAGGACAAGGTTGCGATTGTTGTGTTGTCTCTGGAAGAGATCCAGATGTTGCAGGAATGAGTCCACAGGGCGATATGAGTATTATTTCTGCTGATGGTCTGACCGCTCAAGAAATTGGACAACGTGTTCAACAGACTTTGCAAAATCAATAAAAAAAAGAGGCTTTCAATTGAAAGCCTCTTTTTTACATTTCTTTTTCAGACTGATCTTCTTCATAAGACGTACGGATGGTTTTGCGGATTGCTCTTTCCACATCCCATTGCTGCATGTTCCCTGTTTTAGCAATAATACGAATAACCGTTGTCGACATATCATCTGTTTCTACACCAACAACTTCTGGACCAGAAATAATAGCTGGGTGTGAAAAGTGTTTTAAAGCGTCTTGCACCACTTGGATCGATTCTTCTGTTTTTTTACCAGCCGGAACGGTAAGGTCGACTAGGGCACGCATGTTGCCACGTGAGTGGTTATCAACATTCAAGATATTCCTATTAGGCAAATAATGAAGGGTACCATCAAAGCCACGAATTAAGGTTGTCCGAAACCCGAGTTCTTCCACGATCCCATCGACCCCACCAGCAGTAACATAATCGCCTACCTCTAACTGGCGTTCAAGTAATAAAAAGAATCCGGTCACAACATCACTGACAAGTCCTTGAGCACCAAAACCGATTGCAAGGCCAAGCACCCCAGCAGCTGCTAATAGCGGTCCTAAATGAAAGCCTAACGACTCTAAGATGTTAAAAGCAATAATGAAAAACAATACATAGGAAAACACATTTAGCATTAACTTTTCTAATGTTTTCAGACGTGCTTGCGATGTTTGACTAGAGCGTGGTTTTTGAAAGACTTTTGAAATCATTTTTCGACCGGCAACTCTAACGAGAAAGAATATAATTAAAGCGAGAATGATTTGCCAGACTGTTTGAGCGATAGGGTGATCTAACCAACTATAAAAATCAACATTCATTTTTTAATCCTCCTAATTGACTTGAGGGTAGCATAAATAGAGATAAATCTCAAAAGATAAACTGGAAATGAGAAGGTCTTCCTAGATAAATCCCTATTCTATAGCTTCATTCCGTCTAAAGATTGTCTTTTAGATTAAATTCATTCTTAATTAAAATTGACTCGTAATAGGATCACCTTTATAATGTGGACTGTATGGATTACTGAGGAGGTATTAGAGAGATATGACTGAAAAACGTATGGTAGGTAAGCAAGCTCCACGCTTTGAAATGGACGCTGTGCTTCCAAACAAAGAATTTGGTAAGGTAAGCCTAGAAGAAAATATGAAAAATGATAAATGGACAGTATTGTTCTTTTATCCAATGGATTTCACTTTTGTGTGTCCAACTGAAATTACATCTTTAAGTGATCGTTTTGATGAGTTTGAAGATCTTGATGCTGAAGTGATTGGTGTATCTACAGACACAATTCACACGCATAAAGCGTGGATTAATACGTCTCGTGACGATAACGGTCTTGGAGATTTAGAATATTCACTAGCGGCAGATACGAACCATTCTGTAGCTCGTGAGTATGGCGTTTTAATTGAAGATGAAGGTGTTGCGCTTCGTGGACTTTTCATCATTAGCCCAGAGGGCGAATTAATGTATTCTGTTGTTAACCATAACAACATTGGGCGTGACGTTGATGAGACACTTCGCGTACTTCAAGCGCTTCAAACGGGTGGATTGTGCCCGGCAAACTGGAAGCCTGGACAAGCTACACTTTAATAGGAAAGAATGTATGAGGTCTAGCCAATGTGTTAGGCCTCTGTTCTTCGATCATAGAGGAGGATTATTGATATGGCTTTAAAACTACGTTCACAAATGCCTGAACTTACAGGTGCAACGGAGTGGCTCAACGGGGAACTCTCAAAAGAAGATTTAGTGGGAGGTAAGCCAACTCTTATTCATTTTTGGTCTATTAGTTGTGGATTATGCAAAGAGGCAATGCCAAATGTTAATGAATTCCGCGATCAGTATAACGAGCAATTAAATGTAATTGCTGTCCATATGCCTCGTTCTGAGAAGGATTTAGATCTTGATGAAATTAAAAAGGTAGCGGCAGAACATGGCATTAGTCAACCGATTTTTGTTGATAGTGAGCATAAATTAACGGATGCATTTGAAAATGAATATGTGCCAGCTTATTATGTTTTTGATGCAGAAGGTCAACTGCGCCACTTTCAAGCAGGTGGAGGCGGTATGAAAATGCTGACTAAACGGGTGAATCGAGTGCTTGGAATAAAAGAAGAAAAGTAAGCAGCGTTCTATCTAGGACTTAGTCCAAAAAACCTCTGAGATAGCTCTCAGAGGTTTTTTGGACTGTATTCAAGGTTGGGGTTTGCTTTATCCTAGTTAAAAGAGCGCTGCAAAAGCAGCGCTCTTTTTTAAACTTCCATAATGATTGGAAGAATCATTGGTTTTCTTTTTGTACGTTCATATAGAAATGGTCCAAGCAGATCGGTCATTTCGTTTTTAATCTCAGACCATTGGTTTGTTTTTCTTTCCATCACATCATCTAAGTGTTTAGCCAGCAATTTTTGAGCTTCATGTATTAAATCACCGGATTCTCTCATATAAACAAATCCACGAGAAATAATATCTGGTCCTGCTGTTACTTTAAATTCTTTCATATCTAGGCTAACAACAACAATTACTAAGCCTTCTTCGGAAAGAATTCGTCGATCCCGTAAAACAATGTTACCAATATCTCCAATGCCGTTTCCATCCACATAAACCGAACCAGAAGGAATTTTACTGACGACTCCTGCCTCATTTGGATGGAGGGCTAAAACATCGCCATTATCCATAATAAAGCAATTCTCTTCAAGAACACCACAGTCTTGTGCTAATCGATTGTGTGTGCGGAGCATTCGATACTCTCCGTGAATAGGAAGAAAATATTGAGGCTTCATTAGGCGCAGCATCAATTTTTGTTCTTCTTGTCCACCATGTCCAGATGTATGGATATCACTTAGCGGTCCGTGAATGACATTGGCCCCAGCGCGGTATAATTGATTAATGATTTTTCCGACAGACAACGTATTTCCTGGAATAGGTGAAGAAGAGAATACAACAGTGTCGCCAGGGATGATTTGAATTTGACGGTGTGTGCCAAAAGCGATTCGTGATAGAGCCGCCATTGGTTCTCCTTGGCTTCCAGTACAAAGGATTGTTACTTTATTATCTGGTAACTTGTTTAACTGGGAATGCTCAATAAACGTTTGTTTTGGTGCAGTAATATAGCCAAGTTCTTGTCCAATCGCAATTGCGGATTCCATGCTTCTACCAAATACACATACTTTCCGGTCATGAGTGACAGCTGCCTCTATCACTTGTTGCAAACGATGAATATTGGACGCAAAGGTTGCAAAAATAATCCGACCATCAACTTTTTGAAAGACGTTATTAATGCTGTCTCCAACTTTTCTTTCTGACATAGTGAAATCGGGGATTTCACTATTGGTACTATCTGATAGAAGGCAAAGAACACCTTCTTCCCCGATTTTTGCCATTTTCGTTAGGTTAGCGGGTTCCCCGACTGGTGTGAAATCAAATTTAAAATCGCCTGTATGAACGATATTTCCAGGTGGAGTTTTTACAACAATGCCATAAGAATCTGGGATACTATGGGTTGTCCGGAAAAACGAAACAGAGGTTTTAGTAAACTTGATGACTTGGTCTTCAGAGATATCATGTAGTTTAGCGGTACGTAGTAGGCCATGTTCTTCGAGTTTTCCTTTTAAAAGGCCAAGAGCTAATTTGCCACCGTAAACATCAATATTTAATTCTCTTAACAAATAAGGGATTCCACCGATATGATCTTCATGACCGTGTGTGATGAAAAGACCTTTAATTTTATCTCGATTCTTAACAAGATACGTATAATCAGGGATCACATAATCAATTCCGAGAAGGTCATCTTCTGGGAACATGATGCCAGCATCAATTAAAATAATTTCGTCTTGAAACTGCACACCGTATGTGTTTTTGCCGATTTCGCCCATGCCACCAAGTGCAAAAACGGCTGTTTGGTTATTCTTTACTTGTTTCATGATGAACGTGTCACAACCTTATAATCCTCATGCTCTTTTTCATAACTAAGGTATGCTCCTGTAAGAGCTGTTACATATTCGATGTTGTAGCCTTCGGGAGCCAATTTTAAGCGAACATCACTTTCACTCTCGGCTTCTATGTACAAAGATTCCGTACGCTCGCGGACTGGAGCTTGGCTAGCATCTTCTTGGTAGTATACTTTAAAAATCATTCTGTCCTCTCCTTTAAACGGTATTCATTTCATTATATAGGAAAATCGTGTAGATTTCATGGTTTGTTTTAAATGAAGAAAAGCCAACCTACATTTTCAGATTGGCTTTTCTAGTTTTTCCTTGTGTTAAAAAACTTAAACGTCCAAGTACAGGGTTTTTGGTAATAGGTTTTTACAACCGTTTACCAGCTTTCTGCGCCACTTCTTTAGCATGTAAATACTCCTCTCGGTCGTTGGATCTTATTTTATAGTGTAAACAGCATTGACAGAAGAAACCGAGGGAGTTTATGCCAGTTAAAGCGCGAAGCCCGGTAATGGCTTTTTATGGGGGTCGTTTAACCCTTCAATTCTGTCATAGAACATAATGCCATCTAAATGATCAAGCTCATGTTGGAACACTATAGCGATATAGCCCCTAAGTCTTAGCGTAACAGGGTTCCCTTCGTGATCAATTCCTTTAACTGTAAGGCGAGCATGACGAGGGACAAGTCCTTCAACTTCTCGGTCAACGGAGAGGCAACCTTCGCCATTTTCAAGTTCATTTTTTTCTATTGAATGGCTGACAACTTTAGGATTTGCAATTCCTAAGCTGTACTCTTTACCATTTTCATCTGTAGCATGGACTGCGAACATACGTTTTGAAACGCCGATTTGTGGTGCGGCTAAGCCGACCCCTGGTCGAAGTCCGTATTTTTCTGCTATTTCTGGATCCTGGCTATTTTTAATAAACTCTAGCATGGATAGAAGTGTTTGTTTATCTATATCTGATAAAGGAAGACCAACAGGTTCTGCTACTTTACGCAAGACAGGGTTTCCTTCACGGACAATTTGATCCATTGTAATCATATGTATCACTCCTTCGTTTCTCTCACTTTAGTTTAAGGATATTCGTCTTACAGTGCAAGGGCAAAAAAAAGCAGACGCTAGGCATAGCGCTGCTTTTTTCCTGTATATGAAAGTCTTATTTTTTTGGACCTGGTCCAGGTCCAGGGCCTTGGCAAGGTCCGCCACATTCAGGACCTTCGTCTCCACCGCTAAACCAAGAAGCGCCAACAATAATTAGAAGGATAAAAAGAACGACAATCAATGCAAAACCTTTGCCACCGCCGCCGTAACCTCCACCATACCCGTAAGACTCACAACATTGTTCACCGTATCCACCATATCCACCGTATCCGTAACTCATCTGATATTCCTCCTTAGGTTATCTCATTTCTTAGGCTATTCAATACTTATCGTATGCAGGTGGGCACGGAATGGTTGGATAAACGCCCATTTATTTGAAAAAAAATCGGGTCTTACTTGCCAAACATTCCTATGTCAGATATTGTGATATTAGATAAATAAGGTTGAAAAAGGTCGAAGGAGGAGAATTTGTGTCAAATAAGAAATTATTGGCTGGGTTTGCTTGTTCAGCATTGTTTTTAGCTGCATGTAGCCAAACAGCAACGGAAACGATTCACGACCACTTGGAACAAGCGGCTGAAATAGAAAATGAGGGTTTTGATACTCAACAACAACCTCTAGTTGATGCGGAAGAACGGGGAACAGAGCTTTACTCTCAAATTGTTGAGCTTGATATGGATCAATTTGAAGAAATTGTGGAGCTAGCGGATCAAGCGATTGAAACAGTGAATGAAAGACGTGAGCTTATTTCAACGGAACAAGAAAGTATCGAAGAGGGTTATAGTGAATTTGAAAATGCGGAAGCTTCTTTTGAAGATCTAGAAGATGATGAATTAAAGGTGCTTGCAGAAGAGATGCAAACGGCTATGGATGAAAGGCACGGGAGTTATCAGACGCTATATACTTTATATAATGAAGCACTTGATTTAGATGAGCAATTATATGAAATGCTTAAAGACGAAGAGCTTGATGTTGATACTTTAACAGGACATATTGATACAACAAATGAAAAGTACGAAGAGTTACAAGAAGCTACAAACAACTTCAATGATCATACTACTACATATAATGATGCGAAACGGGCGTTTTATGAAGCGTCTGACCTAGAAGTGCGCTTTGAATAAGCGTGCTTTTTTGTGATAGGAATGAAAGTCTGTACTAGTTCACATTCGTTATATACTATAACACAGTCGAAATTTATGGTTATAATGAGCTGTTAACAATTAACACAAATAATAAGTAAGCAAAAGGATTGACGTTATGTTCATTCTTCATGTAGACTTACTTACAAAGATGGGTTGTACTACTGATTATAATTTTTTTTTGTAACAGTTGAACGATTGCTCATCCGCTATTATTAGGGCTGGTTTAAGAAGCCGCCTATGCGGTTATGTATCCTTATGGATTGGGTATGCTAAAGGTGCGTTCGTTAATGAATGTTTATACAAGCAAGAAAGCACATACCGCTTTTTTTAATATGAGAGGATTGGTGGACAAATTGAGTACTAAAACAATTGCGCAAGTCGAAGAGCAATTTGAAACCTTCCAGATTTTGAATGAGGAAGGTGAAGTCGTAAATGAATCAGCTATGCCTGATCTAAGCGACGAACAGTTACAAGAATTAATGCGTCGTATGGTATACACGCGTATTTGGGATCAGCGTGCAATTTCGTTGAATCGTCAAGGAAGATTGGGCTTTTACGCTCCTACAGCTGGACAGGAAGCCTCACAGCTTGGTTCTCATTTTGCACTTGATAAAGAAGATTGGATCTTGCCTGGATATCGTGATATTCCACAAATTGTGTTCCATGGTCTTCCACTTCATCAAGCTTTCTTATGGTCAAGAGGTCACTTTGGTGGTAGCCAGTTTGAAGAAGGACTAAATATTGTTGTTCCTCAGATTATCATTGGTGCTCAAATCGTTCAAACTGCTGGTGTTGCACTAGGTTTGAAACGTAAAAAGAAAGATAATATTGCAATCACTTACACGGGTGATGGCGGTGCTTCACAAGGTGATTTCTATGAAGGAATGAATTTTGCAGGTGCGTATAATGCTCCAGCGGTATTTATTGTTCAAAACAACCGTTTTGCAATTTCTGTACCAGTTGAGAAACAATCTGCTGCAAAAACAATTGCGCAAAAAGCAGTTGCTGCCGGTATTGAAGGCATTCAAGTAGATGGCATGGACGTCCTTGCTGTTTATAAAGCAACTCAAGATGCACGTAAACGCGCTCTTGCGGGAGAAGGTCCTACACTTATCGAAACATTAACTTATCGTTATGGTGCTCATACAATGGCTGGGGATGACCCGACTCGCTATCGTACTTCAGATGAAGATGATGAATGGGCGAAAAAAGATCCACTTATTCGTTTCCGTAAATTCCTTGAAGGCAAAAAGCTTTGGAGTGAAGACAAAGAAAACGAAGTCGTTGAACAAGCAAAAGAAGAAATTAAACAAGCTATTAAAGATGCAGATAGAACTCCAAAGCAAAATGTAACAGATTTGCTTGGATTTATGTTTGAAAATCCTCCTGTAAATATTCGTGAGCAGTTGGAAGAGTATACGGCAAAGGAGTCGAAGTAACCCATGGGTAATTGGACAATGGCACAAGCGATTACGGATGCCATGCGTAATGAGCTTAACAAAAATGAAGATGTCCTTGTGTTCGGAGAAGACGTTGGCAACAACGGCGGCGTATTCCGGGTAACGGAAGGTTTACAAAAAGAATTTGGCGAAGATCGCGTTTTTGATACCCCTCTTGCTGAGTCAGGTATTGGTGGATTGGCAATTGGTCTAGCGTTAACTGGTCATCGTCCGGTTATGGAAATTCAATTCTTTGGATTTGTATTTGAGGTTTTTGATTCAGTAGCTGGCCAAATGTCACGCTGGCGCTTTCGTTCCGGAAACACGCAAACTATGCCAATTACAGTTCGTTCTCCTTTTGGCGGAGGCGTTAAGACTCCGGAAATGCACGCAGATTCACTAGAAGGTCTTATGGCACAAACACCAGGATTGAAGGTTGTTATTCCTTCTAACCCTTATGATGCAAAAGGACTTTTAATTTCTGCCATTCGTGATAATGACCCTGTTGTATTCCTTGAACATATGAAATTATACCGTTCTTTCCGTCAAGATGTTCCTGAAGAAGAATATACAATAGAACTTGGTAAAGCAGATATTAAGCGTGAAGGTAAAGATATTACGATTATTGCTTACGGTGCAATGGTACAAGCATCAATGAAAGCTGCTGAAGAACTTGCGGAAGCTGGATTTGAAGCAGAAGTTATCGATTTAATGACTGTTAGCCCGTTTGATGTTGAAACAGTTATTGCATCTGTTGAAAAAACAAATCGTGCAATTGTTGTACAAGAAGCACAGAAACAAGCTGGAATTGCATCACAAATTGTTGCAGAGATTACTGAACGTGCAATTCTTTCACTTGAAGCTCCAGTTTTGCGAGTAACTTCACCTGATACAGTTTATCCGTTTGCTGCAGTTGAAGATGCATGGCTTCCAAACCCAGCTATTATCGTAGAAAAAGCAAAAGAAGTAATCAATTTCTAAATCTCCAAAAAGCGTGACCAAAAAAGAGAGTAACGAAGCTGGTTTTAAAACCAGTATCGTTCTTTCTTTTATAGAGCACGATTTCGAGTTATAATGAAGGAGGCGCTTAAGCCGTGGCTTATAAATATAAACTGCCGGAAGTGGGCGAAGGAATCCACGAAGGCGAAATTGTAAAATGGTTTGTTAAAGCAGGAGACGAAGTTAAAGAAGATGACATTCTTCTTGAAGTTCAAAATGACAAATCCGTTGTTGAATTACCATCTCCTGTAGATGGGAAAGTTCTTGAAGTAAAAGTAGACGAGGGTACAACAAGCTATGTTGGAGATGTCATCCTTGTAATTGACGATGGCTCAGGTGATGAGGAAGAGGAAGAAAGCAAAGAAGAAGCACCAAAAGAAGAAAAGAAAGAGGATTCTGCAAGCACGGAAAAAGCAGAAGATACTTCAAGCGAAAGCACTGATTCTGATGATGATTCTCGCGTAATTGCTATGCCTTCTGTACGTAAGTATGCTCGTGAGCAAAGCGTTACGATTTCAAAAGTTAAAGGCACTGGCAAAAACGGCCGTGTTTTAAAGGAAGATGTTGATGCGTTTGCTTCTGGTGGACAAGTAGAAGAATCTGCAGCTGATCAAAAAGAAGCTAAAGAAGAGACTACTCAAAAATCACCATCTGCACCTGTTGCTTCAAGTGAACAGCTAGAAGAGCGTGTTCCGCTTAAAGGAATTCGCAAAGCGATCGCTAAAGCAATGGTTAAATCAAAACAAACTGCGCCTCACGTTACACATCTTGATGAAATTGATGTAACTGCACTTGTTGCACATCGCAAACAGTACAAGCAAATTGCAGCAGATCAAGGTACGAAATTAACGTATCTTCCATATGTCGTAAAGGCGTTGACTTCCGCAATTCGCAAATACCCAGCGCTTAATGCATCAATTGATGATGATGCTGGCGAAATCGTTTACAAGAAGTATTTCAACATCGGGATTGCGGCAGATACTGAGCAAGGCTTAGTTGTTCCTGTAGTTAAAGATGCAGATCGCAAATCAATTTTCCAATTGGCAGACGAGATTAATGAGCTAGCAGGAAAAGCCCGTGATGGTAAATTGACAGGTGCAGATATGTCAGGTGGTTCAGCTACTATTTCGAACCTTGGCTCTGCAAGTGGACAGTGGTTTACACCAGTCATTAACCACCCAGAAGTAATGATTTTAGGTATCGGCCGCATTGAAGATAAGCCAGTTGTGAAAAACGGCGAGATTGTTGTGGGCACTATGCTTTCATTATCAATGAGCTATGACCACCGTTTAGTTGATGGTGTAACAGCACAAAGCGCGCTTAACCAAATTAAACGTTTGCTTAATGACCCACAATTACTATTGATGGAGGGGTAACAAATGGTTGTTGGAGATTTCGCACAAGAAGTAGATACGCTCGTAATTGGTTCAGGTCCAGGAGGTTATGTTGCAGCAATTCGTGCAGCACAACTTGGACAAAAAGTAACGATTGTTGAAAAGAATAGCCTTGGGGGCGTATGCTTGAATGTTGGATGTATTCCTTCAAAAGCTCTTATTCAAGCAGGTCATCGTGCTCACCTTGCTAAAACTTCTGATGATATCGGCATCATGGCTGAAAATGTCACTGTCGATTTTAACAAAGTGCAAGAATGGAAAGGCTCTGTAGTTAATAAATTAACTGGCGGAGTAGAAGGCTTGTTAAAAGGAAATAAAGTTGAAATTATTCGTGGTGAAGCGTATTTCTCTGGGGAAGACTCCGTGAAAATCATGGACGAGAAAAACTCAAGCACGTATAAATTCAAGAACTGTATTATCGCTACGGGTTCAAGCCCGATTGAAATCCCTAGCTTTAAATATACGGACCGTGTCATTAACTCCACTGGTGCGCTTGCTCTTAAAGAAGTACCTAAAAAAATGGTTGTTATTGGTGGCGGTTATATCGGTATAGAGCTTACAGGTGCGTATGCAAACCTTGGCACAGAAATTACTGTTCTTGAAGGCTCTAAACAAATCTTGCCTGGATTCGAAAAACAAATGGCAAAACTTGTTGAGAAAAAGCTGAAAAAGAATGGCGTAACGTTCCATACTGAAGCAATGGCTAAAGGTGTGGAAGAAACGGACAATGGCGTAAAAGTAACTGCTGAAGTAAAAGGCGAAGAACAAGTTATTGAAGCGGATTACGTACTTGTTACTGTTGGTCGTAAACCAAACACAGAAGAACTTGGTCTTGAAGGCATCGGCATTGATATGACTGATCGTGGTTTAATTAATGTTGATAAACAGTGCCGCACAAATGTAAAAAACATTTATGCAATCGGTGATATCGTTCCTGGTCCTGCGCTTGCACATAAGGCATCTTATGAAGCGAAAGTGGCTGCTGAAGCAATTAGCGGTGAAGCAGCTGAAGTAGACTACCTAGCAATCCCAGCGGTATGTTTCTCTGAACCAGAACTTGCGACTGTAGGTTATACGGATCAAGAAGCAAAAGATGCTGGTTACGAGGTTAAAGCAACGAAGTTCCCATTTGCAGCAAATGGGCGTGCGTTGTCACTTAACGATTCTGATGGCTTTATGAAGCTTATCACTCGTAAAGAAGACGGTCTTGTTATTGGTGCACAAATTGCTGGTCCGAATGCATCAGATATGATTGCAGAAGTTGGACTTGCAATTGAAGCTGGTATGACAGCTGAAGACATCGCCCTTACGATTCATGCTCACCCTTCCCTTGGAGAAATTACAATGGAAGCGGCTGAAGCTGCACTAGGTACGCCAATCCACACAATGTAGATAGCCTAAATGAACATTTAGGACTGTCTTTAATGTGAATGAAAACACCTTTAAGTGATAGTGGTTATTCAAACCACTTGACCTCTTAAAGGTGTTTTTTTTATGAAGTAGAAACAATTTGCAATGACGCTTTAATAGTATTGAACATTAATTATTATCATAGAAATGGTATTTTAATAGTAAATATTGATGTAGAGTGCACAGGGAAAAAGATGATATTCGTGCTGGAAAATAATTTGCAATGCGGTGTTTATTGCTGTTTATAAGGTTTTTAATGCATAAATTTTAAGGATGTCAGATATTCTGATAAAAAAAGTTAAATAATTAAAAAAATATAGTTGGGAAAATTGACTTTTATGATATACTAATCAAAAAATTAGTAAATCTTTTTTGGGGGTGTTTTCAATAGAACCTTTGCTCGAACTAATTGATGTGCAGACTTATTTTCATGTAAATAAAAATCGTCTTGTTAAAGCAGTTGATCGTGTTAGCTTTACAATATATGAAAATGAAATTGTTGCTCTTGTAGGGGAGTCTGGTAGTGGTAAAAGCATGACTTCGATGTCTGTCATGGGTCTTGTAGATTCACCTGGAAAGGTGACAGGGCAAATTCGTTTGCAAGGAGAAGAATTGGTTGGATTGAAAGATAAAAAACTCGATAAAATACGTGGCGACAAGATGGCTATGATTTTTCAAGAGCCAATGACATCATTGAATCCAGTTTTCACTATAGGAAATCAAATTATTGAAACAATTAGGAAACATAAAAATGTTTCTAAGCAAGAAGCGCGGAAAAGAGCAATTGACTTATTAAAGTTAGTTGGGTTTAGTAGAGCGGAAGAGAGTTTAAAAGAATTTCCTCATCAACTATCAGGTGGCATGAGGCAGCGAGTAATGATTGCAATAGCGATGTCATGTAACCCTAAATTATTAATTGCTGATGAACCAACAACGGCGTTAGATGTAACAATACAACAACAAATCCTTGATTTAATGTTAAAAGTAAAATCGGAATTCAAATCATCTATCTTACTGATTACCCATGACTTAGGAGTAGTTGCGGAAACTGCTGATCGTGTAATGGTCATGTATGGCGGGCAAATTGTTGAAGAAGCATCTGCTTATGATTTATTTACGAACCCACTGCATCCCTACACTAAAGGCTTACTAAGAAGTATGCCGAAGTTGGAGGATAATAAAGAGAGGTTAGAAGCTATTGGGGGTATGGTCCCTGCTCCACATAAATTTCCTGTAGGATGCCGCTTTGCAAGTCGTTGTGAGTATGCAACTGTAGTATGCACGGACGCCATGCCTGAATTGGTCCAAGCCAATAACAAACGGAAGGTCCGATGCTTTTTGTATGAGGAAGGAAGCACGACACTTGATAGAAGTCGTATTAGCGAGAGGGTATTCGGATAATGAGTGAAATTTTGATTGAAGCGAGAGACTTAAAGATGTATTTTCCTATAAAACAGGGCGTAATTAAACGAACTGTTGGTCATGTTAAAGCAGTAGATGGTATTTCATTGAAAGTATATGAAGGAGAATCACTTGGTATTGTTGGTGAGTCGGGTTCTGGAAAATCGACACTCGGAAGAATGTTAATGAGTTTACAAGATCCAACAGAGGGTGATGTTTTATTTGAAGGCTCAACTATTTCGAAGTTATCAAATAGAAAAGTAAGACCCTATCGACGTGACATGCAAATGGTTTTCCAAGACCCTTATGCTTCTCTTAATCCACGCATGAGTATTGGCGAATTATTGGAAGAGCCCTTGTTAGTACATAAAACGGTAAAAACAAAAAAAGATCGGAAACTACGAGCAGAGGAATTACTTGAAAAAGTAGGTCTGCCAAAGCAATCTTATGATAAGTATCCTCATGAATTTTCGGGAGGTCAAAGACAACGAATTGGAATTGCACGAGCGCTTAGCACAAATCCGCGTTTAATCATTGGGGATGAACCAGTATCAGCACTAGATGTATCCATTCAATCACAAGTATTAAACTTAATGAAAGATTTACAAGAAGAATTTAAATTAACTTACGTATTTATTGCCCATGATTTAAGTGTAGTTAAACATATAAGTGATCGTGTAGCAGTTATGTATTTAGGGAGAATTGTCGAAATTGCAAGAAAGGAAAGTTTGTATGAAACACCTTTGCATCCATATACGGATGCACTTATATCTGCAGTGCCATCAACAGATGTAACGATTCAAAAGGAAAAGATTACATTAAAAGGTGAGTTGCCGAGTCCGACCAATCCACCAAAAGGTTGTGCTTTTCATACCCGCTGCCCTCATGCTTATGAGCGTTGTAAACAAGAACGGCCGGAGCTATTTGAGTATAAAAAAGACCATGTAGTAGCGTGTCATTTGTATACAGAGGGACTAGCAACGGCGAAATAATTTAAAAATAGATAAAGGGGGTGATAAGATTTTTTTCTAAACGTCGTTTTTAAAGTTAATGTGATTGAATAGTTAATTAGAGGGGGATTTTAAATGAAAAAGAATAATTTTTACGCTTTTTTAGCAACTGCGGCTTTTGCCACAACGCTTGTTGCTTGTGGAAGTAGCGACACAGGTAGTGAAACAGATGCAAATGATAGTGGGGCTGGTGGAGAAGAAGTAGAGGGAGGCAATGCAAATTTAGCGATGTTCTCGCCACCAGAAAACTTATTTAACCCTATTCTTTATACCTCTTTATATGATGCACATATTTTGGAAATTACACATGAAGGACTTGTTCAACAAAATGAAGATTTTAGTTTCGCTCCAGAGTTAGCAGAGGATTGGTCTTTTAATGAAGATAATACGGAATTAACGTATACATTGCGTCAAGATGTGAAATGGCACGACGGCGAAGATTTTACAGCTGATGATGTTGTCTTTACATTTACTAGTATTGCTGATCCAGAGTACGGAGCAGCTGGGGGAGTGCGGCAAGAGTATGTAAATACATTAGTTGGCTATGAAGAATATTCGAGTGGTGAAACCGATGTGTTTGAAGGAATTGAAAAAATAGACGATTATACGGTTACGTTCAAATTTAATGAGCCAAATGTGCAAGCATTAGCGAATACATCGATTAACTTATTGCCTGAACATATATTTGTAGATGTGCCTGTGTCTGAAATGGCATCTCATTCCTCTTCAATTGATGTAGGAGAAATCATTGGAACGGGACCTTTCCAACTTACTGAAATGTTGGAAAATGAGCAATACATTCTGACGGCTAATGAAGATTATTACTTAGGTGC
This sequence comes from Shouchella patagoniensis, assembly GCF_002019705.1. Lineage (GTDB taxonomy): Bacteria > Bacillota > Bacilli > Bacillales > Bacillaceae_D > Shouchella > Shouchella patagoniensis. The sequence goes on along the minus strand of NZ_KV917377.1, from coordinate 992,030 downwards.
TCCTAAGCTTGATTCAATAACGTGGAAAGTAGTTTCAGCTTCAGTAGCTGCCGGAATGCTTGAACAAGGGGAACTCGACTATATTCCTAGAGATTTTCCTGCGGCGGACGTGGCAACAATTGAGGGCAGTGATTCGTTAACGATTTTTGAACAACCGCAGCTTGGCTACCAATATCTTGGATTAAAGATTAATCATGGTCCAAATGATAGCTTAACAGATCCAGATACTTGGGAGGCAAATGAGAAATTAGAGGATGTTGAATTCCGACAAGCGATTGTCCATGCGATTGATCGGCAGTCCTTTGTGGATGGTTTCTTACGGGGACATGGCGAATTATTGGATGCGCCATTCCCAGAAGCATCATGGGCATATAATCCCGATGCGGTCGAAGGATTAGCATACGATCCCGAATTAGCAGAGCAAAAACTTGCAGATGCCGGCTATGAGGATGTAAACGATGATGGCTTTGTTGAGGATCCAGATGGAAATGAACTTGTTATTAATCTTGACTACCCTGTTGGAAACCCGGTTCGAGAGCAAGTGGCACCTGTTTTAAAAGAACAACTTGAAGCTGTTGGTATCCAAGTTAATTTAAATACGCCACGTGAGGCGCCGGCTCATTTTGAAATAATCGAGGAAAATGATACAGACGTTGACTTATTCTTAGCCGGTTGGTCACTAAGCTCAGGAGATCCTGATCCAGCGCCCATTAATGGTGGTACATCCGCATATAACTATTCTCGATTCTTGGATGAAGAACAAGAAGTGTTATTACGAGAAGCGGTTGATCCAGAGCTGGCGTTTGACAATCAAGAATATAGAAGAGAAAAGTATGGTGAATGGGCGCAACTATTTATTGATAATGTTTACTCCGTGCCTCTTTATGCTGAAAGCGAAATCCATGTGTATAACAATCAACTTCAAGGATTAACTATTAAGCCGTTCACGTTTAAAGATGATACACACGAATGGTTTCTAACGGAATAGAGCTTTGTGCAGAGTGAAGCAGCTTTTAAAAGCTGCTTCAACTTTCTTTCAATTTGGTTTAAGAGGTGATCTACGTGCTCAAATTTCTAATTAGGCGCATTTTACAGTTTATACCTATGGTGTTTATTTTAACAGTTATTGTTTTTTTATTTGCTTATCTCGCACCTGGAGATGCACTGAGTGGGGAAGCGATTGATCCAAATACCCCCCGTGAAGTAATTGAAGAACGTCGAGATGCATTAGGACTAAATGACCCTGTACATATTCAATATTGGAATTGGTTATCTAGGGCAATTACAGGTGATTTGGGAATGTCTACTCATTTCACAGGAAGGGCAGTTAGTGAACTTATTTCTCAACGACTCGGAAATACGTTTTATTTAGGTGCATTTGCGCTCTTTGTCACTTTGATTGTTTCCATTCCAATTGGCATTTATTCAGCTAGAAAAAAAAATTCTCCTTTGGATTATGCGGCTACTTCATTCGCTTTTCTTGGTTTAGCAACACCTAACTTTTTTGCTGGCTTATTGGGCATTTACCTTTTCTCATTCGGTCTAGGTTGGTTTCCAACACAAGGCTCAATTGGGTCAGCTAACTTAACTGGTTTTGATGCTTTCATAAGTCGAATCCAACATCTTGTTTTACCTGGTTTAACATTAGGGTTATCTAGTACAGCAATTTTTATGCGTTATATGCGATCAGAGATGCTTGATATTAAAGGTAGTGATTTTATCCGCACAGCGCGTGCTAAAGGTGTAGGTTCAAAGTCGGTTTTGTACAAGCATACATTACGTAATGCGTTGATTCCAATAGTGACGTTGCTCGGGATGGAGATCGGCATGTTGTTAAGCGGTGCTTTTATTGTGGAAACCGTATTTAACTACCCTGGCATTGGGACATTATTTTTGTCGGGAATGGCGAATCGTGATTACCCAGTTATTATGGCTGTCAACTTGTTAATTGGCTTGTCCGTGTTAATTGGTAATTTATTAGCGGATATCTTCTATGCAGTTATTGATCCGCGTATTCGACTTGATTGAGGTGAATAAGAATGGAACCGAGGTTAAATGAAACACCAGATATTACTCCTCTAAAGCCCGAGTTGAATGAAGAAAAAAGCCTTAGTCCTACGAGACTTGCTTTCCGTCGATTCAGCAAGAATAAATTGGCTTTAGTTGGGATTGTCTTTTTATCATTTATGATTCTTGTGGCAATTTTTGCTGATGTAATTGCGACCCATGACCCAACTGCTTCACAACTTTCAAAAATTGAAGCGAGAGCAGATGGTGATAATTGGCTCGGAACGGATGGGTCAGGCCGAGATAATTTTTCTCGACTCGTTTACGGAGCACGAATTTCACTGACTGTTGGCTTTTTTGCAATGCTGTTTACCGTTCTAATCGGAGGAACGCTGGGCTCGGTAGCTGGCTATTATGGAGGAAAAGTTGATTCCCTCATTATGCGTGTTACAGATATTGTATTAATTTTTCCATTTATCTTGTTGTTTATGACGATTGTTGCAATTCTTGAACGAACAACGATCCCGATATTTATTATGGTCATTGCGATTACCTCTTGGCCACAAGTTTGCCGGATTTTACGAGGGGCATTTCTATCAATCCGCGAGAAAGAATATGTTTTAAGTGCACGTAGCATTGGTTGTTCTGATGCGAGAATTATTCGAAAGCATTTTCTCCCTAATGCTATCGGTCCAATTATTGTAAACGCGACAATTATTATGGCGACGATGATTGTTGCGGAGTCAGCATTAAGTTTTATTGGATTTGGTGTTCCACAGCCGACCCCTACTTGGGGGAATATGCTTACAGAAGCACAAAGTGTGAGATTGCTTCGGAACAATCCGGAAGCTTGGTTGCCACCGGGGTTATGCATTTTGCTCACCGTTCTTGCAATAAACTTTATTGGTGATGGTTTAAGAGATGCTTTTGATTCGAAAGCATGAATGAAGCAAAATCAATTGATTTTGCTTTTTTTAATAAAAAAGACTATTTAATTGATTTGAAATATGTTGTTGCGATTGTTTGCCAGAAACCCTAATTTTTTCATCATCTCCAACATACACAAGCATTGTTGGGAATTCTTCAACTTTATAATAATTGACTATTCTGCGTTCACTTGATTCACAAACTATTAATTCCGTTACGTCATTGCCAATGTTCGACTGTAAAGACAATAAAGCATCGTAAGAAGAACCTTCATAGGGGAGTTTGCCAGGGTCAGAAAAAAATCAATGTCACAATATCATTTTGACCATCGGAGTGAAGTTTATTAGGAGAAGAAAGAAAAGAGGAGAGTCCAACACAGCCTTGCAGTAGAAAAAATACGATAAAAATAATAAGAAAGCTGGTGAATTTACGCACTTTGCTACCCCTCTCTCGAGTAAGATTCCAAAGTAATTGATGATTTGTTAAAATATGTTTACCCTTTGAGGAGAAGTGGAAAACATTCTGTTTGCTTCATTCCCCTAAAAAACAGCAGACTTAAATAGTTAAGTCTGCTGTTTTGCTTATTCTTTCGTTTTATCGTTATGATCATTGGTATTTCGAAGTTTGTTTCTCTCTTTTTTTAATAGTTGTTGTTCACGTCTTACTCGTTCTCTATCATTACGTAAAGCAAGACGTTCCTGTCGAATTCGTTCTCGATTAATCGTTAAAGTTGCTTTTTCGCTTTGTAATCCTTTAAATAAAGAAATAATCATTAAAATAATAATGATAGCAAAAGGGAAAGCGCCAATAATGGAAGCTGTCTGTAAAGCATCAAGTCCTTGTTCACTTGTTACGAGTAGGACACCTGCAGTTGCCGCAATGATAATTCCCCAAACTAACTTAACAGAATTTGGAGGATTAAGCATGCCACCTGTTGTTTGCATTCCTAAGACGACAGTTGCAGAGTGAACTGATGTGATAAAGAAAGAAGCAATTAATACAATGGTGACAAGAGAAACAAAAAAAGTTAATGGGAATTGTTGAAGTAAAGCGAACAAGGCCATTTCTGTACCACCAGCTTCCATTTGAGCATAAAGACCACCTGTTTCGCTTTCGAAAAAGATGCTTGAACCTCCAAAAACACTAAACCAGAATGCTCCAAACAATGAAGGTAATGCAATAACCCCAATGACAAACTCTCGAATTGTACGCCCTCTCGACACGCGCGCGATAAAAGCTCCGACAAATGGAGACCAAGAAATCCACCACGCCCAATAAAATAACGTCCAATCTTGTACCCAAGAGGTTTCTGGATTGTAAACGTCCATACTAAAGCTCATTCCGAAAAAGTTCTGAGCATAGCTTCCAATTCCTTGAGTGAATACTCCCATGATGTAACTTGTTGGACCTAGTAATAAAATAAAAGCCATTAAAATAACCGCAAGTTGTACATTTAAATTGCTCAAAATTCGAATCCCTTTGTCTATTCCAGATATAGCTGAAATCGAAAATAAAATGATTACAATAAAAATAACGATGATTTGAAACAAATTATCGCTTAATACACCAAGGGAAGGGAAAAGATGGAGCAAACCGGCGGTAATTTGTGCTGCTCCAAAGCCAAGTGATGTCGCTGTACCAAATATTGTCGCAAAAACAACAAAAACGTCAATTATTTTTCCAATTGGACCATTGACCCGATTTCCTATTAAAGGTCGGAAGGTAGAGCTAAATAGAGCTGGTTCATCCTTTCTGTATTGGAAATAAGCTAAGGTTAATGCAACAACCGCATAAATGGCCCATGGATGAATTCCCCAATGAAAAATGGAATAGCGCATCGCTTCTGCTGCGGCTTGTTGAGTTGCTGGAGCAGCATTTGGAGGAGTGAAAAAATGAGATAATGGTTCTGCTGCTCCCCAAAAGACTAGCCCAATGCCCATTCCAGCTGTAAATAAGAACGCGAACCAGGTTACGTAGTTATATGTTGGTTGTTCTTCAGGCTTTCCTAAGCGAATGCTTCCATAAGGACTCACGATTAAGTAGAAACCAACACTTACATAGAATGTGGCTGATAATAAGTAAAACCAGCCTAATTCTGTAGAGATGAATCCTTGAATTTGCTCTGTTATTGCTAACATATTTACTGGGAATAAGACACCCCAAAAAATAAAAGCGGCAGCAACAACTACAGAGATATAAAATACTGAAGTTGTCTTTTTCATTTAGCTGTCTCAACCTTTCTAATTAGTTTCAGTAGCACTACAAGCTCTATAAGATAAATCAAAAATTGTATAGGGATGTCACATAAGATAGATTGCCGTCAATAACTTTAAACGTGTCTCAGATAGTTTGTTTCACTTTTTTGAAACTATACGTCAATCGCTTTGCTCAAGAAAATATGTAAATTAAATGAGTAGCATTGTCGAAAATAGGAAGAAAATGTTACATTGATAGAGGTAAAGGAAGGGGTTTACGTATGAAAAAATGGTTAATAATATCTGCTGCTAGTTTATTTGCATTGACAGCCTGTGGTGGGCAAGGAAACGATGTAGAAAGCAGTACAGATGATCAAAATGAAAATGAAGAAACAGAGAATACAGAGGAAACAGCGGAAGATGAAAATAGTGAAGAAGATAATACTGACATGAATGAAGAGGAGACAGCGGAAGATTCCGCGGAGATTGTTTATGAAATCAACTCTGATCTTTGGACTGTACAACCTATTGAAGGTACAGATGCTGATCCAGAAGTTGTTCTTTTAACAATAGATGATGCACCCCATGACCATGGAGTGGAAATGGCAAAAACATTAAAAGAGCTTGATGCCCCAGCAATTTTTTTCGTTAATGGCCATTTCATAGATACTGAAGAAAAGGCAGAAGAATTAAGAGAAATTCATGAAATGGGTTTTGAAATTGGAAATCACACGAAAACGCATCAGAATTTGAGGGAGGCTACTGAAGAGAAACAAAGAGAAGAAATCATTGAATTAAATGATATGATTGAAGAAATTATTGGCGAACGACCTAGATTTTTTAGAGCGCCACACGGCATTAACACTGACTACTCACGTAGTATAGTCGAAGATGAAGGCATGACAAATATGAACTGGACGTATGGCTATGATTGGGAAACTGATTATATGGAAAAAGACGCAATCGCTGATATCATGGTTAATACGGAGCTTCTCGGAGATGGGGGCAATCTTCTTATGCATGACCGGGAATGGTCAGCTGATGCGCTTGAAGATATTGTTAATGGTTTAAGAGATAAAGGTTATGATCTTGTGGATCCGGATCAATTAAAATGAGGGAACAAGCAAGCGTAAATATGCTTGCTTGTTTTTTTATAAATGTGACATGCTATAAAGGGTTGACGAATTAAATGAGTCATACTATTATAGTATATAAAGATGTAAGCGATTTCATAATTGGAGGAGGATAACATATGGGAACAATTATTTGTCAAGTATGTAGTCAAACGCTCGGGCATTTTGAGGGGGAAAAGGTCAGCCGCCTCTATAGTGTATCAAACTGTACGCATTGTGAATCAAAGAACGTGAACCAGGTTGTAAAAGAAAAATAGTCGTCCCTTTTGTAAAAATAATTGTAAAAGTCATTTCATAAACCGGTGTCGCTAGAGACCTTAAACCAAATGCCTCAGAGCTTTTTAGCTCTGAGGCATTTTTTTGAATTAGCAACTTTACTTATTTTATCGCATGTTGTTCTTTAATTACTTTTAACGTTGCGAGGGTTGCATCTTCTGGTCCTTGCACTGGCAGTCCTGCATCTACATTTTCTTGAACATATGCTAAATTCTCAGTAGTAATTAATTCGCCAGGTCCAAGGATAGGAATCCCAGGAGGATAAACCATAATAAATTCTGCTATAATGCGACCAGCTGACTCTTCAAAGGGGACTATTTCAGTTTGTGAATAAAAAGCTTCTCGTGGCGAGAGAGCAAGAGTAGGGATATCCGGCACATGGACAAAGTGTGTGTTTGTTAAATCAAACTTTCTTCGAAACGTAGCTGATAGTTCAGCTAGAGCTTTCAATAAAATAGTCAGTTTTTCTTGCGTATCTCCTATAGTGACAATACACAATATATTATACAAATCCGATAGCTCTACTTCGATTCGGTACGTTTCTCTTAGCCAAACTTCTGCTTCATATCCAGAAATCGTTAGGCCTTTTAATGAAATAAACAATTTAGTAGGATCATGAGCAAAGGTTGCGGATGATTGCAGCATCTCTGTACCTATGCAAGTGAGTCCAGTGATTTCATTTATAGCCCTTCTAGCCCACTGAGCTAATTCAATTGTCTCATCTAAGCGCGCCTCTCCTTGAGTGGCTAGATGTTTTCTTGCTGCATCCAAAGATGCAAGCAAAATATAGGAAGTGGACGTTGTCGTTAACATGCTCATAATGGAAGCGGTATGTTCAACTGATACAAGGCCAGATCTTATATTTAATACCGAACTTTGAGTTAACGACCCACCTAGTTTATGCACACTAGTTGCTGCCATATCTGCCCCAGCTTGCATTGCGCTAAGTGGTAAACGATCATTAAAATGAATGTGGACACCATGCGCCTCATCAACTAGAACGGGTATCCCGGCCTCGTGGGCAAGAGAAACGATCGCTTTCAAATCGCATGTGAAACCATAATATGTGGGATTAATGACTAAAACTGCTTTCGCATCAGGGTGTGCTTTGATTGCTCTTGCAACAGATTCCGTTGCTACACCGTGGGCGATACCATATTCATGATCAAGTTCAGGGTGAATAAAGATAGGTAGCGCTCCAGAGAAGATGATTGCTGACATAATTGATTTATGAACATTACGCGGTACAATAATTTTGTCACCCGGTCCGCACACACTCATAATCATTGTCAAAATTGCTCCGCTTGTACCTTGGACAGAAAAAAAGGTATAATCAGCACCAAATGCTTCAGCAGCAAGCCTCTGTGCTTCGTGAATCATCCCGTGTGGGTGATGAAGATCATCGAGTGGGGAAATATTAATTAAGTCAATAGATAAAGTGTCTTCGCCTATAAAAGAGCGGAAATCACTATCCATTCCTGTTCCTCGTTTATGCCCTGGAATATGAAAAGGAATTGGTTTGTTGCTTGCGTATTTTTTAAGTCCAGTAAATAATGGTGTTTGATCTTGTTCGTGTCCCAAAAAGGCCACCTCGCTTCTAGAAAAAATGCGTTTGATTTACGCAAACAAGATGAGTATAGCAAAACGAAAGGCATTTGCCTATAGATGAAACGAAAGGATTGGTTGTATGAATATACCAATAAATTATGAATGGTCCCAAAAAGAAATTGTTATCGTAGCAGAGTTTTTTGACTTAATTGCAGAGGTCCAGGAGCGGGGAGTATCAGCTGGTGAGCTTAGTCAAGCATACAAAGCATTTAAAAGTGTTGTACCGTCTAAAGCAGAAGAAAAACAACTTTTTAAAGAAGTCGATGATCAGCTGAATAGTTCATGTTACAAGATTGTGAAACAAGCTCAATCTGCATCAAATAATGAGCTGATAAAAAAATAAAAAAGCGCCTAGGGGCGCTTTTTTATTTCAGAGCTTGTTGAGAAAGCTGATATAGAGGAAGCAATTCTTGTATAGTCTTCTTAATTTCTTGCAATAACGCTGGACCATTTTGGACGGTTGTGCTGTTCCTAGAAAAATGCTGCCCTACTAACCATTCTGCTTTTTTAACATCACGAAACCGTTCAAGTGATGCGGTTAAATCTAAATCGCTCATTTTAGAAGCTTGTTTTTTCGTATGATCTAGTGAAACAACATAATGGTTTGGGATTGTTTCCATCAATTGTTGTTTTTCTTCTAGAAATAAATGGGCAATGTCTTGTTTGCCAGGTAACTCATATATAAAAGCAAGCCATACGAATAAATGATCATCAAACAATCCAACTTGAAAGTGCGGATGTTTTTTATAACCACGTTTGTTCCCTGCAACAGCAAGCCACGTATCATTTGGTGGGTTTGTTGTTCTTCTAGCATGTTGGGCAATATGTAAAAACATCTCGGTACCAAGCATGCTTGCTAATTCATCTTTAAGTTCTTCACCTATAACCTGAAACTTTGGTTGAATATTTGAACGAATGGCTTCCATTCTTGGTTCAAGCCCGTCAATAGTAAATGTGTCAAAATCTGATTGAGTAAACCCTTTTATGTCCATTAAAAAGCTCCTTTCCAAACAAGCATAGCTTCTTGTTTGAAAAAGATCAAATCATCAGGAATGCTCTAGATTTTTTATGGACATATGTTATAATTATGTTATAATATCAGAAAATTAAAATATAAGGCTCGAATAGAGCACGGGTAAAGGAGAGTCGCAGATGAAACAAGTACTTACTTCTCACCAATCCTATGAGTCTGAAAATCGATTATCCGTCTTGCGTCTTGAAATTGATTACGAATTAATGGCTTTACACGATGCACTTCTGGCAGAAGATATACTTTCGATTAAAAAGAGCAAGGAATTATTAACTCAATACCGGCAAGAATGGCTGGGTTTAACAAACACGTTCAATAGATAAAGCACGAATTCTCGTGCTTTTTTATTTTTGAATGAAAGGGGATCCATTTGTTTTCTAAAATGAATATGAGATACTATTGTTGTTAGAATGTCATAAGGAGGCTCGTATGCAACCAACTTCGATTGAACTAGAGAGGCAAGCAAGGTTATGGATTATAGAGGCAGGAGAACGTATAAAAAGGGCCATTCAACAACCGCTAGAAATTAATTCAAAATCTGGTCCAGATGATTTAGTAACGGATGTCGATAAATCAACTGAAGCGTTTTTACATGAGAAGATTACAACAACTTATCCAAATCATCATTTTTTAGGTGAAGAGGGAGTAGCCGATAAACTCTCTTCGTTACAAGGTACTGTATGGATTGTGGACCCGATTGATGGAACGATGAATTTTGTTCATCAAAAACAAAACTTTGCTATTTCCATAGGTATTATTGAAGATGGGGTAGGGACAGTTGGTCTTGTTTACGATGTCATAAAAGGTGAATTGTTTCATGCTATTAAGGGCAAAGGACTTTACGTTAATGATTTAAAAGTAAATCTCCCAGAAGATCGCCCATTGCACGAAGCAATTATAGGACTAAATGCAAACTGGCTTGTGGAAAAGCGCCCAATCCAACCGACTTTAATCAATTTAGTACAAACGTGTAGAGGGACTCGTTCATACGGTTCGGCAGCTCTGGAAATGGCTTACGTAGCGGTTGACCGAATGGATGCTTATATTAGCTTGAATTTATCACCGTGGGATTACGCTGGGGGCACTATACTTCTAAATGAAGCTAATTGTCTTGCAACTCGCTTTAATGGTGAAGAATTATCAATGCTTAACAAAGGAAGTATGGTTGCAGCAAAACGAAAGCTGCACGCGGTATTAGTAAAAGACTATTTAAGTAATGAGGTGATTTCATGAAAGTAGGGTTTGTTGGCCTTGGAACGATGGGAATGCCGATGATGAAACATTTAATTGAGGATGGATATGATACGTATGTTCTCAGTCGTAGTCGTGGACCGATTGAAGAAGCCATATCTTTAGGCGCGATTGAAGCGAATTCTCCAAAAGAATTAATGAGCACGGTAGATGTGGTGATGACGAGTTTGCCATTACCTGAAACGATTTTAACTGTTTATGGTGGAGAAGAAGGTTTAATTGCTGGAGCCTCACCGGGGAAAATAATTATTGACCATTCGACTGTAGACCCTGGAACGAATGAATGGGTGCACCAGCAATTACAATCAAAAGGAGTAGATTTTTTAGATGCTCCTGTAAGTGGTGGACCAATGGGGGCAGAGGCAGGAACGTTGACGATTATGTGTGGCGGCGATCAAAACACTTTTGAACGAGCATATCCGGTTTTACAATCCTATGGAGACTATATTGTCCTTGTTGGTGAAGTTGGAAGTGGGACGACAGTCAAATTGTTGAACAATATGTTAATTGGTGTGCATCAATCTGCTTTAGCAGAATGTTATGTAATGGCGGAAAAAGCGGGGGTTGATCCTGCGATAGCTTATGAAGTCATTAAACGAAGCGCTGGCTTTTCGAAAAGCATGGACTGGGCTGTTGATGCAATATTGGACCGAAAATTCGACGCTCGCTTTTCAATAGACCTACTACATAAAGATATAGGTTTGGCGCTATCGCTTGCAGAAGAGCTTGATATGCCGTTAGATATTGTGAAACTTGGTGCAGAAAAAGTAGCAGAAGCGAAAAAACGGTATGGAAAACAAGATGTTAGTGCAATTATCCGTCCGTTGGAAGAAGCGACTAATACGTATGTAGAACGTAAAAAGGAGAGCCGCTAGCGGCCCTCCTTTGTTTCATTATTAAATACTATGATTGAATATTAGCGTTTTTTTTTCGTAGGCTAAAGCCCAGCCCCATTGAAAGAAAGATACCGAGTATGGATACGATGGCGATCGGTAAGCTCCGCTCTGCAACGGCAACACCAATGCCCATTATGCATATGACAGTAATAATTGAAAGTGTTAAAAACAGCACATTTTCTTTTTTCAAAACTGACTGACCTCCTCTGTTCACTATTAAATAGTGTACATCGTTACGATAAAAAGGGGAAGACTTGACTGTGACAAAAAGAAAAACATTTATAAAAAATAGATGTAGTGAAAATTATGCCGAAATAAAATAGGAACTAAAAAGAGTTTGTGATATACTTAGACAGTTGAACGTCTGTAATTGGACTAACTAGAAGGAGAGAAAAAAATGACTCTACGCGAAGATATACGCAATATTGCTATTATTGCTCACGTTGACCACGGAAAAACGACACTAGTCGATGAACTTTTAAAGCAATCAGGTACATTCCAGCAACATGAGAATGTTCAAGAAAGAGCAATGGACTCGAATGCACTGGAAAAAGAGCGAGGAATTACGATTCTTGCTAAAAATACAGCTATTAATTATAACGATATACGTATTAATATTATGGACACGCCTGGACACGCTGACTTCGGTGGCGAAGTTGAACGGATCATGAAAATGGTTGATGGCGTCCTATTGGTGGTTGATGCGTATGAAGGTTGTATGCCGCAAACACGTTTTGTTTTAAAGAAAGCACTTGAGCAAAAGCTGACACCAATTGTTGTAGTAAATAAAATTGACCGTCCCGCCGCACGCGCAGCTGAAGTTGTGGATGAAGTGGTTGATTTATTCATTGATTTAGGTGCTGATGAAGATCAACTAGATTTTCCAGTTGTCTATGCTTCTGCAATTAACGGTACGGCTTCTTTAACGCCAGAGAAACAAGACGACAATATGAATGTGTTATTTGAAACAGTTGTTGAGAGCATTCCAGCACCTGTTGATAATAGTGAAGAACCATTACAATTTCAAATTACGCTTCTCGACTATAATGATTATGTTGGACGAATTGGGATTGGTCGAGTATTTAGAGGGACGATGAAAGTTGGTCAACAAGTTGCTCTAATGAAATTAGATGGTTCTGTTAAAAATTTCCGAGTGACAAAGCTATTTGGTTTCCTTGGTTTGAAACGAATTGAAATCAATGAGGCAAAAGCTGGTGAATTAATCGCTGTCTCTGGGATGGAAGAAATCAATGTTGGAGAAACAGTTTGTCCAGTTGAACATCAAGAGGCCCTACCGGCACTCCGTATCGATGAGCCCACTTTACAAATGACGTTCCTTGTTAACAACTCGCCTTTTGCAGGTCGTGAGGGTAAATTTGTTACAAGCCGTAAATTAGAAGAACGATTAAAAGCCGAGCTTGAGACAGACGTAAGCCTTCGTGTTGAAGATACTGAATCACCTGATGTATGGGTCGTTTCTGGTCGAGGTGAGCTTCACCTTTCGATTTTAATTGAGAATATGCGTCGCGAAGGGTATGAATTACAAGTCTCTAAGCCAGAGGTTATTATTCGTGATATTGATGGTGTTCGTTCAGAACCTGTTGAACGTGTGCAAATTGATGTGCCTGAAGAATACCAAGGTGCAGTTATGCAATCATTAGGAGAGCGTAAAGGTGAAATGATTAACATGACGAATACTGGAAGTGGACAAGTGCGTCTTGATTTCCTTGTGCCAGCTCGTGGTTTAATTGGTTATACAACCGAGTTTTTAACACAAACGCGCGGGTATGGTATTATTAACCATTCATTTGATTCTTATCAACCAATGTTTGCTGGTCATGTTGGTGGTCGTCGTCAAGGTGTACTTGTTTCTATGGAAACAGGTAAGGCAACTCAATACGGAATTATGGGTGTTGAAGACAGAGGAACGATCTTCCTTGATTCCGGGACGGAAATATACGAAGGTATGATTGTTGGTGAACATACACGTGAAAACGACTTAACGGTTAATATCACGAAAATGAAACAACAAACAAATGTACGTTCAGCTACAAAAGACCAAACGGTGACAATGAAACGTCCTCGCATTTTGACGTTGGAAGAAGCACTTGAATACTTGAATGACGATGAGTACTGTGAGATGACGCCAGATTCGATTCGTTTAAGAAAGAAAATCCTAAACAAATCAGAACGTGAGCGTGAAGAAAAGCGTAGAAAAGTCGCTTCTAGTAACTAATATGTAAGCAAGGAGAGCGAATGTGATGCATTTATCTCAAACAACCGTTCCACTTGAAAGCATGCCGTGGCTTATGCAAGCTACGAATGAACAGCCGTGGGTGGGATTTGCTGCGTTTGTTGTAACAACTCTTCTCTGTGTGCTTGTGTTTAATTTAGGCTTTGCTCGCAAATTACCGATTTTAAAAACCGTTGTCGTGTATGTTATGTTGCTAATTGGTAGCTTTGGGCTGTGGTTTTTAGAATTTGTATTTGGTGCACCGATTATGGCTGTTTTAGCCATTTCTGCACTTGTGCTTGGTATTTATCGTTTTCGCCTGCACGTGCACCGTAAAGAGCAAACATCAACTAAATAAAGAAGAGAGCGAGGCCTTAAAGCCATTCGCTCTCTTCTTTATTTATGTGGGGCGTTTGAAATCGACCAGTTGCTTTTCTTTCCCCGGTACGCTCTGTAATTCGAGATTGACAAGGATCACACATGAATGTGTGGATTGGGCGGTTTCTAAGCTTCTTGGCCAGCACACAAAAATCTTCAATTGTTTCAATGGAATCGCAAATCACGCATTTTACTCTCATGCTAAAGCCGGGCATCGATTTAAGCCCGCACCTCCTTGCTTTCAATATAAACATCACTACTTCTATAGTGTAAACAATATGTTGAGAAAAAGAAACCATCTCATTTCTTCTTAATCTTTCGTCTAAGTTCTTTTATTGCCTCATAACATAAATGAAAGGGTTGGCTTAATCCGTACAAAATACAATCAGACCCTAGCCGCACATGTCGGGAGGCGTAATAGTTGAGCAAAGCAAATAAAATTTATGTTCTAGATACGAATGTCTTGCTACAAGATCCATATGCAATCTATCAATTTCAACCAAATGAAGTAGTTATTCCAGCTGTTGTGTTAGAAGAAGTGGATTCAAAAAAAAAGAACATGGATGAAATTGGACGCAACGCGAGAATGATTGCGAAGATGGTTGATCAATTGCGTGAGGGAGGCAAGCTCCATAAAGGGGTGTTGTTAGAACAAGGAGGATTGTTTAGGGTAGAACTCAACCACAGGTCTTTTCAGCATCTAAAACATGTGTTTGCGGAGATGACAAACGACAATCGAATTATCGCAGTAGCATTAAACCTGCAAATGGAAGAAAAGGAAAAAGCAGATGGTCGTCAAGTAGTACTTGTCTCAAAAGATGCATTAGTAAGAGTGAAAGCAGATGCATTTGATTTGCAAACAGAGGACTTTCTAAATGATAGGGTCATTGAGACGGATAAAGGATACGCAGGGTTCGAAGATGTATATGTGGATCAAAGCATTATAGACCGTTATTATAAAGAAGGTCAAATCGCTGTTACCGAATTAGGCGGTGGTCTTTATTACCCTAATCAGTTTGTCATACTAAAAGATTTGATGCGCACTTCTAGCTCGGCTCTTGGAAAAGTTGATTTATTAGGTCAATATGTAAAACCGTTAATTGGTGAGCATGAGCATGTGTGGGGAATTAAGCCTCGGAATGCTCAACAAAAAATGGCGTTAGAGCTTTTATTGCGTGATGATTTACCTCTTGTAACGCTTGTGGGTAAAGCTGGAACTGGAAAAACGTTGCTGTCTCTTGCTGCTGGATTGTTACAAACGGAAGACTTGCACTTATACAAAAAATTAGTTGTGGCAAGACCAATTGTACCCTTAGGAAAAGATATCGGTTATTTGCCAGGAGAGAAAGAAGAGAAGTTAAAGCCATGGATGCAACCGATCTTTGATAATCTTGAATTTTTATTTGATACAAAAAAACCTGGGGAGCTTGATCGGATTTTAGCTGGCATGAGTTCAATACAAGTGGAGGCATTAACCTATATTCGAGGGAGGAGCATTCCTGACCAATATATAATCATTGACGAAGCACAGAATCTAACAAAACATGAAGTGAAAACCATTTTAACTAGAGTGGGTGAACGGAGCAAAGTCGTATTAATGGGGGACCCGCAGCAGATTGATCATCCTTACTTGGATGAATACACGAATGGTTTAACTTACGCTGTCGAAACCTTTAAGAATGAAGCGCTGAGCGGACATATAAAACTCGTAAAAGGCGAACGCTCAGCACTGGCGCAGCTTGCTGCGGATTTACTTTAATTAAAATGTAGCTTACTAACGTTTCTGATCGGGTCGTGCTTTGTGCCGTCTGCTATGTAAAGATGTACAGGTCCGTCTTCTCTTAATGGTTTTCCCTCTTTGGAAAACGCCGCGATCAGAAAATCACTTTGATCAATCGAGAGTGTGTGAACGTCACCATTGGTCGTTTCTACGTCAATCGTTGAAACCTCATCAAATGGTGCGGCATTTCGTATGAATGATTTTAAGGGCATTCCAAATGAGCCGTTTATTAGTTCCTGCCGATTGTATTTAATACGATTTGAGTCTCGGTTTGGATTAGGCGGCTCAGAGCCTTCAAGCATTTCCCGGTCAAATTGTGCGGAGATTTTACGCGTGTAATCAGTTAAATCATTATCTTCTGGCAAGTTCGCTCCTGCTAAAAAGAATGCGTCTAAGTCGATTTTCCGTTCATCAAAAATCCAGACTGTTGGATCAATCGTTAAAGCTTTCTTGACTTTTCCAGAAATAAAAAAAACAAACTCTTGCATTTTATCCCTCCATTAATGAACCTAAGTGAAAGTATAATCGTTTGGTTTCTGTTTGTCACGGAAGGAAACTTTGGGGTTGCTAAAAAGATTGCATTTTAGCGAAAACAAAGATACTATGTAAGTAGAACTTATACTTGGGCGAGGAGGGGATACCTTGACGACGAATGCTGTAACAAGTCAGAGCGAAAAAGCATATGTGCTTTTGCAGGCGGATGCGGAGAAAATTCGCCAACTTATTGAAGTGCAGCTCGAGAATTTAACAATGCCGCAATGCCCCCTCTACGAAGAGGTTTTAGATACACGGATGTTTGGCTTGTCGCGAGAGATAGACTTTGCGATACGTCTTGGGCTCGTAGAGGAAGAAAAAGGAAAAAATATCTTAAGTGAATTGGAGCGTAAACTTGCTTTGCTTCATGAAGCTTCGATGAGAAAATAATGAACCGGTGCCTTGTGCCCCGGTTTTTCTGTAATTTTAAAAGGTTTTTATACACTTTTTATTTTCAAAATGAAGTTATTTGTAGCAATTTAGTTGCCAAAACGAATAAAATCAGGCAAAGTATAATAAAAAGAAAATGAATGATTGATGGGGAGGTTGTCATTGTGAATAATTTACATACGATTAATAAGGTGCTTGTCGCCAACCGCGGGGAGATCGCGATCCGAATTTTTCGCGCATGCTCTGAATTGAATATTCGAACTGTCGCAATTTATTCAAAAGAAGATACAGGTGCTTTTCATCGCTATAAGGCTGATGAAGCGTATTTAGTTGGTGAAGGAAAAAAGCCTATTGACGCATATTTGGATATCGAAGACATTATTGCTACAGCTAAAGCACATGGAGTAGACGCTATTCATCCGGGATATGGTTTTTTGTCAGAGAATATTGAATTTGCAAAGCGCTGTAAAGAGGAAGGTCTGATTTTTGTAGGACCTGAATTGGAACACCTACATATGTTTGGGGACAAGATCCAAGCGCGTGGACAAGCAGTTAAAGCTGGTTTACCTGTTATTCCAGGGAGTGACGGCCCAGTTTCTGGACTCGAAGATGTTCAAGCCTTTGCAAACGAGCATGGCTATCCTTTTATTATAAAAGCGTCTCTTGGCGGAGGCGGTCGCGGTATGAGAATCGTAAGAACCGAAAAAGAATTGAGTGAATCTTATGACCGTGCAAAATCAGAAGCGAAATCAGCTTTTGGTAATGATGAAGTATACGTTGAAAAATTTGTTGAGCAGCCAAAACATATTGAAGTACAAATTTTAGCGGACAAACACGGAAATATTGTGCACTTGCATGAACGTGATTGTTCAGTCCAACGAAGACACCAAAAAGTAGTTGAAATTGCACCGAGTGTATCACTTACAGATGATGTGAGAACTCGAATCTGTGAAGCTGCCGTAGAATTGATGGCGAATGTAGGTTATGTTAATGCTGGAACGGTTGAGTTTTTAGTAACAGAAGATGGAACATTTTATTTTATTGAAGTAAATCCGCGTGTTCAAGTGGAGCATACAATTACGGAAATGATTACAGGAATTGACATTGTGCAATCACAATTAAAAATTGCAGCAGGACATAATTTGCACGAGAAAGAAATCAATATTCCTTCACAGGAAAATATTCATTGTTTTGGTTATGCAATACAATCTCGTGTGACTACAGAAGATCCAGCAAACGGCTTTATGCCTGATACAGGAAGAATAAATGCATATCGATCAAGTGGTGGTTTTGGTGTACGTCTTGATGCTGGGAATGGTTTTCAGGGAGCGGTAATTAGTCCGCATTATGATTCATTATTAGTCAAAGTTTCAACATGGGCATTAACATTTGAAGCGGCTTCTTTAAAGATGGTACGTAACTTACGTGAATTTAGAATTAGAGGTATTAAGACAAACATTGCGTTTTTAGAAAATGTTGTAACCCACGCGAAGTTTTTAAATGGTGAGTACAACACGAGTTTTATCGATCAAACACCAGAGCTGTTTGTGTTCCCTAAGCGGAAGGACCGAGGAACTAAAATGCTTTCCTTTATTGGAGAGACGGTGGTAAATGGATACCCCGGATTAACTAAGGGAGAGAAACCATTGTTTGATAAGCCACTTTTACCGGAATTTAATCCTAAAATGGACGTTCCAGCGGGCACTAAGCAAATTTTAGATGAAAAGGGACCAGAAGGATTAGCAGAGTGGATAAAAGCAGAGAAAAATGTCTTACTAACAGATACGACGTTCCGAGATGCTCATCAATCTCTTTTAGCTACAAGAGTTCGTACACATGATTTGAAAAAAATAGCGGAACCAACTGCTCATTTGTTGCCAGAATTATTCTCAATGGAAATGTGGGGCGGTGCCACATTTGATGTTGCCATGCGTTTCTTGCATGAGAACCCATGGGAGAGGCTGCTTGTTCTTCGTGAAAAAGCACCGAATGTCCTTTTTCAAATGCTATTACGTGCCTCGAATGGTGTAGGTTATACAAGCTATCCAGATAATGTGATTCATGACTTTGTTCAAAAGTCAGCAGAAGCGGGAATTGATGTTTTCCGAATCTTTGATAGTTTAAATTGGGTTGAGGCGATGAAGCCTGCAATAGATGCGGTACGTGAGAGCGGAAAAGTGGCGGAAGCGGCGTTATGTTATACAGGAGACATTCTTGATAAAAATAAAACAAAATATGATTTGGCTTATTATAAGAAAATGGCGACTGAACTTGAGCAATCTGGTGCGCATATTCTTGCAATCAAAGATATGGCTGGATTACTTAAACCAGAAGCAGCTTATCAACTTGTAAGTGAGTTAAAGAGTACGGTCAATATTCCCATTCATTTGCATATGCATGACACGAGTGGAAATGGCGTATTTTCATACGCGCGTGCAGTTGAAGCGGGTGTTGACATTGTAGATGTTGCGGTTAGTTCGATGGCTGGTCTTACATCACAGCCAAGTGCGAATAGTTTATATTATGCTCTTGCTGGCACTGGACGCCAACCGAAAATGAATATTGAGACATATGAGAAGCTTGATCAATTTTGGTATGAAACAAGAAAGTTTTATAGAGGTTTTGAAAGTGGTATGAATGCACCGCATACGGAAGTTTACGAACATGAAATGCCTGGAGGACAGTATAGTAATTTGCAGCAGCAAGCAAAAGCGGTAGGCTTATATGAAAAGTGGAATGACGTTAAGCGTATGTACCGTCGAGTGAATGACTTGTTTGGTGATGTTGTCAAAGTAACTCCTTCATCAAAAGTGGTTGGAGACATGGCTTTATATATGGTGCAGAATGAACTTACTGAAGAAGCGATCTTTGAACGAGGAGAGAGTCTTGATTTTCCAGATTCAGTCGTTGAATTCTTTCAAGGTCAATTAGGAAAGCCATATCAAGGGTTCCCTGAAACGTTACAAAAGATCATTCTAAAAGGGAAAGAACCACTTCAAGGTCGACCAGGTGCACAAATGAAGCCGATTGATTTTAAGAAAGTCAGTAAAGAATTGTATGAGGAACTTGGGCGTCAAGTGACAAGCCATGATGTACTATCATACGCTCTTTACCCAAAAGTGTTTATGGAGTATGAACAGTTTTCGGAGCGGTTCGGGGACGTCTCGGTTCTTGATACGCCAACTTTCTTCTATGGTTTACATTTAGGAGAAGAGATTGAAGTGGAAATTGAACAAGGTAAAACATTGATTGTTAAGTTGATTTCTGTTTCCGATCCTCAGCCTGATGGCACACGCATCGTTTACTTTGAATTAAATGGTCAGCCGAGAGAAGTAAACATTCAAGATTTAGATGTAAAAACAACTGCAATCACACGCCCAAAAGCGGAAAAAAATAACCCTGGGCATATTGGAGCGTCAATGCCTGGAACAGTTGTGAAAGCACTAGTTTCAGAAGGAGATCGAGTTCAAAAAGGCGATCATTTAATGATTACAGAAGCAATGAAAATGGAAACGACTGTTCAAGCTGCAAAAGATGGGACGGTTAAAAAAGTATTTGCGAAAGATGGAGAATCGATCGCTACCGGTGATTTGCTAATCGAAATAGAATAATAGAAATCCCGCTTGGCAATTTGCCAGGCGGGATTTTCTTATTTTTTATAGCGGTCTTTATTTTTACGAGTAACTAGCATTACCATGTAACAAAGAACTGTGAATAAAAGGGAAATTAACAATGCATGGAATATACCAATTGTTAGTGTGGCGTTTTCTGTTAGTACGACAGCAATTCCAGAAGCGGCTTGTCCAGCAACTAGAAGAATGGTAAGTGTCGCACAGAAAACTAAAACACTTTGTTTGCGAAATGCTTTTAACGTCCATATAAATAAAATAATTAACAATAACGCTAGCAACATTGCTGCAGCGCGATGAAGTAACTGAACGCCAATTAAATCATGAAAAACGCTTGGAATTAATTCACCGTTACAAAGTGGAAAACCAGAACAAGCGAGGGTAGCATTTTTATGTTTAACATATGCACCAGTGTAAATTGCTAAGTATGCATAAATCGTTGTGACAATCACAAACCACTTGTATGCTTTGGAGACGATCGGTACATACTGTTTTCGAGGGTTACTATCTTCAAATGCGAGTCGTGTTAATAAAACGACTGAAGCAAATGAGAGAGCTGAAAAACCAAAGTGAAGAGCCATAATGAGATCAGACTGACCAAAAACAACAGCGCCAGCTCCTAGCAAACCTTGAAAAATAATCATAAATACAGAGATGATAGACAATGATTTTGTTTCTGGTAAATGTTTTAACGCTCTCCAAGACCAAATGGCCATAAAGATAACGAGCATTCCTACTATACCTGCAATTAAGCGGTGTGAGAATTCAATGACGGTTTCTGGTGGTGGATCAATTGGAATCACTTGTCCAAAGCAAAGTGGCCACGTTTGTCCGCACCCTTCACCTGACCCAGTATTCGTAACAAGAGCCCCTTGAATAAGGACGAGCAAAACGCCTAAAGAGGTGATGACGCCAAATCTTTTTAATCCTTTATGCAATCGTTTCACCTTTCCTTCTATAAACTTGTTGTAAAATATGATAAAGTTAGGTTGGGTCTTAACGTACTTCCTCCATGATAAGAAAATTAGCGGGGTAAAGTCAATTTTTCAGTTGCGAACATTCTTTGACGTTTGTGAATATGAAAATCCTGTGAACAAAAGGAATTTGATGAAACCGCCCACATTTTGGGGTATAATCAAGTAGAAGCTTATTGAAAAGAGTTTGACAACTACGAGATGGGCTTACCGTTATGCTAATTTTCGCATGTCTTTTTTTGCTGAAAAAATGTATACGGTTGCGTATGGGTTTGGACAAACAGCATGGAAGTAGCTGTTATTAGGAAAGGATTAAGACAAATAGTACAGAAAGTGAGGGACAACACCAATGTTTAAAAACCACATGTGGCGCCTTACGCCGGTTTTGCTTATGCTTGTTTTTTTATCAGGCTGTTTAGGCGAAGAGAACCTGACTGCACTTGATCCAAAAGGGGAAGCTGCACAATGGATTTATGATAATATGATCATCTCGCTTATTATTATGGCGTTTGTATCTATTGTCGTATTTGCGATTTTCTTTATCATAGTCATTAAATTCCGCCGGAAAGAAGGCGATGATGAGCTTCCAAAACAAGTGCATGGTAATACTGCGATGGAAATTACGTGGACAGTCATTCCTGTTATTTTGCTCATTATTTTATTTATTCCAACGGTTACAGGAACGTTTGAATTTCATGTCGATGCAGATCCAGCGGAACATGAAGATTCAGTGTACATAAACGTAACTGGTCATCAGTATTGGTGGCAATTTGATTATGAAGAAGGGTTTACTGCGGGGCAAGAAGTATATATTCCTGCTGGAGAACGAGTTGTTTTTGAATTAAATGCAGAAGATGTCATTCACTCATTCTGGGTGCCAGCACTTGGAGGTAAAGTGGATAATATTCCAGGAATATCGAATGCATTATGGTTGCAAGCAGATGAACCTGGTGTTTTTCTAGGGAAATGTGCCGAATTATGTGGTCCTTCTCATGCCTTAATGGATTTTAAAGTCATTGCACTTGAACGTGATGATTATGATGCGTGGGTGGAGGAAATGTCAGCTGTTGAAACCGAAGACACAATGGCAGATGCTGAAGCTGGTTATGAAGTTTTCCAAGAAAATGCATGTATCAATTGCCATGCAGTTGGGGGACAAGGTACAGCAATGGGTCCAGCTTTAACAAACTTTGGAGATCGTCAAAAATTTGCAGGTGTCTATGATTTTGATGACGATGAAGCTTTAGCGAATTGGATTAGAGACCCACAATCAATGAAGCAAGGAAACAATATGCCAGATCATCCTGAGATTGGCGATGAGGATATGGCTGATTTGATTGAGTATTTGCGTTCATTGCAAATTCGTGGGGCTGACCAAGACTAATAAATAGGATGAACGTGTAAAGGAGGGTCTTGTATTGGCTAGTTATAAAAAAGAAAAAGGCGTTGTGTGGGACTGGTTAACAACAGTCGACCATAAAAAACTTGGCATCATGTATTTGATTGCTGGGACGTTGTTTTTCTTGAAAGCAGGTTTAATGGCTGTATTTATGCGAATCCAGCTTATTATGCCTGATAATACATTTTTGAGCGGTCAGACATTTAATGAATTTATAACAATGCATGGAACGATTATGTTGTTCCTCGCAGCAACGCCGCTATTATTTGCTTTTATGAATTTTGTCATACCCTTGCAAATTGGGGCACGAGATGTTGCATTTCCATTTGTAAATGCACTCGGTTTCTGGATTTTCTTGTCTGGAGGATTATTGCTTTCAACAAGTTGGTTCTTTGGTGGAGGGCCAGATGCAGGGTGGACAGCCTATGTACCATTATCACTGAATGAAAACCAACTTGGATTAGATTTTTATGTGCTTGGTTTGCAAGTTTCTGGGATTGGTACGCTTATCTCAGCAATTAACTTCCTTGTTACAATCATTAACATGCGTGCACCTGGGATGACAATGATGCGTCTACCACTATTTGTATGGACATCCTTTGTTACATCAACATTGATCTTATTCGCGTTTACACCATTAGCTGCAGGTCTTGCTTTGCTAATGCTAGAACGGATCTTTGATGCACAGTTCTTTAATCCAGCTGCAGGAGGAAATGTTGTTATTTGGCAGCACATTTTCTGGATTTTTGGACACCCGGAAGTATACATTTTAGTATTGCCTGCATTTGGGATTATTTCTGAAGTTATCCCTGCCTTTTCAAGAAAACGCCTATTTGGTTATACAGCAATGGTGTTTGCGACAATGATTATCGCTTTTCTTGGATTCATGGTTTGGGCGCACCATATGTTTACAGTTGGTATTGGGCCGGTCGCAAACTCAATCTTTGCAATTGCAACAATGACAATTGCTGTGCCAACAGGTATAAAGATATTCAACTGGCTATTTACAATGTGGGGCGGGAAAATTACATTTAACACTGCAATGTTATTTGCCTCCTCTTTTGTTCCTACGTTTGTTCTAGGTGGTGTAACTGGTGTTATGCTTGCAATGGCACCGGTCGATTACTTATACCATGATACGTATTTTGTAGTTGCTCACTTCCACTACATTATTGTTGGAGGAATCGTACTTGCATTGTTTGCAGGACTGTTTTACTGGTATCCAAAAATGTTTAATCATAAGCTGAATGAGAAGTTAGGTGTTATCTTCTTTATCCTTTTCACAATCGGCTTCCATATGACATTCTTTGTGCAACACTTCTTAGGTTTGATGGGGATGCCACGTCGTGTATATACATACCTAGGTGGTCAAGGTCTTGATGAATTTAACATGATTAGTACAATTGGCACGTTCTTTATGTCAGCGGCAGTTATTGTTCTAGTCATTAATATCGTTTACTCTGCAATAAAAGGGGAACGTGTTATTGGTGTTAATGATCCATGGGATGCTCGTACACTTGAATGGGCTACACCAACTCCAGTTCCAGAGTATAATTTTGCACAAACTCCTCAAGTGCGATCACTTGATCCTTTGTTCTATGAAAAAGTGCATGGTGATGGAACGATGAAACCTGCGGAACCAGTAGATGACATTCATATGCCAAACGGATCAATTTTACCAGTAGTTATTTCAATTGGGCTTTATTTCCTTGGTTTTGGATTAATCATGCTTGAAATGGAAAACCCAATGCTTAGTCCTTGGATCGTTGTTGCTTTAGGTGGATTGTTAACATTTGGTGGTATGGCATTACGCTCTTTAAATGATGACCATGGTTACCATATTCCAAAAAGTGTTGTTAAAGCGGATCTTAAAAAACAGGGAGGTGGCAAATAATGGCTGGTACAGTCGATACTACAAAAGGATTGCCATCTCACCCGGAGCGGGCAACACTTGAAGGGAAAAATAAGTTTCTTGGTTTTTGGTTCTTTCTTGGCGGAGAAACGATTATGTTTGCTACCTTCTTTGGAACATATTTAGGTTTGAGAAATGGAATCGGAGATGGTCCATCATCGTCTGAACTGTTTACGTTACCTTTAGTTTTTCTCATGACAATGATTTTATTAACTAGTTCCATGACAAGTGTCTTTGCGATGTTTGCGATGAAAAAGAATAAGTTTAAACAAATGATGGCATGGATGATTGTAACGGTTGTGCTTGGTATGGTTTTCTTAGGACTCGAAATTTATGAGTTCCAGCATTATGTCCATGATTATGAATTTGGCTTCACAACTAGCGCATTTTCATCCGCATTCTATACATTAGTTGGACTTCATGGTGCCCATGTACTATTTGGACTAGGTTGGATTACATTGCTAATCGTGCGAAATATCCGCTCAGGTATTACGCTCACGAATGCACCAAAATTCTATGTCGCAAGTCTTTACTGGCATTTTATTGACGTCGTTTGGGTATTTATCTTTACTGTTGTTTACTTAATGGGAGCGGGAGGATATTAATATGGCTGACGATCACTTAAGCAAACCGTTTGATAAAAGCGCAATGACTGCCGAAGAAAAACGCGATATGAAAAAAGATATTCGTAAGCAAATTGTTGTTTTTGTATTGTTGCTCTTTTTAACAGTGCTTGCATTTGCAGCAGTTGCGGCTGAGGCAGTTCCAAATAGTTTTGCAGTACCATTTATTTTAATTTTGGCTGTTGTTCAGCTGTTGCTCCAACTACTGTTCTTTATGCACATGAAAGATAAAGATCATACTTGGGCCACTGTATTTATGATTACTGGTATCTTTGTTACAATGCCAACGATTGTGGCACTTATGTTGCTTATCGGTGTTGTTAAGTATTAAGACTAATAAACTCTGCCGAATTTCGGCAGAGTTTTTAAATGTTCATCAGATTGAAACATGCCAGTTGGTGTTGAGATATATGGTTTTGTAGTATACTAAATAAATCAGTGCTTAACATTAGGAGTGGTGAAGATGAACAGTGGCTCTAATCAGCCTGTAAAAAAAAGAAACTATCGACCAGCAATAATTATTATTTCAATTGTATTAATAGGTGCGATTGGTATACTTGCGGGTCTACCTGGTGTGGATGACTTTGATTTATTTGATGTCACCATTCTGCCTTTAATGAATGCGATTTTTAACACATTTACATTCTTATTTTTAGTAGGAGCACTTATCGCGATATTGAAGCGAAAGGTGACTGTACATCGCCGTTTTATTTACGCTGCGTTTGGAACAACAACTTTTTTCCTAATTACTTATGTTGCCCACCATTTTCTCTCTGAATCGACCGCGTATGGCGGGAGCGGTTTTTTGATGTATTTCTATTATTTCATTTTGATTACACATATTGTTTTAGCTGCCGCTATTGTTCCTCTAGCCTTAACAAGTGTTGCTAGGGCGTGGAATATGGAGAATGAACGTCATAAAAAAATAGCCCGTTGGACGATGCCAATATGGCTATATGTTAGTTTTACAGGTGTGTTAGTTTACATCTTGATTTCACCTTACTATTAATGGTTCCCCTTTTTGCTGGTGTTCGTTATACTTGGAGACACGAGTTTAAAGGTTAGGTAACAGAAAGGACAAGCAGTGAAACGTTTTTTAGCAAGCAGTTTCGTATTGCTAACAATGGTACTTGGAGGTTGTGGTTATTCAGAACCAGAAGAACTTGAGGCCGTTTCTGATGATCTTGCTGATGAGTTAACCGCTTTTGTGACTGCTTATAAAGAAGAGATGATTCAAGCTATAAACGAAAATAAAACAGATAGACTTGAAGAAGAGTTTCTAATTCCAAACACTTCTTTTTATCATGCACTACATCGGTACAGGGAAGATTTGCAGAAAAATGGATCGTTCAAAGAACTTGTCTCTTTTGAAGTTGAGTCTGCTTGGTACGAACCTGATGAAGGAGACTATTTTGTAGATGCTACTGAAGAAGTCCGAATAATAACTGGCGATGAAAGCGAAGAAATTAAGCGTCATGTCCGTTTCCATGTAGCAGAAGGGTCTGATGATAGCTATCGGTTATATGCAATAATCGATCAAACAAATAAATAAATACGCATATAACGATTCTTTTTAAATTGTGACGTTGCTCTGTTGTTGCAAGGCTTCCTAGTAGCGTGAATTCTAAAAAAAAGAGCCGTCTGTGCGACAGCTCTTTTTTTACATTTCACTTTTAATCGTTTTCGCTAAAAGAGATAGTTTCTTTTCGCATTTATCAATGATTGCTTGTGGAAAAGTTTCACCTTCATATTCAACTCCATGGGGATAATAATGCTTTCCAAGAATTGGAGGCATGATTTGCACCATGGTAGTTGCTGCAGGTATGTCACCTTTCACACTATAAACAGGAACACGTAAATAAAATGTTCCTTCGTGATGTACCATTTTGTAGTCAAACATGGCACGTTCATAATCCCATTGGTCCGCGTGGACAAATCCTAGAGATTCTGCAGCGTGATGCGCGATTGAGAATTTCACTTCATGTTCATCAAGTCCTGTTTCGGTAAATTTCACAGGTTTTCCTCCTTAACTGGCAACTGTTTCTCACTTCTTAATCATAGTATGAAACGCTTTCGTATGCAACGGTAAACGCTATCTTTTCACTTAAGTTCATTTAAAGACAGAAAAAGACACATTGCACCAAGACTAGTGAAAGGATATTGATAACAAAATCCGAATGTATGATAAATGCTGAAAGGGGTGTGGAGCAAATGATTAAACGTTTGGTATTGCTTGGAGTGTTATCAGCGATTTTGGCTGTCTTAGTATATGAATACACTCAGTATCCTATAAATGAAACAAGTGCTTCTTTCGTTAAGAAAAAACAATCTTCTTTGGTGGAAGGGAAAGAACTTACATATCCAGCACGTTTTGAACGTTTAAATGAAGATGAAGAAACTGACGAAGTCGAAGAAGTGAATGAAACCGAACAAGCTGCAGAAGCAACCGTTAATCTTGGCGCTTTACTAGAAAGTTCTAGTGAAGATGTATTATCCAGCTTTGGTGAACCAGAAAGACGAGACCCTTCCGCTTTTGGATACACTTCTTGGGTATATCCTCAGTTTGAAAATGGGTACATGATTATTGGCGTAGAACAAGATCGTGTTGTTAGTATTGTGGCAAGTGGTACTCTTGTAAGTGGTCTTTTAGGAAATGAAAGGGCAGGGTTTAGTGAACTTGCTTCATCATTTACATTTGAAAGGAATGTGCCGGTTGAAACAGAGTCTGGCCTGTTTACATTTCGTTTAACAGATTTAGATTTTGAAATGAGGCCTCTCGCGCAAGTTGAAGATAATTGGTTGCAAGTATATATGGATATTCATACAGATGAGGTATCTTCGATCCGTTTGATGACATCAGATGTTTTATTAAAACAAAAGCCTTATTCACTAAGTTATACTGCGGATTTGCCGGAAAAGCCAACTTTAACCGAAGAAGAACAGAAAGAAGTTGAAGCAGCGAACGAACGTCAAATATTCGAACATACAAACCATATTCGTACCTATCACAATCTACACACGCTGGAATGGTCTGAAGAAGTTTCTGACATAGCTTATCTTCACTCTCTAGATATGCATGATGAACAATATTTTGACCATAAGTCACCGTTGCGGGGAACTTTAACTGACCGTTTTGAAACGGGAGGAGTTCCTTTTGAGAGGGCCGGTGAGAATATTGCATTGAAATATGTAGACGGTATTGCAGCCGTCGAGGGATGGTTAAATAGTGAGGGGCATCGGGTAAATTTGTTGCACCATGACTTTACATACCTCGGGGTAGGTGTGTATGGTGAGTATTATACGCAAAATTTCTGGAAACCACAGTGAGAGAAGAATCAACTACGTAAATAAAATAAACTGCATTGTCATTGTGAGGATATCTGATAATCACAATGACAATGCAGTTTTTATTTTTATTTACTAGGAACAAGAAAGTTAAGAGAGTGATTTATTTATCTTTCATTTGTAGTGATAGATGAACCTCTAATCATTGTTCGGATGAGATTAGTAGTGTAAACTTCAAAGGTTTGGTCCCTAGAAAGAGAATTCCGACCCTTTGAACTTAAAAAATAAACGCTACTTTCTAGGGATAACAAAGAAAGTGCCAGTTGCTTTTGCGATCATTCGATTACGATCATCAAAAGCATTTCCTTCAACTACGATAAGTTGTTTACCTGCATGGACAACGGTAGCTTTGCATTCAAGTGTTTTCCCTGTACCAGGACGTAGGTAATGGATGTTTAGCTGAGATGTAACAGCGGTTAAATGATCTGGTAACACTTGCATAGCAGCACCGCCCATGGCTGAGTCCAGTAAGGTAGCTGTCATACCGCCATGGACAATGTTTAATGGGTTATGGATTAAAGGTGTAATAGGGACACGAATGGCGAAGGTATCCTTGTTTGGTATGGTTGCTTCTGCATGAGTGATACCTGATAAATATGTAAGTTGCTCTTTTCTTTGTGTGGCGAGCAACCCGTCAATAATTTGGTCGAGTACAGCTGTTTCTTCATCCGTTGCTTCTTGCAAATAAGAGTGTATTTTTTTGTTTAGATCCAAATTCAGTCACCTTTTCATCAGTCGTTTTCAAAACATCTTTTCTAGTGTATCAAATCTACCCTAACGATAGCAAAAAAAAGATGAACGTTGGACCGGGCTAATGGATATACTATTATATAATTTGAATTGAAGGGATGATACAGATGGAAAGCCAATCCAATTTGCATCCTTCTGTACAGGAATTCAAGGAATTCGTCAAAAAGCACCCAGGCATAATGACAGAAGTCCAAGAGGGGCATCGGAAGCTCCAACATGTATATGAAGAATGGACCGTACTTGGCGCAGATCATGAGCAATGGAGAGCGTTTATGCAAGAGCCTATTCAAGAAGAAAAAGTGGATGCAAACGTGAATCAAAAACAAGATGAAAATCAAACGAGTGAGAATGCTACATCGTCAGATGAATCTGGCGCTGGTGGTACAGGTGAATTTTTAGGGCAATTAATGGGGCTTGTGAAGAAGATGAATGTTCAAGACTTACAATCTCATTTAACTCAGTTTAGTTCTGTACTAGGAAATGTTCAAAATTTAATGCAGACGTTTCAAAAGCCTCAGGAACCAGTAAGGAGACAAGAAAGTGATTCACCATTTTCATTTCGTAGAGATTAAGAGGTGATGAGCGATGAGAGAAGAAATTCGCAGAAAATTAATTGAACAACCAGAGTTAAAAGAGTTTCTTCGATATCATCCACAATGGTACCGAAGTTTGTCGAGACAACCTGAAAAAATTAGTGAGATGGAAAAAGAAGCAAATTATTTTTACGGGAAAACGTTTCCGCAACGGGTAGAAAAAATGCAGAACAATGTAAGCATGGTTATGATGCTGATGGAAATGATTAAAATGGGGCAGAGTACGGTGACTGAAACTGTACAGTCAGTAACGAATTAGCTTAAGCTGATTCGTTACTGATTATTTTAATATAGTCAAAAATAAAGTTCTCAACACGTAGACCTTGTTCTTGAAAACCTTGATTTCCAAAGAGTGTATTAAATTCAAGAATGTATAAGTGATCATTGGTTACGATGATATCAAATCCAGCATGATTAATGTTTAAAGAGCGAGCAGTACGTTCTACTAGTTCGATTGCAGCTTCGGGAACATTATCAAATGAAATTTCTCCTCCTTGCGCTACGTTGTTATGGAAACCGTCCTCGTTTACACGCCAATAGCTGTTCACAACTTTATCGCCTATGACACAAAGGCGTAAGTCTCGGTAATTTTCAATGTATTCTTGTACATATAGCACATCATGATTCCTTGCATAATTTAAGAAATCTTCTTTTGTATGAATGAGAAAGACGCCTTTTCCCATTGACGAGCGGACAGTCTTCGCTACAAATGGGAATGTAAATGTATTTAGAATTTCATCTATTGTTGTTGTACTTGTCCCCAAGATACGTGTTTTTGGTACATGCTCCCTGCAAACAGTCCACAGGGCACGAGTCATTTCAATTTTGCTATAACCTAGTTGAATGCTTTCGATACTCGGAAAAATCGCTTTTTTATGACCGTAAACGAGGCTTGTTACTTGCCAGTTCTCAGGAAATAAGCACAAATCAGCTGCTTGTATTTTTTTATGCTCATCAAACATTTTCTCTGGTTTAACATAATCAATCCCCGGAATACCGATTGTACGAAAGGGGTTAAATGTTATAAGGTTCACATACTTCTCCTCCTAGCTAATCGCAAAAAGTATAAGTGGGATTTGTCTTAATGTCAATGTGAAAACCACTGTAGGTTTGAAAGAGTTCGTGCTACAATATGAAGGGGAGGTGCAATCATGCTTGCAACAATGGATGCAATGGAGATGCTTCAGGCATCGGACGAATTAGCGGCGATGGTCATAGAGTCGGATGTGTTTGAGGATTATCGTATGGCACGCAATCGTTTGAATGAAAGCCCGGAAGCTCAAGCTAAAGTTGAGCGTTTCAAGAAAGTGAAGCTCGCTCATGAAGAAGTGCAGCGGTTCGGGAAATACCATCCAGATTATACTTCTGTCTCAAAAGAAATACGCGTTGCAAAACGTGAATTAGATAAAGATGAGCGGATTATGGCTTTTAAACAGGCAGAGACGGAGCTAGAGTCACTGTTAAATGAGTTAAGTGCTGTGATTGCTCACACTGTCTCACCCTCGATTAAAGTACCAACGGGGAACCCGTTTTTTGATTCCATGTCATGCAGTGGTGGCTGCGGATCTGGAAAAGGATGCAGCTGCGGATAGCGGCTGCATGATTTTTTGTATTTTGTACATATAGAAAGAATTGTGATAAAATACAGACGAGAATTTTTCAAAAGGAGCCGTTCGAATGATCAGCCAAAATCGCCAAGGAATTGTTGTGTGGCTAACTTCATTAAAATATGCGAGACAGCTGCGACGTTTTGGGCATGTGCAATACGTTTCAAAGAAGATGAAGTATGTGGTTTTTTATTGTGATCAGGCTAAAGTTGCGGAATTAATGGACAAGCTTTCCTCATTTCACTTCGTTACTGATGTTAAGCCTTCGATGAGGCCATTCATTAGCACAGATTATCAGAATGCAAAACCAGATAAAGCAAAGGAATATGATTATAAATTAGGGATCTAAACCAGGCCAAGTGCCTGGTTTATTTTATCGCATTGGTGGAAGAATATGTTGCATGCGCAATAAACCAAGCAAATATTGATTATATAGTGCTCGGTCGTAAAAAGAGCTTTTCTCTTGGACACATATTACATGGACGTGATGACCAAGGCTTGTAGCAAGCTCCTCAAATTGTGAAATTCGTTTGCTGTTTTTATGTAGACCTTCACAACACAAATAGATTGGCATAAAACGAGTGTCTGTTGGAGGAGAGAGGGCCACGGCGAGAGATACTTTGTTCTCGCCTGCTTCTAGTTGTATACATGAATGGATGCGAGAAGCATTGTTTTTTGTTAGCTCAATAAGTTCAAAATAATCGGCATAGCCTTCTCCAAGTTCAATAAATCGTTGTATCATTATATACTCCTTTACCCTAGTTTGCTAAAACGATAGCATGGGTTGCGTACAAAGTCGAGAAAAAAAGGCGTTCTTCACGATGGAAGAACGCCTGCCATGAATTTCACACGGCAATGGGAGAGGAGAAACCGGAGGAAGAACTTATGGGGAAATGTAAGTCTTCTCCGCGGTTGTCGCAACACGTTCAGTGCTGCTAAACTAAGTATGCACGTACCAACCTTGCTTTATACATATATTGTGAAGATGGTAGGATAGAAAAATATTATAATAACAGGTGATTGTATGAGAGTTGTCGCAGGCGAAAAAGGTGGATTACAATTAAAGGCTGTTCCAGGAAAACAAACAAGGCCGACAACTGATAAAGTAAAAGAAGCAATATTTAACATGGTAGGACCTTTTTTTGCAGATGGTAGTTGTCTTGATTTATATGCTGGGAGCGGTGGACTTGGTATTGAAGCATTAAGTCGCGGGATTAAGTCTTGTGTATTTGTTGATTCCCAGAAGCAAGCGATTGAAACGATTCACGCTAATTTAGCTCACACTAGTTTACAAGACCAATCAAGCGTGTATCGGAACGATAGTATGAGGGCATTAAAAGCTCTAATTAAGAGAGAAGCAACTTTTTCATTAATCTTTTTAGATCCACCTTATGCAAAAGCAGAACAACAGTTAAAAACAGGGTTAGCTCTTATAAGTGATTATGATCTTTTGCAAGTTGGTGGGACAATTGTCTGTGAAACAGGTGCGGTAACAACTTTGCCTATAGATATAGGTGGATTATTAAAGGTGCGTGATGAATTATATGGGGACACACGAATCTCACTTTATGAAAGGAGGTCTTCTCGATGAAAAGAGCAATCTGTTCAGGAAGTTTTGATCCTGTTACAAATGGACATATTGATTTATTTGAACGGGCAGCTACGATGTTTGACGAGGTAGTGGTTTCAATACTGACTAATAATAAGAAAAGTCCTCTGCTTTCATTAAAAGAACGTTTGGACCTTCTACATAAAGTGACTGGACATTTAGATAATGTCAAAATTGATACATTTGACGGTTTACTTGTTGAGTTCGCGAAAGCAAAGAAGGCCACGGCGATTGTTCGTGGTCTAAGGTCAAGCTCCGATTTTGATTATGAAATGAATATCGCATCTATGAATAAAGAGTTAGCTCCTGAAATTGAGACTGTTTTTTTTATGACAAAGCCAGCCTATGCTTTTATTAGCTCAAGTATTGTAAAAGAAGCAGCTAGTTATGGATCAAATGTATCAAGGCTTGTGCCTAAGCCAGTAGCAGATGCATTGGCTAATGCTTATAAACGTTAACGAAGAGTCGTGCGCTTATACATGTTTGTAGCCAAAGCGATATAAAGTAGTAAAGCGCTTAGTGTGATATATGGGGCAGTCTGCTGAAAAACATTCCAGTAATAAGCGATTGATGAATCGATGTTAGGAATTAAATTCCCCATCGTTTCCTTTGATTCGGGCTTATAAAAGACACGATAGAAAATACCAGAAAGTATAGCTGCAAAAATCCCGTGTAAAAGTCGAGCGAAAAAGAATGGTTTAAAACGAATGTCTGATTCTGCTAAAATACTCGCTACCTGTGCTTGAATGGAAAAACCACCGAAGGCGAGTACAAAAGAAACAATAATAACTTGAGCGAATAAACTCGTATCTGTCGTGTGACTTATTGCCTGTGCGCCTATGGTAATTTCAAACAGACCTGCTATAAATGGTTCAGCTAAGTTAGAAGGCAATCCAACTAAAGTAAATAGAATACCGAATACAGAGGCGATAATTGCAATAATCCCAATTAAAGATAATAGAGCATTTAAAACGGAAAAAAGAATGATGAAACCACCTATTAAAAGTAATGTTTGAATCGAGGATTGAACGGCGTCGCCAAGAAGCTTGCCGATGCTCCGTCCATCGCTAACCCGTTCTTGGTGTAGTAGGTGCAATGCATTTTGGATTGATGTTTTGGATATGCGACTATTTGATTTATGATTCATTTCATCTCGTCCATAATAACGTAAGACAATCCCAACAAGGATATTTCCGAGGTAATGAGCAAGCGCAAGAACCATTCCTAAGGCAGGATTGTGAAAAAAACCAACTGCAATGGCCCCAAAGATAAATAGGGGGTTAGATGAATTTGTAAATGCGGCAAGTCGTTCACCCTCAACTCTTGTTACTCGGTTTTGTTTTCTCATTTGAACAGCTAGCTTTGCTCCAGCTGGATTTCCGCTAGCGAGTCCCATTGCCCATACGAAACCGCCGATTCCTGGAACGCGAAAAAGGGGACGCATTAGCGGTTCTAATAATACGCCTAAGAACGAAACAACACCAAAGCCAATTAGTAGCTCAGAGACAATAAAAAATGGTAACAGTGAAGGGAATACAACATTCCACCACATCTCAAGGCCACGAGTAGAGGCTTCTAGCGCTTCTTTTGGAAAAAGCATAAGGGAAAATGCAAGAATAAGGGCAGAAGATGCGAGAATGACTGTTTTGAGTAGGGATGTAGCTCGAACTTCTTTCATGAAGTCAACCTCCTTCGACGAAACTACGGATGCATGTCCTCTTAAATATACGCATATGGAAAATGTTTAGACCATAAGATTGAATCAGGCTAAGTGAACAAGTAAAATAAAGGAGGGACCAGTAATGGGTACAAACGGCCCGGCGATAGGACTGGCTCTTGGGTCTGGTGGAGCTAGAGGTTTTGCCCATATTGGTGTATTGCGGACATTACATGAAGCTGGAATTCATATTCAGTATCTTGCTGGAAGTAGCATGGGTGCACTTGTCGCTTCTATGCATGGCGTCGGTCATTCCATTGAGACGATGGAGTCTTTTGCAAAATTATTTAAACGTAAGTATTATTTAGATTTTACAGTTTCGAGACAAGGTCTAGTGGCTGGACGCAAGATTGAAAGCTTGATCAGGCTTTTGGCGAAACGAATGAAGTTAGAAGAGTTAGAACCTGCTGTCCAAGTGGTTGCGACTGACTTGCTTGCTGGTGAACGAGTTGTTATTAAGCAAGGAGATGTTGCAAAAGCAGTTCGGGCAAGTATGTCGATACCTGGAGTGTTCGTTCCAGTGCAATTCAACGGGCGCACGTTAATAGATGGAGGGGTTGTTGAACGGGTTCCTGTATCTGTTGTTCGGGAAATGGGGGCAGATATTGTGCTTGCAGTTGATGTTTCTTTTTTTCGATCCACACTCGAGTCACCATCGATTCACGAAATTGTTATGCAAACAATGGATATTATGGGGAGAGAATTAGCTAGGAAACAAGAATCAGGAGCTGATCTTTTAATAAGACCTATTATTAGGCATTCATCCCCACTTGATTTTTCTGAAACAGATTTGTTAATTGAACAAGGGGCAGAAGCGTGTAAGCAACAATTGCCGATGATACGGAAGTTGATTGAGCAATGGAGGTAAATGATGGAGGAAAATCGGCGCAAGTTTGCTTGGAAACGATGGGTAATTCTTTTCATCGTTATATTACTATTAGGGAGATGGGAATTGCCCTATTACTATAGCCAACCAGGAATCGCCCAAACATTAGAGGGAATGATTGATGTAGAGGAAGGTTACAAAGACGACACGGGTTCCTTTATGTTAACGACAATTCGAAGTGCTAAAGCTACACCGATTTTAGCGTTTTGGTCAGTTTTTAGCGAATTTAGATCATTGTATCCTGCTCCAGAAGATTTGTCAGATGATGAATACGATGAGCGGCAACGAATTCTTATGAATAATTCGCAAGAAAATGCAAAAATTGCTGCATACCAAGCCGCAGGTATTGGAGAGGTGGATATTGAATACAACGGCGTCTATATAACGGATACAATTGATGGCATGTCTGCAGATAATGTCATTAAAGCCGGTGATTTGATTACACAGGTAGATGGAGAAGATGTTCGAACGGAAGAGGAACTGCTACAAAAATTGTCTGGATTTGATGATGGAGAAGAAGTTCAGCTCACGGTTGACTATAATGGAGAGATACGGACTGAAATACTCGTATTTACAGAATTTCCGGAAGAAGCGAATGTTAGTCAAGGAAGAGTTGGAGTGGGGATTGTTGGACCTGTTACAAATAGAACCGCATCATTCGATCCAGAAGTAACAATTACAGCTGGTGCAATTGGTGGTCCGTCTGCCGGTTTAATGTTTTCGTTAGAGATATACAGTCAATTACTAGAAATAGATTTAACGAAAGGTTACGAAATCGCTGGTACAGGAACGATTGATGAACAAGGTAATGTTGGACCAATTGGAGGAGCAAACCAAAAAGTTGTTGCCGCAAATAGAGAAGGCGCGGATTTCTTTCTAGTGCCTAATCAAAAGGGAGCGGTCGGGTCAAATTATGAAGAGGCAAAGGAAGCAGCAGAGTCAATCAATACATCAATGGAAATTATTCCGATCGATACAATAGACGAGGCTCTCGAATTCTTAATTAGTTTGCCGGACAATAATTAATGGAAACACGGCATTTTAAATGCCGTGTTTCTTTGTGTATATCGGTGTCTGTTTATATTCTGCTGTTAATTGTTTGGATATGTTTTCACTGGGAAGACAAAGCCAATAACAGTGGGCTGTCCGTAAATCTAGCTGACCAGCTGTCCCAAAGCGTTTCAACTCTGCATGTTTTGTGAGAAGCGGAACAGGCAAATGTTTTTTATAATGTTTTAAATAGTTACGTCCTTGATCATTCATACCGAGCAACCTTATATATTGAAGGGAACTAGTGTGAATAGATTCCAATTCTTCTTTCCGAGTAGATGTCAATAAATGAACAAATAATCGTTGCAAACGCGTACGCGTATATCGTTTTGTTTTTAACAAGGAAAGCCATTCCTCAAAAGTGCTCGCTTTTAATCCTGTCTCAATTAACCGATACTCAATGCCTTCTTCACATTCTGCAAACTGTCTAATTTCTTCTGGTGAACGAGTTGTAATTTGGTAATGAAGGTACGGAAAATAGCGTTCCCAAAAGTGGAGCAATCCGTGTTCGTCCTGATAATGATCAATCCGTTCTGCTGTTTTTTGAGGGACAACATTATCAATCGGTTTTCCGTTATTGAGTGCATTACGAATACTCGTCGCACTTGCAATGGGTCCTTTTTTAATTGTCGTCTCGTGATAATCCGATTGGATTCTAAGAGTCGTTTCAGGTTTCATAGCTGAATGAAGCTTTCGAATTGCTTGGACATAATGAAAGCCAAGTATATTGTTTGGTTTCGATAACGGAAGTAATTGCTCGGAACCTTCTAGTAGTGCAAATGCCGAGGCACTTGCGTTCGGGTAGGAGCTTCCTTGCTTTAAGAAATGTTGTACATGTTCATTATAGCGCTGCTTATGTTTAGACATAAAAGTAACCAATGAAATGAATGGAGTAATTTCCCCTGCTTCGCTACCGAAATTTAGGCTCGTACACCCGAGTGCAGAGAGGATGTGAACGGCTCCCTCGGCAAAACGTTCCGCAGTTTGCACAGAATAGGCATATGGAAGTTCAACAACAATATCCGCACCTGAAGAGAGTGCCATTTCGGTTCGGGCCCACCGTGATAGTATAGCGGGTTCACCGCGTTGTAAGAACGAACCGCTCATGACAGCGATAACTACGTCTGCTTGAGCCTGTGTTCGTGCCATTTGAAGGTGATGCTTATGACCGTTATGAAACGGATTGTATTCAACGACGACACCAACCGCTTTCAATAATAAAACCTCCTCGATACTTTGCACTTCCTTGTCACACGTGATAAAATAACATAAGTGTATCTATCCATTTAGTATAGCGCACTAACAGTTGACACGGAAGCTTAGTGATCACTGTAAAGAAAAAAGGTTGACATTCCTAAGTCGTGGTTTTATAATGATTTTTGTTGCCTTATGGGGTGAGTATTAGATGAAATGGACTGTTCAGCAGCTTCAGCAAGCTCGTTATGAAACGATTCAATTTGATGAAATTGTTCAAATCGAAGATCGTTTAACGGAACATCAGGATGTACGCGCCGCAAGTGATATTCGGCTTGAAGGAACCGTTACAGCAAAACGGAATGTGTATACATTTAAGTTTAAGCTGAGTGGGGATTTAACATTGG
This sequence comes from Shouchella patagoniensis, assembly GCF_002019705.1. Taxonomy (GTDB): domain Bacteria; phylum Bacillota; class Bacilli; order Bacillales; family Bacillaceae_D; genus Shouchella; species Shouchella patagoniensis. The sequence continues at coordinate 953,697 of NZ_KV917377.1, read as the reverse complement.
CTTGTGCCCGCACATTGGCGGATGTGGCATGGCCGTTTTTACTTGAAGGTACAGCGCATTTTGTCCCTGAAGGAGAAATGCCTCCTTCTGAACTAGATGAGGAAGATTTATACACTTATTCAGGTGAAATAATTGACCTGTCTCATGTGATCCAAGAACATGTTCTGGTTAAAATTCCACTTCAAGTTTTTGCGGACAATCCTTCTGATGCACTAGCCCCACCATCTGGAAATGGGTGGGAACTAGTTACAGATGAAGCTAAAAAGAAGCAAGTTGATCCTAGACTTGCGGATTTAGCAAAGTTTTTTGATAAAGAGTAGCACGATGTATCGCCCGAATGTTTTAAGGAGGTGTAACCAATGGCAGTACCATTTAGAAAGACATCAAAAACGAGAAAAAATAAGCGCCGTACTCACTTCAAATTAGAAGTACCTGGTATGGTAGCGTGCCCTGATTGTGGGGAATACAAACTTTCTCACCGCATCTGTAAAGAATGCGGAACGTACAAAGGTGAAAAAGTGGCATCAAAATAATACATGAAAACAGAAAGCCAATCTGGCTTTCTGTTTTTTTGTGAATAATAAAGCTTAACAGTGGGCAGTCTGTTTTAATAGTAAAACGTCTAATTAGTGAAAGAAGAGCATAAGATTTAATAGGCAATTCTTGATCAGGAAGAGGAGGGTTACGAATGACGGCTAACCGTCAAGATGCGTGGTCCCATGAGGATGATTTGCAATTAGCAGAAACGGTACTGCGCCATATTCGTGAAGGGAGTACTCAGTTAGCGGCTTTTGAGGAAATAGCAGATAAATTATCACGAACAAGTGCAGCTTGTGGGTTTCGGTGGAACTCTGCTATCCGGAAGAAGTATGAAGCGGAGGTTGCAATCGCGAAAAAAAAGCGGACCGCTTTGAAGCGAGAACAATCAAGAGTACAAATGAAAAAAGCGATTCCAGAAGAAGCGATTGCTCCAGAAAAGGAAGAACAAACAGTGTCAAAAGCAGCACCAGTATTAAAGCAAGTTGATTTGGAAGATGTGATAGAATTCCTCAAATCAATGAAAGATAGTGCAATGAATAAAGACGAAGCAGCTCTATTAAAGCAAGAAAACGAGAAACTAAAAGAGCAGCTAGTAAAGATTGAAAATGAAAAAAAATTAATCACACAAGATTATCGCTCGTTATTAGAAATTATGGATCGAGCAAGGAAACTTGCAAATCCAAGTATTTTAGAAAAATCAATTTAAAATAAGCCGCTAAGAATTAGCGGCTTATTTTTATTATTTAACTACTTTTTTCATTAGCTGCTTCCATTTGTGGTGCAGATTGTTCTTGTACACCTGACGGAAACCAAACATAAGGGCTTTCCCCACGATCTCGGCTTTCATTATACGTAATTGGTTCAAAGTCGAGTTTTGACCAAAATTCGCCGGTGCTTTGACGTGCGTTTGTTTTTATAGGCAAATTAAAGCTTTTTGCAAAATCAATTAAAGCACGACCGTAACTTTTGCCACGGTAGGGCTCAAGTACTTCCAATTTCCAAAGTTCTAAGTAATCTTGCGGTGGGTCAAAGTATTTGTCGACATTGCCGTCAATTCTATAAAGGCTCATTCTGGCAACTAGCTTCTTACCAAAATAAATTCCATAGAAAGGGGACTCACTATCATTCTCAATGATGCTTTGATTGAGATCGTCTTTCATAGATAGTTCAGCTGCACCATACTCTCTGAAATGACGGAACTCTTCAAGTGTTTTGTAATTAATGAGCAAACGTTCAACTTTAATCATACTCATATAAATCCTCCTAAACCAAATGGCGTTTACACTTATTAGTTTACTACAAATATCTTGTAAGCGCATTAAAAACAAAAAAGTTTGGTAATACAGAATGCGTAGCTGTGACTCTATGATACAATAATGCTTTATAAAGGGGGGATTTGGTGAAGATAGCCGTAATTGGTGCTGGGGCAGTTGGACTCTTTCTTGCTTCTACCTTGGAAAAAGAGGGGCAAGAAGTAACGATTTTTAGTAAGAGTCTCCGCCAGGCTGAATTGATAATGGAACATGGAATTTCACTTGTAGGCAAATTAAAATGTAAAAAACAAATAGCTGCACGAATAAGTGATGATGCTCATTCGCGATATGATTTAATTATTGTTGCTGTGAAGTCATATCATGTTGAAAGTGTCCTAGCAAATAATCGTTCTTTAGCCAATGAAGGAGCATCTTGGTTATTTGTGCAGAATGGTATGGCGCATCTTCAGCAGCTAAGCAGACTTTCAGACCATGTGTATGTAGGAGTACTTGAATATGGTCTTTTTAAAAAAAAGGAGCTCCCAAGTGTCGAGGTTCGAGGGATTGGCCAACTTAAAATTGCTCCATATTCCCGTGTGGATAAGCGCGTAACAGCATGCTTGAAGATGGCTTTTACTAGTGAGTTGTTACAAGTAGAGTGGGAAGATCAATATAAAGAAATGCTAGAAAAAAAATTAATAGTCAACGCATGTATCAATCCATTAACAGCGATTCTAGGTGTAACAAATGGTGCTCTTATTGAGATACCTGGATATAAGCGAGCGATGAAAGACGTATTTATTGAAGCGATGGCTGCAATTAATCGAACAGATACAAAAGAACGCTGGGAACATGTGTTAACAATATGTGAACAAACAAAGGAGAATCACTCGTCGATGTTTGTTGACGCACAACAAGGGCGTCAATTAGAGTTGGATGCAATCATCGGTTATATTATGCAGCAAGGAAAACAACATCAGGTAACCACTCCTAAGATTGACATGTTATATCATTTATTAAATAAAGGTCACTGCTCATGATCGTTTTTTTTTCAAGTATAGTGGCGATGCTAGTAATTGCCCCACCGGTATTGTATATATTGTTGTTTCTGTTCTTATCAATAAAATCTGAACGTCCTATTGCGGGAAGAAAAGCGAGCGATTGTACAGCGCCATTCTTTCTTATATCAATTGTTTTTATGGCGAATGAATTATGGCCATTGTACGGTTTGTGGATCTCATTAGCAGGTATGGTAATCTCAATATGCTGCTTTTTGTGGTTCATTCATTGGGTGAATCCCAAAGCCCCTATTTGGACAAAAGCAAAGGCAATATGGCGCTTATGTTTTTTAACTTCGGCGGCTTCATATATGTTCATTCTTATAGTAGCAATTGTTTCTAGGGGAATCCTATTTTAAATGTAGAAGCATCTTATTTGGTTGTGCGGATTGTTTTTGCTATTATGGAACAGGAATACAAGGAATCCGTATAAATGAGGAGATTGAACGATGAAAATTGAGGAGCTGGATCAAGACAGCTTAAAAGGCGTTTTGGCTGAATACGTAACTCGCCCGGATCGATTAAGCGATCTGTTTTCCTATATGCCGAGTGAGGATGGCTGGCTGAAAAAAAGAAGTGCAGAAGTAAGCAAGCGTTCATTTACGCATAAAGAAGATTTAATACAGCTTCTTGCTCACAAGCACAGTTCCTTGCCACACAATCAAAAATGCTTGGAACAATTACATAAATTAGAGCAAGAAAACAGCCTTGTTGTCGTCGGAGGGCAGCAAGCCGGTCTTCTTACAGGTCCGTTATTTACTGTTTATAAAGCGATGTCCGTTATTATGTTGGCGAAGCAATACGAGGAAGAACTAGGTCAGCCAGTTGTGCCGCTGTTTTGGATTGCTGGCGAAGATCATGACCTTGATGAGATTCGATTTGCTTATACGAGTCAGCAAAATAAATGGAAAAAAAGAATGCTTGTTGATCAACCGCAAGGAGAAGCTGCAACAACAAAAGAGTTACCAAAAAAAGAGTTAAATGACTTTATAAATCATGTATTTTCTACATTACCTGAAACGGATTTTACAGGTGAGTTAAAAACGAAAGTAGATCAATATGCAGATCAGGCAGTAACGTATACGGACTTTTTTCAACTATTAATGCATGATTTTTTCCATGAAGAAGGCTTATTGTATGTAGATAGTGGAGACCCTGCACTTAGAGAGATTGAAAAACCTTTCTTAAGAGAACTTGTTGAGAAAGTAGAATTTGTTCAGAATCAACAGCTAAAAGGCGAACGGCATTTACAAGAAAAAGGATACCCTGCGCCAATTGCAACAGACGAAGAAAATGCGCACCTATTTTATACAATTGATCGCAAGAGAAGCAGACTTGACTATGCAGATGGGTGCTTTTATGTACGGGAAACGGATCTAACATTTACTAGAAAAGAGCTTTTGATGGAAGTGGATGCTCACCCAGAGCGGTTTAGTAATAATGTAGTGACGAGACCATTAATGCAAGAATGGCTATTGCCAACGGCTGCTTTTGTCGCAGGTCCGGGTGAACTTGCTTATTGGGCTACGCTAAAACCTGTATTTGCGGAGTTTGGTTTTGATCTCACGCCAGTTATTCCAAGACTTTCTGCAACTTTTGTTCCAAGACAAGTAGAGAAACATTTGCGTGGAAGAGAGGACCAAATTCAAAGTTATATTGATGGCCGTGGAGTAGAGTTACGTGAAGCGTGGTTAGATGAACAGCATACTTTTGCTATTGAAGAAGTTTCGAATACAGCCGCGCAACAAATAGAAGAAGCGCATCTTCCTCTTCGTCAACTAGCTACAGAAATTAGTTCTACTGTGGAGTCGATGGCCGAGAAAAACAAAGAGTTTATTCAGACGCAAATACAATTTTTAAAAGAACGAATGCAAAAAGAAATTAGAATGCGTCATGGGTTTGAACTAGATAGATATAACGAAGCAATTCATTGGTTAAACCCTTTAGGTTATCCACAAGAGCGGATGTTACACCCTTTTGTTCTGCTTAATCTAGCAGGGAGTGACATTTTCACCCGTATGATGAGTGAAACTCCCCCCTTAACAAGTCGTCATCTCGTTTACTACCTGTAATCTTGTCAGCTCTTGTCAATTAAAAATATATGAAAAATCCTGCGATAGAGCAGGATTTTTTTTAATTCTGTGGAAAACTAGAGATCAAGGTGGTGGAAAGTGGAGGTTTGTGGTAAGTTAAGGGGAGAAAGTGGGGGGAGGTTGGCAGACGATGTTTTTAGGAGAGTATCGGCATTCGATTGATGATAAAGGCCGAATGATAGTACCTGCTAAATTTCGTGACCATCTCGGGACCCCATTTGTGCTTACCCGTGGCCTTGATCGCTGCTTATTTGTCTACCCAAAAGAAGAGTGGGACAAATTGGAAGGGCAATTAAAAGAGCTTCCATTTACGAAAAAAGATGCACGTGCATTTACCCGTTTTTTCTTTTCTGGAGCATCAGAATGTGAATTGGACAAGCAAGGGAGAATGAATGTGCCTACGCCGTTACGTGATTATGCTCAACTAGAGAAAGAGTGTGTCATTATCGGTGTGTCAAATCGGATGGAAGTATGGAGCAAATCACTTTGGGAAGACTATGTATCAGAATCTGAAGAATCGTTTGCGGATATCGCAGAGAACTTAGTTGATTTTGATCTCTAAAGAAGAAAGAAATTAGGTGCTATATGTTTTTACATACAACTGTGTTGAAAGAAGAGTCTGTCAAAGGTTTGCATATAAAAGCAGACGGTATTTATGTCGATTGTACGTTAGGAGGTGCTGGTCACTCAGAGCGTATTCTGGAACAATTGGGAGATTCTGGTCATTTATATGCATTTGATCAAGATGATAACGCGTTAGCGTACGCAAAAGAAAAACTTTCACGTTTTCAAGGTAAGTTCACGTTAATTCGTAGCAATTTCCGTTATTTAAAATTAGCACTCAAAGATCAAGGTATAACAAAAGTGGATGGGATTTTGTTTGATCTGGGTGTATCTTCTCCGCAATTAGATGAAGCTAGTCGGGGATTTAGTTACCATCAAGATGCGCCACTTGACATGCGTATGGATCAAACAGCTGCGCTTACTGCAAGAGAAGTTGTTAACGAATGGCCTTATGCCAAACTCCTTTCGATTATATCCCGCTATGGGGAGGAGAAATTTGCAAAGCAAATTGCCAGAAAAATTGAGGCGCGTCGCGAAAAACAGCTGATTGAAACGACTAGTGAACTCGTTGATGTAATTAAAGAAGCTATTCCTGCTCCTGCAAGACGTACGGGAGGCCATCCGGCAAAAAGAACGTTTCAAGCGATTCGCATCGCCGTTAATGATGAGCTTGGTGCGTTTGAGGAAGCACTTTTAGATGGACTTGAGATGTTGCGAGCTGAAGGTAGGATGGCTGTAATTACATTCCATTCTTTAGAAGACAGATTATGTAAGCAAGTTTTTAAAGAAAAAACAAAGCTTCCTGATTTGCCTAAAGGGTTGCCAATTATTCCTGATGACCAACAAGCGCCATTTAAATTAATTACGAGAAAACCAATCATTGCCAGTGACCCAGAACTAGAAGAAAATAATCGATCACGCTCAGCTAAGCTGCGTATTATTGAAAAGGATACCGATTAACGAAGGAGGAATGATTATGGGAGCTCGTCAACAAATTCAACCAAACCATCATCCGCAGCACGACGTTCGAAAAAAAGAGAAACAGGTTTTACGTTATAGGGCGCGCATTACATTTGGGGAAAAAGTGATAGCAGGATTTTGTGCAGCCATTCTGTTTGTGATGTTAAGCTTTATCGTACATAATTATTCAACACTCTACGGCTTAAATGTGTCGATTCAGAGTGTGCAACAAAAGAATAGTGTAGTCGCTTCACAGAATGAAGGTTTAAAAACAGAATTAGCAGAGCTTAGCGCTCCAGAAAATGTGATGCGTAAAGCAGCGAACCTAGGAATGAAGCCACCTGGAGAACATAACTAGTTCAATGTGAACTAGTTTTTTCTTTTAATGAAGGAGGGAGGAAATCTGATGGAAATTAAACGTGCAGTCACAAATAAACGGGCTGTCTTGCTTCTGTTCCTCTTTATAGGAGCTTTGTTTGTCTTGTTTGGCAGAATGACATATATTCAAGCAACAAAAGAGGTTAAAGGTCATGATCTAACTGTTATGGCCGAAGAGAAGTACAGTCGCTCTCAAGTAATTGATAGTTCGAGAGGCTCAATCTTAGATAGACATGGAAGTGTTTTAGCAGAAGATGTCCCTTCTTATAATGTTGTGGCTGTTCTTTCTGAAAATCAAGGAGAAAATCAATTTGTTAAAGATCCAGTAAAAACTGCAGAAGAACTCTCGCCGTTTATAGATATGGAACAAAACGAGCTTGAAGGTCGACTGACCGATGCGATTGAAAGCGGGCGTTATCAAATAGAGTTGGGAGCAGGCTCGCGTTTATTATCCTATAGTGAAAAAGAACAAATTGAAAAGTTAAAACTACCAGGAATTGTTATTGAAGAAACAAGTCGCAGATATTATCCGAAACAAACGTTTGCTTCCCATGTGATTGGTCAACAAAGTATTTTAAATAGCGTGGGCAATATGGGGTTAGAAGGAAGAATGGACGACTATCTGAGTTCTGAAGATGGCCATATTGAGTATACAAGCCTCGGTAAAGGGTTAAGTGCGGCATCAGATCGAATAACATTACCTGAAAATGGTGCAGATATCTATACGACTCTTGATACAAATATTCAAGCAGCACTTGAACAAGCGATGTCTCAAGTTGAAGAAGAATATGCCCCAGAAAAAATGACTGCTATTGCAGCAGATCCACGAACTGGTGAAATTTTAGCAATGTCAAATAGACCGAGCTTTAATCCGAATGAATATGGCGAAATTGAAAATTATTTAAACTTTGCGGTTCAAGATGCTGTGGAACCTGGATCGACATTAAAAATGTTTACACTAGCTGCTGCAATTGAAGAAGGTGTTTTTCAAAATGATGCGAAATACAAGTCTGGTAAGTATGAAATAGATGCCTATTCCGAGGATATTCGTGATGTTAATCGTTCTGGCTGGGGCGAAATCACATACGAAGAAGGGTTTCATCGCTCATCAAATGTGCTTATGGCAAAGCTTGTACTAGAGCATATTGGAATTAAGCCTTTTTATGACTATTTAGAAGCGTTTGGCTTCTCGCAGAAAACAGGTATTGATTTGGATCAAGAAAGTGCTGGTCAACTTGAACAGGGCAGGCGTTCAGATGCAGCTAGAACCTCTTTTGGTCAAACGTCAACGGCTACACCGATCCAAATGGTTCAGGGTGCAATGGCGATTGCTAACGACGGAGTGATGATGAAGCCTTATATTTTAAAAGGAATTGAAGATGAAAATGGGGATCAATTGTTTCAAGGGGAAAGTGAAATAGCGGGTGAGCCTATCTCTGAAGATACAGCGAGACAAGTGCGTGAACTATTGCGAGGTGTTGTTGACGAAGAACATGGCACTGGAGGCAAATATAATATTCAAGGTCTCGATGTAGCTGGAAAAACAGGGACTGCTCAAATGGTTGAAAATGGACAGTATTTGAAGGGACACGGTCAATACTTATACTCATTTTTAGGAATGGCTCCTTACGAAGATCCTAAGGTTGTCTTATATGTTTCTGTTACAAAGCCGAATTTAGCTGAAGATGAATCGGGCAATGATCCAGTATCGTTAATTTTTAATGCGGTTATGCAACGTAGTATGTCTTATATGGACCTAGAACCTAGTGATGATGACTTAATTGCTGAAGCAGGTCAAAAAGGGTTAGAGATGCCTGATGTTACTGGGATGGATTTAGAACGTGTGTTAAACGAACTCGATGAAGATCAGCTAACAGTTGTTGGTGATGGCGACACAATAGAAAGCCAGCAACCTTTACCTGGAACCAAACTGCTTGAAGGTGAGCGAGTCATTGTACAAACAGATAGTGAGTCGTATTCGTTACCTGATATGACTGGTTGGTCCTATCGAGATGTAATGAAAATAGGAGCTATTTTAGACTTGGACATGAGTTATAGCGGGAATGGATTTCTAAAAGAGCAAAGTGTGCCACCGGACACTCCGGTTGCTCCAGGCGAAGCTTTATCAGTCGAATTTGTAACTAGAAGTGAATTACAGGACATTCAGCAAGAGCAAGATGATGAAGAAACGGATGAAAACGAAAGTAATGAATAGATTTAAAAACCCTTGCTACTATTGTGGCAAGGGTTTTTGCTCGTCGTTATTACGGTTCTATCAATTGTAAAACAAGCATAGGCTAGACCAAGAAAATCGTTCTATGTAGAAAGTGGGGGAAAGCCGTGCGTGTATCTAATGTGACTGTAAGGAAACGGCTTCTATTAGCTTTTTTTATTGGTCTAGCCGTTTTTGTAATTATTCTTGCTCGGCTTGGTTATGTTCAGTTCGGACAAGGTGTGTGGCTAACGGATAAAGCAGAAGACTCTTGGGGGAGGAATATTCCCTTTGAACCTAAGAGGGGTGACATCGTTGATCGAAATGGAGTCGAACTTGCGACAAACATTAGTGCACCTTCTGTTATTGTTTTTCCACGTCAAGTGACTGATCCGGCCGATGCAGCAGAGAAGTTAGCGTCTGCTTTAAATATGGACCGCCAAAAAGCTTATGAAGCACTTACTAAAAGTTCATCAAATGTTTATTTACGTCCAGAAGGACAGAAATTAACTCAAGAAAAAGCCCAAGAGGTTCGCGCATTAAACTTAGATGGTGTGTACATCGCGGAGGATTCGAAGCGCCACTATCCGTTTGGTAGCTACTTGTCACATGTACTTGGTTTCGCTGGGATCGATAATCAAGGGTTGACGGGATTAGAAAATTACTATGATGAGAAGTTGAAAGGGGAAAAAGGGCATGTGTCTTTTTTCTCGACAGCAAAAGGGACAAAGATGCCAAACTTAGCAGATGAATATGAAGCGCCGATAAATGGACTTAAATTAAAATTGACGATTGATAGCAGGGTACAAACAATTGTCGAACGTGAATTAGATATTGCCGAAGCTGACTATGACCCTGATGGAGCAATTGCTATCGCTATGAATCCTAAAACTGGAGAAGTGTTAGCGATGAGTAGTCGACCACACTTTAACCCAGAAAATTATCGGGACGTCCCTGCAGAGATTTATAATCAAAATAAACCTGTTTGGATGCAATATGAGCCAGGATCAACATTCAAACTGATTACGCTTGCAGCAGCACTGGAAGAAGAAGTAGTCGATTTAGAAAATGATACGTTTTATGATCCTGGTTATATTGATGTAGCAGGAACGAAGCTGCATTGTTGGAAGAAGGGTGGTCACGGGTCACAAACCTTTTTAGAAGTTGTTCAAAATTCTTGTAACCCTGGCTTTGTCGAGCTTGGACAGAGGCTGGGTACTGATCGTTTATTTAATTATATTGAGGACTTTGGTTTTGGTGAGAAAACGGGAATTGATCTTCAAGGAGAAGCGAAAGGCATTTTGTTTAATCGTGACCGTGTTGGTCCACTTGAGCAAGCGACAACTGCCTTTGGTCAAGGGGTTGCAGTGACCCCATTGCAACAAGTTGCAGCTGTCTCAGCAGCGGTTAACGGTGGGTATTTGTATGAACCTCATCTAGCAAAAGAATGGGTTGACGATGAAACAGGAGAAGTCGTTGAACAAATAGCGCCAGTCATGAAACGTCAAGTCATATCTTCACACACTTCAGAGCAAGTTCGTTACGCAATGGAAAATGTTGTTGCAAAAGGATCAGGTAAAAATGCTTTTGTTGATGGTTACCGTGTTGGTGGAAAGACTGGAACAGCGCAAAAAGCGAAAGATGGACGGTATCTAGATAACAATTACATTGTTTCATTTATCGGCGTAGCACCGATGGATGATCCAGAGATTATTGTTTATGTTGCTGTGGATAATCCAAAAGGGACAGCTCAGTTTGGGAGTGTCGTTTCTGCACCCATTGCTGGGAAAATTATTGGTGATAGTTTAGAAGCAATGGGAGTGGAGAAACGCGAAGATCAGATTGAAAAAGAGCTTGTTTGGCCAGAAGAGCCTTTAGTAGAAGTTCCGGATTTGATCGGACGTACGCGCAGAGACATCCATGATTCACACTATGAATTGTACTTAAGTGCCTCTGGTGAAGGGGATACAGTTGTCAGGCAAGCTCCAGAGCCAGGGACTCGTGTAGCAAAAGATTCAACAATCCGTGTATATATGGGTGACAAAACAAGCGAGAGCGACTAAAATAAATTACGTATGTTTTTAATCCTTTCATTCATCGAGAAACGATGGATTGTTGAAACTTTGGAGGCAATAAAATGATCTTGAAAGAATTGCTTCATGAATTACGAGGCGCTGAACCTTTGAAAAGTGAAGATGAAACAATAAACATTACCCATTTGGAGATGGACTCTCGTCTCGTCGAGCAAGGTACGCTTTTTTTCTGCATCAATGGTTATACTGTGGACGGACACGATTTCGCACAACAAGCGATCGAGAAGGGGGCCGTAGCTATAGTTGCAGAGCGGCCTTTATCTGTGTCAGTTCCAGTTATTATGGTTTCAGATACGAAACGAGTTATGGCACGCCTAGCAAGTCGCTTTTACGGTGAACCAACAAAACAAGTAAATCTCATTGGTGTGACAGGAACTAATGGGAAAACGTCAGTTACGCACATTCTAGATCGCCTGTTTCGGGATGCAGAACAAACGACTGGCTTAATTGGAACGATGTATACTAAAATTGCCGATGAGATGATTGAAACTCGAAATACAACACCAGAATCTCTTGTTTTGCAGCAGCGCTTCCGCGCGATGGTGGATAATAAAGTTGATACTGCTCTAATGGAAGTATCTTCTCATGCCTTGCACTTAGGGAGAGTTCGTGGTTGTGATTTTAATATCGCGGTATTTACAAATTTAACACCTGACCATATTGACTATCACGAGACTATGGACAATTATTTATATGCGAAAAGTTTATTATTCTCACAGCTTGGCAACACCTATGAAGGTAAGGTTGCAGTAATCAATAGTGATGATCCCGTGAGTGATCGATTAATTCAAATGACAACCGCTGATGTTGTTACTTATGGAATTAAAAAAGCTGCGGACTTTAAGGCGACAAATGTAAAAGTGACGGCTGCTGGAACGGTATTTACGTTAGTTGCATTTGGTGAGTCAATTCAAATAGAGTTGAAGTTGATCGGTTTATTTAATGTCTATAACGCCCTTGCGGCGATAGCGGCAGGTTATATGTCAGGCCTAACACTTACTCAGATGAAACAGAGTTTGAAAAAAGTGAAAGGTGTGGCTGGACGTTTTGAAGCTGTCGATGCAGGTCAAGACTTTACGGTAATTGTTGACTATGCTCACACGCCCGATAGCCTAGAAAATGTTCTTCAAACAGTACAAGACTTTGCAGAAAATCATGTTCATGTTGTTGTTGGTTGTGGTGGAGACCGTGATTCAACAAAAAGACCGGTAATGGCTAGAATTGCAGTACAATATGCGGACGAAACAATCTTCACATCAGATAATCCACGAACGGAAGATCCCAAAGCAATTTTGTCAGATATGACGACTTTACTGGACGCTGATCAATTTGCTGTGATTGAAGATCGAAAAATGGCCATAAAAACAGCGATTGGGCAAGCGAACAAAGGGGATATTGTTGTGATTGCTGGAAAAGGGCATGAAACGTATCAAGAGATAGGCAAAGAGCGGATTCATTTTGATGATCGGGAAGTCGCTCGGGCTGCATTGAAGGAGCGGATACAATGAGCATTCATTCAAGCTTAGTTGAAACGGTATCCAAACAGGTTCGTTTAGAAAATGTTCCATTCACGTTTCTGTCTGTATCAACAGACACAAGAAAACACGCAGAACAATCACTGTTTGTTCCGCTGAAGGGGGAGCGTTTTAATGGCCACCAGTTTCTGGATCAAGCGATAGCGGCTGGAGCAATAGCAGCTTTTTGGGATGAAGGAGAGTCTCTTCCTGATCAATTACCAGATTCCTTTCAGGTCTATTTCGTTGAGGATACATTAGTTGCCTTACAGCAATTAGCAAAAACATATCGAAATCAAGTAAATCCGTTTATTATCGGCATTACTGGTTCGAATGGAAAGACGACTACAAAAGATATGATTTGTGAGCTTCTAGGCGGAGAAGAGTTTGTTCATAAAACGTTAGGGAATTTAAATAACCATATTGGTGTGCCTTTAACCTTATTGGCGATGCCTAAAGACTGCAAATACGCCGTGATAGAAATGGGCATGAACCATGCTGGAGAAATTGCATTATTATCAGAGATTGCCCAACCTAATGCTGCAGTTGTTACTAATATTGGTGAAGCACATATTGAACATTTAGGCTCTCGTGAAGGAATTGCTGCAGCTAAAATGGAAATTGCTACTGGGCTTAAACAACAAAAGTGGCTGATCGTTGATGGTGATGAAAGACTCCTATCAGACTACGAAGATTGGAATCCAGTTAAAATTGGTTTTAGTGACGATGTTGATGTCCCTCTAACTGAAATACAAAGTGTAGGTTCTGGATATACATTTTCATTAGGAAGTGAAAAGGGCTGGAGTATTCATTTGCTGGGCAAACATAATGTCAAAAACGTTGCTTATGCTATTTGGATTGCACGTAAATTAGGTATTAGTCAAACAATTATTCAAGAACGGATCAATAAGATTAAAATTAGTGGAATGCGTCTTGAACAAGTGAGCGGTCCAAATGGATCTACCTTTATTAATGATGCGTATAATGCAAATCCTACTTCTATGAAAGCTGCAATAAAAACCATAAAAGAACTGCCTGGTTATCAAGAACGAGTACTTGTATTAGGCGATATCTATGAATTGGGGCCAGATGAAGAGTGGCTTCATAAAAGTGTGGCAGAAGTAATTGACTGGCCGATTACGGTTGTCATTACTGTTGGTGAAAAAGGACGTTGGATTTATGAAGCGATTAAAGAAAAAGAATGCGATTGTTTGCGTACATACCATGCAACTTCGGTAGAAGCAGCAGCAAACCATTTAAATCAATATTTGAAACAAGACACCGTTGTACTGCTGAAAGCATCACGTCGCCTTGCGCTTGAGCATGTTTTACCGGCTGTCAAAGGAGGCCATCAGTAATGGAAGAATGGACGTTATTATTCGTTCTACTTCTCTCGTTTGCGGCTGCAGTGATTTTGTCACCGCTATTTATACCATTTTTAAGACGTTTGAAGTTTGGGCAAAGTATTCGGGAAGAAGGACCTAAATCCCATCAAAAGAAAAGTGGAACACCAACAATGGGCGGTATTGTAATTGTCTTATCTATATTAATTACATCCATTGCTATTGGCGGAGTGTTTAATGAGTTCAGCGTGGAATTATTGCTCTTAATGCTCGTTACGATTGGTTACGGGATTGTTGGTTTTGTAGATGATTATTTAAAAGTAGCGAGAAAACATAATTTAGGTTTAACATCAAAACAAAAATTGGTTGGCCAACTATTAATTGCAGGCTTGTTCTATTTAGGGTTGTTATACATTGATTTAGATACATTTGTTTCAATCCCTGGTACATCAATTGGGCTTGAATTAGGTTGGTTTTATCCAATACTTGTCATTGTTATGTTGCTAGCTGGAAGCAATGCGGTCAATTTAACAGACGGTCTTGATGGCTTACTTGCAGGAACAGGGGCAATTGCATTTGCTGCTTTTGCCATACTTGCTTGGAGCGCAGGTTTTATTGATGCAGCTCTATTTTCTACTGCTATAACAGGTGCTGTATTAGGGTTTTTAGTGTTTAATGCTCATCCGGCGAAAGTATTTATGGGCGATACGGGATCGTTAGCACTTGGTGGCGCAATTGCCGGGATTGCGATTCTAACAAAGATGGAATTAATGCTTATTATTGTTGGCGGTGTATTTGTTATTGAAACGCTTTCGGTTATCATTCAGGTCATTTCATATAAAACGACTGGGAAACGTGTTTTCAAAATGAGTCCATTACATCACCATTATGAATTATCAGGTTGGTCAGAATGGCGAGTGGTTGTAACTTTCTGGCTTGTAGGCATGGTCTTTGCAATTATGGGTATCTACATTGGAGTGTGGCTAACATGAGACGTGTAGATGAATTAAAAGGGAAAAGTGTATTGGTTTTGGGATTAGCAAAAAGTGGCTTTGCTGCTGCTAAAATCTTACATGAACTCGGCGCACGTATCCTTGTGAATGATAATAAAGCGTATAATCAAAATCCAGAAGCAAAAGCATTGGAACAACTTGGCATTGAAGTGGTTTGTGGGGAGCATCCTCTACACTTGCTTGATGGTATGGATTTAATGGTTAAAAACCCTGGAATTCCATATGGAAACATCCTTGTACAGGAGGCATTAAGTCGTCAGTTGCCTGTGTGGACGGAGATTGAACTAGCCTATCGTTTGTCAGAGGCGGATATTGTTGCTGTCACTGGATCTAATGGAAAAACCACAACAACTACATTAATTAAAGAAATGCTTGAAAACAGCGGACGTACGCCATTGATTGCTGGTAACATTGGAACAGTAGCGTCTGAAGTAGCTAAAAGTGCAACAACGAATGATATTATGGTCCTTGAATTATCGAGTTTTCAATTGATGGGTACAGAAGCATTTAAACCAAACATAGCTGTTTGGTTAAATATCTTTGATGCACACCTCGATTACCATGGGTCAAGAGAAGAATACATCGGGGCAAAAGCAAAAATAGGTGCTCATTTAAATGAATCTGATGCACTTGTTTATAACGCAGATGATGAGATCGTGGTAGCAGCGGCTTCTCAATTAAATGGGAACAAAATTCCTTTTTCTGTTAAACAAAAAGTTAAAAAAGGCGCTTATGTGGAAGCAGGGATGATTTGTTTTCAAGAAGAAACGATTATCGACTTAAGTGAGGTTGTACTTCCTGGAGCACATAATGTTGAAAATATGCTTGCTGCGGTTGCGGCAGCAAAGCTTGCTGGTGCTAAAAGTGAGCAAATCCGTTTGGTGTTAAAAGGCTTTAAAGGGGTTAAACACCGGTTGCAATTTGTTAGAGATTGGGACGGTATACAGATTTACAATGATTCTAAAGCGACAAATATTCTAGCTACAAAAGCAGCGCTATCTGCTTTTTCTAAGCCAATTATTCTTATCGCTGGTGGGTTAGATCGGGGCAATGAATTTGATGAATTGTCACAAAGTCTAACGCATGTCAAAGTCCTCGTTACATATGGGGAAACAAAAGAAAAGTTATCAAATCTGGCAAAAAAAATTGGTTTGAAAACCATTCAAGCGGAACGGGTCGAAGACGCTACGAAAGTAGCTCTTTCTGAATCACAACCTGGTGATGTTGTCTTGCTTTCACCTGCTTGTGCAAGTTGGGATCAGTATAAATCTTTTGAAGAACGAGGAGAAGCTTTTCTAACTTCGGTCAGTGAATTTCTTCAAATAGATTAAGTAAGAAGCCTGCCGGGTTATGGCAGGCTTCTTTTTTGGACATGTTTAACTGCCACACCTCATATAGTTAAATTAGACGTCGTATGAAGCAAAGGTGTGAGTGTAATGGATAAGCAACGATCTGCTCCAGATTTAATTTTGCTTGCAACAACGATTGGGCTATTAACGATCGGGCTGATCATGGTTTATAGCGCTAGCGCAGCATGGGCAACTTATCGGTTTGATGATGCGTGGTTCTTTGCCAAACGCCAATTGTTTTTTGGAGGCGTTGGTATTGTACTCATGTGTTTAATTATGAGAATCGATTATTGGACATGGAGAACCTATTCTAAGGGAATGCTAGTGATTTGTTTCATTTTACTTGTCCTTGTACTTATACCAGGAGTGGGACTTGTGCGGGGAGGAGCTAGTAGTTGGCTTGGAGTGGGAGCTTTTTCAATCCAGCCCTCAGAATTTACGAAAATCGCAATGATTGTATTTTTAGCCAATTATTTGGCAATTCATCAAAAAAAGATCACCTCTTTCAAGAGAGGCTTATTACCATCTTTATCACTTGTTATGTTGGCATTTGGAATGATTATGCTGCAGCCTGATTTAGGGACAGGGTCGGTAATGGTGGGCACATGTATAGCGATGATCTTTATTTCTGGCGCAAGGATTAAACATTTTGTTTTATTGGGTTTATTAGGTGTTGCTGGTTTTGTAGGGTTGATTGCCAGTGCTCCTTACCGAATTCAGCGCATTACTTCTTTTTTAGATCCTTGGAGTGATCCACTTGGAAGTGGGTTTCAAATTATTCAATCACTATTTGCGATAGGGCCGGGCGGCTTGCTTGGGATGGGACTTGGAGAGAGTCGACAAAAGTACTTTTATTTACCTGAACCACAAACGGATTTTATTTTTGCGATTCTAGCAGAAGAGATGGGCTTTTTAGGAGGTATGATCGTACTTGCTTTATTTTCCATTTTATTTTGGCGGGGCATAAGAATCGCGCTTGGTGCTCCAGATTTGTTTGGTAGCTTTTTAGCAGTAGGAATTGTGGTTATGGTGGCTATTCAAGTTATGATTAATATTGGAGTTGTAACAGGATTAATGCCAGTAACTGGTATTACGTTACCTCTTTTAAGTTATGGAGGTTCGTCATTAACATTAATGCTCATGTCGTTAGGAATTTTGTTGAATATTAGTAGGCATGCACGTTAAGAGGGTGGGTAATCCCACTCTTTTTCTGTTTCGTGTGGAGAGAAACAGGATATTCGTGCTAAAATGGAGAAAAAGAGTAAAGTAAATGTTTTGTTAACCGATAAAAAGGGTACGTATTGTAAGTCGTAGGGAGACTGGATATCCGTTTACATTCCGTATTAATGGAACAGTTTGGAGGAACAAATGTGAGTCGAGATGAAAAAGTTGTTTCGGTAAACGAGCGAATTCCAACCTTACAGGAAAAGCGGAAGCGAAAAGCGAACCGGCGAATGCTGGCTATTATTTTGTTGTTTTTTTCGTTGCTTATCTTGCTTGTTTATTTTCAGAGCCCGCTTAGTGATGTGAAAACAATAACAATTTCGGGCAATCAACTTGTAACGGATGAAGTAGTCTTAACAGAAAGTGGCATAAAACAAGGAATGAATATGTGGAATCTAGCTGAAGGAGAGCGTACAGAGAGACTTGAGCAAGTGACTGAAATTCAACACGCTGCAATTGAACGTGAATTACCGTCTACTGTAAATGTGACTATTGAAGAATATCCACGCGTTGGTTATGTAGCTAGTGAAGAAGGGTATCGCCCTCTTTTACAAAATGGACAAACTCTTGAGGCGGTATCTAGTAACCAACTTGCTGGTGATGCTCCGGTCTTAGTTGGGTTTAAAGACGAAGAAATGCTCGCACAGATGGGGGAAGAGCTTGTTAAAACAGCTCCAGAAATTGTGGGGCGTATTTCGGAGATTTTATTTACACCAACTGATGGTTCAAAAGATGAATTGACTCTTTTTATGAACGACGGAATGGAAGTGCGTACAGCAGTCAGCTCTTTCGCTCAGTATATGCAACCATATCCGCAAGTCTATGCTCAAATAGATGCAAAGAAGGATGGAGTGCTATATATGAAAATGAGCCCTTATTTCAAAGAGAATCAGACTGCAGAGGAATAGGCATTTTGATCGATTTTTGCGGGAGGATTTTAAAAAATCCAGAGAAGTTTTAAGCTTTCGAAGGCTTTGTGGTCTGTTTTGTTACTAAAATAAAGCAAAAATAGAGGAATGATTGTTTAAACCGCGGAAGGTTATGTCTTTTCTCTATCTCCAACTTGGTGTAGACTAAAAGACAAGAGTCTTCGTAGGCTTTTTATACATAAGATACTGCTAGAATTAAAAAGGATTCCACTTAAGCTTGTTGAATACTTGTATGTAATTAAAATATGATTAAAAAATGAGAAGACACCATGACTGTGCAGATGGGGAGGTGCCATTGGTGAGCAGTGAAACGTATGTAAGTTTGGATATTGGAACATCTTCTGTGAAAGTTGTCGTGGCAGAAGTAGCTGGAGGCTCAATTAATATCCTTGGAGTTGGCAATGTCGATTCTGAAGGAATCCGTAAAGGAACGATCGTTGATATAGATGAGACGGTTAAATCCATCAAACGAGCGGTGGATCAGGCTGAGCGAATGGTTGGAATACGGATTGAACATGTGGTTGTTGGCGTAAATGGCAGCCATGTTGATTTAACCCCATGCCACGGTGTCGTAGCAGTTTCTAGTAGTGACCGTGAAATTGGGGTTGAAGATGTACGGAGAGTGATCGATGCAGCTCAAGTAGTGTCAATCCCACCAGAAAGAGAGATTATTGATGTTATTCCAAAGCAGTTTATTGTAGATGGACTCGATGAAATTACTGATCCAAAAGGAATGATTGGAGTCCGTTTAGAGATGGAAGGCACAATGATCACAGGTTCAAAGACGGTGTTGCATAATCTGTTGCGCTGTGTAGAACGAGCTGGTCTTTCGGTAGCGGAAATTTGCTTGAATTCGCTTGCGGCTGGTTCCGTGGCCGTTTCAAAAGATGAAAAAGGGCTTGGGGTTTGTGTGATTGAGATTGGTGGAGGATCAACAACCGTTTCTGTATTTGATCAAGGCACACTCGCAGCCATGACCGTACTTCAAATAGGTGGAGACCATATTACGAATGATCTTGCTGTAGGTCTAAAGCTTACTACTGAAGAAGCAGAACGGGTTAAATGTAAGTATGGACATGCATTTATTGATGAAGCTTCACCCGAAGAACAAATTACAATCCAAAAGATTGGTTCAAATGAACGAGAAACATTAACACAGTTGGAACTGGCTCAAATAATTGAACCACGCGTAGAGGAAATTGTAGAGCTTGCTGCACGTGAACTCGTTCGGCTAGGCTTTAGACAATTCCCAAGTGGCTTCGTATTGACTGGGGGCACTGTTGCACTTCCGGGCGTATTGGAGTTAGCAAAGGATATGCTCGAAGGAAATATTCGAGTAGCGATTCCCAATTATATTGGTGTGCGGGAACCGAAGTATACAGTTAGTATTGGATTAATTCAATTTGCCCATAAAAATGGACGAGTTCAAGGGAAAGAAATTGCTGCGGCATTTTCCCACGCGGATGAGCAAGAGTCTATTGAAGTACCAACTTCTAACAATCGCAGTAGTAAACGTCAAGAAGTGAAACGTCAAGAGGTAAAACAGCAACAAGAAGAAAAGAAAGAATCGAAAGTAAAGTCGTGGTTTAAAACGTTTTTCGAATAAAAACGAAAAAGCTGTTAGCCAGTCTGGTTAGGGGGATTTGACAATGTTTGATTTTGAAATGGATATGGAACAATTAGCTCAAATAAAAGTAATAGGCGTTGGTGGGGGTGGTTCAAACGCCGTCAACCGAATGATTGAAAATGGGTTGCAAGGTGTAGAATTTATCGCAGTCAATACGGATGCGCAAGCGTTGCATCTTTCAAAAGCAGAAAAAAAGCTTCAACTTGGTGGTAAGTTAACAAGAGGTCTAGGAGCAGGCGCGAATCCGGATATCGGAAAAAAAGCGGCTGAAGAAAGCCGGGAACAGTTAGAAGAAGTTCTAGGTGGATCAGATATGGTGTTTATCACTGCCGGTATGGGTGGTGGAACTGGTACTGGAGCTGCACCAGTCATTGCTGAAGTGGCCAAAGAATTAGGTGCACTAACAGTAGGTGTTGTTACTAGACCCTTTTCTTTTGAAGGACGTAAACGACAAAATCAAGCGATTTCTGGTATTAGTGCTTTAAAGGAAAAAGTTGATACGTTGATTGTCATTCCAAATGACCGTCTACTTGAGATTGTGGATAAGAATACGCCAATGCTAGAAGCGTTCAGAGAAGCAGATAATGTTTTACGTCAGGGTGTACAAGGTATTTCTGATCTAATTGCTACACCAGGTCTTATTAATCTTGACTTTGCAGATGTAAAAACGGTTATGAGTGAAAAAGGATCAGCACTTATGGGAATCGGCATAGCTACAGGTGAAAACCGAGCTGCGGAAGCCGCAAAAAAAGCAATTTCGAGTCCATTGCTTGAAACATCAGTTGACGGCGCACAAGGTGTTCTGATGAATATAACAGGGGGAACGAACTTAAGCTTGTATGAAGTTCATGAGGCGGCTGAAATTGTCTCTGAAGCCTGTGATGAAGAGGTAAATATGATCTTTGGCTCTGTTATTAATGAGAACTTGAAAGATGAGATTGTGGTTACGGTAATTGCAACTGGCTTTGAAGAAAGCCCTGAAAAAAAACAGCCAGTAACAAATCGACCGACTAAGCAAAAACAAGCTCCCGTGCAACAGAAAGAAGAAGCAAAGCGCTCTGAAAATCGTCAAAAGCCGCAACAAACAGAAGAACAACCTGATACACTTGATATACCAACGTTTTTACGTAATAGACGTAATCGTTAAATAAAAAAAGGACGTGAAGGAAACCCTTCACGTCCTTTTTTTATTTGTTTTTCTCACAAAGAACCTTTTTTCTGATTGTTAAAATGTGATGAAGATTGTGGATCCAGCTTTCCGTTGAAAGTTCTGAACCGATGTATGAACAAATCATGAGTCAAGTCAAGGAATCGATCTATGAAGGCGGTTTAATACAAAATCAGGAACTACCATCAATTAGATCGATGGCAAATGAATTAGGTGTTAGTGTAATTACTGTCAAAAGGGCTTACTCTGAACTTGAGCGAGAAGGTTACATTTACACACGTAAGGGGATTGGCTCATTTGCAAAAGAAATTCCTAGTGAAAGAAAGCGTCAACGTTTGTATGTTCATGTAGCAAAGCAAGTAAAGGATGTATGGGAGCAAGCATCAAAACAAGGGATGACTAAAAAAGAAATGGAACAAATAGTTACTAATCTACTAAAGGAGGAGTATGATGTTAACGATTGAAGAGGGGTGGATTCGAGACAAAGGACCAAACAATTTATCCTTGCCGAAACATTGTATGACCGTTCTGATTGGTAGAAACGGTTCAGGAAAAACGACAGTATTAAAAGGCCTAGCAAAGCAATTGGATTTAGAAAGTGGGAAATTGTATTATTCAGAGGAATGGGAAGCGACTAACTATCATCACTATGTTGTCTATTTACCATTTCTAATTCAATCCGCTTGGCCAAGTATAGTTTATAGAGCTTTTATTGACTAGTATGCCTTGCAGGAGCAGGTCTTTTGCTTTTATTTGGTTATGTAACTTCTTTCTATATTGGTGGCTATCGCGGTGCGAAATAATCATTACGGATTGCGATGATCGTGCTTTTTTTATTTTCTTTGTTATTGGTCCAACAATCAGCATAGAGCAATTTAGTACATTGCCATTTTATTTGGTTATTCTTCTAGTACTAATGAGTTATCTACTATCCATTTTTGTAGCCAAAAGGACGTTTGCAAGTTGGAAGGTAGAACATCTCTCAATCTTGTATAGTGTAGGTGCTGCTTTCTTCATTATAATTGGTTGTTTCTTTTCATATTATGAGCAAGACCGAGTAGAAAATGCACTAATTGATTACCTTGATCAACATGCAGAGCTTATATTTGTTTAATCAGCGTTTGTTTCCAATTGTGTATCATAAACAAGCTGGAAATTGGGTGCCGAAAAGTTTAGAATTTACTGCTTTTTCTTCAAATGTGCAACGACCAGAACAATTAACGATATACGACCTTATCAGCAAATGATTATGAGGCATTTATAAACGCCTTAGTGAGGGGGAAATGTGTTTGGTTTTTATTGATCCTTCCATGCAACATTTTCAAAAGGTAACAGAGACAAAAGAATTTGCTTGCCAGTCGATTGAGATAGAATAAATGTTAATCTGAAAACATGTTACGCCTTTTGTGTAGCATGTTTTTGGTGTTTATATGTGAATCATTCTCGCTATTGCTGCAAGTTTCTAAGATTGGACAGTGTTAGCCAAAAGTTATCAAAATAACAAGCTTGTCTATGTCATGAAATGACAGACTTCCAGTTAAATTTCCACTATACTGAATTCTATCAAAGCAAGGGAGCGCATAAATGACGGTTTATCTTGATTTGATTTGGCTGTTAAATGCGGGGATTGATTATTTATTATTGGCAGGCACTGCTATGTTGCTTAAACGACGTTTTCGGCATATTCGGATGATTATAGGCGCATTATTTGCATCGTTAATTGTTTTTTTTATGTTTACTCCATATGCCGCGTTGTTTATGAATCCTGTTATTAAACTTATTTATTCAGGCGCAATAGTATTCATCGCATTTGGTTACAAACGATTTTCGTATTTTTTTAAAAGCTTGGCCACGTTTTACTTTATTACGTTTGTTACCGGCGGTGGTTTGTTTGCAATGCATTACTTTTTTCAAACGGAAGCCGATATTCTTTCGCATTTACCTGGTTATGGAGTTGGCGGCAGTGCGATAAGTTGGCTTTTCGTACTTATAGGCTTTCCACTCGTTTTTTTGTTTAGCAAGCAACAAGTTTATTCATTCCAACTAAGAAAAATGAAGGCTGATCAGTTAGCGGAAGTGGAAATTTGGATTGCGCGAGAACATTTTTCGATGTGGGGTTTGGTTGATACAGGTAATCAATTGAAAGATCCAATTACGAAAATGCCGGTTATGGTTGCTGAAGCATCGATGTTTTATCGTGCTTTTGGACAAAAAGAAGTTGACGCAGTTGTAGAATTAACAACAGAAGAAAACCCTTCAATACTCATGAAACGGGTTCGGGTTGTACCTTTTAGAGCGGTTGGGCAAGGAGAACCTTTTATGGCTGCCTTAAAACCGGACAGAGTTCGTATTCATTATGACGGTGAAACGTTTGAAACATCTCATGTGCTTATCGGATTATTTGCACATACACTATCAGCCGATGAAGAATATCAGTGTATTGTTCACCCGCAACTTGTTGTGCAATCGGCAAGCTAAAAAAGGAGGATACATCGATGATCAAAATGAAATGGCGTCTATTTATCAATCGGGTACTTCAAAAATTAGGTTTAAAAGCGGATGAAATTTATTATATTGGTGGGAGTGAAGCTCTACCTCCGCCATTGTCCAAAGAAGAAGAAGCGGAATTACTTGCAAAACTGCCAAGTGGAGACAAGGCTGTTCGTTCAATGTTAATTGAACGTAATTTACGTCTTGTTGTATACATAGCGCGCAAGTTTGAGAACACTGGCATTAACATCGAAGATCTGATTAGCATCGGTACAATCGGTTTAATTAAAGCTGTGAACACCTTTAACCCAGAGAAAAAGATTAAATTGGCTACGTACGCGTCAAGGTGCATAGAAAATGAAATCCTCATGTACTTGCGTCGTAATAATAAAACGAGGTCAGAAGTATCATTTGATGAACCATTAAACATTGATTGGGATGGGAATGAATTGTTGTTATCTGATGTGCTGGGCACGGATGAAGATATCATCACCAAAGGAATTGAGGAACGTGTAGATAGACGTTTACTCGTTAAAGCGTTGCATACGCTCTCTAGTAGGGAAAAGCAAATTATGGAGCTTCGATTTGGATTAACTGGTTCAGAAGAAAAAACGCAGAAAGATGTTGCAGATATGTTAGGTATTTCTCAATCCTACATATCTAGGCTTGAAAAGCGCATTATCAAGCGGTTGCAGAAGGAATTTAACAAAATGGTGTAGGAAAGAGACTCGGTCTCTTTCTTTTTTTGGAAAAAATATTTTTCAGTCTAAAAACTGTGCCGTAACAATGCTCAATCAATCATTCGCTTTTTTGCTTACTTTTACGAGTGCATATTTTTAATTTCCCAGGGAGATACTTTTTTTGACATCATCTTCCGTCTAGGGGGTAAAGAATTTGACTCGAAATAAAGTAGAAATTTGCGGCGTGGATACATCAAAACTGCCAGTACTTAAAAATCTTGAGATGCGTGAGTTGTTTGCGCAGTTGCAATCGGGCTATGAACCAGCTAGAGAGACGTTGGTAAATGGCAATTTAAGGCTTGTATTAAGCGTAATTCAACGGTTTAATAACCGCGGCGAGAACGTAGATGATTTGTTTCAAGTGGGCTGTATCGGGTTGATGAAGTCGATTGATAATTTCGATTTAGGGCAAAATGTTAAATTTTCTACTTATGCAGTGCCGATGATTATTGGAGAAATTAGAAGGTATCTACGAGATAATAATCCAATTCGAGTTTCTCGATCGTTAAGGGATATTGCATATAAAGCTTTGCAAGTTCGTGACCAAATGATGGCAGAGAAAAAAAGAGAGAAAGAACCGACAGTTCAAGAAATTGCGGCTGTATTGGAAGTTCCAAAAGAAGACATTGTTTTTGCTTTGGATGCAATTCAAGATCCAGTCTCTTTATTTGAACCAATTTATAATGATGGTGGAGATCCAATTTTTGTAATGGATCAAATTAGTGATGAACGAAATAAAGACGCAAATTGGATTGAAGAGATTGCTTTAAAAGAAGCAATGATTCGGTTAAATGATCGTGAAAAGACAATACTAAATATGCGCTTTTTTCAAGGCAAAACACAGATGGAAGTAGCGGACGAAATCGGTATTTCCCAAGCACAAGTGTCTAGGCTCGAAAAAGGGGCTATTCAACAAATGAATAAGCATATTGAATCTTAAGAGGCTTGCGTCAACTTTAGTTGACGCAAGCTTTTTTTTCTTTAACATAATCTTTAAATGGATAAGCATAGGATAGAAAATCAAGCATAGATGGGGAGGGTATTGAATGATAAAAATATCGGAATTGTCATCAAAGGACATAGTGAATATGGAAAATGGAAAACGCTTAGGTCATTTAAATGACTTGGATATTAATTTGGAAACTGGAAAGATTGAAGCAATTATTATCGCAAGTAGTGGGAAAGTGATGCAGCTACTTGGACAACGAGATCATCAGGAAGTGATTATTCCTTGGAAAAACATATTAAAGATCGGGTCTGATGTTATATTAGTTGAACTACCCGATCGTTATAATGTTGCAAAATTACAAGAGCCATCTACGATGGTACGGAAGAAAAGCTAACCGCGACAATTGAAATTATTTCTTCTCTTGAGGTTCTTATGATAAAATGAAGAACAAATGAATATTAGCAAACAGGAGGAAGCCGTATGAACAACACACAGTGGGAAAAGCGTTCTGAAAGAGTACTGGAGGCGGTTTCTTTTTCCTCGCTAATCCCAAACCTGTTTGCTGGTTTTACGACGAAGCAAGGCGGTACAAGTAAGTTCCCTTACAGTTCATTAAATCTGGGTTTTCATGTTGGTGATGAACAGCAGGATGTTCAACAAAACCGTCACCTAGTTGCAAAGGATATCGGGTTTCCTCTTGATCAATGGATTGGGTCCGAACAAATTCACAGCTCGACAATTGTAGAAGTAACTAGAGGAGACGCTGGAAGAGGAGCGGCGAATTTAGATACTGCCATTAAACAATCAGATGGTCTTTACACAAATGAAAAAGGCATTTTGTTGACTAGTTTATATGCTGATTGTGTGCCGCTTTATTTTGTTGCAAAGAATGCACAATACATTGCTTTATGTCACGCGGGCTGGCAAGGGACTGTCAAACAAATAGGTCCTAAACTTGTGGGGTTATGGATAAGAAATTATCAGATTGAGCTTAGCGATATCCATGTATTAATTGGGCCAAGTATCTCCCAGCAACACTATGAAGTTAATGAGCCTGTTATTGAACAAGTAGATCGAGTACTTCCGGCTAGGGAAGAAAAACCATATGAAAGTACTAGACCTGGGCATTACTTGCTTGATTTACCTAAACTCAATCAATTGTTATTGTTAAAGGTTGGTTTGAAGGCTGAACAGATACATATGTCTGATATGTGCACGTTTGAAGAAGATGCTTTTTTTTCTCATCGTCAAGCACAAGGGATGACTGGAAGAATGATGAGTGCAATCGGGTTTAAAAAAGGGTGAATAAGAAATGCAACGAGCAAACGTTTTTGAAAATGCCGCGCTTTTAAATGAACGAATTCGGAGCGCATGTGAAAAGAGCGATAGAGATCCTGCTAGTGTAAAAGTAGTTGCAGTAACAAAGTACGTTTCGAATGATACAGCGAAACAAGCGATTGAAGCTGGCATACATCATTTAGGTGAAAATAGAGTAGAAGGTGCCCGTGAGAAAACGGCGGCAATTGGTGATGCTGCGACTTGGCATTTTATTGGTTCGTTGCAATCAAAAAAAGCAAAACATATTGTTGATTCTTTTTCATATATCCATTCACTAGAGCGGATAAGTCTCGCTAAAGAGTTGCAGAAAAGGTTTGAAGGGAAAGAGCCAATAAAATGTTTTATCCAAGTTAATGCATCTGGAGAAGAGTCCAAAAGTGGATTAAAACCAGAAGAGACAGCAGCTTTCATAGAGGCGCTTGCTCCATATTCGGCGATTGAAGTTATTGGACTAATGACAATGGCTCCTTATGAGGTGGATCCAGAGCGGACAAGACCTGTATTTAACCGATTAAAGGTACTCCGTGATGAAATTGCAGAAAAAAATTGGCACCATGCGCCGTGTACGGAATTGTCTATGGGAATGTCAAATGATTTTGAAGTTGCAATTGAAGAAGGGGCAACGTTCATCCGAATTGGCACAATGCTTGTCGGTAATGAGCAAACGTCTTGATGGGAGGAAGACAATGGGCTTTAAATCGAAGTTCAAACAATACTTTAATCTAGAGGACCATGTCGAAGAAGTGGAACGGTTTGTTGAAGAGCCGCCACAAACAAAGGAGAACGATTCAGTGCGAGAAGAAGGGTTGGCTTCAAAAGACCAATCACAAAACGTTGTACAGTTAAAAAGTGTACAAAAAAACGCAAAAATGATTTTGGTCGAACCAAAGTCCTATGATGAAGTTCAAGAAATAGCAGACCACTTAAAAAGGCGTAAGGCTGTTGTCATTAATTTGCTACAAATAGAAAATGGACATGCTTTAAGGGTAGTAGATTTTTTAAGCGGAACCGTTTATGCTATTGGAGGAGACATTCAAAAGCTAGGACCAAGTATTTTCCTCTGTACGCCTGATAATGTGGAGATTACCGGTTCCATTAGCGATTTAATGAATCAATAAAACAGGTAGTCAGTGTGCGAAAGTAGGTGAACCAATAATAAATGGTACAATTAGTTGATTTTCTTTTTTATCTAATAAAAAATGCAGCCACTTTATATTTCTTTGCGATTTTTATTTATATCATCATGTCATGGATTGGTGGCAGAGATTCTACATTTGGTCAAATTCTTGGTAAGGTAGTCGATCCTTATTTGGAGATGTTCCGTAGTTTTATTCCTCCATTAGGAATGATTGATCTCTCTCCAATCGTTGCAATCATGGTCCTTCGATTTGCAACAATGGGATTAGATGGATTACACCAAATGGTCCTTTCGTGGTTATAGGTAGACACGATGTATGAACATTTTCGACCAGAAGAACGTCCATTTATTGATCAATTAAAGGATTTGCATGAGCAGGTTATTCACTTTCACCAAGAAAGGTTGACCGACTTTCTTGATCCGCGTCAGCAGGATATTGTCTTTTCGATTATTGGTAAAGATGATGACTGTGACCTTCAGTTTTTTGGTGGCGCAGATGGTTGCGAACGGAAGCGGGCTGCTCTGCGACCATCTTATTTATCAGCGGAACCTATCGATTGGGAAATTTCTTTGTTAAAAGCCCCTTATTCAAGCAAATTTGTGTCAATTAGTCATCGTGATGTTTTAGGTGCATTGATGAACACGGGAATGGTAAGAGAAAAATTTGGTGATATATCCGTTGATGATGCTTCATTTTCATTTGCTTGTACAAAGGAAGCAGAGACGTTTGTTCGCATGTCGCTTGAACAAGTGGGCAAAGTCTCAGTAACCTTTGAGCAAGTGGACAAGCTCAATTTAGAAAAAGAGCAGTGGAATGAAATAAATTCACTTGTTTCATCGATGAGGCTTGATTCAGTGATTGCTGCGGTATATGGATTCTCTCGCTCTAAAGCTGCAGAAGCAATTGAAAAAGGAATTGTAAAAGTGAATTGGAGACTTGTAGACGATACTGCATTTCGGGTTGATGTTGGCGATTACTTATCCGTACGAGGTTATGGAAGAGGCAAAGTTATAAGTCAAGAAGGCATAACTAAAAAAGACAAAATTCGGTTAGTACTTGGAAGAAAGAAATAAATTAGATAAGATAAGAGTATGATTGCGCTTATCTTTGTATTTATGTAAATAAGTCGCGAAATTTGTTGATTTGCCTTGTTATTGGCAGGATAGTTGAAGATGATGTCGAATGAAAGATAGTGAACAATTAGTATGTCATGGAGGTGGACGCGTTGCCTTTAACGCCATTAGATATTCACAATAAGGAATTTACCCGTTCTTTTCGCGGATATGATGAAGATGAAGTGAACGAATTTCTTGATCAAGTAATCAAGGATTATGAAGCAGTTTTAAGGGAGAAAAAAGATTTATTTGAGCAAGTAAATACATTAGATGAGAAGCTGGCTCATTTTAATAACATTGAAGAAACATTAAACAAATCCATTCTTGTTGCCCAAGAAGCTGCAGATGATCTTCGTGGAAACGCACAAAAAGAAGCTCAACTCATTATTAAAGAATCAGAGAAGAATGCGAATCGCATTGTCAATGAAGCGTTAACGAAATCACGTAAAGTGATGATGGAAATGGAAGAACTGAAAAAGCAAGCTTCCGTCTACAAAATGCGCTTTAAAATGTTAATTGAAGCCCAAATGGAAATGCTGCAAACAGATGATTGGGAGCAGTTTGCCGGTAATGAAGAATTTGATGAAGAAGAATTGTTTAAAGAACAGCAAGAGCAGGAAAAGTCATAGAGCTTGTTGCATTTCGTTTTCATACTGCTATAATACAAAAGACTATAAATGAACGTTAAAAACATTGAGAGGGACTGTTAATGGACACCAAGATGTAGGAAAGCGAACCGGGGGTGGTGAGAGCCTGGTTACATCGTTCATTATGAATCGCCCTTTAGTTCCGCTTTCGAAATAAGTAGTTTGCGGCGCGTCATCTGCGTTATCAGATAAGAGTGGAAGCTTGTCTTCCATTAGGGTGGTACCGCGGGAAAACCTTCTCGTCCCTTGTTGGGATGAGAAGGTTTTTTTGTATATTAACGATGTAAAGGAGCAAAAAAAAGATGGATTATAAAAAGACGCTATTAATGCCTAAGACTGGGTTTCCGATGCGAGGTAATTTACCAAACAGTGAGCCAAAGAGGCAAGAAAATTGGGAACAACAAGATATTTATCAAAAAGTGCAAGATCGAACAAAAGGAAGACCTCACTTTGTATTACATGATGGTCCTCCATACGCGAATGGCGATATTCATATGGGGCATGCGCTAAATAAGATTATTAAGGACTTTATCGTCCGTTATAAATCAATGACAGGCTTTTACGCACCTTACGTACCGGGGTGGGATACACATGGTCTTCCAATTGAAACAGCATTAACGAAAAAGAAGAAAATCGACCGCAAAAAGATGAGCATCGCCGATTTCCGTAAGTTATGTGAAGAATATGCAATGAATCAAGTAAATAGTCAGAGAGAACAATTTATGCGTCTTGGTGTCCGCGGGGACTGGTGGAATCCATACATTACGCTAGAAAAGGAATTTGAAGCGGAACAAATTAAAGTGTTTGGGGATATGGCTAAAAAAGGTTTTATTTACAAAGGTAAAAAACCTGTGTATTGGTCACCTTCATCTGAATCAGCACTTGCAGAAGCTGAAATAGAATACCATGATAAACGATCTGGCTCCATCTACGTCGCTTTTAAAGTAATTGATGGCAAGGGCGTTTTATCAGAAGACGATGCATTTGTTATTTGGACCACGACTCCATGGACGCTTCCTGCTAACTTAGGAATTTCTGTTCACCCTGATTTGGAGTATAGTGTTGTCAAGACTGGTGGACGATCTCTTGTGGTTGCAAGTGGTTTATTTGACGAAGTGAAAACAACGCTTGAATGGGACGATGCTGTTGTTACTAAAACAATAAAAGGGAATGAGTTAGAACACATTGTTGCGCGCCATCCTTTTTATGATCGTGACTCACTTGTTATGAATGGTGAACATGTTACCCTAGATGCTGGTACGGGATGTGTTCATACAGCACCAGGTCATGGTGAAGATGACTTTATCATTGGTCAGAAATATGGGTTGGACGTTCTTTGTCCCGTAGATGATAAAGGTGTTATGACAAATGAAGCGCCTGGTTTTGAAGGAGAATTTTACGATAATATTAACAAAAAAGTATCTGAAATGCTTGAAGAGGCAGGGGCATTGTTAAAATTATCCTTTATAACGCATTCTTATCCTCACGACTGGCGTACGAAAAAGCCAGTTATATTCCGTGCAACAGCACAATGGTTTGCATCAATAGCCGATATTCGGGAGGATCTGTTAGAGGCAGTTCGCAAAACCGAGTGGGTTCCTGCGTGGGGGGAAACGCGCTTGCATAATATGGTTCGTGATCGTGGCGACTGGTGTATTTCTCGCCAACGTGCATGGGGAGTGCCAATTCCTGTTTTTTATGGGGAAGATGGAACGGAAATTTTAACGGAAGAAACCATTTCACATGTATCAACTCTATTTCGTGAACATGGATCAAACATTTGGTTCGAGCGTGAAGCAAAAGAGTTGCTACCTGATGGGTTTACTTCACCTCATAGCCCTAATGGGATCTTCACAAAAGAAACGGATATTATGGATGTTTGGTTTGACTCTGGTTCTTCTCATCAAGGCGTTTTAAAAGAACGAGATGATCTTGTTCATCCAGCGGATCTTTATTTTGAAGGAAGCGACCAATATCGAGGATGGTTTAATTCTTCTCTAACGACTTCTGTTGCTATTAATGGAATTGCTCCGTATAAAGGAGTACTTAGCCATGGGTTTGTTATGGATGGAGAAGGGAAAAAGATGAGTAAATCTCTAGGGAATATCATTGTTCCTAATGATGTTATGAAACAACTTGGCGCAGATATCCTCCG
Organism: Shouchella patagoniensis; assembly: GCF_002019705.1. Classification (GTDB taxonomy): domain Bacteria; phylum Bacillota; class Bacilli; order Bacillales; family Bacillaceae_D; genus Shouchella; species Shouchella patagoniensis. Next base: position 921,806 of record NZ_KV917377.1, on the reverse strand, counting down.
CCTATGGGTTGCGTCCGTTGACTACCAAGCAGACAGCCGTGTATCTGATCCGATTTTAAAACAAGTTGCTGAAACGTACCGGAAGATTCGCAACACATTCCGCTTTTTGCTTGGTAATCTTCACGATTTTAACCCTGAAACAAATTCGGTAAAGCAAGAGGATCTTCAAGGTGTGCATAAATTTATGTTGGTGAAATTAAATGAGTTAACCAACAGAATTCATGATGACTATAAATCGTATCAATTCCTGAACGTTTATAATAATTTCCGTAACTTCTGTACAGTTGAGTTAAGCTCGTTTTATATGGACATTTCCAAAGATACGCTTTATATTGAGCATGCTGATCATCCTGAGAGAAGAGCTTTTCAAACCGTTATGTATGAGGTTCTAACCTCATTAACGAAATTGATTGCTCCTATTTTGCCACACACAGCAGATGAAGTATGGGAGAATTTGCCTGGTCAAACTGAAGAAAGTGTACAACTAACTGATATGCCATCAGCGATTGAACAAGGTGACTACGATGGCTTAAAAGCACATTGGAATGCGTTTATGCGAGTCCGGGATGAAGTTTTAAAAGCGTTGGAAGTAGCTCGCAACGAAAAAGTAATTGGTAAGTCGTTACAATCTTCTCTTACGCTTTATCCGAATGAACAGACGAGAAAACTACTTAAGGAAACGGAAAGCTTAAGTAAGCTCTTTATTGTCTCAAATGTACGAATTGCATCTGTTACAGAAGAAATTCCTAGCGATGCGCAAGTGTTTGAAGAAATAGCTGTTCTTGTAGAGAAAGCAGAAGGTGAAACGTGTGGTCGCTGCTGGCAAGTTTCACAAACAGTTGGAGAACAAGAAAACCATCCGTCGTTATGTTCGAACTGTGCCGAAACAGTTAACAAGCACTATGCTCATGTTGAATAAATGAGGAAGAAGGTCAGCCTTTAAAGCTGGCCTTTTTTGGTTACATTTACATGGGACAATCCTTTTTTTTAGGAAAAGCTAATAAAAGATGAAAGGGGTTAGAGCTCATGGATAAGCATTTAAGAGAAGCAAAGCAAACATTAGAATGTCGCAAAGTGGAACTACTTGAGCATATTCATAAAACAGAGGTAGATCATAATACGCAGGAATTATCTGAATATGACAATCATCCTGCTGACAATGCAACCGACTTATTTGACCGTGAAAAGGATGCTGCCATTCATCAGCATATGGAAGAAGAGGTACATGAAATAGAACATGCCTTAAAGAAAATCATGGATGGGTCGTATGGAATATGTGAAAAAACAGGGAAAGCAATTCCTTTGGAACGACTAGAAGCGTTTCCGACAGCACGTACGATTGTTAGTGAAAGCAAGCCATTTGAAGAGTATCGACCAGTTGAAGAAGATGTTTTAAGAGGGTTTTCCAAGTCCAATAAAGATCAAGCAGATAATGAGACAGAATTTGATGGGGAAGATGCCTATCAGATGGTTGCTCGTTTTAATGATACGTCAGTTGAATATGACGAAGAGACGGGGGATACAGACCTTTATGGTGCAAATGGTGTTGAAGAGTATGAAGGTTTCCTTTCAACTGGGATTGACGGTTATCATGGTCCCGAGAGCGTAGATATTCAGCAAAATGAACATTATAAAGCATATCGCGAGAGTAGAAAATAACGTCCGTTAGTAGGGCGTTTTTTCTAGTTGAATTTGCGTTGAGGAGACGAGGACTTTTTAACAGAAATGTGCTACACTTAGCCTATAAGGGACTGGGGGATTAGTGAATGGCATACATAATTGCGCTTCTTATTATTGCACTTGACCAATGGACAAAATGGCTTGTAGTGCAAAACATGGAACTTGGCGAACGGATAACAATCATTGAAAATGTGTTTTACATACTCTCCCATCGCAATAGTGGCGCAGCATTCGGCATACTTCAGGGGCAAATGTGGTTTTTTTATGTCGTGACAATTGTAATGGTTGGAGTTCTTATTTATTTGATTCAAACAGAAGCAAGAAATCATACATTGCTTAAATGGGCGCTTGGTTTTGTTTTAGGTGGGGCAATTGGCAATTTCATTGATCGTGTGTTAAGGCAAGAGGTTGTTGATTTTATTGATACGTTTGGTAATTTTCCGATCTTTAATATTGCCGATTCAGCGCTAACAATTGGTGTCGGTTTATTTATAATGAACTTGATTATGGAATCAAGAAAAGAAAAAAGGGGCAGTAAATAAATGCAAACATGGGTAATTACAGAAGAGAATCATAACGCGAGAATTGATAAGCTTGTTGTTGATTTGCACGGGCAAGCGTCGCGGACCCATGTACAGCGCTGGATTCAAGATGGTGCAGTACAAGTAAATGGCTCTCAAATTAAAGCAAACCATAAAGTACAAACGGGCGATCGGATTGAATTAATCGAACCAGAGCCGGAAGAAGTCAATATTGAGCCAGAGGAAATTCCTCTCGACGTTGTGTATGAGGATGAAGATGTGATTGTCGTTAATAAACCAAAGGGAATGGTGGTTCACCCTGCACCAGGGCATTACAGTGGAACGTTAGTTAATGCACTTTTATACCATTGTAATGATTTGTCCGGTATTAATGGAACGATTCGTCCAGGTATTGTGCACCGTATTGATAAAGACACCTCTGGCTTGTTAATGGCTGCTAAAAATGACCATGCACATGAGCATTTATCTAAGGAATTAAAAGCGAAAACAACAGAAAGACAGTATAAAGCAATCGTCCATGGCGTCATTTCTCACTCAAAAGGAACAATTGATGCCCCGATTGGTCGTGATCAAAAAGATCGTCAAAAGATGGCCGTTACACATGTGAATAGTCGGCCTGCGATCACTCATTTTATACTTGAAGAAACATTTGAGGAATATAGTTATGTAACGTGTGAACTTGAAACAGGACGTACTCACCAAATTAGAGTTCATTTTAACTATATTGATCACCCAATTGCAGGTGATCCAAAATATGGACCTAAGAAAACATTAGCGATTGCTGGTCAAGCTCTACACGCAGAGACGCTTGGGTTTACTCATCCACGTACAGGGGAAGCAATGCGTTTCCAAGCGCCGGTTCCACCAGAAATGGAAGAACTATTAAAGGAATTAAGAGATAAACATTGACTTTGATACAAACCTTTGGCATACTAATAAATAATAGAAAGCGTCCTTTAAGAGCGGTCCAGTGAGGCTGTCAAGGAGCCGGTGATAGGATAATTATGCCTAAAATCCCCTCTGCCCTCTTATAGGACAGTAGGGGATTTTTGTTAGGAGGAATTGAATTGTCCAGGCTCATTTTAGATGAAGATGCGATACGCCGGGCGATTACCCGGATGTCCCACGAGGTTATTGAACGGAATAAAGGCGTTGAGAATTGTGTCCTTGTTGGAATTAAAACGAGGGGAATTTACTTGGCGAACCGGTTAGCAATGAGAATTGAGGAAATTGAAGGTGAAACAGTTCCAGTAGGTGAAGTGGACATTACTCTTTACCGCGATGATTTAACACCTAAAACTGACGACCTCGATCCGGTTCTACAAGGAACGGATATCTCTGCGGATATCAATGGGCGAACCGTCATTCTTGTAGATGATGTGTTATATACTGGTCGTACAGTAAGAGCGGCACTCGATGCTTTAATGGATCTTGGACGACCATCATTAATTCAACTCGCCGTTTTAATTGATCGTGGCCACAGAGAATTGCCGATCCGACCTGATTATGTTGGAAAGAATGTTCCAACAGCAAAAAAAGAACGCATCTCTGCTCAGCTCAGTGAAGTTGATCAAAAAGATGCAGTTACAATTGTATAGTTCCTCTTTAAATACAGTCCAGTGAGGCTAGCAAGAGGATAGAAACGCATGGGCCCATATGCCACACCTGCGCTTCTTTCTTGCTGCCTCCTGACCATATCAGGAGGCTTTTTTTACGAAAAAGCAAGCTAAAGGAGAAAAGAAAATGAGTCAACCGAAAATGAGATTAGGCATTAAAGAAATACCACGTCCGGACCAATGGCTATTGTTTAGCTTGCAACATCTATGTGCGATGTTTGGAGCGACTGTGCTCGTACCATTTTTAGTTGATATGAGTCCAGCTACGGCACTTTTATCAAGTGGACTTGGAACGCTTGCTTTTATTCTTGTTACAAAAGGGCAGGTACCAGCATACCTCGGGTCTTCATTTGCTTTTATTGCCCCAATAATTGCTGCGCAAGGGTTAGGCGGTACAGAAGGTGCAATGATAGGGAGTTTCTTTGCTGGATTGGTTTATGGGATTGTTGCTCTAGTTATTAAGGCAGCAGGTACGGACTGGATTACAAAAGTGTTGCCGCCAATTGTAGTGGGGCCAGTCATTATGGTTATTGGATTAAGTTTAGCGACAACGGCCATAGGCAACGCGATGTATCTACCAGGCACGCCTGTTGGAGAAGAACCGGTTTATAGCTTAGTCCATATTGCAACAGCGAGTGTCACCCTTGCGGTGGCGGTGATTGCAACGATGTACTTCAAAGGTTTTTTGAACCTAATTCCGATATTGCTTGGGTTAATTGCGGGTTATGTGTTTGCTTTATGGCAAGGTTTAATTGATCTTAGCCCAATTCGTGAAGCACCTTGGTTCTCATCACCAGAATTGCTTGTACCATTTGTAACGTACACACCGAGTTTGAATTGGGCAATTGTTGCCATAATGGCACCTGTTGCACTCGTTACATTGGCTGAACATACCGGACAATTAATGGTATTAAGCAAAGTAGCGGGAAAAAACTTTCTTGAAAAACCAGGTATGCATCGTACGGTCATGGGTGATGGAATTGCAACAATGATTGCAGCTTCGATTGGGGGACCACCAAATACGACATACGGAGAAAATGTAGGAGTTGTAGCTATAACTAGAGTATTTAGCGTCTTTGTTGTCGGTGGTGCCGCAGTACTGGCGATCGCCTTCTCATTCATAGGGAAAATTGCGGCATTAATAAGTTCCATCCCAGAAGCAGTCATGGGAGGTATCTCAATTCTGCTATTTGGGATCATTGCTTCAGCAGGAGTTAGAATGCTTATAGATAACAGTGTTGATATGGGAGAAAAGCGAAACATGGTTATCGCATCAATTATTCTAGTCATTGGTATTGGTGGTGCGACGGTGCGTTTCTCTGACACATTTGAAATTGCAGGAATGTCCCTTGCAACAATTATAGGGTTAATCTTACATGGAATTCTTCCAAATCGAAGTGTTAGTTATGGAAAAAAGCAAATATTTGATAGCGAATCGTAAGGCTTGCGTTTAAAAATGAGGAGGCCAAATGATGATGGGGTTACAAATGGAAAAGGCATTACTAAAAGGACTTCATACAATGAGTGATTTAGATCTAGAAGACGTTGCTAAGTTGCTTTGTGAAGCGGAACTTTTTGCCAGTGGACGCTATTGGCGTCCAGCAAAGCAAACGTTTATAGCGAACTTGTTTTTTGAAGCTAGTACGCGAACAAGATTTAGCTTTGAAGTGGCTGAAAAACGGTTAGGTTTAGAGATGCTTCAATTTGATGGTGACCATTCCAGCACGAAGAAAGGTGAGAGCTTGTATGATACGGCTCGTACACTTGAATCAATCGGTGCAAATGCTCTAGTGATTCGTCATTCTCAAGACGCTTATTTTAAAGAGCTTCAAGGTTTAACGATCCCAGTTATTAACGCAGGTGATGGGTGCGGTAATCACCCAACTCAATCCCTTCTCGACTTATTAACAATGAAGCAAGAGTTTGCTTCATTTGAGGGTTTACAAGTAACAATTGCTGGTGACCTTATTCATAGCCGAGTGGCGCGATCGAATGCAGATATTTTGTCGAGACTTGGTGCAACGGTGAGAATTGCTGGGCCCAACGAGTGGATGGGGGATTTTAAACATTCATATCGGCACCTTTCAATGGATGAAGCTGCTAAACAATCAGATGTCCTTATGATGTTACGTGTTCAGCATGAACGTCATGATGGAACTACTCTCTTTTCAAAAGAAGGTTATCACTCCACTTTTGGGTTAACGGAAAAACGGGAGGCAACTATGAGACAAGGTAGTATCATCATGCACCCGGCTCCGGTTAACCGAGGCGTGGAAATAGCTAGCTCGCTTGTTGAATGTAGAAGATCAAGAATATTTAAACAAAGTGCAAACGGGGTAGCGGTGCGGATGGCTGTTTTAAAACGTGCGCTAGAAGCATAAAGACAACAATAAAAGGGGATGTCAGATAATGGCTACAAAAATAACGGGCGGATTCATTATTGATGAAAAAGGCGAAAGAATTGAAAAAGATGTGTATATAAAAGCGGGAAAAATAAGCGATGTTGTAAAAGAAGAACAGATAGTCGAATGGATTGATGCGACTGGGCTTCTTATTAGTCCGGGGTTTGTTGATGCACATATTCATTTGCGGGAACCTGGCGGCGAAAAGAAAGAAACAATTGAAACGGGAACGAAGGCCGCGGCTCGTGGTGGGTTTACAACTGTTGCTGCAATGCCAAATACCCGACCGGTACCGGATACCGCAGAGCAAATGAACACATTACAAGCGCGAATCGCAGAATCAGGTCTGGTCAGAGTTCTTCCTTATGCATCTATTACAACACGTCAATTAGGTAAAGAACTCACTGATTTTGCTGCATTAAAAGAAGCGGGCGCCTTTGCTTTTACAGATGACGGGGTTGGTATTCAAGAAGCAGGCATGATGTTTGCTGCAATGAAGGAAGCTGCAGCGCTTGGCATGGCCGTTGTAGCCCATTGTGAAGACAATTCCCTCATTAACGGTGGAGCCGTTCACGAAGGACGTTACTCAACTGAACAAGGTTTAAATGGAATTCCTTCTGTCTGCGAATCGGTTCATATTGCACGAGACGTGTTACTCGCGGAAGCGGCGGGTACCCATTATCATGTCTGTCATGTGTCAACAAAAGAATCAGTTCGTGTCATCCGAGATGCGAAACAGGCGGGGATTCGCGTAACAGCAGAAGTAACGCCGCACCATTTATTGCTTTGTGAAGACGATATCGAAGGACAAGATACAAACTATAAAATGAACCCGCCATTAAGAGGGAAGGATGATCGCGATGCGCTTATTGCTGGCCTACTTGATGGAACAATCGATTTTATTGCAACAGATCATGCCCCACATACTTTAGAAGAAAAAAATACATCAATTGAACGAGCACCATTTGGCATTGTCGGATTAGAATCGGCTTTCCAACTTTTATATACACATCTAGTAAAGCCAGGTACTTTTACGCTTAAACAATTGCTTGATTGGCTTACGATAAAGCCTGCGCAAACATTTAACCTACCTTATGGAACATTAACAGTAGGTGCAGAAGCTGATCTCACACTTATCGATTTAACGGCGAAAGAAACAATTGACCCAAATACATTTTACTCGAAAGGTAAAAACACCCCATTTGCTGGATGGACATGCGAAGGCATCCCGCAAACAACGATTGTTGCAGGGGAAACCGTCTATAAAAAGGAGCGAATCATCAATGCATAAACAGCTGATACTTGAAGACGGAACGGTATTTAAAGGAGAAGGATTTGGCGCGGATCTCGTCATGAGCGGCGAAGTTGTCTTTAATACGGGGATGACAGGATATCAAGAAATTTTATCAGACCCTTCTTATTGTGGGCAAATTGTGATGTTAACGTATCCGTTGATTGGAAACTATGGAATCAATCGGGACGATTTCGAATCACTTAATCCAGCAATTGCTGGACTCATCGTTCGAGAGGTTGAGCTTGAGCCAAGCCATTGGCGCGAGCAAGAATCGCTCCATGACCTACTTGTTGCTAAAAACATCCCGGGTCTGGCTGGAATCGATACGCGTATGCTGACGAGAAAAATTCGGGCATTTGGAACGTTACGTGGCCGCATTTGTGATATGGAGGCCATTCCGGAAGAAGTGGCTGCAAGTTTGAAAAACAGTAAACCACTGACCGACCAAGTATCAAAGGTATCCGTAAACACGGCCTATCATGTGCCCGGAAAAGGGATGCGGGTCGCTCTTATTGATTGTGGTATGAAGCATGGTATTCTCCAATCATTAATTGAGCGACAATGTGACGTTGTAGTAGTTCCTTACAACACTGGTGCTGACGAGATAAAACGTCTTGGTGTCGATGGAGTCCTTGTTTCAAATGGTCCAGGCAATCCTGAGAATGTACCAGAGACTGTTCAAACAGTTAAAGAACTGATTGGTGAAATACCATTGTTTGGTATCTGTCTCGGTCATCAACTGCTTGCTTTGGCGTGTGGAGCAACAACAAGCAAATTGACTTTTGGTCATCGGGGTTCTAACCATCCTGTACGGGAGATAGTGACAGGGAGAATTGATATCACTGCCCAAAACCATGGATATACAGTTGATGCGTGGTCACTTGAAGGGACAGAGCTTGAATTAACACATGAGGCGGTAAATGATGGGACAGTAGAGGGGCTACGCCACAAACAGGCACAAGCGTTTAGTGTACAATATCATCCGGAAGCTTCACCAGGTCCCCATGATGCTAATTACTTATTTGACGAATTTATTCGCATGATGACAGAAGCAAAAGCAAAAGTTCTTGCATAGAACATCTAGGGGAGTGGGATTATGCCAAAACGTACAGATTTAAAGAAGATTTTAGTAATCGGATCAGGTCCTATCGTGATTGGACAGGCAGCCGAGTTTGATTATGCAGGCACGCAAGCTTGCCAAGCGTTAAAAGAAGAAGGGTATGAAGTTATTCTAATTAACTCGAATCCAGCGACGATTATGACGGATACAACAATGGCAGATCGGGTTTACATCGAGCCGCTTACGCTAGAATTTGTGAGTCGGATTATACGAAAAGAACGCCCTGATGGCCTTTTACCGACACTAGGCGGTCAAACCGGATTAAACATGGCACTAGAGTTAAAAAATGCAGGTGTTTTAGAACAGTATGAGATCGAACTACTTGGCACAAAGCTTGATGCAATTGAACAGGCAGAAGATCGGGAACAGTTTCGTGCTTTGATGAACCTTCTAGGTGAACCGGTTCCTGAAAGTGAGATTGTTCACACGCTTGCTGAAGCCGTTAAATTTGTTGAAACGGTCGGCTATCCAGTCATTATTCGTCCTGCGTATACGTTAGGAGGTACAGGCGGCGGCATCGCTTATACTAGTGAAGATTTAGCTGAAATCGTGGCGAGTGGGTTAAAATATAGCCCGGTCACCCAATGTTTGGTAGAAAAAAGCATTGCTGGTTTTAAAGAGGTTGAGTATGAAGTTATGCGTGATGCAAAAGATGAAGCAATTGTTGTTTGCAATATGGAGAACTTTGATCCAGTTGGTGTTCACACAGGCGACTCGATTGTATTTGCACCAAGTCAAACTTTATCGGATCGCGATTACCAAATGCTGCGAAATTCCTCACTCTCGATTATTCGTGCATTAGGAATTGAAGGAGGCTGTAATGTTCAATTCGCTCTTGATGCAGACAGCGACCAGTATTACATCATTGAAGTGAATCCCCGTGTGAGTCGGTCTTCTGCACTTGCTTCTAAAGCAACTGGCTATCCGATCGCGAAAATTGCTGCGAAAATTGCGGTTGGCTATCATTTAGATGAGTTAAAAAATCCGGTTACAGAAACAACCTATGCAAGTTTTGAACCAGCGCTTGATTATGTTGTTTCAAAAATTCCCCGCTGGCCATTTGATAAGTTTGAATCTGCAAACCGTAAGCTTGGCACACAAATGAAAGCAACCGGGGAAGTCATGGCAATTGGAAGGTCATTGGAAGAGTCGATTTTAAAAGCCATTCGCTCGCTTGAAGCAGGATATGATCACTTGATTGATGCTGCTCTTGAAGATAAGACAGCTGAAGAGTTATTGGTTAAAATCTCAAAAGCGGATGATGAGAGGCTGTTTGCCATCGGTGCTCTACTGCGAAAAGGTGTATCAATCGAAGAAATTCATCAAACGACCAAAATTGATCGATTGTTTTTACAAAAACTGGCTCGAATTGTTGCGTTAGAGCAGTTATTGGCGGATGCACGGACGGATGAAACGGTGTTGCGTCGTTTAAAGCGAGCTGGATTTTCGGATTCCTACATTAGTCGAAAATGGGAAACAGATGAAGAAGCCGTTTATGAATTAAGGCAAGCGGCTGGGGTCGTACCAGTATTTAAGATGGTAGATACGTGTGCAGCAGAATTTTCATCGCCAACCCCTTACTTTTATGGAACATATGAGCAAGAAAATGAATCGAAACGGACTGAAAAAGAAAGCATTCTTGTACTAGGGTCTGGACCAATTCGAATTGGTCAAGGGATTGAGTTTGATTATGCGACAGTTCATACGGTATGGGCCATTAAAGAAGCAGGGTATGAAGCAATTATTATGAACAATAATCCAGAGACAGTATCAACTGATTTCTCAACGTCAGATAAGCTCTATTTTGAACCGTTAACAGTAGAAGATGTAATGAATGTTGTCAACTTGGAAAAACCAAAAGGTGTAATTGTACAATTTGGCGGTCAAACGGCTATTAATTTAGCAGCGGATTTATCAGCTCGTGGTGTGGAAATCATCGGCACAACGCTTGAGGATATGGATCGGGCCGAAAACCGGGATAAGTTTGAACAAGCGCTAGAAAGTTTAGGAATTCCGCAACCTCTTGGTAAAACAGCTACTTCGGTTGACGGCGCGGTTGCAATTGCTACCGACATTGGCTATCCAGTACTTGTACGTCCTTCGTATGTACTTGGCGGACGAGCGATGGAGATCGTATATCATGAAGAAGAACTCTTGCGCTATATGGAAACGGCTGTAAAAGTAAATCCAAAGCATCCAGTATTGGTTGATCGTTATCTGACTGGAAAAGAGCTCGAAGTTGATGCAATTAGCGATGGCAAAGATGTGTATATTCCAGGCATTATGGAACATATTGAGCGGGCTGGTGTTCATTCTGGTGACTCAATCGCCGTTTACCCTCCACAAACCGTTCCAGATCATATAAAGCAGCTTCTAATTGAGCGGACAACTAGTATTGCTAAAGGCTTAAATATTGTTGGCTTGCTGAACATCCAGTTTGTTTGGCATAAAGACGAAGTATATGTACTAGAGGTGAACCCACGTTCAAGTCGCACAGTGCCTTTCCTAAGTAAAATTACAGGGGTGCCCATGGCAAATGTCGCAACTCGCGTCATGCTAGGTGAGACACTTGAGGGACTTGGTTACGGTTCGGGGTATCATCCTGAAGCGAAGGAAGTTTCAGTTAAAGTTCCAGTATTCTCTTTTGCGAAGTTACGCCGTGTTGATATATCGCTTGGGCCAGAAATGAAGTCAACTGGGGAAGTGATGGGCCGTGATAAAACACTTGAAAAAGCCCTTTACAAAGGTCTAGTGGCATCGGGGATGAACATTCCGACCCATGGCTCGGTGTTGTTCACAGTTGCTAATAAAGATAAGGACGAATCCGTTGAAATTGCAAAACGATTTCATGACATTGGATACAGCATTATGGCAACGTCAGGGACGGCTAGCGTGTTAGCAGAAGCCGGAATTCCAGCAAAAGTTGTCAATAAAATTAATGAAGGCGAACCCCATTTGCTTGACACGATCCGTCAAGGGGAAGCTCAGTTTGTCATTAATACTCTTACCCGTGGGAAGCAACCAGCACGTGATGGATTCCGGATCCGACGTGAATCAGTTGAAAATGGTGTTGTGTGTTTAACATCCATTGACACGGCTGCAGCATTGTTGAGTGTGCTTGAATCCATCACATTTGCCGCTGAAAGCATGCCGCATCACGTATAAATGATTATGCTAGAGCCACCGGTTAAAAGAGCTGGTGGCTTGCATAACAAGCTATGGGAGGCAGTGAAATGAAACAATTACACGGGCAATTATCAGTTGTGAAGCAAACAAAAATTGCAAAAGATAGTTTTGAGTTGGTTTTGGCAGGAGATACAGTTAAATTCATGCGACAACCTGGTCAATTTTTGCATATACGTGTCGACCAGACAGAAGATCTTCTTTTACGTCGTCCAATTAGCATTGCAAATGTTGATATGGAAAAGGAAGAAGTGACAATGATTTATAGGGCGGGAGGAGAAGGGACAAAACGACTTGCCAAGCGAGTAGAAGGTATGCAAGTGGATGTGCTAGGTCCTTTAGGTCAAGGTTTCCCTATAGATGAAGTCCAACAAGGCGAGACTGCGCTGTTAGTTGGCGGTGGAATTGGCGTACCACCATTGTATTATTTAGCGAAACAGTTGACTGAAAAAGGTGTCCGTGTCATAGCTGTGCTCGGTTTTGCCTCAAAAGCGGATGTTTTTTATGAGAAAGAGTTTCAATCTTTAGGTGATGTGTATATCACGACTGTTGATGGAAGCTATGGAATTCATGGTTTTGTAACGAATGCGATTGATGAACATCAGTTACGTTTTAATATCCTTTATTCATGCGGACCAACTCCAATGTTAAAAGTGATGACGGAACGCTATCGGGAAAAGCGGGCATTTATCTCACTCGAAGAACGCATGGGATGTGGTATTGGAGCATGTTTTGCTTGTGTGTGCCATCTGGAAAACGGCGCTGCGCATGAGTATCGCAAGGTTTGTACTGATGGGCCGGTATTTCCGGTAGGGGAGGTTGTGCTGTAATGAATCGTATGCAAGTAAAGTTGCCAGGACTTACGATGAAAAATCCGGTTATGCCTGCATCTGGATGCTTTGGATTTGGAAAAGAGTACGCAGCGTTTTATGATCTTGGTCGATTAGGGGCAATTGCAATTAAAGCAACAACGCCTGAAGCACGTTTCGGCAATCCAACACCTCGCGTTGCTGAAACAAAAGCAGGCATGTTAAACGCAATTGGATTACAGAATCCAGGCCTTGAAGGTGTCATAAAAAATGAGTTACCTCGGTTTGATAAATATGAGGTGCCAATATTAGCTAATATCGCTGGATCGACAATGGATGATTACATTCAAGTCGCTGATCGACTTTCAAAAGAAAAAAACATTGCGGCACTCGAGTTAAATATTTCTTGTCCGAATGTGAAAGAAGGTGGCATTGCGTTTGGTACGGTTCCGGAAACCGCTGCCCAGCTAACGAAGGAAGTTAAAGCTGTCTCGTCTGTACCTGTCTACGTGAAGTTATCGCCTAATGTGGCTGACATTGTTTCAATGGCAAGAGCAGTAGAAGGCGCTGGAGCAGATGGTTTATCCATGATTAACACATTGCTTGGGATGAGGATTGATACAAAAACACGTCAACCCGTGCTGTCAAATCAATATGGAGGTTTGTCTGGACCGGCGATTAAACCTGTGGCATTGCGGATGATTCATCAAGTAAGTCAACAAGTTGATATCCCGATAATCGGTATGGGTGGTATTCAAAATGCGCAAGATGTCATTGAGTTTTTGCTTGCGGGCGCTAGTTGCGTCGCTGTTGGTACAGCGAATTTTGTTGATCCGTTCACTTGCCCCACAATTATCGACGATTTGCCAAGCTGGCTTGATGAGATGGAAGTGGAATCCATTCAAGAATTGATTGGAGGGAGTTGGAAATCATGCAAAACCCACTCTTTATTGCGCTAGATTTTAACGATTCATCTAAGAGAAAACAGTTCTTAAAGGCGTTTGAGGGACATTCAATTGATGTGAAAGTAGGCATGGAGTTATTTTACCGGGAAGGTTTCCAAATAATTGATGAATTAAAACATGCAGGGCATGGATTATTTCTTGATTTAAAGCTTCATGATATTCCGAATACAGTGGGACGTACAATGCGGGTGCTGGCTGAATTAGAGATTGATATGATTAATGTTCACGCTGCTGGCGGACGCAAAATGATGGAAGCGGCATTAGAAGGTCTTGATGCGGGTACAAAAGTAGGCAATAAGAGACCGAAGCTCATTGCTGTGACGCAGTTAACAAGCACGAGTAGGGAGATGCTTCAAGAAGAACTTCTTATTAACCAACCGCTTGAGCAAGTTGTTGGTACGTATGCTAGCCTTGCAAAAAAAAGTGGACTTGACGGCGTGGTTTGTTCGGCGCAGGAAGTGCCGCTTATTCGTGCGACATGCGGAAGTGAATTTCTAACTGTTACCCCTGGAATTCGGCGTATATCAGACCAGGAAGGTGACCAAGTTCGTATTGTAACACCAGGACAAGCGCGGGAACTTGGTAGTACGGCGATCGTTGTTGGAAGAAGCATTACGATGGCAAACGAACCACTTGTCGTCTATAAGGAAATGAAGGAAGATTGGGAAGGGGGTATAACTAAATGAGTACTTTAATTGCAAATCACTTACTCGATATTCAGGCGGTTAGTTTATCGCCATCAGAGCCATTTACATGGAGTTCTGGTTTAAAATCACCTATCTATTGTGACAATCGTTTAACACTCTCTTATCCAACAGTACGCAAAGATGTGGCAAAAGGACTAGCGCAACTTATTCTTGAACATGCACCTGATGCTGAAATTATCGCAGGGACTGCAACTGCTGGAATTCCCCATGCAGCCTTAGTAGCCGAGGAATTAAATTTACCTATGATTTACGTTCGGGGAAGTGCAAAAGGGCATGGAAAACAAAATTTAATTGAAGGAAAATTACCTGTTGGTAGCAAAGTAGTTATTATTGAAGATTTGATCTCAACAGGAGGTAGTTCAATTGCGGCAGCAGAGGCATTGCGAGAAGCAAATGCACATGTCCTTTTCGTGGCAGCAATTTTCTCCTATGAATTAGAACAAGGAATGCTTAATTTTAAAAAATCTGAACTTGACTTCCGCGTTTTAACGAGTTATACCACGCTTGTTGAAGAAGCGAAAAAAAGAGGAACCATTACTGAAGCAGAACATAAGAAACTGGCAGCTTGGCGGGAAGATCCTCAGGATATAACGTGGATGAACCGTTAATGTTTGTCTGTTAGGCGGGTGAATCTTCTGAGAAAAATGGATGGGGCAGAATTTGACGAGTTGGTTGATTTTTTTGATGGCATGGTGCGTACGAATTGGCTATCAGAGATTCATAGAAAATTAAAAGTAGAGTCAGGTAGTTGGGCAAATAAAGCGGTCGCAGACATTGGCTGTGGAACAGGACGGTTACTATTACGCGGCATTTTAGAAGCAAACGAGCTTGTGGGAGTGGATTTGTCGGCAGGCATGGTGCAACGAGCCAACGAGCTCTTTCAAGCGGAAGGCGCTAGCGATAAAGCAAAAGCTTTTGTTGGAGATGCGATGGATCTGCCATTAGCGAGTCATCATTACGACATTGTTTTTTCTACATGTGTGTTGTTTCTTCTGCCCAACCCACAGCAAGGCATAAATGAACTTAGTCGAATTCTAAAGCCAACGGGAACTCTTCTATTGTTAAATCCAGGACCAGAAATGGATCGTTCTGCCGCAGAAGCATATGCAAAAACACACAAGCTTTCCGAATTAGAATCTATGTATTTACAGAAATGGGCAATGGTTTCGGAACGCCGTCATCGAAAAAGTGAAAAACAATTAAATGAGATGTTGTTAACTGCTGGAGTAGATGGAATGATTCATCACCCAGTCCTTAATGGATTGGGATTCATTAGTAAGGGAACAATTAGTTAGATACAGGAAAGAAAACAGCGCATAAGCGTTGTTTTTTGTTTATAAATGAGGATTAATTACTTTACAAATTTATGAAAAAAGTTACGTTAATGACAAGAGATGAAAAGACGTGGAGGGGGCGCGAATATGAGCATAACACAAGAAGAGTTTGATCTAGTTAAAGCACGTTTAGAAGCCTGTGAGAGTACAATTAATCACCTAGTGGATGAAAGTGCAAAAGCAAACGCAAAAATTGATGCACTGCTAAGTGTAATTCGCACGATTAGCACAATGAAGGATGAACATTTTATTAAAGATGCAACGGCAATTTTAGAAGCGAATGGTGACTTATATAGAGCGGATGCACGAGGTCTAACGTTAGAAGAATTTAAACGTATGAAGAAATAATAAAAAAGCCGATTCCAGTTGCAACTGGAATCGGCTTTTTTTACGTAGATCGCAATGAGCGGACTACATCTTCACTTGGTGTGACAAATAATGTGGTTTGTTGATCGTAGGTGACGTATCCTGGTTTTGCACCGTTTGGTTTTTTTACATAACGAATCTTCGTGTAATCAACTGGCACCGAACTAGATTCTCGTGCTTTTGAAAAATAAGCAGCTACAAGCGCTGCTTCTGCAAGCGTCTTCTCATCGGGAGAGACGTCTCGAATGACGACGTGTGAACCTGGGATATCTTTTGTGTGGAGCCAGACCTCATCTTGCCTTGCAAGACGATTCGTTAAATAATCATTTTGGCGGTTATTTTTTCCAACTAAGAATTCAATCCCTGCTGTTGATCGGTAAGTCTCCAAGTGAGGCTTATCTGTCTGTTTTTTCTTCTTTTTCCCTTGTTGAGGCCGTTTGCGAATGTAGCCGCCTTCTATTAATTCATTACGAATATCTTCAATATCACGAGAAGATGCAGATTCCATTTGTTGAAGAAGAGATTCAAGGTAAGCAAGTTCTTCCTCGGTTTTTTCCATCTGAATAACAACTTCTAGGCGTGCTGTTTTTGCTTTTTGGTATTTTTTAAAGAATAATTGTGCATTCTCTGATGCGGTTTTCAAAGGGTCAAGCGTAATCGTTAAAGTTGAACCATTTTCACTGTAATAATCAATGACATCAATTGATTTTGCTCCACGGGTCACAAGGTGCATATTCGCTGTTAAAAGCTCTCCTTGTTTTTGATACGACTGAGCTTCATCCGCTTGCGCAAGTGTTTGATGTAACTTTTTTTGTTTACGGACATTTTTTTGATGTTCATTTTTTAATAAGCGTTCCAAATCGAAGGCTTGTTGTTTGACTCGGTCTCGCTCGCCTTTACCAAAATAAAAGCGATCCAACAGAAGACTTGGCGTTGAAAAGGTTTGTCGTTCTCCTAGCTTATGCGAGAGGTGAACGATCGAAAAGAATTCTTTCTCTCCTTTTACAAGTTCTGGTGTGTATTGATGGTTGGCAATTGGCTCCATCATTTCTGTAAAAGCGCTAGGAAGTGAATGCCTGTTTGCCATTTTTGCTCTTGCTAGAATTTCGTTCGCCAAGAGTGGGGAAATGCCAGCGAATGCCGCAACAAGCTGTTTATCGAGCTTTCCAGCATTAAAATCAATCGATCGAAGAACATCATCTGTATTTGCGGCTAATGGATCTGCTTTATGCTGTTCCGGTGGTTTTTTATATGTTTGACCAGGACCAACAGTTCGATAGCTACTTTGATCGAAGCGAACATGTTTAATGCTGTCAATAACCACGCCACTTTTTGTATCAACTAAAATGATATTGCTGTGGCGCCCCATAATTTCAATTATTAGCTTCTTTTCTGTTGTGTCTCCAAGCTCATCTTTATTTGCAACTGTGATCGAAATAACGCGGTCATATCCGTCTTGTTCAATACTAGCAACAAAACCGCCTTCCAAATGTTTACGTAACAACATACAGAACATTGGGGGTTCGCTTGGGTTCTCATACTTTTCCCCAGTTAGATGTACTCGGGCGAATGTCGCGTTTGAAGATGCCAATAGCGAATGGTTTTTGCCTCCAGCGCGAATTGTAAATACAAGTTCTGTTTTAAATGGTTGGTGGATTTTGTTAATCCGCCCTCCAGTTAGCATTTGTAATTCATTTGTTACTGCTCTTGTCATCATGCCATCAAAAGACATGCGCTCACCTCTTTACCATTACCGAATCGTTTCCTAACGAGTATAGCATTTTTTTGGACGTTGCTGAATAAGATGGCTTGTATAAGGGAGCATGTACAGTTTAGGAGGACAAAGTGTGAAAAGCAAATGCGGGGTGGCGCGATGAAATGGTATAGCATGAAGCCAGAAGAAGTAGAGTACAAGACAAATTCAAATTTTGCTAAAGGGTTAAACGACAAGAATGTGAAGAAACGTCTAGGCTCTTATGGGCCCAATAAGTTAAAAGAGGCAGCAAGGCCATCAGCGATTGCAACGTTTTTGGCCCAATTTAAAGACTTTATGGTACTTGTATTGTTAGCTGCAACACTTGTTTCAGGATTAATTGGTGAAGTGCTTGATGCGATTACAATTATGTTTATTGTATTGTTAAACGGAATTCTAGGTTACGTACAGGAACGTAAAGCAGAAAAATCTTTGGATGCATTAAAAGAGCTTTCTGCACCTCAAATGCATGTGTTAAGAAATGAAGTATGGGTACGTGTCCCTTCAGCAGAAGTTGTACCTGGTGATGTTGTAAAAATGATAGCAGGAGACCGGGTTGGTGCTGATATTCGCTTAATGAGCGTCTCAGGATTGAGAATTGATGAATCCTCTTTAACAGGAGAATCTGTACCAGTTCATAAGCATGAGCTTGCGATAGAAAAGCTTGATGTCGCACTTGGTGATCAAGAAAACATGGCGTTTATGGGTTCAATGGTCACTCAAGGAAGTGGTATGGGGCTGGTAGTTGGCACTGGAATGAAAACGGAGATGGGGAAAATTGCCCATTTGCTCCAAGGAACTGAGAATTTGGTTACCCCTTTACAACGTAGGCTAGAGCAGTTAGGAAAGACATTAATAACCGTCGCCCTTCTATTAACTGCATTAGTCGTTGTAATTGGACTGTTGCAAGGGCATGATTTGCGTACGATGTTTATCTCTGGTGTATCTTTAGCTGTAGCAGCTATTCCAGAAGGTTTACCAGCAATTGTTACGGTGGCTTTAGCACTTGGTGTTCAGCGAATGATAAAACGAAAAGGAATTGTGCGTAAGTTACCTGCTGTAGAAACACTTGGTTGTGCTTCAGTTATTTGTTCGGATAAAACAGGGACGCTAACTCAAAATAAGATGACTGTTAAGCAACTTTGGTCAGGGAATGAATTTATTCATGTAAGTGGATCAGGGTTTGATTTAGCTGGTGATTTTACGAAAGAGAATATGCCTTTGTCTGTGGAAAACCATCCAAGTATAAGTCGACTATTAAGTTATGGGGCGCTTTGCAGCAATGCAAATTTCATAGAAAAAGAGACAAAGAAGAAAAAAAAGCAACGTTTTATTCTTGATGGAGACCCAACGGAAGGCGCTCTTGTAATGGCTGCAATGAAAGCGGGTTTCTTAAAAAGTTCACTAGAGGAAAACTATAGAAGAATGGTTGAATTTCCATTTGACTCAACTCGAAAAATGATGTCAATTATCGTAAAAGATAGACAAGGGAGATCCTATGTAATAACGAAAGGAGCCCCAGATATTGTTGCAGCAAAATGTCGGTCCCTTATCACTAATGGAAGAACAGAATCATTTTCACCTAAATGGCATCAAAAGGTAGATGAAGTAGTAGAAACGATGGCAGAAAAGGCATTACGTACGTTGGCAATTGCTTATCGCCCGTTAAAGGAAGAGGAATCTTGTAATCAAGCAAGTGAGGCAGAGAAAGATCTTATATTAGTAGGTATACAAGGCATGATTGATCCTCCTAGAGACGAGGCAAGAACAGCGATACAAGAATGTCGTGAAGCTGGTATTAAAACGGTTATGATTACAGGGGACCATCAAATTACTGCAGCAGCAATTGCAGAAGATTTAAAGATATTGCCTCCAGACGGTAAGGTGATGGATGGAAATACTTTATCGAGATTGACTGTTGAAGAATTAGAAGATGTTGTTGAAGAAGTGTATGTATATGCCCGTGTATCACCAGAACACAAGTTAAAAATTGTCCAGGCTTTGCAGCGAAAAGGGCATATTGTAGCAATGACGGGTGATGGAGTTAATGACGCTCCGGCCATAAAAGCAGCTAATATTGGGATTGCGATGGGAATAACAGGAACAGATGTGGCAAAAGAGGCCTCATCACTTGTACTTGCTGATGATAATTTCTTAACGATTAAAGAAGCAATTAAGGAAGGACGAAATATATACGAGAACATACGAAAGTTTATTCGCTACATGTTGGCATCCAATGTTGGGGAGATACTAGTTATGTTGTTTGCAATGTTGCTTGGTATGCCATTGCCACTTGTTGCAATACAAATCCTATGGATCAACTTAGTAACTGATGGGTTACCTGCTGTTGCCTTAGGCATGGATCAAGCCGAAGGAGATGTAATGAAGAGGAAACCGAGGAAACCGGATGAGGGCGTTTTTGCTAGAGGGTTAGCATGGAAGATTGTAAGTAGGGGCTTTATGATTGGTATCGTAACAATTGCTGCATTTGCACTCACTTACCAAAACAACCCGGAACAACTAGTGCTAGCTCAAACCGTTGCATTTCTAACTCTTGTAATGGCGCAACTTATTCATGTTTTTGATTGCAGAAGTGAATATTCGATCTATCATCGAAATTTATTTGAAAATAAATATTTGGTTGGAGCTGTTATTATTTCCATCTTGCTAATGGTAGCAGTTATTTATATGCCAAACCTGCAGCCTGTTTTCCACACCGTACCACTAGGTGTCCACGAATGGCTACTTGTACTTGGTATGGCAGCGATTCCGACTGTTGTACTTGGTGGGTTTCAATTGTTTAAGAAGCCCGAAGTGAATGAGCAAAACGTTTAAAAAACGAGAGCCCTCTGCCATATGGTAAAGGGCTCTCGTTCTTTACGAAGTAAAAGAAATAAGGTAAAGTATAAGACTGAGCTATATTCTGTATGTAACAGATAAGATTTATCGTATAACAGGTGAAAGATTTGGTATAATGGATGATAGTAGGAAACGGTTACCATAATGGGGGATTGAATATGACTATAAAGCTAATAAACATTGGGTTTGGCAATATCGTCTCAGCTAATCGGATTATTTCGATTGTCAGTCCTGAATCTGCGCCGATTAAGCGCATCATGCAGGAAGCACGTGACCGCAATATGCTTATTGACGCAACATATGGGAGACGGACGCGCGCTGTGATCGTCACCGATTCAGATCATGTAATATTAAGTGCTGTCCAACCAGAAACAGTTGCGCAACGTTTACATACAAAAGAAGACGCAGCGGAAGAGGCTTGAAGAAAGGGTAGGAGGTAGAACTTACTTGATGAAACGAGAGAAAGGGCTTCTAATCGTCTTGTCGGGTCCTGCGGGAGTCGGAAAAGGAACGGTTTGTGGAGCACTTCGTAATCAAAATACGGCTATACAGTACTCTGTATCGGCGACAACGCGTAAACCACGCGCGGGTGAAGAGCATGGGGTTAATTATTTCTTTAAAACTCGCGATGAGTTTGAGCAAATGATTAATGATGGTGGCTTGCTTGAGTGGGCTGAATATGTTGGTAATTATTACGGGACACCAGTTGAGTATGTGAAAGATACGATCAACTGTGGAAAAGATATCATATTGGAAATTGAAGTCCAAGGCGCTCAAAAAGTTCGTAAAGCCTTTCCAGAAGGTGTTTTTATTTTCCTTGCACCTCCAAGTTTAAAAGAGTTACGTGATCGCATTGTTGGACGGGGAACTGAAACGGAAGCGATTATTAATGAACGGATGACGGTTGCAAAAGAAGAAATCGATTTAATGAAAATGTATGATTATGTTGTTGAAAATGATGAAGTTGAGCTGGCTGTTGAACGAATTAAATCAATCGTAATAGCTGAACATTGTCGGCGGGAACGCCTTAAATATCAAGAATTGGCGGAGGTCAAAAAATAATGCTATATCCTTCTATTGATAGTTTATTGGAAAAATTAGATTCGAAATACTCATTGGTTACCGTATCGTCAAGACGTGCGAGAGAAATGAAAGAAGTTCCAGGGCGAACACCCCTTGTTGTTAATCCGAAATCATATAAGTTTGTAGGATTGGCGCTTGAAGAAATAGTAGGCGACAAGCTTACGCACCGTGTGCCAAAGGATGAAGATTTACAAGAGAAAAGCAAATAAATGAAAAAGCTGTCTTCGCACACACAAAAAGCGTTTGCTTTCATCCAGACGCTTAATGGGCAAGACAGCTTTTTTGCGATTTAACGATAGAGGAGGATACTAGTTGTGCTGAAAAAAAAGACAATAGTTCTAGGTGTTAGTGGCGGAATTGCTGCATTTAAATCAGCTGCTCTTGTCAGTAAGCTTACCCAGGCAGGGGCGAATGTTTTTGTTGTGATGACTGAATCTGCACAAAAGTTTGTGACGCCGCTTACGTTTCAAGCGCTTTCTAGAAACTACGTATATACGGATACGTTTGAGGAACCAGATGCCGAAAAAATAGCTCATATTGATATTGCGGATCAAGCCGATCTCATTTTAATCGCCCCGGCTAGTGCGAATACGATTGCTAAGCTTGCACATGGAATTGCTGACAATATGCTTACAACTCTAACTCTTGCTGCAAAAGCTCCAGTAGCACTCGCTCCAGCTATGAATGTCAATATGTATGATCACCCTGCAGTACAAAATAATATGAATACATTACGCTCTTACGGTTATAAATTGATTGAACCTGGAGCGGGTTACCTTGCTTGCGGATGGATAGGCAAAGGCAGAATGGCTGAGCCTGAAGATTTGTTGGACCTAATTGATTCTCTTCTTGCAAACCCAACTACGCTAGCCGGAAAAAAAATACTAGTAACTGCTGGTCCAACACGAGAAGCACTCGATCCAGTTCGCTATTTCTCAAATTATTCTTCTGGAAAGATGGGTTATGCGATTGCGAAAGAAGCACGGAAAAGAGGGGCATATGTGACTCTCGTATCAGGTCCAACTGCATTAAATGCACCAGCAGGAGTTGAATTAGTGGATGTTCAATCTGCTGAAGAGATGTACCGTGCTGTAACGGATCGATTTAACGATATGGATGTTGTTGTGAAATCGGCTGCTGTAGCAGATTACCAGCCAGAAAAAGTGTTAAGTCAAAAGCGAAAAAAGCAGGGGAATGAATGGAGTGTTTCCTTGGTTAAAACGAAGGATACTTTGTTTGAAATCGGAAAGAAAAAAGATAAACAAATTCTTGTTGGCTTTGCTGCCGAATCAGAGCATCTTGATAGGTATGCGAAAGACAAGCTTGAGCGTAAAAACCTTGATTTAATTGTTGCTAACAATATAACAGCAAAAGGAGCAGGTTTTGACGTGGATACAAACATTGTTTCGATTTTTACAAACGATAATCATTCGATTGATTACCCAGAGCAATCAAAAGCTGAGACTGCTAGTGTGATTCTTGATGAGCTAGAAGATTACATGAAAAGAAGGGAATTAATGTGATAGCACGCGTAATTGTTGATGTTCCAGCTGCACAAACAGACCGTATGTTTGATTATGAAGTGCCTAAGAAATGGCAAGCTTTTGCGAAACCAGGTGTACGCGTCATTGTCCCGTTTGGTCCAAGACGCGTGCAAGGATTTATTATTGCATTAGTCAATCAAACAGAGCTCTCAAAAGTGAAGCCGATCAGTGAAGTGCTTGATCCCGTGCCTGTTTTGAGTGAAGAGTTGCTTGAGCTTGGCATTTGGTTGTCACAAACGACCATTTGCTACCAAGTGAGAGCTTTTCAAGCAATGCTGCCCGCTGCGTTAAAAACAAAGGTAAATAAAATACTTGTTTTAGAAGTTGATTCATTTAATCTTCCACTACCTCTACAGACGCTTTTTGCGGGAGATAAAGCGGTTAGTTGGGAAGAGGCACGTGATAAGCTAAAACAAGATTTTCCATTAATTAAGAGTGCCATTGATGCGAAACAACTAACAATTACGTATGAACGAAAAGAAAATACTCGAAAAAAAACAGTGAAACATGTAGCACTCGTTCCAGGTTGGGATGCCACAGCAATCCCTGACCGAGCAAAAAAACAACATGAATTATATGCTGTTTTAAAAAATAAAAGTGCAGCCGTTCCTGTAAAACAAGCCCTTGATGAAGCCGGTGTAACTCGAGCAACGTTGAAGTCTTTAATTGAGAAAAAGCTTGTGGTAGAAACAGATGTAGAAGTATACCGTGATCCCCTACAATCAGAGGTTATTGAAAGAAGCAACCCATTAGTGCTCACAGAGGAACAAACTCGAGTAATGGCCTCTTTAAAAAAAGTGATTAATGAAGACGTCCATGAAACGATGCTGCTTCATGGCGTTACTGGAAGCGGAAAAACGGAAATTTATTTACAGGCGATTGATTCGGTTCTCAAAAAAGGACAAGAAGCAATTATGCTCGTCCCCGAAATCGCATTGACGCCACAAATGGTTACTCGTTTTAAGGCGCGTTTCGGTGATTTAGTTGCTATTATGCACTCTGGTTTATCAAATGGAGAAAAGTACGATGAATGGAGGAAGATTCATCGTCAAGAAGTGAAAGTTGTAGTAGGAGCAAGATCAGCTGTATTTGCTCCATTCTCAAATATTGGCATTATCATTATTGATGAAGAGCATGAAACGACCTATAAACAAGAAGAGACCCCTCGTTATCATGCGAGAGATGTTGCGATATACCGTGGTGAACGGCACGGAGCCCCGGTTGTATTAGGGAGTGCGACGCCTTCTGTCGAATCCTACGCACGAGCAAAAAAAGGTGTCTATAAAATGTTGGCGCTCACAGAGAGAATCAACGGTAGACCGATGCCGGATGTACGTGTTGTTGATATGAGACAAGAGCTTAGAAACGGAAATCGTTCGATGTTTTCAGAAGAACTCATCCACGCGCTTCGAGATCGATTAGAAAAGAAAGAGCAAAGCGTCTTGTTTTTAAACAGACGTGGTTACTCGACGTTTGTGATGTGCCGTGATTGTGGGTATGTAGCAAGTTGTAGCCATTGTGACATCTCTTATACGTACCACCGTAACGGACATTCGTTAAAATGTCATTATTGTGGTGACGAGCAACCGATGCCCTCGGAATGCAGCGAATGTGGCAGTGATCACATACGTTTTTTTGGCTCTGGGACACAAAAAGTAGAAGAAGAAATTGCAAAGTTGTTCCCGGAAGCAAGAGTCATTCGGATGGATGTAGACACAACTCGTAAAAAAGGCGCACATAAACAGTTGCTTGAGGCATTTGGTGAGGGTAAAGCAGATATTTTGCTGGGAACACAAATGATTGCAAAAGGACTCGATTTTCCTAGAATTACATTAGTTGGGGTACTAGCAGCAGACTCGATGTTGCATATTCCTGATTTTCGAAGTGCGGAACGAACGTTTCAAGTGCTAGAACAAGTAGCTGGTCGAGCAGGACGGGATGTTTTACTTGGGGAAGTGATTGTGCAGTCCTACACTCCAGAACATTATAGTATCGAGCTTGTGAAACATCATGATTATGAACAATTTATTGCAAAGGAAATGCAGGTAAGAAAGTATGGAGGCTATCCCCCTTATTACTATATGGCGCTTGTAACGTTCTCCGATACTGAACTAGCGTCTGTTATTTCAGCTTCTCAAAAAATTGTTCGTTTCCTAAAAGAATCGTTTTCGGAAGAAACGATCGTCTTGGGTCCTGTTGTCTCTCCTATTGCAAGGATCAAGGATAGATATCGATATCAATGCGTGATAAAATACAGGCATGAACCAAAGTTGCATCAAACGCTTGAAACGGTGATGCATCACTATTTACGTGATTCAACAAATAAAAAATTAGCAATCAGTATGGATCTTCATCCGTACTTTTTTATGTAAAGGTTAGGAGTGGAATTGTGAATATCATATTTATGGGAACCCCGGCATTTGCCGTACCGATCCTAAAGCAACTTATACAGGTTCATACAGTACTAGCGGTTGTCACTCAGCCTGACCGTCCGGTCGGAAGGAAACGCATATTATCACCAAGTCCTGTTAAACAGGAAGCGATTAATCAAGGGATACCTGTAATTCAACCAGAAAAGATCCGACATGATTTTGCTGAAATTCTTGCTTATAAACCTGATTTAATCGTAACAGCCGCGTATGGACAAATTGTTCCGAATGAAGTACTTGATGCCCCTAAATATGGTTGCATCAATGTTCATGCTTCACTTTTGCCAAAATACCGTGGGGGAGCACCAATTCATCAAGCCATTATTGATGGGGAAACAAAAACGGGTATTTCCATTATGTATATGGCAGAAAAATTGGATGCAGGTGATATGTTAAGCCAACGTTCAATAGAGATTACACCAGAAGATGATGTACAGACGATGCATGATAAGTTGAGCATTGTTGGTGCAACGTTAGTAACGGAAACAATCGCGGATATCGAAGCAGGGACAGCCAAAGCTGTACCTCAAGACCATGACCATGCTACTTTTGCACCTAATATAAAAAGGGAACAAGAAGTGCTTGATTGGAGCAAGCCTGCACTAGCGTTACACAATCAAGTTCGAGGCATGCGTCCGTGGCCAGGTGCCTATACAGTCGCAAACAACAAGCGGATAAAAATTTGGGAAACAAGTTTATCGACAGAGAGTACTAAAAAATCACCTGGTGAAATCATTTCTGCAAATAAAAATGGAATTTTTGTGGCATGTGGACAAGGAACTGTTCTCTGTCTGGATGTTATTCAACCAGCAGGGAAAACGGCTATGGCGGCAACTCACCTTGTACAAAGTTTCCCAGAAGGTATGAAGATTGGAGATTTACATGAATAAGCCAAGTGTGCGTGAAGTAGCACTAGATGCTTTAATAAAAGTAGAAAAAAATCAAGCGTTTAGTCACTTGTTGTTAAATACAACATTAAATAAAGCAGGGTTAGATAAACGAGATGGAGGACTTTTAACGGAGTTAGTATACGGAACGATCGCTCATCGATTGACTTTAGACTACTATCTCTCCCCGTTTCTCGTTAAAAGTAAAAAAAGAGATTTATGGGTGGATGTGTTGCTTCGGTTGTCTGTTTACCAAATGGTTTATTTAGACCGAATACCTGATCGTGCAATTGTACACGAAGCTGTTACAATTGCTAAAACGCGTGGTCATAAAGGAATTAGTGGAATGGTAAATGGAGTACTTCGCTCAATTCAACGTGAAGGGCTGCCCGATTTACATGACATACAAGAGCCACTAACTCGTCATTCAATTACAACGAGTCACCCTGAATGGCTGTTAGATCGCTGGGTCAAGCAATATGGGGAAGAAGCAGCGGTTGCGATGGCTCAAGCAAACAATGAACATCCTGAAGTAACGCTTAGAGTGAATCATACACTAGCAACGTCGCAAGAAGTAATACAAGCACTTGATAAAGAAGGGGTAAAAGCAGAAGAAAGCTTATTGCTTAAAGAATTGGCGTTGGTTGTAAAAAAAGGAAATGCGTTTTCAACAAATGCTTTCAAACAAGGATTATTCACAGCTCAAGATGAAGCGTCGATGATGGTTGGATTGTTGGTACATGCAAGCAAAGACATGTGTGTGCTTGATACTTGTGCTGCTCCAGGAGGAAAAAGCACGCATATTGCAGAATCGATGGACAATACAGGAACTGTACGATCACTTGATTTGCATAAACATAAGGTGAAATTAATAGCCGAACAAGCAGAACGTTTACAGTTAAGTCAGATTCATACAGATGTTGAGGATGCACGCAACTTAAATGAATTAACGGAACGTACTTTCGATCGTGTACTTGTGGATGCGCCATGTACAGGATTTGGTGTAATTAGAAGAAAACCAGATATCCGATGGGCAAAAACAGAGAAAGACGTTAATGCCATTTCAAACGTGCAAGCAGCTATTCTTGCTAACGCTAGTCGGTTTGTTAAGAAAGAAGGAACGCTTGTATATAGCACGTGTACTGTTGAAAAAGAAGAAAATGAACAGGTAGTGGAACAGTTCTTGCTTAACCACCCATCATTTAAAGTGGACGAGTCAGCTTTTCAAGTGCTTCCTGATAAGATTCAAAAAGAGGGGCGTTTCAATAATTTTGGCTTGACCATGTTACCTCAAGACTTTGGAACAGATGGATTTTTTATGGTAGCGTTGAAACGAGTGTAACGAAATCTCAAATGTTAATAAACGTCGTTGTATAATGGTGCAGTGGTGTTACAACTAAGCAAGCATATGCTGCTAAAATGAGGTGAGTTTTTTGATTGATAGCACAGCGTTTTTAACTGATGTCGGGAAAGTCCGCTCCCATAATGAAGACAACGGCGGCATATTTGTATCCCCAGTTGGTACATTGGTTGTTGTCGCAGATGGAATGGGGGGGCATTCTGCTGGCGATATTGCAAGTAAAATCGCGACGGAAGTATTAGAATCAGAGTGGAACAAAATGTCACCCCCCCTTAAAGCCATTGATGCAGAAACATTCTTGCTTGATTCGTTTAAAAGAGCTAATGAGGCGATTATAACCTATGCACAGCAGCATCCAGAGTGTGAAGGAATGGGAACAACAGCCATTGCTGCAGTCTGTACGGAAGAGTATACGGCAATTGCTCATGTAGGAGATAGTCGAGCGTATGTGTATAATGGTATAAAAATTAGCCAACAAACGGAAGATCATTCTCTCGTTGCAGAACTTGTGCGTAGTGGTCAAATTACTGAGGAGGAGGCAGAACACCATCCTCGGAAAAATGTTGTACTACGGGCACTTGGGACAGATCCTGATGTAAGCATTGACGTGTTCATTTTACAATCAGATTTAATAAATGTACTAATTATATGTTCTGATGGCCTATCTAATAAGCTAAAAGCAAGTGAAGTCCAAGCTGAGATTGAACGTGGGGTCAAACTGTCCGAAGTTGCAGAATCATTAATTGCCCAAGCAAATGACCGGGGTGGGGAAGATAATATTACAATCGCTCTTGTCCGTTTTAACGAGGAGATAAGTGAGTCGTTATGATAGGTGAACGGATTGGAGGCCGCTACGTCGTATTGGACAGTATCGGCGGCGGCGGTATGGCAGATGTGTATTTAGCTTTGGACGTAATATTAGACCGTCATGTGGCGGTAAAAGTTTTACAGCCGCAATTTTCTAAGGATGAACAATTCATCAAGCGTTTTAGAAGAGAGGCGCAAGCGGCTACTAGTTTAGCAAACCCTAATATCGTTAACATTTATGATGTAGGGGAAGAAGACAATGTTTATTATATTGTGATGGAATATGTGCGGGGGCGTACGTTAAAACAAGTCATACAAGAAGATGGTCCTTTAGCGATCCCTGTTGCTCTTGACTATTTCAAACAAATTCTAGTTGGAGTAGGACATGCCCATGCAATGCAAATTGTTCATCGTGACATTAAGCCGCAGAACATTTTAATAAGCGAAGATGGAGAAGCAAAAGTTACTGATTTTGGTATTGCACGAGCGATGACTTCTACTACAATCACACATACAAACTCAGTAATGGGCTCCGTTCACTATCTTTCACCGGAGCAAGCTAGAGGTGGACATGTAACGTATCGATCTGATTTGTATTCATTAGGAATTGTATTATTTGAAATGGTTACTGGACAAATTCCTTTTTCTGGAGATACGGCTGTATCAATTGCGATTAAACATTTGCAAAATGATGTGCCATCTGCTAGAGAGATTGTCCCAAGTATTCCACAAAGTGTCGAAAACATCATTAAAAAAGCAACACAGAAAGATCCTATGCAGCGCTATGAATCAGCCGAAGAACTTATTTTGGCAAGTGATTCCGCGCTTGATCCTGACGGTCGAGTAGAAGAACCGATGAATCAAGTGAGTGACGATACAACAAAAGAAATCCCAGTGTTAGGAGAATTTTCCGATACGCAAGACATGGAGGATACGATAGCGATCCCTGCTCAAGACGTAAATAGCGATTTAGATCGACAGGAAAATTTGCAAGATACTAACGTCAATCATTCTGAACGAATTGGTAACGATCAGAATGAGGGAGAAACGCAAAAGGGAAAAAAACCGAAAAAAAGTCGAAAGAAATGGTTTTGGATTTTGTTAATCGCCTTTGGCGTTTTGCTCGGTGCGACCATTTTGGCGTTTACTGTTTGGAGTTCGTTGTTTTTTGTGGAAGAGACTGAAGTGCCAGATGTAGTGGGTCAAACTGAAGAAGAGGCCATTGATGAAATTGATGCAAACAACTTAGTGGCAGAGGTAGAAGAAGTGGCCAGTGATGATTTTGAACCTGGTCAAGTAACTCGGCAAGACCCTAGAGGCGGAAGAGTGGTAAAAGAAGGACAAACGGTAACCATATTTGTAGCGGCTTCAAAAGAAGAAGTAAGTCTGGACGATTATCGCACATTAACCTTAACGCAAGCAGAAAGGCTGCTAACTCAAAGGGGCTTTACAGTTGATTCGCAAGCACGAGAAGACAATAGTGAACCTCCAAATACGGTTATCGCTCAAAATCCATCGCCAGATTCAAGGGTTATTCCTGCTGAAACGACAGTTGTATTAACGTATAGTGTGCCGGAATCGATTCAGTTAGATGATCTTACAAATCAGACTGAGGATGATGTTCGCTCTTATTTGAACCAAGTAGGGCTAAGAGCTGGTGCGTTTACAAGGGAATACGATGAAGATGTTGAATCAGGACGTGTAATCAGCCAATCGCCAGAGCCATTAACGACAATGGAACAAGGTGACAGTGTAGAAATTGTGCTATCTAGAGGACCGGAGCCGATTGAGGAGGAGCCTGAACCGCCTCAACAGCCAGAAGGTGAGGCAGAAGATCCAGTTGATGCTGATCCGGTTGAAGATCCAACAGATACCGATGAAGAAGAGCCAAGTGTTTTATATCAAATTATCCAAACAATTGTTGTTTCAGAAGAGCAACAAGCTCAAGGGGAGAGCTTTGATATTCGTATAGTTGGACAAGATGCAACTTCTCAAGGTGATGACCGAGTATTAGTTGAAGAAACGATAATTGAAACTAGTGATTTTAATGTCGAATTACGAGTGAGTCCAAGCTATTCGGGTTCATATGAAGTTTATATAAACGGAGAGTTTAACCGTCAATCTGATGTGTATGAATATGAAGAATAGAGGTGCGGTTATTTTCGCGCCTCTTTATTAAAGGAGGAGTTCTATGCCAGAAGGACTGATCGTAAAAGCTTTATCAGGTTTTTATTACGTCAAGGATGATAGCCGAATCGTTCAATGTAGAGCGAGGGGGGTATTCCGCAAAAAAAAACTGACGCCATTAGTTGGTGATTATGTTGGGTATGAGGCAGAAAATGACACGGAAGGCTATATCATGGTGTTAAAGGAGCGCAAGAATGAATTAGTGCGTCCGCCTATAGCGAATGTGGACCAGGCATTGCTTGTTTTTTCTGCAAAAGAGCCAGAATTTAGCTTTGTTTTGCTGGATCGTTTTTTAGTACATATTGAACATAATGATGTAATTCCACTAATTATTGTGAGCAAAACGGATTTAGTAAGTGAGGATGAACGTAAACAATTGTTAAAGAAAGTTCATGTTTATAAAAAGATTGGTTATGACGTTCTACTCACTTCGACGGAAAAAGAAGACGACCCAACTTTGGTACTACCTTGGTTTAAAGGGAATGTCACTGTTATTGCTGGGCAATCGGGTGTGGGAAAGTCTTCCTTGTTAAATGCATTGATTCCTAATTCAAACATAGAAACAAACGCTATATCAAAACATTTAGGTAGAGGGCGCCATACAACCAGGCATGTGGAACTCCTAGAAATAGGAGGAGGATTAGTAGCTGATACACCTGGGTTTAGTTCCCTCGATTTTATTGGTATGGAAGCAGAAGATTTACGTTTTTGTTTTCCAGAATTTGTACAAGTTATGGATGCGTGTAAATTTCGAGGCTGTCTTCACGATAAAGAACCGGGCTGTGCGGTGAAGCAGGCTGTGAGTGATGAAGAAATTGCGGATACTCGCCATGCGAATTATCTGCAGTTCTTAAATGAAATTCAAAATCAAAAGAGGAGATATTAACATGATTAAAGTAGCCCCTTCCATACTAGCGGGAGATTTTTCAGAAATGGGTAAGGTTGTACGTCAACTAGAGGAGGCGGGAGCTGATTGGATTCATATTGACGTCATGGATGGTCAATTTGTCCCACCAATTACGTTCGGGCATCAAATGGTTGAAGCGGTGCGGCCTAAGACGGATTTGCCACTTGACGTTCATTTAATGGTAAACGATCCAGAAAAACAGATTGAGTTTTTTGTTCAAGCTGGAGCCGATTGTATTAGCGTTCATGTTGAAGCTGCAAATCATCTACATAAAACAATTCATTCAATAAAAGAAGCGGGTTTAAAAGCAGGAATTGTTTTAAATCCAGGAACAGCTACTCATACAATTGAACCTGTGATTGCAGATGTTGACTTTGTGTTACAAATGACAGTAAATCCTGGATTTGGGGGACAAGCATTTATCCCAAGTGCGTTAGAAAATATAAAACGAATCAGGTCAATGATTGATGAACGTCAGCTCCCTGTTGATATTCAAGTTGACGGGGGAGTCAATTCAAAAACGGCTATTCAATGTATACAAGCAGGAGCGACAATTCTAGTGGCGGGATCTGCTGTTTTAGGAGCACAGGATTACGGAGAGGCAATTGCTCAAATTCGTGGTTAAAAACAGGTCTGAATCCTAGGGCTTCTGCATACCTTTATAGTAACGACGGGTGGACACGTTTAGACGGATGATGTTCTTTTGGAAATGAGGACCCCAGTTGCGCGGACTTCTCTCATTCTTATTAAGAGCATCTTACGTCTTCCCGTGTGCCCGCACTGAACAGGCGTGCAATGGTATATGAGTATGCCCCGAGGAGGAGGACTTATGAAATTCTATACGATCAAGCTGCCAAAGTTTTTAGGAGGTTTTGTTAGAGCAATGCTTGGTTCATTTAAAAAAGGGTAAGAAAAAACGCCTTTGCGACTGCAAAGGCGTTTTTTTTGGTGTTATACACGCTCTACTTTGCCGGATTTAAGTGCGCGAGCAGAAACATATACACGTTTAGGTTTCCCGTCCACCATGATACGAACTTTCTGTACGTTTGCACCCCAACGGCGTTTCGTTTTATTCATTGCGTGAGAGCGCTTGTTGCCAGAGCGCGCTTTACGACCTGTAATATAGCATACACGAGCCATCTTGTGCCACCTCCTTAACAGTCTCGGGTTAATTCACGATGACTTAGTCACCAAAACATCTTAGCATAGCCAATTAGATAAAGCAATAAGGAAAGACAAGTAAAAATGCTTGACGTAAAAAATGGCTTTTAAAATAACGGGCATTATAGTAAAATGGCGGTACGTATGTACACTGTACTATATCGAAGGAGGCAAACCATGACTATTGAAATGAAAACTGAACTTGGCATTGTTGATGTGTCACAAGATGTTGTAGCAACAATTGCAGGAGGCGCAGCAACCGATTGTTACGGTATTGTGGGCATGGCTTCGCAAAAGCAATTTAAAGATGGGTTAAGTGATCTGTTAGGAAAGGAAAACTTTCGTCGTGGTGTTATTACTCGTGAAGAAGGTGAAGAGCTTCATATAGATATGTACATCATTGTCAGCTATGGTACAAAAATTTCTGAGGTTGCACATAATGTCCAAACAAAAGTGAAATACCACTTAGAAAAGATGCTTGGTCTAGAAGTGGAGTCTGTGAATATTTTTGTGCAAGGGGTTCGGGTAACGAATCCTTAGGATTAAAGGGGGAAGACAAGGTGACTAGTAAGTTGAATGGAGAGAAGCTCGCCCTTATGTTTATTGAAGGGGCAAGCGAGCTTTCAAAAAAAGCGGATTTAGTTGATTCGCTTAATGTGTTCCCGGTTCCAGATGGGGACACTGGTACGAATATGAACTTAACAATCACTTCTGGCGTAAAAGAAGTAAAAAAAGCCTCTTTTGACCATGCGGGAACAGTTGCTGGTGCATTTGCAAAAGGGCTATTAATGGGAGCTAGAGGCAATTCTGGTGTGATTCTTTCCCAACTATTCAGAGGTTTCTCTAAGTCGATAGAGGGAAAAAGTGAACTGACAACAGAACAGTTAGCGAATGCATTGGACGCAGGAGTGACAACGGCTTATAAAGCTGTAATGAAACCTGTAGAGGGAACGATTTTGACTGTTGCAAAAGATACAGCTAAATATGCAATAAAAGCAGCAAAAAAGCAAAAAGAGTTTATTCCGTTCTTTGTTTCAATTATTAAAGAAGCAGAGCGTTCATTAGCAAAGACACCTGAGCTCCTCCCTGTATTAAAAGAAGTAGGTGTAGTTGATTCTGGAGGTCAAGGCCTTGTATATATTTACGCGGGGTTTCTACAAGCGCTTACAGGGGAGAAATCAATTGATTTTCTTCAAGAGCCAAAAATGGAAGAAATGGTAAGGGTTGAGCATCATCATCATAACGCGCAGTCCCATATAGATCCAAGTGAAATTGAATTTGGTTATTGTACTGAGGTCATGGTTCAGTTTGATGAGGAAAAAACAAAGGCTAATCCATTTAATGAGGATGATTTCCGCAAACAGTTAAGTGAGTTTGGAGATTCACTCCTTGTGGTATCAGATGAAGACTTATTAAAAGTACATATCCATGCAGAGTATCCTGGAAATGTACTAAGTGCAGCACAGACGTATGGTCCGCTTATTCAAGTGAAGATTGAAAATATGCGTGAGCAGCACTCTAGCTTAACTGGTTCTTATGAATCTACTTCAGTGCTGCCAAGCAAACCGAAAGAAAAAGCGGCGTTTGCCATTGTTGCTGTCTCCATGGGAGATGGAATTGAAAAATTATTTAAAGGCCTTGGTGTAAGTGAAGTTATTGCAGGCGGTCAAACGATGAACCCGAGTACTGAAGACATCGTTCAAGCAATTAGCAAAGTACATGCTGAAAATGTAATTATCTTACCAAACAATGGAAATATTGTTATGGCAGCTGAGCAAGCCGCCGATGTTGCAGAAGTTAATGCGCTTGTAGTACCAACAAAAACAGTTCCACAAGGTCTAGCAGCATTACTTGCTTTTAACCCTTCCAAGAATGCAGACGAGAATGCAGAAGTGATGGCAAACGCAATGAAGGATGTAAAGACTGGTGAATTAACATATGCGGTACGCGATACGCAAATGGACAATCAGACAATTAATAAAGGTGATTTTATGGGGATTTTTGATAAGAAAATTGTCGCATCCGGTATTGACCTTTTTGAGACTGCAAAGAAACTCCTTAGTGAAATGGTGGACGAAGATGGGGAAGTATTAACCATTATTACTGGTGGAGACGCAAAGAAAGAAGAGACAAGCAAGATTGAGCAGTTTGCTAGTACTACATTTGAAGATTTGGAAATTGATGTAGTTGAAGGTGGTCAACCGCTTTATTCTTATATCTTTTCTGTAGAGTAACCATTGAGGGGGATTTAAATGGCTCTGATAAAAGTCGTAACCGATTCAACTGCAGATATCCCGGAAGAACTCACAACTAAGTATGGAATTACTGTAATCCCGTTAAATGTACATTTTGGTGAAGAGCAATATGAAGATGGAGTTACACTGTCTCCAAAAGAGTTTTATTCTAAATTAAAAAAGAGTGATGTGATGCCAAAAACGTCACAGCCTTCTCCACAGCAGTTTGAAGATATGTATCGGCAGATAGCTGATGAAGATACAGCGCACATTCTTTCCATTCACTTATCGGCAAAAATGAGTGGCACGACACAAGCAGCATTAATTGCAAAAGAAGAAGTGAAAAACGATTTAGACGTACATGTGTATGATTCAAAGCGAGCATCTTATGCAATTGGTGTTATTGTAGTTGAAATTGCGAAGCTTGCAGCTGAAGGCGCTGATTTACAAACATGTCAGCAACGTATTCAGGAGTTATTAGAGGATACGACGGTTTACTTCATGGTTGATACACTTGAGTTTTTACAAAAGAATGGGCGGATTGGTAAGGCGTCTGCATTGCTTGGTTCATTGTTAAAAATGAAGCCTATCTTATCGTTGAATGAGGCCGGTGAAGTATACCCTCATGAAAAAGTTCGTGGTCAAAAAAAGGCTGTGGCTCGAATTATAGCCTTGTTGAAAGAAGAATTTGGTAGTGGTGAAGTTCATGTTGGTATTTCTCACGCTTTAAATGAAGAGCTTGCTAATGAGTTAGCCGATGAGTTAAAAAAACAATTTAATGTAAAGTCAATTGTTCTAACAGAAATCGGTTCGGTGATTGGTGCGCATGTTGGGCCAGGCACAGTTTCTTTATCAATGACAAACACAAAACAAGCGTGAACAAAAGGTTGCCAACTGTCTATGATGGCAGCCTTTTTGTTTGGGCATTTTAGGAGGATAAAGGGAATGAAGTATCGGACGGTTTTTGATATTATTGGACCTGTTATGATAGGTCCATCAAGTTCTCATACGGCTGGAGCGGCTCGAATTGGTAAAGTTGCCCGAACGTTGTTTGGTAGCGTGCCCGAACGGGCTGATTTATATTTCTATGGTTCATTTGCAAAAACGTACAGAGGACATGGGACGGACGTTGCAGTAATTGGTGGTTTACTGGATTATGAAACAGATGATGAGCGCATTCGTGATGCATATCGCTATGCAGAAGAGTCGGAAATGAACGTTTCTATTCATGAAGAAGGGGCAATTGCTCACCATCCAAATACAGTTAGAATCAAGCTTTTTAAAGATGAAAAGAGATTTGAGCTAGTAGGGGTTTCAATCGGTGGTGGAAAAATTGAAATCATCGAACTGAATGGATTCGAATTAAGGTTGTCAGGAAACCACCCAGCTATATTAATTGTGCATCAAGACCGTTATGGTGTGATTGCAGCTGCAAGTAATTTATTAGCAAAACACCAAGTGAATATTGGTCATATGGAAGTGTCAAGGAAAGAAAAGGGCGAACAAGCCTTGATGGTGATTGAAATAGATCAAAACGTTGATGAAAAGTTGTTGGAAAGCCTTGCGGAACTTCCCAATATCACTCATGTATCAAAAATCCATGAATAAGGAGGGGAAATCATGTTTAGAAATGTATCAGAGTTGCTTGAGCAAACTGAAGAAAAAGGCATTTCGATCTCAGAAGCGATGATCTTGCAAGAAATGGAAGTGACAGGACGTTCTAGAGAAGAGATCCTTGAGAAGATGCGTTTGAACTTAAATACAATGGAGGCGGCAGCAAGACGAGGTATTGAAGAGGACGTGGTCTCTGTTTCCGGATTAACAGGAGGAGATGGAAAGAAATTAGCTGCTTATATCCAAAGAGGCACGATGATTGGCGGTGAGACAACGTTATTAGCTGTTGCCAATGCAATGGCAACTAATGAAGTAAACGCTGCAATGGGAATTATTTGTGCAACACCAACGGCAGGTTCTGCTGGTGTGGTTCCAGGTGTTATGTTTGGAGTAGAGGGTAAGTTAAAACCAACAGAAGACCAGAAACTTGCTTTTTTATTTACGAGTGGAGCATTTGGGTTTGTGGTCGCGAATAATGCATCCATTTCAGGAGCTGCAGGTGGCTGTCAAGCGGAAGTAGGATCTGCAACGGGAATGGCAGCAGGTGCTCTCGTTGAGATGGCTGGTGGCACGCCACGACAATCTGCTCACGCAATGGCTATTGCACTGAAAAATATGCTTGGTCTTGTATGTGACCCAGTGGCAGGATTAGTAGAGGTTCCTTGTGTAAAGCGTAATGCGGCAGGTGCGTCGTTGGCGATTACAGCAGCTGATATGGCTTTGGCAGGAATCGAGAGTAGAATTCCATGTGATGAAGTGATTGAGGCGATGTATCGAATCGGTCAAACGATGCCGGAATCTCTTCGTGAAACGGGAGAGGGCGGACTGGCAGCGACTCCAACAGGGCGCAAATTAGAAGCTGCAGTCTTCGGCAGAACGGCTGAAGAGATCAAGTGAAATTAAACACTCTTGCTGTAATGGAAGTGAAAGGGATTGGAGAAGAGAGTGGAAAGCTTCTTAATGGTTTAGGCATTCAGACTGTCCAGGACTTGCTTGAATATTTTCCGTTTCGATATGAAGATTACTCCTTGCAACAGCCAACTGAAGCAGTTCATGATGAGCGTGTGACAATGACAGGAAGCCTCCAGAGTGAAGCTTCTATACGCTACTACGGTAAAAAAAAGAATCGTTTAACCTTTCGAATGTTGTCAGATGGAATTTTGGTTACCGTCACCTTTTTTAATCGGGCTTTTCTTAAAAGCAAATTAACACCGGGAACGGAAGTGACGGTTACTGGGAAATGGGATGCTCATCGACTTTCTATTACAGGTAGTGAACTGAAATTTGGTGCTGTAGAAAGAAAAGGAGATGTTGAACCTGTCTATCATAGCTCCGGGAAGATAACGAGTAAACAAATACAAAAGTGGATTGCTTCGGCGATTGAAATGTTTGCAGATGAGGTTGTAGAGCCGTTGCCAGTATCGCTCCGTAATCGGTATAAGTTGATGGGGAAGGCAGAGACAATTCGTCATTTACATCATCCTCTTAAACCAGAAGCAGTTAAACAGGCGAGGCGTCGCTTTGTTTATGAAGAATTGCTTTATTTTCAATTAAAGATGCGCGCATTTAAAGAAGCGAATCGCGAACAGCAACATGGAAAAACCCTAGATGTGACAGAAGAGAACATTGCAGAATTTACAAACCGGTTGCCTTTTTCATTAACAAAAGCACAAAGCAGGGCGATTCATGATGTGGTGGAAGATATTCGAGCGCCATTTCGAATGAACCGTTTGTTGCAAGGTGATGTAGGCTCTGGCAAAACAGCAGTAGCTGCTGCTTGTATGTTTGGTGTTGTTCGCGCGGGAGCGCAAAGTGCTTTAATGGCTCCGACTGAAATCCTTGCCGAACAACATGCTGACTCACTTGCAACGTGGTTTGAGCCATTGGGATTAACAGTTGCTTTATTGGCGGGCTCTGTCAAAGGAAAGAAGCGGCGTGAACTTTTAAGTAAAATTGAATCCGGGGAAGTTGACATCGTTATTGGAACGCATGCATTAATTCAAGACGATGTGCGCTTCCATTCATTAGGGTTAGTTATTACTGACGAGCAACATCGCTTTGGGGTTGAACAACGTCGGATTTTACGTGATAAAGGAGAAAATCCAGATGTATTGTTTATGACAGCTACTCCCATCCCTCGAACACTTGCAATTTCTGTGTTTGGTGATATGGATGTTTCTGTATTAGATGAGCTCCCGGCGGGGAGAAAACCGATAGAAACGTATTGGGTACAACATGATTTATTGGAGCGAGTGTTAGAGTTTATTCGTAAAGAAGTAGAACAAGGTAGACAAGCGTATGTGATTTGTCCCCTGATTGAAGAATCTGAAAAGCTTGATGTCCAAAATGCAATTGATTTCCATGCGATGCTGTCTGCTCATTACCATGGACAAGCGTCAGTAGGCTTGATGCACGGACGACTGCAGGCTTCAGAAAAAGACGAAGTAATGGCTGCTTTTGCGCAAAATGAGACACAAATTCTTGTTTCGACTACTGTCGTGGAAGTGGGCGTTAACGTACCTAACGCAACCGTCATGGTTATTTACGATGCAGATCGTTTTGGGTTAGCGCAATTGCACCAACTCCGTGGACGCGTGGGTCGTGGAGACGCTCAATCAACGTGTATTTTGATGGCGCAACCTAAATCAGAAGTTGGGAAAGAGCGGATGCGCATTATGACGGAAACGACAGATGGGTTCGTTTTGTCAGAGCGTGACTTGGAGTTACGAGGACCTGGAGACTTTTTTGGGGCAAAACAGAGCGGTCTACCTGATTTTAAATTGGCTGATGTGGTGCATGATTATCGAGCGCTTGAAACAGCTAGGCAAGATGCAGACACAATTATTCGCTCTGGTGCCTTAATTACTGATCCAGAGTATCGTTACTTGGCAGCTTATTTAAAACAAGTTGGGGCTTTTTCAGGAGCAAAGTTAGATTAATAGTTGAATCATAACAAGAACAACTTTATACTGTTATTAGTACCTAGTCATAGTAGTGAACAAATGCCAGAAAGACGGACGGTGTAAAAATGCGAAAAAAGAAGAGAGAACGACAAGCGTTATTAAATGAATTGCTGGCAGGTAACCCTTTTCTAACAGAT
Source organism: Shouchella patagoniensis (assembly GCF_002019705.1). GTDB lineage: Bacteria > Bacillota > Bacilli > Bacillales > Bacillaceae_D > Shouchella > Shouchella patagoniensis. Next base: position 881,863 of record NZ_KV917377.1, on the reverse strand, counting down.
GAAGAACTAGCCGTTCATTTTTCTGTAAGCATTCAGACCATTCGTCTTGACCGGATGGAACAGAATATACCAGAACTTCGTGCGCGAATTAAAGATGTTGCGTTTAAACATCGAGATGCTGTGATCTCTCTTACGCCAGAAGAAGTGTTTGGAGAAATTATTGATTTGGTGTTGGAACAACAAGCGATTTCAATTTTTGAAGTAGGCCAAGATCATGTGTTTACGCGCAGTGGAATTGCTAGAGGACATCATTTGTTTGCGCAAGCCAATTCATTAGCTGTCGCTTTAATGAACAATGAATTTGTTTTAACTGCAAAAGCAGAAATTCAATTTAAACGTCCAGTCTATTCTGGAGAGCGTGTTGTTGCAAAAGCAGAAGTTATTCGAGATGCAGGGGAGCGCATGCGTGTTGTTGTAAACAGCCGTGTCAATCAAGAACTTGTTTTTCAAGGAGAGTTCGCGATGTATAAACAAATTGAATCTGTGGAAGATGAGGACGGTCAACTATGAGAATTGCTATTGATGCGATGGGTGGAGACAACGCGCCGTCAGCCCATGTTCGTGCTGCGGTCCGTGCGATTAAGGAGTTTCCCGATTTAACGATTACGTTAATTGGGGATGAAGAGAAGATTCGTGCTGAATTAACCGATGAAAAGCGAATTGATATAGTACATACAACAGAGAAAATTGAAGATACTGATAAACCAACAACAGCTGTAAGGAGAAAAAAACAGGCCTCGATGGTACTTGCAGTAAATGAAGTGAAAGAAGCAAATGCGGATGCTTGTATCTCAGCAGGTAATACAGGGGCGCTGATGACAGCTGGGTTATTTTATATAGGGCGTCAAAAAGGGATAAGCAGACCTGCGCTTTCGCCGATGTTGCCTACAAGAGATGGAAAAGGTTTTTTATTATTGGATGTCGGGGCGAATATGGAGGCGAAAGCCGAGCACTTGCTTCAATATGCCATTATTGGTGAAGCGTATATGCAGAAAGTTCATCAGGTCGAGAAACCGCGGGTTGGTCTTCTAAACGTTGGCACTGAAGCTGGAAAAGGTTCAGAGTTAACGAAGCAGGCATATAGCTTATTAGAAAATAGCCGTGTTGATTTTATTGGCAATGTTGAAGCACGTGATTTGCTTGAGGGTGTCTGCGATGTTGTTGTTTGTGATGGTTTTTCAGGAAATCTTGTATTAAAGACAATTGAAGGAACGGCGAAGATGCTTTTCTCTATGTTGAAAGAAGAGTTGACAAGCTCCTTTTCTTCTAAACTTGCCGCGGGAATATTAAAACCTAAACTAATGAGTCTGAAAGATAAGATGGATTACTCTGAATACGGAGGCGCGGGGTTGTTTGGTTTGAAAGCTCCCGTTATTAAAGCCCATGGCTCTTCCGATGAAAATGCTGTTTTCCATGCAATTCGTCAGGCGAGAAATATGGTTGAACAGAAAGTTGTGCAAGTGATTGCAGATAACATAGAGGATGGTGGAAACGCAAATGGGTAAAGTGGCATTCTTATTTCCTGGACAAGGGTCGCAAAAAGTTGGCATGGGGCAGACGTTATTTGAACAAGAACCGAAAGCAAAACGGTTCTTAGATAAAGCGGATGCTGCACTGGGCTTTTCATTGTCAACTATGATGCTAAATGGACCTGATGAGGTTCTGAAGCAAACCGAGCATGCTCAGCCTGCTCTTGTAACAATGAGTGCTGCGGTACTTGAATTGTTCCGTGAGTCTGGAATTACAGCGGATTACGTAGCCGGGCATAGTTTAGGCGAATATTCAGCTTTAGTAGCTAGTGATTCATTGGCGTTTGAAGAAGCTGTTACTCTTGTCCATAAACGAGGCAAACTTATGCAAGCAGCAGTTCCGAGTGGAGAAGGGGCGATGGCAGCTGTTTTAGGCTTGGATCAAGAAACGTTAACAAGAGTATGTCAGCAAGTTTCGGCTGGAAAAGAAGTGGCAGAATTAGCTAATTTAAATTGTCCGGGTCAAATCGTTATTTCTGGAACGGTAAAAGGAATAGAGGAAGCTAGTGAATTAGCAAAGTCGGCAGGTGCAAGAAGAGTAATGCCTCTTGCTGTTAGTGGACCATTCCACTCTTCTTTAATGAAGCCGGCTGCTGAACAATTTGAAGGTGATTTGCATTCGACGCAATTTACAATGCCAATGATTCCTTTAGTTGCTAATGTCACCGCCGATGTTGTTCATGCCCCGGAAGTCATACGTGCTCTTCTAGCAGAACAGATTTATTCGCCGGTGAGGTTTGAAGAAAGCATTCTTCATATGGTTAGCCTTGGTGTAGATACGTTTATTGAAATTGGATCAGGGAATGTACTAACTGGTCTCGTCCGTAAAATTGACCGAAAGCTCCAAGTGTTTTCTGTGCATGACCGGAATTCATTTGAACAAACGCTCGTTGCGTTGAAAGGGGAGTAACATGCTTACAAATAAAACGGCAATTGTCACTGGTGCATCAAGGGGAATAGGAAAAGCTATTGCAATGGAATTAGCTAAAAAAGGTGCAAACATTGTTGTCAATTTTGCAGGAAATCAAAGCCGTGCTGAAGAAGTTGTCTCGGACATTAAAACGCTTGGGTGTGATGCATTTGCTTATCAAGCAGATGTAGCAAATAGTGAAGAAGTGAATGCGATGATGAAAGAGGCTATATCTCGTTTTGGTTCCATTGATATTTTGGTAAATAATGCCGGTATCACCCGGGATAATTTGCTCATGCGAATGAAAGAACATGAATGGGATGATGTAATTAATACGAACCTAAAAGGCGTATTTAATTGTGCAAAAGCCGTGACTCGTCAAATGATGAAGCAGCGTTCTGGACGGATTATTAATGTGTCCTCTGTTGTTGGTGTAATGGGTAATCCCGGCCAAGCTAATTATGTTGCAGCAAAGGCTGGAGTAATTGGCTTGACGAAGTCTCTTGCAAGAGAGCTAGCTTCTAGAGGAGTCCTTGTTAATGCTGTTGCACCAGGCTTTATTTCGACTGATATGACAGATGAGTTAACATCGGAATCAAAAGAGGCGATGCTTGCTCAAATACCTCTTGGGGCTTTAGGTGAACCAGAACAAATTGCAAAAGTAGTTCGGTTCTTAGCAAGTGAAGATGCCGCGTATATGACAGGCCAAACGATCCATGTTGATGGCGGTATGGTGATGCCATAATTAAATGAGGTGCTTGACAGCTGCGGTTGGCGCCAGTACAATTTCTTTTGCTGATACTTTTTGAGAGGAGGTGACTATTTTGGCAGATGTAATGGAGCGTGTAACGAAAATCGTCGTTGACCGTCTTGGTGTGGAAGAATCTGAGGTGAAGCTTGAAGCTTCTTTTAAAGAGGATCTAAAAGCAGACTCACTAGATGTAGTAGAACTAGTGATGGAGCTTGAAGATGAGTTTGACTTGGAGATTGCGGATGAAGATGCAGAAAAGATTGCTACGGTTAAAGATGTTGTCGACTACATAAATAACAACCAGTAACCGCTATTGTAAAGAGCCCTTCCAGTTATTGTTAGGGCTCTTTCTCACATCTTCACACAAAAGTATGTCACACAGCAGGGCAAAGTTTTGATACAATCAACGTGAGAGCGATAGAGACTTATTCCTACCGTTTGAAAATAAGACTGACTCCATTGATTGGAGGTAACAATGGCTCAATCATCTAAATACCAGCGCAGAACACGTCAAGGGGACCGAAAACGCAACCAGAGACGATTGGAACTGACAGAAGAACAGAAAAAACAGTTTGACGACTTGCTCGTTCGAACAGGATTAACGTTTGAAAATCGGAAGTTGCTTATCCAAGCTTTTACCCATTCCTCATATGTAAATGAGCAGCGAATTTTTTCTTCGTCTGATAATGAGCGATTGGAGTTTTTAGGAGATGCTGTTCTTGAATTAGCGGTTTCTCAATATCTATTCAAATCGTATAAAAATATGAGTGAAGGGGATATGACAAAGTTACGCGCTTCCATCGTGTGTGAACCATCTCTTGCTCGTTTTGCAGAAGAACTTCACTTTGGGAAGTTGGTTTTGCTTGGTAAAGGGGAAGAGGTTACAGGTGGCCGGACACGTCCTGCCTTACTTGCAGATGTGTTTGAAGCCTTTATAGGAGCTCTTTATATGGATCAAGGCCTTGAGTCTGTCTTTATGTTTTTATCGCGGTTTATGTACCCGAAAATTAAAGAAGGTGCTTTTACCCATAAAATGGATTTCAAAAGCCAACTACAAGAGTTTGTTCAACGTGACAACCGCGGACAGATTAAGTACTTGATTGTTCAAGAGCGTGGTCCAGCCCATGATCGGGAATTTGTATCAGATGTCCAATTAAATGAAAAAACGGTTGGCACTGGCACAGGACGGTCGAAGAAAGAAGCGGAGCAACTTGCTGCGAAACAAGCACTTGATGCATTGAATTGGAAAGAAAGCTAGAGAAAAGGAAGCGGAAACGCCTCCTTTTTTCTAGCTTTTTCTATCTCTAAGTTGACCGAGTTCTTGAACAATTTCATCCATCTCACTGATGGAAAAAGAGGGTTGACGCATAACATGTTTATGTAGTGCTTTTAAATCTTCGTGTTTATTTACGCTAACAGAATCGCTTTTAATCACACTCCCGTTCACGACGTTTAGCTTCTTTTTCATTTCTTCAAGCATTGTGTTAATCTCATCTTTTGAAAGTTGTTGACTCAATTGTAAATCCTCCTTACTCATAAGTATGCTAACCATACCACGATTTTTAGCTAAACCCAACTAGAAAGTGACAATTGTCGTTTCCACTCGTTTTTTAGTGTGATAAACTAATAGAGTTATTGGAGTAGAAGCCTAAATGACTAGGCAGCGACGTGTAACGAAATAAGCTGTATTTGCATGAAAGAAAGTGGGGATTAAGATGTTCCTCAAGCGACTTGAAGTAAAAGGGTTTAAGTCTTTTGCAGAACCTATATTAATTGATTTTGTCCCAGGAGTAACGTCAGTAGTTGGTCCTAATGGGAGTGGAAAAAGCAATATTGCTGATGCTGTACGTTGGGTGCTTGGAGAGCAAAGCGCTAAGTCTTTGCGTGGAGCGAAAATGGAAGATATCATCTTTGCGGGAAGTGATACTCGTAAAGCGGTCAATGTCGCTGAAGTATCTCTCATTTTGGATAATGAAGATGAACATCTAGCGATTGATTATAGCGAAGTAAGCGTGACACGACGTCTATATCGGTCAGGGGAAAGCGAGTATTTACTTAACCGCACACCATGCCGCTTAAAAGATATTGTTGACTTATTTTTAGATTCTGGACTGGGTCGAGAAGCTTACTCGATTATTGGTCAAGGTAAAATTGAAGAGATTTTAAGCAGCAAAGCTGAAAATCGACGTACGATTTTTGAAGAAGCAGCTGGTGTTTTAAAATACAAAACCCGAAAAGTAAAAGCAGAAAAGAGATTAAGTCAAACGGAAGATAATTTACTTAGGGTTGCTGATATTTTAAATGAACTGGAAACACAAGTTGAGCCTTTGCAAGAACAGGCGTCAATTGCAAAGGATTACCTTGAGCTAAAAGAAGAACAAGAAGCACTCGATATCCAAGTAATTGCACAGGAAATTACTGATCTGCATAGCAATTGGACAGAGGAGTCAACAAAGTTAGCATCATTAAAAGAACAATTAATTGAACGACAAAGAAAGCTAGAGGACAGTGAAGCACGTCTTAAGCACTATCGTGAAAAGCACGCTGCAATGCGCGATGAAGTAGCCAAAGCTCAAGAATCAAGGCTTCGAGTAAGTGAAGAGTTAGAGAAAAATGAAGGTCGCCGAGGAGTGCTAGAAGAACGGCAAAAAAACGCATTGCAAAACGAAGAACAGTTAAGCGCAGCTATATCTGATAAAGAAGAGCGGCTAGAAAAAGTAAATGAGAAACTTGCTTATCTGAACGAAGCCCATTCCAAATTACTAGAAGAGAAACAAGCCCATGATGCGACTTTAAATGAGTTGCAGCATATGCTGAATAGCTCCAAAGAAGACTTGGCTGCTGAAATTGAAGACGCTAAGGGCGATTTTATTGAGTGGTTAAATGAACAAGCTTCTTTACGAAATGAACGCCGTTATTTGGAAGAACAGTTGAGTCAAAAAGAGCGACATCTTCAGCGAGCTGAAACAGAGAAACATTCACTTAAGTCAGAACATGCTTCGCTAAAGCAGGAAGTTTATGAAAAAGAGCAATTGCTAAACCAGGCGCGGTCAGTTTTTGAACAACTGAAACGAGACTTAAAAACGTTGCAACGTGATGAGGAATCTTTAAAAGATCGTTACTATAAACAGGAAGCAAAGCTATATGAAGCATATGGTGTCTTGCAAAAAATAACAGCTAGGCAGGAAGCTCTTCAAGAAATGGAAGAGGATTATGCAGGCTTTTACCATGGCGTGAAAGAAGTCCTAAAACAGAGGAACAAAGCTTTACCTGGTGTAATAGGTGCAGCGGCAGAACTTATGACTGTTCCAAAAAAGATAGAGAAAGCAATTGAGCTTGCTTTAGGTGCTCAAGCGCAACATGTTGTTGTTGCAGATGAAGCTTCAGCTCGACAAGCAATTGGCTTCCTAAAAAAACAACGGCTTGGACGAGCGACGTTTTTACCGCTGACTACAATGAAGCCTCGATTAGTTCCAAGCACATTGCTAGCAACACTAGAGCAAAGTCAAGGGTATGTTGGGGTTGCTTCAGATTTAATCCAATCAAACGAGGCACACAAAAACGTAATCGACTATTTGCTAGGTTCAACAATTATTGCCGATACGTTGCCTGATGCAAATAACCTGGCGAAAAAATCAAGTCACCGCTATCGGATTGTGACATTAGAAGGTGACATCGTTAACCCTGGTGGGTCAATGACTGGGGGAAGTAGCAAACAAAACCAGTCTTCATTAATAAGTAGAAGACGTGAAAAAGCTGAACTTATCACGAAAAAAAATCAGCTTGATGAGGCTATAGTAAAACTCGAACAGCAAGTGAAAGATGGGAAATCAAATCGTGACAAAGTGAAGCAGCAAATTGATGAGCTTCTACTACGGCAAAATGTTCTAGAAGAAGATGTTGGACAAAAGCAACGAGACTCTCAAGATTGTGCGATGAGGTATGAGCGTTTAAATCAAGAACTGGAACGTATGGAGAGGCAAAGTAGTGAGCAGAATGCTGAAGAAGAAAAAGCAAAAGAGCGTTTGGCTGAAATTGGCACAGCTGAAGTTCATGCAACTTCAGAGGCTGCGAGGATAGAGGCTCATGTTGAACAGCTTGAAAAGCAATTGCAGACACAACAAGCATCTAAAGAAAAACATCAAGCTGATTTTGCAGATATGAGAGTTAAACAAGCAGAATTAAAGCAGCAACTGCAATATAGCAGTGCGCAAGTTCAGGAGCTGGAGACATTGTTCACTCAGCTTGTAACAGAACTTGAAACAGATCATGAACATTATGCATTAATTCACTCATCAAGTGGCGAACAGGCGCTTACGAAAGATTCGCTTGCGAAGAGAATTACAGAAGGACATAGTCAGAAACAAGAGCTGATGAAAACAATTGAACAACTTGAAGTAGAAGAAAAGAAGTTAAATGCAGCTTATGACCAGCTTGAACGGGAAACGAAACAAGAACAAGGCGAACATACGTACATGCTTGATGAAAGCCAAAAATTAGAAGTTCGTGTAAATCGTCTTGATGTAGATTTAGATTATCGATTAAATCGATTGCGTGAGGAGTATGAGCTTTCTTATGAAGCGGCGGTAAATAACTACCCGCTAAAAGAATCGCTTGATCAAGTGAAAATACGTCTTACGCTCATTAAACGTTCAATCGAAGAGTTAGGGACCGTAAATCTTGGTGCTATTGAAGAGTATGACCGTGTAAAAGAACGCTATGAATTTCTCCAGACTCAGAAAAATGATTTACTCGAAGCTCGAGTATCTCTTGATCAAGCCATTTCAGAAATGGATGAAGAAATGGTTAAGCGATTTAGTGAAACCTTCGACCAAATTCGCACCCATTTTCAAGTCGTTTTCGCCCAGTTATTTGGTGGAGGCGATGCAGATCTCGTTTTAACGGATAAAACGAATCTGCTAACAACCGGAATTGATATCGTCGCTCGACCCCCAGGGAAAAAAAGACAACAGCTAGGGCTGCTTTCTGGTGGAGAGCGGGCACTTACAGCCATTGCCTTGCTCTTTGCTATTTTACAAGTGCGTCCTGTTCCTTTTTGTGTATTGGACGAAGTAGAAGCTGCGTTGGATGAGGCGAATGTAAGTCGTTTTGCACAGTACTTACGGGACTTCTCCGAAAAAACCCAGTTCATCGTTATAACACATCGTAAAGGAACGATGGAAGGGGCAGATGTTTTATATGGAGTGACAATGGAAGAGTCAGGGGTCTCTCGACTTGTTTCTGTGAAACTTGAAGAATCGAAGCAATTACTCGAAAGTTAGGAGGAGTTATTTTGAGTTTTTTTAAGAAATTAAAAGAAAAGATGACGCAACAAACAACGGAAGTTGCCGATAAATTTAAAACGGGGTTAGAAAAAACACGCTCTAATTTTGCTGGGAAGATGAATGAACTTGTGGCACGATATCGAAAAGTCGATGAGGATTTTTTCGAAGAGCTTGAAGAGATTTTAATTGGTGCTGACGTTGGTGTCACAACAGTAATGAATTTAATTGATGAATTAAAAGACGAAGTCAGAATACGAAACATTAAAGATACAGAAGAGATTCAGCCAGTTATTTCTGAAAAGCTCGCTGGCCTGCTTGACAAAGAGGGCGATGATGGCACATTAAACATTCAAGTGGATGGACTCACTGTCATTTTAGTTGTTGGTGTAAATGGTGTTGGAAAAACCACCTCGATTGGCAAGTTAGCTAATTACTTAAAGAATGAAGGGAAATCCGTTTTACTGGCTGCGGGGGATACATTCCGGGCTGGAGCGATTGAACAGCTTGATGTGTGGGGCGAGCGAGTAGGTGTTCCTGTCATTAAGCAACAAGCAGGATCTGACCCTGCGGCTGTTATGTACGATGCAATTGCAGCGGCACGTTCTAGAAAGGCTGATGTGCTTATTTGTGATACTGCTGGGCGTTTACAAAATAAAGTGAACCTCATGAATGAGCTTGAAAAAGTAAAACGTGTTATCGAACGAGAAGTACCAGGTGCTCCTCATGAAGTCTTGCTCGTCCTTGATTCGACGACTGGTCAAAACGCGTTGTCTCAAGCAAAGGCGTTTGGTAGCTCAACTGATGTAAGTGGCTTGATTTTAACAAAACTTGACGGTACTGCAAAAGGGGGAATCGTCTTCGCTGTTCGTCAGGAATTAGACTTGCCAGTAAAGTTTATCGGTCTAGGTGAACAAAAAGATGATTTGCAACCATTTGATGCAGATCAATTCGTATATGGTTTGTTTAAAGAGGCAATTGATAACGAACAAGCGTAGGGAAAAAGATGTTAAGATAAAAACTTGACAGAAGAACGCTGATACGGTAAGATGTGTAATCGTAAAGGGAAATGACTTAACAAGGGGCGTACCGAATGCTCGAGAAAACATTACGCATGAATTACTTGTTCGACTTTTATCATCCCTTATTAACCGAAAAGCAGCGTAACTATATGTCCTATTACTATTTGGACGATTTCTCACTAGGTGAGATTGCAGACGAATATGAAGTAAGCCGCCAAGCGGTATATGATAACATTCGCCGCACGGAAGCAATGCTTGAGGAATATGAAAAAAAACTAATGTTGCTTGCTAAGTTTGAAGCGCGCCGCACACTGATAGCGGAGTTTCGCCAGGCGATGGATGAAAACCAAGGCGAAGAATCGTATGGTTCGATCATTGAACGGTTAGAGAAACTTGATTAGTTATATTCGTAGGAGGCGATCAAATGGCATTTGAAGGACTTGCCGCACGCCTGCAAGATACGTTAACAAAGATTCGTGGTAAAGGTAAAGTGAGCGAACAAGACATCAAAGAAATGATGCGTGAAGTTCGACTGGCGTTACTTGAAGCGGATGTTAACTTTAAAGTGGTGAAGCAATTTGTTGCCAGCGTAAAAGAAAAAGCGCTTGGTCAGGAAGTCATGAAAAGCTTAACACCAGGACAGCAAGTGATTAAAGTAGTTAATGAAGAATTAACTGAGCTAATGGGATCAGAGCAAAGTAAGATTGCTATAGCTGCAAAAGCTCCGACTGTTGTAATGATGGTTGGCTTGCAAGGTGCTGGTAAGACAACAACCACAGCTAAGCTTGCGAATCACTTACGTAAAAAGCATAATCGAAAGCCTCTACTCGCTGCCTGTGATATTTATCGACCAGCTGCTATTCAACAATTGGAAACGCTAGGAAAGCAGTTAAGTATGCCTGTTTTCTCATTGGGAGATAAAGTCAGTCCGGTGGAAATTGCAAAGCAAGCAATTGAAAAAGCAAAAGAAGAGCACTGTGACTATGTGATTTTAGATACAGCCGGACGACTTCACATTGATGAAACACTGATGGCTGAATTAAGTGAGATAAAAGCAAGTGTCAATCCAGATGAGATTTTGCTTGTAGTTGATTCAATGACAGGTCAAGATGCTGTAAATGTAGCTGAAAGCTTTAACGAACAGCTTCAAGTAACAGGGGCTGTATTAACAAAGCTTGATGGTGATACTCGAGGTGGAGCCGCGATTTCAATTAAAGCTGTCACAAATACCCCAATTAAATTCGCGGGTATGGGCGAAAAAATTGATCAGCTCGAAGCGTTTCATCCAGAGCGAATGGCTTCTCGAATTCTTGGCATGGGAGACGTACTTTCACTAATTGAAAAAGCGCAGTCGAATGTAGATGAAGAAAAAGCGAAAGAGCTTGAAAAAAAGCTACGCACAATGGATTTTACATTTGATGATTTCTTAGAACAATTAGAGCAAGTAAAGAGCATGGGACCACTTGAAGATTTACTTGGAATGATGCCTGGTATGAATAAAAAAGGCATGAAGGATTTAAAAGTGGATGAAAAGCAGTTAACTCGCGTAGAGGCAATTGTAAAATCAATGACACCACTTGAAAAGCAAGACCCAAGTGTCATTAATGGAAGCCGTCGTCGTCGCATTTCGAAAGGAAGCGGGACAACCATTCAAGATGTCAATCGTTTGCTGAAACAGTTTGAAGATATGAAAAAAATGATGAAGCAAATGACGGGTATGCAGAGTGGAAAAGGCAAGAAACGAGGCAAAGGTCTCGGTGGGTTTAAACTCCCATTTTAATTGAAATCTGTTCTAATAGTTTTTCTTGCAGACTAGTAGAATTGATGATATGATAAAAAATTGTGTGTAATTATTTTTGGAGGTGTACAGCAAATGGCTGTTAAAATTCGTTTAAAACGTATGGGATCTAAGAAATCCCCATTTTACCGTGTAGTAGTTGCAGATTCTCGTTTCCCACGTGATGGTCGCTTTATTGAAGAGATTGGAACATATAATCCAATCGCTCAACCAGCGCAAGTAAACATTAAAGAAGAAAAAGCGCTTGAGTGGATGCTTAAAGGTGCAAAACCTTCTGATACAGTTCGTACCTTGTTCTCGAACGCTGGTTTAATGGAAAAGCTTCATAACGAAAAAAACGCTAAGTAATCACTCCTAAGGAGGCTGGGATGCATGAAAGCTTTAGTTGAACATATTGCCAAATCAATGGTGGATCACCCAGATTCGGTACAGGTTGAAGAAGCTCATGAAGAAAAGACACAAGTTCTACGTCTTTTTGTACATCCTGACGACATGGGGAAAGTGATTGGTAAGCAAGGCAGAACAGCGAAGGCGATTCGTTCGGTTCTGTATGCCGCAACAGGCAAGCAGAACGGACGCGTCAGGCTGGATATTGTCGAATGAAAGGGCGAGGGAAACCTCACCCTTTTTTGCATGAAAAAAGATGGGAGGCGTTTTCTTGAAGTGTATTCGCACAGCATCTGTGAAACATGTTCTGACGGAAGCAAAAAAGGAACAACTAAAGCAAGAATTTGAACGTGACTTGTGGCAAATAAGAACAGAGCTATCACAACTTGAATTTCAGCTGCAACGTGCGTTAAAAGCGATAAAGAATACAACATCTTATGCAGAAGTTCAGAAGAAATATAAAAATGAGATCAAGCAACGTGAAGAGCGGGCAGACTCGTTGGAATTTCGAATGAATCAGCTAATTAGTTTGCCGCTTGGGACCGAACTTGGGATGGGGAATACTGAAATTATACTAGATTTAAAAGAAGGCGATAAGTGGATTGCTGAAGATGCAAATGTCGCTATTATTATAAAAGATGGTTTAATCGCTGAAATTAGAGAGAGTGAGAAAAAAGAAAATGACAAATTGGTTTAATGTTGGTCGTCTTGTTAATACTCATGGTGTACGTGGGGAAGTAAGAATTCTTTCCAATACTGACTTTGCAGAAGAACGGTATGAAACTGGATCGGAACTTAAAATAGCAAAAAGTCCCGATGAACCAGGGCAGCGTGTGGTCGTTCGTAGTCATCGCAGCCATAAGAACTTTGATTTGCTTACATTTGAAGGATATAACAATATAAATGAGGTGGAGGAATTTAAAGGAAGCTACCTCTATGTTTCAGAAGCGAAATTAGCTGAACTAGAAGAAAATGAGTTTTATTATCACGAGATTATGGGCTGCACTGTCAAAGACGAAGAAGGTACGGTGCTAGGAAAAATAAAAGATATCATTGAAACGGGAGCAAATGATGTTTGGGTTGTAGAGCGTAAAGGACAAAAAGATTTGTTGCTTCCGTATATTGAGTCTGTTGTGAAAAAAGTCGATATTGATGAGAAGCTAATTACAGTTCAGTTATTGGAAGGTCTAGATGATTGATGAAGATTGATGTTCTCACATTGTTTCCAGAAATGTTTGCTGGTGTTTTCCGTTCCTCGATTTTAAAACAAGCTAGTGATCGTGGACTGGTTTCATTTAAGACAGTGAACTTTAGAGACTATGCATTGAATAAGCACCGTAAAGTCGATGATTATCCTTATGGTGGCGGTGCAGGTATGGTTTTGTCGCCGCAACCAATTTTTGATGCGGTTAAGAGTGTGAAAACAGAGGCTGAAACAAAGCCCCGTGTCATTATGCTCTGTCCTCAAGGAGTCCCTTACTCGCAAAAAAAAGCAGAAGAACTTGCTAAAGAAGATCATTTGATCTTTTTATGTGGGCATTATGAGGGCTTTGATGAACGGGTTAGAGAGCATCTAGTAACAGATGAAATATCTTTAGGTGATTATGTGTTAACTGGAGGAGAGTTGGGGGCTATGGTCATTGCTGACAGTGTGACGCGACTCATACCAGGTGTACTGGGAAATGAGAATTCCGCTATTACAGATTCTCATTCTACTGGTATGCTGGAACACCCTCATTATACCCGCCCGGCAGACTTTAGAGGTATGAGAGTTCCTGACATTCTTCTTTCAGGGCATCATGCAAATATTGAAGAATGGCGTTTAAAAGAATCCTTACGTCGAACGTATGCGCGGCGTCCTGATTTGCTGGAAGCTAATTCTCTATCGGAGACAGAAAAAAAGCTATTAGAAAAAGTGAAGAATGAGAAGTAGCCGTATGCATAAAAACTGTATACGGTTTTTTCATTTGAATATTTAAAGGAGAGAGCATTGTCTCGATAGTCATGCTATACTGATTAGCAAAATAAAAAAGGTGGTTGATCAATATGCATGTAGAGCAAACACTCATCAGAGCAATTCAAGCAGCAACGGCTTCCTATTCAGATGAGATTGATATTGAATTGGAACAACCGGCACAACTTATTCATGGTGATTATTCAACAAATATCGCAATGAAATTAGCTCGTATCGCTCGAAAGAATCCTTTTGAAATTGCAATTGGTTTACAAGAGAAGTTAAAAGAGATAAATTTGCCAGTCAGTAAAATTGATGTTGTTAGACCTGGTTTTATAAACTTCTTTGTAAACTGGGATGATGTTTTAGTTACTAATACAGCAATCGATCAGACAAGTGGCGAAAAACAGAAAATTGTCATAGAACACACATCCATTAATCCTAATAAATCGGCTCATATCGGCCATTTACGCAATGCTTGCATTGGGGATACGCTTGCACGACTTTTAAAGAAAACTGGAGCTCACGTTGAAGTACATAATTACATTGATGATCTTGGGAACCAATTGGCAGACACGTTAACTGCATTGCTGCATACAGAGTCAACTGAACCCGCTGAACGGTTTGGCGATTATTGTTGGAATATCTATTCCGCTTTAAATGAGAAATATGAATCAGGGGAAATAAAAACAGCGATTCGGGATGATGTTCTTCATAAACTAGAAGAAGGGAATAACAGTACTGCTTGGCTTGGTTACGCTGTAGCCGATAAGTTGTCTTCGGAGCATATAGAAGAAATGAAGCAATTTGGTATTTCCTATGACTTGCTCGTTTGGGAACGGGATATTTTGCAAAAAGGTTTTTGGCAAGAAGCGTTCAGTAAACTAAAGCAAACAGATGTTTTCTTTAAACAAGACCACGGACCTCAAGCAGGTTGTTGGGTAATCCGGACCGATGATTCGACAGGGGGCATTAGTGAGTCGGAACATCTAGCTGATAAAGTTTTGATTCGCTCTAACGGTGTGTTAACGTATACGGCAAAAGATATTGCTTACCACATGTGGAAGTACGGATTATTAGAAGGAGATTTTACATACAAACAGAAAGTTGGTGAACTGTGGACCACCAGTTCATCTGGTGCTAAAGCTAATTTTGGTGATGCCGACTCAGTTATTAATATCATTGACTATCGGCAAGAGTATCCTCAACAAGTGGTGAAAAAAGCACTATTTGCTGCAGGTTATTCAGAGGAAGCAAATGAGCTATTCCAAGTTCCATATGGCGTTGTATCTTTAAGCAAACACACAGCAGAGCGCTTGGGAATTGAAACGGAAGAAAATAAGGAAGTATACGCTATGTCGGGACGTAAAGGCATTGGTATTAAAATAAACGAACTGATTGCAGAAATGGGAAAAGCGGTTCGAGAACAGAGTGCTAACGCTGATTCACAGACCATTAAAACACTCACAATTGCAGCAATCAGATACAATATGCTTCGTTACAATACGACGTCAGACATTGTTTTTGATCTGGAAGAAGCTACCCAAGTGACAGGTAATACGGGTGTGTATCTCATTTATACGTATGCCCGTACAAATAGTATTATCGAGAAGGCTACGACGGCTGGTTTAACTAAAGATGGAGCTACGTACCAAGAAGCAGAAGAGAGTGAACGAGCGCTATTAAAACATTTAGCTGGATGGGATACAACTCTACGTAAAGCAGTGAAAGCTTTGGAGCCTAACTTATTGTGCACATTTGCTTTTGAACTCGCCAGCTTGTATAACCAATTTTATTCGCTATGTCCTGTTATTAAAGCTGAACCGATTCAGCAAAAACGTCGTTTAGCTTTGACCGAGCAAGTAAATATAAAATTAGCAGAAATCTTTGAAATTCTTGGTTTACCAAGCCAAAAAAAGATTTGATTGGATATTGTAGTTCGCGCTTCATTGTGCTATGATAATGGTTGTGGCTGAATGAGAAATCTTCAGCAAGATTACGATGTTCCGCTGCTTTATTTATTGGCAAGAATGTCTGTACGGAAGGAGGGAACGATACGATGAGCAACCTAATTAAAGAAATCACTAGTGAGCAATTGCGCACAGACCATCCTGATTTTCGTCCTGGAGACACGCTTACAATCCACGTAAAAGTTGTGGAAGGAACGCGCGAACGTATTCAGCTTTTTGAAGGCGTCGTGATTAAGCGTCGTGGTTCTGGTATCAGTGAAACGTTTATTGCACGCAAAATCTCATACGGTGTAGGTGTTGAACGTACATTCCCATTACATTCACCGAAGATCGATAAGATTGAAGTGAAGCGTTACGGTAAAGTACGTCGCGCGAAACTTTACTACTTACGTAATCTTCGTGGTAAAAAAGCACGTATTAAAGAAATTCGTCGTTAATCAGAACTTTTATATATCAAGGGTTCTGACAGAAAAAGAGAGCGTTCCTCATAGCGGGGAGCGTTTTTTTGCGTTCATCAGATGAGATATAAAAAATGGTCAGTCTTAGGAACGATAATAAAAAAGAGGGTGGAAGCTACAACTTAAACGTTATTTCATAATAGGATAAATGTTGTTTTTGATACATGCATTAAACTAAATATGACTTTCATTCATTCCTATCGATACAAAATAATAGAGTGAAAATGGCGCAAATTGACCGGTTTGAGTAGGTGAGGTATAATCTCCGAAGGCGTATACCCTTCTATTAATTCGTAAGTGGTTCAATCATTTATTTATTGATTCAATGTTAATTTAATCGTAAGATGACAGCAAAAGATTCCTTATGTGGTGCGAAAGATTCTCCGTGCTTTTGTTTGATGAATAAGAACAATAAACATGGTAAACTAGAGAGAGAAGGAGGCGAGAGCAATTGAAATCACGGGCTTTTCCAGTTGAGTGGGCAAAAGCGCTTACCTTAGCGTTAATTGCAACACTTTTAGTTCGAATTTTTTTGCTGGCGCCTATTATTGTTGAAGGATATTCCATGCAACCCACGTTAGAGACTGGTGACAAATTGATTGTAAATCAAATCGGATACCGCTTCGTAGAACCGCAACGATTTGATATTGTTGTATTTCATGCTCCAGGCGGTAAAGATTATATTAAACGTATTGTTGGTTTGCCCGGTGAAACCTTGGTCTATGAAAATGATATCCTTTATATCGATGGTGAAGCTGTTGAAGAGCCCTATTTAAAACACTTAAAAGAATCAATTCAAGGCAATCAAAACCTCACTGGGGACTTTACGCTCGAAGAAGTAATTAACGAGCAGACAATTCCGGACGACCATTATTTTATGATGGGTGATAATCGGCGTTTAAGTAAAGATAGTCGTGATATTGGGGTTGTTCATTTTTCGGAAATAATTGGGAGAGCGAATATTATCTTCTACCCTTTTGAGAATGCAAACATTGTAAATTAATAAGCAGGTGAAACGGATGAAGACAATCCAATGGTATCCCGGTCACATGGCGAAAGCTAGACGGGAAATAAAAGAAAAACTAAAGATGATTGATGTTGTAATTGAGTTACTTGATGCGCGAATTCCGCTGTCTTCTCGTAATCCAATTATTGATGAGTTAACAGGTGAAAAACCACGCTTGATTCTCTTAAATAAAGCTGACCTTGCTGATGAGGCACATACAGAACAGTGGAGTGCGTATTTTAGGAGTCAAGGAGCAGAAGTCATTGCAGTAAACGCACAAACAGGTCAAGGAGTAAAGAAGATTGCACCTGCATGTCAGAAGCTCGCTCATGCTCTTTATAAGAAGTGGGAGTCAAAAGGGATGAAACCGAGAGCATTAAGAGCCGTCATTTTAGGTATTCCTAATGTAGGTAAATCAACATTGATTAATCGTCTCGTAAATAAAAGGCAGGCAAAAGTTGGTGATCGGCCAGGCGTAACAAAACAACAACAATGGATAAAAGTAGGGAACCAACTAGAATTACTAGATACTCCTGGAATTTTGTGGCCGAAGTTTGACGACCAGCAAGTTGGCATGCGATTAGCTGCGACGGGTGCGATTAAAGATGAACTGCTTGATTATGGAGATGTGGCAGCATTTGCGCTGCGATTTTTGGCAGTGGAATACCCTAACAAATTAACAAATCGTTATGAAATTGAACTTCCAGACGATCTAGATGATATTGGCCCAGTATTTGAAGAAATTGGGCGTAAAAGAGGTTGTATCATTCGGGGAGGACTTGTCGATTTCGATAAAACTGCTGAATTGTTACTTCGTGAACTACGAAGTGGCACGGTAGGAAAGATTACCTTTGAAACCCCGGCAGAAGAATCGCAGGCTTAATTAGCAGCTGCGATTCTATTTTTTTATAGGAGTGCATCATAAAATAATCGAGCAGCGAGAAGGATAACGGTAGCAATCAGAATAAGTTGAATCCACTTCGTTCGACTACTTAAAACTAACTTACTGCCAAGTATAGCTCCACTAGCTGTACCCGCCGCTAGAACGATCCCGTGTCCCCATAGAACATGACCATTTGCTGCAAAAATGCATAGAGAAATCAAAACAGATAATCCGACAACAAGTATTTTAATTAGCGTAGCCTCAATAAACGAACGTTTATACAAAAGAATAGCTAGAATCATAATATAGAAGCCTACACCTACTTGTATAAACCCACTATAAAAACCAATTAGGACAAAACTGGCAGTGCCAACAGTATACATTGCTGAAGAGATTCTTCCTGGTTTGGTAATCGCTTTTAAAGGGTTCCAAATGATAAATGCTAAGGTGACAATCATTGTCACTGCAAGAATAATCATAAAAACATTATCAGAAATTGAGATCGCAGAAAGCGCTCCAAATACGGCTCCTGCGGTTGACGCAATTAAAAGAGAAAGGTTTTGTTTAATCCTTATCTGTCCTTTACGAGCGAAGGTGACTATTGATGTCACACTTTGGACAACGATGGCAACGCGGTTTGTCCCGTTTGCCTCAGCAGAAGGCAAGCCAAGAAATAAGAGAACGGGAAGAGTAAGTAAGGATCCTCCGGCAGAAACTGTATTAATAATACCAGCGATAAAACCAACAGTAAGTAACAATATAATTTCCAAAATAGACATGGTGAAAACTCCTTGAGTATTAATGCTAGTATAACTATAGCATGGCCATTGTCGTTACAGTTAGAAAGGACATACATATGAATTCAATTAAAGAAATTCGTGCCCGTTTTGACGAAGACGTCATTACTGCAAAAGAAGTAGAAACCTTAAGAGGAGATAAACGTAAAGGGGTTCAAGTTTTATTGAATCGCTATGATCGACTTCTTGAAAAACAACAAGAGCTAGAAGAAATGCATAGTGGCATGCTCGCTTTTGAAAATGAGCTACATCAAGCCGGCTACCATATGATATGTGGTGTGGACGAAGTAGGACGAGGTCCTCTCGCAGGACCTGTTACAGCTTGTGCGTGTATTTTGCCGATTGATTTTCAATTACTAGGCCTAACTGATTCCAAAAAAATAACGAAAGCAAAAAGGGAAGAATTTGCTGAGTATATAAAAGAAAATGCATTAGCCTTCCAAATTGCTAGTGTGAGTGCACAAGAAATTGACAAGATTAATATTTTGCAAGCAACAAAAAAAGCGATGACAATAGCAATTAACGGGTTGCAAAAAAAAGCGGATTTTTTGTTGCTAGATGCAATTGAATTGGATATTCAATTACCTCAAATGTCCATTATAAAAGGGGATGCAAAAAGTCTATCGATTGCTGCAAGCTCTGTTTTAGCAAAAGTATGGCGGGATCGATATATGGCGGAAGTAGCAGAGGAATATCCGGAGTATGGATTTGATACACATGCTGGGTATGGAACAACCACTCATTTAGAAGCAATTAGAGAGTATGGTATGACACGGGAGCATCGTCGTTCATTCAAACCAGTATTAGAAATAGCAAATAAGCGTCTTTACTCAAAAGAATAGAAGAAAGGAGTGAATGGATGAACCCTCTATCGCATTCATTATCCAATCATCCTTCTAATAAAATAAAACGTATTTTCCATGAAGAACAAATGATGCGTGGCCATGTGTTAAAACTCTTTCCTATAGCGGAAACGGCCCAAATTCAAGTTGGACAATCAATCATTGTTGCCAACCTTCAAGCAGAGCTAAAGGTTGGGAAAGTTTACTGGTTTACAGTTGTGGGGATAGGATACGCACCCATACTAAAAAAAATAGCAGAAGGGGGTACATTTCGACAATTGCTTGAAATCTGGTCTATTTATCCTTCTCAAAAAGCAATGCAATTAGTTGCTTTGTTTGAACGGTTAAATGTCCCATTACAAAAGAAAATCTACATCAGAGTTACTACTATCCAAAGGAAATGGAGAGCCTCGATGGAGGAAGTAGAGTTAACACTATGCTATCTAAATGAAAAACGAATCAGTTTCACGGATGAGTGGATTGTTAGATCATTGGTTGAAATACGATCAAAAAAAAGCGTTTCTGCTACAATACGCGATATACACTTAATAGCACTGAAGGATAGCAATCACCCTTTGATTCAACAATTAGACAATTATCAGAAGGGTGAAGAACAATTAAAAAGTGATTTACTTAAAGCTGGTCCACTGAACGAACTTTTAAAGAGGCAGATCTTGCTTATACGGGGACTTGACGAGATCATTGTGAATTTAAAAGGGCATGAATTAGCTGATTCCGTTAAAGAACTACAAGCTCGATTAATGCTTCAAATTGGACCGGACTATGAAACGAAAGATTTCGTAAGTGTTGTTATGCCATTTTCTCAGATTGATTGGGATATTCAAATTAGCAATGAAAAGAATAAGCCGTTGAACCAAAAAATTGGACAAAAGTTTCACGCAATGATAAGTACATTTATGCCAAAAATGGGCTCATTACGAATGAGTATACGCTTAAAAGAAAAAAGAGTTTTTCTTGTTATTTATAGTCATTCAACGATTCCAGAGTCTTTTTGTGAAGCGCGAGAAAGGCTGAAAATTAAATTACGCTCTAAGGGGTTTGAATTGGAAGTGTGTAAATGGATTGATAACAATTCAGAACAAACGAGGCAGTGCCTTCATAGCGGGATAGATATAAAATTATGAGAACAAAATCAATATATAAGTTAATGGATGCTTTACCAACTTTGTTTCAAAATAGGGACTTTTTTGTTGGCAAACGTTATGTTCGGACTTCAGAGGGAAACGGTTTGCAGCAGCCTCTAATTCAGCTGCCTGATGATTCTGCAGAAGTTTGTGCTGAAATAATTCTTTTTATGCTTGATTTGGAGGAGTCGTCATAATTTAAACTTCTTTGCAGATACTGAAAAAATAAGACTGCAAAAGGAGAGTGACAATGATGGACGAACAAAAAAGAAACAAACGCCAAGAAGAATTTTCTAGTGAATTTGGGCATTATGCACCAGCTTCTGAAAAAGAGCAGCTAGCAAAAGGGTTGAAGAAGTTATTTGAGCCAAATAAAAAAGAGCAAAACAAGAAGAAATCCAAAAAAACATCAGAACATGAGAATGAAGATACTTAATCGATAGTTTACTTATTGAAAAACGTAATGATTCTTTTTGGAGCAACTTAATTAACGAAGAAAAAGGTTGCTTGCTTTGATGGAAATTCTACTTACAGGAAAATTTTCTCATTTTAATAAACGACAAAAAAATAGAAGAGATCCAAAAAAAGAACAAATATCAACAAAGAAAACAGAAAAATTGTAAGAATGATAGCGGTTACCCCTCCCCAAGCATCAAAAAAAGTGCTAGAATGAAAAAGGATTTCGTATTAAAGACGAAAATTCTCGTGCGCGTAAGAGTGAAGCACGTAATTACAGGAGGCTGGAGAGAGAATGAATATCCATGAGTATCAGGGTAAAGAAATTCTTCGTTCGTACGGAGTAGCCGTTCCAAACGGAAAAGTAGCATTCTCTGTTGACGAAGCAGTAGAAGTAGCGAAAGAACTAGGCTCGTCTGTATCTGTAGTAAAAGCACAGATTCACGCAGGTGGACGTGGGAAAGCCGGCGGTGTTAAAGTTGCGAAAAACTTGGATGAAGTTCGTACATACGCGGATGAAATTCTTGGGAAAACACTTGTGACGCATCAAACTGGACCAGCAGGTAAGGAAGTTAAGCGCTTACTAGTTGAAGAAGGTTGCGACATTAAGAATGAATATTATATTGGTCTTGTAGTAGACCGTGCTACTTCAAGCGTTGTATTAATGGCTTCTGAAGAAGGCGGTACTGAAATCGAAGTAGTAGCAGAAGAAACACCTGATAAGATTTTTAAAGAAGTAATTGATCCAGCAGTGGGCCTTCAAGGCTTCCAAGCTAGACGTGTTGCATTTAATATAAACATTCCTAAAGAACTTGTTGGCCAAGCTGTTAAATTTATGATGGGCTTGTATCAAGTTTTTGTTGATAAAGATGCATCGATTGCTGAAATAAACCCTCTTGTTACAACAGGTGATGGAAAAGTAATGGCATTAGATGCTAAATTCAACTTTGATTCCAATGCGCTATATCGCCATAAAGACATCGTTGAACTTCGTGATTTAGAAGAAGAAGATGTGAAAGAAATCGAGGCTTCAAAACACGACTTGAACTATATTGCTCTAGACGGGAACATCGGCTGCATGGTTAATGGAGCTGGTCTCGCTATGGCTACAATGGATATTATCAAACATTATATGGGCGATCCAGCTAACTTCCTTGATGTTGGTGGCGGTGCGACAGCTGAAAAAGTAACGGAAGCCTTTAAATTGATTTTGTCTGATGAAAATGTAAAAGGTATTTTTGTTAATATTTTTGGCGGAATTATGAAATGTGACATTATCGCAGAAGGGGTTATTACTGCGACAAAAGAAGTTGGCCTCGAGATTCCTCTTGTTGTTCGTTTGGAAGGCACAAACGTAGAACTTGGGAAAAAACTTTTAAAAGAATCTGGATTAAATATCACAGCAGCAGATTCAATGGCTGACGGCGCACAAAAAATCGTTTCATTAGTGAAATAGGAAGGGCGGAGCTAGCAGATGAGCATCTTAATCAATAAAGATACAAAAGTTATTGTTCAAGGAATAACCGGCGCCACTGGATTGTTTCATACAAAACAGGCGCTTGAGTATGGAACGAAAATCGTTGGCGGAGTAACGCCTGGTAAAGGTGGCACTGAAATTGAAGGTGTGCCAGTTTTTAATACTGTAAAAGAAGCAGTTGATGCAACCGGAGCAAATGCGACGGTTATCTATGTTCCACCGGCTTTTGCAGCTGATGCCATCATGGAAGCAACAGATGCAGCATTAGATTTGGCAATTTGTATTACTGAAGGCATTCCGGTTATCGATATGGTGAAAGTAAAACGCTATATGGAAGGCAAGAAGACTCGTTTGATCGGGCCAAACTGTCCTGGTGTTATTACTCCAGAGGAATGTAAAATTGGTATTATGCCTGGTTATATCCATAAAAAAGGACATATCGGTGTTGTCTCTCGTTCCGGTACTTTAACATATGAAGCTGTCCATCAGCTTTCAACTGAAGGAATTGGTCAATCATCTGCTGTAGGAATTGGTGGAGACCCGGTCAATGGAACTGACTTCATTGATGTCCTTTCTTTGTTTAATGAGGATCCTGACACTTATGCGGTTATTATGATCGGTGAGATAGGTGGAACGGCTGAAGAAGAAGCAGCTGAATGGGTAAAAGAAAATATGACAAAACCTGTTGTTGGCTTTATTGGTGGTCAAACGGCCCCTCCAGGAAAACGCATGGGCCACGCTGGTGCGATTATTTCTGGCGGTAAAGGGACAGCAGCTGAAAAGATTAAAACAATGGAAGCTTGCGGCATCCGTGTTGCAGCTACTCCATCTGTAATGGGCGAAACGTTAATTAAATCATTGAAAGCAAATGACTTATATGAGAAAAGCGTTACGCACGAAATAGCAAAATAAGAGTAAACAGCCCCTTGCGATTGTGAGGGGCTTTTCATAGAATACGAGGAAATGGGTGATTGATATTTCATATGAAGAACGCTTTCTTCACTTACATGCGGTCCTTTCTACGAACTATCGCGCGTTTGTTCGACTATTAGAATGGGATCCTGAACTAGTAAGCATTTATAAAGCCTCTGCAAGCGAAATGAGCGAAATTCTCCAATTGAATGATCGTCAGAGTAAGCGTTTGTTTGAATGGCTTAGACGTAGTG
Source organism: Shouchella patagoniensis (assembly GCF_002019705.1). Classification (GTDB taxonomy): domain Bacteria; phylum Bacillota; class Bacilli; order Bacillales; family Bacillaceae_D; genus Shouchella; species Shouchella patagoniensis. The sequence continues at coordinate 858,030 of NZ_KV917377.1, read as the reverse complement.
ACCAAGCTGTTTATAAAGAACAACTAGACAAGGCAGGTATTCAAACCATCTTCAGTCATTCTTCTCATTACCCTCCATTATTAAATACCATTTATGATCCACCGCATATTCTTTATACAAAAGGTAACCTTGAGATCTTAAAAACAAAAAAAATAGCTGTTGTGGGAACTAGGACACCAACGCCGTATAGCAAAGAAGTACTCGCTCTCTTAACGCCGGTTATAATAGATGCCGGGATAACAATCGTTAGTGGTTTGGCTAGAGGTGTAGATTCTTTAGCCCACCACAGTGCTATCACATATAAAGGTCTCACAATTGCTGTAACAGCATGTGGATTTGACACCGTATATCCTCCAGAACATTACTCTCTTTTCCAGTCTATAGCTTCCCACCATTTAGTTGTTAGTGAATACCCTCCTTTTGTAAAACCTAAAAAATGGACTTTTCCAGCTAGAAATCGATTAATAAGTGGCATGAGTTATGCAACTGTTATTATAGAAGCAAAGCGAAAAAGTGGCTCTCTTATTACAGCTGATTTAGCTATTGAACAAGGAAGAGAAGTGTTTGCAGTACCTAGCAATATAACCTCGTCAGAGTCAAGTGGAACAAATTGGCTAATTAGTCAGGGAGCATGCTGTCTTTATTCAAAAAACACGCTTAGCGAGACATTGCCAAACTTTTTGTCGAAAGATAGCGAACTATCGGATTTTATCTAGCTGTTTTCACTTCCGTTTGACAAATGGGGAAAGTCTGTTTAATAATGAGGAAGATTTACTTCATCAATAGAGAATAATGTGAGAGGGAGCTGCTTTACATGTCCGATTATTTAGTAATCGTGGAATCTCCCGCTAAAGCCAAAACCATTGGAAAATATTTAGGGAAAAAATACGTTGTCAAAGCATCGATGGGCCACGTTCGAGATTTACCTAAAAGCCAAATGGGCGTTAGTGTAGAAGAAAACTATGAACCAAGGTATATTACAATTCGCGGGAAAGGTCCCGTGTTAAAAGAACTAAAGACAGCAGCTAAAAAAGCGAAACGTATCTATCTAGCGGCTGACCCGGATCGAGAAGGGGAAGCGATTGCCTGGCATTTAGCTCATAGTCTGAATATAGATGAACATTCAGACTGTCGAGTCGTCTTTAATGAAATTACAAAAACGGCTATAAAGGATGCATTTAAGCACCCTCGACCGATCAATATGGATTTAGTTGATGCTCAGCAAGCTAGAAGGATATTGGATCGTTTAGTGGGCTATAATATTTCACCATTATTATGGAAAAAAGTGAAAAAGGGCTTGAGTGCAGGGCGTGTTCAATCTGTAGCGGTAAAATTAATTACGGATCGCGAAAAAGAAATACAAAACTTTGAGCCTGAAGAATATTGGAGCATTGAAGGAAATTTTAAATTAAAAGGCGAGATGTTTGAAGCAAAGTATTATGGTGTCAATGGTAAAAAGCAAAGTCTTTCTAATGAAGAAGATGTTCAAGCTGTTTTAAAACAAATGAAAGGGAAGTCTTTTCAAGTAACGAATGTTACAAGAAAAGAACGCCGGCGTAACCCCGTTACCCCTTTTACTACTTCTTCATTGCAACAAGAAGCTGCGCGTAAGCTTAATTTTCGAGCTAAGAAAACAATGCTAATCGCGCAACAGTTATACGAAGGTATTGATCTCGGTAAGCAAGGGACAGTGGGTTTAATTACTTACATGAGAACGGACTCTACCCGTATATCAGATACAGCAAAACAAGAGACGCATGATTACATCAAGAAAACATTTGGTGATGAGTACGTCAATAAAGTAGAGCGGAAAGCCAAGCAGGACAAAAAAGCGCAGGACGCTCATGAAGCGATTCGTCCAACATCGGTTATGTATGAACCTAAAACTGTGAAAGAATACTTGTCTCGTGACCAGCATCGGTTATATAGGTTGATTTGGGAACGTCTGGTTGCAAGTGAAATGGCTCCAGCCGTTATGGACACGATGTCTGTTGATCTTGATAATAATGGTGTTTTATTCCGTGCAACCGGTTCAAAATTAAAATTTGCCGGATTTATGAAAGTTTACATTGAAGGCAATGATGATAATAAGAAGGAAGAAGACCGACTTTTACCAGCGTTGGAAGAAGGTCAAACGGTTGAAAAACAAGACATTACACCAAATCAACATTTTACTCAACCTCCTCCTCGTTACACGGAAGCTAGGCTTGTAAAAACGTTAGAAGAGTTAGGGATAGGGCGTCCATCTACTTATGCACCGACTCTTGATACAATTCAGCGTCGCGGTTATGTTGCTCTAGATGAAAAACGTTTTGTACCAACTGAGCTAGGTGAAATTGTTCTCGATTTGATTGTTGAGTTTTTCCCGGAAATTTTGGACGTTGAATTTACAGCTAAAATGGAACAGGATTTAGATAGCATTGAGGATGGCAAGGATAATTGGATAGGAATAATTGACCAATTCTATCAAAGCTTCGAAAAACGTTTAAAAGTTGCAGAAGAAGAGATGGAAGAAGTCGAAATAAAAGATGAACCTGCAGGTGAAGACTGCGACAAATGTGATCACGAAATGGTTTACAAGATGGGGCGCTATGGTAAGTTTATGGCTTGTTCTAATTTCCCGGATTGTCGAAATACGAAGGCAATTGTTAAAGACATTGGAGTTACTTGTCCAACATGTAAAGAGGGAAATATTGTCGAACGGAAAAGTAAAAAACGACGCATTTTTTATGGTTGTGACCGGTACCCAGAGTGTGAGTTTGTTTCATGGGATAAACCGATTGCTCGTCCTTGCCCAAAATGTCAAGGCCTACTTGTTGAAAAAAAATCTAAAAAAGCTGTGTATGTTGCTTGTAGTTCGTGTGATTATGAGGAAGAAAAGCAGTAATTTGTCGAAGATGCTCGTTTTCTAAGGTTTATTAGTTGAAATAAAACGTCAAAGATACTATGATATGGGTACTTACTGACTTAGCCTTCACTCTACAAAGGAGTGGAGGCGTTTCTGTGAACGCAGTAATTGATCCATGAAAAAGGAGTATGCGCTTTATGATAGAAAATAAAACGATTAATGTAATTGGCGCAGGATTAGCCGGCAGCGAGGCGGCTTGGCAAATTGCTAAGCGTGGAGGTCAAGTTCGCTTATATGAGATGCGACCAGTAAAACAAACGCCTGCACACCATACGGATAAGTTTGCTGAACTTGTATGCAGCAATTCGTTGCGAGGCAATTCATTAGCCAACGCTGTAGGTGTTCTGAAAGAAGAAATGCGTAAATTAGATTCCGTCATTATTAAAGCGGCAGATGAAGCGGCTGTTCCTGCAGGTGGTGCACTAGCAGTGGATCGTCATGATTTTGCAGCAAGAGTAACGAATTATGTGAAAGAGCATCCGAATGTGACCGTTGTAAACGAGGAAATCACAGAACTGCCTTCCGGCCCAACGATCATTGCTACTGGCCCATTGACGTCTAAAGCATTGTCAGAACAATTAAAAGCATTAACAGGAGAAGAGCATCTTTATTTTTACGATGCGGCTGCACCTATTATTGATGCCGAAACAATTGATCGAGACAAAGTTTACTTAAAAAGTAGGTATGATAAGGGAGAAGCTGCTTACTTAAATTGTCCTATGACCGAAGAGGAATTTAATCGTTTTTATGATGCTTTAATTGAAGCGGAGACGGTTCCTTTGCGGGAATTTGAAAAAGAAATCTTTTTTGAGGGCTGTATGCCGATTGAAGTTATGGCGTCACGTGGAAGAAAGACAATGTTATTCGGTCCGTTAAAGCCTGTAGGTTTAGAAGATCCGAAAACAGGGAAGCGACCTTATGCAGTCGTTCAACTGCGTCAAGATAATTTATCGGGCACTTTGTATAATATTGTCGGATTCCAAACTCATTTAAAATGGGGGCCTCAAAAAGAAGTGATCCGTATGATTCCAGGATTGGAACAGGCGGACATTGTTCGATACGGCGTCATGCATCGTAACACGTTTCTAAATTCGCCAAACTTGCTAAAGCCAACCTATCAATCAACCGTTCGTGACGATCTTTTTTTTGCAGGACAAATTACGGGTGTTGAAGGTTATGTTGAATCTGCAGCTGCAGGTTTAATTGCTGGAATTAATGCATTCAAACTAACAGAAGGCCAACCGCTTGCTATTTTGCCGGAAGAAACGATGATGGGGAGTATGGCTGCGTATATTACAACCGCAAACTCTAAAAATTTCCAGCCGATGAATGCGAACTTTGGTCTTGTTCCACCCCTTGATGTTCGGATAAAAGCAAAAAAAGAACGTTATGAAGCCCTTGCTAGTCGGGCATTGGAGTCGATTCAGAATTTTGTGAAAGAAGTGTGAAGTTTATTGCTTCTCCTTGTTAAACTGTGGTAGAATTTATTAGTTCTAAGAGGGAGGACAATCTTGTGGAATCAGAAGAGCGACTTTGGCTTAATTGGTTTATCCGGTATTTGGAAGTAGAGAGGAACAGTTCCAAATGGACGATTGATCATTATACAAAAGACGTAGAACAGTTTTGCACATTTTTGTCACAGCAAGGGCTTTTGGGAATTAGTGAAACGACTCATCTGGAAGTACGTTCGTATATTAGTACGCTTGTTGACAGGCGTTATGCAAGACGTACGATTGCTCGAAAGCTATCAGCGCTAAGAAGCTTCGGAAAATTCTTGCTTCGCGAGCAATTGGTAAAGGAAAACCCTTTTTTGCACGCGCATCTTCCGAAACAAGAAGAGAGGCTTCCACGCTTTCTGTATGAAGAAGAAATGGACCATTGGTTAACAGCTCTACCTTCTGAAACGGCGCTTGAAAAAAGAGATAAGGCGATCATTGAGCTACTTTATGCGACGGGCATCCGTGTTTCTGAGTGCAGTATGCTGCATACTGAGCAGCTTCATTGGACAAGTGGTACGATACGTGTATTTGGAAAAGGTAGAAAAGAGCGGTATGTCCCGTTTGGTAAAGAGGCAGAAACTAGTTTGAATGTTTATTTAGAGTTAGGACGGCCAAAACTAGAGAAACAATCGGAGCCTTCAACACATCTTTTCCTTAATTATCGTGGAGGTCCATTAACTGATCGGAGCATTCGAAAGATTGTGGAAAAACGAATGCGCGAAGCTGCAATGAAAAAAAGTATAAGCCCACATGATATTCGCCATTCTTTCGCTACCCATTTGTTGAATGCGGGAGCAGACTTAAGGACTGTACAAGAATTGTTAGGGCATCAAACATTAAGAACGACTCAAGTATACACTCATGTAAGCAAAGAACGTCTTTACACTGTATATAAAGATTTCCACCCGCGAGCATAGTTTTACGAAAAAAGGAGCGTTTGCCATGGATTCTTTTCATGCAACAACAATTTTTGCTATCGCACACAATGGTGGTTTTGCGATGGCGGGGGATGGTCAGGTTACATTAGGCAATGCGGTTGTGATGAAGCATACGGCTAGAAAAGTGCGGAAAATATACCGCGATAATGTGATTGCTGGTTTTGCAGGTTCAGTAGCCGACGCTTTTACGCTGTTCGAAAAGTTCGAAGCGAAGCTTGAAGAGTATAATGGAAATTTGCAACGTGCATCTGTTGAACTTGCGAAAGAGTGGCGAAGTGACCGTGTACTAAGGAAGCTTGAAGCGATGCTTATTGTGATGGATCGAACAGAATTATTGTTGGTTTCTGGCACTGGCGAAGTCATTCAACCGGATGATGGAATTCTTGCAATAGGATCTGGCGGCAACTATGCCTTGAGTGCAGGGCGTGCGTTGAAAAACCATGCTGCGTCACTTTCTGCAAGTGAGATTGCGAGAGCTGCCCTTGAAACGGCTTCGGATATTTGCGTGTACACAAACGATCAAATTATTGTCGAAGTGTTAGACGACAAATCATGAAGACAAAGGAAGTGTAAAGAAATGACAAGTTCACTTACACCAAGCCAAATAGTCGAACGATTGAACCAATATATTGTTGGTCAAGAGGGTGCCAAAAAATCCGTTGCGATTGCTTTACGAAATCGGTATCGGCGAACGAAGCTCGAACAAGTGATGCGTGATGAAATTACGCCAAAAAATATTCTCATGATTGGTCCTACCGGTGTTGGGAAAACAGAAATTGCTCGGCGTTTAGCAAAACTTGTCGGAGCACCATTTGTAAAGGTCGAAGCAACAAAGTTTACTGAAGTTGGCTACGTAGGGCGAGATGTTGAATCAATGGTTCGAGACTTAGTTGAATCCAGTGTACGCCTGGTAAAAGAAGAGCGCGTTATCCATGTAAAAGAACAGGCGAAAGAGCTTGCAGAAAAAAGACTCGTTAATCTTCTTGTTCCTTCAATGAAGAAAGAATCGAATTATAAAAACCCGTTCGAAATGTTATTTAATCAAAATAATAACGAAGATGATCAGCAGGAAGAGGAAGAAGAGTTAAATCATGCCAACTTGAAAAAGAAGATGGCTGAAAAGCTGGAGCGTGGAGAACTAGAGGATCGGATGGTCACGCTGGAAGTATCGGAGCAAAACCAAGGATTCATGGATTTATTCCAAGGTGGAGCAGGAATGGAACAGATGGGCATGAACATGCAAGAGATGCTAGGCAATATGGTGCCAAAGAAAAAGAAAAAGCGCCGTATGTCAGTTTCTGATGCGCGTGGAGTGCTTATTGAAGAAGAAGCTCAGAAGTTAATTGATATGGATGATGTAACGCAAGAAGCAATTAACCGTACTGAGCAGCTAGGAATGATCTTTATCGATGAAATCGACAAAGTCGCTGGTAAAAGTGAACAAAGTGCGAATGTTTCTCGTGAAGGTGTCCAGCGCGATATTCTTCCGATTGTAGAAGGCTCAACGGTTGTTACAAAGTACGGTGCCGTTAAGACTGATCATATTCTGTTTATTGCTGCGGGTGCTTTCCATATGGCGAAACCGTCTGATTTAATTCCAGAGTTGCAAGGTCGTTTTCCAATTCGAGTAGAGTTGCAAAGCTTGTCGATAGATGACTTTGTCCGAATTCTTATCGAACCAGATAATGCATTAATTAAGCAATATGCCGCTCTTTTGCGGACAGAAGGTATAGAAATTAAGTTTTCAGACGATGCTGTTCGTAAGATTGCGACGATTGCGAGCGAAGTAAATCAAGAAACAGAAAATATTGGGGCAAGACGCTTGCATACGTTGCTTGAAAAATTGCTTGAAGATGTATCTTTTGAAGCTCCTAATATTCGGATGGAAACACTTGATATTACAGAGCAATATGTAGAAGAAAAGCTAGGGTCAATTGCGAAAAATCGAGATTTAAGTCAATTTATTTTGTAATGAAAAAGGAGAGATGTAAGGATGGATTTACTTACAAGAACAAGAAAGATTAATGAGATGCTTCAAAAAACAAGTGGGCAACATGTGAATTTCCGTGAAATGGCAATGACTTTACGTGACGCGATTGGTTCCAATGTATTTGTTGTTAGCCGTCGTGGTAAACTATTAGGCTTTTCAATTGAAGAAGAAATTGAAAATGACCGTATGAAAAAAATGCTAGATGAGCGTCAGTTTCCAGAAGAGTATACAGATGGTTTGTTTAAAATTGAAGACACGTCAGCTAATATTGATGTAGACAGTGAATACACTGCTTTTCCGGTAGAGAATAGAGACCTTTTTAAAACAGGGCTAACGACTGTTGTTCCAATTAAAGGTGGAGGACAGCGTTTAGGTACATTAATATTGTCTCGATTACAAAATGCGTTTAGCGATGATGATCTTATTCTTGCTGAGTATGGCGCAACAGTTGTAGGAATGGAAATCTTACATGAGAAAACACAAGAGATTGAAGAAGAAGCTCGTAGCAAAGCGGTTGTTCAAATGGCAATTAGCTCACTATCTTATAGTGAATTAGAAGCTGTTGAGCACATTTTTGAAGAACTTGATGGACGAGAAGGTCTTTTAGTAGCTAGTAAAATTGCAGACCGTGTTGGAATTACGCGCTCTGTAATTGTTAATGCACTTCGAAAACTAGAAAGTGCTGGTGTTATTGAGTCTCGTTCATTAGGGATGAAAGGCACATATATAAAAGTGTTAAATGATAAGTTCTTGTTAGAGCTAGATCGTTTAAAAGAGAACTAAGAAGGAATAAGAGGGTTGGCCTAGGTCAACCCTCTTTTTTTATTAAAGGTTTTAAAACCACGTGCTCTGCACGTGAGAAAAATAAAACTTATAGGGTGGTAAAGTGACAGAAAAAATCTCCTATCGTTATAATAGAAAATGGCCGTCAAACCAACTTCTATATAGCGAGAGGAGATCAACACATGTCGAGTGACAACAGTTTATCACACGCAAGGTGGAATTGTAAGTATCATATCGTATTCATACCAAAGTACAGACGTAAGCTTATCTATGGGAAATTGAGAAAAGATATAGGGGCGATTTTGCGTAGGTTATGTGAGATGAAGGATGTGGAAATCATCGAGGCACATGCAATGCTAGATCCTATTCACATGTTAGTGAGAATACCTCCGAAAATGTCAGTTTCGTATTCCCTGGGGTACTTGAAAGGAAAAAGTTCACTCATGATTCATGATCGACATGCTCATTTGAAATATAATTAAAAGAATCGAACATTTTGGGCAAAGGGCTATTATGTAAGTACAGTAGGGCTCAATCAGAAACCAGTAGCGAAATATATTAGAGGACAAGAATCAGAGGACCGGGTTACGCGATCATATGACAAAAAAGAAATACGTCGATTCATTTAAAGATAAATAACCGCCGGTTCTACCGGCGGTTATTTATTGAGCAAGAATACCTATTTCCAATCAACAGAAACACTTCCAAATAAATAGCAAAAATAACAGTCGTTATATAGTTATAAAGTCTTATTTCATAAATCATTTATGGGTAAAATGTAACTAAAATAACTTTTTGGTATGGTTCTATTGACTTAAATCTATTAAAAAACAAATTCATCTTAGACAAACTGCTGAAAAACTAGTAAAATTTGATCATGAATACATATGGGAAATAATGCTTAATCTTTCCTCTTTTTATGAGGAAAGGCGTGAGTAAAAAGGGGGTTATAATGTTTACGACTAGTTCAATTGGAGCGCTTGAAGAAGCTATTCGCTTTTCGACAGCTAAACAAAAAGCCATCTCCTCAAATCTAGCAAATGTAGATACGCCAAATTATAAAGAGCAGTCTGTTTCTTTTAATCGCGTGCTTGAGCAAACCGAAGCGAATGCGTCTGTATTTCAATCAAAACAAACGGACGAACGTCATTTGCATTTCCCGTTGCCAAGTGGATATCCACACGCTAGTCATAACAAGCAAGGGCAGTATAATCATAATGGGAACAGTGTGGATGTTGATAAACAAATGACTGAAATGGCAGAGAATCAACTTTATTACAACGCTGTTGTCGATCGGATGACCAGTAGTTTTCAATCGCTAGAAACGGCGATAAGAGGCGGTAGATAGGAGTGGTTATATGACAATGTTTTCTAGTATGGGGGTTTCTGGCTCTGCTTTGACTCTCCAGCGATTGCGTATGGATGTAGCGGCGAGCAATATCGCTAATGCTGAAACGACACGCGCTGAATTAGTAGACGGGCAATGGCAGCCTTATCAACGGAAGATGGTGGTCCAAGAATCGATGCCTTTTTCCACATATTTAAACAAAGCTGAAAATCAGTTGAATCATGGGGTAATTGCTAAAGGGATAGTGAATGATGAGACACCAGCCTCGCTTGTATACGATCCGTTGCATCCAGATTCAAATGAAGATGGTTATGTATCGAAACCGAATGTCGAGATTGCTCGAGAAATGATTGACATTACGAGCGCTACTCGTTCGTATGAAGCGAATGTCAGTGCGCTACAGGCAAGCAAAGGCATGTTAATGAAAGCTTTAGAAATTGGACGTTAGGAGCATGTGAAATGGAACTTGCATCATTACAACCGCTTATAGCAAATGCGATACAGACTGGGAAAATGAGTGAAACCCCGAATCTCGATAAGAATGCATCTTTTCAGCAAGCTTTAACTACAGCTTTATCGGGAGTAAATGAAGCCCAGTTAGCTTCACAAGCTGCTACAAAAGCATTAGCAAGAAAAGAACCTATTGATTTACATGAGGTTATGATTACAGCAAACAAAGCTTCCATCTCTATGCAAGCGACGTTAGAAGTGAGGAATAAAGCGGTGGAAGCGTATCAAGAAATGATGAGAATGCAAGTGTAATTAGGTAAGTAACAAATGTAAGCGGAGGGGCCATGAACGAAAAAGCAAAGCAATATACAAACCGGCTGCAAATGTTTTGGGAAAAGCGAACTGGTTTTCATAAAGGAGCTCTTATAGCAAGTGCCCTTCTTGTGCTGCTCATTATAGCTATAGTCATTGCGATCGCATTTAGGACAAATTATGCGCCATTATATAGTCAATTAACATTAGCCGAGACGGGGCAAATCCAAGAAGTGTTGGAATCGCGTGGAGTCAGTTCACAAGTCACTAATAATGGTACAACCATTGAAGTGCCAGAAGCAGATGTTGACCGTTTGAAAGTGGAATTAGCAGCGGAAGGACTTCCACAAAGTGGTAGTATTGATTATGGTTTTTTTCAAGAACAAATGGGATTTGGCATGACGGATAATGAATTCACTGTGATTGAAAGATCGCTTATGCAAACGGAATTAGCAGAGTTAATTCGAGGCGTTTCTGGTGTTACAAATGCAAATGTAATTATAACGATGCCGGAAGAAAGCGTCTGGTTAAATTCGGGTCAGGAATCTGCTACAGCAGCAGTTGTTCTGGATTTAGCTGCAGGTAATTCACTTGATCCATCTCAAGTAAAAGCTTTATATCACTTAATTTCACGTAGCGTACCGAATTTACCCGTAGAGAATATTGTTTTATCAGATTCTAATTTTACTAACTATACGTATCAAGAAGAAGATGAGTTAAATCCAGTGGCATCCTTTCAGTCTCAAAGAGAAATTAAACAAGAGATTGAATCGGATCTTAAGCAAACGATTATGCAGTTGTTGGGAGCGGTTGTAGGTCCGCAAAATGCAATTGTTTCCGTTACAACAGATATAGATTTTACACAAGAACAACGTATTGAAGATTTAGTGGAACCGGTTAATGAAGAAGATATGACTGGTATTGCGATAAGCGCTGAGAGAATTAACGAAATGTATGAAGGGGTTAACGGTACTAGTGAAGGAGTAGCTGGTACTGCTGATGAAATCCCAAACTATACAGGGGCCGCTGGTGACGCTGAATCTGAATCGGAACGAACTGAAGAACGGTTGAATTATGAAGTTAATCGAATTCATAAAGAAATTATAGAAAGTCCGTATCAAATCCGAGATATTAGCATTCAAGCAATGATTAATCCTCCAGAGGGTTTGCAAACGTTACCTCCGCAACAAAGTGCTGAGTTAAACCAATTGCTAGCCACAATTATACAAACAACCTTACCAGAAGCAGAAGAGGGTACGACCAATAATGTAACAGATCGTGTATCCATCACATCTATGCCATTTGCACAAGAAGCTCAGGCGACACAAGAAAGCCCAGCCACAAGTATTCCAACATGGATGTATATAACAGCAGCATTTTTGCTCGTTTTAATTATTGTGCTCGTGCTTATGTTACTGCGAAAACAAAAACAAACTGACCTAGCTTTAGATGAACCGGTAGAAGAAGGGGCATATTCGGAAGATGAACCGATCGCTTTCCCTGAACGTCCAGAAACGGATGAAAGAAAGCAAATGAAAGAATTAGCACATTTAGCGAATGAAAAGCCTGAAGAATTCTCTAAGCTTTTGCGTACTTGGTTATCCGATGATTAAAGGAAGGAGAGATGCAAGATGGCAATTGCCAAGTTAACAGGCAGGCAAAAAGCTGCTGTCCTTTTAATTTCTTTAGGTCCAGATACGGCTGCCCAAGTATATAAAAACCTATCTGAAGATGAGATTGAATTGCTTTCACTTGAGATCTCATCAGTGCGAAAAGTAGAAAAAGAAATGCAAGAGCAGGTCATGTCGGAGTTCCACTCAATTGCAATGGCGCAAGAGTATATTACTCAAGGTGGAATCGGCTATGCAAGAACGATTTTAGAAAAAGCGCTTGGAACTGACGGGGCAGCCTCAATGATACAACGACTAACTTCGACGATCCAAGTAAGACCATTTGACTTTGCCCGCAAATTAGATCCGAGTCAAATACTGAATTTTATCCAACATGAACATCCTCAAACAGTTGCAGTTATCTTATCGTATATTCCTGCTAAACAAGCAGGGCAGATTATTTCCTCTTTACCAGAAATGATGCAAACCGATGTAGCAAGGCGAATCGCATTGATGGATAGTTCTTCTCCAGAAGTGATTGCTCAAGTCGAATCTGTATTAGAAGAGAAATTATCGCAAACGATCACACAAGATTATACGGAAGCCGGTGGAATTGAAGCAGTAGTGGAAGTGTTAAACGGTGTGGATCGTTCTACTGAAAGAGTGATTCTTGACGGACTTTATATTCAAGATCCTGAATTGGCAGACGAGATTAAAAAACGTATGTTTGTGTTTGAGGATATCATCACGCTAGAGAAACGGGCAATCCAGCGGGTCATTCGAGATGTGGATAATGATGATCTCCAATTAGCGCTAAAAATTGCAAGTGAAGACGTGAAAGAAATGGTGTTTGAGAATATGTCTCAGCGTATGGCGGAAACGTTTAAAGACGAAATGGAATATTTAGGTCCGGTGCGCCTTCGAGATGTAGAAGAAGCGCAGTCACGAATCGTTGCCATTATTAGAGGGCTTGAAGAAGCTGGGGAAATTGTAATAGCCCGTACGAATGGAGAGGACATTCTTGTCTAATATCATACGTTCAGCTACTTCCGTTGGTGCAGTAAGGGAAATCATCATTCAGCCTTACGTACAAAGAGGAGAGGATCACAATGAGCCAAGAATGGAAGAACCTCCTACAGAGTATACAGAGGAATTGCTAAAAAGTGCCCATGAAAGGGCAGACGAAATTATTCGTCGAGCAGAAGCACATGCGCAAAGGATCAAACAAGAGAGTCAATTACAAACACAATTGTTAGAAGAAGAATGGGGAAAAGCAAGGCTAGTAGCTGAAAGAGAAGGTTATGATGCTGGTTTTTCTGCTGGAGAAAGTCAGGCACAATCGATATACGAAGACCTCATTAATCAAGCTCAATCTATAGTCGAAACTGCACAAAGCGATTTAGTGAGATCGTTGGAGCAAAGCGAACCGTTAATGATTGAGTTAGCTTCGGAGTTAGCAAAACGCATTTTAGGAACCGCACTAAATGAAGATAGTCAAATGAAGCAATTTATGACCGAGATTTTATATGAAGTGAAAGAATATGCACTTGTAAAAGTGTACGTTCATCCAAAATGGTATGAAAAATTGCATCAGCATTCATTCGAACTACAACAACAAATGGTTGGATGCCGGGATTTTCAAATTGTACCGGATGTAAAGATGGAGGAAACAGACTGCATTGTGTTAACAAATGCAGGGAAGCTTCACGCCTCTCTCGACACACAGCTAGATGAATTAAAAAAACAGTTGCTGCAATTGACAGGGAAAACGTATGTTGAAACAACGTATTAAAGAGATCGCTCATCTTAATCCGTATAAATGGTATGGCTATGTAAAGCAAGTGACGGGATTAACGATTGAATCTGCGGGACCCCAAACGTTTATAGGTGAATTATGTTACATCTTAGTTGGTCGCCATTCCAACCAAAAAATCCGAGCAGAAGTAGTTGGTTTTAGAGAAGATAGAGTTTTGTTAATGCCAATTGACGATATGATGCAAATTGAGCCTGGAAGTCTTGTAGAAGCAACAGGTAAAACCTTAAGCATCCCTGTAGGATCCCATTTAATTGGCCAAGTACTAAATGGTACTGGTGAAAGTCTATACCCTCATAACGAAAATCATAAACCTCAATCAGTATATTCAACTGAAAATCAACCACCTAATCCTATGGAACGTCCACGGATACAAGAAAGAATGAGTGTTGGTGTTAAAGCTATTGATGGTTTATTAACGATGGGAAAAGGCCAAAGGGTGGGTATATTTGCTGGAAGTGGTGTTGGAAAGAGCACATTGATATCAATGATTGCTAAAGAATCAGAGGCTGACTTAAATATCATTGCATTAATTGGTGAGCGCGGAAGAGAAGTAAGAGATTTTATTGAACGTGACCTTGGGGATGAAGGCTTGGCTAAATCGATTGTCGTAGTTGTTACTTCAGATCAACCAGCATTACTCCGGGTAAAAGGTGCATTATGTGCAACTGCAATTGCTGAATATTTTCGTGACCAGGGCTTATCGGTCAATTTGATGATGGATTCGGTGACACGATTTGCAATGGCCCAGAGAGAAATTGGTTTAGCGATTGGAGAACCACCAACAACTAAAGGATATCCGCCTTCGGTGTTTGCGATGCTCCCCAAATTATTAGAGCGATCAGGAACAAGTAGCATGGGAACAATTACAGCATTTTACACCGTATTAGTCGATGGTGATGACATGAATGAACCAATAGCAGACGCAGTGCGTGGAATATTGGATGGGCATTTCGTGTTAGACCGACAGTTGGCTAATAAAGGACAATTCCCTGCTATAAATATCTTAAAAAGCGTGAGTCGTTTAATGAAAGATTTAGTGACCGAAGATCATGCGCAAGCAGCTAAATCAATCCGTAAAAAATTAGCTGATTATGAAGAATCAGAAGATCTCATTCAACTTGGAGCTTATAAACAGGGCAGTTCGCAAGCAATTGATTCAGCCATAGAAGCGCAACCAAAAATTCTTCAATTTCTTACGCAAGAAATTGAAGAAACGCAGAGTTTTGAGCAAACAGCAACTGCAATGGTGCAATTAATGGAAAGGAATGAGCGTATGAAATGAGCTTTCAATTTTCGCTGCAAAAAGCTATGGACATTTGTAAGCAAAATAAAGATGAAGCGAGAAGACAGTATGAAGTTGCAGAGGAAGAATTTAAGATGGTTGCCACTACCTTGTACTACTTGCTTAAAGAAAAAGAACAGGTCGAGCAGCAATTCGAATTCGCGCAAGATGAAAAACAAACTATCGCTCAATTAATTAGCACCAAAGTGTACTTACAAGGATTGGGTAAACAAGTAGCCAATCAACAGCAACAGACAAATGAATCGCGTGAGAATATGGAACAAAAAAAGAGAAAATTACATGAATGTGTTCGTTCTTATAAGCAATATGAACGGCTTAAGGAAAAACAATTACGGAATGCGCAAGAGGAAGAAAGACGCACTGAACAAAAACTAATGGATGAACTAAGTACGACACATTATATGAGGTTACGTGTTAAATGAAGGTACAAAAAGAAAAAAAGCGGTGGCCCATTTTCCTTTCGCTTTTCATACCATTAATTGCCATTGTTGTTGCTGCTGTTATTTTTATTGGTCCACTTGTTGGGTTTGATTTAGGCAAAACAGGGATGTTCCGTTCAGAGGATAATGGGGGTGCTGATCATAATCGACAAGCTGAGATCGATGAGCTAGAGGAGCAATTAGCTGTTTTGCAGACAGATTGGCACCAAGCGACAAATGAACTTACTGTTAAAGATGCTGAATTAGCAGAGTTACATGCGCAAAACGAAGATTTGGAAGAGCGTTTGGAAAATAATGAGTGGCAAGAGGAAGGTATTGTAGCGAATGTGTCCGCTGAAGAGGGACTTCAAAAAGCGATTAAATCATACGAACAAATGAGTCCGAAACGAGCAGCAGCATTGTTAGAAGAAATGGATGAAGAAGAGGCGTACATTCATATTGCAGCAATGGATCATAATCTGCGTGGTTCTATTCTAGGGAGAATGGAAGCGGCTAGAGCAGCAGGAATTCTCGAAAAAATGGCCCAAGAGGGGCGGTAGCCATGCTGGAATTTGTTACAGCTTTAGATGTAAAGCAACCAAGGTCTCCGAAAAACATACAAAAAAGTGCTAACCAAGAATTTGCGGATTTGCTTTTTTTAAATGGACAAGAAAAGATGCCTTTTGCCGAAATCGTTGAAATAGAAGAACAAGAGCTAATCAAAGAAGAAGACGAGTACAAAAATTCCTTGCTCTCCCTTGAAAAGGATAAAACACAGTTTGATAGTCAGCAAATTCTAGACCCAGAGACTCAAACTGCAAAAGAAGATATTGAGTTAAAAGAATTAGATTTTCAAACGAGTGACGATGTGCACAAGTTAATTAAAGAAGGGGGAGAGGAAGTAAAAGAGTTTCTCGTCGAGCAAGATGATTTGCAAGAAGAGACTGAATTAGAAGAACCAACCGAGCAGAAAAGCAATGAGGTTAGAGTAAGCAAAATTGAATTAATGAAAGAATTTACTGGTGATGTGCTGTTAGAGGAAGCTGACAAGCAAATGGATAAGTTTGGTTTACATACAACAAAAGAACAGGCTCTCCAAGACTTGAGTCATTTTTCTTACATTAAAGATGGACTGACTCGAAGTGGACAGGCAACATTAGCTAAACAAACGGATAACCATACAGCCGAAGCAACCGAGAATCTTATACATACAAGGATTCGTTCTGAACAACCCCAAGCGTCAGTGGTTGTTGAGCAGCAAGAACAAAACATAGACAAAAGAACCCAGAGGCTAGAAAATCTATCTTTTCAACAACGTTTGGATAGTGAACCAATTACCGATCAATCACAAGAGGTATCGAGTGTCGAGGAACACGAACAATTAAGGAAACCTAAGCGAGAAAGTCTTCCAGAGCAACAGCCTTTGAATAGTGATGTGGCTAGCAAACAGACAAGTGAAAAAACAAGTCATCATAGTAGTGTTCGTGATAATCAGGAAGGATCGAAAGGTACGGATGCGACTCAAAATCCTGATCCGGAAGGTGACCATGTTGTACATCGGCAAGATTTTAAGAACATGACGGGACAAGCGATAAAAGCTTCTGTAACTGGTCAAGTAGGGAACGGACAAGAGTCATTGGAACTTCTAACAAAGCAAGTGCACCGTATCCTGAAAGCTGGCGTTTTAAAGCAATATCCAGAAGGACATACTCAATTAACCGTTAAACTTCATCCGGAGACTTTAGGGAGAATGCACGTGCAACTTATTCAATCTGTCCAAGGTTTGCTTGTAAAAGTGCGAGCAGAGAAAAAGCATACAGCTGATTTACTTGAACGAGTATTGCCTAATTTACGACAACAATTGCAAATGCCTGATGCAAAGTTCGAAGTTAGTCGGATAGAAGAAGAATCCGACGAACGTCAATCAAACAAGGAGCAAGAAGAAAAACAAGAGCAACAAGAAAAACAAGAAGAGAATAAATTGACGTCGTTTAGCAAATGGTTTTTTTCTAATGACGCTGAGGAGGAAGAGCTAAATGACGCAAATCGATCCTAGTTTATTGCTTTCATCACAAACGAATCAGACTCGACAGCCTGGAAATGTCCTTGGTCAAGATGCATTTTTAAAACTATTGTTAACTCAAATGCAAAATCAAGATCCAACAAACCCAATGGATGACCGGGAATTTATTGCCCAATTAGCTACGTTCTCATCATTAGAACAATTGACACAAATGAACCAGACAGCTGAATTGCTTTACTTTGAACAAAAGAGTCAACAGCTAATGGCTATCAGCGATTTAATTGGTAAGGAAGTAAGTTGGCGAGGCGAAGAGTCTAATCAAGAGTCTTCTGGTAAAGTGACAGCTGTGAAATACAATGAAAAAGGCGAAATCATTGTACAAATTGAAGAGGATGAGTGGATTAGTTCGAGCAAGTTAATTTCAATTATGGGATCAAAATCAACTAATGAAGAAAAGGGGAATGAGTAATGATTCGATCAATGTATTCGGGAATTTCAGGTATGAAAGGTTTTCAAACAAAGCTAGATGTAATTGGTAATAATATTGCAAATGTTAATACGCACGGCTTCAAAAAAGGGCGTGTAATGTTTCAAGATATGGTTAGTCAACAAATTCAAGGATCAATGGCTCCAACAAATGAGCGTGGTGGTGTAAATTCACAGCAAGTTGGTTCAGGTTCGACGATTGGTGCAATTGATACTGTCCACACAGAAGGTCCTAATCAATATACAGGTCGAATTCTTGATTTGGCTATAAAAGGAGAAGGATATTTCACTGTGGAGCAAGGTGGAGAAACATATTATACACGGGCTGGAAATTTTTATATTGACTCAGAAAATAATATCGTCAACAGTTCTGGAGCGTACATGCTTACTGATACAGGAGAACGTATTCAAGCACCACCAACAGCAGAAAGCATATCCATTAATAAAGAAGGACAAATTCAATTTGGAATGCCTGATGGCGAGGAAGATGTGGTCTATCAAATTGGTATAGCGCGTTTTCCGAATCCCGATGGATTAGATAATGCAGGAGGCAATTTATTTGTGGCAACAAATGCTTCCGGGGCAGCTGTTCAAAATCCAGATGGAATTGGGCAAGTACAAAGTAGTTATTTAGAAATGTCGAATGTGGACTTATCTGATGAATTTACTGAAATGATTGTTGCTCAAAGAGGGTTCCAAGCAAATTCAAGGGTTATTACAACATCTGACGAGATTTTGCAAGAACTTGTTAATCTGAAAAGGTAGGGATAACCAATGATTTCTGTGACTCGATTAAATGGAAAGCCTATGCTATTGAATGTGCTTTTAATTGAAAAGGTAGAGGCTTTACCAGACACAACCATTACATTGATTAGTGGGAAAAAATTGGTAGTATCAGATGATATTAATCGTGTGGGTGCATTAATTAATGAGCGCATGAAAGAAATCGGCTTAATTGGCACCTTTAAGAAGGAGGATTCATCCGTTTGAAAAAAAATCGTGTGATTGGCGTAATACTAAGCTTGTTTGTCAGCGGAGCCATTGTACTTGCAGGCCTTTATTTGCTTGAAGTAGGACCGTTCGCAACGAATCACGCCAGTGGAGCCCCGACAATAGACGAGATTAATGGGCGCTCGTTTAACACGGAAGAGGCTATTACAAATTTGAAGTCCGGGGAATTAATTCGAGCTCAGTTTCGTATCCAATTAAATGATAAAGAGACACTTGAGGATATAGAGAAACGTGACTTTCAAGTGGATAATGTTATTTTACTTGCCCTAGCTGAAACATCAGCGGATGAATTGCTTAGCGCAGAGGGGATAACTGAGCTGGAACATACTATCCAAACGAGATTAAACGACCATTTAAACGAAGGCAGTGTGGAAGCTGTTTTTACGACATCGAAAGTGGTTCAATAAATGAGGTGCTCAGATGGCAGATGTCCTGTCTCAAGGCGAGATTGATGCGCTTCTTTCTGCTTTAACAACTGGAGAAATGAATGCGGAGGAGTTATTAAAGCTTGAGTCTGAAAAAAAGGTAAGAACGTATGATTTTAAACGTGCGCTTAGATTCTCGAAAGACCAAATTCGTAATTTGTCACGGATTCATGAGAACTACGCACGACTTCTAACAACTTATTTTTCAGCAAGACTACGATCGCTTGTCCAGATTCAAGTGGCATCAGTTGAGCAAGTTCCATATGAAGAATATATCAGATCCATTCCATCAATGACTTTTTTAAATGTAATTGAACCAACTCCGTTAAATGGAAGAGTGCTCTTGGAGGTTAATCCAAATATCGCCTACGCCATGTTTGATCGTGTCCTAGGCGGGCGTGGCATGAGCTTAAATAAGATTGAAAATCTAACAGAAATAGAAAAGAAAATCCTGGCAGGCTTGTTTGAATCTATGCTTGAATGTTTTGCAGAGGCATGGACGTCCGTAGTTGAGTTAAAGCCAGAGACTGAAAACATAGAAGTCAATCCTCAATTCTTGCAACTTGTCTCACCGAATGAAACCGTTGTAGTCATTTCTTTGTCTACAAGTATTGCTGAAACAACTGGTTTAATGACAATTTGTTTGCCTCATGTTGTACTTGAGGACATTTTACCTAAATTGACAAATCACCATTGGTTTCAAGAGCAGCGTGGTGTGCTGTCAAAAGAAGATGAAGAATTATTAAACCAGCAAGTGAAGCGAACGTCAATAAATGTTAGTGCTGAACTAGGACGATCAGAAATAACGATTGAAGAGTTCTTACAGCTACGTTCGGGGGATGTTATTACATTAAATCAGTCTATTCAAGACACTTTACATGTTTTGGTAGGTGGAGAACTGAAATTTAAGGGCCAACCTGGCCAGCAACGGGATCGGATGGCAATACAAGTAACGGAACGAGTAGGAGGAACGGATGATGAATGATAAGCCGCTTTCCCAAGATGAAATTAATGAGCTCTTAAAAGGGCTTCAACGAGAGACAGAGGGAGGCGCTTTGAATCAAGAAACGGATCAGAGCGTGGAACAGCCACCAGAAAGTCAAACAGACTCTCCGGCTGTTGAATTAGATGTAAATCAATTCCTAGATCATATGGAACAAGATACAATCGGCGAGATTGGCAATATATCATTTGGAAGTTCTGCTACAGCTTTATCGGCTCTATTAAATCAAAAAGTGGAAATTACAACACCAGTCGTAACCGCTATTAGCAAAGAAACATTAAGTGAATTGTTTCCTCATCCCCATGTAATCGTGCATGTCAAGTACACGGAAGGATTTGAAGGCTCCAATTTATTTGTCATTACTATAGAGGATGCAGCTATTATTGCGGATTTGATGCTCGGGGGGAATGGAGAAAGTCCGAATCAAGAACTCTCGGAAATGCATACGAGTGCAGTTCAAGAAGCAATGAACCAAATGATGGGGTCAGCTTCTACATCGATGTCGACGTTGTTTAACCGTCGCGTAGATATTTCACCCCCAGATGTTGAAGTTGTCAGCTTTAAAGAGCAAGCGACAAATAACTATGTCCCTAATGTCGAACACTTAATTTCGATTACATTCACTTTAAAAGTGGGCAATTTAATAGATTCGAAGTTAATGCAGTTAATTAGTGTACCATTTGGAAAGGGCTATGCGAATGCACTTCTTGAAGGGCATACTTCAACTGTAGAAACCCCTGATTTGGAACTACCAATTGTTGAAGAACCCATAAAAAGGAATCAACAACGAACGGGGTTAACTTCAGAGATAAATGAAACAGCGCGACCGAATCAGCAAATTGGTTCTTCTTTAAAACCAGCAACAGAGCAAATGGTTGAGAAAGCAGTCTTCTCAAACTTTGAAAAAACAAAACTTCCAGATGCTGAAATGGAAAATCTAGATATGCTTCTCGACATTCCTCTTGAAGTAAAAGTGGAATTAGGGCGTACGAAGAAAACAATTCGTGATATTTTAAGCGTTACTCAAGGTTCAATTATAGAATTAGATAAATTAGCGGGTGAACCCGTAGATGTGCTTATTAATGACCGTCTAATCGCTAAAGGGGAAGTAGTTGTCATTGATGAGAACTTTGGGGTGCGAATCACCGATATTGTTAGTAAGAAAGAACGTATAAATAAATTAAACGAATAAATGATGTGAAGAAAGAGGGCTTACAATGTCAAAGAATGTGTTAGTAGTGGATGATGCCGCATTTATGCGAATGATGATTAAAGATATATTAACTAAAAATGGGTATGTCGTTGTTGGTGAAGCAAACGATGGTAACGAAGCGGTTGAACGTTTTAAGGAGTTATCTCCTGATCTCGTCACGATGGACATTACAATGCCTGAAAAGGATGGAATTACAGCACTAAAGGAAATTAAACAATTAGACCCTAGTGCAAAAGTAATTATGTGTTCTGCTATGGGACAGCAAGCGATGGTAATTGATGCTATCCAAGCCGGAGCAAAAGATTTTGTTGTCAAACCATTTCAAGCTGATCGAGTAATTGATGCAATCTCTAAAACGCTTAGTTAAAGCCGCGCTGCCTGCGGCTCTTCTCTTATTTTTCTTGTTAGATCCGGCACAAGCTGGTGCTCAAGATTGCAGTGTCCAGGCAGCGATTGCAGAAGGGGAAGAGTGTCTTGGCGAATCAGGGGAAGAAGATGAAGTGCAAGTAAGTTTTGGTGAGTCTCCTTGGATTAGCTTTTTAAAGATGATCGCGGCTTTACTCGTTGTCATTGCATTGTTATTTGGTCTACTTAAGTTTGTGAACAAACGTGCAAGAAGTTTTCAAGAGTCAAAAGCGTTGTCTTTAGTTTCTGGTGTATCACTTGGCGGGAATCGCTCGGTTCAAATGGTGAAAGTTGGAAATAAATTACTTGTTGTTGGTGTTGGTGAGCAAGTACAACTGCTTCATACGTTTGAAGATCAGAATGAGATCGAAGCAATCTTGAAGAAACAAGATGTTGAAAGTGAAGGAGCATCCGTTTCTTCGACAATTGACTCTATAAAGGCAAGTCTATTGCCAAAACAAGCGAAAAAAAATGAGTCATTTCAAGATGTGTTGACACGACGGTTAAAGCAATCAAAGCAAGATTTAACGCAAGACAGTCAAACGCAATTGATAAAAAGGGATGATGTGTAATGGGTGAATCGCTGCTACTTTCCTTTCTATCAGTTGATTTCTCTAGTGGTGATACATTAGCCACAACCGTGCAAATTGCTTTACTTCTTACTATTTTATCGATTGCTCCTGGTATTTTAATCTTAATGACCTGCTTTACACGAATCATTATTGTTCTCTCGTTTGTCCGTCAAGGTTTAGCGACACAATCAACGCCGCCCAATCAAGTTTTAATTGGTTTAGCATTATTTATGACGTTTTTTATTATGGCACCAGTCATTCAGGATGTGTATGAGGCATCATACGTACCGCTTTCAGCTGGTGAAGTGAGTGGAGAAGAAGCGCTTCAAGCTGCGATTGTGCCTATTAAGGAATTTATGGCGCAACATACGCGTGAAAAAGATTTAGCTTTATTTATGGGGTATGGAGGTTATGACAAGCCAGAAACACTGGAGGATGTGCCAATAACGGCATTAATTCCTGCTTTTGCTATCAGTGAATTAAAAACGGCTTTTCAAATTGGATTCCTCATATTTGTACCTTTTCTCGTGATTGATATGATCGTGGCAAGTGTTTTGATGTCAATGGGGATGATGATGCTCCCTCCTGTAATGATTGCATTGCCGTTCAAAGTACTTTTGTTTGTCCTAGTTGATGGATGGTATTTAGTTGTCCAAAGTTTATTAATTAGTTACCAATAGGAAGGAGAGTGGCCTGGTGAATTTAGAAATGGTCACACACCTTGCCCAAAGTGGCGTTTGGACAGTATTAATTGTTGCTGGTCCATTGTTATTGATTGCTCTTGCGTTAGGGCTTGCCGTCAGTATTTTTCAAGCGACTACACAAATTCAAGAGCAAACATTAGCGTTTATTCCTAAGATTGTCGGTGTGTTACTTGCACTCGTTTTTTTTGGTCCGTGGATGCTTTCCCAACTGACTGAGATGACATATAGCATATATAACAACTTACACAGGTTTATTGGGTAATGGAAGAAATCCTTACTTTCTACCCTGCTTTTTTACTAGTTTTTATTCGGATTAGTTCATTTTTTATCGTATTGCCTCTCTATAGTCATCGATCAGTTCCCGCGCCATTTAAAATAGGTTTTGCAGCATTTGTGGCAGGAATCGTGGTTTTTTCAATGGAATTGCCACTAATCGAACTTAATGCATTCTATCTTTTGCTGGTATTAAAGGAACTTGGAGTAGGTTTACTGGCAGGTTTGATTGCGATGATTTTGCTTTATGCTGTGCAAGTAGCAGGTGGGATTATTGATTTTCATCTAGGTTTTATGCTCGCGAATGTCGTTGACCCTCAAACTGGAGCCCAAAGTCCACTTACCGGAAGTTATCTATATTTATTTGCGCTATTATACTTATTGGTTATTGATGGGCATCACCTATTATTAGACGGAGCTGTTTATAGTTATTTATTTATCCCGATTGATCAATTAGGATTGCCTCTGGGTGACGGCTCGATCATTAGTCATATTACTTCGGTCCTCGTAACAATGTTTGCTTTTGGTGTGTCGATGGCTTTTCCAGTTGTTGGTGCATTGTTTTTAGTTGATGTGGCTTTAGGGATCGTTTCTCGGACGGTTCCGCAGATGAATGTATTTGTGGTCGGTTTACCAATAAAATTACTTGCTGGTTTGCTTGTACTCTTTATCTATATCGGCGTCTTCTTTATGAGCGTAAACTATTTATTTGAAGAAATATTACTAGCGATGAGACTTTTTCTAGAGAGGCTCGGTGAATCAACGTGAAGACTTTGTTAACAATGGATTTACAGTGGTTCTCTGAAGAAAAAACCGAAAAAGCAACGCCGAAAAAGCGCTTAGATTCTAGAAAAAAAGGACAAGTACCAAAAAGTCAGGATGTAAATACAGCTTTCATGCTTTTTACAGCGTTCCTGCTATTTTGGTTATTTGCTGGTCCGAAGTTGTTTTCAGAGCTACAAGGTATGATGAGTGATATGTTTCTGCGCTTTATGAATTTACCGGTTACCGCCGAGAACAGTACAGCCCTGTTTCAACAACTAACATGGCGTATGGGTCTTGCCGTTTTACCAATTATGGCATTGACTGTACTTGCGGGTGCTTTCGCAAGCTTTGTCCAAGTGGGTTCGTTGTTAACAACAGAGCCGCTCAAATTCAAACTTGAAAAACTAAATCCAATCAAAGGTGCAAAGCGGATTTTTTCCGCAAGAGCCTTAGTTGAGTTGGCTAAATCGATCTTGAAAATTACATTGGTAGGTGCGACTGTAACAGCAGTAATTTATTTGAATCTGGATAGCGTTCTTTTGCTATCTCAAAAAAGTATCACAGTTGGAGCGGCTACTATAGGCGAGTTGACTGTTTTAATGGGACTAGCCGCTGCTGTTCTTTTACTATTATTAGCAATACCTGATTACATCTATCAACGCTATGACCATGAAAAACAAATCCGAATGTCAAAAAAAGACGTGCGGGATGAACATAAAACGATGGAAGGCGACCCTAAAATAAGGGCGCGGAGAAAGCAACGTCAAATGGACATGGCAATGAGCCGCATGATGCAAGAAATACCAAAAGCAGATGTAGTCATTACCAATCCGACACATTATGCGGTGGCCATAAAATATGATCAATCAAAAGCAGATGCCCCTGTGGTTGTAGCAAAAGGAATGGATTTCATGGCGGAACGAATCAAGTTGATTGCAAAGCAACATGAAGTCCCTTTAGTTGAAAATGTAGCTTTAGCCAGAGCCATGTATGCGACAATTGATGTTTCGCAACAAGTAAATGAAGAGATGTTTCAAGCTGTCGCAGAGGTGCTTGCTTTTGTTTATCGTTTGAAACAAAAAGCAAGTAAAAACAAGTTGTAAGATCAGCAAGAAAGGAGGGGGATTTTTGAAAGCAAGAGATTTAAGCGTACTTGCAGGTGTTATTTTAATCATTGTTATGTTGATTATCCCGCTTCCACCTTTTTTACTAGATGTGTTAATTATTTTTAATATCTCACTTTCCTTACTTATCTTACTCGTAGCAATTAGTAACAAAGATGCTTTAGAATTCTCAATCTTTCCTACGTTGCTTTTATTGATCACCCTTTTCCGTTTAGGGCTAAGTGTATCAACGACAAGGTCTATCTTAGGAAATGCAGAAGCAGGAAACGTTATTGATACGTTTGGTAGTTTCGTAATTGGTGGAAACGCGGTAGTTGGCCTTGTTGTGTTTTTAATCTTAATCATTATCCAGTTTATTGTTATTACAAAAGGGGCGGAACGTGTTTCAGAAGTTGGTGCAAGATTTACGTTGGATGCAATGCCGGGGAAACAAATGAGCATTGATGCAGACTTAAATGCTGGATTAATTTCGGATCGCGATGCAAAAGCTCGAAGAGAAAAAATCGAAAAAGAAGCCGATTTTTATGGATCTATGGATGGTGCTAGCAAATTTGTGAAAGGAGATGCAATTGCGAGCATTATCATAGTCATCATTAATTTGGTTTTTGGTCTGATTATAGGCATGATGCAAAAGGGGATGGATTTAACTACCGCAGCAAGTACTTATACGCTCTTAACGGTTGGTGATGGGTTAGTCACACAAATACCTGCCTTACTTATTTCTACTGCCACAGGAGTCATTGTTACAAAAGCTGCTTCAGAGGGGAATCTTGGATCAGATTTAACAAAACAAATTTTTGCTCATCCGAAGCTGTTATATGTCACTGCAGCGACCATTTTTTTACTTGGAATTACAACTCCAATTACTAAGATTGTTACTTTTTCGATTGCGGGGATTCTTGTTTTTGCTGGATATCGTCTTTCTAAAACGGCGGACTTTGAAAAAGAACTTGAGCATACATTGCAGGATGAGCAGCACCTTCCTGAAGAGCCCACTGGACCCGAAAGTGTTGTGCAGTTGTTACAAATGGATCCGATAGAGTTTGAGTTTGGGTATGGTTTGATTCCGCTTGCTGATGCAAATCAGGGAGGGGATCTGCTAGACCGTGTCGTTATGATTCGTAAACAAATGGCCTTGGAACTTGGGTCCGTTATTCCAGTGATTCGTATTCGAGATAATATTTCCCTCGAACCAAACGGTTATGTCATTAAAATAAAAGGTAGCGTTGTTGCAAGTGGAGATGTGCTACTTGATCACTATCTAGCAATGAGCACTGGGATTGAAGATGACGAGATAACAGGAATTGAAGCAATTGAACCAGCATTTGGTTTACCGGCTCTTTGGGTTAATGAAGAAATGAGAGATCGTGCAGAGATGTCTGGCTATACCGTCGTAGATCCGCCAACCGTTATATCAACTCATTTAACTGAAGTATTAAAAGCACATGCCCATGAACTTCTTGGCAGAGAAGAAACAAAGCAGTTAATTGATCACCTTAAAGAATCATACCCGACTTTAACGGAAGAAGTTACACCTAATCCACTTGCTATCGGAGATATTCAAAAGGTTTTACGTAACTTACTAAGAGAACAATTATCGATCCGCAACATGCCTGTCATCTTTGAAACATTGGCTGATTATGGACCATTAACCAAAGATATGAATGTCGTAACAGAATATGTTCGGCAAGCATTAGCTCGCCAAATTACGGAACAACTAACGCAAGGTTCTAAAGAGTTATATGTGTTAACACTTGCTGGAGGGACAGAAAAGAAGATTGCTGATGCGATTGGACAAAACGAGAGTGGTAGTTTCCTTGCCCTATCGCCTAATGATTCACAAACTATCTTGCAAAATGCAGCCAATGAAACTGCTAAGATGGGTGAACTAGGACGGCAAGCCGTCATTTTATGCTCACCAGCAATCCGGATGTATATGCGTCAGTTAATTGAACGTTATTTACCGAACGTACCAGTTATTTCTTATAATGAGCTTGATCCTGACGTTGAAGTACAAAGTGTTGGGGTGGTGAGAGCCGAATGAAGATTAGGCAGTTTGTTGCACCGACGATGGAGCAAGCAGTAAAAGCAATTCGGATAGAACTCGGAACGGAAGCGGTCATTCTACATTCTCGTGAAGTAAAAACCGGTGGTTGGTTTGGTTTTTTTGAGAAAACACAGTATCAAATAACTGCCGGAATGGAAGTGAAGGAATCAACTAGAGAGGTAGACTCGATAAAAACGCTTAGTAAATCGACGCTTCAAAAGCGCCTATCAGCTCATCTACGGCAAATGGGTATAAGTGAAGGTGTTAGAAATAATTTGATGTTAACGGCTAATATGATAGAAAAGAGCGGTATTACTAATTATTCAACCTTACTTAATCGAGTGCTTTCTTCAAACTTACATGTAACGTGCAAAAGACCGGGAGAAAAAAGGTTATTGTTTATTGCCGGTCCGACTGGTGTGGGGAAAACAACAACGATTGCTAAGCTAGCGTCTGAAGAGATATTTATGAATAAGAAAAAAGCTGCGTTTATTACATTGGATACATATCGGATCGCTGCAGTTGATCAATTAAAACGTTATGGAGAAATACTGGAGATTCCAGTCCACGTTGCTTATGATGAATTTGATTTAATGCGATTATGTGAAGATGAAGCTGATGCAGATATTATTTTTATTGATACGGCTGGTAGAAATTATTTAGAAACAGGGTTATCTGCCGAGTTGTTGGCTTATTTAAAGCGAAAAGAACAAGCAGAATTGTTTGTTGCTCTTAGTTTGGCAGCAAAAGCATCTGACTTAATTCAAATTATAGACTCATTTGATTCAGAGGTCATCGCAGGACTAATATTAACAAAAAAAGATGAAACAAGATCCCTGGGGACGTTATTAGAATTGCTGTATCATACAAACTTACCAATTGGTTGTGTAACGACAGGTCAAAGCGTTCCAGAAGATATTTGTTTTCCGGACGAAGCTAAATTATTGAACTGGTTAAGTGTGGAGGTGGCGAATGCCAATGGATCAAGCGCAAGGTTTGAGAGAGCTGAAGAGTAGACAAACCTCAACAAAAACCTTTGATGTTTGCCTTTGTGAATCCGATGATGCAGCGGTGCTAGAAATGGTTGTTGAAGCGTTAAGTAGTTATGGCTATCAAGCTGTTATTGTTGGGACAGACAATGTAAGGAAATTGTTTCGTCCAAAAGTACAGGATCAGCTATTTACAATAGAAACAATAAAAACGATTTCTGCAATAAATATCCACGTTATCTTCTATGTGCGAACAATACAAGAAAAAAAGATTGGTTGGCAGCAGTTGCCACTTATTGTATTCGTAAGGCCGGAAAAAGAACATTTACTAAAGCTCTATCAGTTTATAAAAAAAGAATTACCCCACTGTATTTACTTAATCGGGTTGGGTGCACTTGATAAGGAAAAGGTCCATCAAGCTTTATCCAATATGGATTCTTCTGTAAGGCGTTTTTTGAATAGGGACGTAGTGAATCTTGGTGCTGTTTGTATAGAACCCACAGATGATTTTGTTGATAGCGTCTATGAAAGTGCTAGCTTATTTGTTAAGCAGATCTTGTACGTGTGAAAAAAATAGCGATAGTTAGTTCGTCCAATTTTAGATGTCAATTCATCTATTTGCTTCTTGAAGGAGAATCAGTCACTTTATTTTCGAATCCGAAGCATGTGGAAGAGCCATTCTATGACATTATCATTTATGCACCCATTCATGAGGAGAATATAAATGTTTTCCCAAATCATAAATTAATCGTTGTGCAAGAAGGTGATATGAAACCATCCTTTTCAGGTAGGCACGTTCCTTTCGAAGTTACCAATCCATCTAATGTAAAGCGGAAAATATGGATGCATATCAATCAACTTCACTCTGAACGAGCGAACACCTTAACAGGAGGAATCGTCGCAATTGGCTCATCAACCGGTGGTCCATTGTCCTTGCAGACAGTGTTAAAACCGTTACCTGCGACATTTGATGTGCCGATCGTTATTGCTCAACACATGCCTGCTGACTTCACAAGAGTGCTTGCTAGAAGGCTAAACCAAATTGTGGGTATTCGGGTAAAAGAAGCTCATCATTTAGAGCGGCTTGAAGCGGGAACAGCTTATGTAGCTCCCGGGGGGAAGCAGATGACCATTCAAGTGAGTGGTGATAAGGATGCTGTAATCCACATAAATGAGCCCGAAGGAACGGACCTGTATCACCCTTCCATTAACTATTTATTTGAGTCTGTTGCATTGTATGAATGGAAAATTGTAGTCCTTTTAACTGGGATGGGTAGCGATGGCGCTGGGGCTTTAGCGAAACTAAAACAGTCTAGTCAAACCACAATTATAGCCGAATCACAACAAACTGCTACTATTTTTGGGATTCCTAATGCTGCAATAAAAACAGGATTGGTAGATGAGGTTTTACCAAATAACGAGATAGGCGAGTGGCTTGTCGGCAAAGGAGGAAAACCGTGAATGATCAATTAGATGTGATGAAAGAAGTGGCGAATATTAGTACAGGTTACGCAGCTACGGCATTATCTGATTTTTTGGCTTGCGGGGTCTCGATGAAAGTTCCTCAAGCATCTTATTTTCAGCTTGAAGATTTACCAAGGCTTGCTCCAGCTCAACATCAAAAATGGGCAGCGGTTTATGCACCTGTTAATGGCGAAGTAGCTGGTGGAATGTTTTTTATTGCTTCCATTCATTCAGCACAAATGTTGGCAACTCAGTTATTAAAAGGGCATTTAAAACACATGTCTAGTTCATTAGAAGACGATCAGTTAGCACATTCTGCTTTTCAAGAAGTTGGGAACATCGTGATAGGTTCATATTTAACAGCTCTATCTGAAATAGCTACGGTAAATTGCTATCCTCTTGTAACAGAGTTATCTATTGATTTTGCGGGAGCACTGCTTGCTGAAGCCGCGTTTTATTTGGCTGAAGACGAACAGTTTGTATTAATGGAAACGACAATGGCTATTCAAGAAATTAATCAAAAGATTGATGGATTGCTTTTATTTATTCCAGATACTGATTCAGTTGCTTTTTTAATAGAACGTTTAAGGATGACCTATCATGACAGGGCATGAGACGATCTCTATTGGGGAATGGCATTTAATTAAAGGCACAGGTAAATTGCGAACATGCGGACTGGGTTCATGTGTAGGCGTTGTGTTATTTGATAAAAAGAAGAAGTTAGCCGGAATGGTGCACATTATGTTACCTGATTCAAAGAAAGCTCGGAAAGGGAAGTTGAATCCTTGGCGATACGCAGATACAGCTCTTGAGCTATTACATAAGCAGCTATTGGAAGCTGGGGCTAGTGAAATTGGCGCTAAACTAGCAGGTGGAGCGCAAATGTTTAAATATGCTGTTCAACAAGAATTTATGCAAATTGGAGAACGGAATATTTTAGCCGTTTTACACGTTCTTGAAGCATTACACATCCCAGTTGTTGCGACTGATACAGGAGGGGCAACTGGGCGAACAATTGAGTTTGATGTTGTAACTTCAGAATTAGTTGTTCGAACGGCGAACAAGAGGCAAACCATCATTTAATAAAGGAGGCGGCGGTTTCAATGGATATTGAAGCAGATCTATGGAAGTGTTGGAATGAAACGAAGTCAGATCTGGCAGCTGAAAAGCTTATTCAGCATTATATGCCTCTTGTCACGTATCATGTACAGCGAATTTCAAATGGCCTGCCTATTTCGATTACAAAAGATGAAATGAAAAGCCATGCACTTGAAGGCTTGTTGGACGCTATAACAAAGTTTGATTCAAGCCGAGCTTTAAAATTTGATACGTATGCATCTTTTCGCATCCGTGGAGCAATGATTGATGGATTAAGGAAGGAAGATCGTTTGCCTAGAACGATTCGAGAAAAAATTAAAAAAATGGAGCAAGTCACAGAATCACTTGAGCAATTAAAAGGGAGAGCCATTGGTATAGAAGAGCTGGCAAGTGCTATGGATATGCCCGAAAAAGACATTGCAACACTAAAATATGAACAATATTCAAGTCATAACCTTTCGATTGATGATGTAATGAGTGGCTCTGACGAACAACAGTATGCTTATCAATTTCAAGATTTAGCAGCAAAGGCTCCTGAATCAAAGTTAGTAGAAGCTGATACAAAAGAGGAGCTTGCGATTGCCATACGCAAATTAAGTGAGAATGAACAGTTAGTCGTTCAACTAAGTTATTACGAAGAATTGACATTAACAGAAATAGGGCGTGTCTTGGATTTGTCAACTTCTAGAATCTCACAAATCCACGCTCGTGCAATTAATAAGCTTCGGCAAGCGTTGTTTAAAAAAGAATTTGTTCGATAGGAGGGCTGATTAAGATGATTGGTATACTATTATTTATTGTTTTAGTCGCTACTTTCTATCTATATATAAAAACACTTAAGCTCCAACGAAAGGTTGATCAATCTCTAAGTCAAGAACAATTAGAAACGGCTTTAGATGCGTTTATTATTGAGCTAAAAGCTGATAATGAAGCATTGATTGAACACCTGAATGGATTCCGTACAAGCGACCAAGAGCACACACGAGTCGGTACAATAAAAGAGTATGAAGATGAACAAGAACAGATCGTGCAACCCGCACAATGCAATCATTCTTATGAAAATGTCGATCAAAGGAAACTAGCATTGGAAAGTGAAACCGATGTCTTCTTACTTAATCAAAAAGGCTATACGAGTAAACAAATCGCAAAGCATCTTAATATCGGTATTTCGGAAGTGTCTTTAATGTTAGAATTTAACAAGAAGAAAAAAAGGATGTCTAATTAAAGTCTTTCTTGCAGAGTCTTATAGAATATGGTATAGTAATTGATGGTGTTAAATACACACGCCTTGGATTTTGGCGAAGGTGCTCATGTATTCTACAAGAGTGTCGTCAAAAAATGAAAAGAGCGGCGGAATAAAAAACCAAAAGGAGGTGTTTGATGTGGCAGTTATCTCCATGAAACAATTGTTAGAAGCAGGTGTTCACTTCGGTCACCAGACTCGTCGTTGGAACCCTAAAATGGATCGCTACATCTTCACAGAAAGAAACGGAATTTACATTATTGACCTTCAAAAGACGGTCAAGAAAGTTGAGACTGCGTACAACTTTGTTCGCGATCTTGCAGCTGACGGAGGCAAAGTCCTTTTCGTTGGTACTAAGAAACAAGCACAAGATTCAGTGCGTGACGAAGCAATTCGTTGCGGAATGTACTACATCAACCAACGCTGGCTTGGTGGTACGTTAACGAACTTCGAGACAATTCAAAAGCGTATTACGCGCCTTAAGAACCTCGAAAAAATGCAAGAGGATGGCACGTTTGATGTGCTTCCAAAGAAAGAAGTTATCTTGCTTAAAAAAGAAATGGATCGCCTTGAGAAGTTTCTAGGCGGAATTAAAGACATGAATGGTGTACCAGATGCATTGTTCGTTATTGATCCACGTAAAGAACGCATTGCAATTGCGGAAGCTCATAAATTGAACATTCCAATCGTTGCAATTGTCGATACAAACTGTGATCCAGATGAGATTGATTACGTGATTCCAGGAAACGATGATGCTATTCGTGCAGTTAAACTTTTAACTGGAAAAATGGCTGATGCCGTAATCGAAGCTACTTCTGGTGAAGAAGAAGTCGACGTTGAAGAAACAACAACAGCGTAAATGACGGACTCCAAAAAGGGTGGTAAAGGGAGATAAACCCTTTACTTCCCTTTTTTTTATGTGAGGAAATTATATCTATTAGGAGGAAACAAATATGGCAGTTACAGCTAGTATGGTAAAAGAACTTCGTGAAAAAACAGGCGCGGGCATGATGGATTGTAAAAAAGCCCTTGTTGAAGTAGATGGAGATATGGATAAAGCGGTTGATTATCTTCGTGAAAAGGGAATCGCAAAAGCAGAGAAAAAAGCGGATCGTGTAGCAGCAGAAGGTTTGTCTGCGGTTGTAACAGAAGGAAACAAAGCAGCAATTGTTGAAGTGAATTCTGAAACAGACTTTGTTGCTAAAAACGAAAACTTCCAAGCGTTAGTACAAGAGCTTGCAGAGCACATTCTTGCAGAAAACCCTGCAAGCGTTGATGCTATGCTTGAACAAGACTTTAAAGGTACTGGTGTAACAGTGCAATCGCACATCAACACAGCGATCTCTAAAATTGGAGAAAAGCTTTCCCTTCGTCGCTTTACGGTTGTTGAAAAAGAGGATGGAGATGTATTTGGCTCGTACCTTCACATGGGTGGACGCATTGGTGTCTTAGCTCTTATCGGTTCTTCTTCTGATGAAGAACTAGCAAAAGATATTGCGATGCATGTAGCAGCAATTAATCCAACTTATGTATCTCGCGATGAGGTCACTGGGGATGTTGTTGAGCGTGAGCGTGAAGTGCTGAAGCAACAAGCACTTAATGAAGGAAAGCCTGAAGCAATCGTTGAAAAAATGGTTGAAGGACGTTTGAGCAAATTCTTTGAACAAGTTTGTTTGCTTGATCAACCTTTTGTTAAAGACGGCGATCAAAAAGTAGGGAAATATGTAAAAGCAAAAAATGCTTCTGTTAAAACGTTTGTTCGCTATGAAGTTGGCGAAGGAATTGAGAAGCGTGAAGATAATTTTGCAGAAGAAGTTATGTCACAGGTGAAAAAATAACTGATTGTAGCACAAAAGGGACACTGCCAGGAGTTGTGTCCCTTTTTTACAAATGAAGAAAAGTCGTGCATGGATAAATGGAGGTCAAGATGAGCAAATACAATCGTGTCGTTTTAAAGCTTAGTGGTGAAGCGTTAGCTGGAGATCAAGGATATGGTATTGATCCAGCTGTAATTCAATCCATTGCTGGACAGATAAAAGAAATAATTGAATTAGAAGTAGAAGTGGCTGTTGTTGTTGGCGCGGGAAACATTTGGCGTGGAATGGCAGGGAGTGCACAAGGTATGGACCGGGCAACTGCTGATTATATGGGTATGCTTGCGACAGTTATGAACTCACTTGCGCTTCAAGATAGTTTGGAAGCAAATGGAGTTGAATCCAGGGTGCAAACATCAATTGAAATGCGTCAAGTGGCCGAACCTTACATACGTCGAAAAGCAATCCGCCATTTGGAGAAGAAACGCGTTGTTATTTTTGCTGCCGGAACGGGTAATCCATATTTTTCCACAGATACAACCTCTGCTTTACGTGCTGCGGAAATTGAAGCAGAAGTTATTTTAATGGCAAAGAATAATGTTGATGGCGTTTACAATGCAGATCCTCGAGTAGATCCTCAAGCAAAAAAATACGACACGATTACGTATATGGACGTTTTGAAAGATGGACTTCAAGTAATGGATTCAACAGCTTCATCCTTATGTATGGACAACGACATTCCACTTGTCGTATTCTCAATTATGGAAGAAGGAAATATTAAACGTGCTGTTCTTGGCGAAAAAATCGGAACTGTTGTAAGGGGGAAATAAACAATGACGAAAGAAATTCATAACGATGCAAAGCTACGTATGGACAAAGCGATCGATTCACTTGGAAGAGAGTTAGCTAAACTTCGTGCAGGTCGTGCGAATCCAGCAATTCTTGACCGTGTAACTGTGGAATATTATGGTGCACAAACGCCTCTAAACCAGTTATCAAGCGTAACAGTGCCTGAAGCTCGCTTGCTTTTAATTACACCGTATGATAAAACAGCAATTGGTAATATCGAAAAAGCGATTTTGAAATCAGATTTAGGATTAACTCCTTCTAGTGATGGACAAGTTATTCGTATTATCATTCCTGCACTAACTGAAGAACGTCGTAAAGATTTAGTGAAAATTGTTTCGAAGACTGCAGAAGAGTCTAAAGTTGCCGTTCGTAATATTCGTCGTGATGCCAACGATGAATTAAAGAAACAACAAAAAGACGGCGAATTAACTGAAGATGATTTACGTAGTGCTACAGAGGAAGTTCAAAAGTTGACAGACTCGTATATTACAAAAGTTGATGCAAAGGCTAAAGAGAAAGAACAAGAAATTATGGAAGTCTGATTCATTTGCGTGTATGATGAAGAGTAGTAGGAGACCCTCTTATTAAGGGGGTTTTTTACACTTTCCCAGCACGATGCAGGGCTTAAGCGCTAGTGAGACGGAGGGCGAAAAATGCTCGAGAGATTTTCAAAATGGAAACAAGCTTTCACTACGACTGAAGGCGAAACGTTTGAATATGTACTGGATCCTGAAAGAATACCAAAGCATATTGCGATCATTATGGACGGGAATGGACGTTGGGCTGCAGAAAAAGGGTTGCCTAGGATCGCAGGACACCGTGAAGGGATGAAAAATGTTAATAAAATTGTAAGGGCCGCAAACGCGTTGAATGTAGAAGTCCTTACTTTATATGCTTTTTCAACTGAAAACTGGAAGCGCCCAAAAACAGAAGTGGACTTTTTGCTTAGGTTACCAGAACGGTATTTGAAAAGTGAATTGCCAACCTTAATAAAAGAAAATGTACAAGTTCGCTTGATGGGGACGAGAGAAGACTTACCTAGCTATACATTGGCTGCTGTTGATGAGGCAGTAGAGAAAACAAAAACAAACACAGGGCTTGTGTTAAACTTTGCTTTAAATTATGGAAGCCGTTTTGAAATGGCAGGAGCCGTACAACAAATCGCTGAAAAAGTGAAACGAAATGAATTGCAACTAGAAGAGATTAATGAAGATGTGGTTAGTGCCCATTTGATGAGCAGCAACCTTCGTGACCCTGATTTATTGATTCGAACAAGTGGCGAGCTCCGATTGAGCAATTTCATGCTTTGGCAGCTTGCATATAGCGAATTTTGGTTTACGGATGTTTTATGGCCAAACTTCAATGAAACACATTTTCATGAAGCCATTTCCGTATATCAGAATCGAGGTCGGAGGTATGGCGGTCTTTAGGAAGGGGCAAAGTGAATGAAAACACGGATTGTAACTGGAATCTTTATTGGGATCGTCATATTAGCCATGGTTGGACTTGGTGGATGGTGGTTCTCAGGGTTTGTCAGTTTGATGGCAACTGTAGCGATGATAGAGCTGTTAAAAATGAAAAAAATAAAAGCTCTCTCTCTCAGGGGGATATTTGGATTGCTATCAATGTGGCTCCTACTTGTGCCATCTAGTTGGTTTGACCAAGTGATCCCAGTTGAATATTCAAAAATAGAAATGTTTATTTTCTTGATTCTCGTCCTGTTAATGTTAACTGTACTTACAAAAAATAAATTTACATTTGATGAAGTAGGGTTTATTGTTCTCTCAAGTGTCTATGTAGGCTTTGGTTTTCATTATTTGATCATATCACGTGAAGTTAGTGATATTGGTCTTTTGCTTGTATTGTTTGTTATTGTACTTATATGGACAACTGATTCAGGTGCTTATTTTGTAGGAAAAGCACTTGGGAAAACGAAGTTGTGGCCGGAAATTAGTCCAAATAAAACAATAGAAGGCTCACTTGGTGGAATTGTGTTAGCAATCATTGTTGGGAGTATCTTTTATACAATCAACCCATTTCTTTCTTCATACATAACGGCATTGATGATTATTCTCGTAACGGCTATTTTTGGTCAAATTGGCGATCTAGTTGAATCGGCCTTAAAGCGCCATTATGCAGTAAAAGACTCTGGGAATGTCTTGCCGGGACATGGAGGAATCTTAGATCGGTTTGATAGTTTAATTTTCGTCATGCCAATATTGCATTTGCTTCAGCTTATTTAAATGGCAGGGAGTTTTAGAAACAATAAGTAAAAGATGCATGATTGAAAATGGAGGAGAGTATAGTGAAACAAGTCAGTCTTTTAGGCTCAACAGGTTCAGTGGGAACACAAACGCTAGATGTAATTCGTGCATATCCAGACGCATTTACTCTTTCAGCAATGGCTTGTGGTTCCAATATTGAGCTTGCTCGTCAGCAAATCATAGAATTTAAACCAGAACTTGTTTCCGTTTCAACAACTGAAGATGCAAGCAAGCTTAAAGCAGAATTTGGCGAACATGTTGATTTTATGTATGGCACAGACGGCTTAGTAGAAGTAGCGAGGTTTGATAAAAGCGATGTTACTGTTACGGCGATCACTGGTTCAGTAGGCCTACTGCCCAC
Source organism: Shouchella patagoniensis (assembly GCF_002019705.1). Lineage (GTDB taxonomy): Bacteria > Bacillota > Bacilli > Bacillales > Bacillaceae_D > Shouchella > Shouchella patagoniensis. The sequence goes on along the minus strand of NZ_KV917377.1, from coordinate 820,521 downwards.
ACTTGCCGCAATTGAAGCAAAGAAACCAATTGCGATCGCAAACAAAGAAACACTTGTGACTGCAGGTCATCTTGTTGTAGAAGCTGCGAAAAGACACGGTGTACCATTAATACCGGTAGATAGTGAACACTCTGCTATCTTTCAAGCGCTACAAGGGGAGTCGCATAAAACAATTGATCGACTTATATTAACGGCGTCGGGTGGTAGTTTTCGAGATCGGACAAGAGAAGAATTAGAACAAGTGACAGTAGAAGAAGCACTGTCGCATCCGAATTGGTCAATGGGTGCTAAAATAACAATTGATTCTGCCACGATGATGAATAAAGGCCTAGAAGTAATCGAAGCAAGATGGCTTTTTGACTTGGATTATGACAAAATTGATGTATTAATCCATAAAGAAAGCATTATTCATTCAATGGTGGAATTTGTGGACCGTAGCGTCATTGCTCAATTAGGGACGCCCGATATGCGTGTACCCATTCAATACGCTCTTACACATCCAGATCGATATGCTGCGCACTCGAATACGAAGAGATTAGAGTTATGGGAGCTCGGCAAACTACATTTTAATAAAATGGACATGGAACGTTATCGATGTATGCATTTAGCGTATGAAGCTGGCAAGGCAGGCGGTACGATGACAACGGTATTAAATGCGGCTAACGAGGTGGCAGTTGAACGTTTTTTAAATGGACAACTAACATTTCTTGAGATTGAGCAAGTAATTGAGCAGGCACTTGAGACGCATTCACTGATTGCTAACCCCACGCTTGATGAGATCCAAGCAGTTGATAAAGAGATTCGCGAACAATTAACGCGGTAATTAAACCTGAGAGGCGGTATTGCTTTTGAATACATTGCTTGCATTTATTGCCATATTCAGTGTGCTTGTGTTTGTGCACGAATGGGGCCATCTTTATTTTGCAAAAAAAGCCGGCATACTTTGTTATGAGTTTGCGATTGGCATGGGTCCGAAATTATTCGCTTTTGAACGCAATGACACAATATACACGGTACGTCTTTTGCCTATTGGCGGTTACGTCCGGATGGCTGGTGAAGAGCCGGAACAAACAACGATTCGTCCCGGGTATGAAATCGGACTTGTTTTTGATGACAAGCAAATGGTAACAGAGATTATCATTAATAATAAATCGAAGCATCCCGAAGCGCATGTCGTGCAAGTGGAACGTATTGATTTAATTCATGAGTTGTTTATTGAAACAGTGGATGAAGAATCAGGCGAAACGATTCGTTACAATGTCCATGAAAAGGCAATGATCGTCCAAGATGAAGTAGCGCAAATTAATGCGCCGTGGCATCGCCAGTTTGGTTCTAAATCATTGCCAAAAAGAGCGATGGCGATTTTTGCTGGTCCGATGATGAACTTCATATTGGCTTTTGTCATTTTGTTAGCTCTTAGTTTGTACCAAGGAGTCCGTTTAACATCGGAAATTGTCATTCCTGAAAACGAAACCTCACCTGCACAAGAAGCTGGACTAGAAACAGGTGATGTCATCACTTCAATCGAAGGTACACCTGTTTCAACTTGGAATGAGATGACGGCAGAAGTGCAGAAATACCCAAACCAAGAAATTGCTCTTTCGTTTGAACGTAATGGTGAAGAAATGCAAACCAATGCTTCACTTGAACAAAGAGAGGTTATGCCAGATGAGTTTGAAGGTGTTTTAGGTGTACAAGGAATCTTTGAATTTTCGTTTCTAGGCTCACTTCAGCATAGCGCACAACAATTTGTGACACTCGCTACTTCAATCTTTGACACATTAAGCTTAATATTTACTGGTCAATTTTCATTAGACTATATTTCAGGTCCTGTAGGGATTTACGATATAACTGATCAAGCCGTTTCGTTAGGGTTGTTAACGGTTATTAACTTCGCCGCCCTTCTCAGTATTAATCTTGGCGTCATTAACTTGTTCCCGATACCTGCCTTAGATGGTGGGCGTCTAATGTTCCTAGCTTATGAGGGGATACGTGGGAAGCCTGTTTCTCCAGAAAAAGAAGGAGCAATCCAGTTTGTTGGTTTTGCACTAGTGATGCTGTTAATGATTATTGTGACATGGAATGATATTAGTAAACTGTTTTCTTAATCACTTGCATTAAAAAAGGATGTGCAGCAAATTGAGACAATCGACTTTTTTAGCGCCAACAATGCGCGATGTACCAGCAGATGCCGATGCGATTAGCCATCAGCTTATGCTTCGTGCAGGGATGATGCGACAAATCGCTTCTGGTGTTTACGCTTATATGCCTCTTGCAAAGCGAGCAATGGCTAAAATTGAAACAATTATAAGAGAAGAATTGGATAAGATTGGTGCCCAGGAATTATTGCTGCCTAGTTTGCATCCTGCGGAACTATGGCAGGAATCTGGCCGTTGGGAAAGCATGGGTGATGAGCTAATTCGCTTGAAGGATCGCCATAACCGTGATTTTGCACTTGGTCCTACCCATGAAGAAGTCATTACAATGTTAATCAAAGATGGTATTGCATCTTATAAAAAATTACCTCTTAATGTCTATCAAATACAAACGAAGTTTCGCGATGAGCGTCGACCTCGTTTCGGTTTATTACGAGGTCGAGAGTTCATTATGAAAGATGCCTATTCTTTTCATGATTCAGCGGAAAGTCTCGATGAAATGTATTGGGCCATGCACGCTGCCTATTCACGCATCTTTACACGAGTTGGTCTAACTTTCCGCCCGGTAATTGCTGATTCAGGTTCAATGGGTGGTAAAGATACCCATGAATTCATGGCTTTGGCAAGTGTAGGCGAAGATACAATCGTATACTCTGATGAATCGGAGTACGCAGCGAACTTAGAAATGGCTGCAAGTGCTGCTCCTCCTTCGGCAGAAGTGCAAGTATATGGCCGTTTAGAAAAGAAAGAAACACCAAACGCGAAAACGGTTGATGATGCAGCTGCGGCGTTAGGACTTGATGCTGATGATATTTTTAAAGCGTTAGTTGTTATGCTTGATGATGAGCTTACTCTTCTGATTCTACGTGGAAATGATGAGCTTAATGAAGTCAAAGCACTGCATGAACTCGGTGCAAAAGAGATGAGAATGGCCACTGAACAAGAAGTGGTTGATGCTTTTGGTGCATCTCCTGGTTCAATCGGTCCAGTTGGTGTTGGAAATGTTCCAATTTACGCGGATCATCGCATTCACAGTATGAAAACGATCGCGTGCGGTGCAAATGAAACAGGTTACCATTATGTACATGTGGGCCCTGGGCATGATTACACTGTAACAGCTTATAAAGACTTACGTACTGTCCGTGAAGGTGATCCTTCACCAGATGGCAAAGGCACACTTCGCTTTGCTGAAGGGATTGAAATCGGACAAGTATTTAAACTTGGTACGAGGTATTCAGAATCTCTTGATGCAAAGTATTTGGATTCAAATGGAAAAGCGCAACCATTTCTTATGGGTTGCTACGGGATTGGTGTATCTCGAACCATTGCAGCAGTGATTGAGCAGCATCATGATGAGTTTGGCGTTGTGTGGCCAAAAGCAGTAGCTCCGTTTCATGTCCACTTGCTTGCACTAAATGTGAAAAATGAAGAGCAAAAGCAACTTGCAGAGTCTCTCTATCAAGAACTTAGGGAAGCATCTATCGAAGTTTTATATGATGATCGACCTGAACGGGCCGGCGTCAAATTTAAAGATTCTGATTTAATGGGTTTACCTGTTCGAGTTTCAGTGGGTAAACGCGCAGGTGAAGGTTTTGTTGAAGTAAAGGTCCGTAAAACGGGCGAACAGCTTGAATTGCCCGCTGGCGAGTTGGCAAGCTGGCTGCATCAATTTTTGAGCGAATAACGCGAAGGCAGGCTGGCGGTTCGCCAGTCTGTTTTGATGTTTATAAAAAGGGGTGAGTACATGAGCGATGCAATGCAGACAAGAGAAGAACGTCTCTTGCTCCTGTTGGAACAATTACAAATTCCAGAAGATATTCTCCACCATTTTAAAAATGGATATATTAAAAAACTAGCAATCTCACAAGAAAGCAAAACGTGGCACTTCTACATTCATTTGGACCATCTGTTACCTGCAGAGTTATTTGAGTTGTTTCAAGGTCGTTTATCACAAACATTTCGCGATATTGCGAAAGTAAGTTGTTCGTTTTCATACACGAATAGTGCGCCGGATGAGGCAATGTGGAATCGGTATTGGCCTTTAATTGCCAGTGAATTAACGACTGTTTCTCCACCTCTTGCATCGGTCTTACAAAAGCAAGTAGTAAAGTTGGTTGAAAACAAACTCGCGCTTGTCGCACAAAATGATGCGGAAGCAGAGGCAATGAAGAGAAAGTTAGCTGAGCCGTTTAAACAGATAAGCACTCGTTTTGGTTTACCTTTGCTACCGCTTGCTATCAGTGTGCAAGAATCACAGGAAGTTTATGAAGAATTTGTTCGAAAGCGTGCTGAGGAAGACCATTCCAAAGTCGTTGAGGCGATGCTTGAGAAGAAGCGTGTAGAAGATGAAATGTCCAAACAAGTGAAAGATGCAAATTTATCGATGGGGTATACGATTAAAGATGATCCGACACCTCTTGAGGCAATTGTTGATGAAGAACGCCGTATTACGGTTCAAGGATATGTCTTTGCCACAGATATTCGTGAGTTACGCAGTGGACGGACATTATTAACATTTAAGATCACAGATTACACCGATTCGATTTTAGTTAAAATGTTTTCACGTGATAAAGAAGATGTACCCGTTATGCAGGCGCTTAAGAAAGGGATGTGGCTAAAAGTCCGAGGCGGGATTCAGAATGATACGTTTGTACGTGATCTTGTGATGATAGCGAATGACTTTAACCAAATTACACCAAGTACCCGTGTAGATACTGCTGATGAAAAACGAGTGGAGCTACATACACATTCCACAATGAGTCAAATGGATGGTCTTGTTTCAGTTGGACAATATGTTGAACAAGCGGCAAAGTGGGGCCATTCGGCTGTAGCAATTACCGATCATGGTGTTGTTCAAGCATTTCCGGAAGCCTATAATGCAAGCAAAAAACATGGAATCAATGTCATCTTTGGAATGGAAGCAAATATTGTTGATGATGGGGTCCCTATTGCATACAACTCTGATCATCGCCATTTATTGGAAGAAGAGTATGTAGTATTTGACGTAGAGACAACTGGTTTATCTGCAGTGTATAACACGGTCATTGAGCTTGCAGCAGTCAAAATTAAAAACGGTGAAATCGTCGACACGTATGAGTCGTTTGCCGATCCAAAAGAGCCTATTTCAGCAACAATAATAGAACTCACTGGTATTACCGATGATATGGTCCAAGGAGCACCTGACCCACTAGAAGTATTAAAGCAATTCAGGGAGTTCGCTGGAGAGGCAACGATCGTTGCTCACAATGCTAGTTTTGATATTGGTTTTTTAAATGTTGGTTATAAAAAACTCGGTTTTACTGAAGTCAAAAACCCAGTCATTGATACGCTAGAACTAGGGCGTTTCCTTTATCCAGAATTAAAAAACCACCGTCTCAACACGTTATGTAAAAAGTTTGATATTGAACTGGTCAGCCACCACAGAGCGATCTATGATACACAGGCAACAGCATATTTACTTTGGAAGATGGTCAAAGATTCTGCGGAGAAAGAGATTTTTTATCATGATGAACTAAATAACCATATGGGACAAGGTAACTTTCACCGTCAACGGCCATTTCATTGTACCATTCTCGTAACTTCTCAAGAAGGACTGAAGAATTTATATAAACTTGTTTCAATGTCCCATTTGCAATATTATTTCCGGACACCGCGTATTCCACGATCTCAACTCAGTAAGCACCGTGAAGGATTAATTATTGGTTCTGCTTGCGATAAAGGTGAAGTATTTGAAGGGATGATGCAGAAATCGGCTGATGAAGTAGAGGGAATTGCTCGTTTCTATGATTATTTGGAAATTCAACCGTTAGGGAATTATCGTCATTTAATCGAACGAGAATTAATTAAGAATGAGACTGCATTACAAGAGATCATAGGGAAAATTATTGACTTAGGGAAACAATTAGAAATACCCGTTGTTGCGACAGGTAACGCTCATTACTTGGATGAAGAAGATGCGATTTATAGGAAAATACTAATCGCCTCTCAAGGTGGTGCTAATCCATTAAATAAGCAAACCCTCCCGCAAGTACATTTTCGTACTACAGATGAAATGCTTAATGAGTTTGCTTTTTTAGGTGAGGAAGAAGCCGCAAAAGTTGTTGTGGAAGCATCCAATGAGATTGCGAACAAAGTAGGAGAGGTACACCCAATACCTGATGATTTGTATGCGCCTAAAATTGAAGGTGCGGATGACGAGATGCGAGAAATGAGTTATGGTCGAGCTCGGATGATCTACGGAGATAATCTACCAGAGATTGTTGAAGCGCGATTGGAGAAAGAACTTAAGAGCATCATTGGTCATGGTTTTGCGGTTATTTATTTAATTTCACAAAAGCTTGTTAAAAAATCACTAGATGACGGTTACCTTGTTGGTTCTAGGGGATCAGTTGGATCTTCTTTTGTGGCGACAATGACTGAGATTACTGAAGTGAATCCTTTAGCCCCTCATTACGTTTGTCCGGCATGCAAGCACTCACAATTTTTTGATGATGGTTCCGTCGCATCAGGCTATGATTTACCTGACGCAACATGCCCTGAATGCGGAGCAGATTACAAAAAAGATGGACAAGATATCCCGTTTGAAACGTTTCTAGGTTTTAAAGGAGACAAAGTTCCAGATATTGATCTGAACTTCTCTGGTGAGTACCAGCCTCGTGCACATGCTTATACAAAGGACTTATTTGGTGAAGAGTATGTTTACCGAGCAGGAACGATTGGTACAGTAGCAGAGAAAACAGCTTATGGTTATGTGAAAGGCTATCAAAGTGATCATGATTTATTGATGCGAGGAGCAGAGATCGATCGACTCGTTTCAGGTTGTACAGGAGTAAAAAGGACGACTGGGCAACACCCAGGGGGGATTATAGTTGTACCTGACTACATGGACATCCATGATTTTTCCCCTATTCAATTCCCGGCAGATGATAAGAATTCGGAGTGGAAGACAACACACTTTGACTTCCACTCGATTCATGATAACTTGCTAAAACTTGATATTCTAGGTCATGATGATCCTACAGCAATACGGATGCTTCAAGATTTAAGTGGGATTGATCCAAAAACAATACCGACAGATGACCCGGAAGTAATGAAAATCTTTGCTTCACCAGATGTGCTTGGAGTAACAGAGGAGCAAATCATGTGTAAAACAGGGACACTTGGTATACCTGAATTTGGGACACGTTTTGTACGACAGATGCTTGAAGAAACAAAGCCAAGTACGTTTTCAGAATTACTACAGATCTCCGGTCTTTCACATGGGACAGATGTATGGTTAGGAAATGCAAACGAACTTATTTATAATGGAACATGTGAGTTAAAAGATGTAATTGGCTGTCGAGATGATATTATGGTTTATTTGATTTATAAAGGGCTTGAGTCTTCTCTAGCATTTAAGATTATGGAATTTGTGCGTAAAGGCAAGGGGCTTCAACCAGAGTGGGTGGAAGAAATGAAAAAGCATGATGTGCCTGATTGGTACATCGATTCATGTACAAAAATCAAGTACATGTTTCCAAAAGCTCACGCAGCAGCTTATGTATTAATGGCAGTGCGAATTGCTTATTTCAAAGTTCACCATCCAATTCTTTATTACGCAACTTATTTTACTGTTCGGGCCGATGATTTTGAGATGGATATAATGATTAAAGGTCCTAGCTCGATCCGGGCGAAAATTGAAGAAATCAATGCAAAAGGGCTAGATGCTGCTCCGAAGGAAAAAGCGGTGCTAACGGTATTAGAATTATCACTTGAAATGTGTGAACGGGGCTTTGGTTTTCAAAAGGTAGATTTATATAAGTCTTCTGCAACAGAATTCATTGTTGATGGGGAAAAGCTTTTACCTCCGTTTAATTCATTAAATGGTGTAGGTACAAATGCGGCTTTAAACATTGTTAAAGCACGTGAGAGTGGACATTTCTTATCGAAAGAAGATTTGCAACAAAGGGCGAAGTTGACAAAAACAGTTGTAGAAAACTTGTCCGACCATGGTTGTTTAGAAGGATTACCTGATTCGAATCAGCTATCGTTGTTTTAACGGCGCGTCGCCTTGCGTGAACAGCTTTAATATGGTACAATCGTTTATGGTAATAGTTAGCATACGATGAAGGAAAAAAGAGTGGGGGCTTCCCACTCTTTTTGTTCGCCTATAGTGAGATTGGCGATACAAGACGCATAGGCCTTTATAAACGTATGCTATATAACAAAGTATACGTTTTTAATTATGTAAAGGAGGGACGTGCTTTGAGTAAAAATGTCTCTAGTAGAGTAGAACAATTAGCAGAGCCGGTTGTTCGCGAACTCAATCTTGAACTCGTAGAAATAGAATACAAAAAAGAAGGACCTAACTGGTTTTTACGCGTATTTATTGATTCAGAGGCTGGCGTTAATTTAGACGATTGTGAAGCCGTTAGTGAAAAGCTTAGCGAGGTTCTGGACGCAGAAGATCCAATTAAGGATGCATACTTTTTAGAAGTGTCATCTCCTGGAGCAGAAAGGCCACTTAAGAAAGAAGCCGATTTGAAAAAAGCAGTTGGCAAAGGGGTATATATCACAACATATGAGCCTGTAAATGGACAAAAAGCATTTGAAGGTGTGTTAACTTCTTTTGATGATGGCTTGCTTCTAATTGAAACCAAAGTAAAAACAAGAAAAATAACGTACAGCGTGCCTTACGAAAAAGTAGCAAACGCACGGCTGTCCATTCTGCTATAATTTTTTAGCAAAGAAGGAGGGGGCTTTCCATGAACAGTGAATTTATGGAAGCTTTGTCTACGCTTGAAACAGACAAAGGCATAAAAAAAGATGTTATTATTGAAGCAATTGAAGCCGCGTTAATCTCAGGCTATAAGCGGAATTTTGGGCAAGCGCAAAATGTCCGCGTGGATGTAAATCGTAATAGTGGTAGTATACGCGTTTTTGCACGAAAAGTAGTTGTTGAAGAGGTATTTGATAAGCGCTTAGAAATCTCTGAAGACGAAGCGCAACTTGTTAATCCAAGTTTTGAAGTGGATGATGTCGTAGAGATTGAAGTAACTCCAAAAGATTTTGGTCGCATAGCTGCGCAAACAGCAAAACAAGTTGTTACGCAACGTGTTCGTGAAGCAGAGCGAGGCATTATTTATTCTGATTTTATTGATCGTGAAGAAGATATTATGAACGGAATCGTTCAGCGCCAAGATCACCGCTTTATTTATGTAGACCTTGGTAAAGTTGAGGCTTTGTTGCCATTGGCAGAGCAAATGCCAAATGAGTCTTATAAGCATAATGATCGAATAAAAGCGTTTATTACAAAGGTTGAAAAGACAACCAAAGGTCCACAAATCTTAATATCAAGAACACATCCTGGTTTGTTGAAGCGATTGTTTGAATTAGAAGTTCCAGAAATTTATGATGGAACGGTTGAGATTAAGTCTGTTTCACGTGAGGCTGGAGACCGATCTAAGCTCGCTGTTCATTCAGATAACCCAGAAGTGGATTCTGTCGGTGCTTGTGTAGGCCAAAGGGGACAACGCGTCCAAACAATTGTTGATGAATTAAAGGGCGAGAAAATTGATATCGTTGAGTGGTCTGAAGATCCAGTTGTTTATGTGGCGAACGCTCTAAGTCCAGCGAAAGTAATGAAAGTTGATGTGCTGGAAGGTGAGAAGATGACTCGAGTCATCGTTCCTGATTATCAATTGTCATTGGCAATTGGAAAACGTGGTCAAAATGCACGTTTAGCAGCTAAATTGACTGGTTGGAAAATTGACATCAAAAGTGAATCAGAAGCACGTGAACTAGGACTTCTCGATGAAAATTCAGAGGATGAAGAGTTACAAGAGTTTACGTATGATGAAACTGAACGTTAAAATAAAGGCGGGGAATCGAAATGAAACAACGGAAAGTACCGCTCAGAAAATGCATTGTAACTAATGAAATGATGCCTAAAGGGGATTTAATACGTATTGTACGTACACCGGAAGGAACAGTAGAGCTTGATGCTACTGGTAAGAAGAATGGTCGAGGTGCTTATTTAACGAATAGCGAAGATGTGTTTGAAGCGGCTAAGAAAAGAGATAGCTTATCACGTCATCTACAAGTAAACGTAAGCGCAGATGATTATGAACGCCTTATTGCTGAGCGTGCAAAGGTAAAAAAACGATGAACAAGGATCAACGTTTATTATCTCTGTTAGGCCTGTGTCAGCGAGCAGGTCAATTAATAACAGGAGAAGAATTAGTGCTTGGAGAAGTTCGCAAGCAAACTGTGAAGTTAGTGTTACTTGCAAGCGATGCGAGTAGCAACACCGAAAAGAAAATTAAGGACAAATGCGGCTATTATAAAATTCCAGTCTGTGTAACGAGCGACCGATACGCGCTTGGACAGGCGATTGGCAAGGAAGCCCGGGTCATCATAGGCGTAAGGAGTGAAGGGTTTGCTAAGAAAATTGCCGCATTACTGAGCCAATAATGGAGGTACGTATATGTCGAAAGTGCGAATTCATGAATACGCGAAGACAAACAATGTTTCAAGCAAACAACTGATCGAGAACTTAAAATCAATGGGTGTGGAAGTGTCTAATCATATGTCAGCAATTGAAGAAGAAACATTAAATAAAGCTAAACAAGGAAATAAGGTAGCACCAGCAAAAAGTCAGGGCCAAGGACAACAAAACCGTCCACAAGGCAATAGCCAAGGTGGAAACCGGAGTAGCAGCAATAACAACACAAGCAGCACGAATAAACAAGGCGGCGGTACAGCTCCAGCTAATCGTGGCGGCGGAAATCGTCCAGGAACTCAAGGGCGCAATAATAACAATAATAATCGTGGTCCCGGTCAAGGTCGTCCAGGGAATAATAATCGCCGCAATCAAGGGACTCGCGGTGGAAAGAGACGCGGCGGGCCTCAAAATAAACCGAACCATCAGCAAATGCCGTTGCCAGAAAAAATTACAATTTCTGGATCCCTTTCTGTTAGTGAACTAGCGGCCAAGCTTCACCGTGAAGCATCAGAGCTTATTAAGAAATTAATGGGACTTGGTGTAATGGCGACGATTAACCAAGAACTTGATAAAGATACTGTTGAACTTCTAGCAACTGATTACGGCGTTGAAGTGGAAGAAGCTGTATTCGTTGATGAACTTGATATTGAGCTATACGATAGTGAAGATAAAGAGGAAGAATTGCAAGAGCGTCCTCCTGTTGTTACAATTATGGGTCACGTTGACCACGGAAAAACAACGTTGCTTGATTCTATTCGTAATACGAAAGTAACCGCTGGTGAAGCTGGTGGAATTACACAGCATATCGGTGCGTATCAGATTGATCAAAACGGAAAGCAAATTACATTCCTTGATACACCTGGTCACGCGGCTTTTACAACGATGCGTGCGCGTGGTGCTCAAGTGACTGACATTGCGATCATCGTGGTGGCAGCTGATGACGGTGTAATGCCGCAAACAAAAGAAGCAATTAGCCATGCGAAAGCAGCGGAAGTGCCAATTATTATTGCTGTTAACAAAATGGATAAAGAAGCGGCAAACCCAGATCGTGTAATGCAAGAGTTAACAGAATATGAATTAGTTCCAGAAGCTTGGGGTGGAGATACGATCTTTGTAAATGTATCTGCATTAAATGGCGACGGAATTGATGAGCTAATCGAAATGATTTTGCTTGTATCTGAGGTTGAAGAGTTTAAAGCAAATCCAGAAAAGCTCGCTTCTGGTACAGTTGTTGAAGCTCAACTTGACAAAGGGCGTGGCCCTGTAGCAACACTTCTTGTTCAAGCTGGAACGCTTAATGTAGGAGATGCTGTTGTTGTTGGGAGCACTTTCGGTCGTGTGCGTGCACTTGTGAATGATATGGGACGACGCGTGAAAACTGTAGGTCCTTCAGCTCCAGTTGAAATAACTGGGTTAAATGAAGTACCGCAAGCAGGGGATCGTTTCCAAGCATTTAAAGATGAGAAAAAAGCGCGCCAAGTTGGGGAAGGTTTGATGGCTCGCTATCGTGAGCAGAACTTAACTGAATCCTCAAAAGTTAGCCTTGATGATTTGTTTAATCAAATCCAACAAGGGGATATTAAAGATATTAATGTTATTATCAAAGCGGATGTGCAAGGTTCCGTTGAGGCGATGAAAGGCTCGCTAGAAAAAATTGATGTAGCAGGCGTAAAAGTCAATATTATCCATACTGGGGCAGGCGCAATTACAGAGTCTGACATTATCTTAGCATCTGCATCTAATGCGATTGTTATTGGATTTAATGTTCGTCCTGATGTGAATGCGAAGCGTGTGGCTGAAGCAGAAAACGTTGATATTCGTCTGCATCGTGTCATTTATAATGCAATTGATGAAATTGAGCAAGCGATGAAAGGGGCCCTTGACCCAGAATTTGAAGAGAAAGTCATTGGCCAAGTTGAAGTACGAACAACATTTAAAGTATCTAAAGTTGGAACCATTGCCGGTTCGTATGTAACAGAGGGTAAAATTACTCGTCATTCCTCTGTGCGTTTAATCCGCGATGGCATTGTCATTTATGAAGGCGAACTTAATGCGCTTAAACGTTTTAAAGACGATGCGAAAGAAGTAGCTGCTGGTTATGAGTGTGGAATTACACTTGAGAAATTCAATGACGTTAAAGAAGGCGATACTATTGAAGCCTACGTTATGGAAGAAATCAAGCGCTAATGATCCTAGCGCTCATTCGCTGCGAATTGTTTATTTATGAGGCACAGTCGTTAAAGGATAAACGTTCGGTTGTAAAGAGCGTTGTGACGAAAATACGGCAGCGCTGCAACGTAAGCATTGCAGAGACTAGCTTTCAAGATATATGGCAACGCACTGAGCTAACATGTTGTGCAGTCGGTTCGAGTCGGAAGAGCGTGGAAGCAGAACTTGTCCGCGCCCTTTCTTTGATCGACCAAGCAACGGATGCGGAGCGAACAATTACGGACTGGGAATGGATTTAAATTCTCATGATTCGAGGTGAACATAGTGGCTAATAACCGCGCGGTTCGCGTTGGCGAACAAATGAAAAAGGAATTAAGTGATTTATTAATTCGAGATATTAAAGATCCGAGAGTACGCTTTGTTACAGTGACTGGGGTGGATGTAACTGGCGACCTTCAACAAGCCACTGCTTTTATTACAGTTCTTGGCGATGATGAAGAGAAGAAAGCGACGCTTGCGGGGCTTGAAAAAGCAAGAGGGTTTATTCGATCAGAAATTGGAAAACGAATTCGCTTGCGTAAAACGCCAGAGTTAAGTTTTGAATTTGATGAATCGATTCAATACGGTAATCGTATTGAGAACCTTTTAAGGGAAGTAAAAAAAGAAGACTCAAATGAGTAAAGCAATAGGATAGCGGCTTAGCCGCTATCCTTTCTGCTATGTGTACATAAGAAAGGAGCAACAACATGCAACCTTCTGGCATACTTGCGCTTCATAAACCGAGGGGTATGACATCGCACGACTGTGTAGCCCGAATTCGGAGGCTCTATCAAACAAAAAAAGTTGGACATACAGGCACACTTGATCCTGAAGTGGATGGAGTGCTACCTATTTGTATAGGCAAGGCAACAAAAGTTGCGGAATACATGTCAGATTTCGATAAGACATATATTGGTGAAGTGACGATTGGTTATTCGACAACAACGGAAGATGCTCACGGAGAAATGGTAGATCAAAAACGAGTTGATCGAGAAATAGCCGAAAGTGAAATAAGAAAGCAGTTAAAAGCGTTCACAGGTGAGATTAAACAAACTCCACCTTACTTTTCAGCAGTCAAGGTAAATGGCAAGCGGCTGTATGAATATGCAAGGGCTGGTATTGAGGTAATACGTCCAACCAGACAAGTGAAAATATATTCTCTTGATTTTTTAGGGAATGTTCATACAGAACCTGGTCTTCGTTCTTTTATATTTAAAGCAACCTGTAGTAAAGGAACGTATATTAGAACGTTGGCAGTTGATATAGGGAAAGAGTTAGGTTTCCCTGCTCATATGTCGAAATTGACTCGGATTGCATCAGGTTCATTTACGGAAAAAGACACGATAACTTTTGAGCAATTAGAGCAGATGGAGGTGCAAGAACGTGGGGATATTTTGCAACCATTTGACAGAGCTTTAACGAAGTTTAAACGAGTGATAGCTGATGAAGAGCTTGAAAAACGTATCCGCAATGGCGCAGTATTAGTAAAGGACGCTTCTTTTGGAGAACAACGTTTTTTGTTTTATAATGAGGTAGGAGAATGCCTGGCATTGTATAAGCCGCATCCAGAAAAAACAGAGTATGTGAAACCAGAGAAATTGTTTTGCCAGTCGGCAGGTTAGTAGGAGGGGTAATGAGTGAAGCTTGTGGAGTTAGATGTTGAATCTTTCGGTGAAATTGAAACACCTGAAGCATCTGTAATGGCGCTAGGGTATTTTGATGGCGTTCATAAAGGTCATACGGCTGTCATCCAAACAGCAATTGATCGTGCGAGGCAACGAGGCATAAAGGCAGCTGTTATGACATTTTATCCTCACCCAAAGGAAGTGTTAGGGAACCCAGAAAAACCGATGCGGTATTTAACGCCACTCCAGTCAAAGATTGATCGATTGGAATTACTAGGCGTGGATGTTGTTTATGCAGTTAAGTTTACTAAACAGTTTTCTAAGTTGACGCCAAAACAATTTATAGATCGTTTTATTGTTGGTTTGAATGTAGCGCACGTTGTCGCGGGATTTGACTTTACTTACGGTGTAAAAGGTTCAGGAGATATGGATCATTTAGATGAATATGCTGAAGAACGTTTTACTTATACAACCGTTGAGAAAATTATGGACGAAAAAGAAAAAGTATCATCAACACGAATACGGAAAGAATTAGAAGAAGGAAATGTAGTAGAAGTTGCTAAATTGCTTGGTTATTCTTATACGTTAACAGGGACAGTTGTCCATGGGGATGCAAGAGGACGTTTAATCGGTTTTCCAACAGCGAATGTTGCAACAGACGAGCGATTCTTTATACCAAAAACAGGGGTGTATGTTGTGACATGTTCCCTTGATGGTGTTGTATATAAAGGAATGGCGAATGTTGGTTATAAGCCAACATTCGTTGATAATCTCCCTGAACCTTCAATTGAAGTAAACATCTTTCAGTTTGACCAAGATATCTATGGAAGTTCCGTGGAAGTATCTTTTCTGAAGCGAATTCGAGATGAGCAAAAGTTTAATGGAATTGAAGAAATTAAAGCACAGCTCACTAAAGATCAAAAAACGGCTGAACAGTACTTTCTTGATCACGACGTATGAATCTAGTACTTGCAATTGTTCTTGGTTAATATTATAATACTAATGTTCGCCATATCGGTGGATACATCCATTTCTTGGCTAGACGATTCACCAACGTTTGCTCAGAAACTGGAGTTATAGAAAAAGGAGGTGGCTCTAATGGCTTTGACACAAGAGCGCAAAAACGAGCTAATTACAGAATTTAAAACACATGATACGGACACTGGTTCACCAGAAGTTCAAGTAGCGATTCTTACGGAGCAAATCAACACGTTAAACGATCACTTGCGTACGCATAAAAAAGATCACCACTCACGTCGCGGTCTTTTGAAAATGGTTGGACAACGTCGTAACTTGCTAACGTACCTACGTAACAAAGACGTTACACGTTATCGGAACTTAGTTGATAAACTTGGTTTACGTCGATAGTATTGTTAAAAGCGGGGGATAATCTCCCGCTTTTTTCTTCATGGAGAACAATTAATAAGAACGAATCTTAAAAACAACCATTCTTAAGCGAATTCACTCTTTTAAACTTGTTCTGATTCGGTCATAATAAGGAAGAAGAATTTTTTAGATGTACGAGAGGAGTACACATTCATGGATCAAGAACGACATGAGTTTTCAATTGACTGGGCAGGCCGTACATTTACGGTTGAAGTCGGTCAACTAGCGAAACAAGCAAGCGGAGCAGTTCTTGTCCGTTATGGCGATACAGCGGTATTATCAACTGCGACTGCCTCTAAGGAGCCAAAGGACCTTCCTTTTTTCCCATTAACGGTCAATTACGAAGAACGTTTATATGCAGCTGGAAAGATACCAGGAGGATTTATTAAACGAGAAGGACGTCCAAGTGAACGGGCGATCTTAACAAGTCGTTTAATTGATCGTCCAATCCGTCCGCTCTTCCCTGATGGGTTTAGAAATGATGTACAAGTTATTAGCATCGTTATGAGTTCAGATCAAAACGCTTCATCAGAAATGGCGGCAATGATCGGGTCATCTCTTGCTCTTTCTGTTTCGGATATTCCATTTGATGGTCCGATTGCTGGAGTAACAGTAGGACGTATTGATGGTGAATTTATTATTAACCCAACTCCTGCGCAGTTGGCAGAGAGTGATATCGACCTTGTTGTTGCTGGAACGAAGGAAGCGATAAACATGGTTGAAGCAGGTGCGAAAGAAGTGCCTGAAGAAGTCATGCTTGAAGCAATTCTAGTCGGACACGAGAATATTAAAGAAATGATTGCTTTTCAAGAGAAAGTCGTTGCAGAGTGCGGAAAAGAAAAACGCGATATTCCGTTAAAAACATTTGACGCAGACTTGGAAACTCAGTTGCGCAGTACAGTAGAAGCGGATATTAAGGAAGCGGTACGTGTTGTTGAAAAACATGCACGTCAAGAAGCAATTGATGCTGTAATCGCTACGCAAGTAGAACGCTTTGAAGAAGATGAAAACA
This sequence comes from Shouchella patagoniensis, assembly GCF_002019705.1. GTDB lineage: Bacteria > Bacillota > Bacilli > Bacillales > Bacillaceae_D > Shouchella > Shouchella patagoniensis. Next base: position 803,652 of record NZ_KV917377.1, on the reverse strand, counting down.
TAAGTGTGAGTGAAGTAAAAGGCATTTTACAGATGTTTGTAAAAGAAGAAGTGCGCCGTCTGATCACAGTTGAAAAGGTTCGTCCTGATGGTCGTGGAGTAGATGAGATTCGACCACTTGCTTCACAAATTAAGATGTTGCCCCGCACTCATGGTTCTGGTCTCTTTACCCGTGGGCAAACGCAAGCACTGAGCATTTGTACACTAGGTGCTCTAGGAGACGTTCAAATCTTGGACGGATTAGGCATTGAAGAAACAAAAAGGTTTATGCATCACTACAATTTTCCACAGTTTAGTGTCGGTGAAACAGGTCCGATTCGTGCTCCAGGCCGTCGAGAAATTGGACACGGTGCGCTTGGTGAACGTGCTCTTGAGCAGGTTATTCCAAATGAACAAGAATTTCCGTATACAATTCGACTTGTGTCAGAAGTGCTTGAATCAAATGGTTCAACTTCGCAGGCAAGTATTTGTGCAAGTACATTAGCAATGATGGATGCTGGAGTGCCAATTAAAGCTCCGGTAGCAGGTATCGCAATGGGTCTTGTTAAACAGGACGAGCATATGACGGTATTAACGGATATCCAGGGGATGGAAGACGCTTTAGGTGATATGGACTTTAAAGTAGCTGGAACAGCAGCAGGAATCACAGCATTGCAAATGGATATTAAAATCTCAGGGATCAATCGTCAAGTTCTAGAACAAGCACTTGAACAAGCGAAGCGTGGACGGATGAAAATCCTTGATAATATGCTTACTGCAATTGAACAACCACGTACGGAGCTTTCTGAATATGCGCCTAAGATTATGACTCTTGCTATTAACCCAGATAAGATTCGTGATGTAATTGGGCCTAGCGGTAAAGTGATCAACAAAATCATCGAGGAGACAAATGTTAAAATTGATATCGAGCAAGACGGTACAGTGTACATCTCTTCGTTAGACGCTGAAATGAATACGAAAGCAAAACAGATCATTGAAGACCTCGTCCGTGAAGTAGAAATTGGGAAGACTTATCACGGAAAAGTAAAACGAATTGAGAAGTTTGGCGCATTTGTAGAGTTATTTAAAGGCAAAGATGGTTTGCTTCATATCTCGCAAATTTCGGAAGAACGCGTTAATAAAGTGGAAGATGTCTTTAAGCTAGGTGATGAAGTTGACGTTCGTGTAACGGAAGTCGATAACCAAGGCCGAGTGAATCTTTCAAGAAAAGTGTTGTTAAAAGAACAGCGTGAAAAAGAAGAGAAAACAGCGGAGAATGAAACAGAGAATGCCTCAAATGAGTAATTCTTGGAGACTAGGGAATGATTTCCTGGTCTTTTTTTATTGAACAAACGTCTAGTCCACTCTATTGTCACATAGACATGCTAATAAACATTTATATAGGCAGGTGGAAACTGGATGAAGCAAAAATGGGTTCATATCATGTTCTGTTGTACAGTTGTCGTTCTCGCATATGGCGCTATTCAAAATCCATTCTCGTTACAGTATATAGAAGCAGTTAAAACGAATGCTGACATAATGGTTGAAACAGCAGAAGATCCTCTTTATCAAAAGGTTGTCGATCATGCAGAAAAAGTGAATATTAATGCAGTTGATGCACGAATTGATAAAGTCTGGAAAGCTCTTCCTGGTTATAATGGACTAGAGGTTGACGTGAAACAATCCTATGATAAGATGAAAGAATCTGGGATATTCAGCCAATCTAAGTTGGTTTTTAAAGAAACGAAACCAACGGTTCATTTAAATGATTTGCCGCCGGCACCTACATATAAGGGGCATAGTGAAAAACCGATGGTGGCATTTTTAGTTAACGTCGCATGGGGGAACGAATACTTGCCGGATATGTTAACAGTACTGAAATCGTATGATGTAAAAGCAACCTTTTTTTTGGATGGATCATGGGTAAAGAAAAATCCACAGTTGGCTATAATGATAAAAGAAGAAGGCCATGAAATTGGAAACCACGCTTATTCTCATCCGCATATGAACACACTTACTACAGCAAAAATTGATGAAGAAATTCGGAAAACAAATGAGGTCATTGAAGCGACGCTTGATGTAACGCCGACGTGGTTTGCTCCACCAAGTGGAGAATTTAATCAATCAGTCGTTGAGCGTGCAAATGCCCAACAAATGCGCACAATTCTTTGGACCGTCGATACAATCGATTGGAAAAAGCCGGAGCCATCGACTATGGTCGATCGTGTCGTAGCGAAAATGGAAGCTGGATCAATGCTGCTAATGCACCCAACAGAATCATCAGCAAAGGGATTAGAAGCAATGATTCGTGGTGTCCAAGCGAAGAATTTGCAATTAGGAACTGTTAGTGAACTAATGGATGAAACACGCATAGCAAGAAAAATGGAAGTAGACAGCAATGGGGGTACAAAACGTGATTAATAAAAAAACGCTACCAAATGGCGTGCGCATCATGGCTGAAAAAAATGATACAGTCCGTTCAGTGGCAATGGGTATATGGGTTAAAACTGGCTCTCGTAATGAAGAAGCAGTGGAAAATGGGATTTCACATTTTATAGAGCACATGCTATTTAAAGGCACAGAAACTCGAAGCTCGCAGGAAATTGCTGAAGCTTTTGATCGAATAGGTGGCCAAGTTAATGCGTTCACCGCGAAGGAATATACGTGTTATTATGCTAAAGTACTTGATGAACATGCGCGCATAGCGGTAGATGTGTTGCAAGATATGTTTTTTCATTCTGTATTTGATGAAAAAGAAATCGAACGGGAAAAGAACGTTGTTCTTGAAGAGATTCGTATGGTAGAAGATACTCCTGATGATTTAGTTCACGACCTGTTGAGTGAAGCGTCTTTTGGAAGGGCAACGCTTGCTAACCCTATATTAGGAACGGAAGAAACACTTCGTACGTTTAATAAAAAACAAATACGGACATATATGGATCGCTTTTATACAGGAGACCATGTTGTGATCTCTGTTGCTGGCCATTACGATGAAGCGTTAATTGATGAGATTGAAGAAATCTTTTCAGAGGTAAAACCCTCCACTCATTTATTTGAGATACCAGCCGCAGAGTTTGTTCCCATTCATAAATTCCGGTATAAAGAAACGGAGCAGGCGCATATTTGTTTAGCGTATCCTGGGTTGGAGATAGGTTCAGATGACGCGTTTGGTCTTGTTTTACTTAATAATGCGTTAGGCGGAAGCATGTCAAGTAGACTATTTCAAAAGATAAGAGAAGAACAAGGTTTATGTTACTCCGTTTTTTCCTACCATTCTTCTTACGAAAAAATAGGCACTACGACATTATATGCAGGTACACAGCTTGCGCAGTTACCACAACTCACTGAAGCGATGGCAGGAGTAGTGAACGAGTTTCAACTAAATGGACTTACTAAGAAAGAACTCGATAATGGAAAAGAACAACTAAAGGGTAATATTATGCTTGGTTTAGAGTCTACGAATAGTCGCATGAGTCGTAACGGAAAAAATGAAATGCTTCTTGAAAAACACAAAAGCCTCGATGAGCTTTTAGATGATATTAACAGCGTTTCACTTGAAAAAGTGAATGAGTTAGCGCGTAGTTTATTTGAAACGAGTCCAGCTTTATCGATCGTCTCATCAAGTGAAATAATGCCGCAAACGGTTTATAGTAGCTAGTCTAGTTTCTACGTTTGTTTCATAGGATAAAATGAGGTGAAGCAAAATGAGGCTTAGCGAAATTGCTAACAAAGAAATCATTGATTTTGAAAAAGGGGAACGGCTAGGTGTTCTTGGTCAAACGGACGTGATGTTTGATGAGCAAACCGGCGAAATCCATGCATTTATCGTTCCAACAACAAGATGGTATCAATTTAGTAAAAAAGAAAAAGATGTAACCGTGTATTGGCAACAAATTAAAAAGATTGGTCAAGATATGATCATTATTGAAACTGACAGCCTGTCCTAAAGGATAGGCTGTTTTTTACTGAGGCACGAATTAATAGACGTATACATATGCTAAAGAAGCACGAAAATAGGGTGAAATAGTACGTATAGAAAACAAAAACGAGTTTTCCAATGTTTAACGACGCGGTGATACCGATGTAATGGAATGAACAGGATGGCACTGACTTAGGAGGAGATTCCATGTTAACAGGAATTCATGTGGTCATGATAGGCGGAGATGCCAGGCAGCTTGAGATTATTCGCAAACTTTCATCATTAGATGCGAGAATCTCATTAGTCGGTTTTGAGCAATTAAACGATGGGTTTATCGGTGCGAGCAAACAAGAACTATCGGAAATTGAATGGCCTTCAGTGGATGCGATCTTGTTACCTGTAGGTGGGCTCTCAAATGACGGAGTAATCAATAGTGTTTTTTCGAATGAAACATTGACATTGGAAGCAACGCAGTTGAGCAAAACGCCAAAAAGTTGCACGATTTACACCGGCATAATCTCTGATCAGTTAGAAAAAATGGCAAAGCAATCCAAGTGCCAAATGATTGCACTAATGGACCGTGATGATGTAGCGATTTACAATTCAATTCCGACGGCTGAGGGAGCTGTTATGTTAGCCATTCAGCATACTGACATAACTATTCACAATGCGAATGTATCCGTCCTTGGTCTTGGGCGAATTGGCATGACAATTGCTAAGACGTTTAAAGCTCTTGGAGCGAATGTATCCGTTGGTGTACGAGAAAAAGCTAATTTGGCGAGGGCATTTGAACTTGGGATGAAGCCTTTCTCAATCGAAAACATTAAAGAAGCCATGAAGTCCGCAGATTTAGTCATCAATACGATTCCGGCAAAAGTCGTTACTTCAAATGTATTAACAGAAATGAAGCAGCATGCGTTTATTTTAGATTTAGCTTCAAAGCCTGGTGGGGTAGATTTTGATTATGCCGAAAAAAGAGGGTTAAAAGCAATGCTTGTACCAGGGCTTCCAGGAATGGTTGCTCCGAAGACATCGGGAAAAATATTAGCAGGTGTTTTAAGTGATTTGTTGCTTGAACAAACTCAATCGTAAACTACGAAGGAGAGAAGAGTATGCTAACAGGGAAGCACATAGGAATCGGGTTAACTGGCTCGCATTGTACATTTGATGCTGTTTATCCGCAAATCGAAAAGTTAGTAAAGCTAGGAGCGAAAGTGACCCCTTTTTTGACATTTACAGTTGAAACGACTGATACAAAATTTGGTGATAGTAATGACTGGATGGCACGTTTAAAAAGTATAACGAGTGAACCTTTTGTTAATTCAATGGTAAAAGCAGAGCCATTTGGACCTAAAACGCCTCTTGATTTAATGATTATTGCTCCAATGACAGGTAATTCAATTTCCAAATTTGCTAATGCGATGACGGATAGTCCTGTTCTTATGGGAGCCAAATCAACACTACGTAACGGCAAACCTGTATTGCTAGGAATTTCGACAAATGATGGACTTGGCTTAAATGGAATGAATATTATGAGATTAATGGCTACAAAAAATATATACTTCATTCCTTATGGTCAAGATGATTATGTGAAAAAGCCTAACTCACTTGTTGCCGATATGGAACAGCTGATTCCTGCTGCGGAAGCAGCACTTGTAAACACTCAGATTCAGCCCGTTCTTATGCACCAAAAAGAAAAATAGGCTTTGAACAGTTGCGTAACATTAGGAAATCCCGTACAGTTTAGTAGAGGATAAAAAGAGATTCATTGCTGAACTTGAGGGAGGAAGACATATATGAACGAACAAAAGTATCATTTAGCAGTAGTAGGTGCAACTGGAGCAGTTGGCCAGCAAATGCTCAAGACATTGGAGGAACGCGATTTTCCAATTGCGAGTTTAAAGCTCTTATCTTCGAAAAGGTCAGCAGGTAAACAACTTTTATTTAAAGGAACGACTTATACCGTAGAAGAGGCTAGTCCAGAATCGTTTAAAGGCATTCAATTGGCTTTATTTTCTGCTGGCGGTTCTGTGTCGAAAGCACTTATCCCAGAAGCGATTAAACATGGAGCGGTTTGCGTAGATAATACAAGCGCATTTCGAATGGATGAAGGTGTTCCTCTTGTAGTTCCAGAGGTGAATGAAGAGGATTTAAAAGATCATAAAGGTGTAATTGCTAACCCAAACTGCTCAACCATTCAAATGGTTGTTGCACTAGAGCCAATTCGCCAAAAACTCGGTTTAAATAAAGTGATCGTTTCGACTTATCAAGCTGTCTCTGGAGCTGGTTTAGAAGCTGTCGAAGAAATGGAACATCAAACGCAAGCAATCTTAAATGGCGATGAGGCAAAAGCAGAGATACTGCCAGTTGGTGGAGACAAAAAGCATTATCAAATTGCTTTTAATGCAGTTCCGCAAATAGATTTGTTCCAAGAAAATGGGTATACGTTTGAAGAAATGAAAATGATTAACGAAACGAAAAAAATTATGCACTTGCCAAGTCTGGAAGTGGCTGCAACATGCGTTCGTCTTCCAATTGAAACTGGTCATTCAGAGTCTATTTATTTTGAAACAGATAAAGCGGGAGCAAGTATCAAAGATATTCATAACCTTCTTGCAGGAGCGCCTGGCGTAACGCTTCAAGATAATCCGGCAGAACAATTATATCCGATGGTCACAACCTCTGTCGGCAAAAATGATGTTTTTGTTGGTAGAGTACGTCGTGATCTTGATCGGGACAATGGTTATCATGCCTGGGTTGTTTCTGATAATCTACTAAAAGGGGCAGCTTGGAACTCGGTTCAGATTGCAGAGAGCTTAGTTAAGCTGAACCTTTTGAATAAGTGAGCAAAAAAATATGAAGATCATTGTTCAAAAATTTGGCGGAACGTCCGTTAAAACATCAGAGACCAGGCTGCAAGCGATACGCCACGTACAAAAAGCAGTTAATGATGGATATAAAGTTGTAGTAGTCGTTTCAGCTATGGGTAGAAACGGAGATCCTTATGCGACCGATACTCTATTATCTCTTGTGAATAAAGCACATATTTCTAAACGAGAACAAGATTTGCTCGTTTCATGCGGTGAAACGATCTCTGCAGTGGTTTTCTCAGAGCTTTTAAATTCTCATGGTGTGCTAAGTGAAGCAATGAGTGGAGCACGAGCTGGTTTTCGTACGAACGAGGAATTTCAAAATGCCAAGATTAAAGAAATGAAATGTGACCATTTGTTAAAAAGACTTGAGGCCGTTGATGTTGTTGTTGTGACTGGTTTTCAAGGTCAATCTTCAGGTGGAGAAACAACGACACTTGGCAGAGGTGGTAGTGATACGTCTGCAACAGCACTTGGTGCTGCTGTCCATGCAGAATGGGTTGATATCTTTACCGATGTTGAAGGTGTCATGACTGCAGATCCAAGAATTGTTAGAGATGCAAGAGCACTTGAAACGATGTCGTATAATGAAATTTGTAATATGGCTTATCAAGGAGCAAAAGTCATTCATCCAAGAGCGGTGGAAATCGCAATGCAGGCAAAAATTCCAATTCGTATTCGCTCTACGTACTCTGATTCGGAAGGGACACTTGTTACTTCTGGCTTATCAGGTCAGGGGATGGATGTTAGCGAACGTTTAATCACAGGAATTGCCCATGTATCTAATGTTACACAAATTAAAGTAGCAGCAAAAGAGGGACAGTTTGATCTACAAGAGAATGTGTTTAAATCAATGGCAAAATCAAGTATAAGCGTTGATTTTATTAACATTAGCCCTGGTGGCGTTACCTACACTGTTAACGATGAGGCTGCTGATGAGGCTGATCATGTGTTACGCGGTCTTGGTTATAAACCGGAGCTACGACGAGGGTGTGCAAAAGTATCAGCTGTTGGTGCTGGTATGACGGGCGTTCCAGGGGTAGCTGCAAAAATTGTCAGTGCTTTAAGCGGGGAAAACGTACAAATTTTGCAGTCCGCTGACTCACATACAACGATTTGGGTTCTTGTAAAAAACGAAGATATGGAAAAAGCAGTTAATGCGCTACACAAAATGTTTCAACTAAATGAAGTCATCGCGTAATTCCGATCATTGGAGGAGTTGCAAGTGAAACCTACGGGGAAATTTGGACCAGTTTGGACGGCAATGGTAACGCCTTTTACTGAAGGTGGAGACATTGATTTTGAAGCTTGTGGTCGATTAATAGATTATTTAATTGAAACAGGCACCGATGTATTAGTAGTAGCAGGTACAACCGGCGAATCGCCGCTGCTTAAGGATAAAGAGAAGATCGAGCTGTTTCGTTATTGTGTTCAATATAGTAAAGGGCGGGTGCCTATCGTTGCTGGCACAGGATCAAATAGTACAAAAGCTTCAATTGCCCTTACTCAAGAAGCAGAACAGGTTGGAGTCGATGGCGTTATGCTTGTGACTCCTTACTACAATAAGCCGTCACAACATGGTTTAGTTGCTCACTTTAGCGCTGTAGCTGACAAAACTGCGTTACCTGTCATGTTATACAATGTTCCAGGACGCACGGGAATTAACATGGAAGCACAAACGACGATCGAGTTGTCAAAACATGCCAATATTAGGGCTATTAAAGAAGCGAGTGGGAATTTAGACCAAATCGCAGCAATTATTGAGTACACAGATGAGTCATTTGCTGTGTATAGTGGTGATGATGGCATCGCCCTCCCTGTATTGGCACTCGGTGGGGACGGGGTCGTTTCTGTTGCTGCTCATGTGATTGGTCGAGAGTTAAAAGGGCTCGTGCAGGCATTCCAAGCTGGTGAACGGAAAATTGCCGCAGATACTCACCGTAAGCTTTTGCCTGTTATGAAGGCCATGTTTTTAGCTCCAAATCCAACATGTGTGAAATATTCTCTAAATAAAATAGGAGTTCATGTAGGTGAGGTACAGTTGCCGCTGATTCCCTTAAATAATCAAGAGGAAAAACTTGTGGATCTAGCACTAGAATCATTAAAGTAATTCAATTATTGACCCGTCAAGCATTCGCTTGGCGGTTTTTTTGTGAGAAAATTTACTGCAGCCGAGAGGAATACCCTTGTTTTTAACTAGAAAATTAAGGTATACTGAATCTCAAGTGATGCGTTCGGGTAAACGGTTGGCATGGAAGCGGCCATTCATAAATGAATTTTGAGGCATTGAAACGGAACAATGAAAAGGCAAGCAACAGCATACATCTTTTGAACTTTCTATCAAACAAAAGGAACGACTTTATAAAAACGCCACGGCCGTTTTCATTAAGACGTGGTAGAAAGTTTGAGGCTTTATGTCGTTATATTGTTTGTCAATACTTGGCGTCTCATCTATGCGGCCTGGAATACGCGTGATCCGTAAGTGAATGTATTAAACGATTACATTATTAGAAACAACCATCGTGGTAGCAGCCAGATCGAAGTTGTATTTAGGAGGATAAATCATTGTCTAAGCAAGAAACTGAAAAAGTACGGGTGTTTGCCCTTGGGGGCGTTGGAGAAATAGGGAAAAATATGTATGGTGTTGAGGTTGACGATGACATCATTATTATCGATGCAGGACTAATGTTTCCGGATGATGACATGCTTGGAGTCGATATTGTTATTCCGGATGTATCGTATTTAGTTGAAAATGAAGAGCGTGTACGTGGCATTATTTTAACCCATGGTCATGAAGATCATATCGGTGGGTTATCGTACGTTTTGAAGAAAATTAATGTGCCGGTTTATGGCACAAAGCTTACCTTGGGGCTTGTTGAAGAGAAGCTTAAAGAAGCAGGGATCCATAAACAAACAACATTACGGTTAATTGACTCCAATTCAAAAGTTAAGTTAGGATCTACACCGGTTACGTTTTTCCGGACAAGTCATAGTATTCCTGATTGTGTAGGTGTCTGCGTGGAAACGGCTCAAGGAGCAGTTGTCCATACAGGTGATTTTAAGTTTGATCAAACTCCAGTTGACGGGAAGCATGCTGAAATTGGCAAAATGGCAGCAATTGGACAAAAAGGTGTTTTGTGTCTATTATCAGATTCAACGAATGCAGAACGTCCCGGAACGACAAAATCAGAAGCGGAAGTTGGCGTTGGCATTAAAGATGTTTTTGCCAGAACTACGGGACGTTTAATAGTGACGTCTTTTGCTTCCAATGTTCACCGTTTGCAACAAGTAATTCAGGCTGCTTCAGCTTCAAACCGTAAGTTAGCGGTTGTTGGAAAAAGCATGGTCCGAGTTATAACAATTGCTGCAAAGCTTGGGTACTTAAAAATGCCTAAAGATATTTTAATTGATATGGATGAAGTGAATAGGTACAAGCCTGAACAAGTAGTCATTTTAACGACAGGCAGCCAAGGAGAGCCAATGTCCGCTTTAACGAGAATGGCAAGAGGCGCGCATCGACACATTACAATTACTCCTAATGACACAGTGATTATCGCAGCTTCTGCGATTCCAGGAAATGAAAAAAGTGTTTCTGCTGTCATTGATCAACTACACCGAATTGGTGCTGATGTTGTTTATGGAAGTCAAGCGGTTCATGCGTCCGGGCATGGTTCTCAAGAAGAATTAAAGTTAATGCTAAACCTCATGCGTCCTAAATACTTTTTGCCCATTCATGGTGAAATCCGTATGCAACATGCTCACCGGGAACTGGGTTTGCAAGTTGGTATTAAAAAAGAACGAATTTATATTGTCGAAAAAGGCGAAGTTGTTGAATTTTCTAAAAAACAAGCTCGCCGAGGCGGAAAAGTTCCATCCGGTCACGTTTTAATTGATGGATTGGGTGTTGGAGACGTAGGTAACATCGTACTACGTGATCGTCGTTTGCTTTCAAAAGATGGTATTCTAGTAGTAGTTGTTACATTAAATAAAAAAACAAATACAATTGTTTCTGGTCCAAATATCATCTCACGAGGTTTTGTTTATGTAAGGGAATCAGAGGAGTTGCTTGAGAAGTCCAATGAGCTCGTTACATCAATTTTACAAAAATGCGTAACAGAGAACGTGAATGAATGGTCTAGTTTAAAGAGTAATATTCGTGAAGGTTTAAGTCGCTTTCTGTTTGAAAAAACAAAACGTCGTCCAATGATCTTACCGATTATAATGGAAGTATGATAAATAAGCCTCCAGCAAATGGAGGCTTATTTTTATTTCTTAAAAACTTAAGACACAGCATACACAAATATAAGAAAAAAACAGTCGAAAAGCACTTGAAAATATCGTTTCACTCACTCAAACACATAATAAAAAGCGTTGCGTTCATACTACACATACAACAGTTAGGAGTGTGGATGATATGGAAAATGAGCAACAACCGGCGCCAGAAGTACCAAAGGAAAAACCACAAGAAGAAAAAAGTGCACTTGTTGAAAAAATCCAAGCCCTTGGTCAAACTGGAGTTCCAGATATGGGAGCTTCAAACATTCATTGCATGACAGTCGTTGGTCAGATTGAAGGGCATATGCAATTGCCTCCACAAAATAAAACGACGAAATATGAACATATGATCCCCCAGCTAGTCGCGGTTGAACAAAATCCAAAGATTGAAGGACTTTTAATCATTCTTAACACAGTTGGTGGTGACGTTGAAGCTGGTCTTGCGTTATCAGAAATGATTGCCTCCTTATCAAAACCTACGGTTACACTCGTACTAGGTGGCGGTCATTCTATCGGTGTCCCAATAGCGACAGCTGCAAGTTATTCTTTTATTGCGCAAACCGCAACGATGACGATACATCCAGTGCGGTTGACAGGACTTGTAATTGGTGTGCCGCAAACGTTCGAATACTTAGATAAAATGCAAGATCGTGTAATTAATTTTGTGACAGCTCATTCTGGCATTTCAGAGGAAAAGTTTAAAGAATTGATGTTTTCAAAGGGGAATTTAACAAGGGATATAGGAACCAATGTAATTGGTACAGATGCAGTTGATTATGGATTAATAAATGAAGTTGGCGGCATTGGTCAAGCGTTAAAAAAATTAAATGAGCTTATTGATAAAAACAAGCCAAACGAGGTGGTTCAATGATCTTGTATACATCTGTTCCTTATGAGCATGTTTTTCCTACTGAACAAAATCAATTTGATGCGCAAAAAACAATTCCGTGTCAAGCTGGTCAGTTAATTGTTGAACAGGAAGGAGAAGGAGCATACCGGATTGTCCGGCTGATTTCTAGCAATCCTCATGATTTTTTGAAGCCGGAGTATGCACCAGGTACATTACTTAATGCAGAGTTAAACATATAAATGAACAGTCAATCACAACTCATCTATGTTATACTAAAAACAGTAAAACAAGCAGTCTGACTACAGGCTGCTTGTTCGAGTATGATTTAGAGGGTGACTGAATGGCTAAGAGAAAGAAACGAAAAAAAACCCAATGGAAATCGCAACTGACCTATGAATTAGTAGGGTTAGGTCTAATTGTTATTGCGCTTGTTACATTAGCGCGATTAGGTAGTGTTGGTGAGGCTTTTGTCCGTTTATTTCGTTTCTTTTTAGGAGAATGGTTTATCTTTTTAGCTCTCACTTTTTTAGTTGCGGCGCTTTATATTATGATAAAACGCAAGAAACCTAAGCTCTGGAATCGTCAACTTGGAGGCGTTTATACCGTTTTATTGTCTCTGGCAATTATTTCTCATGTAAGCTTATTTCGTGAATTAAGTGTAAATGAAGTGCTGGACGATCAATCCGTCATCCGTGGAACCTGGACACTTTTTTGGCAAGAGTTAACGACTGGTCAATCAGGTGATTTAGGTGGAGGAATGGTTGGTGCAGTTGGCTTTTCAGTCAGTCATTTTTTATTTGCAAGTGCAGGAACGTATTTGCTTTGTTTTATCCTTTTTATTATTGGAGCGATTTTAATATCTGGCCGCTCTTTAGCGGACATGCTAGGCAAGGCATATCGCAGAACCTACATATTTATAACTGATTTTATGAAAGCACTGTGGCAGGATTTTACTGAATGGCGCACGCAAGCTCGTAAGAAAATGGCGGATGAACGTAACGAGAAAAAAGAACGAATAAAACAAAAAACTCCTGAAAATGAATACGAAGAAGAGCAAGAAGAAACAAATGAGCAGTTGGAGAAACAGGAAGAACCTGAAATTGTAGATTTCACCCAAAATGCGATTCAGAGACCAGTTGAACCCGCAAAAAAGGTTGACCAAGTTGTGAATGAAGAGGAAGCAGAAGTTGAATTGTTACCCACCCAAATGATGGAGACACAGGCAACAAATGAGTTATATATTTTGCCTGAACTAGATTTACTTCTTACACCGGAAAAACCAGAGCAAAAGCTTGAGAAGCAACTTCTTACTTCAAACGCAAGGAAACTTGAAAAAACACTTGAGAGTTTTGGGGTGAAAGTTCGTGTTTCAAAAGTCCATTTAGGACCTGCAGTTACGAAATATGAAGTTAATCCGAACATCGGCGTCAAAGTTAGTAAGATTGTAAACTTAGCCGATGATTTGGCACTGGCATTGGCGGCAAAAGATATTCGTATTGAAGCGCCTATACCAGGTAAATCAGCAGTAGGTATTGAAGTCCCTAACCAAGAAGTGGCAATTGTTTCATTAAAAGAGGTTTTAGATGGCGCATCGGACCGACAATCCGAAGTACTCTCTGTTGGTTTAGGTAGGGATATATCTGGAGAGCCAGTGCTTGCTCCACTTAATAAAATGCCTCATCTTCTTGTTGCTGGTGCAACAGGAAGCGGTAAAAGTGTGTGTATTAATGGGATTATTACGAGCATCTTAATGAAAGCAAAGCCTCATGAAGTAAAGCTTATGATGATTGATCCGAAAATGGTAGAGTTAAATGTTTATAATGGCATACCACATCTGTTGACGCCAGTTGTGACAGAACCAAAGAAAGCGTCCCAAGCGTTAAAGAAAGTGGTTGCGGAGATGGAACGCCGATACGACTTGTTTTCTCATACAGGGACACGCAACTTAGAGGGTTATAATGACCTAATTCGTAAACAAAATGAATTAGAAGACGCAAAGCAACCGCCACTTCCTTATATAGTTGTTATCGTTGATGAACTTGCCGATTTAATGATGGTTGCATCTGGTGATGTCGAAGATTCAATCGCTAGATTGGCGCAAATGGCACGTGCAGCGGGAATTCATATGATTATTGCAACTCAGCGCCCGTCTGTGGATGTAATTACTGGTGTAATTAAAGCAAATATCCCTTCAAGAATCGCGTTTGGAGTATCTTCACAAACCGACTCACGTACAATTCTTGACTCTGGTGGGGCGGAAAAACTGCTCGGACGAGGAGATATGTTGTATTTACCAATGGGCGCTACTAAACCAACTCGAATTCAAGGAGCGTTTTTGTCTGATGAAGAAGTAGAAAAAGTTGTTGATTATGTCATATCACAACAAAAAGCACAGTATGTTGAAGAAATGACACCAACAATCGAACAAACAAATACAAGCGCTCCTGAAGATGAGTTGTACCATGACGCTGTTGATTTGGTAATTGATGTCGGTACTGCATCTGTTTCTATGTTGCAACGACGCTTTCGTATTGGATATACAAGGGCAGCTCGTATTATTGATGAAATGGAAGCTAAGGGCGTTGTAGGACCATATGAAGGAAGTAAGCCTCGAGAAGTATTAATCGCAAAAGGAAATGATGAAGAGGCGACTTCTTAAACAGTAATCTTTATATAGAGGCTAAAAAAACCGCCCCATAAGGCGGTTTTTAGCTATGAGTGGGGATGATGAGTCCCAAAGTTTGATACACTATAAGAACATTGTTGAAAGGATGTATGACTATGGTTGAATTACAGGTGAAGACACGTCAACATGCAGGAATGCATTTGCATTTATGGGAAACAGATAAGTTCAAAACAATTACATTCTTGTTAATGGCAAAAGCACCCCTTCAAGAACAAAATGTAACTGCACGAGCATTATTGCCACATATTTTACAAGGTGGAACAAAAACGTATGATAACCGCAAAAAACTAAAACAAAAGCTCGACGATATGTACGGAGCTACTTTCTCTGCTGATGTTCAAAAAAAAGGTGAGCAGCACGTACTTACTTTCAGAATGGATATCGCAGCCGAACGTTTTTTAAGTGATCAAACATCGCTTTTGCAAGAAGCGCTTCATGTTATGCATGAAGTTGTCTATGATCCAAAAATAGAAAACGGTAGCTTTTCTAATGTGATTGTTGATCAAGAAAAACGTTCTTTAAGGCAACGGATTCGTTCGATTAACGATGATAAAATGCGGTTGGCGAATGTCCGTATCACTGAAGAAATGTTTAAAGGAGAAGCATATGCTTTGCCTGCTTATGGGCGAGTTGAAGACCTTGATTCTCTTGATTCGAAACAAATTTATTCAGTGTATAAAGAGATGTTGCAAAACGACCGCTTTGATCTATATGTCATTGGTTCTTTTGACGATTCGAAATTAATGGAAACGATTAATGCGCTATTCAAAGAAGATCGACAGCCTCAAGAAAGTACTAAAGCCGCTGCTCCAAGTGCACCAGTAAAAGAAGTGAAAATTGTCCATGATCATCAAAAAGTAAAGCAAGGTAAATTGCATATGGGTTATCGAACACATACTTCTTTTGATGACAAAGATTATGAAGCTGCTCAAGTTGCTAATGGAATTTTTGGAGGTTTCCCTTCTTCTAAGCTTTTTACCAATGTTAGAGAAAAAGAAAGCCTTGCTTATTATGCCGCTTCTCGAATTGAAAGCCATAAAGGTGTGTTAATGGTTATGTCGGGAATTGAATTTGATAAGTATGAACGTGCTGTTGAAATTATTAATGAACAAGCAAAGGCGATGCAAGATGGAGATTTTACTGAAGACGACGTTGAACAAACAAAGGGAATGCTCATTAATCAAGCTTTAGAGGCAATCGATACTCCACGTGGTTTTGCGGAGTTATCGTATCATGAAGCCGTTGCTCGATTTTCTAGATCCATTCAAGACCGAATTGAAGGAATTAAGAAAGTAACAAAAAAGGACGTCGTCCGGGCAGCAAAAAAATGGGAGCTAGACACCATTTATTTTCTGAAGGGAGAGGATGAATAATGAAACCACTAGAGTTTAAACAACTTGAAGAGACGCTCTATTATGAGCAGCTTGATAACGGACTAGATGTATATATCTTGCCAAAACATGGATTCCATAAAACCTTTGCTACTTTTACGACGAATTACGGTTCAGTCGATAACGAATTTATTCCTCTTGGCAGAACAGAACCAATCAAAGTTCCTGATGGCATTGCACATTTCCTTGAGCATAAAATGTTTGAAAGCGAAGAAGGTGATGTGTTCCATACATTTGGAAAGCAAGGAGCTTCGGCAAATGCATTTACGAGTTTTACCCGCACAGCGTATTTATTCTCAAGTACAACAAATGTAAATAAAAATGTAGAAACATTGCTTGATTTTGTCCAACATCCATACTTTACTGACAAAACGGTAGAAAAGGAAAAGGGAATAATTGGACAGGAAATAACAATGTACGATGATAATCCAGACTGGCGCGCTTATTTCGGTACAATTGAGAGTATGTATGAAAAGCACCCAGTAAAAATCGATATTGCTGGTACGATTCCATCCATCAGTAAAATAACAAAAGAAGATTTATATACATGTTACGAAACATTTTACCATCCTAGCAATATGCTTCTATTTATTGTTGGTGCGGTTGACCCTGATGAAATGATGACATTGGTACGAGAAAATCAAAGGCACAAAACATTTCCAGAATCTAAAGGTATTGAGCGTCGTGTTGACCCTGAAGCAGGAAAGGCTGATCAACCTGAGCGGGTCATCACCATGCCGGTACAAACGCCCAAGTTATTTGTTGGATTTAAAGAAGGAAATCCATCTCGTCAAAGCGAGGACTTACTTAAATATGAACTATCTTTAAATGTGTTGCTTGATTTAATGTTTGGACCGAGTTCTGAAGCGTATGAGGCTCTATACGATGCAGGTTATATCGATGATTCATTTGCCTTTGATTTCACTGCAGAAAAAGGATTCGGCTTCTCTATTATTGGTGGAGATAGTAATTATCCTGATGAATTGCAAGAAAAGATTGAGCAAACAATTGAATCATTCAAACAAGAAGGTTTATCGGAGCCCGAAGCAAATCGTGCACTGAAAAAGAAAATCGGTTCTTTTCTAAGGGCATTAAACTCTCCCGAATTTATTGCTAATGAATTCACTCGCTATCGATTTAATGACATGAATTTGTTTGATGTGTTACCGATGTTAGAATCATTAAGTGCAAAAGACTTAGAGAGTGTTCTTCATGAACACTT
Source organism: Shouchella patagoniensis (assembly GCF_002019705.1). Classification (GTDB taxonomy): domain Bacteria; phylum Bacillota; class Bacilli; order Bacillales; family Bacillaceae_D; genus Shouchella; species Shouchella patagoniensis. The sequence goes on along the minus strand of NZ_KV917377.1, from coordinate 786,461 downwards.
TGTACCAGAAGCGAAAACAGTTGTGGTTGTAAAGGATGACAAAGAGCAATGAGACGAGTGCTTGTGACAGGAGCGACTGGAGGAATTGGCAAAGAAGTAGTTCGGTCGCTTGAAGATCAAGCAGAATTGATTTATATTCATTACCATACCAATAGGAATGCAGCAGAAGAGTTAATGCAACGTGTTAACTGTGAGTGTATGCTTGTTTTTGCGGATTTGAGCCAAGGGAATGGTGTTGACTCCTTACTCAGTCAAATGCCTGTAATTCCAGATACGCTTATCTATTGTGCTGGAACATCTGTACCAGAACTGTTGCAAGATGTGAGTGATGAGGAACTAGATCGGACAATGGCGGTCCACTTAATAAGCCCAATTAAACTTGTTCGTGCGTTACTACCACAAATGATTCGCAACGAGAGCGGCTCGATTGTTGTCGTTTCTTCTATTTGGGGTCTCACAGGAGCCAGTATGGAAAGTGTTTATTCTGCCGCGAAAAGTGGATTACATGGATTTGTGAAGGCGATAGCGAAAGAGGTTGGTCGAAGTGGTGTGCGTATCAATGCTGTCGCCCCCGGGGCAATTGCAACCGAAATGCTTTCGTTGTATCCAGAAGATGATTTAAGTGAGCTTGCAAATGAGATACCTGCGGGTCGTCTCGGAACGGCAACTGAAACAGCAAATGCGATTCATTTCTTGGCTGGTAACAAAGCAACTTATATAAATGGTCAAATTTTATCGGTTAACGGTGCTTGGTATTGTTAATGTATAATTGGAGCCTTTAGCGGCATACTACATGTGAATCTTTTTTAAAATTTCAAAGGAGGGATTCGCATGTCCGTACTTGACAACTGGGATCATTGGAAAGAATTTTTAGGAGAGCGCCTCGATCAGGCTCAGCACGAGGGCATGGATGAAACGATTGTAAGTGACGTTGCTTACCAAGTCGGAGAATATTTGTCTGAACAAGTTGAACCTAAAAATGAGCAAGAGCGTGTGCTTGCAGAGCTATGGAAAGTAGCTGATGAGAAAGAACAGCATGCAATTGCAAACATGATGGTAAAACTAGTTGGCCATAAGTAATAAGACTGCTGCTTGTTCTTCTACTGAACAAGCGGCTTTTTTTGTATCAGCTCTTTTCTTTAATTTACACAGGAAAATACTTTCATTTTTATAGTGAATCCTATATCATAGAGCCAAGAAGAATAGCTTAATTTGTCAATTTTTTTCGAGGGAAAGGAAGTGGCACGGTGAAGGAATGGTATTTTGAGTACCAATTGCACGAAAACCGGCCGGGAATACTTGGGGATATTTCTTCTCTTCTTGGTATGCTTTCAATTAATATTGTAACAATTAATGGGATTGACCACACTCGTAGGGGAATGTTGCTTCGCAGTTCAGATGATGACAGCGTCAAACGGTTTAAAGCCATCTTACATACAATTGGCAGCGTAACAGTAACCAAATTCCGTGAGCCACGAGTAAGGGATAGGCTTGCCATTCGTCATGGTCGCTATATTGAACGTAATGCTGCTGAAAAGAAAACATTTCGTTTTATTCGCAGAGAACTAGGGTTACTTGTTGATTTTATGGCAGAATTGATGAAAAAAGATGAGCATTACTTGATTGGTATTCGTGGTATGCCTCGTGTTGGGAAAACGGAGTCTGTTGTTGCAGCGAGTGTTTGTGCAAATAAAAGATGGTCATTTATTTCATCTACTCTTTTGCGACAAACGGTGCGTAGTCAACTGGCAGATGATGAAATGGATGGCGATAATATTTTTATTATTGACGGCATTGTGTCAACGATGCGAGCAACGGAAAAACACCGCATGCTTGTTCATGATATTATGCGGTTGCCAGCAGTAAAAGTTGTTGAACATCCCGACATTTTTATCCGGGAAACAGAATATGAGATCGAAGATTTTGACTGTATTATTGAATTGCGTAACGATGACAATGAAGAAATAACGTACGATGTCGTAGAACCAGGATTTTCTTCCTTTGATATTAGCTAAAGTGTGTAGGTAGGTGTGACCATGTCTGAACTAGGTAATTATTTAAAAGAAGTTCGAGAAGAAAAACAAATGACGTTGGAAGATTTGCAACGTACAACAAAGATTCAAAAACGTTATTTAGCGGCCATTGAAGAAGGGAACTTTGATACACTTCCGGGAATTTTCTATGCCCGAGCGTTTGTTAAAACGTATGCAGAAGCTGTAGGTCTTGATGCAGATGAAGTTGTGGCGACGTATAAAAATGAATTACCCAATCCACAAAATGATGCAGTTGATTTACCATCGAGATCAGAACGAACAAAACCGGTACACAGAGAGCAAAAGCCAAGCAGTGGAAGACGACGTTCTGTTTCTTCCATTTTAATTCCCCTGTTAATTATTGCAGCGGTAGTCATTGCTGTTGTGGTTGTATGGAATGTGGTAAATGGAGGGTCCGCAGACCAAGAAGAAGTGCAAGATCCACCAAACAATACGTATGATCCTCCTGCTGCTGTTGAAGATGAAGAAAACGATGAGCAGGATACGGTTGATGAAGAGAATGACAACGGTACTGAAGAAGACAATGCTGCTACTGATGAAGATACTGAAGAAGACAACAATAACGAACCAGAGCTGACTTTAGAAGATGAATCAGCCAATTCACAATCCTTTTTGTTGTCAAATGTAGATTCGCTTGAATCGATTGTTATCACGATGTCTGGGCAGTCTTATATCGGTGTTAGAGATGGGAACAATGTTAGCGAATTGTTAGAAGATAACTCTGCTGATTATGGTGCTGATTATGAACCGGATGTTGATGGCTTGGAATCAGTAAACGTTAGGATTGGTAACGGATTTGATGTTGAGCGCTTTGAAGTAAATGGCGTTGAAGTCAAATTGCTTGAGACAGATGTCCAAACTGTGCAAATAGATGTAGTAGATTAAAAAGTAAGCTCTCTGTAATTGCAGGGAGCTTACTTTTTTGAGCGCTCTTTTTTCAGTCTGCCGCTGTCTATGGTACAATAGTTAAGAACGAAAAAAGCGATGCATCAGAGGAAGCAAGAAAGAAGGGAAAAACGTGAATTTACCAAATAAAATCACCGTTGCACGCATTTGCTTAATTCCACTATTTATGTTGTTTTTGTTAGTGGATATGCCACTTGGTGAAACGGAGCTGTTTAACGAAACGATTACGAATTCGATGTTAATTGCTACATTGATATTCATTATTGCAGCAGCAACAGATTGGTTGGATGGCTATTACGCACGAAAACTGAATCTTATTACAAGCTTTGGGAAGTTTTTAGATCCATTAGCAGACAAATTGCTTGTGGCAGCTGCGTTAATTGGTCTCGTTGAGGCACATCTGATTCCAGCTTGGATCGCAATTGTGATTATTAGCAGAGAATTTGCTGTTACTGGGATTCGTCTTGTAGCCGCTGCTGAAGGTGATGTGATTGCTGCGAGCAACTTAGGAAAATGGAAAACACTTACCCAGATGGTGGCCATAATCGCAAGTTTATTACATAATATTCCTTTTTCTGCTTTGTCGTTTCCATTTGCTGACTTGATGCTTTATATTGCTGCGTTGCTCACGATCTGGTCCGGTGTTGATTATTTTATCAAAAATAAACATGTAATTTTAAAATCGATGTAAAAGGGAGAGAGTTGGTTGAACGCTGAAATCGTAGCGGTTGGTTCCGAGCTCTTGTTAGGACAAATCGCGAATACAAATGGTCAGTTTATTTCAAAACAACTCGCAAGCATTGGTGTAGATGTATACACGCATACGGTTGTTGGTGATAATGAACAACGTTTGAACTTTGCACTGAAAGAAGCGCATAACCGTTCTGATATTGTCATTTTGACGGGCGGACTTGGACCAACAAAAGATGATTTAACGAAGGAAACCGTAGCAAAATTTTGTGGGAAACAATTGGTTTATGACGCTGAAGCATTAAACTATATTGAGGCGTTTTTTAAACAGCATAATCGTTCCATGTCTCCTAATAATAAAAAGCAAGCGCTGATCATTGAAGGTGCTCAAGTTCTTGCTAATCGCCATGGTATGGCTCCAGGAATGTTGCTTGAATTAGATGCTGGAAAGAAAATAGCATTATTACCAGGACCACCAAGTGAAATGAAGCCGATGTTTGAACGTGAATTATTGCCGTTACTGTTGGGGGCGAATGACCATGCTGCGATTACTTCGCGTGTTCTTCATTTCTTTGGCATTGGTGAATCGCAGTTGGAAACGGATTTGGATGATTTGATTGAAACACAAACCAATCCAACGATTGCTCCACTTGCTGGTGATGGTGAAGTTAAGTTGCGCTTAACAGTGAAACATGGTGATCCGACTGAAGCCGTTCGCTTGCTAAATGAAGTGGAGGAAAAGATTCAGGCGCGGGTCGGGAAATATCTTTATGGGTACGATGAGACAACACTTGTGGGCGAGATGTATGCAATGCTGAAACAGCAAGGATTGACGATTGCTAGTGCTGAGAGTTTAACAGCCGGTCTTTTCTCAAGTGAACTTGCTGCAGTGGCTGGCGCTTCAGATGTACTAAAAGGAAGCATTACTGCTTATGGCAATGATGTAAAGGAAAGCATTTTAGGCGTTTCTGCTGCTACATTACGTAATTTTGGTGCAATCAGTGAAGAATGTGCACTTGAAATGGCAAGGGGAGTCAAACATTTATTTAAGTCAGATGTTGCGATTTCCTTTACAGGTGTAGCAGGTCCAGAATCATTAGAAGGACATAAGGTCGGTTCGGTTATAATGGCACTTGTTTTTGCAGACGGTACAGAAAAAACAATTAGATTGTCACTTTCAGGTGGTCGCAATGCCGTTCGAAAACGTGGTGTAAAATATGGATATTTTCATTTGGTGGAAGAATTAAAAAGGAGAAATGGTAGTAAATGACATTTTTTGCAGACTTCAAGATATCAGACCAAGTAAAACAAGCAATTAAAGACATGGGCTTTGAAGAACCTTCACCGATTCAAGAAAAAGCAATTCCTGCTATTTTAACAGGCGGTGATGTTATTGGCCAAGCTCAAACTGGGACTGGTAAAACCGCCGCGTTTGGCATCCCAGTTGTTGATAAAGTGACAGAGGAGCGCTTTATTCAAGCACTTATTTTAACACCAACACGAGAACTTGCCATTCAAGTTTCTGGAGAGCTTCAAAAGCTCTCAACTCATAAACGGATTCGAACACTCCCAGTATACGGAGGACAATCAATTGGACACCAAATTAAGGCGCTCCGCCAAGGTGTTCAAATCGTTATTGGTACTCCTGGTCGGATGCTTGATCACTTGCAACGTGGAACATTAAATTTAAATTCTGTTCACACCGTGGTCCTGGACGAAGCAGATGAAATGCTTGATATGGGATTTGTAGATGATATTGAATCGATTTTAAAAGAGGTAAATGATGTACGTCAGACATTGCTCTTTTCGGCAACAATGCCACCGGCGATTCGAAAGCTTTCGCGTAAATACATGAATGACCCTTCTACTGTCACAATTAATAAAGGGGAAGTGACGGCTCCTTCCATTAATCAACTTTATTATAAGGTGCTTGAACGAAACAAAATTGATTCGCTGTGCCGTATTATTGATAGCGATAATGTTGAACTCGGTATTTTATTTTGTCGGACCAAAAAAGGAGTCGCAGAGTTAACTGAAGCACTGCAAGCTCGAGGGTATTTGGCTGATGGCTTACACGGAGATTTAACACAATCGCAACGTGATGTGGTGATGAAGAGATTTCGAGACTCTTCCATCGAATTTTTGATTGCAACCGATGTTGCTGCTAGAGGAATTGATGTGGAGAATGTCAGCCATGTTATTAATTATGACATCCCACAAGACCCAGAAAGTTATGTTCACCGAATTGGACGAACTGGTCGTGCTGGCCGGACTGGAGCTGCAATTACTCTCGTAACGCCTCGGGAAATGAAGCATTTACGCTCGATTGAAAAAGAAATTAAGATGCACATTCCGTCACGCGAGGTTCCAACGATTGAAGAAGTTGTTGAGAAACAGCAGAGCGCTTGGAAGAGCTTGGTTGAAGATACAATTGGTCAAGGTGGAAAAGATATGGATTTATTTTTACCACTTGCTGACGAGATTCTTGCTGAACAAGACGCAAAAGAAGTGATTGCAGCTCTGTTGAAATTAAAGTTTTCTACCGAAACAGCAAACGAAGATGCTGGGTATAGCTTTGGTGAAACGGGTGGAGCAAAAGGGATGGTACGTTTCTTTATTAATGTTGGTCGGAATGTTAACTTAACGCCTAAAATCCTTGGAGATGAAATTAGTCGTCTTGTTGGTATTCCAGCCCAAACGATTGGTAGAATTGATATCTTTGAGAACTTTTCGTTTGTTGATGTCCCCGAAGAAGCTGCTCCTTTCGTCTATGAGGGTCTTCGCTACTCAAGAATAAATGGAGCGCGTGTAAATCTGGAGCCTGCAAAGCCTCGCCCTAAGAGAGAAAGACGTACGCCCGCAGGCTCTCGTCGCACATAAATGATGAAAACGAAAAAAATCGGGATTTCCCGGTTTTTTTTGCTTCAAAAAACCGAATAAATGTTCGTAAAACCTATTGGCAAATACTCAAAAAAACGTTATGATGGAATAAGCATTAAAAGTTAGTTGTGAAAAGCGGGTAGTTGACTTTGGTAAACAGGGTTCGACGAACTAATTTAACTTCTGGCTATAAAAGGCAGACACCTAGACATGCTTAATTGTGTGCATGTTACTGAATAGATTGACTGGAAAGAAGAAGGAGAGATGAAGATGAGTGATCGTAAACAAGCATTAGACATGGCGTTGCGCCAAATTGAAAAACAGTTTGGTAAAGGATCAATTATGAAGCTTGGTGAACAAGCAGAACAACGAGTATCAACGATTTCAAGTGGGACGCTCGCTTTAGACATTGCGCTTGGCGTTGGTGGTTATCCAAAAGGGAGAGTTGTAGAGGTTTATGGTCCAGAGTCTTCTGGTAAAACGACTGTAGCTCTGCATGCGATAGCGGAAGTACAACGCCAAGGCGGACAAGCTGCTTTTATTGATGCTGAGCATGCTCTTGATCCTGTTTATGCTGGAAAATTAGGCGTTGACATTGATGAACTGTTGTTATCACAGCCTGATACAGGGGAACAGGCGCTTGAGATTGCTGAAGCGCTTGTACGAAGTGGTGCGCTTGATATCATTGTTATCGATAGTGTTGCCGCACTTGTACCAAAAGCAGAAATTGAAGGTGAGATGGGTGATTCCCATGTTGGGTTGCAGGCTCGATTAATGTCCCAAGCATTGCGTAAATTGTCTGGCGCGATTAATAAATCAAAAACAATTGCGATCTTTATCAACCAAATTCGTGAAAAGGTTGGCGTTATGTTTGGAAATCCTGAAACAACGCCAGGAGGACGTGCGCTTAAATTCTATTCGTCTGTACGTTTGGAAGTACGCCGTGCTGAAGCATTGAAGCAAGGAAATGAAATTGTTGGGAATCGTACAAAAATTAAAGTTGTTAAAAACAAAGTGGCTCCACCATTCCGTTTAGCTGAAGTGGATATTATGTACGGAGAAGGAATCTCGCGAGAAGGATCAATGCTTGATATTGCTGCTGAACTAGATATTGTTGAAAAAAGTGGTGCTTGGTATTCATACAAAGGTGATCGCTTAGGGCAAGGTCGAGAAAATTCAAAGCAATTCTTAAAAGAGAATCAAGCAATGACTGCCGAAATTGAGCGATTAATTCGCGACCATCATGGCTTAGATGGTGAAATAAAAGTAGCAGAAGCGGATGAATCGCTTGAAGACATTCCCCTTGATTTAAAATAGGAGGATGTAATTTGATAAGGCTACCCTGAAAATGGGTGGCCTTATTTGCTTAGGTTTTTTGCTCTTCACGCTCTTTCCGTTTTGCTTTAAACTAAATAGAGAAAAGCTGGTTTATTTTTTTGCTGATTTAATTCAGGCGAGTGAGAATGTGGGAGGACAACATGATTAAGTTTCTCTATTTTACAGATACACATATACGGGGAACAGCCCCAAAAAACAGGTTAGATACATTTCCAGAAACATTAAAAAACAAGGTTAGTCAAGTAATCGAAATAGCGAAAAAAGAGCAAGTTGACGTGTTACTTCATGGTGGTGATGTTTTTGATCGTCCTGATTTGTCACCAAGCACTGTTGGCCAGTTTGCTCAAATCTTTCGACAAGCCCATGCACCGATTTATACGATATCAGGAAACCATGATACGTTTGGTCATAACCCAGAGACCGTGTCCAGAACAATGCTTGGATTATTAGACGCTTTTGGGATTATGACATTGATTCATCCAGATCAGCCGGTCGTTTTTGAAAAAGAAGGGTTAAAGGTCCAATTTTCGGGACAACCGTATCACTATGATTTGGATCAACGTGATCCAAAGCTTGATTATTATCCTGTAAACGAAACGCAGGCTGATAAAATGATTCATTTAGCGCACAGCATGCTTGTTGAAAAAGCATTGCCAGAAGGGATTCCTCATACGTTAGTTGACCATATTTGGGGGACAAGTGCTGATGTGATCCTTACCGGGCATTTTCATTCGGGCTTCGGAATTAAAGAACGCGAGGGGAAATTCATTTGTAATCCAGGAGCGATCGCACGTATTAATAACCACTGGACGGAAATAGAACGGATGCCAAAGGTGATTGTAGGCACGGTTAGAAAAGAAGTTATTGAGTTAAAGGAAATCGAATTGCAAGCGGCAAAAGGTAGTGATGTGCTTGATCGCGCTTATGTAGAGAAAGCAAGTCATCAAGAAGAAAAGCTTCACGCTTTTGTACAGCAAGTAAAAGAACAATCTAATTTTCAAACACTACAAATGAATGAAATCATCAGTGAGATTGCAGCGATGTCTAATGTTGAAGACAAGGTTCGACAGGAAGCATTGCGACGCATGACCATCATTGAGGAACGCTGGGAGGCTGATGAAGCTGAATAACATAGTGTCAGTGAGATTGGAAAATTTCCAATCCCATCTGGATACAGCGGTGAATTTTGATTCCGGGTTAAATGTCATCGTTGGTCAATCTGATAGTGGGAAGACAGCTGTTTTGCGAGGAATTAGATGGGCGTTATTTAACCAACCGCGGGGGACAGATTTTCTTCGAGTTGGTGCGGATTTTGTACGTGTAACGGTTATACTTGATACTGGAGTGGCCATTGTACGTGAACGAACATCTTCAAAAAATCGGTACGTTATAAAAAAACAGGACAGTGAAGATTTGGTACTTGAAGGATTTGGATCGCAAGTACCTGAAGAGGTCATCCAAGCTCATCAAATGAGAGCTTTTCGAATCGATTCAGATCATGAATGGCAGTTGCAAATCGCTCAGCAACTAGATGGTCCTTTTTTATTAGAACAAACTGGCTCATTGCGAGCAAAAACAATTGGCCGAATGAGTGGGGCGCATTATCTGGATATGGCTATAAGAGATACATCAAAAGATGTGTATAGCTTGTCACAAAGAACAAAGCAAAAAGAACTTGAAGTAAAAGAAGCAACCGAAGCACTCATCCCATTTGAGCGGCTTGAACAAGATAAAAATCAATTAGATAAAGCGTTTCTCAGATTAGAAAAGGCAAAAGCGGCCCAAGAAAGGTTAGCGATGTTAAAACAATTGGGGAGCAAATTTGATCGGGTCAATACAGAGCGAAGCATGATAAAAGACAAGCTGAAGTTGGTTCAGAACTTGCGAGACTGGGAGGTCTGTTACGAACAAGTAAAACAGCTTTGGTCCAAGCAAAAAATGCTTTTAAAGCTATCTGAACAATGGAGTCGTCTAATGAAAGACAGCCAAACGTGTAAGATCTGGCTTGGAAAAACTGAAAATATGAATCAAGCTGAACGGCTTCATGAGTTGATGTATCGTTATGCAGCTAAGTGGCAACAAACAGAGCAAATACGCGAAAGAAAACAAGTAATTAGCGAACATCAGCAGAAACTAGCAAGAGCGATGCAACAAACCGATTTCTTAAACAAAATCGATACAGAACGAATTAGCCGTGTACAAGCCAAGCAAGCGCGAAAAACGAAGCTCGTTCGATTAGCTGAACGATTGCAGCAATTAGGTAATGATCAAGCAGTTGTAAAGAAACAGGCAGAACGGACTGGGCAGATGGAAAGTGCCGTCACATTGTTGAATGAGACAACGGAATTAACTAAAAGACATACAAAACTAGTTACACTTGCATATTCACAAAAAGAGTTAGAGAAACGCATTGCTGATGGTCGAGCGTTTATTGTAAAAAACCAACATGAAGAAAAGAAATTAGAAGCAAGTTATAATGATCAATTAACAGCACTAGGGATATGTCCAACGTGCGGACAAGCGATTCATTTTGAGGGGGAGCATACGAATGAAACAAGTTGAACAAGATTTGGAGAAGATGAAACAAGCGATAGATAAAGCGAAGGATGTTCGTTATCGGGCAGAAGCAAAGTTGGAGGAATTAGAGAACCAGAAAAATCGATTACTAGAGGAGTTAGAGGAGCTGGGAGTGAAACCGGAAGAACTAGATGAAGAGATTACTAGGTTAGAGAGTGAGATTAATCGTTCTATGGAGGAAGCATGGACGCTTATTCCAAAGGAGCTAGCTAGTCGTGATCAATGAGGACTTACAAGCATTAGAATTAGAGCTGCAAGCAGCGAAAGAAAAATGGACGCGTCTAGACGAGAAGAAAAAGCTATTAAGTGATCGTTTAAAAAAGGCTGAAGCAGAACTAGTTGAGTTTGAAGATACAATGGATACGTATGAAAAAGCGCGTATCTTATTGCAACAATCTGCCGAATACGCAAGAAAACAGGCAAAACAACAAATGGAGACACTTGTGACAAATGCACTACAATATGTATTTGGACCACTCATTTCGTTTGAAATTGAACTCGAGGAACATGGAAGCAGAGCAGTGGCCGAGATGTTTGTTGTTTCTGATTACGAAGGTGTAAAAGTAAAAACAAAACCTCAAGATTCTAGAGGTGGGGGCGTAGTAGACATTGTGACACTTGCACTTCGAGTGGCGTTAATGGAAACAACTCAGCCTAGACAAGCTGGTCCCCTTCTGTTAGATGAACCTGGAAAGCATGTCTCAGGGGAGTATACTCACTATTTATACGAATTTCTAAAGTCCCTCGCAACAATGTTTGGGCGCCAAATTGTAATGATTACACATAACCAGCATTTAACAGAGTCAGGAGACAAAGCATTTATGGTCACAATACGTGACGGACTGAGCGAACTTCAAGAACTTACCAGCTCTTGACACTGAGCTTTTCTGCGCGTAAAATAATGAATGATACAGTATGTAAAAAAGGCTGTATTTATGTAAGTTTGTTTATTAAATGATTAACAACGTAAAAACGTTAAAACCAACAATTGGATAGCAAGGGAGGTGTAACGATGCCAAGCTATGAAATAAGTCTCTTGGTTCTCTGCCTCATTGTACTTGCTGTCTCTGTAGTTGCTGCGTATGTTGGATATCTTGTTCGAAAATCGGTCGCTGAAGCGAAAATATCAAGTGCTGAACATGCAGCAAAGAAAATTATTGATGACGCGAAGCGTGAAGCAGAAACTAACAAAAAAGAAGCCGTTTTGGAAGTGAAAGATGAAGTCCATAAGCTTCGAAGTGATGCAGAACGTGAAGTTCGTGAGCGAAGAAATGAGATTCAGAAACAAGAGCATCGTTTGGTCCAAAAAGAAGAGATTCTCGACCGAAAAAGCGTAACTCTCGACAAAAAAGAAGAATCGTTAGAAAAACGGGAGGAATCTCTCGCCAAAAAACAACGACAAGTTGAAGAGATGGAAAGTAAAATGAGCCAGCTATTGCTGGAGCAAAAGCAAGAGTTAGAACGAGTCTCCGGTTTGAGCCGTGAAGAAGCGCGTATGATTATTCGCCAGGAAGTGGAGCAAGAAGTGGCGCAAGATTCTGCTCTGTTAATAAAAGAAAAAATGGCTGAAGCAAAGGAAACGGCAGACAAGCGATCAAGAGAAATTCTATCGCTTGCTATTCAACGCTGTTCTGCTGATCATGTAGCAGAAACAACTGTCTCTGTTGTCAATTTGCCAAATGACGAAATGAAAGGCCGCATTATTGGACGTGAAGGTAGAAACATTCGTGCGCTTGAAACGTTAACAGGCATTGATTTAATTATTGACGATACACCAGAAGCAGTTATTTTATCTGGGTTTGATCCAATCCGTCGCGAAATTGCTAGGTCCGCCTTAGAAAAACTTGTCCAAGATGGTCGCATCCATCCCGCAAGAATTGAGGAAATGGTAGATAAATCGCGTCGCGAAGTAGATGAAACGATTCGAGAATATGGAGAACAAACCACGTTTGAAGTTGGTGTCCATGGGCTCCACCCAGATTTAATAAAGATCTTAGGACGCTTGCGTTTCCGTACAAGTTATGGTCAAAATGTGTTAAAGCATTCTATGGAAGTTGCTCACTTAACAGGTTTAATGGCAGCTGAACTCGGTGAAGATGTGAAGCTTGCTAAAAGGGCCGGTTTATTACATGATATTGGGAAAGCGATTGACCATGAGGTTGAAGGTAGTCATGTCGAGATTGGTGTAGAGCTTGCGACGAAGTATAAAGAACATCCTGTCGTTATTAATGCGATTGCTTCTCATCATGGAGATACAGAGGCGACATCAATTATTGCAACTCTTGTGGCAGCGGCTGATGCCTTATCTGCAGCTCGACCTGGAGCGAGAAGGGAAACACTAGAAACGTATATTCGCCGCTTAGAAAAACTCGAAGAAATTTCGGAGTCATTTGATGGGGTAGAAAAAACGTTTGCAATCCAAGCTGGAAGAGAAGTGCGGATTATGGTGCGACCAGATGTTGTTGATGATACACTAGCGCATAAACTCGCGCGGGATATTACAAAGAAAATTGAACAAGAGCTTGATTATCCTGGTCATATAAGGGTTACAGTGATTAGGGAAACGCGTGCTGTCGAGTACGCGAAATAAAGTGGCGAAAGCCACTTTATTTTTTTGAAATTTGTTTGAAAAAGAGGGATTTTTTGAGACTACTATTTATTGGCGATGTAGTGGGTTCACCGGGTAGGGACATGGTGAAAGACCATATTAAGACACTAAAACAACAACATAAACCAACTGTAACAATCATTAATGGCGAAAATGCAGCACATGGAAAAGGCATCACTGAAAAAATCTATAAAAGTTTTTTGGAGCAAGGCGCTCAAATGGTAACACTTGGTAACCATGCTTGGGATAAACGAGAAATCTTTGATTTTATAAAAGATGCAAAATGGCTTATCCGTCCGGCGAATCTTCCTGAAGGCACACCGGGTGTAGGTTACCGAATGATGAACATTAACCAAACGAAACTTGCGGTCATTAATTTACTTGGACGAACGTTTATGAATCCAGCTGATTGTCCGTTTCGAACGGCTGATGCGATTCTTGAAGAGATTGGCGATAGGGCAGATTGCATCTTTGTTGATTTCCATGCTGAGACAACCAGTGAAAAACAAGCGATGGGCTGGTATTTAGATGGACGAGTGAGTGCGGTAATTGGGACGCACACTCATGTACAGACAGCAGATGAGAGAGTCCTGCCACAGGGAACTGCTTATTTGTCTGATGCAGGCATGACAGGCCCTTTAGATGGTATTCTCGGCATGGATCGAGAAGCCGTATTGCATCGTTTTTTAACTGGATTACCTGCTCGATTTGAAGTAGCGGAAGGAAAAAAACAGTTAAATGGTGCTGTCGTTGATATAGATGAGCGAACTGGCCGAGCTACCCGAATTGAGCGAATTTCTATTTCTGATGAAACCCTTTTGCGCTAATAAACGCAAAAGGGTTTTAATCATTATGGTATATCTTTCTCTTTCAAGAAATAAGAATGTGTTAAGGCGCCGATCTGTTTTAACTAGATGGACGAACAGCTATAGCGCTAGCAGGCTTATCTCGTATAAGGAGGAATAGAAATGGAAGTCTTAAAAGTATCAGCAAAATCCACACCAAACTCAGTTGCAGGAGCACTCGCTGGCGTCATTCGTGAACGGGGAGCAGCTGAAATCCAAGCTATTGGGGCTGGAGCGTTAAATCAATCGATTAAAGCAGTTGCTATTGCCCGGGGATTTGTGGCTCCAAGTGGAATTGATTTAGTGTGTATTCCGGCTTTTACCGATATCCAAATTGATGGTGAAGAGCGAACGGCAATTAAATTGATTATAGAACCTCGATAAAGATAAAACGAGAAGATGCCTAAAGCATCTTCTCGTTTTTATTATAATAGACGCACGCGACTTTGTTCTTGAATGAGTATAGCTGTGTCAAGTCCGCTCCGAGGAGTATATCCAATGGCTGAAAACGTTCTTACATAAGTGAAGTTTAAGCGAGTGACTTGATTGAGCAAGTAAGCTGATGTTTGTGAGCCTGGACGTCTTTGTTCATTTAAATGATTGATAATTTGCTCGCTGCTGGCAATGGCAATACCGTGACCATAATAAAGATCTTCATTTAACTTAATGACATTTTCACCACGCCAAACTGAATTTTCAGGAGCTACATCTGGATTAATAAAATACAAACAATCACCAATAACAAAATCTGTTCCTTGTCGGGTTTCAAGATTCAAGTCTTCGTCATGCTCCCATGAATACAAATAAAGATTTTGAAATAATCGGTCAAACGAGGCACGGTCAATTGATTCTAACACCGCTTTATAAAACAAGATAATAATGGCTGTAGCACATTCAAATCCATACAGCTGCCCATTATAAAAGATGTCATTAATGGCTTGTGCGGGAGAAATCCCCCGACGTAATTGAAATGCTCCGTTAGGCATACGGTTCCAAAAGCGAGGATTGCAATAGGATTGTTTAAATGATTCAAAACGTGCACCACTACGGAGTAAAGAAATAGATGCATGAACCGTATTTGAGCGCAAAGCTAGTTCGAAACTCAATTCTCGCTGCGACGGATAGTTATACAGGACATTTGTATTTGCTAAGCTATTGAGGATGGCAGCTTCTACTTCAGATAACCCTACTAAAGAAGTAGTATCTAATGGCTTGCCGGCAATTTCAATCATCGAACCGACTCCTTTTTTGAGTATGGAATAGAAAGCACGGTTAATCTTTCACTGTCTTTATTTCAATCGTATTAATTCAGTTTATGCATCAAATAAAGCGGACAAACCAATTTTCTTATGATGATCAAAACTAGCAATACGAGAATAAGCACTGGTCATTGTGTTCTATCACCGAGCCACGTATAATATGAAGGGAATGTTTTGTTGTATGGAAGGAGATTTAAAAATGAGCGATCAAAAAAAGGCGAAGGATTACAGCCAGTATTTTGATTTTACCGATGCGCGCATTGTTTCAGAAGATGATGAAAAAAAAGTTGTGAAAATAAAAGGTCGAGAAATAACGATTTACGATCAACCTAACTACCGTTCAGGTCGTAAACGGAAACGTGAAGATGTTCAAGTCTTGCGTCCGGAAAAGATGATTCCAGATGAATTAGCTCACCTTGGAGCAGGAAAAAAGTTTCTAGTGCGTACGTATGGCTGTCAAATGAACGTCCATGATTCAGAAAATATGACGGGCATGCTTCTTGAGATGGGATTTGAAGAAACAACGGAAACGACTGAAGCGGACGTTATTCTTTTAAATACATGTGCGATAAGAGAAAATGCTGAGAATAAAGTGTTTGGTGAAATTGGGCATTTAAAACCATTAAAACTTGAAAAACCCGAGCTAATTATTGGCGTTTGCGGTTGTATGTCGCAAGAAGAATCTGTTGTAAACAAGATTATGCAAAAACACCAACATATCGATCTGATTTTTGGGACGCATAATATCCATCGTTTGCCTACTTTATTGCGAGATGCAATTTATGGAAAGGAAATGGTCATTGAGGTTTGGTCTAAAGAAGGCGACATCGTTGAGAACATGCCTCGTAAGCGTCAACATAAAACACAGGCATGGGTCAATATTATGTATGGCTGTGATAAATTCTGTACGTACTGCATTGTTCCGTATACTCGCGGGAAAGAACGCAGTCGACTTCCAGAGGATATTATTGCTGAAGTCCGTGATCTAGCACGGCAAGGGTACAAAGAAATTACTCTCCTTGGCCAAAATGTAAATGCGTATGGAAAAGATCTCCCAGGTGATTATGGTGGTCTTGGAGACTTAATGGATGCCATCCATAAAATTGATATTCCTCGTGTTCGTTTTACAACGAGTCATCCTCGTGATTTTGATGACCATCTAATTGAAGTACTTGCTCAAGGCGGTAACCTTGTAGAACATATTCATTTGCCGGTTCAACACGGGAACTCAGATATTTTGAAACTAATGGGCAGAAAGTATACAAGAGAACAATATATAACGTTAGCTGGGAAAATAAAAGAAGCGATACCTAATGCATCATTTACAACCGACTTAATTGTTGGATTTCCAAATGAAACGGACGAGCAGTTTGAGGAAATGATGACCTTAGTTGAAGAAATTCAATTTGATGCGGCCTATACGTATATTTATTCGCCACGTGAAGGTACTCCAGCGGCAAGAATGGAAGACAACGTGCCGATGGAGGTAAAGAAAAAACGCTTAGCTCGTTTGAACGCGCTTGTTAATGAGATTTCTGGTAAAAGGAATTTGGATTACCAAGACAAAGTTGTAGAAGTATTAGTTGAAGGGGAAAGCAAAAAGAACCCAGATGTGCTAGCAGGTAGAACGCGAACAAATAGACTTGTTAATTTTGTTGGTCCTAAATCAGTGATTGGTGAGATTGTGTACGTACAAATTACAGAAGCGAAAACGTGGTCTCTAAACGGGGACTTGATGGAATCGGCGGAGGTGCAGGCTCAGTGAGCACACTATATACAAAGCAGGATATAAAAGAGAAAGCAAAAGAATTAGCAAATATGCTCGCTCAAACAGAAGAAGTTGATTTCTTTAAACGTGCAGAAAAACAGATTAATGAGCATTTACGTGTCCAAGAAATGATTGCAGAGATTAAACGTAATCAAAAAGAAGCTGTAAACTTAAAGCATTATGGTAAGTCGGAAGCGCTCCAGCAAGTAGAAAAGAGAATCGATGAGCTACATGAAGAAATTGATCAGATTCCGCTCGTGCAAGAATTTAAACGCAGCCAAGTAGATGTGAATGAATTGCTTCAATTAATTACAAATACTGTTTCCAAAACAGTAACAGATGAAATCGTTCGATCAATGGATGGCGATGTTATGCGGGGAACAACTTCAAAAAGTCCTTTTCACAATTGTTAAGTAAAAAACACGGTGCTCTTTTTAGGGTGCCGTTTTTTTTCTTTGCACCGCATGGTCTAAATGCTTGCTCTTGTTCATAGCTTGGTAGAGAAGCGTCTAAGTATCGTTTATTGCACAGATTGAAGTAGTTGTGCATACCGTATTGAAAATGGACGTCTGCCTATGCCCATAGGCAATACGTGAAAATGGAGGGAACAAGATGGCTGACTCAAGAAATGAAACTAGTTACCGCGAAATTATCACGAAAGCTGTCTGCGGAAAAGGGCGCAAGTTTTCAGAAGCGACTCATCATATTAGACCGTCAGAGCCACCGTCAAGTATTTTAGGTTGCTGGATTATTAATCATACGTATAGTGCAAAAAAGCGCGGAGACACAGTTGAAGTGAACGGTTCCTATGATATCAATGTTTGGTTTTCGTATGTTAATAATACAAAAACCGATGTTGCAACTCAAACAGTTTCTTATACCGACATTGTTCCATTGTCGATGAAAGACGAGAATGTGATTTCCGAAGAACTGGATGTGGTAGCAAAAGCGGTCCAACAACCGAACACGCTGGAGGCCGTTATTTCAGAAAATGGGCGCTCTGTTGATGTGCAAGTAGAAAGAGAGTTTATTGTTGAGTGCATTGGCGAAACGAAGGTCGCTGTAGCTGTAAACCCACAAGGATTAATCGAAGAGTATCCCGTTGATCCACTCACAGGCGAGATTCGAGATGAAGACTTTGAGCAAATTGACCCGCATTTTTTGCAAGAAGAACTGGATAAATAAGTGAAGCCGCGCTGTTTTGAGCAGCCGGCTTTTTTTGTGTGCTACGTGAAGAATTGGTTTGCTCTATGGTATAATGGCTTAAGATTTTAGGAATATCGGAGGCTCTTATGGCACAAACCCCAATGATGCAACAATATTTACAAATTAAAGCCAACTATAAAGATGCATTTCTTTTTTTTCGTTTAGGCGATTTTTATGAGATGTTTTATGAAGATGCGATTAAAGCGTCAAAAGAACTTGAGATTACGTTAACAGGAAGAGGGCAAGGAGAAGAACGCATTCCAATGTGTGGTGTTCCTCATCATTCTGCTGAAAATTATATTACGCGATTAATTGAAAAAGGATATAAAATCGCTGTTTGTGAACAAGTTGAAGATCCAAAAATGGTAAAAGGAGTTGTGAAACGCGAAGTTACGAAAGTGTTGACTCCTGGTACATTAATGAACAGCAAATTGCTTCCGGAAAAAGAAAACAACTACTTGCTTGCATTTTCTTGTGAAGGGGAAAATGCGTATGGAATAGCCCGGTGCGATCTTTCAACAGGTGAGACAGATGTAACGCTATTAACTGGTGATATGGATGATTTATTACAAGAGATTTTAGCTGGAAATGCAAAAGAAGTCATTGCTCCAGATGACATTGAATTGGCGCTAAAAGAAAAGCTAGAAACACATCCAAGCTTTATTGTCACAGTCCAAAGTGATGAAAGTGAACTGAAAGAATATGAAGGGTTGATTTGTCATATTCAGCAACCAGCTTTAAAACAAGCATATAATCGCATGCTTCACTATTTGATTGAAACTCAAAAACAATCGTTAAGACACTTACAAAAAGCGGTTTTTTACCCTTCTGATTCATTTTTGAAGATGGATGTACACGCGAAGCGTAACCTAGAATTAGTCGAAACGTTGAGAGACAAGAAAAAAAGCGGTTCTTTGCTCTCTATCATCGATCAAACTGTGACATCAATGGGAGGAAGGTTGTTACGTCAGTGGCTTGATCGTCCATTAGTTAAAGAAGAAGCGATCGTAAATCGACAAGCAATCATTGAACAGTTTTTAGAACAGTATTTTGAACGGGAAACATTAAGAGATACGCTTAAAGAAGTTTATGATATTGAACGTTTGGCAGCTAGAATTGCTTATGGAAGTGTAAATGCGAGAGAGCTGGCTCAATTGAAGCGTTCTCTTAGTAAGTTGCCAGAAATTACAGCTCACCTTGCGCAATTAGGCTTGCAAAACCATTGGTTAAAGGAGCTTAGCCCTTTCAAAGAACTTGTGGTGATGTTAGGAGAAAGCCTTGTTGAGGACCCGCCAATTTCAGTGACAGATGGCGGACTTATTGTGGACGGATATAATAAAGAATTGGATACGTATCGTGATGCTAGTAGAAACGGAAAACAATGGATTGCGGAACTCGAGCGCTCAGAGCGTGAATCAACGGGTATACGTTCTTTAAAAGTAGGATACAACAAAGTATTTGGATATTACATTGAAGTCTCTCGTGCTAATACACATTTACTGCCTGAAGGCCGTTATGAGCGTAAACAAACGCTCGCTAATGCAGAACGGTATATTACACCAGAGCTTAAAGAGAAAGAAGCACTTATTCTTGAAGCCGATGAAAAACTGTCTGAATTAGAATATGAATTGTTTGTACGCATTCGCAGTCAAGTTGAAAAATTTGTTCCATCACTACAACTGCTTGCTGGCGAGATTAGCGAGATGGATGTACTGGCAGGATTTGCAGCTGTGGCTGAACAAAATTTATATGTAAAACCAACGTTAACCAATTCACGAGATGTGGCGATTAAAGGTGGCAGACACCCAGTCGTGGAAACCGTCATTAAACGGGGCAGTTACGTACAAAATGAAATTAACTTAACAGATGATCGTGACATGTTATTAATTACAGGTCCCAATATGGGCGGAAAATCAACGTACATGCGTCAGTTGGCTTTAACCGTTGTTCTTACGCAGATTGGGAGCTTTGTTCCTGCCGATGAAGCAACACTACCTATATTTGATAAAATTTTTACCCGTATTGGTGCAGCTGATGATTTAGCCAGCGGACAAAGTACATTTATGGTGGAAATGTTAGAGACTAAGGATGCGCTTACCAAAGCAACTCCGCATAGCTTAATCCTTCTTGATGAAATTGGCCGTGGTACATCTACATACGATGGAATGGCGCTTGCTCAAGCAATTATTGAATACATTTATAAATCCATAGGGGCAAAAACACTGTTTTCCACTCATTATCACGAACTTACAACTTTAGCAGAAACCATTCCGAACTTACGTAATGTCCACGTTTCCGCTGCCGAAGAGAATGGGACCGTTGTGTTTTTACACAAAGTGATAGAAGGTGCAGCAGATCGAAGCTATGGTGTTTATGTTGCAGAACTTGCCGGATTGCCTAGAAATGTGACAACGCGTGCTGAACAGTTGTTAAAAACGCTTGAGACGAGCCATGGAAACCGTGATTTGCCAACCACTCAAATGGACGACAGAGAGCTTGGTGTAGAAGAAGTTGCTGTTACAATTACTGAAGAACCACAGCAGCTCTCTTTGTTTGAACCAGAGGTAGAAAAACAAAAGGAAAAAGAATTAAACAGAAAAGAAAAAGAGTTGCTCACAAAAATTGTGGAAACGGATCTTTTACACTTGACGCCATTTCAAGCGTTGGAAAAAATCGATCAGTGGCAAAAACAGTTAAAAAGAAAATAAGCTGAAATGAGGTGGAACCAGTGGCAGCGATTCAACAGTTAAACGATTCATTGTCAAATAAAATAGCTGCAGGTGAAGTGGTTGAACGTCCTGCTTCCATCGTTAAGGAACTTGTTGAAAATGCGATCGATGCAAACAGCAAACAGATTCTTGTTGAGATCGAAGAAGGTGGACTGAGTTCAATTCGCATTGTTGATGACGGTGGCGGTATTGAGCCAGAGGAGCTTGAATTGGCATTCTTGCGTCATGCGACTTCAAAGATTAAAACGGACCGTGATTTGTTTACTATCCGCACTTTGGGCTTTCGCGGTGAAGCCCTACCGAGTATTGCTTCCGTTTCGACAGTATTAATATCAACAAGCACGGGAGGGCAGGGAGTCGAAATGACTCTTCAAGGTGGTGTAATAAAAGATAAAAAGCCATCTGGTGCTCGTCGAGGAACAAGCATTGTTGTTAAAGATCTTTTTTTTAATACACCAGCACGACTTAAGTATTTAAAAACGGTTTTAACCGAATCGGGGCATGTGAGTGATGTAATGAACCGTATGGCACTTGCTTATCCATCTATTGGTTTTCATTATGTTAGTGATGGTAAGACAGTGTTACAGACAGCTGGAAATGGAGATACGCTTCAGGTAATTGCTCAAGTATACGGTCGTCAAACTGCATCATCTATGGTTGAGATTGAAGGGACATCATTGGATTACGAATTAAGTGGATATGTGGCGAAACCAGAATTAACTCGTGCGAGCCGCCAGTATATGTCGATCTTTATTAATGGGCGGTATATTCGTAATTACAAATTAGCAAAAGCCATTCAACAAGGTTTTTATACATTACTTCCTATTGGACGCTACCCCATTGCAGTTTTGAAATTAGAAATGGATCCTAAATTAATTGATGTGAACGTTCACCCAGCTAAACTCGAAGTTCGTTTAAGTAAAGAAGACGCATTGGCGGAAATTATTACGACAAGCATTAAAAAAGCATTAACAAAAGAGACGCTTATTCCAGAGCCGACTAAATCACAAAAAGCAAAGCCAGCAGAATCGGAGCAGCTTGCTTTCTCTTTAGCGTATGAATCGCACCGAGCAAACGAAATGGTGCGAGAGCGAGAGCGGCCACAAGATAGTCAACGCTCTTTCATGCCGGGGGAAGAGGTAGCGTATAAACAAGCACAAGACTTGCCACGGGACCTGGATCGTACCTCCTATGATGTTTCACTAAGCACTGAATCACTTGAGGTCGAAGAAGAGGTTCACGCTAAACCAGAAATGGAAGCATCGGTGCAAGAGGTTGAGCGTAAGGGAGATCATGACGTTCAGCAAAATGAAGAAGAGGACGCGTCGGTCCCCCCTCTTTATCCGGTCGGACAAATGCATGGCACATACATTATTGCTCAGAATGAAAATGGAATGTATTTAATTGATCAGCACGCAGCTCAGGAACGTATTAAATATGAATACTTCCATAAAAAGCTTGCGGAGCCTTTGGCACAAACGCAAGAATTAATTGTGCCGATTACGTTAGAGTTAACCACACGTGAAACACTTTTAATCAATGAATCAAAGGAAAAATTAGAAGCAGTGGGATTGTTTTTAGAAGAATTCGGAAAGAATACATTTATGGTCCGTTCACACCCTACATGGTTTCCAAGTGGGGAAGAAGAGTCGACTATCCGAGAAATGTTTGAGCAGTTACTCGACATGCGGACGATTAATATACAAGATTTGCGCGAAGAAGCAGCAATCTTAATGAGTTGCAAAGCAGCGATCAAGGCGAATCGTCATTTACGTCATGATGAGATCTTCCAACTATTAGAAACTTTACGTAGATGTTCAGAACCATACACATGCCCCCACGGGCGACCAATTATCATCCATTTTTCCACGTATGAATTGGAGAAAATGTTTAAAAGGGTCATGTAGAGGAGTTTAATGGATTGATTGTTACAACGGCAAGAAAGCAAGCAGAAAAATTAAAGCAGACAGCTATACATCATGCTCAACTATTTCAAGTTCCATTTATTGAACGAGGAGATCGTTCTCTCGATACATTGTTCCGAGAATATCAAGTGGATGTATTGATTGTTGCCAAAAATAAACTAGCTCTTTATGGATTAAATGAGGAAACTCCTTTTTTCTACCATCCAAATTCCTCCTTACTCCGGTACAAGCAGTGGAAAAAAACGAAGTATGATCCGTTCATTGAAACGGCACAATTAAGCGAGGGAGATATTGTGATAGACGCTTCATTAGGTATGGGAGCAGATGCTGTTATGGCACAATTAGCTGTAGGGAAAAGTGGAAAAGTAATCGGGTTAGAGGCCGATCATCGTATTGCCACCATTGTTGCCCAGGGGTTGCAATCTTGGTCCGATGCGGACGCTTTATTTATAGACGCAATGAGGCGTATTCATGTTAAGCAATGCAATAGCTTGCATTTTTTAAAAAATGCAGCTGATAACAGTGCTGATATTGTTTATTTTGATCCAATGTTTGAAACAAAAATTGATTCTCCTGGCCTTTCAGGTATGCGCAAGTTTGCGTCTTATCAACCTCTTTCACTTGAAATGGTTCAAGAAGCCAAACGTGTGGCTCGGCGTGCAGTTGTTTTAAAAGACCATTATCAGAGCCAACAATTTAAACGGTTTGAATTTGTTGTGAAGCGACGTCAACACGCTGCATTTCAATATGGTCTAATCGTATTAGATGTCAGTAAAAAAAGGGGTGTTGACTCGATTGAATAACGAAACACTTATTGCGATTGTTGGTCCTACAGCCGTTGGAAAAACAGCGCTAAGCATTAAGCTTGCTTTGGAGTTGGGCGGAGAAATTGTAAGCGGCGATTCGATGCAAGTGTATAAAAGAATGAATATTGGCACTGCAAAAGCGAGCAAAGAAGAGTTGGCGCAAGCCCCTCATCATTTAATTGATATTCTTGAACCTACAGAACCATGGACGGTGTCTATGTTTCAAGAACGTGCTCTTCATGCAATTTCAGAAATACGAGGTCGAGGCAATGTCCCAATATTAGTTGGAGGCACAGGACTTTATGTTCAAGCGATAACCCATGAATTTTCTTTTGCAGAGGCGAAGGCGGATGAGGATTATCGAAAACAGATGGAGCACTATTTGCATGAACACGGGTCACTTGCGTTACATCATCAATTGGACGAGGTTGACCCAGTTGCAGCTCATACCATTCATCCCAATAATACACGTCGGGTTATTCGAGCATTAGAGGTCATTCATACGACAGGAACTCTTTTCTCAGAACAGCCCAATGAACGCGCCAAGCCCCGTTTTGATACGGCAATGATTGGGTTGACGATGGAACGTAATCAACTTTATGAACGCATTAATAAGCGGGTTGATTTAATGTTAAATGATGGGTTATTAGATGAAGTAACTCGCCTATTCAACGATGGTGTGGAAGGACAGGCGATTCAAGGCATTGGCTATAAAGAAATTTATGCATTCTTACGGGGAGAGTGCTCGTTTGATTCAGCGGTTGATCAACTAAAACAAAATTCAAGACGTTATGCAAAAAGGCAACTCACTTGGTTCCGCAACCGTAGTGAAGCGAATTGGTTTGATGTAGGGAATAATCGGGAAGACAAAATATTTCAGGATGTGCAGAGTTTTTTAGCAGGAAAACGAAGGTTTCGAAACGAATAAGAAAAAGGAATGATAGAGAGAGAGGAGTCTGCCTACATGAAGGCTACAGTGAATATCCAAGACCAATTTCTAAATCAATTACGTAAAGAGTCAATCCCGGTCACCGTGTTTCTTCTAAACGGTTTCCAACTGCGTGGCCAAGTTAAAGGATTTGATAATTTCACCGTTATTGTCGAGACGGAAGGTCGTCAACAACTTGTTTATAAGCATGCCATCTCCACCTTTGCCCCGCAAAAAAATGTGCAGCTTAAGAGTGAAACGGAAATATAAATGTTATTTGAAACAGCGTAAACTACCTAGAGGTAGTTACGCTGTTTTTCTTTTATTTTGATTGCAGATCGATCTTGATGCCAGTATCAAATGCTCGTGCACTTTTCTTAATAAAATACCATGATAGTCCTATTGAAAGCAGAGCGACACATAATGTGCTTAAAGATAAGATGGCAAACGTGTTCGTCGCATGAATTCGAATAAAAAATAGAACGAGTTGAATAAAAAAGTTACTCTCATTATCATCTTCAAAGAATAACTGTTCCAATTCACCGAGTGGTAAGACAGCTAAACCGACCGGGATAAAGAAAATGAGAATATAAAACAAAGAAGCGAACATTAAAAGAAATGAAGCAGCCGTTTGCACTCTTGCTTGGGGTTGGCGTTCGTTAAAACGAGGGCTTTGTGTACCCACGTAAAGGCTTAGACTACTTAGACCAGCAATCGCAATGCCGATAACGAAAAAGCCTAAAATAGGAAGCCAGAAGGGCCAACTGAATAGGACGAAGCCAATGAGTTCAAAAATGGCAAGAATAGCAAGTAAAAAGAACCAATGAAATAAAAATTTGGCTCGAGCAATGTCAATTCCTCTAATTGGTAATACCGAAAGAAGATGTATATTAGGACCTTCTCTTCCTACACTGCTTGCCGTGAAGTTGCCAGCTGCAAATGAAAAGCTCAGAAAGAAGACGAGTTGCATAACTCCGTAAGATAAAAGTGGAACCTCTTGTAATATAGGATACAACCCTTGATTAAACAAAGGAAAAACCATAACAAATAAGAGGACAATAATGGGCATTAGTTGAAGCCATTCACGAATATCTCGGAAAAAATATGCTCGTTCTTTTTGAATTAAAGCATGAAGTGGACCTGTAACATGTTGTTTTCGACCATCACTCTTGCGTTTTTTCTTTTTAGCATCGTGACTCTTAATCCAACCATGTCGAAAACCTCTCTCCACTAAAAAAAGGCTAAAAAAGAGAAGGGAAATAACAAAGCATAGAAAAATGCCAAAGTAGCCCCACGTAGCAATTGTGGTCGTTCCATTAAATCCAGCAGTTAAAATTTCTCCAGCCCATGATGTAGGAAGCCATCCTGGGTAGCTGAATTGAATTGATTCAGGATTGAATCCATCATCTGTGGAAGAAAGGTTAAAGGCTTGAACAAGCAAGAACACGATGATGCCACTTAAAGCGCTAGTAAAAGTCATTAATTCTTTTGTACGGTGTCCAGGAATTAGTTGAGCAAAAGCAAGAGTCATTAGGTAAACAAATGCAATGGCTCCTAATATACTAAAGAGTATAATTGGTGCAACCCACAAGAAGTATGACCAGGCCGCCCCGCCTCTTATACCAGCAATTACGGCAAAAAGAGTACTTCCTAAAAATAAAAATAACGGCACAGTTAAAAGGTGTTCCCCTAGTTTCGCTAAAAAAATTGTTCTGGTTGGAATTGGTAAAGAGAATAACAGATGTAAATCTTTTGAGCCGTACAGCTTGTCAAAAACATGAGGAATCGTAAACATCATCAAAAATATAAAAAGAATAACAATGAGACTTTGAAACGAAAACAAGAGGAAAGAGTTGGTTGTAGAAGCAGCAACGTAACCGAAACCATTTGCAAAAAATAGTCCTAAAAAAAAGAAGACAACGCAGAGAATGATAACGGATGTTTTTTGAGCGGTTGTTTGAGCTAGAAACTCGCGTTTTTGCAGACGAATAAATAACTGCAATAAAGGCACAAGCATTAGTTATCTTCTCCTTTTAATTCATTAACGACTGAATTTGTGTCTTCATCACTTGATGTAAGTGATAGAAACAACTCTTCTAATGAAGAATTCTCTTTTCCACCTTGTTGACGTAGTTCGTCCATTGTACCTGAAGCAAGTAAATGACCTTGTGATAATATCGCAACTCGGTCACACATTTGTTCAGCAATTTCTAATATATGAGTTGTCATAAAAACGGTTAACCCTTCTTCATCACATAATTGACGCAGTAAATTCTTTAATGTTCTTGCTCCTTTTGGATCAAGTCCAACTGTCGGCTCATCTAAGAAAAGTACATCTGGCTTATGGATCAACGCTGCGCATAAATTAATCTTTTGTCGCATTCCATGAGAATAAGATTCAATGAGTTCATTCGTCCTGCCGGTTAGTTCAAATAGATTTATGTATGTTTCTTTACGCTCGTTAAAAGAATGATCGTCCACTTCAAATATGCTTGCAATAAACCGCAAATATTCTTCCCCTGTTAACTTTTCGTACATATTCGGTTGATCAGGTACATAGGCAAACTTCTTCTTTGCATTTAAAGGATCTTTCCATACATCAATCGTCACAATCTCAGCGGTTCCCTTACTCGGCTTAAGTAAACCACACATCATTTTCATAGTTGTTGTTTTGCCTGACCCATTAGGACCAAGAAAGCAAAAGAGCTCTCCTTTATATACGTTAAGGGATAATTCATTAACAACTGTTTTTGCTCCATATCGTTTTGTTAATTGGCTAAGTTTAATTATTGGGTCCATCATTAGCACCTTTTCTATTTATGAATGTAGGATTAACTCTCGGTCTTGTTCGTTCAAGTGATCAATCGTCAAAGAGTAACGCCTTAGAGAAAGCATGCTCTTTAAACCAGCTTGTTTTTGAATTGTTTCAAAGTCTTCTCCGTTTAGCAAAGCTCTAAGTAAGTAGGAATTACGAAAATGTTGTGCAGAAATGCCTTTCCGAAGACCCGCACGGGCAACCTCTGTCCGAATCATTTTTTGCAGAGCGATTTCCGTCAGTGCTTTAGGGGCATCATCTTCATAGGACCAGTGATACGTTCGTCTTTTGAAATCATAAGCTACAAATAACGAATCAGAAGAATGCAGTCTTGGTCTAACGGGTTCGGGGATTAAGCTCCAATAAGTGTGAATTTGTGTTGATAATGCCTCTGGCAAATGTATGTTTCGTTTGAATGTTTCATTTTCGATCTGAATGGTATGTTGAATAAAATTAACGGCGTTCATTTCGATATCACATAATTCTTTTAGTGTAAGTCCATAATCAGCGAATAAAGAAAACATAGCAAAGTTTCGTTCAGTTAATTGAGGCCTGGCTAAAAGTTGATTTTCACTAAGGCCTGTTTCGGAATGGCTTGATTTTAAAAGAGTCTCAATTTCTTTTTTGCTTACCCAATCGTTTCTTGAAAGTGGTTCTGTTTCTAATAAAGGAGGTTGATAAACGGACAATGGATGGGCGTTTAGAATGTTGTTTGTTTGTAAGAAATGGGTGAATTGTCGAAGGACCGACGCAATTCTGCGTATCGTTCTAACTTTATAATTTCGTGTTTCGATTAGTTCATAAAAAAAACGTTCGACTTCTTGATGATTGAGTAATTCAAAAGGTTTACCATCGAGCCACGTGAAAAAATCTAGTAAATCGTAACGATAGCGACGAATTGTTGATGGCTGCCGAGCTATCGCAGCTAAATGAACGAAAAATGCGTCTTGTTCTTTTTGTCCAATCATTACCCAATTCCTCCTTTGCTTAAAGTGTACCAAAGGATGGTGTGGACGTCACGTACAGTTGCACATGCAAGCATTTAATTCACAGTAATTGCAAGCTTATTCATGCCATAGAATAAGAGATACAGAGCTAGGCATTTGTCACGTTTATTTAATGAAGTGCGTATAGTGGAGAAAGAAACGTGGTAGCGGTTGGAAAAGGAGGCAGACATCGATGACAAATCCGCTCAAAACAAACAATAGTGCTACAATTAATGTTGTGCTCAATAAAACACCCATTAAGCGCGCTAGTACAGACTGGTTTGTGTCTGCAGATGAAAAAGAAAAACACCAAATCTTGACACGTTTTGAAAACAAGCTTTCCTCTTATATTGGATTAGATGAAATAAAATCTCTTATAAAAGAATTATATGCATGGATTTATGTGAATGAACGCCGTAAGGAATTTGGTCTTAGAGCACCAAAACAAGTGTTGCATATGATTTTTAAAGGAAACCCGGGTACTGGAAAAACAACAGTAGCAAGGATTATTGCTTCATTCTTGCATGAAATGAACGTTCTAACAAAAGGACATTTTTTAGAAATGGAAAGAGCAGACCTCGTTGGCGAATACATTGGGCACACTGCTCAAAAAACCAGAGAAGTGTTAAAGCAAGCCCAAGGTGGAGTTCTTTTTATTGATGAAGCTTATTCTCTATCAAGAGGAGGGGAAAAGGATTTTGGTAAGGAAGCAATTGATACTCTAGTTAAGGGAATGGAAGATCATTCAAATGAGTTTGTATTAATTATTGCCGGTTATTCAAAGGAAATGGATTTTTTCCTCTCCTTGAATCCCGGGTTGCCTTCGAGGTTTCCGATTTCCATTACTTTTCCAAATTATTCTGTGGAAGAATTAATGGAGATGTTAATCGGTATGGCGAAAGAAAGGGATTACGTGATCGCAGAAGATGCGTTACTCGTATGCAAGGAACATATTCGAAAGATTGCATCTGAAGAGCCAAAGACATTTAGTAACGGTCGATATATTCGAAATTTGATTGAGGAGGCCGTTCGCTTACAAGCTGTTCGAGTTTTAAAACAAAACACCTATACGAAATCTGCGCTCGAATTATTAAAAAAAGAAGATTTTCAATTTAAACAACAACGGTAAGCCTCGAGATTAGAGAGCTTGCCTATTCCCTTTCTATTTGCTGGCATGGTAAGCTAAAGGGAGAATGGCAAAGTAGGGGAGAACTTACGTGATACAATCATTATTTAAGAACAAAACACAAGCATATGTAACGGTTGCCGAAACAAAAGCGTCTTTGCAACATAAAAGAATTGAAGAAATCGCTTTGATTAATCAAAATCGTGTAATGGAAAGTTTTTCGGCGCATCAAGTGGCTGATTTTCATTTCACTCCATCAACAGGCTATGGCTATGACGATGCAGGAAGAGATACGTTAGAGAAAATCTATGCAGATGTTTTTGGTGCAGAAGCGGGTCTTGTCCGAAGTCAGATTGTCTCTGGAACACATGCGATTGCAATTGCTTTATTTGGAGTATTACGTCCCGGAGACGAATTGTTATACATAACAGGAACTCCCTACGATACATTGGAAGAAATAGTAGGAATTCGTGGAAACTCTAGTGGTTCATTAAAAGACTTTAACATTGAGTATCAAAAAGTGGATTTAAAGAATAACGCTATGGACAAGGATGCAATAAAAGCAGCGGTTTCAAGTAAAACGAAGATGATCGGTATTCAGCGATCAAAAGGGTATGGAGACCGGCCTTCATTGTGCATTGAAGAAATCGAAGATGTAATTGCGTTTGTGAAATCCATTAAACCAGATGTTGTTGTGTTTGTTGACAATTGCTATGGAGAATTTGTTGAAACAAGAGAGCCTTGTCATGTAGGTGCGGATTTGATCGCAGGTTCACTAATAAAAAATCCTGGAGGTGGAATTGCAAAGACAGGAGGCTATCTTGTAGGAAGGGCTGATTTAGTTGAGCTTGCCTCGTATCGACTAGCGGCACCAGGCATTGGTGCAGAAGGTGGCGCTAGCTTGCATACACTTCTTGATATGTATCAAGGATTTTTCTTAGCACCCCATGTAGTTGCTCAAAGTGTAAAAGGAGCCATTTATACAGCCGCTCTGCTTGAAGAGGTTGGAATGAAAACGGAACCAGCTTCAAATGAGATACGAACAGATTTGATTCAAGCTGTTCATTTTAAGACAGCTGACCAGATGGTCTCGTTTTGTCAAGCGATTCAACACGCATCACCTGTGAATGCACACGTCACACCTACGCCAAGCTATATGCCTGGATATGCAGATGATGTTATCATGGCAGCGGGTACTTTTGTACAAGGAGCGAGTATTGAATTAACAGCTGATGGTCCATTGCGTCCTCCATACGCTGCTTACGTGCAAGGTGGTCTGACGTATGAACATGTTAAGCTCGCCGTGACAAAAGCTGTCGAAAAAACGTTTATCGATTAGATGAAGAGGGAACGAGTATAGTACGTTTATATGTTTGCTTGACTAAAAAAAGTTGCTTTAGTACGATACTACAAAGCAGGAAAATAATATTGAGACGTGGGAACAGGGGGGCAACTCCCTTTCTACATAGAATGAAACATTGAGAGGAGCACAAAAACGCATGGCTAAGTTTTCCAAAGAAGATATTGTCCGTATTGCGCAAGAAGACAATGTTCGGTTTATTCGTTTGCAGTTTACAGATTTGCTCGGTACGATTAAAAACGTGGAGATTCCTGTAGATCAACTTTCAAAAGCACTTGACAACAAAATGATGTTTGATGGTTCATCTATTGAGGGGTTTGTACGGATTGAAGAATCAGATATGTATTTGTATCCGGATTTAGATACATGGGTTGTTTTTCCTTGGACGCCAGAGAAAGGGAAAGTTGCTCGTTTAATCTGTGATATTTATCAACCAGGCAAACCAGGAGAAGAACCAACTCCTTTTGAAGGTGATCCGCGGGGGATTTTAAAACGGGTATTAAAACAAGCCGAAGAACTCGGTTTCTCCGATTTTAACATTGGACCAGAACCAGAATTTTTCTTGTTTAAGAACGACGAAAAAGGCGAACCAACACTGGAATTAAATGATAAAGGTGGTTACTTTGATCTGGCTCCAACCGATCTTGGTGAAAATTGTCGCCGAGACATCGTACTTGAACTTGAAGACATGGGATTTGAAATTGAAGCTTCCCACCATGAAGTTGCCCCTGGTCAGCATGAAATCGACTTTAAATATGCTGATGCGGTGACAACATGTGATAATATCCAAACATTCAAGCTTGTTGTAAAAACAATTGCGCGTAAACATGGTTTACACGCAACGTTTATGCCAAAACCGCTATTCGGAGTGAACGGTTCAGGGATGCACTTGAATATGTCTTTATTTAATAAAGAAGGCAATGTGTTTTACGATCAAAAAACAGAAAGCCAGCTTAGCAAAACGGCGATGCAGTTCTTAAGTGGTATACTTGATCATGCTGAAGGATTTACAGCAATTACAAATCCGATTGTTAATTCATATAAGCGACTTGTACCTGGTTATGAAGCGCCAGTATACATCGCTTGGTCGATGCGTAATCGTTCGCCACTTGTCCGCATTCCATCATCAAGAGGTATTTCCACGCGCATCGAAGTCAGAAGTCCGGATCCATCAGCAAATCCATATTTAGCCATGGCTGTTATGCTTGCTTCAGGATTAGATGGCATCAAACGAAAAATGACGCCGCCGGAAGCAACTGACCGAAACATTTATGTGATGAGCAAAGAAGAGCGTCTTGAAGAAGGTATTAAAGACTTGCCAGCAACGTTAAAAGAAGCGCTTGATAGCCTTGTTAATGATGATGTTTTAGTTAAAGCATTAGGAGAGCATGCAATCGAGCACTTTATTGAAGCAAAAGAAATTGAATGGGATATGTTCCGCACACAAGTTCACCCGTGGGAGCGCGAACAGTTCATGCAGAACTACTAAGAGGTAGGACCCTTGACACACATTGTGTTGAGGGTTTTTATTTTGATTAATGCAAAACGATGGTAAGGTGCAAATGTTATGGACTGACCGTTATTTGTTTGTTTGAATATACTTCTGTATTGCTTAAGAATCGGATACGCTTCTAATAGATAACAAAAGGAATAATGTGTAGTAAATCAAATCGTCTTCTGTAGTAATTCATTAAAACAGGGGGAATGTTCAATTGTTGACTGGTATGCAAACGTTTGGAACAGGATAAACGATGATGAAAAAACAAAAACCCTTTACTAATGGAAAAGGGTTTTTGTTCGTGAATTCTATAGC
Source organism: Shouchella patagoniensis (assembly GCF_002019705.1). Taxonomy (GTDB): domain Bacteria; phylum Bacillota; class Bacilli; order Bacillales; family Bacillaceae_D; genus Shouchella; species Shouchella patagoniensis. The sequence continues at coordinate 753,842 of NZ_KV917377.1, read as the reverse complement.
AATGACCACTAATTGATGGTTAGCGCTCTTTTAAAATCGATTCATTCTAAAAGAAGAAAGGTCGAAGTTGCTTTGTCCAGTTGAAATAAAGTCACTCAATATTTCTCCAATTACGCTACCGAATTTAAATCCATGTCCGGAGAATCCGGCTGCAATTGCAATGTTTTGATAGACTTGATGTTGATCCAGAACAAAATGTTCATCTGTTGTCATCGTGTATAAACACGTTTTTCCTTCATTTAGAGTAAAGTTTTTCTCTGACATATAATTATGTAAGAATTTCTTCAGTTCCAGGTCGTCCTTTAGGTGAAACTTATGTAGAGGTTTATCAGGGTTTACAGCCTCACCACCATCATGTCGACCTACTTTTAAGCCTTTTCCATTTATATTTGGAAAGCCATAAAAGGTTCCATTTACAGTTTCAAATGTGAAACACGGAAAGTGAGGGGAGTCATATGAATGTTTTGCTTCATACCATCCGAAAGTTTTGCGCAGTGGCTGTAACGGCAATGCTAAATCGAGCATTTCCAAAATCCATTTAGACCAAGCCCCAGCTGCAACAATTAATGTCTCTGCTTCAAAGCTCTGTTCTTTTGTTGAAACAACTACTTTATCAGAACTAGGCTTTATACTAATTACTTTTGAATTTGTTTGTAGTACAGCTCCATTACTGCTAGCAAGGTTGCGGTATGAGTTAATAATCTCTGACGTTTTTAAGTAACCTCCCATCGACTCAAAACACCCTATAAACGTTTTTGGAAGAGAAAAACCGTTCCATTTATTATTGATCTCATTAGCAGAGGATACTTCTAGGGGCAAATTGTAGTTAGCTGATCCTGAAATGACATTCTTAATAAATGTCGAATCTTCTTTACCGACATTTAATACGCCTGTCTGCGTAAATAAAGATTCTCCAGATTCTTTTTCTAGGTCTCTCCAAAGCTCATTTGCACGAAGAAGTAATGGTACATAACTTTCTCCTTCTCCATATGAAAATCGAATCATTCGAGTATCTCCGTGATGACTTCCTTTAACATGGGGAGGGTTGTGAGAATCAAGCAATAATACGCGTTTCCCTCTTTTTGATAGATAATACCCTGCAGCCATCCCCATTGTACCAGCACCAATAATAATCGTGTCATAAACCATACTTGAGATTAAACTCCTTTAGTTTTCTGCCAATTATACTTGTTATTTAAACAAAATCCTAGTTATAGAGCTTTTCTATTTTAATAGAGGTATCTCTATTAAAAAAATCAGTTTACAACTCGTCGCCATCAACTTCAATAGCAACCGATCCATCCCATTCATCCTCATCATTGTTAGATTACAATCCCCTAAATCATTTCATTTTAGTGTCACTTTTCTTTTGCGCGTTATGAAGGTTGTCCTACTGTATGCTTTGCTAGTATAAAAACACCCCTTTCTAATTAAAAGGGGTAGTCCTTATGATGTGTGATGGAAAATAGGAAAGAAATTAAAAGACTAAAAGGTGTTGGTTCTTTCTATTTCCCATGCAGGTATTGTATTCGACTTAATTAAATTTAGTGCAAGTTAGGTGTAAAAAAATTTTGGTGGCGCTCACCATATTTTAGATGTCATAGTGTTGTCAGTTCTTTTTTCCTGGTCGCTTTTGGGAGCGCTCGTTTCAGCTAGTCTTTAGTTTAGTTTTACTGTAAGCCCAATCAAACAAAATATAAAAACATAAACTACCTAGAAAGGGTGGGGTTTAAGGATACTGTTGAAGGATTAGGCGAATAAATTGTACGTGACAAGTATGAAAAGTTTTTTCCTTTTAGTAACAAATTAAAAAACCATTCTTTTTAGGAAAAATACAGGGAAGGGGAAGTGAACATGAATAATCAACAACACTTAGTGGAGGTTGTAGTAGGGCGAATTTTAGACAAGTACAATGTTAGTGTCTCTCAAGATCTGTCCATTACTGACCAAGCAAAAGTCAAGAGTACGGTTTTAGATATTCAAACAGAAGTTGATAAATTCTTGGAAAATCTAGATATGGATACGGTAGGGAAGTCAATTAATTCTTCTTTCAACACTAGCCTGCTTGAAAAGAATTTATTAGGTAATAAGCTTTCTGGTGTTGCACCTTCAAACAAACAAGAAATGGATACTGTTGAAACAGAGGATGTAACCGAGTCAAGCGGTTACTTTGAAAGACCAGCATCGGCAAGGGTAACTAGAAAACGTTCTCCAAACATGTTTGTTAACCGTAGAAGGTTTTAAAATAGGCAGGCGCTTTTGGTTAATCTGTCCAATCAAAAAGCAAATTAGGACATAAAGTAAATTAGACTAAAATTGAAAGGAGAATTAAAAATGAGTGAACAAAATTCTGCTGAATTGGAAGAAAGAAAAGAGAAGAAAGAATGTAAAGAGTGTAAAGAGTGTAAAGAATGTGGGGGACATGAGGATAAGTGGAAAAATAAAAGATGGTCAGCTCTAGACCCAGAAGCATGTCACCCATTAGATAACAATGGTGGACTTTCTCAAGGAGCTTCACAAGTTAACAAGACAGTTCAATTGTCAGAGGAATACATCTTAATTAAAGATTCTTGTGATGTAACAGTTAATTCTACTGATACAAAAGCTGCACTTTCTTTACAAGCTTCTTTACAAACAGCTATTGCTTTAGTTATTAGCATTTCAATTGCGGATAGTGAAAAAGCTGATAAAATCACTCAAGAACTTCTTCAAAGTTCTAAAATCAAACAGTTGACCTATCAAAAAACGGTTGTAGAAAACTCTAAAAATGTAGATGTTACGACAACTGATACTCAAATTGCAGTGAATATTCAACTCTTGCTTCAAATCTTACTAGCTTTGCTTGTAAAATTAAATATTTTGTAAGGGATTTAAAAGGGGGAGAAATTTGCCCTCTTTATACATACTGTATTTAATACTTATATTTTTTAGTCAATTTTGATAGGAAATAATTTAGGATGCATAAATGAATAAAACGTTTACAGCAGTGCATGTTCGTTTATTGGTTTAAAAAAAAGCCATCATATGGCTATAGTGCATGCTTGATTGTTGTAATGAATAGATGAAAAAATTTAGTCTCATTTCGTTTTTATTTCCTGGGCAAGCGCATAAAGCGTCATAACTTGCTAATAATCGACGCCTCTAATTCCCTTAGCCAATTCCAAATTGATCTCTTCCATGTATGAGAAGTGCTTCATAAGGATCTCCATTTAAACCAAGCAAGCTTGCAAATGCAGGTTCAGTTTTTATACCATTCTCTTTATAGTTAATAATTTGTTCTCTTAAATGAGGTTGTCGTTTTAAAATCTCATACTCAATGCACATATGTAAATATGCATATTGTGTTTCAACTGGGTTGGGTTGGCCAAACAATTCAATTTCTTTGTCTTGAACAAAAAAGTTTGCTTTTGCCGATCGTGTTCCACGTATTGTCTTAAATTGAAAGTGGTAGTGGGGAAAGTGACTGTAGAGACTGTCAACTGTTTGTTTGAATAAATGATCGTTACGCACATCCATAATAATATCGAGGTCAGAAGATGCCGTGGCAATATCAAGGGGGATTGTACCACACAGAGTAGGACTATAAGAAGATAAGTCTTCAAAGATACCTAGATCAACAAGAAGTCTGTATATCTTCCTTTGTAATCGTGTGCCCTCACACAAATAATCGAGGTTTTTAAACACATGTACCACCCTTTCTTAAAGATAGAAAATAAGTATAGCATACATCCAAATTGGATTGGTTGTTGTAGAAAACGTACGATGGTTAAATTGACATGAGATCAAACGTTCGCTAAAATAGATAGGACAATGATTGTTGGGAAAGGAAGAAGACGATGACATCTTCTACTGGTATTCAACTTCCAGAGCCTTATCGTGATACAGCTCGTAAAATCATTCATATCGATATGGATGCTTTTTTTTCTTCTGTTGAAGAACGAAACAATCCTGCATTAATAGGGAAACCAGTTATTATCGCTAAGCATCCTAGAAAAACGGGTGGAAAAGGCATTGTGTCAACCGCAAATTATGAAGCGCGTAAGTATGGAGTTCATTCCGCAATGAGTGCTTATGAAGCCTATAAAAAATGCCCACAAGGTATTTTTGTTGAAGGCAATTACAAGGCGTATAAAGAGGCATCTAATCATATTAGAGCGATCATGAATCGCTATACGGACTTAGTTGAACCAATGTCAATTGATGAAGCCTATCTAGATGTAACAACAAATAAATTAAATGAACCAAGCGCCATAAAAGTTGCCCGTAGTATTCAGAAAGACATCTGGAATGAAACATGCTTGTCTAGTTCTGCGGGTGTTTCTTATAATCGATTCCTTGCGAAAATTGCTTCAGACGTAAAAAAACCAGCGGGATTGACCGTGATAACCCCTGCTAAGGCAGTCGCATTTATTAAAGAACTGCCAATTGAGAAGTTCCCAGGTATTGGACCAAAAACGGCTGAGAGAATGCATGAATTAAATATCTACTTTGGCGCTGACCTTTATAAAATGGAGCAAATGGATTTAATTCATCATTTTGGTAAAGCTGGTTTGTCTTATTATAAAAAAGTTCGTGGAATTGATAACAAACCATTAACAGTGGATCGTGAAAGAAAGTCAGTCGGGAAGGAACATACGTATCTGCACGTGTTAAAAACGGAGCAAGAAGTTCAGGAGCAATTAAAAAGATTAGCACAAGAAGTGCAGGGTTCATTGGAAAGAGTGGAGAAGCAAGGAAAGACTGTCGTGTTAAAAATCAGGTATCGTTCTTTTGATACGCTAACACGACGTATAAGCTTGCCTGACTATGTGCAGAAGAAAAGTGATATTTTTCGTTATGCGGCAGAACTATGGGATCAGTATGGAGATGTAAACCGAGAGGTCAGGCTTCTAGGTATAACTGTCACGAATCTCCAACCGATTCAATATAAAACCCTTTCTTTATTCAATAGACTCTATAGATAAAACAAGATAATGCCGACAATAACTAGTAATATAAACAAAACAAGTACTGTAATCAATAATGTCCATCCGTTGTTGTCGTTCATATCTAAAACGCCCCCAATCCTGATTAATTAGTTTATGTTCTAGAGCTGAAAGTGTGAAAAGGGCATAATTATTTGACAAATTAGCCCTTTATCTTTCTTTTTGCTTGAAATTGGGTTGAAAGCACGTTTGACGTTTATTTCAGTTTCTTATATATTTAGACTTACGAAATAAAATGCATGAATTAAAAACGAAGGTGATGAAGATACAACCAGAGAAACGGAATTTAATTATTATGTGGTTTGCCAATTTTTTTGTTGGCGCAAGCATGACCATGGTTATCCCTTTTTTATCACTGTATATTGAATCATTTGGTCACTATTCTGGAGAAGAAGTACAGCGGTGGGCCGGTTATGTCTTTGGGGTTTCATTTCTTGTAGCATTTCTTGTAGCGCCGATTTGGGGAAAGATTGGCGATCGTTATGGTAGAAAGAAAGTATTAATCGGTACTGCGTTTGGCATCTCCGTTTCGGTCTTCTTAATGGGATATGTTCATTCTGTTGAATCATTATTTATTTTAAGAGCTTTTATGGGGTTAGCGACTGGCTTTATCCCTGCCTCGATGGCATTAATTGCTGCACAAAGCAGTAAGAAGACAGCAGGACAAACACTTGGTACCCTTCAAACTGGAACTGTATCAGGTGGATTACTGGGACCGTTGTTTGGCGGTCTAATCGCTGACACAGTTGGAATGGAATTAACCTTTATATTAACGTCATCAATATTGTTTCTTGCAGCATTGCTTGTTGTGTTTGGTGTCAAAGAAGTTCTTTATACGGAAAAAGGAGAAAAGAGGAAGAATTACCGCTCAAGAGAAGTATTACAACATATTCTTAAACGACCGATGTTGATTATGGTAATGGTTGTAGCCCTTATTATCCAAATGGCCTTATTTAGTGTTCAACCACTACTTGCATTATTTGTTAATGATTTAACGAGTTCAACCGAGAACATGGCTTTTTTAGCAGGAGTGGCCTTTTCAATAACTGGGCTTGGTAATTTGTTATCAACTAGAAAGTGGGGGCAGCTTGGTGACAGAATTGGTCATGAAAAAGTGATGCTGCTACTTCTTATTTTATCAGGATTATTTTTTATTCCACAAGGTTTTGTAGATTCACTGTGGCAACTTATTGTGCTTCGATTTATATTTGGCTTAGCAGTCGGTGGACTAATTCCTTGTACAACTGCTTTTATTCGCCAAGCATGTCCTGTCTCAATGCAGGGAGAAGTGTTAGGTTATAACCAAAGTTTTCGCTTCCTAGGTAATGTATTAGGACCTGTATCTGGTGGATTAATTGCAGCGAGTATTGGAATTCCGTATGTTTTTATTCTGGCCGGATTATTGTTTTTATTGACAGCGGCAGTTTTGATGTGGATGCTTCATTCACAGAAAGAGGAGTTTACTGATGAAGAAGTAAACACACAAAAAAAGTAGCCTTTCGTAAGAAAGGCTACTAAGCTAGTTGTTGAGCGGGACCTAACTTGTTGTTAACTAACAGGTTAGGTCCTTTTATAGTTTATGTAAGTAAAGGCATTATGCATAGCCATTTCTCTATGAGTAAATGACCAAATTTAAGACTCTTTTATCAATTGATGAAAGAGTCTAGAAGTTATTAGTGGATTGTCCGAAATACACCAACAACTTTGCCTAAGATCGTGCAATTTTCAAGAATAATCGGCTTCATTGATGAATTTTCAGGTTGCAGTCGAATATATCCATCTTCACGAAAGAAACGTTTGACCGTTGCTTCATTATCGTCAGTCATTGCGACAATAATATCACCATTATTAGCAGTAGGTTGCTGACGAACAATCACTTGATCACCGTCAAAAATGCCAGCTTCAATCATGCTTTCACCTTGGATTACCAATGCATATGTGTTGTCGTAACCTGCTAAGTGGTCAGGCAAAGGCAAATAATCTTCAATGTTTTCAACAGCTGTAATGGGATTACCAGCTGTTACTTTCCCGATAACAGGAATAAAACTAGCTGTTTCTTTCTTATAGTATGAATCATGATCTTTATTCATTTCTAATTCTAGTACTTCAATTGCCCGAGGTTTTGTAGGATCTCTACGGATATAGCCTTTTTTCTCCAAACGTGCTAGGTGACCGTGAACCGTTGAACTAGAGGCTAGACCAACTGCTTCACCGATTTCACGTACGGAAGGCGGATAGCCTTTTTTCTTAACTTCCTCTTTTATAAATAATAGAATCTCTTCTTGTCTATTTGATAGTTTTGACATTAGTTCACCTGCTTTCTTCATCATTGTCTATTAAAACTTTACCATATCGAACATACGAACGCAAACATAAGTTCTAAAAACTATTGACAAGAACGAACGTTCCTATTACTCTAGTAACAGAACAAATATTCCTAAGAACGGGTGATCGTATGAAGCGACAAGAATGGAGTTTGATTTTTATTGGTATATTAACGGTTTTATTCATTTTTTCTAGCTTGGTTTATTCTGGTAATGACGTCGAGCATTTTGACCAAAACAAGAATGAAGCAATGAATGAATTCTCGTCGTATGATAAACTGTTTGTGATTGATCAGTAGGGGGATGTATGGTGCAGAACAAGCAGGCAGCGGTAATCTATTGTCGCGTAAGTACAAAAAAAGAAAGTCAAGAAGCATCTCTTGCTAGGCAAGAAGAAGAACTAAGAAAAATTGCTTCATTAAATGATCTTTTAGTGGTTGATTGTTATAAAGAGCAGGCTAGCGGTTATAGCCTAGAGCGAGAGGGGCTTTTTTCTGTGTTGGATTTGGCAAGACAGAAGCGATTCTCTCATTTGCTAATAACAGATGACACGCGGTTAGGACGAGGGAAGGCAAAGATTGCGTTACTTTATCAATTTAAGAAATATGGAGTTACTATTTTTACATTAAGTAATCAAGGGGAACTTGTATTATCAGAAGCGGACGAAATGGTTTTGGAAATTGTTTCACTTGTAGAGGAATATCAAAGGAAACTGCATAATTTAAAGATCAAACGAGGGATGAGAGTTGCCGTCCAAAAAGGCTTTCGACCTGAGCAAAATTTAAAGCACGCTCCTGCAGGAGGTAGAGAAGCAATGGAGCTTCCAATAGAAGAAATAAGTGCATTACGCAACAAAGGTCTAACATTTAAAGAAATCGCGATGACATTAAATGGGCTGGGCTACGAGTGTTCGAAAGCGACTGTACATAGGCATTACCAAAAATATGTTAGGACAAACGGCTAATCGTTTGCCCTGTTTTTTTGGGCATGCTATCATTAGTTATGAAGAAAGAAAGGTGATTTTGTGTTACCAAAAGAAAAACTCGAACGCATTAATGAGCTTTCGCGACTATCTAAGACCGATGGACTATCACAAGAGCAACAAAACGAGCAAAAAGCATTGCGTAAAGAATATTTAGCAACATTTAGGAAAGCATTTACTAATCAGCTTCATTCAGTAAAAGTTGTTGATGATGAGGGCAGTGATGTAACTCCACAAAAGTTAAAAGATAGCAAGGCACAAAAACGAAAGCCATTGCATTAAGGATGTACAAGCCTTTACTTTGGCTTGTACATTTTTTTTAGAACGTATATGATGGATGAGTACGAATTGAGTTAGAAAGGGTGTTTTCCAATGACAAATAAAGTAGAAGAGTTAGCTATTAATACGATCCGAACGCTGTCAATTGATAGCATTGAAAAAGCAAATTCTGGTCATCCAGGTATGCCAATGGGAGCTGCTCCGATGGCGCTTAATTTATGGGCTAACCATATGAACCATAATCCTGCTAATCCTGAGTGGATAAATCGTGACCGTTTTGTTTTATCTGCTGGTCATGGTTCTATGCTTTTATATAGTTTACTCCACTTAACAGGTTATGATGTGACTTTAGATGATCTTAAGTCATTTCGTCAATTAGGTAGTCGAACGCCTGGTCACCCAGAATATGGGCATACTCCAGGGGTTGAAGCAACAACTGGACCACTTGGACAAGGCATTGCAATGGCTGTAGGGATGGCAATGGCAGAAAGACATCTAGCCCATACATACAATACGGATGAACATAAAATTGTTGATCATTACACGTATGCAATTTGTGGTGATGGTGATTTAATGGAAGGAGTATCTGCCGAAGCAGCATCACTTGCTGGTCACTTAAAATTAGATCGTCTTGTCGTTCTATATGATTCAAATGATATATCACTTGATGGTGATTTACATGAATCTTTTTCAGAAAGCGTAGAAGAACGATTTAAAGCATATGGCTGGCATGTTATCTACATTGAAGATGGTACAGACATGAGTGCTATTCATAAAGCACTAGAAGAAGCGAAAGAAGTTAATCGCCCGACTTTAATTGAAGTTAAAACGGTGATTGGTTTTGGTTCACCTAATAAATCGGCTAAGTCTACTTCTCATGGTTCACCACTTGGAGCAGAAGAAGTGGCTTTGACTAAAGAAGCGTACAAATGGACGTTTGATGAAGAATTCCACATTCCGGAAGAAGTGAAAGAATACTTCTTGTCTGTTAAAGAAAAAGGGGCAGAGAAGGAAGAGGAATGGAATACACTTTTTGCAGCATATAAAAAAGCAAACCCAGAACTAGCTCAACAATTTGAGCGTGTACACTCTGGAGAACTTCCAGCAGAGTTTGATCAAGAATTGCCTGTTTATGAAGCTGGCAAAAGCTTAGCGACACGTGCGTCTTCGGGCGAAGCGTTAAATGCATTAGTAAAATATACTCCAGAGTTATTTGGAGGATCTGCAGATCTAGCCGGTTCAAATAAAACAACATTAAATGGTGAGAGTAACTTTGGCCGTGATAATTATTCTGGGCGTAACATTTGGTTTGGCGTTCGTGAGTTTGCGATGGGATGTGCGTTAAATGGAATGGCACTTCACGGTGGTTTAAAAGTATTTGGAGGAACATTCTTTGTGTTCTCTGATTATGTACGCCCTGCGATCCGTTTATCAGCACTAATGGGTCTTCCAGTCACATATGTGTTAACGCACGATAGTGTGGCAGTTGGAGAAGATGGCCCAACACATGAACCGGTTGAACAACTGGCTGCTTTACGGGCGATGCCAGGTTTAAGCGTCGTTCGGCCTGGTGATGGAAATGAAACAGCAGCAGCGTGGAAACTTGCTTTAGAGTCAACAGACAAACCAACTGCACTTGTCTTAAGCCGTCAAAATGTAGAAACACAAGTTGGAACGGATACGAAAGCGTATGAAGGCGTGAAAAAAGGTGCGTATGTTGTATCAGAAGCACAAGATAAGCCAAGTATTGTTTTACTTGCAACAGGTTCGGAAGTGCCACTTGCAGTAAAAGTACAAAAGAAACTTAGTGAAGATGGTATTGATGCATCGGTTGTTAGTATGCCAAGTTGGGATCGTTTTGACGCCCAACCAAAAGAATATAAAGATGCAGTTATTCCTAAAGATGTAAAAGCTCGTTTAGCTATTGAAATGGGTGCCTCTTTTGGATGGGCTAAATATGTAGGTGATGAAGGAGAAACAGTTACCATTGACACATTTGGCGCTTCTGGTGCTGGCGATGCCATTATAGCAGAATATGGTTTTACAGTTGAAAATGTAGTAAATCGTGCAAAAGCATTGTTAAACCGTTAAGACACAAAAAGAGACTCTTAAAAAGAGTCTCTTTTTGTCATTTCGACAAAACTAGAGGGCCTCTTTCACATAAAAAGACAGTTATTTTAACAAGAAACCTGTATACTAATCCAAAAGAGTGCGAATGCTCAAAATGTTGGAGGCGATTTCATAATGAGGCACTATGAACTTTATTTGTTAAATAATGAAGTAGCTTCTTCCTATTCAGGAAAAGAGGCCAAGCTGTTTCAGCTTTTTGCGGAGAGAGCACAAGCAAGTGAACTTGAACAAAGCCTTTACGATAAGCAAGTACAGTATATTACGAATCCTTTGCCGCAAACTAAATTATACCAAGCTTTATTCAATCGGTATGGGTTTGAAAAAAGTGATTCGTATCTAATTTTTTCATCATTTAATCATACAAATCGCTGCAAGGTGATGATCGAAGAACGAAAAATTTGCCTGGACGCGTTAGGGGATTTAAGCGCTGAGACACTTGTTTTTGATTTATTTAAACCAGTTGATCCACATTTATTTGCTGTAAATGTTAAGGATGGACGTTTTGGATGGCTTCAACCACATGAAAGGCAAAGTGTTCTTTAAGCACTACGTAGCCAAATAGAGATGGATCATACTAAGAACCTTTTTGTTTACTATATATATTTGTAACATGTATCATCATCTTTCATTTGAAGTGTGCTGTAAGCACGCTTTTTTCTTTGCAAGTCCTTTTAAAAGAAGAATAGCTCATGTATAATAGACAAGGTTGGTTAAAATGTAAAATGATGAACTTGCTTGAAGGAGGACATAGAAATGGTTTGGCATATTATTGGTTACACTGTCGCTGTTTTAGCTGGGGTGGCAATTGGCTTCTTTATTGCTCGTAAGACTATGATGTCTTATTTGAAGAAAAACCCGCCAATTAATGAACAAATGCTACGTGTTATGATGCAACAAATGGGACAAAACCCGTCGCAAAAGAAAATTACTCAAATGATGAAAGCAATGCAAAAGCAACAGTCTAAATAAGAGAGAGCACCTCGCCTTTTGGCGAGGTGTCTGTCATTAATTAAAAGAATGTCAGAAGATTGGCTTTATAAGTTGAGGTGGTGAAAACGATCATGCGTGTTTTTTTAGATTTAAGCTGGTTTTTTAAACGACATTGGCTTGCTTATTTAATTGGAGTGTTGGTACTTGCAGTGGTTTCTTTTTTAACACTCGTCCCCCCAAGGGTTATTGGAATGGTTGTTGATCTAATTAATACCGATTCATTAACGCAAGTAACTTTGTTACGGTTTGTCGCTCTAATTCTGGGCATTGGTTTAGTTTTATACATATTACGTTTTATTTGGCGAATTCTTATTTTTGGCGCATCTTTAAAACTTGCCCGACACATTCGCAATGATTTATATACACACTATACAAAAATGCCAGACTCTTTATATCATAAGCGAACAACAGGGAATTTAATGGCGATCTCTACAAATGATGTTCGTGCTGTGCAGGCCACAGCAGGTGAGGGTGTATTGACTATTGTTGATGCGATCTTATTAGGTGGTATGGTGATAGGTACGATGGCAATTACAATTAGTTGGAAATTAACGTTAATTACATTGTTACCGCTACCATTAATGGCGATATTGACTAGTTATTATGGTTCATTACTACATAAACGGTTTGGAGTTGCACAAGCTGCTTTTAGTTCATTAAATGATACCGTACAAGAAAATATTAATGGTATAAAAGTAATGAAAGCGTTTGGGCAGGAGCAGGCAGAGAATGAGCGGTTCCGTAAACAATCAGCCATTGTTGTGGATAAAAATATGCGTGTTGCAAAAGTTGATGCGTTATTTGATCCAACAATAAGTGGCGTTATCGGAGTTTGCTATATTCTTGCCATTTCTTTTGGGGCGCGCTATGTACTAGCTGATGAACTGACAATTGGACAGTTGACGACTTTTGTTGTTTATTTAGGATTATTAATTTGGCCAATGCTAGCGTTAGGAATGTTTTTTAATGTTGTTGAAAGAGGGCGTGCTTCTTACGATCGAATTCGTGAGGTGTTGCAAAATCAAACCGATTTAAATGAGTTTCCTGGGGCAATTGATAAAAAAATTATTGGTGATTTAAAGGTGGATATAAACTCCTTTCATTACGATGGAAACAGTTCTGCTGTTTTGACTGATGTGTGTTTTGAATTAAAAGCAGGACAAACTTTGGGGATAGTCGGCAAAACAGGAAGTGGAAAAACGACATTATTGTCTCTACTACAAAGAAATATGGATGTATCTAAAGGTGCAATTTACCTTGATTCAATTAACCTTAAACAATACAAGTTACGCCGAGTAAAAGAAGTGTTTGGAATTGTGCCACAAGAGCATTTTTTATTTTCTGCAACAATTTCAGAAAACGTTGCATTTGCCAAACCGCAGGCAACAATCGCGGAAATTATAAGTGCTTGTCAACTTGCATGTGTCCATGAAGATATTCTACGTTTTCCAGATGGCTATGAAACCTTAGTTGGCGAAAGAGGAGTGACTTTATCGGGTGGTCAAAAGCAACGCATCTCGATAGCAAGAGCGATTCTGAGTAGTCCGGCCATTCTAATGCTCGACGATTCATTATCTGCAGTAGATGCAAAAACGGAAGAAAGAATTTTAAATGCATTAAGGAAGCATCACAAGGAACAAACACTTATTATGACTGCACACCGATTAAGTGCGATCAGTCACGCCAATTTAATTTTAGTGATGGAAAACGGCGGTATTGCGCAAGCTGGAACTCATCATGAATTGATGAGGCAAGGTGGTTGGTATAAAGAAATGTATGAACGCCAAAAGCTTGAAACGATCGTGGAGCAAGGAGGCTGAAAATGAAACATACAGATGAAGTGCTTTCTGGAAAGCAACAAAGAGCAGTCTTTATCCGTTTGATGGGATACGCTCGAGTTCATAGTAAGAAACTAATCATCGCAATTGGTATTATGATGGTAGCTGCAAGCGCGGAATTAGTGCAGCCAATCTTAATTGCTCATTTTATTGATGATTATCTTACACCAGAAGTGTTTCTAACCGAACCACTAGTTATGCTTGCGGGAGTGTATTTATTTCTATTAATATTGGCCGTATGTTGTCAATATTTTCAAAGTCTGCTTTTTCAACGAATTGCATTGCAAATCGTGCAAGCGCTACGGATAGATGTATTTAGAAATGTCCAAAAGTTAGGGCTTTCCTTTTTTGACCGCATGCCCGGTGGAGGATTAGTGTCACGAATTACAAATGACACGGAAGCGATTAAAGAATTGTATTTGAGTGTGTTAGCCGTTTTTATAAAAAATGGAATTTTTATGATAGGTACATTTATAGCGATGTTTTACTTAAACTCAACTTTAGCACTGTACTGCCTTATTTTCTTACCACTTTTATTAATGATCATTCATTTGTACCGTAAAGTTAGCTCAAAATTTTATGAACAAGTAAGTGCTAAAGTAAGTGAGATTAATGCTAAAATGAGTGAATCGATCCAAGGGATGGCAATCATTCAAGTTTTCCGTCAAGAAAGAAGAATGCGTCGAGAATTCGCTAAAACGAATGATCAACATTATGCTGCGGGTTTGAAAGCGATGAAAGCTGATGGATTATTGCTTCGGCCGATTGTTGATGTTTTAAGCTTACTCGCCATATCAATTGTATTACTCTTTTTTGGGTTCGAGTCTTTTATCGGACCGGTTGAACTAGGCGTGCTCTATGCTTTTATTAATTATTTAGATCGCTTTTTTGAACCAGTTAATCAAATTATGCAACGACTTTCCTTATTTCAGCAGGCAATTGTGTCTGCTGGGAGGGTATTTAAATTGATGGATCAAACTGAATATGCGCCTTGTCAAAATGGAGATTTTCTTCCGACCAAGACAAGAGGAACCGTGGCGTTTACGGATGTTACATTCTCTTACGATGGGAAAACGACTGTATTAAAAGATATCACATTCGCTGCTCAAAAAGGCCAGACAATTGCATTAGTCGGACATACTGGAAGTGGTAAAAGTTCTATCATCAATTTATTAATGAGATTTTATCCGTTAACAAGTGGATCAGTTACAATTGATGGAAACGCATTGTCTTCATTCAGCGAGAAAGAATTACGGGAAAGATTGGGACTTGTTTTGCAAGATTCGTTTATGTATAGTGGGACAATTATGAGTAACATTACGCTAGGTCGACCTGGCTATACAGAAGAGGATGTTTGGGCCGCATGTCAGTTTGTAGGCGCAGATCGTTTTATTGAGAAATTACCAGGTGCTTATCAAGCAAAAGTAAGCGAGCGAGGGGCAACATTCTCTAGTGGAGAAAGACAATTATTATCTTTTGCCAGAACGATGCTTGCAAATCCAGATATATTAGTATTGGATGAGGCCACAGCAAATGTGGATACGGAGACGGAAGAAGCAATTCAACAAGCTTTAGCAAGAATGCAAACAAATCGCACGACAATTGCTATTGCTCATCGTCTTTCAACAATCAAACATGCGGATTTAATAATAGTTCTTCACCAAGGAGAGATTGTGGAGCAAGGCAATCATGATCGCTTGCTTGAAGCGGGTGGTTTATACCATAAAATGTATTTACTACAAGCTAGAGAACAAGTTATTGCTTAAAAGACCTCCGATTGGAGGTTTTTTAGATGATCGTAAAGGAATAGACAAATCCATCATATGGGCCAGAGGACCGGGTCTAAAAAATCTGTTAAAAAACGGTTAACCGCCGTTTTTTCATCCTCGTTTTTAATCTGATTCATAAGTTGCTCCATATAAAGCGCTGGCCCTTCGATCGTGTCGATTCGTTGTTCGAAGTCTACAGCTTCTGGGTATGCTTGTTGCCTTTCTGCACGACAACTGAAAAAAAGAGTGAGTGCTTGGTGAACGTCTTCTTCAGTCGAAGCAGACCAAGCATTAAAGAGTTGTTGCCGTTTCTTTCCTTCGCATTGCAACATGCCATGGACTGAGAGGGTATGTAATGGCGACTAATTCATCAGGAAAACGTTGTTCCTTTTTTGCATACTTGAAAGCTTTAATAATTGATCCAAATCTATCTCCTTTCTCCTCTCGCTTTAGTTGTCCGATCTAGCAAATGTTCATATGGTGTTAAGTCAATTTGTTTTTGTTTTAATTTTTTTATAAGAAACTTATGGTCTTTCTTAGGGGTTGCAGTAATGTAACCACGAATAATTGTATCGAGTGTAAGCGTGGATGCTTTTTCTTTTAATGCAATCTCACTAATCTTGCCCGCAATTTTTTCTTTTGCGACATCACGGAACAATTCTGGTACAGGTTCTACAAGTTCATTTAATAATGTGCGTTGTTCTTCTTTCCAAAGAGGCAATGCTTGATCTATATAATAAGCCTGCCAATCAAGAACAGACTTTCCGTCTTCTTTTGGTAAACGCTTTAAAAATTTGCGGAACATAAAAAAGCCGCCAATAAACATAAGTCCGATCAAAATAAATGTCCATAAAATAATCAAAGTCATAAACCAATCCCAACCAGACATTTGAATCCTCCTTTTCATCTTGTCCTTATGCATCATTTTATCATAAAATAAGCAGTGTTGCCATGAAAGGACGTGTACTCTATGATTGACATAATTATCTTTTCAGCTCATATGTTTAGTTCGTTGTTTTTATTTTTGTGCATGCCTTTACCATTTTTATTTTATGCAGCTCGAAAAGAAGGCGGACGATTTAAAGAGGTTCTATTAAAAGCATATCGAGTAATATTCGTGTTTGCACATGGCGCCTTGTTTGTACTAATTGCTACGGGGGTTCCGTTATTAAGGGATTGGACCAGTGGTTGGACATGGTTCGTTGTGGTTGTGACACTTGTGATAGGTGCAAGTTTAGGGATAACAGCAAAAGCCGTTCGCAAATTGAAAGAGGGTGCCGATGATGAAGAGAGGCAAACGCTCCTTCTACGTCAAGCAAGTATCTTATTAACGAGCGCCATATTTGTCATGTTTGCTTTGAAATATGGCGTTTATTTCTTTTAAGAAAGGAGAATAGCATTGACTGAAGAAAAAGCACAAGAGTTGCTTGATTCACTTAGGTCTGGAGAATTAGAATCAGTAACAATCAAAAAAGAAGAATTTCCGGTTTTTAGGAGCATTTTTACAAATCAAGAAGATATTAAAAACTTTCGAGGTACTGCAAAGCATTATGGTTCAATTGTATACACATATGAGCCAGGATGGACTGCATAATAAAAAAGGACTGCAAAAGCAGTCCTTTTTTTTAGAACCAGCTTGCTCCTACAATTACGAGCAAGATGAACAAAACAACGATAAGTGCGAAACCTCCGCCATATCCGCCGCTCATAGTAGAACCTCCTTTTAACAAGGTATGGTTCATACTATGCGTTGAAAGAGATTTGGTATAGGCGGTTTATCCTTCTCCGTTTGTTTGACTAACGTGGTTCGCTTTTTTTGTTTTATGAGAGCCGCTTAAAGGCTCGGGCTGCCCGCTTTTTGCTTGCTTAGGCTGGTTGCGCCGGCTGCTTTTAGCGGTGTGGTGTTCGGTCATTATGAGCGCCTCCTCTCATGAACAGTATGAATCCCGAATTCATTTTTATGCGTAATTTGCAATTTTGTCGAAAAAAAGATTTAAACTTCGCACGACTTTTGCTATTCTAGTGGAGGGAATCATATCATGCGTATTTAAAAGCGCTTACCAAAAAGTGCAGATCTTTAGACAACGCTACCATAATAAGATATGATGATGCTGATGAGGAGGGTCTTAGATGTCAAAAAACTTAGATGTGTTTAAAGCTCGGTCTTCTTTTGATTTAAATGGAAAAACGTACCATTACTATGCACTTGAGGCACTTGAAAAGGCAGGATTAGGAGAGGTAAGCAAACTTCCGTATTCAGTGAAGGTGTTGCTTGAATCCGTATTAAGACAATTTGACGACTATGTAATAAAAAAAGAGCATGTAGAGAACCTCGTTAAATGGGGGACAAAGGATCAAAAAGAAATAGATGTTCCTTTTAAACCATCACGTGTTATTCTGCAGGATTTTACAGGTGTTCCAGCAGTTGTAGATCTTGCTGCACTTAGAAAAGCAATGGCTGATCTCGGTGGAGACCCAGAGCAGATTAATCCTGAAATTCCAGTTGATCTTGTTATTGACCACTCAGTACAAGTTGATAAGTTTGGAACAACGGATTCATTACTTTATAACATGAACCGTGAGTTTGAACGCAATGGGGAACGGTATGAATTTCTTAGCTGGGCGAAAAAAGCATTTGATAACTATAATGCAGTTCCACCAGCGACGGGAATCGTTCACCAAGTAAACTTGGAGTACATAGCAAATGTGGTCCATGCGATTGAACAAGACGGTGAGTTGATCGCGTTTCCAGATTCATTAGTTGGGACAGATTCTCATACAACAATGATAAACGGTCTTGGCGTTTTAGGTTGGGGTGTAGGTGGAATTGAAGCAGAAGCAGGAATGCTTGGACAACCTTCTTATTTCCCTGTGCCTGAAGTAATTGGATTGAAATTCACTGGTTCAATGCCAAGTGGTACAACTGCAACTGACGTTGCGTTAAAAGTAACGCAAGTCTTACGTAAGAAAAATGTTGTAGGAAAGTTTGTTGAATATTTTGGTCCAGGGTTAGCTGATATGCCACTTGCAGATCGTGCGACAATCTCAAATATGGCTCCAGAGTATGGTGCTACTTGTGGATTTTTCCCAGTAGATGAAGAAGCGCTTAATTATTTGCGTTTAACGGGACGTTCTGAAGAACAGATTGACTTGGTACGAGAATACAACAAAGCTAATGGATTATGGTATGTCCCAGGCGAGACACCTGATCCAACATATACAGATATCGTTGAAGTTGATTTATCAGAAATTCATGCAAATCTATCTGGTCCAAAACGTCCACAAGATTTGATTGAACTTCCTAAAATGAAAAAATTATTCCATGAAGCTGTTGTTGCCCCTGCTGGTAACCAAGGTCTTGGTTTAGATAAGAAAGAGTTTGATAAAACCGTTGATGTTACTTACAATGACGGACGTAAAACAACAATGAAAACAGGTTCAGTTGCAATTGCAGCCATTACGAGTTGTACAAACACTTCTAATCCTTATGTTCTTGTAGCAGCAGGTCTAGTTGCGAAAAAAGCGGATGAATTAGGACTTGAAGTTCCAGAGTATGTTAAAACATCACTTGCACCTGGTTCGAAAGTTGTTACTGGGTATTTAAATGACTCTGGATTAATGCCTTACTTAGAAAACTTAGGCTTTAATCTTGTAGGATACGGTTGTACAACGTGTATTGGTAATTCTGGACCACTTGAGGATGAGATTGAAGCTGCTATTGCGGACAATGACTTGACTGTTACGTCTGTTTTGTCTGGTAATCGTAACTTTGAAGGAAGAATTCATCCACTTGTAAAAGCGAACTATTTAGCTTCTCCTCCATTAGTGGTAGCTTATGCTCTTGCTGGTACTGTCGATATCGATTTATTGACTGATCCGATCTCAACGAATAAAGATGGCAAACCTGTGTACTTTAAAGACATCTGGCCAACTACGGAAGAAGTACGTGCAATTGTTGATAAAACGGTAACGCCAGAGTTGTTCCGTCGCGAGTATGCGGATGTGTTTACAAGCAATGAGCGTTGGAACCAAATTGATACAACGGATGATTCGTTATATAAATGGGATGATGAGTCTACGTATATTGCCAACCCGCCATTCTTTGAAGGCTTAGCAAAAGACCCAGAGGAAGTTAAACCTCTTGGTGGATTACGGATAATTGGTAAGTTTGGTGATTCTGTTACTACTGACCATATTTCTCCTGCAGGGGCGATTGGGAAAAACACGCCAGCTGGTAAATTCTTAATGGACAAAGGTGTTAAACCTGCCGACTTTAACTCTTACGGATCTCGACGTGGAAACCATGATGTAATGATGCGTGGAACGTTTGCAAATATCCGCATCCGTAATCAGATTGCACCAGGCACGGAAGGTGGATTTACGACGTACTGGCCAACTGGTGAAGTAATGTCCATCTATGATGCGGCAATGAAGTACAAGGACGATAACACCGGTCTTGTTGTCATTGCTGGTCAAGATTATGGTATGGGCTCTTCTCGTGACTGGGCTGCAAAAGGAACAAACCTACTTGGTATAAAAACAGTTATCGCTGAAAGTTATGAGCGTATTCACCGTTCAAACTTAGTGCTAATGGGTGTACTTCCATTGCAATTTAAAGATGGAGAAGGCGCTGAGACACTTGGTTTAACAGGAAAAGAAACAATATCTGTAGCGATTGATAACAGCGTAAAGCCTCGTGATCATGTAAAAGTGACAGCAGTAGCTGAAGATGGAACAAAAACTGAGTTTGAAGTGTTAGTTCGTTTTGACAGTGATGTTGATGTTGATTACTATCGTCATGGTGGTATTTTGCAAATGGTTCTTCGTGATAAACTAGCAACTGTCTAAATAGTCGATTAATTGAGGGTTTGCTTGATTTTATTCAAGCAAACCCTTTTTATTGTTGTTTAAATAGTTTATAGGTCTAATCGTTTTTGCTTGATTTTTTTGTTTTAATTTGTGTAAGGTGTGTATAGCACTTTTAGATTAAAAGGAGATAGGAATGGTGGAGGAAATCTAATGACAAATTTTTCGATCCGGAGACCTGTGTTCACGATAGTAGGTATGATCTTCTTTATAATTATGGGGATCGTATCTGTTACACGGCTGCCATTGCAGCTTTTACCGGAAATTAACCCACCGGTAGCTGCAATAGCGACAAGTTATCCAAATGTAAACCCTCAAGAAGTCCAAGACGGAGTAACCATTCCGATTGAAAATCGAATGGCTAGTATCTCTGGTTTGGAGAACATGACATCTAATACGTCAGAAGGTTCATCTATTATCGTTTTAGAATTTGACTGGAGCAGCTCAATTGAAGATGTTGAACTTGATATTATTAATGCCCTAAGGCAAATTGATTTGCCAGATGGTGCAGGTGAACCGAGTTTTCTGAAATTTGATCCAGCTATGTTTCCGATGATGCAGCTAGCAGTCACTTCAAATGGAGAAATTTCTGAATTCCAAGATGATGTATTGGATCTTGAACAAGAGATTATTCAAGTTCCAGGTGTAGCGAGTGTGAATGAATCAGGTAGCTTGACCGAAGTTATATCAATTCAACTAAATCAAGACTCATTAGTTGAAGAAAACCTTTCACAAGAAACGGTTGTTAATGCGTTGCAAGCACACAATGTTTCCATGCCTGGTGGCGTAGTGGAACAAGATGATTTAAGTTTAACGACTAGGGTGATTAGTGAATTAATAAGCCTAGATGAAATAAGGGAACTTGTTGTTGGAGTTGACCCTGAAAGTGGCTCTGAAGTAACTATTGATGATGTAGGATCCGTTGATATTGTAACGGAAGATCAAGAAAGTTTAACGCGAGCGAATCAAGAGCCTGCGATTAGTTTATCCATTATGCAAGAATCAAGTGCGAATACAACACAAACATCTAACGCTGTTAATGATCGCTTGCAAGAGCTTCAGGGTGATAGCGAATTTGAGGATTTAGATGTTGTCATGCTTTATGATGAAGGAGATTTCATTAATTCTGCAATCCAAAGTGTAGCAACGGCCTTGTTAATAGGTGGCCTTTTGGCAATGATTGTTTTGTTTTTCTTCCTTCGCAATTTGAAAACACCACTGATTATTGGTTTAGCGATCCCATTTTCAGTTATTGTTACATTCGCTTTTATGTTCTTCTTAGACATTGGTTTGAACATTATGACGTTAGGCGGATTAGCATTAGGAATTGGTCTTATCGTTGATAACGCTATCGTTGTCATTGAAAATATTTATCGCCATCTTGCAAAAGGAAAAGAGCCAAAGCAAGCGGCATCGGACGGAACAAAAGAGGTTCTAGGAGCCATTGTTGCGTCTACATTGACGACCATATCTGTATTTTTACCAATTGTTTTTATTAGTGGCATTGTCGGAAACTTGTTTAGAGAGCTCGCTCTAACCGTTTCGTTTAGTTTATTATCCTCTCTTCTTGTAGCTATTACGGTGGTACCAATGATTGCGAGTCGAGTCTTAAAGACGCCTCGTGAGAGTTCAGAAGAACAGCGTCGAAATACGAAGACCATGAAGTCGCTCGAAAAAATGACACATTGGTCATTGGGGCATCGCAAGACGGTTATTGCAACAACGCTTGCTTTACTTGTTGCTGGAGGAATTGGGCTCTCCACTGTGGGGGTTGAATTAATTCCAGAAAGTGACCAAGGTTCATTCACCATTGATGTTGAAATGGAAACAGGCACAAGTCTAACACGGACAACTGAAGCGGTTGAACAGATAGAAGAGGTGCTTAGTGACTATCAAGAAATAAGTGATTATGTAAGCATTATTGGCTCAAGTGGAGGGTCCCCTGGAGAAACTGGAGAAGCACATACGGCTCAAATTACAGTCTCGATGATCCCGTTAGATGATCGGACGATTTCGGCAGCACAATTTATTGAGTCGATTGAACGGGATATAGAGAGAGCGGATGAAGACGCCGAAGTGAGAGCTTATACACAAACAGCCGCAATGAGCGGTGAAGCTAATACGGTTCCGTTTACAATCGCGTATTCAGATCGTAATGCGCTTTATGATGTAGCGAATGAAATTGAAGAAGAATTGCTAAATGAGTCGATGATTCGTGAAGTGCAATTAAGTATCGAAGACCAGATTCCAGAAATTGTGATTAATGTTGATCAAGAGGCAGCGAGAGATTCTGGATTAACCCCTGTAGAGATTGCAAATCAAGTAAGTCAAGCAACTAGGGGAGAAACGGCTCTGACGGTGCAGATTAGCAGCGAAGACGAAAGTTCACAAATTTATGAAGTTGCAGTTGGGTTAGACTCCTCGTTTACAGAAACAGTAGAAGATCTTGAGAATTTGGCTATTACTACTCAAGAAGGTACTGTTGTTTCATTAATAGATGTTGCGGAAGTGACAGAAGGAGAGTCACCTGCAACAATCCAGCGTGCAGATCAAGAAGAAGCTGTTGAAATAACGGTTGGCTATATAGCCGGAACGGCTTTAAGTGACGTTTCGATTGCTATTGAAGATGTTGTTGATGAAGTAGAGCTTCCTGAAGGTGCAACTTTCTCTTTCGGAGGGGAACAAGAAATTCTTGATGATGCTATAGGAAGTATGGTTCTAGCGCTTATTCTTGCAATTGTGTTCATTTATTTAATTATGGCAGCGCAATTCGAGTCGTTTAAACTACCGTTTATTATGCTTATGACGGTACCACTTGTTTTAATTGGCGTGACAATTGCATTGACAATTACACAAACAGCTATAGGAGTAACGGCTTTTATCGGAATTATCATCTTGGTTGGTGTTGTTGTTAATAACGGAATTGTCATGCTTGATTTTGTTAATCAACAAAAGAAAAAAGGGTTAGGCACATACGATGCATTAGTTGAATCGGTTCAATTACGTACAAGACCTATAATCATGACATCAGCTACCGCAATTCTTGGTATGGTTCCAATTGCTTTTGGGTTTGGTGAAGGGGCGGAGCTACAACAGCCAATGGCGATTGCAGTGATAGGTGGTTTGGTGAGTAGTACGTTGTTAACATTAGTGTTTATACCTGTTCTTTATAGTTTGTTTGATCGTGAAACACGTTCAAACAAAGGGCCTCGCTATGTAACCATTGATGGAGAGTTTTATGAAGTGGATGAAAACAATCGAGCGATAAAAACGTTGCCTGCCTATGACAGAACTGAGGATTCAAGAGAGGTTAAAGAATTTACTGACGAAGAGTTTGGAACGAAAGAGCAAAAGCAAAATAGCCAAAACATCGGTACGGATTTAAGCAGAGAAGATATTGTGAACTTACTTGAATCAATTGTAGAAAAGTCAAAAAAAGATAGTGATGAGAAATAAACAATGCGTTGTATGCCTCTTGCTACCTTAAAAGAGGAATAAAAATAAAAACACCTTTAAGTTAGAAGGGTTATTATTAACCTTACTACTTAAAGGTGTTTTATATATCCATGGTAAGTAATCATACAATGGTTTGCATACACAAACGTTATTTTTCTTCCTCGTGTTTTTCACTTATCCATAAGAGAAATTCACGTTCTTTCTCTGTTAATGGTCGGTTTAATTGACTTTGAACATCCTGCGTGAGCTTGTCATTATTTATTGTAATCACCTACTTTTCTAAACTTAATCCATATATAGTAAGGAAAAAGAAATTTAGAACAAGAATATTCGGAAAGGTGGTTTAAAAACAGTCAATTCGTGAAATACTAATTATAAAAAAACTTGAGGTGACATAAATGAGACGAGTAGGAAGACTGCCATTTGATGAATTAGTAAAACAGAATAAAGAAAAGTTAATACAGGATCGTGAAGAAATCGATCGATTAGAAGAGAGATTTGAACAAAAACATGCATTACCAAAATAATGCCAGCAATATTCCTTATGAGGTGGATAAACTACCACTAAGGAGGGGATTGATTTGAGTCAAAAAAAACAATTTGCACAGTTTACACCGGATGATTTAGGAAGACAGTCGCGAAAATCAGATCGAAATAACGGTAAGAAAGTAGCGAACAAATCTCATCAGCAACCCGACTATGTCCCTCCAAAAGGATAAGAAAAGCCGCCAACTCTGGCGGCTTTTCTTACGTTTTTTTGTCAATATGCATAAATCGCCCTATTGAGTAAAAGTTTTGCTATGATAGGATGGAATATCTTCGGGAGGAGTTACTAAATGATTGAACCAGTATTAAATGGATTGCTCTACACATTATTGGCTTTGTTGGCAGGTGTTTTTGTTATTCAGCTTGTGCCAAAGGAGAGGGGGGTAAGCAAGCAACCTGCTCCTCTTACAGTGATGTTGCTTATATTAGGTGTGCCCCTTATATTTTCAGGGTATCTATTACGTTTGGCTGTAACGTATGCATCTTTCTTTTCAATTTCATATGCTGACGCAGTTTTAACAGTAATGAATGAACATATTATTGGCGTTAGCTTCCTCGTCATTATTGGTACTTCTATTACCATGACGCTAATTTATTTATTAATGGAGAAGAAGCAGAAGGCTTTAGCGGCAGGGATAAATATTGTTTTGGTCCTTGTATTAATTGCGGCTGTTAGTTTTTCGAGCCATAGCGCATCGATAACTGGAATTCAAGGCATTGTATCAAATGGTATTCACTTGTTTGCAATGTCTTTTTGGATTGGTCCCTTATTTATGGTGAGTTTGTATGGTTCGTCTTTAAAAGATCCTCAGAAATTCCATCAATGGTTTTCTTCTTTGGCTGGCTTTTGCTTGTTGTTGCTCATTACGAGTGGCTTTATTATGATGGGGGAGATCGCACCTGAGTATGTAAATAGCTGGATGTTAACATATGGTCAATTGTTACTCATTAAGCATATTCTTTTTATTCCTTTGCTTATTTTTGGATTTCGTCATTTACTGAGTTTGAGTGGGAAGGGTGCAAAGTTATCTACCGAGGAGCAACAAAGATCTTTTCGTATTGAAGCAATTATAGCGCTTCTCGTGTTTAGTGTCACAGCAGGGCTAACAGAGACTGAGCCACCACATAATGTTTTAAGGACGCTTCAAAGTGAGCCAATGAGCCCTATTATGGACATTTTCTTAAACGAAGCTTTGTTGGAAAACCAATTAATTGCTTTTTCACCTAGTATCGGCGCAATTTTCTTGCTTGTGGCGGCAGGTATATTCCTCTTAGTAGCTCTATTTTGTGGTTGGTGGTTTAGAAAAACGTGGTATACAGCTGCGAGTACAGTTTTGTTTGTTGGTACAGCTTATCTTGGTGTAATGGCAAGTAGCTCGCCTGGGGAAATTCCGGTTAATCTAACTATTCATGATTCGGTGGAAGAGGCGATAGCAGTTGGTAATGAAGACGATGAAATCGAATTAATTGAAACAGTGGAATTGGATGATCATTCAATTGGAGCGATTTATTCTGTGAATGAACAACATTTAACCGCAGAGCGATTGCTCGTTGAGAAGGATGGTTATCGAAAATATCTTGATGCAGAAGTCGAATTAGAAAACGGTTTTCTTACAGGTGGAGAGCGGTTTATGGATACGTTTATGTTTATTGAAAATGATTGGATTGATGAAGAAAAAGTTAGTACGTATGTGTCGCTTGGTTATGTGACCGAGGATATTTCCGAAGTGGAAATTGTATTTTCGGATACTGTTGAAGTAGTGCCTGTTTCTAATCAAGTATTTCTACATGTATTGAGTGTCAATCAGGCGTTTGAGGAAGCACATCGGTTCATTTTATATAATGAAGCTGGTGAACGGGTACATGAAGTAGAGAAGCGTCAATTTATCCATGAAGGACATGTGCATTAAAAAAGGAGTGAGCGTATGGAGAACTCATTCAGAGAACATCTTGAGGAAGCGGCGTTGTGGAGGAATAGATTAACAGGTAACATAGAGCAACCGCTAACAGAAGCAGGAGCAAAAGAGCTCGGCCGCCTAGCTTTTCTCCGCTTTGAACGCCGGCAAGAGTTAGATACTTTTATGAAGAAATGGATCCAAGAAGTAGCTGGCTTTAATGAAGTGAATGAGGATTTAAAGGAACTCCAAAAAAAGGCGCAGTTGGCAAAGTGGCAGCAAGAGAAAGTGTTACAAAAAGAATGGCCTCTTTTAAGAGAGACGGACCAGTCGCGTATTAAAAAACAAGAGACAAAACAAATTAGTGAACAAGCAGAGCAATTTATCCAAGACGTATCTAACGGGGGGCAGTTTCTTGATGATCATTTAGTGAAGACGGTCATTGACAAACAAATGAAATTAAAAGAAACTGCTGATGCTTTTTTAGAGGGATTCCAAGGTAATTATTACTCAAAGAGCTTATTTGCTGAATTGAAACAAGAAGTGTCTGAGATGCAAGTGTTAAGCGAAACATTTTATGATGAGATAACAAAGCAATTAGGAGCGGAGAATACGAAAACGTCATTGGTCGAACTTGATGAAATGATTGGCATGGCGAAAGTAAAAGAGCGAGTGAAAAAACTGTACGCTTTTTTAAAGTATCAAAAAGAAAGACAGAAGCATGGTTTTCAAACAAGTAATCTTTTGAATTTAAATATGATCGTTACTGGTAATCCTGGAACTGGAAAGACGACGATTGCGCGTTTACTTGCTTCCATTTATCATGAACTTGGTGTGCTTGAAAAACCTACAGTCTATGAAGTGGATCGTTCTCAACTCGTTGCGGGCTATATTGGACAAACAGAAGAGCAGACACTTGCTGCTATTGAACGAGCTTCAGGAGGAATTTTATTTATTGATGAAGCGTATAGCTTAAGGCGAGAAGGTCAAGCCGGGAATGATTATGGGCAAGCTGTGATTGATACGTTAGTGTCTGCGATGACAAGTGGGGCGTATGCAGGTACATTCGCTGTGATTTTAGCAGGCTATCCAAAAGAAATGCGCGATTTTGTTCGTTCGAATCCAGGTTTAAGCAGTCGTTTTCCTGAACAAAACCACTTACATTTACTTAATTATACGAGTGGAGAACTTATTCAAATTGCAGAGAAAAAAGCGCTTGACCACGATTTTATTTTCACTGAGACAGCCATAAAGGCGGTCGAAGCAGAAATAGAACGAGTAAAAGTAGATCATACTTTTGGGAATGCAAGGGTCGTTGAGGATATTGTAAGGGATGCAATATTTGAGAAAGGAGCGGAAGGATACAGAGAAACAGAGGCGGATTTTGTATTGCTTGAACACAAACACGTTAAAAATAATAAAGTTGAAGCAAATAACGACGCATTAGAACAATTGGACCAATTAATTGGGTTGCATGAAGTAAAGAAAGAACTAAAAAAATTGACTGCGTTTGCTAAAGTTAAAGAAACGAGAAGGAGGATGGAATTACCGGTACCTCCAATGCCGTTGCATACTGTTTTCACAGGCCCCCCTGGAACTGGGAAAACGACTGTGGCTCAGCTTTATGCACGAGCATTAAATCAAATCGGACTACTTAAGCGAGGTCATGTACTAACTGTTGGCAGAAGTGATCTTGTCAGTGGCTTTGTTGGTCAAACAGCAATAAAAACGAATCAAGTTATTGAAGATGCACTAGGTGGGGTATTATTTATTGATGAGGCTTACTCGCTTGTTCAAGGTGGCGCAAATGACTATGGAGGCGAGGCAATTACGGCTTTAACCCAAGCAATGACCGAATATGAAGAAGAACTAGTTGTCATTTTTGCCGGTTATGAGAGCGAAATTGAACTTTTGCTAAATAGCAATCCAGGACTTAAATCACGAGTGAGAAAAGAGATTAACTTTCCTAATTACACGAGTGAAGAATTATATGCAATTTTAATGCAAAAAGCGGAAGGCTATGGGTATACATTGTCAGAAGAGGCGCAAACCAAAGTAAATGATCATTTTGAACAAGAAACAATTAGAGGAAACGGTCGCTATGTTGCAAAATTTTTTGAAGACCTCATTCAAGAACAAGCGGTTCGTATGCCTGACGATGAAACAGAGGTTGCGAAGTTGATGATTATTAACGAAGAAAGTGTCATGCAAGTGATTGGGGAGAGTTAAGAGGCGTATTTCACTATTTGTTCAAGATCAAATCAATGTAACCAGAATTAGCGAGCATGTGCAAAGCTTGGTGAAGTCTTTCTGTTTCTAAAGGAGCATCCTTAATTGCGTCTGCACTAATTGCTAGCTTGTTGGTAGAGTAAAGATAAAGCATAAGTCCGATTGCATCAGCATTTAATGTCTGGTCGTTAAATAAGTCAGTTGGAATTGCTACGCTGTTATAGTCATTTAAAGCGTGTGCAAATCGTTTAAGGTAAATGATCATGGTGGCCCGTCCTTTCTATTCAGTTAAGTATAGCAGAGCATTGTCGAAATTGCGCATATGAATCATTACACCTAGGATAAAAAAGCCCAGTCAGCATTGACTGACTGGGCTTTTTGGTGAGCAATTAAAACTTTTTTCTTTTAAGAAAACAATTGATCAATAAATGTGCGTTCACTCTCAGTTAAAGATACATCGAGGGTCTTAATATTATCTACTAACTGATTGGCCTGTTTAGCCCCAGGGATTAATATGTTAATTTCTGGTCGGGTCAAATACCAGGCAAGCACAATGTGAGCAGTGTCAACTTTATGCTTTTTTGCTATATCGGCAATACGGTTCACTTTCTCGATATTTTGAAGAAATGCATCTCCTTGGAAATGTTTTTGAGAGTTCCGTAAATCTCCTTCTGGAAATGTTGTGTTTTTATTGTATTTTCCAGCAAGTAATCCTGATACAAGAGGGAAGTAAGGGATAAAGGAAATGTTGTGTTCCGTTACATAAGGAAACAATTCCTTTTCTGCTTCTCTGTTTAGTAAGTTATATTCCCCTTGGAAAACGTCGATGTCCCCATGTTTATTTGCTAGCTTTAGCTGTTCAAGGCTGAAATTAGAAACACCGATCGCGCGTATTTTACCGGCTTGCTTTAGTTCAGCTAGAGCTCGAACCGCCTCGTCTTTAGGTGTGTGTTCATCAGGGAAATGAATGTAAAACAAGTCAATAAAGTCGGTCTGTAGTCTATTCAGAGCCTCTTCAACAGACTGTTTTAAAAATGCTGGTGAGTTGTCTAAAGTATAATTCCCATCTACTTTTTTGTGTGCTGCTTTGGTTGCAATGACAACTTCATCACGATTAAATTCCTGCAAGACTTCACCAATTAATTCTTCAGAGCGTCCTTCACCGTAAATAAAAGCTGTGTCTAAAAAGTTCACTCCGCTCTTAATACTTTGACGAACAAGGTCTTTACCGGTTTCTTCATCTAAATTTGGGTACAAATTATGTCCACCGACAGCATTTGTTCCAAGACCAATTGGAAATACAGTTACATCTGATTTTCCGAGTTTCGTTTTATTCATCTTTAACACCCTCCTTCATTATCCTCTTAATTCTATCGTATTCCCACTAGAAATTGATTAAAACATCGCTTTTAATTAGTTTAATGAACGAAAAAAGGCTATTCGTTCAACAAAGCGCGCAAATGCATAAGCGAAAGGTAGCACGAGTAACGAACAAACAATATTATATATCGTACTCGCGTGAGCAAGTTGTAAACTTGTTGTATCAGCTAATAACGATGAGAAATGTGCTAAAAAAGCAATAAGTGGGTAAAAAAGCAAGGCTCCAAGGAGATTGAGCCAAATATGGGCGTGTGCTACAAGGCGCGCACTCGCTCCTGCACCGATACTTGCAATGTATGCTGTTAAACAGGTTCCGATATTTGCTCCAAGCATAATTGCTACACCAGATTCCATTGTAAGTCCTTGGCTTTTTATAAAGCTCATAGCCATACCAATGGTTGCTGTACTTGATTGAACAATTGTTGTCATGATTGCACCAACTGTAATTCCGGCAAAATGGCTTGAATTTGTCCATTGAAAAAATTCGTGAGTGATAGAAAATGAACTAAGTGGCTCGGTGAGGGAGGCTAACCCATCCATTGCCAAAAAGATGCAGCCGATTCCAAAAGATACGCAACCTAATGCGTACCATAATTGTTTCGGAATAATTAGAAAGAGCAAGCCGATAACAAGTAGTGGAATAGCTAAGTTTGTCATTTCAAAAGCAATGAGCTCTAATGTAAAGCATGAACCAATATTAGCACCTAAAATAACGCCAATTGTATGTTTAAAGTGCAGAAGTCCGGTTGCAACAAGGCCAACTAGCAGGACGGTAACAACAGAACTACTCTGAAAAAGGGCTGTGAATATCATACCTGCTATTAATCCTTTCAATGGAGAACTGGTCATTTTAAGTAATGTGATCTTTACACGATCTATTCCTGTTTGAAGTAGACCGGCACGCAATATATAAATGCCGAATAAGAATAAAGTAATGAAAACAGCGAGTAATGAAAAAAGTTCTTTACCCATATGATCACCTCGTCCTCTCACTATATGGACAACGACGGGCAAGCATACCAATTTTCTTTATAGTCGACTATGGAACTTTCTATCTTACAGTTGACCGTAAGCTTTTGCTGTATTATAATTTACACAGACGTGCCATATGCACGTATTGAGTTTGGTTGTTTTCGGAGGGAGGGAAATAGAATGGCAGAAACTCGTGTTCGCAAAAACGAATCGATTGATGCTGCACTTCGTCGCTTTAAGAGATCGCTCTCTAAAGAAGGAACGTTAGCTGAGGTAAAAAAACGTAAACACTTCGAAAAGCCAAGTGTAAAGCGTAAAAAGAAATCTGAAGCGGCTAGAAAACGCAAGTTCTAATTTTTGAGAGGGTGGTTTCACTTGACTCTTCTTGAGAGGTTAAACCTGGATATGAAGACTGCGATGAGAAATAAGGAAAAAGAAAAACTTTCCGTTATTCGCATGGTGAAGTCCTCATTACAAAACGAGCAAATTAAGCTCGGACGTGAACTTACTGATGATGAAAGTAATACTGTTCTTAATCGTGAAGTAAAGCAGCGTAAAGAATCCCTCCATGAATTTAAGCAAGCGAATCGTGAAGATTTAGCATCTAAGCAAGAATCGGAACTATCCGTGCTTGAACAATATATGCCAAAACAATTAACGGAAGATGAACTTGTGTTAATTGTAAAAGAGACGGTAGCTGAAACTGGTGCTATGTCAAAGGCTGATATGGGCAAAGTGATGGGTGCGATTATGCCTAAAGTGAAGGGCAAAGCCGATGGCGGCCTTGTTAATCGACTGGTCATGGAGCATTTGTCTAATTAACCAAGATGATGAAACCTCTGCTTTTTAGCAGAGGTTTTTTGGGTTTTTTCGTTGTTTCGTTTGGTTTTCGACCAGTAGCATGATAAACTTTTTATAGAAAAATGAAACCAAAGGGTATAGTAATCCGTAATAGAATAGTAGAACTCTTATTGTTGTAAAGGAGGGAGGGGGAAAATAAAGTGGGAAAGTGGTTGAGGGTAGCATTTCTAGCATATTTGGCTGCATTTTTGTTGTTGCCATTTCAAGTCTTTGCTAACCAGTCAGAGCAAACTGTTTTTGTGATACCAGTGGAACAAACTGTTGAACGGGGACTAGAAGCTTTTCTGGAGCGCTCGTTTGATGAAGCGAAAGAAGCAAATGCAGATCATATTATTTTAGACATCGATACACCAGGAGGTGCCGTTGATGCCGCGGGTCATATCGCTAGTATTATTAATCGAGCAGAAATCCCTGTAACTGCTTACATCAATAGTGAGGCCATTTCTGCTGGAGCTTATATCGCCTTAAATGCAGATCATATTGTTATGGTGCCTAATGGACAAATTGGTTCCGCGGGTGTGATTGATGGTGGGGGCAATGCCGCGAATGAAAAAGTTCAGTCTTTATGGATTAGTCGGATGAAGACAGCTGCTTCAGAAAATGGACCTGATGGCGGAAGAGATCCAGCATACGCTGAAGCCATGGCGAATGCAGAGGCCGATGTAGATGGATTCCCATCCGGTTATTTAACACTTAATGCAGAACAAGCGATGGAAGTTGGGTATGCAGACTCAATTGAATCGAATTTAGATGGAGTCCTTGAATATCTTGGTTATAATCCGTCTACCGTTGACATTGTTAACTCCGAAGTAAGTATCGCTGAACATATTGCTCGTTTTGTAACAAATCCGATTGTTATTCCAATTTTGCTGTCAGTAGGAAGCCTTGGGCTTATTTTAGAACTATATTCACCGGGATTTGGAATACCGGGAATAATGGGAATAAGTTCACTGTTGCTTTTCTTTTTTGGACATATGGTTGCTGGTTTTGCTGGTTGGGAATCACTTATTTTAGTTGTTATAGGTGGTATTTTAGTTGGAATAGAAATTTTCGCCCCTGGCTTTGGTATATTTGGGATTCTTGGAATAGGGCTTATTATTACAGGTTTATTTATGGCTTCTTTTTCAACGACGGTAATGGTGTTTTCTGTAGCGATTGCCTTGTTTGTATCAATTGCTGCAGCAATCATACTTTTTGTCTTTTTTGGTGATCGTGGTCCGTGGAAAAGGCTTGTTCTTAAAGCGCAGACGACATCAGAAGAAGGTTATGTGTCTAATGAAACAAAAAGTGATTTAATTGGGCAAACAGGAAAGGCTTTAAGTGTCCTTAGGCCATCCGGAGTTGCTCTAATTGATGACAAGCGCCTTGACGTTGTTTCTGAAGGAGGCTATATTGAACAAGGGAGTTTGCTTAAGGTTGTCTATACTTCAGGTTCACGAATCGTTGTGAGGGAGCTTGAGCAAACTGATTTAAATTAAGGAAAAGGGAGGAAACAGATCATGGATGATACAACAATCGTGACTCTCATTATTATCGCGGCAGTTATTATTCTAATTGCCATCTTGTTCACTTTTGTTCCAGTTGCACTATGGATTTCTGCCATTGCTGCTGGCGTTAAAATCGGCATTTTTGAATTAGTAGGGATGAGGCTTCGCCGGGTTGTTCCAGCAAGAGTGGTAAACCCACTAATTAAAGCAGTTAAAGCAGGTTTGGATCTAGACTCTTCTCGACTTGAAGGGCATTATCTTGCCGGGGGGAACGTCGACCGTGTTGTCAATGCATTGATTGCTGCGCAACGTGCGAATATTGAGTTGACGTTTGAACGAGCGGCTGCAATTGATCTTGCAGGACGTGATGTACTAGAAGCTGTGCAAATGAGTGTAAATCCTAAAGTAATTGAAACACCATTTATTGCGGGTGTTGCGATGGACGGGATCGAAGTAAAAGCAAAAGCAAGAATCACTGTTCGCGCGAATATTGACCGCCTTGTTGGTGGTGCGGGTGAAGATACGATCATCGCTCGTGTTGGTGAAGGGATTGTATCGACAATCGGTTCACAAAAAGATCACAAAAAAGTATTGGAAAATCCAGATATGATCTCACAAACAGTTCTTTCAAAAGGGCTTGATTCAGGAACTGCATTTGAAATCTTGTCAATTGATATCGCTGATATTGATATCGGTAAAAACATTGGCGCTGAACTTCAAACTGACCAAGCTGAAGCAGATAAGAAAATTGCTCAAGCGAAAGCAGAAGAACGTCGCGCAATGGCTGTAGCACAAGAACAAGAAATGAAAGCTCGCGTAGAAGAAATGCGTGCGAAAGTTGTTGAAGCAGAGGCTGAAGTACCAATGGCACTTTCAGAGGCGCTCCGTCAAGGTCATATGGGTGTTATGGATTATATGAATTATCAGAATGTCATGGCTGATACCGACATGAGAGACTCGATTAGTAAGGCATCAGACGGTACTGGCAATCAATACCCTGACAATGATCCGCGTAATCGTAACAACAAATAAGCCTAACGGCTAGGGGGTTGTCTAAATGGCTGACCTTTTTCAATTGATTTTAGCCAATCCGCTTCTCTTAATTATTCTTATTGGTGGCATAATTAGCGTCTTTTCTCGAATGGCGCAATCAAGCCAACAACAACAAGGGAATGAGGAAGGGCAGGGGCAAGCTGAAAATCAACAGCAAAGACAGCGTCCTGTTCAAATGGAGCCTCGTAGACAGTCAGGGTCGGAAATAAAGTGGGAAGATTATTTTCCCGCAGAATCTGCTCCGCCTGTCCAACAAGGAACACGAACAAGTGAAACTGAAGACAGTAGCGTTAGCGCAAACGTCCAGAAACAACAAGAGCTTTATGAACGTCATAAAAAAGCGAAAGCGAAAGCAAAAGAGCTTCAAGACTCATTAGAGATTGGGGCAATCGCAGATTTAGGTGGCGTAACAGGGAGCAAACGAGATGATACAAAGAAGGACGGGCTTGACATGAACTTTAATCAATTGTCAGGCAAAGAGGCAATGCGTGCTGTTGTTTGGTCAGAAATACTTGGACCACCAAAAGGGCGAGTTAGTCCAGGGAATTATCGTTCAAACAGACGCTGAACATGAAGTTTGAAAAACCGTAGTGCATGGATGCACTACGGTTTTTTTGTGTGCTATTTCCATTTTGTTTCTCATAGACTCATTAGGAGAGGGGGCTGCTTGATGAACACATTTACAAATCGGATGAAAAAGTGGATTGCGAACCATATGCAGCTTCCGGCAGATGTCATGATGGATCTGCCTCGAATTACAATGGTCGGACAGTTGCACATTTATATAGAGAACCATCAAGGTGTCTTGCGCTTTTCGAACCAAGAACTACGTTTATTATTGAAACAAGGTCAGTTATTAATAAAAGGAAATGGTTTTGTATTAAAAACAATATTACCTGAAGAGTTGCTGTTGGAAGGTAAGATTGACCAAGTGATGTTTATTGATGATAAAGAAGAAAGAAAAAGTTAGGGGGGAGAATTTTGCGGAATGGATTCTTGAAGTCGCTAAACGGTTATGTAACGGTCCGAGTTGAAGGGCGTTATCCAGAGCACTTGTTAAATAAGTGCGTTAAAGAAGGAGTACACATTTGGAATGTTCATTATGAAGGTGATCAACATTTATACTTTGATATCACATTAACGGATATTAAGACGATTAGAAGGTTGTTCAGGCATTCTGGATGTAAAATTCGTTTTAAACAAAAAGCTGGTCTTCCCTTTTTTCTTCAGCGTATGAAAATCCGGTCCGGTTTTGCGATTGGACTTGCTCTGTTTCTCTTCCTCTTAATTTTAGCAGCTAATATGGTTTGGGGCTATTCGATTAAAGGGGCATCTCCTCACGTCGAGCAACAACTTCAAGAAGTTGTTCGTGATATAGGTATAAAAAAAGGGGCATTTGCATTCCAGCTCCCACAGCCAGATGAGATTCAACGGATTGTGACGGATGAAATAGAGGAGGCGACTTGGATTGGTGTGCGAAAAAAAGGGACGACCTTTGAGTTTGAAGTGGTTGAGCAGGTTAGACAAGAGGCGGCAGAGCGATTAAACCCTAGACATCTCGTTGCTTCTAAAAAAGCAGTGATACGTAAAATGTTTGTAGAAGATGGCAAGGCTGTTAAACGAACAAATGATGTAGTGGAAAAAGGAGACATGCTCGTTTCGGGCTTCATTGGTGCGGAAGGGAAAGAACAGACAGTAGCGGCAAAAGCATCGATAATCGGAGAAATATGGTATACTTCTACTGTAACCTTGCCTTTTGAAAATAATTTCACTACGATAACAGGAGAACAAAAAAATAAGCGACTTATACAAATAGGTAACTGGGATATTCCGTTTTGGAACTTCACAGAACCTGATTATGAGACATATGAGCTATTTGAACGTGAAACAAACTTCTCCATATTTGGTTATCGATTGCCTGTACAAATTCGTACGATTGAGCAACGTGAAACGTTTAGCTTTAGCAGAACGTATACAAAGGACGAGGCAATTGAAGTGGCTAAAAAACATGCACACGAAGAATTAAGAGGGAAACTGCCGGATGATGCCGAAATAAAAACGGAGCATATTTTGCAAGAACACGTGGAAAATGATACAGTTTCATTAAAGATTCATTACCAAGTTCTAGAAGAAATTGCACAAGAAAAACCTATCATTCAAGGAGACTGAGCAGATTGTCTGAAACATCATTGATTCAACTAAGTTCATTAGATGCGCATGTTACCCAAGCGCTATATGGACCAAATGATCAGCATTTGAAGCGTCTTGAAGAGGAGTTGTCTATTCAACTTGTTACTAGAGGAGAAGACATTCTGGTGACTGGGCAACGAAATCAAATAGAACAAGCCGGAAGAGTATTGGAAACACTAGCGACAATTGTTGAACAGCAAGTTCAAATTAGTGAACGGGATGTGCTTTATGCCGTTCAACTAGAAAAAGAAGGGAAACTTCACGAATTAAATGATCTTTATGATGAAAAGATCGCAACAACAATTAAAGGGAAGAACATACAAGCTAAAACACTTGGCCAACGTCATTATGTTTCTATGATCCGAAAGAACGATATGGTGTTTGGCGTTGGCCCAGCAGGTACAGGAAAAACCTATTTGGCAGTTGTAATGGCGGTATCTGCTTTAAAAGAAGGACGAGTTCAGCGGATCGTCTTGACAAGGCCTGCGGTAGAAGCTGGGGAAAGTCTTGGTTTTTTGCCTGGCGACCTAAAAGAAAAAGTTGATCCATATTTGCGTCCAATTTATGATGCCCTACACGATGTCTTAGGAGTTGAACATACAGCGCGTTTAATGGAACGAGGAACCATCGAAGTTGCTCCTCTTGCCTACATGCGTGGCCGAACACTAGATGACGCGTTTGTCATTTTAGATGAAGCGCAGAACACAACTGAAGAACAAATAAAAATGTTTGTTACAAGGCTTGGTTTTGGTTCCAAAATGGTTGTAAACGGAGATTTAACTCAAGTGGATCTTCCTAAAGGGAAACGTTCGGGATTGCAATCTGCATTACAGCGTTTGAAAAATGTCTCTGGGCTTGGCTTTGTTCAATTGCAAGCTTCAGATGTTGTTAGACATGTACTTGTCCAGCGAATTTTGCAAGCGTATGAGCATACAGAAAACAATTAAAAAGAGAGTTGTGCCAAGGTAAAGGTGAGGTGACCGTATTTGTCAGCAAATAAACCTAAAACATCGGCCACCAGAACCTGGTGGCGAAAAATGAAGCAACAACCTTATATTAGGACTGTTATCATTACGCTACTTGGCCTTTTGATGTATAGTTTAATGCTAGATAATGTGATTCCAGAGCGTTTGTCAATAAATCTATCGGAACAAGCAGAAACAGACATTAGAGCGCCAATAACGGTTGTAGATCAAGCCGCTACGGAACAACGGCGGTCTGATGCGGTGGCAAGTATCGATTCTCAAACTCGTCATAATACGAAGTATGAAGAGGAACGTGTTCAACAAGTTGATGATATTTTTAGTGTGATTGAGCGCGTAAGAAATGGTACTGATACCGAAGCTGAAGAGGATAGTGAAGACGAAGTAACCGTTGATGATCAAATTGAAAAAGTTCGGACAGACTTTTCGGATACGACAAATGCAGACCTTGATGATGAATCAATTGTGGCTTTATTAAATGCATCAGATAACCAGTTTCAAGGAGCGTTAGACACCGCTCTTGATACAGTTCATGAAACAATGAGCCAGCAAATCCGAATTGGAACTTTGCAAGAAGCCAAAGATCAAGCAGAAGAGCAAGTCTCTGGCGTATCGACACTAAATTCCGACGTGCGAGATGCTGTAACGAATATTGTAGACCTTGCGATTGTATTTAATGTTACGTATGATGCAGAAGCGACGCAGCGCCTTCGTCAAGAAGCTTCTGATGCTGTGGAACCAGTTCTTATTCGTGACGGTGAACTGATTGTTAAAGAAGGAGATATGATTAATCATCAAGTTTATGAACAGCTGCGCTTGGTGGGTCTGTTGGATGATTCTCTAATTATTTACCCTTATATCGGTTTAGCGTTATTTATCGTTCTGCTAATTGGTATATTGACGTATTTCTTAAATGATTCGAATACGTCTGTTGCAACCAATAACTCGCATTTACTAATGTTTGCGATTGTTTTTGTCGTCATTTTAATATTGATGAAACTATACAGTTACCTTGAAGGGTTGCTAAACATTAATGGGTTTGGTTTTGCTGTTCCTGCTGCAGCAGGGGCAATGTTGTTGACTTTACTATTACAGCCTAAAATTGCAATAGTGACAAGTTTTTTGTTTGCGATTATTGGCAGTCTTTTTTATAATCATGATTCAACAAGCATGTTCGCGTTTACGTATGGATTTTATATTTTTGTCAGTTGTCTAACAGCAACTTACTTCTTGAATAGTACAAATAAAGCGACGCGAATTCTTAGAGCTGGTTTTTATGTTACTTGTGTAAATTGTTTAACAGTACTTGCATTGCTTTTGATGAAAAGCATCCATTTAAACTGGGGAGAGTTAGGATTACATTTCTCTGCTGCTTTCTTGTCAGCGTTTGTTGCATCTGTTTTAACAATTGGGTTATTGCCTTTTATTGAAACTGGCTTTGGGATACTATCCGTCACGCGTTTAATTGAATTGTCTAATCCAAACCATCCCTTATTGCGTAAAATCTTAACTGAAGCGCCAGGTACATATCATCATAGCGTTGTGGTAGGTAATTTAGCTGAAGCGGCGTGTGAAGTATTGGGTGAGAACGGACTGCTAGCTCGTGTGGGTGCATATTATCATGACCTTGGAAAAACAAGGCGGCCCCACTTCTTTATTGAGAATCAATTAAAAGGGGAAAATGCACATGATAAAATATCGCCACAATTGAGCAAAACCATTATTATCTCTCATCCTCAAGATGGCGCAGAATTGTTACGGCAATATAAAATGCCGAGAGAAATTGTTGATATTGCGGAGCAACATCACGGCACAAGTTTATTAAAATTTTTCTATCATAAAGCAAGTGAAGAGGCGGATCAACCTGTTCCAGAATCGCAGTTCCGCTATCCTGGGCCAAAACCACAAACAAAAGTAAATTCAATTGTGTCTATTGCTGACAGTGTGGAGGCGGCTGTGCGGTCAATGCAAAAGCCGACACCGGATAAGATAGAAAACTTGGTTGATAAAATAATTAAAGAGAAGTTAGAAGATGGACAGTTTGATGAGTCTGATCTTACATTAGGTGAATTAAACCAAATTAAAGTTTCGATGTGTGAGACATTAAATGGCACGTTTCATCAACGCATTGAATACCCAGAAGAAAAACTTAAAGGAGAAAAATGATGATTGAAGTAGATATTATTGATGAAACGCATACATTAACAATGGAGCAACTGCGACTTGTTGAAAACGTTTTACACCATGCAGGTGAGGCAGAACTACTGGAGCGTCCTAGTGAATTGTCAGTCACATTTGTTCATGAAGAAGCGATTAAAGAGCTGAATAGAGATCATCGTGGTATTGATAAAGCGACGGATGTACTTTCATTTGCATTAAATGATGGTGAAGAAGAGGGAAGTTTTGATATACTACCAGAAGGCATGCCAAACATGCTAGGTGATATCATCGTTTCTGTAGGACATATTAAAAGCCAAGCGCATGATTATGGACATTCATTTGAACGAGAATTAGCTTTCTTAGTAGTTCATGGATTTCTACATTTGCTTGGGTACGATCATATGAATGAAAATGACGAAAAGCAGATGTTCACTAAACAAGAGGAGATTTTACAATCCTATGGCATTGGGAGATCGAAATCGTAGAGGGATAAGGCGTTTTTTTCGCTCGTTTTATTATGCTTTTTCAGGGCTAATGTACGTAGTGAAAAACGAACAAAATATGCAAATTCATCTCATAGGTGGAATGGCTGTTATTGGTGCGGCTTGGTATTTTTCTGTAGACTATGTTGAGTGGTTACTACTAATTTTAGTTATTGGAGGAGTATTGACTGTTGAAACGATCAATACGGCGATTGAACGGACTGTTGATTTGGTGACGGAGGAATATCACCCTTTAGCAGAACGAGCAAAAGATATTTCTGCAGCAGGCGTGTTTGTTTTTTGTTTGTTTGCTGTTGTTATAGGTTTGTGGATTTTTATTCCTTATATTATTGCTTTGTTTCAGTAAAGGAGGTAGAGAAATGTTGACTGACGATCTGGTAAAAAAAGCGATCGAAGCCCGGTCGCAAGCATATACACCTTATTCAAATTTTCAAGTTGGTGCGGCGTTGTTATTAGATGATGGGTCAATCGTCCAAGGTGCCAATATAGAAAATGCTGCATATAGCTTAGCCAATTGTGCAGAGCGGACGGCTATATTCAAAGCATACCAGCCGGGACAGTTGCCTTTTAAAGCGATTGCTGTGGCAGCTGATACACCTGATCCGGTATCGCCATGTGGAGCTTGCAGGCAAGTTCTAGCGGAACTTTGTTTACCAGACATGCCTGTATATTTAAGTAATATAAATGGAAAATGGAAAAAGACAACTGTGCAAGAACTTTTGCCGGGTTTTTTCAAAGCGGAGGATATGAATGAATCAAGAAAACGAATTTAAGTCTGGTTTTGTTTCAATAATAGGACGGCCAAATGTAGGCAAGTCCACGTTATTGAATCGTGTTATTGGTCAAAAAATTGCAATCATGTCGGACAAGCCCCAAACAACGCGTAATAAAATTCAAGGTGTATATACAGATAACGAGGCACAAGTTGTCTTTATAGATACACCTGGAATTCATAAACCTAAACACCGCTTAGGTGATTTTATGATGAAAGTAGCAAAAAACACTCTTCGAGAAGTGGATTTAATTCTTTATGTAATCGAGGCTGATGCTAAGTTTGGACCAGGAGAGCAGTTTATTATTGATCGATTAAATGAAACCAAGACACCTGTGTTTTTAATTGTAAATAAAATCGATAAAATTCATCCGGATGCACTTCTTGAAGTGATCGATCAGTATAGGGAACGTTATCAATTTGAAGAAATTATCCCCATTTCAGCTCTCGATGGTAATAATGTTCCAACGATGATGGAACAAATAATTAATAACATGGAGGAAGGACCACAATACTATCCAAGTGACCAAGTAACAGATCATCCAGAGCGTTTTATAGTAGCCGAGTTAGTGAGAGAGAAGGCACTTCATTTAACGAAAGAAGAAATCCCACATTCTCTAGCTGTAGTGATTGAACAAATGAAGAGACGAGATAATGGAAAGATTTACGTAGGTGCGACAATTATTGTTGAACGATCATCGCAAAAAGGGATTATTATCGGAAAAAGAGGATCAATGTTAAAAGAAATTGGCCAACTTGCGCGAACGGATATTGAAGCATTGCTTGGTTCTAGTGTCTTTCTGGAGCTTTGGGTTAAAGTACAAAAAGATTGGCGGAATCGACCTTCGCAATTAAAGGATTATGGTTTTAATGAGGACGAATATTAAATAAAGAAAACAATGGCTCAAACTTAGGCGTTTGACCATTGTTTTTTTATTTGAACTGAATTATGATTAAAAATAACTGATAAAATTAACCAAATTTAAGAAGTCAAGCGCGGTAAATTAACAATATTTCCATCGCATGAGTCGGGCGTGTTCAGGTCAAAATACAACAGAAGAATGAGAGAGAAGGGTGGCGAATTAACGTGCTTGTTCTATCTTGGAAGTTGTTTTCTCAAACGGGGAATATTGAAACCTATTTGCTTCATAAAGAATTGGAGCGAGACATAGAAACGGATGAATTAGAAATGACGCAAGTAGAGGATTTATCTGATTCGACTTTTTCGTAATGCCGCAGCTTGCTGTAAGGATGGGCTATGTTAAAAAAACAAGATGCCATAGTATTAAAAACAATTGATTATGGTGAAACCAATAAAATTGCCACAATTTATACAAAAGAGAACGGAAAATTAGCTGTATTAGCAAAAGGAGCAAAAAAATCAAATAGCCGCTTTGCTGCAGTCATGCAACCATTTATCCATGGGAACTTTCTTTATTATCAAGGAAACGGTCTGCCTTCGTTAAACCAAGGTGAGGCCGTTCATTCATTTAAAGAAATTCAGTTTGATATTATAAAATCGGCTTATGCAGCTTATATTGTTGAGTTGGTTGATAAATTGACGGAAGAACGACAAACTCATTTTTTCTTATATGATTGGCTTTTACTCTCCTTAAAACAAATAAACGCAGGAGTCGACCCAGAAGTGATTGCAAGAATCTTTGATATGAAGATGTTGCCTGTTGCAGGTGCAAAACCTCAGTTGGATTGTTGTGTTGTCTGCCAATCAGATGAGAAAGATCCTGTTGGATTCTCAATCCGGTTAGCGGGTTTTTTGTGTCGCGATTGTATACATAGAGATGAGCATTCATTTCTTTTAAAGTTAGCTGCGGCGAAACTGTTGAGAACATTGTATTATGTTGACTTAAACAAAGTTGGTACGATTTCTGTTTCTGATAAAACAAAAAAACAAATGAACCAGATGATTTCTATGTACTACGATGAATATGTAGGAATACAGTTAAAGTCAAGAAGGTTTATAAACCAAATTGAAAAGTTGGATATGGGATTGATAAAGGTTGACAAAGATAAATAATTTCCATATAATTAACTTTACGATTATAGATGCGATGATGGAAAAAAACAGCGATTGAATAAGGACAAAAGCGACTCTAGGGTGGTGAGAGCTAGAGATGTCTGGCAATTGGTGGAGGCAATTCTTGAGCATATTCGGAAAAAAGCGATTAAACACGCATGTGTTTAATAAGTAGGGTGGAACCGCGGGTTACTCTCGTCCCTACGCCAATTGAGGCGTAGGGACGAGAGTTTTTTGTCTTTTGCGCTATAAGGAGGAAATTTAAGAAGATGAATGTACAAACAATGATATTAACCTTACAATCTTTTTGGGCAAAGCAGAACTGTATCATTTTAAATGCGTACGATACTGAGAAAGGTGCGGGAACGATGAGTCCACATACGTTACTCCGTACAATTGGTCCAGAGCCATGGAATGTTGCGTATGTGGAACCGTCTCGTAGACCAGCAGATGGTCGTTATGGAGAAAACCCAAATCGTTTATATCAACACCATCAATTTCAGGTTATCATGAAACCTTCTCCAATTAATATTCAAGAACTATACTTAGATAGTTTGCGGGCCTTGGGCATTGATCCTTTAAAGCATGATATACGATTTGTAGAAGATAACTGGGAAAATCCAACACTTGGTTGTGCAGGGTTAGGTTGGGAAGTGTGGCTTGATGGGATGGAAATTACGCAATTTACATATTTCCAACAAGTTGGCGGCATGGAGGCCAACCCAGTTTCTGCTGAAATCACATATGGGCTGGAACGCCTCGCGACATATATTCAAGACAAAGAAAACGTTTTTGAGCTGGAGTGGGTCGAAGGTTTTAGCTATGGGGATATATTCTTGCAACCCGAATATGAACACTCAACTTACACGTTTGAAGTATCGGATACAGATATGTTGTTTTCTTTATTTGCAACATACGAGAAGGAAGCTGGTCGAGCACTTGAAAAAAATCTAGTTTTTCCTGCCTATGATTATATTCTAAAATGTTCTCATACGTTTAATTTACTTGATGCACGAGGTGCGATTTCTGTTACGGAACGCACAGGATATATTGGTCGAGTGCGTACACTTGCTCGAAAAGCAGCACGTCACTACTATGAAGCGCGGGAAGCGCTCGGATTTCCAATGTTAAAAAAGGGAGGGTCTTCCGATGACAACAACTAAGCCGTTTTTAATTGAAATTGGATTAGAAGAGCTGCCGGCGAGATTTGTTAACTCCGCAATTAATCAATTTACCGAGAAAACAGAAGCATGGCTAAAAGAGAAAGAATTAACATATAAAACGATTCGTGCGTTTGCCACACCAAGAAGGCTTGCCTTACTAGTAGAAGGTCTAGTAGATAGACAACCAGATGTGAGTGGAGAAGCGAGAGGGCCAGCAAAAAAAATAGCCCTTGATGATAATGGTGAATGGACAAAAGCAGCACTTGGGTTTGCTAGAGGTCAAGGTGTAGATCCTGAAAAACTTATCTTTAAAGAAATAAATGGC
Organism: Shouchella patagoniensis; assembly: GCF_002019705.1. GTDB lineage: Bacteria > Bacillota > Bacilli > Bacillales > Bacillaceae_D > Shouchella > Shouchella patagoniensis. The sequence goes on along the minus strand of NZ_KV917377.1, from coordinate 709,669 downwards.
ACTGACTATGTGTTTGCAAAAACATTTAAACAGGGACTAGATACAGCTGAATTATTAGTGGAATTTAAAGAGTTAATTACTGGTCTGACGTTTGCGAAGAACATGCGCTGGAATACGTATGATATGCGTTTTGCTCGTCCGATTCGTTGGTTAGTTGCTTTATATGGCGAAGAGGTTATACCTTTCACTATTACGGATATAGAGACAGGTCGTCAAACAAGGGGACATCGATTCTTAGGTAATGAAATTGAGCTTACAAATCCTATGAATTATGAAGAATCATTAAAAGCTGAGTTTGTCATAGCGGATTCCGAAAAACGCAAAGCTACAATAGTAGCGCAGTTGAAAGAAATTGAAAAGAAGCAAGACTGGCTCATACCGGTCGATGAGGCGTTGCTTAACGAAGTAACAAATCTGGTTGAATACCCAACAGCGTTGTATGGTACTTTTGAAGAGGTCTACTTGGATTTGCCGAAGGAAGTATTAATTACAACTATGCGTGAACATCAACGATACTTTCCTGTTGAAACAACTGAAGGCACACTTCAACCTTTTTTTATCACAGTAAGAAACGGGAATTCTAACGAGTTAGAGAATGTTGCACGAGGTAATGAAAAAGTACTACGTGCGCGTCTCGCAGATGCAGCCTTCTTTTATCATGAAGACCAAAAACGTTCAATTGAAGATCTAAATAAGAAATTAGATAAAATTGTTTTCCATGAGGCCATCGGAACAACTGGAGAAAAAGTGGAGCGTACGAAAGAGTTATCTCTATGGCTTGCTAATGAAGTTGGTCTTACAAATGAAAGGAAAGAAAGTTTAAATCGAGCAGCTACCTTTGCGAAGTTTGATCTGGTTACGCATATGGTGGGAGAATTCCCAGAATTGCAAGGGCAAATGGGTCAAGACTATGCAAGCAAGGCTGGTGAATCATCAGAAACAGCTCTTGCTATCTTTGAACAATATTTACCTCGTTTTGCTGGTGATCATACTCCTTCATCAGATACAGGTGCGATTCTTTCTATTGCAGATAAGTTAGATACGATTGTCTCTTGTTTTGCGATTGGTTTAATTCCTACAGGTTCACAAGATCCGTATGCACTTCGACGTCAAGCGACTGGAATTGTACAAACATTACTGGATAAAAATATCTCTATTACGATAACGAAATTGGTGAATTTTGCTCTGGAGCAAGTACAAAAAAAAGGGTTTATGTCAACAGATGTCGAAACTACTAGGGAAGAACTTAATCGTTTCTTTATTAGCCGACTGAAATATTTAATGGTTGAACAAGGATACCGCTATGACTTGGTTGATGCGGTGCTTGCTGCCCCTCTTGTTGATGTCTACACAGTATTTTCAAAGGCCAAAGTGTTATCAGAAGAAGTTGTTCAGTCAGGATTCAAAGAAACAATTGAGGCGTTGAGCAGAGTAACCAATTTGGCTAGAAAAGCAGACCAAGATGTTTCTGTTTCAGAAGAATTTTTTGAGAATGAAAAAGAATCATCGCTATTGTCTTCAACGATTAGAGTGGAGTCTAACCTTGTGCAAGCTTGGGAAGAAAATGATGCATACGCTGCATTTCATGCGCTTGCTGAATGCCGTTCAACTATTAACGAGTTTTTTGAACATACGATGGTCATGACTGATAACGATGCTGTACGCACAAATCGTCTTGCCTTGTTAAAGAGGTTAGCAGCATCGATTCACTCTTATGCAGACTTTCAGCAAATTATTTTTGCGGCATAAGAGCATGGTCCTGGTTTAAGAGAGGTGAGTCCAATCGAACTTTCAAAAAGACAGCATCGAATAATAGATATCGTGAAAGAAAACGGTCCAATTACAGGCGAGCATATTGCTGAACGTCTGTCGTTAACGAGAGCGACCTTGCGTCCGGATCTGGCTATTTTAACAATGGCCGGATTTTTGGACGCTCGACCTCGTGTGGGCTATTTTTTCACAGGAAAAACTGATACACGTGATCTCTCTGATGAAATTCAAAAGATTAAAGTTCACCATTACCAATCTAGACCGGTACTAATTGAGCAATCGACTTCGGTATATGAGGCGATTTGTACGATGTTCTTAGAAGATTGCGGTACACTGTTTATCGTAGACGGCGATTCAACATTAGTTGGAGTTGCTTCAAGAAAAGACTTGCTTCGGGCAAGTATGGGTGGACAAGCAATTGAGACAATTCCAGTTAGCGTTATTATGACACGAATGCCTAACATTACGATGTGTGAAAAGGATGACTCTGTTATTGAAGTAGCTCAAAAGCTTATTTCTAGACAAATCGATGGCCTGCCGATTGTAAAAAAGGTTGAGGTGGGTTCTGGATATGAAGTTATTGGGCGGATTACGAAAACAAATATGACATCACTGCTAGTAGATCTGGCTACAAATGAAACTAGTTGATTTAGTTAGGGGAATGGGGGATTGTTCATGACAAATCAATCAGAACGATTAATCGTCTACATTGTTTCAGATTCTGTTGGGGAAACAGCAGAACTGGTGGTGAAAGCTGCTGTTAGTCAGTTTAATGGCTCTAATGTTGAACTACGGCGCATTCCATATGTAGAAGATAAAGGAACAATCCAAGAAGTTGTAGAAATTGCTCAAAAGGCAAAAGCATTAATTGCTTTTACATTGGTTGTTCCCGAGGTTAAAGAGTTTCTTCTTGCGAGTGCAAAAGCAGCTAACGTTGAGACTGTAGACATCATTGGACCTGTGCTAGGAAAGATTAATCAATTAACAAATGAACAGCCGCGGTACGAGCCTGGTTTAATTTATCGGCTTGATGAAGAATACTTTCGTAAAGTAGAAGCGATTGAATTTGCCGTTAAATACGATGATGGCAGAGACCCACGAGGAATCATTCTAGCTGATATTGTGTTGATCGGTGTATCTCGTACATCAAAAACACCTTTGTCTCAATATTTAGCTCATAAACGTCTAAAAGTTGCGAATGTACCTCTTGTTCCAGAGGTTGAACCTCCAGAAGAGCTATTTAAAGTTGCTGCTAAGAAATGTATTGGGTTAAAAATAAGTCCAGAAAAGCTAAATAGCATTCGGACGGAACGATTAAAAGCACTTGGATTAAAATCAGAAGCAAATTATGCGAACATTAATCGGATTAAAGAAGAGTTGGCTTATGCTAAAAAAGTAATGGATCGAGTTAATTGTCCGGTTATTGATGTTTCAAATAAAGCTGTTGAAGAAACCGCTAATCTGATTTCAAGTATGTTTCAAAGAAGTTAACGAATGATTTGGAAACTGTTTACTGTTCAAATAGCAAAACATCAAGTATAATAGTCCATTGGGGATTCTTGACTCATTTTGTTTGCTTTTTTATGTATAAAATACGTTGAGAACAAATAAATTTAAAAAGTCAAGACTTTTTCTTGTTTTTTTGGCAATGATAGAACTGAAGGAACGAAATGAAGTTATTTTCGACAGGTTCTTGTTTTTTTCGCCAATGTAAGAAGGAGAACGACTTCGAAATGTTGAATGATAGTAGTATGACAAACTCAGCGAATAGGATTGTATACGTCGATGCTGATTCTTGTCCGGTGAAGGAGGAAGTAATGAATCTTTCGCGGCTTCATAAAAAACAAATGGTCTTTGTTTTTTCTTATGCACATAGTATGGCTCTGCCTGATGATGTAAAAACGGCAATCGTTGATACAGACAAAGAAGCAGCGGACTTATATTTGCTGCAGGTAACAAAAGGTGGGGACATTTGTGTGACGCAAGATCATGCACTAGCTTCTTTGCTTGTTGCTAAAGGCGTGATCGTTCTTTCACCACGTGGACATCTCTATAAGGAAGAAGAGATGGCGTCTATGCTTGATTCGCGCTACCTCTCACAAAAAGCGAGACGAGCAGGAAAAAAAACAAAAGGACCAAAGAAATTTACTGAAGCTGATCGGGCGATGTTTAATGAGACGTTTGAGAGAATACTCGCAAAAAGGGAATCATTTTGAGTGAGAGAATTGTGGTGATCACAAAAAGTGAGTGTTAAAATACCAGATGACAAACTCATTGAAGTAAGAGAAGCAAGCGACATTGTTGAAGTGATCGGAGAATACGTACAGTTAAAGAAGCAGGGAAGGCAATATGGTGGACTTTGTCCTTTCCATGATGAAAAAACGCCTTCGTTTTCTGTGTCGGAGGATAAACAAGTCTATCACTGTTTTGGCTGTGGTGCAGGCGGTAACGTATTTACGTTCCTGCAAGAATTAGAAGGTTGGACGTTTTCCAAAACAGTCTATCACTTAGCTGAACGAGCAAAGATCCACTTGGAGACACAACAAGTCGATGCGAGCCGCTCAACTGAAGACAATCATGTTCGAGAAATGAAAGAGGGACATGAGTTAGCCGCTTCCACCTATCACAGCATCCTCTTACTTACAGAAGAGGGCGCGCCTGGGCGTGTATATGCTGAAGAACGGAACTTCACGCAGGAACAATTAGATTATTTTCGAATTGGATATGCGCTTAATGAGTGGGAAACACTCGCGCATGTGTTAAAAAATAAAGGCTTTGATTTATCGGTTATGGAGGCGGGCGGACTCGTTGCAAAAAGAAAGTCGGAAGGGTACTATGACCTCTTTCGTAGCCGCTTAATCGTTCCAATTACAGACAGTCAAGGCAGTGTTGTTGCATTTGGAGGCCGACAAATTGGTGAAGGGCAGCCCAAATATCTAAATAGCCCTGAAACGCCAATTTTTCAAAAGGCAAAAACACTATTTCACATGTATGAAGCAAGACCGAGCATCCGTAAGCAAAATAAAGTGTATTTATTTGAAGGTGCTTTTGATGTTATGGCTGCTTGGCAAACGGGCATCACAAATTCAGTTGCTACGTTAGGGACGGCGTTAAGTGTCGACCATGCGAAGTTGCTTCGACGAAATGCAGAAGAAGCAATTCTTTGTTTTGATGGAGATAATGCCGGACGAGAAGCAATTAAAAAAGCGATACCGGTTTTACAAGAAGCGGGATGTCAAGTTCAAGTATGCGTATTACCTGATGGTTATGATCCAGATGACTATATTAAGGAATTTGGAGAAGAAGCGTTTCGGCAGTTGCTTAATAATGAGCTATTGTCCGTTATCGCTTTTCGGATGTATGATGCCAAACAAGGTAAGAATATGCAAAATGAAGGAGAACGACTCCGTTATATCGAGGAAATGATTCAGTTCTTAGCCGGTGTAGATCAATCGGTTGAACGAGATTATTACTTGCGTCGACTATCTGAAGAGTTTCAATTACCGATGGATGTCCTTCAACAGGAACTGGAGCGGAAAAATCAACAAGAAAAGCAGAAGCATGTTGATGTAAATCCAAAGCGTGATTCCTCCACCTCAACGCCTAGGCAGCCGTCGCAACGTTTTAACCAAGCACGTCCAGCGCCAGCTCATATAAAAGCAGAGCGAATCTTGCTTGCGTATATGTTGCAAGATGAAGAAATGGTTTGGCGGATTTCAGAGAAGCTTGAGGATGGTTTTAATGTCGATGAACATCAAGCGTTATATGCATACTTGCTTTCTTTTGTCTCACGAGACGCAGATGCGGGGATGCAGCAATTCGTCGAAAGCTTGGAAGATCAAAAGTTAGCTAAACTTGCAGCTTACTTAGTAATGTTGCCGGTTAAGGAAGAGTGTACGGAAGAAGAACTAGATGATTATATTAAGCGGATTGAACAATACCCAAAATGGGTACGCATAAAAGAGCAACAGCAAGCTGCGCGATTAGAGCAAGATCCAGTTTTAGCAGCAAAACAACAAATGGAGCTCATACGCTTAAAGAAAGAACTGCAAGGTAAGTAATGTATGGTTAATATTGGAAGGAGGGGATCGAATGGCGGATAAACCGTTACGTCCTGTAACTGAAGGTGACATTACCATCGATCAAGTAAAAGAACAATTGGTGGAGCTCGGGAAAAAGCGTGGAACGCTTACGTATGCCGAAATTACAGAGAAAATGGCTGCGTTCGAACAAGATGCCGATCAAATGGATGAGTTTTATGAATACCTAGGTGAACAAGGTGTTGAGCTTTTGAATGAAACTGATGACGAAGTTCCATCCATGCAGCAAGTAGAAAAGAATGAAGAAGAATTTGATTTAAACGATCTAAGCGTCCCTCCAGGAATTAAAATAAATGATCCAGTCCGTATGTATTTAAAAGAAATCGGTAGAGTCCCACTTTTATCAGCTGAAGAAGAAGTTGAGCTAGCAAAACGGATTGAACAAGGTGACGAAGAAGCGAAAAAGCGCTTAGCTGAAGCGAATTTAAGACTTGTTGTTTCGATTGCCAAACGTTATGTTGGCCGTGGTATGCTTTTTCTTGATTTAATTCAAGAAGGAAATATGGGTCTTATTAAAGCCGTTGAAAAGTTCGATTACGATAAAGGATTTAAATTTAGCACGTACGCCACATGGTGGATTCGTCAAGCCATTACTCGTGCGATCGCTGACCAAGCAAGAACGATCAGAATACCCGTTCACATGGTCGAAACAATTAATAAATTAATTCGTGTACAGCGTCAGTTGCTGCAAGACTACGGCCGGGAACCGACACCTGAAGAAGTTGGTAAAGAAATGGATTTAACACCGGACAAGGTTCGTGAGATTTTAAAAATCGCGCAAGAGCCTGTTTCACTTGAAACGCCAATTGGTGAAGAAGATGACTCGCATTTAGGAGATTTCATTGAAGATCAAGAAGCGCTTGCGCCGTCAGATGCAGCTGCATACGAGTTATTAAAAGAACAGCTTGAAGATGTATTGGACACGTTAACTGACCGTGAAGAAAATGTATTACGCTTGCGTTTTGGCCTCGATGATGGGCGAACACGCACTCTTGAAGAAGTAGGGAAAGTATTTGGTGTTACGCGAGAGCGAATTCGTCAAATAGAGGCAAAAGCGCTCCGTAAATTGCGTCATCCAAGTCGTAGCAAACGTCTAAAAGATTTTCTCGATTAAACAAGTTTTTGAATCCGCTTGGCTCATGAAAGTTATGGGTTAAGCGGATTTAAGTTTCTTACTATCTATTTTACTTTGTATTAAAGCGGAATGCAAATTGTTGTTTCGAATTTTCTTAAAAATCTTTTTTGGAGTTTAAATGCTCATTTTGTAGGAAAAATAAGCTGAAGCCTTTTCATAAAAGCACATTTACAGTAAACTATAAGAGATTCGTGCTTTTTTACATAGTAATGGCTAGATCGAACAAGAAAGGAGAGCACCGATATGAAAGGACGTCCGTTAATCCCGTTTGCGATAATTGCCTTCCTAGGTATCTTATTAATGGTTGCGTTTTCAACGATTGGTCTACAACAGCGTGCCAATATGGACGAGGAAGGTGACGAGCCAATTGTAATTGATGATCCAGTTGAATATGGACAAGGCCTTGTAGAAAGTTCTTGCCTTAGTTGTCACGCAAACGATTTATCTGGTACTGCATCAGCTCCAGCAATTAATAATTTAGATTTATCGCATGATGAAATTGTGAATGTTGTATCCAATGGACAAGGAGAAGGAATGCCTTCTTTTTCAGGAAATTTTGAGCCAGAGGAAATTGATGCGATCGCTGAATATTTACTATCTTTAACTGAATAAAAGAGCGGGGGGCAACCCTTGCTTTTTTCTATTTGAAAGGAGAATTTGTATAGATGAATGAGAAGCAGCTGTCCATGCGGCTAGAGCGCGTGGCAGCTTATTTAGATTCGTACAGCAAAATAGCTGATATTGGTTCAGATCATGCTTACTTACCATGTTTTTTAAGCTTGCGAACTGAATCGATCCAAGCAATTGCCGGAGAAATTAATGAAGGACCTTTTCAAGCTGCAAAAAAACAAGTGAGTCGTTCTGGACTTAGTGAGAGGATTGAAGTAAGAAAAGGAAGTGGGCTTTCAGTCATTGAATCCAAAGATAAAGTGGAAGCAATCGCTATAGCAGGTATGGGTGGACCACTCATTGCAAGCATTCTTGAAGACGGGAAAAATAGGCTTGCTGGAGTGCAAAGGCTTGTTCTGCAACCAAATATTGCAGCTCATTCAATCAGAAAGTGGCTCATACACAACAAGTATTATTTAGTTAACGAAGATATTCTTGAAGAAGATGGAAAAATATATGAAATCCTTGTTGCAGAGCCATCGAAAGAGAAAAGGCATTATACAGAAATAGAGTTGTTGTTAGGTCCGTTTTTAAGTAAAAGACGACCTGTCCCATTTAAAAAGAAATGGCAAAGAGAAGTAGATGCTTGGAAACAAGTGTTGAAAGAGCTTGAAAAGGGAAAACAATCAAATGAAACAGTCGCTAAGCGCAACGAGATGATAGAAAAAATAAAAATGGTAGAGGAGGTTCTGTAATGAAAAAAGACTCTATCCACGCCCAACAGTTCGTTCAACTCTTCGAACAGTTTGCTCCAAAACAATTTGCTATGGAAGGCGATAAAAATGGATTAATGATCGGTACATTAAATAAAAAAATTACAAATGTGATGATTGCTCTTGATGTATTAGAAGACACAATGGATGAAGCAATTGAAAAAAACGTTGATTTCATTCTAGCACATCATCCGCTTTTATTTCGACCACTTAAGCAAATTGATCTTGATACGACAATCGGGCGAATCATAAAAAAAGCAATTGAACACAACATTACGATTTACGCGGCACATACAAACCTTGATGTTGCAAGTGGTGGAGTAAATGATTTATTAGCTGAAAAACTAGAAATTGAATCGCCAGAAGTTCTCGTTGAAACATATAAAGAAGCAATGCAAAAAATTGTTGTGTTTGTGCCTGTAGAAGTGGCAAGTAAGGTTCGTGCTGCATTAGGTGATGCAGGAGCTGGTTTTATTGGCTCGTATAGCCACTGCTCATTTTCATCAGAGGGGACGGGATCTTTTTATCCTGAAAAAGATGCGAATCCCCATATTGGAAAAGTAGGCAGACAAGAGTATGTGGATGAAGTGCGCATTGAGACGATTATTCCTTCACGACTAAGTCGACGAGTTGTTGCGGCGTTAGTAAAAGCCCATCCATACGAAGAGCCTGTTTATGATCTATACCCCCTTGATGAGCCTTATGGAAAAATGGGCCTCGGACGAATAGGTAAGGTGCCTGCTGGACATACTTTGCGTACGTATGTAGAATTTGTCAAACAAGCATTAAATATTGAACATGTTCGTGTAGTTGGTGATTTAAATGCGCCTATAAAGAAAGCGGCTATTCTTGGAGGCGATGGAAATAAATATGTACTACATGCTAAGCGGACAGGCGCTGATGTGTTAATTACTGGGGACTTGTATTATCATGTTGCACAAGATGCATTAATGGAAGGTATGTTTGTTATTGACGCCGGTCACCATATTGAATCAATAATGAAAGAGGGATTGACTGCTAAAATGAGTAAGCTTCTGGAAAAAGAAGGCTATGATATTTCAGTTTTTGCTTCTGTACCTAGTACTGAGCCATTTAAATTTATGTGAAAAAAATCAGTGTGCTTAAGCACACTGATTTTTTTATGTTATTTTTTTACACGAACTTTAGGAAGAATCTTATCGATAGGAACTTTTTTCGTTGTGTCCCAAGTTTCATCGTTTTCAGGTGTGTAATTTTGAATAAAGGTAATGACTTCTTTCGTAATCGGCGTAGGTGTAGAAGCGCCTGATGTAACACCTACTTTTGTTGCGCCTTTAATCCATTCGAGATTAAGTTCTGATAAATCTCCGATTCGATATGCTGGTGTTCCAGCAATTTGCTGTGATACTTGAGCCAAACGATTCGAGTTATTACTCTTAGGATCTCCCACAACAATAACAACATCGCATTCAGATGCTTGTTCTGCAACTGCTTCTTGACGCACTTGTGTTGCAAGGCAGATCTCATTGTGGACTTCAGCATTTGGATATAATTCCATTGCCCGTTTCATAATGTCGGAAACATCCCATTGGCTCATTGTTGTTTGGTTTGTAATAATAATATTACGGTCATCTAGTTTAAGTGATTCAAGATCTTCAATCGTTTCAACTAAATGTACAGCATCTGGTGCGACACCCATTGCACCTTCTGGTTCGGGGTGACCTTGTTTCCCTACATATATGAATTGATGTCCTTCTGATGCTTTTTCTCGAATGAGGTCATGTGTGCGAGTCACATCTGGACAAGTTGCATCAATACAAGTAAGTCCTTTTTCCTTAGCAAGGCGGCGGACTTCTGGAGAAACACCATGAGCAGTGAAAATAACAGTGCCGTGAGTGACTTCTTTTAATATTTCTAAACGGTTCGGTCCGTCTAGTGAAATAATGCCATCCTCTTCAAAAGCATCGGTCACGTGCTGATTGTGCACGATTTGACCAAGTATATAAAGTGGTCTAGGTAGGTCTAAATTTTGCGCTGCCTGTCTTGCCATTACCATCGCATCTACCACACCATAACAATAGCCTCTTGGAGAAATCTTCAATACATCCATAGTTAAATGGCCTCCTATAAAAAAAACGGACTTCCGTCTATTTAGCTGAAAGTCCTGTTTAATTACTTCATATTCTATTGTAAAGGAGATTGGCAGTGCTGACAATCAAGACGCGTTATTAATTCGCAGCTTCAAGCAAATTCGTATCAATAAATTCATAAGCTTGTTCTTCAGAGTAGTCTTGAACAACCACAAGTTCACTTGCAAGCATTTGTCTTGCTTTTTGTAAATGGTGCCGATCTTGTATGTGGAGACCATTTGAACGCTCAGCCTGTTTTTTTGATAGGGAAGATACTAAATATGCAGCATCAATAATGCTCCCGCTTTTCAATAAATTTTCCGTATCTCGTGAAAATTGGCTAGTTGAAGGCGGGGTGTCGGGTCCGGTCTGAAGTGCTACAGCCACACTGTCAATTTCAGAGGAGGAAATGACCTTTCTAAGCCCTGATTGCTCAATTTTCGTTTCTGGCAACATGAGCTTAATATCTACTAATGGAAAATGTAGAATGAAATAGGAATGTGTTTCACCTAACACATTCTTTTCTTCTATATCCTGAATCGTTCCAGCACCATGATACGGGTAAACAACGTTGTCTCCAACTTTAAACATGGACATTCCTCCAATCAAGTGATAAAAGCAAGTATAACACATTTGAAGGCAAATTTCAAATTATACTACTGCGTATAGAAGCTTGTCAACAACAAAAAACAATTTTATACATAAAGTTTTGGCTGGGGGACGTCATTTTCTGTTGTTGTTCTTTTGTATGGTCTAGAGACAATTTTCTTATTTGTATCTGAAACTGGAGCTTGTAATTTGGTAGCTAATTGTTTTGGAGACGACGATTGCGTTTCTTCATTCGTTATTGGAATGCTGCTTGCTTGTTTACTTATATGTTCTTCTTTTGTAACACCAGAGGAAGAAGACATTGAGCGCATCATTTTCCAAAGTGTAGGCACACTCTTAATGAAAGGACCATACTGTTGAATCATCGGAGCAACTTGCTGTGTAATGCCCATAACTCGTTGGGTGTTCGTTAATATGGTGGCAAAGTTAACTCCGCTTCCACCTCCAAGAGCACCCGCTCCAAACCGTCCAGCTCCTAATAGCTTTGATAGTACACCACCACCAGTACGGCTAGTAGCAATTGAAGCCGTCTGTTGTGGGAACATGCCACTCATATGAGCACCTGTTTGCAACATGCCTGTGGTAGGACCTAAAAATCGACTTCCCCCAGCGACAAAAGGTTGCATAGGAATGGGACTTGCTGGCGGTCCTAAATAAGGTTGCATTGAGTAACCTCCTCGCATTGCTTCGTTTATATAGGCAATCTATGCAAAAAAAGCGTTTCTGTGATTGTGGATAAGATAGACGAAGGGCGTCAGCTTATGTTAAAATGAAGTATTGCATAAGGAATCGGAAAGTAGGAAATGAAATGAAGGCAGATAATTTTAGCAGGTTAGGTATTACAGAGCGTTTACAAAAAGGATTAGTTGATGCAGGAGTGACGCATCCGACAGAAATTCAAGAGCGATTAATTCCCGCGATTTTAAATAAAAAGGATGTTATTGGACAATCTCAAACAGGGACTGGTAAAACATTTGCATTTTTGTTGCCAATTGTGGAAAGCATTGATGTTGAACAAAAACAAGTTCAGGCGATTATTACAGCGCCAACACGTGAACTGTGTAGTCAACTTTTCAATGAACTCAAAAAATTAATAGCTCCGTATGAAGGAGAAGTAGAGGCCCAGCTTTTTGTAGGGGGCACTGATCGAGCGAAACAAATTCAAAAACTTTCTTCCAATCAGCCACATGTTATTGTCGGAACTCCTGGTCGAATGAATGATTTAATTGCGAATCGTGCGTTACTCGCGCATACTGCGACAACTTTAGTTGTTGATGAAGCAGATCAAATGCTTGATATGGGTTTTATTGAAGATGTAGACCGTCTCGCTTCGAGTATGGCAGAAAAACTGCAAATGCTTGTTTTTTCAGCAACTGTACCAGAGAAATTACAACCGTTCTTAAAAAAATATATGAATAATCCACGTCATGTGCATGTTACACCAGAAACCCAAGCAGCTGAACGTGTAGATCACCGTTTAGTGCCTGTTCGTCACAGAGATAAGATTAGTGTATTAAAAGAAACAATTAGTGGTTTAACACCATATTTGGCAATTGTTTTTGCAAATACAAAAGAACAAGCTGATCTTATCGCAAATGCTCTAGCAGAAGAAGGATTACTGGTGGATAGACTTCACGGAGGCTTGCCTCCTCGAGAGCGTAAGAAGGTTATGAAACGAGTTGAAGACTTATCCATTCAATATTTAGTCGCAACTGATTTAGCAGCTCGAGGAATAGATATTAAAGGTGTTACCCACATTATTAACTTTGAATTTCCAAGTGACCTTGATTTTTATATTCACCGAGTTGGACGAACTGCCCGGGCTGGAGCTGATGGAATTGCGATCTCGCTATATGAGTCAGAGGATGAGGCGGCATGCGCAAAGTTGGTAAAACGGGGAATTAAGTTTACTTTTGTGGAATGGAAACAAGGAGATTGGGTTGAAGTTAAAGCACCTGTAGGAGCTAAAAGAATGAAACACAAACCAGAACAACAAAAAGATAAGACAGATAAACCTAAGGAAAAACAAACAGATGCAAGAACAGGCGGTAAAGCAAAAGCAAAACCGAAAAAAGTAAAGCCTGCGTATAAGCGGAAGGCCCGTACGGCAAATGAAAAAAGACAAAAAAAAGAATCGCGGGTTCGTTCACGAAATAGCAAGTAATTGGGGGTAAGTAGAGTGACGTTACGACTTGGATCGCATGTATCTATGAGCGGCAAGAAAATGTTGTTGCAATCAAGTGAGGAAGCTGCCGCGTATGGCGCAAATACATTTATGATTTATACAGGTGCGCCACAGAACACACGCCGCAAAGCAATTGAAGACTTGAATATTCCTGAAGGAAAAGCGCATATGGAGAAAAATGGTATAGCGGATATTGTTGTTCATGCACCTTATATCATTAATATAGCAAATACGCAAAAACCAGAAACATTTCGCTTAGGTGTTGATTTTCTTCAATCTGAAATTGAGCGGACAGAAGCACTTGGTGCAAAACAAATTGTCCTACATCCCGGTGCGCATGTAGGTGCGGGACCGGAAGCTGGAATTAAAAAAATCATTGAAGGTTTAAATGAAGTGTTAACGGAAAAAAGGGATGTTCAAATCGCACTGGAAACAATGGCGGGTAAAGGTTCTGAGTGTGGACGTACGTTCGAAGAAATAGCGCAGATCATTGATGGAGTCGAACAAAATGAGCGTCTATCTGTTTGTTTTGATACGTGTCATACCCACGATGCTGGCTACGATATTGTTGATGATTTTGATGGAGTTTTAGAAGAGTTTGATCGGATAATTGGAATTGACCGATTAAAAGTTTTGCATATTAACGATTCAAAAAATGAGCGTCATGCGAAAAAGGATCGACATGAGAATATTGGTCATGGATATATCGGTTTAAAAGCATTGGATTATATTGTGCATCATAAACAACTCATGCAAGTTCCAAAAATTTTAGAAACACCTTTTATCGGACTGGATAAGAAAGATAAGAAACCTCCGTATAAACATGAAATTGCATTATTGCGACGGGAGCTAACCGAACCCATTGAAAAGTAAGTGCAAGAAATCCAAGAGGACTACGTTCTGTTTCACACAGAATGTAGTCCTCTTTTTAGTAAGGTTAGACCTGTTTATCATTTAGGGTAAATGTCGAGCGTGATGACCACTTCGTTTCTCACTTTAGTCTAAAAGATGGTGGAATTGTTGAAAAAGTTCTTCTACAATTTGGGATATATAAGGATCCGTTTCATGTCTTAGCCGTTGAATAATATGCTCAACTTGAGCTTTATTTCCAATGTCTATTTTTTGAGCATGAACGATACGGAGGATCGCTGTCGCTTGTTCACTTGTAATCGAGTAGCCTTGTTTCTTTGCGAGTTGCAAGAACTCTTCTTCGTCAATCGAATTAATCTTTTTGTTAATAAGTTGCTGCATGATGAAATTCATGATGTCACCGCCTTTAAAAGAAAGTCACTCTGACTATATGTTTGCAAAATAAAACTAAGAACAAAAAAAGGAGAAAAGACTCTTTTCACGAATAAGTCATAAAGGAAAAAAATAGCGTCTATGACTACAAATGATTATTGAAAAGAGAGGGGCCAGCATATGGGTGACCAGAGCAATAGTCAAATTATAGCCCCTAAAGGGAGCATTCAAATGTTACATCAGTCAAAGCCAGTAGATGGCTCCGATATAAATAAATCAAATCAATCGATGTTTATGTTAATTAAAGAGTTGAACTTACCTTATTTAAAAGTAGATCAATCATTGAGACAACTTCATTGGAGTAATACATTTGTTCAACTTACAGGTTTAAAAGATGAAGATTTAGATGAATACACGTTAATTGAATTAGGTGCTTCTGCCCGTTTAATGAATTTTATTCATCGACAGCTTAAACTAAGCGTAAAGTATGAACAAATTATAAAAAATGTCTTTGAACATGATGAAGAAGTTGTTAACGTTAATGTGTTTCCGGAGGTTAGTTCAGGAGAAAAAACATATTATGTACTTTTAGAAGATTTATCAATGCAACAAAAATTTGAAGAACTATTAACGTTTCAGCACCAAATGCAGGCCGTTTCACATATTGCCGCAAGTGTCGCTCATGAATTAAGAAATCCTTTGTCCGTCATAAAAGGGTTTTTGCAGCTTTCTCATTTAACATGTGATTTTCAAAAATATTACAACACAATCATTTCTGAACTGAATCGTATGAACATCATAATCGAAGATTTCTTATCTGTATCGCGGAAGAAAAACAATAAGAAGTGGCAATCGCCTACCAATTTAATCCGTTCACTAGCAGAATTAATGCGCGCTGAATGTTTGCTTCACAGTGTGGAATTAAAAGTGGAAATGGACTTATCCTACTCAGTCTGTTACGTAAATGAATCAATGTTTAAGCAAGTAATGCTGAATTTGTTAAGAAATGCAATTGAAGCTTATGATGGAAATGCTTCCTACCGTTTCTTACAGGTGAGAAGCAAGGAAATTGGGGAATTTGTATATATAGAAATGATAGACAATGGCAAAGGGATGCCAGATGAAGTGTTATCTCAATTAGGGAACCCATTTTTTACTACAAAAGAAAAAGGTACGGGTGTTGGCATTCCGCTCTGTAAGAAAATCATTGAAGATCATGGAGGTCGATTTACCATTACAAGCGAAACAAATATAGGAACAAAAGTCGAGATGGTTTTACCATTATTAGTTTAATCATTCTATGATTTACCGTTTGTTCCAATCATTTAAAAGGTGATACAAGTCCGGTCTTACGCATTTGATGGTGAAAGACCGAGTTTTGATGAGCATTTGTCAGTAAAGCAAAGAAAATCTAGTGGTGAGATGAACTTTTGCTTTAAGGACATGGTATTTACCGATTGTGTTGCTTGCTTTCTCTATCCCTTTCAATTATGCTACTTCGAGTAGCGGATTGGAGGAATCAAGTTGACTTATTATAAAAAACTTTTACTTGCTATAGGGATAATTGTTCCTGCTATTATAGTGTTTATATTTATACAGAATTACCGTGAAATGCAAGAAGAACTTGCTTTACAAGAGGAGCAAATGGAACAACTGTATGGATCAATGAAAGATCAATTATTACAATCACCAATGACGACAGACTCGTTTGATTTTGAAGAAGAGCACGCCGTTTGGTCCGATTCAATGGTATTGGCAGAAACGCTTTATGAAGATAGTGAAGGTCACTTTAAACAAGAATGGGGCATGTATTTAGGGCACTTGACTTCACAAAGAGACATGGACCCGTTTCTTGTATATGAACTTCTAAAATTAGAAAGCGGGCCATCATTTGATACAGATGCTGTTGGACCGCAAACAAAGTATGGTCAAGCATATGGAATGGCGCAATTTATGACGAATACGGCACCCTGGATTGCCGACATGGCTGGGGTAGACTATCGACAAGAGTTGTTGTTTGATCCTTTCTATGCGATTCAGCTTTCAGTTGAATATTTGGATTTCCTATACGATTATTATGAAGACTGGGATAAAACGTTAACTGCATATAACCGTGGAATGGGTGGTTTAGAAACATTTATAGAACAAAATGGACATGCAAGAAGTGATTATGCTGTAACGATTACAGAGCAAGCTCAAGAACATACCGCCCCACAATTTGTATATAACAAAGAGTAGATCGCATTCGCGTTCTACTCTTTTATGTTTGTAGTTATAAAAAATAATGTTTTAGACTAGACAAGAATAAAAAAATCGTTATAATGAGAGAAGGATTAAATCGGAACCATTCTTAAAAAGCAGGACGGTGAAATAATGTCTCAACATACATTAGCAAAATTAACAAATATTACTTTTTATTATGGTAAGCGTTCGGTTTTAAGCGATGTATCTCTAACGATTAATAAAGGCGACTTTTTAGGATTGGTTGGTCCTAATGGCTCTGGAAAGTCAACGTTAGTAAAATTGCTTCTTGGACTCTTGCGAACAACAGAGGGAACAGTTGAATTATTTGGCCAATCGATGAATCGGTTTAACCAATGGGATAAAATTGGTTACGTTTCCCAAAAAGCAAATAGTTTTAGTAGTGGTTTTCCAGCCACGGTCTATGAAGTTGTCTCAATGGGTTTGTATGGAAAAATTGGCTTGTTTCGCTTTTTACGAAAGCGACACAAAGAGCAAATTTATGAAGCCATTCGTCAAGTAGGGATGGAAGAATATGTGAATGAAAATATTGGAGAACTTTCCGGTGGTCAACAACAAAGGGTCTTTATTGCTCGTGCTCTAGTTAGTAATCCAGAGCTTCTTATTTTAGATGAACCTACAGTTGGTGTTGATGCAAAGAGCGTGGAGAATTTTTACGGATTGTTGCATGATTTAAACGAGAAACATGGAAAAACATTATTGCTAATTTCTCATGATATCGGGGCAATGACCGATCACGTCAGCCAAGTCGCATGTTTAAATCGAACGATTCATTTTCACGGAAAATCGAGTGAGTTTGCTGCGAAGAAAGATAAATTGGATTTTTACGGGCATGATGTCCATTTGTTAACACATAGCCACGAAGGAGTTAGTCATGCTTGATGCTTTATTAACATATGATTTCTTGCAATATGCGTTCTTAACAGGATTGATGATAGGTTTGCTAGCTCCTTTGCTAGGGGTTTTTCTAGTTGTTAGGCGGATGTCTTTAATTGCAGATGCGCTTTCTCATATTACGTTGTCGGGGATTGCTTTCAGTTTATTGCTTGGAAGTTATTTCCCATTTATGCAAGGGGCAAATCCCTTATATATGGGGATGGCTTTTTCAGTTGGTGGATCTTTATTTATGGAAAAGCTTCGTCAAGTTTATGTGCACTATAAAGAAATTGCCATTCCAATTATTATGTCAGCGGGCATTGGGTTAGGCGTTGTTTTTATCTCAATGGCAAACGGATTTAATAATGATTTGCTTAATTATCTATTTGGATCTGTGATTGCTGTTAATCGAAGTGATTTTCTCACGATTACTGTTATTACTGTTGTTGTTCTGTTTGTATTGTTTTTCTTTTATAAAGAATTATTTTTTCTTTCTTTTGATGAAGAACAGGCGCGTGTATCTGGTATTAATAGGCGCTTAGTTCACATGGTATTTATGATTATGGTAGCGCTCGTAATTGCAGCCTCCATGAGAGTAGTTGGAATTTTACTCGTGTCGTCATTAATGACTCTCCCTGTAGCAAGTGCGATGAGGTTTGCGAAAGGGTTTAAGCAACTCTTTGTTTACTCGGTTATTTTTGGAGAAATTGCTGTTATTGGCGGTCTTATTTTAGCTTATGAATTAAGCTTAGCTCCTGGTGGAGTAATTGTCATGATTTCGGTGCTTATTTTGCTTCTTTCGATTGCTTTAGGGCGCAATCGTGGAAAACAAGGACGCTTTTCACTTAAAAAAAGAAAGCCAAGTACTAGTCAGTAGCGACAGATTCCGTTAAACTAGTAACAAGAAGATTTTAAAAGAGGGTTGATTGAATGGATGTTATACATGCACTTAATCGCTTAAAACAAGAAGGATATAAGTATACTGGCAAGCGTGAAGATATGCTGAAGTTATTTGCCGCGGATCCTCGGTATTTAACTGCTAAAGATGTATTAGAAGCAATGCAGGATTTGTATCCTGGTTTAAGCTTTGATACCATTTACCGCAACTTATCGTTATTTGCAGAACTGGAGTTATTGGAGACAACCGAACTTGAAGGAGAGAAACGTTTTCGTTTCAGTTGCAAAACAAATGAACATCATCACCACTTGATTTGTTTGGATTGTGGAAAAACAGAGCATATTCATACTTGTCCAGTTGATGATTCGATTGCGAAGCGGTTTCCTCATTTTCAAGTAACAGGACATAAGTTTGAAATTTATGGAATGTGTCAACAATGCCAGTAAAAACGTCGACTAAAGTCGACGTTTTTTTGTTTTAGTTTTAGAATAGAGTAAAAGGGGGAATAGAGTATAACGTAGCGAATAGATAGGTGAATCTAAATTAATGGAGGAATGTCCGATGAAAGTTTTATATCTGAATGAACGTCCGAATGGATTTCCGAATGAAGACACATTTGAAGTAAAAGAGACAACTCGTCCAGAACTACCAAAAAGTGGAGTAGTCGTTCAGTTGCTATACATATCGGTTGACCCCTATATGCGAGGAAGGATGTCCAACCAAAAGTCGTATGTAGCACCTTTTGAAATAGGAGAACCTATAGTTGGCGGTGCTGTAGGAAAAGTATTTGAATCTGATTCAAGTAAATTTAAGGAAGGGGATCTAGTAACTGGATTTATGCCTTTTGCGGAATATGCCGCTTGCAAACCAGAGGATCTGCGAATGATACAAGTACACGGTATGGATGCGAGAGTGGCTTTAGGAGTCCTTGGCATGCCTGGTCTTACCGCATATTTTGGAATGAATAAAATAGCCGTTCCGAAAAAAGGTGAAACGGTTGTTGTATCTGCAGCAGCGGGTGCAGTTGGTTCAGTTGCGGGTCAATTGGCGCTAAATGCAGGTGCCAGAGTAATTGGACTTGTTGGTTCAGATGAAAAAGCAAAACTAATTACTGAGGACTTAAAGTTCACGACTGCAATTAATTATAAAGCGGATAATTTCGCGCAAACACTAAAAAATGCTTGTCCAGATGGAATTGATGTCTATTTTGAGAATGTTGGGGGAGAAATTGCAGATCAGATATGGCCCCTTCTTAATCCTTTTGCGCGAATACCTGTGTGCGGGAGCATTTCTTCATACAATTTGAAAAAAGGCGAACAAGATATAGGTCCTCGTGTACAACCATATCTTGTGAAATCTAGAGCCATGATGCAAGGTTTTTTAGTTGGTGACTTTAATGAATTTAATGGAGAAGCTTACAAAGAACTTACTTCACTTCTTAAAGACGGGAAATTAATATATAAAGACAGTGTTGAAGAAGGTGGAATCCAGGCAATCCCACAAGCTTTTGAGCGATTATTTAATGGAGATAATATCGGGAAACAGCTAGTGAAAATTTCTGATTAACCAGCCACTACCATGTATGATGTCTCTCCTTAAGAGCAACATATCATTAAGGAGGGGATGAAAAGTGGCACCAGTTGTAAATTGTAATGTTGCAAACTGTTCATTCTGGGCAAAAGGAAATAAATGTGGAGCAGAAGAGATTCTTGTCGAAATTGATGGGAATAGCCACAATAAGGATTATGAAATGGAAGTAAGTCAAGACCTTACTGCGCACTCGCATATCGAGTTTGCTGATACAAGTGAAGAAACCTGCTGCCAAACGTTTAAGCCTAAAAAATAATAAAGATTATTAGTGTAAATGAACAAGACTACATCCTCCAACATACAGGATGTAGTCTTATTTACGTTAGAGCTTTATAATAATGTAAAAACTCCCCAAACATGTGTGAGGAGTCCTCAAGGATTCTTATGAATCTAAATGAAGCCACTTGTCAATCCAATTGTTAGCTTCTGTCCAATTTGCTACACGAATAACGTTATTTGGGCTACTTAAACGGTTATAGGGGGTATCAAATAAAACGACCGGTATATTAAATTCTTCTGCAATCGCAACTGCATTATCGTGCTTATCTTCAAAGAAAACATCAAGTTTATGTTCTCGAACTGCATCGAGTTTGTCATGTTTTCCGACCAATTCGATATGATCATACGGGAGTTTTCGTTTTGAGAACCAAGAAGTCGTCACCTCAGTTAAATGATTTCTTCTTGCAGTAATAAAGATTAACTCATGTGATTTGCTCCACTTATGCAACGTTTGTTCTGCGTGTAATGCTAATTCTGCTTGTGAATAAATTAATGGTTCGTTTGTTTCCATCCAACTCCAAAATTCCTTATCTGTAATATTTAAGACTTTTGTTAGATCATATTCTGACAAGTCATCTAAAGTTAAAGTTTTATTAAAATCTTTATTAATATATGGAACAAATGTGGCAGGATCTGTAATGGTTCCATCTATATCAAGTCCAAAACGTTTTCTCACGATTATTACACCTCTTTATAGAAATACTTACATGAATTAGTTGTCTCTACTTTGCCAAACTAAGCGTAATCCTTTTTAAGAAAGTAGGGATCCAATGACAAAAGAAAGAAAAGACAAAAATGATCCAATACGGTTAGTAGACGAAGAAGATCCATCCTTAACTTTTCTGAATACCCACGTCGATGGTCATGACGGAGAAAAAGGAAGCGAATATATTTATGATGCAAGATCGGATCATAAATATGACGAAGAAACAGCAAATGAGTTTCCTGCGCATCGGAAATTACAAGAAACTAGTTGGAAAGAGGAAGAAAATAATGATAGCTCTGGAAAGGCTCTAGGCACAATGGCGCTTGTACTATCAATCACATCATTATTCTTAGTACCACTTTTGTTAGGTGTGGCTGGGGTGATTTGCGGCGCTATTGCAGTCAAAAAAGGAGCACGTGCACTCGGATTTTGGGCAGTTGGTATTGGAGTTGTTTCCATCGCGGGTACTATCATTTTTTCCCCTTTTTTTTAAAATGAAAAGCCGGCTCTTAAGAGCCGGCTTTTATCAACCTAGTTCAACTGAGCTTCGCGTTGTTTGGCATAATGTTCTTCAGCAAGTTTGTCAATTTCCTTTTTCAACTCTTCAACCATTGTCTCTTCAGGAACTTTACGGACGATCTCACCTTTCATAAACAGCAAACCTTCTCCGCGTGCACCGGCAATACCAATGTCAGCTTCACGTGCTTCACCGGGTCCGTTTACAGCGCACCCAAGTACAGCCACTTTTATTGGTGCTTTAACGGTTGCGATGTAATCTTCAACTTCGTTAGCAATACTGATTAAATCAATTTCAATTCTACCACATGTTGGACAGGAAATTAATGTCGCAGCATTAGCTGCAAGGCCAAACGATTTCAATAGTTCTCTTGCTACTTTTACTTCTTCCACTGGATCTGCAGACAATGAAATTCGGAGCGTATTACCGATCCCCATATTTAGAAGCACACCGATACCTGCAGCGCTTTTTACTGTACCCGCAAAAAGTGTACCCGATTCAGTAATCCCAAGATGAAGAGGATAATCAAATGCTTGGCTTGCTTTATCGTAAGCTTCAACAGCTAAATGAACATCAGAAGCTTTCATGGAGACAATTATGTCATAAAAGTCGAGGTCTTCAAGAATCTTAATGTGATGAAGAGCACTCTCGACCATTGCATCTGCTGTGGGATACCCATATTTTTCTAGTAAATGCCGCTCAAGAGAACCGGCATTTACCCCAATTCGAATTGGAATTCCTTTTTCTTTAGCTGCTTTTACAACAGCTTCTACGTTTTCACGTTTCCCAATATTACCAGGATTAATTCGAATCTTATCTGCACCGCCTTCAATGGCTTTTAATGCAAATTTATAATTGAAATGAATGTCTACAACTAAGGGAATGTTAATTCGTTTTTTAATTTCACTAATCGCTTCGGCAGCTCTCATGTCTGGACATGCGACACGTACAATTTGACAGCCAGCCTCTTCTAATCGGCTTATTTCAGCAACCGTGGCCTCAACATCATGTGTTTTAGTTGTAGCCATGCTCTGGATAATGACTTCGTCATTACCACCAATTGTTAAATTCCCAACTTTAACGGGACGCGTATTTTTTCGATGAACTCTTTCGGCCATAGACCATATCGCTCCTTTGAGGGGCAGCAGCCCGTCTTTTTCTCCTATGGAGTCCCTTTTATTCTATCAATGAACTAACGCTTCTGGCAAGGAAATTCCCTCAAGGGGTATAGAGAGGGAACCGGTACATATGTCCAACTTGTAAAGCATTTGGATTTATTTCTTCGTTTAATTTCGAGAAGTCACTAATAATTGTATCAATCGACTCATCTATTTGACCTTCATGTAAGTGTTCTACAATCGACAATACGGTTTGTCCTGGTTCGATTATGACTTCTTGATACATTGGTGACTCGGGTTGTTGTATCTCTTTTGGCAAACTTGTATTGGTCGTAGATCGAGTTGGACCTGTTGATTCGTCTGAAAGTGTACCCCCACTTAAGTCATGATAAATCCCCAGTATAACGATAACAGCAATAATAAGATAAACAATCCGCTTCATCTGTTAGTCGCCTCCTTTAATGTGAATGAACAAAAAAGAGCTGTACAACCTATAGAATATGGCTGTCGTCAAAAACGTATTCCTATAAAGAGGGTAATTGTGAAGAAAATAAACGTCATTCCTTTATTGCTATTGCCAACACTCATTGTCATTGGCAATTCAATGTATATACCGTTAATACCTTTCATGCAAGAAAGCTACAATCTTAGCCAAAGCGGTGGAGCTTGGCTGTTAAGCCTGTTTACTTTAGCTGGTGTTCTTTGTATACCGATAGGCCAATTGATGGCACAGAAAATAACGATTAAAAAAACGATACAAATAAGTTGTGTTGTTGTTCTTATTGGAGCTGCACTAAGTAGTTTAGAGATTGAAAAGTCTTCTTTATGTTTAGTGGTGGTAGGAAGAACCTTGATGGGTGCCGGAGCAGGGAGTGTGACTGCGCTAACCTATATGTACACGGCACTTTATGTTGAGACAATTGAAAAAAAACGTGTTTTTGGATTCCTTGAACAAAGCAATGGGCTTGCAAAAATGGTTAGTCCACTTCTAGGTAGTTTGCTCATTTATGTTGGATGGAGCTATGCGCCTTTTGTACTCTTCGTCATAGCAATTGTTTCATTATGCTTTATCCCAAAACTAAAGGAACCTAAGAGAGTAGAAAAAACTAAAGCGAAACAAGTTTCTGCTAAAAAAACAAGGAATGATTTCGTACGTATTATTTCGGACTTCTCGCTAAGTCTAAGCCATCTTTTTTTGCTATACGGACTGCTTTTTTATGCTTCTTATCATTTCTCCTTTATCGGAATGATTCCTGCTGTTAAAGGCATCTTATTGGGACTTCCTTTCTTAGTGATGGTTACTACCGCTTCACTGTCTCGAAAAATTACGTTAAACAAGCAAATGACCATAAAAGTTGGAATGATGACCCTGCTACTAATTGCTTCTTGCGTTTTCTTCTTTGTTCCTTCATCAGTTATATTGCTTTGCTTCTATCTATGCGTAATTGGGACAAGTGCAGGAGTAGCATTGCCATTAGCAAGCAATAATTTAGCAAATATAGAAAATGAATTGTTTCGGTCACGGATCGTTGCTGGATTAACGATGGCTCGTTTCATTGGCATAGCAACAGCTCCTCTCTTTTACGGACGCTGGATGCAAAAGGAGGGATTGGTCGAGCTTTTTGGTCTTATGTTCACAGTTTTAGCTTGTCTACTTGTTTTTCTACCTAATTTTAGGCAGATGATTCAAAGAATCACACAAAAATAAACAACTAACTAAGACTTTAGACCCTTCTCCTTCTATTGGTAAAACGGTAACTTGTATGTGAAGGCTGCTTAACCAGTCTCTTCAAGAAGGAGGAGCTATTCATTGAAAGTAAATCGAAAACTAGTGGCAATTGTATTATCACTTGCGGTTGCTGGAACTGTTTTTTCTAATACGGCCAAAGCTGATACTGTGCCGGGTGACGTTTTTATTACATTAGGTGAGGACCTAACATCCAATCAAAAAAATGAAATTCTACAAAAGATGGGCGTTACTGACGACGTCGAAACGTTGTATGTAACAAATGAGGAAGAACATCTTTATTTAGGAGAGTATATTAGCGCTAAACAGATTGGCAGTCGCGCTTTGTCTTCTTCAAAAATCATGATTGGAAAAGGCGGCACCGGGATACAAGTAAAAGCCGATGAAATCAATTGGGTTACAAATGAAATGTATGCAAATGCACTAATTACAGCGGGGGTAAAAGATGCTGAAGTGTATGTCACTGCTCCATTTGAAGTCTCGGGAACAGCTGCTTTAACGGGCTTAATTAAAGCATATGAGACAGCTGCTAATATCGATATTCCAGAGGAACAAAAAAATGTTGCAAATGAAGAAATGATTCGAACAGCGGAGTTAGCTGATTCTGTTGGAAATCAAGATGCAAATGAACTAATCATTCGCATAAAAGAAAAAATAGCAACAACGGATATAAAAACAGAAGATGAGATGAGAACGATTATTCTTCAATTGGCAGAAGAAATAAATATTACATTAAGCGAAGAAGAAACAAATGAGTTAACTGCATTATTTATGAAAATGAAAGAACTTGATATTGATTGGAATGGAATGAAAGATCAATTAGACAAGGCCCGTGAAAATTTAGCAGGTTTGCTTGATAGTGAAGAGGCGCAATCTTTTTTTGACGGAATCGTTGATGCGTTAAAACGCTTTTTTAATTCCATTCGTGATGCATTTCGTTCATAATAGAGAGGAGGCTTCCTCTCTTTTTGTTTTGGAATGAAACCAAAAGAGTGCGAACAACGTATGAAGGAGAAAAGGAAATGAAATGATGGGAGGTTCCAATAATGATTGATTGGTTGGATTCAGCAACAGTAGGATTTCTCGTTGTTGCTTTAGGGACATTGTTTTTGATTGGAGAATTGCTTGTGCGGGCAAGAGGATTGTTTGGCTTACTTGGTCTCGGTCTAATAAGCGTTTACTTTCTCCATCACCTGAATGGTGATACCGGAACATGGGTAATTATTTTCTATTTGATTGGTCTTGGATTAATCATATTTGATGGGAATGTCACTTCAGATGGGACGATTGCTGCAATAGGTATCATTTTTATGATCGTTGGTTTAGCGGTTCCTGCTCCTGATATGGTTTATAGCATCCTTGTAGGGATGGCAACGATCGTTGGTGCGTTTTCTTCATTGTTATTTTTGAAGGTCTTTCCTCATAGGAATATGTGGGCGAAAATGACACTGAAAGATACGTTGTCCTCTGAAGCCGGTTATAATTCGATGAATGAGAGCTATAAAGATTTAATAGGGAAGCAAGGAAAAGCGTTAACGGCTTTTCGTCCAACAGGGACAGCAGAAATTGATGGTGAACCTTACAGTGCGACAAGTGGAGGTCAGTGGATTCAGTCAGATGCGGACATTGAAGTTGTTTCAGTTGATGGCACGAGAATTCTAGTCAAAGCAATAGAAGCAAAAGAAATGGATAACAAAGATTCGAAGTAAGAAGTTGAATAAAAAAGCTGATCTGTAAAAAAACAGGTCGGCTTTTTTTGATTTTATTTTATTTATAATCAAAACTTTACAATTCTTTGATAGCATTGTTGTAATTTGTGCACAGTAAGAGGTGAAGATGATTGATTCGCCTATGTGTAGGGAGTTAGGTAATGGTTTATATATTTCTTTTGTAAAAAAAGTGTAAAGATATGAAAATGCATGTTTACAAACACTTGAAGATTGTTTAATAATAGACACGGAACATCATTGTTGAGGTTTGTCGAAAGACAACTAAAAATGAGTTGGATGAAGGGATGAGATGTGTGGGAGAGTTTCAAGCGTTGCTGTTCACGTTCCTGGGGGGAATTGGGATTTTCCTGTTTTCCGTTAAATATATGGGAGACGGGCTCCAAAAAACAGCAGGTGACCGATTACGGGATTTATTAGACAAATATACATCAAATCCTTTTATGGGGTTAATCGCCGGTATCGTTGTTACGATTTTGCTTCAGAGTAGCACTGCGACAACTGTATTAACAATTGGGTTAGTTAACGCGGGTTTTATGAAATTGAGACAAGCAATTGCGGTTATTATGGGCGCAAATATTGGTACAACAACAACGGCGTTTATTATTGGCTTACCGATCAAAGAATATAGTCTACCCATTATGGCAGTCGGGGCTTTTTTGATTTTCTTCTTTAAAAAGAAAAGAATAACTTCTATTGGCCAAGTCATTTTTGGTTTTGGTGGACTTTTCTATGGTCTAGACCTTATGGGTAGCAGTTTGCGTCCACTTAGTGGTTGGGAGCCATTTGTTGATTTCACTGCACGTATGAGTGAAAACCCTCTTCTTGGTGTAGTAGTCGGAGTTATTTTAGCCGTTGCATTACAAAGCTCAACAGCAGCAATTGGTTTAGTTCAACAATTATATGAGCAAGGTGCTATGAGTCTTGGAGCAGCATTGCCAGTTTTAATTGGAGATAACATTGGAACAACTCTTACAGCCGTATTAGTAGCTATCGGTGCGACCGTAGCGGCAAGAAGAGCAGCTCTTACTCATGTTATTTTTAATGTAATTGGCGCGATTCTTGTAATGATTGCATTTCCGTTATTTGTTACCTGTATTGAGTACTTAGCAGGACAATTTAATTTAAATCCTGCTATGCAAATTGCATCTGCACATGGGGTTTACAATGTGTCAAACGTCATTATTCAATTTCCTTTTATAGCATCACTTGCATATATTGTTACCAAACTTGTACCTGGGGACGGGTTAGATTTAGATTACAAACCAAAGCATTTGGATCCGATCTTTATCGGGAACTCACCAGCAATAGCATTGGGACAAGCTAAACAAGAAGTGATTCATATGGCCGATTACTCAAAACGAGGATTAAAACAAGCCATTCGTTATATGGAAACTGGGGAGAAAAAGGATGCTGATTTAGCTTTACAATATGAGTTAGCTATTAATAATCTTGACCGAGAAATTACTGATTACTTGGTGAAAATTTCGGCTAGGTCTTTGTCAGCAACTGATTCAAACCTTCATTCAACTTTATTAAATGCGGTTAGAGACATTGAACGAATTGGTGACCATATGGAGAACATTGTTGAATTAAAAGATTATCAAAAGGCAAATAAGGTAACACTAAGTGGTATCGCTCTTGCTGATCTAAATGAAATGTTTGAATTGACTTATTCTACTTTGGAAGAAGCAATGGATTCACTTGAAAAAGATGATTTAGATAAAGCGCATGACGTCCTTAAACACGAAGAATTGATTGATAAAATGGAAAGAAAACTGCGTAAGCAACATATTCAACGGATGAATGATGGAGAATGTTCTGGAGCAGCTGGTATTATCTTTGTAGATATTATCTCAAACCTAGAACGGATTGGTGATCATTCTGTCAATATTGCTGAAGTAGTTATCGATGAACAATAAAAAAGAAAGATCGGACAAAAAGTCCGATCTTTTTTTCAAAAAGGTATTGCACACTCTGATAAATCATGGTAATATAATTCTTGTCCTTAACGAAACACAAACGATCCACAGTAGCTCAGTGGTAGAGCTATCGGCTGTTAACCGATCGGTCGCAGGTTCGAATCCTGCCTGTGGAGCCATTGGCGGTGTAGCTCAGCTGGCTAGAGCGTACGGTTCATACCCGTGAGGTCGGGGGTTCGATCCCCTCCGCCGCTACCATAACATTTACATAATGACACAGCTTGGCGGTTGTGGCGAAGTGGTTAACGCACCGGATTGTGATTCCGGCACTCGTGGGTTCAATTCCCATCAGCCGCCCCATCATATGGACCCTTAGCTCAGTTGGTTAGAGCACTCGGCTCATAACCGATTGGTCGTAGGTTCGAGTCCTACAGGGTCCACCATTTGGAGGAATACCCAAGTTCGGCTGAAGGGATCGGTCTTGAAAACCGACAGGCGGGTTACACCGCGCGGGGGTTCGAATCCCTCTTCCTCCGTTCTAAACATGAAAAAAACACTCTTTTTCAAAAGAGTGTTTTTTTCATGTTTATGCATATGTAGAGTGGGAATAGAAATGATAGATGAGAAAGTGCAAGCATATTCATTGCGGTACGCTTTCTTTAATGGTAATCTAATTGAGAAATCAGTTATGAAATTTGAAGGAGGAACTCTACTATGGCTTACAAATTACCTGAACTACCTTATGCAGCAAATGCATTGGAACCACACATTGATGAACAAACAATGAATATTCACCACGGTAAGCACCATAACACGTATGTGACAAACTTGAATGCGGCTCTTGAAGGTCATGAATCTTTAGCAAGTAAAGACATTGACGAACTTGTTGCAAGCTTGGATTCAGTTCCGGAAAATATCCGTACAGCTGTTCGTAATAATGGCGGCGGACATGCGAACCACTCATTATTCTGGCAACTTCTAAGCCCAAATGGTGGCGGTGAGCCAACGGGAGCATTAGCTGATGAGATCAAATCAACATTCGGTAGCCTTGAAGAATTTAAAACAAAATTTGCCGATGCAGCAAAAGGACGTTTTGGTTCAGGTTGGGCTTGGCTTGTTGTAAATAACGGCAAATTAGAAATCACAAGTACACCTAATCAAGATTCTCCACTAACTGATGGTAAAACACCAGTTCTTGGTTTAGATGTTTGGGAGCACGCATACTATTTAAACTACCAAAATCGTCGCCCTGATTACATTGCAGCATTCTGGAATGTGGTTAATTGGGACGAGGTAGCTAAACGTTACGAAGCAGCTAAATAAAAAGTACAAAAAAATTCACAAAGCGTTAAGCTTTGTGAATTTTTTTGTTTTCGTGCTGGTATGTATAAATAATGGTAGCTACCACATGCTAAGTTTTATTAAAAAGAAATGGGGTTTTATGATGAGCGAAAAAAAACATAACAATCAATTTAAAGAAAATAAAAACAACGGGGAGCATCGAAATGGTCGCCTTAGTCAGTTTAAAAATTCTTCAACTAATGGTGTAGAGCAAAATGAGTATGTTTCGAGAAAAATGAAGAGAGAAGAAGGACAAGGGATTGAACCTCTCGAGTAAAAAATGAGAAACTGCATTCAAATGAGTGCAGTTTTATTTATTTTGTCATTCAAAGAATCGAAAAGTATGCATACGCCGATTTCAAACAGACACACTACTGTTGAGGTGGTGAGGTCATGCAACAAAAATGGGCAGATAAAGTTTTCGGCCATATCGAAGCAACAAAAGATTTTAAATTGCTTCTTTCAATAGGCGGACTTTATGCGCTGAGTGTGGCGCTTTCCAATACATTTGTAAACATCTTTTTATGGAAGCAGTCAGGACAATTTATTGACCTTGCACTTTATAATTTAATGTCGGTCATTTTACAACCAATCGCTTTCATGATTGCTGGGAAATTAACAAAAAAAATCGACCGAGTCCATGTACTTCGTATAGGTGTAACGGTTATGTCGCTCTTTTACATTATGGTGCTCGTTGCTGGTTCTAGCGCTGCACAGTACTTGCTTTTATTAGGAGCTTTACTAGGTATTGGAACAGGTTGCTACTGGCTTGCTTTTAATGTATTAACATTTGAAGTAACGGAACCTGAAACACGAGACTTTTTTAATGGATATCAAGGGTTGCTTACGTCTTTTGCTGGAATGACAGGTCCAATGTTTGCAGGCATAATCATTACAAAAATGAGTGGATACCAAGGTTATTTCTTAATATTTGGCTGTTCTCTTACTTTATTTGTTATTGCTGTGTTGTTAACAATAGGGATGAGTAAACGGCATGCCGAAGGAAGATTTGAACTAGGGGAAGTATTTAAAGAGCGCAAACGCAATAAAAATTGGAGACGTATTTTGTGGGCTCATTTATCTCAAGGCTTGCGTGAAGGGACTTTTGTTTTTGTTATCGTTGTTTGGGTTTATGTAGTAACAAGTAACGAACTGGCTTTAGGTACTTATGGTCTAGTAACATCAGGGACTCAGTTTGTTTGTTACTATTTAACGGCCAGATTATTGAAACCAAGAGCGCGTAAAAAGGCAATATTAACAGGCGGTTTATTACTTTATGGAGCGATTTTTCTTTTATTGGTTAATTTGAGCTTTGCCAAATTAATCACATATGGTGTTTTTATTTCAATTGCCTATCCGATGTTGTTAATTCCATATGTATCTCTGACTTATGATGTGATAGGAAAAGCGCATCGAGCTGGCGAATTACGTGTAGAATACGTAGTTGTTCGTGAGTTGTTCCTTAATATGGGGCGGATTGCGTCTATCTTGCTATTTATCGCTGCAATCAAACTATTTCCGGAAAAACAAGCAATTCCAGTAGTTTTATTAATCGTTGGTTCAGGGCATACGTTTATTTACTTATTTGTCCGTAAAATTCAATTGAATCCAGAAAAACCACCTGAAAATCTAGTGCCTCCTGTTAACCAAACAGAAGGGAATGCTGGATCTGATAAAACTGTGTAAAATTGTTACATGCTTTGACAGCGTTCGTGAATTGGGGTTATACTAAGAAAGAATTACCTGCCGTGTTCGTCCGCTTTTTTATGTTTCGAACCTTGAATGTGAAAAAGGGAGTTCTATATGAGTAGCACAACGTCAAGCTAGCTTGTTCTAGACTTCGAAAGGCTAACTGCGGACACCCACCTACGAGAGTAGGTTCATGAAACATTCACTGCAAACGGCACTTGCGGGTAACGACTTTAACAACAATAGACATCCGCATTCCGGGTGTCTTTTCATTTGATATTTTGTCGTTTAAGGGGGAGAAGATTTGGGGGAAGCGAAAAATAAAAAACGCCACCAAGTGTCGATGCGATTAAATATTTTGTTTTTGATTGTATTTTTGCTATTTTCTGCATTAATTCTGCGTCTAGGCTTAGTTCAAATTGTAAACGGTGAAGAATATGAAAAAGAATTAACTCATGTTTCAAACCAAACGGCTTTAGTTGATGCACCAAGAGGACTCATGTTCGATAGTTTCGGTAATGTGATCGTCGATAATGCGATGGAATTATCGGTTACATACACAAATCCAGGGAACCAAAAACAAGCCGAGATGCTTGAATTAGCTGAAAAGTTATCCGAATATATTGATGTGGATACAGAAAATCTTCGCTTTCGTGATAAACAGGAGTATTTTTATATCAATATGGAAGTGAAAGAGCGTCAAGCATTAATTGAGGATATTGAGTATGCCGAAGATGATGAAACATCTGAGTATCAACGAATTATAGATCAAATTACCGAAGAGATGGTCAGTCATTACTCTGAAGAAGAAGAACAAATCATCGCTATCTTTTCTCATATGCTTAGAGGTTCAAATGGTTCACCTCAACGGATTAAACAGTCGATTTCAGAAGAAGAAGCACATGTTCTCTCTGAACATTTAGATCGATTGCCTCATATTGACTTGCAGCGTGATTCCAGTCGCGAATACGTGTATGGGGATACATTAAAGTCGTTATTTGGCAGTGTTGGTTCAATTCCTTCTGATGATATTGACCAATATTTAACACAAGACTATCAGCGTTCCGACCTTGTTGGCGTAAGTTACCTCGAAGCGCAATACGAAGAGGCTTTGCGAGGGCAGAAAGCTGAAATCTCTAGAACACAAACGAAACAAGGTTCTGGACCAGCAGAAAGCATTGTCGAAGAAAAGCAGGGGAGCCGCGGAAATGACTTGGTTCTAAGCATTGATATGGAGTACCAACAACTAGCTGATGAAATTGTCCAAAAAGAAGTGATGGCTAATCGAGGACGTTTTATCCACGATGCAAGCGCGTATGCCATCGTCATGAATCCGAAAACCGGTGATATACTGGCAATGAGTGGCTATCATGATCCGGCTAGCGGTGATGGCTCGTATAACCCGTTAGGAACAGTAAACAATGCTTATGAATTTGGCTCTGTTGTGAAAGGTGCTTCTGTTTTAGCGGGAATGGAAGAAGGTGTGGTTAGTCCAGGAACTGTTATAAATGACAGGCCTTTACAGTTTAGAGGAACAGCTGATAAACGTTCAGTGAGTATCCTTGGACCAATTGATATGGGAACTGCGCTTGAACGTTCATCTAACGTATATATGTTTGATATTGCGATGAGAATGGGGAACTACACATACAATCCATCGCTTTCTAAGAACGAGCGAACTTTGTATTCGATATCAACAGCGAAGGATGTTTTAGATCGCTCGCGTTATTATTTTAACCAGTTTGGACTTGGTGGCTCGACAGGAATTGATTTGCCCTTTGAATCAACTGGAATGATTGGACCATTAGATCAAGACCCAGGGGCTGCGCTGGACTTTATGATTGGTCAGTTTGATACGTATTCCACGTTACAATTAGGTCAGTATATAAGCACGATTGCCAACGATGGGGTGCGTATGCGACCACTACTCGTTAAGGAGATTAAAGAGCCTTCAACAAATGGTGAAGATTCCGTTGTGCTTCGACAATTGCAACCGGAAGTTTTAAATACTGTTGATATGAGTCAAGATCAAATTGATGTTGTGCAAAATGGTTTTCGTCGCGTTGTCAATGGAAATAATGGGACGGCAGGTTCCATTGATACGGATGTGCCAATTGCAGCTAAAACAGGAACTGCGCAAACGACGGTTAGTGTTGGTGAAGGGGATCAACGTACAAGCTATAAAGCCAACAACGTCAGTTTTGTTGGGTATGCCCCTTACGATGATCCAGAAATCGCATTTGCTGTAATTGCTCCTGGGATGAGGATACCATCAGCAGGTGACTCAAATAGGATTGCTCAGAACATTAGTCAAGAACTTACCAACTCTTATTTTGACTTAAAAGAAAACCGCAACGGTCCTGAAGATGTGGATTCGGTTGTCGATGAAGTGGATTTGTTTGACGAATAAGCGAAGACCCGGTGAGCGTAAACTCACCGGGTTTTTTTAGGTTTCATAATTAATTTGTAAATTTAAAAGGGGTTTACACTAATCGTATCGAAATAGCTACTTAGAAAAATGCATCAACGACTTCACTTAAGCTCATTTCGCTTGTTAATTCTCCAGTAACTTGCGGACGTAGTTCATTTGAAAGACCTCGGTTTTCCACTTCTTCATAAAAGTCGTAGCCACTGTCAACAATTCCTGCTTCTTCAAGCATGTTTCCAACATCAATACTTGTCATGCCTGCAACAACGTGAAGAATGGTACGGTAAACAATCCGCTCTTCCTCATCGACTTCATTGTTTCCTTCATCATCAGAATCAGTTGCGTTTTCGGCAGCTGCAAGCGCCTCTTCCAAATCTCTTTCCATTTGATTCCATTCTTCCTGCTCTTGTACGACAAATCCAGCTTCTGTTAATGATTCATGCATGTCTTCTATCGTTGCTTCTGTTTGTTCAGCTGAGTTTGCCTGCTTGGTGTCACTTGTATAATAAACGAACCCAAGAGCTCCACCGGCTACGAGTAATCCAGTTGCAAAACTGCGCATCGTTTTAGGCGTCATTGGCAACCTTCTTTCGATCTCCATCCTCTGTTCCCACATATGGAGCGAGCAATCGTTCTACTTCGTGATCCTCCAGTTTTGTCTCAAAAGCAATACCTTCAACTGAATACCCGCGTTTATGCAAATCTAGTATTTCTCTGAGTAATTTTTGGTGTGAAGAAGAACGTGTTTGGTTGTTTATGTCTTGAGCCGAAATTTCTGCATCAAGTTCCAAGTTTCTCACCTGATTTTTTAGTTGATACAACTCTTGCATAAAAGAGATGGAGAGCTGTTCCATTTGATCTTCTACTTTTGACGATTTTTCGCCTTTAAAAAAAGAAAGAATGAACAGAATGATCGCTGTTCCAAATAAAATTGCTAACGTCCATTCCATGTGTCGTTTACCCTCCTATAAATAAAAATCTTGTTTGTTCACGATATCCATTATACATGAAATGGGCAGACATTCGATTGGATTTACGAAATTTTTGGCGGTGTGCGGATATTTTTGACATCTTTAGACATGAAATGAACGAAATAATGAAGATGTGAGGGGTGGAAGCCGCAAAGCTTTGTCGTGAGTGGAGTTGAGCGTCTACAAAAACATACAATTTGCACTTCTTGTAGGAATGTTAGGAAGCAGGTATGCTTTTTATAAAGCAATTGTTGGAGGGAAGTAATGAATAAGCCTTTTTTAAATAAAAAAGCTTTTATTATCCGTACTGAGAAAGAAAGGAAACAATCGAGTGATGCGCTTGATCGCTTATCAAAAAGAAACTGTTTTCTTTTTACACATTCTCCGACCATTTTGGTGATGGTCTGGTCTTGGTCAAATGAAGAGCAACGATTATTAGAATGGCAATCAGGAGAACGTTTTTCAAGCGTAAAGAAATGTATTGTGCTTCATGATGTAACTTGGGTGAATTATGATGGGCATTTTTCAAATAGGCAAATTGAGATTTTGTTACCTGAAATGACAGGAGATTGGGTTTTTACGAACTTAGAATCAGGTAGGCATTATTTGGGTGAAATTGGAGTTCGTACTTCAGAAGGACGTTTCTTATGTGTGAATCGAACAAATGTAGTGAAATTGCCACAAAGCAATGAGCCAAATCAGCATCAACGGCACGATTGGATTCATCAAGTTGAGGTGGACAATCAAGAATATCTTTGGTCTGCGTATGGCAGTTATATTGAGAGGGGCCATTTATGAACCGTTTAGCAATTGTCTTGCATGCCCACTTGCCTTATATACGCCATGATGAGCCCAACAGACTAGAAGAAAGATGGCTATTCGAAGCCATAACAGAGACCTATATACCATTAATTTGGCAATTGGAGCAGCTCCCAAAGGAAAAAACGTTTACATTATCACTCTCTCCACCTCTATTAGAAATGTTAGCAGATCCATTGTTACAAAATAGATACCTGAATTATTTAAAGGTCGCGCAAGCACTAATTAGAAAGGAGAGGCGATACGGTTTTATTGAAACGGATCTTCTTAAATTCTATGAGGAAAGGTATAAGCAATTGGAAGAAACATTTCTTTCTTGTAATCAGAATGTTGTATCTCTTTTTGCGCAATACCAAGATACCGTTTCATTCATTACAACGTCCGCTACCCATGCCATTCTACCTTATATGAAGACAATGGAAGGGATAAAAGCACAAATAGAAGCTGGACTTGATTGTTTTACTAAACATATTGGTTTTCGACCTAATGGTTTTTGGACACCAGAATGTGCTTTAGACGAACGTGTAGATGAGGCACTAGCATCAGCTGGAATTCAGTATACATTCGTTGATGAACATGCTTTGCCATCACGAAAGCCCGCGATGTCGCCACATGGCGTGATGTTGATTCCAAGAAATCGGCACTTAAGTGGAGCGGTTTGGAGTTCGGTTGATGGTTATCCAGGCCATGAAATGTATCGTGAGTTTTATAGGGATGTAGCCTATGAGAGAACGGATCATTATATAGCCCCTTTTATTCATCCTGAAGGTATTCGAATTGATACTGGGATTAAGTGTTGGCGTGTAACAGGTAAAAATGAGGAGAAGCAGACTTACGATCGGGTAGAAGCAATGAAGCAAGTGAAAAGAGACGCGATTGATTTTCTGGAAAAAGTTGAACAAACCACTACGAATGATGCGTTTGAAGCGGTTCCGTTTGATGCAGAATTATTTGGTCATTGGTGGTTTGAAGGGCCAGAATGGGTTGGAATGATTGTAGAAGAAGGATTGCGCAGGGGAATGTTGACATTACCAGAATCGTTCTTGGATACTGACATGCCACAGTTAAACGATCTTCCTTTTACAACATGGGGAAGAGATGGGTACGGTGATGTTTGGCTAAATGAGAAAAACCGATACATGTATAAACCATTGCATTCAATGGAAATGGAATTGGTTTCTCTAGCGAAATACAAGCATCCTTTTTCAGTCGTTGAAAAAGAAATGATGCAACATTGGATGCTTGCAGCAAGTAGTGACTGGGCGTTTATTCTAGATGGACAAACAGCAACCACTTACGCTCAAAAACGTTTCGACGATCATGTGCAAGCTTTCTATGAAGTGAAGAAGAAAAAAGAAAAAAAGGAGCAATTGCCTTTCTTGACTAACGGTCAATTAGAAATTGATTGTGGTCATCATCAACAAAAGAAAAAAGCTAGACCAGTTCTTCTTATTATTGCTTTAGAGTATCCTCCAGTTATATTTGGTGGAATCGCCAAACATGTTCAACAAATGGCATATGTTTTAAACGATGACGATTATGAAGTCCATATTTTGACGACTACAACACATAAACCAGAACTTGTAATGGATCGATCAGTGTATGTTCATCGAATTCAACCATTGCAACCAAAAGCGACGAGTTTTGCTCATTGGGTTAGTAGTTTTAATCTTGCTTGTGTAGAAGTGGTCGAACAATTGTGTTTAACGCAAGAGGTTTCAACCATCATCGCACATGATTGGACAACAGCTATTGCTGCCGCAGCACTAAAAGAAAGATTAGCCGTCCCAATGTTTGGAATGATTCATGGGACGTTGCAAGAAAGAGGAAAATACGCTGACATCAAAACTGGACATACGTATGAGGAAGGCGTTCTCGTTCGAGAAGCAGATCACCTATTTGTTTGTAGTAAGTCTGTCGAAAGTGAGCTACAAAATCAATATGATCATTTAGAAGAAAAGACGACTGTTTTATATAGTGGTGCAACTGATGTGAAAGTAGTTAAGAAAGCAAGTTCTCATTCATTTTTTATTTATGCATCAGGAAGACTCGTTCAAGAAAAGGGGTTTGATGTTTTAATTAAAGCTTTATCTTTTTTACCTGAAAATACAAAGTGTGTGATTGCGGGCACGGGTCCGGAATTAGGTTATTTAACTTCTTTGGCAGAGCGTTTAAACGTTGATGTAACTTTCTTAGGTTTTATACAAGATACAGAGCGTAACAAATGGTTTGAGGTAACCGACGTTGTTGTTGTGCCAAGCATTTATGAACCTTTTGGATTAACTGCACTTGAAGCGATGAGTGCTGGTTTACCAGTTGTCGCTTCTGCTGTAGGTGGATTGAACGAAATGATTATTGATCAAAAAACGGGTTACTTTTATCCGGCTTCAGACGAAAGGGAGTTAGCTAAGCGGTTGAATACAATCTATGGAGCACGTGAAGAAGCATCGATCGTTGGTCAACATGCGAAGTTGGTTGTTTTGAATCAATTTAACTGGAAGCAAGCTGGAAGCATTATAAAAAGAAAAATGAGTAGTTGGAATAAAAAACAAGTAAATGTGGAAATGTTCAAGATGTAGTTCGTAATTATTCGTAACAATCAAAATTCGATTATAAGGAGCGATTATATGCAAACTGTACCTTTTTACTCAAACGAGTTGGACCCACCTTTTCTAAAACATCGTTTTTATGTTGATATTCACACTCGATTAAGAACGATAGAGAACCCAGAGACTCTTACAAAGATTGGTTTTTGGCATGAAGGTGCTACTTCATGGGTTGGCGATTCTTCTTGGAGGGTAAACCCTGCTTTTTCAAAAACTGCTTCTTCAGTAATGAGTCAAGCCTATCATAAACAGTGGCACCTTAACATGTCCGTATTAGATCGTCAAACAGATGATCCCATAGGTAGTGTTCGACTTATCACGTTAAAAAATGAAAGCGATCATCCACGACATATTAAATTACTTTTGCACCAAATGCCAATTGGTCAAAGAGAAGGTGTGGTTTTTTATTCGCCTCAAGAAAAGGTGTTGATTCATCATTCGCAAAATTCCTATTCATTGTTCTCGGTGCAAATGCCATGTGCTCAATATATCCAACATGGGGCAGGACCATTAAAGCAAAATTGGAATGACCAGGAAGGGAAATTATTTTTTGCACCGTTTTCTGCAACTAGTATGGAAAGTGTTATTGCTGCATCTGTGACAATAGAGCCGAGACAAACGTATAAAGCGAGAGCCTCGTTAGTAACAGCCGATAGCCTTCCATATTTGAAGCATTCTCATAAGAAGCTATGGCCACTTTCGTTCTAGCTGTAAATTATACTTGCTTTTGTTTGCTTTATTTGCTATCCTATTCAAGTATGCAAGACGAGTTTGGAGGGATAACAGATGCGTGTTCAAGTTACACTTGCTTGTACTGAAACTGGTGATCGTACGTACATCACTTCTAAAAACAAGCGCACAAATCCAGAGCGTATTGAACTGAAGAAATATAGCCCGCGCTTAAAGCGCCACACACTTCATCGTGAAACAAAGTAAGCAGTCGGTTCTCCGCTGCTTATTTTTTTGTAAATTTATGGCCCGAGGTGAGTTGATGGATGTTACTAAAAAAGAAATTCGAAAGCAAGTTAAGGATGAGCTACAACGCTTGTCCAAGGAAGTCTATCATGAACGTTCTCTAAAGTTAACAAACAAAATACAGACGTCACCGTTTTGGAAACGTTCTACAACGGTGGCCCTTACTGCCTCTCGCTTCCCTGAAGTGGATACTTACCCTTTGATTTATGCAGCTTTAGAGCAAGAAAAACAAGTTGCTCTTCCACGCACAAATATAAACGACCGTACAATGCAGTTTTTTTCAATTAAATCAATGAAAGATTTAGAGATGCAATCGTTTGGGTTGATGGAACCAATACCAGAAAGATGTCAAGTTGTTAATCATTCTGTTTTTGACCTTATTCTTGTTCCAGGTGTCGCGTTTACAAAAGACGGTAAACGACTTGGACTTGGTGGAGGTTTTTACGATCGGTTTTTACCTGGACAAAGGGCACCGCTTATGTCGGTTTGCTTTCATGAGCAACTTAAAATAGATTTACCGATAGAGGCACACGATGTAAAGGTCGATCTTGTAATTTCAGATGGTGAGCAGTTATGAATGTGATCATTTCTGCGATCTTAATTGGTGTTGTTTGTTTTTTCTTATACATAAAAAGAAAGTTAACAAAATCTGGTGCAGTCGCAGCTTATCTTGTTGGGGTTGCAACGGTTGTCGGAGTTGGAGCAGCAGGTTTATTATTATATGCTGTGTTTTTTGGAAGCTCCATTATGATGGGGAGGTTGCGTCGTTCAACAGTTGATGCAGACGTGGTTGATAAAAGCGGTGCGCGAGATGCGAATCAAGTACTAGCGAATGGAGGAGTCGCTGCACTGTGCTCATTGTTTGTGTTTTTCTTTCCGAATTACGCGCTTCTCGGTATCGTTGGGTTTGTAGGTAGTATAGCGGCTGCGACAGCGGATACGTGGGCTTCAGAGTTGGGTAAGTTAAGCAAAGAAAAACCAGTCCATATCATTACACGTGAGAGTGTTCCACAAGGAGTTTCTGGAGCTGTTTCTGGTTTGGGGACTGCTGCGGCTATTGCAGGTAGCTTTGTTATATCGGTAACAGCTATTCTTATTTGGTGGAGTTTAACAAGTTTAAGCCATGTGTGGCTCTTGTTTTTTACGATAATTGGTTTCATAGCGAATTTAGTTGATACACTTATGGGGGCATTATATCAAACTTTATACAAATGCCCAGAATGTGGAGCAATAACGGAAAAACGCTATCATTGCACAGAAACAATCCAAACGAAAGGCATTTCATTTGTCACAAATGACCTAGTTAATTTAACATGTACGGGAGCAGGTGCTGTATTAAGTATCGCTGTAGTGATTATGATTATGTAAGGGGAGAAACAACTTGGCACATACAGGGCGTTATTCACGGCAACAGTTGTTTTCTGGTATTGGTGAAGCAGGGCAGGAGCGGTTATTAAGGAGTCGTGTTTTAATTGTTGGTGTTGGTGCACTTGGCACCGTTTCGGCAAACCATTTGGCGCGGTCAGGGGTAGGATCTATTCGACTAGTCGATCGTGATTATGTGGAACTTAGCAACCTCCAAAGACAAACGTTGTTTACCGAGGCAGATGTAGAAGAAGTTTTACCTAAAGCGATTGCAGCTAAACAAGCGCTTGAGAAAATAAATTCCACAATTGAAATAGAAGCATTTGTAGAAGATGTAACAGAAAAAAACATAAAAACGTTCATGCAAGATGTTGATGTTGTTTTAGATGGAACCGACAATTTTCAAACAAGGTTTCTATTAAATGATGCAAGTTATAAGTACGGTGTTCCTTTTAGTTATGGTGGAGCAGTGAGTGCAAGAGGAATGAGCGCATTTTTAGAACCTGGTAAAACTCCATGTCTTCGTTGCTTTATTCAAAGCGGCGCTTCCCCGGGGGAAACATGTGATACTGTGGGAGTTATTTCTCCAGTCGTTGATATTGTTGCTTCCTTGCAGGCAGTAGAAACGATAAAGTATCTAGTTGAAAGCGGCAAAAATCGGCGTTCTCTCACTTCTTTTGATGTTTGGACTAACTATAGTCATTCACTAGCGTTTCAAGAGCCAAAAGTAGATTGTCCAACTTGTCAGTTGCAACACTATCCAGCCCTTGAAGCACAAAGCGAAGCTGAAACAACTTTATGTGGTAGAAACACCATCCAAATAACTCGACAACAACCAATTGATTTAACGCAATGGGCCACGAAATTAGAGCGCAGTGCTCAAATAAAATCCACACCTTTTTTATTGAGAGCTACGCTAACCGAAGGAGAAACCTTAGTTTTGTTTCCTGATGGTCGTGTTTTGGTGCAAGGAACGGAAGATCTTGTTCGGGCAAAATCACTTTATAGTAAGTATATTGGTAATTAAAGGAGGGACCAGACGGTCTCTTTTTTTCTTGACGAAATGGAAAAACAACGATAAGCTAACGTAATCAAGAAAACTATTTCACGTCGACGCGTTAAAGTGAAACGAAAAGGATTCGATTTTAATGAAAAAAATACACTCACTTATGGCTATACTTTATTTTATTGTTTTTATTCTAATTATGGTAGGCGGGATGTTCATCATTCAAGCTCCGCCACATATGTTAATTCTAATTGCGTTAACGGTAACAATTATTTGGGGCCGTTTTTTGGGTATTACTTATAGTGACTTAGAAACCGCAGCAATAAATGGCGTTCGTGCGGGCGTTCAACCAATATTAATTTTAATGTTAGTGGGTGTTGTTATTGCCGTATGGATGATGAGTGGGACTGTGCCTACGCTATTGTTTTATGGTGTTCAGCTTCTATCACCAGAATGGTTTGCAATTAGTGCACTAACTGTTTGTATCGTTGTATCAACCTTTACTGGTAGCTCCTTTACTACAATAGGAACAGTGGGGGTTGCTCTTATGGGAATTGGTATAGCTCTTGACGTACCAGCCCCATTAGTTGCTGGCGCGATTGTATCTGGAGCCTGCTTTGGGGATAAAATGTCGCCACTCTCTGACACAACAAATTTTGCTCCGGCAGTTGCAGGGGTGAATTTGTTTACTCATATCAGGCATTTGATGTGGACAACAATACCTGCCCTTACTTTAACCTATCTGTTATTTCTATTTATTGGGAGAGGAGAAGCTAGTGGTCATTCAGATATTCCTGCTGTATTGAGTGCGCTTGATTCAAGCTTTGTCATAAGCTGGCTTGCCTTAACTCCTCCTGTCATTGTCGTTATACTGGTTAAGCTACGTTTTCCAGTTCTTCCTGTTTTAGTAGCAGGTATTGTAGCTGGTATTCTCGTTAGTTTTTTTGTGCAAGGACAGCAATCACTTAGTACCATTTTTAATGCTTTACAGTCTGGTTTAGATGTATCAACTGGAAGTGAAATGGTTGATGAAATTATTCAAACTGGAGGATTAGAATCAATGATGTTTGCTGTTTCACTGATTATTTTCGCTCTAGCTTTGGGTGGTGTTGTGCAAAAAATAGGCGTGATTGAAGCTCTTTTTGTCAATGCTGAACGAATTTTACTTAAAAGAGGTCATTTAATAGCGTCTACTGCAGCAGCTTCAATTGGAGTAAATGTAACAACTGGTGAGCAGTACTTATCCATTTTGTTGCCGGGACAATTTTTTAAGCAGCATTATAAAAAAGCAGGCGAGCCAATGAAAAATTTATCTCGGACGCTTGAAGATGCTGGGACTTTAGTAAATCCGTTAATTCCGTGGGGAGTAAGCGGCGCATTCTATGCGGAGAGTTTAGGTGTTTCAGTAGTGGAATATGCGCCGTATGCTTTTTTTCTCTTTCTATCGCCCATTCTAACGATTATATTTGGTTATGCTGGAATTGGTGTGGCTTCTTTGGATAAAAAGAAGCGAAACTCGGTATAGTAAGAGTGGAGGTGGTCATATGCGCCAAACTATTGCCATTTTATCAATGGCACTACTAGCTGGATGTATGTATAAATATCGATACAAGGTTGTTAATCTCATTCTAAGGCACCCATTGCTTCGGAGAATGGCAATCGTATCGGTGCTCCGTTTGCCATTTATCCGCAAACGAATAATGGGTACGCTCTTTTCATTTCCTGACGCATCACAAACGAATGACATAAATAAACACAAGCTCTGACAGTTGTCAGGGCTTCTAAGTGTTTTGCGTTTCATTTATCACTAATCTTGCTATAATAAGTTGACAGAGAGGAGAGAAGGTTATTGAATTCTTCTGTGCACCGGTACTTTTTTTGGAAAATGGTTGAACATTATGCGATTACAAAACAATATCGAGTCCTTTCGCTACAGTCAACCCAAGCATGGTTTGAAGATGATGAAGCAAAGCCGAGGCGAGTTATAAGACTCGTACTATCGGAGGTAGATTGGGCAAACCGCTTAAAACGTGATATCACTCATGCTAAGCAGCAATTTGACGCGATTTATAAACAATTAGGCGTTTGGGAGATGCGAGGAGACAATATTTATGTAATGAGTTACCCCCCAGTTGACTCATGGGAAGGAGCAATGGAACCTTTTCAAGTAAGAAAAAAAGGAACTGTTACGAATATCGCTCTACATACGGACGCATCTACATACAATCAGGTTGCAAATGATCGTCTTTCGAGTGACGGC
This sequence comes from Shouchella patagoniensis, assembly GCF_002019705.1. GTDB lineage: Bacteria > Bacillota > Bacilli > Bacillales > Bacillaceae_D > Shouchella > Shouchella patagoniensis. Next base: position 666,036 of record NZ_KV917377.1, on the reverse strand, counting down.
ATTCCACCTTTCATTGCTCTAAGTGACGAAGTTCAAATGGAACAAGAAATTGAATCAATTCGTACAAAAGTCCAGCAAGTGAGTGCTGGTAGGCAAAAACAGGATAAAAATACGTTGTTTTTTGGAAAGCCTAGAATGATTTATGCCCTTCTTATAGCCATTGTGGGGATGTTTTTATTGCTTGAGTTAAATGGAGGTAGTACAAATATCCAAGTATTAATCGATTATGGGGCAAAATATAATCCTCTCATGATAGAAGGAGAGTGGTGGCGGCTTTTCACGTCAATGTTCTTACACATTGGAATGCTCCATTTGTTCTTCAATGGCATGGCGCTTTATTTTCTTGGTACTGCGGTTGAACAATTATTTGGTTCAATTCGTTTTTTAGTCATTTATTTTTTGGCGGGAATTTTCGGGTCAATTGTTAGCTTTGCTTTTAATGACTCGGTGTCTGCAGGGGCATCAGGTGCATTATTTGGATGTTTTGGCGCATTGCTCTACTTTGGTCTTAAACAGCCAAATCTATTTTATAGAACGCTTGGACGGAATATTTTTTTCCTATTACTTTTTAACTTAGTACTTGGTTTTATTGTTCCTGGAATTGATAATGGAGCTCATATAGGTGGGCTCATTGGTGGTTTTCTAACGGCTGTTCTTGTGCGTATGCCGAAGGAAAAAAAGAAAACGAAGGGAATATGGGCGTTGCTATCTTTAATAGGACTAGCAATAGCGTCAGTTGGTTTCCTTTTCTTTGGGCAGCAGCAAGGCTCATCGTCAGGGGATTTGGCTGTAATTGAGGCTAATCGTTTATTTGAAAACAATCAAATAGAAGAAGCTAGACCGATTATTGAGGGTGGGTTAGAAGAAAATGCAGAACAGCCGGAGTTGCTTTTTTTACAAGCCTATCTTGATATTCAAGACGGTCATTTAGTAGAGGCGCAAGATCGGCTTGAGACCGCAACATCTGTAAGACCACAATTCTTTGAAGCGTGGCATAATTTAGCTCTTATTTACGCTGAGACTAAAGCCTATGATCAAGCGCTTGAGGCAATTAATAAGGCGATTGAGCAAGCGGAGGATCAAAATATTCCAGACTTAGAAACGTATTATGATGTGAGGGTTCAAATAGAAGAACAACAATAGCCGGTGCGGTTGCGCTGGCTTTTGTTGTTACATATATTTTTACTTCTTGTGCATTCTATGATAGACAAGGGGTGATGGCGATGGCCAATGGCGATGAGCATCATATCTCATCTTTTAAGAGCGCCTTTAATTACTTAAATAAAGAGCTAGCAGTTGATGAAAACTTTGATATTATCTGTTTAGAAATGAAGCATGCCAACCGAAAAATGGCGCTTTTTTTAGTAGATGGATTCGGCAAAGATGTGGCTTTAACTCAAATACAACGAGAGTTATCACATACAACAGAAGAAGAATTAAATCACGAGTACGACGCTTTAATGCAAAGCAGGATTCCCTATGCTGAAGTGGAGAGCGAAAAAGATTTAAATAAAGTTGTTGATCAAGTTTTATCCGGTCCTGCAGCTTTACTTGTAGAAGGACTCGATTACTGTATCTTAATTGATACAAGAGAGTATCCAGTTAGAGGTCCTGAAGAACCAGATACAGAAAAGGTTGTTCGTGGAGCAAGGGATGGTTTAGTTGAAACATTAGTGATGAGTGCAGCATTGATTCGTAGGCGTGTAAGAGATAGAACGCTGCGTGTAGAATTCATGCAAGCAGGTCGTAGGTCAAAAACAGATATGGCTCTCGTTTATATAGCTGATATTGCAGACCCTGATTATGTTGAACAAATGAGAGATTCATTAAAAGCAATTGATACCGATGGTTTGCCGATGGCTGATAAGACCATTGAAGAATTTGTCTTCAAGGAAAGCAACAACCCTTATCCTCTTGTACGCTACACAGAACGCCCAGATGTCTGTGCAACTCATTTGTTTGAAGGTCATGTCCTACTATTAGTTGACGGTTCGCCAAGTGCAATGATCACACCAATTACGTTTTGGAATTTACTTCAACACGCAGAAGAATATAGACAAAAACCAATTATCGGAGCGATGTTGCGACTAGTTCGTTTTTCAGCGGTATTTGTTTCGTTATTTTTATTGCCTTTATGGTATTTATTGGCAACGCAAATTGATTTATTACCAGATGCTTTTTCGTTTGTAGGTACCCAAGAAGAAGGAAGTATTCCTTTGTTTGTGCAATTCATTATTGCAGAGGCGGGAATAGAAATGTTGCGAATGGCGTCTATTCATACGCCGAGTGCTGTCGCAGAAGCGCTTGGGCTGGTAGCTGCTCTCTTAATAGGTGATATCGCGATAGAAGTGGGAATGTTTTCTCCAGAAGTGATTTTATATTTAGCGATTGCAGCTGTAGGGACTTTTGCAACACCAAGTTACGAATTGTCACTTGCCAATCGATTTATGCGAATCGTTTTTCTTATCGCAACTGCGGCGTTTGGTGTTGTCGGATTTGTTGTTTCAACGACCGTATGGCTTATTTTACTTGTTCGTTTAAAGGGATTACAAGTTCCATATATGTGGCCATTTATCCCGTTTAATTTAAAAGCTCTTCGAGATGTGTTTTTACGTATCTCTATGCCACTAAAAAATCGCAGACCTGCTATTATTCATCCACAAGATCCGGATAGGTAGCAGGTCTGCCTTTTTAATATGCGCTTATGTCTCGATCATGCATCTCATCTTTTATAAAAGGATCGGCAACGTTAACAGCTTGGTCCTTATTAGCAAGGACCAGTCCGAATGGTGTTTCTCCAGTTGGGGAAACAATCGTATATGTGATCTGATTAACATTGGCAAGGCGAATGTAATCGGCGTATGCTTGGTAACCCAACTCTGCGTTTACATAAAGATGCAGGTTTTGTTTCGTTTTCATAACTTGTTCGACCTCTTGATAAATACCTTTGGAACTAACTTGCTTTCTTGTTAGTGCAATATGCAGTCGTTCAAGGATAGTTGTTAAAAAAAGACGGCGCTCTCCCGGTTTTGTCTCTAACGCACCGTAAATTGCTCGATCAATGACTTCATTTACATCTCTAGCCATGGTGTTCACTCCTTTTCCTTTTTCTATCATGTCAAACGTGTCCTTAATTTTCAAATGAAAACATAGGCTAAACTAGTACAATTTTAAGACAGGAGATGATGGTATGGGCTTTTTGTTTATCATAGTCTTATTTGTCCTTTCACTAGGTGTTACGATTGGTGGTATTGCTGCAGCGATGAAATTGGTACCGCCGATTCTCATGCTAGTGACTATGGGCTGTTGTTTTTTATTCTTCTCATATGCGGGAATGTTTATAGCTTTGATCGGACCTAGCTGGCTTGGATTTCGTTTTTTAGATATTATCATCGCAATTTGTTCTTTTCTATTTATTATTGCGACTGTTCGATCGTACCACCCGGCATTTGGCTATCAGCTTTTTATAAAACCATACGGAATCATACTCGCCTCCCTCTTTTTTTTCATGGGCGTTCAGTGGGGGATGCTGGGATTTGGCACTTTCTTTACACTAAGTATGGCTATTTTATTTGTAGGGGCAGTATTTTTTGGGATATTGCTGTATAATTCTATCTTGCTATGGGTGAAAAACATATATGTCGCTGCTTTTCTCCCGCTCGTTTCATTTCTTTTTATTGCAGTGATTAAACTGTTATAATAAGCTTGAGGTGAACGGATGAAAACGCTTTTTGACATTCAACAATTGCTGAAACGGTATGGCGCTTTCATATATACGAGAAATCGAGCAACGGATCTTCAACTCATGCAAGGAGAAATAAAGGAATTGCATCAGTATGGAATGATCGATCGTGAAGAGTACTTGCAAGCGTTACTCATTATTAGGCAAGAACTTGAGAAGTTGAGTTAATGGGGGAGAAGGGATTATGAAACAAGAATTTTATGCGGGAATTGATATTGGTGGAACTTCTGTTAAATTAGCCTTTTTAACAGAAGGAGGGGATTTAATTAGTAAATGGGAAATCCCCACGGATGCAAGTGAAAACGGAGTTCGTATCGTTTCAGATATCGCGACTAGCCTATCAGAAAAGCTACCTGGAAATAGTGTTTTATTAGGAGCTGGTGTGGGGGCACCAGGTTTTATTGAAATGGAAACAGGTTTTATATACCATGCTGTAAACATTGGGTGGCGAGATTACCCGCTGAAAGATGAACTAGAAAAAGCATTAGGCGTCGTTGTCCGTATTGATAATGATGCGAATTTAGCTGCACTCGGAGAAAAATGGAAAGGTGCAGGGGACGGGACAGAAGAAGAATTGTTTGTTACGCTAGGAACAGGAGTTGGGGGTGGCATCATTACGCGTGGTCAAATCCTCCATGGTGAAAATGGCATGGGTGGTGAGATTGGTCATATTACATCCATTCGTGAAGGTGGGGCATTGTGTAACTGTGGAAAAACGGGTTGTTTGGAAACAGTATCTTCAGCAACTGGAATGGTTAGATTAGCGCAAGAAGCAATGAAAAAAGAATCTTCGAGCTTGCTTCATCAAGTAGGAGCACAAGCATTAACAACAAAAGATATTTTTGAAGCTGCGAAGCAAGGAGATGCAACCGCTACTAATGTTGTAGCAGAGGCAACAGAACATTTAGGTTTTGCAGTAGCGAACTTAGCGAATGCGTTAAACCCGGCAAAGATAGTTATTGGTGGTGGTGTTTCAAAGGCTGGCGACCAATTGCTTGAGCCGCTGCGACGTGTTTTCAATCAATATGCATTGCCCAGAGTTGCAGAAAGTGCAGAAATTAAACTAGCATCACTTGGCAATGATGCAGGCATATATGGTGCGGTTTGGTTAGCAATTAAAGCTCGTGAACAAAGTAAATAACTGAGGGAATTGAAAGAGACTAAAGGAGTCAACAGAAGATGACGGAGTACCGCGTTGAAAGAGATTTATTAGGAGAAAAACAAGTACCAAAGGATGCGTATTATGGCATTCAATCATTACGAGCAAAAGATAATTTTCCAATTACAGGTTATCCGCCACACCCAGAATTAATTCGGGCTTTCGGGTATGTAAAAAAAGCGGCGGCACTTGCCAATAAAGATGTTGGTGTACTGCGTCCACATATTGCAGATGCAATTGTAGAAGCAAGTAATGAAGTGATCGCTGGTCAGTTAAATGAACATTTTATCGTGGATTCGATTCAGGGCGGTGCAGGAACTTCATTTAATATGAATACCAATGAAGTAATCGCAAATCGAGCAATTGAACTGCTAGGCGGAGAAAAAGGCGACTATTTAAAAGTAAGCCCAAATACGCACGTAAACATGGCGCAATCAACAAATGATGCGTTTCCGACTGCAATCCACATTGCAGCAGTTCATATGACTCAGGGCTTAACGGACGAATTACGTGAATTAATAAAAGAAATGGCAAGCAAAGCAGAAGAGTTTGACAATGTGCTGAAAATGGGTCGTACCCATTTACAAGATGCTGTGCCCATTCGTTTAGGACAAGAATTTGGTTCTTATCGAAAAGTGCTCGTACGTGATTTAAAGCGCATAAGTCGTTCTGCTGATCATCTACATGAAGTAAACATGGGGGCTACTGCTGTTGGTACTGGGTTAAATGCCAAACCTGAGTATATCGAGAAAGTAGCCATTCATTTAGCTGATATTACAGAACTGCCTTTCAAAACAGCAGAGGATTTAGTTGATGCCACGCAAAATACGGATGCGTATACAGAACTTTCAAGTTCATTAAAGATTTTAGCAATCAATTTAAGCAAAATCGCAAATGATTTGCGTTTGATGAGTTCAGGTCCACGCACTGGTTTAAATGAAATTAACTTGCCTCCCCGTCAGCCAGGCTCGTCTATTATGCCGGGTAAGGTTAACCCGGTAATGTGTGAAGTTATTAATCAATTATCATTCCAAGTTATTGGAAACGATCATACGATTAGTATGGCTTCAGAAGCAGGTCAATTGGAGTTAAATGTGATGGAACCAGTACTTGTATTTAACTTGTTACAATCATTGACAATCTTAAAAAATGGGATGCGTGTTTTTAAAGAGTACGCGATTTCTGGAATTACGGCGAATGTGGAACATTGCCGTGAGATGGTTGAAAAAAGTGTTGGTATTGTTACTGCGATCAATCCCCATGTTGGATATGAAGTAGCTACACGAATTGCCAAAGAAGCAATTGAGACTGGTAGAGCTGTTCGCGAAATTTGCCTAGAGCGTGGTATATTATCAGAGGAAGAATTAAATGAGATCCTTGATCCAAAAGAAATGACTAAACCTGGTATTGCGGGTTCAAGGTTTTTGCCATTATAAAAATGAAGCAAACTGGTTTAAATCAAGTATAAAGATATGTCATAATGATTGTTAAATGACTAGGGGTGCCTGGAGAAGTCGGGCTGAGAATAAGAACTCGTTTCTTATACCCTTTTGACCTGATCTGGGTGATGCCAGCGGAGGGAAGTCGGACCTTATGTTTGTGCATGCAGGCCGCAGCCCCTTTGCTGCGGTCTTTTTTATTGTATAGAGGAGGAATAGAAGATGAGAGATTTTCATTTGTATGTGATTACCGGAGAAGAATTTCACCCTGAACGAAACTTGATTGATGTGATGGAAGAAGCCATCCAAGGAGGCGCAGATATCATCCAACTTCGTGACAAAACAAGTAGTAAAAAGGATTTACTTGAAAAGGCAAGAAACCTAAAGGAATTATGTGCAAAGTATGATGTTCCCTTTATTGTGAATGATCACATTGATATAGCTTTAGTCGTAGACGCAGATGGTGTTCACATCGGACAAGATGATATGCCGTTAGCAGAAGTGAGGAAGCTTATTGGACCGAAAAAAATGATTGGGGTTTCTTCCCATAAACTAGAAGAAGCATTAGAGGCAGAGAAGAATGGTGCAGATTATATTGGGGTTGGGCCGATTTTTCCGACTAAAAGTAAAGTTGATGTTGTAGACCCTGTAACAACTTCTTATATCCAGGAAGTAAAAGATCATGTCTCCATTCCTTTTGTCGCAATAGGTGGCATTAAGTTGCATAATGTAAAAGAAGTGGTTGAAGCAGGTGCAGATAGAGTTTGTGTGATTACGGAAATTGTTGCCGCAAAAGATGTGAAAGCTGCAAGTGCCGCAATGAAAGAAGCATTGGAAGAGGCTAAACAATGAAAATAATTGTAAATGGAGGACAACTAAATTCTAAAAGTTTGTCACTGTATGAATTAGTTGTTGAATATGAGCTGTCTAGCCAACTTGTGGTTGCAGAAGTTGATGGTGAGATTATCGATCGTTCTCATTGGAAAGAAACAATGCTCCAAGAAGGAATGCAGATTGAATTAGTTCATTTTGTAGGAGGTGGTTAAGAAATGAAGCAAAAACAATTGGTGATCGGTGGAAAAACGTTGTCTTCTCGCTTTTTTCTTGGCACAGGCAGGTATCCAAACCCCTATGTTCAGAACGAAGCAATTAAAGCTTCAGGAGCAGAGGTATTAACATTCGCGATTCGCAGAGTAAATTTAGAAGCACCTGGGGAAGACTCGATTTTGCAACACCTTGAGGGGAGAACTCTTCAATACTTGCCAAACACATCAGGAGCAAGTAATGCTGAAGAAGCGGTACGAATTGCCCGTTTAGCTAGAGCTGCAGGATTAAGTGAGTGGATAAAAGTAGAGATTAGTGCATCTGAAAAAACACTTCTACCCGACCCCATTGAAACACTTAAAGCTACCGAAATACTTGTCAAAGAAGGATTTGTTGTACTCCCTTATACATCGGATGATCCAATTCTTTGCAAACGACTAGAAGAAGCCGGAGCTGCAGCTGTTATGCCAGGTGCTTCGCCAATTGGGACAGGTCTTGGGATTTTAAATCCATATAATATTGGGTTGATCGCGGAAGAAGCGAACGTTCCAATTATTGTTGATGCAGGTCTTGGTTCAGCTAGTGATGTTGCGCTTGCGATGGAGCTTGGCGTTGATGGAATTTTAATGAATACGCCAGTAGCCAAAGCGAAAGACCCAGTTAAAATGGCAAAGGCGATGAAGTATGCAATTGATGCCGGAAGAATGTCATTTGAAGCTGGACGTATACCAAAAAAGAAGTATGCAACGGCGAGCAGCCAGTATGAATCATTGATTTCATCGTTTAAGGGGTAGAGTGCATGGAAGAGACTGTTGTTCTTGGCGGAGGTGTCATTGGATTATCCATTGCACTTAAGTTGGCATTAGATGGCGCTTCCGTAACCTTATTAGAAAAAAATGCATGTGGTGGCCAGGCTTCTGGTGCGGCAGCTGGGATGCTTGCCCCATATTCCGAGATTACCGAAGATCCAGATGATTTTTTTCGACTTTGTTTGGCTAGTTTACGTGAGTTTAAATCGTGGCAGGCAATTGTAAAAAAGGAATCTGGTTACGAGTTCGAATATACTGAGTCAGGTAGTTTACACTGCGTTTACCATGAAGCAGATTTATTATCTTTAGAGACAAGAAAAAGTTGGCAAGAATCATTTGGTGCACAAGCAAACGTGCTTGGGAAAGAGGAATTAAACGAACTAGAACCGGAGTTGTCTCAAGAAATTATTGGGGCGATTCATTATCCAGAGGAAGCACATGTGTATGCGCCCGACTACGTAAAGGCGCTTGAGGTGGCGTGCCGTCAGTGTGGAGTTAAGATTTTTGAGCATCTTGTAGATGTAAAGCTTGAAAAAGCAACAAAACCAGCTTTATTATCGGCTTCTAATGGTATGTCATTTGAAGCCGATAAGCTAGTTATTGCAACCGGAGCCTGGGCACTGGAACAGGCCGATGTATTAAATGTATCCTTGCCAATTGTTCCAATTCGTGGGCAAATCTGTGCGTATACACTTGAACAGAAGCGGATCCACCATATCTTATATACAAGCCAAGGTTATTTAGTACCAAAAGCAAATGGGACAATTGTAAACGGTGCTTCCGAAGATATTGTTGGCTTTCAAACAGATGTAACTGAGAAAGGCATAAAGCGATTAACGAATTGGAATGGTAAGATTTTACCATTTTTAAAAAACGAAAAACCGTTTCATACTTGGGCAGGACTAAGACCAGCAACGCAGGACGGATATCCTTTTATAGGAGCATTAACGCAGTATCCGAATATTTACATGGCTTGTGGTCATTACCGAAATGGTATTTTATTAAGTGCGATAACAGCTAAATTGGTGGTGGAATTGTTGAGTGAAAAAGAGCCTTCAGTTCCTCTTAGCTCATTTCACCCTGAACGATTTACATAAGGAGGTTAAAAGTGGTGTCAATCCCAGTTGTGTTATCGATAGCTGGCTCCGATTCTGGAGGAGGGGCTGGTATTCAAGCAGATATTAAAACATGCCAAGAACTAGGCGTATATGCTGCTACGTCCATCACAGCCATTACTGCTCAAAATACATTAGGGGTCCAAGAAATTTCCACAATTGAACCGGAGCTTGTTTATGCACAAGCAGATGCCGTTTTAAAGGACATTGGTGCGCAATCTTTAAAAACGGGAATGCTTGTCAGTAAGCATCATATTGAAATGGTGTCTCGATTAATTGACAAATATGCTGTTAAGAACGTTGTCGTAGACCCGGTTATTGCCTCCACTAGTGGAACGGCTTTGCTAGATGATGAAGGTATTAAAGCATTAAATGAAAAGCTACTACCGAAAACAACTGTATTTACACCTAATTTACCGGAAGCTGCATTCATCTTAAACAGAAAAGAGCCAGAAACAATTGCAGAAATGAAAGAAGCCGCGGTACAATTATATAAGTTGGGTCCTAAATATATTGTACTTAAAGGTGGCCATTTAAAAGGAGATGCAACAGATCTTATTTATGATGGGCAACAATTTGAAGTTCTAGTGAGTAAACGAATAGAGAAAGAGCATACTCACGGTACTGGTTGCACATTCGCTTCAGCCATTGCGGCAGAGTTAGCCAAAGGTGACGATGTGATGCAAGCAATTAAAACAGCGAAAGTGTTTATTACAGAAGCCATTCAATGTGGTTTTTCTTTAGGAGCAGGAAAAGGTCCAACGAATCATGCTGCCTATAAGTTGAAAAAGGCAAGTGAGGAGTGACACGTTGAAAAAACATTGGGTCGTATTGTTGCTACCAGCTATTTTAATGGTTGTGATTGTATTGAGCGGTTTTTATTATTTACAGCAAGATGAAGAAATGACAAATGAAGAGTTAAAAGAAGAAATTGAGATTACCGCAAAGAGAATTGAAGATGGCATGGTTGAGATTGAATGGGAATGGCCTAAAATGCCTGTGGAAGGTATTTATGGGACAGACTACATTGGTATTGCCTTTGATGAAGCAGAGGCCAATGAAGTTGGAATCGTTACATTGTTAGTGGAACCAGAACGTTCAATGGACGGGGAGCGTGTAGATAATGGATTCATTTACTCTTTCCCAACAACTATGGAAGAGCATCAAAGTGTAGGAACAAAAGGGAAGATTATTCAGGATATTCCTGATGATGCAAGTGAAGTGACTGTCTCTCTTCTACATACATGGACAAGTCACTCAGAGCTAACACGTGAAGATGCCTTTTTTAGCGATCCAACATTTGGGACTGCGGAAAATGTTCAGTATTGGGTTCAAAGCAAAGAGTTGAGTGATTTGCTTGAGAATTAGTGGAATGTCTTTTCAATCAGGCGTTTTTTATACGGCAGAAGGATATATTTCTTGTGCATACCATGATTTGGACGGGCGGTTACAATCATGGGTAAAGCCAATGAATGGACGTACATACTTAGAAGCAATTCGACTTGTTGTTACAACATCACCTTTATGGTTTATGTCTATTATAATTGGGGTTATCTTACTCATTCTTGTCCCCAAAATGTGGGCGTTTAGTTGGGATGGGTTACCGTATTATTGTTTTCTGTATTTGCTGTTTGGCACCCATTTTATTTTTCCGAAATCGCTTAAAAAATACCATGGTGCAGAGCATAAAGTCTTTAGTACGAGAGGAAGAATCAATCGCTTTCGTTTACCTGCAATAAAACGGGCAACGATTAAAAATCGAGGTTGTTCAACAGGTCTTGTGACTGTCTATTTTCTTAGTTTGGTTTGCTTATGGATTGTTTTATACATTTGGTTACCCGCTCATACTTCACTTATGATCAGTTCGTATTTTTCATTATTTGTTGTTTTGTTCTATCATCTTTTTCACAGAAAGAACTGGATGAAGTGGCCAGAGCGAATTGTGTTATATATTTCTTATTGGCTTCAAGAGCATGTTACAACAATAGAGCCAAGTCAAAAACATATGCTTTGTGCTGTTGAATCATATGAGAAGTTAGGTTTTCAAGTGTTTTCAGACCAACTCATATTTAAAAGACTTAGTGCAAAACAAAAGGAGGTTAAAAAAATGCCTATCGCAGATGTAACAATTATTCCCATTGGAACTAGTACTCCGAGTGTAAGTTCATATGTAGCAAAAATCCAATTGGTTCTAGATGAGTATAAACTGGAAGGAAAACTAACTTTTGAATTGACGCCAATGAGTACGTTAATAGAAGCTGAACTACCAGTATTATTTGAGGTTATTCAAAAAATTCATGAACTTCCTTTTGAAAATGGAGTTAATCGAGTTGCAACAAATATACGTATTGATGATAGAAGAGATAAACAATCAACGCTTGATTCGAAAAGGCGTTCTGTTAAAGATCAATTAAATAAGGAAAAAAGCTAACGGTTTAACCGTTAGCTTTTTTGATAGGCTTTTCCATAGCAAAATGAGGAATTCCGGCATCAAAAAAACGTTCAGAAACAATTGAATAACCGAGATTTAAGTAAAAGGGTAAAGCATGTTCTTGCGAATGAAGGGAGAGTTTGCTAGCTCCTAAGTCACTGGCTTTACTTTCCATCTGTTGGATGAGTCTTTTTCCTACCCCTTTATTTCTTGCCGACTTAAGAATGCAGACACGCTCAATCTTTGCTTTTGTATCTAACAAACGAATACGACCTGTTCCAACTGCTTCACCATCAAGATATAAAACAATGTGGGTTGCTAACTGATCATACTCATCTTGCTCAAGAGCTGCTTCTACACCTTGTTCATGTACAAATACGTTTGTACGAATGTGTAAGCAATGTTTATATCGATCATCAGACGTTCCATTAATGGTTATGAACTCCATTTCTTACTTATTCCCCTCCAATAAAAACGACTTAAACACGGACCATGTTCCATTATCATGCTGCTGAAGTAATTGGATGTTATTTATCGTTTCCTTATGTGAAACATCAATCATTTTTAATTGTCCAACAATATCTGCATGCTCTGCTTGCGGCAATTTTTGAGCGATTGTAATATGCGGAATAAAGACAGAGTGAGCACGCTTGCTAGGGAACGGTGGCTCATATAAGGCTTGATTTATTTCACTTAACTGTTTGTTTTCACGTATTTTATAAAAAATAGTTGTTGATTGAGGATAGAAGGTATCTACCTTATAAACGTCAATCGAGATGGGTGCGTAATCTCTTGCAATTTGAGAAAGAGCATCCACAATAACGGGAACGTCTTCTGTTGGGAGTGAAAAGCGCTCTTTAACTGTTAGGTGAGGCGGAATATTGGCGTAATGTGCATCGTAACGACGGCGATATCCATTCGCTATATCTTGAAAAGCGGTTGATGGAAATAATACAATTCCAAAGTTCATGTAAAACCCTCCCTTGTCTATTAAAGCGGCAATACAAAAGTAAGTGCTTCAGGAACTGCTTTTTGCCAATGGGTCCAAGTGTGATCACCACTAAATTCTTTATACGTATATCTGAATTCCCGTTTTTCCAATACATGGTTTAATTTACGATTAGGTGTTAAAAAATCAGCCATTTCTCCATTTGTAAGCTTCACATTTGACTCATCTTTCCCGATGATATGGTATAGAGTTAAAGAATCACTTTTATTAAAGTTGGAGGCTTCTTGTAGCACGGTGTCATTGACTAATGGTGAAAACATTATAACATTAGCAAATAAACTTGGATACTCAAGTGCGGTTAGAAAGGAAATGGTTGCTGCTAGCGAATCACCTGCAAGTATTCGAGCTTCAGCTAATGGTTCTGTTGCAAAGTTTTCATCTAAAAAAGGGAGCAGTTCACAAGCGAGAAACCGTCTGTATTCTGTGGACTTTTCTCCGTCTGGATGATACCACTTTCTACGCGTGGAAACGGAAGGGTAGGGCACCCCAACAATAATTGTTTCTTCCATTTCCATCTCTTCTATTAATGAATCTGCTTGACGAGGTATGCGCCCAAGTCTAAAGAAATCTTGCCCGTCTTGGCAAATAAGCAAGCGATACGATTTAAGCGGTGTATAATTTGGTGGTTTATAGACAGATAACGAGATTGTCTCATTTAAATATGTACTTTTTATTGTAAGCTCTTCTAAGCTTCCTTCAATCCCAGCCATGTTGACTACTTCCTTTCTGTGACTAATGCCTTTTATTTAGTTTAACATATTTAATATAATGCCTGATAGATTCATCTATTTATTCTGTTCCTATGATAAAATAGATGATTATGGATAGCCTAATTAGAAATTGTATAGAACTGGAGGAAGGGACATGAAGCGGCATAAGCCTCATTGGGTCTATTATAAAGAAGTCTTTCGTTCAAAGTTCCAAGCGGGTTGTTTAAAAGCAAAACTAGAAGATAACTGGGAACAAGGTTATGAAATTGGGCCACTTGTAGAAGTGAGACGATTAAAGACTAATAAATATGTTGTCCGTTATACGTATGATGAAGTAATGTAGAAATGGTTTTATACGTAAATCGCTTATCTTTAAAGGAATGGCATAAACAAATAATGTTTAATCACATACTAGCAAGTGAATAGAAATGATAAAGGTTTATTTGAATAATCGGTAAGTGTCTAAGGGGGCAAATAGGAATGGGTGAAAGCAACATTCGGTTAATGCGCATTCAAAAAGGACTAAGTTTAGAAGAAGTCGCTCAGCAGGTTGGAATCTCTGCTGGCTACTTATCGCAAATAGAATCGGGAAAACGACAAGTAAGTGCAGAAGTGTCTTATCAATTAGCAAAATTGTTTCATGTAAAGCTGGAATCTTTATTTGAAGCGACACGGTTTAAAGCAATTCGAAACGAAGGTTAACCATATAACGTGTTGAAGGGATAGACATTCATTTCTGCCTCCTTGGGATCCTTTTCAATAGTAATTATCACAAAAAGGTATGGTTTTCCAGTTCTATTGAGCTTAGAAAACACCTCTGAGATTCATTCAGAGGTGTTTTACTATTGGTTGGAGGGTAGCTGCTTCTTCCAACTTTACTTACAGGCTATTCTTTTGTTTTCTTTTGATGACAAGCGGTATCTTCGATTCAGCCTTTATAGTGCTGGTAATAAGGAGCAAGGCTTTTTTTAACTGAATAAAACATTTATTTATCCAAAAAAAAGCTTGTCGACAGTTTCGTTTTACGAGACTTTGTCGACAAGCAAATTGAATAGGCAGGCCTATTATTTAGTGTTTCTTATTTTGGCGAAATCATTTCTTTTGGAACAACGTATTCGTTAAACTGTTCTTCTGTTAACAATCCACTTTTAATGGCTGCTTCTTTTAGCGTTGTGTTTTCGGCATGAGCTTTTTTAGCAATCTTTGCTGCATTTTCATAACCGATATATGGATTTAGCGCAGTGACAAGCATTAACGACTCGTTTAATAACTGTGTCATTTTTTCTTCGTCGGCTTCAAGGCCAACTAAACATTTGTCGTGGAAATTGTTTAATCCATCTGCCAAGAGCCGCATTGATTGAATGACGTTATAAATAATAACTGGTTTAAAAACGTTTAGTTGGAAATGACCTTGGCTTGCTGCAAAACCAATCGTTGCATCATTACCAAGAACTTGAGCAGCTACCATTGTGAGTGCTTCACTTTGTGTAGGATTTACTTTTCCTGGCATAATCGAGCTGCCAGGTTCATTAGCTGGGATAATGACTTCACCGATGCCACAGCGTGGTCCACTGGCGAGTAGCCTAATATCATTAGCAATTTTAAATGCATCAGCAGCTAGACCTTTTAATGCACCGTGGAAATGAACTAGTTCATCATGACTTGTTAAGCCATGAAAATGGTTCTCTGATGCTTTAAAAGATACATTTGTTTGTTGACTTAATTGGGATGACACTTCCTCACTGAATCCGATTGGCGCATTAAGACCTGTTCCTACTGCAGTGCCACCTATCGTCAATGCACGTACATGTTCGAGAGATTCAGTAACCATTTTTTCACAAGTAGCAAGCATATGCTTCCAGCCACTTATTTCTTGACCGAATGTAAGAGGGGTTGCATCTTGTAGATGAGTCCGTCCAATTTTTACGGTGTTTGCAAATTCTTTTTCCTTTGTGGCTAATGTTTCTTTGAACTGGCGAATGGCTGGAAGAACTTGCTCTTCTGCAAATACGACAGTTGCTACGTGCATAGCTGTTGGAAAGGTATCATTAGAGCTCTGGGAGTGGTTCACGTCATCGTTAGGGTGAACACGCACATCTTCAAGTCCTTTTTCAGTTAAATAATCATTTGCTAGATAAGCAAGTACTTCATTCATATTCATATTTGATTGCGTGCCGCTACCAGTTTGCCAAACGACAAGGGGGAA
Organism: Shouchella patagoniensis; assembly: GCF_002019705.1. Lineage (GTDB taxonomy): Bacteria > Bacillota > Bacilli > Bacillales > Bacillaceae_D > Shouchella > Shouchella patagoniensis. The sequence continues at coordinate 650,372 of NZ_KV917377.1, read as the reverse complement.
ATGATCTTCAAGTCCGCCGGCAATGACTTTATCAGCTGCATATGTAATGGCCTCAACTTTACGCGAATCAAGCCCTTTTAAGGCACCGTTCACAATTGCCGCAGCTTTCTTCAGTTCTGCAAAAGCACGAACAACTTCAAACGGAATTTTTTCCGTGCCAATCTTGAAATTTTCAAGGCTACGCTGCGTTTGCGCTCCCCAAAAACGATCTGCTGGTACTTGAATTTCGCCAATCGTATCTCGCTCTGTACGCGTTTCCATTTTTCATCATCCTTTTATCAAAAAATTCATGACACACTTCTATCATAACAGAAAAGTCGACAGAACTTAACGAAAAAAGGATCGGCAATCTGCCAACCCTACTTAAATAATTTTTTGTAAGTCGAATAACCTTCTTTATCCAAATCTTCTTTCGGGACAAAACGAAGTGCTGCAGAGTTAATGCAGTACCTCAATCCATTTGGACCAGGACCATCTGGGAATACATGTCCTAAGTGAGAATCTGCTTCTTTGCTTCGAACCTCTGTTCTTACCATGAAGTGGCTTCTATCTTCTTTTTCAAGCACTTCAGCTTCTTCAATTGGACGAGTAAAACTTGGCCAGCCACAGCCTGCATCATATTTGTCGGTAGATGAAAAAAGAGGTTTACCTGAGATGAGGTCTACGTAAATACCATCTTCTTCAGTCTCGTAAAATTCATTCTTAAATGGTGGTTCTGTGCCATTTTCTTGTGTTACGTGATATTGCATAGCTGTTAATTTCTTTTTTAGTTCTTCTTTTTTTTCGTTCATTTATCATGACCTCCCCAATGTCTATCTATGAAATCAGCTCGACCAGAGCCGCGTCGGTACATCTTATAATGAAATTCGTTTTTCTTATAGTAATCTTGATGGTATGTTTCCGCTGGATAAAATACCTTTGCAGGTAAAATCAATGTGGCAATTGGTTTTGTAAACTTGTTGCTATCTTGCAAAGTTTGTTTCGATTTTTCAGCGGCTGCTTTTTGCTGTTCGTCATGGTAAAATATGGCGGTTCTGTAGGAGTCTCCACGATCGTGGAATTGACCACCAGGATCAGTTGGATCAATTTGTTGCCAAAAAATATCCAATAACTTGCTGTATGGAAAAACGTCTGGATCAAACGTAATTTCAACAGCTTCAAAGTGACCGGTTGTCTCACTGCAGACCTCTTTATAAGTTGGGTTTTCTGTATGCCCGCCAGTGTAGCCGGATACAACCGATTCAATTCCATCATAAGAATCGAAAGGTTTTACCATGCACCAGAAACAACCCCCTGCAAATGTTGCTTTTTGTAGCTGTCCCATTATCTACTCTCCTCATATAAAAAGGTGTTAATAAAGTATAACATACCCCATTTTTGGAAGCCTAAAATGTGCTTATGTGTCTTTTCATGTTTTGGTGATTATGCTAATATAATTCTTTGGTGCGATGCACTGGGTGGGAGAGGGATTTTAATGAACGAGTGGCAATAAAGATGTACGATTTTACAAAACGATTTGGCTTGAAAGAACATGGCACGACGGTGAAACAAGAATTATCGGCTGGTACGGTTGCTTTTTTAACCTCAGTTTATATTGTTGCTATTAACGCAAGTATTTTAGCTGATGCTGGTGTTCCTTTAACAGGTGCTGCTTTAGCGACAATTGTGACGTCAGTTATGGGATGCATTTTAATGGGGCTATGGAGTAATACCCCAATTGTTCTTATTCCTGGAATGGGAATTAATGCAATGTTTACGTACACATTTGTGCAAAACTCAGGTTTGTCATGGCAAGAGGCACTGGGTGTTGTTTTTGTTGCGGGATTATTGTTTATGGCGATTGCGTTTACAAAGTTAGCAGACCTTCTAACAAAAGCGATCCCAAACAATTTGAAATATGGGGTTACCGCTGGAATTGGTTTATTTTTAGCCTTTATTGGACTCCAAAAAGGCGGTTTAATTCAAAGCAATCCTGAAACGTTTGTTCAGCTTGCTCCTCTATTAGAACCTCTGCCGTTAGCAACATTATTAACCTTACTTATTGCTGTCTTCCTATTTGTAAGAAATATCCCAGGGCATTTTTTATGGGCGGTAATAGCAGGCATAGGGATAGGGACATTTTTAGATGTACCATTGAGTGGAGAGATAATGAATGTAGGTTTAGGTGATGCTGCAGCAGTTTTCGGGCAGTTCTCTTTTAGTCCGTTATTAACGGTAACTTTTTGGACGTCTGTTTTTGCACTAACGATGGTGCTCACATTTGAAAACATTGGTTTGATTTCCGGCTATACAAACACTCTAAATCAACCTGGAAAAGCAAAAAGAGCTTTGCAAGCAAATGCTGTGTCAGCAGCGAGTGCAGGTTTCTTTGGGACAAGTCCAACCGTGTCTACGGCGGAAACAGCTGCTGGAATTGCTGCTGGCGGAAGAACTGGACTTTCTGCCGTTGTCACGGGACTGTTATTTGCATTGGCGCTCATTTTATTGCCTTTCTTGTCTTATATTCCCGATAGTGCCATTGCGCCAATTCTTTTAATCGTTGGCGGCCTTATGTTAAAAGACATTACGCAAATTTCTTTTGACTCAATGGCAGGGTGGTTTCCAGCATATTTAATTGTTGCAGGAATCCCTCTAACACATTCGATCGCAGATGGCATTGCAATTGGATTTGCCTTCTACCCGATTATTCATTTAATGTCTGGGAAGAAAAAAGAGGTCTCGAAAACAATGTATGTTGTAGGTTGTTTATTTTTGATTCATTTAATTTTCACGGCTTTATCTTAAAAGAACTAAAGCTTGCCTTCATTATAAATAGCATTTTAGCGGATGCGCTAAAAATGTCATAAAAGAGATGAATAAAAAGAAAAATGATGATGGATGGAAGAATAGGTCGACAAGATGTCGACTTATTTTTTTTATTGTCAAAAGATCTTTAACGAAATATGAATATCGAGAAGGATTCATTTTAGCAGTTCACGAATGTTTTTGTTGATTGCTGTCAAACACTATTTCGTTATGAGGAGGATTGTACCGGTGTGATACACATCGGTTTACCTATATGAAAGCGATATTAAAAGAGCTAATCGACAATTCACCCCATCCCCAATGCATTATTTATAATGATGCAATTATTTTGCGGAATGATTTATTTAATGAACTAGCAAACTTAAAGGAATTTACAGGAGAACTTCCATTGTCGTCTATACTTATTTATCAATCAATGGATGAATGGACGATCGAAGCAAACGCATGTACGAGTCACTTAACAATTAATCGAGCTATTTTAGATCAAGAATATATGCTATATACATTTGATGGGAAAAGGAACAAAAAAGAAGGGAAGCTGCTTAATCAGGAAAATAGGAATCGAACACTTCGGTGGTTAACAGATTCGGATGGCATAATTATTGAATCAAGTAAGAGCGGAAGTGCATTTCTTAAAGTACAAGATTGTATCTGGGAGTTTATTCCGAGAGATATGATTGCACCACAGAAGAAAAAACAGATTATTTCATTTCTTTATCACCATGTTCAATATGAAGTGCGTGTCATTAATTATGATACGTATTGCTTATTTGAAGTCATTCGAGCAGAACAGAGAATTGAACAATTCATGTGCGCAAATGAATTATTTGATGTATTGGAATTAGCGGAAGACTCTTACGTGATTCATGACACTTTAACCATTCATTATGCTAACCCAGCTGCGCATAGATACTTAGGAGTAGAAGAATCATTGTCAGGGAAATTACTGCGTGATTACTTAGTGGATGGGGAGTTGCGGAAATTAAAAAGAAAGAATATTAAGCGATTTAATAAAAAAGATAACGTATTGTATCAGGCCATTAAGGTAATGACGGAAAGTGGGCGAATCATTTACACGATGTGCGCCATTCGACCAATTGATTTTAATCACAAAAAATTGTTTATATCGATTTTAAAACAACCATATAATCAACCGAAAAGAAGAAAAGAAGCGATGCAAGTAGCTTCAAGATTATCGGCAAGCATGGCCCATGAAATAAGAAATCCTCTAACGACAATTAAAGGGTTTATGCAATTATATGAAGAGTCGTATGTCTTGCCAAAAAGTCAGTTAACTCTTATTAATGATGAATTAGAACGTATAGAAAAAATAATCGCTGATTATGTTTTTCTCGCTGAAGAGAAAGGTAATATGAAAAGCAAAGCAATCAATATGAAACACTATTTAGAACGTTTTCTCGAAAAAGAGAAAATAAAAAAAATAGCTACGAATAATCCGATCTCATTATCAGTCCCGGCAAATGTTGTCATTAGGGGTTATAAAAAAGAGCTTGGTGTCCTTTTTTATAATTTAATTGAAAATGCAGTTGATGCTAGTTCTTACAAATCGCCAATTCAACTTCGCGCTTGTATAGAAGATGAACAATTATGTATTCAAGTAATTGACAAAGGAACGGGTATTTCAACAGACAGAATGCATTTACTCGGCCAGCCTTTTTTCTCTTCTAAAGAAAAAGGAACAGGTCTTGGTCTGATGATTTGCTATAAAATTGCGGAATTACATGGTGGAAATTTGATTATTAAAACAAAGACGGGTACGGGTACAATTGTTCAAGTTCATTTTCCTTTATTTAAAGAAAAATATGAGAAGGGAAAGAAAAAACAAAAAAAGAAGTTGAGCTAATTTGAAAGAAAAGTGGAAACCCAAAAATAACAAACAACTGCCAGCTATAATATTAATAAGGGGTAGTAACTTTGCCTTTAAAAATGTCGAGCCACAACTTGCTTGAAAAGAGAAACTTACATTCCATAAGAATATACCTAAAAACTTAAAACTTGCATGTTGAAGAAAGTGGGTTGCTTTTTAATTCACTCGCCATTTCCGCAAGAACCGACCATATATGCCAAACCAAAACATAAGATTAACTGGATTAATTAGAGCGATTGACAAACCAATTGTATAAGGGATAAGAGGAGCGACTTTCGTTTCGTATCATTCATATTTTTGAATTGGAAGTGTCGATGATTAATGGATTGGTATCCTAATTAAAGTAGTAAAAGTGATCCGAAAAAATATAGTCCGATTTAAACAGGTGATAACATAAGAAAATAAGAAAGTCCAAAGTAAATGCAAACCATAAACATGGCGTCTGCGGTCAGGCCACCTAACCCAACGGCTAAAGAACTATTAAAACCATTAATAATTCCTTTTTTAATCATTTCTAAACTAATCATTCAACTGGTGCTGCTAACGAAATACCTAATACCATTGCGGCAAATGCATCAGTCATTTTTCTACCTCATCATGTTGTTGCTTGTCTGTCTCTTATTACTTAATGGTGTCTTTTAATAAAATAGACTTGTTTTTATTGTAAGTAAGTGTCTAAAGGAGAATATTCTCTCATAGGATAAGATGGGATAGGAGGGGAATAGCTTGAGTAAGTCACGATTACTAAACACATTGGAGATGAAATCAAGTCAAGTACCAAAGTGGGTGAACCAATCCTATAGTCAATATGAACAAGTTGTTACTGAGCCAACGTTTCCTTGTTTTTTTGGACAGAAAGGGGAGCGGAGCGGAGAATTGCGCTACTCCTATTTATCGCATAATGACTGGTCAAGTTTGCCGTCCACATTAAATTCGTTTTTGCAATTAATGGAGACTGATCCGCTTGTTCGAAGAGGTTTGTTTCTCTTTATTGAACCAGAAGAAAAAGAACAATCTCTTCACTATTACCATAGGTATTTCTGGGATATATTACAATACTTAAATAAGCATGATCCTAGTGATTGGCCGTCTCATACACCAAATAACCCAGAAAACTATTTATGGTCGTTTTGTTTTGCAGGAAAGTCAATGTTTGCATTCGCAAATGCTCCTGCATATAAGCAACGAGTGACGAGAGACTTAGGACAGAGTATGGTTATAGGTTTTCAGCCTAGAGAAATATTCAAAGGGTTAGAAGGAACAGAGCCAAAAGGAGTGAATTCACGTGAGGCGGTTCGCAAGCGTGTTGAAGCATGGGATCAAATTCCAAAACATCCCGATATTAGTCATTATGGAGACAAAGATCATCGAGAGTGGAAGCAATTTTTTATCAGTGATGACTGCGAACCAGAAAAGGGTAGCTGCCCATTTCAAGCAAAAAATGTACCAAAAGTCGATTTTCCATAACCATCGTGGTAGACTTGTTTTATCTTAAAGAGAAAAAGGGATTAGATGCCATTTAGAATAGGATATCGAACACTTAAAACCGCAGTTGGTGTATTTATTTCACTAACAATTGCAGAAGCATTAGGTCTACAATTTGCTAGCTCAGCAGCGATTATCACAATTCTATGTATTTCCGTAACAAGGAAAAACTCTCTAGTTGTCTCATGGGCGCGTTTTGTTGCGTGTATGATTGGACTTATTATGAGCGCTGTTTTATTCGAATTCATTGGTTATACTCCATTAACACTTGGATTATTTGTTTTAGTTTTCATTCCAGTTGTGCTTGTTGCAAAAGCTGCAGAAGGAATAGTCACAAGTTCAGTCATTGTTTTGCATCTTTATGTAGGTGGAGAAGTAAGTGTTTCTTTTTTCTGGAACGAAATCCAATTGATTTTTATTGGGATAGTTACGGCTTTATTAATGAATTTATATATGCCTTCTAAAGATAACGCTTTGCGAATGCATCGCAAAGCTGTTGAAGAAAAGTTGAGTGTCATTCTACTGCAATTATCGCGATATATTCAATATGGTGAAAGCAACTGGGATGGGAAAGAAATCTCTGAAGTAGATGAGCTTCTCAAGACAAGTAAAAAGCTAGCTCTGCAAACAATGCAAAATCATTTATTGAGAGACGAAGATCATTATTATTACTATTTCAATATGCGAGAAACGCAATTGGAGATTATTGAAAGAGTGATGCCTCATTTAACACGAATTGAAGGGGCGGTTTCTCAAAGCAAACCAATTGCTGAATTCTTAAGAGAATTAAGCAAGGCGGTTAGCCCAACAAATTCTGTACCATATTTTTTATTGCGTTTAGAAGAGATTCGAAAAGACTTTAGGCAAATGCCATTGCCGACAACTCGAGAAGAATTCGAAACGAGGTCTTCGCTTCTTTATGTTATGAATGAAATTGAACAATATTTACATGTTAAAGAAAGACTATGGACTAAAAAACAGGATAAAAAACGACCGTTTCGCAAAGAATAAGTCTTAAAGTACGTATGAGGAGAGGCTAAAAATGAAATGGTCGTTTTTTGTTGTTTTTTTTATGCTTGTCACTGCTCAAACTGTGCCCGATGAATTATTAGAAATGGAAAAAACGAGCGTAATTGTGAATGTTCACACAAATACACTCGCATTAATTGAGGCCAATCATATAACGGAGATTCATCCTGTTGCAACAGGTAGAAAGGGAGAAGAAACCCCACTTGGACACTTCAAAATAATAGTGAAAGCAGAAGAGCCTTATTATATTAAAAAAAATATAATCGGTGGTTCACCAGATAATCCCTTAGGAAGCCGCTGGGTGGGTTTTGATGCAAATGGAACAAAGGGGAGAACGTTCGGTTTGCATGGGACAAATCAGCCCGACTCAATTGGTCACAGTGTCTCGTTAGGATGCATCAGATTGGCAAATCCAACAATTGAACATTTATATGAGAAACTTGATATTGGTAGTTCAGTCCTTATTGTTGATGAATCCAATTCTTTTGAGGCAATTGGTTTAAAGTCAAGTCTGTTAACAAAATAAAAAAGCAAGCAATGAAACAGCCTGCTTAGAACATACCGAGCCCTGCTGCCCCTCCAAGGACGCCTCCAAGGACGAGTGTTGCGATCATAATATACACAATGACACGTTGAAACTTACGTGGCATACATATTCCCCCTAATTATCATGTAATCCTAGTTTAACTGAAATGAAACCAATCAATCAAGAGGTGTTTTATGCAATTTCTTCGGCTTGACCATATTGCATACGTAGTAGACGAGTTTGAATGCAGCTTACCTATATTTGAAAAAGCGTTACAGGTACCAGCATCATCAGTAGAAACTGTTCCGGGCCAGAGGGTTGATGTTGTTTTTTTAAAATCAGATCCTTTTTTAATAGAGATTGTAAGACCTCATGTGGGGAATCGCCCACTACAACGGTTTCTTAAAAAGAGACGGTCTCCTTGCTTGCACCATGTTGCATTTTCTGTCAGTGATTTAATCACGACAATTCGTTATTTAGAAAAAGAGAACTATAAATTTATTCAGACAACTCCGCAAACAGGGAGTTCTGGCAGAGAGATTTGTTTTCTAGAGCCATCGTGTACGAATGGAGTATTAATTGAATTATGTAAGCTGCCAGACGTGAAATTAATTCGTAATTCAGCTATGATAAATGTGATTGAATAAAGAAAATGGAGTGATTGTTGTTGAATAAAAGGCTAGTAGAAGAGTTTATTGAACTTGTACAAGTAAGTTCAGAAACGAAATACGAAGCAGAGATTTCTGCTGTTCTGCAAAAGAAATTTAAGGCATTAGGACTGGATGTTAAGGAAGATCATTCAAAAGAAGTGACGGGTCATGGAGCAGGTAATCTCATTTGCACATTGCTTGCATCTAAAGAAGGGTTTGATCCGATTTATTTTACATCACATATGGATACAGTTGTACCTGGAAAAGGAATTAAACCTGTGATTGAGGATGGATACATAAAAACAGATGGGACAACGATTTTAGGTGCTGATGATAAAGCTGGGATAGCAGCAATGCTTGAAGCAATTAAAGTCATTAAAGAAAATAAAAAAGAGCATGGTCAAGTACAATTTATTATAACTGTAGGAGAAGAATCTGGCTTAGTTGGTGCAAAAGCTTTAAAGCCGGAACTTGTGCAAGCGAAATACGGTTACGCCCTTGATAGCGATGGTGAAGTTGGCGGAATGATTACGGCGGCGCCATCACAAGCAAAGATTAAAACAAAAGTGTATGGAAAAACAGCACATGCAGGTGTGGAGCCGGAAAAAGGGATCTCAGCAATTTCAGTCGCTTCAAAAGCAGTCTCAAAAATGCCTCTTGGACGCATAGATTCAGAAACAACAGCGAACATTGGACGGTTTGAAGGTGGCACTCAAACAAATATTGTATGTGATTATGTGGAAATTACGGCTGAGGCGCGTTCACTTGTAGAAGAAAAGCTCAAAAAACAAGTCGAAGCAATGAAAGTCGCATTTGAATCGGCAGCGCAAGAAATGGGAACAAGCTGTGATGTTGAAGTTTCCCATGCGTATCCAGGATATAAAGAATCCAATGATGCTGAAGTGGTTCAAACTGCCCAAAAAGCGATTGAAGCATGTGGATTTTCACCATCAATCGAGGCAAGTGGTGGTGGAAGTGATGCAAATATTATAGCCAGTTTTGGTATACCAACAATTAATCTATCGGTTGGTTATGAATTTATTCATACAACGAATGAACAAATTTCCATTGAAGCACTTGAAAATACGGCTCGTCTTGTTGAAGCAATAATCGATGAAGTCACAAACAATTAGAAAAATGCCACTCTGTTATTCATCACAGGGTGGCATTTTTATTTTTAAACGATTCATGTATCATTCAATTCTTATGCTTTTGTTTTAAAATAGAGTGCTGCGTTATTTTAAGAAATTTGGTACTCTTAAGAGTAGAGGTGACCACAAATGATTGACATTAATAGAGTTCAAAAAAAACATGCTCCAACGACTAGTTCTTTTACTAATGCTCAATTACCTAAATCGAGTTTTCAACGTACGATGGCACAATCGATGCAAGTTGGCTCACAGCAAACCATTGTTCATTTAATTAAAGAATTAACAAAGGACGGGGAGAGGTTAGCAAAAAGAAGGTCCTCTGCTGATTTGCTTGCATTTAAACGGGGGGTGCAGGCTTGTTTGCAACAGTTTGTGTCAGATGGGCTAAATGTAAAACAAGCGTCCAGCACTGCGAGCGGTCGCTTAAAGCAGTATCAGCTTGTTGAATTAATTGAAGCAGAACTTGCCCAATTGGCAGAAGACGTCTTTAATCAACGGAAAACTGAGTTAGATTTATTAGATCGTATTGGAGAGTTAAAAGGATTGATTATTCAAATATACATATAAGGGAGGATAGGTTGGGTCCTTACAGGACCATTTAGGCGAATGAAATCAAGCATAGGAACGCAACAATTTAGTACAGCTTAACTATTTTTATTTGTACCATTCCGATAACTTATTTTAAACATAAGCAGTGTTAATAAGTAAGGAAACCGCATCGTTTTTTGATGCAGTTTCCTTTTTTAATTTTTTAGTGATGGTTTTGATTAGTTTTAAAGGTAGTTATATGAGGGGAAATTGAGTGAAGTGCTATTTGCTTGGCTGATGCAAGTATTTACTAATTAAGGCAAGAATTGATCGGCGAGTTAATATCCCGGAAAATGACTGGTTCTCATCAACAACGCATAGAAACGGATGATTAATGGATAAGGATAGGGCTTTGGAAAAAGGGGCATCGGGACGGATGCACGGGACGTCTTGCATCATGGAATCACTCACAGTTAAAGTGGACAAGCGATCAAGTTCAAAATCTTCGTCGCCTAGCAATGAATCTAAAATAAGTGATTTGCTAATCATTCCCCGCAAGCGAAAGGAAGAATCGAGTACAGGAATGGCTGTATAGCCTGATTTAATTAATACTAAGAGCGCATGTTGCAATGGGTTATTCATTTGGACATGGGCTACCTTGTCTGCAGAAATAATTAAAGGTGAAATTTCATTATCGGTAAGGAGCCGATCTTTTAATGTATTCATGAAAGGAATCACTTCTTTATGTTAGATTTTTTCAAGTTTATTCTCTATTAATGGTAAACGGTTGCTTACAGTCCGTCAAGAAGTGAGTGTTCAATTTAACTAAGATTTACTTGATTTGTCTATACTACTTTTTAAAGGCTCTTGTCAGTGTAAAGCAATGGTAGGAAAATTAGTGTGATAATTCGAGTGAGGGTGGTTTCAGTGCATTCAAAGCAAACAGTAAAATACATTTGTGAGCAATTTTCATCCGGCAATGAGTATTATTTTAAGAGAGAGTATATTACCCATGATAAGTGGTCAAATATAAAATCACTTGCGTGGTCTGCTCCTCGGCCAATAAAAAAAGAGACATTTATGAAACGACAAGCAGAAGGATTTTATTGCGAATGGGTGCAAAAGCAATCTGCGTCGCTCATTAATCTTGCAGTAAAAAAAACGGATGAAAAGAATCAGTTGAACTAAGCAACTGATTCTTTTTGTTTAATCTATGATTTGTTGAAGTGAATTACGCACATTAATCTCACCATAACCATAATAAGCGTTATAGTCACCGTCACCTAATTGATCAGCGGTACCGAGAATAATATCTCCAATTGCATCGTTGGTTAGCTCTGGATTTGTCGACTTTAATAAAGCGGCTAATCCAGCTACATGTGGCGATGCCATCGACGTACCAGACAAAACAACATATTGATTATCTGTGTACGTGCTCGGAATGTGTTCTCCCGGAGCTGAAACATCAATATGGTCGCCATAATTAGAGAAAAAAGCTCGGTTTTTATTTTCATCGACAGCAGCGACTGTTATGACTTCTGGATAGGCAGCAGGATACATGGCTTGTTCCGTGTTGTCATTTCCAGAAGCACTGACTAAAATCACTCCTTGTTCATGAGCATACGTAATTGCATCATAAAGCAAATCTGAATGATTGTAATCGCCAAGACTCATATTTATTACATCTGCGCCATGATCAACAGCCCAATAAATGCCTCTGGCAACGGAGTAAGAAGAGCCTTCGCCATTCTCGTTTAAGGCTTTCACAGGCATAATTTTACTTTGCCAGGAAACTCCTGCAATACCTTCAATATTATTTGTAACCGCTGCAGCAATACCAGCTACATGTGTGCCATGACCGTTTTGGTCGGTGAAGTCATCATTGTCGTCCACTGCATTGTAACCTTCTGTGAGTTTTTCTTGTAAATCAATATGGTTCGGATCTACTCCAGAATCAATAATGGCAATGACTGTATCTTGACCATTAGCTAAATTCCAACCTTCTTCAATTTGGATTTGTTCCAAATTCCATTGATAAGGTTTAAAAAATTCATCGTTTGGTTCGACTTTTGATTCGATCGTTTGTACTTGATTGGCGAATGCATAGTTTGGTTCAGCAAATAATACATCCTCATTTCTTCTTAGTTCTTCTAGAAGATGATCAGTCCCTGTATTATCTTTTTCAACAACGATATAAGGGTTATTTTCCGATACGATCCGATAATGGTTTTGTTTAGCCCATGTTGTTGAGTTTGCTTGTGGGGCTAATTTTGCAACAGCTTGATTTTTATACGTTATCTGGTCACGTTCCTCTGCTTTTGATTGAACATAAATATTCCAGTCGAGACCTGGAACTGTTTCTGTTTTTGCTCCATCAGGAAGTTCTGCAGTTGTTTTAAATTGGACATTCGGATCTGATCCGCTAACAAAAAACGTACCGGAACTATCAGCGATTGCTGCTGTTTCAGACAAATATGCCTCTATAAAGCTTAAATCAACTTCTCCTATAATGATTTCGTTGTTTTCCATTTCTTTACCCATTATCAAATAACTCTTGCCATCTCGATTGTAAGGTTCAGAATACCTAATCCCATTTTGTGTGTGACTAAATTGGCTCTCTTTAAAGCTTTCTAATGTTCCAATCGTTTGCTCTAGTTGTTGATCGGAAGTTAAAAGGGCCATTCCAGAAATATAAGGATGTTCACGGATTTCTTCTGAAAAATCATCGGACAAATCACCATTAGAGTAGTGCTCGCTCCATTTATCAAGTTGTTCAGATAAAGCGGAAAGGAACAACGACGTTGTTTTCGCTAAATCTTCGGCCATCAAATGATCTTTCGCTGTAGCTTCAACTTGGCTATTTTTCTGGTTATAGTTGTTTTCGGTTGTGGTGTAAGTATTGTTATGGTGGTTCGGTCCAATTACTAGCATTGTAACAATGGCTAAAACGCCGAATGCAATTGCCCATTTTTCTGATCTTCTCATTATTTATTTCGCTCCTCTAGATAATTTATTTAAGTTGTTATCAATTTCAGGTGATGCCCAGTTAGAAGGAAAGACCAACTCGATCTTTTTTTCAATAAATAAAGGGAGTGCAGATTTGATTGCGGAAAGAGTTTCGTGTCCTTTAATGCCTACATGACCAATCGCAATTGGTTGTTCATAGTGATCAACCGAATTGACAAATGTATGAAGCTGTTTACTAACATGTTCTTTACTTGATAAAGAATCATCTAAAAACAGTGTTCGTTTAAAACAAGGAACATTATAGTGTTTAGCAAGATCAGGCATGAGTGATTTAGGAGTTGTACCACTATCAACAAGGTATAAACGTTTCTCTTTTGCAAATTGGACTATGAGCTCCACGATACGCTGATCTTCCATCGCTTTAGACCCCATATGGTTGTTTAAACCTTTTGCGTAAGGAACGGCATCATAAGCCTCTTGAAGGCGCTTGTTTATTTCTTCTTTTGAAAGGTTGGTTGTAATGCCTTTTGGTCCAAGCCATGAAGCTTTTCCTTTTTTAGGCTCTAGTGGTAGATGAATCATGACTTCAAGTCCATTTTCATGGGCAAGTTTCGCCTGTTCAGTCGCCTCCTCTAAAAATGGCATGATGGCAACTGTAATAGGAATCTCCCCTTCTAAAAAAGATGTGACGCCTTTTACATCACCACCAAAATCGTCAATGATAATGGCTGCTTGATTTTCTGCAGCAGCGCAAATGCTTGCGGGAAGTATAAGTAGGGATAACAGGAGAAGACCTATCTTCTTAAAAGGGATATGACACATCCAGATAACTCCTTCAATTACTTTTTATATAGTTTGGCTCAAATAGTGGGGTGCTCATGTGAAAAAAGTATAGGAAACTAATGACAAAAAAAGATCGGCCCAATTGGACCGACCTTATTTGCGGATGTTAAAAGCGGCATTTAATTGACCGCGAAGCATTCGTTCTCGCACTTCTTGTTTTCGAATTGCTTTTTGTTCCATTTTACGGATTTCAAATGTTTGCATACCATCTTCCATTTTGTTTGCAATGTCGACAAGTCGTTCTACATCTAGAAATGAATATTTGCGAGTGCCGCCCTTTGAGCGATCGGGAAATAGAAGCTTTCTTTCTTCGTAATAGCGTATCTTTCTTTCTGATAATCCTGTGAGTTCACTAACAACGCCTATGGTAATCACTTTCTTATCTTTGTAAGACACTCCACTCCACCTCGCTGCAGGTTTTAACCGCGTTGTTTTTTAATTGTGTAATAATATATCACAGAAAGATGTAGAGTGTGAATGAAATTGTTAGATTATCTCACAATGTATATGTTCGTTTATTCTGACGATTTAAAAAGCTATAAAAAAGTTGCCCACATGAATGGATGTGTGTAGACTGAAAACGAAAAGCAAAAGGGGGCAGGAGGTATGAAAAAATACCGCTGGCTAATTGGGGTCATTGCAAGCATCTTAATAATAGCAATTGGTTTTATCGTTCAAGTTGAATATGGGCCTGGAGATGACACTCGGGTAATCATTGATTATACGTTAAATCAATATAGTGCACCTACTTGTTTTGATCAAGCTGGTTTCACGAACAATATCGATGATACAACCTATAGTGAAGTAGAAGACCATCAGACATTTCTCCCTGAATCTTCATGCACAGCAGTAGAAATGCAAACAAAAAGAGGTCCACTTTGGTTTGCTTGGTTCATGTAAGTTTTTATCATTGAGGAAGTGGGTACATACATAGAAAAAGGAGTGTGTATTTTATGACTCATAAAGATGAAGACAAGCAAAGAAATTGGAAAGAGCAAAGAAATAAGGATCAAATAGAAGCTCCTTATGATGAATTGCCATTAGATGAAATAGAGAAAGAGTCAAAAGAAGAACGTAATAAAGAGAAGACTAAAAAGGATTCAGAAAGTGAAGATCGTTATCGACCTTAAAAAAGAGCGTTTGTAAACGCTCTTTTTAGAAACTTGAGTTGGCAGGATAGATCCTCTATGGTAATATGAATAATCAAATAAAACGCTATAATTCTTTAGGTTTAAACAGAGAGTGGGGCTGGAGAGAGTATGAAAGTAGCAAAATTTGGAGGGTCGTCTGTTGCGAACGCAGATCAAATAAAGAAGGTAGCAGCGATTATCCAAGCAGATAAAGAGCGTAAGATAATTGTCGTTTCGGCACCAGGGAAGCGTCATGAAACGGACGAGAAAACGACTGATTTATTAATTGAGTTAGCTGAAACTGCTATAGCAAAACAAGATACATCAAGTGCTCTAAACAACGTTATTGAGCGGTATCTGCAAATCGCAAAGGATCTTGATTTAGAAGCAAATGTAATGATCGAAATTGAAGCTGACTTACGTGCTAGACTTGACGAGACATATGAAAGCAAAGGCCGCTTTTTAGATACATTAAAAGCAAGTGGTGAAGATAATAATGCAAAGTTAATTGCGGCTTATTTAAACCAAGTGGGCATCAAAGCAACGTACATAAATCCTAAAGATGCTGGCTTATTAGTTAGTGACGAACCAGGTAATGCGCAAGTACTTCAAGAAGCGTATGACAATTTGTATCAACTACGAGACCTTGACGGTATTGCGGTTTTTCCAGGCTTTTTTGGCTTTTCAGAAACAGGTAATCTCGTCACATTTCCAAGGGGAGGTTCTGATATAACAGGAGCTATTTTAGCTGCTGGGGTAAAAGCGGACCTCTATGAAAATTTTACAGACGTGGACTCGGTTTATGCTGCGAATCCATTTATTGTAAAAGACCCAGTAGAAATAAAACGCATGACATATCGAGAGATGCGAGAATTGTCGTATGCAGGTTTCTCAGTTTTTCATGATGAAGCGCTAATTCCGGCGTTTCGTAACAGCATTCCTGTTTGTGTGAAAAATACGAATAACCCTAAAAGCAGCGGTACGCTCATTTTAGCGGAACGAGAATATTCATTAAATCCTGTAATTGGGATCGCGGCGGATGAAGGCTTTGCCACTATCTATGTGCGCAAATATTTGATGAACCGTGAAGTTGGCTTTGGTCGTAGGTTATTGGAAATTTTAGAAGATGCCAATATCTCCTATGAACATATTCCATCGGGAATCGATGATACATCAGTTATCATTCGAGAAAGCCAGTTGTCATCGAACGTAGAGGCAGCAATTGTTAGTAGAATTAAAACTGAGTTGGATGTAGATGATGTACATGTGGAACGTGGTTTTTCCATGGTTATGCTCGTAGGTGAAGGAATGCACAATACAGTCGGAGTTACTGCACGTGCGGCAACCGCATTATCTAAACAAGCGGTAAATATTGAAATGATTAACCAAGGCTCGTCAGAGGTCAGTTTAGTATTTGGCATTCAACAACAAGATACGAAACGTGCAGTTCGTGTCCTTTATGAAGAGTTTTTTGGTCCACAAGTTATTTTTTAATAAAATATCTAAATAAAAAGGTAGTACGATAAGATTTCCATATCGTACTACCTTTTTTAGTACACTATTTAATTAACTGCTTAAAGATATTTCGTGTGTGAATAATCATTAATACGACCAATTTTAGTAAGGTGTTTTTTCTTGATTGTTCAACAATCGTTTAATCTCATCCAACTGTGCTTCAACTTTAGCAAGTTCTCGCTTTGTAACTGGTTTGCTATCATTAAGATCTTCTTCGTTATCATTTGTTTTCTCTACATTATTTACAATAACACCAATGAATAAATTAAAAATAATAAAAGTACCAATTAATACAAATGAAACGAAATAAATCCAAATCCATTCGTTGTAGGCCATCAATGGTCTCATAATGTCACTCGACCAAGAATCTAGCGTTACGATCTGAAATAACGTTAAGATGGTTCGCTGCAAATTTCCGAAGTACTCAGGGGATACCTCATTAAATAGCATTGTGCCAATAACGGCGAAAATATATAAAAAGATGCTCATGAGTACAAGTATGTTTGCCAGCGAAGGAATCGTCATAACGAGAGCATCAACAAGCTTTCGAAGTGATGGGATAACAGATATAGCTCGTAAAACACGTAAAACACGTAAAACACGTAATACAGTCACAAAATGACCACCTGTAAACAGGTGCCCTGTAAGAACAATGGTTATGTCAAACCAGTTCCAACCTTTTTTGAAGAAAGAAGGGAGTGATGTAGCGAATAATCGCATCGCTATCTCTATAGTAAATAGCCAAAGCAGAATTTGATCCGCATAGAAGAAAAAGGCCTTATTGGATTCATAGATATTTTGATAAGTCTCGACACCAACCAAAATGGCATTAATAAGTATTAATGTAATAACAGTAGCTTGAAAAGCTTTATGATTTACAATTTGAGCTAATTTATTTCTAAACAAAAGCAGTCTCTCCTTCGTCTAACTTGTATTATCTTACCAAGATTAGAAAGGGAGGAAAAGCATTGTCATGATTTTATTTTTTCGAAGTTAAAAAAGTTTGCCCGATTGTAGCTGAACGATTATAAGCATGATGAATTGCTTCTTTAAAATGGAGGTTACTATTTGATTCATTTAAATAGGAAATTGCGGCTTCGGTTGTACCACCTGGACTCATGATTTCTTGATAGAGCTCACTTGCCGGCTTTTCACTTACGGATAACCTAGTGGCGGAGCCGAGCATAGTTTGTGCAACAAACGCTCTTGCTTCTTCTGCTGAAAGACCTTTTTCTATAGCTGTGTTAATCATTATCTCAGCCAGGTAATAAAAATAGGCCGGACCACTACCTGCAATTGCGGTTACTGTATCCATTTGGTCATCGTTCACAATTGATACAGAGCCTATGGATGTAAACACATTTTTTGCTAGCTTGATCTCTTTTTCTTTTGCAAATGTTCCTATTGAAATAGCTGTTGCAGAAGCATGTACTTTCGCGGAAGTATTAGGCATTGCACGTATAACCACTGTTTCTTTTGGTAACCATTGTTCAATCGTAGCTAGTCTGATACCAGCGACTACAGAAATAATAAGTTGATTCTTTCTTAAAAATGGTCGGATTGAAAGAATGGCCTCATGTAGATTTTTTGGTTTTACTGCAAGCACAATAATATCCTTGTCACGAATCGCATTTTCATAATCATTTGTAACATTGACATTGTATAAATGCTGAAGTCTATTTAATTTTACCTTATCAGAATAATTTATGACTGTTAAAGCTGTAAATTGTCCTGAAGGTTGAATGCCACTGATGATCGCTTCTGCCATTTCTCCAGCGCCAATAAACCCAATCGTTGTGCCCATTATGTTTCCGCCTTTCATTTAATTTGTCCGTTGCCATAGATGCAATATTTGCTTGTTGTTAGTGCTTCAAGACCCATAGGTCCTCTTGCATGTAACTTCTGTGTACTTATGCCAATTTCTGCTCCAAAGCCAAATTCAATTCCATCTGTAAATCGAGTAGAGGC
Source organism: Shouchella patagoniensis (assembly GCF_002019705.1). Lineage (GTDB taxonomy): Bacteria > Bacillota > Bacilli > Bacillales > Bacillaceae_D > Shouchella > Shouchella patagoniensis. The sequence goes on along the minus strand of NZ_KV917377.1, from coordinate 631,887 downwards.
ATTGTGGTAGATGCAAGCTGCATCAATACCCTTAAAAAAGGCATCTCTCTCATTTATATCTTCTGTCACAATTGCTTCAGAATGTTTTGTGCCGTATTGAGTGATGTGAGCAAGTGCTTCCTCTGTCGATTTAACACAACGTATTGCTAAAATTAAATCTAAATACTCTTTTGACCAATCGTCTTCAGTGGCATGGTTAATCTCTTTATGAGCTTTTACAGCATAGGAATCACCAACTAAAGAAACTCCGGAATGAAGTAATTCTTCAGCCAGGTCGTGTAAATGCTGGTCTGCGAAATTCTCATGTACGATCAGTGTTTCGCAAGCATTACAAACAGACGGTCGTTGGGTCTTAGCATTCAACACGATTGATTTCGCTAAGATTGGATTGGCTGATTCGGCTAAGTAAACGTGACAATTGCCCACTCCAGTCTCAATAACTGGTATCGTTGCTTCTTCTATTACCTTATTAATAAGCGAAGCTCCTCCTCGTGGAATTAGTACGTCAATGGTTGATTTTAATTTCATAAATCGAGCAGCTTCTTCATGAGAAGAATCCTCAAGAAGTTGAATAACATCTGGATTAATTTGTGAATGAGCAAATGCTTTTTTTAGAGTATGGACGATTGCTTTATTTGACTCAATGGCGCTTGCGCTTCCTCGTAATACTACCGCATTTCCGGTTTTAATTGTAAGAGTACAAGCATCAACCGTCACATTTGGACGAGCCTCATAAATCATCCCGACAACACCAAATGGGGTAGAAATTTGTTCGATTTTAAGTCCATTAGGCCTGGTTATCGTTTGAATCGTTGCACCAATTGGATCAGGTAGTTCAACAAGTGTTAAAATGCTGTTTGCCATCATTTGAATTCGGTCTTCAGTCAGAAGTAATCGGTCGACTATATGATCACTTTGTCCATTTGCCTGAGCTTTACTAATGTCTTTTTTGTTCGCTTCAATGAGCTTTGGTGCATCGTCTAGTAGTAATTGTGCCATTTGTTTTAAAACATTGTTTTTTTGTTCCGTGGATGCATGTGCAAGTGTAGCTGATGCTGCTTTTGCTTGCATTGATTGTTTTTTAGCATTTGTCATATCAATCTCTCCTGTTCAATGGCGACCCAAAAATTGCGATGGATAACCGCTTTTTTACTTCGGTTTGTCACTTGCATGGCTTCTACGCTGCTGAGCCCTTTAATAAGATCCAACTCATTTTTGCTAAAATTGACTTTGCCTTTACCAATCAACTTGCTATTGGCAAAAACATTAATGATATCCCCAGCGGTAAATGGTCCTTCGGCTTGGATAACTCCAGCTGGTAACAAGCTTTTTCGTTTTTGTAAGAGCGCCATAGAGGCACCCTCATCAATATGAATGCTGCCAATTGGCTTACTATGGTAGACAATCCATTGTTTGACGTTTGACATCGTTTTGTTTGAAAACGGTCCAAGATATGTCCCATCGCCTTTGCCATGCAAAACATCTGTGAATTTGGCGTTACCGCACCCAGATCCGATAAATACATTTGTACCAAAATCAATCGCAGTTTTAGCTGCAAGGAGTTTTGATTTCATGCCTCCAGTCCCAACAGAAGAAGTGGTTGAATCGATTTCTTTAAGAAGTGTTTCAGGGATATTCGCTAAGTAATGGTATTTTTTAGCATCTTTGTTTTTGAATGGATTTTGGTCATATACTCCATTAACATCTGTGAATAAACAAAGCATATCCGCATGGACGATTCCGCTAACTAACGCGGAGAGTCGGTCATTGTCCCCAAAGGTTAATTCATCAATTGATATAGAGTCATTTTCATTCACAATTGGAATCGCCCCTCTGTTTAGTAATTCTACGATTGTTCGTGACATATTAGAAAAACGAGTTGAGTCTGTGAAATCAGCCCGCGTTAAAAGCAGTTGTGCTGCTACATAATGATGTTTTCTGAATGCTTCCATATAAGATTGCATTAGAAGACTTTGGCCAACAGCGGCAGCTGCTTGTTTCTGAGAGATTGATTGTGGTTTTTGTTTATACCCTAGTATAGGAAAACCAGCAGCCACAGCTCCAGACGTAACAAGCACAACCTTATATTTTTGTTTTAGTAAAGCAACAATGGCTTGCACATGATTTTTCAACTGAGGAACGTTTAAATGACCTGCTGAATCTGTTAAACTACTGCTGCCAATTTTAATAACAATAATGCCATTTGCCATCATTTGAGCTCCTCTATTTAAAAATAAAAAAAGTCTCTTCTGTCCTTAAAAAAGGACGGAAGAGACTCCGCGGTACCACCTTTGTTGGCATCATTTGCCCACTTAATTATTCATTAACGCAGAATAAGACGCTGGAATTTTAGCCAGGAGCTCTAGGAATAGGGGTTCAAATCTAGCAGGGATGGTTGGTTCTTTCAGCCGGTGAAACCAACTCTCTATGCATTTGCTAAGTTCTACTTGTTCCTGTCGTTGCCCATACATACTTGTTAAGTTGAAGTGATTATACATGAGGGACGATTTAAAAGTCAATTGTTTTTTTGAAAAAGAGAGGAGGAGGTGAAGCTGGTACTCTTTTCATGTAGACTGTTTCTATGTGATAAAAAAAGGTGTGGTTTAAAGATGAAAACGATATGGATAACAGGTGCATCAAGTGGTTTAGGGGCAGAAATAAGCAAGCAAGCTCAGTCGAAAGGGTACCGTATTGTTAAGCTGGCTCGTTCTTTTTCGACTAGTAAGATGGAGAATCAAAACATCATTTCAGTTCATATGGATTTATTAGATGAAAACCAAGTTATGAAAACTGTCAAATATCTCTCTGAACAAGGGTTAGCGCCTGATGTAGTTATTAATAATGCTGGAATCGGAATATTTAAGACTGCGTGGGACATCAATCAACAAGAAGCAGAACAGATATTCAGAGTGAATGTCCTAGGAATGATGGCGCTAACGGGAGCTGTTATACCAATTATGAAAGAAAAGCAATCTGGTCATATTATTCAAATTGGCTCGCAAGCAGGAAAACTTGCAACTGCAAAAGCAAGCGTATATGCAGCTTCAAAACACGCTGTCATTGGATACTCAAATGCAATCCGTCTCGAACTGAAACCTTTTGGTATCGCTGTATCTACGGTAAATCCCGGTCCTATTGCAACCCCATTTTTAAAGCAAGCTGACCCAAGTGGTTCTTACGAAAATTCGATTAAAAAGTGGTTGCTTGATCCTACTAAGGTAGCTGAACGCGTTGTTCGTTTAATTGAGACCCCTAAGAGGGAAGTGAATCTGCCGTGGTGGATGAATGTGGCAGCAAAAGCACACGCCGTTGCGCCTCATTTATTTGAGTCAATTGCTGGTCCCTTTTTAACTAAAAAATAACGAAAAAAAGGAATGTGCTATTAAATGTGTAGTGAACATTTAATAGCACAACATCATAAAAAGGTGGGGCTTTTAAAGCCTAATCTTTTTTATTTATTTTTAATAACGCTAACTTCCTCTAACAGACGAAATATGGTTAAAACCAACTCGCTAGTTACTCTTAATAAAATAGGACCAGCCACTAAGACTAACAGACCAGATAAAACAGGAAGGGGTGTTCCGTAAGCAAATAGATAAATTGAAAAAACGACACATAATCCAATTCCTAACCAATAGAGCCATTCGAGAAGGACTGGTGTATACAAGCGTTCAAATCGTAAAAGTTGATACATTCTTGCACCTCTTTTATTTGTTTGTTCGTAGTATGTGGAAAAGTAGTTCTTTTACCCAAGCTTTCTTTGAATAACGAAAAAGAAGCACTTTTGCCTTTTTGGATGAATACCATAGCTTAGGAGTGAAAGAGGTGTAAAGCAAAAGGGTTTGTATTGCATCTTAGAAAGGGCTGATGGAATCAATGTGTGGCATTACAGGGTGGATCGATTGGCGGAGGGACCTGCGCACAGAAACACAACAAATTACAGATATGGCAAAAACGCTAAACCGCCGTGGACCAGATGCTCTTGAGACATGGGTGAGACAACAGGTGGCTTTTGGTCATGCGCGCTTAATTGTTGTAGACCCAGAAGGCGGAAAACAACCGATGACGCGTACGGTAAGAAACAATGAATACACAATTGTTTACAACGGCGAACTATATAATACGGAGGAGATTCGAAAAGAATTACTCGTATCTGGCCATACGTTTAATGGCCACTCTGATACAGAGGTTTTATTAAAAGCTTACATCGAGTGGGGCGGTGAATGCCTAGAAAAGCTAAACGGAATTTTTGCATTTGCCATCTGGGATAACAATGAACAAACCCTATTTATGGCAAGGGATCGTTTAGGAGTTAAGCCGTTATTTTATACCATTCGTGATGGATTTTTATTATTTGGCTCGGAGTTAAAAAGTTTATTGGCACACCGTGATGTTGATGCAGTTGTAGATCGTGGAGGTTTAGCTGATGTAATGGGGCTTGGACCATCTAGAACACCAGGAAATGGAATTTTTAAGCATGTTAAGGAGTTAAGACCAGCACATTATCTTACCTACAGCAAAAATGGTGTTGTGACCAAACGATATTGGCAATTAAAAAGTGGTACTCACACCGCTTCAACAAAAGAAACGGCAACACATATCCGTGAATTACTTGAAGATATTGTTGAACGTCAGCTATTTGCAGACGTTCCCGTTGGTATGTTTCTCTCGGGTGGAATTGATTCAAGTGCGTTAACGGCAATTGCAGCAAATGTTTATAAGAAACAAGGCAAAACAAATATTCTTAGCTATTCCATTGATTATGAAGAAAATGAAAAGTATTTTAAAGCAAGTACATTTCAACCAAACGCTGATGCCGAATGGGTTAAAAAAGTCTCGAACCATTGTGGCACAAACCATACCGATTGCGTAATTGAAAATGCTGTATTGGCAGAGCTATTAAAAGAATCGGTACTTGTACGTGACACGCCAGGCATGGCCGACGTTGATTCTTCCTTACTTTGGTTCTGTAAGCAAATCAAAAAAGATGTAACTGTTGGACTATCTGGAGAGTGTGCTGATGAGATATTTGGTGGATATCCTTGGTTTCATAAACCTGAGGTAATGGCGATTGATGGTTTCCCATGGATGAGATCTGTGAATGAACGGATTGATTTGCTAACACCGGAGTGGCAAAAGAGACTTGATTTAAAGAGCTATGTTCATAACCGGTACCGAGAAACAATTAATGAAACACCTCGTTTTACTGGAGATTCTAAAGAAGAAGCTCGGCGGCGAGAAATTTCATATCTGAACATGGTTTGGTTTATGACGAACTTACTGGATCGAAAAGATAGAATGAGTATGGGAGCTTCTCTTGAAGTTCGAGTGCCATTCTCTGATCATCGTCTAGTCGAATATGTTTGGAATATCCCGTGGGAAATGAAAACTTACGGCGGTAGAGAAAAGGGGATCCTACGTAAATCATTAGAAGGTTTGCTTCCAGATGATGTGCTTTACAGAAAGAAAAGCCCATATCCAAAGACACACCACCCCACTTATACAAAAGCCGTCACATCAGCCATTGCTAAGGTTGTTCAGCAAGATGATGCTCCGCTGTTTGAATTCATAAATAAGGATAAGTTAAAACAGATTGCCGATGCCGGTGGATTTGATACTGGGAAACCTTATTTTGGGCAACTTATGGCCGGACCACAGCTATTGGCGCATTTTGTGCAAATGGATTATTGGCTTAAACAGTATCAAATCAAAATTGATGCTTCTTAAAATCCTGGCAACCAGCCAACTCTATATGATTCAATCAAACCTCTGAGATTAACTGTCAGAGGTATTTTTTATCTATTAAAAGAAGACACAGTCGTTTCCTAGAGTGGTTCTAAAAAGAAAGCTTGTTCAGTTTTCTTTTATTGTGCATATATGTAAATATAGGAGGGGGGATTTACAATGAGTGGCTACAAACAATTTGGCATGTTTTTGTTTTTTTGTTATCTTGCATTTGTTCTCTATCTAACACTTGCGGCGTGGAATTATGGTGCATCGTTCGAACCTGGAGGATTTGATGGGCGCAACTATAATTTTCATCCTTTTCGGAGCATTTTTAGAATTACTTTTTACAGCCCTACTATTTATGATCCGATTGTAATTTTGTTAGGAAACATAGCTTTGTTTATACCTCTAGGGTTATTCCTTCCTTTCCTTTTTCCGTCATTTCAAACAATAGTGAGAACTGTGATCGCAAGTTTTTTCGTTTCTTTATTTATTGAAGTGAGTCAGTTTACTTTTACATCACGTGTCGCTGATGTGGACGATTTAATTTTAAATACAGCAGGAGGACTTATCGGTTATTGTTTTTTTATGATCATTATTTTTCTAAAGAAGCGGATCGTTTATTTTTAAGCGTCCAACGTTGCCAGCTTCGATAGCCTACATACACAATAATTAAAAAGATAAAGTAATAAATGCCAATCATAAAAAGGGTTGCTGGATCTTGTAATACGGCATTACCAACTGTAGCAAATAAAATCATCGAAGGTACTTTACCTAAAGATGAGGCAAACACATAATGGGATGTTTTCACTCTGCTTAATGCCGAATAAGCATTTACTAGAATGGAAGGAATAATTGGAATAAGCCTTGTTATAAAAATGGTCATAAACGCACTTTTTTCAAATAAAACCGTTATTTTTGAGGTTGTATGAAATCGATTAATTAGTGATAAACCATAGTCTTGGTAGGCGTAGCGGATTAAGATAAACATTAGAATAGATGCACTAGAAGAACCTATCCAAGTAATTAAGCTCCCAGTAATAGGACCAAACGCTGCTCCAATTAGGCCGCCTGTAATTGGATAAGGTATAATTGGAAAAAGAGCAAGAACTGTAGCGATTAGAGCCGTTACGATTAGATACTGCTGGCCAAATGATTGAATCCATAAAAGCATTGACTCTCCAAAAAAGAAAACCGCTAAACCTACTGTAAGAAAACTAATAAAAACACCAATCTTTTTACCCATAAAACACCTCATATTTTCCACTTAAGCTTTTAAAGATTTTCTGTAACAAGCTATATTGTAGCAGATGATGGAGGAAAGAAGCAGCAAATGAATTCTTTTTTTAATCAAGTTTATACACTAGTGAAAAAGATACCACCAGGTGAAGTTGCTTCATATGGAGAAATCGCGCGTAAATTAGACGCACCGAGAAGTGCAAGAGTAGTTGGTTGGGCAATGAAACAAGCCCCAAAAGATGTTCCAGCTCATCGGGTTGTAAAAAAAAGTGGCGAGTTGCCTAATGTATTTTTTCAAGGGAGTTCACAGCGGAAGCGCTTAGAACAAGAAGGAATTCAATTTACAGATGATGGAGCTGTGCAAATGGACAAACATAGTTGGACAGGGATTTAGGTTTAAAATGAAAAAAACCCGGGTAATAAGTAGTGTATTATTTAGTTATTTAGATAGAAAAAGGGTGGGTATGTGAAAAAATAATAATCATTGGTGCGGGTCCAGGTGGACTAGCAACCGCACTTCTATTGGCTGGTAAAGGATATGATGTAAAAGTCATTGAAAAACAGCCATATATAGGTGGGCGTACCTCAAGTTTAACCAGTCACTTACACTTTTTGTTCCATACATACTTACTTGATAGGCGCTGGTCAACCCGTTAATAATATTAAATCGTTGTTGATCTAGTTGTTCAGAAACAATTGCTTCTATCTTTACTCTTGTTTCTTCTCTCGTTTCGTTTAACACCAAGTTCGAAATAGAGTTGCCTAAATGGATATACAAACGCGGACGCTGCTCATTCATAAATGCATAATAAAAAGTGACTGGTGCAATTTGTGTGTCGATAGGAACCTTCTCTGCAAGCCAGCCGACCCCGGACATAAAATCCAAAGGGCGTTTCTCTAGTGGCATTTTTTTCCTTGTGGAAATAACCACACTGCCTTTCCTTGTTGAAGCAAAGATACTGTATATGTAAGAGAGGTCAACACATCTTTAGGTTTCTGTGGTTGAACTGAGTATGCTCCTACGTGCGAAAAGAAAGGGAATTGTTTAAGGCCTGTTTCATTCATCATTACATATTCATCATGCTTGATGAAACGTTTTGAAAGAAACAGAGCGATCATCCCGTCCCGCCAACTGCTATGATTTGCAAGTAGCAGCAAAGGTTTTTTTAAATCATAATCCCCTTCATAATGAACATGAATGGAAGAGAATGAGCGCTTGCATAACCAATAGCTGACATATAAATGAAACAAATTGAAGGAAAATGTATTTTTTTGGCCTTAATCATGCGATCCTCCGACTGTAGTAAATAAAGAGTAGCAGAGCCATACAACAAATTGTTAGTAATGGAGCTAAGAACATGCCATTAACGGTAGCAGTAATAGAAAACATGACGATCATTAATATGTATAAAAGGACCATACGCGGCTGCCAGTACTTCTGTTGAGGCTTCTTATCATAATTAAACAAGTGTAGCAAAAAGAAAAGCAACCCATGAAGGGCTAAGGCAATAAAAAACCAGCCCATAAAATTAGAGAAAGGAACACCGTAATAAAATCCTTCGCATAAGCATTTTTTTGCACTCTATTTTTAAAATGATCTTTGTGTTGTTTATGAAAAAAGGGGCAGGATACCTGCCCCTAAGCATATTCCATTATTTAATTATTTAATGTAAGCAGATCCTACAATGACAAGTAGAATAAATAGTACGACGATGAAAGCAAACCCACCCTGGTTCTCAAAACCCATCGTTCATCACTCCTGTAAAATAATTTTTAATGTTTCTAGATAACTTATGCAGGCGTTAGCGGATTGTATAGGCAAAACACCTAGAAACGTTTAGTTAAAATTTGTTAGGGAATAGTATGTACGTTGACAATTGTAAAAGATCCTTATTAAAATACAGTGAGGTAAGCAGCATGCTTATGGATTTAAAGGAGTGGTTTAATGTTTAAAAAGTTATTTGGGAAAAAAGAAGCAGAAATAAAAACAGAAACGATTGCTTCACCGATCAATGGTAGAATTGTTTCAATTGAACAAGTTCCAGACCCAACTTTTAGTGAAAAGATGATTGGTGATGGTATAGCGATTGAGCCTGCAGATGGACATGTTGTTGCACCTGTAGAAGGGAAAATCGTCCAAGTTTTTCCGACAAAACATGCTTTTGGAATTGAAACACCAGGTGGAGCAGAACTTTTAATTCATATTGGACTTGAGACGGTGGCAATGAATGGAGAAGGATTCACGTCTCATGTAAAAGAAGGTGATCAGATTAAAGTTGGCGATCCTATCATTGATTTTGATCTCGAGCTAGTGAAGGAGAAGGCCGCTCATACAATAACACCAATTGTTATTACAAATCACGATAAGTATACAATTGAGAAAGTTGGAGAAGGCGAATCCATTGCAGGAGAAACAAGTTTATTTAAACTTAAATTGAAATAAATGTAATAAACGCAAAGCATTGTCGCTTTGCGTTTTATTTGTGCGCGATTTGTCAAAATCTTTTCTAGTTCTTGCTATGGTTTTCTTTGCTTGAACCTGTTAAACTACCTTTTGATTGCAGTTTGTTTCTTATGTCAATCTAGTTGAGTAATTAACATTTTAGAGAGTGTAATTTGATTAATACGAGGTGAATGCTATGCTTCTACAAGCATTAATTATATTTATTGCCCAATTGATTTATGTTCCCATATTAACTTTGCGTACCATTATGATGGTAAAAGGCCTTAAACAAAAAGCAGCGGCAATGGGGATGTTAGAAGGAGTCATTTATGTTGTTGCTTTAGGGATTGTTTTTAGTGATTTGTCGAACTATTACAACATGGCTGCGTACGCTTTAGGCTTTGGAATTGGTTTATATATCGGTGCAATTATAGAAGAGAAGTTAGCTATTGGTTATGTAAGTATTGAAGTAAATATTCCACAAAAAAACCAAGCGTTAATTGATCGACTAAGGGAACTTGGTTTTAGTGTATCGAGTTCTTCAGTTGAAGGGATGAATTCTCATCGATGTCAGCTAGACTGTACGGCTAGGCGTGATCGGGAAAAAGAGTTTATCACGATTGTCTCAAAATATGAGCCTGCTGCTTTTATCGTTTCGTTCGAACCACGAAGTTTTAAAGGTGGATATATAACAAAAGCAATGAAAAAAAGGCGCGAGAAATATTTGAAACGAAAAGAAAAAGCAGAGACGACATAATGGTGCTCTGCTTTTTTAATAAGTTGCTATTCTTGACAGTTTGACTTATATTTCGGATTATAAAAGATAAATGCATATTAAGGGAGGCAGGCTTATGGCTCAAATTAATGCAGTATACTATGTCAGCGAATCAAATGACTTTATTGAAGAAAAAGCCGAAAAAATGGCTTCAGGGTTAACTGCTAAACCTTGGCAGGAAATGCCTGAATCAGAAAAACAGGAGAGTCTTGCTTATAAAGGACGAGTTTTATCCATTACTGAAGATGATACATATGGAAACGGGTACTTTGTTACAATCTCTTTTCCTGTCGCGTATGAGGTACCTGATTTCCCGTCCATTTTAACAACTACATATGGCAGACTATCTTATGAACCGAATGTTAAACTTATTGACTTGCAATTTTCGAACGATTTAATTAGCTTGTTCCCAGGTCCAAAGTATGGAATAGCAGGAATTCGAGAATTAGTCGAAGTCAAGAATCGTCCGTTAGCAATGAGTGTTGCGAAGGGAGCAATTGGGCGTTCGATTGATTCGTTCCATGAACAAATGCTTGCCCATTGTTATGGCGGTATTGATATCATACAAGATGATGAGCGTTTATTTGAACATGATTGGACACCACTTGAACAACGTGTTCCAGTTGGTCTTGCTGCGATTGCAGAAGCGGCTGAGAAAACTGGTCGCACACCACTTTATGTTGTGAATGTAACCGGGAAAACGTTTGAATTAAAAGAACGTGCAAAAGAAGCAATTGGTTTAGGTGCTCCTGCGCTCCTGTTGAACGTTTTTGCGTATGGAATTGATGTTTTACAAGGTCTTAGTGAAGACCCGGAAATCGACGTTCCCATCTTTGCTCATTCTTCTTTAGCTGGAATGATGACTCGCTCCAAACAACATGGCATTTCTTCCCGTCTTCTATTAGGGAAATTAATGCGCATGGCAGGAGCCGATGCAGTGCTCTTTCCCTCTCCATATGGCAGGATAGGAATAAATGCTGAAGAGGCGAGGCATGTAAAAGAGCAATTACTCCAGCCAGCTGAAATGAATTCAACTTTTCCAATTCCTTCTGCGGGTATTGATTTTAATACAATCGCTAATGTCAAAAAAGATTTTGGTCAGGATGTTATCATTAATCTGGGTGGAAGCGTTCATCGTTATAGCGGTGGAGTCGAAGCTGGTGGGAAAGCGTTAATCGAAACAATTAGCAAAGCGTAAATAAAAATGCCTCGGAGATAAAATCTCCGAGGCATTTAAGTGAATAAGATTTTTTATGAATCACTTCAAGCTGAAGCGGCTATTAATAGCCGCTTTATTAGTCGTTAAATTAGGATGTTCCTAACGCATTGCGGAAAATAAATACGAGTATAGCGACAATAAAGCAATAAATAGCAAAGTAAACAAGTTTGCTTCTGCGCACTAGATTAATAAAAAATACAATTCCTAACCACGATGCAATAAACGTAACGATAAAGGAGAGGCTAAGTGCCAAAATTTCAGTTTGTTCTAATAACACACCTGAAGTTAAATCATCAATAGCAAGAACAGATGAACCTAATATGACTGGAATTGAAAGTAAGAAAGAAAATCGTACCGCTGTTTCTTTTGAAAGCCCTGCGAACATCCCAACAATTAAGGTAGTTCCAGAACGAGATAAGCCTGGGACAAGAGCTAAACATTGACCTAGCCCAACGAAGATTGAATCCCAAATCGTCATTTCTTTTTCTGTTCGGTTTCCGTGACGTACAAAACGTTCTATAATGATTAAGAAAAGACCTGTAACAACTAATGCAAGTGCGATAAATATAGGGGCTTTAAATGTTTCACTTATGTAATCTTCAAACATGATTCCTGCAATGCCAGTAATTGCTGTAGCAACAACCAAATAAATTGCAAAGAAAAACATAGACTTGTTTTGTGGCGTGCGGTTTTTAAAGAAAGCAAAAAAGCCACGAATAATTTCAATCAAGTCATTGCGGTAATACAGAATCACTGCTAAAACAGAAGCTAAATGCAGGAGGATTTCAAAGCTGAAACCGTCAAAGGTCATATTAAACATTGATTGGACAATAATTAGGTGTGCAGAGCTAGAAATAGGTAAGAACTCAGTAAGACCTTGGACTAGTCCGAGGATAATAGCTTCTAGTAAACTCATTTTTGAATTCCCTTCTTGTTATAATCGATACATACTTGATCATTCTAGCAAACTTTTAAGCAATCGGAAAGAGGCGAGTGCAACATGAAAAAACGGTCTTTGACTTTGATCGTGCTGATATTTGCAGCTTTAATGATTGGGGTCGTCATTTATCAAGGCATCGGCGAAGAGGGTCCAATCGTCGCTGGAGATACGATGCCAGACTTAGAATTAGAAATGTATGGTGAAGGACCTCAAACAATCCACCAATATGCAGGGGAAATAGTGGTTCTTAATATTTGGGCTTCGTGGTGTGAACCATGTATCAGAGAAATGCCCGAGCTAATGGAATTTGCACAATCAGATAACGAAGTTACGGTTATTACAGTTAATATGCAAACGCGAGAATTTAGAGCAAGTGATGCAATTGATTTTATCAATGAACAGGATCTCGATCTTCCAGTTTTTCTTGATGAAGATGGGGAATTTTTAGAGAAAGTTCAACCTCAAAATTTCCCAATGACCTATATAGTAGATGAAAATATGGTCGTACAAGAGGTAGTCACTGGCGAGGTACACGCAAAAATGTTACAAGAAAAAGTGGATAAACTGAAATAGTCTATTTATTTAATGCGTTTTAGCAGAGGGCGTTGATTTACTGAAGAGTTATGGTCTATCCATGCTTGAACTGTTTTAAACGTGTAAGCTGCTTGTTTTAATGTGAAGAGCACTTCTTGTTTTGTACCAGATAATACAATTTGGTTCGTATGGTGGTAGGTCTTCATAGTAGAATCACCTCGTTTTTTATTAAGTGTGTTACACTTTTATGCAGCATATACAATAGACATGCATAGGGAGATGAGAAAGTGGATTTATTTTTTGAAAAAACAGTTCAAAGAGAAACGATATTTAAAGGGAAAGTAATTACTTTGGAGGTCGAGAAAGTTCAAATGCCAGATGGCAATCAGTCAACACGAGAGTTGATAAGACATCCTGGTGCAGTTGCGGTAATTGCTGTTACAGATGAAGGAAAAGTAGTTTTGGTAGAGCAATATCGAAAAGCGTTAGGAAAGTCAATTATTGAGATTCCAGCAGGTAAAATGGAAGCTGGTGAGGCGCCGGAAAAAACAGCGATGCGAGAACTTTATGAGGAAACAGGTTATAAAGCAGAAACATTGACGTTGCTTACATCTTTTTATACATCTCCTGGGTTTGCAGACGAACTTGTTTATATTTACGAGGCAAAAGGCTTAAGCAAAGGGAATCAGCAATTGGATGAGGATGAGTTTGTTGAGATACGTGAGTTATCAATTAAGGAATGTGTCGAGCTTGAGCGTGAACAAAAAATTCATGATGCGAAAACCAGTTATGCATTGCTGCACTTAAAATCAAACCAATTATAAAAAAGTCATAGACTGTCTCTCCTTTTCATAGATTGATTGCAAGGGGGAGGACAGGCTATGAAAAAAAAACGCGTATATGATACGGTCACACATCATCTACATGAACATAAATCACTTTATCTTTTTGTAAGTATTTTATTTTTAATGGGTGTCGTTTTTGGCGCAATCGTTGTGAACAGCTTAAGTCTAACCCAACGTCATGATTTATTTATGTATGTTAGTCAATTTTTTCATGAAATGAATAATGGCTATATTGTATCCGCCCCAAGTGAGTTGTTTGTAAATAGCTTTACCCATTATGGAAAATATATAGGATTTATGTGGATATTAGGCATTTCTCTGATTGGACTGCCAATAATCTTAATTATGATTTTTGTTAAAGGTGTTGTCATTGGATTTACTGTTGGTTTTCTAGTAAACCAACTAGGAGGCCAAGGTTTCTTATTGGCACTTGTCTCTGTTCTCCCACAAAATATCATTCTGGTACCCGCTTTTATCGTTGTTGGTACTTTGAGCGTCTCATTTTGTTTGCGTCTAATGAAACAAACGTTTGCTAAAGGATTTAATGAACCGATTTTCCCTCATTTTTTGCGCTATACGATGTTAATTCTTATTGTAGGTGCTTTTATTACGTTCGCCTCTGTATTTGAAGCATACTTATCTCCAGTTTTAATGAAATGGATTATCGGAACTTTCTAGAATCATTCTTATTAAATAATTGATATTGATTTTCAGTTAATAATAATTATTAATTGACAACTGTTTTCCTGCATCCTATAATGAGAATCAATAGATCGCTTGTGGATAAGGGAGGACGTTATGGAGAATCGATTAGAGCGAATTAAAAAACAGCTACATGCTCAAAGTTATAAATTAACGCCTCAGCGCGAAGCGACAGTTATCGTATTATTAGAGCATGAAGAGGATCATTTAAGTGCTGAGGATGTTTACCTCCTAGTAAAAGAAAAAGCGCCTGAAATTGGTTTAGCGACTGTGTACCGCACGCTTGAACTGTTAACTGAATTAAAAGTAGTCGACAAAATTAATTTTGGAGACGGTGTCTCCAGGTTTGATTTGCGTCAAGAAGGTGCAAATCATTTTCATCATCACCTAGTATGTATTGAGTGTGGTGCAGTTGATGAGATTCAAGATGACTTACTTGGGGACGTAGAAGCGATTGTGGAACGAGATTTCACTTTTAAAATTAAAGATCACCGTTTAACATTCCATGGCATCTGTTATCGTTGTCAAGAGCAGTCGAATGAAAACGAAACGGAGCTGGAACATCTAATAAAAGAAAATGTGTGACCGCCTAATGTAAGGGGCGGTCTTTTTTATGTGTATAGAATGTGTGAAAACAGGCATAGATTAGTAGTAAAACAACTTGTCTGGGGGAAAAACAATGGTTCGAACGATGGCACAAACAATTAAAGCAGCCTTACTGTTTGTTGGATGCACGATCTTCTTTTATTATGGTATCCTATGGGTGAACGAAGAAATTAGCCAGCACCAAAAGTATGATGAGCCGGAAGGAAGAGCAATTAAAGCATCAACAGGGGATAGTGAATTTAATAGTATATCGATCGAACAACGGCTTGAGCTCTTTCTTTGGAGTGGCGAATAATAAAAAAGGAGTCGGGTTCATATGGGGTTGAATCACGACATTCGTGAGTTTATTCATTTTATAAAAGTTGAGAAAGGGTTGTCTGCAAATACGGTTGAGTCATATACAAGAGATTTAAAGCAATATACCCTTTTTTTAACCCAAGGGAATGTCTTTTCTTTTAATGATGTTAATCAAAGGCTTGTTCAAGATTATTTGTATTCAGCGAAACAAGCAGGGAAATCATCTGCCACAATGGCACGTATGCTAACATCGATTCGCTCGTTCCATCAATTCCTGTATCGAGAAAAGTGGACCGAAAAGGATCCAACAACACTGATTGAGTCACCTCGAATTGAAAAAAAACTACCTAACTTTCTTTCGATTCAAGAAGTGGACATTTTACTAAATGCTCCAGTTATCACGAATCCACTAGGAATGCGAAATAAGGCGATGATGGAACTCTTGTATGCCTCGGGAATGCGCGTTACTGAATTAGTTTCTCTTAAAGAGGACAACATGCATTTATCAATGGGGTTTGTAAGGGTGGTCGGAAAAGGAAATAAAGAGAGAATTGTACCTCTAGGAAATCAAGCTACTCAAGCACTTCTTACTTACATTGATCAAGGTAGACCCAAATTGGTAGCTAAAAAAAATCATCACGAATACTTGTTTGTAAATCATTACGGAAGACCTCTTACAAGACAAGGCTTTTGGAAAGTGTTAAAACAGTTAGCACGTGATGCCTCAATTACAAAAGAGTTTAGCCCGCACACACTAAGGCATTCTTTTGCAACTCATTTGCTTGAAAATGGTGCTGACTTAAGGTCTGTTCAAGAAATGTTAGGACATGCAGATATTTCAACGACACAAATTTATACACATGTGACAAAAACAAGGATGAAAGATGTGTATGCGCGCTATCATCCACGTGCATAAGTCTTACATTTGATTAACTGGAAAAACCTTGTTTGACTGAACGTCCGGATTATTAAGGAGGAAATAAGGGAAATGACAAAATCATTTAATCGTGTTTTTCTAATCGTAATGGACTCTGTTGGTATTGGTGCAGCTCCAGATGCCAAAGAGTTTGGAGATGAGGGCACGAATACATTAGGTTCGATTGCAAAAGCGTTTAACGGATTACAAGTGCCACAACTGGAACAATTAGGTCTAGGGAAAATTGCACCAATAAAAGGTATAGCTGACGTACCAACCCCTTTAGCTAGTTACGGTATTATGCAAGAAGCTTCTGTTGGAAAAGACACGATGACAGGTCATTGGGAAATGATGGGGTTACATATTAAAGAACCATTCCGTGTTTTTCCAGAGGGTTTTCCAGACGAGTTACTTGATGAATTAAAGCAGTTAACTGGTCGTGGAATAATTGGAAATAAAGTGGCATCAGGAACAGAAATTTTAGATGAATTAGGGGAGGAACATGTTAAAACAGGTAATTTAATTGTGTACACCTCCGCAGATTCTGTTTTACAAATTGCTGCTCATGAAGAAGTGGTCCCCATCGATGAACTGTATGATATATGTGAGAAGGCAAGAAAGCTAACCTTGGACCCTAAATATATGATAGGAAGAGTAATTGCTCGTCCATTCATAGGGAAACCGTCTGGCTGGAAGAGGACCGCCAATCGTCATGATTATGCGTTAAAACCATTTGGACAAACCGTTATGAATGCGCTTGAAGACGGTGGGTATGATTCTATTGCTTTAGGGAAAATCTCTGATATTTATGATGGAGAAGGTGTAACAGAGGCAATACGTACTGAATCTAATGATGACGGCATGAATAAGTTACAACAGCAAATAAATCGTTCATTTAATGGTTTATGCTTCTTGAATTTAGTTGATTTTGACGCATTATATGGTCATCGTCGCGATGTAAAAGGTTATGGCGATGCGATTATTACGTTTGATAAACAGTTAAAATCAGTCATAAAAGACCTTAAAGAGAACGACTTACTCATTATAACTGCTGATCATGGCAATGATCCAACACACAAAGGGACAGATCATACACGAGAATTGGTGCCTTTGTTAGTTTATGGAGAAAGTCTAGAACCGGTATCTTTAGGAAAACGAATGACGTTTGCGGATATAGGTGCGACTATTGCAGATAACTTTGATGTTAACATGCCGGAACATGGAATAAGCTTTTTAGCAGAATTAAAACGTCAAAGCAAATAAGTTTTTTAAGTCCTTTATATTCATTTGTAGAAAAAAAGTACATGGAGGGGAATTTAAAAGATGAGAATGGTCGATATAATAGAAAAAAAACGAGATGGACAAGCATTAACACAAGCTGAAATAAAATGGTTTGTTGAGGGATATACAAAGGGAGAGATACCTGATTATCAAGCATCTGCCCTTGCAATGGCAATTTATTTTCAAGACATGAATCAGACTGAACGAGCAGAATTAACGATGTCAATGGCTGAATCTGGAGATATGATTGATTTGTCATCCATCCATGGAATTAAGGCAGATAAACATTCGACGGGGGGCGTAGGAGATAAGACGACAATTGCTCTTGCTCCACTAGTGGCGGCAGTAGATGTACCAGTTGCTAAGATGTCTGGAAGAGGACTAGGTCATACAGGTGGAACAATTGATAAGTTGGAAGCGATTCCTGGGTTTTCTTCAGAAATGGACACTTCAAAATTCATAAAGCTTGTAAATGAAAATAAAATAGCAGTTGCTGGGCAAACAGGGAACTTAACACCTGCTGATAAGAAACTATACAGTCTTCGTGATGTGACAGGGACTGTAAACTCAACGGCTTTAATTGCGAGCTCAATTATGAGCAAAAAAATTGCTTCAGGTGCAGATGCAATTGTTTTAGATGTAAAAACAGGCTCTGGGGCTTTTATGAAATCATTAGAAGACTCCGTAGAACTCGCCAATGCAATGGTTGAAATCGGCACAAAAGTAGGCCGTAAAACCATGGCGGTGATTTCTGATATGAACCAGCCACTAGGTAAAGCTGTAGGAAATGCGCTAGAGATTAAAGAAGCCGTTGATGTCTTAAAAGGGAAAGGACCTGAAGATGTTCGTGAACTATGCTTGGTTCTTGGGAGTCATATGGTTTATTTAGCGAAGAAAGCGGAATCAGTAGCTGCAGCAAGGCAGAAACTTGAGCAAGTAATCGCAAGTGGTGAAGCCATTCATGTATTAAAAATGTTTATAAGAGCACAAGGTGGCAATGATGCGATCGTTGACGATGAAACGCTATACCCACAAGCTAATTATCATATCGCCGTAAAAGCAGAGACAGAAGGGTTTGTCAAAGAAATAACGGCTGATAAAATTGGTGTGGCTGCCATGCAATTAGGTGCGGGAAGGGCTACCAAAGAGGACGAAATCGATTTGGCAGTAGGTCTTATTTTGGAAAAGAAAATTGGTGACTATGTGGAAAAAGGAGATACACTTGTTACATTACACGCCTCCAAAAGTGATGTAAAAGAAGTAGAGAAGATTGTTCTCGATTCTTATACAATTGTTTATGAGGAAACAGAAAAACCAACTCTTATTTATAAAGAAATTCACGCAGAATAAGTACAAAATAAAAACAAGTCCTCCCGAATTCGGGAGGACTTGTTTTTATTTTTGTGCAAGAACATATTTATAAAAATGAAAAGAACGTGTGTATAATTCTCTGTTTTTTGAATAAACTCAATCAAACGTTATTTCTTCGGGTGTATTTGATCCCTTATTCATTAGACGAATGGTGGTGGGCTTTAATTCTAAGAGAACAAACGAATCATCTTCAGGGCCATCAAAATAATGAGATAGCGAATCGTTCCAAAATTGTTCTTTTAATTGTTGATCATCTCGAATTTTAGCTTTTCCTTGGAATTCAATAAATGAGTCACCAAATCCTTCTCCATTATAGCCTAATAATACATGGATATTTGGATTTTCTTCAATTTCACGCGCCTTGTATGTTTCGTGATTTGTTGGTGTGTATAAAGTGAATTCATCATGAAAAAAAGTCATGTACCTAGAATGAGGCTTGTTGTTCTTTATTGTTGCTAATGAGCCAACTTTGTGATCATCCATTACCGATAAGATTTGTTGTTTAAGTTCATTTTGATTTGTCATTTTAAATCACCCTTCATAATTGTCGTACGAGTAGTATACCTTTAATAAAAAAAATAAAACGTCGAAAAAAGGTTTAGTTTAATGGACAAAGGTGTATACAACCTATGAAAGCAGATTGACAGAAGGAGTGTTATTCATGGCAGATATCGTATACACATCAACAGCTACCGCACAAGGTGGACGTGAAGGACATGTTAAATCAGATGATTCTAATCTTGATTTTGATCTAGTAAAACCAGGTTCAAAAGACAAAGGAACGAATCCAGAACAGTTGTTTGCAGCTGGTTATGCATCTTGCTTTGACGGAGCACTAAATTTAATGGCCTCAAATGCTAAAAAAGAAATTGAATCAACAACAACGGCTCATATATCATTAGTGAAAGATGACTCTGATGGTGGGTTCCAAATTGGTGCAGAGCTTGAAGTAGAAGTAAAGGGAGTTTCAGAGGAAGAAGCGCAGGAGCTTGTTGAGAAAGCCCACGAATTTTGCCCATATTCAAAAGCAACTAGAGGGAATATCCAAGTTAAACTTACTGCAAAAGCAAAATAAGAGGAGGGTGACCATTGTCACTAGCAAAAGACATCAAGCATTTTAAGCAAATTCATTGTGAAGAAGGCTGTCTATCCATTTACTTACGTACCTCTTTATCAAGCGCTGATCAACAAAAAGGCGAATGGAAAATCCGTTTAAAAAATGGATTAAAGAAGTTGGAAGAGTATATCGAAGCTAGTGACAACCAACCTGAGTTAAAAGCTTTTAAGAAAGTAAAAAAAGAAGCTGAAAATCATATTTTGGAACTCTCAACTCAATTACCTAACAGTATCGTTTTTATTGGATCTTCAAATGGTGATTTTCATTTACGCAAACTACAAGTACCGGTAGAAAATGATTTCCGCTGGGAACGGCATCCTGTTGTTGATCAATTAGAAAGCTTGGAGGAAAAATACCCATTATCAGGCATTGTAATGATCAAAAAAACAGATGTACATTCTGTTGAAACTAGCTTAGGTGAAGTGGTAGAGGAGAAGCACTACTCATGGGATATTGAGCAAGAAGATTGGAAGGAATACATTGGTGCAAGACCTCAGGCAGAAACAGGTGCGGCATTGCACCGCGAACAATATTCAGAACGCTTTGATGCCAATCAACAGAGATGGTATAAGAAAATCGCCAAAAAGATTGAAAAAGAAGCCAAAAATAGACACTGGGAAACGATTCACGTGGTAGGTTCCCCTGATCAAACATCAGAGTTTGCAAAACAACTTACTGTTAGTGATGTATTAATTGTGAAAAAGAATCTTGCCAAGATGAAGTCACATGAAATTGTAAAAGAAGTTAATGAGTCAGCCATTTAATATTAAGCTTGCGCCTATTAGGTGCAAGCTTTTTCGTGAGGCGAAACAAAGATTTTGACAAACAAGAAAGCGGATCGATATAATTAAATAACTTAAACAAGTTGAAAAAAAAGAAGGTTTTTGAATGAATGAGGCCGAAGAGGATTTTTCTCAGTTAAATAAAAAACCACTTATAGCCGTTTTATTAATAGGTGCTTTTGTAGCAATTTTAAACCAAACGTTATTGACGACAGCTCTACCACATTTGATGGTAGACTTACAAATAAATGAAAATGCGGCCCAATGGGTTACAACTATTTTTATGCTAGTTAACGGAATTATGATTCCAATAACGGCTTTTTTAATTGAAAAATTTACAACTCGATCTTTATTTCTAACTGCTATGATGCTGTTTGGTATAGGGACGCTCTTGTGTGCAGTCTCGCCTTCATTTAGCATACTGCTAGTAGGAAGAATCATACAAGCTGCTGGTGCTGGAATTATGATGCCCCTCATGCAAACAGTCTTTCTGTTAATCTTTCCAAAAGAAAAAAGAGGAACGGCAATGGGGATGGTTGGTCTAGTTATTTCCTTTGCGCCAGCAATTGGTCCAACGTTATCCGGATGGTTGGTCGAATCCTACCATTGGACTATTCTCTTTTGGATTATTTTACCGATAGTCATTATTGATATTATCGCAGCCATTTTTATCATGAAAAATGTAACGACCATCCGTCATCCGAAATTAGATATTTTTTCAATCATATTATCGACATTAGGATTTGGAGGACTCTTATTTGCATTTTCTAATGCGGGACAGGCAAGTTGGGGAAATCCGACTGTTTACTTACCTTTAATTGTTGGTATTATTACGTTGGTTTTATTTATTAACCGACAGTTGAAATTACCACAACCAGTACTTGAATTCCGAGTGTTTACGTACCCAGTGTTTAGTCTAACAACGGCAATTGGCATGCTCGTTTTTATATCTTTAGTAGGGCCGGCAACACTTTTGCCTATCTTTATGCAAAACATGCAAGGGTATACAGCTTTTGAAACTGGGTTAACAATATTGCCAGGGGCCGTTTTAATGGGGATTATGTCCCCAATTACAGGAAGAATTTTTGATCGAATAGGAGCGCGAAGTCTGGCGATTACTGGGTTATCATTAATTTTTATCACATCATTGCTGTACACCAATTTATCTGAAGAAACAAGTCTTCTTTACTTAACGATTGTATATGCTGTACGGATGTTTGGGTTATCATTAGTGATGATGCCTGTTACGACTGCGGGAATAAATGTCCTTCCACGTCATTTAATTCCTCATGGAACTGCCATGAACAATACGATGCGTCAAGTGTCGGGTTCAATTGGAACAGCGATACTTGTCTCTATTATGACTGCATCGGCTGAGACCCAAGAAAATGAAGCAATGATTGAAGGAGTTAACAATGCGTTTATTGTGGCCGCGGTAGTTGCTTTTCTTAGCTTGATTCTATCTTTTTTTATCAAGAGAAATAAAAAACCTGAACTTGATTCGGATTAAAGCGATTAAATGGTTTTTGTGGTCTTTTATCTATTCAAGTTTACACTTAAAACGAACAGGGTAAATAAGTAGTAGAACAGATAAAGGAGAGAGTTTTTACATGAAGGAATATTCAGTAGTACCAAATAAAGATGCAACAACTTGGTTTTTGAAAATTGAGGATGTCGCTCCTTACGAAGAGTTTGACAAACAAACAACTGCAGTAGAAGCAGGAATTCGTTTCGCAGAAGCAAATAAACCAAGCAGATTAATTATTTTTGATGAAACGAATGAAAAGCAGGAAATTAAAACGTTCTAATTAGGTTAAACAGACCCAGTCAAAAGGGTCTGTTTTTTTTGCATAAAAGTCCTGTCTAGCGCCAAACTATACCAACTAATGGAAAAGAGAGGATCCTTATGAAGATTAGTGCGAAAAACATCATGACGGTTTGTACAATATGTGTGTTCGCATCAAGTTGCTCTTACACGTATCCAGAGTACAGTAATGCTTTGCATCGGAAGGCTCCAGCCCAACATTTCAGTAGTCAGGATTTTCATAACCAAACGTATACGCCTGAATCATCCATGCCAAAGAAAGCTGAAAGCAATTTAGAGAGCTTAGATTCTAAAAGCATACATTCGATTTATTCAAAAGCAGAAACAGAAGAGCGTAATATTGCTTTATCATTCAATGATGGTCCAGATAAATTACATACGAATGCAATACTTGATCTACTTAAAGAAATGAATGTGAAAGCAACCTTCTTTGTCATCGGCTCGAAAATAGAAAACAATGAAACGATACTTAAGCGGATAGTCGCTGAAGGACATATGGTCGGTAATCATACATTTCATCATCTTGATTTAACTTCTTTGACGACAGACGAAATTTTACAGGAGCTGGATCAAACGGAAAAGAAAATTGCGAATACCATTGGTAGAAAAACCAAAATGGTACGTGTTCCTTATCATTTATTGAACGAGCAGGTCGTTCAAGTTCTTCATAATGAAGGCTATCATATTATTGGTTGGAGTTTAGATGCAATGGACGGACTTTCAGAATACCAATTAACTGCGAAACATGTCGTCTCAGAAATTAAACCGGGAGACATCATATTGCATCATGATGGAATTGAACAAAGTAATGAATTATTAATGCAATTGCCAGATGAAATTAAAGAGTTGAAAAAAAGAGGCTACCAATTTCTAACAGTCCCAGATTTGCTTAAGATAAAAGGGTTAAATTAGTCGCACACAAGCTGTGCTTTTTTATTATGTCGAACGTATAGTGCGTCTAGTAAATGGAAAGAATAGCGGATAGTTTTTAGATCATGGGATCAGTGGAGGTAAGAAAGATGAAAAGATTGTTTGTAATGATTGTAGCCATGTTTGTATTCGTTATGGGTAACAACGTTAACGGAGTTGCGACCGCAGCAGAAAAACAAAACTTAGATTTAGCAGAAAATGCAACATCAGCAATTGTGATTGAAAGAGACACTGGAGAGGTTCTATTTGAAAAAGATAGTGATAAACCATTGCCTCCAGCAAGTATGACTAAGATCATGACGATGTTATTAATCATGGAAGCTATTGAAGATGGAGAACTTAAATACGAAGATATGGTGACAGTAAGCGAGAATGCAGCATCAATGGGTGGTTCGCAAGTATTTTTAGAACCAGGAGAAAAAATGAGTGTTGATGATATGCTCAAAGCAATAGCTGTTGCATCTGGAAACGACGCGGCTGTAGCAATGGCAGAGCACATTGGTGGTACAGAGGCTGAATTTGTTAAAAAAATGAATGGAAAAGCAGCTGAATTAGGGTTAGAACACACGTCTTTTAAAAATACAAATGGTTTACCAGTAGCTGATCATTATTCATCAGCTCAAGACTTAGCGATTATCGCTAAAGAACTTCTGAAACATGAAAATATCACTTCTTACACGGGTATCTACGAAGATTATTTAAGGAAAGGAACGGATAAAGAATTCTGGCTAGTAAATACAAATAAACTTGTTCGCTTTTATCCTGGTGTGGATGGCTTAAAAACTGGTTTTACACAAGAGGCTAAATATGGGTTAACAGCGACTGCAGAAAAAGATGGAATGCGCGTCATTGCAGTTGTTATGGGAGAGCCTACACCTAAAAACCGCAATGCAGATATTACAGCAATGTTAGATTATTCATTTAGCCAATACTCGACAAAGCACCTCTATTCAAGGGGGGATGTTTTGGGAGAGGCAAAAGTAACAAAAGGACAAGATAAGACGGTACAAGCAATTACTCCAGAACAAGTGTCAATTTTGCATAAAAAAGGTGAAAAAATCGATGAAGCGATGACAAACGTAACACTTGTTGATCATTTGCATGCACCGATTGAAAAAGGCGATGTTATCGGTCAATTGAGTATTGAAAAAGAGGGCGAGACACTTTTAAAAACAGATCTCACGGCGGCTGAGTCTGTTGAGAGTGCTTCGTGGTGGGAACTATTTAAACGGACATTGTCAACATTTGCTGGAAAGTAGCTGAATTATAGAGATTTGCAATTTAATGCACTAGTTTTGTCAGTAGCAAGGATTCTATCTTCCATGCATCGAATCTAAGCATTAGAAAAATTGACGGAGGTGCGATCGTGAGTTTGCAAATTGATTTAGAACAACATGGACATGTATTACTAATCCGCTTAGACGGTGAGCTTGACCATCATGCGGCAAAAGAATTAAGAAGCAAGATTGAGGCTCGATTAGGAGAAGTTCAACACATTGTATTGAACTTAGCAAAGTTATCGTTTATGGATAGCTCTGGTTTAGGCGTTATATTGGGCCGCTATAAGCAGATTAAGGCAAATAATGGTGAGATGGTGGTTTGCGCCATATCCCCTGTAATCGAAAGATTATTTGAAATGTCAGGGATGTTTAAGATTATTCGCTTTGAAGAAAATGAAGGATTTGCTTTGCAAAAGCTGGGGGTGGCATAACCAATGACAAATAAAATGGAACTGTCATTTTTGGCTAAAAGTGAAAACGAATCATTTGCCCGGATTACCGTAGGAGCGTTCTTAGCACAATTGGATCCAACAATGGATGAACTTACAGAAATCAAAACGGTTGTATCTGAAGCAGTGACAAACTCTATCATTCACGGATATGAAAATGATCCAACTGGACAAGTCTATATTTCTGCTCAACTTTTTGAAAATGAAATAGAATTAATTATCCGGGATGAAGGTGTCGGCATAGCGGATTTAGATGAAGCAAAACAACCGTTATTCACCTCGAAACCAGAATTAGAACGATCTGGAATGGGGTTTACAATAATGGAGAACTTTTGTCATGACATGAAAGTAGTCTCTGAGCCATTAATTGGGACAACCGTGTACTTAAAAAAGCAGCTAGCATCAACAAAGGCTGTGTGCAGATAAGGGGTCTTATATAATGAGCGCAGAGGTGAAAAAGACCAATAAAAAAACATTGTCAGATAATGAAGTGAAGCGTTTAATTGCTGAGAGTCAAAACGGTGACACTGAAGCAAGAGATTTAATTGTCAACAAAAATACTCGGCTTGTATGGTCAGTCGTTCAACGTTTTATGAATCGTGGTTATGAAGCTGATGATTTATTTCAAATTGGATGCATTGGGTTAATTAAGTCTGTTGATAAATTTGATTTGTCTTATGATGTGAAGTTTTCAACCTATGCCGTTCCAATGATTATTGGTGAGATCCAACGCTTTCTACGGGATGACGGTACTGTGAAAGTTAGTCGCTCAATTAAAGAATTAAGTAACAAAATTCGCAAATCAAAAGACGAATTAACAAAAGAATTGCGAAGAACACCAACTGTGAATGAGATCGCTGAACATTTAGGTGTGACGCCTGAAGAAGTTGTCTTTGCTGGTGACGCAAATCGGAGTTTGTCTTCTATTCATGAGACGGTGTATGAAAACGATGGTGATCCCATTACATTATTGGATCAAATTGCAGATCATACACAAGTGAAATGGTTTGATAAAATAGCGTTAAAAGAAGCAATTAGGGATTTGGAAGAACGTGAACGTTTAATTGTCTACCTTAGGTATTACAAGGATCAAACCCAATCAGAAGTGGCTGAACGTTTAGGTATTTCTCAAGTGCAAGTGTCGCGGCTTGAGAAAAAAATTCTAGAGCAGATGAAAGAAACGATGTCGGATGCGCCATAACATAAAAAGCAAGCTCATCTCTAGGGGACAGAGAAGAGCTTGCTTCTTTGTCGAGGAATGAAAACGAAGATTATGTGGTGCGGAGGTTCTTGCTTTGCAATACAGGTGGAATACAGATGTAATGAAATATCGTGGTAAGTGGGTATACCACCTGAGGAGTCAAAACGAAGGATGTATACATATTATAGGCTTGGGCAAAAAGACCTGTCAACATGAAGTTATACTAATAGTTAAAAAATTTTTATCGAGTAATTGAGCAGATAAAGTCTTAAAAGAACTCTTTTTGCAAGAATGAGTTCTTTTTTGTCGTTGGACGAATGAACAAAATCTAATGTTGCATACTACAACAAGAGATTAAAGTGTGGAGGTTTTACATGGTAAAAGAAATGAAGCCAGAGGAATATAAAGAGAATATCTTACTGTTTCAACCTAAGAAGAGATTCATAAAACACGGACTTCTTGCCTTTTTTTCTGGTGGGGCAATCTGTTTAATTGGTCAAATAATTTTTAATATCTATCATATCTTTTTTCGTTTGACGGACCAAACAGCTACGAGCTATATGCTCGTTACCTTAATTGGCTTAACAGCACTATCAACAGGAATAGGCGTGTTTAAAAAAGGGGCACAATTATTTGGTGCTGGTTTAATTGTACCAATTAGTGGTTTCGCTAACGCAATGACTTCGACGGCATTGGAACATCAGTCAGAAGGGTTACTATCTGGAATCGGCGTCAATTTATTCCGTCTTGTCGGACCAATTTTAATGGTAGGCGTAGCAGCAGCATATATCGTTAGTTTTTCGCGGTTACTCATTCAAATGTTGCTTCAATGAAAAGGGGAGATTAGCATGGGTTTCACCCATCGCACAATGGTTTTCTCAAAACCCGTTTATATTCAATCAAGTGGAACGGCGGTTGGACCTAAAGAAGGAGCTGGACCGTTAAAAGGTTCGTTTGATTATGTATATGACGATTTATGGTGTGGAGAGAAAAGTTGGGAATTAGCAGAACGGGCATTAATGAAGACGGCTATAAATCAATGTTTAAAGAAAAGGCATAAATCAATTGACACAATTGATTTATTTATTGCCGGTGATTTAAATAACCAAACAACTGTTTCAAGTTATGTAGCTAGAGATTTGCAATTGCCATACATAGGAACGTATTCCGCTTGCGCAACTTCGATAGAAGCATTAATTCTAGGAAGCATTTGGATTAACGGTCTTTTAGCAGATCACGTATTAACTGCTGCAAGTAGCCATTATGGCGTGTGCGAGAAGCAGTTTCGTTTTCCAACTGAATTTGCAGTCCAAAAAAGTGAAAGTGCCCAATTGACTGTCACAGGCGCGGGGTCAGTACTATTGAGCAAGAAGAGGTCTCAAATTCAAGTTACTGAAGCAACAATTGGTAGGGTAATTGATTTCGGGTTATTAGATGCAAATCAATTAGGTGCGGCAATGGCTCCCGCCGCTGCAGAAACAACAGTTGCTCATTTGAGTAAAACAAATAAACATGTTTCAGATTATGACCTTATTTTAACTGGCGATTTGTCGAAAACAGGGAGTGAAATTTATCGCAAATTATTAAGAGAGCATGGTCATTATTTAAGTAAGGGATATGAAGATTGTGGAGTCATGATTTATGGAACGGAGCAAAAAGCTTTCGCAGGTGGGAGTGGAGCTGGTTGCTCAGCTTCAGTTGTTTTTGGTCATGTTTTTAACCAAATAATTGCGGGAGAATTAAATCGTGTTTTGGTCATCGCGACTGGTGCACTACTTAGTTCGATTACGGTTAATCAAAAACAATCTATCCCGGCAATTGCACATGCAATAGCATTTGAAAGGCGGGACTTCAGCTAATGGAATATTTATGGGCATTTTTAATTGGCGGCTTCATTTGCTTATTTGGACAGTTTTTATTAGATATTGTGAAACTCCCATCCATTTATATGTTAGTCGTAATGGTTTTAAGTGGCATTATTTTGGATGGATTTGGATTGTATGAACGTCTTATTGCCTTTGCGGGTGCAGGTGCAACAGTTCCATTAACGGGTCTTGGATACTCGCTCGTCCACGGTGCTATGGAGGGCGGTGCACAAGGACTATTTTTTATCACCGACGGTGTATTTGAAATCGCTTCTACAACTTTAGTGTTTTCCATTCTTTTTAGTGTTGCGGTTGCCCTTGTTTTCAAACCAAAGGGGGCTGTCTAATGCGAAAAGTGATTTTCATAACAGATGGGGACTTAGCGGCTAAGAAAGTACTGGAGCGTTTGGCGGGTGAGCTTAATTGTCGAGTCATTGGGGCATCATATGGAAACCCAACTACAATCAATGCAGAAGAATTAGTTCGTTTTATATTGGTGGCTCCTGATGTGCCGATCCTTGTTATGTTTGATGATTGTGGAATGAGAGACTATGGACCAGGAGAAAATGCAATGCGCTACTTAGCAAACCACCCTGAAATTGAAGTGATTGGCGCGGTTGCAGTAGCATCACAAACCCATGCGAAAGAATGGACACATGTGGATGTATCGATTGATCGATTTGGACAGCGAACGGCTTACGGAGTTGATAAAGAAGGTTTGCCAGATTTAGAAATTGGGCGCATTAACGGTGATACCGTATCGGTACTTGATCAACTTAATCTACCATGTGTTGTAGGAGTCGGTGACATCGGAAAAATGGCTCGGTTTGATGATGTGAAAAGAGGAGCCCCTGTTACTCGGAAAGCACTAGAGTATATTCTGGAAAGGAGCGGTTATCTTGAAAGATCCTTCGAAAACGAAGACATTTAGTAAAAGTTTTAGTGAGAATGAAGCGATCCTCTACGAGCGCCTCGGTCTAGATAAATCATTTGACGTGGGAGTACGGAAGCTCAACATCTTTAATAAAGATGTCGGTATTTATTACTTAACTGGGTTAGTAGATAATTTATATATCATTGAGATTTTGCGTGAATTAATGGAAACAGAAAGCCGTCTAAGGCGTGCTGAAGATCCATATCTCGCTGTTAAAAATCACTTAGCACATATCCAAGTTGAAGAAACAGATTCAATGGATCATGCGATAACACAAGTCCTATCTGGATTAATTTTTGTTCTTGTAGATGGAGAAGCAAAAGTACTGATTGCAGACGTCCGTTCTTATCCTGGGAGAGGTCCGGAAGAGCCTGATACCGAACGAGTTGTGCGTGGAGCAAGAGATGGGTATACAGAAAATATCATCTTTAATACAGGTTTGACGAGGCGGAGAATTAGGGATGAACGATTACGTCAAGAGATCATGCAAGTTGGTGTTCGTTCAAAAACGGATGTATGTGTCTGTTATATTGAAGGCATCGCGGACCCAGAATTAGTCGACATTATTAAAAAGGAACTGAAAGCCATTGAGATTGATGGTTTAACAATGGCGGATAAGGTTGTGGAAGAGTATATCGTTAAACAAGGAATGAACCCATACCCCCTTGTACGTTATACAGAGCGCCCCGATGTAGCAGCAACTCATATTTTTGAAGGTCACATTGTGATTATTATCGATACATCTCCTTCTGTCGTTATCACACCAACAACGTTGTTTCATCATATTCAACACGCCGAAGAATACCGGCAAGCAGCAGCAGTAGGAACATTTTTACGTTGGATGCGTTTTGTTGGAATTATCTTTTCGCTATTAATTGTGCCATTTTGGCTGTTGCTTGCTACGCATCAAGAATTACTTCCACCAGCACTTGACTTTGTAGGTGTTAATGAAAATAAAAATATTCCAATTGCTCTTCAGATCATTTTTGCTGAGGCTGGGATAGAGTTATTAAGAATGGCAGCTATTCATACACCTTCCCCGCTTGCAACAGCGCTCGGTTTAGTTGCGGCTTTATTGATTGGTGATATGGCAATTGAGGTAGGTTATTTTACAGCTGAAGTAATCCTCTATGTAGCGCTTGGTGCAATTGGAATGTTTGCAACACCAAGTTACGAATTAGGAGTGGCATTACGGATTACACGGTATGGATTAATTCTAGCGGTGGCCTTCTTTGGTCCAATTGGCTTTGTTCTCTCGCTATTCCTTCTCTTTATGTCACTTGTGCAACTAAAACCCCTTGATAAACCTTATCTCTGGCCATTTTTACCATTCGATCCACCAGCTCTTTATCAAATTATGGTTCGAACGACAGTGCCTAGTGTTAGATGGCGTCCGAGTATTGTTCATCCAGTTGATAAAATAAAGCAAGTTCCGAAGAAGGAATAGTGGTAAAACCGTTCTAATTTTGATACACTAATTGAAAAATGCGAACAAGCAGCTGATGGGCTTCGCCAAAAGCTGCTTTTTTTCATCGGTAGGATTAAGGGAGTGAAGATACGTGTATGAACATGGAACAATGAAGATTAATGCTGCTGGACATATAGAGATAGGCGGTGTTGATACGGTAAAACTAGCACATCAATACGGTACACCATTATTTGTTTATGATACGGCACTCATTAAAGAACGTGCAAAAGCGTTTAAATCTGCATTTGAAGAAGAACATGTTGCTTTTCAAGTGGCTTACGCGAGTAAAGCCTTTAGCTGTATCGCAATGTATCAACTAGCAAAGTCACTTGATTTAAGCATTGATGTTGTTTCCGGTGGTGAACTATATACGGCCTTAAAGGCAGGGGTTGAGCCAGAAAAAATTCACTTCCACGGCAATAACAAAAGTATAGAAGAATTAACGATGGCGATCGATGCAAAAATTGGGTGTATTGTGGCAGATAATTTTTATGAGTTGGAACTTCTCCAACAAATAGCCAGTAAACACGGAACAGTAGTACAGATACTGTTGCGTCTTACTCCAGGAGTAGAAGCTCATACACATGAATTTATCTCTACTGGCCAGGAAGATTCAAAATTTGGGTTTGATTTGGCAAGTGGACAAGCAACTGAAGCGGTGCGTATTGCATTAGATAGCAAGCAATTAAAGTTATTAGGCGTTCATAGTCATATTGGGTCACAAATTTTTGAAACAGACGGATTTGTGTTAGCAATCGAAAAAGTGTTTGATCAGCTTAAACCATGGCGAGAAACACTTGGGTTTGTGCCAGAAGTACTTAATTTTGGTGGAGGTTTCGGCATTCGCTATATTGAAGGAGATACGCCACTTGCTCCGAATGTGTATGTGAAAGAGATTATAAAAGAAACGAAAAAACATGTTCAAGCGCTAGGATGGGAAATGCCAGAAATCTGGATAGAACCAGGTCGTTCTCTTGTTGGAGATGCGGGCACAACACTTTATAGTATTGGTTCAACAAAAGATATTCCAAATGTCCGCCGCTATCTATCTGTAGATGGAGGAATGAGTGATAATATACGTCCAGCACTTTATGATGCGAAATATGAAGGGGCGCTTGCAAATCGAGCAACGGATCCTATAGAAGATCAGTTTGCTATTGCAGGAAAATGTTGTGAAAGTGGAGATATGCTTATATGGGATTTGCCCTTGCCACAGGTGAAGCCAGGAGACCTATTAGCAATGTTCTGTACAGGGGCTTATGGCTATTCAATGGCAAATAATTACAACCGTATTCCACGACCTGCTGTGGTGTTTGTTGAAGACGGTTCTTCACAATTAATTATAAAAAGAGAAACGTATCAAGACTTAATAAACCTTGACCAGCCTTATAAGATGCAGGAAGTAGTCTCATTTGAGAATTAAACCCATTTTGTGTACAATAGAACAAGCGCGTAGGCGTGATAATTAGTGAGAGTGAGGGCAAACTTCATGAAAAAAGGAAGCATTGAATTCGAAAACGGCGAAAAATTGGTTATTGAATTTTACGATGACGCGGCTCCGGGCCATGTAGAAAATTTTGAAACACTTGCAAACAAAGGTTTTTATAACGGATTAACATTTCATCGCGTTATTCCAGGCTTTGTTGCACAAGGCGGCTGTCCAAGTGGAAATGGCACTGGCGGTCCTGGTTACACAATCAAATGTGAAACAGAAGGAAATCCACATAAACATGTAGCTGGTACGCTTTCAATGGCACACGCTGGAAAAGATACAGGTGGTAGCCAGTTCTTTATCGTCCATGAGCCACAACCACATTTGGACGGGGTTCACACAGTATTTGGTCAAGTTGTTGAAGGCCTAGACAGCATTTATCGCATTAAGCAAGGTGATGTGATGCAAGAAGTAAAGGTTTGGGAAGAGTAATCTATATTAACTTTAAAAGTATGCACAGCCATAAGCTATGCATACTTTTTTTATTTTATAATAATAATTGTCCGAAGCTCTTCTGCCTTGGATAAAAAAATAAGCAGGCAACTACCTACTTATATCGTTTCAATTCCCCATACGTCATCGTTCATAAGAATCAAATCCATATTTAGTTTCTTGGTTTCTAGTTCAGCAGAATTAATGTCTGAAAAGGTGACATCGAAATGGTTGTTCGAATCCTTTAGGGTTTCTGCTGACCCGTCAACGTAGCGAACTACTTTGTACATGGTGCACTCTCCTAAATTTGATTTAGCTTAGGTACGCCATAATACAATTGTCTCATACGAGAGTACAAAATGATAGGATCAGCACAGTGTATACAAAGTACATATGCTGTTGAAGAAAGCAGTGTGCTCACTCACCAACTGCATAAAAAAGTAAATTTTGTGGCAATGTAAGGTGAAAAGGTGTATCCATGTTTTCTATATTTGTTTACTTAGTAGTAATAGGAATTGTTATAAGCGTTGTTTTGTATACAATAGGATTTGTTTTCAGCATTATTAAGAAGCTTTTTAGCATATGGAAATGAAGAATATTTAAATATAATTACAACTCAAGTTACTCTCTCTCTTTAGGTTATAATCATGTTGGAGGGGATAGAATAACAGAAGAATTAGCGCAAGAAGTATTGGATCAATTACGTAACGGTGAAATAAAAGAATACAGAGTAGAGAAACCTGTTTTTCCAATCTTTCGTCCAGTTTTCCTGGTTCAAGAAAAAATTTCAGAGGTGCAGCGAAGCATCATGGAGCTATCGTATACTTATGAGCCAGGTTGGACGGCTTAATATATTTTTCTAAGTCTGTATATAACTTTTGATATACTAACATCACCAAAGTAAGAGAGGTGATACATATGGCTAATCAAAAGAGCTCAAAAAACTTGGTTGTAGCAGGTGCTCACAAGCACTTGATCAAATGAAGTATGAAATTACTTCTGAATTTGGAGTTACTCTTGGTGGAGAAACTACTTCTCGTGGAAACGAGTCTGTTGGTGGTAAAATCACAAAGCGTCTTGTCAAATGGCTGAACAACAAATGGACGGCAAAACGTATTAATTAATAGATTTACTTAGGTGTCAGTGCTGAATTAGGTGCTGGCATTTTTGTTTTTTGATCAGTAAAGAAGTAATTCATATCAACATCGAAAAATTGTGCTATGTCGAATAAAGTTTCAATTGATATACGTCTAGTAGCTTTTTCCAGTTGGAACAAAAAGGCACTGATATTCCAAGGTTTTAGCCAATACGGCCAATGTTAAACCATGACTTTTTCGTAACTCTTTAATTTTACTCCCTACATCTTCGAAAATATTCATCATTTAATCTCCAATTATTTTAGAATACTTAAAAGTTCTACACTTTTCGATGATCTCCTTCAGATTATTTAATAATAATGGGGTTAACATTATTTTTAGAAATGAGGTTGGGAAATATATTGATTCAATTCCAATATTTAACATAATGTAGTATGATTAATTTAATAATC
Organism: Shouchella patagoniensis; assembly: GCF_002019705.1. Classification (GTDB taxonomy): domain Bacteria; phylum Bacillota; class Bacilli; order Bacillales; family Bacillaceae_D; genus Shouchella; species Shouchella patagoniensis. Next base: position 597,668 of record NZ_KV917377.1, on the reverse strand, counting down.
TTACTATTACTATAGAGGTGAAGGTATGAACAGTACACTATCGTCAGAGGAAGTCGGCGCTAAAATTGTTGAATGGTACAGTTGTATTATGGCAAGCTCATACGAAGAAGCTACCATTATTAAAGATGAAGTAAAGCAAATGATTAACAATATGGAAAAAAGCGATAAAATATTAGCATACTACTCACTAGTTGAATATCGACATGAAAATATGTTTCATGGAAATAATCGAAACTCTACTCTTGTTGCGCCATCTCAATTCATTGAGTCTGGATCAGATCATTACTTAAAGTTTCTTTATTACTGTGTAAGCGGACAAAATGAGTTTAATAAAGAGAGATATAGAAGTGCTGTAAAAATGTTCAGAAAGGCAGAGCGGTTACTTGAATATGTTAAAGATGATGTGGAAGAGGCAGAGTTTTTTATGTACACCGGTTTTGCTTTTTATCGTATCAACCAATATTTGTTCTCAATGTCTTATCTAGAGCAAGCTGAAACCATTTTTAATCGCTTGAATTATGATAAGAAAGTATTGAACTGTAAGCAAGTATTGGGAGCCATTTACTCTGAATTACGCCAATTTTCCAATGCAGAAATATATCTGAAGGAAGTTGTAGATGAAAGTACCTATCCACTTATTTCTGGACTCGCACTAAGAGCTTTAGGTCTAAGTAAGTTTGCGCAATCTGATTATGTAACGGCTGTAGATTATTATAGTTCAGTTACATCAGAGTGGGAAATCGCGAGCTGCGATTGCTCGAGAGTATGATCTAACCCCGTCCTCTTTAGACAAATGGATCAAACAGGCAACGACATCTGGATCATTTAAGGAAAAAGATAACCGTTCTGAACAAGAGGAAGAACTCCAGCGATTACGTAAAGAATTGGCTCACGCCAAAATGGAAAATGATATTTTAAAGCAAGCCGCGCTGATCATGGGACGAAAGTAAATGTGATTCGGAATAACGCTCACAAATACTCGGTATCAGCAATGTGTGCCGTCCTAAACCTCTCTCGAAGTACGTACTATTATGCGATTAAACATACTCAACGTAAACCCAAAGAGGATGCGCTGACATCACTCGTTCGTCGGCTTTTTTTAGAAAATCGAGGGACTTATGGAACGCGTAAATTGAAAGCATTGCTTCTTCGAGAAGGGTACCATGTCTCGAGACGACGGATTGGCCGAATCATGGCTAGCCAAGGGTTGGTTTCCGTTTATACCGTTGCGAAATACAAACCCAAAAGAACACCGAGTAACGAGGCGGTCATTGCCAACAAGTTAAATCGCTCGTTTGCACAAGAAGAAGAACGACATAGTATCGTAAGTGATCTCACATATACACGCGTAAACAGGCGGTGGCACTATGTGTGTTTACTGCTTGATCTGTATAATCGAGAAGTGATCGGATGGAGTCACGGACCAAATAAAACGAGTGAACTTGTTAAAAAAGCCTTCGCTTCTGTCACTGGAGATTTACGAAAAATCACGCTTTTCCACACCGATCGAGGGAGTGAATTTACAAGCCGAGCCATTGACGAATCGCTTCTGGCGTTTGGGATTGAACGTTCGTTAAGTCTAAAAGGATGTCCCTACGATAATGCGGTAGCTGAATCGATGTTTCATATCGTGAAAGTCGAGTTCCTAAAGCGCTATACGTTCGACACAACCACGGACTTAGAACGTGAACTAGCTGACTATCTTCATTGGTATAACCATTTTCGCATACACGGAACCTTACAGTATCAAAGCCCGATTGAATTCAAACAGACCGCCCACAAAAAAAGTGTCTAGAAAAGTGTTGACGGTTCAACCAGTTAGATTTCCAGAATGTGAATGTGGGAAAGCTTATGGTTGGTTTAATATGGTGTACTATCGTTCCAAAGGTAGCTTTATCTTCGATGATAGTTTTAAAGATTATTTAAAACAAAGGATAAAACATTATTACAGAGGGTGAACTACTCACGTAGATTAACTAATTAGGAGTGTGAACTATGGCAAAAACACAATTTGAAAAAGGTTTCTTAGCTGGACAAAAGGCAGAGGCAGAAGTTTTCTTAGAAAATTTAGAATCACTAGAAGGAGAATTACGCGGTGTAGGCTGGAACCCAGAAAACTCTTATATACACCTACTTAAAAAGGACTTGAAAGCATTCTTAGACGAATAACCAAAAGCTACTTAAAGGTGTTAATAAAATATAAATTACAAAGGGGACAAAAAATGGGTTTAGATATTTCGGCTTACAAAAATTTAAATCTGGTACAGAATCCAGAACGTGATGAAGCTGGGGATTTAGTAAATTGGGATAGAGAATGGCAACCGGGGGCAAGTATGGAATGGTCAGAAAAACACTTTCCTGGTCGTGGGGAAGGGGTAGATTATAATGCCGTTTACACTTTTGAGGAAGAGTTTTCTTTTAGGGCAGGAAGTTATAGCGGATACGGAGCATGGCGAGAACAATTAAGTGAATTTGCTAACGGTAATGATTTTCATGAGTTAATTGTTTTCGCTGATAACGAAGGAGTCATTGGGCCTGTAGTGTCGGATAAGCTTGCTAAAGACTTCGATAAAAATCTTAATGCTGCCATTAAGTATTCAGAGACATTTGTTGGTGGTGAGTATTGGCTATCAAAATATCTCGATTGGAAGGACGCATTTGAAATAGCATCTGAAAATGGAGCTGTTAATTTTAGGTGAAGATTTAAAGGGTAAAATGTTAATTTTATAAAGGAGTTATTTTTATATGGATAAAAAAACATTAAAAAATGAATTAAGAATGTCAATTATTAGCAAAAGACTATTGGAAGTAGTTATCATCGGCGCAGTTGAAGTTGGAAATGATTTAGTGATATTGAAACAAAGAGCTAATTATGATTTTAAAGAAGAAGAAGCTATTTATTATAGCGAGAAGCATGATTTAAATTATGGCTATAAGGAGCTTATCGCTAAAGTAGTTATCTATGACCATAGCCTATTTAAGCTCAAAGGTAGAGCAGCTATAAAAGAATATTTGGATAAAAACTGAATTTTATAATGAACAGTATCCATAAACTGAGCGGTAGTTAAATGGGAAATAAAAAAGCGCTCGCAATTAGCGACGCTTCAAAATCAATGTAGCTTTAATCATGTCCTATTTTTTTCTCTTTATCATTAAATATAATTTTTGATATAGCAAAACCTATGATTGCCCCGGCAACTCCAAAGGCTATTGCACCAGTAGTGGAATCAAACGATGAGAAACCAATTATTAAAAATACAATAGTGAAGATGGGAACTAAATAAACGCTATACTTCATGTTGTTTTCCTCCAATCTGTAATTATCCTATTCTATCGTATTTACGGGGAAAATGTTGAAAGGTTTCAAGTGTATATTATTCATAAATGCAGTATTAACTCGCAGTATGACCAAACGAGTATCAATGAGACGAACGTTTTCTTTGGATATAAGTACAATGTTAGTCTTTTTTCTTTCCGAATTCTTTCCATAGCCATTTAATTCAAACTGAAATACATTTAAAGGCGGATTACTGTAAAGAAGAATGCTTTTTTGCATTCTTCTTTTTTAAATCAATTATATTCATAACATAAACTATAAGTGTAATTGCCAAGATTACAGGTGCATAAAACACGAATGTCAGAATAATGTTACTGAACATTATTGGTAAAGCTGTGGATAAGATTAGTGAGATAAGTAAGCCTGTTAGAATATATTTTAAAAATCTCATAAAAGTCTCCAATACTAAATATTTAATTACTTTATAAACCTAAGTATACACCGTAAATGCGATGCTCTCCTTTTGATATTAATTTAAGGAGCTAGGTTGAGGGCCTAGTGAAGTTAAACCAGTGGAGGTTGGAGTCCTCTTAACCCTTACTTATCGTACCAGGACTTTTACGCCTTTGGTACTTATTATTTTAGTTAATTAAAACAATTTTACAATGAAAAGCTAAGTGAAAGAGTACCTCACTTAGCTTTTTAAAACGTTTATAAAAATGATTAGTTACTAAGATTTAACGTATTTTATACTAGATCATTTAAAAATTTACTTGCGTCGCTGTTAAATTTCCACAATACTCCGAACTTGTCTATTAGGATGCCAGAGGGTTGCCCTCTGATATACTGAAGCTGGAGGTATGAGAATGAAGCCAGCGAAAACATATGATTTAAATAAGTATGCAGAATCAAGCCCGGTGAACATTTTTCTTATAAATACAAAAATACGTTTCAATAAAGACACCTCCTTCCATAACGTTTTATCGGTTATAAAGGAACGAATATGAAGTAACTATTTACAATCGAAATCCATATTTATTTGCGTATTTTTCTGAAGATAGAACAGGGATAGACCCGCAGTACTGATATGATTATGTTAAAAAAACAAAAATCATAATACTGAATACTTGAAATCAGATATATTTCTGTTAAAGAGTAAATAAGGAGTGTAAATCATGTTAACTAAAGTAGCTCTACCGGTAATCAGAACAAGAGTTTTTGCGGCAAATACAGAGGGAGGGAACCCTTGTCCTGTAATTTTTCAAGGAGAGTCTTTAAGTGAAAGTGAAATGTGCGAAGTAGCAAAACATTATATGGAGGAAACCACTTTTGTTTTTCATTCAAAAGTAGGCGCGGACGTTAAACTGCGTTATTTTGTGCCTGAACACGAGATGGAAATGTGCGTTCACGCAACAATTGCAAGTATGACTACTCTGCTTCAAAAAGAGTTTTTATCTCATTCGACTATTAATGTAGAAACTGCACTCGGTATGATTCGAGTACACGGAAAAAAAGAATTAGATAAAAGTATACAAATTACAGTTGAACAGTTTCTGCCAGCATTTATTAAAAATAATCCAAATATAGAAGAAGTGGCACACGCTTTAGGGATAGAAGCAACGTTTATTGATTTAAGTGTTGGTCCGATTCAGTCTGTATCTACTTCAAGACCAAAGTTAATTATTCCATTAAAAGATCCAGATGTGTTGAATAACTTAACTCCAAACTATCAACGGTTATGGGATATATGCGATCAATTTGGAACAACTGGTTTTTATCCATTCTCAATAGACAAAGACGGATTAATTGTTTCAACAAGGCAATTTCCTAATCGCGCCGGTTATAATGAAGATCCAGCAACTGGTGTGGCTGCTAGTGCTTTAGGAGCGTACCTCACACAGCATCAAGTATTTAGACCGTTTTCAGATGGTTGGAATTCGTATCAAATTAGGCAAGGGTATGCAATGAAGAAGCCAAGTATGATCGTGTCAGAAGTTTTAATTGAAAACGGTGCTATTACTCGAACTCAAGTAAAAGGAAAAGCCTTTATAGAAAGTGAAGAAGTATTCATTTTTGATCGGAAATATTTATAGTGTTGATAAGCATTTTTTCATATGTAGTAATCATTAGACATAGCTCCATCATGCAATGCAACTTTTACTATTTTAGAAGGCTCTTTTAGTTGATGGAGCCTTCACATGTTGTAACGCTGCGTTTTAACTGCACGTTAAGGAGTGCTTTTTAGCAAATCAAGAAAAGCTCGTACTTGTGGAAGATCCGCATGCTTCGGGCTACAATGAAGCCATGTTTTGCGCAGAAGGTCTTGTCCTCTTATTTGCAATGATTGCAGATGACAGTGTTGAGTTGTGAGGTCATTCGTCGCAAGTTCTGGTAAAACACAAGAACCTATTCCGTGTAGCATTAATTGTTTGCATGTTTCTATTTGATCCACTTTTATAGTCTGTTTTGGGATTGTAAGCTCTGTAGTTAAGAACCAATCGTTAACAATTGAATGAAAGGTAAAGTCGCTCTGGAATTCAATAAATAACGATGGACTTAATGAATCTTTTCTTGATACATAGAATAATTTTTCGGAAAATAACTCTTTTAATGCATCTGTGTCTTCAACATCTCCTCGAAGAATAGCTAAATGAACCTGGTGGCGTTCATCATACATCGTTGAGCTTAGTCCAGTCCTTAAGTCCATCTTTACGTCTGGATATAAGCGTGTATATTCACGCAGTAAAGGTGGGAGATAGTATTGTGCAATAACAGACGACACGGCGAGTGACAATGTACCACGTACAGTTCCTGTTACCGCGCTTAATCGATCTTGCAATTGTTTTTCATCATATAATCGCTTTTTAGAATAAGCAATAATTTCTTCTCCAGCGGGAGTAGGAATTAATGACTTATGTGTCCGGATAAACAGAGGTTCTCCCCATCGTTCTTCAATTTGTTTTAAACGTTGACTTATAGCAGGCTGTGAAATATATAGGTTTCTCGAGGCGCCACGAATTGTTCCAGCGTCGGATAAAGCCACTATTAGCACGTCTTCTTCTAATCGCATGTAATCCATCCTTTTTATACTGTCTATACATTAATAGTCTTTATTAGTTTAAGGAATTGTTAGGGAATTGGCAAATGTGTATCATTCATTTAATCGGGTATAGTAAGAAGTATTAGAGGAGTGATGGGAAATGGATAACTTGTCTTTAAAGGAAAAAAGGATAGAACTTAATCAAATTGCACCAGAACCTAATTGGCAGGAAGGAACTTTAGAAGCTTTTAAAGGAATTGAAACATCGATCTATGCGGCGGTCTTTTTTTATCTAGGTAAAAAAGAACGTTTAGAGTTACGGATAAGGCGAATTGCTTTTGAAACCGAACCTACTGGGATTGGCACGGTTGATATTTATAACTGGTTGTATGAAGTGGGGAAGTCGTTTGTTGGAGAAATGAAAGGCAGACGCATCCTGTTAATTGAATCAACTGATGTTGAAGAAGGGCATTTGCAAACACATTGGACTGAATTAACAGAAATACCGCAAGATTTAGAAGAGGAGACAGAGTAAATCTGTCTCCTTATTCTTATTCAAAAAAGTTAAAACCAAATGAATATTGGCGAGTCTTTTTGAAATATGGTAATCTAAACAAGAAGAGAAGTATAAAATCTTTTGGAGGTGTACATACGCTTTATATTGAAAGCGCTTTATCTGGAATGCATGTTTTATAAAATCAGCAACGGAGGGATTTAATGGCGATCGAACAAAGCTACTATCCTGGTCTTGATGGTGTTATTGCGGCAGAAACAGATTTATCTTTCCTTGATACAGAACAAGGAGAAATCGTCATTCATGGGTATGATTTAATTGAATTGTCGAAAACAAACGGATATTTGGATATTGTCCATTTGTTATTAAGAGGACAATTGCCAAATGAAGATGAACGTAAAAGTCTTGCTCAAGAGTTAAGTGATTCTTATGATATTCCGGAAGTTATCCTTGATGTGTTTAAGCTCTTACCAACTTCTACGCATCCAATGGATGCGTTAAGAACAGGCATTTCCGTTTTAGGTGGATTTGACCACGACTTAGCTAACCGCGGTCCTGAAGCAAATCGAGAGCGTGCCTATCAGTTGCTCGCAAAATTGCCAACGATTGTATCAAATAGCTATCGAATTCTAGAAGGAAAAGAAGTGCTTCGTCCAAAAGAATCACTATCGTATAGCGCTAATTTTCTTTATATGATTACTGGAAAAGAACCTACGCCTCTTGAAGAGCGCGTTTTTGACCAATCGCTTGTTCTATATTCAGAACATGAAATGCCAAATTCAACTTTCACAGCCAGAGTAATCGCTTCAACTCTATCCGATATGTATGGAGCGCTAACTGGAGCAGTGGCTTCACTGAAAGGTCATCTTCATGGTGGAGCGAATGAAGCAGTTATGTATATGCTGCTTGACGCGAACACTCCCGAAGAATTTGAAACGCTCTTAGCGAATAAGTTAAAACAAAAAGAAAAAATTATGGGATTTGGCCATCGCGTATACATGAAAAAAATGGACCCGCGTGCGCAGATTATGAAAGAAGCCCTTGCCGAATTATCTGAAGCAGCAGGCGATGATCGGTTGTTACGGATGTGTGAGGCAGGAGAAGCTTTGATTCAAAAAGAAAAAGGGCTGTTTCCGAATCTTGATTACTACGCAGCGCCGGTATACTGGATGCTTGGAATTCCAATTGGGCTTTATACACCAATTTTCTTTTCTTCGAGAACAGTTGGACTAAGTGCTCATGTAATTGAACAACATGAGAACAATAAGCTTTTCCGGCCACGTGTGAAATATACTGGTCCAAGACACACATTGAAATCGTAATAAATAGATGGAGGTTTTACACATGCAAATGAAAACAGACACAAGAGAAACAGATCGATTGCTAGAAGAAATTGCAGATTATGTTTTGGATAAGGAAATTACAAGTGAAGAAGCGATGACTACGGCTGCCAATGTACTAATTGATACACTTGGATGTGGAATTCTTGCGTTGCGTTATCCAGAATGCGCAAAAATGCTTGGTCCAGTCATACCAGGAACGATTGTACCAAATGGTGTGAAGGTGCCCGGTACATCTTACGTACTTGATCCAATTCGTGGTGCCTATAACATTGGAACAATGATTCGTTGGTTAGATTACAATGATACTTGGCTTGCGGCAGAATGGGGTCATCCATCCGATAACTTAGGAGGCATTTTGGCAACTGCTGACTATATAAGTAGAACCAACATGGCAGAAGGAAAAGACCCTCTTACTGTAAAGGATGTACTAGTAGCGATGGTTAAGGCGCATGAGATTCAAGGTGTATTAGCACTAGAGAATAGTTTTAACCGTGTAGGACTTGACCATGTTTTGCTTGTAAAAGTAGCAACAACGGCTGTAACAGCTGGGATGTTAGGTGGATCAAGAGAAGAGATTGTAAACGCTGTATCTCATGCATGGATTGACAATTCAGCATTACGAACGTACCGTCATGCTCCAAATACAGGCTCAAGAAAATCATGGGCTGCGGGTGATGCAACAAGTAGGGGCGTATTCTTAGCAATGACAGCGTTAAAAGGTGAAATGGGTTATAAAACAGCGTTGTCTGCTCAAGGTTGGGGTTTCCAAGATGTCTTGTTTAATAAGCAGGAAGTAAAACTTGCTCGAGAGTTAGATGCTTATGTAATGGAAAATATCTTGTTTAAAGTTTCTTTTCCAGCTGAATTCCATGCTCAAACAGCAGCTGAATGTGCAGTAGCACTTCACGAGAGCGTATGTAATCGTATTGATGAGATTGATCGAATTGAAATTACGACTCATGAATCAGCAATACGTATCATTGATAAAAAAGGACCTTTGTATAACCCTGCTGATCGTGATCACTGCTTACAATACATTACAGCAATCGGATTACTAAAAGGTGATATCGTAGCTGATGATTATGAAGATGAAGCAGCAAACGATTTTCGAGTTGATCAATTGCGGGATTTGATGGTCGTTACTGAAAGTGAGCAGTATACAAAGGATTATTTAGATCCGAACAAGCGCTCAATCGCCAATGCGGTTCAAGTCTTTTTTAAAGATGGTACATCAACGGACAAAATTGATGTTGAATATCCACTTGGTCACCGCTTCCGTAGAGAAGAAGCGGTGCCAGCTATTCAACAAAAATTCGCTGACAACGTGGCGAGCCATTACTCTAAAAAACAAGGACAAGAGATTCTTGCTGTAACAAGTGATTATAAAAAACTTGAACAGCTGTCTGTACCAACGTTCACTGATTTATTTTCACTTTAATAAGGGAGGGAAACCATATGCCTTGGATTGTGGATCAACCGATTTCGCAGGAAAAACTTGCTGAATCATTTCACAAACAGATGTTAGAAAAAGGAATTCTCCAAATTCCAGGTGCGCATGATGCGATGGCTGGATTAATGGCACAACAAGCTGGTTTTACGAGCTTGTATTTATCAGGTGCTGCTTATACAGCAAGTCTTGGACTTCCTGATCTTGGTATTGTTAATTCACAGGAAGTAGCAGGTCGAGCAAAAGAAATCATACGAGCAACGAATTTGCCCCTTCTGGTTGATATCGACACAGGTTTTGGCGGTGTTATGAATGTTGCAAGAACTGCTATTGAGATGGTGGAAGCAAGAGTAGCCGCTGTTCAAATCGAAGATCAGGATCTGCCGAAAAAATGTGGGCATTTAAACGGAAAAAAACTTGTTACTTCTGAGGAAATGGTGCAAAAAATTGCGGCTATAAAAAAAGCTGCACCAACTTTACTTGTTATAGCACGCACTGATGCTCGAGGAGTTGAGGGCCTGGACGAAGCAATTGCAAGAGCAAACGCGTATGTTGAAGCAGGGGCAGATGCAATTTTTCCAGAAGCTTTACAAGGAGAGACAGAATTTAAAGCCTTTTCAGAAGCTGTAAATGCGCCGTTGCTGGCTAACATGACTGAATTCGGTAAAACACCTTATTATCAAGCGCTGGAGTTTGAGCAAATGGGCTATGATATGGTTATCTACCCTGTAACTTCGTTGCGAGTTGCTGCAAAAGCATATGAACGAGTTTTTGCGGACATTATGGACAACGGCACGCAAAAAGCAAGTTTGGAAAATATGCAAAAAAGAAGCGAGTTGTATCAAACCATCTCGTATGATGAATTTGAAGCGCTTGATCAATCTGTAGCAAAGACTGTCCTAACAAAGCATCAATAAGTGTTTAAAAAATGGCCTGTGCATTCAATCTTGCGCAGGCCCTTCTGTAAAGGAGGGAACACAATGAGAATTGGTTTTATAGGTTTAGGAAATATGGGGAAACCAATGTCATTAAATTTAGTTGATTCTGGCTATAAAGTGACTGGCTTTGATATTAACGACTCCGCCATGGAGGTTTTAAGAGAAGCTGGGGGTCAAAAAGCAAATACTTTAGATGAGGTAATTGCTGCTTCAGATTTAATTCTAACTAGTTTACCTTCATCTGCAGCTTGTGAAAACGTGTATTTAGGGGAGGACGGTTTGTTAGCAAAAGTGCCCCAAGGGATCGTATTGGTAGATACGAGTACAGTTGCACCGGAGCTTGAAAAACGAATTGGTGTTCAAGCCGATAAAAAAGGGATTTCCTTTCTAGCTGCTCCAGTAAGTGGAGGGGTTGTGGGTGCTGAAAATAGAACCTTAACTTTTATGGTTGGCGGTCCTAAAGAGTTGCTTGAATCGGTTCATCCTCACTTAATGAAGTTAGGAAGCAATATTTTTCACATCAGCGAACAATATGATAGTGGAACAAATGCTAAATTAATTAACAACTTGTTGATTGGCTTTTATACAGCAGGGGTAGCAGAGGCACTTACATTAGCTGAAAAAAGCGGTTTAAATCTTGATTTCTTATTTAATGTTTTGAACGTTAGCTATGGACAAAGCCGTATTTACGAAAGAAACTACAAAACCTTTATGGCAAATGATGATTATGAGCCAGGTTTTGCTTTGAAACTCTTAAATAAAGATTTGCGTTTTGCAATGGATCTAGCATCTGATCATGGTGTTGATTTGCCCATTAGTAAGGCGCTTGTTGCTCTCTATGCAGATGCGGAACAAGCTGGTCTAGGCGAGAAGGATATGTCTGTTCTATATAAGCGAATTGGAGAGCAGAATCTAACGTTTAAAATTGAAGGAGAGTTGAAATCATGACAACAACAAACACAAAAACAATCAGAAATTGGATCAATGGTGCATGGGTAGATTCTTCATCTAAGGAAACCGAAACAGTTCCCAATCCTGCTACGGGTGAAGTGATTGCTCTGGTCCCACTTTCAACGAAAGAAGACGTTCATACAGCAGTCATATCAGCAAGAAATGCATTTGTAACTTGGAAAACAGTGCCAGTACCAGAACGGTCCCGGTACATGTTTACTTATTTAGAAAAATTAAAGGCAAACCGGGAAGAACTAGCTCAGTTGATTACATTGGAGAATGGAAAAACGATTAAAGATGCGCGTGGTGAAGTTCAACGAGGAATCGAATGTGTGGAACTCGCTACATCTACTCCGTCAATGATGATGGGGGATGCACTACCAGGAATTGCTGGGGGGATAGATGGTTCCATTTGGCGTTATCCTCTCGGAGTTGTCGCTGGTATTACGCCATTTAATTTCCCGATGATGGTACCTCTTTGGATGTTCCCGTTGGCAATAGCTGCGGGCAATACATTTGTATTAAAAACATCAGAACGGACACCTCTTTTAGCGGAACGACTAGTTGAGTTAATGTATGAAACAGGCCTACCTGATGGGGTATTAAACCTAGTGAATGGTGGCAAGGAAGTTGTGAATAGTTTACTTGAGCATCATGATGTGGAAGCAATCTCATTTGTAGGTTCAGAGCCAGTTGCGCGCCATGTTTATCAAACAGGCACGACAAACGGTAAAAGAGTTCAAGCTCTAGCTGGTGCTAAAAATCATGCTGTTGTGCTTGCTGATTGCGAAATGGAAAAAACGGTTCAAGGTGTCATAGGAGCAGCATTCGCTTCTAGTGGGGAACGTTGTATGGCCTGTTCAGTTGTTGCAGTAGAAGATGCAGTAGCTGATGAATTTATGCAAGTTCTCACGAGGGAAACAAAAAAATTGACTGTCGGGAACGGTTTAAATGATGAATATTTTGTAGGGCCGTTAATTCGTCAATCTCATAAAGATAGAGTGGTAAGTTACATTGAAAAAGGTGTAGAGCAAGGAGCTGAACTGATTGTTGATGGACGAAATCCATCGGTGACAGATGATGGTTACTATTTAGGGGCAACATTATTTGATCACGTCACGCCTGAAATGACGATTTGGCAAGAAGAGCTATTTGCACCAGTACTAAGTGTCGTACGTGTAAAAGATTTAGATGAAGGAATTGCTTTAACCAATTCTTCTCGATTTGCGAATGGAGCGGTTATTTACACATCAAGTGGAAGGTCTGCTCAATATTTCCGTAATTCGATTGATGCAGGAATGATTGGTGTCAATGTTAATGTACCAGCACCAATGGCGTTTTTCTCCTTTGCAGGGAATAAAGCATCTTTCTTTGGTGATTTAGGTACAAATGGCAAAGATGGTATTCAGTTTTATACGAGGAAAAAAGTAGTAACAGAGAGATGGTTTAACTAAATTATAAAGCCGCTTATCACACTGTGATAGGCGGCTTTTTTCTTTAAATTTCCCGGAAAAAAGATAATGCTAACTCGTCTGGGACATCTTCAATCGCTTTATATTGATAGTTTGGTGTGCGTGTTTTTTCTATGAGGACGGAGCGTACACCTTCATAAAAATCATCACATTGTAAGAAGTGCATGGCAAGAATAATATCGGTTTCGTATGTCTCTTCAAGAGTTGAGGTTTGAGATTGTTTTAAGTGAGCAAGCGTCACTTTTAATGCTAGAGGAGATTTACTACGCATCATTTTGGCCGTTTCTTGAGCGAATGAATCGTCTTTTTTCTCAAGTGAATCTAAGATAGACTCAATTGTTTTATGAGAAAAATGTTCGTTAATCTTGTTTTGTAGCAAAGCTAGTTCACTCTTAGGTGGTTCTTCAATAAACGGTTGCAAAAACAAGTGGGCAGCTTGATGAACATTTTCATGACCGCTCCGCCAATCCGTCTCTAATAACTGTTCACGTAATACGGGAAGTGAGTGACTTGGAATAAAATAGTCTGCACAAGCCATGGAAATAGCGTCTTCTCCTTTTAACACTGCGGCTGTTAATGCTGCATACCTCCCAGTGTAACCACCAGGTGTTTGGCTTAGAAAATAACAAGCACCGACATCAGGGAAAAAGCTAATGTTCATTTCAGGCATGGACCATTTCGTCTTTTCAGTAACAATTCTGTGACTTGCACCTTGTGCAAGGCCAACACCTCCACCCATTACGATCCCATCCATAAGCACAATAATAGGTTTTGGATAAGTGGCAATGAATAAGTCAAGTTCATACTCTTCTTGAAAGAATTTTTTTGCCTGTTCAAATCCATTCTTTTGGTCTCTTGCTTGGTATAGAGCTTTAATATCTCCACCTGCACAAAATGCTTTCTCTCCTGCTCCCTCTAAAAGAACAATTTGTACATTTTCATCGTTTTCCCATTGTTGCAAGAGTTGAAGCATACTGGAGATCATATCTTGAGAAAGGGAATTAAGTGCTTGCTCTCTTGCTAATGTTAAAACACCAACACCAGATTCTGTTGTTTTAAACTGAAGATTTGTAGACATACATTCACCCCACATGACAGAAGTAATCGCTTTCGTTTCTATTTTGACCTACTTTGCGGAAAAAAGCAAAACAATTGTTCTTGCAATCTGATGATTTGTTCGTTATAATAAAGACTTATTCGAAAGTGAACTTCTTTTTTCTGCCCCTAAAGAAGCAATACGCTTCCAACAATTCCTCACACTTAAACGAACGTCCCTAACGTTAAGCAGGAAGAAGACTTTTTGTCGATGCAATTCATACTGGCGCGGCTTCGGAGCCGTAAGGACGAATGAGAGGTAGGGCTTTCGTTGTCTTGTAAACAAGAAATTCCATAGAGTTTGCTTTCGCATCTCTTCTAACGGAACAAGAAGATATAAGAATAAATCCAAACCTTTCTCTATATGAGGAAGGTTTTTGTATGTGTGGATTGTAAAACGGTCATTTACTATCCGCACGCTTCTTGTTGTAGTGTGAATAGGCGAACTGTAACAGAAATGCGATTATAGAAACAATGCCAACTAAGGGCCAGCTTATCTTAATATCGGCAATTTCTATTAAGAAAAAACCAAGTAACCAAATAAATAGAGCTCGTAAGACGGCATCTATCCATTTATTCATCAGGAACACCTCTATTATAGTAATGATACAATATATGTGTTAATTGTTATTTTACTCAATAAATAAAGAGTTCAGCAACAAAGACTTTATTCAGATTCCATATTTTCATGAGAAGTGTAAGCAACGAGCCTTAAATGTTTTGTATTTATGATATAATAACTAATAATTATGAATAATGATAATGGTGAATAAGTGAGTTGCGGATGGTGTTTATTACTCTTACATGAATATTAAGACGTAAAATGAATAGGTTATTTTAACAATTTCAGATTCTTTTAGCAGCGCAGAAGTAATGACTCTTTTATTCTGGGGATGATTAGGCATAGAAATTGCCAATTTATTGTAAGATTTAGACTTGAGTAAAGGATTACCCTTAAAAGGACTCTGAAATATTAGAGTCTAGATAAAAGTATGAAAACCTGCATAGTTGTAGCTTTTCATATAAGCAATATTAACAGTAGCTAATGATAGAAGGTGAAAAATGAGTATAAAAAGTTTAACCATTCTAAGTACAGGTTTATTACTAGGAGCTTTAATGGGCTGTAACGACCATGAAGTCAACAATGCTGATGAATATATACCTCATAGTTTAGTTGAAATCGTAGAACGAACTGAAGTTATTGTTAAAGGTAAATTTAGCAAACGTGAAGGTCAATTAGATACAAGCTTAGAAATGGAAGAAGAAGATCGTAGTGTATTCGTAACGTAAATCACCAAACATCGAGGTGAGGTATCGGTGGACTTGTATCAAGAATATGAAGTATTTGGTGACTTTCTAGGAGAAGCGAATATTGATGATATTGTTGATTTAGAACAATTCATAGCGAATAATATTTAGTACGACAACCAGTTCTAATTTAGTTATTTAATTCAACAATGAGTATAAATAACAAACCTAGTAGAGAAAAAATTTTCTACTGGGTTTTAATTATTCCCTAAGGTAATTCATACAGAAGATGTAATAAAGTTATCTCTAGTTCGTTTAGAAACCACTACGTATAGATAAAATTCTTTAATAATAAAGTTAGGGTTTGCGTAACTAGTATAAAGGCAATAATTCGTATATAGATATGTTCCAATGGCGAATGAAAATACTAACTAAATAGATGAAGACAGAGAAGGAATGATGTTATGGAAAATAAGTCTGTTCAAGCTGAAATATCAAGTTATATAGGGAAACTCTTAAGGGAGACTTTCGGTAAGGGGCCTTCTTCGGTTTATGTTTCTTTAAGTAAAGCTTTTGTGACGATGCACCTTAGAGACTTTCTTGCACCCATGGAAAGAGTATTAGTTTCACAAGAAAAAGAGATGAAAGTGGAAGAAACAAGAGATTTCCTTATGCAAGAGCTTCTACCTGAAATTAAAGCTACTTTTAAAGTCGGTTTTAATTTGATCGTAATAGAAATGTATTATGATTGGTCACTTCAGAATCGTTCAGGTACATTAATCTGTGTATTGGAAAAAGAGGGAGAGCATCATATGCTTTTAGAGGATTATCCGGAAAAAAAAGCAATTCACAATGAAATCGGGCGTATAAGCAAACTGGCTGAAAAATCACCGGAGTTTTTAGACTCATGCTTTCTCAACGATCGAACGCTTTTGGCTGTTCGTGAGGGTATTTTGGTAAGAATTGAAAAAGAAATGATACATAACGGGTTTGAAGAACCTCTGAAGCTTTCGAAGAGACGATTAGAAAAAAGCCTTTTGCACCAAAGCAATTTTGAAGAAATTTTAAACGTAAGTATAGTAGATATCTTTGTTGATTGGGATTTTAAGCTTGATAAAAGCTATATTCTCTTAATTTTAATGCCCAAAAAGGAATAGAAGGGAGAGGCAGGTTGAAGACAAAAAGTGTTAAATCGTACAGCAGTAAAAAGATTATATAGGGAGATAAACAAAAGCAGAATCAGTTACGGTTAAATATAGGAAGTTAAAAACATACTTAAATCTTATGTTTCTTGTAGAGTTGATGATGCGATTAGATTTACCGGCTATCAAAAAAAGTAACTTTAAGAGAATTGGTGATGAATTTGCTCCTAGAAACAACGTTTATTATGATCCAGAAGAGATGAGACAGTTTTATAAGCAATACGAAGCAATGAAATCTAAGGTGGGAAAGTGAGATTTAGATGATTATTTGATTGAATGCTATTTAGTTTTGAAAGGATTAGAGGATACTCGTACGTTTTATCTCACTAAAAAAAACAAACCGCTAAAGGAAATAAAATAGGGCTAAATGCTGTAGCAATAAATACCTGATGGAGCATATAATAATAAATGCCATTAAATTATTAGAACTTTATAAAAATTTTATATTTGGTTTAAAGGTTTTATCACACTCTCTAGAGAATATAAATCCCACCTGTAACAATTTTACAGGTAAATATTTCAAGAGGAGAGTGGTTTTAGGATGAAAAAGCTATTAATCTCATTGTTCAGTATTACAGTTCTGATAGGTGGTGCAGCGGGCGTCGCGAACGCCGAAACTACTGGTAAATCAGATTTAGATGAATTAAAAAATGAATATGAATTATGGCTTAAAGAAGAGGTGTCTTATTCACAAGATGCCGAACTGATTGAGAGTCTTGAGGAATATGAAGGATTAAGCGAAGAAGAACAACTAAAATATATAGACTATATGTATAACCCCGAAGTACAAGAAGCCGTTATGGATGCTTTTACTGATGTAGTTGAAGTTGATAATAGTAAAACGTTAACTGACACACTAGATGGTTATGAAGGCATCGAGATTTCTACCGAGTTAGTAACACCTTTTGTTAGCAAAGATGATATTAGTATTATGGCGTCCAGAACCTCCACTTATAAAAGGTATGTAACGATTTTCGGTATTAAAATATTTCAATCAACATCAGTGGTTGATTATACTCACGATGGGAAAAAAGTTACGGGCGTAGGTGCAGGTGATCATTACGTGTCAAGGAATTTAAACCCAACCTTAAATATCTCTTGGAGCGGTAAAAGACAAACATATACTTCAACTCGTGCTCAGTCTAGAGTAAACATGCAATGGAACTTCATTCATAAAGGTTTAGGTATCACTTATGGTGGAGGTGAACTTGGAGTTTGGGGAAATCATAAAAATCAAGCAGGAGGATGGTTTAATGCACACTAAGAGTGAAAAAACACCCTTAAAGACATGGCAAAAAGTTATCTATTTCTTTGTACTCCCTTTTGTAGTTTTATTGACTACTTTAGGAATTTTAGGGGCAGTCACTTTCAGTCTTTTCTAGACTAACATAAGAAAAACGGTGTCTAAATTGTTGAGTTTAGACACCGTTTTTATCTATAATTTTATCGGCTTGAGTAGAGTTAGTTTTAAATTGATCAAGAGGCGTTCAGTTTAAAGCGCCTCTCAAAAATTAAAAAGAACGGGATACATTATTTTTTTCATTTGTGAGTAATTCGAATGGGCGATTAATTATTAAGATAGTTTCTAACGTGTCAGAGAGGTCAATACAGAAGCTTAATTCGTTTATTAATATTGGTTAATATGGAATTGACGGAAAGTTATAGCGTAGATGTTAAAAGGGTATATGAAAGTATTGTAAAGTTGTAAATTAACCTCTCTCTTTTTAGTTATACTCTGGCTCTGTGTAATAATATACATAATTAAATGTTGAATGGATAAATTAAGAAAAAGAAAAAATGGGTGATTCATGACTGATATAATGACCACCGCAAAAGTTTGCAGAGAGGAAATGATTCGAAAAAAGCTCATTTTTATTATAGAAATGGACATTACAGAAAAAATGCTATCGGAAAGGATAGTGTTTATACTGGGAAATATTCGTGAGAGAGGAAAAGGGTGAAAATGAAGATGAGAGGGAGAGAGGAAAGTAAACAAGTATGCGGAGTATACGGCTTTATATAGTTAATAAATTATTATAAAAGGAAATAATCTGATTGAACGTTTGTTTAATTGAGCCGACCAATTAAAACATTGCTTAGACCACTAAGACCACTGGGAACGGCTGCCTATAAATGTATACCGCGCATTACAACAGGGTGGCAAACGAGCAAGTCTTTTATATTATAGTAGTTGTTGTTTCCTCCTTCCCTTCACACTCTCCTTTCCTTCTCTCTTCTCATTCCATCGATTCATTTCTTTCCTCACCTTACTATTCCTCTTTCTCTTATCCTTCCTTCCGCACTACACATACTCAAAACGATCCATAAACAAATTATAGAAATAGGTAAAGCGAATAATAGTATAGAGCGTAGTAAGGAAAAGTTTAAAAAAGATGATGCTGTTTCGAATAAGAAAAGAATGGACCTTGTGAGCACATAACAGGAATATTAGCTATTACAAGCGTAAAAATTAATAAATATAAAATTCAATAAATATCAAAGTGAATAAATATAAATTTCGTAAACGATGGAACCGAAACATGTTCAAGCGATATTAGTTATAGGCAGAAGAAAGACATATGAACGATCCTCCTACGGCTAGAATAAACAATAAAAAAACTTAAAAAAGATTCATTAAATGGTCCCTTAGTAAAGAGCAGGAGAGTTAATCTCTTGCTTTTTTATTTTGGCAATGATACATTGTTTTTAACTTGAAAGTAGCAACTTATCAGTGGTTCAATTCTTTTGGTAAGAAACTAAAGGTAATTTAAAGTTTTGGTAGGGTATTAAAGGTAACACTTCAATATAATTAACTGAAACTAAACGCTGTTATATCAAGGGTTTAGGTTATTAAGGTAACAAACTGATACAAACAATTGAATACAGTTAACTTCGGGGCCGGGTGAAAATCCCGACCGGCGGTGATAAGGCAAGTGCCTTTTAGTCCGTGACCCGTAGCATTTTTTGCTCCGGTGGATCTGGTGAAATTCCAGAGCCGACAGTGACAGTCTGGATGGGAGAAGTTAAGTCGCAATTTGAAAGTGAGCTAACGTTAGCTTATTTGTGTTGCGCAAAAATTCGTAAGCATGTACTAGGCTACGTTTATTTACTATACCCTGAAGAAGTATTCTTCAGGGATTTTTGTGTTTAAAAAGGAGGAGCGAAGAGCGTGTTTACTGGAATTATTGAAGAAAAAGGAATCGTTTCATCCATTAAACAACAGGGACAATCTTTGATCTTAGCCGTTAAGGCTGAAAAGGTTTTGAGGGACGTTTCTTTAGGTGATAGCATTGCCGTAAATGGTGTGTGTTTAACAGTTACAACTTTTACAAAGCATTTGTTTACTGCGGATGTGATGCCTGAAACATTTCAAGCAACTACATTAAAACAACTTGTTAACGGCAGTCCGGTGAACTTAGAGAGAGCAATGCCCGCTACTGGTCGATTTGGTGGACATATTGTTTCAGGTCACATTGATGGTATTGGTGTGATTAAAAAACGAGAGACCGCACATAATGCCATCTCCTTTGAAATTGGGACAAGCGACGACTTGCTTCGATATATTGTCCCGAAAGGATCAATCGCCATTGATGGAACAAGTCTGACGGTTTTTGATGTTTCAAGAGATCGGTTTACGATTTCAATCATACCTCATACTCTTGAAGAGACCATTTTTGGTGTTAAACAACCAGGTGATTCGGTTAATTTAGAGTGCGATGTGATTGGAAAGTATGTGGAAAAAATGCTTACTGTTAATAACTCAAAATCAACAAATCTAGCGCAATTGCTTCAAGAAAACGGGTTCTAATAAGGAGGGTAGCATATGTTTGATTCAATAGAAAAAGCGATTAATGTGTTGAAACAAGGTGGTGTGATCATTGTATGTGATGATGAGGATCGTGAAAATGAGGGTGATTTTCTCGCCCTTGCAGAACATACAACCGCGGAAACAATAAATTTTATGGCGACTCATGCAAGAGGATTGATTTGTGCGCCTATTACTGAACAGCGCGCGAAAGAATTAGATCTTCATCAAATGGTTTCACGGAATACGGACCCTCATGGAACAGCTTTTACCGTGAGTATCGATCATGAGAATGCAACAACTGGAATCTCTGCTCAAGAAAGGGCACTTACCGTTCGTTCACTTGTTGATCAGGATGTTACTAGCAGCTCGTTTAAACGCCCGGGTCATATATTTCCCTTAGTAGCTAAAAATGGTGGAGTTTTAAGAAGAACGGGTCATACAGAAGCAGCAGTTGATTTTGCTATGCTTTGTGGGTCAAAACCTGCAGGCGTTATTTGCGAAGTAATGAATGGGGATGGGACAATGGCCCGTGTACCTGAATTACGTGAGATTGCAAATGAGCATCAATTGCCATTAGTGACAATTAAAGATTTAATTGCATATCGCCGTAAAACGGAAACAGTCATAAAACGCGAGACATCTATTACTCTTCCTACTGAATTTGGTGATTTTCAAGCGATAGGGTATACAAATGCACTAGATGACAAAGAAAGTGTAGCGTTAGTTAAAGGAGATATTTCTGACGGTACTCCGGCACTTGTTCGCGTACATTCTGAATGTTTAACTGGTGATGTGTTTGGTTCAAAGCGCTGTGACTGTGGTCCGCAACTTCATGCAGCGCTAAAGCAAATTGAAGAAGCTGGAAGAGGTGTTCTCCTTTACATGAAGCAAGAAGGTAGAGGCATCGGCTTGATTAACAAATTAAAAGCTTATAAGCTCCAAGAAGAAGGTTATGATACGGTTGAAGCAAATGAAAAACTAGGGTTTCCAGCCGATTTACGAGATTATGGTATTGGTGCGCAGATTTTACGTGATCTTGGCGTTAAAGATATGATGTTAATGACAAACAATCCTCGTAAAATTGCTGGACTTGAAGGGTATGGTTTAAACATTGTGGACCGTGTACCGCTTCAATTAAAAGGATTTAAAGAGAATGAGAAATATTTAAAAACAAAAAAAGATAAGCTTGGACACATGCTTAATTTATAGGAGGTAGTATTATGGGACACACGTATGAAGGACATTTGGTAGCAACTGGATTAAAAGTAGGGATCGTGGTAGGACGCTTCAATGATTTTATTACAAGTAAATTATTAGGTGGAGCAGAAGATGCTCTAGTACGCCATGGAGCAGAATCGGCGGATATTGATATTGCGTGGGTGCCTGGAGCATTTGAAATTCCATTTGCAGCAAAGAAGATGGCTGAATCAGGAAAATATGATGCTGTCATCACATTGGGAACGGTTATACGAGGATCAACACCTCATTTTGATTATGTATGTAGCGAAGTAGCCAAAGGGGTCTCATCGATAACGTTAAGTACAGGAATCCCAGTTATTTTTGGTGTTCTTACAACAGATACAATTGAGCAAGCTGTTGAACGAGCTGGAACCAAAGCCGGGAATAAAGGTTGGGAAGCAGCAAGTGCAGCAATAGAGATGGCCAACTTAGCAAAAGGATTTGAATCAGTAAATTAATTATAAGCCCAAACCGTAGCTGACGGTTTGGGCTTTTTTTATTTAAAAATAATTACTGTAACAGAAACGTCACATTTTTTTATGGATCAAAAGGGGTAATCAGCTACAATAGAAAATGGTCGATTTAGAGAGAAAGTAGGGGGAAATTATTTATAAAGAAACATTAAGTGCTCTAAATGAACTAGCTTTAAAGAAAAAAACATTGCTAGAAAAAAGCAAGTTGGCATTTTTATTATCAGCGATGCTAGCTGGAGGCTATGTAGCGATTGCTGTTGTACTTGTATATATTATTGGAGATCCAATCGTACAAAGCTTTCCTGCAGTAACTCCTTTGGTTATGGGCCTTGCTTTTGGTGTTGCTTTGTTGCTTGTTATTTACGCTGGTTCTGATCTCTTCACAGGGAGCGTGCTTTATTATACAGTTTCAACACTGAACAAGAAAACAACAATAAAAGATACAGTCGCAAATTGGGCATGGACGTATGGTGGAAATTTTCTAGGAGCTTTAATAATCGCATATTTGATCTATTTGGCTGGAATTTTTCAAGGAATCTCCGAAAACCATTATCTATTCTACATGGCGGAAAAGAAAATGACTGGCGATGCGATGGAACTCTTTTTTAAAGGGATTTTTTGTAACTGGCTCGTTTGCCTAGCAATTTGGACGCCGATGCGTTTAAAGAACGAGATGGCTAAGCTGTTTGTTGTCTTTGTTATTATCTTTGCTTTCTTTGCCTCAGGTTACGAACATAGTATTGCTAACATGGGCTTGTTTCATCTGGCTTTGCTTCACAACCCAGGCATTGAAACGATTTCACTTGCAGGATATTTTGCAAATATGATTCCTGTAACTCTAGGAAATATTATTGGCGGTAGTGTTTTTGTAGGAATGGTTTATCATTTTATATCAAAGAAAAGTGAGTTAGAGGAGCATTCTCAGCACTTACAAGGAAAAGAAAAGGAAGCTGCGTAATGTAGTTGAAAAAGGAAGGACGGACAAACCGTTCTTCCTTTTTCGTGTGTTCTATGTAACAGCCTATTGGTTTTAAGAAACTTAGTGCGATCGGTTTCGTAGTCGATGTTTATGAACTAAGTACGCATTATTTAGGTTACTTGGGGCTAGCCAACGCCCAGCAGCGCGTGTGCGGCAAAGGCGTATAAGGTACTTATCGGTAAGGGGGAGGTTGTAATCAATAAAAACATCTTTACCAATATTGTTTAGCCTTAATTCAATGTCTCCAAGCAATTGTTTAGCGTCTAGTCCAAGCTTGTGTAATTCACTGGAATCGTCCTGAATACGCAGAAGTAATCTTTTGTAAAGAATGGATGCACCTTTATCATTCCCTCTTCTCTCATGATAAAGTGCGACTGCGATTTGTATAAGTGTAACCCAGTAAGAATTCTTATTTGTATTAGGTGCATTTTTCCATTCTTCTTCTAATACTTCATGGCATTCAAAGTAGTCACGGTCGACGTGAAAGTAATGTAGGTAATCAAGATATCGTTTAGGGTACATGATCAGTCATTCCTCCATCATTAGCTTAAAAAGTCACCTAATGTTCATATACTGGTATGGCCTGGGATTGCTGATGGAACTGTTGCTTTATGATATACTTTATAGCAGAAATGATGGTGAGACAATGAATACATACAATGTAAGTACTGATTCTTTTGAAGGTCCACTGGATTTGCTTTTGCATTTAATTTCGCAGGCAGAGGTTGATATTTATGATATACCAGTGGCAACAATAACGGATCAATATTTAAATTTCATTCATACAATGCAAGAACTTGAGTTAGATTTAGCCAGTGAGTATTTAGTTATGGCTGCAACATTGCTGCAAATTAAGAGTCAAATGTTATTGCCAAAGCCAGAGGAGTTATTTGAAGACCATGAGGACTGGATCGAGGAAGATCCGCGAGAAGAACTTGTAGAACAGCTACTAGAGTACCGTACATTTAAAGAAGCGGCAGAACAGCTAAAAGAAAAAGAGACCGTTCGCAGTTTATTACATACGAGGCCACCAGATGATCTAGATGGCTACTTAACGGATGAAGAGCAGCGTAAACTGCAAATCCGTGATGTGACATTATTGGATATGTTAGGTGCATTTCAAAAAATGTTACAACGTAATGTTTGGAACACGCCAAAAACCAAGACAATTCAAGGGGAAGAACAATCAGTTGAAAAGAGAATGAATGAACTTCTTGATCAACTTGGGACGGCTGGTGGACCGTCAGGATTTAGCCAATTAATTGAGCCAGGGAATCGAGGTCACTTGGTTGTGACTTTTTTGGCGATGCTTGAGCTAATGAAGACCCGAGCAGTTTATTGTGTACAAGAAACAAGCTTTGATGAAATTTTGATTTATATATGGGATGGGGATAAAGATGCAATCTAGTAAGCTGGCAAGGGCAGAAGGCTTGTTATTTATTGCAGGTGATGAAGGCATTTCGCCGGAAGAAATTGCTCTTTTAATTGAAATTGATGAAAATGAAGCAGTAGAACTACTTGATGAATTAAAAAACAGAATGAATCAAGATGACCGGGGTATTCAATTGATGCGTCTGGCAAATCGTTTTCGTTTAACCACAAAAGAAGAGCACTCGAATATGTATAAAAAGCTTGCGGCTTCTCCGATACATGGTGGCCTATCGCGTGCTGCGCTAGAAACGCTAGCAATCGTTGCATATAAACAGCCAATTACAAGAGTGGAAGTAGATGAAGTACGTGGTGTTAAATCAGAGAAAACGTTACAGTCTCTTGTTTCAAAATTACTTGTAGAAGAGTGTGGGCGTGCTACAGGAACAGGTAGAGCGATTCTATATGGCACTACTTCTTATTTTTTGGATCACTTTGGCTTGGAATCACTAGAAGAACTTCCGGCATTAAAAGAACTGGATTTAACTGAAGAAGTCGATGAAACAGATTTATTTTTTGAAAATATGGAGACGGAGTGAAGCGGAAGTTTTAAAACGCAGGAGGTTTATACGATGCACGCAATGTACGCCTTTGAAATGTCACTAGAAGAGGCGCGGCAAATTAGTGTTTGGTCATACGATGAACCTTATAGTATGTATTCGATGGATTCGTCAATTGAGACAGTGGAAGAATTGTTAGCTGGTGATTACTATGCTGTCTATTCTCAATCGACATTAATTGGCTTTTATTGCACAGGGCAATCAGCTCAAGTTCCGAGTGCGAAGGTACAAGGCGTGTACTCTGAAGGCTACATTGATATTGGTCTTGGTTTGAAACCAAACAGGACTGGAAATGGGCAGGGTAAAGACTTTATGTCTTTTGTTTTGGAAGAAGTGTTTAAGCATTCACCTCATGCGAAGCTCCGATTAACTGTGGCAAAATGGAATACAAGAGCGATACGACTTTATGAGCGATTTTCGTTTGTTGAGGTAAAGCAATTTTTTAGTAACAATATGACTTTCTTAGTAATGAAACAAAAAAGGGACTAAAAGCATTAGCCAGAAACCTGGCCGATGCTTTAGTTTTGTTTGGCAAGCTCATCCATTTCTACCTCTGTAAACACACGTGATCTTGTTAAAAAACGTTTTCCCTCTGGACCTTCTAAAGAAAACATTCCACCACGTCCTTTTACAACGTCAATAATCAATTGCGTGTGTTTCCAATAAGCATATTGGTCTTTAGCGATATAAAAAGGAGCGGAGACGAGCATACCAAGTAAGACGTCAGAATTGCCAATTTTTAGTTCGCCTAATGGATAACACATAGGCGAACTCCCATCACAACATCCGCCAGACTGATGGAACATAACTGGACCGTGAATGGCTTCTAATTGAGCGATTAACTTTTTGCATTCCGAAGTTGCGATCACACGCTCTACCATGAGTACCTCCTAAAAGAATCCTTGGGCTTGATCGCTATAACTGACTAAAAGGTTTTTCGTTTGTTGGTAATGATTAAGCATCATAAGGTGATTTTCACGACCAATGCCAGATTTTTTGTAGCCACCAAAAGCTGCATGGGCTGGGTAGGCATGGTAGCAATTAGTCCAGACACGTCCTGCCTCAATCGATCTACCAAAGCGGTAAGCAGTATTGATATCCCGACTCCAAACACCTGCGCCCAGACCGTATAAAGTATCATTGGCAATCTCAAGCGCTTCATCAGCATTTTTAAAGGTCGTGACTGAAACGACTGGCCCAAAAATCTCTTCTTGAAAGATACGCATTGCATTATTTCCTTTAAAAACAGTTGGCTTTACATAAAATCCTTCAGAGAACTCGCCTTGCAAGGTGTTTCTTTCGCCACCGGTTAATAGGGAAGCTCCTTCTTCTTTACCAATAGAAATATAAGATAGGATCTTTTCGAGTTGCTCTTCTGATGCTTGAGCACCGATCATTGTTTCTAATTCAAGTGGATTTCCTTGTTTAATAGATTCTACTCGTTTCAGTGCTCGTTCAATGAACTCATCATAAATGCTTTCTTCAATTAATGCTCTAGAAGGACACGTACATACTTCACCTTGGTTAAGGGCAAACATGACAAAGCCTTCGATTGCTTTATCTAGAAATGCGTCATCTTTTGCCATGATGTCTTTAAAGAAGATATTAGGTGATTTCCCTCCAAGTTCAAGCGTAACGGGAATGAGATTTTCGGACGCGTATTGCATAATTAATCGACCTGTTGTCGTTTCTCCAGTAAAGGCAATTTTAGCGATACGTGAAGAGGAAGCCAGTGGTTTACCTGCTTCTAAGCCAAAGCCACCAACAACATTAACGACGCCTTTTGGTAGTAAATCTTCTATCATCTCAATTAATACATAAATTGATGCTGGAGTTTGTTCAGCTGGCTTTAATACAACGCAGTTACCAGCGGCCAGTGCCGGGGCTAATTTCCAAACAGCCATTAAGATTGGAAAATTCCAAGGAATAATTTGTCCAACCACACCTAATGGCTCGTGAAAATGATAGGCAACTGTATGTTCATCGATTTGACTTAAGCTTCCTTCTTGTGCACGGATTGCGCCAGCAAAGTAACGAAAGTGGTCAATGGCAAGAGGTATATCAGCATTCAATGTTTCACGAACTGCTTTTCCATTATCCCATGTTTCTGCAACTGCTAGCATTTCTATGTTTTCTTCCATCCGATCCGCAATTTTGTTTAACAAAGCTGCACGCGAGGCAGGGGAGCTCGTACCAAAGCTTTTTTTCGCTTCGTGTGCAGCATCAATCGCCCGCTCAACATCACCTGCATTGGATCTTGCAACTTCACAAAAGACACGACCAGTAACTGGACTAATGTTTTCAAAATAACGCCCGTTTATTGGTGGCACCCATTCACCATTAATGTAGTTGTCATACCGTTCTTTGAACGAGACAAGGGAATTCTTTGAATTTGGTTGTGCATAACTCATCTAGATCTCCTCCAATCGTTTAGTAACCAATTAGGCTCTATTAGCAACGTTCGACAATGTGTAAGCGTTTTCCTTCACATGAACATAATAAAGGCGAGCTATTAGACATAAGAATGTATAAGAGATGAAAAAAAGGAGTTGAGTACAACAAGATGGATACACATCAGAATGCAATGGAGAGTTGGAAAGAGGAGTTAGAACGGCGATGGCACGAGGAACAATCAACCTTAGAAAGTACAGCGCAAAATGAACTGGTTGATGGATTTAAACGCTCACTTGAACAATTAAATGAGGCGTTACTTCATCATCCGGAACGTATGGATGAATGTGCACAAGTAGCATACGATTGCTGGGTGAATATGGAGGTTTCAAGTCAAGAAAGCCGAGCAGGGCGTTTACATATTCATCAACTTCCTCCACTTCCGTATGCCTATGATGCTTTGGAACCGTACATTGACGAAAAGACGATGCGCATACATCACGATAAGCATCATCAAAGCTATGTCGATGGATTAAACAAAGCGGAAAAGGAGATGGCGCGAGCGCGAAAAAGTGGGAATTATGATTTAATTAAGCATTGGGAGCGAGAAGCGGCATTTCATGGTGCAGGTCATTATCTTCATACTTTGTTTTGGTTTAGTATGAGCCCTAATGGCAAGACAAAGCCACAAGGGATGTTACTTGAGCAAATAAAAAAAGACTTCGAATCATTTGAAAAGATGAAACAACACTTCTCTAAAGCTGCAGAAGCAGTTGAGGGTGGAGGATGGGCTCTTCTCATTTGGTCTCCTCGTGGACATAAACTTGAAATTTTGCAAGCCGAGAAGCATCAAAATTTATCGCAACAGGACCAAGTAGTACTCCTTGCTCTTGATGTTTGGGAGCATGCCTATTATCTTAAACACCAGAATGAAAGAAAACCGTATATTGAAGCATGGTGGAATGTTGTTTATTGGCCGGAGGTGGAAGAGCGTTTTAAGCATGCATCACAATTAAAGTGGAAACGTTTTTAAGGAAAAAAAGAAGACACGTGCTTTTATTGCACGGTCTTCTTTCTCGTCTTATAAAATAGGGGACAACAATCTTGAAATAGATTCTTTGAAACGGATCCGTTTTGCTCGATTTTCGTATACTTCTAATGTTAAATGCGTTGAAACTTTTACATCTTCCGCGAAATCTTGAATGAGATCATTTGCAATAGCAGGATCATAGATAAACGCGTTTACTTCAAAATTAAGCTTGAAACTTCGCTGATCAATATTTGCTGTTCCGACAGAACTTACTTTTTCATCAACAACGAGCACTTTATTATGAATGAAACCATTCTCATAAATGTATACTGTGGCGCCCGATTTTAGCATTTCTCCAATATGAGAAGTCGTAGCCCAGTAAACAAACATATGATCCGGTTTATTAGGAATCATGATTTTTACCTCAATGCCTGTTTGGGCAGCGACACGTAACGCATCAAGCAATGTTTGGTCTGGAATGAAGTAAGGCGTTTGAATAAGAATGGATTTTCTAGCATCCATAATCATTTTTAAATAACCATTTTTGATTTGTTCAAATTCAGAGTCAGGACCACTGGAGACAATTTGTATAGGTGTTTTACCAGTGTACTCAAACTGAGGGAAATACCGATTATGATAAGAGATATGATACTCTTTGGATGCTTGATTCCAGTCTAATATAAAGCGGGTCTGGATAGCAGCAAGAGCAGGCCCCTCAATCCTTAAATGGGTATCGCGCCAGTACCCGAATTTTTTCTTTTTTCCAAGGTATTCATCACCGACATTAAAACCACCTATATAACCATATTTCCCATCTATGTTCACAAGTTTGCGGTGGTTTCTAAAGTTCAGTCGTAAATTAACGATCGTAAAACGTGAAGGAAAGAAGATGCCAATTTCGCCACCCGCTTCTCGGAACGCTTTTAAGTAGCGTTTTCGCAAAGAACGAGAGCCCAAATCATCATATAACAATCGAACTTTTACACCTTCTTTAGCTTTTTCCGTTAAGGCATCAATAATTTCCTTGCCAATGCCGTCATAACGGAAGATATAATATTGAATGTGTATGAACGTCTCAGCGTTTTTAATATCCGTTAGCAATTGATCGAATTTTTTCTTGCCATCAGTATAAATACGAACATCATTTTGTTTTGTTAATATCGCGTCATTGTTCATCAAATGCATGTAAATCAGATCACGATTTTCATCAACAGTTGTGCTATTAAATCGGAACGTAGGGCTCAACAGGTCATCTTTTTGCTCGGAAATTAAATGGTCTAAACCAACTTTTTTAATGCCTTCCCATTGAAACATCTTTCTTCGAGTAAGTGTTTGTCCAAGCAAAATATAAATAATAAAACCAACTAAGGGAATAAAAAATAAAATGAGTAGCCATGCCCATGTTGCTTGTGCGTCTTTTCTTTCAATGAATATTAAAATAGCTGCGAGCAATAAATTAACGACAAGAAGCGCAGCAAACAAATAGGATGGCAATGGGATCTCAATAATCATAGGCATCAACCTGCAACTTTCTCTTTTTGTCTAAAAGCGCCCTGAACGAAAAATGGCCCATATAATCCAAAGAAACATTAGGGATGTGATTGTAAGCCCTATTTCTATCGCTGGAATTTGGAGTAAAATCGTAGGTTCTGCAGTTAGAGACCCACCTATAATGACACCTGCCATAATGATGCTAAACGAAAGAAGGACAACAGAAAAAGCAAGTTTGTTACTAATACGGTCAACTTTTTTTATTAAGTCTTTCATTTCACTGATTGAAATGGAGACTTTCAGTTTGCCTTTTCGAATATCTTTAAGTGTCATACTTACATCTTTAGGTAAAAGACGTAATGTGGTAAATCCATCTTGGACTTCATTTTGGACTTTTTTTGCAAATCTACGCGGGTCATACCGTTCTTTAATAAGGGTTCGACCAAATGGTTCAACGATATCAATTATTGCAATTGAGGGTGCTAACGTTGATACAATTGATTCAACCGCTAGCAACGCTTTCCCAAGCATTGTTAAATCAGCGGGCACGAGGCAGTCATGTTGATTTGCAACCGTAAATAAGTCTTGAACAGCTTCACCCAAAGAGATTTCTGACATTGGAAGGTCATAATACTTTAGACGTAGATGATCCAAATCATCACGTAGTCGATCTCGGTCAACTTGATCATGAACAATATTCATAGAATAAAGTGCATCCATTACCCGGTCAGTATGTCGGCTCTTTAATCCTTGTACAAGTAACGCTAAGCTGTGTCTCATATGTTCAGAGAGGCGCCCAACCATACCAAAGTCGATTAGGACAATATCGTTGTTTTTTGTGACAAATATGTTTCCAGGATGTGGATCGCCATGAAAAAAACCGTGAACGAAGATTTGTTCAAACATCCCGGTTGCAAATCGTTCTGCCACAATTTCCTGATTAAACCCTTTGTCATATGTAGCCTCAGTTATTTTTGTGCCTTCTACAAGCGACATGGTCAAAACTTTAACTGAGGAATAGGCGGAAAAGATAACCGGTGTATACATATGTGTCTTGTCTTTTGACTGTCGTTTAATTCGCTCGGCGTTTTTGGCCTCATTTTTATAATTGATTTCTTCCTTCAGGGCTTCCGCAAATTCATGAAACAAATCAATTAAGCGAAAACGTTTTATCCAGTCAATTCGTTCTTCTGCAAGTTCAATAAGATCTTCTAAAATGGCAAGGTCAGTCTCTACAATACGCTCTATATTAGGACGTCGTACTTTTACGACCACTGATTCTCCGGTAGGCAACTCTGCTTGGTGGACTTGCCCAATAGATGCTGCTGCTAGAGGTTCAGGGTTAAAAGAATGGAATAGTTGAGTAAGCGGTGCACCTAATTCTTCTTCTAAGATCATCTTTGCTTCATCATAAGAAAAACTAGGAACATTATCTTGCAAATTTTCCAGCTCAGTAAGCACGTGCTGCGGAAACAAGTCAGCACGTGTACTAGCGAGTTGGCCCATTTTTATAAATGTTGGTCCAAGTTCTTCAAGTAAAAGACGAATCCGTTTTGCGACAGATAGGTCTGAATCATTTTTCTTCTTTCTTGTTTTCTTTCTTGTTTTCGTTCGGTCAAGCAGTCCTAAGTCTCGAACAATTTGACCGAATCCATAATGATAAAGAGCGGTAATAATATCTTGATATCTAGAAAGATAGCGGATCCGTTTTTTAAGCATTGGCTATGTCCTCTCCAGCCTTTGTATCACTCTGTTTTTGACAATTCTTGCTCGCTAATTGTTTTTTCTAATACTGCAATTCGTGCTTTTAATGCCTCGACTTCCGCTTTAGTAGGAACATCCATCGAAACAAGAAATTGTTTAATCCGTTCATTAACCATCGATTCAATTTCTTGCTGCGCTTTTTGACCTTTTTCCATTAAGTCATCAACAAGTTGGTTGGATTCAGAACGTTTTACTTCACCTCGTTGTACCAAGTCATTAACTGTCTTTTCAATTTGTTCTTTGCTTGCAGAAGCAGCACCGACTCCAAGTGAGTATACGTTGTTTAATACATCTTTCATTGCCATGTGAACGTCCCCCTATAAAAGATAGTGTTTTCATTCCCCATTGTATACAGATGCGGGGAATGAAAACAATTCATATACATTGTTTACCCTGTTTACGATGACGCTAACCAAAAAGTTTCAGCCTTATTCTTCCCTGTATGTTTGTAAAAAGAGAGGGAAACCATCCATCCATTCTCCATATAGGATGGATTGGTGTGATGATATTCCACGAGTCTCTAACTGTTCAAATAGCCATGCTTCTGTTTTTCCAATTTCTTCAAGTGATTGTTTGATAATTTCTCCATCCATAATTAAAGGAATAGGTAGCGGTTGTTCTTTTAAATGTATTGATAAATCTTGGTTTTTAGGTGTCGCATAACGTTGTTTTTTTTGAATATTAACGGAACCATTCGTTTCCAAAATTCCATATTCGACTTCTCTAATCGTAAAGACACCTTTTTCTCGTAATAGATGCTGAAGTTGGTTCAAATCAAGTTTATTCTTTTTTAATTCATTAAATTGAATACGTCCTTTTGCCACAACAATGGAGGGAGTTCCCTCTAAGATTCCGCGTGTTCGTCTAAACTTTTGTGTAATCATTTCAATGCTATATATAAGGGCGCCCCAAACAAATATTGCATAAAGTACATAATGCAAGCCCACTTCATTATCATAAATTGCGTTTCCAAGCAATTCCCCAACGACAAGAGCGGAAATGAAATCAAACGGTGTTAATTGAGTAATTTGGTTTTTACCCAGGACTTTTGATAACACCAATAAGGCAAAAAAACCAATAACAAGTTCCGTGGTTAGCGAAATGTAACTCTGCATGTATGATCATTCCTAAAAGAGAAATTATATGAACAAGCGATAAAAACAGTGTTTGTCAATATCGTATCTTTAATCCTTAGTCCATTGTTGACAATAATTTCATGTGTAAAATTGAGTATTTCTTACATGCTATAGGCAAGCTAAGAGAAAGTGAAGGGGGTGTCAGTATGGTTAAGAGACTATTGCTTCTTCTTACAATTCTTCTATGTGCAGGAGCTTGTACTGCTCAAGAAGATGAAAAAGGAACGGCTTTTAAATTGCAAGAAGCGGCAGGACATGGGCAAGAAGCTTCAGACCGCGCAAAAGATGAACTGATTTCGATGGAAGAAGTGATTAGCGTAAGAGGAATCCAGTACAAGGACGATATTGTTATGGCTATGCATGTAAAACAAGCTGATCGGTTTCGGTTAAAATCAGTTCGAAAACAAGCATTTGATCGTGTTAAAGCACTATACCCAGATGCCAAAATACAAATATCTACCGACAAAAAAATATACAAAGAATTAGAAGATGCAGAAGAGGAGATCAAGGCAAAAGCCTTAGATGAAAAAGAGTTGCAAAAAAAGATTAAATTAATTGAAAAACATTTAAATAGTTAGGAGGAAACGATGAATGGCAAAGAAACAGCCGACAGCTGCTCAAAAAGACTATCAGAACCTTGCTAGTACATACGAAAAAAAGCGTCCCGTTCTGAAAAATTGTCTATATGCTTTTGTTATTGGAGGACTCGTATGTACATTGGGTCAATGTTTAAACGTCTTTTTTTACACGTATTTTGATTTTACTGAGAAAACAGCTGGAAATCCTACTGTGGCAGTTTTAATTTTTATTGCAACACTTTTTACAGGGCTTGGTTTTTATGATCGAATTGCACAAGTTGCCGGTGCAGGCACCGCTGTCCCAGTTACTGGATTTGCAAATTCGATTGCATCGGCAGCAATTGAGCATCGTACAGAAGGTTATGTGTTAGGAGTCGGCGGTAATATGTTTAAGCTCGCTGGTTCTGTCATTGTATTTGGGACTGTCGCTGCTTTTATTATTGCACTGGTGAAAACTTTGTTGATAAAGGCAGGTGTAATTTAATATGCTAACC
Organism: Shouchella patagoniensis; assembly: GCF_002019705.1. GTDB lineage: Bacteria > Bacillota > Bacilli > Bacillales > Bacillaceae_D > Shouchella > Shouchella patagoniensis. The sequence goes on along the minus strand of NZ_KV917377.1, from coordinate 563,770 downwards.
GGGAATCAAAGTTGGATATTTGAAAGCAAACCAGTTATCACATCTACAGGCACTGTTGGAGGTCCGTTTGAAGCAAATGGAGCTATACCGGAAGCTTTTGACTTGCTTCATGATGACTTGTGGATCGGAGAAAAGTCTTATGAAAAGGCGCAATCAATTCTAATTGAAGGTGCTGTAACAACGGCCTTAAAAAAAGGATCAATAAAAAAAGAAGATGTGAACTTCATGCTTGCTGGAGATTTAGTGAATCAGCTTACACCTTCTAGTTTTGCTGGTCGCTCACTCACGATTCCATACTTAGGAATGTTTGGCGCTTGTTCAACTTCGATGGAAGGATTAGCGATTGGGTCGCTTATTATGGAAGCGAAAGGGGCTCATCATATTGTTAGTGTCGCTTCATCACATAATGCAGCTACTGAAAAACAATTTCGTTATCCGACTGAATACGGTGGACAAAAACCACCGACTGCGCAATGGACCACTACAGCAGCAGGCGCTTGCGTTTTATCAAAAACAGGAGAAGGACCTCGTGTGACTGGGGCCACAATCGGTAAAATTGTGGATATGGGACTATCGGATCCTTTTAATATGGGTGGAGCAATGGCTCCAGCGGCAGCGGACACGATTGAAAAGCATTTCAAAGATTTTAATCGAGGACCGGATGATTATGATTTAATTGTTACTGGTGATTTAGGTCAGATTGGCTTGCCGATATGCCGTGAATTATTAAAGCAAAAAGGGTATGAATTAGGCCATGAAGTGTTTCAAGATTGTGGTTTAATGCTGTATAAAGAAAGTCAGCCTGTATTGGCGGGAGCAAGTGGACCAGGGTGTTCTGCGGTTGTTACTTATGGGCATTTGCTTGAAAAAATAAAAAAAGGTGAAATGAAACGATTACTTGTCGTTGCAACAGGAGCCCTACTCTCACCATTATCTTTTCAGCAAAAAGAATCGATACCTTGTATTGCTCATGCTGTAGTGATTGAAGCGAATGGAGGCGTATCATGATTTTTCTATGGGCCTTTCTTATTGGTGGGGCAATTTGCGTAATTGGACAGCTTTTAATGGATGTTGGTAAGCTAACACCTGCACATACGATGGCTACATTGGTAGTTAGTGGGGCGGTATTAAGCGGATTTGGATTGTATGAACCGCTTGTTGATTTTGCAGGAGCGGGAGCAACCGTACCAATTACGAGCTTTGGCCATTCCCTCGTGCAAGGCGCGATGGAAGAAGCAGCACAAGTTGGTTTAATTGGGATCATCACAGGGATTTTTGAGATTACGAGCGCAGGTATATCTGCAGCCATTATTTTTGGTTTTTTAGCTTCTCTTGCTTTTAAACCAAAAGGATAATGATCTTAATGTTGAATCGGTGAAATCCGAGATCCGTCTGTTTGATAAGACAATGTAATGTTGCCACCTCTTGTCATTGTGCAAAGAAAAACTTCTTCGAGCTGAATGACCCCTTTTGCCTCTAATTGAGTGCGAAGGGTTTTTTCGTTTAAACCAACATAGTCAAGCATTTCTTTTGAAACAACTCCATCAATAATAAGAGGGAAAGTAATGTCGGCTTGCATCGGTGTTGAAATAGAAAGTTGGCTTGCCGTCGGTGTATCTTTTGCTGGTTTTTTTAATATACTTATTTCACCATTTGCCTCGATAATAGCAAGTTCTACATCTTGAACATTAAACGCCCCTTTAGTACGAAGTAATTGAAGAATATCATCAACTGAATAACGAATGGAACGGATATTTTTCACGAGAAATTTGCCATCTTCAATGACCACAGTCGGTTCAAAAGTAATCCACTTTCCAAAAGTACGAAAACGAATGGATAACGTCGACACAATTCGTTGGAGAATGGTTATCGCAAAAATGGCAGTAATTGTAGGAATATGGTTGATGTCAGGGTCGGCGATGTCTGCTCCTACTACAGATGATAAAGACAAAATAATAAGAAAGTCAAAAATAGGCATTTCTCCAATGGCTCGTTTTCCCATCATCATTGAAAGAAACAATACAAGCGGAAAAATCGTTAAAATCCGAATGAGGACAATTGTAATATCCGTAGCCATGATTAAGCACTCCTTTCCTGTAACAAGTATGAACAGCCCTAGTTTTTTTAAACGTTCGTCATAATTAAAGCTTGTACGCATACAGTTAAAAATAAAAGGTGCGGGGGCTGGAGGATGCGATGAGAAATAAAACGATACTAATTCTATTGGTCGGCTTATTGTTTTTTGTTCATATTAATTACGCGGGTGCAAAAGAAAATGTGCCTTTTGCTGTTTCTGGACAAGGGGCAATCTTAATGGAACAGGAATCAGGTAGGGTTCTGTACGGAAAAAATGAGCATCAACCATTGAAGATAGCGAGTATCACAAAAATAATGACAGCTATTTTAGCAATTGAGTCTGGCAAACTAGATGAAACAGTTGTTGTATCCAAAGGAGCAGAAGGGACAGAAGGCTCATCACTGTATTTGGTAGCGGGCGAAAAACTTACGCTTGAAGATCTTGTTTATGGACTAATGCTCCGTAGTGGAAATGATGCTGCAATGGCAATAGCTGAATATGTAGGCGGTAGTGCTGAAGGTTTTGTTTATTTAATGAACCAGAAAGCTGAAGAAATAGGAATGTCTAATACGTTGTTTCGAAATCCACATGGCTTGGATACGCATCCTGATCACTTATCCACTGCTTTTGATATGGCTTTGTTAACAAGGTATGCAATGGAGAATGAAAGATATAAAAAAGTGTCTTCCACAAAGGATTATCGGACAAAAGGAGACTATGTCCGTGTTTTCCATAATAAGAACAGATTATTAACAGAGAAATATACGTATTCAACTGGTGGGAAAACAGGTTATACAAAACTGGCAAAACGAACGCTTGTTTCGACTGCCTCGAAGGATGGTCTTGATTTAATAACGGTTACGTTAAATGACTCAAATGATTGGGATGATCATATGAACTTATTTAACTGGGGGTTTGATCATTTTGAAATAAAAACGCTCGTTGAATCTGGCAAATTAACGAGCAAAACAGATGTTTTTTATGAAGGGAAACTGAACGTTCCTCACACGGTAAAGTTTCCATTATCAAAACAAGAAAGCAACGAATTACATTCTTCTTTAACATTAATAGAGCCGCCTCAAAATGGAATGTTTACTTCTACACAACTAACTGAACCTGTCGGGAAATTGTCGTTTACGATTAATGGAGAGGAGATTGAAAGTACGCCACTTTATTATGATAAACCCCAAGTGGAGGAAAAGACATTTTTGCAAAAAATGAAGCAGCTCTTCTCATTTATTGCTGGAGTTAATCCGTCATGATTAATCTTATTTGGGCGAGTATGCTTTTGATTGGTTTGGTTTTTGCGGCTTTTAATGGAACAATGGCAGAAGTGACTGAAGGTGTGTTTAACGGTGCAAAAGAAGCAGTAATTATTTGTATAGGATTAATTAGTGTCCTTACTTTTTGGCTCGGTTTAATGAAAGTAGCAGAAGCAGCTGGCTTATTAAAGGCACTGGCTAAACTTGTACATCCTATAGCAAGGAGGGTTTTTCCAGATGTGCCTAAGGACCATGCTGCGATGGGGTATATACTGTCCAACATGACGGCAAATATCTTCGGTTTAGGCAATGCAGCTACACCGATGGGTATTAAGGCAATGGAGGAGTTAAAACGATTAAATGGAGGGAAGGATGAGGCAAGTCGTTCAATGGTAACATTGTTGGCTTTGAATACAGCATGCTTAACCCTTGTACCAACAACCGTTATATCGATTCGAATGTCCTACGAATCGCAAGCCCCAACTGAAATTGTAAGCACAACAATTTTTGCTTCAGGCTGTGCCATGCTTGGTGCGATATGCATTGATCGGTTTTTTTACATGCTTCGTTCCAGGAAGGAGAGGAAGCATAAATGACGTATTTAACAGCACTTTCAGTCTGGATGATACCTGGATTAATTGGTCTTGTTATTTTGGTCGCCACCCTTCGCAGAGTACCGACATATGAAACGTTTGTATCCGGAGCAAAAGAAGGATTTGGTATGGCAGTCTCTATTATTCCATATTTAGTAGGAATGCTTGTAGCCATTTATGTTTTTCGAGCCTCTGGTGCGATGGAGGCGCTCGTCTCTGGACTCGCTCCACTCCTAGCTTTAGTTGGTATGCCCGCTGAAGTGGTACCTTTAGCAATTATGAGACCAATATCAGGAACTGGAGCGTTAGGGTTGATGACGGATCTGACAGCTGTGCATGGACCTGACTCTTACATTGGGAGGTTAGCAGCCACTTTGCAAGGAAGTACAGATACAACGTTTTATATTTTAACCGTGTATTTTGGAGCAGTAGGCATTAAAAAAATGGGCGATGCTTTGAAGGTTGGTTTACTAGCTGATTTGGTCGGCATTGTCGCAGCGGTAATCATTGTTGGAATTGTTTTTGGAACAGTCTAAAGAAAACGCATCTTATCCATTATATGGACAGATGCGTTTTTCTTTGTATGCCTACTTGTAACCAGTGGTAAAAGCCGTTATGATGGCTAGGAGGTGAGATAGATGGAAAGATTGCAGAAAGTTATTGCCCAAGCTGGGGTTGCATCAAGAAGAAAAGCAGAAGAATTTATAACAGCGGGTAGAGTGAAAGTGAATGGAAAGAAGGTTACTGAATTAGGAGTTAAAGTGAACCCAGAAAGGGATCTTGTCGAAGTAGACGGTGTCCCATTAGATAAAGAAGAGCCAGTTTATTATCTTCTCTATAAACCAACAGGGGTAATTTCTACATCCAATGATGACAAAGGTCGTCGGACAGTGACAGAGTTGATTGGAAGTGAACAACGAGTATACCCAATTGGCCGGCTCGATTATGAAACTTCAGGGTTGCTTTTAATAACAAACGATGGTGATTTTGCTAACTTGCTTATGCACCCCCGTCATAAGATTGAAAAAGAATATGTTGCAAAAGTAGAAGGGATACCAGATCGACGTGAACTCAAACGAGTTGAAGAAGGTATAATGCTTGAAGATGGAAAAACTGCTCCCGCTAAAGCGAAGATTTTATCCGTGGATAAGAAAAAACAAACGGCCATTGTGCGCTTAATCATGCATGAAGGAAGAAACCGTCAAGTGCGGAGAATGTTTGAAGCACTAGGCCATCCAGTGAAAAAATTAAAGCGGGAACGTTACTCATTTTTAACATTAGGAAACCTTCAACCAAGTGAGTTTCGACCATTAAAACCAATCGAAGTAAAGCAATTAAAAGAGCTTGCTGTCACGAAACCGTCATAAATTAAATGCAGTTGGAATTAAGCTGCGCGTTATAATAGGTCTTGTAAGAAAACGTTCACATTAATAGGAGGGGCATCTGTTGAGTAAAAAGAAAAGAAGCTGGATTCGTTTTGCCATTTTAATGGTTATAGCGGTTGCGGTTGTTTACACATTTATAGCAAATGCCCAATCTGATAATGGGTTAGTTCGGAAAGGTGACATGGCCAAAAACTTCGCTGTAACAAACTTGGTAAATGATCGCTTTGTTCTTGCTGAACAAGAAGGTAAAGGCGTATTTATTAATTTTTGGGGAACTTTTTGTGAGCCTTGCGAACGGGAAATGCCTCACATTGAAAGCGCATATTCCGATTATGAAGATCAAGTCGAGATGATCGCAATTAATGTAGATGAAGCTCCATTAACGGTTCAGTCTTTTGTTGACCGACATGATTTATCATTTCCAATTGCTATTGATAAGCGCCGAGAACTTACTCGGGCGTATGGAGTGGGTCCATTGCCTGCAACGATCTTAGTGGACGAGCATGGACAAGTACAGCGTTATCATGAAGGCGAAATGACAGAAGCACAGATCCATGAGTTTTTCCAAAGCATCGTGCCTGACACGTAAAGGCAATAAGGAGGTGTTAGCATGAATAATGAAACCATTATATGTGAGTGTGGTCACGTTAATAAAGTAGGGACCGAAATGTGTGCCGCGTGTGGTAAACCTTTAACCGATAAAGCGCAACAAGAAGGCGTGAACATGCGTTATGAAGGAGCTGCAATCCGCTCTAAAAAGCGGAAAGTGACACTGTTAGATCGAATTTGGGGATTTTTCTCTTCTGTAAAAGTAGGTATTTGGATTATAGTCTTATTATTACTTGCTTCTGCTCTAGGAACCATTTTTCCTCAAGATAATTTGCGACCAGGTCTTGAAGAACCGGCAGCTTTTTATGAAAGAGAATATGGGGCTCCTGGTTTAGCGTATTATAACTTAGGGTTGCATGAGCTTTATAGCTCTTGGTGGTACATAACGTTAATTATTGCTCTTGGTGTATCCATTATTGTTGCTAGTTTTGATCGAGGGATTCCTCTCTATAAAGCATTAAAAGCACAGCGAGTTACGCGCCATAAGCATTTTATGACAAGACAACGACTATATTCAAAATCAACAATTGCCCATCCTGATGATGAGTTGACAAAAGTAGCTGAAGCGTTAAAACAAAAAAGGTATAAAGTCCGAGTTGAGAATGGCAATATCCTCGCAGAGAAAAATCGTTTTGCGCGCTGGGGACCTTATGTGAATCATGTTGGCTTAATTTTATTTTTAATTGGCTGTTTGGCTCGTTATATTCCTGGTATGTATGTTGATACGTCAATGTGGATTCGAGAAGGGGAACGTGCTCCAATTCCTGAAACGGATTCAGAGTACTTTGTTGAAAATCGTGGCTTTTCGATTTCGTTGTATGACGAGGAAGATGAACGGTTCCAAGAAGCTTTTGAAAGTGGTCAATCAGTTGTTCCAGAAGCGTTTGAAACGGATGCTGTTTTATATAAACGCGAAGGGTTAATTGGTGATGGGGATTTAGAGATGATTGAGGAGAAGTTGATACGTGTTAACGATCCGTTAACCTTTGATTCATTATCTTTATACCAAACCGATTATCGCTTAAATGAGCTCAATCAAATGACGTTTACACTTGAGAACAAAGAAACAAATGAAACATTTGGAGAAATGACAATTAATTTAATTGATCCTGAAAAGCATTACGATTTAGGAGATGGCTATTCGGTTGTGCTAGAAAATTATTATCCAAATTTCTATATGAATTCAAATAATGAACCATCTACTCTAAACCAAATACCCGATAATCCATATTTTATTTTTAATATGATTACACCAGAAACGCCTGAAGGAGAAACCAGTTTTGTTGGTATCCAGCAAAACTTAGAACCTTTAGGGGATAACGATTATAAAATGACATTTGTTGATGTTGATTTAGTAAATGTAAGTATATTAACAGTGCGTAAAGATCTTACTTTGCCATTGTTAATTGCTGGAGGAACCATTTTTATTATTGGACTGGTACAAGGATCATACTGGGCTCATCGACGTGTGTGGCTACAGAAAAGTGGAGAAGATGTGCTGATCGCAGCGCATACAAATCGAAATTGGATGTCTTTTCAGCGTGAAGTCGAACAAAGTGTAAAAGATACAGCACTCACACCTCCAAAGGATCAAGAAGAAGAGACTGATCAAGATACGAAGGGTGCATAACGGCAAAGGGGGACATAATGGCCAATCTAAGTTTAAATTTATTGCTTTTAGCTTTTTTTGCGTATTTAACCGCGACAATCTTTTTTGTATTTTCATTATCGAAACAGCGAAAAGAATCGGCTCAAGCTGTCCAAACTAAATCAAGTAAATGGGGCATTGGTTTTGTGCTATTTGGTTTGGGACTTTCGCTTGGCTATTTCTTTGCACGATGGTCGGCTGCTGGACATGCACCAGTCAGCAATATGTTTGAATACATGACTACACTTGGCATTGCAATGGCTCTCGCATTTGCGATTATCTATTTTATTTATCCAACTCGTGCCGATGTGATCGGATTGTTTACAATGCCTACGGTTATGCTATTAATAGTTTACGCTTCAACATTCTCAACGGCAATTGCGCCTCTCGTTCCGTCGCTGCAAATGCCGTTAATGTTAAAGCTTCATATTATTACAACAGCAATTGGTCAAGGGTTGCTTGCAATTGGTTTTGCGGCTGGATTAGCTTACTTAATTCGTACGATTGATTTAACACAAAAGAGTTGGAAGCCAAGGGTCCTAGAAGTCATTATGTATGGACTTCTTTGTGTTGTTGCTCATGTAACTTTATCCCATGGTTTTTCAGCAGCTGGATACGAAATTGAGTTTGATTTTGTCAACGAAAACGGCGAACAGTCTGAAGTGCCAATGACTTATAATTTACCTCCAATAATTGGACCGAACGAGTGGGTGAACCTAACTGAGGGGGCAATGGACCCAATTGTATCGGTGCCGGGGAATATTGAAGCCGGAGATTTTAACACACTTATTTGGTCATTCGCGTTTGGTCTCATTTTGTATGGTTTGTTAAGATTACTCTTACGTAAGCGACTCTCTTTATTTATTCAACCACTTGTGAAAGGTTCAACTCCTCTTATACTGGATGAATTTAGTTATCGTGCAATTGCAATTGGTTTCCCGGTATTTGCTTTGGGAGGATTGATTTTTGCAATGATTTGGGCGCAAATCGCCTGGTCTAGATTTTGGGGATGGGACCCTAAAGAAGTATGGGCATTAATTACATTTTTATTTTACGCAGCTTACCTCCATTTACGTTTAAATAAAGGGTGGCATGGCGAAAAATCAGCGTGGCTCTGTGTTATTGGGTTTGCTATTATTATGTTTAATCTTGTTTTTGTAAACTTGGTAATTGCGGGTCTTCACTCTTACGCTTCTTAGAATTTGACGGAATTGTTACAGTGATGTTGTAACAATTCCGTTTTTTTGTTTTGGTCCTTGTGTATAATTGGCGACTAATTTTTAATACATGGTACACTAATATAGAAGGTAGTGATATTCTTTTAAATAAAAGAGTTTCACTTGATTAGGAGGGTGACACAATGGATTATCAACCAAAGCTTTTAGTTGTAGATGATGAAGATCGTATTCGTCGTCTATTAAAAATGTATTTAGAGCGGGAAGATTATATCATTGAAGAGGCAAGTGATGGTTCAAGTGCGCTTGAACTTGCCTTAACAGAAGAATATGATTTGATTTTATTAGATGTAATGATGCCAGGTATGGATGGTATTGAAATGTGTCAAGAGTTACGTAAAACAAAAGCTACGCCTGTTATGATGTTGACTGCGAAAGGTGAAGAAGCGAACCGTGTTCAAGGTTTTGAAGTAGGGGCAGATGATTATATTGTGAAACCATTTAGTCCAAGAGAAGTTGTGTTACGTGTAAAAGCGTTATTGCGGAGAGCTTCTGCTACGAAGTTTTTGCAGACGGATACTCAAACAAAAGATGTGCTCGTTTTTGGTCCTCTAACGATTGATAATGATGCTCATCGCGTTAGTGTCGATAATGAAGAAATTGGTTTAACGCCAAAGGAATATGAATTGCTTTTTTATTTAGCTCAATCACCGGATAAAGTGTTCTCGCGAGAACAATTATTAAAAGACGTCTGGAATTATGAGTTTTTTGGAGATTTACGTACTGTTGATACACATATAAAACGATTGCGTGAGAAATTAAATCGTGTCTCCCCAGAAGTTTCAGCGATCATATCCACTGTTTGGGGTGTTGGCTATAAATTTGAGGCGACACGTGGCTAATGTTATGGCAAAGTGTAGTTGGTAAATTATGGTTGACGATTTTGCTTCTTGTAACAGTTGTACTGACCGTATTAATGGTTATGCAGTTAAGGTTTACCGAAGGCTCTAATTTGGAAGATGCTGAATCGCGTTTAAATAGTTATGCAAACATGGCGATCTCGACCTATGAGAGTCATAATGAACCAGAAGGTACATTTGATCATTTGCAAACGATAAGTGATGAATTTGGCATAAACATTATGATTATTGAAGAGGGTGAACTAAGCTGGAGTGCTACAGGACAATTGACTGGAGAAGTAGAGCCGGCACAATTGTTGTCCTTGTTGCAAGATGAAAGACAAGTTGATCCAGTTCAACGGTACCCATTAGAAGGTAATTCAGAAGAACAAATGGATTTTATTATTGTTGGTGAACGTTTAAATAACGACCCAAACAGTGGCATTTTCTTATATCAACCTTTGTCTGCAGTTGAAGAAGCATCAGCAGAAACGAGGCGTTTGACTTATTTGTCTGCTGGAATTGCGTTAGTATTAACGACAGTGTTTGCTTTTTTCTTATCGACGAGAATTACAGCTCCACTTAGAAAAATGAGACAAGCTGCATTGGAAGTTGCTCAAGGAAAGTTTCATACAAAAGTTCCGATATTAACGCAGGATGAGATTGGACAGCTAGCGATTGCGTTTAATCGTATGAGGAGAGAACTTAACAGGAATATTTCCGAGTTGAATCAGGAGAAAGAACAACTTTCACGAATATTAGTCAGTATGGCAGATGGGGTGCTGACACTGAATCGCAAAGGAAACATTTTGTTAACAAATCCGCAGGCAAAGCGTTTTCTTGATATGCTCTTTTATGAAGAAGGCAAAGAGCACGATACGGAATTAGCAAAGCTACCACCATCATTGCAACCATTGTTTGAACGTGTTGTACAAACGGAAAAAGAAGAGTTAAAAGAACAAACGGTGCAAGGTAGAAGCATGGCCGTTTTAATGGCTCCACTCTATGAGGAGAATCATATACGCGGTGCCGTGGCTGTTGTTCGTGATGTAACAGAGGAGCGACGCCATGACAAACTGCGTAAAGACTTTATTGCAAATGTATCCCATGAATTGAGAACACCAATATCGATGCTTCAAGGATATAGTGAAGCGATGGTTGATGGCGTTATGTCAAGCGAAGATGAACGCAAAGAGGTTGCACAAATTATTTATGATGAATCGTTACGAATGGGTAGACTCGTAAATGAGCTGTTGGATTTAGCTCGAATGGAAGCGGGCTACGTTGACCTTCAGATTGAGGAAATTGATCTGGATTCGTATTTAGAACGAATTGTACGCAAGTTTACAAGTTATGCCAAAGAAGATGGTTTGAAAATCGACCTCGAACAACAAAATCAAGGAGAAAATGCTTATTTTGATGCGGATCGGATTGAACAAGTATTAACAAACTTGATCTCAAATGCGATTAGACACACAGAGCCTGGAGGGCATGTTCGAGTTTGTCATACGGTTGAAAATGGTCATGATACTTTTACTGTAGTTGATACAGGAAGTGGGATTCCAGAGGAAGACTTACCTTATGTGTTTGAACGATTTTATAAAGCAGATAAAGCTCGCACACGTCAACGTGGAGGCACGGGGCTTGGATTAGCAATTGCGAAAAACATTATTGATGCTCATTCTGGCATAATGAGTGTTCAAAGTAAGGTTGAAGAAGGTACAACATTCCGATTTAGTTTGCCGCGAAAGAAATAAAGTCTTGGCGAAACAAATCGATAAATCTTGTTCCATACGGAACATTACGATTAAGGGATGCTTAGTTGATTCATAAATAAATAGTAGCTCGCACGGATGCGCTCGTTGCTTAACAGGGGAAGCTGGTTAAATACCAGCGCGGACCCGCCACTGTAACCACGCTTTTAGACGTGGGAGCCAGACTACCTGCCGTACTAAATGAGCATTCCTTCTCTTTCGTGGATTGGAGAAACAAACTGTTTTCTGGATGCTTAATGGTTTCTATTGAAGCGCGCTTTCTTGTGAAAGTGTGCTTTTTTTATATTTATGAGGATATGTAAATTGCAGGACAAGAAAAAAGGAGTAAAAAGAAGGTGCGATTGACAAAGAATTTTAATCAAGTTCCAACTTATGTGGCATATCTTTTATCTTGTTTAAGTGTTTTAATTATTGTCGTTTTGGCAATCCGTTTTGGGAGTGTTAATATTCCTGTAAGTACAATTTTTTATGCGATTGTCCAAGAAGGTTTAGGTATACCTATGGGCGGAGACATATCGCCTGCTCATGTCCAAATTGTATTAAATGTTCGACTTCCAAGGGTGTTGCTTACGCTTTTTGTTGGAGCATCACTAGCTATAGCAGGAGCGGCTTTTCAAGGCCTGCTTAGAAATCCATTAGCAGATCCATTTACACTTGGCGTGTCTTCTGGTTCTGCGTTAGGCGCGGTAGCTGTGTTGTTTTTTCAGATTTCATTTATTGGTTTATGGACTTTACCGCTTGTTTCAATGGTTAGTGGTTTTTTAACACTATTAGCTGTTATTTTCTTTACACGTTTGATTCAGCGAACACTTTCAAATGAAACAGTGATCTTAACTGGAATTATCATGAGTGCTTTTTTAGGGGCATGGCTATCTCTCTTCGTCGCTCTTTCCCAAGAAGAGTTGCGTCATGTGATTAATTGGCTTATGGGTAGTGTGGGGATGAGAGGTTGGCCCTATGTTGGTTTAATTATTCCTTTTTTTATTAGCGGGTTTGTCTTGCTTTTATTATGTAGACGTGAATTAAACGCGTTTATGTATGGAGAAGAGACTGCTCAATATCTTGGAGTGTCTGTTCAAAAAAAGAAATATATGATTTTAGGAGCAGCAACAATATTAACTGGTAGTGCGGTAGCCGTTTCTGGGACTATCGGGTTTGTTGGTTTGGTGGTTCCTCATATGGTACGAACGGTTTGGGGGCCCAATCACGGCTCGCTGTTGCCGTTATCTGCCATTGTTGGAGCTGGGTTTTTAGTTCTTATGGACTTAGTGGCAAGAACGGTAGCTGCTCCGATTGAATTGCCAATTGGTGTTGTGACTGCGCTTATTGGATCTCCCATTTTTGCATGGATGTTGTATCGTCAAAGCGCAATCAATAAAAGGGGAAATGATTGATGATTGATGCAGAAGGTTTGATTGTTAAGCGGGGACATAGAATTGTCCTTAACGACCTCTGTTTTCAAGTGGAAAAAGGTCAAGTCTTAGGAATCTTAGGGGCGAATGGAAGTGGAAAAACAACTTTATTGCAAGCGATTTCCGGTGCTTTAACAATTGGAGCGGGTACGATTCATATAGGCGGAGAGAAGTTAACGAGACTATCTTATAAACAACGGGCTCGCAGAGTGGCTGTACTTTCTCAGGAGAGCAGTGTTTCATTTCATTCTACTGTTGAAGAGGCAGTTATGCTTGGGAGATATGCGTATTGGAGTGGACTTTTTTCAAGAGAGAGTCTAGAAGACAAACAAATCGTTAAAGAAGTGATGGAAGAAACGAATATTTCCCACTTAGCAAAACGTTCATTAATGGCACTAAGTGGTGGTGAAAAACAACGTGTTTGGCTTGCGCGGGCCTTAGCACAACAACCAGATTGTTTATTACTTGATGAACCAACAAATCATTTGGATTTAGCTCATCAAGTTGCATTAATGGATCATGTGAAAAAACTCGTTCAACTAAATAAGCTGACGGTTGTATGTATCCTTCATGATGTAAATATAACGAGTCTTTATTGTGATACAGTTATGATGTTAAAGGGTGGGAAGATCCAAAATTACGGACCTACACAGGAAGTGATGAATTCTGTGCAATTAGAGAGACTGTATGGAACTCCTTTTACTAGTTGGCGTGAACCGGCTACGGGATTTAAACAATTCTCTATTAGACCAACGATTACATAATAAAAAGGGTGGGAAGATAATGAAAATTTATACTAAAGGTGGAGACAAAGGACGTACAAGCCTAATCGGTACGCGGGTTGATAAAACGGATGCTAGAATTGAAGCAATAGGTGCAATAGATGAGTTAAATAGTTCTGTAGGTATGGCAATTGCATACGTAAAAAAAGAAGGTCTTATCGATTTACAGAAGGAACTACTTATTATCTCTAATCAGCTTTTTGATGTAGGCGCTGATCTGGCGAATACAACAGTTGAAATGAAGGCAAAGATTAACGTAGAACATACAAAAATGCTAGAGAAGCGAATTGATCATTATACGGAAACAATAGATCCCTTACGTCAATTTATTTTGCCTGGGGGAAGTGAATCAGCATGTGCTTTACACCGCTGCCGCACTGATGCGCGAAGAGCGGAGCGTAAAATGAGTATGCTGGATGTTTTTTCCAGTCCTCTAGGACCGTATATCAATCGATTGTCAGATTATTTTTTTACTGTGGCTCGTTTGGCGAATGCTCAATTAGGCGTGAAAGATGTATTGTATGAAGGAAGCTTAAAGATAATTAGTGAATAAAACCGTATCGCTCCTCATATAGATGGCAGGAATGACTGCTGAAGGGGGATGCTATGACTGAGATCGGTGATTTTATGCGCAGGATAAGCGTTGTGTTTTTACTAGCCTGTGCGATCGGAATTTTGTTTTTTAGTGTGAAGCTAACTACACAAAGTGAGCAGATAAAAAAATTTGAAATCGTATCGGTGCAGGGAGAATTGCCAGATCGAACGATGGATCACTCTTTTAAACGAACGATTTAAAGAAAAGCACCCCGAAAAAATGTTGGGGTGCTTTTACTATGGATATGTGAAACACAAAGGTTCGATATTATAAATCAATTACATTTGCTAATGCAATTTCATCGAAAGTCAGTAACTCATTGATTACATCTTCTTCTACATGTTTATCAACTTTCACCATCATGATTGCTTCACCGCCAGCAGATTTACGGCCAACTTGCATTGTTGCAATATTAACATCGTGTTTGGCAAGCAGTTGCCCCATTTTACCAATTACTCCGGGGCGATCGTAATGTTGAATATAAAGAATATGACCTTCTGCGACGATATCAACTGAAAAATCATTAACAGAGACAATTCGTGGGCCGTATTCATTAATATAAGTTGCTTTCATTTCTAATTGTCTACCTTCACCATATACAATCGCTTGAATTAAATTTGAATAACCATAATTTCGGGTTAAGTGTTTTTCTCCAAAAACAATTCCTCGTTCTTTTGCAATAAGCGATGCATTAACATCGTTCACAGCTGCATCTACTCGTGGTTGTAAAAATCCAGAAATTAAACTACGGGTTAGGACACTTGTATCTCTTTCTGTCACGGTTCCGCTGTAAAACACTTCAATTTCTTGAACTGGGACTCGCATGAGTTGTGATAATACTGAGCCCATTGTCCGCGAAAGATCATAATGCGGCTTGATTTTTTCATACACTTCTTTAGAGAGAGCAGGTAAGTTAATAGAATTTCTAGCAGGTTCTCCATTTAAAAACAGTAAAACTTCTTCAGAAACTTGAGCAGCCACATTTAATTGTGCTTCTTTTGTTGATGCTGCAATATGAGGTGTTGCAACGACGCGAGGATGGTCTATTAGTTCACGATCTGTCGCAGGCTCTTCACTAAAAACATCTAGCGCCGCTCCAGCAACGTGGCCGTTATTTAAGAAGTATTTTAATGCTTGTTCGTCAATGATCCCACCTCTAGCACAGTTAATTAAAAAGACACCTGGTTTTGTTAATGGAATGGTTTTCATATTAAGAAGGCCTTTTGTTTCTTTAGTGAGCGGTGTATGAACTGTAATAATGTCTGCTGTTGATAATACATGTTGGAGGTCCCCTTGTTCAATTCCCAGTTTTTCAGCGCGTTCAGCGGTTAAAAAAGGGTCATAAACGAGAACACTCATTTCAAATGCTTGAGCACGTTTTGCGAGTTGAGTACCGATACGTCCAAATCCAACAATTCCAAGCGTTTTCCCACGCAATTCCACGCCTTGGTATAATTTACGGTCCCACTTTCCTTGCTTAACTGAAGCATTGGCTTGTGGGATGTTCCGGACAAGTGAGCTAATCATTGCGAATGTATGCTCTGCTGTTGAGATGGTGTTGCCATCAGGTGCATTGATCACGACAACACCATGCTTAGTTGCGGCTTGCACGTCTACATTGTCAACACCTACACCTGCTCGAGCGATAATTTTTAAGTTAGGCATTTTTTTAATTAAATCATCGGATACTGTAGTTGCACTTCGAATAAGCAGTGCATCATATTTGTCTAAAGCACCTGCCTCATTAATGGTTGCTTGCGTAACAGTTACGTTAGATGACTGAAGTAAAGGAAGAAGTCCTTCTTCGCTCATTGCATCAGCAACTAATATTTGGTGAAGATCTGTACTTGTTTTAACTGTTGTCATCTCTACTCCACTCCTAATTAAATAATAATAATACAAAAAGCCCCTCACAGCTGCAGAATTGCTGTGAGGGGCGGATTGTCCGCGGTGCCACCCTCGTTTATACGATGATCTCGTATCTTGAATTTATAACGGCAATAGACCGGATCGCATTTACTTTATTTTTCAATGCGTCAGCTTAGAAGTGCTATCAAAGGAGGCCTCACTGGTTTTCACCATCCACCAGCTCTCTATATCAGCCATAACCTTTTCATGTCTTCGTCAAAGCAGATTTAATTATATTGATTTGTAAGATAATTTATCATGATAAAAAGAGAAAGTCAATCCTAGAAATATAATTGTTCGGATTTTATTCTTCGATTTTTATATTTAAGTGAAAAGAATACAAAAATTCGTCAGAAAAAGGGGATATAATCAAGGTCGTTACTAGTTTATTCGTATTTTAATGGATTTCCGTCAAATGGTTTCTCTGCACATTTTATTGAGTCGGTTGGACAACCATCTTTGGCATCCAACATGTCATCAATTAAAACATCAGGGATCGGCATTGAACCAGTATTATCATCTAACAAAACAAAGGCTAAACCCTCGTCATTATAATCATAAACATCTGGCGCGACGGCTCCACATGCGCCACATGCGATACAAGTATCAATATCAACAATTGAGTAATAGTTTTTCATATTAAGTAAGTCCCCTGTCTAGCCAGAATATCATTTTAGAAAGATGGATTGTTGTTATAAATAACGTATAAAAAGGATCACTCCATTGTAGCCTTTCCGTTGATAATTGACAATGAAAAAAGACAAACGACATTCTTATTTGGTACAATAAACAAATAAAAACAAGCATGAAATGAGGGACAAAAGTGAAGTGGAAGTTGCTGATGCTTGCATGTTTGCACTTTAATGGAGAGCGTTCAATGGCGGGGGCTTTCTATTTGCTGCAAGGAAAACGATCTGCGCAGACGATCCAAGATGCGGCCTTTTATCAAGCGCTGCCACTCTTTGGTATTTTCCCGAATATGGAATACAGTGAATTTGAAAAGATAGCGGA
Source organism: Shouchella patagoniensis (assembly GCF_002019705.1). GTDB lineage: Bacteria > Bacillota > Bacilli > Bacillales > Bacillaceae_D > Shouchella > Shouchella patagoniensis. Next base: position 546,639 of record NZ_KV917377.1, on the reverse strand, counting down.
AAAGCTTGAGCAAACGGGATTAATAGAGTCGAGAGAGAAAGCACATTCGCTTACCGAAAAAGGAAAAGGTGTTTTGCAAAACTGGCTTGATAAAAACGAGTATATTGATCAATTTAACGGGTGGAAATACGGGAGAATTGCTCCTGTATTTTGGGAGAGGTTTACATTATTTATCCAAACACTTTCACATATCGAAGAAGGGAAACGGTTTGTTCCGATAACGGATAACCCTGCGGTCCAGCGCTTTGTGAAACAGCACTTGCCAAAGACAAAAGAAGCAAGAATGAATGTCCGTCGAGACTTATATAGTCAATGTGTTCAATTAATTTCTACGCAATCGTTGCTTCAACAAGAGGTCTTTGTCTGGCAACTATCAAGACCAGGGAGAGTTGGTTCCACCAAAACGCAATTAGCAAATCAATTGAATATCCCACTAGAAGAAATGTCAATCCGACATGCGAGTATGGTTCATGGGCTCATTCAAGCGATTCAAGCAGATTCATTAACTTATCCATTATTAAAAGTGTTCATAGAAATGGAGCGTACAATCATTTTCGGGACCGTTTCCGCCCAAAAAACAGCGCGTCTGTTAACTCAAATCAGTGACGTGAATGAGCTTGCTAAGTTTAGAAAGTTAAAAAAAGCAACCATTGAGGATCATTTGGTTGAACTAGCTTTATTTAATGAATCTTTTCAAATTAGTACGTATGTTGAACCACTAAAGCAAACATTAATTGAACAAGTCAGTAACAACGAACAAACCTTAAAACTAAAAAAAATACATGAGCGTCTAGAAAAACAAGTCAGTTACTTTGAAATAAGACTTGTTCTTGCAAGAAAGGGTTGGAATACAAATGTTAGAAGATAAGCTTTATTCCTTATTTGGATTCCAGTCTTTTAAACCTGGACAAAAAGACATTATAGAGCAGTTGATGGCTGGTAAGGATGTGTTGGCGATGTTGCCAACAGGTAGGGGGAAATCCTTATGCTATCAATTACCGGGCTTATTATCTGAAGGGTTAACCATTGTTGTGTCGCCATTGTTGTCATTAATGGAAGATCAAGTACAACAATTAAAGAGCCAAGGAATAAGACGAGTGGCCACATTAAATAGCTTTACAAACAAAGAAGAAAGAAAATGGTTAATCAGTCATTTATCAAAAATCAAGTTACTTTATACATCACCAGAAATGTTACAATCAGACGAATTAATCAATCGATTGAAAAGCATACACATTTCGTACTTCATTATAGACGAGGCGCATTGTGTTTCTTATTGGGGACATGACTTTCGGGCGGATTATTTACGGTTAAAAGATGTAAGAGATGATTTTAAAATGCCCCCATGTCTGGCAATTACTGCAACTGCTTCTCCTTCGGTAAGGCAAGACATTATTAAAGAGCTAGCACTGAAAGACCCCTTTTTCTATATCGAGAGTGTAAACAGAGAAAATATATTACTTGCGGTAGAAGAAATGAATTCCCAAGTTGATAAGGTAAATAGGTTAGTTGAATACATCCAATCTTATGAGTCTCCTGCGTTGGTTTATGTTCAAACAAGAGCACAAGCGGAATATTACAGTCATAAGTTGCAAGTAGAGTCAACCATACGCGTTGGTTTTTATCATGGAGGAATGGAAAATGCTGAGAGAATGCTTATTCAGCAACAATTTATGAATGGTCAATTAGATGTAGTCTGTGCAACAAGTGCATTTGGAATGGGACTCAATAAAGAGAACATTCGCTATGTAATTCATTTGCATTGTCCTCTTGATATTGCTTCGTATGTTCAAGAAATTGGACGAGCTGGACGAGATGGAAAACCTAGTTTTGCTGTTTTACTTACGACTCCTGAAGATAAATATTATGCACACCAATTAGTTGAAAGAGGTAAGCTATCTGAAATAGACTGGGCATGGGCACTTGGAACGCTTCAAGGTGGACTACCTTTTAAAAGTGAGTCATTTGAATCAATAGTAGAAACCATAAATGGAGATCAAGCACGAACTGCGGTTTTTTTGTTGGAACAGTGGGGAGTGATTAAAAATGGAATGGTTCAAGCCTTCGCAATAACAGATGTTGCAGTTAAGTTAAGAAACCATTTTGATATAAATGTAAAACGACAGAAAAAGCGATTAGAATCTGCGATTACTTATGCCTATGGCACGGAACAGTGCAAAAGGGGACAGTTATTACATTATTTTAACGAGGAGCCAATCAGCCAAAAACCTTGTTGTAATGTATGTGGGTTAGATTTGGGCCCTTTTCGAAAAGATAAGAGAAAAAAGAAAGAGAATGAAACGCTGCTTAATGCAAAAGAGGAATTGAAAAGGATCTTTGGAATTGAAAGGTCATGCGGGCATGGGAATTGAACGAGGCATGTTAAAGGATTTATCTAATAAAGACTTATACATAAGCATGTATTTATCCCAATTTCTTTTGTTAGCCATTGGTGCTCTCTGTGCATTTGTATTTGGAGATGGGTTTAGAAATATGCTGACGAATCTGCAACTAGATTGGTATAATGGGTTATGGCAAGGGAGTGTTTTTGCAGTATGTGCATTAGGAGTCAATGCACTAGTGTATATGGTATTTTCAAAGAAGTCACTTGATGACGGTGGATTAAACGAGCGTGTTTTTGCGCAGATGAGTCCTCTACACATTTTGTTCTTTTGTGCAGTAGTTGCGTTCTGCGAGGAATGGCTATTTCGTGCAGTTTTGCAACAGTTTTTTGGTCTACCAATTGCTAGTGTGTTGTTTGCTTTTGTTCACTTTAGATATGTAAAAAAACCTGTTTTATTTACTTACGTACTTATTCTAAGTGTTTCATTAGGCTTATTTTTTGAGAAAACAGGTAATTTTGTTGCTGTAGTAGGAGCTCATTTTTTTATAAATACGGTTTTGGGGTTTATTCTCAGATATAAGAAAAAAGTGATTAGGGGGCGATGAACATGAATGAGCCAACTTTGAGCAGAGTAAAGCGAAATGAAGCCACTATAGAAGAGCTACCCGCACGAGCTAATCATCATAGAAATAAACGCACAAAAAAGAAACGGATTCAGATGGTTACATTGCCTCATATGCTCTTTTCGTTGTTTTTTATGTTGGTTATTTTCGTGCTAATAGTAGCGTTTGTATTTATGTTCTAAATGGGTCGTCCATGCATACGTTTTTAATTATAGGAGGGTCTTGTATGGGCGTTCAATCAACTATTGAAGAAATGACGAAGGAATTAATAACGAGAAAACAAGCGTGGGATCATGTGGAACGAACAAAACGATACTATGTATGGTCGGTTCTAGGTGTGTGTGGCATGCTTGTATTTTTATTAAGTCAAACAGTTGATGCAAAATCTTTGCCACACGAAGAACTTCTTGCTTCTCCAGTACGTATCTTATTACTGTTGGTTCTAGTCATCTGTATGTTAAGGATGATCGCATTAACAAAAAAAGCAACAAAAAAAGAGAAAGAGTTTGAAAGTTTGCGATATGAATTTATTGACCGAGATGGCGATCTTTGGATTAAATCGCGTTCCTTTCAAGAAAAAGAGGCATTTTTAAAAGAAATGAATGATCAATATGGTATTAATTTATATTACTTTCATTAAGTAAAGAAACGCATCGACTGATGCGTTTCTCTTAAAATAGATAAGGCAATTAATCAGGTTGTAGAAGAGGCATTGTGTGTGCTTGAGTTGGTGATTGAACTAATTGCCAAACATCAGCTTGACCAGGGGTTTCCCCTCTAGTCCACCATTTAGCTTGATAAACATTGCCGTTATAAGTCACCCGATCTCCACCAATATAGGTCGTGCCAGCATTCCACGTAGGATACGTAGTTGGCGGTTCTGGATTAGGCTCTGAAGGTGGGTTTGAGCCGCCGGAAAATTGGACGTCAATGACTTGGTAAAAGGCATTGACTGTGTCTGCTACATCCCAAACACCTAAAATGACATGATAGCCAGTGCGTTGTGGAACAGTAAGTTGATGGCTTACCTTTTGACCTGGACGGGCTCCTCCATCATGACGCTCATAAAATGGTATTAATTCAAATTGATCGCGAGTTAGAGGTTGATTTGGATTCCAATTTGGTTTTGTAATGTAGTAATGCCACTTTGTTGTTGAATGCATAGCAGTCAAATGCCAAGTGAATGTTTGTTGTCCACTATTCATATTGACTTTAGACCAACGCGTTGAGGATTGTTCGTCTAATTTTGGAAACACGCCTCCAGCAGAAGCGATTTTCCCATCAGGGATACTTGCGCCTGGAAACCCTTTTGGTGCTTCAAGGCTTTGTGGCTCATAAACAACAGCACCACAATCTTGATTGATCCCCTCTTTACATAGTAGCGCACGAGATTTTGGCGCTTCAATGTAACCGTGAGCATCTGCGAAACCGCTTCCAGCAAATAAAAAGAAAATTGCTGTCAAAGCTAAAATACCTAAATACTTGATGGACAACAGATCCTTGCAAGTTGTTTGCAATTCAATTCCTCCTTTTTGGCGCAATTGATGCTGCGCTTATTTAATTGTATCAGGGTTGTTATAAAATTAAATTGGGAAAGTGATGACGAATTATTATGCTTGTAACTACAATTTAGGTGGCGATTATTAAGTTTAATTGTTTTATTTTGAAAGTTTAAACGGAGAACACTGGATTTGTAGTTGGGAAACTGAGTGAAAAAAGTTTTATAAATTAGAAATAACCTGTGCAATGATCTTTTTGCACAGGTTAATATTTATCCCTACTTAATGATTTCTTTAATCGCATGTTTTTGTCTTTTTAGTTCGTAATGTAGTGAGGTGTTCACGCAATAATTGCTCTTCTTTTAAGGTTAAATCTGTCTCGTAGAAAAAAAGAGGTTTTTTTAGATTTGTTCGACCAAATAAATAATCTGTAGAAACTTGAAATACATCAGCAATTCGATTAAGTGTATCTGTATCAGGGGTTCTCTTGCCTTTCTCGTAACCTGAAACAGACACTTTTGTTACATTAAGTAAATCTCCTAATTGTTCTTGGGTTAAATTTCGTTCGAGCCTTAATGCCTTTAACCGTTCTGGAACAATGGCCAAAGTGACCACCCTTTCTACATCATCATAAGTCTATTATAAGTTAACAATGAGCTAACGTAAATTCGGTTAACTAAATAGGAACTTTTTGTTTACAGAGTAATCAGTCATGAGTATAATTTGGTTAACTGTTAGTTAATTAAAAGCGATGAGGTGAGCATATGCAGCGAACAAAATTAAAACAAGTCCGTTTAGAAAATCATATGACTCTTGAAGAAGTAGCAAAACGAATTCATGTGAGTACCCCGTTTTATTGGCAAGTCGAGAATGGGAAGCGAGGACTCTCATATGAACTTGCTGTAAGAATCGCAAATGTTTTTTCATTGAAACCCGACGACTTATTTTTTGATGAATTATTACCAAAAAAAGAATGATCAAATGAGTAGACGAATCATTCATTCTTATTGCTTAGGTGACGAACCTAAGCGTTTTTTATTAGATAAATAAGTGATTTTAATCCTTATTTCTAAACTTTTTCTAAAGAAATTGATTTTTTTGTAGGAATATTTGGATAATCGATTTATAATCGAATAGTTACTGGAAGAAATTGACCAAAATAGAAGGGTTCTTTTTATTTAGAATTAGCTTGGAGGCATAAGAATGAAGGAAGAGATTGCACGAAAAATTCACTTGTTACGAAAGAGCGCTTCTATGACTCAAGCGGAACTATCAAAAGGGATTTGCACACAAGCCCAGATAAGTAATATTGAAAAGGGGAATCTGAACCCTTCAAGTGTGACACTATTTCAAATTGCTCAAAAGTTAGAAGTGGATATGAATTATTTTTTTGAACAAAAAGATAATGACAGTGGAAGAGTCTCTGCATTGAAGACCATGATAAGTTCATTAAAACAAAAGCAGGAATATCAAAAAATCAGTTCAATTATTAAGCGAAAGCAAAATCGATTGTTGTTCACATCGTTTGACGATGAACAATTTCTTCTCTGGCATGACGCGTTATGTGTATATCATTTGGAAGATAACGCACACTGTGCATTAGAATTAATACAAAACGCATTAGACCATGAAGTTGCAAATAAATACGGCTATACAAATAGAACTATTGAAATGTTAGATAGTAAGGCTACTTTTTATTGTCATTTAAAGCAATATGATGAAGCTTACCAAGTGTATTTGCGAATGCTAGAATTATTTAATCAATACTCTGCTGGAAGAGATGCACATGTCACCGAGCTTCGTATTTTATTTGGCCTTGCTAAGTGTGCGCATAAAATCGGACTTGCTCGTGAATCACTTCAGTATAGCAGTAAAGGTGAAGAGGTATGTATTAGAAATAAATCATTATATAAATTAGGATCATTACTTCTTCAAAAAGGTCGTTGCTTATTAGAGTTAGGGAAGAGAGAACTAGGCTTGAGTTATTTATATAAATCAAAAGCCATTTTTGCAATTGAGAAGCAAAATAATCAAGTGGAAACTGTTGAATGGGCTATTCAAACGGCGAAATAATTCAACTTACATAAGCTTGTAGTCAAGCCTTTGAAACTGTAAGCGCTTATGATATACTAGAGTCGTATACTCACTATATAAGGCAAAATATCAAGGAGTGAACAAAATGAGCGGTTCAGAACTAATCGCTATTCTCGGTATTGGATTAACAGCGGTAGTGCTTGCTGTCTTAATGGCATTAATGCTCTTAAAAATGTCCCAGAATTCAGATTGAGTTGCATAATTGACTGCCGGTATTCCGTTTGGGATACCTTTTTTGTACATAAAACGGGGAGGGGAATAACATCGTACACAAAAAATTGTTTGAAAATTTGAATTCTCTTTATCCAGAAATGGTTGAATTGCGTAGACAATTCCATACTGAACCAGAATTGTCTTATGAAGAAGTAATTACGCCGAAAAAAATCGCACTTTATTTGAAGGATTTAGGACTCGAAGTACGTGAAGGGGTTGGGGGTAGAGGTGTCGTAGCGACCCTAAAAGGCGCAAATCCAGGGAAGACAGTTGCTTTGCGTGCTGATTTTGATGCATTACCCATTCAAGAAGAAACCGAATTGCCGTTTGCATCAAAAATCCCTGGTCGCATGCATGCATGTGGACATGATGGGCATACCGCAACGTTATTAGTATTAGCTAAAGCACTCACTAGCTTGAAAGCTGAATTGGCAGGCAATGTCGTATTTATCCATCAATTTGCTGAGGAATTGGCTCCCGGTGGAGCTATTGCAATGATTGAAGATGGAGCTCTTGATGGCGTCGATGTCATTTATGGAACACATCTATGGAGTCCATTGCCTGTTGGAGACATTGGGTTTTCGCGTGGACGGTTAATGGCGGCAGCGGACAGGTTTGTTATTAACATTCAAGGCAGAGGTGGCCATGGTGCCATGCCTCACGAGACCGTTGATGCCGTTATGATTGGCTCAAATATATCGTTAATGTTGCAACAACTTGTAAGTAGAAATACGAACCCTATGGAACCAGCTGTTGTGACAATTGCTTCATTTCATGCAGGTGGGGCGTTTAACGTGATTAGTGATAAAGCAAAGCTGGAAGGAACTGTGCGTACGTTTAACAAAACAGTTCAGAATCAATTAATCAAAAGAATGGAAGAAACAGTGAAAGGTGTTTGTGAAGCTAGTGGTGCTGATTATTCGTTTGAATATATTAAAGGATACCCTGCCGTTATAAATCATCCAGAAGCAACGGATGCTTTAATGAAGGCAGCGGCCACTTTTCACCCGCAGGATAACATGTATGAGACAGAGCCCGTTATGGGAGGAGAAGACTTCTCTTACTATTTACAACACGTACCGGGTGCTTTCTTTTTTACAGGTGCTGGAAATGAGAAGAAAGGAATTGTATATCCTCATCATCATCCGAAGTTTGATATCGATGAACAATCGATGCTTATTGCGGCAAAACAGCTTGGTGCAGTTAGTTTAGCGCATTTAGTGACCGCGATGGTTACGAGATCTTGATAAAAAAGAGCAAACCTTGCATGCTCCTGCGAGGTTTGCTCTTTTTTTAATAGAACAGAATGTATAGGTGCTTAAAAAGGCATCCTTAGCTTGAGTGTGATATGATACAGCTATACTTTTTAGACTGTATAAGGGGTTTATCAATATGGCAAAACAATGGGTTAAATTAATGGGTGCATTTGCTAGTGGTGCCTTGCTCATGCACATGGCAAAGCAAGCTCATGAAAATAATATTACTGTTCATTCATGGTCGAGTCGTACGATTAGTGGGCAATCACACAAGTTGAGGATTTTCTTTATTACCGATATCCATCGTCGGCGCATTTCTGAAGAAATGTTATTGGGATTAAATGGAGAATGTGATGTCGTTCTAATTGGTGGAGATTTAACAGAAAAGTGGGTTCCAAAAAAACGAACTGAAAAAAACATTGAGAAATTGACTGAAATTGCGCCAACGTATTTTGTTCGTGGAAACAATGACGAAGAAGTAGATCAAGCCTGGTTAAAGGAAATGCTAATGTCTTATGGTGTTGTCTATTTGGATGATGACTTTGCAAAAATAAAGATAAAAGGAATTCCTGTTAGAATTATTGGTCTAAGTAATAAATCGTATAGAGAAAGCGATATTGAACAACTGCTTGGCAAGGAAGGGAATGATTATACGATTGTATTATGTCATTTTCCTGAAATAAGCGCTTTTATGCAAGGATTGCCAATCGATGTTATGCTCTCTGGGCATACGCATGGTGGTCAAATTCGTTTGTTTGGTTATGGCATTGAAGCTCCTGGCCGATTGACGCGTGAAGGTGGGTTTATGAAGCTAGTGAGCAGGGGATACGGAACAACTACGTTACCTTTACGTCTTGGGGCTGCTCCTGAAGCTCATCTTATCACAATAACTCCAAGCGAAGCGAAGGTGGATGAGTAAGGAGTGAGTGGGATATGACCTTTAAAGAAGGGAAGTATAACATTAAGGCTGTATCAAAAAAACTTGGTATCCGTCCAGGTACACTCCGTGCTTGGGAAAGAAGATACCAAGTCATTTGTCCGGATAGAAACGAGAGCGGACATCGATTGTATACAGAGAAGCATATTGCCGTTCTTCAGTGGCTTATTGAAAAAGTAAATGAAGGGTTTACAATTAAACAAGCGGTGGAACTAAAGGAAGCAAGCGTTTTTAATGAAAGCGTGGAACTTGCACAAGTTCAAAAATCAAATTTCATTGAGCAATTGGCAGAAAAAATTGCAGAATCATTACTTGATTTTGATGAACGGACAGCTCAGGATTTGCTGAACCAAGCGTATAGCTTGTATTCAATTGATCGAGTCACAATTGAATTGTTTGGATTGATTAAAAACTTTACTGAAACCTCTTTAAAAGGTGGTATAAAAACAAGGGCTCATCAACAGTTTTGCCAAGACTTCTTAGAGATGAAGATTTCTGCGGTCTCCCTTACCCTTCCAATCGACGCGACGATGCCAAGAGCATTGTTAAGTTGTGGACCAAATGAGGAAGATGCATTATTACTTCGAATGTTTTCGTTTTATCTAAAGCGAAAAGGAATGGAAGTTATTTGCATTGGAGCAGGAATTTCAGATCAGGATGTGGAATTTATTAGGAAGCAATGGAGCCCTGATCTTTTTGTGCTTTCTTGTATGGCAACAGAAAATATTAAGGCTAGCGTATGTTTAATGGAGACATTGATTAATATGGACTCAAAGGTACTTGTGGGTCTTGTTGGAACAGGGTTTACCCAATTACATGATAGTGATAAACAAGAGTTGGCTCCTTTATTTATTGGGAAATCCAGAGCAGATTGGGAACTCTGGCTTGAACAATCGGGTTTCGTTAAATAAGGACAAGCAGTCATAAGAGGAATCGGGTTTTCGTATGAACCAACTCTGGCTAATGCACATAACGTATCCTATAGATATGCGTGAGAGAACCATTTGGGTATGAAGGAGGGGCTGGTATGCGTCTGGAACGTTTGGCAATTGATAAATTTAAAGTATTTTTAACGTATGATGATATGAACGAACGTGGAATTACAAAAGAAGATTTATGGCAAGATGTCCCCAAAGTCCATGATTTGTTCCGAGACATGATGCTTGAAGCAGACGACGAATTAGGGTTTAAAGTAGATGGTCCTATAGCTGTGGAAGTGTTTGCGATGCCTGCACAAGGCATGGTTTTTATCGTTACAAAAGGTACGCAAGCTGACGACTTTGACTCTGATGACTATGAAGAAGGCTTCATTGAGATGCAATTAACGCTTGATGAAATTGATGAAGTTTTTTATGAGTTTGCTTCTTTTGAAGATGTAATTGGACTTGTATCAAGATTGTATTCGATTGGTATCGAAGGCGGGGAATTATATTCTTATCAGAATCGTTTTTTCTTGAAATTTGGAGAAGAAGAACTTGAAGAAGTAAATGAATCTGCTCTTATAGCGATCTTGTCGGAATTTGGCAATCCAGCAACAACCTCATTTTACCGAATTTATGAATACGGAAAAAGTTTGATGCGGTCGCATACCGTTAAATCATTATATGATATCTTTTATAAAAAGTAGCAGTCTGGAGTATGTGCCAGCTGCTTTTTTGGTTATGAAAAATGAGAATAAAAAAATTTTTATAAAAGTGCCACAAAAAGTCGTGGTTATTTGGTAAAATAAAGAAAAATGAAGTTGGCAGTGGGGGAAATAATGGCTATTTTATTGATTGAAGACGATCCATCAATTGCTCAAATTATGATCGATTATTTAGAAAACGAATCTTTTCAATTGACGTGGTGCAAAGACGGTCAATCCGGTTACGATGCTTTTTCGAAAGATACATACGAGTTAATTATTGTTGATTTAATGTTACCAAAATTGGATGGTTTTTTACTATGTAAACAAATTAGGGAACAATCGGATGTACCTGTTATTGTTGTTAGTGCCAAAGCAAGCGATTACGACAAAGTTTATAGCTTAGAGATTGGTGCGGATGATTATGTGACAAAACCGTTTAGTCCATTAGAGTTAGTAGCCCGCGTAAAAGCGCAGATTCGGCGCTATCAGAAAAAAGTGTGTCCAAAAGTGTCTAATTGCATGGTTTTTCAAGATGTTGAAATTGACAGAAGAGGAAGACGGGTCACGGTTGGTGATGAATTGATTGGTATGACGGCAAAAGAGTATGAGCTATTTGTTTATTTAGCGGAAAATCCAGGGCATGTGTTCACAAAAGAAGATTTATATACAAAAGTTTGGAACGGTGATAGCTTTGACAGCCGAACAGTAACTGTACACATTAAAAATGTACGCCATAAATTAAAGGATGGTAAAAAGCACCCCAAGTATATCGAAACCGTATGGGGTGTAGGCTATAAATTTATTGGTCTGCCAGGAAAATGAAATTAAGAGGTCAATTAAATCTATTGTTGATTGTTACAGCGCTTGTACCATTTGTTACGACTAGTTTGTTCACATATCAAGTAAACCAAGCAGCGAAAGGTCAAACGAATGCATATATGGAATCGTTAATAACGGCAAAAAGTATCAATAAAACGATTAACCATCATTCAATGGAGTACGAGTCATCGCCATCCGAATTGGTTCATAAAGCATTACAGCAAAGTAAAATGGATGTTCAGTTAGCTCTCTATTCTAAAGATCGAACGCTTTTATATCAATCTGAAGGAAAAGGAACTTTTCCTAGGCATTTACGCCCGGCAGAAATGTTAAGTAATTTATATGAATTACAATCTCAAGAGAGTTGGTATGTGTATAAAGAACCGATCTATTTAAATGATCAAATAATTGGCTATTCAGAACTCCGTTTTGATCAAAACAAGATCGAAGAAGAGGCAGCTGAAATTTATACGTTAACTGTCTTATTTTTTATACTGATCAGCGGTGTTACATTATTCATTGTTCACCATTGGTTTAATCGTAATATGATTAAGCCATTCGGCTGGATGCATAAAGAGATGCAAGAAGTTGCTTTGGGAAAACGTGATGTTAAGGTTGATGCAAGAAGAGGGAAAAATGAAGTGGGGCAATTGCTAGATGATTTCGCACTCATGACCTCTCAAATAAGAGAAACAGAAATCATGCGGCAATCCCAAGAGGAAAACAAACGGAAATTAATTGCTTCAATCTCTCATGACCTTAAGACGCCGTTAACATCGATTCGTGCATATGCAGAAGGTATGCAAATTCATTCAGAGAAGCGAGATGACTATGCAAAAGTCATCTTATCAAAGTCTGCGTATATGCAACGTTTACTCGAAGATTTACTTGTTTATTCTCAACTTCAAGCAACAAGTTTTCACTTAACAACAAAGCGAGTAGATGCAGAAGAGTTGGCAGAACTGCTATTTGACGGATATAAAGAGCAGTGGCAAGAATTTAATATGACTGTAAGTATTCAAATTGACCCGGTAGAACTGAATGCGGACGTTGATCGGCTAATTCAAGTGGTAGATAATCTTGTTATGAATGCTGTAAGGTATTCCCCAAGTGGCGGAGAAATTAAACTTATGGCAACAAATAGAAGTGATTTGATACCTGCTTATGTGGAAGAAAGAAAAAAAGGATACGTGTATTTTTTTGTGATCGATGAGGGGAAAGGAATTCCATCGGGGGCACAGAATAAGATTTTTGAATCTTTTTACCAAGTTGAACAAGCAAGAAGTCAAGATAATGGAAACGGAGTTGGCCTTGGACTAGCAATTTGTCGCGAACTAATCCTAAAACACGAAGGAGAGATTCATGTTTATTCGAATCCCCCAAATGGAAGTTCATTTTATTTCTTGCTACCAAGTGTGAATGAAGCATTGGAGGGGGGAGAGGTATGAATAATAAGCTTGTCTGGCTGTGCATTTGTGTGTTAGCAGCTTTGAATGGTTGTGCGTTTGCTTCCCTTGACGCAACTGCAACTTTACAAGAGGCTTTTAATGAAGAGGAAGAAGTTGGTTCATATGAACTAATCTTAGAATCAAAAGGTGGAATTAGAGAACATTTTCTTGTTCTTAACAAGGATGTTCAAAGAATTGATTACATAATAGAGGAAGAGTTGATTATCGGCCAGTATTATATTGATGGTGTGTTGTACGAAAAAGATTATGAGGGATTGGAAATTGTAAAATATGAAGATGAACATTATCCGTCTCCGAAAGAATTATTTATGGCAGAAATGGAGCATTTACTTATAGACCACAATATTGAACTAATTGGTGACGACAAGCTCCTTGGGCGAGACGTGTTTAGACTGATGTTTCAACAAGAAGAAAGAGCAGACGAAAGTGCAGAGTTATGGGTCGATAAAGAATCATTTGTCATCCTCAAGATGATTACAAATAATGAGGTTCATTCAGAGGCTGTGTTTTTCCAACTAGACCCCTCGTTCGAGGATGAACAATTCATAGCCGAAGATGATTTATTTACTCTCTTACGAAACGATGATGCGTATAGCCCAATTCGTTTTGAAAATATTAAGGATTTGTATGAAAAACCAATGTTTCTTCCAGAGAAAGAACATAATGGCTGGACTTTAACAGAGTCATTGTCTATAGATAATGGTCAAAAAACATCACTTAAGTTAACTTTTGAGGATGAAAATGGAAAGGAATTAGAGTTACTTATTAGAGATGAAAACGAGGGTTTACAGTTTGAATCAAGCGGAGAGACGGAAATAATACGGGAGAATGAGGTGTTTTTTACTTGGCAACCATCTTTTCATTCTGCTTATTGGAGTGAAGAAGGTTATCAATATATCCTTTTTACTAAACGAGACCTGGAGATAAGTGAAGCAGTACTTTTCATAGAAACAATGGTAATGCAATAAATTAATAAATAACTATGGCATTCTATGGTTGCTTTCTTTATCATTAGATATGAAATGTTTATAAAAAGCACACACTCCCGTGAGGTGAAACGAGAAATGGACGAAAGCGCAAGTAGAGCGGATAAACTGGATGTTCTCGTATCAACACAATCCATTATATATACGGCTCTTGAAAAGCTTGGATATCCAGAAGAGATGTACGAGCTTCTTAAAGAACCGATTCGAATGATGACTGTTCGTATTCCGGTTCGAATGGATGACGGTTCAACAAAAATTTTTACAGGATATAGAGCCCAACATAATGACGCTGTTGGTCCGACTAAAGGTGGTGTTCGGTTCCACCCAGATGTCACTGAAACTGAAGTAAAGGCATTATCAATTTGGATGAGCTTAAAAGCAGGCATTGTCAATCTGCCATACGGTGGAGGAAAAGGTGGAATTGTTTGTGATCCTAGAAAAATGTCTTTTCGTGAAGTAGAACGATTAAGCAGGGGATATGTTCGGGCAATTAGTCAAATTGTGGGTCCAACAAAAGATATTCCTGCTCCAGATGTATTTACAAATTCGCAAATTATGGCGTGGATGCTTGATGAGTACAGTAGAATTCGTGAATTTGATTCGCCTAATTTTATTACAGGTAAGCCCCTTGTACTAGGAGGTTCCCACGGTAGGGAATCTGCAACTGCTAAGGGAGTAACCATCTGTGTAACTGAAGCAGCGAAAAAGCAAGGCATCGATATAGATGGAGCTAAAGTAATTATCCAAGGGTTTGGTAATGCTGGTAGTTTCTTAGCAAAATTTTTAGCTGATGCTGGAGCGCTTGTTGTTGGGATTGCTGATGCATATGGAGCTCTCTATGATGAAAATGGATTAGATATTGATTATTTACTCGATCGACGTGATAGCTTTGGGACTGTAACTAAATTGTTTAAAGACACGATTTCAAACGAAGAGTTGCTAGAAAAAGAATGTGACATACTTGTTCCAGCTGCAATAGAGAATCAAATTACTTCAAAAAATGCCGCGCAAATAAAAGCGTCAATCGTTGTGGAAGCAGCTAATGGTCCTACTACGCTTGAAGCGACGAAGATCTTATCTGAACGAGGAATCTTATTAGTTCCTGATGTTCTCGCAAGCGCTGGTGGAGTTACTGTTTCGTATTTTGAATGGGTTCAAAATAATCAAGGCTATTATTGGTCGGATGAAGAGGTTGAAGGAAAGCTGCACACAGTCTTGGTAGATGCGTTTGAGCATATTTATCAATTGGCTAAACGAAGAAAAGTCGATATGAGGTTATCGGCTTATATGGTCGGGGTGCGCAGAATGGCGGAGGCGTCTCGATTCCGTGGATGGGTGTAATCTGCTATACTAATGAAATAATGGAATGCCCTTGTGTTGAAGCAGTTCACACAAGGGTTTTGGTTGTAGGGAATAATCTAATGATGGTTATACAAGCTAGATGAACTGTCAATACATAAAAAGGGTGGTTTTTTTGATAGATGTTCTAATTATTGGTGGTGGACCATGTGGACTTGCGGCTGCAATTGCATGTGAAGAGAAAGGGTTCTCGACCATTATAATAGAAAAAGAAAATATCGTTCATTCTATTCATCGATATCCAACGCACCAAACGTTCTTTAGTACAAGTGAGCGTTTGGAAATTGGTGGGGTTCCATTTATTGTAGAAGAGCGTAAGCCTCATCGAAACCAGGCTTTAGTTTACTACCGTTCAGTTGCGAAGCGAAAAGGGTTATCCATTCGAGCTTTTGAAAAAGTTCTTAATATTGATCGGGAAGTGAATGGGACGTTTACGGTTTATACAACAAAAGAAGAATTAAAAGCTAATTATGTAATCGTCGCGACAGGTTATTATGACTCGCCAAACATGATGGGAATTCCAGGTGAAGATCACAGCCGTGTCATGCATTATTTTAAAGAAGCACATCCTTACTTTGACCATCATGTTGTAGTTATTGGCGGGAAAAATTCCGCTGTAGATGCAGTGCTTGAGTTGGAAAAGGCTGGGGCACATGTCACGATGCTGTACCGAGGAGCAGATTATTCTCCAAGTGTGAAATCGTGGATATTACCTGAACTTGTTTCGCTTGTTCGTAATGAAAAAGTAAAGCTTGTTTTTAATGCCACAATTAATGAAATTACTGATACGCACGTTGTATATGAAACAGAAAAAGAACAACATCAGGAGCGCGCTGACTTTGTGTTTGCAATGACAGGCTACCATCCAGACCACACGTTTATTAGAGGGCTTGGTGTGCTAGTCGATGAAGCTACGGGCAAACCTCATTATCACCAAGAAACAATGGAGACCAACATTCCAGGTTTATTTGTTGCTGGTGTGATTGCTGCTGGGAACAATGCAAATGAAATTTTTATAGAGAATGGCAGAGAACATGGATCTTTGATCGCAAATGCGATAGCGAATAGATAAGAGTGGGGGCACTGTGATGCGTCATGTTATGTTACTTACAACTGGTGGAACGATCGCAAGTACAACGAATGAAAGTGGCAAATTAGTTGCGGGCGAATTAACGGGGGAAGAGTTAGTCGAACTCTGTGGGCTACCCTCTGATATAAAAGTATCAATTCGGTCTGTCTTACAAAAACCGAGTGTTCATATTAATACGAATGATTGGTTGCTTTTAAAAATGGAAATTGATGAAGCTTTTTCCGATTCATCGGTTGATGGTATTGTAGTGACACACGGGACTGATACGTTGGAAGAGACTGCTTATTTTTTGGGTTTAACGAATGTAGATGATCGTCCAGTTGTTGTGACTGGATCACAGCGAGGTCCAGAACAAACAGGTAGCGATTCATACATGAATTTGCGCCATGCAGTTTATGCCGCATGTGAACCTGATTTAAGAGGGACAGGCTGTGTAGTCGTTTTTAATGAACGAATTTTTGCTGCCCGATATGTAAAAAAAGAACATGCCTCAAATTTACAAGGTTTTAATGCCTTTGGTTTTGGTTATTTAGGTATTATTGACAACGATGTGATATTTACGTATCAGAAACCTGTTAAGCGGGAAATGTATCAAATAGTGATGGAAGATCTACTTGAAATTGGTATTGCAAAAGTTTATTTAGGGATGAGTGCAGCCACACTACGTGCCATTTTACAAACGGTGGATGGGTTAGTTATTGAAGGTGTGGGCAGAGGACAAGTACCACCTGCTTTAGTTCAACCGATTCGATCTGCAATTGAAGAGGGGAAACCGGTTATTATGACAACTTCTTCTGAAGAAGGAAAAGTGTATCCTACTTATGAATACGATGGTAGTGCCCATCAACTCGAACAGTTAGGGGTTATATTAGGATCGGATTATGACAGCAAAAAAGCTCGAATTAAGGCTTTAGTGTTACTTGCTTCAAAACAACCTCTAGAAAATGGGTTTATTTAGGTGATAAAACTTGCCCGAAAACAAAGAGCACCCGTATAATGGATGCATTCCTTTTGTTTTTAAGAGAGTTGGTCGGTAGGCCTTGTTTTCCTTAATTATTGCAGCGTTAGCTCCAGCTATGGCATTATTCTCGTACGTCTATTTACGTGATTCCTTTAGCAAGTCCGCTATGTATTTAGTACTCAGAATTTTTATTATTGGTGCGCTCCTCGTTGTCCCGATCTCTGTTATTCAGTTTGCGTTTACGGAGGAAGGGGTATTTACGCACTCTTTTACGAAAGCCTTTGTGCTTTACGGATTGATTGAAGAAGGGTTAAAATGGCTGATGCTGTTTGTATTTGCTTATCAGCATGGGCACCTTAAGCGGCCAAGTGATGGGATTTTATTTGGTGTTTCCATTTCTTTTGGTTTTGCAACTGTTGAAAATGCGCTTTATATGGTTGCGTATGGGTTAGAGAATATGATTCCCCGTGCTTTAATGCCAACAACGGCACATGCTGTTTATGGGATTGTGATGGGCTATTATATTGGACAAGCTAAATACAACCAAAAAAGAAAGATGGCTTTTCTGCTCTTATCTGCATCTCTTCCTATGTTACTGCATGGTCTTTATGATTTTATCTTAATGGATTTTGGGCATTATTTTTTATTTGCCATGGTCCCTTTTATGATCGCATTATGGTTATTAGCGATTTGGAAATTAAAAAAGGCTAGCAAATTAAACAGCTAGAGCCAGTAAGGCAGAATGTTTTAAAGGAGGATTTTTGTATGACAACAGCCAATCGTTATCGAATTGTCATTCGTTGCCCTTTATGCGGGGAAAAGTATATTTTAAGAGGCAAGCAAAACGAAAATGGAGAGTATGAGACAGGCTTTAAACAGTGTGTATGTGGAAATGAAGAGCAATTGATTATTGAAGCCACACCGGAATAAAACAAACCCGCTTTGCTTTTCAAAGCGGGCTTGTTTTTGTTTAGGCAAACATTGTCACTTTAGTGTAAGATAAAAAACAAGCAACCTGACAGCATTTGAAGGAAGGTAGGATGACATGGAATTCAATCGACCAAGAAAAATACTTGAAGCTAAAGGTATCACATTAGGTTGTGGCAAACCTAAAATCTGTATCCCTATTGTAGGTGAAAACGTTAGAGAATTGTTAGTAGAGATTGATCAATTACCTAATGAGGCATGTGACATTGTGGAATGGCGCGTCGATTTTCTTGAAAAATGTGAGCAAGTGGATCACGTTTTGGAGACTTTATCCCAGGTTAGAAATGCAATTAAAGATAAACCGCTCATTTTTACTTTTAGAAATAAAAAAGAAGGTGGGCAAAGACAACTAACGGATGAACGTTACTTCTCTTTATTGACAGCGGTTGTTCATTCTCGTCTTGTGGAGTACATAGATATCGAGTTGGCTAAAGCAGAAAAAGATGTTCGGGCATTCATTACTACTGCACATAAGTGTGGATGTTATGTGATTGTATCAAATCATGAATTTACAAAGACGCCAACAAAGGAAATTATGACTTCGAGATTATTAAGGGCAATTGATTTAGGTGCGGATGTTCCAAAACTAGCAGTCATGCCACAAAACTCAGCAGATGTTCTTTCTTTGCTCGAAGTAACACTATCTATATCGGAGAAGTCACCCGTTCCTATCGTGACTATGGCAATGGGAAAACTAGGCGCGCTTTCAAGGGTAAGCGGGAGTGTGTTTGGTTCTGCAATGACATTTGCAGCTGGTAAAAAACCATCTGCCCCTGGACAATTTTCTGCAATTGAATTAAAAAGAGTTTTAAATGTGTTAGAAGACGAAAGACAATGAATTAAATAATAATGGTTGCTTAATTTCAGAAATTACGGTAAAGTTGTTGCAATGATTCACCTAATCGAATAATTCTTATCAAGAGAGGCGGAGGGAAATGGCCCTGCGAAGTCTCAGCAACCAGCTACTTAGTGGCAAGGTGCTAAATCCAGCAGATTAACTGCAAGATAAGAGAAGTATGCATCTACCCTTCTTCTAATCTTGAAGAAGGTTTTTTTATTTTCAAACTGTAAATTGTCAATTAGCGGAAAAAACAAGCAGATCGTACAGTTAGTCGGAAAAGGGAGGACACAGATATGCAGAAACATGAAGCTTCTATTTTGGCGCAAATCGGAAATCGACGTACTGACACTACAGGAGCTGTAAACGCACCTGTTTATTTTTCAACAGCTTATCGTCACACGGGAATTGGTGAGTCAACTGGTTATGATTATGCCCGTACGGGTAATCCGACTCGAGAAGTATTGGAAGAAGCAATTGCAGAGCTCGAATGTGGGGAGAGAGGCTTTGCAACTAGTTCAGGCATGGCTGCTATTCAAATTGTTTTCTCATTATTTGAGCAGGGAGACCATATTATTTGTTCAAAAGATCTTTATGGAGGTACATATCGATTATTCGAAGGGGGCTGGAAAAGGTGGGGATTAACGTTTGATTACGTAGACCCAAGAGATATTGATACAGTCAATAAATTAATTACGAATAAAACAAAAGCGATATTTATTGAAACCCCAACTAACCCTTTAATGCAAGAGGCTCCTATTAACAAACTTGCTCACTTGGCGAGGGAAAATCAAGTGCTTTTAATTGTTGATAATACGTTTCTTACACCTTTATTACAGAAACCATTAGTAGAAGGGGCCGATATTGTTGTTCATTCAGCGACGAAGTATCTTGGAGGGCACAACG
This sequence comes from Shouchella patagoniensis, assembly GCF_002019705.1. Lineage (GTDB taxonomy): Bacteria > Bacillota > Bacilli > Bacillales > Bacillaceae_D > Shouchella > Shouchella patagoniensis. Next base: position 526,631 of record NZ_KV917377.1, on the reverse strand, counting down.
ATGTTGTAGCTGGATTAATTGTCGCTAATGGAACGACTGTATGTGATCAGTTAGCCTACTACCAAAATGGTGCAGGAGGTATTTTAAGTGCCTTTGATTCTTGGTTGTTAATACGGGGTATGAAGACACTCGCATTAAGAATGGCGAAGCACGAAGAGAATGCGAAGCAAGTGGTAAAGGCTTTAGAAAAAGAAGAAGCTGTTAGTGAAGTAATGTATCCTGGTCGTGGTGGAATGCTCTCATTTCGCGTCAAAGACGAAAAGTGGATTAACCCAATATTGCAAAATTTGAAGCTTATCTCTTTTGCGGAGAGCTTAGGTGGTGTTGAGAGTCTAATGACATATCCAGCTACTCAAACTCATGCGGATATTCCAGAGAAGGTACGAATAGCAAACGGTGTTGATAATTGTTTGTTACGATTCTCTGTGGGAATTGAGCATGGTGAAGATCTTATAGCGGATTTGCTCCAAGCAATAAAAATAGCAAGAAGCTATTAGGAGGGTTCAAAGATGAAACTACATGAAAGGTTAGCGACACAATTAATCGTAGCTGACGGTGCGATAGGTACATTGCTATATGAACAAGGTTTTGATCTATGCTATGAAGAATTAAATCTTTCTAACCCTAATGCGATCGCAAGTGTACATCAAGCATATATTGAAGCGGGCGCTACGCTTATTCAAACAAATACGTATGCAGCAAACGCAATAAAACTTGAGAGGTATGGATTGCAAGAAAGCGTCGCTACAATCAATCAAGCGGCTGTTCGGATTGCTAAAGATACGATTAATGGGAATCCAACTGTCCATTTAGTTGGAACAGTCGGTGGAATAAAAGGATTTCAATATGAAGATCTCAGTTTGACAAAGATTCAAGCAGCCTTAATGGAACAAATTGATGCATTGATTGAGGCTGGTGTAGACGGATTATTATTTGAAACATTTTATGATTTTGAAGAAGCGAAAGAAACAGTTAAAATTGCTAGGCGAATAACTAAAAATCCAATCATTATGAATGTATCCCTTGGCGATATAGGTGTATTAAATGATGGTACAACTTTAAGTGAAGCTCTTTCAGAACTATACAAACTCGGAGCTGATGTTGTAGGAATCAATTGCCGAATGGGCCCGAATCACATGCTCCGTTCAATTGAAGAATTAAAATTACCAGCATCAATCCCTCTAGCGTGTTATCCCAATGCAAGCTTGCCTGGATATCGTGACGGAAGATTTGTCTATGCATCGAATACAGAATATTTTTCTACAATGGCGGATCGTTTTATTGATGAGGGTGTGCGGTTGTTAGGGGGATGTTGTGGAACAACACCAGCCCATATTGAATCAATTGCAAAAGCCGTAGCTGGAAGGAAGCCAATTATAAGAGACAAAGCACAATTCAAATCTCAGCAAGAGAGCCAAGTCCAAACAATAAGGCCGAAAGAGGCTTCAATTAAGGAGCTAGCGCTACAAAAACAAACGATTATTGTTGAACTAGACCCACCTAAAAAATTAGACATTGTTCGATTTATTAAGGGGGCAAAAGCATTAAAGGAAGCCGGCGTAGATGCTTTAACACTAGCAGATAATTCCTTGGCTAGTCCTCGTGTTGATAATCAGACACTTGCTATGATTTTGAAGGAAAAGGTAGGTCTACGTAGTTTGGTCCACTTAACATGTAGAGATCGGAATTTAATAGGTCTTCAGTCTCATTTAATGGGTTTAGAACTGGCAGGACTCCATGACTTGCTAGTTGTTACTGGTGACCCGAGCAAAATCGGAGATTTTCCAGGAGCGACATCCGTATATGATGTTTCGTCATTGAAATTATTGCCATTAATTAATCAAATGAACAAAGGGATTTCTTTCTCTGGAAAGTCACTTGGTAATCCGAGTCGTTTTACAACTGCAGCTGCATTTAACCCTAATGTAAAACATTTAGACAAAGCGGTTCGACGGTTAGAAAAAAAGATAGAGGCAGGCGCTGATTATTTTTTGAGTCAGCCGATTTTTGAAGAGCGACAATTTGAAGCTGTTTATGAAGCAACTAAGCATTTGAAGGTTCCTATTTTTGTAGGGATTATGCCTCTTATAAGTAGCAGAAACGCAGAATTTCTCCATAATGAAGTGCCAGGTATATCATTAAGTGATGAAACGAGGCGAATCATGTCCACTTGCGGTGAAGATCGACTGTTAGGAGAGCAGGAAGGGTTAAAAATTGCTAAATCTCTTGCTGATGCCGCTACAAATTATTTTAATGGTTTATATTTTATTACACCTTTTCTTCGCTATGAAATAACAGAAGAATTGACGCGTCATACAAGATTAATCGGAAAACAAGCTTCAAACAAGGAAGGGAATTAATCATGATACAAGCAAACTTCTTAGAGCAACTTCAACAGAGAATATTAGTGCTAGATGGAGCGATGGGAACGATGCTTCAGGAGGCTAATTTAACTGCGGATGATTTTGGAGGCGAAGAGTACGAGGGATGTAATGAACTATTAAATGAGACTTCCCCTGAGGCCATTAGTCATATCTATCGTACGTACTTAGAAGCAGGTGCCGATATTATTTCTACAAATACGTTTGGTTCTTCAAGCATTGTTTTAGAGGATTATAATATTGGACATAAAGCTTATGCATTAAGCAAAGAGGCAGCGAGGTTAGCTAAAGTTGAGGTTAATAAAATAACTACATTGGAACAACCTCGTTTTGTGGCAGGGGCAATGGGACCAACAACGAAGTCGTTATCGGTAACTGGAGGAGCAACGTTTGAACAGTTGACTGATGCATATGAAGAGCAAGCCAGAGGCTTAATTGATGGTGGTTGTGATGTATTACTTTTAGAAACCAGTCAGGATATGAGAAATGTAAAGGCAGCTTATATAGGAATAACAACGGCTTTTACAAAAACGGATAAAAAATTGCCATTGATGATTTCTGGCACGATCGAGCCAATGGGGACGACACTTGCAGGTCAAACAGTTGAAGCGTTTTATTTGTCTCTTGAACATATGGAACCTGCTGTTGTGGGCTTAAATTGCGCAACTGGTCCGGAATTTATGCGTGATCATCTAAGGTCGTTATCCGAGTTGGCTGATTCAAGTGTAAGTTGCTATCCAAACGCGGGACTACCAGATGAAGATGGAAAATACCATGAAACACCTGATTCACTTGCAACGAAGATAGAAGCATTCGCGGAAAAAGGTTGGTTGAATGTAGTTGGTGGATGTTGCGGCACCACGCCTGCTCATATAAAAAAACTTGCTGCCGTTATAAAAAAATATCCACCAAGAACGGCTGGGAAACGTACTAGTCACGCTGTTTCTGGAATTGAACCATTATTTTATGATGATTCAATGCGTCCGCTTTTTGTAGGTGAGAGAACCAATGTTATTGGCTCGAGAAAGTTTAAACGGTTAATTGAAGAAGGTAAATATGAAGAAGCATCTGAAATAGCAAGATCACAAGTTAAACGAGGTGCTCATATAATCGACATTTGTTTAGCTGATCCAGATCGAGATGAAATGGAAGATATGGCGTTCTTCCTTTCTTATGCTGTTAATAAGGTGAAAGTTCCGTTAATGATTGATTCTACTGATGAAGCAGTTATTGAAGAAGCATTAACCCATTCACAAGGTAAGGCGATCATAAACTCAATTAACTTAGAAGACGGAGAAGAAAGGTTTGAGGCGGTCCTGCCATTAGTAAAGAAATTTGGCGCTGCCGTTGTTGTTGGAACAATTGATGAAGTTGGAATGGCGGTAACCGCTGAGCGTAAGTTGGAAATAGCAAAGCGATCATTTGATTTATTAACAAATAAATATGGAATTCCAGCTCACGATATTATTTTTGACCCCCTCGTTTTCCCGGTGGGCACTGGTGACGAGCAATATATTGGATCGGCTGAAGCGACTGTTACTGGAATTAAACTTATTAAAGACGCGTTACCTTCATGCTTGATTATTTTAGGTGTATCGAATGTTTCGTTCGGATTGCCCCCAGTTGGGCGTGAAGTTCTAAATGCTGTTTATTTATATCATTGCACACAAGCTGGACTTGATTATGCCATTGTTAATACAGAAAAACTCGAAAGGTACGCGAGTATTTCTGATGAGGAGAAAGAACAAGCGAAACGATTATTGTTTGAAACCAATGATGAAAACTTAGCAACATTCACTGCATTTTATCGAGGGAAAAAATCAGAGAAGCGAGTTGAATACGAAGGTTTAAGCCTTGAAGAGCGATTGGCGCTCTACGTTGTCGAGGGGACGAAAGAAAGGTTAGAGGTAGATTTGACAGCAGCATTAACTTCTTATCAAAACCCTTTGGATATTATTAATGGCCCACTCATGAATGGCATGGACGAAGTTGGTCGATTGTTTAATAACAACGAACTTATCGTAGCAGAAGTGTTGCAAAGTGCCGAAGTAATGAAAGCGTCTGTAGCGTTTTTGGAACCCCATATGGATAAGAAAGCCGATGATGAGGGCAAAGGGAAGATCTTACTTGCAACGGTAAAAGGGGATGTACATGATATCGGCAAGAATTTAGTTGATATTATTTTGAGTAATAATGGCTTTGAAATTGTTAATCTAGGTATTAAAGTAACGTCTAATGAACTACTGGAAGCTATTAATAAAGAAAAACCAAAGGCTATTGGATTGTCTGGATTATTAGTAAAGTCAGCTCAACAAATGGTATTAACGGCTCAAGATTTAAAGCAACAACAAGTCTCTATTCCAATTTTGGTAGGCGGAGCAGCGCTAACAAAAAAGTTTGTCGATACTAGAATAGCACCTGAATATGGCGGAATGGTCGTTTATGCAAAAGACGCGATGAATGGGCTAGAAATTGCCAATCAGCTAACTACACCAGAAAAGCAGCAACTATTGCAGCTTGAGCTGGAAAATGAAAGGGCTGAGAAAGCTGAATACGAAAGTAAAAAGGTAAAGAAGAAGGTCAAGAGTGATACGACCAAACGATCAGAAGTTACGCATACGCATGCTCCATTGATTCCAACTGACTTACAAGAGCATATTATTCGTAATTACCAAATTGATCATATTTATCCTTATGTGAACATGCAGATGTTACTAGGGCGTCACCTTGGTGTACAAGGGAAGGTAAGCCGTTTACTCACTGAAGGAGATGAAAGGACTGTTTCTTTAAAATCAAAAGTAGATCAGTTATTTGTTGATGCTAAAAAAGGGGATTTACTGCAAGCTAACGCAATGTATCGGTTTTTTCCTGCTAATTCTGAAGGGAATGACTTGATTATTTATGACCCAGATTCTCCGCATATTGAAGTGGAGCGCTTCACATTTCCACGGCAACAGCATACACCCTTTCTATGTTTGGCTGATTTTGTAAAAGGGGTAGGAACCGGGGTAGACTATGTAGGTTTTCTTGCCGTCACTGCAGGACATGGTATTCGTCAGCATGCAGAAAAGGCTAAAGATAATGGAGATTATTTATTAAGTCATTTAATGCAAGCAGCAGCTTTGGAAACGGCTGAAGGACTTGCCGAGCGAATCCACCAACAAATGCGAGATCGTTGGGGGTTTCCAGATCCTGCTGATTTTACAATGGCAGAACGGTTTGCGGCTAAGTACCAAGGTGTACGTGTATCATTTGGTTATCCAGCTTGTCCGAATCTTGAAGACCAAGCAAAACTATTTCAGTTATTAAAACCAGAGAAAATAGGTATTGAGTTAACGGAAGGATTTATGATGGAGCCTGAAGCTTCCGTTACCGCATTGGTATTTTCTCATCCTGAAGGTCGTTATTTTAATGTTTTATCTTCATTATAGAAAACACGAAAAGCGCTTATGTGCTTTTCGTGTTTTTTTTTTCGGTATAAAAACCGAATGCTAACAAACACTATCAGCAGCGACCAATTCACCCATATGGGTATAAGGAGGACCAGAGAAAATGTTAAATAACCAGGTCAATAAGTTAATGAAAATCTTTTTTGCTTTAGTTGTTGCTTGTGCATTTTCATTTACCAGTGAAACGGCAGAAGCGTTTTCTGAACAAGTCATCCAAAAAGGGGCAACTGGAGATGATGTAGTTGAATTGCAGTCACGCTTGCAATACGTTGGGTATTATAACGGTAAAATTGACGGCGTATTTGGTTGGGGAACGTATTGGGCAGTGCGCAATTATCAATACGAATTTGGACTTGATATCGACGGACTTGTAGGAGAAAGCATGAAAGATAAGCTCGTTGGAACGACCAATTTTGATAAAGCCTTTGTAATGAAAGCACTTAATGAAGATCGTAAATTCAGTCATTACGGTGGTACGTCGAAGCATATTCAAAAAGGTGAAAAAGGATCGAATCGTGGCAATGGAAATAGCCAACCTTCAAAAGGCGGGCAAACAGGTGGTTCGGGTTCTAAAGAGGGATCTTCGGGTGGTCAAGGCGAAGGAGGAACTGGAGCTGAACAACCTGAATCTGATGCTGGGGAGCCAATTATAGAGAAAGCTCATAATGTTCCATCCGGTTATTCAAGCAACGATATTCAATTAATGGCACAAGCCGTTTATGGGGAAGCTAGAGGTGAACCGTATGAAGGGCAAGTGGCTGTAGCTGCTGTCATCGTAAATCGTCTCAATTCAGCAACTTTCCCAGATACAGTAGCGGGAGTTATTTATGAAGATCGAGCTTTTACTGCAGTGGCAGATGGACAAATTAATATAGGTGCGGATGAGAATGCGCGTAATGCTGTTCTCGATGCTCTAAATGGTCAAGACCCTACAAACAATGCATTGTATTATTTTAATCCTGATACAGCAACATCAGGATGGATATGGACTCGTCCACAAATCAAACGAATTGGCAAACATATTTTCTGTTACTAATATGGAGGTGCAACCAGCATGTATAAAAACATCTTAATCGGCGCATTAGCTGTTGCGGTCGCTGGTGCAGGATATTGGGGATACCAGCAAAAAGAAGAGAAAGACCAATTTGCAATACAAGCAGAGAATTCATACCAACGTGCATTTCATGATCTTAGTTTTCATATTGACCAAATTGAAGACGAACTTGGAAAGACGTTAGCGATGAATAGTCAGCGACAGTTAACGCCTTCCCTTGCAGATGTATGGCGTGTAACAAGTTTAGCTGAAAAAAGCCTAGCAGAACTTCCAGTTCAAGGGCTTAATATGGAAGATACAGAAGAGTATTTATTTAAGATTGCTGATTTCACATACAGAACTTCAGTCCGTGATTTAAATCAAGAGCCACTAACAGATCATGAATATGAAACACTTGAACAGCTTTATGAGCAAGCTTCGTCGATCCGTCACACCATGCGAGAAACACAAGCAATGATGATGCAGACTGATACGAAGTGGCTTACAGAAAGAGAAAGAGAAGAAGAAAGCGAACCAGCTGAATATTCTGTTGCTGGGCATTTTGAAAGAATGAACAAGTCTGTTCAAGGATTTAGTGAGGTTGAGTGGGGTGCTACAGATTCGGCGATTCGGAATTTAAACGGTGAATTAAAAGAGGCACTATCTGGTCGTGAGCGCGTAAGTAAAGAAGAAGCTAAGGCTATGGCACTGAATTATTTAAAATTAGGTGAAGGGGCTAAGGTGCAAATCTCTGATTCAGCAGAAGCACTTGAGTACCCGGCTTATTCAATAGTAATTGATGATCCTGAAAATCAAGCACATTATAATATGGACATGAGTGTCGAAGGTGGAGAACCGATTTGGTTTTTACAAGATCGTCATATTGAAAAAGCGCAAATAAGTTTAAATGAAGCAGTTGAAAAAGCCCAAGACTTTTTAGAACGTGGTGGAAAGGAACACATGATGCTTGTAGATAGCACGCAATATGACAATCTCGGTGTGCTTGAATTTGCTTATGTTGATAACGACGTTAGAATTTATCCTGATACAGTTACACTTGAAGTCGCATTGGATGATGGTGATATCGTCTCTTACGTAGGTAGAGGGCACCTTATCAATCATGAAGAAAATCGAGATATCCCTAAACCAGAGCTGTCGAAAGAAGAAGCACAGTCAAGAGTAAATGACCGTGTGGAGATTATGGAAGACCATCTTGCTATGATTGAAAATCAAATGCAAGAAACCGTTTTAGTGTACGAATTTTATGGAACAAAAAATAATGATACATATCGTATCTTTATTAATGCACAATCAGGTGAAGAAGAAAAAGTGGAACGTATGCAAGATTCCGAGCCTATGTATTGATTTCTATTTCTATTAAAGAACTCTCGATGAATTGAGGGTTCTTTTTAGTTGGTCATGCTTGCGATCTTCACAAATTATGAGATAATAAAGTGGACAAGCGATACACGTAAAGAATTGAATTATAAGCGACTTCATTGTATCGTAAAAGAAAGTTTGTAGGGAAGTGTTGTGTGAGAATGAATGGATTTAATGTTGCAATTGATGGCCCCGCTGGTGCGGGAAAAAGCACAGTAGCAAAAAAGGCAGCAGAACGTTTAGGCTTTTTATACATTGATACTGGAGCAATGTATCGGGCTTTGACCTATGCTGCACTTACTGAACGCATTGATTTAAATGATGAACATGCGTTAACTGCTTTATTAGAAGGAAGTGCGCTTGAGTTAGAACCCTCTTCCACTGGTACGACGGTGTATTGGAATGAAAAAAACATTACAGCTGATATTCGTACAGATCTTGTGAACAAGAATGTATCACTTGTATCTAGTCATAAGGAAGTACGTTTAGCAATGGTGGCAAGACAACAAGCGTTGGCTAAAGCAAAAAAAGCTGTTCTGGATGGTAGAGATATAGGCACTCATGTTTTGCCAGACGCAAATGTAAAGATTTTCTTGACTGCATCAGTCGAAGAAAGAGCGCGTCGCCGACATCAAGAGCAACTTGACAAAGGGCTGCCATCGGACTTCGAAAAATTAAAAGAAGACATTGCTAAGCGTGATGAACTTGATTCTACACGACTATTTGCTCCACTAATGCAGGCTGAAGATGCACAAGTAGTGGATACGACCGAGATGGGGATTGAAGAGGTTATTAATACCATACTTCATCTAGTAAAGGAGCAATCGGTGTAAATGAGCCTTTATCAATTTGGTCAATTTGTTTGCAGGTGTGTGTTAAGTACATTTTATAAAGTGCGCATTGTTGGCAAGGAAAATATTCCTGAAAAAGGTGGGGTATTGCTTTGTGCAAATCATATTAGCAATTTTGATCCACCCCTTTTAGGTGCATATATTAAACGGCCTGTTCGATATATGGCTAAGAAGGAGCTTTTTGATAAACCTGTTATTGGTCGCCTGCTTAACAATCTAGGTGCTTTTCCTGTAAAAAGAGGCGGTGGAGATAAACAATCTCTTCGTACAGCTTTACAGATTTTAAAGTCAGGAGACATTGTTGGTTTGTTTCCTGAAGGCACACGGTCAAAAAATGGTGAGATTGGAGAAGGATTAGCAGGAGCTGGTTTCTTTGCTGCAAAAAGTGATGCATATGTAGTTCCTTGTGCGATTATTGGTCCTTACAAAAAGCGCAAGCCGGTTACTCTAATTTACGGAAAACCAATTGACATGAGTAGTTACCGTGAAAATCGGGTATCTGCTAAAGAGATAACAAATCTTATTATGAATGAGATTCAGGAATTAAAAGATCATCACCTCAAGTCGAACTAGTTTAGAGACGATGTTCATTATCTATGAAGAAGATACCGGTTTAGCCGGACTGAAGGAGGCAAAAAGTCAATGGTCGAAGAAATGAATGATAAGATGAATGAAATGAAATCTTTTGTTGTCGGAGATATTGTTACAGGAAAAGTAACAAAAGTGGAAGACAAGCAGGCATTTGTAGACGTAGGTTTTAAAGTGGACGGAATAGTGCCAATCAGTGAATTGTCAAGTTTGCATTTGGAAAAAGCAAGTGACATTCTGTCTGTTGATGACGAGTTTGATTTTCAAGTGACAAAAGTTGCTGACGATGAACTAATACTTTCAAAGAAAGCTGTCCAAGCTGAAAAGGCATGGGAAGCTCTTTTACAAGCACACGAAACAGGAACGATTTTAGAGGCGGAAGTAGCTGAAGTAGTTAAAGGCGGGTTAGTCGTTGATTTGGGTGTTCGTGGTTTTATACCTGCGTCACTAGTCGAACGGCACTTTGTCGAGGATTTTTCGGATTATAAAGGGAAAACATTGCGGTTAAAAGTGACCGAGATAGACAAAGCGAATAACAAGTTAATTCTTTCCCAACGTGCTGTACAAGAAGAGGAAATGGAAGAAAAGAAAAAAGAAGTAATATCCTCGATCCAAGTTGGGGAGATCGTTGAAGGTACGGTACAGAGGTTAACAAATTTTGGTGCATTTGTTGATGTCGGGGGTGTTGATGGCCTTGTTCATATTTCACAAATTTCATATGAGCGGGTTAATCATCCACAGGATTTGTTAAGCGAAGGTCAATTAGTTAAAGTGAAAGTTCTTTCTGTTGATCGTGATAGTGAGCGTATTTCCTTATCGATTAAAGAAACTAGCCCCGGTCCTTGGGCGGATATTGAAAATAAGTTCGCTATCGGGACCGTTGTCACAGGTACTGTAAAACGACTTGTTTCTTTTGGGGCCTTTGTTGAAATTGCTCCCGGTGTTGAAGGTCTTGTCCATATTTCACAGATTTCAAGTCGACATATTGGCACACCTCAAGAAGTTTTGGAAGAAGGACAAGAAGTACAAGCGAAAATATTAGAAGTTAGTGAAGCGGATAAACGTGTTTCATTAAGTATTCGTGATGTGGCAGAAGAAAAAGAAAGAAACGAAACACGTGCATATGAAAAATCGACAAATGATGAATCAAGTGGATTTTCATTAGGTGACATGATTGGTGATCAGTTAAAGAACTATCGAGGAAATAATTAAGTGAAACTAGCATAGCAAACCGCTATGCTAGTTTTTTTGTGTCTAAATGCATCCATTTTTGATCATACTGCGAACAGAGGTGATGAGATTGGAAGGAATGTTTGTTTATTGGTTTGGTTGGCTTGTATGGATTGTTTCTACTTTTTTAATGCCCAAAAATGAGTTTCGAGCTGTTATGAGTTTGTGTATGCTTGCAATGATGATATTTATTCCATTAACAATGACTATTTTTGGTTTAACGGTGAGTTTAGGCTACATCTTCTGTCTATTGATCAGTTATTTACAAGTTGGTAAACGCTCTGTAAGACAACTGGTATACCCTCTGTTTGCTACAATGTGTATTACTTGTGCGTATGTTTTGATAAATGAATTGATTCGAGTTGATCCTGTTATTCTCGTGATTGATAAGCGGATATTAATAGCATTACCCACTTTATTTGTGGCATTTTTACTTCTTCGCGGGGCAAAACGTACAGTATTGCTCTCGATTGGATTGCTCCATGGTGAAGTGGCAGTCCATATATGGCGATCAGATTTTTCTGGAACGTTAATTGGCTCCTATGCTTTTTTTGATGTACTTGCCATAGCAGCAACGGTCAGTGTGTGTTGCACAGTTATCCACAAAGGGATAAAAAAATGGGAGAGTTATGTTCTCGCAAGAAAGACACGACCAACTCCAATCCCAAACAGGATAGACAAGCATGCATGAGTTTAGTAAAATGAATAAGTTGGAGAAAGAATCAACTGTTTCTGATGTAGTTTGAGAGAGAAAGGGTGTGAGATTGTGACAAAACCAGTCGTTGCAATCGTAGGAAGACCGAATGTAGGAAAATCAACGATCTTTAACCGCATTGTTGGTGAAAGGGTCGCAATTGTAGAAGATCTTCCAGGTGTAACACGTGACCGTTTATATAGTAAAGGCGAATGGTTAAATCATGATTTTTATGTGATTGATACAGGTGGAATTGAGCTTGGCGACGAACCGTTGCTTGTTCAAATGCGTCAACAAGCAGAAATAGCAATTGATGAGGCAAATGTTATTATCTTTATGGTGAATGGACGTGAAGGAATTACGGCTGCTGATCAAGAAGTTGTTAACCTATTGTTCCGTTCTAAAAAACCGGTTGTATTAGCGGTAAATAAAATTGATAATCCAGAAATGAGAGAATCCCTGTATGAATTTTATTCTCTAGGGATCGGTGAACCATATGGTATTTCTGGTTCCCATGGTCTAGGCTTAGGGGATTTGCTTGATGAAGTAGTTGCGCATTTTCCTGATGAAGTTGATGATGGATTTGACGAAGACACGATTAAAATGGCGTTAATTGGTCGTCCTAACGTTGGCAAGTCTTCGCTTGTTAATGCATTGTTAGGTGAAGAAAGAGTTATTGTAAGCCAGATTCCAGGTACGACTAGAGATGCAATTGATACTTCTTTCACTCGAGACGATCAAGATTACGTGGTAATTGATACCGCTGGGATGAGAAAAAGAGGGAAAGTATACGAAGCCACAGAAAAATATAGTGTTCTTCGCTCATTAAAAGCGATAGAACGCTCAGATGTGGTCCTCGTTGTCATTAATGGGGAAGAAGGCATTATTGAACAAGATAAGAAGATTGCGGGATATGCTCATGAGGCAGGCCGTGCGATCGTTATTGTTGTGAATAAATGGGATGTCATTAAAAAAGACGATAAAACAATGCAAAATTTTATTGAAGACATCCGTGCTGAATTTCAATTTTTATCTTATGCGCCTATTTGTTTTTTATCAGCAAAAACAAAGCAACGTATGCATTTATTGCTACCACAAGTGAAAAAAGTATCAGAGAATCACCATTTACGTGTTCCAACGCATGTATTAAATGACATGATTATGGATGCGGTCGCAATGAACCCTACTCCAACCGACAAAGGGAAGCGTTTAAAAATCAATTATGTGACTCAAGTTGCTGTGCAACCACCAACGTTTGTGTTCTTTGTAAATGAACCAGAATTGATGCACTTTTCATACAGACGTTTCTTAGAAAATCGATTACGAGCTACATTTGAGTTCGAAGGAACGCCAATTCACATTATATCGCGTAAGAAAAACGACTAATCATTTGCAGGGGGGACGCTTGTGATTGTTTTGCTTTTAATGATGGTGCTATTTGGTTATTTGTTAGGATCAGTAAGCTTTAGTTATCTTATTGCGAAAAAAATTAAAAAGATTGATATACGTTCAACTGGAAGCGGGAATGCCGGGGCGACCAATACAATGCGTCTACTCGGCGTTGGGCCCGCAATCTGTGTGTTGCTTTTGGATGTGTTGAAAGGGGTTGTGCCAGTTTTTTTGGCAATGGCATTAACATCAGACCCCCTCGTACATATTTTAGCTGGGCTTGCTGCTATCTTAGGTCATAATTGGCCAATTTATTTTGGATTCCGAGGTGGGAAAGGTGTGGCAACTACTATTGGTGTAATTGCTACATTGATGTTTTATCCTGCGTTAATTGCTGGCGTAATTGCGATTGCAAGCATTATTATTACACGTTATGTGTCGCTTGGGTCGTTATTATTTGCTGCGTTTACTCCAATTGTCGCCTTATTAATTTGGCCTTTGCCTTTTGCGACATATCCGTTGGAATATATTTATTTATCTGCTTTGCTTGCAATTATGTCCCTATGGCGCCATCGAACAAACGTCAGCCGTTTACTTGCAGGAACAGAAAGCAAATTAGGAAAAAAACATGCGTAAGGAGGAGCGAAGATGAGTAAACAAAAAATAGCTGTATTTGGTGCTGGAAGTTGGGGAAGTGCGTTAGCAATCGTGCTTGCCGATAATGGGCATGAAGTTCGTCTAGTTGGTCGACGTGCAAAGCAAATTGATGAAATAAATGGCAATCATACGAATAATACGTATTTGCCTGGTATTACGATTCCTACTGGTATTAAAGGGTTTACTGAAGCAAAAGAGGCTTTATGTGATGTAGATGCGGTTTTGCTTGTTGTCCCTTCGAAAGTCATTAGGGAAACAGTTCGCAGTTTGTTGCCTTTACTTTCAAAAAAAACGCCAATTATTCATGCAAGTAAAGGGATTGAGCCTTCAACACATAAGCGTGTGTCAGAAATCATTAAAGAAGAAGGTTTAGGTTCGGATCAAATGGGATCAATTACGGTCTTATCGGGGCCAAGCCATGCTGAGGAAGTGGCATTACGTCAGCCAACTACAGTAACGGTCGCATCAGAAGATGATGAGGCTGCGACGTATGCACAAAATTTGTTTATGAATCAGCAATTCCGCGTATATACAAACCCAGATTTGGTTGGTGTTGAAATTGGCGGTGCATTAAAAAACATCATTGCACTTGTCTGTGGTGTGACCAATGGTTTAGGGTATGGCGATAATACAAAAGCGGCGATTATGACGAGAGGTCTAGCGGAAATTGCCCGTTTAGGCGTACATATGGGAGCGAACCCACTAACTTTTTCTGGCTTATCAGGACTTGGAGACTTGATTGTTACATGTACAAGCGTTCATTCTCGGAATTGGAGAGCAGGTAAAATGTTAGGTGAAGGTAAGACGATGGAAGAAGTATTAGAACAAATGGGTATGGTTGTAGAAGGCATTCGTACCACAAAAGCCGCGCACGAACTAGCAAATGAAACGAATATTGATATGCCTGTCACGAAAGCATTGTACTCAGTATTGTTTGAAAAAATCGACCCTTATCAAGCTGCTGAAGAATTGATGGGACGTGTGAAGCGGAATGAAGTGGAATCGCTTTATGATCTTTAATTCCTTTAATTCAAACTAGATGATTCACACTTCTAGGCCTTTTGCATACGATATGGGGGAACGTAAGCATGAGGAGGGATTTGGATGTTTAAAAAGAATGAGTCTTTTTTTGATCAAGTTCAGAAATCAGCTAAGGTTCGTCCTGATGAGCTACTAAAGCTCGCTAATTCTGTCAGCCAAGCGAATTTGAAGGATGAAGCTACATTGCGAGGATTAATTGGCAGAGTAGCTGCACTAGCAAATAAGCCAGTAACGAAAGAAAAAGAGGATCAAATTGTGCAAGCGATTTTAAGCAATAATATGCCCGCGGATTTGTCGTCGTTAACAAAAATGTTCAACAACAATAAATAACAAGAATTAGTCAAACATCTAGACCAAAATTCGAAGCCTGCATATACTTTAATAGAACACCTACTATAAAGAGGGCAAAGAAAGAGGACTTAGTCAAGCTAGACAGGAGCGCCCCACTTCTGTCTAGCTTTTTTTGCCTGTAAGCCAACAGCTTCATATGCTATAATAGCTAGAGTAAGTAAGGAAAAGCGAGGTGGTTTTATGTCGACAGCAATGTTAAATATGTACATATCTTTTGGAGGATTGCTGCTTATGTTCATTTCAGCTGGAACAGCATTGCTCGCCAGAACGAAGTTGAGCGGTATTTTTGCTAAAGCTGTTCTAACGTTTTCGTTTTGTTGTTTGCTTGTCTCTGGTATTGTTGTTTTTTATATTGTCGTTGGTGGTCCAACTTCAGTTAGATAGGCGTATTTTTTTAGTAGAAAGGGTTTGACAAATGAAACGTTTGTTAACTGCTATGTCGGCAGCGTTTGGCTTAATGATGATGAGTGGGTGTTTTCTGCCAGATGAACAACGTGGTGAAAACCAAGTAGCATATCCGGATCAACTTGCCAGTGTACAAGCGGCAGTTGACCAGTTTCAAGAAGATACAGGAGTCTTGCCTATTAATACATTTGATGAGACAACGAACTTGTATCAACGTTATGTAGTTGACTTCAGGCAGCTTGTGCCGAGATATATGCAAGAACCCCCTGGAACTTCATTTGAAAACGGTGGAACTCATCAGTTTGTATTAGTAAATGTTGAAGAAGAACCAGAAGTAAAGGTTATTGATTTAACATCTATGAATAAAATACGTGATTTGCGTCAGCGTGTTCATGATTACATAAGACAGCATGATTATGCCCCAATTAAAGATGTGTTAGATCATAATTTATTTACATTGGATTATAAGGAACTTGGTTATGCTGAGCAGCCTTATATCAATAGCCCTTATAACGAAACGATGCTCCCGCTTTTATTTACAAATGAAGGCGATATCATTATAGACTATAAGTTGGATTTGATGGAACTGCAAAACGCTGAAGAACATCTATTTGAAGAAGATACAGATTTGCGTTCGTATCTTTATCAGGAATCACCTTTTGTGCCGTTATTTTCCGTACCATATTCATTTGATGAAGATGAAGGTATTATTTATGATACTCGTTTTTACGAAACTGAATAAAAAATGGTCTAGAATGCCGCTTCCGTTCGTAAAATGAAATTGGAAGGGGCATTTTGTATATAAGCTCCCCTTCTCGAGCAACTGGTGCAGAGATAAATATTTCACCGAAGTCAGTCATATTAATTGGACAATGTCATAGAAATGGTAGTGGTTAGAGGACAACAGACTCGGCTGCATCATACTTTACTTGACCGGGAGGGGATTGATCTTGTTGGAAAAAGTAGATATCTTTAAAGATATCGCGGAGCGGACCGGTGGCGACATATATCTCGGCGTCGTTGGAGCGGTTCGCACGGGAAAATCAACGTTCATCAAAAAATTTATGGAACTTGTGGTGTTGCCTAATATTGAAAATGAGGCAGATAAAGCGAGAGCACAAGACGAGCTTCCACAATCAGCTGCAGGTAAAACAATTATGACAACCGAACCAAAATTTGTACCAAATCAGGCCGTTTCTATCCATGTGGATGAAGGACTTGATGTGAATATTCGTCTTGTTGACTGTGTCGGATATGCTGTGCCAGGAGCAAAAGGATATGAGGATGAGAATGGACCAAGAATGATTCACACACCTTGGTATGAAGAACCAATTCCGTTTCAAGAAGCGGCTGAAATTGGAACTAGAAAAGTGATTCAAGAACACTCAACTTTAGGTGTTGTCGTTACCACTGATGGAACAATAGGCGATATTCCTCGCCATGACTACTTAGATTCTGAAGCAAGAGTTGTTGAGGAATTAAAAGAAGTAGGTAAACCGTTTATAATGATCGTTAATAGTGTGCGTCCAAATCATCCAGATACAGAACAATTAAGAGCTTCTTTATCGGAAGAATATGATATTCCTGTGTTGGCGATGAGTATTGAAAGCATGACTGATTATGATATTAATAGCGTATTGCGTGAAGTGCTATTTGAATTTCCAGTTCATGAAGTAAACGTAAACTTACCAAGTTGGGTAATGGTTTTAAAGAACGAGCATTGGCTCCGCCAGAGTTATGAAGAGTCTGTGCGTGAGACAGTTAAAGATATTAAACGATTACGTGATGTTGATAGAGTGGTAGGTCAGTTCACTGAACTTGATTTTATTGATCAAGCAAAGCTTGCCGGTATTGAGATGGGTCAAGGAATTGCAGAAATTGATTTATATGCACCTGATGAGTTATACGACCAAGTGCTAAAAGAAGTTGTTGGTGTTGAAATACGTGGGAAAGATCATTTACTTTCTCTAATGCAAGATTTTGCCCATGCTAAATCAGAGTATGATCAAGTTGCGGATGCCTTGCGTATGGTCAAACAAACTGGCTATGGTATTGCGGCTCCGGCATTGTCGGATATGAGCCTCGATGAGCCAGAAATCATTCGTCAAGGTTCAAGGTTTGGAGTACGTCTTAAAGCCGTCGCTCCATCAATTCACATGGTGAAAGTTGATGTTGAATCAGAATTTGCGCCGATCATAGGCACAGAGAAACAAAGTGAAGAGCTTGTGCGATACTTAATGCAAGACTTTGAAGAGAACCCTCTGTCCATTTGGAATTCCGATATTTTTGGTAGATCGTTAAATTCCATTGTACGTGAAGGGATTTCTGCAAAACTCTCTTTAATGCCTGAAAACGCGCGTTATAAGCTACAAGAAACGTTAGAGCGAATTATAAATGAAGGTTCTGGCGGTTTAATTGCGATCATCCTTTAGAGGTAGATAAGAACTCATTGCTTAAGCAGTGAGTTCTTTTTGCTTTTCAGGCACACTTTTGCTACTCTTTATAAGAGAATTTATTTGTAGAGAGATGGATGATGGAGGGACAAGCAATGGTTGATCACGATAAATTGCAACAAGCAGTTCGAATGATGTTAGAGGCAGTTGGTGAAGATCCAAACAGAGAAGGTCTAATAGATACACCAAAAAGAGTAGCAAAAATGTATGAGGAAATGTTTAGCGGTTTACATGAAGATCCTGCTGAACATTTAAAAACGGTATTTGGTGAAGACCATGAGGAATTAGTACTTGTGAAAGATATACCGTTTTATTCCATGTGTGAACATCACTTAGTTCCCTTTTTTGGGAAAGCGCATATTGCCTATTTACCTAGAAATGGAGCTGTTACAGGCTTAAGCAAGCTTGCCAGAACAGTAGATGGAATTGCAAGACGTCCGCAAGTTCAAGAAAGAATTACGAAAACACTAGCTGATGTTTTGATGGAAACGCTTGATGCAAAAGGAGCGATGGTGGTTTTATCAGCGGAGCATCTATGCATGTCGATGAGAGGAATTAAGAAGCCTGGCTCAAAAACAGTCACTACAGCAGTTCGAGGTAAATTTGCAGAGGATTCTCAAGCGCGTAATGAGGTCCTTACATTAATAAAATAAGGAGGGGGCAAAAATGGCACATCAAGATGATTTTTTTGTCATAAAAGCAAATGAAAATGGCGTTCAAGTGATTGGACTTACAAGAGGTACTGACACACGTTTTCACCATTCAGAAAAACTGGATAAAGGAGAAGTGATGATTGGTCAATTTACCGAGCATACTTCAGCAGTGAAAATTCGTGGCAAAGCAACTATACAAACGAGTCATGGATCGATTGATACAGATTGAGCACATTGTGTAAATAACTAGGCTTCTATTCGATGTGTCCATGCTCCAGTTGCTATGCTATACTATAATAAAGATAATGCGGCGTGCATTTGCAAAGAGGGGACATCAAGCATGAAAAAAAAAGCGGTGCCGGTTATACAATCGGCTACTGAATTAAAGCAATACTATGAACAACTAGTACGCCATGATTATTTAGAGGATTATATTGATGATACGCGTCCTGACGAAAATGAATTATGGTTTGTGTATTCAATCTTGATAAAAAGAGAGCCAACTGATCGTGCGATTGCGATAACGCTTGCATGGGGCTATGTACATGCAGGCCTTGCAATTCACGAACTTGTTTCTTTACATAATAAAAACGATGATACTTCTAAAAAGAAGCGTCAGCTTAATGTATTGGCCGGCGACTTTTATAGTGCGCTTTATTACCAGTCACTGGCAGGCGTTAATGCTGTCGATATGATTGAGCTTTTTGGTAGTACGTTACAAGAAATTTATGAACAGAAAATGGCTATTTATATGGACAAAGAAGCCCCTTTTCAAGAACGGCTGCAACAGTTAAAGGCGATTGAATCGCTTTTGCTTACATCCATTACTAAGAAGTTAAACATAACTGATTATGATGAGTTAGTAAGAACATTTTTCTTTTATAAGCGATTATGCAGAGATGAACAAGAGGCGACTGAAGGAAAAATATCACCTCTTCGATTGTCTTTAAGAAATGGGCAACATTCAAATGAAGTAGAAGAAAATATGTTTGAGGAAGCAAAGAAAGTGGAGTGGCACTTAATCCAAGAAGAAGCGGCTACACATCAGGATGAGGTGGGCGAACTTATTCGTCTATTGTTTGAAAGAGATGGAGGGGTTTAACGTGACGCAATCTAAAGAAGAACGTGTTCATGATGTTTTTCAATCAATCCACAAAAAATATGATTTAATGAACTCTGTTATCAGTTTGCAGCGCCATAAAGCTTGGAGAAAAGATACAATGAAGCGGATGAGTGTTGAAGTTGGGGAAACAGCCCTTGATGTCTGCTGTGGAACAGCTGATTGGACTTTGGCGTTGGGAGAGGCTGTTGGTAAGAGTGGACTCGTAACAGGGCTAGATTTTAGTGAGAATATGCTTGAAGTCGGTAAACAAAAAATTTCAGCTGCAAAATCTAAAAATATCAAGTTAGTTCATGGAAATGCAATGTCGCTTCCGTATGAGGACAATTCCTTTGATTATGTGACAATTGGATTTGGTTTAAGAAATGTTCCAGATTACATGGGAGCATTAAAAGAAATGCAGAGAGTGGTTAAGCCAGGGGGGAAGGTCGTTTGTTTGGAAACATCCCAACCTACCATTCCAGGTTTTAAACAAGTTTATTTTTTCTATTTTAAACACGTTATGCCACTTGCTGGAAAACTATTTGTTAAAAAATACGATGAGTATTCATGGTTGCAAGAATCAACGATGGCTTTTCCTGACCGCAATCGGTTGGCAGAAATGTTTGAAGAAGCAGGATTAGTTGACATAGAAGTGAAAAGTTACACTGGTGGCGTAGCGTCAATGCATATGGGGCATAAGCCGGAGTAGAGAAACAAATGAAAGAGGGGAAGCCAAACAAATGGCTGCTGAAGCATTAACAAAAACAAAAACATTTATGCGAATGATTAAAGTTGAACACACTGTCTTTGCCTTACCTTTTGCGTTCTTAGCAATGTTGTTAGGGAGCTTGACTGTATCTGGGCAATTTCCTACGCTTTGGCAATGGCTGTGGGTAACAGTTGCGATGGTTGGTGCAAGGAGCGCGGCAATGTCGTTAAATAGAGTGATTGATGCAAACATTGATAAACACAATCCTCGAACAGCACAACGGGAAATACCTGCGGGGCTTTTATCTAAAACAGATGTATGGATTTTTATTGTCGTTTCATTCGCGCTATTATTTCTAGCGGCATTTCAACTAAATATGCTTTCTGTTTATTTGTTACCAATTGCCGTTTTTTTTCTTGTCTTTTATTCGTACACGAAACGATTCACTTGGCTGTGTCATGTAGTGTTAGGAATAACAATTGGTATCGCTCCTCTTGGAGGGTGGGTTGCGGTTACAGGAGAACTTTCAGTAACAGCACTATGCTTGTTTTTTGCGGTCATGTTCTGGCTGGCTGGTTTTGATACGGTTTATGCAACCCAAGATTCAGAATATGATAGAGAGAACGGGCTTTATTCAATTCCAAGTCGATTTGGAATCGCAAAAGCATTATGGATAGCCCGTAGTTTTCACGTATTCAGTTTTATTTTCTTTGTTACATTGTTTTTTGTTTCAGAATTAAAATGGATCTATTTAATGGGTGTGCTTCTTGCTGGGGGAATTATGATTTACCAGCATGCAATTGTAAAAAAAGATGATTTGTCAAGAGTGCAATTGGCATTTTTTCCGATGAATGGCACGTTGTCTGTATTGTTGTTTATGTTTGCATTTGTGGACATGCTTATTCTTCGATTTAGTTAATAATAAGTATGTTACTAAAGGGATAAAGCTTCATGTAATTACGGCATTGTCGTATGTGTACGACCTTGGTCAGCTTAGATGAACGAATTGGCTTACCAATGGCGTACACGCTTTTAACGGTGAGCAGAAGATTTCTTTGGATTAGGTCAAAGGAAACTTTTGAAATAGCTTGTTTAAAGCGAAGATATGAACAAGATATTGTCGCTTTAGCAACTTTTTCAGAGATAAACGTTTTCCCAAACCGGGTAAAATGTTTTTAAATGACCTTTTGCATCGAGTGATGAAAAAACAGAAAAATGATTGTTTATTTTTTTCAACTTTGCTACGAGGAAGGCTTTATTGAACATCCCGCAACGAAATTAGAACAATGGTAGCCAGCTGGTTCCATTTAAAAATAACGCAGTACGATTTTTCTGCATGAGGGTGGCGTTCATGAAGTTAGCAGATATCTACAAGGAATTTCAAACAGATATTGAATATATTGAATCAGAATTGGAACATACGCTTTCTGCGAGACACCCAGTTCTAAAAGAAGCGTCAACAGACCTGCTACGAGCAGGAGGGAAACGAATTCGACCTGTGCTTGTATTATTAGCAGGGAAATTTGGAGATTATAAACTAGATCGTCTTAAACATATAGCAGTCTCTTTAGAGCTAATTCATATGGGTTCTTTAGTCCATGATGATGTGATCGATAATGCTCCATTGCGACGAGGCAATGAGACAGTTATGTCACGCTGGGATAATCGGGTAGCCATGTATACTGGAGATTATATCTTTGGTCATGCAATTGAAACAACAAAAGCATTTAATGAACAGCGTGTTCATGTCATTATTTCTGATGCGATGAACCAGATGTGTCGTGGGGAAGTTGAACAAATTCGGGATCAATATAATTGGGATCAGAATTTAAGGACGTATTTTCGTAGAATTAAACGAAAAACAGCTTTGTTGATTGCAGTTAGTTGTCAGTTGGGCGCAATTGCAGCAAATGTCACTGAAGAATTACAGCAAAAAATGTACTTTTTTGCTTATTTTTTAGGAATGTCTTATCAAATTATGGATGATATATTGGATTTCGTAGGTACGAATGAACAACTTGGGAAACCAGCAGGTGGCGATTTGAGACAGGGCAATGTAACATTACCTGCGCTGTATGCAATTGAACATACAATAGGTTTTAAAGAAATGTTGCAACAACAACTAACAAAGAAATCATCACATACAATTGATATGGAACCAATCTTAGAGGCGGTGCGTTCATCTGGTGGAATTGAGCATTCCCAAAAAATGAGTGATCGTTATTTGGCTAAGGCGCATGCCTTATTAAATGAGTTCCCAGATTGTGACGCAAAAAGACACTTAACGC
Source organism: Shouchella patagoniensis (assembly GCF_002019705.1). Classification (GTDB taxonomy): domain Bacteria; phylum Bacillota; class Bacilli; order Bacillales; family Bacillaceae_D; genus Shouchella; species Shouchella patagoniensis. The sequence continues at coordinate 503,977 of NZ_KV917377.1, read as the reverse complement.
AAGTGGCGGCGTATATCGGTCGGAGAAAATATTAACCAGCTTATTTGTAAGCTGGTTTTTTTGTGTAGAAAATTGCAAGAAAATCAAATTATTTTTATTGTTAGCGCTTACTTATTTTGTTATACTGTAGAGGTTGGTTTTTATTTTAGTTAAAGCGAGGTTTTACTTCATGGAACGTACATATGTAATGATTAAACCAGATGGTGTACAACGTAATTTAATTGGAAATATTGTCTCTAGATTTGAACAAAAAGGTTTTACACTTGTAGCGGCAAAGCTAGTCTCATTAAGTGAAGAAACAGCTAAAACACATTATGGTGAACATAAAGAGCGCCCATTTTTCGGCGAGTTAGTTGATTTTATTACGTCAGGTCCTGTATTTGCGATGGTGTGGGAAGGCGAAAGTGTTGTAAAAACAGCACGCCAATTAATTGGAGCAACAAATCCACTAGAAGCTGCACCAGGTACTATTCGTGGTGATCTTGCGATACAAGTTAGTATGAATGTTGTGCATGGTTCTGACTCTGTAGAGAGTGCAGAACGTGAGATTGGCATCTTTTTTGAAGAAAGTGAATTGTCTACTTATAAAAAGAGCGGAAGCGAATGGGTTTAAAACACATCTTCGGATGTGTTTTTTTTGTTTTATAACGTCAGCGTGGATGAGTTCATGATAAACTTTAACTAATGTACAAGAAAGGGTGGACAAAGCAAAGATGATAGACTGCTTTAATAACGCATGAATACATATGGAGATTATGAACAATTCAAGCAATTGTTTCATCATTTAACGGGAATACAGCTGGATGCTTATAAGAGACCACAAATGGAAAGGCGATTACTTTCTCTATGTGAAAAACGGCAATTCGCTACATTGGCTGAATATGGAGAAGCATTGAAGAAAGATGAAGTGTTACTTGATGAATGCGTAGATAAAGTGACAATCAATGTTTCTTCTTTTTTTCGCAATTATAATCGGTGGCAAATGCTATCAAAAACTATTTTACCGCTTTTAAACAACAACAAAACAGGCTTGCGTATTTGGAGTTCTGCTAGTTCGACTGGAGAAGAACCTTACACTCTTGCGATTATGTGCGATCTTGCAAAAAGAAGTCTGGAAAACGGGGTCATTATGGCCAGTGACATTGATGAAGAGGCTTTAATACAAGCGAAAAGGGGACATTATAAACCGCGTGGTCTAAAGGAAGTGCCAGAGCCTATTATAAAGGATTACTTTGAAGAGGAAGAGTCAGGTGTCATTGTAAAAAAACATATTCGTAAAATGGTTAACTTCACCCGGATTGACTTATTAAATGATGCTTACCCTAAACGGTGTGATCTAATCGTCTGTCGGAATGTATTGATTTATTTTACTGATGAAGCAAAAAGAAAGATTTTTATAAAATTAAGCAATGCTCTTGTAACAGGGGGAGTGCTATTCGTAGGTAGCACGGAACAGATTTTTAAGCCAGAACAATATGGCTTAAAGGCAGTGGCTCCATTTTTTTATCAAAAAATAGAATTGAAAAAATAAACCATTACTGATATAATTTAACGCGTAGAAGCAATGAAGTGTATTGGGAAAATGAAAGGATGTTGACAGTGAGGTTTTTAACAGCAGGTGAATCACACGGGCCCCAATTAACAACGATTATTGAAGGTGTGCCGGCGCAACTCCCCTTAACGGCAGATGATATTAATGCTGAGCTAGCACGACGTCAAGGAGGATATGGTCGTGGCCGCAGGATGCAAATTGAAAAAGATCAGGTACAAATTTTAAGTGGTGTTCGTCATGGGTTCACCACTGGAGCACCAATCACATTTGTAGTAGAAAACAAAGATTGGAAAAATTGGACGAAAATTATGGGTGCTGAACCAATTACCGAACAAGAAGAACAGAAAATGAAACGTAAGTTAACCAGGCCTAGACCAGGTCATGCAGATTTAAACGGAGCGATTAAATATGGGCACCGGGATATGCGTAATGTACTTGAACGTTCATCAGCAAGAGAAACAACTGTTCGAGTTGCTTGCGGTGCACTTGCTAAAGTATTGCTGAAAGCTGTTGGCATTGAAGTAGCAGGACATGTGCGTGAAATTGGTGGAATCAAAGCAAAAGATATAGATTATACGTCTGTTTTAGATCTGAGAAATCGTTCAGAAGCTTCAGAGGTTAGATGTGTAGATAAAGAAGCAAGCGAAGAAATGAAGAAAGCAATTGATCAGGCAAAGCAAGATGGTGATTCAATTGGAGGCGTTGTAGAAGTAGTTGTAGAAGGAGCGCCAATTGGATTAGGTAGCCATGTACATTATGACCGAAAGCTTGATGGGAAAATTGCTGCTGGAGTCATGAGTATTAATGCTTTTAAAGGCGTTGAGATCGGTATTGGTTTTGAAGCAGCACGATTACCAGGGAGTCAAGTTCATGACGAAATTGAGTGGAGTGAGGATAAAGGGTACACAAGAAAAACAAACCGATTAGGTGGGTTTGAAGGTGGTATGACAAATGGCATGCCGATTGTTGTCAAAGGGGTTATGAAACCAATTCCAACACTATATAAACCATTACAAAGTGTTGATATTGATACAAAGGAACCGTTCGCTGCGGGTGTTGAGAGATCTGATAGCTGTGCTGTTCCAGCGGCTTCTGTTGTGTGTGAAAATGTTGTTGCTTGGGAAGTTGCAAATGCGGTAATGGAGACCTTTGGATCTGACCAGCTTGCTGTTTTACAAGCTGCTATCAAACAGCATAATGACGCAGCCAAGGAGTTTTAATAGATGTTGATTCAAGTGCCTACACCTTCAAAAAAATATGAAGTGGAAGTACGTCCGGGATTATTGAAAGAAGCGGGAAGAAAGATAGAAGTCATTGCCCCTGCTTCTTCTTATTTAATTGTGGCTGATGAAACTGTTGCGTCACTTTATTTAAAGACGCTCATTCATTCGTTTTCAAAAGAAGTAAAATGCTTTCTTGTGCCGAGTGGTGAGCAGTCAAAATCAATGAGGATGTTTGAAAAGCTATCGGCTTACTGTCTTGAGCAGGGGCTGGACCGTTCTACCGTTATTGTTGCTTTTGGTGGAGGAGTAGTGGGTGATTTAGCTGGCTTCGTTGCGGGAACTTATATGCGTGGAATTCGTTTTGTACAGGTGCCGACAACTTTGCTTGCTCATGACTCCAGCGTAGGTGGAAAAGTAGCAGTGAATTTAACTAAAGGCAAGAATATGATTGGTGTGTTTCATCAACCAGAAGCTGTTCTCTTTGATACTGGCTTACTTAAGACGCTTCCACAAAAAGAATGGCGGTCCGGTTTTGCTGAAATTGCTAAACTTGGATTAATTTCTGACGTTTCTTTTTATAATTGGTTACAAGAGCATATTTTTCATTTAGACGCGGTTGAAGAAAGTATAGTTACCAAGATGATAGGCAGAGCCGTACAGATTAAAGCAAATATTGTTAGTGAAGATGAACGTGAACAAGGAATTCGTGCTTATTTGAATCTAGGTCATACACTTGCACATGCAATTGAAGCAGAAATGGGATATGGCGGAATCACTCATGGAGAGGCTGTGGCGATAGGTATTCGTTTTGCTTTAAACGTAAGCAACAAATTTTTAGGAAGTAAAGTTGATGTTGACAATTTTACAGAATGGTTTGACAGCTTAGGGTATTCACTCCATATACCAAAAGATTTAGATGCAGAACGGTTGCTCGAGCGCATGCGGACGGACAAAAAAGCAACTCATGGTAAATTAATGATGGTCTTACTTAAAAAAACAGGAGTAGCTTGTGTTACAGAAGTGCCTGTTGATGTAGTACGTACAATGCTTATACAAGAATTGGAGGCAGTAATATGATTCGCGGAATTCGTGGTGCCATTACAATCGAAGAAAATGAAGCGAAACAAATAGAAGTAGCAACAGAAAAGGTTGTTCGTGAGATGATAGAACTTAATCATATTGATCCAGAGTCAGTTGCTCAAGTTATTATAACCGCGACCACAGATATTGATGCTGGATTCCCTGCCAAGGCATTGCGGAACATAAATGGATGGCAATATGTCCCGGTAATGTGTGCACAAGAAATACCAGTTAAAGGTAGTTTGCCAAAGTGTATTCGCATTATGATGTCAGTAAATACAGAGTGCGATCAAAAAACTGTCAAACATGTGTTTTTAGAAAAGGCAAAGATGTTACGTCCCGATTTGGTTAGTGAGTGATTACTGTGGAGATGGTTGACGCATTTCAGGAATTCAGTTAAACTATTTTGCAAGTAATAGTTGAGAAGTTAGTTAGAGTTGAGATTAGTTGAGAATGAGTTGAGCGGAGTAGAGTGGAGTGAAATATAAATAAGCGCATAGTGCGTTTTTTTAGTATACCTTCTTTTAAAGGCGGTCCTGAAACCGTCAACCCTCCAAACGCTCTTCATTTTCACAGAATTAGGAGTGTGAAAAATGAAGAAAACCTCTTTTAAATCCTTTAGTCAAGCACACTTACAATATGGTTTAAGTAAGTACAGGGAAGATGTGTTTGCTGATGGATTAACACCTATCCAAATGTTCCAGATCTTTAAAGAAACAGCTGCTTTTTTATTGGAAAGCAATGATGCGGAATCTGAATGGTCGAATTATTCGTTTATTGGATTAAAGCCAATATATGAGTGCAAGGAAGACGAAGGGCAATATACAACCGTTTCTATTCAGACAAACAAAGTAATTGTTAAGGCTGATTCGTTTGATGAATGTTATAAACAAACGGTCCAGTTCTTGAATCCAGAGCCAAGTGGAAATGACATTCCTTTTCAAGGCGGTGCCGTTGGTTATATTAGCTACGAGGCTGTTCGCGAAATGGAGCCAATCCTTAATAAAACCAACAAAGGTTACGAAGGCACGAAAAGGCATTTTATCATTTGTGAACAAATTCTAGCTTTAAATGAAAAAACAAAAGAATTGTCTTTCATTCAGCATGTTGAATCAGATGGTTGTTCTGCTAAAGACGCATATCATTATGCAAAAACGTCTGTTAAACAGCTTATTTCAACCTTAGAGCATCCACCACCATCTTCATTATTATCGCTTAACCATGTCAGTGCGAATTCAATGCCTGTCACATCAAATTATACGAAGCAAAGATATATCGATGCCGTTCAAATAATAAAAGAGTATATTCAAGCTGGAGATATTTTTCAAGCAGTTTTATCACAACGACTTCAAATGAACGTAACGGTAACAGGTTTTGATCTTTACCGAGTCCTTCGCTACATTAACCCTTCTCCTTATATGTTTTATATTAAAGTGGGGCAAAAGGAACTAATTGGGAGTTCACCGGAAAAATTAGTTGCGGTATTTAACGGTCATGTTGAAGTTCACCCGATTGCAGGAACTCGAAAACGAGGCGAAACGAAAGAAGAAGATGATAACCTTGCCACTGAGTTACTAGAAGATCAAAAAGAACGAGCAGAGCACCATATGCTTGTTGATTTAGCTCGAAATGATGTCGGAAAAGTATCCAGATATGGTTCTGTAGAAGTACCTACTTTTCTAGAAATCGGAAAATTTTCCCATGTTATGCATCTCGTTTCTAAAGTGACTGGTAAGCTAGAACGCTCGAAAACCGCAGCTGATGCTTTAAAAGCGGCTTTTCCAGCGGGGACTTTATCTGGCGCTCCTAAAATTCGTGCAATGCAAATTCTTGATGAACTTGAGCCTACAAGTAGAGGGATATATGGTGGGGCAATTTGTTATTTAGATTTTAATGGAAATATGGACTCGTGTATTGCCATTCGTACCATCGTGCTCGAGTCAGGAACAGCGACCATTCAGGCAGGAGCTGGAATCGTTTCGGATTCTGATCCAGAGAGTGAATATGAAGAAACATTGAATAAAGCAAAAGCGCTCATTCGAGCGATTGAGCAGACTGAAGCCATGTTTGGAGCTGGGGTGGTGCATCATGATTAAAGACGTTTTAAATAAATGCTTAAATCATGAGACATTATCAGAGCAAGAAGCAGAGCAAATGATGCTAGAAATGATGACTGGTCATTTAACAGAAAGTCAGGTCTCAAGTCTACTTACACTGATGAGTTTTAGGGGCGAGTCGATTGAAGAAATAACTGGTTTTGCTAGAGCGATGCGTCGAATGTCAACGAAATTGCCTCATCGGGTTGAAGGTACAATTGATACATGTGGGACCGGTGGAGATGGTCTCAATACGTTTAATGTTTCAACGGCAACTGCGATTGTGCTCGCTTCAATGAATATTCCAGTAGCGAAACACGGAAATCGTTCTGTTTCTTCAAAAAGTGGCAGTGCAGATGTTTTAGAGTTGCTTGGCATCGATATTCAAGCAACTGCAGAGTCAGCAGCGACCTCACTTAAACAAAATGCTTTATGTTTCTTGTTTGCACCTAACTATCACCAATCGATGCGTCATGTAGCAAATGTGCGTAAAGAGATTAGTTTTCGGACCATATTTAACATTCTGGGTCCGTTAACGAACCCAGCTGAAGCGCGTTATCAATTATTAGGGGTTTATGATGAAGCAACGGCGATAAAAATGGGGCGTGCTCTTATCCAATTAGGTAGCGATCATAGTTTACTCGTAACAGGAGCCAATGGGCTTGATGAGTGTGCGATCCACGGGAATACACATGTTGTGGAAGTTAGTGGGAAAGAGCTGATTACGTATCGTTTTTCCCCTGAAGATGTTGGATTGGCTACAGGTAACCTGACAGATATTCAAGTAAACACTCCACAAGAAAGCGCTAAACTGATTTTGGATGTGTTTAAAGGAAGCGCGCCAACCGCTGCTTCAGACATTGTTGCTTTAAATGCAGGTGCGGCTCTGTATGCGCGCAATGATGTAACATCGATTGCTGAAGGAGTACATCACACAAAGAAGGCACTTGAGTCAAAACAAACGCTGCGCTATTTAGAGCTGCTAACGCAATCAAATGGGGGGAGAAAGCATGCTTAAAGAGATTCTCGAAACGAAGAAGAAGGAAATAGAAGGACTAATGTTACCGGAATATCGTTCCTTTCCAAGAAAAAGTTTACGAAAGTCGCTCTTATCCCCTGTCCATTCACTTGGGTTAATTGCAGAAATCAAGCGAGCATCTCCTTCAAAAGGCATGATTGCTGAACATATATCTCCAGCAGAAATTGCAAAAGTATATGAAAGTTCGGGTGCTTCAGCGATAAGTGTACTAACTGATGAACACTATTTTAAAGGGAACCGTGCTTATATAGCGGAAGTGAAGCAAGTGACTACTTTGCCAGTATTACGAAAGGATTTTATTCTTTCAGAGCTTCAAATTGAAGAAACTGCACGTCTTGGGGCAGATGCACTGCTTTTAATAGCTGGTACTGTAGAAATGGAGCAATTACAAGCTTTATACAATAAAGCCTATAAGTTAGGACTGGAATGCTTAGTCGAAGTCCATAGTGAGATGGAATTAAAACTTCTTTTAAGTCAATTCACTCCAGAAATTATTGGAATTAACAACCGTAATTTAAACACTTTTGAAACATCATTGGCTCAAACGGAGCAAATGGCAGCATTCATTCCTAAAGGTGTCGTCATTGTATCGGAGAGTGGAATCCATCATGCACAGGATATAGAACGGGTTCGAAAAGCTGGTGCAAACGCAGTTTTAATTGGTGAATCTTTAATGCGAAACGAAGATAAGGAAACGGCAATTCGAACTCTCTTTTCTGAAAGTGTAGCCACAGAATGAAATTAAAGTATTGTGGACTCCATTCACTGGAAGATGTTCGCATGGCTGGAGCATCGTCTTGTCACTATCTAGGTTTTGTTTTTGCAGAGAGCAAAAGGAACGTTCAAGTAGAGCTTGTTGCTAAATGGATTAAACAAGCAAAAATTCACAAACAACAAACGGTTGCTTTGTTTGTGAATGAGAACCTTCAAAATATAAAGCGAGTAATGAGTACTCACGCCTTTGATGTGATTCAACTACACGGAATGGAAAATCCATGTTTTGCGAATCAGCTCCGAAAAGAAACATCGGCAAAAGTGTGGAAGGCTATTCACCATGGAGAAGCTTCTCTGGACTTAATGCGAAGCTTTAACGGCAGCGTCGATGGATTTATCGTTGATTGTCGTTCTAAGAAAGCTTGGGGAGGAACGGGAGAATCGTTTGATTGGAGAGAAGTTCCGCGTTACCTTGAAGAAGGAAAACGTCAAAATGTCCCTGTGTTCATCGCTGGAGGAGTAAATCCTGATAACGTATCGAAATTAGTGCTCTATAAACCTGATGGCATTGATGTTTCTAGTGGAATCGAAATAGATGGTAAGAAAAGCGCGATTCAGATGGCTCGTTTAGCAAAGGAAGTGGGATGAGAATATGGATTTAAAAACAATGCCGAATAATGATGGTCGTTTTGGAGAGTATGGTGGACAATATGTCCCTGAAACATTGATGACGGCAATCGAAGAATTAGAAGCAGGTCTCGATGAAGCAATGAATGACAGTACTTTCAAAGAAAAATTAAATGAAGTTCTTCAAGAGTATGCAGGCAGAGAAACTCCACTTACGTATGCGGCAAATGTTAGTGAGCGTATTGGTGGAGCTGCTATTTATTTAAAACGTGAAGATTTACTTCATACAGGTGCTCATAAATTAAATAACGCATTAGGTCAAGCGCTTTTGGCTAAACGAATGGGCAAAACGAAGTTAGTGGCAGAGACTGGTGCGGGGCAACACGGTGTCGCAACTGCCACGATTGCTGCTAAATTTGGCATGGAATGTAAAGTGTTTATGGGTGTTGAAGATATGGAACGCCAACAACTTAATGTATTTAGAATGGAATTGCTAGGGGCGGAAGTAGTTCCAGCCGAATCCGGTAGCCAAACGTTAAAAGATGCTACAAATGAAGCAATTCGTTATTGGGTCGCTCATGCGGAAGACACATTTTATTTAATTGGCTCTGTAGTAGGCCCGCACCCTTATCCCAAAATGGTTCGTAATTTCCAACGGGTCATTGGGGATGAGTCAAAGCAACAATTGCTCAATCGGATAGGCAGATTGCCTGATAAGATTATTGCCTGTGTAGGTGGGGGCAGTAATGCAATCGGTATGTTTTATCCTTTTTTAGACGATGAAAACGTGAATTTAATTGGAGTTGAGGCTGCTGGGTTTGGTACAAAAACAAGCAAACATGCTGCCACAATTACAAATGGAAAAAAAGGAATCATTCATGGTTCTTTAACCTATTTGCTTCAAGATGAAGCTGGTCAAATTACTGAACCTTATTCAATCTCAGCCGGATTGGATTATCCTGGTGTAGGTCCAGAACATGCTTATTTGGCTGATGCCAAACGTGTCGAATACAAAGCGGTGACTGACCATGAGGCGCTGGAAGCATTATCATTTCTCGCAAAAGAAGAGGGAATTATTGCTGCAATTGAATCTGCCCATGCGCTCGCGGAGGCATACAAACAAGCGAAGGATATGTCAAAAGATGAAGTTATTCTTGTTTGTTTATCAGGCAGAGGCGATAAAGATATGCATACGTTACAATCCGTATTTAAGGAGGGGGACAAATGAGCGAGCGCCTAACGAATGCATTAAAAGCAGAAAGGCTGTTCATTCCGTTTTTAACCGCAGGAGATCCTGTTCCTGAAGCGACAATTGATTTAGCACTCGCATTGGAACAAAGCGGAGCCCATGTGCTTGAATTAGGCATTCCTTATACAGATCCGCTTGCTGATGGTCCGACGATTCAAGCGGCATCCAAGCGGGCGTTGTTAAATGGAATGACGCTTACACAGGCGATGGAACTAGTCCCGCAGATGAGAAAACAAGGCTTAACCATACCTGTGATCGTATTTACGTATGCGAATCCTTTATATCAATATGGATTTGAACGTTTTGTAGAAACGGCATCCGATTATGAAATCGATGGGGTTTTAGTGCCTGATTTACCTTTTGAAGAAAGTAATGCTTTTGCAGCTAAATGTAAGTCAAAAGGATTAGCGTTAATCTCTCTAATTGCACCTACGTCTAATGAAAGAATAAAAAAGATTGCTTCATCGGCGCAAGGGTTTTTATACTGTGTTTCTTCTTTAGGTGTAACTGGTACACGGAAAGAACTACATCCAAAACTGCAAAGCTTTTTGGACCTTGTGAAGGGGGAAGCGACAATTCCTTACGTGGTGGGCTTTGGAATAGGCGATTATAAACAAGTCGAAGAAATGAATCGTCATGCGAATGGTGTCGTCATTGGTAGTGCAATAGTTGAGCAAATCGGAAAGCATGAACAAGCCTTAAAAAAGGAATCTAGTAGATTAGAAGCCATAAATGAAATCAAAGGATTTGTTCAAAAGCTGCTTTATGCTCCGCAAGTACGGTAAATTAATGTTGCTAGCATAGCGCTTTTTTCGTAGGATTACTAGTAAGACTAATTGAGGTGGGTGGAAAAGAATGTATACAAAGAAACAAATACAAGGGTTGCCGGCTTATGCGCCTGGAAAACCGATTGAAGATGTAAAAAGAGAGTATAACTTGGAAACGGTTGTGAAGATGGCTTCAAACGAGAATCCTTACGGAGCATCCTCTGCTGTTGCAAAAGCTATTTCAGCCGTGGCGGGAGAAACAGCTTTATACCCAGACGGTTATGGAACAGAGCTTCGACAAGCATTGGCAGCTAAGCATGGAGTCGATGAAAAGCAGATTATATTAGGAAATGGTTCTGATGAGGTCATACAATTTTTATGTCGAGCGTACTTGACTTCAGAGACAAATACAGTGATGGCTACTCCTTCGTTTTCTCAATACAAACTAAATGCGACGATTGAAGGTACTACTATTATTGAAGTACCTGTCAAAGATGATGGATCCCACGACCTGGACAAGATGCTCCGAGAGATTAATGAGAATACACGAATCGTTTGGGTATGTAATCCGAATAACCCAAATGGTGTAGCGATTGATTCAGATTCATTTGTTGCATTTCTAGAAAAAGTACCTAACGACTGTTTGGTTGTTTCAGACGAGGCATATTTTGAATATGTAGAAGGGGAGGATTTCCCAGATAGTGTTGCCTTAATGAAGCAAATTCCTCAGCTTATCGTGCTTAGAACATTTTCAAAAGCATATGGACTAGCAGGACTTCGAATTGGATATGGTATTGCACAGGAGACAATCGTCCAAGCAATCGATCCAGTCAGACCTCCATTTAATAATAATGTCATTGGACATACTGCTGCTCTAGCTGCGCTAGCAGATGAAGAATTTATAAAAAGTTGCCGTGAAAGAAATGGTGTAGAAAAGGCGAGGTTACGTAATTTTTTTGAAGAGCTAGGCATGTTTGTATATCCATCAGAGACAAATTTTCTTATGATAGAAACGGGAATACCCGGAAATCAGCTATTTCAAGCTTTTTTAGAAAAGGGGTTTATACTCCGTTCTGGGGAGGCATTAGGTTATCCAACTGGTATTCGTATCTCAATTGGAAGTGCCACGGAAAATGATGCGTTCTTGAAGGTTGCTCCGGGAATAATTGAACAGTTTAGTTCAAAACAAGCTTAGAAAGAAGAGGCAGTGATGGTTGGAATGAAACGTGAAGTTCTTATTATAGGTATGGGTTTGATTGGTGGTTCCATTGCGCTCTCCATCAAACAAGATAGGCATGTGCACATTAAAGGATTTGATATTTCTAAAGAGCAACTTAGCATCGCAAAATCTCTAGGTGTAATTGATGAGGCTGTAAATGAGATAAAAAGCGGAGCTGCCAATGCAGATTTTATCATTCTGGCAGCTCCAGTTAGCAAAACGATTGAATTAATGAAAGAACTAGCGTCATATACGTTAAAACCAGGAGTCATCATTACCGATGTTGGTTCAACAAAGCAAGATATTGTTGAGGCGGCTACCATTTTTAACGAATCAGTGACATTTATTGGTGGTCATCCGATGGCTGGCTCACATAAGTCAGGTGTTGAGGCAGCAAAAGCGCATTTGTTTGAAAATGCATTTTATGTGCTAACACCTACTAAGACGGTTGAGCCGCGTGAAATCATTGCTTTACAAAATTTGCTTAAGGGTACGAAAGCCCGTTTTTTGCAACTAGAGTCAAAGCAACATGACAAAATGGCAGGTACTGTTAGTCATTTCCCTCATATCATTGCAGCAAGTCTTGTTCATCAGCTCCAAAAAATGGAACATACAGAGCCTGATGTAGTAAGACTTGCAGCAGGCGGATTTCGTGATATAACGAGAATCGCTTCCGCTAGTCCGATCATGTGGCGGGACATTTTATTACATAACAAGGAAGAAATGTTGCGTTTATTTGATGAATGGGAAACTGAAATGACATGCATTAAGCAATTTGTATCCGACCAAGATGGAGAAAAGATTTATCAGTACTTCCAACAAGCTAAAGCGTTTAGAGAGGGATTGCCAGAACGAGATAAGGGAGCGATTCCAGCATTTTACGATTTATTTGTTGATGTGCCCGACCATCCAGGTGTCGTTTCTGATGTTACTCATATCTTAGCCGAAAGATTAATTAGTATCACAAATATTCGCATTTTAGAAACGAGAGAAGATATCATGGGAGTGCTTCGGTTAAGTTTCCGTTCTGACCAAGACCGAGTATCTGCTAGAGCAGCATTAAATGATCAAATGTACGAGACGTATGTTCTATAAAGGGGGAGCCATGAGTAATTCAAAAAAATTAGCAAGAGCTCATTCAGGTTTAGTTGGGGAGCTAATGATTCCAGGTGACAAATCAATCTCACACCGAGCAGTTATGTTTGGCGCTATGGCAAATGGAACAACCGAGGTAACCGGTTTTTTGTCTGGAGCAGACTGTTTAAGCACGATTGCTTGTTTTCGAGAAATGGGCGTTCACATCGAGCAGAAAGATGATTCCGTTACAATTGTAGGTAACGGATTAGATGGTCTTAAAGAACCAAAGACGGTTCTTGATGTCGGCAATTCTGGAACGACGATTCGTTTAATGTTAGGTGTGTTAGCTGGACGACCTTTCTATTCAACAATCGCAGGTGACGAATCTATTGCTTCAAGACCAATGGCGCGAGTAACAAAACCAATGAAACAAATGGGAACTAAAATTGATGGTAGAGACTCTGGTAATAAAACGCCACTCTCTGTTCGTGGAGGAACATTAAAGGCAATTGATTATGTTATGCCAGTAGCGAGCGCGCAAGTGAAATCAGCGATCTTATTGGCCGGTCTTCAAGCAGAGGGACGAACGTCTGTAACAGAGGCGAATGCAACGAGAGACCACACGGAGAGAATGTTAACAGCTTTTGGAGTAAGTGTAGAAAAAGAGAAAAATACTATATGTATAAATGGGGGGCAATCGTTACAAGCAACGAATGTCCATGTTCCAGGAGATATATCATCTGCCGCTTTTTTCTTAGTAGCAGGATGCGTCGTTGAAGGTAGTCGTATCGAAATGAAAAATGTAGGTTTAAACCCAACACGAGCTGGAATCTTAAAGGTGCTAGAACGTAGTGGTGCAAACCTAACCATTCATGAAACGTCAAATAATGGTGGGGAACCACGGGGGAATGTACAAATTAGTGGTGGAGAATTAACTCCATTTATCATAGAAGGTGAAGAAGTGCCGACCCTTATCGATGAGATCCCTGTTTTAGCAGTCTTAGCAACGCAAATAAAGGGAACAAGTATTATTCGTGATGCAGAGGAGCTAAAAGTGAAAGAAACCAATCGAATTGATACAGTGGTTGGAGAACTTGCTAAGCTAGGGGCCGACATCGAAGCGACCGACGATGGGATGATCATACGTGGGGGGAAACCCTTAACCGGTGGTAGCGTTATATCACATGGAGATCATCGGATCGGTATGGCACTTGCAATTGCGGCATTATGCGCTCAAGGGGATGTCACCCTTCAAGAGTTTGATGCAGTCAATGTGTCTTATCCGCGTTTCTTTGCTGATTTGTCTTCGCTAATGGATTAAAAAAAGAGTCATGGCATAATGAGTTGCTATGGCTTTTTTTTTGAAAAAAAAAAGCCCATTTGCAAACGTAAGCGTTTACAAATGGGTTTAGCTATAAAAGCTAATAATGTATGGATAGGAGTGGAGAGAAACCATACGCTAATTAGATAATAATAGAAAACGCTTACAAAGTCAACATGATCAATTAAAATTAAAAAATTATTTTAAACAATTGGGCAAACAGAATGGTTGAATCAAAGAGTTTGCTTACTATAAAATAAAAGAAAGTAGCAAATTAAAGGAGCATGTCTGTGACTATAAAACAGGAAATATACACGATCATTGAAACAGGAAACGTAGAACAAGCACTTGATCTTTTAGCGGCATATGCTAAAAGCAACGATCATGAGCAAATTTTTGAAGCAGCAGAGCTTTACCATGAATTAGGTCATGTGGATAAAGCGCAGCCATTAATTGAGCTGCTAATGGGGTTATATCCAGAAGAAGGGTCATTGTTGGTTATGGCTGCAGAATTAATGATTGATGCTGATCAAGAAGATGATGCGATTGAATATTTGCTTGATGTAAGAGTAGATGATCCAAGTTTTCTTCAAGCGCAATTATTACTTGCAGATTTGTACCAGTTGCAGGCGCTTGATGAAGTTGCAGAACAAAAGCTTCTTGCAGCTGCAAAACAAGCTCCAGATGAATTAATTATCACATATGCTTTAGGCGAATTTTATTTAGATCAAGGTGAATATAATAAGGCAATTCCTTATTTAAAACAAGCCTTACACGCTGACCTTGGAGAAGTGAATGTTGGATTAGCGTTAGCAGAAGCCTATAGTGCTAACGGTCAATTTGAAGACGCACTATCTTTGTATCATCAACAAAAGAATAGTGAATTGTCGCCAAATCATCTATTTAATTTTGGTTTTACAGCCTTTCAACAAAAGGATTACACTGTTGCAATTGAGCAATTAGAGACAGTTAAAACACTGGATGCTGACTTTACTAGTGTATATGTACCGTTAGCTCGTGCATATGAAGCAGAAAATCGTTTAGATGAAGCGTTGGAGACGTTAACGACTGGTATGAGAATGGATGAATTCAATGATGCTTTGCCACTACTTGCAGGTAAATTGTTATTAAAAATGCAAGATCCGACTGGCGCTGAACAATATTTACGTCAGGCAATTGCATTAAATCCAGCAAATGTTGAAGCTTTACAGACGTTATCTGCTTTCTTAAAGCAGAATGAACGAGCGGTTGAATTGGATGATTTGATTAACCACGCTAAGGAATTTGGAGAGACAGATTCGCTTTTAACTTGGTATCAGGCATATGCAAAAGCAGATATGGAACAATATAATGAGGCAAGAATTTTATACGAAGAAGCTTATTTAACCCTTCAAGAGGATAGTGAATTCTTAAGTGAATATGGACAATTCATGCTTGAAGAAGGGGACCGTAAGAAAGCTCTTGTTTTAATCAAAAAGGCCTACCAATTAGACCCTTCTAATGGGGAGCTTATAGAATTAATTGAGGAATTACAAAACGATTCATTTTAATGTGCGGGATTTGTTGAAAACAATTGTTTGATTGAAAAAGGATAATCGAGTTTCAAGAGCGAAATGGTTAATACCTTTTTAGGCAATTGAAAGGACTGGTCAACCTATTTTTTGAAAGGAGAGGGGTCTTGTGGGTAATATCATTCCCGTTATGGACAAAAAAGCTTTTTTAAGAGGATTCTTAAAGCGGCACCAATTAAAACGACGTGAATGTGCGTGGTTATTAAATTATTTAATGAATGACGATACGTTGATGGAGCGGGTCCATTTCTTAAATCGCTCAGAAGCGACGCCTAAAGCACTTATTATCTCTGCGCAAGGAATAGACCAAATCCCATTTTCATTTCGGAAAAGCCATCACGTAACAACAGATTGCGAAAAAGCCTTCCATGATATACGGTTAAATCAGTCAGAGGATATATATATTGAATTGCATTTCCAAGAGCGGTCAACTTGTTCATCTTACTTGTCAGTACTTGAAGATAATCCATACCTTCCAGAAACACAGGAACGAGCAAATGAATTTGAGAAAAAAGCAGAAGCATTTTTAGAAGAAACCATCCGCAGTTTTCAAACAAATAAACTAAATGAAGAGATTGATGCAGCTCTTGATACTGGCGATAAAGAAAAATTTATGCTTTTGACGGCACAATTGAATGCTATCGAAAAAAAACGATGAAAAACAGAACCAAGTGGTTCTGTTTTTTTGCTATACTAAAAAAGGATAAAGGAGGATGAATAATGCGCTTTAAAACATCGGATATTGATACGTATTTACAGTCAATCGAGTATGTAGATACTGCAATTATTCCATTAATTGAAACCACATGGAAACAAGACGCAAAGACGGTTGCACAAGCAGTTGAGTTTACAACTGCACTAACAGAAGAGATGGAAAGGCAATTTAGAGGGCGAATCATGCAATTCCCGGCTTTTTCTTATGCAGCTTCAGAGTTAATGGAGGATAAGATAGAACGTCTTTTGCTCTGGCAAGACGACATGCAACAATCTGCATTTAAACATTTCTTCTTAGTCACGTCTGATGCAAAATGGAAGCAAGTTGAAGACAAAGTAGGAAACATGCAAGTAATTTTTGTACCAGCCTTACCGCTAGAGTATATTGAACAGAAAAACAGGAAAGAAGTTATGAATGGTCAATTGAAGCAGATTTTGCCCCTATTGACAGCGGTTTGGCAAAAAAATCCCTGAAAGCGCTATTCCAACTTATATTGCTTAATGTATGCGGTTATAGTATGATGGTAACGTCCTAGTATTATTAAAGTTACTATGCCAAGCAAGGCTTGGTCGATTTTGAATTGTAAGGAGGTTTAGGAGTGAGCGAGAGAGAGCACAAAGTATCAAGACGGCAGTTTTTATCGTATACGCTCACAGGAGTTGGAGGGTTTATGGCTGCTGGCATGCTCATGCCAATGGTTCGTTTTGCCCTTGACCCCGCTTTAAAGGCTGGCGCTGAAACGGAAATGGAATACGTGTGTGAGTATGATGACTTAACTGACACACCACAGCGATTTACTTGGAGTTTTAATCAAGTTGATTCATGGTATGAATCGACGGTTGAGCATGAAGCGTATATTTATTTGGATGGAGACGATGTTATCGCTTTATCTTCAGTATGTACGCATCTCGGCTGTACGGTAGGCTACAATGATGATGAGAGTGAATTCCAATGTCCATGCCATGGTGGTCGATTTACAGAAGATGGTACAAATGTCGCGGGTACGCCACCAACTCGTCCACTAGACGTGTTTGAAGTGATGGTTGAGGATGGAAAAGTACTTCTCGGACAGGTGAACCGAAGAGATTAGGAGGGGCGCGAGAAATGCTTCAAAAAATTTATGATTATGTGGACGAGCGTCTCGATATTACGCCAATGTGGCGCGATATTGCTGATCATGAAGTGCCAGAGCATGTCAACCCTGCTCATCACTTTTCAGCGTTCATCTACTGTTTCGGTGGATTAACTTTTTTTGTTACAGTTATTCAAATTTTATCAGGTATGTTTTTAACGATGTATTATGTGCCTGATATTGTGAATGCCCATGCATCTGTCTATTTTCTTCAAAATGATGTTGCAATGGGTGTTATTGTACGTGGTATGCACCATTGGGGTGCTAGTCTTGTTATTGTTATGATGTTTTTACATACACTACGCGTATTCTTTACAGGGTCTTATAAGAAACCTCGTGAGTTAAACTGGGTTGTTGGTGTTTTAATTTTCTTTGTTATGCTTGCATTAGGTTTAACTGGTTATTTACTCCCTTGGGATATGAAAGCGTATTTTGCAACTGTCGTAACACTTGAAATTGCAGAAAGTGTTCCAATCATTGGAGACTTCGCAAAAGCTCTTTTAGCTGGTGGAGACATCGTTGGAGCGGCCACGTTAACGCGATTCTTTGCTATTCATGTGTTCTTTTTACCAGCTGCACTATTAGGTCTGCTTGGTGCACACTTTATTATGATTCGTAGACAGGGGATCTCAGGACCTCTATAAGAAAAACATCATCTGATTGAGAAGGAGGGAAATCCATGCATAAAGGAAAAGGGATGAAGTTTGTTGGCGATTCGCGAGTGAAATCCGAAGGCCGCAAAACAAATGTTCCGAAAGACTACTCGGAATACCCTGGTAAAACTGAGGCCTTTTGGCCAAACTTCCTTTTACGCGAATGGATGGTAGGTGCTGTTTTCTTAATGGGCTACCTTTGTTTGACAGTTGCCCACCCAGCGCCACTTGAAGCGATTGCAGATCCACTTGAAGCATACATACCACTTCCAGATTGGTATTTCTTGTTTTTGTTCCAATTGCTTAAGTATCAGTTCGCATCTGGGGCTTTTAATATTGTAGGAACGGTTGTTATTCCTGGTATTGCGTTTGGAGCTTTATTACTTGCTCCTTGGCTTGATACATCAAAGGAACGCCGGCCACATCGTCGACCGATTGCAACCGGTTTAATGCTTCTTGGTGTCGCATCAGTTATCTTTCTAACATGGGAGTCTGTTGACCAACATGATTGGGAGGCAGCTGCTGAGCAAGGTCAACTCGTGATTACTGAAGATGTTGAAATAGACATGGAAGCAGAAGGATATGAGATTTATTCCACGCAAGATTCATGTATTCAATGTCATGGCGATCAAATGGCTGGGGGCGCAGCAGCGCCTAGTCTATTAGAAACAGAAAAGTCACCTGAAGAAGTAATTGAGATCGTGATAAATGGTCAAGGGGCAATGCCTGGTGATCAGTTTGACGGTTCTGACGAAGAGCTTGAAATCTTAGCAGAATTCATCGCAAACCACGGCCAAGCACCAGAGTAATATGCTATAATATAACTGCTTTTTGCATATGCAAAAAGCAGTTTTTTAATGTAAAAGGGGGCTCTTATTCATGCTAGCTTACATGTATGGAATCTTAACGAATCGCTTGAGCCTTTGGGCATTGTTACTTGTCAATGTAATTGGCACGATTTATGGATTTGTTTGGTATGGCGATCAATTGCAACAAACACCTTGGCAATTTGTCCTATTTGTTCCGGATAGTCCAACAGCAAGCCTATTTTTTGTATTTGTTTTAGTAGGATTTTTAGCTAGAAAGCAATTTGGAATCATTGAAGCTCTTGCGGCAGTGACGCTTATTAAATACGGTATCTGGGCCGTGGTCATGAATACGTTCCAAGTTCTTGAAGGTGCACCGATGCATTGGACGATTTGGATGTTGAATTTATCTCATGCTGGTATGGCAATTCAAGCAGTGTTATTTGCACCTTTTTATAAAATAAAAAGGTGGCATTTAGGTGTGGCATTCATTTGGACAGTACATAATGATTTTATTGATTATTTCTTTGGTATGCATCCTTGGTTAAGCCAACGAATTATGCCTTACATAGATCAGATTGGCTGGTTTACTTTCTTTCTTGGATTAATTTCTGTTGCGACTGTGTATATGTTAAATGTTCGTAACAAAGCGCTGCGGTTAAAATTGCCAAGTTAGGTCTACTCTTGTCCTCTTGTTCATAGGATGAAAAGAACAGAGGAGGGACAGGTATGCGTCGATGGTTGATGCTTGTTATACTTGGTATTGCTATAGTCTTTTTACCGAAAAGTGTTTATGCAAAAGATGCCAATACATGGATCGAATTAAATCAAACAGCGGGTCAAGTATTGCAGCTAACAAAACAGGAGCGATATGATGAAGCGAAGCGGCTGATCAGCTTGTTTGCGGATGAGTTAATTGACCATGAATTAACTACACAAGAATGGACAATGTCTTCCTTGCGCACACTAACAACAGCCTTTGAAAATGCAGAGCAAGCATTAACTGCAGTAGACATGTCGGCTGAAGAGCGTTTGCGCCGTGTTACTGCATTTCGACTTACAGCTGATTCATTTACCAATAGTAGCTATCCATTATGGATGAATGTGGAACCATCACTTATGGAGGCGCTTGATGCAGTAGAGGACGCTATTTCTGTGAAAGATAGCCAAGTATTGTCGCATGAATTAAATGCTTTCTTATCTATTTATGCAACAGTGCGTCCAGCCTTACAAATTCATCTAGGGAACACGGATATTGCAAAATTTGATTCGTATAATGCATTTTTATTGGAACAGTCCTATTCTGAGGAGCAAGCAGAGAACCATATTGATACGATGAGAGATTCTTATCAACAACTATTTCAAGATGGTGAAGCAGACAACGCTGATCCCATGCTATTTTGGGTCATGTTAACGGTTGGCGGACCTGTTCTTATTTCTTTATCTTATGTAGGCTTTAAGAAATACCAAGCTGAAAAAAGAAAAGTAAAGGCAAAAGAATAGTGAAGAATGTGTCAATTTTGTGACTGCTAGTTTGAATGTTTGACTTTCTTTGACGTTCTATTTTATTATTAGCTTAACAGTAAAGAATGAGGTGATTTGTTTGAGTTTAGGCGCATATCTCGTGTATTTAGCTCTACTCATTCTTATCCCGTTGCTTGCACAAGGTAAAGTGAAGCGTGCGTATAATAAGTATTCACAAATACGTAATACGGCAGGGATGACAGGAGCAGAAGTTGCAAGGAAAATTTTACAGGACAATGGCATATATGATGTTCAAGTTGAAGAAACAAAAGGGAAGCTGAGTGATCACTACGATCCAAAAGCTAAGGTTGTTCGCTTGTCATCTGACAATTACCATAAGCCATCCGTTGCTGGGGCTGCAATTGCGGCACATGAGGTCGGTCATGCAATACAAGATGCAGAAGATTATTCGTTCTTAAGATTGCGTAGTGCTCTTGTTCCAGTCGCTTCAATTGGAAGTAATTTAGGGCAATGGTTAATTATAGCGGGTATTTTCTTTTCTGTTGGAGGGGCTGCAGGTGGTGGTAATCCTGTACTTCTAATGGGGATTATATTCTTTTCAGCCGCTGTTCTGTTTCAAGTCGTCACACTGCCTGTTGAATTTAATGCATCAAGCAGAGCGATGGAACAAATGGTTTCAACTGGGATTATTCAAAATAACGAAGAACGAGAAACAAAAAAAGTATTAGATGCAGCTGCATTGACGTATGTAGCAGCAGCGCTAGTCGCAGTTCTTGAGCTGGCAAGATTTATTTTGATCTATTTGTCTCAACGTGATTAATATCCAAATGAATGAAAAAACTGCACAACGATTGTTGATACACGTGACAATTGAATGTGCAGTTTTTAATTTGTTTCATTCACTTTAAGAAAACAAATCAATGAGAGTGAGCATGACGAGTAATCCAAAAATGAAGGAAAAAGTCGAATTTTTTTCGTTTCCATCTCCATGAGACTCTGGAATGAGTTCTTTATAGACGATGAATAACATTGCACCTGCAGCGAAGGCAAGCCCAACTGGTAAAATAAAATCTACATAAGAAGCAAGCCAAAAGCCAAGCAGTGCGGTTACAATTTCTACAGCTCCTGTAGCGGTGGCTATTAGAAAAGCTTTGAATTTACCGATGTTTGATTGGATTAAATATAATGCAACAAGCAAGCCTTCTGGCATGTTTTGAATGCCCATTGCTAGTGCAATTAATGGACCCATACTTTCTTGTTCACTAGCGAAGCTTACACCAACTGCAAGACCTTCTGGCAGGTTGTGCAAGGTAATAGCGGCAATGATAAGTGCTGCTTTACGATCAATTACTATTGCTTTTGTTTTATGTTCGATATGGATATGAGGGACTCGTTTTTCAAGTTGCGTTAACGTAAATGTACCTAAGATTAGTCCCAGACCGGTTAAATAGATATTTGAGAGTGCAAGGGCCTCGGGTAACAACTCTAGCATGGAGGCAGAAACCATTACACCAGCTGTAAAAGCAAGGAGAATATCGCGCCATTTATGGTTGATGTTTTTAAAAAACAAAATCGGTAAAGCGCCTAAGCCTGTTGCTAAAGCGGCTAAAGTTGAGCCAATTAGTAAATGCTCCAAAAACCTTCACCACGCTTAGTGGTTGTTTTATTTGTTTTCATTTGATCACGCCCCAAGTTTTTGTAAAGTGGTCTTCTATCTTATGCTAACAATGCTAAAGTGATTTCAAAATGAGTGCATTTAATTTCAATTACCATAATAGCATATGATTGAATAAACGTTGCGAAACACTGTAAAAGACTGGACAGTTTTATTGATGTAGCGTAGACTTATACGGTTACTATTTAAAAATGGGAGAACGAAAAATGACTAAAAATCCTACAGGGAAAGAAAGGGTTGCATTAGCTTTTTTGCTAGGAATGCTCGCTGTACTTGGACCATTAAATATTGATATGTACTTGCCTAGTTTCTTGCAAATTGCTGATGATTTAAATGCCCGTGCCTCACTTGTCCAGTTAAGTTTGACGACTTGTTTAATCGGACTCGCTGTCGGACAGTTGGTAGTTGGACCGATAAGTGATTCGATGGGACGCAAGAAACCGTTACTTTTTTCGATTGTGCTGTTTGCGGGAGCATCGATTTTATGTGCACTGTCACCAAATATAACCACATTAATAATCGGAAGGTTTTTACAAGGTTTTACAGCAGCTGCTGGAATTGTTGTATCTCGTGCTGTCGTTCGTGATACATTTTCTGGCCATGAGTTGACAAAGTTTTTTGCGCTACTAATGGTTATTAATGCGGTTGCACCAATGCTTGCACCAATGGCAGGTGGAGCAATTTTGCTTATGCCTGGTGCAAGCTGGAGTACAATCTTTTATTTTTTAGCCTTTTTAGGCTTGATGATCGTTTTAGTCGCGAGTTGGAAATTAAAGGAAACATTACCTCCGGAGAAACGAGTAAAAGGCTCAGTATTAAAGACTTTCATTACATTTAAAGACTTAGTGAAGGATCGTTCATTTGTCGGTTATGCCCTTACATTGGGCTTAGGGCATGGTGGTAGTTTTGCTTACGTTGCAGGAACGCCTTTTGTATATCAAGGAATATACGGAGTAAACGAACAAGTATATGGAGTCTTATTTGGAATTAATGGCTTAGCAATCATTTTAGGTACATTCTTAGTAGGACGCTATGCAGGGATTATACATGAAAGAAGTTTCTTAAAAACAGGGGTGCTAATTGCGAGTATCGCCACTTTTGTGCTATTTTTGATGGCGCTTGTTCAAGGACCTCTATGGACAATTGTTGCGTCAATCTTTGTGTATATGATATCAATGGGGATGATAACAACAACATCATTTTCGCTAGGGATTGCAAATCAGAGCCATAGAGCGGGAAGCGCGAGTGCGATGTTAGGTATGTTGCCTCTGCTTATTGGAGCCGGTGTGGCTCCTTTGGTTGGGCTTAATGAGCAGACGGCTATTCCGATGGCGACAATTATGTTTATTACTAGTTTGTTCGCTCTTTTAGCATGCGTGTGTTTAACAAAAAAAGAAGACTCACATTTGGCATAAAAAAAGAAACAAGCCCACGGCTTGTTTCTTTTTATCCTTTAACTGAGCCTGAAGTGGCTCCTTTTTCAAATGTCTTTTGTGCCAGCAAATAGAATAATACTATTGGAATAACCGTCATTGTAATTGCTGTTGTCATCAAGCCATAATCGGTTCCGTATTGAGAACTAACTTGAGAAAGTAAGACAACGATTGGTCGAACGCTCTCATGCTCCACAAAAATGAGAGAAGAAAAGAGATCATTGTAAGACCAGAGAAAAACAAAAGTAGCAACAGTTCCGAATGAAGGAAGAGAAATGGGCAAAAAGACGCGTAAGTACATTGACAAGCGGTTGCAACCATCCATCACAGAAGCTTCTTCAAGTTCCTTTGGAATCGTCGCCATATAACCGCTAATGACTAAGACGGCAAATGGTAAATTACCAGCCGTTTGCGGAATGATTAGCCCCCAATACGTATTAACAAGGTTAAGATCAATCATCATCCTGTAAACTGGAACAATTGTTGCGAAAGCCGGAATTAAAAGACTCATGACTAGTGCAATTTGCAACATTGCCCGGAGTTTGAATCTCATTCTTGACATGGCAAAAGCAGCAATGCCCCCAAACAAAAGGGTGAAAAAAACGACGGAACCTGACATGATAAAGCTGTTTATGTAACTTTGTCCGATATTAATTGTATTAAAAGCATTTGTGTAATTTTCGATTGTTGGATTTGTTGGTAGTTTAAATGTTGCATTAATAATTTCTTGAGAAGGTTTAAATGAATTTAAAACGACCCAAAGTAGAGGGAAAATAGTTGAAACAGCCCAGATACTGAGAATTGTATAAATGATGATTCGACCAATTTTTGCTTTCATCAATCCTGATTGAAAGGTTTCCCAAAAAGTTAATCGTTCTGATTGTTTGCGGTTTAATTCGGCCATGGCTCTATCACCTTCCAATCTTTAATACGTAACATCGTCCCGCTTTAACAAAATGTTTGTTATTAACGCAAGAGAGAGGCCAATAATAACCATAAGTATAGCAAGAGTGGCTCCGTAGCCAACTGCAGAATCGACAAATGCTTTTTGATACATATATGTACCAAGAACCTCTGAAGAGCGTGCTGGACCTCCTCTAGTAATAATATAAACAAGTTCGAATATTTTTAAAGCGCCGGTAATGGCTAAAATTAAACACGTTTTCATATCTGTTACAATAAGCGGTAATGTGATTTTTATTGTTTTTTGAAAACCGTTAATGCCTTCTAACTTAGCGGCCTCATAATAATCTGCCGGAATTTTTGAAATAGCAGTTAAAAGAATAATGAAGTAAAATCCGACGTAACTCCAAATTGTTGGAATTGCAACCATATAGAGAGAAGACTGCTCGGTTAACCAGAGCACACGCTCCAAACCAAGTCGAACAAGGATTTCATTTAAAAGACCATTGTTGTAGTTATAAATTAAAGTAAACAATAAGCCAATCGCCGCTCCAGAAATAACAACTGGAAAGAAGAACGTGGTTCTAAAAAAACGAACGCCATGTCTTATTGAATCAACCATAACGGCAAGAGCGAGAGCAATACCTACCTGGAAAATGGATACATAAAGCATTAACTCTAGAGAATTTAACGTTGCCCCAAGAGCAATATCATCTTCTAGTAAACGTCGATAATTTTCAAGCCCAATAAAAGTTGAATTAAAGAAGCCGTCTGTCCGATAAAAGCTTTGTCTTATATTATCGAAAAAAGGGTAATACAGGAACACTGCTGTAATTGCAACAGCGGGTGCTAAAAAAAGAAATGCATACAACTTATCGCTTTTCATGTACATGCTCCTTTCCACAATGATAAAAAAGGCAGCCTTGCCAAAATAAGTGGCAAAGCTGAAAACAAAGATGATGCCAATTCTTTATAAATAAGATAAATTATTCGAGTTCTGCTGCTTCCTCAATGACTTGAGCGCCTGTTTTGGATCCGTTTACAATTTCAGGGACGCTTTGACGAATATGTGTAAATGCTTCTGGATAAATACGGTCATTTATTGGTGCTTCAACCCCTGTTGCTTCTTCTGAAAGAGCATGACCGGATGCAACTGTTTCCGGTAATTCCGATAAAGAGCCTTTTGCTGGTACTTGCATCGTTGCATCTGCAATTTTGACAATTGATTCTTCTGACGTAATAAAGTTAAAGAAATCAACAACTGCATCATGTTTGGAATCGTCTTCATATGCTTTTGTACTAATAAACCAACCTTGTGATGCACCACCAACTAAATCACCTGTTTCGCCACCATCCCCATATACAGGCATATAATATGGGCGGACGTTATCGGCAATTCCTGCATCACTCATGCCTCCATAAGCCCATGAACCTTCAAATAACATCGCGGCTTGTTCAGAATGGAATAATTGAGCAGAAGCTCCTAAATCAATTGTTGCTGCATCAACTGGGAATGCACCCATCTCAGCGTGCTCGGCAATTTTATCTAGACCTTCTGCCCATGCCTCGTCTTGTTCGGACAACTCTGCACGAAAGTTTTCAATGCCACCAGCAGCTAAAATATAATGTTCAACAAGGTAATACGAATCTTCAGTTGAGACCGCAACTGGAATAATGTCCGTTTCAGCAAAAGCGCGAATCGCTTCTTCGTATAACTCCCATGTGGTTGGTAGTTCAACTCCGTGTTCTTCAAATAATGCTTCGTTTACAAATAATGCTTCATAAAATCCCGATTGTGGAACAGCATAAAGACCACCATTTTCATTTCGTTGTTGTTCATACATTAATTCGTGAAAGCCTTCTAAATTAAGATCTTCAGCCTTTTCTAAATCGATGACTAATCCTTGATCAATAATGCCCTGTGCATCGACTGTATTAAAGTAAAACATTAAATCTGGCTCATTATTAGAAGAAAAGTCTGTATTGACCTTTGTTCGAATGACACCTGCATCAGCAGATTGTGATTCATTTATGATGCTAATGTGATCGTTTTCATTTTGGAAATCTTCAATCAACTCATTAAATGCTAATCCTCCTGGGTCCGTACCAGCCATTGTTGTCACAACTCGTAGTTCAATTGTCTCTTCATTGTTGTTAGAACCAGAAGAGTCAGAAGTTGGAGTGCTAGCATCCTCGTTGCTACAGGCGGAAAGGGTAATTGCTAGACCAAAAGGAATACAAAGTAAGCGAGTACATTTTTTCATTGTGAAGCCCCCCTTAATGCAATTTATCATAACAAATTCATATTGTTACTACCAATGATAGTTAAAGTTTGTTAAATAGTCAATCTTTTTTATTGTTCCTGTATTCAGTTTTTGTAAAAAAGGAATACAACTCAGACTGTAAACAAAATACCTCTGAAATAGAAACTCAGAGGTATCTTTGGGTTCAATTGGAGTTGGAAGTTGCTTCATTTTTCAACCAAAGTATAACGTTTAGGACCATGAACTAGAGAGACGGGTTAAACTTACTTTATTTTTAGTCCAATCGAATAGGTTGTTTATTGTCGTCGAGTGTAAACCCTTCACCCGCGGCTTCAGTTACATCATTAATCGCCATAAATGCATGGGGGTCTATGCGATGAACAATCGATCGTAATCGAACCGTTTCATTACGAGCAACGACACAGTATAAAATTTCTTTTTCGTTACCTGTAAAGGTTCCTCGTCCTTGTAAGGTTGTTGCACCTCGACCCATTTCTTTTAAAATAGCCGCCGATATTTCCGGAATAGAGTCTGAAATCACAAAAGCTGCTTTTGCTGAATAAGAACCTTGTTGGATAAAATCAATTACTTTTGCAGCAATAAAAACGTAAACAATTGTATACATAGCTTCGCGTAAATCAAGATAAAGGAGAGAGATAGCAATGACGCAAGAATCAAAGACTAAGAAAGTCCGACCAATACTCCAACCAAAATAACGTAAACATAATTTGGCGAGAATGTCTGCCCCTCCTGTTGTACCACCAAATCGAAAAACGAGTCCGAGGCCAACGCCTACAATGGCTCCAGCAAATAATGCAGCAAGCATTAAATCGTCTCTTAAATCAATGGAAATGGATATACGTTGGAACAAATCTAAAAAGACGGAGAGACTAATCGTACCAATCAATGTATAAATAAATGTAATGCGTCCGAGTAAACGCCAGCCAATAAAAAAGAGCGGGATATTAATAAGAATGTTTGATAGCGCTGGATTCAATTGAAACAGAAAAAATAAAAGCAATGTAATGCCTGTGACGCCCCCGTCGGCAAGGCTATGACGCATATTAAAATAGACTAGACCAAAGGCCATTAAAGCGGTGCCAAGAACAATAAAAATAATATTTTTCACATGACGTCCCATTCGTGTTCCTCCTTTCGCCAATCTGCTTTCTTAGTGTACTCAAGTTCAGGAAAAAAAGAAATATTGTGTGTAGATTTAAATTGCGCTACGTGCTGCTTTTCGCTACGATAGAAGAGAGAAAGGAAGTGCTAACAGTTGTCTGAACCAAAAACAATGAACGAGATGCAACAAGAGGTTGATGCGTATATTAGCCAGTTTAAAGAGGGGTATTTCAGTCCTTTAGCGATGCTTGCCCGTATGACAGAAGAATTAGGAGAACTAGCCCGAGAAGTAAACCATACATATGGTGAAAAACCTAAAAAAACAACTGAAAAAGAAAAAGCAATTGAACAAGAAGTAGGGGACATGCTGTTTGTATTAATTTGTTTTGCTAATTCATTACATATTGATTTAGAACAAGCGCATGATCTCGTTATGGATAAATTTCAAACAAGAGATGCGAATCGATGGACGAAAATAGATGAAGGAGACGAGACATCATGAAACAAACTCGAATTGTTATTGCAGGACCAAGAGGGAATATGGGAAGAGAAGCGGTACAACTTTGTGTAGAAGATGAGAAGCTCACGTTAGTCGCTGTTGTGGATTCTAAAAATGAAGGATTACAATTAAAAGATTTAGCTGGTTTTGGTGACATAAGTGTTCCCGTTTATACAGATATGGCTCTTTGTTTCTCTGAACATCAACCGGATGTCCTTATTGATTTAACGACTCCTAGTTTTGGTAAAAAGCATATGGAAATTGCATTTCAACATGATGTGCGTCCTGTTGTTGGTACAACAGGGTTTAGTGATGAGGATATCGCTTCTTTAACGAAGCAAGCAGAGAAGAAAGAGCTAGGTGCTATTATTGCCCCTAACTTTGCTATAGGAGCAATTTTGATGATGAAATTTGCTTCTCAAGCAGCAAAGTATATGACCGATGTGGAAATCATTGAACAGCATCATGATAAAAAATTAGATGCTCCATCGGGGACCGCTTTAAAAACCGCTCAGCTTATATCTAATGTGAGGTCTGAAAAAAAGCAAGGTCATGAAGCTGAACGAGAAGAATTAAAAGGAGCAAGAGGAGCTGATTTTGAAGGGATGCGTATTCATAGCGTTCGTTTGCCAGGCAGAGTCGCTCATCAAGAAGTTCTATTTGGGGGAGAGGGACAGACGCTGTCGATTAAACATGATTCTTTGAATCGAAAAAGCTTTATGCCAGGTGTTAAATTGGCGGTTGAGCAAGTTTTAAAGTTAGATACGCTCGTGTATGGTCTCGAACATTTAATTGACTAGGGAGTGAACAGATGAAAATAGCATTGATTGCTCATGATAGAAAGAAAAAGGAAATGGTTGATTTCTGTGTTGCCTACGAACCGATTCTAATTAATCATGAATTATTTGGTACTGGAACAACAGGTAAGCGAATTATGGAAGCGACAAATCTCACTGTCACACGCTTTAAATCTGGTCCACTTGGTGGTGATCAGCAAATTGGGGCGCTTGTTGCAGAGAATCAGTTTGATTTAATTGTTTTTTTACGTGATCCTTTGACAGCACAACCACATGAACCGGACGTGACTGCATTAATACGATTATGTGATGTGCAGCAAGTTCCTTTAGCAACGAATATGGGCACTGCGGAAGTGTTAATTAAGGGCTTAGAACGAGGAGATTTTGCTTTTCGTAAAATTGTTCATGAGCAAGAACAAAGCCTCTAAGAAGGAAGCCATTTTGGCTTCCTTTTATTTGTACGAGAATAAAGCATATGAAAGTAGCAATGATAAACGATAATAAAAGAACGAAATGAGTAGCCAAACGATATTCAGAATAAAGGAAAATCATTTGTTTATAGGATAAAGAGAACGAGTTACTAGATCTTTGAAACGAGTTCCAATTTCTGATCAACTACGATTTGTTTCGAAACGCCCACCAGGTGGTGGTGAGAGATGCGTGCATACCAACTGCTGCGCCCCCGTAAAGAAAGCCCATAAAGATTCCAGAGGATAAGTTATGAGGGTGGCTAATAAAAATAGATATGGCAAGGCCAAACAACGTTGGGACAGTCAGGACATATGATGGTTTAAGGTGCAAGATTGTTTTTGTCAATTGCGTAAAAAGCACGACAGTAGGAATCGCAATTAATCCACCCCAAATATTTGTATGTATTGTAGGGTAGTCCATATCGTTATCCTTTGAGACGTTGTCTGAAGGCTGTCTTTTTGTCGCTCTGGAATTAATTGTGGTATAGTGAAGTCCATTATATAAAAGGGGAAAAAGAATGGATCAAACAGTAGATATACTTGCTTGTGGCGCTCATCCTGATGATATTGAAATAGGGATGGGTGCAACAATCGCTTCTTATATAGAAAAAGGATATACATGTGGATTTTTAACATTAACTAAAGCAGAATTGTCGTCAAATGGTACGGTTGAAATTAGACAGAAAGAAGCGTCGCGTGCAGCAGATATTCTTGGTGTTAAACAACGTTATCAGCTAAATATTCCTGACCGGGGTCTGACTGTAATTCAACCAAATCAGCTAAAAGAAATTGTATCGATTATTCGCTTAACGAAACCTCGGCTTGTGTTTATGCCAGAAAAAGATCGACATCCAGACCACGGTGCTTGTGGGTTAATTATGCAGGAGGCTATATTTAATGCAGGCATTCGTCATTATAAAAGTGAAGGTACTGTGCATAAAGTCTCTAATTCTTATCGGTATTTTATTAATGGTTATAGCAAACCGGATTTTGTTATTGATGTAGGTTCTGTTTATGAAAAGAAACAACAAGCTTTACAAGCTTATGCAAGCCAATTTGCGCCAGTAGAAGGCGTGCGAACACCGCTAACTGATGATTACATCGAATCGGTACAAGCTCGTGATCGTATCTTTGGCAAACAAGTGGGCGTCCGATTAGCTGAAGGGTTTAAAACCGAAAAGCCACTACTCATGTCTAATTTATTAGAAGGGTGCGGAACGTAAGTGAAAAAGAAAAAAATAGGGATTACTTGTTATCCAACTGTTGGAGGCTCTGGTGTCGTCGCAACTGAACTCGGAAAACAACTTGCATCAAGAGGACATGAAGTTCATTTCATTACGAGTGAAATTCCATTTCGTTTAGATGATCGAATTTATCCAAATATCTTCTTTCATGAAGTAGAAGTAAATCAATATGCGGTATTTAAACACCCGCCACATGATTTAACTGCTGCTAGT
Organism: Shouchella patagoniensis; assembly: GCF_002019705.1. GTDB lineage: Bacteria > Bacillota > Bacilli > Bacillales > Bacillaceae_D > Shouchella > Shouchella patagoniensis. The sequence continues at coordinate 473,031 of NZ_KV917377.1, read as the reverse complement.
AAAATTGCTGAAGTGATTCGTACGCATAACCTTGATTTCTTACATGTTCATTATGCCGTTCCTCATGCAGTTTGTGCCATTCTTGCAAAACAAATGAGTGGAAGAGACATAAAGATTATGACAACATTACACGGTACAGATATAACTGTATTAGGGTTTGATCCCTCTCTTAGACAACTGATTAAATTTGGTATTGAACAATCAGATATGGTAACAGCTGTTTCAAATAATTTAGTAGGCCAAACCAAAGAGCTTGTAAGTACAACTAAACCAATTGAAACGGTTTATAACTTTATTGATGAGCATGTTTATTATCCAAAGCCAGTGGAAGGCTTGCGAGCACATTATGGTATTCTAGAAGATGAGGATGTTATTATACATATTTCTAATTTCCGACCTGTGAAGCGAATTGTTGACATTTTAAAAAGTTTTCAACTCATTATGCGCAAGCGACGAGCTAAATTGTTGTTAATAGGAAACGGTCCAGAAGTACCGATTGCGAGACAATTTGTGATTGAGCAAGGATTAGAAGACCATGTTTTGTTACTTGGTAACCAAAAACATATAGCAGAGCTTCTATCTATGAGCGATCTCATGCTTTTATTAAGTGAAAAAGAAAGTTTTGGTCTTGTTGCGTTAGAGGCGATGGCGTGTGGAGTTCCAGTTATTGGAACCTCAATTGGTGGAATCCCGGAAGTAATTGAAGATGGAGTAAGTGGATTTCTTGTTGAGCTTGGTCATATTGAAGAAGTTGCGGAAAAGGCGATTCAATTACTTAGTGATGAACAGTTGCACGATTCGTTTAAAGAAGCGGCATTAACACGGGTGAAGAAGACTTTTTATTCGCAGTATATTGTTAGTCAGTATGAGCGGCTATATGAGAAAATGTTACAAGGAGATACGATGTAATGAGTTGGCAAAATGCACTTGCTTGTGTAAAACGAATTAATGATTCAGGATACGAGGCTTTAATTGTTGGTGGAGCCGTACGTGATTATTTACTTAAACGTGACATACATGACATTGATATTGCGACCTCGGCAACGGTAGATACGATTAAGGATTTATTTGTTAAAACGGTTCAAGTGAACAGGAGCCATCAAACGATACTTGTTCATTATAATCAATCTCATTTTGAAATTACTTCTTTTAGGGGAGAGACGCTTGAAGAAGACGTTAAAAACCGGGATTTTACAATTAACTCTTTAGCTTTTGATGAAACGGGTAACGTACTTGATTATGTAGATGGTCAGAAAGACTTAAAATTATGCAAGCTTCGGTCTTATAATGCAAAAAAAGCAATTACACAAGACCCACTTCGAATTTTACGGGCAGCAAGATTTATAAGTACTCTTGGCTTTAATCCTGACAAGGAACTGAAAAAAGAAATGAAAAACTACGCTTTTATGTTAGCTGATGTAGCTGTGGAACGAGCAACTCATGAAATAGAAGAATTAATGAAAGGACCATACGCTGCTAATGCATTTTCATTACTTGAACAGTTAGAGATAGGTGTTTGGATTCCAGGTCTGGAACTAACAGAGCCACATTATCGTGAACTTAAACTTCTTCCGATTGAAAAAAGAGAAGACGTGATTAGAGCTTGGTTTGAATTTGCTCTTTGCATAAAGTCCATTGTTTTTCTAGAAGGAATCCCTCTGAGCAATAAAAACAAAACGTTTCTAAAACAAGCATTTAAATCGTATCAACGTCGTTTGCTTGCTTCTTGGACGAAATGGGAGATGTATCAAGCTGGTCCTAAGATTGTCTCTTTTGTGGAGCAGTCACGTCGAAAGAAGAAATTGGATGCACTGTCTCCAGAGGAAATTGAAGTAAGGTTCGAGCAATTACCAATAAAAAACGCGAGCGAACTTGCTATATCCGGAAAAGATTTATTAGAAGTAACGCATGATCAGGCTGGACCATGGATAAAAAAAGAGCTTGTATTCTTACAACAATCTGTTATTGAAGCGGTTGTTCCTAATGAAAAAGAATCTTTATTGGCTTTTTTCGCAAATAGAAAGGAGGTGCAAGGGTGAAGACAGACTTGCTTCGTTTGTTACAATCAGGTAACTACGTATCTGGGGAAGAGATGAGCACCTCACTCGGTGTCTCAAGAACTGCTATTTGGAAGCAATTAAATACGTTACGGGAACAAGGTTATGAAATTCAGTCTGCTCCACGAAAAGGGTACAAACTTATTAGCGCCCCAAACACGATTTTTCCTCATGACGTGCAAGCATTTCTTAACACAAAAAGGTTGGGAAAGCAGATTTACTATTATGAGACGGTCTCTTCAACTCAACCACTAGCCCATGAGTTTGCGGCAAAAAACGAAGAAGAAGGCATCGTTGTCTTAGCCAACCAGCAAGAGGGAGGAAGAGGGAGGTTAGGACGTCAGTGGCAGGCAAAAGCTGGGGATTCTATTTCAATGACGCTTTTGCTTAGACCTGAAATTGATATCCAAAAAGCACCGCAGTTAACTTTGTTAGCTGCTGTAGCAGTGACGAGAGCGATTGAAAAAGTAAGTGGTTTATCATGCGACATTAAATGGCCAAATGATATTTTATTTAACGGAAAAAAACTTGTAGGCATCTTAACCGAGATGGCGGCTGATCCAGACTCCTTGAAATATGTGATTGTCGGAATTGGGATTAATTGCAATCAATCCGCTCGAGAATTTAGCAATGAGTTAGAGGATGTAGCAACGTCTATTCGGATAGAAACGGCACGTCCTGTGTCGCGAGCGCAATTAGTCGCAGAAGTGTTAAACGAATTTGAATGGCTTTACGAGCAATACATTGAAAAAGGGTTTACGACCATTAAACCTCTTTGGGAAGCTCATGCAATTAGTATCCATACATTTTTATTTGCACGCATGCCTCAAAAAACAGTTTACGGTTATGCCCATGGGATTACAGATGACGGTCTTTTGTGTCTTGAGGATAAGAATGGAAAAGAGCATCTAATCTATTCAGCAGATATAGAACTCGACACATCCCCATAAGCGTATGATATACTAATGGCGCAAGGGCTGTATCTGCTAGAACGGCACCCAAAAATTAGTGGGATTACGCATTCGGCATTGCCTGGATTCTAGAATAGAACCGGGACGAATGTTTATGTGCGACCTAGCTCCTTGCGAAAGTGCAAGGGGCTTTCGCCGTTTCATGCAGTTCCACAAATTGGACACATGAAACAGGAGGATGAACATGAAAACAACAAAACAGTTAAAAAGTATGAAAGCTACAGGTGAAGCAATTGCAATGGTTACTGCTTATGATGCCCCTTCAGCTAAATTAGCAGAGCGCTCTGGTGTTGATATGATCTTAGTAGGTGATTCATTAGGAATGGTTGTATTAGGCTATGATTCAACGGTTCCTGTCACTGTCGACGATATGATTTTACACACAAAGGCTGTTAAACGTGGAGCGAGAGACACATTTGTTGTAACGGATTTGCCATTTTTCTCTTATCACGGACCTTTTACAGAAACGGCACACCATGTGCGTCGCATTATGCAAGAAGCAGGGGCGGATGCTGTAAAAGTAGAAGGTGGTAAAGAGATCGTAGATACTGTAAGACAATTGGTTGCTGCGGGTGTACCAGTGGTTGGCCATATAGGTTTGACCCCTCAGTCTGTTGGCGTTCTTGGTGGTTATCAAGTCCAAGGAAAAGCACAGGAAGATGGAGAGCGCCTTGTGAGAGACGCAAAAGCACTTGAACAAGCAGGAGCCTTTGCAATTGTCGCAGAGTGCATCCCTCATCAAGTAGGTGCGTTATTGACTAGTGAAGTAACGATCCCGATAATTGGCATAGGTGCTGGAAATAAAACGGATGGCCAGGTTCTTGTTTATCATGACGTGATTGGTTATGAGTCAGAACGAGTCCCGAAATTCGTGAAGCAATATACGAGCATTTCCCACATTATTCAAGAAGGTCTTTCTTCATATGTACAGGAAGTAAAGCGACGTGATTTTCCTGCTAAAGAGCACACGTATACAATGAAAGATACCAACTGGCTTGATCTTTACGGAGGAAATAAATCGTGATAGTTGCTAAAGATGTAAAGCAGTTAGATGAAGCTCTTCATGAAGCCAGGTTAAAGAATAAGACAATTGGTTTGGTCCCAACAATGGGAGCACTTCATCAAGGTCATCTTTCATTAATGGAACAAGCAAAAAAAACATGTGATATTCTCGTTGTCAGTATCTTTGTTAATCCAACTCAGTTTGGCCCAGGGGAGGATTTTGAATCTTATCCTAGACAATTAGAGGTTGACAGTAAATTGGCAGCAGAAGCTAATTGTGATGTATTATTTTGTCCTGCTGAAGAAGTGATGTATCCTGATGGTCCTACACAATTGGTTCATGTGAGACAAGGAGCAGATGTTTTATGCGGTGCAAGGCGACCAGGTCATTTTGACGGTGTTGCTACTGTTGTACTTAAGCTCTTGTCACTAGTTGGTCCACATAAAGCTTTTTTTGGCCAAAAAGACGCTCAACAGTTGGCGATTATAAAGCAATTAACGAAAGAATTTTTCTTGCCTGTTTCAATTATCGGTTGTCCGACCGTCAGAGAAGAAGATGGTTTGGCAAAAAGTTCACGTAATGTTTATTTAACCCCACAGGAAAGAGCAATGGCACCTACGCTTTATAACGCGCTGCAAAGCGCTGCTCAATCAGGGGAACGTCAGTTGAAGAAACTTGTGAGTATGGTCGAAAATGAACTCTCTATCTTACCAATAGGGTCGATTGATTATGTAGAGGCTTACGAGTACCCTTCATTAAAGTCCGTTGATTATGTTGAAGGCACAGTCATATTAGCGGTTGCTTATCAATTTTCAAAGGCTCGATTAATTGATCATATCTTAATTGAATTTACTAATCGCAACAGAGGTGAAGCATAATGTTTCGTACGATGATGAAAGCTAAATTGCACCGGGCTCGGGTAACAGAGTCGAATTTAAACTATGTAGGCAGCATTACAATTGATGAAGATTTAATGGATGCTGTTGATTTACTCGAAAATGAAAAGGTTCAAATTGTCAATAATAATAATGGTGAACGATTTGAGACGTATGTTATAAAGGGGCCAAGAGGACAGGGAGACATTTGTTTAAATGGAGCTGCCGCTCGAAAAGTGCAAACGGGAGATGTTGTAATTATTCTAACGTATGCAATGATGGAAACGGCAGAAGCACTTGTTCATCAACCAAAAGTGGCGATTTTGGATGAATCCAACCACATTGTTGAAATGCTAGGAACTGAGCCAGCTTCTACCGTTCGTTAATTCGCATATTCCCTTTCTAGGTGATACACACTGAGTGTATACGAACCTGGGGAGGGATTTCTTTTGGATGAATGGATTGGAAAATGGAATTCGCTTTATCAATCGGTATGGAAATCACCGGTTAACCAAAGCGATCTTCATATTAATACACTCGAACAGATGGCACAGCAATTATTAGATACGTGGGGATCAATGGATGAGGCATTGCAGATTCTGAAACAACGTGTCAGTCATTTAGGACCTTTATATCATTATCAAACAGAGGGTACACGCTTATTTAATGAACAGAACTTTCATGAAGCACTGCACTATTTAAAAAACGAACTAGCGGTAGGCGAATTAGATACGATTCGTCAATTGTATATAGGGTTTGCTTCGCTTTATGTAGAGGAGCTCGACGAGAGTAAGGCTTGTTTTTTTTATACCCTCCAAGCGTCAAATGATCCTTTCATTCATCATTTTGCGTATTTAGGGTTAGGTTTAATTGAAATGGTTAACCAACAAGTAGAAAAAGCAATTCTCTACATGGAAAAGGCGAATTGCTTAGCAGATAATCCGGATGTCGTGTATAATTTAGGCATCTGTTATTACTGGATTGAGAGTTATGAGTATGCAGCTGTCTGTTTACGACAATACGCTGTTTCATGTAATGATGTGGATTCATTGGTTATTTTTGGTTTAGCACTATATAAAAATAATGAAAAAGATGAAGCAAGAGGAGCTTGGATGGAGTACGCGGAAACAAGTGAAGATACAGAACAATTGCTGTCGCTTGCAAAGCTGACGGAATGGTTTGGTGAACATGAGCTTGCTTGTTATTGTTATGAACAATTAATGCTGATTCATGGAAAAACCGGAGATTTGTTACATGGATTTGCATGGAATAAAGCATTAGCAGGGGATGCACGCGCGATTGATCTGCTTGATGATTTAGGTCAAACAGACGTAAGTGCAAAACAATCGTGGCTGCTGATTAAGTCAGCAGCAGAACTGGATGGAAACGGGACAGATCCCGTGAATTGAGGTGGAAAAATGTCCCAGACATTTGTTGTGCTTGATTTGGAAACGACAGGGAATGCTCCAAGGCAAGGCGCACGCATTATTCAAATAGGCGCTGTTAAGGTGGAAGGTGGCAAAGTGACGGATCGATTTTCAACATTTGTTGATCCGTTTTGCGACATTCCCCCATTTATTACAGAGCTAACAGGTATAACGGATGAAGATGTAAGTGGAGCGCCTGCATTTATAGATGTTGCTGAAGATTTACTGAAGTTTATGGACGGTAGTGGTTTTGTTGCTCATAATGTACCGTTTGATAAAGGGTTTTTAAAGGCGCAATTGGAAATGGAAGGACTTCAATTTCCGTCAACTGTCCAATTCGATACTGTTGAGATGAGTCGAGTATTATTGCCGAAGCAGGAAAGTTATAAATTATCGGAGCTAACAAGTAGTCTAGATATGGAACATGAACGACCACATCAAGCAGATAGTGATGCTGAAATGACAGCTGAATTGTTTCTTTTTCTTTTACATAAACTACATCATTTACCACTTATTACTTTACAAACACTTTCTCAAATAACCAAAGGCTTAAAAAGTGATTGGTTGGCTCTATTTCAACCTCTAATCCATAAAAAAATAACAACATCACATGCGGAAGATGACGGGGTGGAAGTTTTTAGGCAATTGGCGATAAAAAAAGTCATTCAAAAAGATGATCGAAAACCAGAAGAAGTTGAATTCAAAACGTTCACGGAATCAAATAATGAGATCTTTGGAGAAATCGGTACGTTTGCTAAAGCTTTTGTCTCATTTGAAGAACGTCCTGGACAACGACAAATGATGACTGAAGTACATGATGCGTTTAATGATCACGCACATGCTTTAATTGAGGCTGGTACCGGTACTGGGAAAAGTATGGCGTACTTAGTGCCGAGTGCATATTACGCAAAAACAATAAAAAAACCTGTTGTTATATCAACATATACAATTCCATTGCAAGAACAATTATTGCAAAGGGATTTGCAACTTTTGAGTTCTGTGCTTCCTTTTTCAATAAAAACTGCCGTCTTAAAAGGACGGGGAAATTATTTAGATTTACGTAAATTTGAACAAGTGATGCAACAAATAGATGATGATTCATATGATGTGCGTTTAACTAAGGCTCAGATATTAATTTGGTTGTTAGAAACGGATTACGGTGATGTGGAAGAATTAAATTTATCAAGTGGTGGAAAAACATTTTGGTTAACCGTGCAGAGTGATGGTGTGTCAGACTTAGGAAAGTATAATCCTTGGTTCTCACGTTGCTTTTATCATCGCTCAAGACGAAATGCTCAATCAGCTGATTTAATTATTACAAACCATGCGTTACTCTTAACGGACGTTGTCCAATCGAATGCGCTCTTACCAACTTATTCTCATGCTGTTATTGATGAAGCACACCATTTAGAAGAAGCAGCAAGTAACCATTTTGGTGTTTCTACAAGTTATTTATCGTTTGGTTTTTCTATTTCCAGATTAGGTGAAGGTCAAGAGCATAGTGCTATTCAAAAGTTATTGAAGGTGGCAAAAGCGCAAGGATTAACGCTCAACTTGAAAGGTGCTGAGGAAGCGTTAATTCTTTTAAAAGAAGATGTAGATGAATTGTTCCGAATGATACACGTTTTTGCTTTAGGTGAAGGGAATAATGCAACAGATGTCGGTCGCATAAGCTATGTGTTTAAAAGCTTCTCTGAACAAGGTTCTCTCTGGCAAGCGATTTTGGAATGCGCAATGCGAATCCAACTTCATGGAGAAAAAACCTTATTGGAAGTGACTCAAGCATATACCCTCACTTCAGAAGAAAAAGAGTTAACTTATGCGACTCGTGCTACACTCGCTGATATTCAAGTAGCTATTGCTATGTTTGAAGAGCAAGTTCAATCTGTTTATGAATTGTTACTTGAATATGATGATCAATTTGTTTACTGGATAGAAGCTGAACCAAAAGGGGCAAAAAATGCCACTTATTTATATGCGAAGCCAATTGAAGTAGCAAATCAGCTTGCTGATCGTTTTTTCGCACAGAAAAAAAGTGTCGTAATGACCTCTGCTACGTTAACCGTTAATCAATCATTTTCTTATCAAATAGACAGACTAGGGTTGCACGATTTTGGTGTACGCACGAGTCAAGTCGAGTCGCCGTTTTTATATGAAAAACAAATGAAATTATTTATTCCGTCAGACGTCCCTAATATACGTGGTGGGAATGATGAACTTTTTGTTCAAGACATTGCGATTAAGATTTGGCGCATTGCAGAATTGACTCAGAAAAAAGCATTGGTCCTGTTTACATCTTATGATATGTTGAAAAAAGTTTATTATTATGTTAAAGATTTGGATGAATCGAGTTCATTAAATTTAATTGGACAAGGTGTAACAAGTGGTTCTCGAACAAGGTTATTAAAAATGTTTAAACAAGCAGAACAAGCGGCGATTTTGTTTGGAACTAGCAGTTTTTGGGAAGGGATTGACTTGCCAGGTAGTGAGCTTGAATATTTAATGATTGTACGTTTGCCTTTCGCTCCTCCTAATCAGCCGCTTAACCGAGCACAAATCGAGCAAGCAAAACAAACAGGTAAAAACCCTTTTACAGATTTATCCTTACCTCAAGCCGTTATTCGCTTTAAGCAAGGCTTTGGGAGACTGATTCGAACAAAACAAGACTATGGAGCAGTTTTTATTTTTGATCGTCGAATTAAAACAACAAGATACGGAAAGACGTTTATTGATTCGTTGCCGCCGGTTCCTGTATATGAGGGAAAGCTTGAAACGTTGTTGGAGCAACACCTGCATTTTAGGGAGGAAGATTAAGTGGATACGATCATAAAAAATGTAAAAATCATTACGATGAATCTAGATAAGCATGTTATTGCATACGGATATGTTTTAATTAAGGATGGTCGGTTTGCTATCGTTTCAGATGGGGAACCTACAAAAGAGCAAAGGGAAAAAAGTAAAGTAATCGACGGGAATGGAAAATGGTTAATGCCGGGGCTCATTAATACCCATGGGCACCCAGCTATGTCGTTGCTGCGGGGAATAAATGATGACCTCCCATTAAATGATTGGTTAGAGCAAGCGATTTGGCCATATGAGCGAAAGCTGGATAAAAAATCAGTTCAAGCAGCAAGGAATCTAAGCCTTGTTGAAATGCTTGAATCTGGAACAACCACTTTTGTTGATATGTATCACTTGCATATGCATGAGTTTGCGGAAACAATCGAAACGGTGGGGATGAGAGCATCGTTAATGAGATCTGTTATTGGTTTATGCTCAAAAGAAGAGCAGGATGAGAAATTAGCAGAATCCCTTTCATTTGCGAAGCAGTGGAATCGGGGAGCGGATGGCAGAATTCGAACGATGTTGGCTCCTCATGCCCCTTATACTTGCCCGCCTGATTATATTGAACGTATTGTCCAAGCGGCGAGAGACGAGTCTCTTCCTGTCCATATGCATTTGGCGGAAACAAGAAAAGAAATTCATGATTATATGGATGAACATGGTATGCATCCACTTGAGTTGCTGGAAGAACGGCAACTGCTTGAAGGAACAGATTGGCTTTTTGCTCACGGCGTTCATATGTATGAGCAACATATGGAATTGCTTCAAAAACATGGTGCCGCTATTTCCCATAACCCAAAAAGCAATTTAAAACTTGGTTCGGGAGTTGCACAAGTAGCAAGCATGTTAAAACACGGAGTGAAGGTAGGGCTTGGAACGGATTCAGCTGCATCTAATAATGCACTTGATATGTTTGAAGAAATGCGTTTCGCTGTTTTACTTCAACGAGGAATTAATGAACAGGCTGATATGATTGAAACCTATGAAGGTTTACAAATGGCTACAGTTTTTGGAGCAAAAGCATTGCGATATGAAGGACTAGGTACAATCGAAACCGGTCAAGAGGCAGATTTCATCTTATTATCGCCAAATCAAGCACATCTTCATCCAACTGATCACGTTCTATCTCATTTGGTCTTTGCTGCAAAAGGCTCAGATGTAACGGATGTGTATGTACAAGGTAAAGCTTTAATGGAAAACAAACAATTAACGACAATTGATAAGGAAAAAGTTTTGGCAGAAGCAACTTTACAATTCAATAATCTAAAGAAAACGCTGCAATAGCAGCGTCCTGAGGTGTAGGTAGAAGGTTTTTTAGTCAGTTTCAGCCTGCATATCTGCTACCTTAGCAGAAGATGCGTCAAAAGCCGCTGGAAAAGCGGTTTGTTTGAGCGGGAAAGCCCAAACGTCCTCAATGGACTGATTCGCTCGACAAAGCAGGGCTGCTGTGTCTTTATTTTGCTGAAACCACTCGGCTAAGCCATCTTGGTTCATTTGATCGCCCCCCTTCAACTGGCGTACACTTAGTATGGCACAGGCTTCTGTGAGTATGTTTAGTAATGATTGTGGGCTAGTCTAGATATTGGGTTGTATATTAAAGCGAAGGGTTGTGAAGGGAAATGGAACGGGCCGAAATGAAAATGAAAGTCTTATCTACCGTAACAGTTGAACGAACAGATGACTTTTACAAAGTCGTTGACCAACTAAATCGAACGTTAAAAGATAAAGGGTTGACCTTTGGTTTTGCTCTTGATGAAAAAGATTCAAATAAAATTACAATGACCATTTATGAAGTGTAAGAGGGATTGCGAATGAAAAAGAAACTGGCGATCGCTGCAATGGTGTCCGCTCTCATTTTTATAAGCCTAGGATTGTTTATGTATCATTCCATACGCAGCCCTCTCTTGGAAGGGGCTGAGGAAGCATCCGATTATTTACTCAACAATAATTTGTTGCAAACGGTGGATGACCTTTCATTTTATCATGGCGGTGAAGGCTACTGGGTAGCTGTTGGGACTGATGAAGATGGTGAAACTTCCATTGCGTGGTTAAATTATGATCCTGAAGATCGAGAAAACACACTTGTTTTGCCAGCCGATAGTGGCGTTCCAAAAGAAGAAATAAAAGCTGAAGTAAGTGAAGAACTTAATGTAGAGTCGTTTGATTCAGTTCGCCTAGGAATGGAAGATGGAAGACCGATTTATGAATTTACATATAATTCAGCCCAACAAGCTAGAGTATTTTACTATATGTCTTTTGAAACGGGTGAATATGTAAAGAGTTACAGTGTAAGCATAAATCCTTAATTGACTAGTAAAATTGGCAAAGTGTATAATGAGAACGAATTGGATATAGCGAATAAATGTTGATCATTGCAGGAGGAATGGATGTTTTGAAAACAACTATAGCCCAAGTGGGCCATTACATTGATAAAGAAGTAAAAATTGGAGCGTGGATTGCAAATAAACGTTCAAGTGGGAAGATTGCTTTTTTGCAACTTCGTGATGGGACTGGATTTATTCAAGGAGTAGTTGTTAAAGCGGAGGTAGCTGAAGCTGTTTTTCAAACGGCAAAAAGCATTACGCAAGAAAGTTCATTGTATGTTACTGGCATTGTTAGGGCTGATGAACGCTCGCCTTCTGGTTATGAGTTAACAGTTACGGATATCGAACTGATACATCAATCAACAGATTATCCGATAACACCTAAAGAGCATGGAACTGAATTCTTAATGGATAACAGACATCTATGGATACGCTCAAAGAAACAGCATGCTGTCATGAAAATTCGTAACCAGATCATCAAATCAACGTATGATTTCTTCTATGAGAATGGGTTTACTAAATTGGATTCACCCATTTTAACTGGTAGTTCGCCCGAAGGAACATCAGAATTATTTCACACGAAATACTTTGAAGAAGATGCTTACTTATCTCAAAGTGGACAATTGTATGCAGAAGCTGGAGCGATGGCTCTAGGAAGAGTGTTTACGTTTGGACCTACATTTCGCGCTGAAAAATCAAAAACACGTAGACACTTAATTGAGTTTTGGATGATTGAACCAGAAATGGCGTTTATGGAACATGAGGAAAGCTTAGAAATTCAGGAACAATATGTTTCTTATTTGGCCAAAGCAGTCCTTACAGAATGTCAACTGGAATTAAAAGTACTTGACCGTGATCTGTCAAAGCTAGAATCAATTCAAGCGCCTTTTCCTCGTATTACTTACGACAAAGCATTGGACATGTTGCATGAAAAAGGATTTGATGATATTAAATGGGGTGATGACTTTGGTTCGCCTCACGAAACGGCACTAGCAGAACATTATGAGCAGCCTGTATTTATTACACATTACCCTAAGTCCCTTAAACCATTTTATATGCAACCAGCTCCAGGGCGAGAAGATGTTGTTCTTTGCGCAGATTTAATTGCACCAGAAGGATATGGTGAAGTCATCGGTGGATCAGAACGCATTCACGACTATGAATTGCTCAAACAAGAAATTGATCGGCATGGTTTACCCCTAGAACAATATCAGTGGTATTTGGATCTACGTAAATATGGTTCAGTTCCTCACTCTGGTTTTGGTTTAGGGCTTGAACGGACCGTCGCTTGGTTCTCAGGAATTGAGCATGTCCGTGAAACAATTGGATTCCCACGCTTACTAAATCGTTTGCATCCATAGCAATTAAAGAGGTTGGCATAAAGCCAGCTTCTTTTTTCTTTTTCAGCGTATAGGAAGACGTGGTATACTGGATGTCTAGAGGTGGTTAGATTGAATCAACACGTATTTATGAAATGGGCGCAACAAAAACATTTATCGATACCCCATTTGCTGTTAGAGCACTACAACGACTTACACATAAATGAACATGAGTTTGTGGCTTTATTGCATATTCAGTCGTTTTTGGACGCAGGAGATGCATTTCCCACACCACAGTTGCTCAGCGACCGTATGACTTTGGAGATAGAAGATTGTGCAAAACTTATTGGAACACTCGTACGGAAACGATTTCTTGCAATCGAAAACAGACTTGATGAAGAGTCAGGTATTTTATATGAATACTGTTCATTAGAACCGTTATGGGCTGCACTTGTTGGTCATTTAGAAAAAGTTGATTCACAGAGAGAAACGACTGATCAAGCTGAGATGGAAGGACAACTCTATAAACGATTTGAGCAAGAATTCGCCCGTCCTTTATCACCAATTGAAGCAGAAACATTATCGATGTGGTTTGATCAAGATCAACATTCAACAGAATTGATTCTAGCTGCTTTACGAGAGGCGGTTGTTTCTGGGAAGCTTAATTTTCGTTATATAGATAGAATTTTATTTGAATGGAAAAAGAATGGTGTCCAAACGGTGGAACAAGCGAAAGCCCATAGTGAACGCTTTCGGAAAAAAGTACCGCAAGAACGGAAAAAGAACGAGGGACAACAAAAAAACATACCAGGATTTCACTGGCTTGAAAATTTATAAGGAGTAAAGCATGCTTTCAAAAAAAGATACACAATATGCAATTGACATAATGGGCGAACTATTTCCCGAAGCAGAATGTGAGCTTACACATAAGAACCCGTTCGAGCTGCTCATAGCTGTTGTCTTATCTGCTCAGTGCACAGATGCTTTAGTGAATAAAGTGACACCATCGTTATTTGCTAAATATAAAAAACCGGAAGATTACGTAGATGTGTCAATTGAAGAGTTACAAAATGACATTCGTTCAATTGGCTTATACCGAAATAAAGCAAAAAATATAAAGAAGTTGGCTCACTCATTACTTACTGAATTTAATGGTCAAGTTCCTAAGACAAGAGACGAGCTTGAATCACTTGCTGGGGTTGGAAGAAAAACAGCAAATGTAGTGACGAGCGTGGCATTTGGTGAACCAGCAATAGCTGTTGATACACATGTCGAACGTGTATCGAAACGTCTAGGGATATGTAGATGGAAAGACAACGTAAGACAAGTTGAAGAGACATTACAAAAAAAAATAAAGAAAGAAGATTGGTCGGATGCACATCATCGACTTATCTTTTTTGGACGTTACCATTGTAAAGCGCAAGTTCCTAAATGTGCGTCTTGCCCGTTATTTGATTTATGCCGTGAAGGCAAAAAACGAATGAAAGCAACTCATATCGATGCGTAAACAAGTACCGAAAATGCTTTTGTGTTTGCCTTTTTATAAACCTGAAAGCAGTGTAACAATAAGCTCATCAGCAACGTTTATAGAAAGGCAATGGCAAGTACCATTTGCAGAAGAGATTAGCTATCAGTCGGAACCTTGGCAAGAACCTCATGAATATATTAGAGAACTGTGCCTGTTTTTTCATCAACAGAAAGAAGAACTTTCTGTATCTTACCGGCATCGTCAACCTCAAGAAGAATCTCTTCTTAAGTCAAAAGCACTCATGCTGCAATGTTTGTTTTGGATTAACCAGGAACCAGTGAATTTGGTCTCCTTAAAAGAGAAAATAAATCATTTTGCAGTTCTGCCTAATAATGCTTTAGAACGTGTAATTTTTGTACTTGAGAATAACAATTATGTATCTTTTCTGCAAATGTGTGCATTATTTGAAGAACTAGAAAAGCTAAATGCACGTATTCAAGTCCGAAATACGCTTATAAAACAGAGAGGAAGACGATAAGTGAATGGATTAAAACGCGGTGTGGAGTGGACAGATCAAGAAACGATTCAATGGGAATCAATTCAACAAAAACGTACATTTACATTAGCTTTCAGCGGACATTTTTCATCAGGGAAATCAACTCTTCTAAATGAATTAATTGGGGCGCCACTGTTACCGACAAGTCCAATACCAACGAGTGCAAATCAAGTATATATTGGGTTTGGCGAATTAGGCGTTGATGTAGAAAAAGTTAGTGGAGAAATAAGTCGGTATGTTGGAGAAATTGATTGGAATGATATTCGTCGTTATGGTATGGATGGAGTTGGTATAAAAAAACTACATATAAAAGCGCCTATTCCATTTTTACAACACTTTGCTGAACTTGTAGACACGCCAGGCGTAGATTCAACTGATTCAACTCATCAAGCTATGACCATGGATGCATTGTTTACGACTGATGCAGTTGTTTATGTAATGGACTATAACCATGTTAAAGCAGAAACGAATTTGCATTTTTTGAAACAATTATCGGATGAGGCAAAGCCTCTTCTTTTGGTTATTAATCAAATTGATAAGCATGTCGAGCAAGAATTGTTATTTCAAACATATAAAGAGAGTATCACTGAAACACTTGAAGCGTGGGGCATTAAGTATTTATCGATCTATTATACAAGCATGCGCACGGCTGAATATAATGAATTGAGTCAATTAAAAACAGAACTAATGGCTATAATGGCTAAAGGTAAAACGTTTGCGGAGCTCGGTAAGAAGAGACTAGAACAGAGTTTTTATTTAGCTCAAATTCGTCGAATAAAGGAAACTGAAGAGGAAGCAGAGATGGATCTTAGGTCTGCTATTGATAAACTTGGGTTCTCGATAGATGATCTACATACATATGAGCAAAACATAAAAGAGTGGCACGAGCTTGAACACGCTTCTAAAAATAGAGAAAAAGCGTTTTTAGCTGAATGGAACTCATTATTTAGGCAAGCGACCCTTTTTAATTCTGCTATTACCGATCTGACACAAGAATGGTTAGAAGCAATGAGGCCTAATTTCCGTGTTGGCGTCCTGTTTTCAAAAAGAAAAACGGAAGAAGAAAAAGAACGAAGAACAAAATTGCTGGTTACCGAATTGCAAGACCAGATCCAGTCACAGCTTGTTTTCCATGTGCAGCGTTCTTTGCAAACGATACCAGTTGAATTTATGGACAAAAAAGAGGCTTTTTTAACGGCATTTAATCAAATCTCTTTTGAAGTCAATGAAGCATTTTTAAAACACTCGTTGCCAAAAGAAACAGTTGGTAGAGAATATGTGTACCAGTATGCACAAAATCGTAGTGAAGAAATAAAACGTATAGTAAAACAACGAGCGCTTGAAGCATTAAACATTGCACAAGATAATTTAAAAAAAGAAGATCAAGCGAATTGGGTTCGAGCTAAAAAAGAATTAGAGAACCAAAGCAACCTCGTGCCTTACATTGATAGATGGACTCAAATGAAAAAAGAGGTAAATAGTCAGATTGACTATTTAAAAAAGCAGGCTAAAGCTTGTGATGACCATGGTAAGTTAGAATTTGAAGTAAAAGCAGCCCTTCAAAATGCTACTGAGTATTCCGAAGAGAGCAACTGGCTAGGCAGCGAAGAAATCAAACAACCTGAAACCTTATTAGACAGTGAGGTCCAGCACGTACAAGAACCGTTCGTCCAGCAAGAGCACGTGATTGATCTTAATGGTTTGCAAGAAATTTTAGAAGGAAATCAGCAAAAACAATGGGGAAAAGAATGGCGAGAACGCTTGAAAAAAAGAGTGAAGCAAATGGAAATGCAACGTTTCACAATCTCATTGTTTGGTGCTTTTAGTGCTGGGAAATCAAGTTTTGCAAATGCCTTGATTGGTGATGAGGTATTACCTACATCTCCTCATCCAACTACAGCCGCCGTAACAACTGTTACCGCCTCAATGGAGGGTTTCCCACATGGAACAGTCGTTATTACGTATAAAAGCTATCAACATTTGGAAGAAGAACTTACGTCTATTTCAAAGTTAGTCTCCGTTAAGCTTACACCTGATAACATTAGAAATATACGTATATCAACGATAAAAGCCGATACTGCAGGAAAAAAACAGGCAATTGCTTATTTAAAAACGTTGCAGGAAAGTTTAAAAAATCAAGAGTTGTTATTGGCAACTACGAAAAATGTCACGTTGGATCAATTAGCTTCAATGATTGCAAATGAAGATGTAGCTTGTTTAATTGCAGAGGCAATGATTTATTATGATTGCCAACTAACGAAAGCAGGTTTAACTTTAGTTGATACACCAGGTGTTAACTCTATTCATGGCCGTCATACGAATGTTGCTTATACACATATTGAGAAATCGGATGCGATTTTTTACGTTACTTATTATAATCATTCTTTTTCAAAAGCAGACGCTCAATTTATTGAACAACTGGGTAAAATCAATCAACAGTTCTCTACAAAACAACTATATTTTATTTTAAATGCTGTTGACTTGGCAGCTAATCCTGCAGAATTAGCTGGCGTAGAAAGCTATGTGAGAACCTCTTTACAAAGTGCTGGAGTAAATGATGTGTTGCTCTATCCTGTTTCTAGTAAAGCAGCATTAATGAATAAGAAAAATGAGTTACAAGTTGGGTCGGGGTTCCAACATTTCGAAAACGAATTGTATGGTCAAATGTTACAAACCCTTAGGCGTTTAAACGAACAACTCTTATTGAAAGAAACGAATTCTTATCGCAATTACTTGGAAGAAATGATTCAGTTTTCACAAGCGAATAAGGAGAATCAACAAGCGTTGTTGGAGAGCACAAAAATAAATTTTGAACGACTTCTAAATGAGTTTATAGAAGAAGAAGGGAAGCCATTTCGCTTGCGGATTCATCAAGAGGTAAGCGAATTATTTACTTACTTACGTGAACGAAACCATTTTGCTTTGCGAGATACGTATCTTGAACATGTGAATGTTGCTACGGTTAGGGGAACAACCAAAAAACAACAAAAGGAGACAGTTGAACAAGGGTTAAAACAATGGAGGGAAGAAGGTCTTTTTTTCCTGGAGCAGGAAGTGAAAGCAACGGCCATTCGTCTTTCCCTCTCATTCCAACGTCATTATGAACGTTGGATTAAAGAGTGGGAGCAATCCATTCAACAGGTCTACCCAGCTTTTTACCTAGGTGAGTTTAATAGGATGAAGCTAACACTTCAATTGGAATCAGTTGAGTCAGAGTTAAACCTTGATTCTTACAGCAAACGATTTCTTTCGTTAAAGTCTTTTTTTGAACAGGGAGAATCAACTCGTGTAAAAGAAGAAGTTTCGTTTGAGTTGGCAAAAGAAATGGGAGAGTTTTTGCGTCAACAAGAGGGAAATGTCAAAACTCAGGTCGCTACACTTA
The DNA here is from genome assembly GCF_002019705.1 of Shouchella patagoniensis. Lineage (GTDB taxonomy): Bacteria > Bacillota > Bacilli > Bacillales > Bacillaceae_D > Shouchella > Shouchella patagoniensis. The sequence continues at coordinate 454,805 of NZ_KV917377.1, read as the reverse complement.
TAGAGGAAATTACTCTTGCAGAGAAAACACACATTGAATCAAAAATGGCCCATGAAGAAGAAAAATTATCAATTTTATCTGAACCAGCTTTTGCAAAAGAAATGCATCAAGAAAAGCATTTGCTAGAAAGGTGGCTTAAGATATAAATAAAAAAGCGGGATTGATTTGAAATCAATCCCGCTTTTTATGATGGTTAATCGTCATCTTCATTGCTTTGTCTAGAGCTTTCTTCAGAGTCTTCATTTGGTTCTTCATCTGGTGTAGGTGTTTCTGCTGGGGTGTCATTGTCATCACCATTGTCTGGTTCTGTATTTCCGTCAGTATCGTTTCCATCCTCACCATTATTAGAATCGCCATTAGAATTATCGCCGTTCTGCTCGTCATTGTCGGTGTCATCACCAGAGTCTGATCCACTATCGGAATCGTCATTTGCAGGCTCTTCTTCCTCTTCCTCTTCTTCAGGTGGTGTAGCTTCCTCTTCTTCTTCCTCTTCCTCTTCTTCCTCTTCTACGGCTTCATCAATAGTGGCAGTGACCGAAACGGAGTCACTTTCAATGCCAGAACCATCTGTTGCCACAGCCTGCACTGAGAATGTATAACTGTTTCCAGGTGAGACACCAGAAAGAGTAGCAGTCATATTGCTTTCATCAACATTTAAAGAGCCGGTATTAATTGATGTGTTAAAGTCAACATCATCGATTTCATCACTTGGATAAGACCAAGAAAATTCAATGCTTTCGTCTTCCTCATCATAAGTGTATGTCACATTTGTTGGGTCAGAGATCTCTGCGTACGCTTCAGAAACATTACTTGGACCTGTGCCTCGGACAAATAGTTCCGTAACTATCTCACTTTGAGGTGTTCCAGCACTTGGTAACAAGCCTGTTCGACGTTCCACCCGAACTTCTTCAACTGAGTCTGGCTTCGTGAAATCAGGTGTATCAATACCAGAATGGAGATCGGTCATGATGTGCTGAAAAATTTGTTGGGCAATTCCGCCATGTGTGTCAGTTAAATAATTATCCGGGTCACTATGATTTGAAAACCCAATCCAAACAGAAGCAGTGTATTGCGTACTATAACCGGTGAAAGCGGATGTCGGAAAGCCCGAACTGCTATTCATTCGCTCTAATACACTTCCATCAAAGTTCCCCGTCCCGGTTTTTCCTGCAATGTCTACTCCAGGTACTTGTGCGCGCTGACCAGTTCCGCTATTTACAGCTGTTTTAAGCATATCGGTAATCATATAACCTGTATAGTCTTCCATGACTTGCGTGGTATCAGGTTGCATGTTTAATTCTCGACCATCTGGAAAAACAATTTTACGGATCGTATACGGCTCTGTATATTCACCGTTGTTGGCAAATGCTGCATAGGCACCAGCCATTTCTTTTGTAGAAGCAAGGGCAGGTCCTAAAATGCCTGATTCAACGCGCCCTTCATCAACAACAAACATTGGATCAAGAAACTCATACGCATTTTCAACGCCAACTTCGTTCAATGCTTTTACTGCAGTTACATTTCGTGAACGAGATAATGCTTCGCGCATTGTCATCCGACCTAAATGGGAGCGATCAAAGTTTCGAACTTCTCTATCGCTTTGAGCTTCATAGTAGTAAGGTTCATCCACAATGATTTCTGCTGTAGGCCATTGCTTGTTTTCAATAACAGGAGCATAACCAAGTAAAGGTTTCATTGTTGAACCTTGGTTATTTCGAATCGTTGCATAGTTGCTGACGCGGGCATCGTTTTGTTCAATGCCGTTCCCCATGGCACGAATTGCTCCAGTGTTATTATCAATTAAGGTAACACCAGCACGGAAATCTTCATTATCTGGGAATGGCAAGTTGCTGTATTCACCGGATTTTAACACATCATCAACGAGACTTTGTGCATCTGTGTCGAGTGTTGTATACACTTTAAGTCCAGAGTTGTAAATATCATTGCTTGATAGATCCGTCATATTTTCTAATTCGGATAATACTTCATCATAAAACGTCAACCAATTACTGTCTTCTTCGGATGGATTGTAGTTAATTTGGTCATTAATATCTGTATTACGAGCTTCTTCTGCTTCCTCGGCCGTAATAAATCCTTCTCGTTCCATCCGATTAATAACCGTATCACGACGCTGTTCATTGTTTTCCGGATTTGTGTACGGATCAAAATGGCTTGGGCGCTGTGGGATAGCAGCAAGAACTGCCGCATCAGCGATTGTTAATTCACTAAGATCTTCTTTATCAAAGTACGTTTCGGAAGCAAGTTGAACACCGTAACCAGCGGTAGGACCTAAATTAATTTGGTTTAAATACATTTCTAATATTTCATCTTTCGAATAGCGTCGTTCTAATTGAATGGCTAAGTATGCTTCTTGAATCTTACGGGATAGTGCCTTTTCATTCGATAAAAATAAGTTCTTGGCTAACTGTTGACTAATCGTTGAAGCACCTTCAGCGCCAAAACCTTCACGGAAGTTAGCGAGGATCGCGCCACCTAAACGTCGGATGTCAATACCGAAGTGGTCTTTAAAACGGTGATCCTCAACGGCAATAAACGCATTTTTTAAATGCTCTGGCATGTCATTAATATCTGCGTTAATACGTCGCTCATTTCCAGCAAGCGTAAACGCTAGTTCATCATCTTTATCATGAATTTGTAATGATTGCGCGAGTGTAAGTTGCTCTTCATCAATATCTGGTGCGCCTGCTATGATTACAGCAGCCGTTACACCACCACCTACAATACCAAGACCAATCATAATGGCTAAGGCAATGGCTATTTTCTTTAATACGCCACTTTTCTTTTTATTACTAGGTGATTTTGCCTTTTTATTGTTAGGTGGTTTTTTGTTTGTTTGTTTGGCCTGCGCATTTTTGCGCTCTTGCCTTGATTTGTAATCATCTGCCATCTAATTTCTCCCCTTTTATGGATGACTGGAAATAAATGCGTTCCACGGTCTCTAAATAATCAATTCGTGGATGAAAACCTGTATGAACAAGATGTCCAAGGCGTTCAATGTCTGTTTTTTTAATCGATTTACGTGTATTTTGTTGATCGTAATAAGCGATTATGTGACTGGCATCAAGCAAAAACACCTCTTTACTCACAAAAAAACGTATCAAAACAAAACAAATACCTTTTTGGGCTCGGACATTGCGCATATGCTCGATTTGATGATCGTGAATATTTTTTAACGGAAAAGATGTTTTGTTTTTTGTTTCTTTTGCTTCAAAATCCAGATATCTGCCATTATAAACGCCATTATAATCTGTAGTAGAGGCTTGTTTAAAATATGCTTCACGAATGACCGCAGCACTTCTTTTTGGATAATCAACCTTTACGATTTGTACTGGTGTTGGTTTTTTATGAATAACAGCTTTGTGACGGCTTAAGTAGTAAAGGTTTGTTTCATCTAAATCTTGTTCAAGCGTCATTCCTCTGCCGCTGTAGGCATCAGCTGGCAGCTTTTTTTGTTTCTGCTCTTTTTCTCCTCCAACATACGATTTTCCATTTGGATAACGAATCGCCATCAAGACACAACCTTTCCTTACTGTTCTTGGTATGAATTTAGTGTTATGCGGAAAGGTAAAAGGACACATAAGCACTTATCTATTTTAACACACTTAAAAAAAGAGTAGTGGAAGAGAACACGCGATCTGTTGAAAATTTAATGAAAAAATGAGGGAAAGAATGGGATGAAGGATCTAATAACATTTGCAAACGTTGACAATATTTCGAGGACAAAAGCATATGAACAATTTGGTCGTCGTTATCCTGAAATCCGTTGGGCAGCTTTAGCGGGAATGGTGTCGCGAAATGCTGGTTGGAATATGACAGACTTAACAACCGCTCCGTTTCGAACCGTTCTTAATGCTACTACTCGTAGATGGATTGGATGGATTTATGAGCGCGCTAATTGGATTATTTTTGCAGATGCTTATCCCCAGTTGCTTGTTTATCAACAAACCGTACAAAAGAGAAGGGATTGTTTTGATACGCTTAAATCTTTTGGCGTATCTTCTTTCATGCAAAAAGAGTGGCGTCGTTTTATGGTTGAGGAAAATGAAAACCGCTTAATGACAGCATTAATCATCAATGAGCAGTTTGTTGTTCAAAATCGTTTGCTTGACTTATTAGCAATGGAACAATTTTTCCATTCGGCTTTTTACAATATGCAGGAGTTTGCACATTTTAGCCATGTTATTTTGCCAGGAATAAATCAAACGATTTACGGGGAAACTGTTACGTCATTTGCAAACCCAATCGCACGAATCCAATTAGGAAAAAGACTGGCCAAACTGCTATACGAACCAGAACTTCAAGAACAATTTTTTGCATTCACAAAAAAGACTGAGCCAACAGGTTCGCGAAGGGATTACAATCTAAATGAAGATGCTTTACCGTTGCGTCTTTGTTTTCCTCGTTGTCATCACAGAGAAAGTGACATGATCGATTGGTACGAAAATAAGAAGCCTGATGAAATTGAACGACTATTTAAGCAAGTATGGATGAAACCGAAAAGGGGAGAGTTGGGAACTGCAGTCACAAAGGCGGAGATTAAACTATTAAGTTGGATGAAAGGAAATACAAATTAAGAAACCTTGGTACGTTTTTAAGTCTGGGGCTTTTAGCAGTTGCGATGAGGAACGGCTAGAGGCAAGGATAAAAAAAGCTTGTCGACGATCTTGATACGGAAAGTTGTCGACAAGCTTTTGTGTACGTAAATGTTACTCTGCAGGACGGTTTGGACCATCAAGTTTTTTGTCTGTAGGGATAGCCGTTTCTCTATTTGTTCTTTTTGACTCTTGTTTAGGTTGTCGTTGTTGTTTTTTCATTTGTAAACACCCCCTCTTACGTAAGTATGATTCATGAAAGATGGAAATATGCGCTGTCGAATAATCATGAAAAAAGAGAGGGGTGTATGAGAACGACTATCTTTGTTGAATGCCTTCTAGTTTTGTCGTCTGTATAGGGAATGGGGCACAAATGGCGAACTGATAAGGCAACAGGAAAAACGAGGAGGCGTTATCATGGAACCGTTAAAAACAAAAGAGGTATCAAAAGCAATAGGCGTAAATCCAACAACGATTCAAAGGTGGACAAAATTCTTTGACATCAAATGTGAGGTGAATGAGCAAGGACACTTTTTATATGCACAACATCATTTAACTCAATTTGAAGATATTCATAATCAATTGAAACAAGGAAAAAAATTAAAAGAAGTATCGTTTCCGAAAAAAACACAACTAGCGGCAGTGCCAAGAAAACAATACGAAGCGAAAATGGAGCAAGTATTCGTTCAAGTTAATGAATTGGAAGCCAAATTAGATTCAAAGGCAGATGATGTGGTCAGTTACCAATTGCTTAAACATAGAAGTGAATTGGATGATATGATGAAATTATTAGACACACTTGAAGATCGCCTCTCGCTTATTGAAAAGCGAATGAGTTACGCACAAGAAAAACGTGTTGTAAATGAATCACAGGAGCTTCCCAGGAATGTGAAAAAACGTCCTTGGAAAGCGTTGACGGCATTCTTTTCCTTTTAAAATTAGGTTGTTCTTGCTACACTAGCGGTGGAGGTGGCGCAAGTGGAACAACTTAGAAGAATGACGAACCAATTACTTGATTTAACTATAGATGCAGAAACATTTTATGTTGAGACTGTGAAGAAAAAGCCAGACTATGAGGTTGATTTTTATGGGAAAGTTAAACCATTTGCTGATCAAGTACAGCCACTGGCACAAGAATGGTATCCACTAGCAAAAGCATTCTTAATTAATCATCCAACAAGAGGATTGCATGTGAACCAATTGGCGGAGGCAGTTGAGAATTTGGATGTGGTTGCCATAAAATCATTTTATGCTTCATCTGGTATGAAGCGGCAACGGGAAACTTTTAAGTCTGTCCGTTATGTGTTATCCAATTTATTAGAAGAACTTCCAAAATAAAAAAACTGTCCAGTTTATTTTACTGGACAGTTTTTTTATTAGCCTCGATCTGTAACTGATAGAAAGACAAGAAATGCTAAAGTAGCTACAGACAAAATGTTTAATGTCCAACGCATTAAACTATCTGTATCACTCGCGTGGCTTTCCGACTCAGCTGCAGCTGCTAAAACAGTTGGCTCATAAGCAAAAATGGCGATCAGTGAGACGATAAAAGCAGCAATCAGCCCTTTTTTTAACATCGGGGTTCCTCCTTCAATTACTCAAGTGTATGTACCAATAAAAGTGCAAACGTTCTCAAGTATCATTATAAAAGATGAAACCCGCTTCTGCAAGAAAGTCATAAGGGTTTTCTAAACATAAGGACTGTGTTAAAATTAGTCCATTGTATTTACACACAAATGGATAGGAATGTGCACGACGAAAGGACTTTTTAAAATGACAACGCATTTACAAGATATTATTCGAGCAAACCAAATGATTAAAGATGTCGTGACGCATACTCCTTTACAGAAGGATGAAGTTCTTTCAGAACGTTATGACTGCACGATCTATTTAAAAAGAGAAGATCAACAAGTTGTGCGCTCATTTAAAATTCGAGGCGCTTACTATCAAATTTCTTCATTAACAAAAGAAGAGCACGATGTTGGGGTCGTATGTGCAAGTGCAGGGAACCATGCTCAAGGTGTTGCTTATTCATGCCGCGCTTTAAAAATTAAAGGTGTTATTTTTATGCCGTCTACAACTCCGAAACAAAAAGTCGCACAAGTGAAATTTTTTGGGCGTGATTACGTGGATGTTCGTTTAAATGGGGACACGTTTGACGATTCTTATGCAGACGCAATGAAATATTGCAATGAGCATCAAATGACTTTTATTCATCCATTTAATCAAGATAAAATTATTGCTGGTCAAGGTACAGTAGGCCTGGAAATTTTAAATGATATTGAAGAGACACCTGATTATGTCTTTTCATCTATTGGTGGTGGTGGGCTGATAAGTGGTGTTGCTACATATATGAAAAGCATTAGTCCATCAACCAAAATGATTGGTTGCGAACCTTCTGGTGCAGCATCGATGACTGAATCCATTCGAGAGGGTACAGTAGTAGAGCTTGAAAAAATCGACAAGTTTGTTGATGGCGCTGCTGTAAAGCGAGTTGGCGATAAGACATTAGAGATTTGCAAACAATTAATTGATGATATTGTTCTTGTGCCTGAAGGGAAAATTTGCACGACCATCTTAAAGTTATATAATGAAAATGCTCTTGTGGCAGAGCCTGCTGGAGCGATGCCAATTGCGGCTTTAGACTTATATGCGGACCAAATCAAAGGCAAAGTTGTTGTTTGTATCGTAAGTGGTGGGAATAATGATATTGGTCGAATGGAAGAGATTAGAGAGCGTTCTCTAATTTATGAAGGGTTACAGCATTATTTTATTATTCAGTTTCCTCAACGAGCAGGTGCCCTGCGAGAATTTATAACAGATGTACTGGGCCCAGAAGATGATATTACTCGTTTTGAATACACGAAGAAAAACAACAAGTCTAGTGGTCCGGTTTTAATTGGGATTGAATTGAAATGTAATGAAGACTATGTTGGTTTAATTGACCGAATGAACAGACTCGGGTTTGATTATAATGAAGTAAACAAAGATGAGAGTTTGTTCTCGTTATTGATTTAAGGAGTGAAACGAATGAGACTACAAGGAAAACGCATTTTAGCAGCTGTAGATGCTGAATTTGAAGATTTAGAACTTTGGTACCCAATCATTCGCCTGCAAGAAGAAGGGGCAGAAGTGGTCTTAGTTGGAGCTAAAAAAGAAGAAACATATATAGGGAAATATGGAGTACCGGCAACAAGTGAGCTTACGTTTTCTGAAGCAAAAGCGGAAGGCTTTGATGGGGTATTAATCCCTGGAGGGTGGGCCCCAGATAAACTGAGACGTTATCCAGAATTACTCGATTTCGTAAGAGAAATGGACAAGCAAAAAAAGCCAATCGGACAAATTTGTCATGCTGGATGGGTTTTAATATCAGCGGGTATTTTGACTGGCAAGCAGGTAACGAGTACACCGGGAATTAAAGATGACATGGTTAATGCTGGTGCGGTTTGGCATGACAAAGATGTTGTTGTTGATGGACACATTATATCTAGCCGAAGACCGCCAGATCTGGCTCCTTACGCAAAGGCATTTGCTGATGCCGTGGCTGGAGAATAAAGATGGAAGTGCATTTTTTAGGGACAGGGGCTGGTGTGCCTGCAAGACATCGAAATGTAAGTGCGCTTGCTCTTCGTTTTTTGAATGAAGCTGGGGATGTGTGGCTTTTTGATTGTGGAGAAGCAACTCAACACCAGTTTCTTCGTTCACCTTTATCTCTTGCTAGTATCTCTACCATCTTTATTAGCCATCTGCATGGGGATCATCTATTAGGACTACCTGGTCTATTAAGTAGTCGTTCGTTTCAAGGGGGAGAGACTCCTGTAACCATCTATGGTCCGAAAGGGCTTAAAGAGTTTATTCATCAATCACTTGAAACAACAAAAACAAAGTTAAGATATGAACTTGTCATTGATGAATTAAAAGAAGGCTTTTTATTTGAAAACGAATGGTACGAAGTTGACACGTTGTCGTTAATTCATCCTGTTGAGAGCTTTGCTTTTCGTATTAAAGAAAAAGAGCGACCTGGTGCCCTTCATGTTGAGAAACTAAAGGCACTTGGTATTGCACCTGGGCCTATCTATGCGCAATTGAAACAAGGAAAACGTGTGACTCTAGATGATGGCCAAACGATTGATGGTCGAGATTTTGTGGATGCGCCTCTTCCTGGTCGAACAGTGGTGATCGCTGGTGACACGGCCCCTGTTGAAAAGATGGACTCATTTGCAGCAAATGCAGATTTACTTGTACATGAAGCGACATTCGCATCTGACCAGCAAGGAAATGCGCATGCGTACGGACACTCAACGATTGCTGATGCTTGTGGAATAGCAAAACGTGCAAATGTAAAAAAAGTAGTGCTGACACATGTGTCCTCTCGTTATTCTAGAAATGAAGACGTTTATCTTCATGAAGTCGAGAAACAATTTCCAGGTGCTATAGTCGCTTATGACTTGTTTGTGTTAAAACTTGCAAAAACAAGAGGGGCACAAAATGATTGAACAGACATTAGGCGATTTGGAAATGAACCTTTTATCGAAGGGAACTGGCTGGTTGTATGTTTATTCACCGTTTTGTGGAACATGTAAACAGGCAGAAAGAATGCTAATCGTAATCGAAGAAAGCCACCACGAGTTCTCTATTTATAAATTAAATATACAACTTGCTCCTTCATTCGCGTTAAGCATGCAAATTGAAAGTGTGCCAGCATTGCTTTATTATAGAGAAGGGAAGTATCAAACGCACTTTTATGCGTTTGGTTCTGTAGTGGATATAATCGAGAAAATAAAGGAGGCAGAAAACGATGTCAATGGCTTATGAAGAATATATGCGTCAAGTTGTCCTGCCAATGCGTCAAGAACTAACGGATGCTGGATTTAACGAATTAACAACAGCTGAATCAGTAGATGAGTTTATGGGGGAAGCTGACGGAACTACGTTAGTATTTATTAATTCAGTTTGTGGTTGTGCTGCAGGACTTGCGCGTCCATCAGCTATTTATTCTTTACAACATAATCATACACCAGACCACTTAGTGACGGTGTTTGCTGGACAGGATAAAGAGGCCACAGCTCAAATGCGTGGGAAGTTTCCAGAATATGCGCCATCATCTCCTTCTATGGCATTATTAAAAGGAAATGAAGTAGTTCATTTTATTCCTAGAGAAGAAATAGAAGGTGCAGATCCAGAAGATATTGTCCGCAATCTAGCTCTTGCTTATAATGAACATTGTGCAAAAAGCTCTTCTTAATTGAAGGGTTTTTTCTTTGAAAGGAGTATCTGTTTATGTCGTTTACATTAAGAGAGGTTAACAGCAACAATCCTTATAATTTACAAGAAGAGGCAGCTGGTCGCCCAGTCATGCTTACATTTTGGACAAGTTGGTGTCCAGATTCTAACCGTGATTTGCAAGAAAAAATGCGGTTGTACAAACACGCGGATGCATCAAAGCTCTGTTTTGTTACCATTAATGTAACAGGTAGAGAAGGGACAATTGATTTACAGGGTTTTTTAGAAAAGCAAGGGTTCGACTTTTTAGTACTAAAGGACGAAGGGACGCGTGTTTACGATTCTTTTGGTTGTTTAGGCGTACCAACAACGATTCTTTTAAATGAACGGTTAGAGCTGGTTCATTCGTATGGTGAACAAGCAAAGTTAACAGAAATCATGGATGGTTTGACCGATTTAATTAAATAAAAACCCCAAAAGTTAAGTTGGCACTCGAACTTTTGGGGTGTCGTTTATTTCGGACGAACAGCGTAATAAATAACCGCGCCCATTTCTTCAATATTAGGATAGCCACTTTGTTTGTAGATTTCGACTACATGTTCCCGGTTATAAGGGACTCGATTTAGTTGAATCGAATGACTACCGTCTTGAATATCTATGATGGTATACGATGCCAGGGGATGACCATCAAATGGCATACCAACACTACCGGTATTAACAATGTTTTTTCCGTGAAGAGAACGGATATAAGGATGATGCGTATGTCCATAAATATAAATGTCAGCTTCGTCCCGAATCATTAATTCATTCTCGATTTTTTCCGTATCTTCAACAGTAACAACATCAAATAAGTTATTTGGAGTCGCATGAAACGCATGGACAATTAAATCTTGCCCATCGTCTATAACAAGATCAGTCGAAAGGTTTTTCAAGTAATCTAAGTCTGCTTGATCAAGACGACCTAGTGTCCAATCACGTTCTTTTTGAAACATTTCAAGCCGTTCTTCGGGAACTTCGCCATCTTTAAACCCTCTAACAAGCCATTCATCAGCATTACCTTTAATGACTTTAGCGCCTGATGCTTGGACTAGTTCTAAAACACGTTTTGGCTCTGGACCACGAAAGCAAAGGTCGCCTAGTATGTAAATTCGGTCAATTTGCTTTGATTGCAAATCATTCAGTACGGCTTCAAGTGCTGTTGCATTTCCATGAATATCAGATAAAAAAGCAAATCTCATTTTTGTTATGCCTCCTTTTTCATATTGTAACAGAAGAATAGAATAAAAGGGTAATAGAATGTTTTTGATACGTAAGCGCCTACGGCTGGCAATGCCTTCTAGGACTATGTTAGTATTTAAATGAGAAAAAGCCTCGAGGAGGATGAATATGTATATTCGTTCAATTGAACCAACACCTAGCCCTAATACAATGAAATTAAACTTGAGTGAAGCGGCAGAAGGGACAAGTACAACGTATCAAGAAAAAAATAAAGAGGATGCTCCTGCGTTCATTCAACAACTATTTACGATTGAAGGAATAAAAGCGGTCTATCATGTAGGCGATTTTCTTGCCGTCGACCGTTATCCAAAAGCTGATTGGAAAGTCCTTTTACCACAAGTTCGTAAATTATTTGGAGAAGAGCCTGGTAATGAAAAAAATAGCAACGAACCTCAAGAAGGTTTCGGAGAAGTACAAGTACAAGTACAAATGTTTAAAGGGATACCAATGCAAGTGAAGGTAACTGACGGGGAAGAGGAAGTACGCGCCGGGTTGCCAGAACGTTTTGTGACGGCTGTTTCCAATGCGCAGCTACCAGACGACAATGTGGTACTTGAGCGAAAATGGGAAGAACAGTCGGCTCGCTACGGAGAGTTACAAACGATTGCAAAAGATGTAGCTGCTGAACTTGAAGCTGCTTATTCAACTGTTCGCTTAGAAAGTCTTGTGCAATTAGCAAAAGGAGAAAAAGCAGCTGCGGAAGCATTTGCAGCAAGGTTTAAAGAAGTGACGATCGAAATGTTACAAGTAGATGATTGGCGTGAGCGATATGCGACATTAGAACAAATGGATCCGAAGGAAAAAGATTTGCCTGTGCTTGAAGTCGCATTGAAAGATGAGAAAGCCTCGATTCGTCGATTAGCTACTATGTATTTGGGCATGATTGAAACGGAAAGTGTCTTACCGTTATTAGAAAAAGCATTAAATGATAAATCTGTTACTGTACGTCGTACGGCGGGAGATTGTATGTCAGACATTGGATCAGAAAATGCCATTCCAGCTATGATTGAATCTCTAAAAGACGAAAGTAAAATCGTTCGTTGGAGAGCGGCTATGTTTTTATATGAGATCGGGACAGAAGAAGCGATACCCGCACTTCAAGAAGCTGAAAATGATCCTGAATTTGAAGTAGCACTTCAAGTAAAAATGGCATTAGAACGAATTCAAGGCGGAGAAGAAGCAAAAGGGTCTGTTTGGAAACAAATGACCGAGGCTAGAAACAAATAGGAGGACTACAATGGCTGTTGCAATCGATGACTTAGTAGAGCGATTAAGGGAACAAGGGTTAGAAGATATACTTGAGATGGTTGAAGATGCCGAGAAGGGAAAGCTTGAAGAAATTGAGCTGGTTAAGTCGATTGGCCTTCTCTATGACCAAGATGACAATAAGAGGTTGCTCGAATGGTTTGAAGAGCAAGGTGTTACCCTTGTATATGTAACAGACGATGAAGAATAGACGTGCCGCTTCAGGCGGCACGTTCTTTTATCAGAAAAAAGAACAGAATAAATAAAAAAGGGAGGAAAGGCATGAGAAAAGAGCCTGAGCAAAGGTTACCTAAAAAAGCGATAAATGTGTGGCGGTTACAAAACACAATTGACACCGTTTTATTCGCGCTACTTCCAACAGTTTACTATTTTGTTCAGTTATACATATTTCAGTCATTTTATCAATGGATTACATGGGTGTTAATAGGGTTTGTTATTCTTTATGGATTAACAAAAATAGTCATTTGGCCAGTGATTCAATGGCATCGATTTAGGTATGAAGTGCATGAAGATGAAGTGGATATTAAGCAAGGGGTTATTATTGTACGACGGACATTGGTACCAATGGTGCGTGTCCAACATGTTGATACGGAACAGGGACCAATCTTACGTAAATACAAAATGGCTGCGGTCTCGATAACATCTGCAGCAACAACCCATATGATTCCAACTTTATTTATAGAAGATGCTGATTCCTTGCGTGATCAAATATCGAGGTTAGCATCGGTGCATGAAGATGAATGAGTTAAAACGACAACACCCTGCAGCAATTTTTATTAATTCAGCGAAAGGCTTGTTTCAACTTGCGGTTCCTTTTGCTATTGTCGCTTTCTTTCAGAATATATTATGGATTTTTTTCATCGCTTTTGGCGCCTTATTAGTGTTATCAACTCTATTTAGTTGGCTTGTTTGGCTAAAGTTTAAATATCGATTGGAAGAAGGAGAGCTTTACGTCGAACAAGGCATATTTGTCAAGAAAAAGCGATACATTCAGCGAAAACGTATTCAAGCAATAAATATATCGGCTGGCTTACTTCAAAGACTATTTGGTCTTGTTAAAGTAAATATAGATACTGCCGGTGGTGGAATGGAAGCAGAGGCAGAGCTAGTGGCAGTAACACGCACGGAAGCGAACCGGATTCGATCAGAATTGTTAAAAGATCCTGCAGTCGACAAGTCGTCCTCAGAGACTGAAGGGGGAGAGTTCTCCGCTTCTGACGTACTCGAAGAAAGCGAAGTTGTACTTGAAGCTGAACCTAACTCTACGTGGTATTTAGGCAAGAAAAGGCTTATTTATACAGCATTAACTTCAAGTGGTATTGGGTTAGTTATTTCAGCAGTAGTTGCTGTTCTGTCACAAGGCATTCAATTCATTCCAGACAGTTTATTTGCAGAGACGTATGACTTTGTTATTGGATTAAGCATTTTGTTGCTCACGTTGACTGTATTTGTTGTTTTACTTATTTCGTGGCTAATATCCAGCTTGATAACCATTATTACGTATGGTAATTTCAAGGTGGAAATGTATAACAAAGAAATGGTGATTGATCGAGGGTTAATTGAACGTAGGCAACTAACCCTTGCATATAAACGAATCACAGCGGTGCGAATGATAAGAAGCATTCTCCGTCAACCATTTGGTTTTGTATCCATTTATGTAGAGTCAGCAGGTGGAGGTAATAACAAGGAACAAGGGTCGACATTGTTAGTACCTTTAATTCATGAACGTGATGTACAAGCATTTTTAGAACAAACGATGCCGGAGTATGCGTTTGCAAGGGAGATTGAATCTGCACCAAAACGCGCTGCAATTCGCTTTTTTATTCGCATGCTTATTGTACCAATCGTGTTAACACTTACTGCTATTTTTATTTGGGGAACAATTGGTTTATTAGGATTGCTTATTGTTTTTATTTGCGGACTTTTGGCTTGGTTCCAGTATCGCGATGCTGGTTCAGGCACAAACGAATCTTTTATGTGGTTACGATATCGAACGATTGGACAGACACTTGTTATTTCTCCAAAAAAGAAAATACAATCTGCTACGCGTTACGTTTCAATTTTGCAAAGACGTAAGCAGTTATCTAGTTTTGAGTTTTATGTTCAATCAAGTATGGCTGGGAAATCCTTTTCAGTTAGAGATATAAGTCGACATACAAGCGATGACATTTATAATTGGTATTCTCATGAAAAAACGATAGATAAAAAGAACAACATAAAAGAATGAGGAACGTCTTCGTGAAGACGTTCCTCATTCTTTTTAATGAAAAGCATTTGTATATAAAGCAATGGTTCGAATACCTTTATCTGTAGTAAATTCAAACCGGTCATATATTTTATCTTTATCCATCGAACCATCAAATGAGATATAACGTTTGAAATGGTGTTGTACAAGAACAAAGTGTTCATCCGTTTGAAAGGTTAAAAAGTTCACTCCCTGAAAAACATGTGTCGTTTCGCTATTGAGTAGTTGTTCGAGCAGCGAATTGTAACAATGTATTAGGTCTGCATGAGTGATATGATGCATTGCTAAATTGTGTTCAAAGCCCTGTAATGCAATGGGATCTAACTCATTGCGAAGAATATAGTAGGGGTCAAATTGTTTTTGGTCAATAAAGAGAACGGCGTTTTCATCTGGAATATAGCGACTGCCATTCGATCGGATGAAAATCCCATCTCCTTCATACTGACCCGTGACTATTTTATCATTTTGTTTCCAAGCATATTCAAAATAAGAAGGTGTAAGCTGTAATACTTCGCCTCTTTTATCTAACAAAAAGTAACGCTCTTCTTCCATATGGAATGTATACTCAATGTATAGTGGGTGTTCACTTGAATAATCTGCTGGAAGATTTGACCGTTCATTACGTCTTTTTTGGCTAGTTAATGTTTTAATATAAACTTCCAGTGCTTCTAATTCAGTAGATGGAGGCAAAGCGTCTTTTTTTAACCGAATATGACGCCGTTTTAAATCAGTTAAAATGGAATCTAAATAAGGTTCTACTTGAGTTTGCCGTGGTCGTTTATACAATTGTTGGCTAGAAAATAAAGCAATATCACCTTCGTTATATAACACCTCATGAAGTGCAATCGTTTCTTCTTGAAAAATATATTCTGGCAAGGCTACGATAGAGAAGATACGAACTTCCCCGCGCCAAGGTTTTTTAGGTTCTGTTACGACGTTAAGCAATTCTCCTAAGTAGGTGCCGTCTACTCCTAGATCGACGACTAGCAATTGCCCAACAAGTTGCTGTGCTTCATACCGATCCATGCAATCCTCACCTTTATGTTCATTTTTGTTTCCTTAATTATAACGAAGAAAACCACGCTTCTGCAAGCGCGGTTGTTTAAAATGGGTTTTTATTAGAGCGAATCATTATTAAGTGCTCGTGCGATCGTTTTTATGATTACCGCCGTAGCGTAACTCTTGTAGCTTCATTACATGTTCCATACGTTCAACTTTTATTTTTTCTAAATCATCTTGGAGCGATATGAGCGTTAATTCCATCTTGGATAGTGACACAAAAACATTATCTCGTTGATCTAATTGGTTTTTCTTTGATAATGCTAAAAAAGCTCCCATCACATTCGGCATATCTTCGCGAAGCAGTCGACGTACCGTGTGTTTGTCTTCGTAATTAAATAAATGAAAATCATCTTCTAATTTAGAAACGTGCGTCAGTATTCGATTCAGACGATTATCAAGCATAGGATCAAGCGAGAGCGTATCCATTGCTTGAACGTAACGTCTCGCTTCTTGTGCTAAAAATTTGATATCATTTGCTTGTTCACTTTTTAATTGTTTTTCGTGACCATTCAAACGTTCAAGGGATACATCAGTTACTTTCGTTCCGACATAAGCAAGATCAAGAAGGTGAATTGCGTGAAAGACTCCCTTGAGATGAGAAACGTTTTGTAAGGAACGGACATGCATTCGTCCATCTTTTAAATAATGAATCGTCGCTTCTTTTATTTTGCCTACTCCGTCTGTTGATTTAACGTATTTTCGAAAACAGATAATCCTAAAACGTTTATGGACTGGTGAGCGAGAGTGTTTTGTATCGGCAACAATCACCCGAATGTTGTTGTATGAAACTTTTACACGAATATCCCAGTCCTTTTGCCGTCTGCGCACACTTTTCCGCTCGTTTTTCCCCGTAGCATTATCCGTCATCCGTTTAAGCAGACGCTCTGTGTCATTAAGCAGTCGTATCGTTGTTTCATCTTGAATAATATGGTCATCAACAGGACGCTTATGCGCAGGTGTGAAAAAGTCGAGTAATGTTGTTGTTGGAAATCGTTTCACACTCGAAAACCTCCTGCTGTCATCGATTTAATAACTTTGTCTGCATTTCAGAATTGAGTTTATCCATTTCCTCAATAAAATGTTTACCACTTGAAACAATTCGTTCATTCGATTCCTCTGTCAGTTCAATTGCTTTATACACATTATCATATGCTTTTCTAAAAGCATCTAATGCAATGGCTGGTTCCTCTAACGTTTTAAGCGTTTCTTGAGTATTTTGCTTAAGCAATTCTGCATTTGAAAGAAGCATCGATTCTGTTGCTTGATTTACGTTTTGTACTGCAGAAATTACTTTCTTTTGATTCGTTAATGCGAGCTGAATCGAAGCTGTAACCGTAATGATATTTTTCGTCATTGTAATTGCATTAAAGATCGCTTCTTCTAACTTTTCATTATTAGCCATTATTAAATCAACTGAAGCTAGAGATTGCTGCAAAACCATGACGGCCTGCTGCATGTTTTTCATACGAGTTATTACTTTAACTTGCCCATTTTTTAATTCATTTTCGTTATCGGCCCATTTCTCAGTCGTCATTTCTTGCTCAAGCATGTCGTGTAATTCTTGGCCGATTGCGATTTGATCGTTTAAATTCCCAATTCTCTCTTTTGCAACGACTTTTAATTCTTTAAGCATGATGTTATCTTCTTGCAATTTATCTTTTCCAGTTAGTAATCCTTCGACGATATGATCGACTTGTGCTTCAACAGTTTGGTAACGTTTCATATACTGCTCAACAGGATTACGTTTTAACATCTTATTAAAGAACTTTTTAAATTGAGAGTCCTGTAAATAATCAGGTTCAAGTTGACCTACTACTTCACGCAGTTCATGAAGCTGCTTAGGTAACGTATTTGATTCATCCCCCATCATTTCTCGTACAGGACGTTTTAACGCTTCAAGTGATTCTCCTGCTTCTTTTTGTTCTGCCTCACCTAAATTATCAAGTTTTTTTAAAAGTTCTTCTAAGTTTGTTTGTGATTTATATGATTCAAGTTCATTTTGATTTGTTTCATCTGTTTTGGATTGATTTTCATTCATCTTTGTATTTTCATCCATGATCACTTACCTCCAACACGTTAATAGATTATTCTCTCTTGTTCTATACGTTGGTGAATTGAAATATGTTTCATTTTTTCTCTTTCTATTATGAACGATTTTTGCTTTACTGGCAATTTATTTGCAGGTATTTCGACAATTATACAAGCAAAATTGTAGTTCAATCTTGACGAATAACGAAATTATCGCTAAACTTCTAACACGGATTATTTTTTTAGAAACAACGAACGTTCGCCTTTGGACGATTGTGCATTTAGCGCGGACTGCTCTTTTTGTTAACTCTTAATGAATTTTTATTCATATTTATGTTTTTCTATTCGGTTTCTGGTGGATTAGCAAAACGGATTCGAGCCTTTATTTGTTACTATGAATCGATTTTTATTATTTTATAGCTATTTTTATCTTGCCAGAAATGAGTATTACTTGAATGGAAATAAGAGTCTAATAAAAGAAATAGGTTACTTTTTAAGATGATGAAACAATGTTTAATGCCTAAACAGCGAACGATGTGTAGAGAGAGAAGTAAAACAACGTAAAAATGGGAGAAAGGGTGGTGTCTATGCGTAACTTAGGTTATCCACTTAAACAAGGACTTTATGATCCGGATTTTGAACATGATAATTGTGGGATCGGGTTTCTTGCGCATATGAAAGGTAGAAAATCTCACAAAATCATTAAAGACGGGCTTTTAATGCTTGAAAATCTTGAACATCGCGGTGGACAAGGCGATGAAATAAATACAGGCGATGGAGCAGGGATTTTGGTTCAAGTACCTGATCGCTTTTTTAAAAAGCAAACACCTTTTGAATTGCCAGAATATGGAGAATATGCTGTTGGTATGCTTTTCTTACCACAAAATAAAGAAATTCGAGATGATTTAAAACGATCAATAGAAGTGATCTTAACTGAAGAAAAGTTGACGCTTGTTGGTTGGCGTGACGTCCCAACAGACGATACTATGCTTGGTAAAGCAGCGTTTAACTCGATGCCAGTGATCGAACAGTTATTTGTCACTTCCAAAAACCAGCTTCAGACGATTGAGTTTGAACGGAAGTTATATGTTGCTAGAAAACGAGCAGAATATGAGTTAAGTGGAAAGGTGAAATTGGAAGAGTCATTTTATTTTGCTAGTTTCTCTAGTAAGACAATTGTATACAAAGGTATGCTGACAACTGCACAAGTCAGTATGTTTTATTTGGATTTACTCGA
Organism: Shouchella patagoniensis; assembly: GCF_002019705.1. Classification (GTDB taxonomy): domain Bacteria; phylum Bacillota; class Bacilli; order Bacillales; family Bacillaceae_D; genus Shouchella; species Shouchella patagoniensis. The sequence goes on along the minus strand of NZ_KV917377.1, from coordinate 435,853 downwards.
TCCAGCATTTGAATCTGCACTTGCATTAGTTCATTCACGCTTCAGTACGAATACATTTCCAAGTTGGGAGCGCGCCCACCCAAACCGGTATATGATTCATAACGGGGAAATTAATACAATTAAAGGAAATGTCAATTGGATGCATGCACGAGAAGCAAAATTTTCTAACAATGCATTTGGAGGCGACATACAGAAGATCCATCCTGTTATTGATAAAAACGGAAGCGATTCATCTATGTTTGATAATACACTTGAGTTCTTATCATTATCAGGGAGATCACTTGCTCATTCAGCGATGATGATGGTACCAGAGCCTTGGCAGAACAATACCGATATGGACCCTGATAAGCGAGCATTTTACGAATACCACAGTACACTTATGGAACCGTGGGACGGACCGACTGCGATTGTGTTTACAGATGGCGAAAAAATTGGCGCGACGCTGGATCGGAATGGTTTGCGACCATCAAGGTATTATGTAACGGATGATGACTATATTGTGATGAGCTCCGAAGTGGGTGTTTTGGATTTTGCTCCAGATACAATTGTCAAAAAAGACCGTCTTCACCCTGGTCAGCTTTTATTAGTTGACTTAAAGGAAGGTCGCATTATTCCAGACGATGAAGTGAAAAAAGCCATTGTAGCAGAGCATCCATATGGCGAATGGGTAAAAGAGCATTTAATTCAGTTAGAGGACGTTTTGGAAACTTCTGAAGTACACGATACAGAATTGTCCCGAATTCTCGAACGTCAACTTGTTTTTGGATACACATATGAAGAACTTAATAAAATGGTTATGCCTTTAATAAAAGAAGAAAATGATCCAGTAGGTTCAATGGGTTACGATTCACCGCTTGCTGTTTTATCAAAGAAGCCACAACTACTTTATAATTATTTTAAGCAGTTGTTTGCACAAGTAACAAATCCGCCCATTGATGCGATTCGCGAGAAAATAGTGACAGCAAAAGCAACAACAATTGGCGCGGAACGAGATTTGTTAAATCCAGAACCATTAAGCTGTCGACATATTCACTTACCATCTCCAATCTTAAACAATGAAGAGCTAGCAAAACTTCGTACCAATAAAATGGAAGGTTTTTCTGCTAAAACAATTCCTATTTTATTCTCGGCAAAAGATGGAGAAGCGGGGCTAGAAAAAGGGATTGAAGCGCTGTTTGCGAACGCTGATGAAGCAATTAAATCTGGACATACGTTGCTTATTTTAAGTGATCGAGATCTCTGTGAAAAGCAAGCGCCAATTCCAGCTTTACTTGCAGTTTCAAGCTTGCATCATCATCTGATTCGAAGTGGCACAAGAACAGAAGTGAGCATATTAGTTGAATCAGGTGAGCCAAGAGAAGTTCACCATCACGCTTTACTTATTGGCTACGGTGCAGAAGCAATTAATCCTTATTTAGTGTTCGATACGATTGATGAATGGATTCAAAAGGAACTCCTATCCAATTATCATTATGTGGATGCTTGTAAACGTTATGTGAACGGTTCAACAAACGGCTTAATGAAAGTGTTATCGAAAATGGGTATTTCGACAATTCAAAGCTATAGAGGTGCACAGATTTTTGAAGCGGTAGGCATTCACCCTGATGTGATTGAGCACCACTTTACATGGACTGCCTCAAGAATTGGTGGGATCGGTTTAAAAGCAATTGCACAAGAAGTGTTGGAACGTCACGAAATTGCATACTCCAGTCGAGAAGGTGGAGAGGTCGAATTAGAACCGGGCGATGATTTACAATGGCGTCGGAATGGGGAGCCCCATCAATACAATCCTCATACAATTCATATGCTTCAAAATGCGTGCCGAACGGATAATTATGATCTTTATAAGCAATACACAAATGCTATAAATGAACAAACAGAAAAACAAACAACATTAAGAGGGTTATTACGCTTTAAACAGAGCGAATCGATTCCAATTGAAGAGGTAGAACCTGCATCAGATATAGTGAAACGCTTCAGAACTGGAGCGATGTCATATGGCTCGATTTCGGCTGAGGCACATGAAACGCTTGCGATTGCTATGAACCGTTTAGGTGGGAAAAGCAATACAGGTGAAGGTGGCGAAGATCCACGTCGTTTTAAACCAGATGAAAATGGGGATTTGCGTCGAAGTGCAATTAAGCAAGTTGCGTCTGGTCGTTTTGGGGTCACCAGCAATTACTTAGTCAATGCAGATGAAATTCAAATTAAAGTAGCACAAGGAGCAAAACCAGGTGAAGGTGGTCAACTCCCTGGACAAAAAGTCTATCCTTGGGTAGCTGAAGTTAGGGGCTCTACTACTGGAGTTGGCTTAATCTCACCACCACCGCACCATGATATCTATTCAATCGAAGACTTAGCAGAACTGATTCATGATTTAAAGAACGCCAATCCATCAGCTAAAGTAAGTGTAAAACTTGTAGCAGGGACTGGAGTAGGAACCATTGCAGCCGGTGTGGCTAAAGGAAGTGCTGACGGTATTATCATCAGTGGTTATGATGGTGGGACTGGAGCGGCTGCCAGAACAAGCATTAAACATACGGGTCTTCCGTGGGAAATCGGCTTGGCAGAAACACACCAAACGTTGTTGTTGAACAATTTAAGAGAAAGAGTGACGTTAGAAACAGATGGCAAATTAATGACAGGAAAAGACGTTGTGATTGCAGCCTTATTAGGTGCAGAAGAATATGCTTTTTCCACTGCGCCACTTGTGGTATTAGGTTGTGTTATTATGCGTGTTTGTCATTTGGATACATGTCCAGTTGGAATTGCCACTCAGAATCCGGAATTACGCCGAAAATATACGGGTGAAGCAGACCAAATTGTTCGTTTCATGACGTTTATTGCAGAAGACATGAGAGAAATTATGGCTGATTTAGGCGTACGAACAATTGATGAGTTAGTAGGGCGCACTGATTTACTTGAACAAACCAAAGAAGTAGATAATGCAAAAGCAAGAGACGTGGATTTATCTAGTTTGTTGTTTATGCCTGAATTAACTGAAGGGCAACAACGAATTTGTACGAAAAAACAGGACCATAAACTTGGTCAATCGTTGGATGCACGAGAGTTGTTAGATGCTGCGAAACCAGCTTTAGAGGATGGTACTCGCGTTCATTATGCGACAAGTATTCGTAATACAGACCGAGTTGTAGGAACGATTGTTGGTAGTGAATTGAGCAAACGTTACGGTTCAACGGGTTTGCCAGAAGATACGATTGAGTTTTCTCTAGCCGGATCAGCAGGTCAGAGTTTCGGTGCATTTGCTCCAAAAGGAATGACATTAAAACTAACTGGCGATGCCAACGATTATACTGGAAAAGGGCTGTCAGGAGGGAAAATCATCGTTTCACCTGCTAAAGAGGCAACCTTTGTAGCGAGTGATAATGTCATTATTGGAAACACTGCTTTTTATGGAGCGACTAGTGGGAAGGCTTTTATCGCAGGTCAAGCTGGAGAACGTTTCTGCGTTCGTAATTCAGGTGCCCAAGTTGTTGTTGAAGGAATGGGCGAACATGGACTTGAATACATGACAGGCGGTATCGCAGTGACTATCGGTGAAGTTGGAAAGAATTTTGCAGCAGGAATGTCAGGTGGCATTGCTTATGCTTATGATCCTTACAAGACATTTGCTTCGAAGTGTAACCAAGGAATGGTATTGTTTGAAACACTCAATCATGAAGATGAAGGCATTTTGCAATCACTCTTGAATGAACATCAATCCTTAACTGGCAGCATCCAAGCAGAAATGATTTTACAAAGATGGGGAAAATCAAAGGAACAGTTTATTAAGATTATTCCTAGAGATTATAAGCAAATGCTTGATGCGATTGAAACAAGAAAAAAGGAAGGCTTATCAGAAGAACAAGCAATAATGGCCGCCTTCGATGATAAAGTATCCAATAGATCAACCGTAAGTTAAACGCAAATGGTTTGTTCCTAAAGGAATAACAATGCCAAAAGTTGCATGATATTATCTGTAGAACCTACTGGAATGTTTCGTTTTAAATAAGAGAAGAGTGTTAGAAGCACTCTTCTTTTCAACAAGATCTAGTTCGTGTAAGGGAGTGGAAGTAATGGGGAAACCAACAGGATTTTTGGAATACAAAAGGGAAGCACCATCAAAAAGAGACCCCTTTGAGCGAGCGTCCAATTGGCAAGAGTTTCAATTGCTTATGCCAGAAAATAAAGTGCAGGAGCAAGGAGCACGTTGTATGGACTGTGCGATTCCTTTTTGTCAAGCAGGTACTTCTATGGCAGGCTCTGGGGAAATTGGATGCCCAGTTTATAATTTAATCCCAGAGTGGAATGATCTTGTTTATAGAGGGAAATGGAAAGAGGCGCTTGATCGTTTACACAAGACAAATAATTTTCCAGAGTTTACAGGTCGAGTTTGTCCGGCCCCGTGTGAAGGATCGTGTACAGTTGCCATTAATGATGATCCGGTAACAATTAAATCAGTTGAGTACCATATTGTTGAAAAAGGATTTAAAGAAGGATGGATCAAAGCAAAACCACCTAAAAAAAGAACTGGCAAAACAGTTGCTGTTGTTGGATCAGGTCCAGCGGGATTAGCCGCTGCTGCTCAATTAAATCAAGCGGGTCATCTGGTTACTGTATTTGAGAGGGATGACCGGATTGGTGGACTTTTGACGTATGGAATACCTGATGTAAAACTTGCTTATTCAATTGTTGAACGACGAGTTCATCTCCTCGAAGAAGAAGGAATCGTTTTTAAAGCTGGTGTAGAAATAGGAAAAGATATCACAGCTGATGCATTAGAGGAAGAGTTTGATGCTGTTATCCTTGCAACGGGGTCAACAAAACCTAGAGATGTCGACCATGAAGGACGGGAACTAAGTGGTATTTATTATGCGATGGATTTCTTGACTGCAAATACAAAAAGTTTATTAAATTCAAAGCATCAAGATAATGATTATATTTCCGCAAAGGGAAAACATGTCATTGTTATTGGTGGTGGAGACACTGGGGCAGACTGTATCACAACCTCTGTACGACATGGGGCGGCATCAATTACTCAGTTTGACATTAATAAGCAAAAAGGAACATTCCGAAGTGTGGATAATGCTTGGCCACTTTTTCCAATTGTTCATACAGAAGAAGATGCTCATAAAGAAGCAAAAGCAATTTATGGAACTGACCCTAGAGCTTATAAAGTTCAAACAAAAAAATTCATTGGAAATGAGAATGGCCAAATTACTGGTTTAGAAACGGTCGAAGTTGTTACGGAAGTCAAAGAAAATGGCATGAAAATAAGAACTGAGGTACCTGGTACCGAGCAAGTTTGGAAAGCCGACTTAGTACTTCTAGCGATTGGTTTCACTGGACCTGAACAAGAATTGCTTAATCAACTAGGCGTTGAACAAACAAGTAAGCAAACGGTTAAAGCTGAGTATGGAAACTATCAAACATCTAAATCGCATGTGTTCGCAGCTGGGGATAATCGCCGAGGACAGAGTTTGGTAGTCTGGGCCATTCACGAAGGTCGTGAAGCTGCGAGAGAGTGTGACCGCTTTTTAATGGGAAGCACAAAGTTACCGTAATTTTTCACGTTTTTTAACGATTCCTCTATAGGCAAATTTCTTAACCCATGTGATAATAAGAAAAAAGTATATGGAAGAAGGTGGAGGGAGCGTGGTCCGTCGTCATCTTAAAGGCATGATTATGGTCATGCTTAGTCTACTATCTTTTAATCTACCATTAATTGATCAATGGTTTGAGAAAGAAAGCCAACAAGATGCCACTGCAAAATTTAAAAATGATACTCAAAAAGCAATTGTTTACAAAGCTGCAGTTGAAGATTATGACTTATTCCCTGCCGTTGTAGGTTATCCCGCCCAATATGAACATATTGAATTAGAAGCGCATTGGTTAACAGAAAGCATGATTATGGAACAGGCTTACAAACAAGGTATGCAGAAGTTCGGTGAGAATATCGCACAAAAAATTGAACCTGCGTTCAAAGAAGAGATTATGCCAGAGCTAAAACATGTTGTTTCTCAACTATTAATTAATAACCATTTTCATGACCCTGAAGAAATCGGTCTTACACAGAGCCCAGCTTCAGGAAGAGGCGAAAAAATTATGCATGTATTTGACCGGCGAACAGGTGACGATTTACTTCGGTTTCATGTGAGATTGGACCGACCACCAAAAAAAGGTCATGTGTTTCAGTTTCATTATCACATTGCAAATGATAACTACCATGGACACCATTACCTAGGATCCATTTATTGGGGAAAAAATGAACCTCCGCTTTTTACAGCGTGAGGTTTTTTGTTGCAAAAATGTCGTTCTTTTTTAGTGTTTTTGTTACCCCTTTGTTCAATCTTTTGGTACAGTAAGGGTAGAAATTGGTTGTGAAGGAGTCTAAGTAATGGAAGCAGAAAAGAAATTAAGAAAACCAAGGCCATTATGGCTTAAATGGATTATTAGAGTGTTATTGGCATACATTGGCCTACTTGTGCTTGTACTGGCTGCGGCAATTGTAACAATGACTGGAACGTTTACCCTTATTGTTTTGGAAGTTTTTGTAGAAAGTGACTCTTTACGCACGTTTAACAATCAATACCTCGTACCAGCCTCTGAATTTTTGTGGAATTTATTCACAGTTTTAGTTCCAGGTCTTTAATAATGGTAAGTGGAGAAGAATGGACATTTATGATTATCCTGCTAGCATGTTTTGTTAGCGCAGCCATATTTGGAGGAATCGCGCTTTGGAATGTAATGAATCAACGAACAAAACCGCTGTTCTGGAATGTGCCGTTGGCCATCCTTAGTGCGATAGCATTTCTAGTAATTATGTTTTATTTGTTGTTTAAATGAGGTGAATAAGATGGAAATTGTAGAAGCAAAATATAAGACAGGTAGGTACGTAGGAAGGTTATTGGAAGTTAAGGAAGAAGATAACCGGGCGTTGTTTCAAGTGCTTGCTGTAAAGCGCCATCCAAACCAAGGTGACTTACATCAACCTAAACAAGCAGATGTACAAATGTTTCATCAGCGGAAAGCACTAGCTTACCTTGAGAAAACTTGGGTTCCTTATAGTACAGTGAAGCCATTCTCAGGAGAAATCGAGCCGTATGACGCATCTCTTCTTAAAGCATGGTTAGATGCAAAAGAGAAACTTGAAAACGAAGAAACGGATTGGGCTAAACAAAGTCTTTTGCATTTAAACGATTTAGCAAGTGATTATCGAATGACGAAGGATATAAAGGATTAACCGAGGCACTTTAATTAAATGGAGTTGAATGAAAAACCTAGTCCAATATTTAATTGGACTAGGTTTTTGTTGTTATTGCGCAAAAGCAGAGTGTGGCACAAACGGTGAAAGAACAGATTGCAATGCAGTGTTCTCTAGCTCTGTTAGCGGAACTAATGGTAAGCGGACGCCCCCACATGAAATGCCAAATGTGTTTAAAGCTGCCTTTACTGGTGTTGGATTCGGTGCCATAAAGAGTGCTTGCATTACAGGAAATAGCTCGCTTTGCATTGAAGCTGCACGTTTTACATCACCTGCTTCGAATGCAGAAATCATCTGTTTCATTTCTGTACCAATGATGTGTGAAGCGACAGAAACAACACCTTTAGCTCCCAGTGATAGCATAGGTAATGTAAGTGAGTCATCGCCACTATAGACACTAAACTGAGGTGGAGATTGCCGAATAATCGCTGATACCTTATCCATGTTTCCACTTGCTTCTTTTATCGCAAAAACATTTCTATGAGTAGCAAGTCTCAAGGTTGTTTCTACACTCATGTCAACCCCTGTTCTTCCTGGTACATTATATAACATGACAGGAATGGAGACTGCATCTGCAACTTGTACCATATGTTGATAAATACCTTCTTGAGATGGTTTATTGTAATAAGGGACGACAACCATAATCCCGTCGGCACCTAGTGCCTCAGCTTCTTTAGCCAATTCAATCGACTGTAGTGTGTTGTTTGAACCGACACCTGCGATTACGTTCATTCGACCTTTAGAATGAGCAATAGTTGTTTGCAAAAGTAGTTTTTTCTCATCGGCAGTTAAAACAGGTGCTTCACCAGTTGTACCATTAACTACGAGCGTGTCCGTATGGTTATGGTGCAAATGGTCTATTAATGTAGTCGTGGCTTGTAAATCAAGTAAACCGTCTTCAGAAAATGGCGCAATCATCGCCGTTACAATTTGTCCGAAATTCATAAAAAGTCCTCCTAGTTGAACAGTGAAAGAGGAATAAAAAAACAACAATGAATGGGCTCATTGCTGCATCTAGGCAAAGAAATGCCTATGTTGAGATAGCCCCCCATACATACAATTGTATGACAGCACTGCTCTTATTCAGAAACAGCCCCAATAAGCAAATTAAAATGGGTAATCGCTTATTTCGGCATCATCGCCTTTTTAGCCATTTCAACAGAACCCACTTCCTCCATGGCTATACTGATCGATTATGCGCCTCTACTCTTATAGTCTGTTCAGTTTATGGGTTTACCTTAACAAATTTCTATTGTATTTGCAATCATAACTTTCGATGATTGTATCGGTGGGCTTGAAGACAATTAAGAAGCGAGTCCAGCTCTTGTGAGCATTTTACGGTTTTAGAAGCTGTCATGCCAAATTTTTTTGCAATTAAGACCATCTCACTGCGTTTTACTTCAATATCAATGTGAATCATTCTCTTCCACTCCGCTTAACGATTTTTTTCCTCACTGTATTATAGCTTGATTACGCAATAAGAAAAAGAAGTTAGCAAAACTAGTCAAATTAAAGGAAAGTTAGTCAAGATTCGACAGTGTTAGTTTGGTTATCAATTTTTACTCTTCTGCTGCCTTGATGCCATAGTCGGCAATTAATGATTCGTATTCTCGAGACCACAAAGTAAGTGTCAATTGTGCATAACCATAATGTAGTTGCTGGTCTTCAAAGTCCGCTTGATCATTGGCTTCTTGTAACTCTTGAAGTGCAACGACATACGAGTGGTGTAAATCTGGAAGCTGTGTAAAGGGATCAGGAGCTTTGAAGTTCTCTTGTATTAAACCTTCTTCAATAAGACTATTGGTTAACGATACTGTTGCTGCATCATCACCAGTTTCAATTGCAGTCCCTAGAGCAGAAAGTTGGTCTTGAACCGTTCCTAAATAGTTTGCTGTCTGTTTCGCGTATTTTGTGGTTTCATCTGATTGTTTTAGGTAGTAATGATTTACATCGGTTCGGTTTGATAGACTTTTTATTTCATCTGGTTCTTCCTTTGGCGAGGTCCCGTGGACACAGCCTGATAAAAGAACGATTAACAATAAGGCTGCCTTAGCTAGCATTAAAAAATGTCTCATCTCGTCCCACCTCTTATTTTTAGTAACTGTAGTATGTGCATGTTAAAAAGAAGTATTCGGTTGCGTACAAGAAAAAGGGTTCGGTAATTGTCAAGATTCACAAATGATAGCGAGGGACTTTAATACAGCCTTTTCAACATAAATCCGACTAGAGCAAGTGAGAGAACAGTGGTTCATGATTATTGTTATGAAACAAACAAAAAAAGTATTGACTGTTATAATACAATTGCGTATAGTATAAATAAGAAGTCACAATCGTTTAATAAAGAAGGGGGATGTTATAAGTGGCAGAGAAGCGATCAGACCAAAAGAATGTCCAAGAAGAGCCTTCAATACTAGAAATGATTAATAACTATTATTCCTAAGAGCCATTTTTGGCTCTTTTTTTATGTGTTATAACACAGTGTGGAAGTTTTACGAGTCTAAATTCGGGTATAAAAGGAAAAGCGACAATAAGGAGATGTGATGAGTTGAGCACACTTAATGTTAAAACGCATCTTTTCAATCACATGGATCGGTCATAGGAACCGTTAAGATGGAAGAGAGGTAGGGCTTCCGTTGTTTGAAAAGAAGGTTAAGGAGGTTTTACGATGGAAAAGCAACGTCCAACAAAAGAAGAATTACGTTACAAAATTGACGAAATGCGTAAGGTAGAAGATGAGTATCGCAGAGAGGCCTTTATTGAGATTTATGAAGAATATGTTACTTGTTTAGAGGAAGAGATTAAACAGTTGAAAAACTAAGGGGAAAACCAGTTCATCGTAACTGGTTTTTTTTAGCTTAAATCTTTGAAATTAATCAGTTTAGTGTTAAACTGATTAAAGGAGATGAAGCAATGGCGAGAAATAAGATGAAAAAAAATCGTTTAGCGCTAGCGTTGTGGTTTCGCTTGGCTCGTTTTTATCAAACAAGTAACCGTGCATCAACGCGCCATTTATCGAATTGGGGCATCTCATTGCCTCAATTTGATACGCTCGTGCAAATAAGTGTTTTTCAGCCTGTTAGTCAAAATCAATTGGCTGAAAAACTTTTTGTTACGAAGGGGAATATAACGCATACCCTTTCTAAGCTTGAACAAGCGTCACTAATTAAACGGACACAAAATTGGAGGACAAAGACGATTGAATTAACCGATTTAGGAGAGAATTTACTAAAAGAAGTCCTGCCTGAACAATCTGCTTTTCAAGCTTCTCAATTTGCTGCTTTATCAGTATCAGAACAGAAACAGCTGCTTCATTTATTAAGGAAGCTTCATAAAGGCAGCAAAGGAAAGGAGAGGGAAGAATGAAGCCGAAACCTATAAAAGGATTCCATCATATGTCAGCTTACACGGCCGATGCAAACCGTAATGCAGTATTTTATCTAAATGTCCTTGGACTTCGCTTAGTGAAAAAAACGGTTAATCAAGATACCCCTTCGATGTATCATTTGTTTTATGGAGATGAACATGGGACGCCTGGAACAGAGGTGACTTTTTTTGAGCTTCCTTTTGCTGGTAGAACATATAAAGGCACAAACTGTATTTCAAGGACCGGTTTATATGTGTCAAATGACGATGTTTTAACATACTGGATTAATCGTTTTAAAGAAAATGATGTCAACCATGGTAAAACGATTGTTTTTGATGAACGGAAGCAGATTGCGTTTGAAGATTTTGAAGGGCAGCAATATATGCTTGTTGTAGATGAGACCAGACAACAAGAGATTGGAACCACTCCCTGGGTGAAGGGACCAGTAAAAAAAGAACATGCTATTATTGGTCTCGGACCAGTGGAATTAACGGTTTTTTCTGCTAAGGAAACCGCTAACGTATTAACTCATTTATTTGGTTTTTACAAAAAAACAACTATTGAAGATACGACAGTGTATACATCTAATAAGTTCGGAGCAGGGGCTGAATTTCGTATTAAGGAAGACAAAGTCTCTTCAAATGAGAGACCGGGAAGAGGGAGTGTTCACCACATTGCTTTACGAGTAGAATCTAGGCAAGAATTAGAGAAGTGGGCTCTTTTTTTAACAAAACAAAAGCAACAGCACTCTGGTGTGGTCGATCGTCATTATTTTCAATCGATCTATATGACCGACCCAAACGGGATTGTATACGAATTAGCGACTGATGGTCCGGGGTTTGAAATAGATGAAGAAAGTGAAAAACTTGGTGAAAGATTGTCCTTGCCACCTTTTCTAGAGCAGCAACGAGATGAAATTGAAAAAAAACTAAAGCCCATTATTTTAGGAGGATAAAAATGTCTGAGCATATTCATATTTTCAAAAAAGGTAAAAACCCTTCGGGACCAACAATAGTATTGTTACACGGAACAGGTGGTAATGAGAGCGATTTATTTCCCATTGCAGAAATGATTGATCCTGATGTGAACGTTCTAGGTATTCGTGGAAATGTTTCTGAAAATGGTATGCCCCGTTTCTTTAAACGATTGGCTGAAGGTATTTTTGACATGGAAGACTTAAAAAAACGTACGGATGAGCTTCATCAGTTTTTAAAGGATGCATCAAAAGAACATCAATTTAATGTAAATCAATTGATTGCGGTCGGTTACTCAAATGGAGCAAACATCGCTGCAAATGTTCTTTATGAGCACGGAGGCGTATTTCAGGGAGCAATGCTTTTCCATGCAATGGTTCCACAAAAAAGTAAACAACTTCCTAGTTTAACTCACACGTCCGTTTTTGTTGGTGCTGGAAAAAGGGATCCGATGATTCCTGCGTCTGAGACGGAAACATTAATTGCTGACTTAAGAGGGGCAGGTGCTAATGTCGAGGCGTATTGGACGGAAGGTGGGCACCAGTTGACAAGAGACGAGATCGAATCTGCTAAAAGTTGGTATAAGGCAAAATTCAAATAACAAAACAGGCCCTGTTATACACAGCAGGGCTTGTTTTGTTTGATTCACCTAGACAAAAGTGAGTGAAAAGGCTAGAATGCAGGAAAAGGATGAGGAAAAAGAGGGGTCGAGTAATCGTGGCAGAACAAGAGAAAACACGAATTTGGATGTACGCTTTAGCCGGGTTAGTATTTGTAGCAATAGGAATATTAGCTGTTTGGTATGACGTATGGTATCGTATTGTCGTCTTAGGCGTGTTAGTTACACTATTCGTTTTTATTCTAAGAAAGAGTAAAAAGATGGACAGGGTGCTTGAAGAGCTAAAAGCAAACCAAATAATGACTGCTAATCATGATATAGGAAGAAAAAATGATCTAGATGAAACAAAAGAACATGATTTAAGAGCGTTGGAAGAGAAAGAATTTCAATTGCAAAAACTTGATCTAGACCGAACACGGTTGTTTGAGGAATTATTAAGCAAAACTCAACTCGAAGAAGCAGAAAAACGAACGATTCGGGATCGGTTACAGCAAACGGAAAATGAAACTTCTCATGTACGTCAAGAGTGGTTTAATGCGTCCAATCGATTAATGTCAATGATGAGAGGGACAAAAAAGTTATTTATTCGAGAATCACCCATGAAAGAAATTGCAGCATCGATGGACCAAGAAGTGCTTGAATCAGGATCTTTTTCGGCATTAAATAGTGAGATTCAGAGATTGTTACCACGCCTTTCAAAAGAGAGCGAAAATTTATTAGCAAAATCAAATTACATTGATCATGAATTTCAACTGACTCGATCTGGTTATAAAGCGTTATTGCAAGCAAGTGAAGAAGAAAACAAAGCCTGACCAAAAAGTTGGTCAGGCTTTGTTTTTATGTATTACCGGTAGCTATTTTCTAAATCTGAAATTAATTTGCCAACGTATGAAACGGCTGCTTGAATCGTTTCTTTTTGTTCCATATCAACACCAGCAACTTTTAGTAAATCAATTGGTCGTTTTGTTCCGCCAGCTTTTAACATTTCCAGCCAAGAATCTATCACAGGCTGTCCTTGCTCTTGATAAAGAGTATACGCTTTTGTCGCTGCTGTTAGACCTGCGGAGTATGTGTATGGATAAAGGCCCATATAATAATGAGGTTGTCTCATCCAAGTACGTCCGGCTCGGTCATCAATGTCAACCGCATCTCCCCAGAAACCTTTGAGAACTTCTTGTTTTGTCGTTCGAAGTAAGCTAGCCGTAAGGGGCGTGCCTATTTCAGCATGAGCGTAAACGCGACGTTGAAATTCGCCTTCTAGTAAATGGGTGACGAAATTATGGTAATAAGTACCGATAAATTGCAAAACGACCCAGCGTTTCATTCTTGGATCGTCAGTTGATTGGAGCAAGTGATTTCCTAAAAACAACTCATTCATTGTTGATGGTGCTTCCACACAATACGTTGATGGACGTGTGGCATTGAGGGGCTGATGAGCATTGGCTAAATAGAAGTGATTAGCGTGACCAAGCTCATGTGCTAATATAAATGCACCACGCATCGTATCTTTCCAAGTCATTAAAATATAAGGGTGAGAGCCGTATGGGCTGGAACAAAATGCACCAGTTGCTTTGCCGATATTGTCCGCACGGTCAACCCAGCGATTCTCTTTTGCTTCGTGCAACATGGCTGTGTACTCTTCTCCAAGTGGTGCCAATGCTTCAATGATCGTATCAAAAGCTTTCTCATAAGTTGTTTCAGGTTCAAATTCAGGGTCCAATGGTGCTTTTAAGTCTGAAAACCCGAACTTCTCTAATTGGAGCACTTCTTTTTTGAGTTTGGCGTATCGTTGCATATGTGGAGCTAATTCATGATAGATTGTGTCTAATTGGTTATGGTACATCGTTTTATTAACATGTTGAGAATGAAGCAACATGTCTTCTGCAGACTTGTAGCCCCGTAACCTGGCAAGGGTAACTTGTTTTGAAACTTCACTCGCATAAAGCTTCGCATACGTATTTTCATATTTTTTGAGTGTTTCATCAAAAGCTTCATAAGCATTACGACGTTCGTTCGTATCTGAAGAAAGTTCGTATTGATCTTCAAATCGGGCAAATGAAAGTGGCTTTTCTTCGCCATCAGCTCCTTCGAAGGGAGGGAATGTCATATCTGCAGATTTGCTCATTGAGTATGTACTGTAAGGACTTCCAAGAACAGGTGATAACGCAGCAAGCGTTTCTTCGGTCTCGGCTGATAAAGCATATGGTTTGTTTTCAAGTATGTTAGCTAAATAGACCGTATAGCGCTCAAGTTCAGGTAGCTCTGTTTGGAATTGTTCGATAATTGAGTTTGGTAAAGACATTAATACTGCTTCTGTTTTGGCTAATTCAGCCTGTATAATCGCTTGGACTGATTGAACGTGACTAGCATTCCCTTGAGCTTCTGGATTTGTACCATCAGCTGATAACGAAAGACTTGCATAGGTTAGAACTGGTACAGCTCTTTCTAACAGTGCTTCTCGAACTTGTAGTGCATGAAGCAAATGTTCAGCACGCTCACCTATTTTTTCATTAAAAAGAGGAAGTTTTTTTGCTTCGTTTTCCACTTCTTTTAAAGCCGTTTCCCATTCTGAAATCGATGAAAATATATCGGTTAGGTTCCATGTTTCCTCAATAGGCACATCGTTTCTTTTTATTAATTCCATATGAATAGCCTCCTAAATTTCGTTATTCGAAATATCTATTATTATACATAAAAATAGCGCTTTTGCCATTCATTTATCAGAATTTTTGTTAACAATCTTTTTGGTAGCCAACAGAACAACCATTCGCTAAAATGAAGAGAAGTAAAAAGTTGAGGTGGTTTGATGTTTAAAAGAACCCTTCCACAACTGTTAACTGAGTTGCGGAATGATGAAAATATCGCTTATTGGCATGAGCTTGAACCGATAGAAGCAAAAACGGCCCCCTTTCCAGAAATGCTAGACGAACGAATTTGTATGGCGCTTCGAAAACGAGGAATTGGCGAATTATATACACATCAAAGTGAGGCTGTTCATTTAGCTAAACAAAAAAAGCATTTAGTGGCGGTGACCCCGACCGCATCTGGGAAATCATTGTGTTATAACGTGCCCGTGCTAGAAGAGATTTTAGCAGATGAAAACAACCGGGCTTTGTATTTATTCCCAACAAAAGCATTGGCACAAGATCAAATGAGTGATTTACATGAAATGATTCACGATATGGGTGTTGAGGTAAGGTGTCATACGTACGATGGAGACACAGCACCACAAATTCGCACAACCATTAGAAAAGCCGGACATGTAGTGATAACGAATCCTGATATGCTCCATTCAGGAATATTGCCACACCACGCGAAGTGGGTTTCTTTTTTTGAGAACCTTCGTTATATCGTCATTGATGAACTTCACACGTATCGAGGTGTTTTTGGGAGTCATGTGGCCAATGTCATCACTCGTTTAAAGCGAATCTGTGCTTACTATGGGTCGTCACCGCAGTTTATTTGCACATCTGCTACCATTGCGAATCCAAAGGAATTGGCTGAAGAATTAACGGGAGAAACGTTTCAATTGATTGATCAAAATGGTGCACCTCGAGGGAAAAAGCACTTTATTTTTTATAACCCTCCATTGGTTAATCAACCGTTACAAATAAGGCAAAGTGCAATGACGAAAGTGAATGAACTTGCTGGACAGTTTTTAAAAGAAGGCATCCAAACAATTGTTTTTGCAAAAAGCAGGGTGCGAGTGGAACTTATACTAAGTAGATTACAAGAATTGACTAAACGAAATTTTGGACCTTCAGCAATACGTGGCTACAGAGGTGGTTATTTACCAAAGCAACGGCGAGAGATAGAAAAAGGGTTACGCTCAGGTGATATTAAAGGTGTAGTTTCTACAAATGCGCTTGAATTAGGTGTTGACATTGGTCAACTGGAAGTTTGTATTATGACGGGTTATCCAGGAACAATTGCTAGTTCTTGGCAACAGGCTGGGAGAGCAGGAAGAAGGCAAAATGAATCGGCTGTTTTAATGGTTGCTGCTTCTACTCCGCTAGATCAGTATATGGTTAAAAATCCGAATTACTTTTTTGATCGACCACCTGAAACAGCTCGCTTAAATCCGCATAACCTTGTAATCTTTATTGATCATTTAAAATGCGCAGCCTATGAACTTCCTTTTTGTTCAGGAGATACATTTGGTGGGGAGATTGTTGATGATTATTTGGATTACTTAGCAGAACAACATGTGGTGCACTTTAAAGCAAATAAATGGTATTGGATGAATGATGCTTTTCCAGCACATGGTATAAGTTTACGTTCTGCCTCACAAGAGAATGTAGTCATTATAGATCAGTCAGACGTCACAAACCATATTGTAATTGGAGAGATGGACCGGTTTAGTGCCATGACACTCCTTCATGATGAAGCGATTTATTTACACCAAGGTGTTCAATATCAAGTGGAATACTTAGATTGGGATGAGAAAAAAGCCTTTGTGCGAGAAGTACAAGTTGAATATTTCACCGATGCAAATCTGGCCGTCTCGTTACGAGTTCTCGAAGAAGATGAGTCACGTCATGAAGAAAAGGCAAGTGTATCTTTTGGTGATGTGAGCGTAACTGGTAAAGCGACGATTTTCAAAAAGCTTCGATTAACATCAATGGAGAATATTGGGTCTGGTCCTATCCATTTACCAGAAGAGGAATTGCATACAAACGCAATGTGGCTGTCTTTTCATTTGATGGTATTAAATGAAATTGGACAAGACTGGCTTGATCAGGCACTTGTGGGACTAGCTAACTTACTCCATCATGCTGCTCCGGTTCATGTGATGTGTGATCGAGGTGACATTCGCGTGGTGCCACAAATTAAAGCAGAGCACTCAGAGCTGCCAACGATTTTCATCTATGATTCATATCCAGGGGGAATAGGTTTAGCTAAGGAGATTTACGCACGTACCGAAGCTGTTTTTGGTCATGTAGAAGCTCTCCTTGATTCCTGTGGATGTGAAGCAGGTTGCCCAGCGTGTATCGGTAGTGCATCAAGTGAACGCAATATAAAAATGATTGTTAAAAAATTAGTAAAGCATGTTTGTAAAGATGATGATAGCCATTAAATTTCACGCACCGTAATAAGATGAAGAAAGGAGAAAAAATGTCCATTAAATCAAAAATAAAACGATTCGAATCTCATCTATCGTCCCATCCTAAACAAGAGCAAGAACTGGAAGCAGATCAGCAGCAACTAAAGGACCATGAGGATACGTGGGCTCAAATTGAAACACATGCACATGTGTTTGATTCAATGATTTGTTTTATACGAGAAAAAGAGTATTCATATGGTGTTCAACATGGTGATCAGTCTTTTGCTGAAATGAAAGAGATCTTAAATCGTTGGGACACAAGTAACTTAAAGCATCCTCTTTCAAAAAAAGGGTTGCCGCTATCAAAGTTGATTTTTTTTGATACAGAAACGACCGGCTTAAGCAGTGGAGCTGGTACACAAATGTTCTTGTTAGGTTATGCGTCATTCACAGATACAGGCGTTCGAGTACGCCAATATTTACTTTCTGGTCCAGAAGCAGAACCAGCTTTGTATCATTTCTTTTTAGCAGATGTAAAGGGCATGGATCATCTCGTTAGTTTTAATGGAAAAGCATTTGATTGGCCTCGTTTAAAAACAAGGCACGCTTATTTACGTGATGCAGTACCTGCTTTACCTAAGTTCGGGCATTTTGATTTACTTCATGGATCACGGCGCCTTTGGAAAGACACGTTACCTTCATGTAATTTGAGTACTCTTGAATCAGAAAAACTAGCAATTAAACGACATGATGATACGCCGTCTTACCTTGTGCCGATGTTGTATTTTGATTTTGTTCGAGAAGGAGATCCTTCTTTTATTAAAAGTGTTTTAACGCACCACGAAATAGATGTTCTCTCTTTAATTGCTCTTTATGCTAAATTAACAGAAACGATTTTAGGGGCAAGTGACTATTCAACGGATAAGGAACAGTACGAAATTGCACGTTGGTATGAATCGACGGGAGAGAGCGAGCAGGCACTGGCGTTGTTTAATGAGGTTGAATTAAAACAGAGTGAATGGCGTTATCCAGCACGTTTTAAAAAAGCATATTTACTTAAAAAAAAGCGTGCATATACTGAGGCAATCAGTAGCTTTCTTGATTGTTTACAAAATGATTACCATGCTTGGGAGAGTGCAACTGAAATCGCTCTAATAACGGAACATCATTTTAAGGACCCTAATAAAGCAATGGACTATGCTCAACGAGCACTTAGAGAGTCAACGACTAGTAAAGAACGAATGGAATCGATTAAACGAATAAAAAGGTTAAAACAAAAAAGCAATAAATAAGTCATTTCCCGGGCAAGCGCATAAGACGACTTTATTCGTGGGAAATATGACTTTATCGACTTTCTTGACAGTGTGTTGGTGGACTCGTAAATAAAACAATGAAAAATAGGTTTTTCAACTAGTACATCTGTGTAGGAACCAACATAAGGTATTAATGACTCAAAACAAAAAAGGAGGACTTTATCTTATGTTCCACAAGAGACCAAATCATTGTTGCCCACCACGACGCCCAAAGTGTAACCAAACTCTTCCAACACAATCGTGTGAATTACCAGCGGTGGTGCACCCAACAAAGCATAATGTTGTACAAAGTACACAGGAGTATATTGTGCCAGAAATTCATCCTTCTCACACAACTCATGTGAAGAATCATGTATACAAACATGTTCATCATTATCCGCATTCTGATAGTGTTCAGGAGCATGTGAAAAATGAGCAGTATTGTGAACAACCAATGCAAAACAATGTGGCTCCATCAAATTGGGCGCCGAACAATATGGCTCCAACAAACATGAAGCCAAAAAATATGGGACCATCAAATTTGAAACAATCAAATGTTTCTCCATATAGTGGGTACAAGAAATAAAAATTGCTAGTTGTTGAGCGAGCAGAACGTTAGCTCGCTTGACACTTCAAATAAGGAGGGACAAGCTATTCATTCGTTACTTATAACTGGTTATAAAGCGCATGAACTTGGCGTGTTTAGCGAAAAACACCCAGGCGTCGAACTTATAAAAAAAACAATTAAAAAGAGACTCATTCCATTTATAGAAGAGGGAACAGAGTGGTTTATTACGAGTGGGCAATTAGGGGTAGAGCAATGGGCATGTGACGTTGTAGCAGAATTAAGAGAAAGCGACTACCATCAAATACGACTTGCTATTTTACCTCCATTTCAATCTCAAGAAGAGAATTGGCAGGAAAACACAAAAGAACGATATGCATCACGATTAGAAAAAGCAGATTTTGTTGAATGTATTTCTAAACGTCCATATGAAAATCCTGGACAGTTAAAACAAAAAAATGATTTTTTAGTTCAAAAAACAGATGCATTGCTCGTGCTATATGATGAAGAAAAAGAAGGATCACCATCTTTTTACGTTCGTTCTGCTCTTTCACAAAACAAACCAGTCTATTATATCTCTCCAGAAGAAATAGATGAGATGGCCCGAGAAGAGGCTTTAGGTGATTGGTAAGGATACTGTAAAAATTTATGTAAGACTATATGTATAAATTGACTTTAGGCTGGACTTTTGAAAAAATAGAAGTATTGAGGAATAGAACATGAGGTGATTTTGGATGAGTACAGTCGAGATTAAGTTAACAGCAAAGGAAATATTGAATAAAGATTTTAAGGTGGGTATGCGAGGGTATAGCCAAGAAGAGGTAGATAAATTTTTAGATTCAGTTATTCAGGATTATGAAGCGTTTCAGAAGAAAGTTGAACTTTTAGAAAAAGAGAATGAACATTTAAAACAAGAAGTAAAACGACAAGTAGAACGACCACAACGTAGCCAACCTGTTAGTCAACCAACCGCAGGAAGCACGAATTATGACATCTTGCAGCGTCTGTCCAACTTAGAGAAAAAAGTTTTTGGCAGCAAAATGTACGAATAGGTTTTGTTTGATGATTCATTTATATACGGATGGAGCAAGTGCTGGTGATCCTGGGGTTTCAGGTGCGGGAATTGTTATTGTTCAGAACGACGGTCATGTTAGTGAGCATCGTTATCATTTAGGTGAAATGACAAACCATGAAGCAGAGTTTGCTGCTTTGAACATTGCGCTTTCCCTTTGTTTGGATAAAGGGTTTAAACATGTCTCTGCTCGTACAGATTCTAAACTGGTTAGTGACTGCATCGATAAGCGCTATGTGAAAAATAAATTATTTGCTACGTATCTAACAGAGGTTTTGGAAAAAATAGATGCATTCGAGCTTTTTTTCATAAAGTGGGTACCGAGTAAACAAAATAAAAAAGCAGATGAACTTGCCAGGTTGGCCATTCGAGAGCCGAAACGAATCTACTAGTAAGCATTGCGAAAGTTTACATTGTGCGTTATAATACAAAGGTCGCTTATGAACAAACATGCCAAAAGGTAGCCGCTGCGCGATGAGCGTAGAGGAAAGTCCATGCTCGCACCAGCTGAGATGCTGGTAGTGTTCGTGCCTAGCCAATTCATAAGCTAGGGCAGCTAAAAGTTAGTTGACGGCAGGAGAAGTACCTACGTTTTTTATAAGATATGGTACACACTCCTTGAAAGTGCCACAGTGACGAAGTCTGCCTGGAAACGGGTAGAGTGGAACGAGGTAAACCCCACGAGCGAGAAACCCAAACAATGGTAGGGGCATTTTTTAGTCTGGAACTGAACAGAACTAAAAGAACGATTAGGTTCGTAGATAGATGGTTACCACTGGAGTACGAGGTTCATCACCGTTTGCAGTACAAAAGTACAGAACATGGCTTATTGATGGCGTGCAGATGAATTTATAAGCGAGTTAAAACCCTTGTAAAGGGTTTTTTTATTTGGTTTCTGGTACACTAAAGTAAATGAATTGTAGGAGGATTGTTCTAAAATGAATCAAGCAAAAGTGATGTATATAATTGGTACGCTTCTATTTGTTTTAAATGTAATTGGATTTGCCATACAAGGCTATTTAATTGGTACAGGTGGATTGTTTCTTCTTGTTATGTTTGCTTTTTATATGGGTGTTGTTTATTTGTACCATCGATCAGATTCATCAAAACGGATAGCAACAATATCTATACTTGGATTTGGCGTAGTGGCTGTTATAGGTGCCATTACTGCATATGCGCAAGGCGGCTATTTGCTGCATTAATTGGATGGAACCAAAGGGAGTTATGGACATATGGATAAAGTGACACTTATTGCAACAACAACAATGGGTCTTGAAGCTATTTGTGCGAGGGAAATAAAAGATCTTGGATACACAGAGGTTACCGTTGAGAATGGGCGTGTGCTTTTTGAAGCTGATTTAAGCGCCATTCCACGAGCAAACCTTTGGCTTAGAACTGCCGACCGGATTAAAGTTCGAGTGGGGGAATTTAAAGCATTTAGCTTTGATGAGCTTTTTGAAAAAACAAAGGCTTTACCTTGGGCAGATTTACTTCCTCCTGATGCGGAGTTTCCTGTCATTGGACGTTCAGTAAAGTCAAAGCTTTTTAGTGTATCAGATTGCCAAGCAATTGTAAAAAAAGCAGTCGTTGAAAGCATGAAAAAGAAATACAAACGCGAGTGGTTTGATGAAGATGGACCGTTTTTTCGGATAGAAATTGCTTTATTAAAAGACGTTGCAACATTAACGATTGACGCAAGTGGACAAGGTTTACATAAACGTGGCTATCGGGCACTTCATAATCAAGCTCCGTTAAAAGAAACGCTTGCTGCGGCGATGATTCAATTAACTACTTGGGATCAAGACAGACCATTTGCAGACCCTTTTTGTGGTTCAGGTACTCTTGCTATTGAAGCTGCTATGATTGGACAAAACATCGCGCCTGGATTTAATCGAGACTTTGTATCCGAAGAGTGGCATTGGATAGGTGATGAGCGCTGGAATCAAGCTAGGCAGGAAGTTGAAGATTTAGCGAACTATGATCAGAAATTAGATATCATGGGCTCTGATATCGACCATCGATCGATTGAACTTGCAAAAGGGAATGCGATGGAAGCAGGGTTTGGGGATTTGATTTCCTTTAAACAGATGCAAATTAGTGATTTTCGTCATAAAGGTTCATACGGCATTGTCGTTGCAAATCCTCCCTATGGAGAACGTCTAGGGGAACGAGATGAAGTGGAGCAAATGTATAGAGACATGGGGCGTGTAATGGCGTTACATGATACGTGGTCTGTTTACTTGCTTACTTCTCACGAAGGGTTTGAAAAACTGTACGGGAAACAAGCAAATAAAAAACGAAAATTGTATAACGGAAATATTAAAACCGACTATTATCAGTTCTTTGGACCAAGGCCGCCAAGGAAAGAGGAAAGTCCAACGATTTGATGTTGTTTTTGTTTTATGGACTTTAGTAGCCTGATTATTTATCGAGTAAGACACACTATTCATTGTTGTTAAAAACAACGAAGGTGTGTCTTTTTTGTTCCAGGATAATCAATTCCATTAGCTGTCCTGGATCGGGAGTTTAAAGTTTTGTAGGACACTCAAAATTTCATAATAAAATTGTTTAATTCTTGTTTAACTAACACATTCGTTGACCTTTCAGGTAAATAACCCTATAATGAAATTGACCTAATAGGTTAATTACGTTTCTTATTAAGGAGTGACAGATGTTGACTAAATTATTAGATTTAGACTCTAAAAGAAGGGACGCGATTCTAAATGCAGCGTTAAAAGAATTTTCTTCACAGGGTTATGACAACGCTTCAACAAATGTAATAGCAAAAAAAACGGGAATTTCCAAAGCCCTTATGTTCCACTATGTAAGTAGCAAGCAGGAGCTTTTTCTTGTTGTGTATGATTACTTCTCTGATTTAATTAAAAAGGAATATGTTGAATTAATGAATTATAATGAAAAGGATATTTTTGACAGACTGCGTCAATCATATCTTTTGCAACTTAAATTATCGGAAAAGTACCCTTGGATTTTAGAGTTTAATAAACTTTCACGAACCACTAATTCCAACGAGATTAATGAGGAACTCGAAAATAGATCGCGCAAAGAACGTTCAAGCTGTTGTCCCAAATTATTTGATGAAATAGATGAAGCTAAGTTTAGAAAGGAGCTGGATATAGAAAAGTGCAAGCAGTTTATATTTTGGTCTACTATTGGATTTACTAATGAAATAGTAGATGATATTAGAAATTCAGAATCTCCGGCTTTGAACTATGAATTCGTTGTTGAAAAACTTGATGGATATTTTGTTGAACTTAGAAAACTATTCTACACGTCAAGTAAGGAATAAGGGTTAAGTAAAAACGCATGCCTGTACGTATCAGTACTATACTGGGAATTGCCCTTGTAGGATTAGTCATTTTCAATTATGTAGGTAAAGAATCGACGGAGGAGAGGGATATGAGATGATTGACGCGCGTGAGCCGATAATTGTAGAGTTTCCTTTGAGAGGAGAATGGTACTCTCCTAACACGCCAGGGACAAAAATTCCAAGTCATGGCACAAACCAATTAGGATCAAGATATGCTTATGACTTTATTCAAGTGGATTGGGAAAGAAAGGGCTGGCCCGCCTATCGCGTTAGTTTGGCGCACTATCTACTTTTCGGAATTCCCTTAGATGAATATTATTGCTGGGGGCAAGAAGTATATGCTCCTTGTGAGGGGATCATTCTCCAAGCAGAAGATGGTTATAAAGAACGAAAAAGAACGAAATTGCTTTCAGATATATCTAACGCTTATAAAAATGCTCGTTATTTCGATCCGAAAAAAGACGACATACAATCAGTTGCTGGCAACTACATTATTTTAGAATGTGCCGACAATGTATATGCTGGATTAGTCCATCTTCAAACAGGGTCCATTCAGGTTTCAGTTGGTCAGCGTGTAAAAAAAGGTGAAGTTATTGGTAGAGTTGGTCATTCAGGTAACTCCTTTGCTCCGCATTTGCATTTTCAACTTATGGATAGTAGTGACATAGCTACTGCAAACGGATTGCCTGTTGCCTTTGAACAATACGAAATATTTAAAAATGGCATATGGGAAAAAGTAAATTCTGGGATTCCAACAAATAAGGATAGAATAAGCTTTCAAAAATCTGATAAATGGCAATGAATTAATTTTGTAAAAATTTAAATATCTATTACAAAACTCATTACGATCACACACAAATGCACACAGCGCTAACGATATATGATGTAGGTTAAGCGTAATCCATAGGGTTATGTTTATGTCAATAAACCCTATCGCAGTTATCCATTGTCTCAAACCAATTGAGTGCGGTATTGCCTAAAAAGTGTTTGGAGTCTGGTGATTACTTCTTTTTAAGAGACACCAATAATTTTTTTCGCGAAGCTGTTGGTGTCTCTTTTGTGAAACTGTAATGGCCCAGTGAACACATATCAAGTAAAAGGTAAGACCGTGTCAGTCTTAAAACTAGACATAAAGTCTAGCACTATTTATAATAAAAATAAGAAAACTTCGTCATAGCAAGAGAGAGGGGTGTTTAATCATGAAGAAGAAATCACTTGCATTTTTAGCTTTAGGATATGGATACTCCACTGCTGTTTTTTTCTAGAAAAGCTTCCAAGGGTGAAGTGTGTCTAAAAATTGGTTATCTAGAAAAACTGCAGTAAATCTAAAAATGACGAGGTAAAAAAATGGAAAACGAAAAAATCACAAGGAAAAACCCATCGTCTGTACCAGCTCCAGTCGGAAATTACACTCATATTACGAAAATTCCAAGGAATGCAGAGTTATATGTAACTTCCGGTCAAGTTGGTGTAGGAGAAAATGGAACGTTTCCAGAAGAATTTAATGAGCAAGTCAAGAATACATTCACGAATATAAAAGCTGTATTAAACTCTGAACAATTGGGTAGCGACACGATTATAAAGGTGAATGTTTGGGCTACAGAGCAAATTGATTGGGATTTCTTTTAATTAGAGTGGGGAAAATTGTTTAGTGATGATTACCCTGCTATGACTATAGGATATCTCTCAGAATTAGGTTTACCTGAGATAAAAATAGAAATAGAACTTTGGTCTGCTAAAGTGTAATTCATTAGCCTGCTTCATCAAAGCCATGGGACGTCAGTTTAGACGTTTCCGTGGTTTTTAATGTTTTTATGAGCGAACTGTTATTAAATGAAAACAATCGTAAGAATGTATACAGAACGCTTTCATAAGAGAATGCTTTTTTGAGGCTTAATAATTGAGCCCTTCTATTCTAATAAAAACACAAAGTGAACCACTGTCTACCTGAAAACAGTGGTTCGAAGAAGAAACTTTATTGAGAACTAAATTAAGTGTACATAAAAAATGTGTTTCCTGTCGACAATAAAGTTTCCTCGGCGCATCTTTCTAACTTTATACGTAATTCTAGTATTGTTTACCGCCCATTTGCTGTTCAGCCATCTGAACAAGACGCTTCGTAATTTCTCCACCAACAGATCCGTTTGCACGAGAAGTGGTATCCCCACCAAGAGTCACTCCAAATTCAGAAGCAATTTCGTATTTCATTTGATCAATCGCTTGTTGTACGCCAGGTACGACCAAGTTGTTTGAGCTTTTTTGGTTAGCCATATGTATCACCTCTCTTACTTTAGTGATATAAGCGTGTCAATTATTGTCGATTTATATACGGCTTTTTTAAATTTTTCTACTATCGATACATATTACTTATTCTGTCAAGTAAAAATCGGACAGCGAGGAAGTAATGTTACGTTTACATTAAACAAGGTTAAAATGATCTTCCTTTGTGCTTACTTATTGATTTTTTTATTTTTTTATACTTTACTACACTAGAATTTAACAGTATACTTTGATTCAAATTAAGCTCTCATTAAAATGAAATGAATAATGTGTTAAACGATTCGTTGATATAAGACAACTCTGCTTAACACTCAGAGGAAAAATGAATGTCTGATTTAAATATTACTTATTTGGAATCTGAAAATAAGGAGGATGGCTTTATTGCCTATATATTCTAAATCGATTCGAACTGGAAAGCGATCGACTTCCTATCAAGCAATGTATAAAGAACGTCATTATTATAGTGGAGTGGCAACTTCCTTGATGAGTTTAGCGATTATTCAATTATTAATAGGGTTTATTAGTGCTTTTATCGTCGTGGAACTAAATCAATCAGGATATTCGTGGTTTTATTTTATCATCACATTAAACGGTTCACTTGTAATAGGTGGTATTCTTTGGGGGATTGCAGAAATAGTGGAGAATACAATTCCAGATTAGAAACGAGAGCAACTATATAAGCACAATAGGAAAAAATCGATTGAAGTGGTCCGAAGTCTTGAGAATGAGGAGTGGAGTGATAACTAACTCAAGTATATTTCACTTGAGTTAGTTATTTTTTATAAGTGTTTCGCTTAAGCCTATAATTTCATTTACCGTAATATTTTTATAAAAAAGAACATAAACAAAACCAAAAAGAGATACACTACAGCAAAAGGAGTGTATCTTCATGATTGATGGATCTTGGGTAATTATAAAACGTGGTACAAAAAAAATACTCGGATGGATCGAAAAGAACAAATCTTTTTCATGTAAGGATAAGTCATTCCAAACATATTATTTCTATTCCCTAGAACCAGAACGATCACAGGAACCTATTTTAATCTATCAAAAGGACGTTACGTTGGCTCCTGTTACGTTAAAAGATGAGGATTATCATAGCATGCAATTATTAGCACTTGAACTTGGAGATTCAGACTGGTTTATTGAGCTAGGAGCACAACGGAGAGAAATTACTTTTTAGCACTTTTTTCCTCTTTTTATCATATCCCCGTGACAAATATACTTTTTTACGTAATGATAGAAGGTAGATCAGTCAGGAAGGGGATTTAACAACTATGTATTCAATTGGACTAGATATAGGAACGACAAGTACAAAAGCCGTTCTGTTTTCTAAAGATAACAAACAAGTCGATGATTATGAGGTGACATACCCATTAATAAAAGAGAAGCCAGATTTTGCTGAACAAGATCCCGAAGTAATTGTAGCTGCTTGTTTAAAAACAATAAGAGAATTAGTCAAGCAAGCATCTATAAACAAAGAAGATATACGTCTAATAGGGATTTCATCGGCAATGCATTCCTTAATGGTCGTTGATAAAAATAACGTTCCATTAACACCTTTAATTACGTGGGCAGATAATCGTTGTGCAGCATTTATAAAAGAACTCAAATCTTCCTCAAAAGGAAAACACTTTTATGAGAAGACAGGGACACCAATCCACCCAATGTCTTGGATTGGCAAAATTCAGTGGCTTCGAACTGAGCGTCCACAAATATTTAAACAAGCGTTTAAATTTCTATCTATAAAAGAATACTTATGTAAATGCCTATTCGGAATATATGTTGTGGATCAATCATTAGCCAGTGGAACTGGATTGTATCATTTAAAAGATCGAAAATGGGATGAAGAAATCTTAAAGTTTATTGAAATCGATAATAACCAATTATCAGAGATTGTTCCAACTACATACGAACTACCTTCATTAACATCTCAACGTCAACTCGATTTATCGCTTACTGATAAATGCCGTTTTATTATAGGCGCAAGCGATGGTGTTTTAGCAAATGTAGGAGCAAATGCGATAAAACCAGGAACGATTGCAGTAACAATTGGGACGAGTGGTGCGGTACGAACAATTGCAGATAAACCAATTACAGACGAGCATATGCGAACATTTTGCTATGTGCTTACTGATGATAGTTGGGTTGCAGGCGGTGCAACAAATAATGGTGGACTCGCTTTGCAATGGTATTTAAATGAGTTTGCAAAGGAATTAAAGAACATTGATGGTGGTAAGAGTGCCACTGAACAAATTATACAAGAAGCGATGACGATACCTGCAGGATCACAAGGTCTATTGTTTCTGCCTTTTTTAAATGGCGAGCGAGCACCATACTGGAATCCTGATGCAAGGGGATCCTTTTTAGGCGTATCGATGATTCATAAGCGGGCTCATTTCGCTAGAGCAGTTATGGAAGGTGTAATATACAGTGTTTATTCAATCGTTAAAGGGTTGCAAGAATCAATAGGTGAGCTAGAAATTATTCAAGCTTCAGGAGGATTTGCACGTTCTGACGAATGGGTACAGATGCTTGCAGATATAACTGGAAAAGAGATTCATTTACCTGAAACATACCACGCAAGTGCATTAGGGGCCGTTTTACTTGCTAAACACGCAATAGGTGAGAATTATTTATTTTCTGCTTCAAAACAGATTATCAATAAAGTGTTTATACCAAATGAGGATAACCATGCCCGATACGAAGAAATGCACAATCTTTATGAACGAGTCTATCAGAAATTAGAAAATGAGTTTGCGGTATTTGTAGAGATGCAAAATAAGTAGACCATAATATTATTATGTAAACCAAGAGTATAAATCCTCCGCCTTTTGTTTATTCTAATAAAAAAGGGGGATTAAAATGAACAATTATCCAAAAGATGACTATGGATACAGCGACCTAAAACAAATTGAGTTAGCAATACAAGCAGCTCAACATATGGTGGGTCAAGCGACTCGTAGTATGGATGAAGAACAGATTAAAGCAGCTAATGATGCATTACATCAGGCAGAATTACAGTTCAAAAGCGCTTTAGCACACCAAAACAATATTGATGAGGCATTTTTTGCTCATTCGTCCGCTTTGCTTGATCAAGCAACACATCAATTAAATGAAGCTGAAGATGATTTACAATAAAAAACGAGTCGGCAATTTAAGCCGGCTCGTTTTTTTTAGGTTTAATAAAGGGTTTTGTTGTGTATCGATAAATGACATCTGCAATAATAAGGCCACTAGCTAACCCAACCGCACTATAGGCAACATCAAGCAAAACAAAAGCAGATTCACGGTATTCCCTTATAAGCAATTGATAAAAAGCTTCATAAAACGTAATGCCGGGAACTACTGGTACAATGCCAGGAATGTAATAGACTGTAAAAGGCACTTTTTGAATACGGGCAGCTATAAAACCTACAAAAGCAAGCAATAAAGAGCACACAAGGCTTGATCTAAAAATGCCTATTTCGTTTTCTTGGAGTAAAATAAAGCCGAGCCAGCCAATCATTCCTACAAACCCTCCAGTAAGAATGGATCTTTTTGGCACATTACAGATTACGGCAAATGAAACTGAAGCCATAAAACTAAAAATAGTATGAGTGAGCAAAAATGACAGCATAAATGTCTCCTATATAATGAAAAGATAATAGACAGTTGTTATACCCGCGCCAAGTGAGGCGGCAATTAGAATTCCTTCAAGGGCACGGATGCTTCCTGAAATGTAATGCTTTGCAAGTAAGTCACGAATCGCATTTGTGATGGCAATACCAGGAACAAGAGGTACCACTGCGCCAATCATAATTAAATGCAAATTCTCTCCAATTAGTAATGAGAGCGCAAAGCCAACTAAGCCTCCTGCAAATGTACCGATATATTCACTTAAAAAAGGAACTTGAACAAAATTCCATAATAATAAGTAGACAATATAAGAAACTAGCCCAGCGAGCATTGCGGCTGGAAGGTCAATGAATGCGCCCCCTAAAATGAGCATGATACTCCCACTCAATGCAGATGTGCACAAAAGTTTTAAATATAGAGGAATCGACATTTCTTCTTTTTCTAATGCTTCTAAAGCAAGAGTTACTTCTTGCCAATTCATTTTTCCTTCGGCGTAAGAACGAGAGATTTGGTTAACTTTTGAGACTTTGTCTAAATTATGATCACGATGGTCAATTCGAACAAAACTGGTTTGGCCAGAATCCATTTTGGCAAAAATGCCATTTACGGTCACATATGTATAGTTTTGTTGGGAACGAGGTAGACCGGCCGCTTTTGTAATGAGTCGCTCCATTGTATCTTCTACTCGTGTTGTCTCTGCTCCACTTTGTAGCATGATTTTTCCAGCGAGTAAACACGTTTCTATAATACGATCTTGATCCATTTTACCTTCTCCTTCATTCTTACACACGTACTGTACCATTTGGTATGAAAGAAAATCAGGAAATGATTACAATCATTTCCTGATTACGATTCTTATGTTTGCAATGGATGATGAAGGTCATCGAATTTCGGTTGATGATAAACTACCATATCCATATCTTGATCATAATCAATTGTCATTCCATCTACATACCAAAAATCATCTTCTGTCACAGCGAATAGGATACCGCTTTGTTCCACAGAAAAAGACCCTCGCCACTCTTGCTCGTGCATAATTCCAATTGAGAATCCACCAGAACCAATTCCACCAACACGAACATAGAGTCGGAGAATATCCCCACTATTTAAATCCATTTCTTTTTTATAAAAATTTGCTGCTCTTTCAGTAATCATTAATTTCACCGTAGACCACTCCTAACTTGCTCATTTTAACATATTGATGTGTTATCAGTCATAGTAGTTGTCTTATAGTAAAGAAGACTGCTATTCTATAAGGAAAGAAAGGGGTTATGTGAAATGAAAAATGTCGAAACAGAATTTATGGAGTTAGTAAAAAAGATGAATCATTATTCTCAAGCACTATCATTAATGGCGTGGGACTCTCGCACAGGCGCTCCTAAGAAATCAATTGGTCAACGCTCGGAGGTCATGGGCACTCTTTCAAGTGAAGTGTTTGCGATGTCAACTTCAACTGAAATGAAACGTTTATTAGAAGAGCTGCAATTAAAATCAAATCTCTCTGAAATCGTTGCCAAATCAGTAGAAGTAACTCAAAAATTTTATGATCGTAATACGAAGATTCCAGCAGATGAATATAAAGCATATGTAATGTTGCAAGCAGAAGCTGAATCAGTTTGGGAAGAAGCGAAAGAAAAAGGCGATTTTTCACTGTTTCAACCATATTTAGAAAAATTAGTTACATTCAATCGGAAGTTTATTGATTACCTTGGTTATGAAGGGCACCCTTATAATACTTTACTAGATGATTACGAACCTGGTGTTTATACAGAAACATTGGATGTCGTTTTTAATGATTTGAAAGAGAAGCTAATCCCACTAGTTAAAAAGGTAACAGCTTCTAAGAAAAAGCCTGATACTACTTCTTTATTTATTCATTTTCCTAAGAAAGCACAGGAGGAATTAAGCTCCTCCATTCTTGAGACAATGGGGTACGACTTTGAGCGTGGACGCTTAAATGAAACCGTTCATCCATTTGCTATTGGAATTAACCCCAATGATGTCCGAGTCACGACAAAATATGATGAAAGTGACTTTCGTGTTGCCCTTTTAGGCACAGTTCATGAGGGAGGGCATGCTCTCTATGAACAAAATATTGATGCGAAATTAATGGGGACACCTCTTGCTTCAGGGACATCAATGGGTATTCATGAGTCTCAGTCCCTTTTTTGGGAAAAATTCGTCGGCCAAGCCCTTCCATTCTGGGAAACATCTTACCCAGTCTTAAAACAATATTCAAGTGGTCAGTTTGATGACGTTTCTTTAGAAACATTTTATTTCGCTTTAAATGAAGCAAAACCTTCACTTATTCGAATTGAAGCAGATGAATTGACGTATTGTCTGCATATTATTTTGCGATACGAGCTTGAAAAGGGATTGTTTGATGGGTCGATTGAAGTAAAAGATCTACCAACACTTTGGAACAAAAAGATGGAAGAATACTTCGGAATTCAACCAGGGCATGATGGAGAGGGAGTTCTCCAAGATGTTCATTGGTCCGCCGGTTTATTTGGCTACTTTCCATCGTATGCATTAGGTCTTATATATGCAGCACAACTTAAAGAAGCGATTCTCAAAGACTTACCTAACTTCGATGAATTGATTCGAACAAACCAGCTTCATGTTATTAGAGAATGGCTTACGGAACACGTTCATCAATTTGGTAAGCTAAAAAAACCAAAAGAAATTTTACACGATATCACTGGTGCTGGAATTGATGCTCAACCTCTTTTTAACTACTTAACCGAAAAGTATAGTCGTTTGTATGAACTATAATTAGAAAAACCAGCCTTTAAGCTGGTTTTTCTTAATGGTGAGAGTGGTCGCTGGAATAGGTCTGTTTGCTGCCTTCTATTAAAACACGAGCTTCTTCTGGGGTTAGTTTGCCGACTGCGAATCGTTTTGTAGGCATTGCAAATAAATCTCCGACTTGTGTTAATGCCTTTGCGAAATAAAGGCCTTCTTCAGTAAAATGAATGTCTGCAGAGTATACACCATCGCCCTCGGAAGTTGCAGTAATCCATTCATGTTGATTATGGTTATTCGATCAAACTTCGAATCTGACTAGTTCTGCATTTGAAATGTCTTGATTATCTTGTGAAACAAATGCGAAGATTTTTTGATCGCCACCTTCATTGATAGTATCTGATAGGTGGACGCTTACTTCTAGCGGTTTAAAATCCGTGTAGGATTCATGGTTATTACTATTAATCGCACAGCCGGACAAAAGAACAACAAAAAACATTACCATGAATACAAAGCGCAAAATTCCTGCCTCCTAAGCTTGAAAATAATTCTTCAGCCGCTCAATTTTTTGGATCAGTAGATAATCAATAGCGAACACAAGGACTAGTGAGATGGCAACTAGCGGGAAAATAAGCACCAATAGGGCCAGCGTAATAATTAATACGCGAATACGGCGAACGGAAATTGCTCTTGGGGCACCAATATGCCCTTGCGGTTTGCGACGTCGCCACAAGAAAAAACCAGAGATGATAATCCATATTAAACCAATACAAATAAGAAGGTCAAAAAGTTGATTGGCAATTCCGAATTCTAACCCTTTGTGAATTGTAATACCAGTAGCCATCACTTTTCCAATAAACCCGTAATCAGCGTAACGGTAATCAGCCAGCACTGCTCCAGTATATTGGTCAATGTACATTGTCGCTTCATCTTGTGCTTTATTTGGAAAAGCAGATAGAGTAAAAGACCCCGAGTCGCTTTTCGGAAAATAAGCGGTGAAACTAGGGTGCATGTTACGATCAAGGCCACCAAAGATATACACCGCTTATCATTAAGATAATGGTCCAAGATGCGGCTAGTTCCACGAGTCGATCACCGAATGTACCTGCCATGAGTTCGCTATGTAGCTCAATTAAACGATCGATAACCCGCTCGTTGTCGAGAAGTAGACCTAATTCCTCACCTGAATAAGGATCCATAAAGATGGTTCCAGAAGAACCGTCTTGAAAAATCACGCCCACTTCAACCGACTTAGTAGCAACTTCATTCGGGCTATAAGAAATGACTGAATCAACATGATCGTAAGCGGTTATAGCACTCTCAATCAGCTCACTTGGAGAGAATACGGTTTCAGTAGTGTTGGGTTCAACTTCATAATAATCACTGTAAATAACCGCTTCAATATTTCCTTTAAACAAGTAGATTCCACCAGTTATAGCTAGAATTAATAAAACTGGAGCAATGATTAACCCGGCATAAAAATGCCATCGCCAAATTGTTCGATAAACGTTATGACTTGCTGACTCAGACCTTTTAGTCAACGCCATTCCTCTTTTCTTTTGTAATGATGTATTAACTATTGTAATAACAATACACTAGAAAAGAATAAATTATGAGAAAAGAATGGTGGGAGTAGATTGGGAAAATAATTAGAGCCACTTTCCTTATAAGGAAAGTGGCTCTAATTCATGCCGTTTTTCGTTCAATAACAGGGAGTATATCTGTCAAACCAGTTAAAAGCATTTCAAGTGCAATGACAGTTAATAAAAAGCCTGCAAGTTTCGTAAAAACGAACAGCCCTGTACTAGCTGATTGACCTTGTAACCATTTAGCTAGAAATAACCCACCAGCTGTAATTGTAATTACAAAACAAAATGCAATAAAAGTGATACAGATATTGCTCAAATGTACCCAGCGATTGCGTTGACTTAATGTTAAACGTTTCACTGTTTCTACTGTAGCAGGGCCAGTAGGAGCCCATATTGACATGTAAGGAGCATCCCTTTTCTTTCTTTGTTCCTTTGGATGCAAATAGGGGCTCTTTATATTCTTTGAGCGAATGAGGTGGTAACCAATTCCGAATATAATAATGCCTCCGATTACACGTAAACTAGTTATCGAGATGTGAAACAGCGAAAATAAAAATTGACCGAGCAGCAGAAAAGTCGTCAATATACCCAGAGCTATCATAATAGCTTTAAGTGCAATTTGCTTCATTTCTTTTACATCTTGATTCTTAGAAAACCCTAAATACAGCGGGATGTTTGCAATTGGGTTCAAGATTGTAAAGATAGACACAAAGGCGTGGATAAAAAACGAAAACATGCCATTACGCTCCTTTTCCATTATACTGCCTAAACAAATGGACGTTGTTCCCATTCGTTCAGGGCTGTTGTGCTTGTCAAGCTAGCTATTAGTTACTGGTAATAGTTAGCAGATCGTAAAGCGAGTTGGTTGTAGTGTAACCAAGGCTTGGCATAGTATGCACGGAAAAAAAATTTTTAAAATTAATTAAATTGATTCATTGCATGTCGCTTCGCATCCTGATGAACATGGGCATATACTTGTGTGGTCGCGACTGAACTATGTCCCAAAAGTTGTTGAATGGTTAATACATCAATTCCGTTCTTAACTAGCGCTGTCGCAAAGCTATGACGCAATTTATGAGCAGATAAAGCACGATCTCGAAAAGAAGGTAGTTCTTTTGAGGCGCGTAGAAACTGTCGTTGAATCATTTTTTGAAGTGCGCTGACTGATAGAGAAGATGTATACATACCAGTTTTGAAATCAAAGCCAATAAATAATGGTTTTGCACCTGCAGGTTTTATATGATCGGGCAGTGAGTTAACATAATTATTTATTATGTTAACTAAATCAGTCGGTAATGGGATGACCCGTTCTTTATTTCCTTTTCCGTAGACAATTAGTTCATTACGAAATGTATCAAATTGAGAATAGCGAAGGCTTGCTAATTCGGAAATCCGCAGACCTGTTCGAGCGAGAGTCATCATAATCGCGTAATCTCGTAAATGAAGACGTTTGTGATAACTTTTTTGGCGAGTGGAGAGGCCTTTATCAGATAAGATCAAATCAGTAATCTCTTTAATCTCGCTAACCGTTAAATATACAGGATCACGTTTTTTCATTTTTGGTCTCGTAACTTGTAAGACGGGATTTTGAGATAAGCCATGATTTTTTACTAAGTAAGCAAACAATGATTGAAGTGCTGATAATTTACGGTTGATTGTTTTTGCTTCATTTTGTACCTCAAGCGATAGATAAGAGACATAATGTTCAATTCCTTGTTCATTTAATTGAGAGAAATCAAGGATGTCTATTTCTTTTGAGTTAAACACATTTTCATCAGAATGCCTCTTTACATATGAAAAAAAATCAACGTAGTCATATAAATACCGCTGTATCGTGGCTGAACTATAGCCTAGGGCGGCAATATGTTTGATGTAATCTTGTATAAATGCAGGCATCTCGTTATACCGCTTGTAACGGGCTGAAAAATGGTTCATTTGTTTCGTTTCATCTTTTAATACCTGTTGATTTAATTTAGCAAATACGGACATCTTTTCACCTCACATCTAGTTTAACGCAAAAACAACGTTCTGTGAAATGTTGATTTCACAGAACGTTGTTTTTGCGTTTAGAAGCAAGTCGGTTAATAAAATACCTTACTTAAATCAATGAAAACCCTTTCAAAATGATTCGTTTTTTTGCATAATGATAGGGAGGGGTTCTCACTTGCGAGAAGGAAGGAGAAACGAATGGAAAAACAAGTAATTGTCATTACAGGCGGAAGCAATGGCATGGGTAAAGCGATGGCGAAACGCTTTGCTGACGATGGTGCTTATGTTGTTATTTGTGCGAGAAATGCAGATAAGTTAGCTGAAACAAAAAATGAAATTGAGACATTTCCAGGCCAGGTGTCAACTTTTCAATTAGACGTGCGAAATAGAAATGATATTGAGAAGATGGTTGAAGAAGTTTATCATTCAATCGGGTCGATCACAGGCTTAATTAACAATGCAGCTGGCAATTTTCTATGCCCAGCAGAGGAATTAAGTGAAAATGGCTGGAATTCAGTTGTAGACATTGTTTTAAACGGTACATGGCATATGACACAAGTAATCGGAAAGCGCTGGATTAGCGAAGACGCCAAAGGAACGATTATTAACATTGTGGCTACATATGCATGGACTGGAGGTCCAGGAGTCGTTCACTCTGCTAGCGCAAAAGCCGGCGTTCTTGCGATGACAAAAACGCTTGCTGTAGAATGGGGCAGCCAATACGGTATACGAGTGAATGCAATTGCGCCTGGTCCGATTGAAGAGACTGGTGGGGTTGACAAGCTCATTCAAAGTGAAAAAGCACATAAGATGGCTTTAGCAAGTGTCCCGTTGCATCGTTTTGGGAAAGGACAAGAAATCGCGGGTCTTGCAGCTTATCTTTTTTCCAAAGAAGGCTCCTATATTAATGGAACATGTATTACAATGGACGGCGGTCAATCGATAGGACAGTCTGGTTTTCAAACTGGAGCAGCTGCCTTTCTATAAGAATAAAACACACAAGGCTTGCAGCCTTGTGTGTTTTTGTATAGTA
Source organism: Shouchella patagoniensis (assembly GCF_002019705.1). Classification (GTDB taxonomy): domain Bacteria; phylum Bacillota; class Bacilli; order Bacillales; family Bacillaceae_D; genus Shouchella; species Shouchella patagoniensis. Next base: position 399,077 of record NZ_KV917377.1, on the reverse strand, counting down.
AAGAATGACATAGGTAAACTAACGATACTTTCTTCTCCGGTTAATTGTTAGGGAATGGTTAATCCGTTTTCTGTAAAGAAATAAGCATCTATTTCACCAAAAATCTATTACTTAATTAACTAAAATAGCGTATGAATGATTCTCTTGCATGTTTCATGTAAAATGAAGGTTCATTTATAAAGATAAGGGGTATATTCAAGAGATCTTTTTTATAAGAAGGAGTGAGGGTGACTTTGATTACGTTTCAACAAGTGAGTAAAGAATTTACTCATGGTACGAAAGCGGTAAGTGAGCTTTCGTTTACGATCGAACAAGGAGAATTCTTTGTATTAATTGGTCCGAGTGGATGTGGAAAAACAACCACATTAAAAATGATTAACCGATTAATTGAGCCTTCTTCAGGGGTGATCAAAATTAAAGGGACAAACGCAGCGGAAGCAAATATTAATGAACTTAGATGGAGTATTGGCTATGTATTGCAACAAATAGCCTTGTTTCCTCACATGACCGTGTCTGAAAACATAGCAGTTGTTCCTGAAATGAAAAAATGGAAGCAAACAGAGATCTCAACAAGAGTTGATGAATTGTTAGAACTAGTTGGGATGGAACCAGAGTTGTATAGAGATCGATTGCCTTCAGACCTTTCTGGTGGCCAACAGCAACGGGTGGGCGTCGCGAGAGCTCTTGCTGCAGACCCTGACATTTTATTGATGGACGAGCCTTTTAGTGCATTAGATCCATTGGTTAGAGAACAACTACAACATGATATTAAAAAGCTTCAACAAAAAATCAAAAAAACAATCGTCTTTGTTACACATGATATGAATGAAGCTGCAAAACTTGGTGATCGAATTGGAATGATGGAAAACGGAGAGATCATACAAATCGGTACCGTAGAAGAACTACAAAAAAATCCTGCTTCACCTTCTGTTTCAGACTTTATGAATCGAGCGTCTGAAGGAAAATCATTTGAATTGGATGATGCTGTGGTTCCGTTGCAGGAGAGTGCTTATGTGCATAGTGAAATTGATTTGGAGCAACCCGAACTACAATTTAGTGTGAATCCAAACGAAGAATTGTCTCAAGCTTGCTACCAAGGAAAACTCATTAGTGGTCCAATCACAATTCCATCTACTAGTACAATCCGTGAAGCGTTTGATGTATTAGAAGAGCGGAACTTGCCCGCTGTTCCAGTTCAAGAAAAAGGGAAGTTGATTGGGGTTATTTCTTATCAAGCACTCGCAAGATTGACTGTTCAGTAACAAGTAGCAGTAAGTCGTTCATACATCTAAAAACTATAAATGCATCGTCCTAATGCTACTTAATGAGGAAATGCTGATTCAGTAGGACACGAAAACCTCGTTTGGATCATGCTAAAAACAATGGAATGACGAATTTTTGGGAATCTTATTTTACTCTGTTTCGTGAACGATCTGATCTATTATTAAATTCCTTTTGGGAACATTTGCAGCTATCTTTAATCTCTTTATTAATTGCCATTGCTATTGCTGTCCCACTAGGTATCTTACTGACTAGGTACAATCGCTATTCTGAATGGATTATTGGCATTGCTGCAGTCTTGCAGACCATTCCTTCTTTGGCTTTGCTAGGATTTTTAGTTTTGCTTGTAGGTATTGGTACAACACCTGCTATCATTGCTTTAACCGCATACGCTTTATTACCTATTCTTCGAAATACGTATACAGGTATCCGCGAAGTCGAGACACCAATTGTTGAAGCTGCAAGAGGAATGGGCATGAGCTCTTATCGAAGCCTGATTAAAGTGGAGCTACCCCTTGCCATGCCAACAGTAATGGCGGGAATACGTACGTCCATGGTTCTGATTGTTGGTACGGCGACGCTCGCAGCTTTAGTTGGTGGAGGTGGTCTTGGTCAAATCATTATGACTGGAATTCAACGAACGAGCAATGAGTATATCCTATTTGGCGCATTACCAGCAGCTTTGCTAGCAATTAGTTTAGACCTTATTCTTCGTTTATTGGAAAGAGGACCGAAAAGCAAAAAACGGGCTTCTTATAAACCAATGATTAGTGTCACGGCCATTGCATTAGTCATTGTCTTAATCCCACCTGTTTTGTCCTTTTTTAGAGAGGATCAAGCAGATCTCGTTATAGGCGGAAAGATGGGGCCTGAACCACCAATCTTAGCAAATATGTACAAATTGTTAATTGAAGAAGAAACCGATTTAAACGTAGAAGTGGTTGCTCCACTAGGTACGACCAGTGTTAATTTTAATGCTCTTGAAGTTGGTGACGTGGACATTTATCCTGAATTTAGTGGTACGGTACTCGCTGATTTGCTTAATCAAGAAGAATTCAGTTATGATGAACGTGAATCTTATGAACAAGCACGAGACGGCATAATGGAAGCTACGGGAGATTATTTCTTAGAACCAATGGGATTCCAAAATACCTACGCTTTAGCCATACCTAAAGATCGTGCAGAGGAATTAGCTATTGAGAGCATTTCAGATCTCGCTCCTCACTCAAATGACTTAAAAGTAGGTTTCACTTTTGAATTTATGGATCGCGAAGATGGGTATGCAGGATTCGAAGACGTTTATGGGTTTGACTTTGCTAATGTGACTTCGATTGATGTAAGTACTCGCTACCAAGCAATTAGTAACGGAAGTATTGAGCTGAGTGATGTGTTTTCAACAGACCCACAACTCGTTGAATACGAAATGGTTGTATTAGAAGATGACCAGACTTTATTCCCACCTTATCAAGCAGCACCTCTTGTGAGCGGCTCAACAATGGACGAATATCCGGAGTTAGAAGGCATTTTAAACCAACTAGCTGGCATTGGTACAGTTGATGAAATCTCTGAACTGAATTACCGTGTTGATATTAATGACGAAAACCCCTTAGATGTTGCAAGAGACTTTTTACAGCAACAAGGACTTTTAAATTAGTAGTGAGGAGTGACCAAAATGAAAAATCCAAGTGATGTGCAAATTAAGCAGCTATTAGATACAAAGAAGCGAATTGCAGTAGTAGGACTGTCCGATAATCCAGATCGGACAAGCTACATGGTGTCTGAAGCAATGCAAAGAGCTGGATATACGATTATCCCAGTAAATCCTAATACGGATGTTGTTTTAGGTGAGAAATCGTACGCTTCTTTGAAAGATATTGAAGGTACTGTAGATATGGTTAATGTTTTTAGACGAAGCGAATACCTTCCTGACATCGCAAAAGAAACCGTTGAACAAGGAATTGATTCTTTTTGGGCACAACTTGGTGTAGTCAATGAAGAAGCCTATCATTATTTAAAAGAACATGGTGTTGAGACAGTAATGGATCGTTGTATTAAAGTAGAGCACGCGAAGTTTAAATGATTTGAACCCGCACGGATGAACTCCGTGCGGGCTTTCTCTTTCCTTACGTTAAACCTAAAAGTATGTACGGATTTGCTACAATAAAGTAGAACGTGATAAGGTTTTATTAGAAAAAACTGTTGCAAGTAGGAAAACAATGGCTAAAATAAAGAAGGATAGAAGTTCTCGTTCAACAGAACAGAAGTTCGTGTTACACTTGTATATAAAGTAGGAAGGGAGAACGGAATGTCAAAACAACATCTGGAATATAACGATGATGCAATTCAAGTCCTAGAAGGTCTAGAAGCAGTACGAAAAAGACCCGGGATGTACATAGGATCTACTGACGTAAGAGGCCTTCACCATCTTGTTTTCGAAATCGTTGACAATGCAGTGGATGAAGCATTAGGTGGCCATGGAGCTACGATAAAAGTAACCTTACACAAAGACGAAAGTGTATCGATACAAGACGAAGGAAGAGGAATGCCAGTTGGCATGCACCGCTCTGGTAAACCGACACCAGAAGTGATTTTTACAGTGCTTCATGCTGGCGGAAAATTCGGACAAGGAGGATATGCAACGAGCGGAGGATTACACGGTGTTGGTGCTTCTGTTGTTAATGCTTTATCCGAGTGGTTAGAAGTTGATATTAAGCGTGACGGAAATCGCTATGTCCAGCGGTTTGAAAAAGGTGGCAAGCCAGCAACAACTCTAGAAAAAAAGGGAAAAGCACGAACGTCTGGAACGACGGTACGCTTTAAACCTGATGCATCCATTTTTTCATCAACCAATTTTAATACTGAGACATTAGCAGAGCGTTTAAGGGAAGCTGCGTTTTTGTTAAAGGGCGTTACGATCGAATTAAAAGATGAGCGTTCTGGAAAAGAGATGGACGAGGTATTTAAATACGATACTGGACTAGAAGCATTTGTCGATTATTTAAACGAGGGCAAAGAACCGTTACATAGTGTCGTATCTTTTTCAGGTCTTGCAAATGAAATAGAAATGGATCTTGCTTTTCAATTTCATGATGCATATACAGAAAATGTCTTGTCGTTCGTGAACAATGTCCGTACGCGTGATGGTGGTACACACGAATTAGGTGCAAAAACAGCTATGACTCGAATCATAAATGAACATGCTAGGAAAATAGGTTTGCTGAAAGAAAAAGATAAAAACTTAGATGGCTCAGATATTCGTGAAGGTTTTACTGCAATCATTTCAGTCCGTGTACCAGAAGCGAAGTTGCAATTTGAAGGCCAAACAAAAAGTAAATTAGGTACTACTGAAGCAAGATCAGCTGTGGACGCAATTGTCTCTGAAAAAATGTCTTATTTTCTTGAAGAAAATCCAACGGTCGCTAATACATTGTTAAAAAAATCGATCAAGGCTGCCCAAGCTCGCGAAGCCGCAAGAAAAGCACGGGAAGACGCGAGAAATGGAAAGAAAAATAAACGTAGAGACGTGTTATTAAGTGGAAAATTGACTCCTGCTCAATCGAGAAATCCAGATCGGAATGAACTTTATTTGGTTGAAGGTGACTCTGCAGGTGGTTCAGCTAAACAGGGACGTGATCGTAAATTCCAAGCGGTCCTTCCATTGCGTGGAAAAGTTATTAATACAGAAAAAGCAAAGCTTGATGACATTATGAAAAACGAAGAAATCCGTACGATTATCCATACGATCGGAGCTGGCGTTGGCGCTGATTTTGAGGTTGCTGATTGCAATTACGATAAAATTGTTATCATGACAGATGCCGATACAGATGGAGCTCACATCCAAGTATTATTGCTTACGTTTTTCTACCGATACATGAAACCACTTCTTGATTCCGGCAAAATTTATATTGCTTTGCCTCCCCTTTATAAGGTTAGTAAAGGGACAGGAAAAAAAGAACAATTAGAGTATGCATGGGATGAAGATGAACTACAAAAAGCGCTAAAAACAATTGGGAAAGGTTCAATTGTACAACGTTATAAAGGACTCGGGGAAATGAATGCAACCCAGCTTTGGGAAACGACAATGGACCCAACCATGCGTACTCTTATACGAGTTAAACTTGAAGACGCTGCACGAGCAGAGAAGCATGTCACGACATTAATGGGTGACAAAGTTGAACCAAGACGTAAGTGGATTGAATCTCATGTTGCTTTTGGTTTAGAAGAAGAAACAAATATTCTCGAAAATGAAAACTTGCATATAGGGGAGGAAAAGTAATTGGCAAAATCAGAACGTTATCTAGACCTTCCTTTAGAAGATGTCATTGGCGACCGGTTCAGCCGCTATAGCAAATATATTATTCAAGAACGTGCCCTTCCGGATGCGCGTGATGGGTTAAAACCGGTTCAGCGTCGTATTCTCTATGCGATGTACAATGACGGTAATACAGCGGACAAGCCTTACCGGAAAGCGGCAAAAACAGTCGGTAATGTAATTGGTAATTATCATCCTCATGGTGATAGTTCCGTCTACGAAGCAATGGTACGCATGAGCCAGGATTGGAAAGTTCGCCAACTGCTTATTGACATGCATGGGAATAATGGATCAATTGATGGCGATCCACCAGCGGCTATGCGTTATACAGAAGCGAGACTGTCGGCAATTAGTGCTGAATTGATGCGAGATTTAGATAAAGGGACAGTTGATTACATTCCTAATTTTGATGATTCGATTGAAGAACCCGTTGTTCTTCCGGCGATGTTCCCGAACCTACTTGTGAACGGTTCCACAGGTATTTCTGCAGGATACGCTACGGATATCCCTCCACACTTCCTCCCAGAAATTATTGATGGGACAGTGCTTTTGATGGAAAAACCTCAAACGACTTTAGATGAATTACTTCAAATTGTAAAAGGACCAGATTTCCCTACTGGCGGCATTGTTCAAGGACTTGATGGTATACGTCAAGCATATGAAACGGGTAAAGGAAAAGTAATTGTACGAGCGAAAACAGAGATTGAAGAAGTTCGTGGTGGTCGAAAACAAATTGTTATTACCGAAATTCCGTATGAGGTTGTAAAAGCGAATCTAGTTAAGAAAATGGATGAAATTCGGTTTGATAAAAAAGTGGATGGCATCGCAGAAGTACGAGATGATACCGACCGTACAGGTTTGCGCATTGTTGTTGAGCTAAAAAAAGAAGCAGAACCAAATGCTATCTTACATTACCTTTTAAAAAATACTGATCTTCAAGTTGCTTATCACTTTAATATGGTTGCTATTTATAATAAGACCCCTCAGCTTATGGGGCTCAAAGCATTAATGCAAGCATATATTGACCACCAGAAGCAAGTATTTACACGTAAATCAAAATTTGAATTACGTAAAGCTCAAGAACGAGCACACATTGTTGAAGGGTTAATTAAAGCGGTTTCCATTCTTGATGATGTTATCCGAGTAATCCGGGCTTCAAAAGATAAAAAGGACGCTAAACTCAATCTTCAACATGAATTTGAATTTACGGAACCACAAGCTGAAGCAATTGTTAATTTACAGCTTTACCGTTTAACAAATACAGATATTACGACTTTGCAAAAAGAAGCGGATGAACTACAAAAGAAAATTGCCGAGCTACAAGCGATTCTTGGGAGTGAAAAAAAGCTAATATCTGTCATTAAACGTGAAATGAATGGCGTCAAGAAAAAGTTCATTTCGGAACGTAGAACGGAAATTAAAGAAGAAATTGAAGAACTGAAAATTAATATGGACGAACTAATTGCTGCAGAAGATGTTCGTGTAACGATTACACACGCTGGCTATGTGAAGCGTACGAGCATTCGGTCTTATACGGCATCAAGCAAGGACGCCCCAGGAATGAAAACAGGAGATAGTTTGCTGCATTCATCTGTAGCAAGCACAACTGATGTCTTGCTTCTATTTACAAAAAAAGGAAGCTACCTGTATGTCCCTATTCATCAATTGCCAGACATCCGTTGGAAAGATGATGGTCAACATGTTGCGAACCTAATTCCACTGGATCCGGATGATGAAGTACTGGATGCAAAGATTATTCGAGATTTTAAAGAAGATGAATCTCTGTTATTCATGACGAAGCATGGAATGGCAAAACGAACACAATTAAGTCTTTATCAGGCACAGCGTCATTCTAAACCATTAATGGCATTAAAACTAAAAGCAGGGGATGAAGTTGTCGCTGTGTTACACACGGATGGCAATAAAGAGTTATTTGCTGTTTCAACCTTTGGGTATGGATTGTGGTTTTCTGAATCCGATGTGTCACTAGTGGGCCAGCGGGCAGCGGGTGTCAAAGGAATGAATTTAAAAGAAGGCGATGAGGTCGTTGGAGTTGAAGCCTTCGGTCTTGAAGAAACAGTCGAATTTATCTGTGCCACTCAAAGAGGTGCAGTTAAACGAATGGCCATAACGGAATTTGAAAAATCAAGTCGTGCAAAACGTGGTTTGTTGCTTCTTAGAGAACTGAAAAGCAATCCACATCGATTGGTGGGCTTTAGACGCATAAAATCACAGAGTGACAAATTTATTATCTCAACTGAAAACGAAAAACAAGTCGTCGTTTCGCCAAAAGAGTATCGACGTTCAGACCGATATTCAAATGGTTCGTATGCATTTGATCAACATGAACTTGGGAATGCGGTGTCCATGCGACATTCCATTGATACGACCAACTTCGAATAACAAAGAAAAGTCATGCACATTGATTGCATGGCTCTTCTTTTTCTAACAGATGTGAAACCAAAGATAAAACATATACGTATACAAGAAAAAGAACCTTTAGCTGATGCGTTTGGCTGTACGATTGAAAAACTCTATGCGTATAATGGGTTTATCTGGAAAGGAGAGAGTTTATGGATATGAATGCATTTCCACTCGTTGTAGAAAAATTGAATAAGCGTCTTGGAAAGAATAACGTTATTCAAGATTTATCATTCTCTTTAGAACGAGGTAAGATTTATGGGTTTCTAGGTCCGAATGGCTCTGGGAAAACAACAACAATTCGAATGATCGTCTCGTTAATCAAACCTGATACTGGAGAGGTTTTTATTGAAGGCAATAGTATCTCGAAAAACAGAGAGCAAGCGCTTGAACATGTTGGCGCAATTGTCGAAAATCCTGATTTGTATCTGTATTTAACAGGGATGCAAAACCTTAAACATTTTGCAGATATGAGTCCACGATCTATTGGTCAAGAACGAGTTGATGAGGTTGTCAGACTTGTTGACTTAGAGCACGCTATACATAAGAAAGTGAAATCTTACTCATTAGGAATGAAACAAAGACTTGGTATCGCAATTTCGATCTTACATAGTCCGAGTGTTCTTATTCTTGACGAGCCGACAAATGGGCTTGACCCACAAGGGATTCGTGATCTCCGTGATTATTTGCGAAAGCTTGCAGAAGAAGAGGAAGTTACTTTGCTCGTTTCAAGCCACCAGCTTAGTGAAATCGAACTTCTTTGCGACCGAGCGGTCATTATTAAGGACGGCAAGTTAGTTGATGAAGTAAGTGTCAAAGCAATTGCTGCTGAAACCGATAAAATGACCGTTACAATTGAAGTTCAACCACCTGATTCGGCGTTGGAACTGTTAAACCAATCTTTCCACGTCACAAAAACGGAAACTGGTGTTGAAGTTCATGAACAAACATATCAAGACATTCCGAAGATTATTCGCTTATTAACGGATAAGGGACTATCTGTTTATGGTGTTTCATATAAGAAGCGATTAGAAGACGCTTATTTCTCCTTAACCGAATCAAAAGGAGGTAAAGGTGTATGATCATGGCATTAATGAAAAATGAATGGATGAAAGCATGGTATGGCAGAAAAATATGGGTATTTATTGTTGTTATTGCTGCATGTATTTTACTTGGAACAGGGCTAACCGTCTTCTTAAATTCATTAGATAATGGGGGACTAACAGGATCCTTATTTTTAGAACTTGGTTTCCCTTTACTGGCACCGATCATTAATATTTACATGGTCATTCAAGTGTCAGGCGCAATTGCAGGAGAATTTAGATCTGGTACTGCAAAACAGTTACTTATACGCCCAGTTTCTCGAACAAAATTATTAGTAACGAAATGGTTTAGCATGGCTGTTTTAGGTATTCTTTTCTACTTATTAATCGCTTTTGTCTTGTTTTTAATTAACATGATCTTATTTGGTTCAAATGTTTCTTGGACAGATGGCGCGAATACAATGATGAGCCTTGTAGCCTATTCCTTACCAAGTATGTTGTTCTACATTATGCTCGCAGTACTCGTTGCTTGTTTGACTAGAAGTACGGCCTTAACCATTGTTATTACGCTTATCCCCTATTTCTTTGGAGACATTTTTACGATTTTGCTTAATTTCTATGAATGGCCAAAATGGGTCATCTTTACTCACCTTGATCTAGTCAATATTTATTACATGGAAGAAACGTTTATCCAACAGCCGTTTGACTATGCGTGGCAATCAATCCTGTTTATCGGATTACATGGCGTTATTTTCCTAGTGCTTGCACACATTGTTTTTAAAAAGAGAGATGTTTTATAGAGTCATAGAAAAAAGCCCTCCGCAAAATGGAGGGCTTTTCATTTTTATACCTCACCGTACTTTGCTCGTACGACAGTATTCAGGAAGAGTAAAGGATGTCAGAATCTGTGCTTCTAATGCCCTTTCTGTCGTGTATGAAGATAGTTGAAGTAGGTCTTGGTCGATATAACCAGGATGACACATCACTTCAACTGTCTCCTTATCATTATGTTCAAATAAAATTGCATCAATTGACTCTGAATGCACGCCTTCTTTATAAAACCTACTATCAAAAACAGTTGAAACCACCTTTATATTAAGTGGAGGGACATCAAAGTTGTTTCTCCAAGGAAGATGATACGTCTTACTTAATTGCTCAATAACTGGCACAAGGTGGGACCAAGTATGAATATGGTGGTGACTGTCTAGATGAGTTGGACGCAAGCCGTATCCATAAAATGTTTCAATTTGCGCCGTCCATTCCTTTAAGACTTCATCAAGATCAATCGTTTGTTCATTACGTTGCTGGGCCAGTCGCTTAAAATTTCCTTCTTCGTCAATCAAAGAGGAGACCGTTTTCAAGACTGGTTTTCCTATCGTTAGAGCTAGATGGATACCGACACCTAACTGTGGATGTTCTTTTGCCAATGAGACCGCATGATTTGTACCTGGCGTATTTACGAGCATGGTTGTAGATGAAACAATCCCATCCAAATAACTATCTACGATTCCGTAATTAACTCCCTTTGTTAAACCGAAGTCGTCCGCATTTATAATGAGAGTAGGCATTTTCATTATTCTCCTTTATTGTTACAATTAATTGTAAACACGTTCAATAACAAAACTAGCACGTTCACCATGAAAATACGTTTGTGAGTATTCAGCAACAACCCCGTTTTCTAGAAAAGCAGATGTTTCTAAATAAAAACAAGGTGTATGTTCTTCGATTTGTAGTAACTTACTAATGTTTTCATCAGCGAAAGTAAGCTGCAAATGCTCTTCCGTTCTAGCAATATGAATATCATACTCTTTTCGAAGAGCACCATATAATGAAACTTTGCATTGCTCTTGCGTTAGTCCAGGTGCAATAGCCCATGGAATATAAGCAATTTCATATTGAAGTGGTTTCCCATCACCGTAACGCATCCGAACTAGTTTATGGATGGGGTCATTCGTATCTCGTTTTAAAGAAGATGCGATCGTATGATTGGCGGGAATGAGATTAAGCGATAGAATTTGAATGTCAGGTTGTTTTCCCTGTAAAGCAAGTTGTTCATTAAAAGAGATTACTGTTTGTGAAAGGGATGTCCTAATTTTGGGCTCAGCAACAAATGTGCCTCGACCTTGTCGTCTATATACAAAACCTTCTTGGCTAAGCTGCTGCAAGGCCTGGCGAACAGTTGTGCGGCTGACATTGAATTTTTCGCAGAATTCTGCTTCTGTAGGTAGTTGCGATTGGACTGGATACTCCCCTGATTCAATTCGTTTAATAATTTCGTCTTTTACTTGCGCATGCAATGATTGGTCTTTTTGCGGGACATCCATCTACAGCACTCCTTTACTGTTCTCATGAGTACCATTGTAACATATCGTATGTTAAAGCGTACATATGAACACTTGTGTAGAAACAACTACTTTTTACTTGTTATTACAATTAAAGCTAGACTTCTTTTATTTGTTATGATAAGTTGGAATAATAAAACTTTTTAAAAATAGAGGAGGGAAGCTAGAAAGATGAACTCTTTAAAAGTAGTTATTATTGGTGCTGGATCAAGCTATACCCCGGAAATTATTGAAGGGTTAATTAACCGATATAAAGAATTTCCTATCACGGAAATCTGTCTAGTTGATATTGATCCTGGCAAAGAGAAAGCACAAATCATTAAACAGTTAGCAATTCGAATGATCGAAAAATCAACATTACCTATTAAAGTTGTCCTATCGTTTAACCGACAGTCAGCTTTAATTCATGCGGACTTTGTTTGTAATCAGATACGTGTCGGGGGTTTGGAGGCAAGGGAGAAGGATGAACGAATTCCTTTATCATATGGACTACTTGGGCAAGAAACGAATGGTGCAGGTGGTTTATTTAAAGCGTTGAGAACGATCCCTGTTGTGCTAGAAATCGCCAATGATATGAGAAGACTTTGTCCAGATGCTTGGTTAATTAATTTCACGAACCCCGCTGGCATCGTAACAGAAGCGATCACCAAACATACCACCCATCAGAAAGTCATCGGGGTTTGTAATATTCCTTATAATATGAGAACGAGTATCTCGAAAACGTTTTCAACTCATGTAGACGAGGTTGAAATCGAATTCATCGGATTAAACCATTTTTCATTCGGACGTCGCGTCACAATAAAAGGTGTGGATCGTACAAAAGAAGTCATGCAGTCAATAGTCGATGATTCTACTTATAAACCAGCTAATATTGTTGCCGATGATTGGTCGAAAACATTTCTAACATCCTTTAAATTACTTCCAAATCCGTATCATTCCTATTATTTTAAACCAGCTGCAATGCTTCAAAAAAGCATTGAATCCTATAAACAAAAAGGAACTCGGGCTGAAATTGTCCAAAAAGTAGAAAAAGAGCTCTTTGCGAAATATGCCAATAAAGATTTAGCAGAAAAACCAAAAGAACTTGAACAACGAGGCGGCGCTTACTATAGTGATGCAGCTTGCAGTGTAATGACAAGTATTTATAACAATAAAAAAGATATTCAAACCATTAACACAGTGAACAAAGGGACGATTACTGGGCTAGCATACGATGCTGTCATTGAAACAAATGCACTCATTGGATCTAGTGGAGTGCAGCCTATTGTTATTGGAGAAATGCCCAAAGCAATTAAAGGCCATATCCAATTATTAAAAGCATTTGAAGAATTAGTAATAGAAGCGGCTATAACTGGAGATCGAGCACTTGTTTATCAAGCATTAATTATGAATCCTCTTGTACGAGATGAGTCTCAAGTTGAGACCGTGATGGAAGAATTGATTTCTGCTCACAGTGCATATTTGCCTCAATTTAGTCTAAAACAGCCATCCTTCTAGTTTGTGTTTTATTAAAAGCGGGAAAGGTAGATAGGAAGTGATTAAAGGAGGCAGATTAGTAATGGGATTGTCTAAGAAACAACAATCATTTTTGAAAAGTGAATTACTGGAGATGAAAGAGAGTATAGAGAATAGAACATCGACAGTTGATGGTGAGATGTCTGAAGCACGTGGAGACATTGCACGAGGAACAGATAATCATATTGCAGAAACAGCATCAGAATACGAAGATCGAGTGAAGACACAAACGATAAATGAAGCAGATCAAGAGAGACTAAATGAGATTAATGAAGCCTTAGCACGAATGGAAGATGGAACGTATGGCATTTGTGTAGATACAGGTGAAAACATACCTTATGATCGATTAGAAGCATTGCCTTATGCAAAACGAACTACTGAGGCCCAAGCGAAAGCAGAAGAACCTTATTCTGATAGTGGAGAAGAAGATCGCTCAATTGGGCTTGCACATGCCGAAATGAACCGGGATACAGAGACCACTCGTGAATTAGAACGAGAACAAGACGCAGGAGCTCATTCTGGCGAGAGGGATGCTGCACTTCATTATAGCGAGCAAAAGGATGAACAATCCAATCAATAAGAAATAAGCTGTAGACCCAATGTCTACAGCTTATTTCTTGTCGGCTTCTGTAAATCCTGAACGAATGAATTGAATGACGCTTCGAAAGAATCCAATGTCATTTAAGATGACAATCAATACGAGAATAACTGGACCTAGAAATAAACCAAAAGCCCCAAACATCTGTAATCCTGCAAAGAGAGAGATTAAGACGGCTACTGGATTCAAATTCATGTTCGTTGATAGTATTTTCGGTTCGAGTAATTGTCTGATAATAACGATGATCACATAGAGGATGGCTAAACCAAGAGCTCCAGACATATCGCCAGAAATAAATAAATAAACGAACCATGGTATCAGAATGGTTCCTGTTCCTAGGTACGGAAGCAATTCAGCTATCCCTACGACGATTGCGAGCATCCAAGCTTTTTCAACTTGCAAGACAAGTAAACCTACAAAGACGATAACCGCAGTGACAAACATTAAAATAAGCTGAGCACGAACAAAACCAAACAAACGTCTGCGAGCTGCCTGAATAAACTCTTTCCCTTTTTTACGAACTGACCTAGGCAAATGTCTATCGTAAACGGCTTGATAAAAACTCCAGCTTTTGCCCATAAAGTAAATGCTTAAAATAATAAAGAGAAACGCAACTAAAAAGCTAGGTAATCCAAAAAAGATATTCGTAGCTACGTCCAAGACAGATTGTCCTAAATTACCAACAGCATTACTTAAAACGGTGCCTAATTCATCAATTGAACCTGTTAGAGCGCTGTTCGATCCAGTTCCAAAATCATCAAATAGGCCAAGAACTTGTTGCCAATAGGGCCAAATGCTCTCGTTAAAGAAGATCTGAATTTTTTGTGCACCTTCTTCTATCCATGATGGCACTTGTTCAATGAATTGGCTAATGCTTAGATAAATCAATGAGATAATTCCTGTTAAAAGAGCACTAATCGCAAGAATTCCACCTAAAAGTCCAAAAAGACTTGCAAATCCACGACTAAACTTTAACTTATGTTGAAAGAAACGAGCCACTGGTTGAAGCATCCATGCTAGTAATGCCGCAAACCAAAAGGGGTATGTTAGTGAAAATAGGCGGGCTACAAGCCAGCCTGCGACAATTAAGAATATAATAATTGCAAATGTACGTAAAATCATCCAAGCGACATCGCGCGACAAGCCCACACCTTCTTCCTAATTCAATCAAGGGTTTTTAAACAATTGTAGTTCTCGAATGTGCTGCTGTCAAATACAACCAACCTAAAAACAGACCCGAGTATAGGTCTGTTTTTAGGTCTATTCGAGTGGCTCCAGAGGCAGTACCAATACTTCAACACGCCTATTTTCCTGTCGACCTTCTTTTGTATCATTTGTTGCAACTGGATGGTATTCTCCATATCCAGTAAAGGAGAGTTGTGCAGGTTCGATCACACCTGATTCCAAAAAGAGATTCATCACATTAAACGCTCGACTACTACTCAATTCCCAATTCGATTCAAATTGAACACTATGTATTGGTACATCGTCTGTATGTCCAGAAATTTGTATAAAGCGTGGTGGATCTGAGGCGAGCATATTCGATAATTGTTCCATCAATTGATGAGATTCTTTTTTTAACGTTGCGCTTCCTGAATCAAACAGAATACCATCATTAATCGTTACGAGGAGCCCGGATGCGCCTAATTCTGTCTGTAGTCGATCTGCAAGCTGCATCTCTTCAATATACCCATTTAATCTACTTTGCAGTTGTTCTAATTCATTCATCTCTACTTGAGCCATCTCACTTAACTCTGATGTTTCTACGGTTTCATGCTTTGTTGGCTGATCTGAAGCATTAATTGCCTCTTGATTATCTAATATTCCTTTGCCACCAAGCGTATCGGATAAAACAATCCGTAGTTCATCATATTTTGCCTGATCCACTTGCCCCATTGCAAACAAAACAATAAAGAGAGCAACGAGCAGTGTAAGCATGTCTGCATAAGGCAAGAGCCACGTTTCATCAATGTGATTATTATCTGACCGCCGTTTAGATCTCCTGTTCTGTGACATTTCCGCGATCGGCCCCTTCTTTGTATGCTCGTTGTACTTTCTCTTCCATATAAACAGATAAGTACTCTTCAATTGCTCTTGGCGAGCTACCGTTAATGATCGCGATCGTTCCTTCAATGATCATATGTTGATTTAATACTTCAACCTTTGATTTTCGGCGTAATTTATTTGCAAAGGGATGCCATAAAACATATCCAAAGAATATCCCAAGGAGCGTAGCCACAAAAGCCGCTGCAATGGATTCACCAAGCTTTGTTATGTCGTCTAGGTTACCTAAGGCAGCAATTAAGCCTAAGACAGCTCCTAACACACCTAAGCTTGGAGAGTAGGTACCTGCTTGACTGAAAATGGCAGCCCCAGAGTCATGTCTTTCTTGCATAGCTTCAATCCGTTCATGAAGCGTATGTCTAATGAAATCAGGGTCTTGACCGTCAATCATCATTCGAGAAGCTTGTTGAAAAAAAGGGTCGTCTATTTCCTCAATTTTACTTTCTAATGCTAACATCCCATCTCTACGTGAAATAGTCGCATATTCAACAAACTTATTAACGATCTCTGTTTGAGAGGCATCACGACTATTTGTAAACAAGACACCAAATAATTTAGGTATACGCCTAATATCAGAATAGGGGAATGCAATAAAAACAGTCGCGACTGTTCCAAGTACAATGATTACAACTGCTGCTGGATTTAGAAGTACTTCAAGGCTTGAACCTTTTAAGAGCATACCGAGTATAAGCGTACCCACTCCTAAAATGATGCCGATAATTGATGACTTATCCATGAATTTCTCCTTTATATAAAAAAATCTGTCCTTATCTTCTTGAATCGGACAAATTGTTCTTTACTTGAAGTCTTCAAACGAATTTCGCAGTTTTGTCACTTTATTTGATTCAAAAGGCTTAGGTTTTCATGGGTAATATTGCATAAAAATTCTTGTTTTGCCCATAGTAACAGAAGAGGGAGGTCATCTTTATGACAGCGACTACCCATTTTATCCGTTGTTCACTAGTGATAATCGGCGCAATTATTGCTGCTATCGCTATCGAATGGTTTTTACTTCCAAATAGTATAATCGACGGGGGTATTATAGGGATATCACTTATTTTAAATACACTCACGCAAATTAACTTTGGTTTGCTCGTATTTCTCTTGAACTTACCCTTTCTTTATGTTGGATATAAACATCTAGGAGGGCAATTTTTTCTTTTTTCGTTAATAGGCATTGTCGCGTTAGCGGCAACTGAAGCTGTTTTGCATCATTGGCATTTAGCACCATTAACATCTACGCCATTACTGGCAACCATTTTTGGAGGTCTTCTTCTTGGACTTGGAGTAGGCCTTGTTATACGAAATGGGGGGGCACTTGATGGTACTGAAATCCTCTCATTACTTATTACAAAAAAGTTGCCTTTTACAGTCGGAGAATGTGTTTTAGTCTTTAACATCTTTGTTTTTGCCTGGGCCGCGTTTGTTCTCGGGATTGAAAACGCCATGTATTCAATCTTAACTTATTATGTAGCCGCAAAAGCGATTGATGCAGTGGTAGAAGGTCTAGATTCCACAAAAGCTGTCATGATTGTCTCAAAGAAATACGAACAATTAACCAAAGCAATCACAGATGATCTTGGAAAAGGTGTGACTCGTTTAAAAGGACAAGGGGGGTATGATGGCGAAGAAAAAGACGTATTATATGTCGTTGTCCGTAGAATGGAGATCATGCGGTTAAAAAAGACCATTTATACATACGACAAAAACGCATTCTTCACAATTATTAACGCACATGAATCAAGAGGATCTACCTTTACAAGAAAAGAAGAGCATTAACAAAAAACAAAGATCAAGGAATTAAATAGATATAAAACAGATACATACAAAACGTAAAGTTCATTCTTGAAACCAGACGGGATGAACTTTTTAATTTACGAAAATGATAATTACGTATTAAAAGAAGTTATATTATTTATGTGCTTTCATTTTTCTGTCTCATTTGGCAAGATTACTTATGGTAATGAGACAGTATCCGCTTTTATTTTATTGGTTCCTGTAATGTATATTATGTAAACTTATTAAAATGTTTAGTTAGGAATGTGCTATTCTCCTTGTCTAAAGACAATTGACAACAAAGTACCTTGCTTAAGTATCGTTAGTAGGCACTTTTATGTCATTATTCAAATATAGAGTTAATTCTTATCTTATTAGAAAAAAATGAGTGCTAATCCTTGTACCAGAATCGCTCCTTTAACTTAAGAACTCTTAAATTAATCTCAATTACCACTAAATTAAGTTCAGCAAATGTAAATACCTTTCAATCTCAAGCTCTGTTTTATGATAATAGTAATTTTTATGTCTACCATAGTTAAAAAAACCATGTTCCATACCCTCATACGTCTTAAAGGTTATATCATTACCCTCTTGTTCCATTAGTTCAATAAACTCTTTATTTTGTTCATAATCAATATCCGCTGTACCACATATCCATAGTGTTTGTGGTAAACATTTTTTTACATTATGTATAGGTGATAACTCAAATGCTTTTCCAAGTAATTTAGGATAGCGCCTTCTCATTATATCCACACCATCCATGACACCCGAAAAAACAACTAAAACATTGGGAATATGATTTATACTTTCATTATCACTCTCATCATTTAAATCATCAAACATAATAGAAGAGACTGCTATATATGCTCCTGCTGAGGAGCCGCATACAACAATTTTGTTTATGTCTACTCCTAATTCATTTGAATTTTCCCTTACCCATCTTACAGCGGATTTAGCATCACAGATTGCTTGTGTTGGAAGGAAACCTTTATCTGCCCCATTTCGATAATCGACACAAATTGCAACCATACCCTTAGAAGAAAAATAATGTGCTTGATGTTGAAATTGTACAGGAGTTTTTGGTTCTTTTTTAAAACTTCCCCCATTTAAAAATAAAATAGCTGAATTATTCTTTAGATGGACTGTTGGCTCAAATATATAAAGTTTTAAGTTTCTCCCCTCAACTATTTTATAATTTTTCACTGTATGTGGATAATCAAACTTAATAGATTTCACCTTACAAACTCCTAATCGCACGATCTTGTGCGTTAGCTTCCAAAGTTGGGGTAGACCGTCCGAAAATCATCAGTGCTAGTGCCATCGTAAACGTGATGGACTTTTGCCATAGTTTCATTTGAATCTTCCCTTCACTTTTTTGTTGAAGTTTGTATTTTTTATAAAATAACAATCTTCTCCTCACTAAATTAACAACTATATACAGACTTTTCAAATAAATATATTTATATTTTTATACATAATATTATTAATTATATTAATTTTAAGGAATACGAAAAAATGTTAACGCTTTTATGGCAGTAGTTCTAGCAGATTATAAAATTAAAAATTCACGTTTATGTAATTTTGTGTAAATATAAACTTGTGAAGTTTATAGATTTTGTTCATTAATGTTGAGTGAATAAAATATACATATCAGAGATTAGCCAATATATCGGAATTACTGGTAGTATGACTATACTACTTATAAAACGCAACGCATAATTGTTTAGTTCATTTTTAAATACAACTCTTATAACAGTGATTAAAACTTATGAAACTCTAGGCGTAACCTCTGCCATTTTAGTCAATCCGATATTCGTTCCCATTGCCATGAGCGCAGCCCTAGAAATGATCTTTCTTCACCCTCTAGAGGGCGATTTGTTGCAACGTGGATTAATATTTCGTCAAACCCTGTCCAGTGCGCTACCTTCCATTAAAAGATCAGTGAGCTTAATTCTTGGAAGCATATTTTAAGGATAAGCTGAAGGTTCGTGCATCTTTTGGGGTATCCTTTTCCAAACGATCTACCCTGAGTTTTGCTTTTGCTGCTTTATCTTAACATAACTTAATGTTTAAACTTCTACAAAATTCATTTATTGCCATTTATCAGATTTTCGAAAACTTATTCTATCTTTATTTGTTGGAATCCCAGAATTTACTTTTTCCCATATGCCATTTTTAAATATTTCCAATTGTTCAAAGGCAACAGGCAATCCGTTTGCAGTAGCTATGTCACTACTATTCAAAAGTTGAAAATGCAAATGCGGAGCAAAGGAATTACCTGAATGACCAACTCTACCAATAACTTCAAGTTTTTTTACACACTGACTAACTGAAACCTGAAATGTTCGTTTTTTGTTCTTTAAGAGTTGTATTCAGTCTCGGAGAGTTTCGCATTTCACGTGTAAAAACACATACATTAAATACTTAACAAGTATATATAGTTCGTTTTTGTGAAACCTCCTTCTATGGCTTTTATTATTACTATCAATTGTCGTTTAGTTATAATCGCATTTCTATTTCAAGTCCTGCTCCTTCTATATTGTTGCTTTAAGCTCTTGATTCCTACATATATTTAAATGATTTTATGACTTTAGAAATGTAGACTCATCCGATCATTGCTTCTCCACCTCCCTTCCGCTACCAAATTTCATTTAAACTCTCCATATTATCAATAACAACGTCAAATTTCTCCATCTTGGTCATTTCATTTATTTCAACTTATTCGTAACGAAACAGGATTCACTTCTTCCGTGACAACGTTCTATTAGGAAAAAGAAAATATTTTTTCTAAGATTATAGTCTTTCATTTTCTTTAATATTTTATTATAATGATTATATAATAATTATTATCATCTGATAGTTGCTATCCTGATATATAATTATTTTCTACACATTCTATAATAAAGGAGAGTTTTTATGAGCGAGAACAATATTATCTCTGAAGCTAATCACCAAGGAGGAAAATGTCCTTTTTCTCATGGAAGTACGACAAGTCCAAAATTTAGCGGTACAACAAACAAAGATTGGTGGCCAAATCATTTAAACTTATCTATCCTACATCAGCATGATAAAAAATCGAACCCTCTTGGTGAAGAGTTTGATTATGCAGAGGAATTTAATAAACTAGATTATGATGCCTTAAAAAAAGACCTGCATCACCTTATGACAGATAGCCAAGACTGGTGGCCTGCCGACTATGGTCATTACGGACCAATGTTTATCAGAATGGCGTGGCATGCAGCAGGTACATACCGCACTGGTGATGGTCGTGGCGGTGGAAATACTGGTAACCAGCGTTTTGCTCCCCTAAATAGCTGGGCGGACAACGCAAATATTGATAAAGCGCGCAGACTTCTATGGCCTATTAAACAAAAATACGGGAATAAAATCTCTTGGGCTGACCTGCTTCTTCTAACAGGCAATGTCGCAATTGAATCAATGGGCGGTAAGACATTTGGTTTTGGTGGAGGACGCGCAGATATTTGGCATCCTGAAGAAGACATCTATTGGGGCAAAGAAACGGAAATGCTTGGTGATAACCGTTATACCGGTGACCGTGAATTAGAGAATCCACTTGCAGCCGTGCAAATGGGCTTAATTTATGTAAATCCTGAAGGTCCAAATGGCAAGCCTGATCCAGCTGCAAGTGGTCGTGATATCCGCGAAACATTTGCACGTATGGGTATGAATGACGAGGAAACTGTAGCTCTTGTGGCTGGTGGGCATACGTTTGGGAAAGCCCACGGCGCAGGTGATCCTGCGCAAGTTGGTCCAGAACCAGAAGCAGCCCCGCTGGAAGCGCAAGGTTTAGGTTGGCTAAGTTCACACGGAAGTGGGAAAGGTCGCGACACAATCACTAGTGGAATTGAAGGTGCTTGGACTGCTAACCCAACACAGTGGGATAATGGCTTCTTTGACTTATTATTTGGTTATGAATGGGAGTTAACAAAAAGTCCTGCAGGAGCTTATCAATGGGTAGCAATCAAACCAGATGCAAAAGACCTTGCCCCAGATGCTGAAGATGCCTCGGTCCGAGTACCAACAATTATGACAACTGCCGATATGGCATTGCGTACAGATCCTGCATATGAAAAAATATCTCGCAGGTTCCATGAAAACCCAGAAGAATTTGCTGATGTCTTTGCTCGCGCATGGTTCAAGTTACTTCATCGTGATATGGGTCCTCGTGATCGTTATGTTGGACCAGAAGTGCCGCAAGAAGAATTAATTTGGCAAGACCCCGTTCCAAAAGTAGATTATGAATTAACAAATGAAGAGATTGAAGAGTTAAAAGCACAAATCTTAAATACTGAACTTACAATTGGCGAATTAGTAACTACAGCTTGGGCATCAGCTAGTACGTTCCGCGGTTCTGATCTGCGTGGTGGTGCGAATGGAGCACGCATCCGTCTTGAACCACAAAAAGATTGGGAGGTTAACCAGCCAGAACAGCTGGCAAACGTCCTTAATGTTTTAGAAAATCTACAAGGTCGACTTTCTAAAAAAATTAGTTTAGCTGACTTAATTGTTCTTGGTGGGAGTGCTGCAATTGAAAAAGCGGCCAATAACGCTGGATTTGATGTCACTGTTCCTTTTGCACCAGGACGTGGAGATGCAAGTGAGGAGCAAACAGATGTAGAAAGTTTTGACGTCTTAGAGCCAGTTGTTGACGGGTTCCGTAACTACGAAAAACAGCAATTTAATGTTACAGCTGAAGAACTTTTAGTAGACAAAGCTCAATTATTACAACTTACTGCCCCTGAAATGACAGCATTAATTGGTGGTATGCGCGTTTTAGGTACAAATCATGCTGGCACAAAACATGGTGTATTTACAGAAAACGTCGGAACACTTTCTACTGACTTCTTTACGAACCTGCTTGACATTGGTGTTGAATGGAGACCAGTAGATGGAACGGTCTATGAAGGTCGTGATCGTACGACTGGTGAAGTGGTACGTACCGCTACAAGAGTCGACCTTGTGTTTGGTTCAAATTCTGTATTACGTGCAATCTCTGAAGTGTATGCACAAGACGATAACAAAGGTAAGTTTGTAACGGACTTTATTGCAGCATGGGTCAAAGTCATGAACGCTGACCGTTTTGATCTTAAGGCTAAGAAGGAAGAATTTGTGACTAAATAAGGCAATTAGACGTCGTCAGCGTACTGGCGGCGTCTAATTTTGTTTAATCAATGATTCATCATAATTTACAAGAAACATCCTTACTCCTAGTTTTGAATGTGGATTACGGTATCAAAAAGCACTCAGAAATTTTAATTCATTAATTATTCGTTTTGCCCCCCCTCCCTATCTATTTAATCATTTTTTACTAGAGCAGGAATTTATTTATGGTTTGTCGAATGTTGAAATGATCGAATTGTTTGACTAAATACAATTTAATAGGGAGGCAACAAAATGGCAAGAGAACAATGGGGTACTAGAGCAGGATTTATTATGGCAGCCATTGGTTCGGCGGTCGGTTTAGGGAATATTTGGAGGTTTCCTTATGTCGCATATGACAATGGTGGCGGAGCATTTTTCCTCGCATATTTGTTTGCGGTGTTAACTGCAGGTATTCCATTACTATTAATGGAATTTTCAATCGGGCAAAAATATCGTGGCTCCGCTCCCCTTTCTTTTGCACGTATTAACAAAAAAGCTGAATGGATTGGTTGGTGGCAAGTTGCTATATCCTTTGTGGTAGCAACCTATTACTCTGTCATCATTGCATGGGCTCTATCTTATATGGTGTTTTCTTTTAACCAAAGTTGGGGTAGCGATACAAATGGTTTCTTTTTTGGAAGTTATTTAGAAGCGGCAGATGCCGGTGTTCTTGGCGGACTAAATACGAATGTTCTTATACCCCTAATTGTTGTTTGGGCCGGTGTATTTGTGATCATGCTTGCTGGAGTTAAAAAAGGAATTGAGTGGGCAAATCGCATCTTTATTCCTTTATTAGTTGTCATGTTCTTAGCCATTGTTATACGTGCACTTACGCTGGATGGTGCGCTCGAAGGACTTGATGTCTTTTTCCGACCTGATTGGCAGGCTCTCGCAACTCCTGGTGTATGGGTTGCTGCATATGGACATATATTTTTCAGTTTATCAATCGGTTTTGCAATTATGATTACGTATTCTAGTTACTTACCTAAAAAAGAAGACTTAAACAATAGCGCATTTATTGCTGCATTTAGTAACGGTAGTTTTGAACTTTTAGCAGGTATTGGAATTTTCGCTACTTTAGGGTTTATGGCAGGAAATTTAGGTGTGCCAGTCTCTGAAGTTGTCTCAAGTGGGATTGGATTAGCATTTGTAGCAATTCCTGAAATAATAAATACCATGCCTGGTTTTAACGGACTTTTCGGCTTTTTATTCTTTGGGTGTCTTGTACTTGCCGGGATCACGTCTTTAATTTCAATTACGGAGACATACATTGCAGGTGTTCAAGAAAAGTTTCAAGTCTCACGAACAAAATCGGTATTAGTAGGTGGCGGCTTATCTGCAATCATCTCTCTCTTGTATGCAACGCGAGGTGGAATTAATCTCCTTGATGCAGTTGATAACTTTATTAATCAATTTGGGATTGCATTTGCAGGTTTAGTTTCTGTTATAGCTGTTGCGTGGGTTATGCGTAAACTTGATGTGCTTCAAGTTCACTTAAACACGGTATCTGATTTCAAAGTCGGTTTATGGTGGAAGCTTTGCTTACTCATCGTTACTCCGATTGTACTTGGTGTAAATTTAACCCTTGCATTCATTGATAATGTAAGAAGTCCGTATGGAGATATGCCGCTTTCATTCTTAGCCGTGTCTGGCTGGGGCGTAGCAGGTGCAGCTCTCTTACTAGGTATTCTTTTTAGCTTTATCAAATGGCCCGCCGGTAAAATAGACTCGCATCGAAAAGAGGTGTAAGTAATGAGTACAAGTGCAATTTTGATGATGGTTGTTGGCATGGTGATCCTTTGGGGTGGTATGATTGCTAGTATTACCTTTGCATATATAACTTCTCGACGTAAAAAGAAGGAGAATAAAGCATAAGAATGAACCCGGCAAACAATGTTTGCCGGGTTCATTCTTTTAATGCTGTCTCTTATCAACAAAAAGCAAAATAAAAGTAGCTAAGGGACCGAGTAAAAGTGATAACAAAAACCAATTTAGCCCCGTCCTGTTTTTACCTTGAGCTAGACCAGCATTGATTAAAGCGAGTGTCCCCCACCCGACAAAAAAATCGTTTGCCAAAACAATCCCTCCTCTTCTCCATTTACGGATAAGCAGAATACTGGTTTCAATTACAATATTATTGCTATACTAAGCATATACTTATCGGAGGTGAGCATATGCCTACTGAAGAAGAACTGAAAGACACAAAAGAGCGTGTAATGGCTCAATTAGAAAATGTCATTGATCCGGAGCTTGGGATTGATATTGTCAACTTGGGACTCATTTATGACATCGAGCTTGATGATCAATTAAATGCTGTTGTTGTCATGACCCTTACGGCTATGGGCTGTCCTCTTGCCGGGACAATTACAGCAGACATTAAAAACGCTTTAGTTGAATTACAAGAGCTACAAGAAATTGGTACAGTCGACATTAATATCGTCTGGAGTCCACCGTGGTCGAAAGACAAAATGTCCCGTTATGCGAAGATCGCTCTTGGTGTGACAGACTAACAAAAAACCCGTGCTAGTGCGCGGGTTTTTTAAGTGACAAGCTTATTAATTATGGGCTTATAGCAATTACTGATGTATGTAGATTCGCTTTATGTAAGGACTGGTGAGCTTGCTATTACAAGCTTGTTGGTTTTCTCCCCCACTCATCAATTAAACGTTTCCTCATTGCCTAATTCAATTTGTTCAGCTTCATTTAATAATGGAATTAAAAAAGATTCTAAAACGCCGCTCGTCTCTCGATGAGCAATTTCTTGTGCACCCCCTCAGCCACAAACATACCAATGCCTCTCTTTTTAAATAAAATCTCTTGCTCCACAAGTAAATGAATACCTTTAGCTGCAGTTACAGGATTAATTGTAGTACTTTAGCGAACTCATTTGTTGAAGGGACTTGGTCCCCTTCATTCAATGAGCCATTTACGATTTCATTTGCGATTCGTACATTAATTTGTTTAAAATTCGGTTGACCCTCGGAAAATGTAAATCCCATTTCTTAACCTCCACGGTTCATTGCTCATCCCACAAACCATATAGTTATGTTGATGGAAAGTCGATAAAAAAAGACACTCTATTGGTAAAGTGTCTTTTTCTTCGGCATCATTGAAGCTACAATTAAACCACCTAATAACAATAAAACACCAAACCAAGAAGCGATAGGCAAACGTTCTCCTACTATAAGAACCCCTAAAAGCGATGCCGTTAAAGGTTCTGCTAGAGCTAGGGTAACACCAAGTGATCCAGGAATCTTGGATAACCCTTTCGCAAAAAGTAAATAAGCAATTGCTGTGGCGATTGCGCCTAGATGCAGAGCAACAACCATGCTTTGCCATTGAAATAACCAACTCACATCATAGAAGAAGAAAATCGGGACTAATAATAAAGCGCTAAAGGAAAAGACAATAGCAACGACTACATCAGGTTCTCTTATATCAAGGAGACTCTTACTAAAAAGTGTATAAGTAGCAAAAGAGAGACCAGCTCCTAAGGCAAATAAAATACCTATAGGATCAAAAGAGATGGTATCAGTCGCTCCTGTTGTCAGAAGAAAACATCCCATAATGGCTAGTGCCGTGGCCAACCACCACTTTAATTGAGGCATTTTCCTGTTTATAAACCATTCCAGTAAACCTGCCATAATTGGTGCACTGCCGATCGCAATAACCGTACCAGCAGTTACTCCAGTAACAGAAACTGCGGTAAAGAAAAAAGGTTGGTATACCGCCATCGCAACGACACTAACAATTAAGGGGATTTTTGGCCATGTACTCAACTGAATCGGTTTGTTCGTGCGTGTTACAAGAAGAAGTAACAAACTCCCTCCAATCGCCAATCGAATGGCACCAACTACTATTGGATGGGCATCATTTGAAAGGAATGCTTGAGCAGTTCCTGTGGTCCCCCATAAAACTGCCGCTAACAATACAAATAAAATCGCTGGTTTGTTCATCATGTACGATTCCTCCGCTCCATTTCACTTTAACGGAATAACTGGAATCAAACAAGCGAAAAAACGACCCGCAACGTACATCGTTGCAGGTCGTTTTTTTCAGTCTACATTAATAAATAATTTTCCGTCTGCTTTCTTTCTTGATTCATTTCCAAATGAATCAACTGCTTTAACTTCGATAACGGCCCCTTCTGCAACAACATTGCTTGTTGCTGTATAATAGCCGACATAATAGCCATCTTCTATTTCCATCATTGGCAATTCAGTCGCATTTGCCGTTGTGTTTGTAAGTGGCATATGAATCATGAAAGTTGTGCGCAGTCCAGGTTCACTTTCAAATTCAATCTTCACTGATTCACCAGCAGATAAATTTTTATCTTCAGCTGGTGTGAGGTTCTCAATCACAGGAGCATCGTACTTTGCTTCTACTGATACAGATTCAGATGTTTCATTACCAGCGAGGTCAACTGCGACAACTTCGATATCGTTTGTACCGTTATCGAGTAGGATTCGTTTTGAGTACTGACCATTTTCAATACTAGCTGTCTGACCATTGACCTCTACATAATCAAGGTTCTCATCCGTTACTGTACCTTCTACTGTTACCGTTTCACGATTTATCTTATCTCCATTCGCTGGAGAATCGATTGTTAGTTCTGGTGCGATTGTATCCAGTGTCACTGTAACAATATTCGATTCATCCATTTCAGTACCGTTTAAAACAGAAACAGCATAGAGCTCGTTAATACCTTCAGTTAATGTGATTGGCAATGCGAACTCGCCATCCGATCCAATTTCATCTAAAGCAACTTCTTCTCCATTATTACGGAGTGAAATTTGTGTTGTTGGGGAAGCTGTACCTTCAACAGTGAGTTCTGTTTCATTTGTTAGAAAGTCTTCTGCTGGTGAAGTGATGACCGGTGAACTTACTTCATAATCAACACCAGCTCTAATCATGTAGTTCCCTTCTGCAGCAGGTGTTGGACTCCAACTTCCATCGACATATTGATAACTTCGTTCCGCAAGTGGACCGTTTTCATCCGTTGCAAGACCTGGCGTGTTCGGGTTTCCTTGTGTTTGAATATAGACCATGTAAAAATCTCCGCTAACTTGAATAGCGTGTTCGGACAAGTCAACGAAAGTCCACTCGCCATTTCGTAATGCTTCGGCTTCGATCGGACCAGCTAACTTATCTCCTGGTAAGCCATTCTCACCTGATGCATCCCATACTTCAACTGCAAATTCCGTCCCTCCTGGAACAGGCCATTCCGTATCCCAGAAACGGAAAATGCCGTCTGTGACAATAGCTGTTTCTTTGTCATCTGGTAAAGACATTTTAACAGCCCAGCCATTGCCAGCTTCATAAAAAGCACGAGCATTTTCCGCTGTTCCATCATCATATCCGATCTCGCCACCAGGAATCGTGTAAAACGGTTCAAGTTCAACTGTTAAAGTACGATTTTCTGTTACTGAGAGTGGAATATCGGTAGCGTGAAACCCACGCGCAGTGACGCGCAATGTGTATTCGCCTTCATAACTCGAGAATGAAAAGGCACCTTCCTCATCTGTTTGGACAGGTGTCACATTTGCATCTTCTACTAGCATAAGAGTGGCACCAGCAATTGGTTCACCAGTTGCTTCATCTAATACTTGTCCAGTCGTTTCATAAGAAACGAGTTCATTAAGCATAAAATTCGCAGTTGTTGCTCCCTCTGCCTCAATCGTAACAGCCTGTGATTCAGAGTGATATCCATACGCGCTTGCTTCTGCTGTAAATTCACCTGCACCGTGAAGCAATGTGAATGTACCGTTAGCTGGATTGGTTTGAACGGCACGACCCGATTCTTTTACTTCAACCGTTGCAGCCAAAGGCAAAGCTTGAGGCCCAACTTTATTGTCAATATCCTCTTCGATTAGGTCTGATATTTCAGGTGTAATTGTTGAAGGGTTGACTTTCTCTTTTAAAGAAACTTTTTCATTACTAGCTCCAAGACCAACTTGATTCACTGCAACTCCTAAAGTAGGGCTTGGTGTTGGGGGTTTCAGACTAGTCCCAGTCTGAATGGATTCATCTGAAAGAGTCACATCATCAATGTATAATCCATCCCGTACTACACTAAAATCCGTCGTTAAGTTGAAACCGATATAAACACGTTCACCGGAGTATTCGGACAAATCAATTTCGGCCTCTTCCCAATCGGCCGTTAAGCCATTCATACGCTCTAATTGTGTCCAATCTTCCATATCTGTTGAGATGAATACATGTGCAAAATCGTAGTTTGACTCTAAATTAAACCACCGTTTGTACTGCAAATAAGCAGCTCCTTCTGGTAAATCGATTGGAGGCATAACAAGTGTGGCATTTGTGTTATTCCCATATGGACCAGAAAGGTTTGTTGCATAGACATGTTCACCCGAGGCAGCGGAATTAGGTCCGGAAGTTGGAACGCCCCATTCCCAGCTTGAGTTTTGACCGAAAATTTGCCATCCAGTCGGTTCCTCTTCAAAGTCTTCCAAATAACCAACGCTGATCCCTTGTAATACCGGAATCACATAAGTTTCAGTGACTACTTCATTTTGTCCAAAGTCTGTTATGGCAAAAGAATAATTGAATTCATCACCAGCAATGTCTTCTCCAGGAATCGTGGCTGAATAAGTACCTGATTCATAATTTCCAGAGATTCGCTCCGCATCGATTGAAATATTCTCGCCATTCTTATTTGTGAAAGCTAAAATAACTGAGGAAATGGAAACATTATCAGAGGCTTCAATCGTAAGTGTCAAATCCATACCCTCATACGTTTCGTTAGGAGGTGTGTGTGCATAAGAAGGTTCCTCTGTATCGTCACCTTCTTCGGTTACTTGCCCTGATAGTGTACCGAGTCCATCAACAATCGAATTTACAGCATCATATGCATTTACTAAACCATACCCATACCCATGATTCGGTGATTCAGGATACGTAGAATCGGTTAACGGAATCGCCGTATGAAGTAAGATTTCTTCCATTTCCTCAACGGTTAAATTGGCATTGGCTTGTTTTAATAAAGCGACCACCCCAGAGACGGCAGGACCGGCCATCGATGTTCCATTCCAACCACCTTCATAACCACTGCCAGGAACGGTTGATCGTATATTAACCCCAGGAGCAGAAATATCCGGTTTAATCTCATCATAAGGTGATGGTCCTCTCAATGAAAAGCCAGCTACAACATCATTAACATCAGTTGCCCCTGTGGCAAATGATTCTGGGTAATTAGCAGGCACAGCGACCGACCCAGGTCCTCCTGGATTACTGAGAGTAGTGTTTCCTGCGGAAAATTCCGGAAAAATCTCTGCGGCACGCCAATTTGTGACAACGTCTCGATACCACTCGTCAAGCCCTGCGCCTCCTCCCCACGAATTATTGACAACATCTGGCGCTAAATCAACACGAGTGTTCCCATCTTCGTCAGTTGGTGCTAAAATCCACTCTGCTGCTGATAAGAGGCTAGCATCTGTAGCACCACCTGATGACGTAAATGCTTTAACAGCAATCCATTCGGCGCCTGGCGCTACGCCAACTTGGTTTGAACCGTTGGGTTCTGCTCCAACCATTGTCCCAGTCACATGTGTTCCGTGACCATTATCATCATAAGCATCACTTTGACCCGCATTAGTTGCATCAAAAAATGAAAAACCATGATCGACTTCACCAGTCAATGGATCATACCCTCGATACTGTTCTTTTAAGCCAGGGTGGTCCCACTGTGCCCCAGTATCGATACTTGCTACAACAATTCCTGATCCGTCAATTCCCATATCCCATACTTCTGGTGCTCTAACTCTTTCAACATTCCATTCTACATTTTCAATTGTAGATTCTATTTCCTCTGCATCTTCTGTAACGGTTGTATACAATGTACGATCTTCGTTTGGCAGAATCTTTTCAACCGAATCAAACGTTGCTAGTTTTTCGGCAATTTCTTTTGTTGCAGTTACTGCGATGCCGTTTACGATAAAGTATGAAGTAAACTCTTCCACATCACCATTGTCGATCGCTTCTTCCAGAAAAACGTGCACATCTTCTTGCGATGTTAAAGCCGTTTCCTTCAATTCTGATACGACTGCCGAACGCTGGATAGTCAAAGCTTCGTGCTTAGACAGAGAAGAAGCACTCTTTTTCGCTTCTTTTGCAATTGATAATGTGTCTGCATTTTCTGCGAATTTTACTAAGAATGTTGCCTTTTCTTGATCTTCAAATAAATCCAGAACCCGCTCACTGACCTTTTCATCAGAATAAATCATTGAATTACGTAGTGAGTCATGAATGGATCCTTGTCCATTTGCGAAAGTTGGTGTGCTTAAACTAACTACCATTAAAGATGCAGCTGCAATAGCGAAACTTTTTTGCTGAATCCGTCTTTTCAAATTCATTCCTCCCTATTCTTAAGTTACTCTGATCTTGTCGTATGCCCCCTTTTCCTATGCTAAAAGATGCCGATTCATGGAAGATGACCTTAGTATAATAATGAACCTAGCCAAAATGTTGTCGTAATTTGTCATTTAACTCCGCTTGATTCTAAATAATCAAACAATTGATACTTTACTCTTTGTTTCCCAACCACATAAAGTCCCTTCTTTCCTGTTATCGATCTTTTTTTGAACGTAAAGTCGGTATATAAAGCAACATTTTTCTATGGATGATTAAAAAATAATGCTTTTATCGTATATTTTCCCTTATTAAGTATATGATTTAATAAATATTTAGATTTAAAAGTGTGATAAGTCTTCTTTTTTTGTCTTAATAAGGATCAAATTGGTTAATTAAACCAATTTGATAAGTCTATAAAAAAGAGCCTTTTTAGGCTCTAGTGTAAATGATAGGGTTTATTATCACCATAATAGTCTTTCAGAATAAGGTTTAAGTCAGACTACTAAGGCATTTTTTAGGTAATTCTTTCTAATTCCGACCGAACTTAATTCATAAGAGAACCTATATAATAAAGGTGCGCACTTTCAATCTCGTCGGCTCCACCGTCAAGGATTTTTTTTACGTCTTTGTACAAACAACGTGGCTCTACAAAGACCCCGGCTTTGTTTGTGTACGGTTCTGCTATATAAAACGGTTGGGTAAAATAAGCTTCTAACTGTTTTCCACGTGTATAGACAAGCCGTTCACTATTAGGAAGCACATGTGTACCTCTAATTGCATATAACGCAAGAAGCTCACGGTAGCGACGTAAGATTTTTACTGATTGACTAATAAGGAGACGCACTTCTTCATCGGACGCTAATTCATCAGAAATCGAATATAACGGATGAATAGCAGGATAAAACTTGTTTGGGCTTTAAAACAACCGTTTTAAATGACTGTCTTTTTAACCTATAAAACACTTCGGCAAGTAATGCTAGTTGCCCCATTCCAGGCTTGCAAGTAAACCAACTGTTTGATTTTTAAAGAGCAGTGCGAAAAAATCAATTGCTTTGATGCCGGTTTGAATCATTTCCACATCATTCTTGTATAAAATAAGTTCATCTATGCTGCATTTAGCTAGAGACGCGAGTAAAACAAGTGTTTTTACTTCTGCACGAGCAATAGGGATTTTACCTGTGCAAAGATTTGATACCGTTGCTGGGCGTAAGCCAACCGACTTTGCCGCTTTTGTTAAATTCGGTACTCTCTTTCTTAAAAGAGGTACGTTTAAACGGATTGATTCCATGCCCTTCTCGTCCTTCCTATTTAGAAAATTGCCTGATTTGGCAACAATGCATGAACACCTTTATTCCCATTTACAATTTGAGTAATTCTTAGTTGTACGGTCATCGAGGCCCAAGCACTTGCCTCCGAGCGAGTAAATTGATACACCTCCATCATCCAATCTAGCATATCATTTAAAGCAACCCACATCGCTTCATCAAGATCCTCTGATCGAGCGATTTTAGATCAAGAAACCATCCAACGCCCTCTCCTTCTTAGTTTATTTGGATTAGGAACCAATACAGGTTTGAAAGCTGTTTCTGCTGGAAACAACTTAGATAGTTATCGGGAACTTCAATATATCCGTAATAAATTTATTCATAAAGATCATTTACGAAAAGCCAATGCGGAGGTTACCAACCATATCATCTACTATCGAATGAAAGAGGTATGGGGAGAAGCTACTACAGCCTGTGCTTCCGATTCGAAACATTTTGGATCGTGGGTTCAGAATCTTCTTACCGAATGGCATCCCCGTTATAAAAGACATGGAGTCATGATTTATTGGCATACAGATCGAAAGTCAGCATGTATCTAACAGCTTAAAACCTGTCTCTCTTCTGAAGTTGCAGCTATGATGGAGGGTGTTCTCCGTCACTGTACAGACATGGAAATAGACCGAAATTATGTCGATACGCATGGACAAAGTGTTGTTGCTTTTGCCTTTTGTCATCTGCTTGGTTTTAAACTGATGCCGCGCTTCAAAAATATCGGTTCTCAAAAATTGTATCGTCCTGAAGCTGGGATGAATGAGGAATATCCTCACTTGCAGCCTGTTTTAAGTAGACCGATCAACTGGGATCTTATTCGTCAACAGTATGAGCAAATCATTAAGTTTGCAACTGCTCTAAGATTAGGAACCGCATCAGCAGAAGCTATTTTAAAGCGATTTACCAGAGATACGAAACATCCGACTTATCTGGCTTTATGTGAATTAGGAAAAGCGATCAAAACCATCTTCTTATGTGATTATTTACACTTTGAGGAGATTCGTAGAGAGATCCATGAAGGGCTAAACACCGTTGAACACTGGAACTCCGTTAATAACTACATTTTTTACGGGAAAAATAGTGAGATTCGTTTCAATTCTCTAGAAGACCAAGAGGTGTCTGCGTTATCGCTCCAATTGCTTCAAAACTGTTTAGTTTACATCAATACCTTAATGGTTCAAGAGATTCTCTATAATAACAACCAATATTGGCTGAAGAAAATGACTCTTGAAGATTTTAGAGGATTAACGCCTTTATTCTATAACCATGTGAATCCTTATGGAACCTTTGAACTCAATATGGATCAGCGAATACCTATTAAGTTGAAAGTGTCATAGCTTTCATCATTTTGATCGGTGACAAAAAACCAGCTAATATCTTGTCATGATATTAGCTGGTTTTTGCAATAAACACATAGATGCGAAAAGAGCGCAATCCTTCCTCAACAATCGCGCCCGATTCTTGAACATCGGGAAACATTAATATATTTTAATTACATTTTTTGAATAATAAAGATTAAACAATCCGACAACTTTAGATTAAAAATGTCGAGTGTGTTTATACCGGCTTTGATATTATGTATTCATGAAAGGAGGGATATGATGTTAAAAGAATTGAACCAAGTGATTGACTATATTGAAGTTCATTTAACCGATGACCTCTCTCTTGAAAGTATTTCCAATTATGCTGGGATTTCCGATTACCACTTGAGAACGGTATTTTTTCATCTTTCAGGCATGACACTAAATGAATATGTAAAAAACAGAAAACTATCGGAAGCAAATAAGGATTTATTGAGTGGAGAAAAGGTAACAGATGTTGCTTTAAAATATGGTTATCAATCAATGGACGGTTTTACTAGGGCATTTAAAAAATGGTGTGGTTTTTTGCCCTCAGATGTAATAAAAAAAAGGGTAAGCAAATCATTTCCCAAACTTTCATTCGTAATTACTGTAAAAGGAGGAATATCTATGGAATTTAGAATCGAAGACAAACCAGCGTTTAATCTAGTTGGTATAAGTAAACGTGTCCCTATACAATTTGAAGGTGTGAACAACGAAATAGTAAAGCTTGCAGAAAGCATAACAGAAGAGCAAAGAAAAGAAATGCATTCTCTTCAAAATATAGAGCCTTATGAAATTGTTAATGCTTCTTACAACGCTGACCAAAATTTCCTAAAAGAAGAAGGGGATTTAACCCACTTAATAGGTGTATTAACGACTAAAAATCAAGTCAGCGATTTTTTAGACGTTGTGCCTGTTGAAGCTTATACTTGGGCAGTATTTCCAAGTGAAGGGCCATTTCCATCTACGTTGCAGGATACAATGGCAAAAACCTATTCAGAATGGCTTCCTTCTTCTGATTACGAAGTAATCAATGCTCCTACTTTTTCTTTTACTAAAATGGATAAGCATAAAAAAGATTACGCTTATAGTGAAGTTTGGCTTCCCGTGCGAAAGAAATAAACAATAGTAAGCATTCTATTGAGGATTAATGCAGAGCAACGCAGATTCAGCGTTGCTCTTTTAAAATTATTATTGTAGTCTACAATTACAGAAGGTGAAACTCATTATTAGTACAATCAATTCAATAATCTGGCCCTATTGCGGAACAAAAGTAAAAGAACTCTCTTCAGCCATCCTGCGGCTGGTTAGTTTAATAAGAAATAGCCCCATAAACGGACGTTTATGGGGCTATTTCTTATCACGGAAACAAACATTCTATTTTTCTCGTTTGACGGTACTAAAACTCATTCCCAAAAACAAAGTAACATTTTCTCTAACAAGTACCGTTTTTGGTGCTAAAATATATATAACTAGTCTTGAGAAGGTGACGAATGATGATTTTTGGTTACGCGCGAGTAAGTACGGAAGAACAAAATTTAGATATGCAAGTTGATGCATTAACAAAATTCGGGGTTGAGAAGATTTATAAAGAAAAATTAACGGGCACTCGAAGAGATAGGCCTCAATTAGAAGAGCTTTTAAAAGTTTTACGAAGTGGCGATAAAATTGTTGTATATAAACTTGACCGTATTTCACGTTCCACAAAGCATTTGATAGAACTGAGCGAGTTATTTAACGATAGGGGTGTACATTTTGTATCAATTAATGACAGTATTGACACTTCAACCGCAATTGGAAAGTTTTTCTTTCGTACAATGGCAAGCATCGCTGAACTAGAAAGAGATATTATTAGTGAACGAACAAAGTCGGGTCTTCAAGCAGCAAGATCAAGAGGAAAGAAAGGTGGGAGACCTACTAAGAAAGAAGATAAAGTGGAAATGGCTATTAAGATGTATAAGAGTAAAGACTATACAATTAAGCAAATTACAGTGGCGGCTGGTATCAGTAAGACCACGCTGTATAGGTATTTAGACAAGGCGCACTAGGGTTGTCTCAATAAGTTGGTTGTTTAAATTACATTTTATGTAAATCATCTGACGGACTAGAGCAGCAACCCTGTGACTAGGCCTAATAGCAATCGGCCCAAGTAATGCGTGACCAAAATTAGGTGCCATTCGTTCTTCTTCTGTATCAGTCCACTTTAAAGAGTAATTTAAGTTACTTTAAAAGTCAATTATTTATCAGAAAAATAAAAAAATCAGGTGAAAGCACCTGATTTATGAAGCGATATTTGTTTTTAATAATTGAGTTAAATAATTGGCAATCTCAAGCATTCCATCTTTACCTGCCCTTGCTTCCGCATCTGAATTGTAATTTGTATTTGTGTTTATATCGTAAGTATATAGCAATCCATTTCTATCTTTAATACATTCAATCCCAGCAATTTGAATGTCGTTCGCTTTTAGCATTTCAACATATTGCTCAGTGATCGAATTTGAAAACGAAGCATCAATTTCAAATTTAGCTTCGGGTTCTTCTCCAACTGGACAGTAAAGGTCTTCAATTGAGCAAGCATCTGCAGGACAGAGTTCAAACCCTTCAGAGGTATTGACTTTTACCGCATAAATAAATTTTCCACCTACAAATTCACATCGAGTAATAAAAGGCTCTTCTGATTCAATGTACTGTTGCAATAACGTGATGCCATCAACTGGTATTTCAAATGCGTCGCTTTCAACATACTCTGCTAAAGCATCTGTTGAACGGAAAAGTTGGACACCAAGTCCTTTGCCAGCTCGATTATGTTTTGTTATAAATGGTTCACCGATAAACGCTTTACTCGCTTCTATCAGTTCGTTTTTGCCAACCGCAACAATTGTTTTTGGGGTACGGATACCAAATTTCTCAAGCTCCATGTATTGAGCTGCTTTACTTAACTCAAGTCTAAGCGCCATTGTACCATTTACGACTGTTCTTCCGTAGCGTTCGAGCCAAGCCAAGATTGCACTAGCCAACTCTGGCGCATATCGATGATTGCGTGTATGTGAAGAAGCACTCATTCGATTATAAAAAATGC
Organism: Shouchella patagoniensis; assembly: GCF_002019705.1. Taxonomy (GTDB): domain Bacteria; phylum Bacillota; class Bacilli; order Bacillales; family Bacillaceae_D; genus Shouchella; species Shouchella patagoniensis. Next base: position 362,454 of record NZ_KV917377.1, on the reverse strand, counting down.
CTTCCGGCGGCACCTCATTTAAGTTCACGATGCCACTCGCTAGATGCCAATTTTCATAAGGTACATTTAATTCTTCAAAATGCTTAAACAATGGGGCTGTCCATTCATCATTTTCATGTATAACATAAATCTTCATATATTCTGCCTCCCGCCCATGCATACCAAATTCACTAAGTATAGTCGTGTATTTTAAAAAGCCAAGCAGCTTAGCTTGGCTACATCATTTCACAAAGATCATGCGATCAATGAGACAAATCAACATTATGGTACACTTGTTGCACATCTTCCAAATCCTCAAGTGCATCAACCATCTTCTCAAACTGCGTTTGTGTATCTTCCGGTAACTCAACGTCGCTTTGTGCAAGCATCGATAATTCAGCTACTTTAAATTCTTCTACGCCAGCTTCACGAAAAGCTTGTTGAACCGCTTGAAACTGATCAGGTTCTGCATAAACAATAACCACTTCATCTTCTTCAAGAATGTCTTTTGCATCAACATCTGCGTCCATCAGTATTTCTAATGCTTCATCAGCTGTTTTTCCTTCAAATCCAATGACTGCAGTTGCATCAAACATATACGCTACAGATCCACTTACACCCATGTTGCCACCGTTTTTACCGAATGCAGCTCTCACATCTGACGCTGTTCGATTCACATTATTTGTTAAGGCATCAACGATAACCATTGAGCCATTAGGTCCAAAACCCTCGTACCGCAATTCATCATAATTTTCTTCTGACCCGCCTTTTGCTTTTTCGATTGCTCGATCAATAATCGCTTTTGGCACATTGTATGTTTTCGCTCGTTCAAGAACAACTTTTAATGCTTGATTGGCTTCAGGATCAGGTTCTCCTTGTTTGGCTGCTACGTAAATTTCACGTCCAAATTTTGCATAAACCCGACTTGTGTTTGCGTCCTTTGACGCTTTCTTTTCTTTAATATTATTCCATTTGCGCCCCATATTCGTGTCACTCACTTTCACAATATATTCAAATGAATCCCTTCCATTATAACGCAAATTCTTTACATATGCGGGAAACAATTCTAATGATCAATCCATTGATACTCTCCCCATAAGTCAACGGTTACATCAAAAGGAATCTGAATATACACCCCACCGTTGTAAAGCCTTTCATCTTCGTTAGTACTCTCTCTCCTTCCTGACTCATTAGTAGCCTCTGTTAGTACTTCGCCTTGATATTCGCCTCTCATCGCTGCTGTTACAAAAGGTTGTTTGAACAAAGAAAGTGGAATGCGGTCCTGATAGTCTGCAGTTAATTCTATGACCAATTCATCCCCTTCTTTACCTACATTCACCTCATTTAAGTGAAGTGGCTTATCTGCATGATACTGCCAAATTCTCATTTCATCATCTAAATCTTTTCGTTTTTCTAAGTAAAACTGGTGATGATCGTAATTGTTAGGAGTGATAGTTAAATGCTTAAAATGAGATAGTGGAATTGTTTTCTCATCTGTTAATGTAGTCAGTTCTAAATCTAATGGTGAGTTCATCTGAAGTTGTTCGAATTCTGCTGTAAATTGATAATAAGATTCTGGATATAAACTTTGTTCGTCTTTATAATCAATTGATAAGGCGTGATACATAATTGGGCTTAACAATAGAAGAAAAAGAAACAAACCAACAAGGTAATAGATGATGTGCCACTTTTGTAACAGTTTTGAAGAAACGATTGCTAGTATCAATAAACCAATAATTACGCCAATAATAACAAACAAACCAAGAAACATGGACACTAGCGATTCACCTCTAATCTAGGTGCTGGAATAAACATGAGCAGGAATAAAAGAGTGCAAACAATCATCATTTTTAATGCCCAACGGCCTAAAGACGATGTAAGAAACAGAAAATCAAAAACAAACGAGACAAGATGACTAGCCACATTTGAATTGCCATACCCTAAAGATAACCAACCGTAAAGAAAGAATCCGATTCCCGATAGAATCATAACGAGTAAAAATCGCTTCCATTGGACGAGCCATACGGCTAGTAATGTGGAAGTTGCTAAAGATAAGTAAAAAAGAAAAGATGCACTAAATTCTATGAATTGGCTGGAAATGGACAACGTTTGTTCAAATTCATCTACTCCAGCAAACAGAGACAGTAAAACACGATGCGTATAAGAAGAGAATGCAAACACAAGTGCTGAAATAAAGCTAAACAGAAAGAGGCAAAAGTAAGTGCTAACGACATTAACGAGTCCGTTTGTTACAAAAGGTACTACTAGTGAATCATACCGTTTTCTTGTTAACAGAAGTGCAACATACACGATCGATAGCAATGTCATAATAAACAACATGTCCGTCGAATAATAAGTGAGATTGAATGCTTCATAACTCTCTGACCTCTGCACAGTTAAACTAATGAATAACCCAATAAATTGAATAAATAAAGCATTGATAAAGATTGGATAAAATGCTTCTATTTTAAATAACAGTTGCAATCGTATCATCTTAATGAACATTGTGAATACCCACTTTATCTTCTGAAGTTAAATAGCGACAAAGGTCAGCGATCGCTACTGAATGAATTGTCAGTCCCTTTTGTTTATAGTTTTGCACGTCGTCTAACGTCACATTGGCAACGACAACATATTTATGATGTTCAGCAAAAACCTCTTGAAACAAAATGTTTTTTTCACTAGTGGCACGGTCAACTGTCTCTTTTGAACCGGATATTCCAATTGCATACTGTTCGAGCTCTTCTTTATTCATAGAAATTAATAATCTGCCTTTATTAATTACAACAAGATGGTCACACAATTTATCAATCTCACTTATATAATGGGTCGAAATAATGATTGCCCGAGGATTGAGTAAATAGCTTTTTAATAGCGCTCGAAAAAACGCTTCTCTTGTCGGTTCATCCATTCCAAGCGTTGGCTCATCAAAAATGGTAAGCGGACAATTAACGCATATACCGATAAGCCCACGGATTAGACTAGCTTTGCCTGTTGAAAGTTCTGATACCAAGGCATTAGTTGGGATGTGAAAAAAAGCCATCAGTTTTTCCGCCAACTCATTATTCCAGTTCGGATAAAACCGTTTCATCTGTTTAAAAAGACGTTTAACAGTCATCGTTGGAGCGATTGGTGTATCCGAACGAAAGAAGAAAATAGACTGTGAACCTTTCAGAGAGACAAACGGATTGTTCTCATAAACAACTACTTCACCTTTTGATGCTCTTATCTCTCCTGCTAATAATTGAAGCAAAGTTGTTTTACCTGCTCCATTTGCACCGATTAACCCAGTAATACCAACATCTTCTAAAGAAAAGGACACATTATCCAAAGCAAGCTTGGACTTATACTTTTTCGATACATGTTCAATTCGAATGGGATTTTTCATGCTTTCTTGTCTCCTTTGCTATATGAAGTATGAAGTAAGGATATTAATTCCTCATATGAAACACCTAATTGCTGCGCTTCGTTCACAAGTTGTTCGACTAAGTCCACTAATGAGCCTCCTCGTCTTTTAGCTTGAATCTGTTGCGCTGCATTTTCTGATACAAACATGCCGAGTCCTCGTTTTTTATATAGAATGTTTTCATCTAATAAGCGAGTTAACCCTTTTGCTGCAGTCGCAGGATTAATAGTAAACATCTCTGCTAACTGATATTGCGAATAGATCTTGTCATTTGTTTGAAAATGACCTGACATTATTTCTCCTTCAAGCCATTCCGATAGTTGAATATAAATCGGTTTGGTGCTATCTTGAAAAATCAATTAAGCTGCTCCTCTCCGATTAATAACCAATCATCTGTAGGATAATGCAGAACCAGATTTGTTGGTACTTCGATTTCAATGGTGCGTGCATATGTTACTGATGATGATGTAAATTCATTTAAAAAAAATGAAGATGAATGACTTTTTTGAGTAAATTGAGTTGAAAACAGTTCTTCATCCATTAATGCAAGGATTGATTTCTCGTTCGACCGTAAAATTTTAAGATGACCCCTGTTGTATTCAACTGTGATACTTGGCATAAATTCCGGTTTTATCATCTGATCATCTTGAATGGCATATTGATACTCACGTACGACGATTTTTTCTTTACCGGTTGGACGAATAAGAAAAATGGCATCATGCCCATTAGCCGAAAGTGATTCTCCAATAATAAGTGAATCACCCTTTACTTGAAATGATTGCTTATTTACAAGAAATTTTTCTTCAGTATCACTAATTTCTAATGAATGTCTCAATTCTTCAGAAAACGTTTTATACTGATTTTCTAGTTCCTGTTCGGTAGAAAGATCGTGAATAAAGACATTACTAGTAGGAAGAAAATAAGCAACAGGAATAGAAGCGATCATTAGGCTAAAATAAAGGGCTACAATGATATAACCGACTTTTGTTGCTTGCCTCGATGCAAAACGTCTCAAATATATACTTCCGCCAATCATAATGATCATGAGTAAGATAAAAAGCAAAGCAGTTATCATACGCTCACCTCTTCATTCCTTAAGCTTATGAACGCTAATAACGTAAGAATGATTGATGCACTGCCCATCTTAAGAAAAAAGAAAAATGGGTCTGATTCTAGAAAGAAATAGGACAGGAAATTCTCTAAACTACTAAAAAAGAAGAAAACAAGTGCTAGAAATAAGAGGATAAATACTTTATGAACTTGGAGGAGAGTGCCAACAAAATAGCCAATTGAAGCAACGAATACCATATACGTAATTGAGACGGCGAGACTTGATATGAAGCCACTAATAGAGGACATATGTGCTGGTAACACATGATCTAGAACCGCCGAAGTAAAGCTAATAACATAGATTTTTTGAAGAAATGAAGCTGAAAAAGCTGTTGTCCCCGCAAAAATTGCTAGAGTAAGTAAATAAAGAATAGAAGAAAGGTGTTGGCTTTTTGTATTACTAACGAATGTAGTCAAAGAATAACGTTGGGCTTTAAAAGTCATCACGACAGCAATTATGCCGATTGTAATAATGGATAGGACTGTTACAAGCTCAGTTGACAAATAATAGACTTGTACTTGACCACCATAATAATCAAAATCACTATGTGGCGAAACGGAAACAAACAGTCCAACTAGTTGCATAAATAATAAGAAAAAAACAAACAGAAAGTTATGTCGTAGTTTATAAAAATACTGTTGTTTGACTACAGGCCAAAACAATTGGTTCTCTCCTTCTTTATTGGAAAACATCTTCTATTCTCCCTCTTTCATCATGAGTGTGGTATGAACAAAACTCACTAACCGTCATTGGGCGAACCGTAAGCCCTGCTTCAGCAGCGGCACGGTAATCAGAATAATTGAAGCTGTTTTTCACTAATAATCTTGAATACTCCGCTATCGAACTTTCTTGTAATTGATCGATCACGTAACCCTTTGAGAATTCAGTCACCTTCTCCCTTGGGCCTTCCACAATTAATCCATTTTCCTTAATTGATTCTAAATCATCATGTCGTACAATTTTCCCCTTTTTCATAAGAAGAATATGATCAAGAATGAATTCGGTTTCTTCCAGATGATGTGTGGTCATTAGAAACAAACGTGGAGAATCAAGAAATTCTTTAAGAAGTACTTTGTGGAACAAAACTCTCATTGTTTCATCCATTCCCGTCGTTGGTTCATCAAGTAATGTTACTGGCGTTCTAACAGCTAGAGAACAAATGGTTCGCATGACACTTGCTTGACCAGTGGATAAGCGGTGATAACGTGCTTTTATTGAAAGCGAAAATTGCTCACATAACGTCATTGCCAACTCTACATTCCAATTAGGATAAAACGTCCCTAATTCATAAAAAATATCTTCTACACGCATATCTTGATAAAAAAGCTGTGTGGTGTAGTTAAAATAGATTTTTTGTGCTGCTGCTATATATCGTACGAGAAAAAAAGTTGTTTGTTGATGTGAATAGCCAATTTTTTTGGCAATATCATCCGGGAATGAAAAATGGAGTTTCTGATTTATTTGTTCGATGATTTGATAGTCTTTACTACCGGTTTCTTCATAAAGCTCCCGTAATAATGCGGCTTCATTACATTCCTCAGTTTCTAGACCTCCTTTGACAAAATCAATCTCATAAGCGATTGATTGTTTTCCTGTCAGTGTTTCAACTGTTTGTTTTTTCACGAGAAGAAATTCATTCTCCATAATAATAATTGCGCCTACAGCAAATCGAATCAATCTCGTCACCTCCACTAATATGATAAGATGAAAACACATTAAAACAAAGGGTGAGCCAAATGAATGACCAAAACGAACTCGAAAAAAACATCATTGCTTCCTTTAAACAAGATGAAGCAATGATGATCTTAGTTTTTGCTCAGTGGTGTGTTAATTCCGACCTGGATCCAAAAACGCTTTACTTTGAAGCCTACCCACACCAAGCCGAAAATGAAGAGCTAAACCGAGCGCTCGAATTAACCGTTTCAAAAGAAGAATCTGAACCTATCGCTAGCGAAACAGTACTACAAGTGCTACAACTTTTCGGAAATGAAGATTTAGCATTTGTTGTTTCTTCATACGCAAATAAATAAGACGCGCTAATGCGCGTCTTATTTATTTGTCGTCGTGAGCTGAAGATCAACAGATACAGGACAATGATCGCTTCCGAATATGGAGGAATGAATATGCGCATCTACTAGAGCTGGTCGTAGTTGTTGGTCAACTAAGAAATAATCAATCCGCCATCCAATATTCCGTTCTCTAACCTTTGCCATGTACGACCACCACGTAAATGAATCGGCATCATCTGGATAAAAGTAGCGGTATGTATCAATAAACCCAGCATCAAGCAACCTATTAAACGCCCCTCGCTCTTCATCGGTAAAACCAGCATTGCCGATATTTGAACGGTCATTTCTTACATCAATTGGCTGATGAGCCACATTTAAATCACCACAAAAAATAACAGACTTCTGTTCTTTTAATTGAGTTAAATAGGCGGTAGCTGCTTTTTCCCATTGTAAACGATACGTCAAACGACTTAAATCACGTTTAGCGTTTGGCGTATACATCGTCACTAAAAAAAATCGCTCGTACTCTAATGTAACAACACGGCCTTCATCATCAGGAAACTCTTCACCAATACCATATGTAATGGCCAGAGGAGTATGTTTAGTGAAAATGGCTGTGCCAGAGTAGCCTTTTCTCTCTGCATAATTCCAATATTGTTCATAACCAGCTAAATGAAGCTCAATTTGACCTTCTTGTAATTTTGTTTCTTGTAAACAGAAAAAGTCGGCATCAATCTCATTAAAAAAGTCTAAAAATCCTTTTTTAACGCATGCTCGGATTCCATTCACATTCCATGAGACAAATTTCATTGATTGTAAGACTCCTTTGTATTCATTCTTTCATAGTGTAGCATAGAACAAAAAACACAAACACAAAAAAGGTCGCTTCTGGCTGCGACCTTTAGGTTAATCCAATTTCCAAATCTTCAGCTAAGTCTTCCACATCTTCTAAGCCAATTGATAAGCGGATTAGCGAGTTCGTGATGCCTAAAGCTTCTCTTCTTTCGATAGGAATGGATGCATGTGTCATTTTTGCTGGAATTGAAATGAGACTTTCAACTGCGCCAAGGCTTTCTGCTAACGTAAAGTAAGTGGTATTCGTAATGACATTGTTTGCGATTTCTTCTGTCAATGTTGTAAATGAGATAATTCCTCCAAAACCCCTAGCTTGCAAAGCATGCGTGGTATGACCCGGATGATCAACAATCCCTGGATAGTAGACACGATCAACATTTGGATGACTTCGCAAATACTTCACGATCTGACGAGCATTTGTTTCAATCTCTTCCATCCTAACGCCAAGAGTTTTTATCCCCCTCATTAGTAGCCAGCTGTCACTAGGACCAAGGACGGCTCCAGTTGCATTTTGAATAAAACCAATTCTTTCTGCAATCTTTTCTTCTTTTACAATGACTGCACCAGCTATGAGATCACTATGGCCCCCTAAATATTTGGTTGCACTATGCAAAACGATATCAGCACCAAGCAGCAATGGATTTTGCCAATAAGGTGTGGCGAAGGTATTATCCACAATGGTAATGAGTTTATGACTAGTAGCTAATGCAGCTATTTTCCGTATGTCTGTCACTTTTAGAAGTGGGTTTGTTGGTGTTTCCAAAAACAAGGCTTTCGTTTTCGCGTGTATCCGTGTCTCCACAGCGCTTAAATCCGCAGTATCAACAAAATCGACATGAATTCCTTCTTCATTCAACACTTTTGTAAATAACCGAAAGGTCCCACCGTAAACGTCATCGGTTACAAGGATATGATCACCAGCAGAGAACAGTTTCATAACTGCAGTGATCGCTGCCATCCCGGATGAAAAAGCAAAACCCTGTACGCCACTTTCTAAATCAGCTAATAAAGATTCAAGAGCATTCCGTGTAGGATTTCCGGTGCGACCATATTCATACAAGAAGTTGCCAATGCCATCTTGCTTAAACGTACTTGCTAGCTGAATCGGTTGCGTTACTGCACCAGTCACTTGGTCAATCCCTATCCCACCATGTATAAGTTGCGTTTTTTTCCTCAATCGATTCCCCCCTCATATATACCCTTACTTAAATATCGTTCTGCGCCATCTGGAAACACAGTAACTAAATGAGAACCTGCTTTAGCCAAATATGCTTCATGTAGAGCAGCTTCTAGCACTGCTCCAGAGGAACTCCCAACTAACAAGCCTGCTTTCCTGGCAATTTCCGCTGTTCGTTTAAATGCGACTTTATCTGAAACTGTATAAATTTCGTCAAAATAAGTTGTATGAACGAAATCAGGAATAAACTCCATCCCAATTCCTTCTGTTCGATGCGGGCCAATTTCCCCGCCATTTAAAATCGATCCTTCAGGTTCAACAACCACTGTCCGAATTCCAGGGTACTGTTTCTTTAAATAGGTTGCTGTTCCAGAAAACGTTCCTCCCGACCCTGCACCTGCGATAAATACATCGATATGGCCATTTAATTGAGCATCAATTTCTGGACCAAGTGTTTCAAAATAGGTTGCAGGGTTTGCATGATTATGAAATTGCTGTGGGCAAAACGTATCTTTCATTGATTGTTCTAATTTTTTTGCATGAGCAATTGCCCCTTTTATACCGTATTCACTTGGCGTATTAATGACAGTAGCACCTAATGCTCTCATGATTTGTTGCTTTTCAATACTAAATGAATTAGGCACAACACATATTACTTTAACCTCGGTTCCTATAGCTGCAAGTGCCAATGCGATTCCCGTATTACCAGCAGTTGGTTCAATTAAAGTACCGGAAGAAGTAATTTTATTCTTCTCAATTGCATCACGTAATAACTTCACTCCTAATCGGTCTTTAATACTGCCTCCTGGATTTAAAAATTCTAGTTTTGCAAATAACCGTACATTGTTTGGCAAAACAAACGATGTTAACTCGATCATTGGTGTACGACCAATCAATTCATGGACATTTTTGTATACATCCATCAGGACACCTCATTTGTTAAGCTTTTGTTGTAGCCTATGCGTTTAGTGTAGGTTGGTGCTTGTTTTTCTTTAGTTTCATCATTCGGTATGTGAAATTATTTACGCAAATAAAAAAAGACCCGCGAAGGTCTTTTTTTACAGAGATACTAATTGAGGATATACTTCTGCTAGTAAACGATACGAGTGCAAGCGATCACGAAGCTCTGGAGCGTGCGTAAGTACAATAAACTCATCTACATTCAGCTCAAGAGAAAGTTCATCAAGTTTTCTTTTGACATGGTACTTGTCCCCAACAATCGCTCCATGTTTTTTGGATGTGATCTCTTTACGTTTCTTCTCGTCTAATTGCCTTAACAAGTAGTCTGCTTCTGCCAAAGTAGGAATTGAGTTAAGTGGTTCTTGTTGTTCATTATAAGCATGCCATATTTGAACAGAACGGTATAGCTTCTCAGCTCGTTCTTGCGTTTCAGCACATAGAACAGAAACACCTACGATTGCCTTTTGGTTTCCTGTCTGACGCTTACGATAATGCGCGATCACCTCGTCACTATCTTTCTGATTCATAAAATGTCCGTACACATAATGTAGATTATGTTTTGCGGCGAGTGCAGCACTCTTTTTTGATGTTCCTAAAATGTAGGCCGTTGGTGCCTCAAATGGGATAGGAACAGCTTGAAGCTTGCTGTATTTGTGATCGTCAGGAAAATCCCGCTCCAAGAAGTGCATCAACTCCTCCACTCGTTCATCCATTGTATGAACCCGTTCAATAAAGTTGCCTGATAATGCTTCCGAGGACTCTGCTGAGCCACCAGGAGAACGGCCAAGACCTAAATCAACTCTTCCCGGAAACAAATTTGCTAACATATTAAAGGTTTCCGCGACCTTGTATGGTGCATAGTGAGGAAGCAATATCGCACCAGCGCCAAGTCGAATCGAATTCGTCTTTGCTCCAATATAAGCAAGTAGTATTTCAGGAGCCGGTGACAAAAGCCCATGTAAATCGTGGTGTTCAGCAACCCAATAGCGGTGGTACCCCAAGCTTTCTGCAGCCAAAGCGAGATCTGCGGTTTCTTTTAAAGCAATTTCATTTGTTGTTTCGCTAGAGCGCGGTACTTGGTCGAGGATACTGAGCTTCATCCAATTAAGCCTTCTTTCATTTTGTGTTCCTCTTACCGTATCGAATTTAGTCGATTTTAGCAAATGATAACCATTAAAAAAGCAGAATGGAAAGGGCCCATTCTGCTTTTAGCGTGCTTTTTTTATTTTTCCTGATTTCCATTTCTCGTACAATTGAATCGCTTCCTTGTTTTTCTTTTGTAAATTAACCGTAAACGGAGAAGCAGCAAAAGCTGGCAGCACACTGCTTGTTGACTTCTTCGTCTTTTTCTTCATTAACTTTCACCTACTCGGGACGTTTTGTTATACAATACCCTATTCCTCCCTAGTTAATCTGGTGCGCCTGATTCAAAGGGTCGTCTTGCTCCTCTTCACTGCCAGAAGACAGCAAGTCATAAATCGCCACTAGTGTCGCAAACAATAGTGCATCAAACTCTGTTAAACGTTCCTCTGATGACAGTTTTATTACATGATGGTTGCCTTGTAAAATCACAGGTATAAAGATTAACTTTTCTTTCTCTCCATAATAAACATCTTGGCGTTCTAAAGTAGCGCTAACTGTAATGCGATCTTTAAAATGGGTAAGCAAATGATCTTTATCCCCTTTTGTCATGAAAGGGAAAACACTAGCCTCGACCTCTGTCTTCTCGGCATATTTCATAAGAATTTCTCTCACACCCGTAATATATGCACGATCCCCCCCGTAATAGACATTGATCGGATCACTTTTTAATAAACGAAAAAATGCTTTTAGTCGTTCTTGTTGTGTTTGTAAGACTTGATCATTTGCTTCAATCAACTGACCTGTATCGATTGTAAATACATTTGAGCCAATTCGTTGAATATAAGCACTTAAGAAAATAAATATGTCTACAACAACAAATAAACAAGCTACAATCAAATAATGGTGCCACTTTATAAACAAACTATCTGGATAGATCGTCCAAGTAAGAGCCGCTCCAACTGTAAACAAGGCATACCATGCTTTTCGAATAATGGGAAGCCGCTTCTTTGTCTGTTCTGCCCATTTCCATGATGCAAATACATAGAAGGCTAGCCCGCTTACGCTCAGCCAAACAAGAACTTGAAAAATAAAAAGCATTGCTTTCTGGCCCCCTTTTGCACGTTGTTTATAAAGTGTATGAGGGCAAGCGCCAAAGTAGTTTATTTCCCAATACAATCCATAAAAAAAGACCTGATTTTTATGGAAATCAGGTCTTTTCTCATTATTAATCTTCTTTATTCCATGCTTCAGCGATTAACTTAAATGACTGAAGTTGTTTTTGTTCGTCGTATATATTTGTATGAAGCATTAATTCATTAGCTCCGGTTTTAAAAGCGAATTCTCGAAGTTGGTTGGCAACCTCATTTGCATGCCCAATAAATGACCCCCCAAGTTGTTCCATAACTAATTGTTTTTCGTAAGGCGACCATAACTCTTCCATGTTCGAAACGGCTGATTGAATTTTTCCTGGTCTATTTCGTATCATTGAAAGAAATTGTTGGTACAAAGTTGAGGCTAGTATTTCTGCTTCTTCGGAAGTTGTCGCAGAAATAGCATTAATTGCTACCATACTATAAGGCTCACTCATTTGTGCCGATGGTTTAAACGAATCACGATAAATATTTAATGCCGGAATTATGTGCTTTGGTGAAAAATGCCCTGCAAACGCAAAAGGCAACCCGAGTTCTCCTGCCAATTGCGCACTAAAACCACTTGAACCAAGAAGCCAAACTGGCACTTGTTCTCCTTCCCCAGGAATTGCACGAACCCGATTCGTTGCATTTTCTGGTTGAAAATACTGTTGCAGTTCGTCAACTAATGCAGGAAAGTCATTTGCGTCTTGCCCGTGACGCCGGAGCGCGTGAGCAGTAAGCTGATCTGTGCCTGGAGCTCTTCCTAAACCTAAATCAATTCGATTTGGAAAAAGTGCATTTAGTGTACCAAATTGTTCGGCAATAACAAGAGGCGCATGGTTTGGTAACATAATTCCGCCTGACCCAACTCGAATTGTTGACGTTGCTTGAGCAATTTGACCAATTAAGACAGCTGTTGCGGAACTAGCAATTCCAGGCATATTGTGGTGTTCAGCGACCCAAAAACGATGATAACCGTATGATTCAATCGCCTTAGCGCTCGTTATTGTTCGATTAAGCGCTTCTCCAACTGATTTCCCCTCTTGTACCGGAGCTAAATTCAATGCAGATAACTTTATATTTTTTTTCATTAATTAAACCTTCCTTTTTATCGTGACTGTCCATATTGTATAGTTGTCATAAGGAAGATTCAATTTATGTGCTTTACGACCCATTTTTGAATCATAAACACATTTTGGTTAAAAGAGTTTCCCAAATAACGAAAATGTGCTTACTCACAAAAAACAATCACTTCGTTTAAAAACATCTATTCTTTTACAACTAACTGTTTTCTGCGAGAGTTTGACATTGGATTCAACAAGTGATATCTTATGTTTCCTGACCTTTTAAATAAAAAATTTAAGCAGACTACTTGAAAAGTCAAAAATGGTCAGTTATAATAAACGTATAGTAATCAGCCACTACTCGTTAATGGCTTTTTTTTACAACAAAAAGGTCAAATATAGTCAAAGTCAAAACGTACATTTATTATATTAGGAGGAATGAGTCCATGAAATGTCAACACTGTCAATCTCGTGAAGCTGCGGTATCGTTGAATGTAGTTTTAAATCAACATAAAAAACAAGTCGCATTGTGTGAGACTTGTTTCCGTGAAATGCAACAATCTCAAGGACAATCAAATCAATTTCAATCTCTGTTTAATCAATTTATGGGTCAACAATCTTCTGACCAAAGTGGACATATACGAACGAAAGAACAAGAACCTGAAGAAGAAAGTTTTCTGAATCAATTTGGTCATAATTTGACTTCTTCTGCACGTAATGGAGAAATCGATCCAGTTATTGGACGCGACGATGAAGTTGAACGGGTTATACAAGTCCTAAGCCGTCGTACGAAAAACAACCCCGTTTTAATTGGCGAGGCCGGTGTTGGTAAAACAGCTATCGCCGAAGGGTTGGCTTTACGAATCGCAAACGGTAATGTGCCAATTAAATTAGCAAACAAGCAGATTTTTTCACTTGACTTTGCTTCATTGGTTGCAGGTACAAGTTATCGGGGGCAGTTTGAAGAGCGAATGCAACAATTAATTGATGAAATTAGCGAACGTGAAGATATGATTTTGTTTATTGATGAACTACACATGATGGTTGGAGCCGGAGCATCAGGAGAAGGCAATATGGATGCAAGCAATTTACTGAAACCAGCTCTTGCACGTGGAAACATGCAATTGATTGGGGCTACAACTCTTTCTGAGTACCGCAAAATTGAAAAAGATGCTGCGCTTGAACGTCGTTTTCAACCTGTCACTGTAAAAGAACCTACACTCGATCAAGCACTTGAAATTCTTAAAGGTCTAAAAACAGTTTATGAGCGTTATCATGGTGTTCGCTACTCTGATGACATATTAGAAGCATGTATAAACTTATCTGACCGCTACATTCAAGATCGTTTCTTACCTGATAAGGCGATTGATTTACTTGATGAAGTTGGTTCACGTTTATCCTTAGCCTCTAACCACGAGGATAAAGCGACAATTGAAAAACGACTAGCTGATATTCAAGACCGGAAACAAGCAGCGACGAGACAAGAACGCTACGAAGAAGCCGCATCTTTACGTGATGAAGAAGCGACACTTAAAACCAAACTTCAAGCAGCTGAATCAGAAATAAAACCGATTGAAGTAAAGCTTGAAGATATACAAGGTTTAATTGAACGACAAACAGGTATTCCAGTACAAAAACTTCAAAAAGCTGAACAACAAAAAATGAGAGATTTGGGTTCTCGGCTTGCCAGTAAAGTAATTGGACAAGAAGATGCTGTTTCAAAAACAGCTAAAGCAGTCAAACGAAGTCGTGCGGGTCTCAAAGCTGGTAACCGTCCGATTAGTTTCTTATTTGTCGGCCCCACAGGTGTCGGTAAAACCGAGTTGACAAAGCAGTTAGCTCAAGAAGTATATGGTAAGAAAGAAAGTATGATTCGCCTTGATATGAGTGAATTTATGGAGAAGCACTCCGTTTCAAAACTAATTGGTTCTCCTCCTGGCTATGTTGGTCATGAAGAAGGTGGACAACTAACTGAACAAGTACGTCATAACCCTTACAGCATTATTTTGCTCGATGAAATTGAAAAAGCACATCCTGACGTACAGCATATGTTTCTACAAATCATGGAAGATGGCCGGTTAACGGATAGTCAAGGTCGTGTTGTATCATTCAAAGATACAATGGTGATTATGACCTCGAATGCAGGTGTTGGCATTAACAAGCCTTCTCTTGGCTTTAATGCAGAACAACAAAAAACACTAGGTATTTTAGAAAATCTAAACGATTACTTTAAGCCAGAATTCCTTAATCGTTTTGATGCCCTAATCGAGTTTAACCAATTGACTGAAGATAATTTAGTTGAAATTGTTGATGTGATGTTGGATGACTTGAATAATCGTCTTGCACTTCAAAACATTACGATGGACGTAAGTGAGCAAGCCAAAAAAGAACTTGCAAAACAAGGTTACCACCCATCATTTGGCGCAAGACCACTCCGTCGTGTTATCCAGGATACAATTGAAGATGACATTACTGAGCTCGTGATCGATGATGATCAAATTAGCCATGTGAGCGTGGATGCTAAAGAAGGTAAAATCATTGTTACGAAGGCTTAAACAAAACCCCGCACCTTTGTTGGTGCGGGGTTTTCGTATTGTCATGAGTCATCAACTTATTTTTACTTATTTATGGTGTAGATCCCTGTGCTGCTGATACATAACGGAAAGGCTGCCAACTTACATTAAAATAAGCATTCTGATCAATTATTTTCAACCCTTTATATCCATGTCTGAAATTGACCTCAATTAATACAAGTCGCCTCTTTTTTACAGTATTTAAACTGAGGGCGTGAGACCTTTCGACAAATGCGTAATTTCCTCTGACGGTCCCGTTTTTTAATTCGAAGTTCTTCAAAAATGTATTAAACCCTTTTTGATGTAGATGTCTACGATAAATATGAGTTGGCACTGGTACATATTGAAGACCCACCTATTCGTGCTCGCTTTATATACAAGACCTTTAACGTGCATTTCCTTTAAATTAATCCAGTCAAGCGAAAATGCCACCACATTCATCTTCAGAAATGATTGAGCAATCATTCTGTCACTATAATGTTCTTACGTGTATTCAGGCGTATAATCCTTTGGACGGTTCCCGAGCAATAGGCCGGTTGTTGGCCGTTTTTTAATTCATCTCCTAGTAACAACTGATACGTTTGATTTGGATATAAAAATAAGTTTTCCGATAACGTCTTTACTTACATAAACGAAACTGTTTCTATCACACCATCCTGCTCCTCAGAGGAATGTTTTTCACCAGACCGATCCCTTCATTCGATCGTAAGCGACACATCTCCGCCTTTTTCATTAGTTTATGTTCCAATTATTTTTACGTTTAGAGCAAATGCATACAAAAAACACACAATTCTGTTTTGGATTGATGAGAAATTGCCAAATACAGTACGCTACATGCAGTTTTTGTCGGGAATGAGCTACGAATTTAGCCATTATCACCTAAAATGATTTGTTAGATTACAAATTTCATAGGTAAAGAAAACCAATTGTAATCAGTTTGTAACATAATCACAAACTGATTGTGATGTTCGTACGTTAGATTAGGAACTGGGAAAACAAATCGATGACATTACGTCATGTTTATTATTTAAACTTATGGGGGAATATATTATGTTTAAGGCAAATGTTAAGAAATTAGTTGTACGTACATCAGTAATAATGGGACTAGCTACTACAGCAACAATTGCAACAAGTCAAACGGCTGACGCAAATGTTGATATGAATAAAGTTGATGCAGCTGAAAAGAAACAAGCTCAAACTCAAACAACTTCTGAACAAACAGAATCAAATACAAACCAAGCAGCGGTTACAACAGTTCGTTATGGTGATACGAATGAAACAGTTGGTAAAATTCAAGGACAGCTTGGAATTCCACAAGATAATATTTACGGACCTCAAACAGAACAATCTGTTCGTAAATTCCAAGAAAATAACAATTTACAAGTTGATGGTATTGCCGGTCCTGCCACGCAAAAAGCTTTAAACGCAGGTGGACAAGCTACAGCTTCTACTAGCAACGTATCTACTAATACTACAACTAACAACTCTACAGCTACTACTAATACAGAATCAAGCTCTTCTAACTCTACTTCAACTGCATCTACTCCTGAAGTAAATGAAGAAGTAAGCACAGAAGTTGCAGGTGAAACAGTTTCAAATAAAGCGCCAGCTTCATCAGGTGGTCTTGTACAAACTGCTTTAAACCAAACTGGTGCTCCTTACGCATGGGGTGGTACTTCTCCAAGCGGATTTGATTGCAGTGGCTTTATCAATTATGTATTTAATTCACAAGGTAAAAGCATTCCAAGAACTGCTCAAGCTATGTATGATGCTTCTTCTAAAGGAAGCCCAAGTGTTGGTGACATTGTCTTCTTCTCTGGTACATATGACTCTGGTTCATATATCTCTCATGCAGGAATCTATATTGGAAATAATGAATTCGTTCATGCTGGATCACGAGGCGTTGAGACAGCTAGCTTAAACAATTCTTATTGGAGCCAACACTATGTTGGTGCTGGAAGCCTTTAATAGCAAAGTTATTAAAAGAAGAGCCACCTCTGGGATGGCTCTTCTTTCTTTATAGTTTTACCACCGTTCTACCTATACCTTCTCCTGCAAGCACCTCATCAAATACTTCTTCTAATTGTTCTAACGATACTTCTCTTATCAGCTCGTTCAATCGTGTCGGCTTTAAGTCACTTCCTAACCTTTTCCACGCATGTGAGCGCTCTGACATTGAACATGTCACTGAATCAATCCCGAGCCAATTGATTCCCCTTCCGATAAAAGGCATTACGTTTGTTTCAATGTCTATTCCTCCTGTAAACCCACTTGTGGCAACTGAACCCCCTCGTTTTATTGTTGTTAATAGATACGAGAGTGTTTTTCCACCAACCGCATCAACAGCTCCTGCCCACTCTGCTTTACGCGTTGTTTTACGATTCGTTTCTTCTAAATCGCTACGATCTACTACTTTTGAAGCGCCAAGTTGTTTTAAAAATGAGTGAGCCTCTTTTTTCCCTGTACCGGCAATCACCTCATATCCCAGATTCGCTAACATATGAACCGCTAAACTGCCTACCCCACCTGTTGCTCCAGGAACAACAACCGGTCCCTTACTTGGATTTAATCCATTGTTCTCTAATTTTCGAATCGATAAAGCAGCTGTCAGTCCAGCGGTTCCAAGCGCCATCGCTTCCTTTAATGACAACCCGTCAGGCAACGGAATGACCCATTCACTTGGTACCCGAGCAAGTTGTGCATAACCACCATTATGACCAGTTCCGATACGATAACTTGTTGCGATAACTTCTTGCCCTTCTTGGAGGGAAGGTTCTGATGACTCAATGACTGTTCCAGCTAAATCGATACCAGGAATAAGCGGGGTGATATCCGCTAAATCACCTTTTCGAGCAACCAAGGCATCTTTATAATTAACACTTGAATAAGCGACTTTTATAAGTGTATTTCCCTGCGTTAACTGTTCAGGTTCCCATTGCTCAATCTGATTTATCACATTGTCTCCATCTTTTCTTAATACATATGCTTGAAAAGTCATTTTAAAAATCCTCCTTTATTCCTCTCCCTTATCTTATTTCCTTTCTTAATTATTCTTAAACGTAGATAAAATGATTGTCAGTCGATCCTCCATTTGATACGTTAAGATAGACGTATAGTGATTGGGAGGTTACTTAATTGACAAAACAATTAAACACGATTGATTATGCTGCTGAAAAAGATAAGAAAGATCCACTGGCTCGATTCGCAAAAGAGTTTTACATACAAAAAGGAAAAACGTATCTTGATGGCAATTCCCTTGGGTTATTAAGTAAGCGATCAGAGCAGAGCGTCATCAAGTTACTTGAAGCTTGGAAAACGCACGCAATTGATGGTTGGTCTGATACACAACAGCCTTGGTTTACTTTATCAGAGACAATCGGAGCAAAAATGGCAAACCTAATTGGTGCGAATGCACATGAAGTCATCGCCACTGGTTCAACGACTATTAATTTGCATCAATTACTCGCAACTTTTTATGAACCAACTGATAAAAAACCATTTATACTAAGTGAAACCTTAAATTTTCCGACTGATATCTACGCAATGCAATCTCATTTAAAGATTCATGGTCTACATTCTGAGAAACACTTAAAGCTTATCAAAAGCGAAGACGGTTACACACTATCTGAAGATGCAATTATTGAAGCAATGACCGATGATATAAAGATCATTATTCTTTCAAGTGTTCTTTATCGAAGTGGACAGCTGCTTAACATGAGAAAACTAACTACTGCTGCACATGAACGTGGAATTTTAATCGGTTTTGACTTATGTCATTCAATTGGTTCTGTTCCCCATCAATTAAGCGAGATGGGTGTAGATTTCGCTTTTTGGTGTACGTACAAACACTTAAACGGAGGACCAGGTAGTGTGGCTGGACTTTATGTTAACGAACGTCATCATGCTAAAACGCCTGGATTGCTTGGTTGGTTTGGTTCTGATAAACAAGTACAATTTGATATGGAACCAACATTTACAAAAGCTGCTGGAGCTGGAGCTTATCAATTAGGCACACCACATCTCTTGTCACTCTCTCCTTTAATCGGCTCACTTGAATTAATTGAAGAAGCTGGAATTGGGCCTATGCGTGAAAAATCACTAAACTTAACACAATACTTACGCGATCTTTTGGAATCGCTTCCAGAAACAACCAATCTTCTTATACGTACCCCAAAAAACGATGAACGTAGGGGTGGTCACATACTCATTGAGCATCCAGAAGCAGCGAGAATATGCAAAGCATTAAAATCAGAAGGAATTATACCAGATTTTCGTAGTCCAAACGGTATTCGAATTGCTCCTGTAGCTCTCTATAATTCTTACAGTGATGTACTTCATTGCGCTTTAACTCTCGCAACTATACTTAAGAACCGCACGTATAAAAATTATGAAAATACTCGAGGAGTGATTGCATAATGACTTGGATTGACATTACGATGCCATTAAACAATAAGATCGCCCATTGGCCAGGAGACACTCCTTTCTCTTATTCTTTATCAGCCACAAAAGAAGAAACAGGATCAGTAAATGTGGGTAGTATAACAATGAGTACGCATACTGGAACTCATGCTGATGCACCGTATCATTACAAAAATAATGGCTCAAAAATCAATGATTTGCCTCTCGAACTCTATATAGGAAAAGCAATGGTTATTAATGCTATTGGGGCTTCTTCACTTGATCGTTCATTATTTGAACAATTTCCATTAGAAAACAAGACAAGACTTTTAATTAAAACAACTGAAAACAGAAATTTAGAAGAATTCTCTTCAGATTTTCCGACAGTAACACCCAATGGAGCGGCATATTTAGCAGAACAAGGTATAAAATTGATTGGCGTTGATGCTCCAAGTGTTGATTCGATTACAAGCAAAGATCTACCTGGCCACCACTCTCTTGATCAGGCAGGTATTGCCATTCTAGAAAACCTTGTTCTCGATCAAATAGCCGAAGGAATTTATGAATTAATTGCACTGCCTTTATTGCTTCATGGAGCTGATGGTAGTCCTGTCCGGGCAGTTATTAAGTTAATTAAAGAAGGGTTCGATTCAAATGACAAATAAAGATCATTATTCGGGTTTGCATACGGATTTTAAAGAAAAAATGACTTATGGTGATTATTTGCAACTGGATTCATTATTATCAAGTCAAAACAGGCTTTCTGGTCACCATGATGAGATGCTTTTTATCATCATCCATCAAGTAAGCGAATTATGGATGAAACTAATGATCCATGAGATCAAAGGTGCGATTCATTCGATCAAGCATGATCAATTCCAACCGGCGTTTAAACAACTTTCCCGCGTTTCAAAAACCCAGGCTCAAATTATACAAGCCTGGGATGTTCTATCCACCCTAACTCCAAGTGAATATAGTGAATTCAGAGACTCCCTTGGACAAGCTTCAGGTTTTCAATCGTATCAACATCGACAACTTGAGTTTGCACTAGGTAAGAAATCAGATCATATCTTAAAAATTTATGCCCATGATCAAGCCTTACATGAGGACCTGTTAACTGATTATGAGAAACCAAGTTTATACGATGAGGCCATTTATGCACTTTCTCGAGCAGGACTCTCAATAGATGATGATCTTCTGCAACGTGATATCACACAATCACATACCACATCTTCTTCTGTGTTAAAGGCATGGCAAAAAGTATATCAAAACACAGACCAATATTGGAATTTATATCAATTGGCAGAAAAACTTGTCGATCTAGAAGACAGGCATCAACAATGGCGGTTTCGCCACTTAAAAACAGTTGAGCGTATTATCGGATTGAAAAGCGGTACAGGAGGTTCAAAAGGGGTTCACTACTTAAAGGCAATATTAGACGAGTACTTTTTTCCGGAATTATGGCAACTCCGAACATCTTTATAAATTAAAACCAAGGGCTTATAGCCCTTGGTTTTAATTTGTCGTCCACTTTGAGATTGTCTTATGTTCGTAGTTTATTAGGTTATCAATAAGTACATCTACTTCTTGTTCCACTAAATATAATTCCTTATAAGCTTCATTCATAAATCCCTGCTCGATTGTATGGTCAAGCATTCTTAGCAGCGGATCAAAAAAATTGTCTACATTTAAAAAACTACATGGCTTATTATGATAGTCTAATTGTGACCAAGTAAACACTTCGAACCACTCTTCAAGCGTTCCAGCCCCACCTGGTAAAGCGACAAAACCATCTGCCAATTCCGCCATCAACGCTTTACGTTCATGCATTGTTTTAACGACATGAAGCTCTGATAGATTCTGATGAGCGATCTCAACCCGCTTTAGCTTTTCAGGAATTACCCCAATAACACGGCCACCAGCACTTAAACATGCATTTGCTACCGCTCCCATACATCCAACTTGAGCACCACCATAAACAAGTGTGATCCCCTTTTCTGCCAAACGTTCGCCAAATCGTTCGGCTTGTTGAAGATAACCAGGTTTATTCCCTACACTAGAACCACAAAACACTGCAATTGCTTTCATCTTGTTTTCATCTCCTCTTTTAGAATTTATACGCGATAGGTTGAGACAAAGGGAGTTGCGCTATTAATAAAGCGCCATGGATAATGTTTTGCTTGACGCGCACCGCCAATCCCTACCCGCTTTGTTGCAACCACAGGAGATTCGATACTCCCTTTTGCAATATAAAGTGATTGATTGAACAACGAATGCCCATAATAATCCATTGTAATCCCCATTGCCTTTGTTAATTTGCCAGGCCCATTACTAAATTGCTTGTTTCTTAATGGCATCCCTCTAAGTTTTTCCATCTTTTCAATACCAGAAATTGGTTCAATTGCTCGTATCAAGACGGCTTCAGGTTGTCCTGGTTTTTCACAGACTATATTCAGTAAGCAATGCGTATGCATCGAATACGTATAAATGCGTCCTGGTTCCCCGTATAAAACTTGTGTACGCTTCGTCTTTTTTCTTCCAAAGCTATGGCATGCTGGATCAAGCACACCTAAATAAGCTTCTGTTTCCGTAATTTGACCAACCAAGTACTCATCATCTAAAAAATGAATTAGATATTTTCCTATTAACGATTTTGCTAACAACAGAGTCGGTTGCATATAAAATGAGTGATCTACTGGAGAAAAAAAATGCATGGGCCCTTTCCTTTCTTTTCACACTTCCTTTCTATTAAACCACATTACATGCTTGCTTCAAAGTAACGTACATCTGAAACAGGAATAAACCACTCTAGCTGCCCAATCCAAGAACTTGACACTATCAATATTCCAACGACAGACACAAAATAAAGATCAGTTTTACCAAAACCTATATGATAAAAATGGCTTCTTTTTCCACTCGTTTTAAATTGTTTTGCCTCCATTGCAATCGCAATCCGTTGCGCTCTCCGGATTGCTTGCGCGAGCAACGGAATACTAAAAAAGATCAGTTTTTTGTAAAAACTGGATATACCTTTATCTTTATTGAGACCTCGAATTTCATATGCATATACTAACGTTTGAAATTCAGACACCATAATTGGCAGCATTCGAATAGATGCCATAAACGAATAAGCTAAATTGGTTGGAAATTTCAATTGTTGCATTAGTGAATAAAAAAGACGAACTGGCTTTGTGGTTAAAGCAAAAAGGAGTCCCAATACAGCGAAAACGGTTGCTCTCATACCTAAATGGATCCCTCTAAAAAAGCTTTCTTCAGTAATATGAATGATCCCATACTGAAACCAAGTTGTGTCGCCTTTTCCAAATAGCATCATTGCGCTCGATGAGGATACAAATAACAAGAGAAAAGGGGCACAATAAAGGAACAGGAATAGCAAAGGATGCCCCGAATAAAAAAATAGTAACAAAAAGGAAAAAACGACTATAAGCAGCAACGTGTTTGGGTTATGAATAAAGATGACAAGGATAAAGAAGCAGACCGTTATGATTAATTTCAAGCTAGGATTCACATCGCTAAGCCATGTTTCTTTCCACTCGTACGTCATCTTGTGTACCTCCCCGATATTTTGTTTCCAAGAGCACAGATTCTATTGTCCATTGTTGGGTTGAAAAATGACGTACGATTTCCATATCATGTGTCACCATAACAATCGTCCCACCGTTTAATCGAAAGTGTTCTAAGCAGTCGATTAATTGGAACGTATTTTTTGCATCTTGTCCAAAAGTCGGTTCGTCTAAGACAAGAACAGGCCTTGGATTCATAAAAGCGGTCGCGACACTCAATCTTCGTTTTTGTCCAATAGATAATTTATATGGATGAACATCCTTTTTATTTATCAATTGAAATTGGTCTAAAATCTCTAACGCTTTCTTCTCTCCTGTACTTTGTTCATGTCCAATTAACAATTCCTTTAGAGCACTGTCAGCTAAAAATTGGTGCTCAGGATTTTGAAACACAAATGCAATGTCACTCACAAGCGATTGTTTTTTCTGAACCTGTTTTCCATTTAACACATACGTACCTCTCGATTGTAATAAATTCATTAGGCCATACAGTAAAGTCGTTTTTCCGGCACCATTTTCTCCTGTGACGCATATCCAATCCTTTTCCCTCACAAGTGCACTCTTCACTTCTAATACATCTTTTTTTCTACGAGTCAGCTTCCAGTTACTTAATCGAATTGTTTCTGTTGTTCCACGTTCTCTATAGCGAAGTGTTCGTTTAGATAAAAATTGCTTCCAAGATTCAGGATGCCAGACACCATATTTATCTATTTCTTCCTTATGCTTTGCAAAAACGTCGCTCGGCTTGTTATCTGCAACGATTTCTCCGCAGTCATTAAACAAAACGATCCGATTAATAAAAGGAAGTACTTCAGAAATTTTATGTTCAACAATGACAACTGTTTGATTGGTGCAGATTTCGTTAATTGCCTTCCACATATCCGTTGTACCTTGAGGATCCAACAAAGCCGTTGGTTCATCTAAAAACAATGTATCTCCTTCGACGGCGAGCGCACAAGCAATTGCTAAGCGCTGTTTCATCCCTTGAGACAAAGATTGAATAAGAGTATGGCTTGCTAGCTTGTCTAATCCTACACGATTCAGAAGTGTAGAAATAATGCCGGACATTTCTTTCCTTTTAACACCAATATTCTCTAATACAAAGGCTAATTCTTCATCCACATAAGGCATACAAAATTGACTATCCGGATCTTGAAATACGATGCCATATTTTTTCGGAAGAACGAGTTCTTCTGCTTCCATTGGCAGTTGAATCGCTTGTGGTATTAACCCCGCCATCACCTGAAGCAGGGTAGATTTTCCAGAACCACTCGGACCTAAAAGAAGTACCTTGTCCCCTTTATTAATCTGAATGGAAAGATCTTCAAACAACAACTTCTCAGCCATTGGATAAGCGAGAGACAAACGATCAACTACAATTGCTGGATTCTCCTGTATCATCCGCTTCTCCCGTTCTTTTTCTTTAGTATCTCATAGTCCTTATCGTTTACTGGTCTCAATAAATCCGTAACTCCAGTCTTTTCAAGTGCCCTAACGATTGCTGTTGCAAAAAATCCAGCAATTAATATGGCTCCAATCGTACGGAAAACGATGCGCAAAACTAAGTTCCACGTACTTAAATCAGTTAAATACGCATTAAAATAATCAAGTCCAAGTGATGCAAATGAAGCAAAAACACCACCTAATCCTGCTACCAAAACATTATAAAAGCGGTATCTGAATAATGCGAATGCTAGTTCCATTCCAACCCCTTGTAACAAACCATAAAGAAGTAATAATGGTCCATAAGGGGACCCCGCAAAAAATTCTCCTGAAGCCGCGGCGGTTTCAGCTAGAAGTGCTATCCCAGGCTTACGAATTAATAGTGCAGCAATCGTTCCAGCAATAAACCACATTCCATAAATAAGTTGATCTACTTGAAGTCCTGGTAAACTCAAAACATCTGTTACGGTCGTCCATAATCTGTAAACAATGGCAAAGACCACTGCAATCATGACTGTTACAATAATATCCGTTAACGTTAATTTTTTTCTATTTTTCATTCTCGACTCCTTTTCCACTTAAGGGCATAAAAAAATCGCTCCACCTGAACGGATGGAACGACGAACTAAACGAAACCTATCAGTTGATAAGATTACATTAGTCACACCGCACTTCCCTTCGCTAGCATTATCTAGATCAGGTAAAGGGTTAAGGCAAAAAGCCTCTCTCAGCAAGACGCACCCCTAGTGGTTGTATATTTATTTAGTGAACGACCTTCATTGGGCCCCAAAGATGGGAGTTCCATTTCATTAGAACACAAATTGCTTCTCTTGACAATTACTAATTAGTCAAAAGAGCCAATTCTTTAAGTTGATGTAAATTAGTTACTTCTTCTGAAGGACGAATATCCGTATGATTAGTCATGCCTTTCCTATTAACCCAAACGGACTTAATTCCAGCAGCATTTGCTCCTGTAATGTCCGTATGCAGGTTGTCCCCGACCATTAAAACTTCTTCTTTTGGCAAATCAGCTAACCGGAGTGCCTCATTAAACAGCATTATATCTGGTTTCCCCTTACCGTAAGCGCCAGAAATAAGAATATGATCAAAATAAGGAACAAGTTGCGGCGTCATTTCTAATTTTGTATTTTGCAAATCCGGAGAACCATTCGTTAAAAGAAACAACTTATAAGACTGGTGTAATTCATCTAAAACTTCAAACGTCTCGTCATAGACAAACGGATGTTTGCGTCTTTCTAATGGAAACTGAACCGCTAAACTATTTGCTAAATCCGTATCATTAACTCCGATAGCTTCAAGACCTCTTGCCCATGCCGCTAACTGATAGGTTGGGGCAATATCACGCAATTCTTCGAACCCTTCCATATCATCACGAAATTGTCCCCATAAGCCTTCAAATGGATTAATACCGATTAATTTTGTAAATGGATAAGTTCCGTATGATTCGTACAAACATTTGGCTTCGTGCCGTACATTTGTTTCGAGTTCAATTGGATCAATCTCTTGTCTAATTGTTTGGGCATATCGGCAAGTCTCTTTAAATGCTTGATCAATACTTTTCTCATCCCATAATAATGTATCGTCTAAATCAAAGAAAACCGCTTTTATCATGTGGTCCTCCGTTTTCTCATTCGTAATCTTCATTCAAAATAATGGACCAGCCAAATGGATCTTCCCGCTTCCCAGTTTGGATGCCAGTTAATTCATCATAAAGTTTTTTTGCAATTTCACCAGTTTTGTAATCATTGACAGTCATTTGATGATCTTTCCAAAGTAACTCTCCAACTGGTGATATAACAGCAGCAGTACCTGTACCAAATACTTCCTCTAGCGTTCCACTCTTGCTTGCACTTAGTATTTCTTCCATCGAAATGCGACGTTCATGCACGGGCACATTCCAACTTTGAAGTAATTCAATTACACTCCTACGTGTAATCCCTTCTAAAATGCTGCCTGATAATTCTGGTGTATGAATTTCACCATTTATCTTAAAAAATACATTCATACTACCAACTTCTTCAATGTATTTCTTTTCCATACCATCTAACCATAGCACTTGTGCTTTTTGATGGCTTGTCGCTCTCTCTTGGGCTTTATAAGCTGCACAGTAATTTCCAGCTGTCTTTGCCATACCTGTGCCACCTTGAGCTGCTCTTGTATACTGATCTTCAACAAAAATACCTACCGGGTTGATACCTTCTTTATAATAAGCGCCAACCGGTGATAAAATAATCATAAATTTATATGATTGAGATGGGGCTACACTTAAATTCGATTGTGTAGAAATAATAAAAGGTCGGATGTACAAGGACGTTCCTGGTTTTGTTGGAATCCATTCCTTATCAATTCGAATTAATTCTTTTAAATAAGCAAATAATTGCGCCTCGTCGATAGGCGGAATGCTCAAGCGATCGCTTGATTGATTTAATCGTTTAAAATTTTCTTCTGGACGAAACAGTCGCACCGATCCATCTTCTTCAGAACGATAAGCCTTTAAACCTTCAAAAACAGTTTGTCCATAATGGAAAACCATTGATGCCGGGTCTAGCGTTAACGGCTGATAGGGAATGATACGTGGACTATACCAACCTTTCCCTTCCGCATAATCCATAATAAACATATGATCTGTGAAATATTTACCAAATTCTAATTGGTCTGCTTCGGGTTTTTGCTTTTCATGTGTACATTTCATAATTTCCAGCGTTTGAATAGTCATAAAAAAAGAGCGCTCCTTCAGTTTTTTCTCTTTATTTATACGATCTCCCCATAAAAACAGAAACCTTGTCCATACTGAACACTATAGGTTACTATCCCACAACTATATCATGAATTCATTTATTCAAACAGTTTTTTTGTATCCAATTTTATATGGCAACTTCTAAGTAAGTGGTAATAAATTAATTAATACGAGAGGGGTTAAAAACGTGGAGAGATATAATGAATTGCGAAAAGGGGAGTCTGGAGCTTGGTTGAGCATTTTCACTTATCTGTTTTTGGCAGCAATAAAGCTGACAATTGGCTATCAGTTTACGTCACAAGCATTAGTCGCAGATGGATTTAATAATGCTGCGGATATTATCGTTTCTGTTGCTGTACTAATTGGGTTGCGTATATCGCAAAAGCCACCTGATCATGACCATCCATACGGTCATTTCCGAGCAGAACATATAGCCGCCTTGTTAGCATCTTTTATTATGGCAGTAATAGGGCTCCAAGTTTTATTTGAAGCTGGAACATCGTTATTCAGCAGTTCTAATGTAGAACCACCTAATATCTTAACGGCTTGGGTCGCGGCTGGCGGTGCGATCATTATGTTTTTTGTTTATCGTTACAATAAAAAACTGGCCAAAAGAATAAACAGTCAGGCCTTGGAGGCTGCCGCTCAAGATAATAAAAATGATGCGCTTGTGAGCGTTGGTGTTGTCATTGGGATTATCGGTTCTCATTTGCACCTAGGGTGGATTGATTCGCTCACAGCTTTTCTAATAGGCTTAATTATTTGCTACACCGCGTGGACCATTTTTAAAGACACCACCCATTCACTGACCGATGGTTTCAATGAAACGGCGCTACTGCCCTTTAAGCGGACCATTGAAAAACTTGACCAGGTTCAAAAAGTAAGATTATTTAAAGCGCGTCAAGTTGGAAGCTCAATTTATGCAGATGTCACTATAGAAGTTCATCCCCATTTAACAGTCGAAACAAGCCACCATATTGCAGATCAAATCGAACAAAAGCTACGAAACGATCATGATATTGTTCATACAACGGTTCATATAGAGCCCCAAAAACCAAAAAAAGAGTAAAAAAGCGAAATGATGTTTCGCTTTTTTACTCTATGTCTTTATTCGATTACAGTTACCGTTACTTGTCTTCTTCCAAAAGCATACGCTTCATCTTTTGTTTGCACAAACAGATCAATCTTGTGGCCTTTTATTGCTCCTCCTGTATCACCGGCAATTGCTTCTCCATAGCCTTCTACATAAACACGACTGCCTAAAGGAATGACCGCAGGATCGACTGCCACGACTTTCTGGTTCGGATTTGCTCGTAAATCAATCCCTGTACGCGTTACTCCAGAACATCCATTACAATAGGCAGTATATGCAGTGGCTTCCATCTGCATCGTTTTCCCTTCTTGAACTTGAACAGATTCACTTGCTTCTGAAGCACTTGCTTCTACTGAATTGTCTTCTGTCTCAATACTTTGAGATGGATTTGACGTCTCTTCTTCGTTATTCTCTACTTGTGCAGTCTCATCCAAATTTTCTTGTTTTTCTTCTTCATTTTTTTGGGAAGAATTTGGGTTGGTTAAGGGTTCTTGTTTCGCTCGTGCTTGATCATAATAGATGTATTTATGCGTTTGTGGCCCTGCAATTCCATCTACCATTAATTGGTGTTCTTGCTGAAAAGACACAACAGCTGCCGTTGTTAGTGGTCCATAAATTCCATCAATAGTTGAATGATAGTAGTTTAAATCAGAGAGTTTTCTCTGAAGCTCATAAACGAGAACTCCTTCACTACCTTCTTGTAACATTTTTAACGCACCAATCGTTTGTTTACCAGCTACGCCATCAGTTGATAAACCGTGGTCTTTTTGATATTGGCTGACCGCTTCGATTGTGCTTCCATCTATAATATCAGTTAATTGCTCATCGTCTAAATAACCAAGTTTAGCTAATTCTGTTTGCAACCATTCTACACGCTCTCCTTCATCGCCTTTATGTAATTGTTCAAACGATTGACCCTCCACCAAGTTTGGGGCTAACAGGATGAACATTAAACACATTCCAATGGTTGTAATGATTAATTTTAGTTTCATTTCGATGCACTCCTTACCTTTTTTGGGTTCAAAACGATCAGACTGGCGGTGGCGTGTAATCATGTAAGTTAATCGACTCATAGTGGCGCCTCCCTTTCTAGTAACCTGCTAATATACCTACTCATTCGTGTCCTACAATAAAACAAGTTACATACTATTTAATGTTTTTGTAATCTTTTTGTAACAATGCAAAATAAAAAAGACACGCAAGAGCGTGTCTTTTTTAGTCCGTAGCTATTAGTTTAAAACCGTTACTTTAACCGTTTTTCGGCCGAAATTCTGTGCATCACTTTTTGATTGCATGTAAAGATCTATTTTTTGACCGTTAATAGCACCACCCGTATCACCAGCGATTGCTTCTCCATAACCCTCTACATAAACTTTCGTTCCAAGTGGAATAACATTCGGATCAACTGCAACCACTTTCTGGTTTGGGTTTGCGTTTAAATCAATTCCAGTCGCAGTTACACCCGAGCATCCATTACAATTCGCCGTATAAGCTGTTGCTTCCATTTGATATGTAAGGGAGTCATCTTCTTTGTCCACTTCTTTTTTAGGTGATTCTACTTGATTCTGACTTGTTTCTTCAGTTTCTTTTTTCTCTTCAACTGGTTGCGTCTTTTCTTCAACTACTCCTTTTGTTTCTACTTCAGTTTTTTCATGTTTCTCTTCATTATTTTTTTCCACAGGGTGCTCTTTTTCTTCCTGCTCTATTGCTAACGCCGCTTTTTTCTGTTGTTCTTTTTTATAAACGGTAGAGTTATTATAGTAAAGTTTACTATATGTAGCTGGATTTGCGATTCCATTTACTTCTAAGTCATTTTGCTCTTGGAATTGTTTAACAGCTTTTTCTGTCAATGGACCGTATAGCCCGTCCAAGTCGCCATTATAATAATTAAAATCACTTAATCTACTCTGCAACTCTTCAACAAACTCTCCTTCATCACCAGCTTCTAGATGACTAAGTGCACCAAATGTTTGCAAACCAGCTATGCCATCGACTAGTAGATTTTGAGAACCTTGAAACTCTTTTACCGCCTCTGAAGTCGTTGCTTTATACTCTCCAGTTAGGTCTTCTTTATTTAATAGGCCATTGTCTACTAACAACTGTTGCAATTGCTCTACCTCTTCTCCGCTAGCTCCTTCTTGAAGTGGAGATTCAATGGCAGCATCTGCTGATGACGGAGTAATGAAAAAGATAAATCCTGCAGTTAGAACAGGAATTGTAATCGAACGCAGTACATTCACTGGAATATGTTTTTTCAACATAAACCCCTCCTTCGAATCTTTCTGATTTGGATATTACCAGCCTTTGAAGCGCGGTACAATCGCAATTCACCTTTCTTAACGCTTTAGACATCGAACTGTAACAATCGTTACGGCTCAGTCATATTATCACAGTATAATGAATAGACAAACAATTAAATTTTGGTATTTATTCATATTTTCACATTATTCATCACCTATAAATACGGGTTGTCCTAGATTTTCAACGCAAACGGTCTTTCATTGGCATGATTCTACATTTTCATATACATTTTCGCTTCTTTCAGCATGGTTTGCAATTACAAATGAAATCTAATTGTCATATAACACTTACTTTAGCCTTTTGCATAGCCTAATGTATATGCAGAGAAAGTGAGTTGATAATAATGAAATATACAGACATGCTAGCTGAATTCGGTATTGGCAGTGCCCATCCAGGCGGTTTTTCGAAAACAAAACAAATGCTAATGGACATCGATATACAAGAAACAATGACGGTAATGGAATGTGGGTGTGGCACGGGTCAAACAGCAGCTTATCTACAGCAACTATATGATTGTCGTGTAATTGCTATCGAAGCCCACCCCGTTATGGCTGCAAAAGCAAAACAGCGCTTTGAGCAAAATCAGTTACCAATTGTTCTTTTGCAAGAAAAAATCGAGTCCATGCCTCTTGGAAATGAAAGTGTTGATGTAGCAGTTGCTGAATCTGTCTTATCATTTTGTCAGCTTGATCAAGCCGTTAGCGAAATCTTTCGGGTTATGAAACAAGGAAGCCTTATGTATGCAAATGAACTCATTTGCACAGAATCTTTAATGCCAGAAGAAAAAAAACAACTCTCTTCCATTTATGGTTTCACTTCATTGTTTACTGAATCTGAGTGGAAAAAAACATTACTTGCGCTTGGTTTTTCATCAGTTGAGGTTTCCGGTAAGGTAAGTGCTTCGCAATTGCAGCATGACGACAGTGATAAAGGAAACGATATGATGCCATCTAAAACAATCTCACCATCAAGCTTTGCAACACTTCAATCTCATCAACAAACAATGAATGTTTTCGGAGATAAAATCGGTCACGCTCTCATAATAGCAACAAAATAAAAGGAAAAAATGAAGCTACTTGAACGAAATCGCTTTCATATGGTATGTTCATAAAGATTTATAAGTACATCGGCCTTTGTGTGAAAGACTACTGATTTTCCTAACTCATAAAGGCCTTGTTTCGATTTAGATCTAAACCACATGATTATCAGATGTTTCAGTTAGAAAGGAAGAAGAGAATGACAAAGCAAAATATTGGCGTTGTTGGTGTTGGGGTTATGGGTCGTAGTTTGGCTCTAAACTTTGAAAGTAAAGGATTTTCTGTGTCTCTTTATGATGTTTCCAAAGAGCGTATTAATCAGATTATCTCTTTAGAAAAAAAAGAACGTTTAGTCGGTACATATTCATTAGAAGAATTTGTCGCCTCACTAGAAAAACCACGTAAAATAATGCTGATGGTCCAAGCTGGTTCGGTAACAGACCAGGTAATCGATTCACTTATCCCTTTACTGGATGAAAAAGATATTCTCATTGATGGTGGTAATACTTACTATACAGATACAGTCCGCCGCTCTCAATTAGTAGAACAGCACGGAATTCACTTTATAGGCACTGGTGTATCAGGGGGAGAAGAAGGGGCATTAAAAGGACCTTCTATCATGCCTGGCGGTCAAAAAGAAGCATACGAATTAGTTAAACCCATCTTCGAAAAAATTGCCGCCCAAGTTAATGGTGAACCTTGTACAACATACATTGGTCCTGACGGCTCGGGTCATTATGTAAAAATGGTGCATAATGGTATTGAATATGGTGACATGCAATTAATTTGCGAAGCTTATTCTTTACTTAAAGATGTGCTTGGACTTGATGCAAAACAACTTCATAGCGTGTTTAAGGAATGGAATGAAGGAGAACTTGATAGTTATTTGATTGAGATCACAGCTGATATCTTCACCAAAATCGATGAAGAAACAGGAGAACCGCTTGTTGACCTGATTCTTGATACGGCTGGACAAAAAGGCACTGGAAAATGGACAAGCAAAAGCTCACTCGACCTAGGTGTTCCTTTGCCTGTTATTACGGAATCCGTATTTGCCCGTTTTCTTTCTGCCATGAAAAAAGAACGTGTAAAAGCAAGTAAGATCTTATCAGGACCAAGTCAAACCAAATTTACTGACGATAAAGATGCCTTCATTGAAGAAATCCGGAAAGCACTTTATTTCAGTAAGGTTCTTTCTTACGCACAAGGCTTTGCTCAGTTAAAAGCAATGTCAGAAGAACATCAATGGGATTTACAGTACGGAGAAATTGCGAAAATTTTCCGTGGTGGATGCATCATCCGTGCTGCATTTCTACAGAACATTACAGATGCTTTTTCTAAAGATGCCGAACTCCCGAACTTGCTTTTAGATCCATACTTTGAAAAGATTGCTAAAGAGTACCAACAATCCCTTCGTAAAGTACTTTCAATGGCGATCTCTCACGGCATTCCTGTTCCAGGTTTCGCAAGCGCCATTTCTTATTATGATAGCTATCGGAGCGAGCGTTTACCAGCCAATCTTCTTCAAGCGCAACGTGATTATTTTGGAGCTCATACGTACAAGCGAATTGATAAAGAAGGTATTTTTCACACAAATTGGATTTAATAAAACAAAACAAGCTTTCATGCATGTGCATGAAAGCTTGTTTTTTATTACATATTCTCAACTGGCCACCATGAATTACCATCCGCTTCTAACAACTGATCTGCTTCTTTTGGACCCATAGATCCTGCCTCGTAGCTAGCAAGAACTTTATCACTCTTCTCCCAAGCATTTGATATTGCATCTACGAGTGACCAAGACAAACTTACCTCATCCCAGTGAGCAAAGTTTGTCGCGTCTCCCATCATGCAGTCGAACAACAATCTTTCATATGCTTCCGGTGTGTTGACTCGGTCCTCACTATCATGACGATACTCCAGATGAACAGGAGTCGTATCTGCTGAACCAATTCTTTTTCCGTTTAATACAATTGTAATGCCTTCATCTGGCTGAATATGGATAATTAATAAATTCGGTCCAGTTTGTTTTTCTTCTTTTCTGTACAAGTTTAGAGGAAGTTCTTTAAACTCAACAACAATCTTAGTGGACTTTACTGCCATACGCTTGCCAGTACGAATGTAAAACGGCACGCCTGCCCAGACATGATTATCAATCATTAATCTAGCCGCCACGTACGTTTCAGTATGTGAAGTCTCACTCACATTTTCTTCCTGCAAATATCCTTTGACTCGCTCCCCATTCATCGTTCCTTCAGAATACTGGGCTCGGACAACATTTTTAGAGATCGTTTCTCCCATTACAGGACGCAAAGCTCGAAGCACTTTAATCTTCTCACTTCGGATATCATCTGTAGATAGTTGTAGTGGTACATCCATCGCAAGCAGCGAAACCATTTGTAGCATATGATTTTGAACCATATCTCGCAATGCGCCTGACTTTTCATAATAACTACCGCGACCTTCTACACCCAATTGTTCACTTGAAGTCACTTGGATGTTGGCGATATTACGATTATTCCACAAAGGTCCGAAAATACCATTTGCAAAACGGATCACTTGGATATTTTGGACCATTTCTTTCCCTAAATAATGATCAATTCGATAGATCTCATCCTCCGAAAAAGCTTTCCGGATTTCTTCATTTAACTGAATGGCAGACTTTAAATCGGTCCCAAAAGGCTTTTCGATAACAAGTCTAGACCACCCTTTTGTTTCTTTTAACCCTTCATTATTTATTGATTGAGCAATTAACCCAAAAAATTCCGGCGCCATTGCCATATAGAAAATACGATTTCCTGGAATTTGAAAGGTTTCATCCAATATCGCTAACTGATCTCCTAATTGTTGATAGGACTCCCGATTCGTAACATCAAATGGCATATATGAAAAATGGTTCAAAAAAGATTCTGCCTCTGAAGCAGCATCTTGTCCATGTTCAGTTACAATCGATTCTTTCACTACATCCCTTAGCGTTTCATTATCCCAATTTCTTCGACCTAAACCTAAAACCGCAAACTTATCTGTTAAATTCCCCTTGCGATACAAGTTATAAATCGAAGGAAATAACTTGCGTTTCGCTAAATCACCAGTTGAACCAAAAATCACAAAAACGGTTTCCGCTTGCTCAGTATTCATTAATCCAAAACCTCTTTTCATCATACAAACTACTACAATTGTTTTTATTTCATTTGACCTTATTTAGTATACCTAAAATTGATCATGAATGATGCATATTTGCTTAAAATGAATCGTTGAAAGTGACTTTTCTTATTATACCTCTGTTTTCATAAAGATGCATAATCTCATAACTGCGTTTTGCCATTTTTTGCTTATGTGTTTTGCTTTGCATATTCGGCGTAATGTGGTATTGTTAGATAGCCTTAATAATATTCCTTTTAGAGACATTCTGCCTTTCCCAGCAGAATGTTTTTTTTGTCGTTTCTTAGATTTAGCGTACATACTTACCAAGAAAACTTCTCATTTTCTCTTCATACAAATCGCGAGATAGAGAAAAGGACATTCCGTGTTCAGCTCCAGGAATAACTAGTAATTCGTTCATATTTTTTCCAGCTTGATGCAATTGGTAAACCATGTTAAATGGAACAAACGTATCTTCTTCACCATGTATCAATAAAATAGGCACGGTTGAATGTTTAACTTGTTTAATCGCCGATGCTTCATAAAATGAATTGCCACTTCTAATCTTAGTATACAAGCTAGCTAAAGGTAAAAAAGGGAATGCTGGTAACTGATAAAGCTCCTTTAACTGATGCTTCAATACATCTGCTGCAGACGTATATGCACAATCAGAAATAATGGCTTTCACCTGTTTTGGTAAAGATTCGCCACTCGTCATTAAAACAGTTGCTCCACCCATAGATATACCGTGAAGTACAATTGATGCTTGTCTTCCAAATTGTACAAGTAAAAAATGAATCCATTTTACATAATCATGACGTTCATGCCAACCAAAGCCAATATAATCCACATCACTTTTTCCGTGTCCTCTTGCATCTGGAATCAATACATTATAATTCAGTTTTTCTGCATATAATCGGGCAAATCCAAGCATCTCTTTACCTTCACCTGTGTATCCATGGGCCAAAATCACACACTTCAATGTTTCGAGTCTAGCTGGAATATAAAGTGCATGTAATTTCAATCCATCCTCAGAATTTAAAGCCACATGCTTTGTTTCTTGCTGTGATAACCATTCTATTCTAATTCTTCCTCTTGTTCTTCATTTGTTTTTAGAAGTTCTGGTAAGTCAGAACTCCTTTCTAGAATTGCTTTTTCTGTCGTTCGTTTGACTGCCGTTCGATAAAAATACTCTGTTGCGCCAACTAGGACTCCTGTCATAAATAATCCACTGGCCAACATCCAAGAAAATCGTGTCTGCTTTTCCACGCTCATACCTCTTCCCTTCTGTACTACTTTTAAATAGTGTACGTTATATTTCCTTTTTGTCTAGGGTTAAAATTTCTGTGAATTACATTACGGTAAGTGAAATTTAATTAAATGTGTGATTTAACTAGATGTTTTGTCTACCCTTTCTTCCATGTAGATGAATAAGCTATATTATTCCGAACTAAAGGTGGTGGATAATATGTCTCATGATAAAGAAAATCATTGTGATTGTTACCGTTTTTTTAGACCATGCCCTCCATTCCCTTTTCCTGTCTCACGAGGTGATGGTTGCCAACCGTTAGCAACAGTCATTCTAACAGTTCTCTCGCTTCCAGCAAACACAATCGTTACATTGACTGTCAATGCCAACACGTATACAGGAACATTTATTGGACTTGATGTAGCAACTGGAACTATTGTATTCGTAGACGCAGGAACTGGAGCTACACTGCGTTTTCCTACAACATCAATCTGTTCAATTATACCGGTTTAAACGCTCATGCTGGTCTTTGACCAGCATGCTTTTGTTTTGTTTTTTCCATTCAACCATTCTTATCATAAATTTTCATTCTCCTGAATACCTTCTTTAAAAGGAGTTGATAGGGATGTACGGAAATGGAGATTGGGTTGTCTATAAAGCAGGCCGAACAAGTATACTAGGTTGGATTAGTGAAACTCGAGTGGTTGCATCCGATTCTTCTAATGCACCTATCAAAACAATGTATCAATTTTATACAAAACAACGTGTCTTAAATGGAAAACAACCCTTACTTGCCAACGAGGAAGATCTGCAATTAAGCAAAGCCAAATTAAAGGCAACAGATATTCGAGCTCTCCAAGAAATCGCCCTCTTGACCAAGGACAAGCAATGGTTTTTGGAATTAAGTAATCAACTTACCCATGCATTCTAAAAAAAGACGGTCTGCACCGTCTTTTTTCATTTTTAATATCCCTATATAATCGCCCACCTTTTTCAAGTATACTAAGAGTAAATTGACGAAGAGACTGAAAAGGAGAGAAAGTCAAGATGAACCCTATTACATCCATTTCAGAATTAGAGAAAGCATTTCATATAAGAGAAGTTGTATTTGTCCAAGAACAACAGTGCCCGATTGAAGATGAATTTGACGAATATGACCATTTAGACGCAGCGTGTTTTCATATACTCGCTTATCAAGAAGGACAGCCAGCTGGAACTGGCCGTGTTCGATTCAAAGAAAAAACGGCAAAACTAGAACGCATTTGCATACTTAAACAGTTTAGAGGCAAAGGTATTGGGAAAGATATTGTGCGGACACTAGAAGACATTGCTCATAAACAACATGCTTCAGAAGTAGTTTTACACGGGCAAGAACATGCAGAAGGTTTTTATCATTCTTTAGGTTATAAAACAGCTTCGGATTTATTTATGGAAGATGGTATTCCACATTTATTAATGAAAAAATCGTTCTAATAAATAGGTGGTCGAGCACTTCATTAGCTCAACCACTTTTATTTAATTTAGTCTCTTTATCTGGATATTTGTTAATCGAATGACGATGCGTCTTGATGGATTCCCACGGATGTAATCCAAATCATAAACGATTTCTGCAATCGCTCCAAGAAAAGATAAATCTTTACTTATACGTAAATGGACTTTATTGACTGTTGCGACATAAGATAAAAACGTTTCTGCTTCCGCCCCATTTAGTTGATGCAACACTTCTTGACTGTCAATATCAATAAACTCGACGTTCAAAGCACCACCGCCCTATTCTCAACATCATCTTACCTCTATCCTATGAAGCCTAATACCGATCCATACGACCAAAAATGAAAGAAACTCACAAAAAATGTCTGTGAGTAACACGTAACACCTTCCTTAAATGAATAGTCAAAATTGACAAACTTATTCGGAGGATTTATTTAAAAGAAAGAACGTGAACTTAGCGCAATATCATTACAAATATTGGCGACATAAATAACTGCTACCTCTATTCAATAATGGGTTAACCAGCAAAATTTGCTATTTTATATAAATCCTTTAATTTTCTTCTTTTTGAACCATTTCTTTTAACTCTCCACGCTCATTCATCCATTTTAAATAAACATGATCGTCACATATCTCATCGAATTGGATTTGTGGCACGGATTGAGCCTCATCATTTGACCACTGAACCCGGCAATAACAATTAAATGTTTCTTTTTGTTCAACATGTTTATATAAATAAAGATTAACGACATCGTTATCCTCTCGTACATTCTCTAAAAGAATTGATACTAGTTTTTTTACATCTTCTTCACTTAGTTCCTCTGTTACAAACTTAACACTCACTCTCTTTGTTGACCCAACTGTTGATTTCTCTACCTCCGAAAACATATTCCCTCTATTCATATCGTCACCTCTTTTTATGCTTAAACGACTCACATTATTCAGGGTCCTATTATTTCGATCCTCTTCTTCCTTTAAATACCCATTATCCATCATTCTAAGCAGTGATGAATTCATTCGTTCATAATCGTTCTAAGTGACAGTCAGCACATCGTTATTCCATTCCGTTATTTCCAACGATTGGTTTCACTAATATAAAGGAACCCTGATGTTCACCTACACTCCTATTTTTTCATACACTATCATAGCCTCTATAACGAAAGAAGGGTACAATATGGATCTCCTTGCCGTCCACTGGATCTATTTAGTTGGTATTGTATTTATTGTATTGACTATGCTAGCTCGCAAAAATGTAGTTGTACCAGCTATTGTAATGACATTTATTGTTGGTCTATTCTTTACAGGCTCTCTACTATCAGGTATCCAGACCGTCTTTTTAGCAAGCCTTGTGGCGGCGGGAGAACTGTTTAATATTTTTTTAATTATTGCTATTATGACTGCCTTGTTACGTAGTTTGGACTCGATTGGCGCAAATGAGCAAATGATTCGTCCCTTTTCTAAAGTAATGAAAAATGCTACCGCTTCTTATACAATTATCTTAGTTGTCACCTATGGTATCTCTTTATTTTTCTGGCCTACTCCCGCTGTAGCTAAAGTATCAGTAGCAACAAATATGTTGCCTAAACTAAAACCAACGCCCACAAAGGAGCGTTGGTTTTAGTTTCTTTTATATTTACTCTTACTGACATTTAAACTTTCTTTTTTTTCATTAATTCTTTGTTTCGCTCCTACTGTTTCATCAACATCTAATTGAATATTAATCATTTTGTTTCCTTCAAATTCAACGATTAACCAAGATCCTTCAAGAGCGTCGTTTGGAAGCTGATCGGCTGCTAGATTGTATTCATCATCCTTTTTACCAATTAATAAGGTTGCAATACCATCCTCTATTCGATCGAGATTTGCTTTTACTCTCACCTTTATCACCTCTCTGTCTGAACCATATAGCCAGTATTCGTTACATTGACCGTTACAGTCCCGTCTTCAGCTGTTCCATGTACTTGCGCTCCGACTGATTGCACACGTTCGATAGCCTCTGAATGAGGGTGTCCGTAACGATTATCCACGCCTGCAGAATAAATAGCCACTTCGGGTTGAATTGCAGATATAAACGCCTCACTACTGGACGTGTTTGAGCCATGGTGACCCATATGATAGATATCGCTTTGTAAATCCAAACCTGAATCAAGCATCCTATGTTCAGCTCTTTCTTCAGCATCGCCTGTAAATAAAAAGCTTGTATTTTCTGCTACCATTTGAAACCCCAGTGAATCATCATTCAAATCACCTGTAAGGCCTGAAGGATGAATGATAGTAAAATCTAGCGGACCAACAGAGTACGATTCCCCAACTTCTGGATATGTCACAAACGTGCTAGTCTCAATTAACGCATCAAGTAACCTTTCATAGACTTGAGACGTTGCTTTTGTTTCTGACATCCACACTTCCTGAGGCGACATCTCATGGATGATTGTATCCGCATTCATAATGTGATCAGCATGTGCATGTGTCAATATAAGTAAATCTACGTCATTCACACCACGTTCTTCTAAATGTTCTAGTGTTGATCTATTGCCTCCTGTATCAATTAGAATCGTTGTATCTTCTGATCTAATTAAGGTGCTGTCGCCTTGACCTACGTCAAGATATTCTATAATCGTTATCGACTGCTGAGCAAACTTCGCTTCTGAAGGCTGAGACGTAAGCACGATCATTGCAAATAAGGTTAGTGTCGATAGTGATGACATACGTTTAAACATGTGTAAATCATCCTCCTCAATTTTCACTTCAGCATAAGCATAGCTTAAAATCTGCAGTAACATTATAGAATAGCGACATTTCCCAACCCATATTACAAAATTTTAATATGGTTAGTTGGTGAAATTTGTAATAAATCCTGCATAGCACATGTTTATATACCTTTATTCATTCATCCCTTCAATTAGCTTTATGTTAGAATAAACCAAAAACCAGGAGGTTGTTTTTCGTGAAATTCTTTAGAATGGTTTTTAGTAAAGAAAACATTCATAGCACTACTCTTGCACTAGGTGTTTTGATTCTTTACTCGATTATGGTTCATGTTGATATTAACTATCGTTATGTAGGAAGGTTGAAAACCACTTGGTTTAATTAGTGGTCTTGCCAAAAAAATAAAACAGTGTATTCGGATTGCTTGGTATCATATCAAAGAATTACTTTATTTCCTCAAGACACTACATTCGCTTGTTCGAAGTTTAAATTTTGTTTGTAACAAAAAACACCGATCAATATAAAATCAGTGTTTCTTTGTTTTTACTATTCCTTTCTCAAGATCTTCTCCAGTGCTTTACCCTTTGCCAATTCATCAATTAATTTATCTAAATAGCGGATTTCCTGCATAGTTGGTTCCGTGATGTTTTCTACCCGAACGCCACAAATCACACCTTTAATCAAATCACGCGAAGGGTTAAGTTGTGGAGCTTCCACAAAGAAAGTCTCAAAGTCTGTTTGTTTTCTCAGTTGCGTTTCTAACTCTTCTTGACTATATCCTGTCAACCAACAAATGATGTCATCGACTTCTTTCTTCGTGCGTCCTTTTTTTTTCCGCCTTCGTAACATAATGGGGATAGACACTTGCAAAACTCATTGTATAAATCTTATGTTTAGTCATGATACAACCTCGCTAAAATCATTTTCTTTATTTTATCACGAAAAATAAAACTGCACTTAACGCAGTGATTCCTTCTATGTACCCGATTACTAAATATTCTCTTTCGTATTAGAACGTGGTGGAAGATCGTAAACAGGTCATTTTCAGCTCTATATTCATGGATCCCACGTTAATGCTTTTTATTTCTGCTGAATAACTTGATTACCATAATTATAACAAAGATTATAAAGAATAAAACTGCGTAGACTATTAGGCCTAACGTCATAAATTGAGTAATAAAATACAGCATACCGACACCCTTTTCTTTTTACTGTTCCCTTCGTATCACTGTATATTCATTTCTTTTAGACATATCAATTTCTTTATGCTCTGCCACCTAATCAATCACAATTCATTGTCTACTATGTCGGTCAGCATCGAATTTAAGACGCCAGAAGATAGCTAATGCGCATAGATATAGATTGACTTTTATCTTCTATCATTTTTTATTCTTCAAGCTGTAAGACCATAAACGATGGCTTAGCTGTCCTCAACCCACCCCCTTCAGTTTCTACGTAAACAACCAATATACAGTTTTGCAATTATGAAAGAGCTATGTTTTTACTAACTCTTCAGCGGGTAAAATACTCCTATAGTTAGATTGGAGGATTTAAAATGAAACGCTGGATAGAAGTTATAATAGTAACACTGATGGTGTTTGGAGGGGGCATTGTATTAAGATTTATTTTTCCTGGAGCGGTAAGCTGGAGCGCCATTATTCTCACAACATTTATTGTGTTCTTAATTTGGACGATCTTTGCTTCACCTAAAAAAAGAGTGTGACGCCCTGCAGAGGCAGGGCTCAAATATTTCGGAACTTAATCCTCATACCATAATCTCACTAGTGAAACTTATCCGCTCTGTCAAGAGAGTACGTTTTCGATTTTATCAATTTACGATACTATGTAATGAAACGTTTGAAGGTATAAAAACGTAAATTTCCTATGAGGTAAGTCTTATGATAAAACGATACTACATTGCGTCTGTAATTTTTCTCTTATTGGCAAGCGGACAATTTTTCTTAGGAGCTAGTCCATTTTTGTAGGTTGTTCCGTTTCTACCGCTATCGGCTTTTTCCCTTTCAGCTACGTTCGAGTCAAAGAAACAAAAATCTGATTAGCGCATTGCAGAGCCTTCCTATAAGCCCTCATCAATTTCGTCTCACTCAAATACAATCTTCCAATGATACGAGAGTATGACCTGTCGTCCTTACATAGAGCTATATGCCTTCTTCATTGCCGTATCAAAGTTGAGACTATCAAAAAGAGCAAGTGAGTAAAAACATATCTGTTGACAGGACTTTGCTTATTGCCCAGTAGGATAGAGCTTCCTTAATCAACTTGTCCAACTTATCACCAACAAGACTCATCTAAGTGAGTCCTGCATTAACTTTAAGAACTTTTTCGATTTGCCTCATCTTGCTGTTTCTTTATAATTCTTGGGACAGAGGTTCTCATGAACAATCTGTATAAATTCTTAACCGCCTCTTTCGATGGTTTGCTTGTATCGCGTTCCTCCATCTAGATCGCCTCCTTTTTGTTAGGGTATGTATCTAAGACGGTGGGACTGACCAACTAAACTGTGACCCATCAAAAAATATCACTTTATAGCAAGCACATTCACTATCGCTTAAACAGTTTATACAGGTGGGATACATACTTATTATCGACCATTACATAATAATGTCTTCTTATACCAACATTGCTTTGTATCTCGTTTCTTTTTGGACCTTTTTAACTTGCTAATCTAAGGATGTCTTAACGGAATCTAAAGTATCAGGTTACATATAAATGGTTTAAAATCATTAAAATATTCGGAGGTTAATTAAATGAAATTAATAGCGACAATTAAAAATTCTAAGTTATCGAAACTTCCACCCTGTTAATCAGGGTAATTTCTTTGAATCTGAAACAAACATACATTCTCATTTATCCACATGAGGTTCTTTATAGTACTAGGCGAATCGACAGACCACATCCACAATGATACTGTCATAAGAAGAACTGGTCCGCTTTGTTTCCTTATACTTTGCTAAAACACGTCTCTTTATCATACATTTATTAAAAGACTATTAATCAATCTCAGTTGTACAATGGTTTTTTCAGCTGTTTTAGCAAATATTTTTGGAGCGGCGTCTCTTTTTCAATCAAAGCCCATTAATAAAAAATGAACAAATCTTCAACTGCGAACTGTTACAAAAAAATCATTACACTTACTTGCTTCTAAAACTATAGAGGAGTCAATAAATAATGAAGATAGGAATTTACTATGAAGAACGCGATGGAGACCTATTACCCGTATGGTTACTCCTCCCAGTAAATACAAAAGAAGAATACAAAACATTTAACATAGCTGCCCCCTTTGAGCGTATAGAGGATTTCCATGATTCACTGTCAGCTGTCACTGTTACAATGAGTGCATTATCTAAAGGACCGTTTGATCCGTACGATATTACAATCCATATTCCAACCGTACAAAAAGAAATTCTCCTGACTGGGTATGACCCAGAACGATTAAATGAAGCCGATTATTTCATTTTGCAAGTAAGTGATGTAGAAGAGCTGTTGCAATTAGAAGTACGACGACTCTATATGGAAGGAGATTAACATGAAAGCAGCTATCTATTTGCGTGTTTCGACCGAGGAGCAAGCGAAGGAAGGTTTTTCTATTCGAGCACAACATGAACGTCTGGAAATGTTTGCGCGTTCTCAAGACTGGGAAACCGTTGATTATTATGTTGATGAAGGGCGCTCTGCTAAGGATACGGGGCGACCTGAATTGCAACGTATGCTAAATGATATTTCTGAATGTAAAATTGAAGTTGTACTCGTGTACAAGTTAGACCGTCTCACTAGATCCGTTATGGACCTTTACCATTTACTCGAACGGTTTGAGAAGCATGGCTGTATGTTTAAATCAGCGACTGAGGTATTTGA
This sequence comes from Shouchella patagoniensis, assembly GCF_002019705.1. Classification (GTDB taxonomy): domain Bacteria; phylum Bacillota; class Bacilli; order Bacillales; family Bacillaceae_D; genus Shouchella; species Shouchella patagoniensis. The sequence continues at coordinate 318,024 of NZ_KV917377.1, read as the reverse complement.
TACGACTACTCCTACGGGTAGACTCTTTATTACATTAGTTGCAGCGGTTGCACAGTGGGAACGTGAAAATTTGGCTGACCGTGTTAAATTAGGAATGGAACAAATGGTTGAGGAGGGGCGCTGGCCAGGAGGTCCTGCTCCTTTCGGTTACAAGCTTGATAAACATTCTAGGCTCCAAATTAACCCCGATGAACTAAGCCTCTATGAATACATGTACGATCTCTATGAAGATTTTAAAGGCGACAATGCGATCTCGATCATCTTAAATCATGGGTTAAAAAAGAAAACCCGATTAGGAAATTCGTTTTCTGCTAAAACTGTAAGAGATATCTTAAAAAACCCTATCGCATACGGAGCATTACAATGGGGAGGAAAAGTGTACGAAGGCTTTTGTGATGGCATCGTTTCTAAAGAGCGTTATGAACGGTTAATGGACTTGCGCTCTGCCAAAAGTAAAGTCTCAGCAAAAGCGGTCTCCTCTACTTACATTTTTACAGGAACCCTTAAATGTGGTCGTTGCGGCGCTTCGTTAAAAGGTAGAATGCGCAAAACAACAAATCAAACCACATACACTTATCTGGTTTGCACAAATCAAAGAGAACGTAAATGCGACCTTCCTATTATTAGTGAACAAAATGTCGAGAAGCGTTTTCTTAATGAACTGCAATTACTTCTTGTTAGCCAGTTCGATGAAGCCAATGAAATTGCAGCTTCAGTCGATCAAGAAAATAGTGGAGTAAACCAGCGAGTCGCTCAGATTAGAAAACAAATGCAAGCAATTAAAGAACGAAAAAAGAAATGGCAAATGGCCTATGCGGATGACGTTATCTCATTAAATGATCTACGCGAGCACATGAATCAAGATCGAAAAAGATATGAAGAATTAGAAAATGAACTATTACGTGTAGAAGCGAAGCCCCCCCTAAACCACTCCCCTGTTCAAGTCGTTGCTATCCTTTCTAACTTTTTAACTAACTGGAATCAATTAGAACCTATGGAGAAAAAGCAAGCAGTTATGCTCTTGTTAGAAAGGTTTGAGGTTAATGCAGAGAACGGTAAACGAAGGACGCATTCCAAGCGAGTATTAGCACTTTCTAATTTTATATTCAGATAGATAGCGAGACAATGACCTCTTTTTTGTATCTTCCACTACTCCTGCTGTACCATTAGTAGGTGCACTTTTAATCCCAGTAGCCATTCGCTCTGGGTTACCGCCTCTTTTTGCAGCTGCTGCAATTGCAATAGCGGGTCAAGGTATGGCTTTATCAAGTGATTATATGATACAAATTGCGCCAATGCTAAGTGCGACTGCAGCAGGTGTGCCTGTAACTGATGTTGCTGACCGCGCGCTCGTCTTATCCTTAATTACAGGCGGAACAGCTATTAGCATTTTGTATTACATGTTAAAAAAACAAACAAATAAACAAGCGAACAAAACTGCAAAAGCTTGGCTCAAGCAATTCAAACCTAAACATGTTCCAAAAGTTACATGGAAATCTACTACCTTTGCTTTCATTACTCCAATTGTTTTTGCAGCTGTTGTTCTTTACATGCTTTACACAGCTTTTTTTACGGAATTGCAGCTTGAGGGTGGTGCTGGAGCTGCCCTAATAGGTGGAATGGCTACTTTATTGCTTCTCGTCATATGTTTCTTCGATCGACCGAAAAAATTATTTGATGATGCCAGCAATCACCTTGTTGAAGGATTTATATTTGCGTTTAAAGCAATGGGCCCAGTTATCCCAATAGCTGGTTTCTTTTTTCTTGGAAGCAATGACTTTTCTCCTTCTATTCTTGGAGTCGAGCAAACGCCTGCTTTTTTATTTGACCTAGTGCAGTCGGGTGAAGAATTCATTCCTGCTCATCCCGCCTGGACGGCGTTCGGGTTACTTACTATCGGTATGATTACGGGTCTTGATGGATCTGGTTTTTCAGGACTTCCACTTACCGGGGCCCTTTCAGGCGCCTTAGCACCAGTATCGGGAATTGATGCTGCTACACTCGCCGCTATTGGTCAGATGGGAGCCATTTGGGTAGGTGGTGGGACTCTAATTGCATGGTCATCACTTGTGGCCGTTGCCGGCGTTGCAAAAGTAAATGTACAAGAATTAGTAAGACTTTGTTTCATTCCAGTTATAAGCGGGCTTTTAGTCGCAACTGTTCTTGCTCTTGTAATTTGGTAGATTATAAAAACACTCGGTGTGATAAACCGAGTGTTTTTATAACGATTAGTTACTGACAAAAGAAAATGTAAAATGGCTTTTTCCGCATTATTCTTTTTAAACGATTGAATGTACGTAAATGAACCATGTATATTAATTCTGTAAAATCCAATCTGCAGCTACTTCTATCGTCTTGTCGTCCATTGGTGGGTTGTGTAAACCCGCACGCACGTTTCGGTAATGTCTTGATAATGGTGATGAGTTAGCTAAACTATGAGCGCCAACAACACGCATCGATAAATCAACTATTTGAATGGCACTATTCGCCACCGAATATTTAGCCATCATTAATTGTGGCGCTAAAGATTTTTTAACTTCGATATCCCCTTCATCCCAATCCTTTGCCACCCCGTATAGAAAGTGTCTGGCTTGTTCATAAAGAATTGCAGCTTCCCCTAACTTCTGTTTCACTTGTGGAAGCTGTGAAATAGTCCCAGAAATACTGTTTGGTGAATACGAATTAGCAAATTGTACAGCCTCTTGTAAGGCAGATTTGGCGATTCCAAGATAGCAAGCTGGTATATGCAAAAGCCATGCTGTTGGCAAGCCAGACCTTGATTGCATTCGAATAAGCCCCTCTTTCGGAATTGACACATCCCTTAAGTGCAAATCATGGCTGCCTGTTGTACCCATTGACATCATATCCCAATTCTTTTCAATATCGACACCTGCGGTCCCTTTTGGAACAAGAAAAAGACCTGTTTGGCTACTTTCTTCTATCGTTGCTAGTAGTAAAAAATAATCCAGTTCTTCAGCTAAGGTTGTAAACGTTTTTGTTCCATTGATCAACCAATTGGTACCTAAATCTTTGGCTACAGTCGTAAAAACCCCACCTCTTGTAGGACTCCCCGTCGACTTTTCAGTTGCTGCAGTGTTAAGTAAAACTCCATTTTCAACAACCTCTTTGGCAATGTGATCATAAGTGGTAGCTGGCCAGTTCTTTTCTGTTGCAAGTTGATACATCGTGCCCATATGCCAACCTATACAAAGTGCTGTTGGTCCATCTGCGGTTGCAATTGCTTCCTGCAACGAAATTAATTCAGAAAGGGAAATATGCTGACCGCCTACTTTTCTCTCCAACGGCAACGCTGTGTATCCTGACTTGCGTAATGCATTGATGTTTTCAATTGGTACAGTTTGAGTCTGATCATGACGTTCACCAACTTCAGCGAACGGCTTTATAATCAAGCGTAATTCTTGCATTCTTTCTTCTGTTGTTTGCTTGTGCAAGATGGACAACATGGCCACTCCTTTATCCGATTATTCCGGTCAAATTATACCACAAAAAAGCATGTACGAGTGCGCACATGCTTAACGATCATCTTTATTCTTTTTTGATTCTTTTTCTTTATCATCCTCTGCAGTACCTTGTTCCAACGATTTATCAAACTGGCGCTTTACTTCTTCTTCACCAGTTTTAGAGGAATTTTTTTTGTCTTCAGCCATTATTTCCACTTCCTTTCAACTCTACATTCTTAGAATACCCTTTTCACACATAACTAAATCCTAAAAAACCCGTTCAAAAAAAGAACGGGTAAAAATCCTGACTAATCATCTAGAAAAGAATGTATATGATGTAAAGGAACTGCAAGTCCTTCACCACTCTGTTCCCCACCTTGCTGCCTTGCATAAACCACCCCAACTACCTCTCCACCTACAGACAATACAGGAGATCCACTGTGACCAGGAAATACAGAATTTGTTATTTCAATCACTTGAAAAGAACTCGTAGATTCTTTCACCTTTCCTGTATTTACAATGAAAGAATGAGTTAAGGGATGTCCAATAACATATACACGATCCTCTGCTTCTGCAGGCACATCTGCAAGAGATAATGCCGGGAAACTTGTTTCATCTGAAATATGCAATAATGCTAAATCATAATTCGGATCAGACTTTACAACATCAGCCTCATGCATCGTACCGTCTGAAAAAGCAACATGAATTTGACCGGCATCACGGACAACATGTTCATTTGTCAAGACTTCACCCGTTTCAGAAATAACGAAGCCAGTACCATGACCAGAGCCGGTTTGTACAGTGACCACTGCCTTTTCAAACTCCTCAAATGAACCATCTTCCGTAAGTTCTTCACTCTCACTCATAAAGCGCAGTGCGTCTAAACTAAAATGTTCCAGCAAAAAAGAACCAGCTTGAACGATCATCGCAACCGTAATAACAGCAGCAACCAGACGAATAACAAGCTTACGAATCCCACTTGACTTATTCTTTAATTCCTCTTCTTCAAATGCTTCTATTAGCGGCTCTTCGTGCTCCATTTCATCATGAGTATAGGGCTCCTCATTCAGATCATCCTGCTTACTTTTTGGCACTGACTTCAAATGCTTCCGTTAATATTTGTTGGACTGACCTAGAGGTACGAATAGAATCTAGTTTGTTGCCATCAATTGTAACTGCTTGCATGGCTAATTCAGATGACATGCCACATACGATTAATTCAGTGCCAATGAGCCTCAATACATCTCGAAGTTGATAAATGCCTTCAACGATAAAAGCATCATATTCTGTTAATCCAGAAACATCTATTAACAATTGTTTAATGGAAAGCTTAACTGCGTTCGAAGTAACGGAATCAAACATTAAATCAAACCGTTCTTTGTTCATTTCTCCCACTAATGGTAAAACAGCAAGTCCATCTAAAAGCGGGACAATGGGTGTCGAGATCGAGCGAATCTGTTGGACAGATTGTTTATATTCTTTTTCAGCAAGTTTTTGTTTTGTAATCTCTCTCTGTACACCAACAAAATAGAGCTTGTCCTCTTCTTCTAAGTATACAGGATCGATTGTTAGTTCATTCCAAAAACGGTGACCATCCTTTGTATAATTTAGAATCTCCACTAAAACAGGCTCCTTTTTTGCGATTGCTTCTTTAATCAATGTAATTTGTTTTCGATCCGTGTCCTCTCCTTGTAAAAAACGACAATTCTTACCTAATACTTCCTCTTTCGAATACCCCGTCATTTTTGTAAAACCTTCACTCATATAAACAATCGGATTGTCTTCTTGATCAGGGTCTGTCACCAAAACCCCAACCCGCGTGTAGTCAAGTACTTTCATTAATAATTCTGCTTGCTTTATTATCTTGTCTAGCATTAAATAAACCTCCTACTACAGTACAGTTAATGCCTATTATATCATCACAATGACTTCCATCTCCATTTAATCCACTTCTACTCCGTAAAACCTTCTAAATTGAACACAGCGCTTCATTCGCTTATAATAATATAGATACAAATAAAAGCAATCTTAACTAGGTTGAAAATCTAGAATGTGCTGGAGGATGCTACGTGGAATTAATCGATAAAGAAAAAGTTCAACAACATATTGATTCGTTCTCGAACGAAAAAGTTTACTTACATTTGGAAACAACAAACGGGGCCTACGCATCGCACTTTGATGAATCTTTTTTTTCGGCTAGCGCCTATATCCGTAACGCAAATATTTCTTATGCAAACGGCAAAATATCAGGAGATGGGCCTTACCGCGTAGGCTTAAAACTTGAAATCGGCTGGGTTTATGGCGAGGGCTTAACTCATTATGAAGTCGATCAACAAGGTCGTTTGTTGCTTGCCGGACATGGAACAGATGGCAAGTTGGCCATCGCCCTTGAACTTTCACATACCCCATTTGATAATTAACAAGGACTTAGTAGAGGAGTAGTTATACTATGAAAAAAGAAAGACATGTATTGGTCATCTTTCCGCACCCAGATGATGAAGCGTTTGGCGTCTCCGGAACAATCGCTTCCCACATTGATGTTGGAACGCCTGTTACCTATGCATGCTTGACACTGGGAGAAATGGGTAGAAATCTTGGGAACCCTCCATTTGCTACAAGAGAATCACTCCCTGAAATTCGTAAATCTGAATTAAAAAATGCCGCATCCGTCATGGGAATAACGGATCTCCGGATGCTCGGCTTTCGAGATAAAACAATCGAATTTGAAACGCCTGGCCGTCTTAAAAACATCGTACTCAATTTAATTTCTGAATTAAATCCATCACTAGTTATTTCTTTTTATCCGGGCTATGCGGTCCATCCAGATCATGATGCAACGGGTGAAGCTGTGGTTGACGCATTAGCTGAATTACCTAAAGAACAGCGCCCGGTTTTTCATGCGGTTGCTTTCTCAAACAATCATGAAGAAGAAATTGGCAAAGCTGATGTTGTACACGATGTATCAAATTATGCATTGCTCAAGCTAGATACTCTCCGGGCCCATGCTTCTCAACTTGCATGGACTCTACCTGGCCTTGAAAAAGCTTATCATGATGGCGTACAAGAAGCTGTAGATCGATTAACTCAAGAACGTTTTTGGACGTATACCACTATCTAAAAACCGCCATTCAGCGGTTTTTAGATAGTTATGGGGTTCGTTATATTATCCAACAAAGGAATGGTTTAATTTGAAAACAAATGCATTGTTGCTTATCGATGGTTTTAATTTACTTAGTCGAGGATATTTTGCAACAAGTTATAATCGCCCCATTGATAAATTAGAAAGAAATGATGAAGGACAAGTGATAAATGGTCTTCGTGTATTCTTGCAAAAATTATTTAAACTTATTCGCCAACATAACATTACTCATTGCGCTGTTACTTGGGATGTCCCTCGTGAAGAATCGATCCGCAGACTAGAATATCCACCTTATAAACAAACAAGAGGTGAACTTCCCGAGCCTTTAATTGAACAGTTTATCCATTTGCAACAAATCCTCACAACAATTGGAATTCCACAGTTAACGATGTCTCCTTACGAGGCTGATGATATCATAGGTACAATTACGGCAAATTGGGAAAAAGAAATGGACGGACCTTGCTTGATGTATTCCAATGATCGGGACTTACTTCAATTGGTGAGTGATCAAACTCACCAGATTATAAGCAAGAAAAAAGAGGAACTTATTTACTCAAAGGCTTCTTTTGAAGAAGAATTTGGTATTCACCCATATCAGTGGGTTGATGTGAAAGCATTGTTAGGGGACCCTAGCGATAATATACCTGGTTGCTTAGGCATTGGAGAGAAAACAGCTTTGCCGTTAATTTCTGCCTATGGTTCAGTTGACTCTTTGTATAAACAAATTGATCAACTCAGTCCCCTTTTTCAACGAGCCTATAAAAAACTCATTGCTGGTCAAGCTCAAGTTGAACTTTCCAAGCGACTCGCTACGATTATTCGTGATATTCCTGATATTTGTGAATGCAGTAACCTAAAGCTATCATTAAATCGACAGCATGTTGAAAATGAACTAACCCGCATTTCGATTCGCGTTCCTTTTGAAGATTTCCACGCTTTTGTTTCTTAAACAATTCAGTCCAGCAAACCAACGTAGTTTGCTGGACCTTCTTTAAACCCACTATTACCTTAACCTTAGTTCCCTACTCTGTCAGATCTTTTTTTTGCTTTTATTCAACACTTCATTTATAATGATATAGGCGAAAATGAACTTAGGAGTGATTTGGTGACAACAATGGAAATACGAGAAGCAAATGAAACTGAATTACAGCTTCTTCGTATGCAACAACAAGTTAAAGATATTGCCCGAGAAAAACATAAAGAAGTGATTGGCATTGAACAAACAGCAGGAGAAGAATGGGTGATTGTATCCAAAAAAGAGGAAGGCAGCACACTCCAGTTTATGATTAATGATTGTACTTCTCCATATCGAGGTTCATGGGACTTTGCTTTGCAAGTAGAGTACAAGGACAGCCATCATTTATTTATCGGTGATATCAAAGGAGAACCTTGTCGTGGTTTCGGTTCAATTTGTATGGAGTATTTAAAAGAAACAGCTTGGTCAAACAACTGTAAAATTACTGGAGATTTGGCTAAACGTGACTGGGGTCATTTGGATAGACTCACACATTTTTATAAGAAACATTCCTTTTCTGTTTTTGTCGATGAAACAGAAAAAGCCGGCCAAGTGTACTGGACCGGTATGTAAAACCTAGCAGCTAATGCTAGGTTTTTGTCGTTTTTTACTAGTTTAATAATCATTTTGTTTGGGTACAAACAATAAATAAATTAGGGATTTAAAGGAGAGTCTATAAAAATGCTGAATCAATTAACCAATTCGGTACTCTTAGAGGCGTATAAAAAAGCATGTCAAAATAATTTAGAAAAGGACTTTATCTCTATTTTAGAAAAGGAACTTGCAAAAAGGAAGATAACTCCTATTAAGAATAAACACAGTTGAATATTTCCCATCAGTCATTCACCCTATTCATTCTATCTAGCTCTACCAATTCCTTTAGAAAAGCGACATTTCGTCGCTTTTTATTCTTCTTCTTCCTCATCTAAACGAGCTTCTATCTCAAAAACCCTTTGAACTATATCAGTCACTATGATCGCCAATACAGAAAGTGCCGCAACAAAAAGCCATGCTAGTCCAGCCCAAATACTCCAGCCAGATGAAAATGCGAGTATGGCAGTAAAAGCTCCCGTAATTCCTAACAAACTGAAAATAAAGAGAGAGGTTGCGTAAACTGTCGGACCCATCAAAAACACCTCCTTGACTTTCAATGTATGCATCACTCGATACCTTGTCTTGTTTGTTTGTCTTGAATCTTATAAAACAGGCTTTTTCCGTGAATGGACAGGTATGAATTGGTTAAACTTTAGTTAAGGAGTGATTGATTTGGATTGGTTTTCCGTGACTAAAAGAATCTGTTCTTTACTCGTGATCGCGTTTTTACTATTTACGTATTATTGCATCATGAAACAAGATCATGCTGCAAAGAAAAAAAACGAGCAATAAAGCTCGTTTTATACATGGTCTTGAATTGATTGTTGTTTTATGTTCCAATGTGATTCTGTCCACTTTACTTTTTGATCCTCTAGGACGAATAGTTGTGGTGACTTGTGAACAACTTCTAGCTTTTCTGCTATTTGGTTAGACACTGGACGAGACTCAATGACTTTTACTACTCCAAATTGAAATTGCTCATTCTCGTTCGCAAAGCTTTGAAATTCCTCATATGCTTCTGCACTAATCGGGCACTGTGTACTATGTTTAAATAATAATGAAACTGTTTCATTCGAACCAATAAGAAATTGCTCCCATTCTTCAACTGTTGTTAGCTCTTTTAATTGTCCCACTTTTAATCGACCCTTTCACGATGTAGTCACTACGTATGGTTGTACCATAATCAATTATTCGATTGCAAACAAGCCGCCTACACGTTCGCCCCAAGTTCCATCACAATTTTAATCTCCGTATAAGAGATCGTTTCACCAACTCTTTCTTTGATTGGCTTTAAAAACTCAGTTCCATGTTCATTTATAGCCTCTTTTATCCTTATTTGTTTTTCTTCTGTTACAAGTTTTAAAACGTCAGAGGCTCGACCATCTTTCTCCGCTTCAATCAAATGTTTAATAATCGTTTGTTCAGAGAAACCAAGTTCTTCGGCGATTTCTGATGGGCTTTTGTGCTCATTATATAGTTGAATTGCTTCGTCCACATTGAGCTTCGCCTTCCCTTTTTGTTGGGTAGAGATGACTGTACTTACCTGTATGTCTGTGGAGCGTAATAAATCTAAAAACGCCTCACCATATAACTCCAACTTATGTGCTCCAACTCCAGAGATGGTTGCTAATGTTTCATTTGTTTTTGGAACGACCGTAGCCATCTCTTTTAAAGTCTTATCAGAAAAAATTAAATATGGTGGGACCCCTTGTTTTTCGGCTAGCTCTTTTCGCTTTAATCGCAACTGCTCAAACAAAGGATCATTGATGTTGTTTTGTTGACTCGAAATATGTTCTTTGTATTGATTCACTTTTGCATCGCCTTTTAAAACAGCCGCACCCTTTTCTAACACTTTTAATGTTGGATATGACGTTGGTGTTAAACCGATGAATCCCTCGGCAAGCAAAAAGTCAATAAAGGCTTGTACATCTTTTGCCGTTCTCTTATTCATTAGACCATACGTAGGTAGTTTATTTAAATGAAACTGTTCTATTTTTTTATTTTTTGAACCAGTCAATACTTGAGCAACGATTGACTTTCCATACCGTTCCTTCATTCGTACAACACAAGAGAGGACCATTTGAGCTTCTCTCGTTACGTCCTCTTGTTCCCCCTCCTTTGTACAATTGCTACATTTGCCACAAGGCTCACTCTCTGAACCTCCGAAATACTCTAAAATAAATTGTTCCAAACATTGGTTTGTATGAGCATATCGATTCATAAATTGTAGCTTTTCAAAGTCATTCTCTTTTTTTTCCAGTTCTCCATTTGATTGTTCAATGAAAAAACGTTGTGTTTGAATATCTTGAGCTTGGTATAAAAGGACACATTCACTTTCTTCCCCATCTCGACCAGCACGACCCGCTTCTTGATAATATGCTTCAATCGTACCCGGCAAGTTTGCATGAATAACAAAGCGCACATTCGACTTATTTATCCCCATACCAAAGGCATTTGTTGCAACCATAACATCTGCCTCATCATGGACAAACGCTTCCTGGGCTTCGGTCCGTTCAATTTCCGTTAAACCACCGTGATAGAGGACTGTATTTGTCTGTTGCTTCCTTAATTGGCGGTAAATCTGTTCAGCTTCTTTACGAGTTGATGCATAAACAATACCTGACAGCCCTTTTTTCGCTTCAACGTATTGCATAATAAAACGGTCTTTTTTTTCACCTCGCAACAATCGAAACGTTAAATTCTCCCGTTTAAAACCTGTATAATGCTGGTTGTTTACATCAATTCCTAAACGTAAACAAATATCCTCTGCCACTTCAGGTGTTGCAGTAGCTGTTAACGCCACTACAGGTGGTCTATAAGGCAATCCATTGATCCACTCAGCTATTCGCAAATAACTAGGGCGGAAATCATGACCCCACTGCGACATACAATGTGCTTCGTCGATCGCAATTAAAGAAATTGGTGTCTGTTTTAAGGCGTTTTGAAAAGCAGGATCATAGAGGCGTTCAGGTGCGACATAGAGAAGCGTTATTTCCCCTGATGCAACCTGAGTCAATCTAGCATGTTCTTCTGCTTTTGAAATTGCACTATTCACGAATGTTGCTCGTATTCCAATTTGATTTACAGCATCGACTTGGTCTTTCATTAATGCTATTAAGGGAGAAATAACAAGTGTTGTTCCACCTAAAACTTGAGCAGGGATTTGATAGCATAATGACTTTCCTCCACCTGTAGGCATAACAACTAGTGCATCGTTGTTAGTCAGTAAAGAGCGAATAATTTGCTCTTGACCTTTACGGAAAGACGAATACCCATAAAACGTCTCCAACGTCTGTATTGCTTGTTCCATTTTTTGTTGGATCATTTTTTGAACCACTTCCTCACTTCATTCAATCAACTTTATCTTATTAAGTATAAAACAGATAACAATGAATTGGTATAAACTCCATTAAAAGAAGGCTAAATAAAGATACTTAGCCTTCTCTCATAATTTATTCAATTCCCATTTTATTAACTGATCATCTTCTTCACTCGGAGTTCCTCGTCCATCAGTGTTATTCGTAATGAAATATAGAACACCATCTTCTACATGAACATCACGAATACGACCAACCCCATCAATCAATTCAACTAAATTCTCATCATCAGGGGCAAATTGATAGATCGCTTCCCCACGTAACCCTGCCACATATAACTGATCCTTATCTGCCGTTAATCCTGAAGGTGCCCACGTATCTTCCCCAGAATGGATAAGCGGGGGCATCATTCCATCCCTCGTTTCGTCTCCAGTTATTTCTGGCCATCCATAATTGCTTCCAGGTTCAATTACGTTAATTTCATCGTGACCTACCGGACCATGCTCCGAACTAAACATTGTTCCATCTTCTACCCACGCCAATCCTTGTGGGTTTCGATGACCATATGAATAGACAACAGAATTTTCAAATGGATTGTCAGAAGGAATTGCTCCGTCAAGCTCCATTCTCAAAATACTTCCTGCAAGGTTGTCAACATCTTGCGCAAGTTCTTCTTGATCTGCATCGCCTGTCGTTGCATAAAGCAATTGATCCGGTCCAATTGCTAAGCGCCCTCCATTATGTATCCCCGCGCCAGGAATGCCATCCAAAAGGACATCTACCTCATTCCACTCTTCGTTTTCTTCGTCCCACCTAGTCTCAATAATCCGATTCTCAATACCCTCGTTACTCTCATATGAATGATAAAGAAATGCGGTTTGATTCTCTTCAAACTCCGGATGTAAAACCATGCCTAACAAACCTGACTCCGCTTCTTGTTCTACATCTTCTTCCAAGTAGACTGGTTGTTCACTGACGGTACCATTTTCATTAATAACATAGATGGTGCCATCACGTCTTGGAACAAAAAACACTTCCTCTCCTTTTACAATTGCCCATGGTGCTTTAAGTTGATCAGCTAAAGTTGTCATATCCATAGTAGTATCTGGACCCGATTCTTGTGTCATTCCGTCGTCTTCACTATTGTTGGTAGTACTTTCGTTCTCCTGTGTACAAGCCGACAGCATAAACATTCCACCTGCTAATAGTATCCATCTATTCATCCAATACCTCCATTTCCTTTATCCTTTCTATAAACGATTTCAACTTTTTTAAAACCTATCATTCATCTTTCAAGACTTGTTTCTTTCCCTTATAATCTGACTGTTGTATACTGAAAAAATAGTCAAATCTATTTTAGGAGTGATCTGTAGATGAAAACTGTCACATTAAATAACGGCATTACTATGCCACAGCTTGGCTTTGGTGTTTGGCAAGTAAAAGATGAAGAAGCGACGCCAGCAGTTGCAAAAGCCCTAGAAACAGGTTATACATCAATCGACACTGCCATGATTTATAAAAATGAAGCCGGTGTTGGAAAAGCAATCAAAGATGGAAATATTGATCGAAATAACTTATTTATTACCACCAAAGTATGGAATGCGGATCAAGGCTATGATGCTACTTTAAAAGCATTTGACGCAAGCATGGAGCGCCTTGGTTTAGAATACTTGGATTTATATTTAATTCACTGGCCAACACCTGATTTTGATCAGTACATAGATACATATAAGGCGTTGGAGAAATTATATAAAGACGGTAAAGTTCGAGCGATTGGAGTTTGCAATTTCCATATCGAGCATCTTGAACGTCTTCTTAATGAATGTGATATTCCACCCGTACTAAACCAAGTTGAATGCCATCCTTATTTAGCGCAAAACGAATTAAAAGATTTTTGTGCGAAGCATGATATTTATATAGAAGCTTGGAGTCCACTTGATCAGGGCGGGGAAGTACTTAGTGATACAACAGTTGTACAAATTGCAAATGAGCATGGAAAAACGGCTGCACAAGTTGTATTGCGTTGGCACTTACAAAACAACACAATCGTTATTCCAAAATCAGTAACACCATCACGAATTGAAGAAAATTTTAATGTCTTTGATTTTGAGCTTACAGAAGAAAATATGGCTGCTATCAACCGTTTGGATCGCAATCAACGCCGTGGATCCAATCCGAGTGACATGCATGCACGTTAAAAAAAGGTAAAGCAAATCCAATTGGATTTGCTTTTTTTAAAACCTTTCTTGATATGTATAATAGGTTTCTGTTACATAAAACGGAAAAGCAGCTAAAAGTCTTTTTTACGCATCAATTGGTATATGGAAACGCAGTCCTCACTCAAATCTTGTCCGACCCAACCAATTTCTACTTTAGTTGGTTGAGCGCTGGAATGACATTGAATATAGGCACGTATTCTTTGATTAAATATAAGAAGTGTCTCTTCATCTAGCAGATCCTCTGCAAATATAAGTTTTTCCCACTCCTGTAAGCCAAGATTTCGAATCGGATTCATAAGATGACTATGTTCGTAATTGCCTTTAACTAATTTTATATATTGAATCTTCTCTTCAGTCGTTAAGTTATTTACTTGACGATAACATTGATTTTCACTTGCCTCCCTTATGTTTTTTAAAGTCCACGCTGCAAAATAAGTCGTTCGGACTAATGCAAACCCTGCTTGTGATAAGCAATTTTCGTTATCTTCATGAACCAGTATTTGTAGTGGTTTTTTTATCCCTACTATTTGTTTTGTCATTGCCACCATTTCCTTTAACTGTGTAGGTGCATTTTGCTGCCCTATGATGTCAGCGTAAACCACTTTTTATAGAAAGAATACGTCCAAAATTGGAAGATCGCTATTAACTTATTAGAATTCTTAATCAGGACTGTCCATTCATCGCAGGGACGAGATAACTTTTTATTAAGCACTTTTATAAATTCGTTTACTTCTTTCCACTCATTTGATCGATAAATGGAATAATTTAAATTCATGGTTTATGCCTCCTTCTCACCTTCTCTTACAGGATTTTATTCACCTTTTTTCTTTTAACACCTTTCCGTGGACGTAAATTTTAACGTTTTCGTATAAAATGTCCCGTTTTCGTTTACACTGGTGGCCTTAGACGGTAAACTAGATATGGATAAAAAACAACAAAAGCAAACAATGTCATTCCTTAATTGCTTATTGTAGGAGGCTTTTTTTATGATTACAGTATCGAACGTTGGTTTGCAATTCGGTGGTCGCAAACTATTTGAAGACGTCAATATTCAATTTAACCCTGGTAACTGCTATGGTTTAATTGGTGCGAATGGTGCCGGAAAATCAACCTTTTTAAAGATTCTCTCTGGAGAAATAGATTCACAAATGGGCCATGTCTCCATGAAGCCTGGTTCTCGTATGACTGTCTTAAAACAGAATCACTTTGAATATGAAAACGAGCAAGTGCTTTCTACAGTTATTATGGGTCACGCGCGTCTATTTGAAGTAATGAAAGAGAAAGACGCCATTTATATGAAAGAAGATTTCTCTGATGAAGACGGCATGCGTGCTGCTGAATTAGAAGGAGAATTTGCTGAATTAAATGGTTGGGAAGCTGAATCGGAAGCAGCCGTTCTTTTAAAAGGACTTGGTATTGGTGAAGATAAGCATGAAAAAACATTATCTGAACTCGCAGAGTCTGATAAAGTTAAAGTACTTTTAGCTCAAGCTCTCTTTGGAAAACCTGATGTATTACTTCTTGATGAGCCTACAAATGGATTAGATTTAAAAGCAATCCAATGGCTTGAAGATTTCTTGATTAACTTTGAGAACACGGTTATTGTTGTATCCCATGACCGTCATTTCTTAAATAATGTATGTACGCATATTGCTGACCTTGACTTTGGAAAAATTGAGTTGTTTGTAGGAAACTATGATTTCTGGTATGAATCCAGTCAACTAGCTTTAAAGTTAGCGCAAGATCAGAACAAGAAGAAAGAAGAAAAAATTAAAGAATTGGAAGGCTTTGTCGCAAGGTTTAGCGCAAATGCCTCTAAATCAAAGCAAGCAACGTCTCGTAAGAAACAGTTAGAAAAGATTACACTTGAAGATATCAAACCATCTTCACGTAAGTATCCATACATCCATTTCACGCCAGAACGCGAAATTGGTAATGATTTGCTTGTTGTGGAAGAGCTTAGTAAGACAATTGATGGTGTGCAAGTGTTAAACAACGTTTCATTCCGTATGAATAAGGATGATAAAATTGCTCTTGTAGGTGCAAATGACGTTGCTAAAACAACTTTATTTAAAATTTTAACAGGTGAAATGGAACCAGATAGTGGTACCTATAAATGGGGTATTACCACCGCTCAATCTTATTTTCCTAAAGATAACTCGGAGTTCTTTGAAGGAAACGAATTAAACTTAGTGGATTGGCTGCGTCAATTTTCTCCTGAAGATGATAGTGAGACGTTCTTACGCGGGTTCTTAGGGAGAATGCTATTCTCTGGTGAAGAAGTCCTTAAGCAAGCTAATGTACTATCTGGAGGCGAGAAAGTTCGTTGTATGCTTTCAAAGATGATGCTAAGCGGTGCCAATGTGCTTTTGCTTGATGAGCCTACAAACCACTTAGATTTAGAATCCATTACAGCTCTAAATAACGGGTTAATTAACTTTAAAGGCTCAATGATTTTTAGTTCTCATGACCAACAGTTTATCCGTACGATTGCAAATCGCGTCATTGAGTTAACGAGTGACGGGATTATTGATAAAGATTCTTATGAGGAATATTTGAAAGTAGCAAAATAACGTCAAAAAAACCGAGTGCTAATGTAGCACTCGGTTTTTCTATCCTTCGAAGTACTCTTTGTAAAAACCGCCAATCTTGCCGGTATTATCGATAACAAAGTAAAATTCGTCTGTTTCATTTTTAAGTGGGTATTGTTTACCAACAGTTAATACCTCATTAACCACATATTTTTTAGCATCCGTATGCACGCATGTCAATGTTCGAATTGTTGGCGCATCTGTCCATGTTTGATGGATCATACGTATTCCCTCCTTCTTACAACATAAGTCTCTTTTATTGTACAAGAAAAGAGGCCAGCAAGCTAGCCTCTTCAATTCGACTATTAACCTTCAAGTAACAGCTGTTCTGGATCCTCAATTAATTCTTTTACTTTTACAAGGAAACTTACTGCTTCTTTACCATCAACAATACGGTGATCATATGATAATGCTAAATACATCATTGGACGATTTTCAAAACGTTCATTATCAATCGCTACTGGACGCATTTGAATCTTGTGCATACCTAAAATACCTACTTGAGGCGCATTTAAAATCGGCGTTGACCAAAGGGAACCAAACACTCCACCATTTGTAATGGTAAACGTTCCTCCTTGCATATCTCCAAGTTGTAATTTATTATCTCGTGCTTTTTTACCGAGTTCACCAATGCCTTTTTCAATACCTGCAAAACCTAGACGGTCTGCGTCACGTAAGACTGGCACGACAAGGCCTGTATCTGTTGATACAGCGATTCCAATATCATAAAATTTCTTAATTAATAGCTCATCACCTTGAATTTCCGCGTTTAATAATGGGAATTCTTTAAGGGCACCAACAACTGCTTTCGTAAAGAAAGACATAAACCCTAATTTCACACCGTTTTTATCTAAAAATGCATCTTTGCGACGCTTACGCAAATCCATAACAGCAGTCATATCAACTTCATTAAACGTTGTTAGCATCGCTGATGTTTGTTGAACTTCAACTAGACGTTTAGCGATCGTTTGTCTGCGACGCGACATTTTCTCCCGCTCTACTGGCTTACCAACTTCCCCAGTATTATTCGTTTCTGGTTGTTTGCTTTGTTTAGGAGCTTCTTCTTTTTTCGGTTTTTGAGTATGTGCCTCTATGTCTTGACGGCGAATTTTACCTGTCGGATCTGTTGGTGTAATTGAATCAAGCGAAATCCCTTTTTCACGAGCTAATTTACGAGCCGCAGGAGATGCAAGTGGGCGATTGTTGCTTGTAGATTCTTCTTCCTCACTTCTCACTTCTTCTTTTTCAGGTTTCTTTTCTTCTTTAGGCTCTTCTTTTTTCTCTTCGGATTTGCTTTCGGAAGAAGATGACTCTCCACCTGCAGTACCACTTTCATCAATAATAGCGATTACCTCGCCAATTTCAACCGTATCACCTGGCTCACGTTTGAATTCCTTAATAACACCAGATGTTTCAACAGGTATTTCTGCATTTACTTTATCTGTCTCAAGTTCTGCGATAAAATCGCCTTGTTCAACATAGTCGCCTACTTCTTTAAGCCACTGTGAGATCGTTCCTTCTGTAATCGATTCTCCTAGTTCTGGTACTTTAATTTCAGTCACTTCAAAAAGCCTCCTTAGTTTTTGCGGGTCAATGACTCCGAAATGATGCGTTTTTGTTCCAACTTATGTGCGTTTGATACGCCTTCAGCCGGGCTAGAACGATGAGTCCTACCAATGTAACTAAGTGGAACATCTTGCGGAAGGATTTCTAGAATACGAGGCTCCATAAACGTCCATGCGCCCATATTCTTCGGCTCTTCTTGAACCCATTTGACTTCTTCTAAATTAGGAAACTCTTTTAATAGTTCACGTATCGCACGTCTTGGGAATGGATATAATTCCTCAACACGAATAATGTGTACCCAACTCCAGTCTTCGTCGTTTTTCTTGACGTAATCCTGAAGTTCCACAGCCAATTTTCCACTACAAAGAATAATTCGTTTAACCGCTTCTCTATTTTTCCCAAGGTTTGGTTCTTCCATAATGGATTGAAATTCACCTTCAGTAAACATAGACGTTTCAGAAGCAATTGCTTGGTTTCGCAACAAACTTTTTGGTGTCATGATGATCAATGGTCGCACGGTATTCTTTTGTAGTATTTTCGCTTGGCGACGTAGTATATGGAAATATTGGGCAGCAGATGTACAGTTAGCAATCGTCCAGTTGTTTTCAGCGGCAGAACTTAAGAACCGCTCCACACGACCACTTGAATGTTCAGGACCTGCTCCTTCGTAACCATGAGGAAGCAAAATGACCAACCCGGATTTTTGACCCCACTTAGCACGCGCTGCGGAAACCCATTGGTCAAAAATCACTTGTGCACCGTTAACAAAATCACCAAACTGCGCTTCCCAAAGAACAAGGGTTTCTTTGGAAAATACATTGTATCCGTATTCAAAACCTACACAAGCTTGCTCTGAAAGAGGACTATTATAAACTGCAAAAGAAGCATTCGCATCCTCAAAAGATTGTAAAGGTGTATAGGTTTCATTAGTCTCTCTGTCATGAAGAACAAGATGACGGTGTGCAAATGTTCCTCTTTCTGTATCTTGACCACTCAAACGAATCGGTGTACCATCATGAATAATCGAAGCAAAAGAAAGTACTTCTGCTAAGCCCCAATCGATGCTACCATCCCCATCAAACGCTTTCGCACGTCTTTGTAAGATTTTTTCAAGCTTTTGGTTTGGTTTAAATGTTTCTGGCCATTCCAGTAATTGCTCATTAAATGAAATTAGCTTGTCTTTTTCAATACCTGTTTTAATTTTCGGTAATCCGTCTACTATGAAATCAGGCGGACTAAGTTCATATTTCCGTTCTGTTTTATCTGCATTCACTTTGTTGTACTCTTCAAGCAGATAGTCATACATGTCATTATCTAGTTTTTTAGCATCTTCAGCAGAGATAACGCTCTCTTTATTTAGCTGTTCAGCATAAATGGCCCGAGCAGTCGGATGTTTACGGATTTGTGTATATAGATCGGGTTGTGTGACTGCAGGCTCATCACCTTCGTTGTGACCAAAACGTCTATAACCAATCAAATCAATCAAAAAGTCTTTTTTGAACTGACGACGATACTCAACCGCAAATTGAACCGCCTTTACACACGCTTCTGCATCATCTGCATTGACATGCACAATTGGCACTTCAAATCCTTTTGCCGGGTCACTCGCGTATGTAGTTGAACGTGAATCATACGTTTCTGTTGTATACCCAATATTATTATTAGCGATGATATGCAACGATCCACCAACATGGTAGCCATTAAGTCTACCCAAGTTTAACGTTTCAGTTACAATTCCTTGACCAGGAAATGCGGCATCTCCATGAATAAGAATGGAATATGCTCGTGTCGTATCTTGCATCGGAACACCCTTTTGACTGCGGTCTTCCTGAGCTGCACGTGCATACCCTTCCACAATAGGTGATACAAATTCCAAATGACTCGGGTTATTTGCTAAAGAAACGATTGTCTCATCTTGGTCATCATCAGAAATTTGCCGATCTGCTCCTAAATGATATTTCACATCGCCAGTCCAGCCTGTATACGTTTCTCCAAGACCTTCAGACGGTGCAATGAGTTTATTCGGAGCTTGCAAGAACTCTGCAAAAATGGCTTTAAACGGTTTTCCTAATGTATGAGCAAGCACATTTAGTCGTCCTCTATGCGCCATACCGATCATGACATGGTCCGTTTTTTCTTTTCTTACTTCTCCAATAGCTTTATCAAGCATCGGTACTAAAGCATCTACACCTTCAATGGAAAAGCGTTTTTGCCCAACGAATGTACGGTGGATAAATTTCTCAAAACCTTCTACTGAAGTTAACCGTTCAAGTAGTGCTCGCTTGTCTTCTTGAGAAAGTTGATCAGCATACGTTTGTGACTCTATTTTTCGACGCAGCCACTCCCGCTCTTCTTCGTCTTGCACATGACCAAATTCAACTGCCATTGTTTTTGTGTACACATTGCGCAAATGTTCAATTGCCTGAAGCCCATTCGTTACATTAGAAGGTGCATCTGGGCAAATCAATTTGACTGGCACTTTCCTTAACTCATTTTCCGTTACATTAAAACGCTCATAGCTTAGCAGATCATCATTCTTATGATTTTTCCAAATCGGTTGAATATCTGACGCTAAGTGACCTTTGGCACGAATAAATTCGGCCAGCTTCACCGCTCCTACGACTGCATTTATCATGTCCGCCCCGATTGCACCTGCTTCACTTGCGTTAGACGAGCTGACTTTCTCCTCTAAAGCTGGCGGGCCCCATTTTTCAAAGTGAGCACGTGTTTCTTCATCCACGGAGTTCGGGTCTTCCGCATATTGCTCATACAGCTCAATCACGACTCCAAGGTTAGGACCATAAAATTCCTGCCAAGGCTTTTCCGGGCTGTGTTCCTTGCTGGACATGTGATTTAAACCTCCTACAACGATTGTTCGCACTATTTGCGAACGTCTATTTTCAAGCGCTTACAGAACTATATTACCATTTCCCAGCGGTTTACTCAAAAATTTCGCTTCTAGTCATCTTTAAAAGATACAAAATAACTTAAAAACCGAGAGGAAATTGGTCACTTAAATTTTAGCGCGTTTGCGCACGAAAATCTAGCTTTTTTATCGAGGATTCTGCCTATTTCGTCATAAAGCGCTTTCTTTCGAGTGTTGCAGGCTGTTCACCCGCGTTTTTTTAACCCTTATTAGTTCTCTTTTTCAGCTTGGCTCCCACCCTTTTTCATGCTGCCTTCTATAAAAGAGTCTCTTTGTTTACTTTTTTATTCTATTTATGAAGAAACGTAAGCATATACCAACCGCCCTCTTTTACTACCGGCTTAGCTTCAATAAACTTAAATCCAGCTTTACGTGCTGATTCAATTAATTCTTTTTTGGTAGGCAAAGGATGCATCTCTTCATGAGCGGTCATAAAACTATTAAAAGCGCTCGCAAAACGTTTCCCGTGTTTTCCGTCAGCTATTGGTGAAATGACAATTAACGTTCCATTTTTGTTCACTATGGAGGATGCTCGCTTTAACATGGAGAGTCTTTCTTTTACTGGGAAATAGTAAAGAATGTTGTTAAGCATCACTGCATCATATGGTTGTTCTGGTGTTATTTCATAAAAATCGCCTTGGGCAATTTGAACATTATCAAAATGATTGCTTTCAACGGCTCGTGTACACACATCTTGATCGACTTCAATTCCATCGAATTGAATCTTTGGAAATTTGCCTGCTAGCCGCTTTAAATATCCGCCATAACCACAACCAACATCAAGAACTGATTTGACCTTTCTTGTCTTTAACACAGTAGTCACTTTTGGTAATGTTAATGTTTCTAATAAACTAGATGTTTCTGCAACCATATCTGCCATTTCAGGTCCATTTTCAGTTTCTTTTTTTGAGAGCTGCTTCTTATAGCTAAGCAATGTTGGGATATGCAATTCGAACATTTCTTCGAGCAATACACCTACTGACTGATTGCTTTCCTTTGTTAAGTATTTTATTATTTTTCGTTTCGTGCGAACTTTCTTTCCTCTTTTTTGCTCTAAATGACCTACCGCTATTCCGACTTCAACCCACCTTTTTAAAAGTGTCTCATCTAAATCATATATTTTTGCTACTTTCTCAACAGCTGAACTTCGCTTAAAATGCTGAAATAAATCTAAACTATATCCTAAGTGAGCATGCCAAGTTTGTAGGAATGGCTCTGTTTGCTTCATCCATTTTCTCGCATTCCACACTTTTAAATATTCACCAATCGCCATCTATTCACCTCATCTTCTTTTTCCAAGGATAATCCTCTTCTTCTGTAAATGTTCGCTTATTCATTTTTTGTTGAAGATACCGTTCATTTTCCGATTTGAATAGACGCTTCCCATCATTGATGGAAAAAGGCCAAATTCCTAAGCCGGAAATAGTAAACATATATTTGCTTAATAGCGTTTTGTTCTGTGCAAGTCGTTTAATTAAAAACGATCGGTTTCGTTGCCATAACGAGCCACTTCGTCCATAGACGAGGCCCCCCAAATGGGATAAACTCTGAACCGCCGACACACGCTTTCTTCTTACAAGCTCATACTGTGTCAACCAGCTTGTATGAAATTGTTGATTTGCTTCATACATATCTCCGATCAATTCTCCCAGCACATCGGCATCTTGTATAGCTAAATTCATCCCTTCACCTGCCATAGGATGAACACTATGCGCTGCATCACCTATAAGCGCAAAATGGTCTTTCACATAATGGCTTGCGTGTTGTTTTATCGGAACCATTAACTGAATGTCTTTCCAACTTTGTACCTTTTGTACATACCCATCCAACTCTGGATATAAAGAAAGATAGCGGCTGTAAAACTCTTCTAGTGATCGCTTTCTCATTTCCTTAAACTCACCTTTTCGGACCAAATAGACGGTGCGTACGTCGTTGTTTGGTAAAGGGAATAAGCCAAGAAATCGATCTTGAGTAGAGATCATCTCACCAATACGTAACTCACTTGGACCTGAAAATGAAACGGTTAAGAAGTCGTGATTATATAATTCTCTAGATCTACTAGCTCCAATGTGGGTACGAATCTTCGAGGACAGGCCCTCTGCCCCAATAATATAATTTGCTTCAATTGCTTGTTCCTCACCATCTTTTTTAATGATCGCCTTATGCTCATTTTCCAGCCTTTGAAATGTAGCGGGCTGAAAACTTGTATACGTGCTATACTGTTTTGCTTCGTTCATTAGTTTTGCTTTTATTAAACTATGTGGCATCATAGCCGCGTAATTATATGGATTTTTTAAAAGACTATAAGACATGGTTTGTTCAAGCAATGGTTTTTTCTCTTGATTAAATTCCGTTATACCTATATCAGAGAATTCATTCCATTCTTCCTTGAACTGTTGTAACATCCCTAACCGATCAAATATTTGAATTGTTTTTGGTTGAATTAATTCTCCTTTATACACTTTTCCGAGCGTGGGGTCTTTCTCTACTACTGCCACTTTAATATTGCGTTTTACTAATTTGATAGCAAGCGTTAATCCTGCTACTCCACCACCGATAATGAGTACATCTGTCTTCACGCTTCCACCTCGTTTTCTACACTCTCATTCCCAATTTCGTTTTAGTTGAAACGAAACTATAGTGTAAAATTATTGTTTGTCGTGATAGTATTAGAAATGTAATTTATTATAGGGAGAGACTAAGCAGATGCGGAAATGGCTCTATTCCATTGCGCTTCTTGGTGTTATGAGTGTAATCATTATCGTTTTATTGTTTGAACAAAATGATCGATTTCGCCAAGGCGTCTATAAAACAATGATCGCGGAAAACCAAATCCCAGAAGAATATGTACCAATTTATCAAGAAGCGTCTGATGAATATGGAATCCCTTGGGAACTCCTCGCCTCTGTACATCGTGTAGAAACTATTTTTTCAACAATGGATCCTCTAGTCAGTCCAGTAGGTGCATTAGGGCACTTTCAATTTATGCCCCGTACTTGGGTGGGTTGGACGTATCCTGGGGTTGATGACATCGGTAATATCGATGAAGAGACTGATATTACAGATACCTTCTTAATCGAAGAACATCAAGGCTATGGTACGGATGCGAAGGGGACGGGTCAAGCAGATCCATTTGATTTAAATGACTCTGCCCATGCAGCTGCTCGGTATTTGGCCGATCACGGCGCAACCGAAGGAGACTTTGAACAAGCTTTATTCTCTTACAACAAAAGCGAAGATTATGTTGAAGAAGTATTAAACTATTACCAAACGTATATTGAACAAGGATACGAATTAATTAGTATCCCTTTTCAGAACCATGCAGAATAAAGATGCAACCCAATTACTCGCTTATATCAAGGAGTGGCACCCCAAATGTTAAAGTCTAAAAAACTTAACTTTGGGGTGTTTTGTATGGTCAAAAAAACCTATCTTAAAAGTATGTATAAAAAAGCCTCGTGTGAAGACAACATATTAATAAACTGTTGCTTCCTAATTTTGAATAAGGTAAACCCCCTTCATGAGTCTTGAATTCGTGCACGTATCATTGGATTAAACGAAAATTGGCTAGCCAAAGTCCGGTATATACCGAACTTCAACTAGCCCTTCCGTTGCTTATAAAAACTCTACTTTGTGGAGTTCACGACCTTTATTGAATGTAGATAGGCTCTTCCTCTTCTAAAATAACTGGAATGGGCTCTTCATAAGATTGTGGTTTTCCTGAATGTGAAGGAGCTGGTTCTTCCTGCTGACACCCTGTTAAAAAGAAAAAAAACATAAGTATAGTGCAACTAGAAACAAGTAAACCCTTTCCTTTCGTATTCATGTTACTCAATTATCCTCACAAGTGGTTCGACACTTACATCCACATTTCCTGAAAGTGCTCTAGAAATCATGCACGTTTGTTCAGCTTTTTGTGCAAGTTTCTCTGCTTTTTCCACGGATTGATCAGGCTCTAGTATAACCGTAGGCTGATGATGAATTGACTGGAACGTAAATACATTTGCCGTCACATCTACTTTTGCTTCAGAATGTAGCTTTAATGAAGCCACATGTATACCAGAGCGCTCCAACATTGCAGCATAAGTAATAATAAAGCATGTACTAGCTGCGCCAAGTAGCATCTCATCTGGATTCGTTCCGACACCCGGTCCGTTCATACTACTAGGGATTGAAATGGATTGCTTCAAATTACCCGCCTCAATCTTGCCTGTACTATTTCGTCCCCCATCCCACTCAGCATCTAACAAAAATGAATGAATCACCTTCATCCCTCCATTAAAACTCGATATCCCAACTAAATTTTGATTGATTTTCTTTTCGCTGATAGCGTAACTTAGCAGTAAACGTTTTTCCGTTTTTCGATTTTAAACCCTTTGTTTCTGCAAATCCATCTTTAAGCAACTTTTTAACCATTGTTTTTGTAGGCTTTTTTTTAAATGATGCTAGGAACTTATCGTTTTTCCAAATGACAAACGTACACCCATTTTTCCAGTTACTACATCCAAAACCTTTACTCGTCTCTTTTACCGCTTTGCCACAAAGAGGACAGCTACCAAGTACTTCATGACTCTGCCTCTGTTTAGATGCAACTGTTTGTATAATGGGACCATCGTCTTTTTTGATTAAGTCCACCGCTTCTTGAATAAATGAAAAGATCTCGTTCATAAAAGCTTGTTTATTGCCAGTTCCTTTTTCTATTTCTAATAATTGCTTCTCCAATTTCCCTGTAAAGGAAAGATCAAATAAATCTCTTCCTGGAAACTGTTCGACTAATTTTCTCCCAGTTTCTGAACAATGTAATTGTTTACGGTCTTGATTTACATAACCGATATCAATTAATTTCTTAATTGTATCTGCACGAGTCGCCGCTGTACCAATTGAATAACCTTTTAACAAATGCTCTGCTTCTTCAGCGTTTATTTTCTTCCCACAAGTCTCCATGACAGAAAGCAATGTTTTTTCGATGTGTGGTTTAGGAGCTGTTGTTTTGTGATCACTAATTTCAGCATCAACAGCTTGTACTTCATCACCCTCGACCACATATGGGAGTATTTTTTCGTTACTCTTTTGTGGGTCGGCTTTTTTCCAGCCTTCTACTAGTTCGCGTCTTCCTTTAGAGACAAAAACACCAGGCAATTCTGTTTCTAAAATTTGCGTCACTACCTCTGTTTCTTCATATACAGCTGCAGGCATAAACTGAACAATAAAGCGCGTTTTAATCGCATCATATACAATTTGTTCCTCTTTACTTAACTTTTTAGGAACCATATATGTTGGAATAATTGCGCTATGACTTTCAACTCTACTATTATTAAAAACACGCTTTGATTTGCTAAACTTGATCTCTTCTTCATATGGCAAACCTTTTTTAACTGCATTTAGCACGCCTGCTGTCTTCTTAAAAAGACTCTCTTCTAAAGCAGTACTAGAGGTTCGTGGATACGTAATGTATTTTTTCTCATAGAGCTTTTGAGCTGTCTTTAACACTTTATCAGATGTCCATCCGTTATACTTACTCGTTATGTATCCTTGTAGTTGAGATAAATTGAAAAGGAAAGGTGGTAGTTCTCTTTTCTCTGTTTTTTTAGTGTGAGCGACTACACCTTTAGCGTTTTTTAATAAAGGAAGAATTTGTTCCAGTGTTTCTCTCTTCGGAAAAGTAACCTCTTTGTCAACCGCATATGTTCCTTCGTACAGATCATTTCTAATTGTCTTAAAGGTTGCTTTTAATTTATAATAAGGTTCTGGTTTAAACTGTTCAATTTCTCGGTCACGGTCATAGATAATTTTTAATGTTGGTAAAAGTACCCTCCCAATATTAATTACCTTTCCATAACCTTTTTGATATTTTAACGTAGCGGTAGATGTTAAATTAATACCAATTGCCCAATCGGCCCACTGCCTACTTAATCCAGCGTCTCTTAAAGAAGCTAATTCTGAATTAGGTCTTGCCTCTTGCAACCCTTTTAATACTTCAGTTTCTGTCCATTCATTTAAAAGAACCCGAAAGACTGGTTTGTCTACTTTTAAACTAGAAATAATACTATCTCCTATAAGTTGACCTTCCCGGTCGTAATCACATGCGGAAATTAACGATATGACGTCTTTTCTTTTAGCAAGGCGGTGAATAAGTGTTAATTGTTTTTTAGCTCCAGCATCTGGTCTCTGTTGCTTTGTTCTTACTTTATACTTAAAGGCCACTGGAATAAAAGGAAAGTTATCCATACTCCACTTTGTGTACTTATTGTCATAGTCCTTTGCATCATAAAGTTGTAGCAAATGTCCAAAAGCCCATGTAACTATATACTCTGTTCCTTCATAATATCCATCTTTTTTTCCTTTTATTTTTAAGGCGTCTGCGATATTTTTTGCTACAGAAGGTTTTTCTGCGAGGATTAGCTTCATCAATATACTCCTCACTTATTAAGAACTTTTTGGCTTCAGTATAGCATATTAGAAGAAATGACAGTACGATTTCCTCTTACTATTATTTATGATTATCACCATCATTTATTTATCATTTTGCCTGTAAATCATAAGAATGGAGGGTGAAATGGATGGATGAAAAATTACGACAATTACTCGACACTTGTTATGAAACAGTTCAATCAAACACGAATTGTTGCTTAAGAGACTTTAGTACCAATCCACGGCTATTGCTTCAATGGATAGAAAAAGCAAATCAACAATTGGCTTCACTTGAAAATTCGATTGAAGGTTACGAGTTACATACTCACATTGGAACGCTCTTCCGAATTTACCAATCACCTAAAGCAATCGTTCACTTACAAAAAGCCCTTAAATTATCTATTGAATTAGACGATAAGAAGAAAGAACAACTTTCTTATATCCGCTTAGGTGAAGCTTATAAATATGCTGGAAAGGCTCAAGCATATACTTGTTTTGTGACTGCATTAGAGTTAGCTAACAAAAACAATAACTATGCACTTGATTTTGTTTACCAGCATTTAGGGAAATGGCATTTAGAACAAAAAGAAGGGGTAAAAGCGAAGCTATTATTCCAGGAAGCATTAAAGCCGCGCTCGAATACACTGAAATGACATTATTGGAAAAATAATTGAAAAAATATAAAAAAAGTGGTTTATTACAAAACAATTCCGGGAACCGATTTGTTAGTAACCTTATCTGTATTTAGGAGTGATCTATAATGTTAAGTGAGCTAAAAGACGATCTACTTATTGAGGCTTGTAATAAAGCTATCCAAAATAATTTAGAAGCAGACTTTATTGAACTGTTAAAAGAGGAAATAGAGAGACGTGGAATGTATATTTCTAATTAATTATTACACATTTCGATTAATTTCCTTTTTTACACCTTTCTTTTTATTTCTTATTAAAAATCTATCCTCATATCTTTTAACTTGCTAACTTTCACTTTACTACCTACTGCTTTTTTAACATTCGACAGTTACTTACAAATTTCCCTTATTATTTATAATTAAACCTAAAACAATTGTTTGCGCTTTCCAGTTAATTCGTCAACACCAGCACTGATTACAAAATAATATTGCCCTTTTGCGTCCTTTTTTATCTGCTTCAAGAAAACACTCCTCAAATTAATATATTTGAGGTGACTTTAAGAAAACAAGTTTATCCCAATGATTATGTTTATTTAAATTTATAGTATTGAACAAAACTTCTTTGTATTGCAAGTTTGAAGTAATTTATAAAAGAAGCCAGAAAACACTTAATTTTTTGGTTTTCTGGCTTCTTTTTATTCAATTAAAGCTTGATTGTTGAACTGTCTCAGCTAGCACAATAATTATTCGTATTTGTGATGAGGTAATTGTACTTCAAATTTTCGATTACTCTGTATAGTTCTTTAGTTAAAATCCTTATTATATCGAAAAGCCAGATATATTCCTGATGCGAAGAAGGCAATAGAATATTTAAATAGGAAGAAAATTTGCCACATATATTCTTTCGGGAAAATTATGTCGCACAAAATCACTCCAAATAACATAATAAGAGCACTTTTTAAATGGATTTGATTTGTTCTTTCGTCAGCTTTACCCATTTTTTTTAGATACACGAATAACAGGATTACTCCGACTAAAACTAATACAAAACCACTACCAACAAGCATATTCCAATTACCAGTTGATTTTTCCGCCCAGGTTCTTAAAGGGTCAAAGACTGCATTTGATATTTCTGAACTAATTTTTATCTTGATCACTTCCTTTCACATAAGTAAAAATATCGTTAACGTTTACGTTAAAGAAATCAGCTATTCGAAAAGCTAAAACGAGAGAAGGAGAGTAATTGTTCTTCTCCATAACAAATATAGTTTGTTTAGAAACACCTACAGCGTCCGCCAAATCTTTTTGCGTCATTCTTTTTAAAACCCTATGTTCGTACACCTTATTTTCAATGCAATCCTCAAATTCTTTCTTCAAGGTCCACACCTTCCTTTATAACTACATTTATATAGTAAACTATACTGACGAAAAAGTAAAGTATACTTATATAAAATAAAAGTAAAATTAGTTTACGCCTAAATGAGTAGAATCTAACTTTCTTTTACTAAGTTATACATTGAAGACATATACTTAACGCTAAATTAGGTTATATGGTAATCTACGTTTAAATATAAGGAATGCGTATGATGCTTACAGAGCATAAAGAGGCATTAATAAAATTGGAAAAGGAAGAATGGGAAGTAGAATTACATGGAGAGCTTGACGAGGAACAATGGTGGGAAATCAGTGAGATTATCATGGATCCTGAAAAACACACTCTTCCTATTAAAATAAAGTACTGGAAAGAAGAATATTACTTTGAACAGGAATGTTAATATTTAAAGTGGATCATCAAGGTAAACGAGTACGAATTGAGTATAAGGCTCCTCATGAATTAGAACGCGAGTGGATTAATATACGGGTAATTTATGATGTGCAACGGGTTTAACATCAGAATAACGCTCTTTTCTATATCAGTAAACGCAATAGTTGCCATAAATAAATTTGATTAGTTTTTTTGGAGACATGCTTTCCTTTAAATCGATTAAATAAGGGCACATAGTAAAGTTCCTCAAAATGGTATTTCTTGCTAATTGGAACGTAGATCCAGCAGAAAGCTATTGGAAGAACGACAATGGAGATGATTCCTTCTGCTCTTATAAAGGTTAAGGAAGCAAGAAAATAAAGTACAAAAGCCAATACTATCATGTATAGAGGCATTAAAATAAGCGCTTGTATTTTGTTCCAAGTATTCATAGTTGTTATTTTTGATTCCTCATTCAAGCTAATCACCTACTTTTTATTATCACTTGTGAAGAAGTCCACAGCTTTATCAATAAAGTTCTTACGCTCTTCATAATCCCCCATTGAAACTTGACCGTTAGGCGCTACTTCAACATGAACTTTGGTATCCCAGTTTTCTCCCTCGTCGTCGCTCAACCACACAATAATCTCTTGACTGCTCGTTTTAGGCATAGACGTTCCAATAATGGGTAAAGTTCCTAAGATAAAGTTTTTCCCTTTATCTTTCACAAAATCACCAATTGCTTTATCCTTCTTTTCTTCCATAACAACGGTATTATCCTTCTTAGTATTTCCTTTATATTCGCCACGAGAAATGGATTTCCCTACCCTATAAGTTAATATACCGCCAACAAACATCGCTCCATGAGCTAACCAGACATTGGATCTTGTTTGTGTATAGCCATTTGTATAATAGTGTGTGTCAGGCTCATGTCTAAAGAGGATAAACTCTCCGTTTTCAACAGTATAATGGAGCTCTTTTCCATTCACCGCAGTAAAGGTTTGCACACGCACACCAGCATCTTTTAGCGCTTGTATGTCTATGTTACCGCCTTTAGCTTCTATGTGACCATCGCCCCAATCATGAACAATTTCCCCACCTATTTCATCACCATTTGCAGAAGTTATTACATTCCCATCAGCATCAACGGACATTCCTGCAACCTGCTGGTTTGGGTTGTAGTGGTTTACTACATCTATATGTCCGCTTGCAAGCATCATTCTTTGTGGCACACCATAAGCATAAGGGTTAAACCATTGTACAGCACCCATAGGATTCACTGCCATAGACATGGCCATCTGTGGTGAGTGTAACCGCTGCTAAGGTTGCTGGAGAGTTAATACCAGATTCCACAGCATTCATCAGATCTGATATGTAGTTTTGTAAAGGGCTTAAAATTTCAGCAAACTTAAGCATGGTCGCATTTGCTTTGTAATCAAATTCATATAGATTTTCAACTGTAATTTGAGCATATTTCTTCGCTCTATCAATGCTCGCTTGGATTTGAGTATCATCAAGCCTCGGAATTGATACTATATCGGATATCTCATCAAGTATAGCATTAACATTACTCGTGCTCTCTGCCGTTTCTTGCTTTAGTTTATCTAGTTGAGGCAGGATTTCACCTTCAATGAAGCCTTCGCTTACATATGCATTTGGATGCGAATCAAAACTATTTGCAGCATTCTTAACACTCATAAGCATGCTTTCGCCTTTATTTATTGAACTATCCCAGTATCTAATTAATGGTAAATGGCTGTTGCGAAAGAAGCCCTTGATTGATTGAGCGCGATACTGCCTCATAGATCTTCACACAACCAACTCCCTGGATTTTCTATATTATCCAGTATAGCGAAGTTGCAAAATAAAGTAAAAAGAAGACCTAATGGTCTTCTTTTTTGTATTAACTCTTGCATTGCCAATGAGCCTCGTTTGCACGGAATACTCGACGTAGAAATTAAGTTTGGTCAAAACCAGTTTTCCCCCTTGTTTCAATTGGCGAATCATTACTTGCCAACATATCAGTTGAAAATGGTGTTACAGACAGTATTACTACGGCAATGATGGAAAATAAATACTTTTTCATTCTTGACCATCTCCAATCAAATTTTGATTTACTCTACCTCTGTAAGCTAATTTACTATATTTTAATGCGCTTTCATTATCACCCTTCTCCTCAGATATTTCAACCATTTCTGCTGCAAGTTCACAAACTTCATAGTATAAACCTTCCGAATTTAATTCATTAATTGCCTCATCAATAACACTAGTATCCTTTTTTATATAAGCTCCTTCAATAAATTTACACCTTGATATGAATTCAGAATCTTTATGATATAAAGCGCCCTCTTTTGCCTTTTTAAAAACTTCGAGTGCTGCTGCAACATCATTTAATTTAAATAAAGAATGTGACAAATCAGCTAATGACGCCATTCCATAATAAGATTTTTTATGCTCTTTCACTTCGAGCGATTGCTTAAAGTATTTAACGGCAGACTCATAGTTTGATTGCGCGAACATGTTAAGACCCAAAGCTCTCAGCGTAATTCCATTAATTGATGGGTATGTACTTTCTTCTAAAATTTCCTTTAGACATAATTCAGCTTTATCGTAATTTTCCAGCTCAGAATATATAGCACCTAGTACTTGCTTACAATTTAAAGCTTTTTTTACAAAGTTCAATCTTCTAAAAGCAGTTTCTGCCTGCTCTAAATAAGACATTGAAAAGAGATATTGGTTTATACGGTAATAAGCGTATCCAATGTAACTTAAAAACTCTGCCTCTTCCGCATCATCTTGAACGTGTTCTAGAAGTCGTTCTGCCTTTCTAAACATCTTTACAGCAGTTCTATATCGTTTTTTGTTAAACTCGTACTGACCACTTACAAAGTAATAAAGATATTTTAGATAATGGTCTAAGCTAGTTTCTTTAAAGTTAAACTGGATTTCATTTGTTAAAATTCCATTATTCCCATTAATCATAGTCTGGTGCCGATATTCGATTAGTGAATAATAAGCTAATAACTTATCATTTTCTTCCATGTCCTCAAGCATAAGCTCTACTTCTTTTTTTAATAATGCGGCATCTTTATATGAACTAGCAATAATACAACTATGCCATTCAACAATTTTAGCGCCGACTTCCTCTGACGGTAGTGTACTGTTCATACCTTCACCTCTATAGTAATAGTAAGATTATTAAATTAATCATACTACATTATGTTAAATGTTGGAATTGAATCAATATATTTCCCAACCTCATTTCTACAAAAAATGTTATCCCATTATTATTAGATAATTTAAAGGATGATTAATTAACAGTATAGAAATTTTATATATTCTTAAACATGAATAGAGGAACTAATTTGGATATTTATGTGGATGTGGGTAGGAAGATTAGGAAATTGCGTAGAAGTCAGGGATGTAAAGATATTTTTGATCTTCCTTATCATACCACTTGCATAATCATCAATTGAAGCCTTATCCTGAATTCCAAAAAACAAAATCCCATTGTTCTCTAAAAGTTAAAAAACTGATGCCCATCAAAATAACCATATACATCTCCGAAAAGTATAATAAAAATTGTTTGTATCTCTGACATTTATAAGTTTGTAAATACTTTTTTCTGCAGGTATTGTTAACATGAGCAAAAAATTGAGTGCTATAAAACACTCTCTTAAAGTCTCTCAATTGATGCAAGTAAAGTCACCCCAAAAACTTACATCAACACCTTAACTATAAAAGTGAAATCCTCAAATCACTCATGTTTTAATCAATTTTTGTGACTAAGTGTGACTAAATTATTGATGTTAAAAAGTAGATGTGACTAAATGGTCTCAAGTAATACCTCTTAATTTTATCCCATTTATACATATAACCACTGCTATTTTGGAATATTGCCTAGTCTCACTCGCAATTCTAGTGTCACGTTTACTTTTTCATGCAAAGTATTTAGTCACACTCATTCATTTTCTAATGTTTTAGTTACAATTTACACCAATATCACTACCCCATATTCGTTACAAAACCCTTAGCGATTTGTAATCGTTTCTGGATACATATCATGTTGAAAGAGTCTTTGCTCCGCTAACTGTTCATACTTTGTTCCTTTTTTTCCATAGTTGCAGAATGGGTCGATTGAAATCCCACCACGAGGGGTAAACTTGCCCCATACTTCAATATACCGAGGGTCCATTAGCTCTATTAAGTCATTCATGATTGTGTTAACCGAATCTTCGTGGAAATCACCGTGATTACGGAAGCTAAATAAATACAATTTCAATGACTTGCTCTCGACCATTTTTACGTCAGGAATATAGCTGATGTAAATCGTTGCAAAATCGGGCTGCCTTGTTTTAGGACACAAAGTGGTAAACTCTGGACAATTAAACTTTACAAAGTAATCACGATAGGGGTGTTGATTATCAAATGTTTCAAGTACTCCTGGATTATAGTTAAATTCATAATCTGTCCCTTGATTTCCAAGTAGCGTTACACCATCTAAATTCTCTTCGTTTCTACCTACCATTGCCGTTCCTCCTCGTATGTTATGTTTAAGCACTAAAAATCCAAGAATAAATCACTGATACTTTCTTCTTAATTTGGGGACAAGCTCTTGGCTGCCTCGTGATATTTCTAGATAATGATCTTAGGATCATTTGGGACAATTCTTCTTCCTCCTGTGGCAAGACCGCCAGTATAGAATGTTTCTCAGTGAGCGCGCGGGACTCCATACTCGCAGGCTGAGCACCTTCCCTCTATACGCCTCTTTTATTTCCCCACAACAATGTATGAAGTTGTGGAAGCACTCGAACGTTATTCATTTCTGGATCGTTCATCGTTGTTTCAATCAGTTTTTCATAACTTACAAGCAACCTCGTTAACAAACTCTGTTGGTCCGTTGTTGCGCTATCAGTATTTCCTACTTGCAAATAAAACGCAATTTCAGGAAAACGGAGATGTACTTGTTTTGCATATTCAAAGTCTTTTTCATCAAAGACCACTACTTTTAAACTCGCCTTATTCCGTGATAGTTGGGCCATAAAGCGATCGAGTAACACCCAATTTGTTTTCATTCCCGAACTTGGTGGCTTAGGGCTTACTGTCACATCATCAACGTCAAACAACCAGTCTTGCCAAATCGTCCCTTGGGTCTCTACAGCCGTTTTAATTCCTCGCTCATGTAGTTGCTTAACCAGGTCGCTTAAGCCTGCATGCAATGCTGGATTACCGCCAGATATCGTCACATGACCATATTTACCAAATGCAAGTTGATCCAAACGAGAGATGATTTCGGCCGCTTTTAACGGCTCACTTTTTCCACTACCATCCCATGTAAAAGCAGAGTCGCACCAAGAACACCGATAATCACAACCTCCAGTACGTACAAACATCGTTTTCTGTCCAATGACCATTCCTTCACCTTGAATGGTCGGACCAAATACTTCTAAAACAGGTACTGGTTTACTCATATGATTGCCTCTTTGGTCTAAAAGTGACATAACTAGTTGGCGTTTCTCTCACAAATACTTGTAGGCAAGTGGGTCTGTTATCTAGCTTTTGTAATTTCGTTTCTACAAGTTCATAAATGGTTTCGGCCATCTTTTCTGTTGAGGGAGGATTAGAAGAAAACCGTTCATCCTCGTTAATAAGTGTATGATCAAACCGATCATGCACTGTTTGCTTTAATGCTTTAAAATCAACTAAAAAACCAAGCTCATCTAAATGGTCGCCACCGATTGTTAGATTAATAAAATACGTGTGACCGTGAATGTGTTGACATTTACCAGCCTGTGGATGATCAATGTAATGGGCAGCTGCCACTTGCATATCTTTATTAAGCTCATATTTAAAACCGTGGTAAGGAGTTGGGTAAATCTGTTGGATCATTACAAAGCACCTTCTTTGCTTTGTAAATAAGACTCGAGCCCTTTTTTACGAAGTTCGCATGAAGGACACTCCCCACAGCCATCACCTTGGATGCCTTCATAACAAGTGAGCGTTGTTTCGCGAATATAAGTAAGCTTCCCAAGATCATCCGCCATTTTCCATGTTTCTGCTTTATCCAACCACATAAGTGGGGTATGAATAACAAATTGATTATCCATAGCAAGATTTAATGTTACGTTTAATGATTTTATAAATATATCTCGACAATCTGGATATCCACTAAAGTCGGTTTCACATACACCTGTAATGATATGTTTTGCGCCTATTTCTCTCGCAGCAACAGCCGCAAACGATAAAAAGAGGTGGTTTCTGCCAGCGACAAACGTATTAGGCAACTCCCCTTCTCCCCCTGCGTCAACAGCCATATCACTTCGTGTTAGTGCGTTTGCGCTTAATTGGTTAATGAGTGTCATATCAAGCACTCGGGCACTAATTCCTTGATCAGCCGCAATCGCTTGTGCACATTCAATCTCTTTTTTATGGCGTTGTCCATAATCAAAAATAATTGCTGACACTTCGCTAAAACGTTCCATAGCCCAAAATAAACACGTTGTACTATCTTGACCTCCACTAAAAACGACGACAGCTTTTTCTTTGTTCATGCTTCATTTCTCCTTTTGAGAACGAGCATTCGATCACTCCTGAAACTAATTAGTTTTTTATAGAGGGAGTTCGCGAACCTCTTCTTCCATCATTATTTTTAAACCAATCTGTATTGTACCATCTCTTTCCCTTTATTTGTTTGCAAATGCATGGATTCTTAGGTATTCTACAAAAGAGTAGTGTTACATAAATCTTCTGAAAGAAGGCGTTCTTTGTGAATTTCCAAGAAAAACTTGAAAACTATGCTGACCTAGCAGTCCGAGTTGGAGTAAATATTCAACCAGGGCAAACTCTATTTGTCCGCACCCCTCTATTTGCTGCTCCTTTTGTAAGAGTGGTCGCAAAAAAAGCCTATGAAGCAGGAGCAAAACATGTGCGAGTTGAGTGGGCTGACGAGGAATTAACAAGATTGAAATATGAACTTGCTCCTGAAGAAGCCTTCTCTGAATACCCTGAATGGCAAGCAAATACGCTCGTTCAAGAAGCAGAAAACAATGCTGCTTTCTTAAGCATCACTGGAGGAAACCCTGATTTACTTAAAGATGTAAACCCAGAGCGAGTTGCTACCGCTAATAAAACCGCAGGTGCTGCAAACAGCACATTCCGCAGTTATATCCAATCAGATAAAGTAAGTTGGTCTATCGTTGCTGTTCCATCGGTTGGCTGGGCCGAAAAAGTATTTCCAGAAAAAACAGGAGAAGAAGCCGTTTCGAAATTATGGGAAGCGATCTTTGCAGCAACGCGCATGAACGAGGAAGATCCAGTTGCAGCTTGGAAAAAACATTTAGCTACTTTAGATGAAAAAATGACAATATTAAACGAAAAACATTTCTCTGCACTTCATTACACAGCAGAAGGAACGGACTTGACAATCGAATTACCACAGACACATATTTGGGCTTCTGGCGGAAGCACAAGTAAGTCAGGCACTAACTTTGTTGCGAATATGCCAACAGAAGAAGTCTTCTCTGCTGCTAAGAAAGATGGCGTTAACGGAACAGTAACAAGTACAAAGCCACTTAACTATGGTGGTACACTTATTACAAACTTTTCATTAACATTTGAAAATGGAAAAGTTGTAGACTTTAGCGCGGAACAGGG
This sequence comes from Shouchella patagoniensis, assembly GCF_002019705.1. GTDB lineage: Bacteria > Bacillota > Bacilli > Bacillales > Bacillaceae_D > Shouchella > Shouchella patagoniensis. Next base: position 280,757 of record NZ_KV917377.1, on the reverse strand, counting down.
AGAGGAAACGTTAAAACGTTTACTTGATACAGATGAAGGTGCGCGTTCAATTGGGGAAGTTGCTCTTGTTCCACATCGTTCACCTATTTCTGATACAAATATTATTTTTTATAATACGTTATTTGATGAGAATGCTTCCAATCACCTTGCCCTTGGTAGTGCATATGCCTTTAATATTGAGGGTGGTAAGGACATGAGCCCTGAAGAACTTGAGAAGAATGGCTTAAATCAAAGTATCACTCATGTCGATTTCATGATGGGTTCTGCTGACATGAATATTGACGGAATTGATAAAGATGGCAAGCGCGAGCCAGTATTCCGCAATGGTGGTTGGGCACTCTAAGAATTAAAAGCTGGTTCCTTTACAGGAACCAGTTTTTTTAATTCTTTACTTTCTTCCAGACATCCCATTCTCCGGACTGACTAGGAATTTCACCTTTTGTCCACCATTTCGCTTCATATAAAACACCTTCATAAACAACCTGATTCCCTTTCGTATAAATCGATGTCGCAGTCCAAGAAGGGGTACCAGATTCAGCCTCTAGACAGTCGGTTGCTTTCTTCCACACACCCCATTCACCAGAATCCACTGGATTCTCCCCTGTTGTCCACCATTTCGCCTCATAAATTACCCCGTTCACACTAACTCGATCTCCCTTTGTATACACTGCACTAGAAGACCAAACGCCTGCATTACACACAAGGTTCTCATTCTCTGTTAATAGCACCTCTGCAATGGCATTAACCAAATCACCATCACGATTGTTACTTGCCTCCCAGAACATTGCTCCAGCAAGCCCATTATCCTTTACAAAATGAGCTTTATAGGAAATGGACTCGGGATCATCATACGTAATAAATGTTCCTTCACTTGCGTTAAATAAGAACGGTACTTTTGATGCCTCATTCCAATAACGTGTATACCCATTTTGATTCACATAATTGTCTTTTAAATCCTGATAATCAAATGTTGCGTTAGTCCATGTTCCTACATCTGCAGGTCCTGTACAAGTTGAATACTCACCATTATTATTAGGTTCACAACCAGTCCATCCATAGCCATAGAATGGCATGCCAACAACTAATTTATCTTTCGGAACACCAGCATTCAAATGACCATTCACTGCTGCATCTACATTTAACACATCAGCCCCTGGGACGGTTGCATCTTCATCATAATATAGTGGCGCATTGTGTCCATTTTGTGCTTGCCATGTACCATTCAAGTCGTAAGTCATAATTTGAATCCAATCTAAAATAGTTGCTAGTTTATCTAATTCATTGTTTTGTAGATAACTTGGAGACGCAGAAGAAGCAATTGTTAATGTGTAGCCTTTTCCATCTTCTGCCCCGGCCTCATTAAGCGCTGCTCTTGTTGCTTCTAATAACAATGTGTGGTTTTCTTTATCAGCAGGATCACGCTCATTATCCGGCATTCCCCCACTAACCGGGTACTCCCAATCAAGGTCAACACCATCAAAATCATATGCACGTACAAAATCAACTGCCGACTGAGCAAAATTTTCACGAGTTTCTTCTGTTGCTGCTACAAGGGAGAGACGATTAGACCATGTCCAACCCCCAACCGAAATCACTGTTTTTAAATGTGGGTGTTCCTTTTTCAAAAGTTGAAGTTGTTTTATATTTCCTTTAATCTGTTCATCTTCTGAGTCTCCAGGGTATCGCTTATGAACATCTTGTTCAGGATCACCAAGGACGATTGAACCATTAGGAACATCAATTGGGCCATTTTCATCCTCACAAACCCACTCCTGTGGGTTGGGACCACTTGGATCAAGGTTACCATGAACACCATCCCAACACACGTTTGCAAACGCATACATAACATGAGTCATTTGCTCTGCTGGGAGATCCATCACTTCATAACCACGCTCCTCTGCAACCCATGATGGATAGTAACCAACTACTTTAAAATCGTCACTTGCTGAACCCGCCTTGGCAAATGTTTGCGTTCCACTGAAGAGAAAAACAAGTACGAGCACATAAACACTAAAAGTTGTCTTTTTCATAATCATTCCTCCTCTTTCAGATTATTGATACAACAAATTTTTATTTGTCATTACAAAAGAATTCGTTACTTGTTTTCTTTTTCCTACTTTTTTAGTCAAAATAATCAGAAAGACTCATTTTTTTGTCTTTAATCGTCTCTTCAGGACTAAAGAATCAAATTATGCACTCGATTTATAAATAGGGCAGATGGTTTGCAGTTGAGTCACCATTTCTTTTCAACGCAAAAGAGACCCACGAAGTATATTCCTTCTTGAGACTCTCTTTTCACCTATTGGTTGTTAAGATAACTCTTTTTAAGTTCGTATTCCAGAAAACAACATATCAAAAACCGCATTTGCCCATTCCTCGGTTGTTTCTTGATTGCGAGCTTTATTCAAAGATATTGCTTGAAATAAAGCCGCTTCAATTAGTTTCACTGGCAGGTCGGATCGAATCTCACCACATTTAATTCCTGCAACAACTAATTCCTTTATTTGAGCAAATACGATATGATGATGCTTCCATAAGTGGTTAAGTATTTGTTGCACATGATCACTACTACTTTTTTGAACATGAGGTGTTAATTCAATTGCTAGCAAGATACGATCATGCTTCATAAAAAGATGCAAAAGCCCACGTAACTGTTCTAGTGGTCGCGCTGTTTGATCCAATTTATCACGATCTTCAATAAACGCTTCCATTATATGAAGCATATAAGCTGTGATCAAATCTTCTTTGCTACGATAATATTCATAAATCGTACTTCGCCCTACACCAAGTTGATCAGCTAATGCTTTAAAATGAAATCCTTCATAGCCTAATTCATGCAATAACCCATCTGTTGCAATAAAGATATCTTCTTTGTTTAGTTTTCTTCTTGCCATCCGTCCGTACCTCTCCTTCGCTCCACTTTATCATAGCATGAGTCAAAGAAGAACAAAAACGTTAACTAGCACCCATTTGCTTTTCTTGCAGTTTTTCTTCCAAGCGTATTTGAGCTTCGGGTAGTCCGTTTTTGTTACCGCTAAATAGCTTAGTGAATGTTTGTACGAAAGTCTATCATAAAAAATGACCAATTTCGCTATCTTTAGCGAAATTGGTCATTTTTTAATAAATTGTCCTGAAACGTAACTCGTCATTAATAATTGTTTTTTCTTTTGTTGCAACATGCTCCACTTTCGAGAATTGATTGCCCTTCTTTATGTTTGATAAAAAAGATTGAATCTGACTTTCCTCTCCTTGGACATAAATTAAAACATTACCGTTATCCATGTTTTTCACTGTGCCAGTTACATCCCAATTTAATGATTCTTGTTCTACAAAAGAACGAAAGCCGACACCTTGAACATGACCAACTACTTCTATTTCAAAACGCTTCATGTAGAATCACTCCTTTATCATTCATTACCCACGTAAAAGAAGAAAAAACCTAGCCTATTTTAAGGAAACCGCTTTCAAATGTGTCTAAAGTATGATAATATAAAAAGACACAAAAAAGACACAATGTTGACAAAGTAAATTCACAACTTTAATACAAACAAAAGGAGTGCCCCATTATGGATCTATTTTTTGCTTATATGTTCGTTGCGAGTGCTACTCCGCTATTCTTATGGTTAGAGCACCGTAAGATTGCCATGCTTAGTATCCCATTTATTGTGGTTATGTGGTTATTATCAATCGCCTTCTTATTTGAAGGTTTTATGTTCCATATTAACGAATCAGCTTTTATTACTGCGTTTCTAGTTAATGTGGTTATTGCACACATTGCGGCGTTTATTCTTTATGCTTCTCCACATATTCAAACAAAAACAAAACAAACAAAAGAAACAGCTGAATAACAAAAAAAACGCATTCCAATTTTGGAATGCGTTTTTTTATTTAAACGTGACCCGTCATAATAACGAAGTACGTACCTAGCACAATGATAATCGCAATCACAAGAGCGAATAGCGTATGACCAATTTGCCATTTGCCATCTTTTCCTTCACCAATATGCATGAACATAAACAATTGCACAGACATTTGGATGAATGCAAAGACAAAGACGATGATTACTCGAACGCTCCAAGCTAAATTTGTTTGAGTCATAACCCATACAGCAAGCAACGTTAAAACAATTGACAGTAAGAAGCCAATTAAATGCTGCCATGGAAACCCGTGGTGATTATTGGCCGATGTTTCATTGTTGTTTGCCATCTAAATCCACTCCATTCCAAGCAAGTAAACGCCTGTAAAGATAATGATCCAAACAACATCAAGAAAGTGCCAATACAAGCTTGCAATAAAGAACTTCGATGTTGTACGTGGCGTTAATCCTCTTTGTTTAATTTGAATCGCAAGCAAGAGCATCCAAACAACACCAACACTTACGTGTAAACCATGTGTTCCTAATAAAACAAAGAATGTAGACCAGTGGGCGCTTGCAGATAATGTAGCTCCTTCATGAGCGTAATGAACAAACTCATAAATTTCAAAGCCTAAGAAACCTAGCCCAAGTAAAAGTGTTAAACCGACCCAGACGAGCATCCGGTTTACTCTTCCGGCCCTCATTTCATGAATAGCGATTCCTGCAGTAAATGAACTTGTCAGAAGCAAGAATGTCATGGCTAACACCAGGCTCAAATCAAATAATTCACCTGTCGAAATCGCTCCGGCATTTCGGTCCACCAAGACGAAATAAGAAGCAAATAACGTCGAGAACAAGGCGAATTCAGCGCCGATGAAGATCCAAAAACCAAGGATATTGTTTTTGCCTTCAGATGATTGATACTCTAGTGGTGCATTCGGATTAATTGATTCATGTGAAGCCATCGTTACGCCTCCTTCGCTTTGTTTTCGATTTCTTCGATTTCTTCTACACTTACATAGTAACCGTCATTGTAATCAAAGGAACGGATAATCATACAAGCAAAGATACCGATCGCACCGATAATTGCAATTGAAAACCAACTGAACACAAGTGCAAATGAGGCAATAAACATAAACAGAGCCATAATTGGTGATAACCACGAATTACTCGGCATATGAATTTTTTCGAAATTCTTATCCTCATTTGGATCAAAGCCTTTTTCTTTCATATCCCAGAATGCGTCTCTTTCAGATACTTCAGGGACTTTCGCGAAATTATAAAACGGAGGTGCCGCTGAAGATGTCGCCCACTCAAGTGTACGTCCATCCCATGGGTCTCCTGTCGTATCTCGCTTCTCATAACGCCAGCTGTAATAAATGTTATACACAAACAGTGCAAAACCTGCAGCCATCATAAATGCGCCAACGGTTGAAATAAAATTAAGTGAGAACCAGCCATCAGATTCTAAATACGTATAGGTTCGACGTGGCATTCCATCTAGTCCTAAGAAATACTGCGGGAAGAAACATACGTTAAAGCCAATCATAAAGATCCAGAATACCCATTTCCCAATGCGCTCATTCATACGATGACCAAACATTTTTGGGTACCAGTAAATAAGACCGGCGAAACATGAAAATACAGTAGCCGCAATTAATACATAGTGGAAATGCGAAACTAGGAAATACGTGTTGTGATACTGGTAATCAGCAGCTGCCATGGCAAGCATAACACCTGTTACCCCACCGATAACGAAGTTCGGAATAAACCCTAATGACCAAAGCATCGGTGTTGTGAATCGAATTTTCCCTTTGTGTAGTGTAAAGAGCCAGTTAAAGATCTTAACACCTGTCGGAATCGAAATCGCCATGGTTGATATGGAGAAGAACGAGTTCACAGCTGCACTATTTCCCATTGTGAAGAAATGGTGTACCCATACAAGGAAACTTAAGAATGAAATGATCACAATGGATGCAACCATCGCATTATAACCAAATAATTTTTTACGGGCAAAGGTTGATATAATCTCTGAGAAAATCCCAAATGCTGGCAAGGCAACAATATAAACTTCAGGGTGCCCCCAAATCCAGAATAAGTTCGCCCATAGCATATCAAGTCCTTCACCTTGCAATGTAAAGAACGCTGAACCAAATAATAAGTCAAATGTCATCATTGCAAGTGCAACAGTTAAAACAGGAAATGCGAGCACAATAATTAATGAAGTAATAAAAACAGTCCAAGTGAACATTGGCATTTTCATCAATGACATGCCTTTTGTGCGCATTCTAAGAATCGTTACAATAAAGTTAATACCTGTCGCAAGAGTACCAATACCTGATAGTTGAATACCTAATGCGTAATAATTCTGTCCAACACCGGGGCTAAAATCATTTGAAGCCAGCGGGAAATACGATGTCCAACCAGCTGAAGGTGAACCGCCGATAATAAACGACAGATTAAAAAGTGCCATCCCAAAAAAGAACGTCCAAAAACTTAAGTTGTTTAAAAACGGAAAGGCTACGTCACGCGCGCCAATTTGCAATGGTACAACAACGTTCATTAGACCAATTAAGAATGGCATTGCCATAAAGATAATCATAATTGTACCATGAGTTGTGAAGATCTCATTATAATGCTGTCCGTTTAAGAACTCCATCTCTGGAGCTGCTAATTGCACACGCATCATCATTGCATCTACGCCACCGCGGAAAAGCATTAAAAGTGCGCAGGCAATATACATAATACCAATTTTTTTATGATCTACTGTTGTAATCCAATCAGACCAAAGTGTTTTCCATTTTTTAAAATATGTGAGGGCAACAATTGCGATTATGCTGGTAAGCGCGATCGAAATCTGCGCCCCTAGTATAAACGGGTCACCCGTTACTATAAATTCATCCCATCTCAACGGTATATCCCCTCTCTTCCATTGTAACTACCATCATTCATCCTCTAAATCCACCTCATACGTTTTAGAAGTATCAATAGGTTGAGATAACAATGGCATTTCAAATGCTTTACCTTCTCTTGAATGAGGGCTCCAAGCTTCATAACCAAGCTCCGCACGCTTTTCAAGTGAGTAAGTAGCATCATAAACATGATTAACAAACTCAAGATGCGTGGATGAAAAGGTCATTTCTTCTGCATGCCCTGGAACCATTAAATGAGCATATTCATCTTCAGAGAGACTAGGTGCCTCTTCTTGCACATCTGTTACCCAATTATCATAGGCTTCATCGGTCATTGCATTAACAAGAAAACGTTGTTCTGCAAAACCTTCTCCCGTAAAGTTTGCATTCCGCCCATCATACGTACCGACTTCTGTTGCTGCTAAAAACAATTCTGTTTCCATACCCGCCATGCTGTATTTTTGTCCGCCAAGCTGTGGGACCCAAAAGGATGCCATTGAATCAGCTGACGTTAATTTAAACAAGACAGGACGATCTACAGGAATATTGATGTAATTAACGGTTTCAATATTTTCTTCAGGATAGCTAAAAATCCATTTCCAGTTAGCGCTTGTTGCATGAATAACCAATGGATCCGTTTGGACACTTCCCTCAGCAATCTCTGGCGCTTCCTCAAGATTGTAAATCGTAACTACTGTTGGAACAGAAAGGATTGTAACAATTACAATCGGAATAATTGTCCAAGTTAGCTCCAACTTATGACTTCCTTCAATTGACGGGTCATAATTATCATTGTTCGCTCTGTCACGATATTTCACGAGCATAATTGTTAACATCACGAATACAACAAGAACAATAAAAATCATAAACCAAATGGATAACATGATCAGGCTTTTTTGCTGATCCGCTACGGGACCCTGCGGGTCAAGAACTGTTAGATTCCCACAGCCACTCAGAAAGAGAGCGACCATCGCAAAAGTAATCCATTTCATGTAAGTGGATGGTGTACTCAATAAAATCACCTTTCTTTTGGCATAATAAAATAAATGGTTGCGCAAAACTATGTGAAATGATGAACGTGTAACATAGCTGCTTACATCCTAACACTTTCCTGCAAGAAATGCTCCGAAATCAAAGCACAAACAATTAATTATCATAAATTAGACAAAAAAAAGTTGCGAAGCAGACACATCTTTACCATTCATTTCTTGTTAGCGCAATCATGAAATACCCTAAATTGGTCGACACTAAACAAAAAGGAGGTAGATTAATGAGTAGTCCCTATTTATGTCCAAAATGCAAAACAAATCGCACAAGGTTTCATCAAATAAAGCAGGAAGCGCAACCTGTTAAACTGGATCCTAAAAGCGGTGAAATTGCAGAAACATATGAAGAAGCTCATCTCGATGCATTTCATCTAAACTATAACGGACCTGAAATACGCATCCAATGTGGGGCGTGTGGTTTAAATGAGTCTGAACAAGCATTTACTGCTTATGCTAAAAACAGTCCCCTTTCATAAGGGGACTGCTCTTTTACGAAAACCAACTTTGAATGTGACGACTAATTAAATAAACTCCCATTATATACGCCTCTACTTCATCTCGCCAAGTATCTTGCTCTTGTCTAATATTCACTTTAAACATTTGTGCTTCATCAGTAGTCAGAGCATTATCAGAAGACGCGCGACGCATAAAATCTGATACTAACTGCATTCCTTCCTCGCCTCTACCCATTACTTCGTAAAAGGAAATAAACCCATGCATCACACCATTGAAACGAACTGCTTCAGTATATACTCCCGCTTCATGTAGACGATGAGCAAATGCTTCGCCCTCATCTCTCAAGGGATCAAATTCTCCTGTAATAACAAGTGTATCAGGCAGATCAGATAAATCCTCTGCAAGCAATGGAGAAGAGTATGGGGAATGCCAATCCATCTTATTAGGCGTATAAACTTCCCTTGCCCGTTCCATAACAGAACGGGACAGAAAATAATAGCCACTTGAATAACGGTCACGAGAATTTAGCTCTATGTCTTCAAATGTTGTTAATGGATAAAGTAATGCCATACTTTCTATCTTTGGCCCATCGAGTTGCTTCGTTTTTAATGCCACCGCAGCAGCAAGATTACCGCCAGCACTATCTCCAGCAACCGCAATTCTCTCAACATCAGCATCAAGTTGTTCAGACGATTCAACAACCCATTCTAACGTTTCATAATTATCATTTACAGCAGTAGGAAAGACATGTTCTGGTGCCAAGCGATAACCTGGCGCTACGACAATTGCTTTAGTCCGTGCTGCTAGGGAACGAATAATATTATCATGCGTTTCGATGTTTCCAAACCCTTCCATAAATGCTCCGCCATGAAAATAGACAATTACAGGATGAGGACCATCCGCGACCGGTTTATAAACTCGGATTGGTATTGTATCACCATCTTTTGTATCCATTATCATCTCAAGTTGTTGAATGGTTGGTGGCGCTTTACTTGCTAGAAAAGAAGGTGTTTTTAAACCTTCAGGCAGTAATTGTTTATTTACAGCATGTAGCATGACAGCCGTTTTTGGCGGCACTTTACCAGCTTCTGTATATCGTAAACTTTGCACAAAAAAAATAGAAAGCAAACTAACCAACACTAGCACTAACAATCCTGACATTGAAATACGTACTAGCAAAGACCAATTATGCTTCATCATTTCAGCGACCCGAATCCCAGTTTTTTACGATAAACTCATCTCTACCACTTTCTTTTCTGTCTTTTTTATAAGCTTCTGGTTGTTTTTTATAAAAATCTTGATGTTCATCCTCTGCTAGATAAAATGTGTCAGCTCGTCGTATTGATGTCACAATGGGCTTTTGAAAACGACCACTTGCTTCAATCTCTTTTCTGGACAATTCAGCTAGCTTTTTTTGATCCTCATTATGGTAAAAGATAGCTGTTGTATATTGGCTCCCCCTGTCTTGAAACTGACCACCTGCATCTGTTGGGTCAATTTGTGGCCAATATAGTTCTAACAATCGATTGTATGGAAATGTTGTTGAATCATATGTAATCTGGACCACTTCCAAATGACCCGACTGTCCTGTCTTTACTTGCTCATATCTAGGTTGGTCAATTGTACCGCCCATATAACCTGACTTCACTTCCACGATACCAGGAAGTTGATCAAACGGTTGTACCATGCACCAAAAACAACCACCAGCAAAAGTCGCTTTCTCAATCGTCACCTTAAATCTCCCCCATTTTTTTCATATCCACTCTTAAATTTAATACAGCCTTTTCTTTTGCTTTCGCCTCTATCATTACATCAACATCATGCAATTGTAAAACACGCAAAAGCATTTTAAAATCTTCAATATCTACATAATTAGCATGACTCCGGTCACTCTTGCTTGTTTTTCCTGAACTTATATGCACTTTAGGTAAAGAATTCCAAGTAGCAGCAACGTTGTCAAACAATGTGGTCATTTCTTCTTCGCCTGTATGGAAACAACGCTCATGATGAATATCAAAACAAATAGGAACCCCGCAAGATGAGTGAATCTCCAGAACATCCTTTACATGAAAGGTTTTGTCATCATTTTCAAGCCTAAGTTTTTGTTTAATTGATTTTGGTAACGTCTTGTAAACGTCAGCAAATGCTTGTTTTGCTTTATCTTTATCTCCATATGCGCCACCCGTATGAATAATGATATCTTCACCATTGACCAAATCCAAAAAATCACTATGGTAGTGCAAATCTTTAATTGCATTCTCAACTACATGCTCTTTAGGAGAGTTTAAAACAGAGTATTGTCCAGGGTGCATTGAGAAGCGCAACCCTTTTTCTTGCTGCTCTTTTTTAAATTGGTTCGTAAGCTTCAATACATCCTCATCTTGCTTCCAATTCCAAGTCATCTCTGGGTGAGTTGCGAATGGTACTAGTTCACTCGACAATCGTAAGAAACGAATATCATATTCTAAATTCCACTCAACAATGGCTTTAAGCTGGTTCAAATTATGGAGCGTCAACTCTTTTATCTTTTCCATTCCCTCTAGTCTCATTGTTTGAAGACGGCAAGTCTTAAAGCGGCTTGGAATCGTTGTATTTAAACAGGCATAGCCAAGTCTCATCACGTACTCCTATTCTAAGTCGTTAACGTATTACTCTTCGTCAGAGTCTTCATATTCGAATTGAATTTCATCTAATTTGCGACTGTACTTTATTTTGACGTCATGTTGATCAAAATACCAACTATCTTGTTCCTCAACAAAGAAACGAAATCCTTCTTCTTCTTTTATCGTTACGGGGTGCAGCGGTTCTGCCTGACTGATGCCTAATGAAAAACCACTTTGCAATGACCCACAACCTCCATATCGACCAAATAAACGAATGGGCACCAAGTTGTCTCCTGTTTCAAATTCTTCTTTAAACCAAGCTAGTGCTGGTTTTGTTATATATATATTCATGGTATTTTACTCCCCTTATCTCGAATCCGTTTGTGCTTATCATATCAATAATGGTTGTTCACGTCCAAAAAGTCGATTTTGTTTCACTAGGGAAACTTTTTTTCATCCGTGCATATATTATTAAAAAAAGGAAGTGTGGACGATGTTTGTGAAAAAGAATCCTTATGCATATGCCTCCTTATTATATAAATTACGATTAATCTCATTTGAACAACTGGAAAAAACAAATCAAAAAAAGCCGATCAATTAATTGCAGATCAGCTTTTTTCTAATAAGTATGTATCGAGCTTTTCAATTAAAAGAGGGATGTCAGGTTTAGCGACATGAAAAGTTACACCTGCAGATTCTCCTCTTTTTGCCATAACAGAAGCTTCAAGTGACGAAAACGAAAGAATCGGTGTTGCTTCGTAACGCTTTGATTGTCGAATTTGCTTTGTGAATTCAAGACCGTTTAAAAATGGCATATCGATATCTGTTACAATTGCTTTGTACTCAATAACATTATCCTCATCTCCCAAGTACTTCACAGCGTCAAGTCCGTTGCTAAACGTTGTCACATCATCATATCCACCATCATGTAATGCTTCGACAATCAACTGACGTATTGTGACAGAATCTTCTAGTAAGATGATAGGATAGTCCCCTCTATTGCGTAAGAATCCTTCGGAAAAGTCAGTATCGAAATGGATTGGATGAATAAAGTGGATCACTTTTTCTAGATCAAGTAAATAGGCAAACTCCCTTTCTTCAAGAGGCATCATGCCTGAAACAAATGTCTCCTTACCCTGGCTTATGTGATGTACGTGTTTAATCTCTTCTGAGTGAGCCTGTACGATTCTTAGAACATTTGATACTTTTAATGCAATTGTACGTTGACCTACTTCCGCAATGATAAAATAGAAGCTCTCTTCTTCCTGCATATCCATTAACTGATACGTGTTTATGACGGGAATCGCTTCATCACGAAAACGAATGACACCTTCAATGATTGCATGGCGGTTTGGAGAGGCACTTATTGGAAGCGGACGAATGATTTCTTTTACTTTTAAAACATTTAACGCAAAATATTCTTTATTTAGCATGAACAAAATAAGCTCTTGATCATAACTTTTCTCTTCTACTTGAAATATTGATAATGCCATACTAACCTCCATTAAGCTGACCACTTTCCTTTCTTATCGGCCAGCTTAAGAGAGATGTTTAGTCTCGTTCAATAAATAGTGTAATTGAAGCTTCTTCACGAAGACGCTCAAAAAGTCTGGCAGCTCCATTTTGTCTATAATCTGCCTCAAGTTCAGCTATAATTAAGTTTCTAACTTCATCTAATTCAATGTCTGTTTCTCCATAATCCACTTCGTACGTCTCATTAATTTGTTCTTCAGTAATATCTGGTGATCCTTGTTCTGAATCTAAAAATTTAAATCGTAATAAGTCTTCTTTTATTTGTTCTTCATATTCTTCAACAGTCATGTTTCCAGCACGTATTACTTCTTCATATTCTTCATCGGACTCGATGCCCTCTTCTAAACGCAGATCCAGAATTGCCTCTTGAAGCTCATCGTCGGTAACATAAATTTCTTCTGCCTCTGCAGCTTGTAAAAGTAGCTCCGTTTCAATTTCACTAGTTAACAATTGAGTTAAAATACGTTCATAAACCATAAGCTGCTCTTCTTCTGAACTAGATGCAGCCTGCTCATAGGCATTTGTATAATCTACAAAGTCCGCTTCAATCTTGTTTTTATGTATCTCTTCACCGTTTACTGTTGCAACTACATTCGGCCACTCTTCAGGATCAACTGAATTATACTTTTGTGTGTAAGGTTCCTCACTCGATTCTTCACTGCAAGCTGCAAGTAACATAATGAAAGCTACCGCTGCCATTTTCTTCACCACGACTATGTCCCTCCAATACCTATCTCTATTTCAATTTATAACAAATAACGACTTTGACAAGAAATTACCATGACAAAAACCTTTGACTTCTTCCTCGCTAAAATGTTTGCATAATTCATTAATTAATTGATCATACATGCCCGAGTGCTCTAATTGAGTAATATGATGCTTGATACCGTCAAAATCTGATCCAAATCCAATGTGAGAAACGCCGCCTCTGCCAGCTATATAATCAATGTGCTTGATTAAGTCAGTAATAGTAGCCTCTTGTTCACATTTTACAAATGTAGGGAAAAAAACGGTTCCTATAAAACAATTTTGTTTAATTAGTTCATCTATTTGCTCATCGCGTAAATTCCGGTCATGTTGACAGATTGCAAAAGCATTTGAATGACTTGCTATTGTATGTGTAGACCGCTCAATCACTTCCCAAAAAGCACGGATACTTAAGTGCGATACATCGTTTGTTACAGCGCGTTCATTGTTCATTTCCACCACTTTTTTCCCTAATTGAGTCAAACCTGCCCCTCTCGCCTCACCAATCCCATCAGCACATAAATTTGCATCATTCCAAGTTAAACCGATGGAACAAACCCCTTGTTCATAGAGCCATTCTAATTTACCTAAATCACTCCCTACTGCATCCATCCCTTCCAATGTCAAAACAGCTCCAATCTCCCCATCGCTCAATTGATTAATTTGTGAATACGAACGAATATGTTTTATATTTGGAAGGCTTAAAACTCTTTCATAAAATGCGTTCATTTGGTCCAATACAACTTGAAACTTTAATTCCTGGGGGATTCGATCTGGTACCCATATGGCAAAAAACTGTACGTAGACGTTCCCTGCTTTTAACCGATTTGCATTCGTATCTATTTCCGGATCATTTATAAATGACTTTGTTTCATCTCTCCATAATTTCAGCAATGCATCACAGTGCGTATCAATTACTTTCATTCACATTCGCCCCCCTTATTTCATACGATAGAGCAATGATCATCACACATAATTAGAATTATAGGGATGGAGGTTTTACGATGTCTGACAATTCCCGAAAAAATCAGGGCTCTACTAATTTCATGGCATCGATTGATCAATTTTTCCAGTCAACATTCAAACATTTCCCGACGCAGTTATTTGGTCAAGCAATTCCAGTGCGTGTGAAAGAGGAAAGCAATGAATTTATAATAGAAGCGGACCTTCCAGGAATTAAACGAGAACAAATCGAGCTAGAAGCACATCATCAAGCACTAATCATTCGTCTCCAGAATGTAGATGAGCTCATGACTCTTGAGGAAGAATCAAATCTAATCAGTCGTCAAAGTTCGAGCATAAGGAAGGAACGTGTCATTCCAGTTCCCTTTCCTTTCCAAGACCATGATATTCATGCCCATTATCAAAACGGTCTCCTTCGTATTAAGATTACAGGTCACCGTAAAACGATAGCTATAAAGTAAAGGAGGTGATACAGATGTTTCCACCAAGCAGGCGACAGTCTCACTTCAACCCTCAAATGCATGGTAGACCGAATAAAGTTAATCGAGGACACAGACCACCGTTTCCATATCCTCGACGTTTCTACCCTCAAGGGCAACAACCATCGACTGCTCCTAAAAAAAGATCAATGTGGGCAGCCCCATTTACGAATGAAAATGGGAACTTTGATTTCTCGCGCACCGCAACTTCTGTAGACCAATTTGTAAAAACCGTTAGACAAGTTTCTCCTTATGTAGCTAAAGTTAGCAACTTTTTTATTAAATAAAGGGCAGGCAGATACTGCCCTTTTTAACACATTCCTCTGGTGTCTGGTTCCCAGTCTAATGGTTTTACTTTTTGCGCATAAGCGAGTGTCCCTCGAGGAGCAAGCAACTTTAGCCCTTGTGATAATACATAATCAACCTTAATCACCTTCCCTATCTCTTCCTCTGCTTTATTATCATAAAGAAACGTCAAATCATTTGCTTTAATTAGCTGATCGTCTTCTTTAAAAACTCCTTCTTGTAAGTAAAATTCAACCATTGTACTACATTCGAATGTATCTCTTGCTGCGACACGTATGGTTGAATAGTTACGATCCTTTAAGTAGTTAGCCGCTTCTTCTGTAATATTTATTTGCATGTTTTTCCCCTTCCTATCTATAGCAACCCATCTTGTTCAAACAAATACGCATAAGGTATATCAATAAATACATACAACGTATTGGTTAATGGGTAGGAATACGTTCGAATTTGTTCATCTCGTTCAATATCTATATAAAGATCTGATAAGATTCCTTTTTTCTCAACGTTCATCCGAACAATATTTTCTAAAAAATACGGGCGCCAACTCCAGTTTTTAGCTCTACCTTCTTTATGAAGTTCCCATTTACCCTCTTCATTTTTTTCCGCATTAGCTGACTCTTGAAAGCCGTTAGCATTACAAATATATACGCGAAATGTGAATTCATCTAACATACTCGCCACTTTCAAAATCACTTCATCATATTCTTGCGATGACTCAATCGTTTTCATTGCTTGTTTAATCGTTGTTGTTAGCGCATTTGAAAGTTGAAATTGCGCCTCCATCTTCTGACGTTCAAAATGAATAAAATGATTCATATCCTTCGTCAATTTGTTTTTACATTCATTTTCATCGATAAACGTTTCTTCACCGTGTCTTAAATACGACCCTTGATAATAACGACCACCGCTTCTCCAAGCATAATTAAGCTGTTTGAATGTCTCCACACCTTCAAATAATAAGGTGGCGCCAATTTTTCTCGCCAATTGTGAGAGTGGTTGATGCACGTCCTTATACATACCGGGCAAGACATTTTCCTCTAAGAACCGGCAATTAACACGTATGACGTTTGGACGAAGCTGTGTGAACAACTCAAATTGATTTGGCGTAGATGAGTCTGCATCAATTGCAATTTGAACTCCAAGGCTTTGCATGTATACCATTGTGTGTTTAACTTCTAACAATTCTTCCAAAGTATGCTGGCAACCTATGATCACAATAATCCGATGTAAAGGTATCCCTAAACTGTCTATTGCTTCAAGCCTTGCAAGTAATTCTTCACCTGCATTTTTCCTTAATAAGTTTGCACTGTAATGAAAACAAAGTACACTCGACTGCTTTTCTTTTGTATAGAGAGATATTGCTTTCTCTTGCAAATCATCCTCTAATTCAAGCAAATAATCACTTGGAATATCTCGATCTTCGAAGAACCAATTTAGATTAATTTTTTCATCTCCATCGACCCAATAAGCCTGCACTTCATAACCAATAATCTGCTGTTTATCTGCGCTAATAATGGGGAGGAAATAAGGGATAACTTGATTTTTGTTCATCATAATATCAAGCGGATCCATACTATCACCTCGTTCAGAGCTGCTTTTTGTTTATTGTATCATATTCGCTCCTGGCTTCGCCCCATGCGCATCTTGTAAAAAAAAGAGTATGTTTTCAGCCACTTCTGTCGGTCGCTCCTCTGGTATAAGGTGGCCGCATTTATCTAATAAAACTAACTTACTATTTGGCAAATCATGATACAAACGCTCACTCGTTTTCACGGGAATTAGTGGATCACTTATACCAGCTAACAGTAAAGTACGCTGATTGATACATGTCAATTGATCTGAAGTTAAATCCCCTTCACGCTGACGGCTAAGTTGAATTAATCCAATACAAAAGTGAGGATCTAGAAGCGGTGTATGATAATGTTGTACCATTTGCTCATCAATACAGCCCTTATCATAAACAGCCTCTTCAATCACCATACGAACATCTGGTTTTTGTATAAATCGTTTCACGAAATAGGAAGCAAACGGAAAATAAGATGCTACACGGTACCGTTGTTTCACTCTTTTCAAATACCCGGAGCTAGCAAGTAATACAAGGCACTGTACACGATTCGGATACTCTTTTGCAGCATATAAAGCAACTTGACCGCCCATAGAATGACCGATTAAACAAGCTTGTTGTACTTCCAATTCGTCCAACAACTTAATAACCGTTCTTGCATAATTATTAAAGGAATATAAATATCGTTTATGTTTACTACTTTTTCCAAAACCAGGTAGATCACAACTAATAACATCAAATTCTTTTAGTAAAAATGGAATTAATTTATGGAAACTTGCACATGAGGAAAAAAAACCGTGAAGAAATAAGATCGTCCCGATTGGTTTTTTTTCACAAGTGAAATATTCAAAATAAACAGTTGCATTGTCAATAGAATAGTAAGAAGACTTCATTGGTTTTAGCGTCCGCATCGCCATCACTCCTTACATTTAGTCTGCACGGGAATAAATAAAAAAAACCGATTGCTCGGTTTTAATCATGTAAATGATATGGTGTTTCTTGGTAAACATAATAGTTTAACCAATTAGAAAACAATAAATTTGAATGGGCTCGCCATTGTAAAAGAGGCGATGCTTTTGCATCATCTTCGGGAAAATAATTAAACGGTACTTCACAAGCAATTCCTCTTTTTAAGTCACGTTCATATTCTTGTTTAAGTGTTTGAGCATCGTATTCTGAATGACCCATAACATAAACGCGTTTTCCATTTTTAGATGAAGCAATATAAACACCTGCCTCATTTGATGAACTAAGCACCATTAAATCCTCTGTATTCTCGATATCTTCTCTGCTGACTGTCGTATGGCGCGAATGAGGAGCAAGAAAGACATCATCAAAACCTCGCAGTAAATTCACGTTTGGTACATCCACCTTGTGAGAGTAGATGCCGAAAAGCTTGTTAGTTAACGGTTGTTTTTTAACCTTATAATGATGAAACAAACCTGCCTGAGCGCCCCAACAAATATGTAAAGTAGACGTGACATTTGTTGTTGTCCAGTCAAGAATTGAAGTCATTTCATTCCAATAATTCACATCATGAAAAGGTAATGTCTCAATAGGTGCACCCGTTATAATCATCCCATCGAACTTAAGTTGCTTCACTTCATCAATCGTTTTGTAAAATAAATTCAAATGCTCTTTTGATGTATTCTTTGGCGCATGGCTACTTGGATGTAGTAATGATACGTCAACTTGTAAAGGCGTGTTGCCTAATAAGCGAATCAATTGCGTTTCCGTTTCTTGTTTTGTTGGCATTAAATTAAGAATACATATTTTAAGCGGTCTTATATCTTGAGTATACGCCCGGCTTTCATCCATCACAAATATGTTTTCTTTTAGAAGAATATTCTTCGCTGGTAAATGGTCTGGAATTTTAATCGGCATCGTCTCTCTCCCCTAAAAATGAAAACATTCATTTTTCAATCATCTTAACGCAAGTTAAATATAGTTTCAAGACCATAAAAAAGGTTATGCAAGTGCATAACCTTAACGATCAAGCTCAATTGGGAAAATCAATTGCCCTTCCTGGATATGATCAGTATACATAAATTCAAATGTATTTCCTTCTGGAACGATATAAGCAACTTCACCTGACACAACTCTACCAGCAGGAATTTGACCGCCAAGAATCCCTTTCGTCTCAACATTAGATGCATGTGAGTATGCATAATAATCTTCATCCATTAAAGTCATGTTCAACAAGGAAAGATTGATCGTTGTGTCACGTTCATTTTTTACAGTCAAATCTACTTTTACAATTAGCTCGTCCTCTTTTTCTTCAATTGTCGTCACTTCATTTAAAGTGATTTCTATTCCTCTTAATTCTTGGGTTTCTCCAACTGTCACTTCATCATCTTCATTCTCGTTTGATGAAGTTGTTTCATCATTTGAAACAAACCCTCTTGAAAAAGCTACAATCAATAATAAACAAGCAATTAATCCAAGTAACACTAATACTTTTTCTTTCATGTTTCCCCTCTCTCCCCTTCATCTGCTATATATTCCATTGTATGCCTGAAAAATGCTGCCCATACATGGTTCTGAAACAGTTAATTAAGAAGAGATGTATTTCTTTAGCCTTTCCACCATTCATCATAAATCGTGACTGGTGATTGCCGTTTGTGCTCTGTTGCAACATAACGTGATTCCAACTGCTGTTGAATAGAAGTGTCAATTTTTTTCCCTTCTAAATAATCATCAATTTGATTATACGTCATCCCAAGAGCTTCTTCATCAGACAAACCAGGCTTGTCATCTTCTAAATCAGCAGTTGGTACTTTCTCATACAATGACTTTGGTGCTTCTAAATGTTCCAATAGCTCTTTTCCTTGACGTTTGTTTAAACCAAAAAGAGGAGCCACATCGCATGCACCATCGCCAAATTTTGTGAAGAATCCTGTCACAGCTTCAGCACCATGATCTGTTCCTATTACCAATGCTTTATAATGTGCAGCTAAATCAAATTGTACTTTCATTCTTTCTCTTGCTTTTATGTTTCCTTTTAAGAAGTTCGACAGCTCTTCATTTGTCGCTTCTTTAAATGCTTGTGCAGATGCATCAACAGCTGGTTTAATGTTTACCGTATAAACCCGGTCAGCACCAATAAACGCCAATGCTTTTCTCGCATCATCTTCATCATGTTGTACACCATAAGGTAATCGAACAGCATGGAATGTATACTCACCTGGCTGATTCTCATTTAATTCATTGATTGCTAATTGAGCTAGTTTCGCAGCAAGTGAGGAATCCTGTCCCCCTGATATTCCAAGCACATACCCTTTAGCGCCTACTTTGGTCAAATACTTCTTTAAAAAATCCACTCTTGAACGAATTTCTTTTGTAGGATTAATCTCTTCTTTTGTATGTAAATCAGCTCTGATCGAATCTTGATTCACTTTCATATCGAACCCTCCATTTTAAGTATTTGATAAGCGTTCAAGTTGCCAAAGCAACCCTTCGGCTTTTAAAACTTCTATTTGCTTATCCTCCAATAAATCAAAATGAGAAAAATTATCTCTTTCATGAATCCATTCTGGTCGTAAAGCATAATGCTTACCCCAGTCGACTAATCGTTCTCTATTGCTACAAGCAACTTTCGTTACAGTAGAAGCATTAGGAAAACGACGATCGTACCAATAATGTGTCAAGATCGCTATCTTACCAGCAGAAGCCCTTTCTTTCCAAGCATCAAGTTCACAGCGTTTTATTCCAAATGCCATTAACTTTGTTGATCCATCAGCTGTACGTACTTTTGATACCAGTCCGGAAACGCACGCTTAAAGGGGACTGGTCGGAATGTATCTTTCTTCACAATCACATGCGTTGTATACCCACTAATACAAAGAACACCATGTTGATTATGTATCTCATATGTGTAGACCGTTTTTATACCATCATTTAACGTAATCCATGTTGATATTGTAGCATTATCTCCATAACGGAGTGCCTGCTTGTAAGTAGCGTGAACGTCATAAACAGGAGCAAAATAACCAGCTTCCTCCATTTCAACATAGCTGAAACCGGCCTCTTCAATAAATTCAGTTCGCCCTAGTTCAAAATACTTTAAGTAATTGGCATGATAGACAACACCCATCATATCGGTGTCAGCATATTGTGGTTTGATCGTTGTAAAAGTCTTGTGTGCCAATGGTTTTAACCACTCCGTTCTCTCCCATTTTGAATATTATACCTAAAAGTCACATTGAAGTCACATAGCTTGTCTTGCATTATATTTCGTTCATTATTATCGATCGAATGATGAGGCTTTTGTCGATTCACATGATACATCGTTTATTCATTCTCTAGTCTAGCGTCGACAAAGTATCTATCCCAAATCACAATTTTTTTATACATTTGACGACTTTTTTTAGTATATCATAATGAATATTGTTCACAAAAGATAACCGCTCTTTAAAGCGGGCTCTCATTGGACCTTTTAAATAATAACCATAATTACCGTTCTTCTTCCCCCTGAAGATGACGGTCAAACGACAAATTGGTTACTAAAAAGCTCAATCGATCGTTGATTGAGCTCCTGCTTTTCTTATGCTGATCTTAATAATCAGATTTGCCTTGTTCTCCGGCGACAATAGCGACACCAGCACTAGCACCGATCCGAGTGGCTCCTGCTTCAACCATCGCTTCTACCCCACTCAAATCACGTACCCCGCCAGATGCTTTGACTCCAACATCTTTACCAACCGTTTTTCTCATCAATTTGATGTCTTCTACTGTAGCACCACCAGTAGAAAATCCGGTTGACGTTTTCACATAATCTGCTCCAGCTTGTACAACTAGCTTACAAGCGCGTTCTTTCTCTTCATCAGTCAACAAACAAGCTTCAATAATAACTTTTGTTAATGCTTTTCCCTTTGCTGCTTTGACAACCGACTCAATATCTTCAAGAACGATTTCATCTTTTTGATCTTTCAATGCAGATATATTAATAACCATGTCAATTTCAGTCGCACCATTTTCAATCGCATTAGTCGTTTCAAACGCTTTTGTTTCCGCTGTATTTTGACCTAAAGGAAAGCCAATGACTGTACATACTTTTACTTCTTTTTGATCTTTTAATTCTTGATAAGCCGTTTTCACCCAATAAGGATTAATGCAAACAGAGGCAAATTGATTCTCTTTTGCTTCCTTACACAATTGTATAATTTGTTCTTCAGTTGCATCTGCTTTAAGCAGTGTGTGGTCAATGAGATGTGCGATCGTTTCCGCCATTTTTCTCACCCTTTCGTCAGTTGTATTGCCCCACTCATGATAACACGAATTTACATACAAGACGAGTATTGCCATTATAAAAACCTTGAGATGACTAAGGTTTTAGTGCCTCTAACAATATCGACTGTCCTTTAAAACGTATGATGTTATTTCTACGTTCTTCCACGTTTAAAGCGTGTTTTAATTCAAGCGGTTGTGCAAAGATCCAGTTTTCTAATCTTTTCTTAACATCCTCTTTCATCTGTACTCTACCCGTCCAGTCTTGAAAATCAAATTCTTTTTTAAAAACGTGTAATTGTACGATTTCAAATTCAACAGCTTCAACCATGGATAGCCATTCTGATTTTTTGTAAGCACGTTTATGACTTCCATCTCTCTTATACTCCAGTTCATTATAAAAATGATCACACGCGTCATCTTCCAAAGCTACGTTATCAAGTAAAAAGAAACGTCCACCTGGCTTTAATACACGGAATGCCTCTGCGATAAAAGCAGCTACATTCATAAAGTGATGTGCCGCAATTCGACAAACAACAAAATCAAATGTACTTTCTTTAAATGGCAATTTCTCCGCAGGTGCTTCGATGAACTGTACATTTGTAATTCCACTTTCATCGAGATGTTTTTCAGCAACAGCTAGCATTTCTGGAGTTAAATCTATAGCCACAATTTCTTTTACATAAGGTGCCATTTTCTTTGCTACATGCCCTCCACCTGTTGCAACATCTAATAAAGAAGTCGCTTCTGAACCTTTAACTAATTGTTCAAGCAAATTTAAATCCATTCCTTTTGCATGCTTCTTACTCGTCACATATGCACTTGCATAAGCACCAAACTGTTCTTTAGCACTTTTCCCCATTTTTCATCTCCCCTTCTTTTTCTTTTCTTAGTTATAGTATAAGGGAAGAAATAATCGGAAAGATAATGCCATTTTCTTATCATTATGTATAAGAAAAAAACCTTTGGCTAAGCCAAAGGTTTTAATTCTTTACGTAAATGGTCATTTTCTTCCAATATGCGAACAAACTCGCCTCGGTTAAATGGATAACCCGCTTCTTTTATTTTCACTTTAACGATACTTCCTACCATTGATTCATCAGCGGGAAGTTTTACTTTTAAATAATTATCCGTATAACCTACATATAGCCCGCTATCCGGATTGTCTTTATCCCGTTCTTCAGGGATTACTTCTAAGACTTCATTTTCAAAACTTGATGCGTATTCTTTTGCAAGTTGGTTTGAAAGTTCGATTAACCGATGAACGCGTTTATTCTTCACTTCTTCATCAACTTGATCTGTCATTCTCGCAGCAGGTGTTCCTGTCCGCATTGAATAAGGAAATACGTGTAACTCACTAAATTGATGTTTAGCAATAAAATCATATGTTTCTTGGAATTCTTGCTCTGTCTCGCCAGGAAAGCCAACGATTACATCAGACGTAATCGCTAAACGTGGCAATACTTTTTTTAATTTTGTAATACGCTCTGCAAAAGCATCCATCGTATATTTCCGACGCATCCGCTTCAAAACAGTGTCCGAACCAGATTGAAGGGGTATATGCATATGACGTACCACTTTAGTTGATTTTCCAATAACAGCAATGACTTCATCTGTCAATTGGCTCGCTTCAATTGAAGAGATACGGATGCGCTTTAATCCACTTACATTCTCCAAATCTTCAAGTAACCTTGCTAAGCTATAATCTTTTAAGTCTTCACCGTATCCTCCAGTATGAATTCCGGTTAAAACAATTTCTTTATAACCTGCTTCAACGAGCTGTTGGGCTTGTTTTACTACTTCCTCCGGATCACGGGAACGCATCAGTCCACGAGCCCAAGGAATAATGCAGAATGTACAAAAATTGTTGCAACCTTCTTGGATTTTCAATGAAGCACGTGTGCGATCAGTAAAAGAAGGCACATCTAATTCTTCGTATACACGAGATTTCATAATGTTACCTACGCCATTAATGGGTTGACGTTCTTGCTTATACTGCTCAATATAACCAATCATTTTTGTTCGATCTTGCGTCCCTACTACAATATCAACTCCTGGAATTGCCATAATTTCAGCAGGAGATGTTTGAGCATAACAGCCTGTTACACAGATGACTGCGTCTGGGTTTTTGCGGATCGCACGTCGAATGACTTGTCGGCTTTTTTTATCGCCAGTATTGGTTACAGTGCATGTATTAATAACATAAACATCCGCAGCTTGTTCATATTCTACTTTTTCATAGCCCTCATGTTTAAAGAGCTGCCAAATTGCTTCAGTTTCGTAATGATTTACTTTACAACCTAATGTATGAAACGCAACGGTTGACAATAGATTCACCTCAAATTTCTAAATGGTACGAAAGGGCAGCCAAAACATATAGGCTCGCCGTCTCCGTTCGAACGATTCGAGGTCCTATGCCACAGGCAACTGCCCCGGATTCACAGAATAAGTTAACTTCTTCACGGCTAAGTCCGCCTTCTGGACCAACAACGATAAGCATAGTCATCTCTTTTTCTAGTCGTTCAAACGCTTTTTTTAAACGCCCTACTTCACCAATTTTTGCTTCTTCTTCATCACAAATGATACATACATCATAGTTCTTCATGTTCTCTGCTAATTGTTTAACAGTTAAAGGAGCACGAACTTCTGGTACTTTCATTCGATGCGATTGCTCCGCCGCTTCTTTTGCGATTTTTTGCAAACGCTCCATTTTTTTACGCTCTTTCTTCTCGTCCCATTTTACAACAGAACGTTTGGCAGTGAAAGGAAGAAAAGCGTAAGCACCTAATTCAGTACCTTTTTGAACAATTGTTTCAAGCTTATCGCCTTTCGGAAGACCTTGCGCAACTGTAACCCGTACAGCCATTTCTGGAGTGGTGTCAATTTCCGCTAAGATCCGCCCTTCACTTCGTTCCTTATCTACCAACGATAACTCAACTTGAACTGCTCTTCCTTGCTCATTTACACATATCACTTCACTGCCTGCCTGCATTCGCATCACTCGTGCTATATGGCCGGCATCCTCCCCTGTAATTTCTACAGATTTAGAGGACATTTGCTTATCCGCAATAAAATAACGTTGCATCACACACCTCTTTATACAGGCTTAACAGCTTTAATCGCAACCCAATCATCTAATTCAGTCACATCTTCTACTTGAAAACCAGCGTCTTCTAGTGATTTTATCACATCATCTTTTTTGCGAGAAATAATTCCTGAAGTCAAAAACACCCCACCTGGTTTTACTACTCTAAAAGCGTCATATGTAAACGAGATAATGACTTCTGCCAATATGTTAGCTACGACTAAATCTGCAGCGTTAGGCTGAACACCTTCAAGTAAGTTATTTTGTGCGATTTCGATAAAGGGTTCCGCTCGATTTAAGCGAAAATTCTCTTTTGCGCTATTAACGGCTACTTCATCCAAATCCAGTGCTCGAATAGGTCCAGCTCCATATTTCCATGCGGCTAAAGCCAATACCCCTGAGCCCGTACCCACGTCAATAACTGAATCGCCCTGTTTCACCGCTTCTTCTAAAGATCTGATCGACAAAATCGTAGTTGGATGTGTTCCTGTACCAAAAGCCATCCCTGGGTCAAGTTCAATCGTCATTTCACCTTGTCCAGGCTCATAATCTTCCCATGTCGGGACAATAGTCAATTGCTCGGTTATTTGTACCGGATGGTAATACTTCTTCCATGCAGTAGCCCAATCTTCATCATCGACTTCAACATAATCCATCTCAGCTCGTCCGATATTAATTGAGAAATTCTCCAACTCTTTTATGCGGTTTTGTACGTGGCTCATTGTTTGTTTAAACGTATCATTCATTGGAAAATAGGCTTTGACCATAACGCCTTCCTCGGGATAATCATCAGGTGATAACTCATACACTTCACCGTATTTGACACTCCATTCTGTTACAAGATCATGAGGGTCTTCAATTGCAACACCCGCTGCACCAGATTCGTGTAGTACATTAGAAACTGGTTCAACTGCTTCCTGTGTGGTGTGAACACGAAATTCTGCCCATTTCATTGTATTAGCTCCCTTATTAATCCTATAAATCATTTTTTCCGTAAAATAGGTGAAGGAATGCTTAAAACAAGCTTCCTTCACCATATATATACGTAGTCTTAACTTGATTAATCGCCTTTAAACGCTCGACGTAATTTATCAAAAAAGCCGTCGTTTTGCTCTTCAGGCTTTCCACCGCTCATTCCAGCGAATTCACGCATTAGTTCTTTTTCGTTTTCATTTAAGGTTTTTGGTGTTACTACACGTATTTGTACATGTTGGTCACCTTGGCCACGTCCGTGAACATTTGGTACACCCTTTCCACGCAAGCGGAAGTTTGTACCTGTCTGTGTACCTGCTGGAATTTTTAATTTTACTTTTCCAGTCAATGTCGGTACTTCTATTTCGTCTCCAAGTGCCACCTGTGGGAATGTAAGTGGTACTTCGCAATAAATGTCTTCGCCTTCACGGTCAAAGAATTCATGTGTCTTCACTTGGAATACAACATAAAGATCACCTGCAGGCCCGCCATTAGCACCAGCTTCTCCTTGACCCGTTACACGTAGCTGTTGTCCATTATCAATTCCTGCTGGTACTTTCACACTGATTTTTTTACGTTTCTTCACTTTGCCTTTTCCATGACACGTTCCACATTTATGTTTAATCGTTTTCCCTGTTCCCTCACAATGATTACACACGCGGCGATTAACGACCCTGCCAAATGGTGTATTTTGCTCTACATTTAACTGACCAGAGCCTCCGCAATGAGAACATGTTTCAGGTTTAGTCCCGGCTTTAGCACCTGAACCGTCACACGTTTCACATGTCTCTTCCCGAGGAATTTCGATTTCCGTATCTTTTCCAAAAACAGCTTCCTTGAATTCAAGTGTCATTGTATATTGGAGGTCATTCCCTTGGCGTGGTGCGTTTGGATTACGACGGCCACCACCGCCATTTCCACCAAAGAACATATCAAAAATATCGCTAAAACCACCGAAGTCTCCTGTTCCACCAGCACCACCGAACCCTTGATTTGGATCAGTATGACCAAATTGATCATAATGCGCTTTCTTCTGTGGATCACTTAATGTATCGTATGCTTCCTTTACTTCTTTAAATTTTGTTTCAGCACCCTCTTCTTTGTTTACATCTGGGTGATATTTCCGAGCTAATTTGCGGTACGCTTTTTTCACTTCTTCTTCAGAAGAGCCTTGGCTTACCCCGAGCACCTCATAAAAATCTCGTTTACTCACGTTTTTCCTCCCGACTGAATGCGACTTTTTGCCGCCTCACGTTTTCTCACATAACGTTCATCTTATCACCAGGTAAGCGCTCCTTGCAATAGGAGACACCTATTTCAGAGAAAAAAGCCAAAGCCATGACGCTGACTTTGACTTTTCTCCAATCCGCTCTTATTTCTTTTCGTCGTCATTTACTTCTTCATAGTCCGCATCAACAACATTCTCATCTTGTTGCTCTGCACCTTCGCCACCAGCTTCTTGTTGCTGCTGGGCCGCTTGCGCTGCTTGCTCATACATTTTTGTTGTCAAAGCTGTGACGATTTCTTGAAGCTCGTCTTTTGCTGTTTTAATTTCTTCCTCGTTATCCGATTCAAGTGCAGTTTTTAGCTTGTCTTTTGCTGCTTCTGCTTTATCTTTTTCTTCTTGCTCAACATTATCACCTAAATCTTTAAGTGTTTTTTCAGTTGAGAAAACGAGTTGATCTGCTTCATTACGAAGCTCTACTTGCTCACGACGTTTTTTATCTGCTTCAGCATTTTCTTCTGCATCATGAACCATTTTTTCAATTTCTTCATCAGAAAGACCAGATGATGAAGTAATTGTAATTGATTGTTCTTTGTTTGTTCCAAGATCTTTTGCTTTTACATTTACAATTCCGTTTGCATCTAAATCAAATGTTACTTCAATTTGTGGGACTCCACGTGGAGCTGGTGGGATATCACTAAGTTGGAAACGACCAAGCGTTTTGTTGTCAGCTGCCATTTCGCGTTCACCTTGAAGCACATGGATATCTACAGAAGGTTGGTTATCAGCCGCTGTAGAGAATGTTTGTGATTTTGATGTTGGAATTGTTGTATTACGGTCAATTAGCTTAGTGAAGACTCCGCCCATTGTTTCAATACCAAGTGAAAGTGGTGTAACGTCAAGAAGAACAACGTCTTTAACATCTCCAGTCAATACACCTGCTTGAATTGCTGCACCTAGAGCAACAACTTCATCTGGGTTAACTCCTTTGTGTGAGTCTTTTCCAGTTAAACGTTTAATCGCTTCCTGTACTGCAGGAATACGCGTTGATCCACCTACAAGAACAACTTTATCAATTTCAGAAGCTGACATTCCTGCATCTGATAATGCCCGACGTGTCGGTGCTAATGTACGTTCAACAAGTTCAGAAGAAATCTCATCGAATTTCGCACGAGTCAAGTTGATTTCGAGGTGCTTTGGTCCTGAAGAATCTGCAGTGATAAACGGTAATGAAATTTGTGTTTGTGTGACACCAGAAAGATCTTTTTTCGCTTTTTCAGCAGCGTCTTTCAAACGTTGCATTGCCATTTTATCTTGTGCTAAATCAATGCCGTTTTCTTTTTTAAATTCTGCTACAAGATAGTCCATGATAACATCATCAAAGTCATCGCCACCTAGCTTGTTATCACCAGAAGTTGCTTTTACTTCGAAGAAACCATCACCAAGCTCAAGGATTGATACGTCAAATGTACCGCCTCCTAAGTCATAGACAAGAATTGTTTGATCTTCTTCTTTCTCAAGCCCATATGCAAGCGCTGCTGCAGTTGGTTCGTTAACGATACGATCTACTTCCAGACCAGCAATTTTTCCAGCATCTTTTGTCGCTTGGCGTTGTGAGTCATTAAAGTAAGCAGGTACTGTAATAACTGCCTTCGTTACCTTTTCACCTAAATATGCTTCTGCATCGGACTTAAGCTTTTGTAAAATAATCGCTGAAAGTTCTTGTGGAGAATAACTCTTTCCATCTACTTCTACTTTGTAGTCTGTTCCCATGTGACGTTTAATAGAAATAACCGTGTTTGGGTTCGTAATAGCTTGACGTTTTGCCACTTCTCCAACAAGACGCTCGCCATCTTTAAATGCAACTACAGATGGGGTCGTACGGTTGCCTTCTGGATTTGGAATTACAGTTGCTTCTCCGCCTTCCATAACTGCTACACATGAATTTGTTGTACCTAAGTCAATTCCAATAATTTTACTCATTTCTTTTTTCCTCCCAAAACTATGAATTCACTTTTACCATAGAATGCCGAATGACTCGGTCTTTTAATTGATATCCTTTTTGAAGCTCCTCGACAATCTGGTTGCTGTCATATCCTTCTTCTTCTACTTGCATCACTGCTTGGTGAAGATGTGGATCAAACATTTCCCCTTTTGTCGGAATAACCTCAACACCTTCATTTTTTAACGCATCTTGAATTTGACGGTTAACCATTTCCATTCCTTGAAGAAGCTGTTTTGCTTCGTCGTGTTGTGGTTCAACAGTTAACGCCCGATCAAAATTATCAAGTGCAGGCAAAAGCTTTTCAATAAATCCTTGTGCACGATATTTAGCTTGTGCTTCTTTTTCTTCATTTGTACGGCGACGGAAGTTTTCATAATCCGCTCGAACACGAGCAAGGCGATCTTTTGTTTCTGCCAACTCTATTTCAAGAGGGTGAACCTCTGACTCTTCATCATTCGCCTCAATCGTTTCTTCATTAGAAGCTTCTTTTTGCTCAACTTCTTTTTCAGCTTCAGGCATTTCCTGCTCAAGTGATTCATTTTCCAAAATTGTTTCATCTTTCTTTTCTTCAGCCATGATTGTTCACCTCCTAGTATGTTTCCGTATTTACAGACTTGATTCTTGGACAGCTTAGCAAATAACCTAGCTAGTCTGCAAATACTTCGATTGGTGCATGTGTCATGCAATTACATTGCCTAACACTCATGCTTTATGTAGAGCAGCAGATTAGCTGCTGCGCATACCATCACTCATTAAATCCTGTTAACAGTTTAGACAAATCTTTTGAAAGCGAATCAACCACTTTAATCATTCGCCTATACTCCATCCTTGTTGGCCCAATCACTCCAAGTGTTCCAACATGACGACCATTAATCGCATAAGAAGCAGTAATAATGCTGCAAGCTTCAAATGCTTCTAATTGGTTTTCTTGACCAATTGAGACTTGTAATCCGTCTGCCTGTTGTGTTCGGAACCACTGCTGCAATAGATTCTCTTCTTCTAACGTTTTATAAACTAAACGCATTTTGCCAACATCCTGAAATTCAGGTTGCTCCATTAAATTCGTTTTTCCCGAGAAAAACAATTTTTCACTCACACCAGAGACCATCGTCCGCTCCAACATACCGAGCACTTGTTGATAATTGTCAATATGATCTCGGAATAGTTGTCCTAACTCTATATTGATTTTCTTTTGCAACTGGGAAAGAGGTGTTCCGATTAATCGCTCATTTAAAAGATTAACGGTTCGCTCTAAATCAGTAGACGTTACACCTTCTCCAATTTGCACAAGGTGATTCTCAACATGACCTGTATCGCTCACAACAATAACAACGGCCTTTCGGCTGTCCATTGGGATGATTTGAATATTTTTCAGTTTTTCATTCAACGATTCAGGTCCAAGAACAACAGAAACGTAACTAGTCATCTCTGACAATATCCGTGCTGATTCTTGAAAGACTTCTTCCATTGCTTCCAAACTTGCAGAGGTTAGTCGGGAAAGCCCTGCGCGTTCTGCAACAGTCAATCGGTGTGGAGATAATAAATGGTCTACATAATAGCGATATCCATGCTGTGAAGGCACTCTTCCAGCTGAACTATGCGGCTTTTCCAGAAAACCAAGTTCTTCAAGGTCTGCCATCTCATTTCGTATTGTTGCTGGACTATACGGAATATCATTCCGTTTTGAGATGCTTCGTGAACCAACAGGCTCTGCGGAACGAACATAATCGTCAACGATTGCATGTAAAATCATAAGTTGTCTTTCCGTTAACATTCCAAGCACCTCCCTGTTAGCACTCTAAGCAAGCGAGTGCTAATACTATTGTTACACTATCAAAAAGAGGCTCTGTTGTCAATTGCTAAAAGCTCATTTTTTCCATAGTTAAAAGGCTTCTTCATCTAAAACGGCAACAAATAATTCAAACGCCTCATTTCCTAGGAGCAACCCTTCTTCCGTTAGTTTTAAATGACTTGTTGTTTCCTCTATCAAACCTTTTTGTATCCCTATGCGAATTTCGTCTGCGAATAATTCGTTTATATCATACCCATAATGTGCCTTAAATGATTCTTTATCAATCCCATCACGAATGCGTAATCCTAAGAAAACCGCTTCTTCAAGCCATTCCACTTTAGAGACCTGATGTTCCCTCATTCTCGCTTGACCCTTATCCATAACTGCATCAATATACTTTTGGATTGGATTAATATTTTGATACCTCACCTGCCGCTCGTAACCGGATGCTCCAGCTCCAAAACCTGCATATTCCTCGTTTTTCCAATAGACAAGATTATGCTTACTCTCATATCCCATTTTCCCAAAGTTACTAATTTCATATTGATACAATCCAGCTTGTGATGTTTTTAATCGCAATAAATCATACATTGCTACATCCGCTTCTTCTGGTGGTAAGCGTAGTTTCCCTTTTTTATAACGATTGTAAAACACGGTTTGCTTTTCAACTTTCAACATATAAGCTGAAATATGTTCTACTCCTAATGCTAAGGCTTTATCTAAGGAATCGGAAAAATGCTCGACTGTTTGGTTAGGAAGGCCTAACATTAAGTCAACGGACAAGTTCGTAAATCCTTGATTTCTCGCTGTGACAATTGCCTGTTGCACACTCTCTGGCGAGTGTGTTCGCCCAATTTCATCTAATAACGGTTGGGTAAATGTTTGAACACCTAAACTCAAACGGGTTACTCCATGTTTCTTCAAGACACTTAGTTTGTTTTCATCCGCACTATCTGGATTCACTTCAACCGACCATTCAAGTAAGGCATCTAACTGAAAAACGGTATGCATTGCGGTCATTAGTCGATCAAGTTGTTGTGCAGATAATGCCGTAGGTGTTCCACCACCTATATATATGGTCTGAATCGGAACCTTTTTTCGAGACTGTTCTGAATGCTCCATCTCCTTAATTAACGCATCAATATATGCTTCAACAGGCTGATTTTCTAAAAATACCTTATTAAAGTCGCAGTAATGACATATATGTTCGCAAAAAGGGATGTGTACATAAATTGATTGGCCCATAGATTTACTCTCCTTCTCACATGAAAAAAGCCTGCCTACATCGCAGGCGGCTTTTTCAGACTTAGTTATCGTCCATGCGCAAGACAGCCATAAATGCTTCCTACAGCACGCTAGTAATTACCTGTATTCTAATGTATTTATTTGTATCTAGCAAGCGATGCGGAACCCCGATTTTATGGGGTTCTAAATCCTAATATATATTTAATTATACTTTAATGTATCTTACCATATCTTTTGTTCCGGGTGCCTGATAGACGGCTCATTTTTTCCGTTAGTCTTCCTTATTATAATTGTAAAAATATAACCCTTAAATTACTTTAGATCAATATTACAAAAAGTGTTGACTAACCATACTATCGATAGTGTGGTTAGAGTATAGAAAGGAGGAGATAACGAGTGGATGTAGACAAGATAATCGTTTTACTGGCAGGCGTCGCTGGAGCCCGGTACCTTAGAAACCGATCAACTGCTAGAAACTTTGTTAAGAAGCAAGCGACAGTAGAAGACTTACAAGAGTTGGAAAATTTCACCTTAGAAAGACGGGACAAGCTTTCGGAGGAGAAATAACAATAATGTGTTGTGTTAGAAATGAAAAAAGTGCCCGTGCAGGGGCGCTTTTTGTCATTAAGAAAGGTTTTTGCTAGATCCCGATACGGGTATAACTATAGCTTTTACTACTCGGTAACCTCCATTATTTGCTATATGAGCACACTTTCAATCTTAGCCAAACGAACAAGATTCTGCGAATTAGTTTCATCTACTAGTATAATATAGTCTTCTTGAACAGCTTCTAACGTTCCTACTAAAATTCCGAAAGGTGTAAAGACCTCTATAGTATCCCCAATTAATGAGATCAGCAGTTCTCTTAAAGGAAATCTTTCGGCTGGAGGGCTTGGTATAGGCAAGGTTGGAAGGTTTTGACGGGACCGCTCAAAATACTGTATATTACTGTGACACACACAGCACTTTTTATATCGAACACTACACATTACTTTTTTCTCCCCTCTCCCTTCTTTTTAATATTAAATGCCACAATAAAAAATTTGATTGTATGTTTACCTAGTGTTAAATTAGTGACCTCTTTACATTGTTATAAAGTTTTTCCTTCATTCAAAAAAACCGTCCCTAAGAACGGCCGCGCTGTTTAATCTTATTGCGCTTTTACCTTTAATCTACACGTAATTTTTAACGTTTACGCAAAAACGTTAAAAGGATAATCTAATACAGCCTGGCTTTTAAGAGGGGCTTTTTATTTGATTTACTGCAAATGCACTTGTAAAAAAAACTTGTAATTCCACTTTAACGGATGCCTTATGACGATATATGAAATTCCTACAAAATTAATGCAGGAAGCATTTGTAGAAGCAAAGAAACTCAAACTACAAGAAGATTTTACAGACATTTTTAAAAATGAATTAATCCGAAGGAGTGTTGATTTTACTAGCGATGGTAGCTAAAAATTCTTTTTCAGTAAAAGTCAGCTTTCTTCCCAACTTATATTCAAACTCATTTATTAATTTGTTTAGAACATCTTTCACGCCTAAATGAATCCCCCTTTCTAGCTTTTGCTTGTACGCGCAATTTTCGAAAAAGTAATTCAATTGTATTATATTAACGTTTCACAAATCAAATCACGAAACTTGCTGAAGCTGTTTTTTGTATGTGTAATAAAACAAGCTTTTCTTAGAATAGTTATAATCCAAGAAAAGAGGGGATTAGTTGAGAGTGGATGAGTTAATCAAGTTATTAAATAAAATTGAAGATAAAAATAAAGAAGTGTCTATTCACCATTTAATTTACTTGCAAGAGGAAGGAATTATTGTGAAGGAGGAGAAAGAACTATTGTGTATAATTTCTGACAACGATACATGCGTCCACCTTAGTTCTGGTTTAGTTGAGGCTGGACCGTCAACACTTTTTTAGACACTTTTTTTGTGGGCAGTTTGTTTGAATTCAATTGGGCTTTGATACTGTAAGGTTCCATGCAGACGAAAATGGTTATACCAATGAAGATAGTCAGCTAGTTCACGTTCTAAGTCCGTGGTTGTGTCGAACGTATAGCGCTTTAGGAACTCGACTTTCACGATATGAAACATGGATTCAGCTACCGCATTGTCGTAGGGACATCCTTTTAAACTTAACGAACGTTCAATCCCAAACACCTGAAGCGATTCGTCT